>NZ_JAIQDJ010000060.1 GCF_020034655.1 Thermomonas beijingensis | reverse complement strand
AAATGTTGCGCACCTAACAATTCGTTCAAGCCGACCCAGCTTCGCGGCGGCAATGTGCTAAGGTTGGTTCGTCCTTTTCTGCCGCCGCTACGCCGGTCGGCTTAACTCAGGCGTTAGGTTTAGCGCGGAATTTTTTGGGGATATGCGGGCTTTGCATTGAATTGCGCTTGATAGGTTTACTGTTAGGTTCAAGTGTGCCCTTGCGTACTTGGCCCACAGCGCGCAGGGGACCTGCGCACCGTGGTGGCGGTAGCATTCCGTAGCTTGCTTCGCATGCGCAGTGGGTCGTCGGGCGCCTACAACCTAACAGTTCGTTCAAGCCGACGCCGCTTCATGGCATCGTGTTATCTTTCGGCGTCCGGCTGCTGTCGCTTCGGTTGCACCTCGTTGCGGCGCGGCTTAACTCAGGTGTTAGATTGATGGAAAAGACACGCTCGCCACTCATAGACCTCGGCATTCTGATTGCCGTCCTACCGGCATTCCTTTTCACCATCGGCACTGCCTACCGT
>NZ_JAIQDJ010000059.1 GCF_020034655.1 Thermomonas beijingensis | reverse complement strand
TCAGGTGTTAGGCTGGCTTTGTGAGTTTGTTGCGCATTGGGAGATAGGCCATGACAACGTACAGGTTCTCACTTGTCCTACTTGCCTTGGCAATCGCTGCTGTTGGCACTCCCTACCCGGCTGCCTCGGTTGAACCTGTGAAGATGTATGCCCAAGACATGGTCGATCGCGCCGACTACATCTTGGTCGCTAAAGTCACAAGAACCTATGATGGCCAAGGTCCAGAGAAATTTGCGGACCTTGAACCGGTGTCCTTAATCAAGGGAACCGCGCCAATGACGGTCATGTACAAGACTGGGATCAGTGAATTTGACCCCGCTTGTTGTGAGACAGGAGCTAGCTATCTGTTTTTCTTGCAACGCACTCCAAACGGATCAGCAGTCGTTGTCGGCGGTAGGGGTGACGCAATCAAAGTTACAAGCGATCCGCCAGCCTAACAATTCGTTCAAGCCGAGCCCGCTTCGCGGTCTCGGCGCTGGCGCTATGATTGAACCAACGCCGCGCCCGCTCAGCAGGCCGGCTTAACTCAGGTGTTAGG
>NZ_JAIQDJ010000058.1 GCF_020034655.1 Thermomonas beijingensis | reverse complement strand
CGGCTTAACTCAGGTGTTAGGCCCATGAAGAAAAGTCATCTGCGCGTGCTGGTTCTAGCTGGTCTTGTCCCAGTTTTTGCATCGGCTTGCGCACAGAACGCCACCATCAAGCTGTATGACCATATCGCCGGCCCCGCCGTGCACGTTCACTCGACGACCCTTTTAGAGAGCGGATCAGTCGTGTTTGATGAGTACAACATCACCAGCCAGAAAGATCGCGCGACTGACGGCGTATCAACTTTGTGCAGAATGCCTTCCGCAACTGCAGCCTCTGTGGCTGAACAAGCATTCGCAATCACTTCCGGACTGCCATCGATTGTTGATCCAGATGAACCACAAGTTCTAGATGGTCCATTTAGATCCATAACTATTCGCAAAGGCGAGCGCGAGTTCAGGTCCACTTCGAGCAGCTACGATTCACCTAAATCACAAGACGCCAAGCGTTTTCTAGCCGCGTGGCATCAGCTTGAGCAACTGCTGTCATGTCATGGGCCTAACAATTCATTCAAGCCGACGCCGCTTCGCGGCGCGGCTTAATTCAGGCGTTAG
>NZ_JAIQDJ010000057.1 GCF_020034655.1 Thermomonas beijingensis | reverse complement strand
TCAAGCCGACGCCGCTTCATGGCATCGTGTTATCTTTCGGCGTCCGGCTGCTGTCGCTTCGGTTGCACCTCGTTGCGGCGCGGCTTAACTCAGGTGTTAGGTTTAGCGCGGAATTTTTTTGGGGATATGCGGGCTTTGCATTGAATTGCGCTTGATAGGTTTACTGTTTGGTTCAAGCGTGCCCTTGCGTACTTGGCCCACAGCGCGCAGGGGACCTGCGCACCGTGGTGGCGGTAGCATTCCGTAGCTTGCTTCGCGTGTGCACTGGGTCGTCGGGCGCCTACAACCTAACAGTTCGTTCAAGCCGACGCCGCTTCATGGCATCGTGTTATCTTTCGGTTTCCGGCTGCTGTCGCTTCGGTTGCACCTCGTTGCGGCGCGGCTTAACTCAGGTGTTAGGTTTAGCGCGGAATTTTTTGGGATGTGCGGGCTTTGCATTGAATTTCGCTTGATAGGTTTACTGTTAGGTTCAAGTGTGCCCTTGCGTACTTGGCCCACAGCGCGCAGGGGACCTGCGCACCGTGGTGGCGGTAGCATTCCGTAGCTTGCTTCGCATG
>NZ_JAIQDJ010000056.1 GCF_020034655.1 Thermomonas beijingensis | reverse complement strand
CTCCAGCAATTCCTAAGCGCACATCGCAAGGCGCTGCTCATCGCTCAAGATGCTTTTCGCGGGTCAGACCACTTTGCCGTTTGCCTCAGGGACCGCATGCATGAGGGCGGCGGGCTCGAGTGCCGGCAACTTGTCCGTGAACTCAAGGCGGCGCAGATCCCTCTCCCAGCAGTACGAGCTTTCTGGGCCGACGCAGTTGACCCAGATGACTGGGCCGACGAGGAAGAGCCGCAGGTCGACTTAACGCTGGCTTTCGCGGCGCCAATCGCCCTGCTTTCCAATGTGCTCTGGTGCGCATTGGCCAAGGATCTGGGCATTAGCCCCAAGCTGCAATGCTCCGTGTACCTTCTCAACCTCCAGGCGGGCGTCGCTCTCTTCCCCTATGACGACCGGGGAATGGATGTGGTTGGCCCCAACCGGTCCACGCTCCAGCAGCTTTACGCCCAGCATCGGTCTCTGCTCCTGCCCTATGATCTGCCTCAAATGCAGAGCACGTTCGGCGCGCTCTAACAATTCGTCCAAGCCGACGCCGCTTCGCGGCGCGGCTTAACTCAGGTGTTAG
>NZ_JAIQDJ010000055.1 GCF_020034655.1 Thermomonas beijingensis | reverse complement strand
GCGGTGAATTACACCGTCAATGCCTTGGGCCAAACCACCGCCATCAGCGCACGCCCCGATGCTGGCACGACATACACCCTGGCCAGTAATGCCAGCTATTACGCCAACGGTGCCCTCAGGCAGTTCACCTACGGCAACGGCATCGTGCACACGATGACCCAGAACGCACGCCAACTGCCCAGTCAAAGCACCGACGGCAGCGTCCTGAAGCTGGCCACCACGTTCGATGCCAACGGCAACGTCACCGCCATCACCGACAACACCCCTGCCGCAAGACAAACCAAGACGATGGCCTACGACGCCCTCGACCGTCTCACCAGTGCCAGCTCGCCGATGTTCGGCACCGCCAGCTACGCCTATGACGCGCTGGACAACCTCACCCAAGTCAGCCTCAGCGGCGGCAGCCTGCCACGCACGCAGTACTACTGCTACACCGCCAGCAACCAAGTGGCATTTGTGCGCAGCGGCCCGCAATGCACCGGCAACGCCAGCCCGGCGCTCACCGCACTGACCTATGACCTGCAAGGCAACCTCGCCAGCAAAAACGGCACCGGCTATACCTTCGACTACGGCAACCGCCTACGCAG
>NZ_JAIQDJ010000054.1 GCF_020034655.1 Thermomonas beijingensis | reverse complement strand
TCATACAGCTTGATGGTGGCGTTCTGTGCGCAAGCCGATGCAAAAACTGGGACAAGACCAGCTAGAACCAGCACGCGCAGATGACTTTTCTTCATGGGCCTAACACCTGAGTTAAGCCGGACCGCTGCGCGGCTTGGCGATGTGGTAAACGCTACCACTTAAGCCGAGCCGCGAAGCGGTCTCGGCTTGAACGAATTGTTAGACATGCGCTCCTACTCACTGCTTAAGTAGAGGTCTGCGCCTGTCACGCTGTCTATGAGTATGTGGAAATCGCAGCCGAGTGGGGGAGGCAGAGACTTGGGCCTGCACCTGTAGTCGAAGGCCCAACTGCCGTTTTCTAGCTTTCCATTCTTATATGCGTCTTGGACCAGATAGTCTTCTTGCTTTGTGCCGAGCCTATCGACGACCTTTTGACTGATTGCGAATGCAGCATCCTTGGAAAGCGGGGCCGTTGCACTTTGTGTCACCTGACCGGCCGAAACGGTCATGCTCAAGAGTAGGAGCGAGATGGCTAGTGTCGGGCGCCGCCGAATTTCTGTGCGCATGTCTAACACCTGAGTTAAGCCGCGCCGCAACGAGGTGCAACCGAAGCGACAGCAGCCGGACGCCGAAAGATAACACGATGCCATGAAGCGGCGTCGGCTTGAACGAACTGTTAGGTTGT
>NZ_JAIQDJ010000053.1 GCF_020034655.1 Thermomonas beijingensis | reverse complement strand
GTTAGGCCTCACAGACACATCAATGGGGATTGAAGTGAACAGCACAAATAATCGTTCCATCTTCGTCACAGTAATGGCTTGGATCTTCATTTCCCTATCCGGATTTGGAACCATGATCTCCATCCTGCAAAACATCATGATCCAGACCATGTTTAAGGGCCCGGAGATGGAGAAAGTCTTGCAAGCTCCGCCTCCGCCTGGCGCCCCACCATTCGCTGCCTTCATGGCCAGTCATTTCCAACTCTTCTTTCTCGCATTCCTCATTGTTTCCGTCCTGACGCTTGCTTCATCAATCGGACTACTCAAGCGCAAAAACTGGGCACGGCTACTTTTTGTGGGGCTTATGGTTCTCGGCATCGCATGGAATCTAGGCAGCCTAATCCTGCAACTCACGATGTTCTCTTCCATGCAAGACAGTTTTGCCAACGCGCCCGGAGCACCAAACATGAAACCTTTCATGATTGGTATTGCTGTAGTTAGTG
Organism: Thermomonas beijingensis; assembly: GCF_020034655.1. Classification (GTDB taxonomy): domain Bacteria; phylum Pseudomonadota; class Gammaproteobacteria; order Xanthomonadales; family Xanthomonadaceae; genus Thermomonas; species Thermomonas beijingensis. The sequence continues at coordinate 204 of NZ_JAIQDJ010000053.1, read as the reverse complement.
TCATTTTTGCGCTTGGCTTCAGTGGGCTTTTCGGGTGGATTGCTAAACGTCTACTTTCGTCTGCCGTAGTGGCGGAGTTCAAGCAGTGAGCCCTAACAATTCGTTCAAGCCGAACCCGCATCGGGGCACCGCCTGGGTGCTTTTCCGCTACGCTAGCACCCAGTCGCCACCCCGCTGCGGGTCGGCTTAACTCAGGTGTTAGGC
>NZ_JAIQDJ010000052.1 GCF_020034655.1 Thermomonas beijingensis | reverse complement strand
GATAACACGATGCCATGAAGCGGCGTCGGCTTGAACGAACTGTTAGGTTGTAGGCGCCCGACGACCCACTGCACATGCGAAGCAAGCTACGGAATGCTACCGCCACCACGGTGCGCAGGCCCCCTGCGCGCTGTGGGCCAAGTACGCAAGGGCACACTTGAACCAAACAGTAAACCTATCAAGCGCAATTCAATGCAAAGCCCGCACATCTCCAAAAAATTCCGCGCTAAACCTAACGCCTGAATTAAGCCGCGCCGCGAAGCGGCGTCGGCTTGAATGAATTGTTAGGCAGCAGGCCTTGTACGAAAGAACGCCCTGCTACCGACTTTCTTGTGCTCGAGGCGGCCCTGATCCTCGAGGATTCTGGCGAGAATTGCGAACAGCCAGCCCTTTGGGCCGTACTGACTCCCCTGTTGAGGAACGGCAACAAAATTCAGAGCCAAAGCATCCTTGATTTGAACCGCCGGCACCCATCCCTCGTGATGCGCCGACTCAGAGCTGCGAACGAAGGAAAGCAACTCATCAGCAGCAGCTTGGATGTGGCTATGGATCTGCTTCTTATGGTCCACCGAGATGCTCCCCCTGCCGCCTAACACCTGAGTTAAGCCGCGCCGCAACGAGGTGCAACCGAAGCGACAGCAGCCGGACGCCGAAAGATAACACGATGCCATGAAGCGGCGTCGGCTTGAACGAACTGTTAGGTTGTA
>NZ_JAIQDJ010000051.1 GCF_020034655.1 Thermomonas beijingensis | reverse complement strand
GGTAGCGAACGGCCACGTGCACAGCCGCGGTGCGGCGGGCGTGCGCTGGTAGGCGGCGCGGGCGCGCATGAAGCGTCTGCGCCGCCGCGTGCACAAGCCTTGCTCACGGCGAAGGCGGTCCATGCGGTGCCTGCCGCAGTCGATGCCGCGGCGGCGCAACTCACGCCACAGGCGACGGCTGCCATAACGCTCGTGAAGTTCGTGGTGCATGGCCATGATCACCGCTGCCAGGCGCACGTCTGCTTGCGCACGTGCGCTTGGCGAACGCCGCTTCCATGCGTGATAGCCGCTGACCGATACCTGCAATGCCTGGCACAGGTCGGTCAGCGGATACGTCAGTCGTTGTCCATCGATCCAGGCGTACCGCGCTTGGACGCGCTCGCGAAGTACGCCGTCGCTTTTTTTAGGATCGTGTTTTCCTGCTCCAGCCGCGCCACCTGCTTCCGCAATTGCGCCAGCTCCTGTTGCTGGGGCGAGCGCCGCCCCGAACCGCGGAACGCATGCGCCCCTTCCGTCTGCAACGCCTCACGCCACTTGTAGAGCCGGTTGCGGGGTACGCCGAGCTCAAGAGCGAGCTGCGCCACGGGCTTGTCGCCGCGCTCCATCAAACGCACGGCCTCGCGCTTGAACTCGGCAGTGAATCTCTGTCTTTCCATCCAACACCTCCGGGGTTGTCCCCATTCTCAGGTGTCTATGGAAGGCGGGCCACTCCA
>NZ_JAIQDJ010000050.1 GCF_020034655.1 Thermomonas beijingensis | reverse complement strand
GCGGCGCGGCTTAACTCAGGTGTTAGGTTTGCCATGAATCAATCTCGCGCTTGCATATTTCTACTGCCCCTACTTGCAGCCTGCTCACAGAGCACGGTTCCAACACAAATTCCTGAGAATCAAATTCAGCCATCCCCACAAGTGCAAGCAGCTCGTGACATTTGCCAGAAGGAATTCGCTGTGTCGTGCGACAAGTTGCCGCACTTGCTAGGACCTATCAATGCACAGGAACGTGGCGTAAGCGAAGCATGTCTCAACAATTCAATACACGATTACACAGACGGCAAGTGGACAGTTCGGCCAGGCAATATCTACTGTCTTGCTGTCACCATATGACCGCTTGCAAACCTAACAATTCGTTCAAGCCGAGCCCGCTTCGCGGCCTCGGCGCCAACCGGTTCCGCTCGGGCGGGCCGTCTTAACTCAGGTGTTAGGTTTAGCGCGGAATTTTTTGGGGATATGCGGGCTTTGCATTGAATTGCGCCTGATAGGTTTACTGTTAGGTTCAAGTGTGCCCTTGCGTACTTGGCCCACAGCGCGCAGGGGACCTGCGCACCGTGGTGGCGGTAGCATTCCGTAGCTTGCTTCGCATGCGCAGTGGGTCGTCGGGCGCCTACAACCTAACAGTTCGTTCAAGCCGACGCCGCTTCATGGCATCGTGTTATCTTTCGGCGTCCGGCTGCTGTCGCTTCGGTTGCACCTCGTTGCGGCGC
>NZ_JAIQDJ010000049.1 GCF_020034655.1 Thermomonas beijingensis | reverse complement strand
TATGCCAGTTATTGGATTGCAGGCGGCGACGCTGAAATGGACCTGAGTTGATAGGAAAATTTGTAGCCCCCCAAAGGTGCGCCTTCCTTGAAGCCAGTTATCTCGCTCGTTTGGCTCCTTGGTTTGAGCTTTTGAACGCCGCACTCCGGCATGCATGCCCAGGTCGTGCCGGATGGGTATGTGATGAGGATTGAAACGGGCTTTAGATCATTAAGTATTGCGCCGCTTGGGATTAGTGGACCTTCGCTTGTCGTTATTGATTCTTGCATTGCGTGAATATTACCCATTAACGCAATGATCTTCGTGTTTTGGTGTGAACTGTGGAAACGACGGATGCCGTTTGCGATAGCTACATTGCGCTCTAAGTCAGTGTTTGGCTGATCATCGAAAGCAAATAGCTGAACAGGGCGGCCGCTTTTTTTAAGAATTCGAATGTCCTCAATGAGGCGGAGCATAGCGGTACTCGATCTTCCGTCCTTCCCTTTCTGCCAAAAGTCGCTTGAAATAAGCTTGGCTCTATCTGCGCTAGTACCATCGCTTTGCAAATAAGCATCAATTAGTGGCTGATCTACCGATGGCGCTTCAATTCCTACCGCAATGTTATTCGAATTGGAAAGGACGCATGTTATTTCTGAAATGACTGCTGGCGCCTCTTTAGAGCCATGCATTTCACCAAAAAGAAGTAGGTCGCCAGCAGGAATGCCTTTGGGTTTTTGGCATGCC
>NZ_JAIQDJ010000048.1 GCF_020034655.1 Thermomonas beijingensis | reverse complement strand
ATCCCCAAAAAATTCCGCGCTAAACCTAACACCTGAGTTAAGCCGGACCGCTGCGCGGCACGGCGATGTGGTACACGCTACCACTTAAGCCGAGCCGCGAAGCGGTCTCGGCTTGAACGAATTGTTAGATTGATGGCGCCGGGAACGACATTACTCCCTGCGGGAAATAAACGAGCCGCTTGCTTGTTGGTGCATATCCAGCGCAGTTCGTGCTTCCGCACGCAATGTAGACCAGATCAACTGGCTTGCCGTCGATAACAACTTTGATATTTCTGCTGTTCTCGTACTTTGCTGCAAGAAGTGCTTTCAACTCGGCTGCGCCTGCGTTGCGCCCACTATTCTCAAAATGAGCTAGGCAGTACAGATACATTACTGACCCAATCATTACCGTTATTGCGGCTAAAGAGATGCGACGAGCACCATGTTCAGTCGGATTGCGCGATGGCGGAGAGAAGGCTATGGCAATGAACTTGCGCAGTTTTGGCTGTTTCTCTAGATAGTCCGTTAAATATGGAATGACGGTGTAGGCAAGGATTGTCAGAAGTACGGCAGCCAGCGCAAGAGCCGTAAAGCCGTGTGACATGAGCTGGATGAATCCTTGATAGGTGGTCTGGTGGAAGTTTTGATCAAGGATTGCGGCGTTCAGCCGGAGTGCGGAAAGATAGCCGTTACGGTAGGCAGTGCCGATGGTGAAAAGGAATGCCGGTAGGACGGCAATCAGAATGCCGAGGTCTATGAGTGGCGAGCGTGTCTTTTCCATCAATCTAACACCTGAGTTAAGCCGCGCCG
>NZ_JAIQDJ010000047.1 GCF_020034655.1 Thermomonas beijingensis | reverse complement strand
CACTGCACATGCGAAGCAAGCTACGGAATGCTACCGCCACCACGGTGCGCAGGTCCCCTGCGCGCTGTGGGCCAAGTACGCAAGGGCACACTTGAACCAAACAGTAAACCTATCAAGCGAAATTCAATGCAAAGCCCGCACATCCCCAAAAAATTCCGCGCTAAACCTAACGCTTGAGTTAAGCCGACACGCGTAGTGGCGGCGAATGCGTGCTAGCGTAGCGCAAGCACGCATTTGACGCCACGAAGCGGGTTCGGCTTGAACGAATTGTTAGACGCGGGGCGCTGACAATAGGTTGTAAACGAACCAGACGCGATGATCTGTGCAGCGGCAAACACGGTTTGGAGTACAAGGACAAATTGAGGCGAGCTGTTGGATACAACACGAAGCAATGAGGCGATGTTAAACGTGCCGAAATAACGAACCGAAGCTTGAGAGCGGAACGCCAGAGTGCACGAAGCGAACGCCCACGCCCTCCGAAGCGATAAGCCCGAAGGCGGTAACGCAAGCCAAGAACGGCGAAGGTGAGGAGCCAAAGAAATGCCACCCGAAGGAATTTTCCCGAAGGCGATGAGCTATTGCCAGAGCGACCGAAGCGATGTGGTGAATGATAGCCCTGCGCTAATGTGTCCAGAAGCGATACACGCACCATCAAGTCGCTTGAAATACCTCATTGGTACTTGAAGCACTCACCCCGTCTAACACCTGAGTTAAGCCGCGCCGCAACGAGGTGCAACCGAAGCGACAGCAGCCGGACGCCGAAAGATAACACGATGCCATGAAGCGGCGTCGGCTTGAACGAACTGTTAGGTTGTAG
>NZ_JAIQDJ010000046.1 GCF_020034655.1 Thermomonas beijingensis | reverse complement strand
ACAACCTAACAGTTCGTTCAAGCCGACGCCGCTTCATGGCATCGTGTTATCTTTCGGCGTCCGGCTGCTGTCGCTTCGGTTGCACCTCGTTGCGGCGCGGCTTAACTCAGGTGTTAGACGTGTGGATCAAGCAATTAGGCAATTTGTAGCAGAGTGCTCCGCAGATCGGCCGCCCACTGAAGCGGCTGTAGATGCTGCATGTTCCGAGGCGGGCGTAACCCGCGAGTCCTTCTATGACGCTATGGCTTGGTATGTAGCAAATGAGTTCGCCGCCAATCGCCTGTCATTTGAGGACGCTGATGCTGCTATCAATTGGATCTTTGGCTTAGCGCAATTCGCACTGCCTGAGCTGGCGTTTGAGATCTTCTCCGCGTTTGATGACGGCGAGTTCCAACGGCCCGAGGTTCCAGGCGGCATGGATCCTGTAAATCTTTACACTCGGCCGGCTATTGCGGAGATCATCGTTCGTCGCCACACGTCTAACAATTCGTTCAAGCCGAACCCGCTTCGCTCCGGCAACGGCGTGGCAGATTAAGCTTGCCACGCCGTTACCTGCGCTACGCAGGTCGGCTTAACTCAAGCGTTAGGTTTAGCGCGGAATTTTTTGGGGATGTGCGGGCTTTGCATTGAATTTCGCTTGATAGGTTTACTGTTAGGTTCAAGTGTGCCCTTGCGTACTTGGCCCACAGCGCGCAGGGGACCTGCGCACCGTGGTGGCGGTAGCATTCCGTAGCTTGCTTCGCATGCGCAGTGGGTCGTCGGGCGCCTACAACCTAACAGTTCGTTCAAGCCGACGCCGCTTCATGGCATCGTGTTAT
>NZ_JAIQDJ010000045.1 GCF_020034655.1 Thermomonas beijingensis | reverse complement strand
AAGGCTGAAAGTGCCGATGGCAGCAGCAACAAGCAAGATCGGAACGGCGCCAATTACGAGGAAAAATCGAAACTTTGGATTTCTGAGGATTTGCAACATTGGTTTCGTGCGCACCTAACACCTGAGTTAAGCCGAATTGTGTAGCGGAAGCAAACACATGGCAAGCTTAATCTGCCATGTGTTTGATGTAGCGAAACAATTTCGGCTTGAACGAATTGTTAGGCCGCAGTTGCATTAGTTCTTGAGAAATGTGACCCGGACTATCTTACCGTCCTTGATTTCATAGACGGCAACCGCCTCTAGAGTGCCCTCTGCCGGTGGTGGTGCCACGACACGCTCATGGTCTATGACGAACCCCCCAAAGGTGATTCGCTTGATGATCTCGGCGTGCAAACTAGGATTGCTGAAGCGCAACTGATACCGAGTGCGCATTTCGGCTTTGCCTGTCTGCGTGACATGATCGGGGTAGTTTGCAAGGACTGCATCCTCAGCGTAGAAACTAAGAAAGCCTTCTAGATCCCTACGGTTGTAGGCGGCAAGTTGAGCGTCGACAATTGCCTCGGGTGTTGCGTTCTGGCCTAAGGCTGTTGCGGTTGTTGCGGTTGTCGCGTCGCCAGCGATTGCTGGGGTCCACGGCGAACACGTAACGCAGAACAAGCTGGCGATAACCTTGGTACGGAAATTTTTGATGAGCGACATGACCTTCACCTGCGGCCTAACGCCTGAGTTAAGCCGACCTGCGTAGTGGCGGCGGCGGAGTGCTAGCGTACCGCAAGCACGCAGGCGCCGCCACGAAGCGGGGTCGGCTTGAACGAATTGTTAGGCCGCGCCCCA
>NZ_JAIQDJ010000044.1 GCF_020034655.1 Thermomonas beijingensis | reverse complement strand
CGCGCCGACCACGTGGTGCTGGCCTTGGGCCACAGCGCGCGCGACACCTTCGCCATGCTGCACGCCCGCGGCGTGTATCTGGAGGCCAAGCCGTTCTCGCTGGGTTTCCGCATCGAGCATCCGCAGACAGTGATCGACCGCGCGCGGTTCGGCCCGCAGGCCGGCCATCCGCTGCTGGGCGCGGCCGACTACAAGCTGGTCCACCACGCCAGCAACGGCCGATCGGTGTACAGCTTCTGCATGTGCCCCGGCGGCACCGTGGTGGCCGCCACCAGCGAACCCGGCCGGGTGGTCACCAACGGCATGAGCCAGTATTCGCGCAACGAGCGCAATGCCAACGCCGGCATCGTGGTGGGGATCACGCCCGAGGATTTCGCGCCCTACGGCGACGGCCCGCTGGCCGGCATCGCGCTGCAGCGATACTGGGAGTCGCAGGCGTTCGCCCTCGGCGGTGGCGACTATGAGGCGCCGGGGCAACTGGTCGGCGATTTCATCGCCAACCGTCCCTCGCAGGCGTTCGGCCAAGTGCAGCCCTCGTACAAGCCCGGCGTGCGGCTGGGGTCGCTGGACGCAGCGCTGCCGCGCTACGCGATCGAGGCGATCCGCGAGGCGCTGCCGGCGTTCGACCGCCAGATCCGCGGCTTCGCCATGCACGACGCGGTGCTGACCGGCGTGGAGACCCGCACGTCCTCGCCGCTGCGGATCACCCGCGGCGAGGATGGCCACAGCCGCAACACGCGCGGCCTGTTCCCGGCAGGCGAGGGCGCAGGCTACGCCGGCGGCATTTTGTCAGCCGGCGTGGACGGCATCAAAGCCGCTGAGGCGGTGGCGCGGAGTGTGTTGGGC
>NZ_JAIQDJ010000043.1 GCF_020034655.1 Thermomonas beijingensis | reverse complement strand
CCAAGTGGAGTTGCCCATGGCCGCAAGCCGCCTGAACCTGCACGAACGATATCGCATCCACGCCCTGCACGAAGCCTGTTTCAGCATCAGATCCATTGCCCTGATGCTGGAGCGTGCACCCAGTACAATTAGCCGCGAGCTTCGCCGCAACCGGACTGGCCGGCGCTACCAGCCGAATGTGGCGCATCAATTGATGCAGCAGCGCCGCCTGCGTGCCAGCCGGCGCGGACGCATCGACGCCGAGTGCATTCGACAAATCGAAGCCCTGCTGGCCGAAGACCACAGCCCCGCACAAATTGCCGGGCGCGCCGGGCTGGCCAGCCACGAGTGGATCTACCAATACATCTACGCCGACCAACGCCGAGGCGGCACGTTATTCAAACAGCTGCGCCGACGCCGTCGCAAACGCCGCAAGCGCGGTCTGCGTGACGGCCGCGGCCAGTTGCTGCATCGTCGTCATTGGTCGACGCGACCCGCCATCGTGGAAACCCGCAGCCGCATTGGCGACTGGGAGCTGGACACCATGCGCGCCGCCAGCGGCAAGGCGGTGGTCGTCACCATGACCGAACGTCGCAACCGCCTGCATTTGCTTGCCTACTCGCCAGATGGCACCGCCGAGAACGTGCGCAATGCCATCCTGCGCCGCCTCGGCAGGTTGCGTCGGGTTGTGCACACGCTGACCTCCGATAACGGCAAGGAATTTGCCGACCATCAGTTCATCGCCTGCGCACTGAAGAGCGATTTCTACTTCGCCGATCCCTACTCGGCATGGCAGCGCGGCAGCAACGAAAACGGCAACGGCCTGGCGCGCCAATACTTGCCACGCAGCATGGACTTCAGCACCCTCACCGACGATTATCTGCGTTGGGTCGAGCAGCGCTTGTACAACCGCCCCAGAAAGATACTCGGCTTCAAAACGCCCCTCGAAGTCCTCAACGGGGAATCAATCAACACTGTTGCGAATCAGAGTTGAACTCGCCCC
>NZ_JAIQDJ010000042.1 GCF_020034655.1 Thermomonas beijingensis | reverse complement strand
CCTCTTCGTCTTCTCGCGCTGGATCGATTGCAGGTAAGCCGCATCCTGCTCGGGTGTCCTCTGGGCCCAGCCTAACGCCTCGGCCTTCTCAAACCAAGCCAGGTTCTCCCGGCTGAGGCGCTGGAAGTCCGCAACTTTGTCCGCCGGGATATCGGAGGCGTTCGGGTACTTCTTCTGATAACGCGCCTGGATCTGTAGGTAATAGGCGTTGGCTTTCCAGACCATCGCCACCGTATCCTTCGGGTTGGCGGTCAAAGCCAAGTCGGCAACCGCCATCAATGCGTCCCCGTCGCCCTCCCGCGCGTAGTGCTCCATCAGGGTGCTGGCGATCACGCCTACGCTCTCGTGCGGGTGCAGTGGCCTCAGGTAGTTTTCGTTATCGAGAGCGATCTGACTGATCCCGGTGTCGCGGATGTAGCTCTCGTCGCGCTTGTAGCCGCCGCCGGTCGCCTCGACGTACACCCAGGCCTGCTGCGTGTCGTCGGCGAACATCGCCATGACGTGTTCTGGTGCCGTAGACAGTGTGATGGTCAGGCCAAGCCGCTGCCCCAGGATTGCGACCAGAATCGGCATCGATACGCAGTTGCCCTTGCGGGTCGCCAGATAGGTCGCCAGCCGCTTGTTGACCGGCTTCTTGCCCAGTGGATCGTCCAGGTCATAGCTGAAGGGCTTGCCGCCATTCCAAGGGCCGGGCTGGTACAGCGTCTTGAGCAGGACATCGAGCATCTGGCGGCTATTAGCGCCGGCAGGGACATTCGAGCGAACCACCTGCTGCCAGCGATTGAGTTCGCGGCGGACGGCGGTGGTATCGGTGTTCGGATCGATCAGGCGATCGACGGTCAGCTTAGCGGTGGCGTAGTCGACCTTGGCATCGGGGAGCGCGAACTGCGCCTTGAGCGCCGCCAGCGGGTCCGAGGCCCAAGCCGGTGCGAGCACTGCAGCGAAACACAGGCCAACCAAGCACGTGATCCAATGGCGGCGAACTGGCTTCCCCATGCGTCCTGCATCCGGTGAGTTGGCTGAATCCTAGACTTGCCGCAAGCAGGCTGTCTATCTGGTAGTAGATCAAATCCCACATTTAAGGCTGAAGACAGGAAGGGCTGGAGAAGCCTGAAACCTACAGGCAAGAGTTGGAAGGCAGGCAACAGCTAGGACAGGCTTCCCACACTAAAATCCGGATACCC
>NZ_JAIQDJ010000041.1 GCF_020034655.1 Thermomonas beijingensis | reverse complement strand
GTTGGGTCGAGCAGCGCTTGTACAACCGCCCCAGAAAGATACTCGGCTTCAAAACGCCCCTCGAAGTCCTCAACGGGGAATCAATCAACACTGTTGCGAATCAGAGTTGAACTCGCCCCGCGAATGATGACTGCATTACGCGTTAGCGAGATAACTTCGCCGCTGGAATTTTCGAAGCGCGTGAATTCTATTGTATCGGCACTCGATGCGCATCCAGCGAGCGCAATGCAAACGCACGTGATCATGGCGGATTTCATCAGTAGCACCCATACCTAGAAGTTTTGCAATTGAATGGTGCTCCAACAGATTTCGCCATCACACTCCCAATGGTGTGCACTTTCATCTCTCGCTCGATAAATCCAGGGCCGCTCGTTGCACCCACATTCCCAACTTCCGCGTCAATCCCGGCTTGGGTTAAATGGGAAAAATCATGAAACAAAAGCGACTCGACACCTGAAGGAAGCGCCGCATACTTTGACACAGCCTCAGGCGAAAAATGCGTCCTCCCGGGCGATGTAAAACCACCTGCGCCACCATTCCGTGGAATGGCCGATGCCGGAACGATTCTGACATGCTGACTATTCCAAATTGTCTTGATTTCTTTTCCCGTCAATACACCGATAGAGCCCATTCGGTTTATACCTACGACTGTAAATCTGACATCATCGCCAAGCTTATTAATTGCTCTATCGTATCTATTTAGTGTGGCTTCAAGCTGTTTTCCAGCTTTATGCCCGTCATCCCCAGTAGCGGAGTCAACAATCACTCTACAAGAGCCGTCTTTATAACGATCAGCGCAACGCCCATCCGGATCAGTAAACCGATAAGGATTCCCGCTGGCATAACGGTACCGATTAAACGCCCCCACCGGATTGCTGTAAGCCGTGACGGGATCGACGGACAGGAACGCGCCGATCCCCGGATCGTAATAGCGCTGCTGCATATACGTCAGCCCGGACACAGCATCCATCACATGCCCGGTGTACCCGGCGCGGTCATCGTTTTGTCGGTTGAGTAACCTCCCATACGGTTCGTACTCGCTGGTTTCGATAATAGCGCCGGCGGCATTGGTTTTGGCGATGGGGCTGCCTAATGCATCGGTGTGGAAGTAGCTGATGGTGGGCGCGTTGCTGCCGATGGGGCGGGTGATTTCGGCCAATAGGCTGCCGGCCAGATAGACGTTGTTGATGCGCTTGCTGGCGGGTTCGTCACG
>NZ_JAIQDJ010000040.1 GCF_020034655.1 Thermomonas beijingensis | reverse complement strand
AAGCGAGTTGGCACCTAACAATTCGTTCAAGCCGACCCCGCTTCGCGGCGGCAATGCGCTGAGGCTGGGTCGTTCCTATTTGCCGCCGCTACGCCGGTCGGCTTAACTCAGGCGTTAGGGCGCAGCAATGAAGAGTTTCGCAATTGTGACAATAGCCATCGCAGCATCATTGGCAGCTTGCGCATCGAGTCCTGCTAAAGACCCGTCCTATAGCGGCGAGTACTTCTATAACTTCGAGAACGCCATCTTTACGCCGGACGGAAAAGACGAAAATTGGTGCCTCAACGGCCTATCCATGCAAAAGGCGGAGCTTCCTGCCAAGAATGCAGCTGGCCCGTGGGGCACATCACACGTGGTCCTACGCGGCAAGCTTGGCCCGCGAGGCAGCTATGGTGGTCTTGGCCGCTGCAAACATGTCCTTACCGTCACCGAGATCGTTGAGATCACCAACATGCGCGGACAAGGTGAGTAGGCAGCGCCCTAACAATTCGTTCAAGCCGAACCCGCTTCGCTCCGGCAACGGCGTGGCAGGTTAAGCTTGCCACGCCGTTCCCTGCGCTACGCAGGTCGGCTTAACTCAGGCGTTAGACCTGTGAAGAGCAACATGCCGCGCGTGCTTTGCAAAGACATTGACACCCGCACAACGCATGATTTGGCAAGACATTTTTTGACCTCGCTTCAACGGCAAGAAGCTTTCAAATTTGCAACAAGATCAAGATCAGAATCTACAGCCTGCATTCGCTTGTAGAGCAAGAGCCAGAGCGGGTTTCACGCAGCTGACACGGCGCTTGATTTCGTGGTACAAATTGGCTTTCCGGCCTGTTCACTTTACGGTTCATTGCAAGAGCGCACAGGTCTAACAATTCGTTCAAGCCGATGCCACTTCACGGCCGCAATTTTTTTCGGCATGTTCGTTCTTGTTTGCGGCCGTGCAGTGGCACGGCTTAACTCAGGTGTTAGGTTTAGCGCGGAATTTTTTGGGGATATGCGGGCTTTGCATTGAATTGCGCCTGATAGGTTTACTGTTAGGTTCAAGTGTGCCCTTGCGTACTTGGCCCACAGCGCGCAGGGGACCTGCGCACCGTGGTGGCGGTAGCATTCCGTAGCTTGCTTCGCATGCGCAGTGGGTCGTCGGGCGCCTACAACCTAACAGTTCGTTCAAGCCGACGCCGCTTCATGGCATCGTGTTATCTTTCGGCGTCCGGCTGCTGTCGCTTCGGTTGCACCTCGTTGCGGCGC
>NZ_JAIQDJ010000039.1 GCF_020034655.1 Thermomonas beijingensis | reverse complement strand
CTACAACCTAACAGTTCGTTCAAGCCGACGCCGCTTCATGGCATCGTGTTATCTTTCGGCGTCCGGCTGCTGTCGCTTCGGTTGCACCTCGTTGCGGCGCGGCTTAACTCAGGTGTTAGGTGCCATGAAAATTGATCGCGCTTCCATTGCCACTCTTCTCGCCCTAAGCACGACCCCACTCTTGGCATACGCTCAAGAGCCACCGCAGCGGGTTTCGCTTATCCAGCTAATTGCCGCGCCGGAAAAATACGAAGGAAAGCTCGTTTCTCTTACTGGGTACGTGCATCTGGAGTTTGAAGGGAATGGAATCTATCTCCACAAAGATGACTACCAGTACGGCCTGCACAAGAACGGCCTGTGGCTAAATGCGAGCAAGTGTGAATCTCGCAGCAAGAAAAATTTCACTGACGGATACGCGTATGTCATCGGGCGCTTTACATCAGCCCGCCAAGGCCACATGGGGCTATGGTCAGGGGAACTGCAAGACGTCAAATCTTGTAGCTCTTGGCCGCCGTTCCCGCGTGGCACCTAACAATTCATTCAAGCCGACGCCGCTTCGCGGCGCGGCTTAACTCAGGTGTTAGGCGGCACATGAAACTTCTTCGGTTCCTCGTAGCTGCGTTAGCCGGGCTCGTGCTGGCTTCCTGTGCATCAGTGCATTCGCGAAAGGATGCTCTGTGCAGCGAAATCGCCGCGTTCGCTAACCAAACTGAGGTCTCGGGCACCCACGAGGTAGCCCTAACCACCGTGTGGGGTCCCACCCCGCAATATCCGGATTCCCTCTTCTACAAGAACTGCGACCACGGCGAATACGAACCCGGCAAGCGACTTTGCCAGTACCTGATGGCGAACACTTCCACAGAGTTCCCCCAACACAACTTTCGCCGTGTACTAGCTTGCTTGAATGGGCAGAAGTCCGGCCCGCCTAAGTACGTGAGCATTGAGCGAATCGAAACGCTCATGTGGGGTGTGGAAGTGCCTGGTGTGCGTCCGGAGGTAACTGTCGGGGTTGCCTTCGCGGACGGAGCCGGCAAGACTCCGGTCCTGAAAGTAATTGCGCGGGCGGACCAGCCGTGATCGCGGTGCCGCCTAACAATTCGTCCAAGCCGACGCCGCTTCGCGGCGCGGCTTAACTCAGGTGTTAGGTTTAGCGCGGAATTTTTTGGGGATATGCGGGCTTTGCATTGAATTGCGCTTGATAGGTTTACTGTTTGGTTCAAGTGTGCCCTTGCGTACTTGGCCCACAGCGCGCAGGGGACCTGCGCACCGTGGTGGCGGTAGCATTCCGTAGCTTGCTTCGC
>NZ_JAIQDJ010000038.1 GCF_020034655.1 Thermomonas beijingensis | reverse complement strand
TGAATCGCCCCGGGTTTTGAGGAGGCTCCAACCTCTGAGAAGATGGAGCCATGAACAAATCAAACAAGTATTCCCCTGAAGTTCGCGAGCGCGCTGTTCGCATGGTGCAGGAGCACCGCCATGAATACCCGTCACATTGGGCGGCGATTGAGTCGATTGCTCCGAAGATTGGATGTGCTACCCAGACCTTGCACGAATGGGTACGCAAACATGAGATCGATACAGGAACACGCGACGGTGTTACCAGCGAAGAACGAGATCGCATCAAGGCGTTGGAGCGCGAGGTCAAGGAATTGCGTCGGGCCAATGAAATCCTGAAGCTGGCCAGTGCGTTTTTTGCCCAGGCGGAGCTCGACCGCCGACTCAAATCCTGAAAGGCTTCATTGATCAGCATCGCGACACCTATGGGGTCGAGCCGATCTGCAAGGTTTTGCAGGTTGCCCCGTCAGGCTATCGACGGCATGCGGCTTGTCAGCGCAACCCGGCACTGCGTTGTGTCCGTACCCGGCGTGATGATGGCTTGATGCCGCAGATCCAGCGGGTCTGGCAAGCCAACATGCAGGTGTACGGTGCCGACAAGGTCTGGCGCCAGTTGAACCGAGAAGGGCTTGAAGTGGCCCGCTGTACGGTTGAGCGGCTCATGAAACGTTTGGGATTGGCCGGTGTCAGGCGTGGCAAGGTGGTGCGAACCACGATTCCTGACAAAGCCGTGCCCTGTCCGCTGGACCGGGTCAATCGTCAATTCAGGGCGGATCGTCCGAACCAGTTGTGGGTGTCGGATTTCACCTATGTCTCCACCTGGCAAGGCTGGCTGTATGTGGCGTTTGTCATCGATGTCTTCGCCCGGCGCATCGTTGGCTGGCGCGTCAGCCGTTCCATGCGTACAGACTTTGTGCTCGACGCGCTGGAGCAAGCGCTATATGCCCGGCAGCCAGAACTCTCGGACGCCTTGATACATCACAGCGATCGAGGATCGCAGTATGTTTCCATCCGCTACACCGAGCGCCTCGGCGAGGCGGGCATAGAGCCGTCTGTAGGCAGTCGTGGCGACAGCTACGATAACGCGCTGGCGGAAACGATCAACGGCCTCTACAAGGCAGAATTGATTCACCGCCGTGCCCCTTGGAAAACGATGGAGGCCGTCGAACTGGCCACGCTCGAATGGGTGTCCTGGTTCAATCACCATCGCCTACTCGAACCAATCGGCTATATCCCGCCGGCCGAAGCTGAGGCAAACTACTACCGGCAAATCGCCATGACGGCAGATGCCATTTAACTTAAACCAACCGGCCTCCATGAAAGCCGGGGCGATTCACT
>NZ_JAIQDJ010000037.1 GCF_020034655.1 Thermomonas beijingensis | reverse complement strand
AGGAGCCAAACGAGCGAGATAACTGGCTTCAAGGAAGGCGCACCTTTGGGGGGCTACAAATTTTCCTATCAACTCAGGTCCATTTCAGCGTCGCCGCCTGCAATCCAATAACTGGCATAGTGGGCTAACAATTCGTTCAAGCCGACGCCGCTTCGCGGCGCGGCTTAACTCAGGTGTTAGGCGTCACAGCAACTCTTTCGCGACGTGCGGTCGGGAGCGATGTGTGATTAAGGCGGTTCTATTCGACTTCGATGGCGTGCTCACCACCGACAAGACTGGTTCGGTCAGCACTATCCGGTCTCTGAGCCGCCAGACTGGCTTAGCTGAAGGCGCCCTGTGGCATGCCTTTGCACCATTCAACGAGCATCTGCTGCTGGGCCACACTACTCACAGTGCCGTGTGGCCCGAAATCTGCGCCCGGCTGGGATGCGACCTTGACCCGTCGCTGTTGGTGCGGGCTTTTGAAAGCACCCCGATTCGCCACGATCTGCTCGCCTACGCGGCAGAACTGGGTTCTCGCTATGCCACAGCCGTCATTACGGATAACAAAGCTGACCGTATGAGCTGCCTCTGCGAGTACCACTCGCTAACTAGCATCTTCAATCTGGTGCTAGTGTCAGCTGAGCACGGATCAGGCAAGGAACACACGAGCATCTTCCAGCGCGCAGTCGAGTTGCTGGGTGTGGAGCCGAAACAATGCATCTTTGTCGATAACAGCGAGCGGAACCTAGTCGCACCCGCCTCCCTGGGTATCAACACGGTGTACTTCAACGAAGTCGCTGACACCGCTCTTTCCTTAGCGCAGGTGCTAAATTCCCGCTACGGCGTCGCGCCCCGGGTGACGCCTAACAATTCGTCCAAGCCGACGCCGCTTCGCGGCGCGGCTTAACTCAGGTGTTAGGCCCCATGACCAAACTCAGCCACGAGATTGCAAAAGAGCGCACCGTATCGGGTTCCGAGTTCATTGGAGTGGACTTTGCTCCAGACGACCCAGCGCGGCCATTCTGGGTGTGGTCCGGTGTTGGTTACCACACGCACGCTGCGCGCATCTCTGCTGGTGAGCTTCTAGGCGATTGGCCCGAACACTATGGCTTGGTTAAGACATGGCTTGGGCCAGTTCTCAGCCGCTTGGCTAGCGGTGCCCCACTCGATCCTGCAGACGTACTATCGGCATACTCTGCTTATCACGGTAAAGAGGCTCCGGTTGCCAGTGCTGGGGCCTAACAATTCATTCAAGCCGAACCCGCTTCGCGGGTCGGCTTAATTCAGGTGTTAGGTTTAGCGCGGAATTTTTTGGAGATGTGCGGGCTTTGCATTGAATTGCGCTTGATAGGTTTACTGTTTGGTTCAAGTGTGCCCTTGCATACTTGGCCCA
>NZ_JAIQDJ010000036.1 GCF_020034655.1 Thermomonas beijingensis | reverse complement strand
CGTTCAAGCCGAGACCGCTTCGCGGCTCGGCTTAAGTGGTAGCGTGTACCACATCGCCGTGCCGCGCAGCGGTCCGGCTTAACTCAGGTGTTAGGTTTAGCGCGGAATTTTTTGGGGATATGCGGGCTTTGCATTGAATTGCGCTTGATAGGTTTACTGTTAGGTTCAAGTGTGCCCTTGCGTACTTGGCCCACAGCGCGCAGGGGACCTGCGCACCGTGGTGGCGGTAGCATTCCGTAGCTTGCTTCGCATGCGCAGTGGGTCGTCGGGCGCCTACAACCTAACAGTTCGTTCAAGCCGACGCCGCTTCATGGCATCGTGTTATCTTTCGGCGTCCGGCTGCTGTCGCTTCGGTTGCACCTCGTTGCGGCGCGGCTTAACTCAGGTGTTAGCCGTCATGGCCATTTTCTCTTGCAGCTTCAGCAATCTCTTCAGGCGCTTTCGCTGTTCGTCGCGTTCTTCTACGGTGTCGCACCAAATCGGCTTGCCGCCGATTGATGCGTGCTTCCATTTGCCTTCATGGAAAACCTGCACGCCATAAACCGGGACGTTCTTGATGCTGTCGTACCAGTCGTGATTTCTGGTTCTCATTCCAATTCCTCATCTGCATTGACGGCTAACAATTCGTTGCATGCGAGGCCGCTTCGCGGCCCGCATGAACTCAATCGTTAGGCGTTTCTGAGGCAATCATGCAACGTAGAGAGTTTGTTCTCGCACTCAGTCTTCTCCCCCTATCCGCAGTGGGTATCGCTCATGGTGGTGGCAGTTGCCCAGTGTGCGGCGGAAATTTAACTGTTGTTGGAGCGATCAAAGACGACACTTCGCGTCCAAGCATCAATCTTGAAGTCTGGAATCGGAGCTACCACGGGTATATATCGGAGCCTTTCAGCAGCAACTCTCAATTTTGCAAGAAATGCCACTTCGCATATGACGAGATATCTATGAAGTGGCGACGCGCATCAGAAGCGCCAGACTCCTTCTTTGTCCCTCTTCTTCCCGTAGTTCGTGGGTTTCCAATTACCGAATCAAGACCCAAGAACTTGAGAGTCGTATATACACAAACCTTCTCAGGACAAGATGCATCGCAGGGGCGAATTGAGTCAGTTGGTTTCTGGGCCAATGACTCAGAATTACTCCGTTCCAAATTGGAGAATTACGCGTCCTCCAATGACTTGGCTCTTCACTTTTACACTGCACTTAGCATGCCAGGCCAAGTCTCGGTCAAGGCGGAAACGCCTAACAATTCATTCAAGCCGACGCCGCTTCGCGGCGCGGCTTAATTCAGGCGTTAGGCCTCATGAAGCAATCACCAGCGTCAAGATCAAAAGCTCGCTCGTTGGGTGCACTTGTTGCTGCTCTCTGCACACTCGTATCGGCAGCAATTGGACTGCTGAGCTCAGTGAGCG
>NZ_JAIQDJ010000035.1 GCF_020034655.1 Thermomonas beijingensis | reverse complement strand
CATGCGAAGCAAGCTACGGAATGCTACCGCCACCACGGTGCGCAGGTCCCCTGCGCGCTGTGGGCCAAGTACGCAAGGGCACACTTGAACCTAACAGTAAACCTATCAAGCGAAATTCAATGCAAAGCCCGCACATCCCCAAAAAATTCCGCGCTAAACCTAACACCTGAGTTAAGCCGCGCCGCGAAGCGGCGTCGGCTTGAATGAATTGTTAGGCGGCAGGCCTGATCCTACCAGCCGTAGTCACGAATCCACGGAAAGTTGTACATGAGCCAGCCTACGAATAGGAAGCAGGCGAAGGTGGTCGCGAGCCAGATCTTTGCGTGCCGCCACCATGCGCGATCGCCGTCAGGGTTTGACCAGCCGCCCGGCATGTCGTCGTCCAGCGTTACGAGTTGCCCGATTGTGCTCCACCCCAACAAGATCCAAAGCGTTACGACATACGGACTGCCGAGATAGAACGTAAGGAACGCGACAACGACTCCAACGAATGCAAGCTGCAGTGTGATCCAGGGCCACGCAGATCTGTCCATTGCCGCCTAACACCTGAGTTAAGCCGCGCCGCGAAGCGGCGTCGGCTTGGACGAATTGTTAGGCCTTAGCTAGCCGGACCGCGACGGCTTAGCTGTTCCTGCCGCCAATTGAAGACCAGCAGGCCAGCGAAGTACAGGGCGAAATAGGCGAGCGCATAGATTCCAAGAGGAGCCTGGACTAGTTCGAGTCGCGTCAGCGCGACCGGCAGCAGCGCGCCAGAGCCAGCGGCGAGGTTCACCGCGAGCTCTCGTGTGCGACCCAGCCGGCGCGGATAGCGCCGAAACAGCAGCAGTACGGGCAATAGCCCGGCAACCATCAAGACGGTCAGCGCTGTGGGTTCGGAAGCCATGATGGTT
The DNA here is from genome assembly GCF_020034655.1 of Thermomonas beijingensis. GTDB lineage: Bacteria > Pseudomonadota > Gammaproteobacteria > Xanthomonadales > Xanthomonadaceae > Thermomonas > Thermomonas beijingensis. The sequence goes on along the minus strand of NZ_JAIQDJ010000035.1, from coordinate 580 downwards.
TTCTAAGGCCTAACGCCTGAATTAAGCCGCGCCGCGAAGCGGCGTCGGCTTGAATGAATTGTTAGGGCGCAGCCGGCTAAGAAAGAATAAACACAGTGGCAACGCCAAGAAGAGGGCTGCAAGATCTAGTAGCAAAGCCGCCTTGGTGAATGGCAAGTGGCCAAAAAACTGCATGTGATACACATTTGAAGCTGTAGCTAAGAGCGATACAGCTACGCCAGCTAACAGGGCTCTTCGCTGGTAGAGAAGCCGGATGGGAGCTGTGAAGATGATGCCCGCAAAAATCCCTGACAGGACGGCTCCAAGCAGCAGGCCAGTCAAGCGCAACGGTCTTGCTGAGAAGAGGTCAGGTAGCCATTGAAACCACATGGAAAGTTCGCTGTGTACGTACCAGAACCCAATGAGTATGGGCACGAAAAGAAGAATCTGTGCTGCCAGTCGCATAAGTCCTTCCTTGCGCCCTAACACCTGAGTTAAGCCGCGCCGCAACGAGGTGCAACCGAAGCGACAGCAGCCGGACGCCGAAAGATAACACGATGCCATGAAGCGGCGTCGGCTTGAACGAACTGTTAGGTTGTAG
>NZ_JAIQDJ010000034.1 GCF_020034655.1 Thermomonas beijingensis | reverse complement strand
CACCGTGGTGGCGGTAGCATTCCGTAGCTTGCTTCGCGTGTGCACTGGGTCGTCGGGCGCCTACAACCTAACAGTTCGTTCAAGCCGACGCCGCTTCATGGCATCGTGTTATCTTTCGGTTTCAGGCTGCGGTCGCTTCGGTTGCACCTCGTTGCGGCGCGGCTTAACTCAGGTGTTAGCGCCCATGAAAGATAAATCGTTAGCCGAAAGACTGATCTACCTCGACACTGACTTTGTGTCTCGACTGTATGAATCAGAGTTCGACGTGTCGCCAAAAACCTCAATTACACGCACACAGGGCCTACAAGCCTCTGCCTCACTACCATTGTTCTCCGGTGGTGGAAGCTCAAGTGAGAGCAAGTCCTATAGTGTTTCCACACTAGAAATGCTTGATCAGCTATCAAGGCGACTTGATAGGTATCCCATATTTGAGGACTCTGCATACACAATGGACTCACCGTCCGGGCACTTCTGGGTTGATGGTGTATTTGGTACTAGCAAGGTCACCCTGTCCCGAACAACGCACACGATCACTTTGATTGGCAAACCAGACCCGACCAAGCCTCGCAAAACAGAGGAATTTGTTGGCGAAGAAGCCTTCTTCTCAATCAAGAGCGGCGAAACTCGTTTTGCCCTTTCCCCTACAGACGAGTATTTCGTTCCAGGCATCGCTGCGCTCAAAGGACTCTCGCATTTGGTAATTGATCGTCTATCCATGCCGTGTAGAGCTTTGCTGCGTGTTTTTTCAGCCAACACGTCTTTTAAGGAATGGGTCGCAACCCCATTGATCATCTATGATCCGGTTGGGCGCTAACAATTCATTCAAGCCGACGCCGCTTCGCGGCGCGGCTTAATTCAGGCGTTAGACCTGCCATGAGAAGAATCTGCAGTCTGGTAGTTCTGCTTCTTGGCATCACACTTGGTGCATCCGCTGCTGCCGAGTCGCATCCGGCCTGTTCTTCTGGCCTTACTCCTACATCGACCGTTCCGCCAAAGCTGCCGCCTCGACTGCACAACGAGTTCTCTGGCAAAGCCCAGGTCTCGTTTGTCATTAGTCGCACCGGTCAAGTGCAGTCACCCGCCATCGTCTCTGCGGCGTGGCATCCTATCGGTCGTAGCCGCGGCCAGCCCGTTGGATACAACGAGGCAATTCTTTCGGCTGTGACCCAATGGCGTTACCCCGCGCGAGGGAACTCGTGCCGCCATCAAGTTCCGGTAGAGGTTCAGTTCAAAGACTTGTCCAGCTCTGCGGTTGGCAGGTCTAACAATTCATTCAAGCCGACGCCGCTTCGCGGCGCGGCTTAATTCAGGTGTTAGGCGTTTCAAAAGCAAGGGCGCATTGCGGTCAAAGCTGTTTAAGAGCAGTGCGCTGCGATCGTGTGCTCTACGTTTCAATCGCACAGTGGCTACGTCAGCTGAGCGTTTCAACCATGCTTTTCTGCAAGAGCATTCGCTCTGCCGTCGCAGTAGGTTTCAAGGCCATGACACAGCAACAATGCACGCATTGAGTACCAACCCTCACAAGCAGCAGCTACTCAAAGCCATCTAGCGCAGTCACTTTGCTCAGTGCAAAAATCTCGCCTAACAATTCGTTCAAGCCGAACCCGCTTCGTGGCGTCAAATGCGTGCTTGCGCTACGCTAGCACGCATTCGCCGCCACTACGCGTGTCGGCTTAACTCAAGTGTTAGGCCGCTATGGAAGATTGCAGCGACTCAAACTCTCTTATTCGCGTGACTGGCCTCATTGCGGCCGGAAGCGCACTTATTTTCATTGCCGCACTCGGCTTTCTGGCCATAGCCA
>NZ_JAIQDJ010000033.1 GCF_020034655.1 Thermomonas beijingensis | reverse complement strand
GATAACACGATGCCATGAAGCGGCGTCGGCTTGAACGAACTGTTAGGTTGTAGGCGCCCGACGACCCACTGCACATGCGAAGCAAGCTACGGAATGCTACCGCCACCACGGTGCGCAGGTCCCCTGCGCGCTGTGGGCCAAGTACGCAAGGGCACACTTGAACCTAACAGTAAACCTATCAGGCGCAATTCAATGCAAAGCCCGCACATCTCCAAAAAATTCCGCGCTAAACCTAACACCTGAGTTAAGCCGTGCCACTGCACGGCCGCAAACAAGAACGAACATACCGAAAAAAATTGCGGCCGTGAAGTGGCATCGGCTTGAACGAATTGTTAGACCTGTGCGCTCTTGCGGTGAGCCGTGAAACGAACAGGCCGGAAAGCCAATTTGTACCACGAAACCAAGCGCCGTATCAGCTGCGCGAAACCCGCTCTGGCTCTTGCTCTACAAGCGACTGCAGGCTGTAGATTTTGACCTTGATCTTGTTGCAAATTTGAAGACTTCTTGCCGTTGAAGCGAGGTCAAAAAACATCTTTCCAGATCATGAGCTGTTGTGGGTTTCAATGACTTTGCAAGGAAAGCGCGGCTTGTTGCTCTTCACAGGTCTAACACCTGAGTTAAGCCGCACCGATTTGCGGCGGCGGCAAGGCCACAATCTTACGAGGCTTTGCCGACGCCGCGAAGCGGTGTCGGCTTGAACGAATTGTTAGACAGCGGGCACCACACGGTGCGAGCCCTCATTTAGCCAACCATGATTCAATTGCAAGGTATACACGGAAGATCTTATTGAACTCAGCGCTTCTCGAGCAGCGATAGAAGTTTGCGCGCGACGATTTAAGCTTCTTGAGCGTACCCGTGCCCTGTTTTTGCATAACAGCCAGAGCGAGTCTGCTCTTAGCATTTCCACGCAGGGTGGCGCGTCTGAAGAATTTGTAGGCCGCTCGCCTGTCCTGTGGTCCAGTCAGTCCCTTGTAGAAGATGATGCCAAGCCTGTGCGATGCCCAACCTTCATGGTCATTTGCCTTGTCTATCCTCTCGAGCCATCGCTTGGCTTCGGTAAAGTTCTTATCTACGCCGAGTCCGCCGTAGAAAAAAGCATGTGCTAGAGCAATGAAGGCCGCGGCATCGCCCTTTGCTGCCCAGGCCTGGAGATCAACCAATGAGTACGCAAGATCCTTATCGCGGATCAGCTCTGCGATTCTGCGTGGGAGTGACGTTTCGGTGGCGTCACGCAATCGGACCAACAAACACCTCGCTCTATCTGCAATAGCGACGGAATACTGGCCGCTGTCTAACACCTGAGTTAAGCCGCACCGCGAAGCGGTGTCGGCTTGAACGAATTGTTAGGTCTCCCCAGCGATCATGCTGATGGCAACCTTCTTGCCGGAGCGTAACACTGTCATTTTGACGTTGTCGCCGGCTTGGACAGCACTCATTTCCTTGTCCAGCTTGCGTGCGGACGCGCCGGCTACAATCGAGCCGTTCAAAAATTCTATTACGTCACCCGGCATTAGTCCCGCGCGCATTGCAGGGGAGTTTTCCCTGACCTTGGTTACGACGACACGATCAAGTTTTGCGTCGAAGGCGCTGCGCTTGAGCGTGTAGTGGACCGTGAACCCGAGATGGCCTTTTCCAGCTGCAGCGGGTATCGATGCCGCGAGAAACACCAAGACGAGTAGGCTTTTCAGAAAAACTTTCATGGGAGACCTAACACCTGAGTTAAGCCGCGCCGCAACGAGGTGCAACCGAAGCGACAGCAGCCGGACGCCGAAAGATAACACGATGCCATGAAGCGGCGTCGGCTTGAACGAACTGTTAGGTTGTA
>NZ_JAIQDJ010000032.1 GCF_020034655.1 Thermomonas beijingensis | reverse complement strand
GCTTCTTGTTTCGTTGTGTGTTGTCGCAGCTTGCGGGTGCACAGATTCGGGCATATCCTCTGCCTAACAATTCATTCAAGCCGACGCCGCTTCGCGGCGCGGCTTAATTCAGGTGTTAGCCTTCATACCCAATGCTCGTCACAGTCGGCCGATTTCTTGACCCTTGGGAGGCGCATGTCATTCGCGCCAGGCTCGAGGCCGATGGAATTCCTGGGACTCTCGCCTATAGCCATCACTCCATCGCCAATTGGCCTTTCTCGTTGGCCTTGGGCGGCACTGCTATCCAAGTCCCCGCGCTTTACCTTCAGCAAGCTCAGGAACTAATTGCAGCGTACCGGGCTGGCCTTTTGGAGCAAGACCTGTTGGTTGAGGCAGGCCTCGAGCCAGAGCGTTGCATTAGATGCGGATCTAGCAGCTTCGAGCGTACTATCCCGGCTAAAGAGCGGATCCTCGCCCTTGTTCTCGGTCTTTTTACGTCGGCGCTATTTCCTACGAGTCTCAGCCGGCTGATCTGCAACAACTGTGGCCATCGGTGGACCGCGAATGAAGGCTAACAATTCATTCAAGCCGACGCCGCTTCGCGGCGCGGCTTAATTCAGGTGTTAGGGCTCATGACCAAAATTATCGCGACATGCGCCGCTCTTCTGATCTCTACGCCGTGCCTTGCCTCGGAGCAAACGGCTGTTCTTACGCCTGAAGCACTTGCCCAAAGCAAGAACTCCCTGATAGGCAAGAACCTACAAGTTGACGGTTGTATCTATATTCACCATCACGGAATGCAAATAGGCCCCTGCACCAAGCACGACTGGCATCAAATCACCCTGGCGGACGATCCTCGAGATTTGCTACCCGCCGCTTTCGGCCCCAATAAAATTCCGTTTGGCTCAATCAAGGCACGCTTCAAGGGTCGGATTGTCAATCTAGAATATGATTGGCCAGAGCATGGGTTCAGGCCAACATTGCAAATCGACTCCATCACAAATGTCGAAAAGCATGAGCCCTAACAATTCATTCAAGCCGACGCCGCTTCGCGGCGCGGCTTAATTCAGGTGTTAGGCATGCAAGAGCAAGTTCGTTTTGCGCATACAGCGCAGTGAACCTCACGCATCATCGAAGCGCAAAAGTCGCTTGCGGTGTTTCCTTGTCGAATCAGCGATCTCGCGCCTGACCGAAGATCAAGATCAAAATCTACAGCCTGCAATTGCTGGCAGAGCAACAGCGACGACTGCATTGCAGACTGCATCCGCACTTAGTGGTACAACAGCATTCCTTCGGCATGTTCGCCGTTTCTCACAGCAATAGCGCACATGCCTAACAATTCGTTCAAGCCGAACATGCTTCATGGCGTCAAATGCCTGCTTGCGCTACGCTAGCAGGCATTCGCCGCCACTGCGCATGTCGGCTTAACTCAAGCGTTAGGCGGCACAACAAGTAGTCGCGTCCATTCAAGGAGGTCACTTGCCATCTTTCGGACCGAAACTTCGGTTAGCGCTCTTGCTTCCTATGATCATTGCGGTCTCAGCGTGGCTAGCTCAGTGGTACATGCGCTTTCCACTTGGCTCATTTGGCGCGTCGGTTACAGCAAAGATGTCGGTCTTGCCGCTCCTGGTCGAGGCTGTTCCTGTTCCGATAGCCATCACACGGCTGACTCGTCACGCCTCCCTGCGTTCGTTTGCGGCAATTGCAATTACCGCTCTAGCAACTGTGTTCCTACTTTTCGGCATCCTGGTAATGGTCGCGCTTTTTGCATAGCCGCCAAGATCACTGAGGTGCCGCCTAACAATTCGTTCAAGCCGAGACCGCTTCGCGGCTCGGCTTAAATGGTAATTTGTACCACTACGCCAAGCCGCGCAGCGGCCCGGCTTAACTCAGGTGTTAGGCTGGCTTTGTGAGTTTGTTGCGCATTGGGAGATAGGCCATGACAACGTACAGGTTCTCACTTGTCCTACTTGCCTTGGCAATCGCTGCTGTTGGCACTCCCTACCCG
>NZ_JAIQDJ010000031.1 GCF_020034655.1 Thermomonas beijingensis | reverse complement strand
TACAACCTAACAGTTCGTTCAAGCCGACGCCGCTTCATGGCATCGTGTTATCTTTCGGCGTCCGGCTGCTGTCGCTTCGGTTGCACCTCGTTGCGGCGCGGCTTAACTCAGGTGTTAGGTGCCAGCATGAAGTTTCTAGCGGTTCTAGCAGCCATCCTTCTCAGCTCGGCGACATCCGCGGCTACGCCGTATCGCACCGAGAACATCATGCTGTTGCAGCCTGACTTCGTACTCAAGGAGCGGGCGCCTTCTGTTCCGGCGCTGTCTGAGTACATAAAGGCAGTTCAGTCTGCGGCGGAGAATGCACTGGCTGACGAACAGCCGCATCCCGCAAGTGGCTATTTGGTCCTGGCAGTCCGGCCTGGCGGAAAATCCATGGTCTGGCTGGACTTCAAGCCCGGCCTCCCAGAGTCCAGCGCCGCCAAACTTCGGGCCGCAATCCTTGCTGTACCCGCGTTTGAGGCCCGTGGTGGCGTTGTCGTCTTTGCGCTCAACTCGTCATTGTGGGATTCGCCTGTATCGCAAGGCTTTCCGAACCCACAAGAATGGTCCAAGGCAATGGAGGGGCGCAGTGAGCCCATGGAGATCGGTGACTTGGTGGACAAGGTGTGGCCTGCCGAGGCTGGCACCTAACAATTCATTCAAGCCGACGCCGCTTCGCGGCGCGGCTTAATTCAGGTGTTAGCTGCGCACCCAACACCCTCGGAACTTGCAAGAGGAACCCGATCTGAACAAGTTCGATGCACTCATTCTCCTCGGAAGTGGCTACACCTGTGGCTGTGCATGCATGGCCGGTCCAGCCATGCATTCTTTGAAGGACAAATTCCGCATTATCAAAAAGTGGCCATTCCTCTGGGGCATCGTTGCGGGCATTAACGGTCTTTTAGTTGGAATAATTGCGGTCTTCATGTTTTCGCTCTTTGCAATTGGCAAGAATCCCGGATTTCCAGACTTTTGGCCACGCGCCTTACTATTCACTACAGGCCTCATCGCTGGCGGATCGCTTGTATTTGCATATATGTTCAAAATTGAAGCACTGCTTAAAAAATGATTCGCGCAGCTAACAATTCATTCAAGCCGACGCCGCTTCGCGGCGCGGCTTAATTCAGGTGTTAGGTCTCCCATGAGAGTTCTACTAAAAGCCCTGTTCGTCTTGGCATTTCTCGCGGCCTCGATGCCCACCGAAGCCGGAAAAGTCCTTCTCGGGTTCACGGTGCATTACACGGTTAAACAAGCTACTGCTTTCGACGCAAAACTTGATCGTGTCGTCGTGACCAAGGTCAAAGAAAAATCCCCTGCAATGCGCGCGGGGCTAATGCCAGGAGACGTAATTGAGCTTTTGAATGGCGCGGTTGTATCTGGCAACTCCGCACGCAAGCTAGATAAGGAAATGAGTGCCATCCAAGCCAGAGACATCGTCAAAATGACAGTGTTACGCTCTGGTAAGAGGGTTGCCATCAGCATGGTCGCTGGGGAGACCTAACAATTCATTCAAGCCGACTCCGCTTCGTTCCGGCGTCAGGCATGGCAGGAAAAGCTTGCCATGCCTGCCACCTCCACTACGCTACGCGGCTTAATTCAGGCGTTAGGCTTCTCATGCAATTCCTCATGCGACCCAAAAGCTATAATTTGCTCGCGGCAATTGGGATAGCAATTTTTGCTGTCTTTGCACTAGCCATTGGGTTCGCACTGCTCCTTCTAATCGTCATGATCAAAGAAACGAAAAGAAGCGGCTTTCCGTATTTATCAATCGGCAACGCTATTTCTGCACTTCCACTGACTGTCGTTCTGTTTGGTCTGTTGGTCACAAGCTTTGTGGCAATTGGTATTCGTGCCCTGCATGATCGCCAAGAAGCCTAACAATTCATTCAAGCCGAGCCCGCTTCGTGGCTCCAACAAAAACCGGTTCTCCTTGGGCGGGCCGGCTTAATTCAGGTGTTAGGTTTAGCGCGGAATTTTTTGGGGATGTGCGGGCTTTGCATTGAATTGCGCCTGATAGGTTTACTGTTAGGTTCAAGTGTGCCCTTGCGTACTTGGCCCACAGCGCGCAGGGGACCTGCGCACCGTGGTGGCGGTAGCATTCCGTAGCTTGCTTCGC
>NZ_JAIQDJ010000030.1 GCF_020034655.1 Thermomonas beijingensis | reverse complement strand
AGCGATCCGCCAGCCTAACAATTCGTTCAAGCCGAGCCCGCTTCGCGGTCTCGGCGCTGGCGCTATGATTGAACCAACGCCGCGCCCGCTCAGCAGGCCGGCTTAACTCAGGTGTTAGGCGGCTATGACAGTTGATCGCCGGCGAAATATTTCTTTGGCAGTTGCTGGCGTGGCCATCGCAGCTGTTCTGCTGTCTTTGATTTGGCATGTGCCATACCTCTACACATTTATTGGCGTCGCCGCATGGGCTTTCGTTGGCCACATCGTTACAGCAGATGATGACGCGCCAGGCGGCTGGAGCAATCCAAATGGAGCCGTCCCGTTCCCGTGGCACGTGCTTGCAATTAAGGCCGCTATTCTGGCTTTACTTGTTACCGTTGCCGTAATCTTTCCCAGTCTTCGTACACTTGGCGGCGGGTAGTTGTCACGCAGTCGCGTGCGCCGCCTAACAATTCATTCAAGCCGACGCCGCTTCGCGGCGCGGCTTAATTCAGGTGTTAGGCGGCAGACGGAGAGCTTCGCGATATGAAAGGCCAGCTCATCGCGGCATCGTTCATCTGCGCCGTCGGCGTTCTCATGGTCTTCAAGGTCCTTCCACCCAATCGCTGGGTCGGCCTTCGCACCGCTCGCACTCTCGCCGACCCTGCCGCGTGGTATCGCGCCCATCGAGCCTTTGGCTGGCTCTTCCTGGTCACCGGCCTCGCGGCTGCGGCGTCAAGGTTGTGGCCTACTATGCTCGTGTATCCGGCTTGGGGGCTCGCCGGGGTGCTTTCAGTGGCGGCGGCAACTGTATTCGTGTATCGCCGGTATGCCGCCTAACAATTCATTCAAGCCGACGCCGCTTCGCGGCGCGGCTTAATTCAGGTGTTAGGGCGCAAATGCAACTTTATTCGCACATTATTGATCTGCGCATTTCGCATCCCGCACTTGATCCGGATGTGGTCACGCGCACTCTCAGCTTGGAACCCCAGCATTCTTGGCGAGCGGGTGATCCTCGTAGAACTCCCAAGGGCACTTTGCTAACGGGTACTCGTTCAGCTGGTTACTGGGCCGCCAATCCATTCTCTTACGGTTGGCGCGAGTCTACCGACGCACTGGTCGAGGACGCATTGGAAGAGCTGGTCACTTTCCTAGAGCCACATCGAAACTTTCTTGTTGAGCTCAGCAACGCAGGAAACGTACGCATTTGGGCAAGTACATCCGGCAACCGAAACTACGCGCTTGAACTGACACCGGGCATGCTTACCCGCATTGCCTCCCTTGACATCACCTTCATCCATGATGTGTATCAGGGTGTGTAGGTTGCGCCCTAACAATTCATTCAAGCCGACTCCGCTTCGCGGCGCGGCTTAATTCAGGCGTTAGGCCTACATGAAATTAATCGACAAACTGAAAGATACATTGGCTGATCGGGCCGCTGAGGCAATCGCATCGTCTTTGACGGTTGTTCTCGCTTGGGCGGCCTACCAGATTGCTCCTGCCATACTTCCGGCCATCGAGGACGTTGTCTCTAAGCGGTTTTTACTTGCTCTACTGGCCACTTCATCCGCTCTCAACGTAATCTTCTTCGTAGCAACCTGGTATTCGTCCAAGAGCGATGACTTGCGGCTCAAGTACGGCGTCTACTGGGACAAGCAAAAGAACCCACATTGCCCATCCTGCAAGAAGCCAATCTCGGGATACGCTTCTTATCAGTTCCATGGCAAGGGTTACTACTGCAAACCTTGTAACAAGGTCTTTCCACTCACTGACGCCCAGGGCAACACGATTGAGCCTGCTCAGGTGCTAAGTGAGCTGTAGGCCTAACAATTCATTCAAGCCGACGCCGCTTCGCGGCGCGGCTTAATTCAGGTGTTAGGTTTAGCGCGGAATTTTTTTTGGGGATATGCGGGCTTTGCATTGAATTGCGCTTGATAGGTTTACTGTTTGGTTCAAGCGTGCCCTTGCGTACTTGGCCCACAGCGCGCAGGGGACCTGCGCACCGTGGTGGCGGTAGCATTCCGTAGCTTGCTTCGCATGTGCAGTGGGTCGTCGGGCGCCTACAACCTAACAGTTCGTTCAAGCCGACGCCGCTTCATGGCATCGTGTTATCTTTCGGCGTCCGGCTGCTGTCGCTTCGGTTGCACCTCGTTGCGGCG
>NZ_JAIQDJ010000029.1 GCF_020034655.1 Thermomonas beijingensis | reverse complement strand
GAATGCTACCGCCACCACGGTGCGCAGGTCCCCTGCGCGCTGTGGGCCAAGTACGCAAGGGCACACTTGAACCAAACAGTAAACCTATCAAGCGCAATTCAATGCAAAGCCCGCACATCTCCAAAAAATTCCGCGCTAAACCTAACACCTGAGTTAAGCCGCGCCGCGAAGCGGCGTCGGCTTGGACGAATTGTTAGGCCTCACTTTGTGAAGGCCTTGGTGACCACCCGGCCACTGCGCAAGTCGATGGTGCAGTTGTAGCCTGCGAAGTTGCCGACGACTAGAGGCTGCTCCGACAAGATGTTCGTATAGGCGTCTGTGGCGCCCATGCCGATATCGTCTGCGCGCCACGCGAGCTGGCCGGAAGTGGTCGAGTACGCAAACAGGTTCCGGGCAGGTTGTCCGCGCGGGAACGCCATGTAGTCGTAGACCACGACAACAAGTTCGCCAATCTCGCGTATTTCGAGGACGGGATATTCGGCTCGGATGCTGCCCCGAGAGTGGTGAATCTTGGTTGGATTGCTGGGCTGCGGCATGTGAGGCCTAACACCTGAGTTAAGCCGCGCCGCAACGAGGTGCAACCGAAGCGACAGCAGCCGGAAACCGAAAGATAACACGATGCCATGAAGCGGCGTCGGCTTGAACGAACTGTTAGGTTGTAGGCGCCCGACGACCCAGTGCACACGCGAAGCAAGCTACGGAATGCTACCGCCACCACGGTGCGCAGGTCCCCTGCGCGCTGTGGGCCAAGTACGCAAGGGCACGCTTGAACCAAACAGTAAACCTATCAAGCGCAATTCAATGCAAAGCCCGCATATCCCCAAAAAAATTCCGCGCTAAACCTAACGCCTGAGTTAAGCCGACACGCGCAGTGGCGGCGAATGCCTGCTAGCGTAGCGCAAGCAGGCATTTGACGCCACGAAGCGTGTTCGGCTTGAACGAATTGTTAGACCTCACAGCTTTTCAATTGCTGCCTCCAGCGAGGCTTTGACTTTCTTCTTTTGGATTTCTGGATCTTCTTTCTGGATGAACTCAACCGCAGAAAGATCGTCTCCGCGTTTCCTGTTCTGGCGAGGCTCAAGTGCTTCAATCAGGATAGCTTCAAGTGCAGAAATGATTTTTGTCGCTTCAAAAGTGCCGGGAAGCGTGGCCAGTTGGCCGGACTCTTTGACAGGGAGCAGGCCAAACCAAGAGAAGCGATCCCAACGAGCTGCGAGCCGGTCAAGTGTATGCTCGTAAAGCCGACGACCGAGTGGGCGATCTGTTGTGCGGCCAATGTAGATGACCTCGCGGCCGTCGTAGAGCAGATAGATGCCAAGCTGTTTATTGAAATCAACGGGCGTGGCACCTAGTTGCTGCATCCCGAGGAGTTTTGGACTTGCGCTCCACTGAATCGCCTCCCGACGCCAGAACATGCCGAATGAACTGACGATATCGTATTGCTCTTCCGAGTCCTCAGATTCATCAACTGGCGGTGTGAGTTTCTGTTTTGAGGTTGATGATGTCGCGACGTGTGGCTTGGCGAGAATGAATGTGCCCTTTGCAACCCGCACATATGGGGAGGCGCTGCCATCACGCTTAATGGATGAGCTAATTTGGGCGTTTACTGTTGCGGCTGGCGTTGCGCCCAAGTTCGTTCGCAGTTGGTTGGCAATGATTCGGGCAGTAATTTCGTTGTAGTGCAGCGGAGCTGAGGAAGCGCCGAGCACTTTGTCTATTGCCTCACGCCAAGTAAGTTCTTTTGCCATGAGCATCCTTGATGTTGGGTGTGAGGTCTAACACCTGAGTTAAGCCGTGCCACTGCACGGCCGCAAACAAGAACGAACATACCGAAAAAAATTGCGGCCGTGAAGTGGCATCGGCTTGAACGAATTGTTAGACCTGTGCGCTCTTGCGGTGAGCCGTGAAACGAACAGGCCGGAAAGCCAATTTGTACCACGAAACCAAGCGCCGTATCAGCTGCGCGAAACCCGCTCTGGCGCTTGCTCTACAAGCGAACGCAGGCTGTAGATTTTGATCTTGATCTTGTTGCAATTTTGAAAGCTTCTTGCCGTTGAAGCGAGGTCAAAAACATCTTTCCAGATCATGAGCTGTTGCGGGTTTCAATGGCTTTGAAAGGAATGTGCGGCTTGTTGCTCTTCACAAGTCTAACACCTGAGTTAAGCCGCGCCGCAACGAGGTGCAACCGAAGCGACAGCAGCCGGACGCCGAAAGATAACACGATGCCATGAAGCGGCGTCGGCTTGAACGAACTGTTAGGTTGT
>NZ_JAIQDJ010000028.1 GCF_020034655.1 Thermomonas beijingensis | reverse complement strand
TCATACAGCTTGATGGTGGCGTTCTGTGCGCAAGCCGATGCAAAAACTGGGACAAGACCAGCTAGAACCAGCACGCGCAGATGACTTTTCTTCATGGGCCTAACACCTGAGTTAAGCCGAACCGCGAAGCGGTTTCGGCTTGAACGAATTGTTAGGCATCTTGCCCGAGACGGTCCAATGGAATGTCCTCATAGCCGCCGATAGACCCGATGGAGCCTGCATTGCCTGGATTGCCGAAGTTTCCAACATTTCCATAGTTTCCGTAGCTGCCGTAATTGACAGAGCGATGCCCAGAGGAACGGTTGTACATGAGACGGTTCTCATGAACGATCTCGCCGAGGTAGCGGCCATGCATGTCAATGAAAATCCCATGCTGCTCTAGATAGTGGCCGATGTTTGAGCCACGCGTCGAGTGAAGCTGACCGTTAACGAAGTTTGCGATGTGATTACCGCGACTATTGAAAAGGAACTGCATGCTCACTCTCCAAAGATGCCTAACACCTGAGTTAAGCCGCGCCGCAACGAGGTGCAACCGAAGCGACAGCAGCCGGACGCCGAAAGATAACACGATGCCATGAAGCGGCGTCGGCTTGAACGAACTGTTAGGTTGTAGGCGCCCGACGACCCACTGCACACGCGAAGCAAGCTACGGAATGCTACCGCCACCACGGTGCGCAGGTCCCCTGCGCGCTGTGGGCCAAGTACGCAAGGGCACACTTGAACCTAACAGTAAACCTATCAGGCGCAATTCAATGCAAAGCCCGCATATCCCCAAAAAATTCCGCGCTAAACCTAACACCTGAGTTAAGCCGCGCCGCGAAGCGGCGTCGGCTTGGACGAATTGTTAGCCGCCTACTCGTGAGCGGCGAGCCGATAAGTCTTAGGGTAGCGCGCCTTGAAGTTTGGCAACGCCGTGTAATCGATCAGGCCAATTGCCTGCTCTCGCACTTTGGGCGGCTGCATTGAGAGCTGACGGGCAAAGACTCCGTCGCCCCAATGCTCCAGCAGCGCGCTCACGGAGCACGCGTGCGCTTCCGCTCCCGCGCCAATGATGCTGGATCGCTTCAGGTAGCCGAGGAAATGCCCAAGACCCTTCTCCGATCGGAACGCTGCGGATAGGCCTTGACGGTAATTGTAGTGATCGAATTCAGCAGCCTGAGGGCAAAGGTCGGAGCACGCTTCGGTGTCACCTGCCGCGATCTGCCGCGCCCACTTAGAGCAAGTGCTCTGCGGCTCTGCAGCGGATGCTGCGCCAGCGAACACAACGAGAACTACGACTGCAAAGCTGCTCTTCATGGCGGCTAACACCTGAATTAAGCCGAGCCGCGAAGCGGCTTCGGCTTGAATGAATTGTTAGTGCTCATAAGCAACCCTCTACAAACTGGATGGCTTCCTTTGTTCCGGCGTAATAAGTGGTCACCCTGTTCATGTCTGTCTCAAACCGGAGACCATGTTTGCGATCTGACGACAGCATGGTGAGATATGAGCCATCTGGTGCCGTGTAGTAGTGCGGGGTGACAAGAACGCGACCTGCATAAAGCGACATGATCGATTCTTTTGAGTCCCCAACACGCGCTCCTGAAACGGTTGAAATGGCCCGCTCAGAAACGTCTACGCGTGCAATGTGGCCGTGCAGCAACATAAAAGTGACACCGGCGTGGCCATTTTTTGGAGAGAGAAATTTGCAATCTGGGTAATCTGCATCCGGATATTCGTCAACTAGCTTGACTCCGAGCGCACGCTGAGCAGCAACGTGAGTCATTCCAAATTTCACAGGGCCGTAGCCATTAAATGAAACTCGGTAAGCGTCGTCAGCCGTTGCGACACCTGGGATGACAAGTGTTCCGCAAGCAAGAGTTATGGCAACGGCGAACTTGACCATGAGCACTAACACCTGAGTTAAGCCGTGCCACTGCACGGCCGCAAACAAGAACGAACATACCGAAAAAAATTGCGGCCGTGAAGTGGCATCGGCTTGAACGAATTGTTAGACCTGTGCGCTCTTGCGGTGAACCGCGAAACGAACAGGCTGGAAAGCGAATTTGTACCACGAAACCAAGCGCCGTGTCAGCCACGTGAAGCCCGCTCTGGCTTTTGCTCTACAAGCGAATGCAGACTGTAGATTTTGATCTTGATCTTTTTGCAAATTTGAAAGCTTCTTGCCGTTGAAGCGAGGTCAAAAAACATCTTTTCAGATCATGAGCTGTTGCAGGCTTCAATGGCTTTGCAAGAGGTGTGCGGCTTTTTGCTCTTCACAGGTCTAACACCTGAGTTAAGCCGCGCCGCAACGAGGTGCAACCGAAGCGACAGCAGCCGGACGCCGAAAGATAACACGATGCCATGAAGCGGCGTCGGCTTGAACGAACTGTTAGGTTGTAG
>NZ_JAIQDJ010000027.1 GCF_020034655.1 Thermomonas beijingensis | reverse complement strand
CTACAACCTAACAGTTCGTTCAAGCCGACGCCGCTTCATGGCATCGTGTTATCTTTCGGCGTCCGGCTGCTGTCGCTTCGGTTGCACCTCGTTGCGGCGCGGCTTAACTCAGGTGTTAGATTGCACATGAAGATATTCGCGATCTTATTGATCATTTCCTGCACCGGCTGCTCCAAAGCACTCAATGATCTTGAGGCAGCATTTGCTACGGAGAAACCACCAATCGGCAATGAGGCGGCGGTAAGATCCATCAGCATTACGGGACTCAAGAAGGGTGATTTCACCGTTTTCCGTGATGGCTCGGATGTGCGCCTAACTCCGAATGCCATACGCATTGATCTTCCAGGCAAAGCCCCCATATCAATTCCAGCATCAGAAGTTCGCGGATGTACTATGGTTTGCTTTGGCGGGGAGAAGTGGAATGTCGACCTCCTGATTCCAAAAGCAGGAGCGAGCGTCTCATTTGAACACTCAAAAGAAGTGTATGAGTGGTGCTGGGACAACAAGCTACCCATCATCTCTGGGGAAGCCACTCGCAACTGGCTCTACCTTGGCAAACCGTTACCTACAAGGGAAGCTCTTTCAGACACTGTCGCCTCACGCGTCGCATACGACACGCAAGCCAAGTCAGCCTGTAATGGTTATTAAGTGCAATCTAACAATTCGTTCAAGCCGAACTTGCTTCGCTACATCAAACACATGGCAGGTTAAGCTTGCCATGTGTTTGCCTCCGCTACGCAAGTCGGCTTAACTCAGGTGTTAGGCCTCATGAAGCAATCACCAGCGTCAAGATCAAAAGCTCGCTCGTTGGGTGCACTTGTTGCTGCTCTCTGCACACTCGTATCGGCAGCAATTGGACTGCTGAGCTCAGTGAGCGCTTACAAGCGCGCGGTGATGCCATACAACAGTGAAGGCAACTACTTTGACGGCATCGCCAACTATCACTCAGGCGCGCAGTTCATTTATGGGGTAGTAGCTGCACTTGCATTTGTAGTTGCAGCCAGCATGTTTTGGCTGACACTCCGCTTGCTGAGGCCTAACAATTCGTTCAAGCCGAGACCGCTTCGCGGCTCGGCTTAAATGGTGACGTGTACCATCACGCCGTGCCGCGCAGCGGTCCGGCTTAACTCAGGCGTTAGACCGCACCACATGATCGCAACTGCCAGAATCAAGCAACTCTTCGACCGCTACCTTGATCTGGTGCGCTTAGAGGTCGAGGAATTCGGCGTTAAGGCAACAGAGGTGCGCCACTTAATTGGTCGCTTAGGCGAGTTCTACTGTGCACTTAAGGTTGACGGTAGCTTAGCTAGCCGCGCCAACCAGCCGGGATTTGATATTGTTTGCCCTTCAGGTCGCCGCATCAGCGTCAAGACCACAGCGCAAACATCTGGCTTCGTCGCGATCGCCAAGTCCACACAAGCCCTAGCAGACGACCTTATGGTAGTCCGCTATCACGACGGCGCGCTTTCAACCATCTACTTTGGTCCGCTTTCTGCTGCGACTGACGTAGCGCGCTTCTATCAGCCAACCAACGCCTACGAGCTTGACATATCGCGTGCGGAAAAACTGGCCAACGCTAGATTCGAAGAATCGAAGGAGTTGCTCGCATCATTGGAGGGCGGCTTTGTACACACAGCAACGCGCAACGGCGAATACCTGGTACTCGTTAATCAAACTGCAGCATTGGATTTGCTTGACGCGGAGGATCGCGATGGCATCGAGCCAGTTGTTGAGTACTCGTTCCCCACCCTTGCGGCAAGGAATGAGTACATGCATAGCAGGGGCTGGTCCAGTGCGGTCTAACAATTCGTCCAAGCCGACGCCGCTTCGCGGCGCGGCTTAACTCAGGTGTTAGCCGTCATCCAAGATGTCGCGAAATCTCGCGTGCAATCTGCTCATCTCCACCGCGGCTCTGGTGCCAGTGAAGCAATTGCATCCGCTCATCCCGGTCGCAATCTGCGATAAGTTCATCAACCGCCTCAGAGCATGTGTCCCAGCCGCCTGCAAACAACCCAAATTCCTCGTCCTGCGCCATTTCTACTGCATCGCTCAGGTCGCCTTCATTTTTGATTTGAGTCAAGTCATGCAGGCAGCAGGGTGCCCACCAATCACCGACCTTCAGTGCTGACGCCTCTTTCTTCATTTCCCGTATCCTCATCGATAAATGACGGCTAACAATTCATTCAAGCCGACTGCGCTTCGTGGCTTGACCGGGGTTTGTGTCCTGCCGCAGCGCAGCGGCTTAATTCAGGTGTTAGGTTTAGCGCGGAATTTTTTGGGGATGTGCGGGCTTTGCATTGAATTTCGCTTGATAGGTTTACTGTTTGGTTCAAGTGTGCCCTTGCGTACTTGGCCCACAGCGCGCAGGGGACCTGCGCACCGTGGTGGCGGTAGCATTCCGTAGCTTGCTTCGC
>NZ_JAIQDJ010000026.1 GCF_020034655.1 Thermomonas beijingensis | reverse complement strand
CGCCGCAACGAGGTGCAACCGAAGCGACAGCAGCCGGACGCCGAAAGATAACACGATGCCATGAAGCGGCGTCGGCTTGAACGAACTGTTAGGTTGTAGGCGCCCGACGACCCACTGCACACGCGAAGCAAGCTACGGAATGCTACCGCCACCACGGTGCGCAGGTCCCCTGCGCGCTGTGGGCCAAGTACGCAAGGGCACACTTGAACCAAACAGTAAACCTATCAAGCGCAATTCAATGCAAAGCCCGCACATCTCCAAAAAATTCCGCGCTAAACCTAACACCTGAGTTAAGCCGCGCCGCGAAGCGGCGTCGGCTTGAATGAATTGTTAGGCGCGCTAGTCGATGATGCTGAGCTTGACCTGCGCGCCATCTGGTAGCTCCTCAATTTGCTGGGCAATGTCACCTGAGGCCGTGACAAGGTCGTCGAACGAGATGGTGGCGAGATTATCACCGCCGTACTCGCCACCAAGCGTGCCGGGGATCTTGAGGCAGTATTTGAAGCCAGGCCGGAGCGGGCCGAGGCGCTCCCGGGCTTGTTGCACCAACTCAGTCATGTACCAATCTTGTAAGAAATCTTGGTCTTGCGAGAGATGATCGAGCTCGGCTCTAGAGTTTGCAACGACCTTGCAATACAGGTCCTCGGGGCACAAGCGCCAGTAGCGGCCAGTCTCATCCTTGATCATCAGGTTGCCGAAATCATTGTCACCGACGATCTGGTCCGGTTTAAGACCGGTCCAGCCCCATGCGCCCTTAATGACTGCGATTAGCTCCATGCGCGCCTAACACCTGAGTTAAGCCGCGCCGCTGCACGGCCACAATTGAACAAGCAACATACCTTGAAAGATTGTGGCCGTGAAGCGGTGTCGGCTTGAACGAATTGTTAGGGCTGCGTTTGCCTTAGTAGTTGGCCGGGTCTGTGAGCATTACAAGTACGAACACCAAGAACATGCTCGCTCCGGTGTAAAGCAATCTCTTGAGCCCTGGCAATGCCGCGAGAGTACGTGGACCTAGGTCTTGCCCTTGGTAGGAGCCATTTCGCTGCTTTGAGAGAACTCTGTACGCAATATTGAACCTACTTGGCTGGATCAATGCGCGGTCACACTCGCTTTTCCACAGGCTTGGATGCTCCTGCTCCAACGTCTTGGCGAACTCGTAGAGAGACGCGAAGTACATGAGATAGACCATGACTGTCGCGGGCAGTCCCAGGATGACGAGCAACGCGCGGATAAACCCCATGAGCAGCCCTAACACCTGAGTTAAGCCGACCTGCGTAGTGGCGGCGGCGGAGTGCTAGCGTACCGCAAGCACGCAGGCGCCGCCACGAAGCGGGGTCGGCTTGAACGAATTGTTAGGCCACCCGTCGGGAGCGAAATGCGCCTATCAGGCCGACCAAGCCAACACCGAAGGCTAGATAGTAGATTGCATACGGCATGCTTAAGCCGGCACCCTCGATTTCGGCGTCTTTAGCTGGTGTGCCGGATGCTTCGCTGTAGAGAACAGTGACGTGTTGGCCAATGGTGTAGATCATTCCGCCCTCGGCTACGCGAGACTCGAACGTGTACTCCTTGCCATTGGAGGCAATGAACTGGACGCGCGGGAAGTAGCTAGTCCTTTGTCTGCGTCCATTGCCTGTTGTAAAGTCACGATAACTAACAATTTGCCCATCAGCCCTCTTAAGGGAATCCGCAAGTTGTTTGTCGTATCTGGCCGCAGATAGTCCAGCCAGCACGAGTGATCCAGAGAGTAGTAACAGCAGGATTGACGTCGGAAGGCTCATGCTTTTTGTGGCCTAACACCTGAGTTAAGCCGGACCGCTGCGCGGCCACGGCAGAGTCACAATCCTACGGGACTTTGCCGAGGCCGCGCAGCGGTCTCGGCTTGAACGAATTGTTAGGCAGCGGCTCTTTGCAGGTCAAACAGCACAGCCATGGCCTGCTGCGCTTGGTGAGCGGGCACGAACAAATGATCGTGATGGACGCCAGCGATGACATTGCAGCTGATGCCAGCTTGGCCGAGCGCGCCAGCAAATGCGGCGGTCAAGCCAACAGCGGCAAGGTCCGAGTGGACTGTGAGCGTGATCCAAGCTGCGGAGTAAGTGACCGGCAAACCACACTCATGTGCGAGTTGCTCTGGAATGACGAGGGACTGGCCTTCCGGCTCGCGAACAGAAGCGATGATCTGATCCGGTGGAATTTGGTAATCAACGGGCGCAACGACAAACGCATAGGTGCCTGGATTGAGTGAAGGCTCCATGCTTGCGAGCAACTGTGGAAGGTCACGAATCACTGCTGTTCGCTGCCTAACGCCTGAATTAAGCCGCGCCGCGAAGCGGCGTCGGCTTGAATGAATTGTTAGGCCCATGACATGACAGCAGTTGCTCAAGCTGATGCCACGCGGCTAGAAAACGCTTGGCGTCTT
>NZ_JAIQDJ010000025.1 GCF_020034655.1 Thermomonas beijingensis | reverse complement strand
AATAAGTGATGAGAAGCACCATCCAAACGCTTCTTGTAGCGATACTTGTGTTGGTCTCTGGGATTAGTGAGGCCCGCTGGTTGTCGGTTGATCCGGTGAAGGCGAATGCCAACAACGGGCAAAACAACAACCGTTACTACTACGCCAACAACAACCCGTATCGATTTGTTGATCCGGATGGCAGGCAATCTGCTGAGCGTCAGATCGAGCAATATCGAAAAGATGCGGAAGCAGGGAATTGGGCGATTTACAAACCGTTTGAGAAGCCAGCGATTGCTGTAACCGCAATCATGGCAGCACCGGTTGTCGCAGTAGTTGGTTGGGAAGCTGGTACTGCCGCGTTGGCAAACCCCGGCACAGTGGCAACGATGACCGAATTTGCCGGTGGAGCGGCAGGCGTTACTGGAATGAGTTCCGGACTTGGTCAACGCGCTCAGGCGACTGCGTTGATTGCATCCGATCGTACTGCGCAAGCGTTGACCTCGGTTCTTCGGCCCAACGGGCAGCTAGTTGGCAACGTCGTAGGTGGTGCAACCTCCGAGGTTCGGACGGTTTCACCCGCTGCATTCGGGAATATCCGTCAATCGCTATCCAATCTCGGCGCAGCCGAGGGGGGCGGAAATGCAGGCTATAGGGGCACGTGGTACACCTTGCCAAATGGCCAAGGCGGCTTCGGTGTGCGTAATGCCAGTTCCGGGCCAACGATGGACTTCAATATCCCCGGCTTGCCTAGGGGTCTCAAGATTCATCAAGGAGAGTAGTTGTGAGCATTGAGCCGAGGCACTCGTACGACGGAATGCCATTGACAGAATGGATTCAACGAGTCCCTAATGAATTGTCGCGTGATGCAGTAGGCCTTTGGCAAATCATTCCCGCACTCCGAGCCAGCTTCGGTCTTGATGACCAAGATCTTGAGGACGCTGTCTCTGCAACCATTCAAGGACTGCTTGAACGCGGAGCTGTGCCGGTTCGATGTGGACCAAAAGATGGACCCGAATGGCTTATTGATGACGCGTACGGCCAAGACTGGAACGAAGTGAAAGCTAAAGTTATTGCGGATTGGGTTAGGCGGGATGTCGAACCAGATGTTGGTGACGTTTGGTTTGCGATCATTAGCGACCAGCACTGAACGAACGGAAGAGGGGTATTTAGAGTAGATCCGTTCTTATATAGTTGAAATGTTGTGAGGCGAAATTTAGTTCGTCGTCTGGACTGGAACTAGCGGACTCGATAGATTTCCAGTGAGGTAGCCGCCGCCTTCAAGGGTGACGCAAGGCCTCTTATATTCTTGAAAGCCCTTGACAGGCATGGTGCCGTAAACCGTTGCGCCTTTTGCGCTTGGGAAGTTGCCGCCCTCGATCATCCTGCCGCCCAGATAGGGCTGCAAGGGCCATCTCTTGGATTTGTCGGCGCATTCGACAACGACAATAGAGAAATACAACTCTCGATCTTTGATCACTTGGACATCCCGCTGATCTAGTGCAACCTCAACAACTGCGTTTTCGCCAGTTGCGTGTGCGGTTGCAGAAATCGGTTTTGCGGTATGCGTACACGCACTCAAGACCAAGGCGACTGCGCAGGCTGCAAGTGAGTAACCTAGGCGCATGATCACTCGTTCGGCTTCTTGTAGGAGTTGTCGATGGCTTCTTGAGCTTTGACTTCGCCCATCATCGTATTGAAATAACCGTGATGGGCAGTGGATGTCTGAGAGGTAGTCGCCCCTGATGTGTTGGTCGTTCCAAACAATACGCGCCCTGCCTTAGCGACAGAATCTGAGCGGTCTGTGGTCGCAGGGCTGGCCGTGACATTCACCCAGTTTCCTGTGCTGGCGGGCTTAGTTCCATTGCCGGCTTGCTTTCCCACGGGGTCAATTGTTATCAGGTTCGTGACCGTCGCATTGGAGTTATTGGCATGTCGAATGGCTTGGCTACCGCCGAGGCTATGCCCAATTACATTCAGCGGCTCACCTTCGGCCAGCGGTCTGGACATAGCTGCCGAGATGTTGTCGACTTCTTTCCAACTGAAATACTGGATATCACGATCAGGGTGCAGCCGTTTTTGGTCTTCCGCGTACGACTGAACAATCTGCGAGCCGCCAATGAAGCTTTTCTTGTCCCAACCGCCACCAATGTAAATGTCCCTGCGCCCATCGGGATCGGTGAACGAATAAGGATTGTTATTGGCGTACTTGTACCGATTGAAGTTCTGCCCTGAATTCGGTTCAGCCTTCACCGGATCCACCGACAACCAACGCGCTTCCGCTGCACCAGACGCGATCGCCAGCGCCATCCCAAGTACCGCAAGACTCAAGTTCCGCATCATTGCCC
>NZ_JAIQDJ010000024.1 GCF_020034655.1 Thermomonas beijingensis | reverse complement strand
GCGCCGCAACGAGGTGCAACCGAAGCGACAGCAGCCGGACGCCGAAAGATAACACGATGCCATGAAGCGGCGTCGGCTTGAACGAACTGTTAGGTTGTAGGCGCCCGACGACCCACTGCGCATGCGAAGCAAGCTACGGAATGCTACCGCCACCACGGTGCGCAGGTCCCCTGCGCGCTGTGGGCCAAGTACGCAAGGGCACACTTGAACCTAACAGTAAACCTATCAGGCGCAATTCAATGCAAAGCCCGCATATCCCCAAAAAATTCCGCGCTAAACCTAACGCCTGAATTAAGCCGCTGCGCTGCGGCTGACACAAACCCCGGTCAAGCCACGAAGCGCGGTCGGCTTGAATGAATTGTTAGACCGCGAACGATTAACTACGAGAGGCGACATGAAAGACGACTTGGGCGACAGAATGAAGATGTATGAAAGTGCTGAGGCGGGGCGGCGATTCATGCCCATGCTGCCTGTTCTAGCGCGCATTGACGGGCGAGCTTTTCACAGCTTCACGCGCGGCATGGATCGACCTTTCGACGCTGCCTTTTCGTCCTGCATGGTTGAAACGACGGCGGAGCTGGTGCGCGAAACAGGCGCTTGCATAGGCTACACACAGAGCGACGAGATCACGCTTGCATGGCACAGTCGAACCACGCAGAGCCAGATATGGTTCGATGGCCGCGTAGCGAAGATGACGAGCCAGCTTGCTGCCCAAGCAACTCTGATTTTCTTTCGGCATGTGCTGGCGATGATGCCGCAGTACGCAGACCGAATGCCCACATTCGATGCTCGCGTTTGGGCAGTTCCCAACCGCGCGGAAGGTGCAAACGTGTTTCTCTGGCGCGAGTGGGACGCCACGAAGAACAGCGTGAGCATGGCTGCTTCTGCCTACTACAGCCACAAGGCGCTGATGGGCAAGAACAGTCCGCAGAAGCACGACATGCTTCATGAGAAGGGCGTCAACTGGAACGACTATCCGGCCCTGTTCAAGCGGGGCGCGTATGTACAGCGGCGCACAGTTGCAACCAAGTTCAGTGCAGATGAATTGGAGCGGCTACCACAAAAGCATGAAGCGCGCACCAATCCTGAACTGGTAGTTGAGCGGTCAATGTGTGTGGCATTGGATATGCCGCCACTTGCGACCGTCACCAACCGGGAAGAAGTGATTTTTGACGGGGACGCGCCAATGCTGGCCGAGCGGTCTAACGCCCTGAGCTAACCCGCGCCGCCGTCTTGGCGCGTCACACGCGAGACAACCCGAAGCGGCGTCGGGTTGAGCGAATTGTTAGACCGCAAAGCGAGGACACACGAATGCACGACAAGATGACCATTTGCAGCATTGTTCAGTTGACCGAAACAGGTGTAGAGCAGTGGATCGACTTCACGGGAGAGATTACCCGGAGGTTTGCCGAGGTGTCACAGCGGCAGATGGAAGCGGGACTACGAAAGAAGCTGATCGAGCTTGGCTGGACTCCGCCGGGAGCAATGGACGACGTGCTGAAAGCAGCCCGAGACGTTGTGCGGTGGGACTGGAGCGACAACGACGAGGATTGCGTGGATGACATTGAGCGGCTGCGGAAAGCTGTCAATGCGGTCTAACACCTGAGTTAAGCCGCGCCGCGAAGCGGCGTCGGCTTGGACGAATTGTTAGGCCGCATATCGCGACCTGAAAGCGGCACGCAAGACCTCAACCTTTTCCGCCCCGAGTGAGGTGCATGCGAGCCTGTAGGACTCTATGTGCTTTGTAGGCCAGTCCACTGGTGGTACTTCATCGGCATAGTAAAAGTAATCCCAGATGATCGCCTCCCAGCTGTTACAACGGACTGGCCGCCCGGCGATGACGCCCTCAGCCGCCTCTGGGCACGAGCCCTGCGGAGCCTCCGCGATTTCATACGCTTCGTCTGCCCACCAAGCAGGTTCGCAGTCAAGTAACTCATCCCCGATCTCCGCTAAGAATCCATAGTCCAACTCCTCCATGACGCGCCCGCCGAGCATTTCAACTATTGCCTCGAGCTCGCCGCGCCTCTCGCCGGGAAACGTCAGATCAATATCATCGTGCTTGCGTGTTACACGCCCTAGCCGTGCATCGATCGCCCAGCCCCCACCGATCCAGAGCGGCAGATTTCGCTCATCTGCCGCAGCTAGAATTTTGTGTATCAATGTGACCTGCGTTGTGTCCATGCGGCCTAACACCTGAGTTAAGCCGCGCCGCAACGAGGTGCAACCGAAGCGACAGCAGCCGGAAACCGAAAGATAACACGATGCCATGAAGCGGCGTCGGCTTGAACGAACTGTTAGGTTGTAGGCGCCCGACGACCCAGTGCACACGCGAAGCAAGCTACGGAATGCTACCGCCACCACGGTGCGCAGGTCCCCTGCGCGCTGTGGGCTAAGTACGCAAGGGCACACTTGAACCAAACAGTAAACCTATCAAGCGCAATTCAATGCAAAGCCCGCATATCCCCAAAAAATTCCGCGCTAAACCTAACACCTGAGTTAAGCCGCACCGCAACGAGGTGCAACCGAAGCGACAGCAGCCGGACGCCGAAAGATAACACGATGCCATGAAGCGGCGTCGGCTTGAACGAACTGTTAGGTTGTA
>NZ_JAIQDJ010000023.1 GCF_020034655.1 Thermomonas beijingensis | reverse complement strand
CCAGCATCGGTCTCTGCTCCTGCCCTATGATCTGCCTCAAATGCAGAGCACGTTCGGCGCGCTCTAACAATTCGTCCAAGCCGACGCCGCTTCGCGGCGCGGCTTAACTCAGGTGTTAGGTGCCATGCGAACCACCATCGCCATGCTCGTTACAGCAGCACTATTGATGACAACGCAGCGGGCCGCCGCGTGCACAATTTTCTGGGACGACCGGCCGGACACTATCTTCCAGAAAAGCGATTCTGTATTTCTGGCTTATCCGCTCAAGATCTCACCGGACCCCGATGAAATACAGCAACTCAGACCAGATGCGTTCTTTCAACAGACGGTGATCTGGCGTGTTGTTAGATCATGGAAGGGAAATTTATCGGCGGGTGACACAGTCGTTACCGTGCGCAGCATCGACAGAATGGACGCATGCTCAGGTTGGAGCGTGACTACCAGGTATGACCCACGAATTCTCTATTCATCCGGGGATGCATCTCCCGCCGTCATCCAGGGGCTATCGTTAGAAGATGCTACTCTGCAACTCAACAGATTGGTTCGCAGGCGCCAAGGAGTTGGGAAATAGAGATGGCACCTAACAATTCGTCCAAGCCGACGCCGCTTCGCGGCGCGGCTTAACTCAGGTGTTAGGCCTGGGGAAAGGCTTTCCAGTGTTGTGGGCTTCGGTCGTTGCATCGCGCTCTGCGTTTCTTGCGTCCTGCTGGGTCGCCGTTGGTCGGTGGCTCGCGCGTCGCTTTTCTCGCTTCGGACGCATCGCTTCGGACAGCGCGGGCGCGCCGCCGCCAAGCGAATGGGTTGACCTTCGTGTTCGCGCTCGGGTGTCATCGCGTCGTGCCGTACATGCCGTCGCGCTTTCGCTCGCCAGTGTTCTCGCTTCGGCTGGGCAGCGCTCTGGCTTCGGCTTTTCCAGCCTCGGCCTGCCTGTGACTCGGCTTCCGGTCAGCGGCTCCCGCTTCGTGCGCGGCGTTGCGGCTTGCGGTTCCGCCGCTTCGGCCGTAACGTCGGCCCTAACAATTCGTCCAAGCCGACGCCGCTTCGCGGCGCGGCTTAACTCAGGTGTTAGCTGGCCCAAGCACTTCGTCCGCAATCTGGGGAGAAATCGAATGAACACACCAACTTGGTTCAAAGTCGTCGCGGTCTTGGCATTGCTCTGGAACCTGCTCGGCTGTCTTGCATTTTTCTCTGACCTTCGTCTTTCACCAGAAGACCTCGCCGAGCTACCTGAGGCGCAGCAAGCGCTCTACGCCGCCCGCGCTGGCTGGGCGATTGCAGCTACCGCAATTGCCGTGTTCGGCGGGGCGTTGGGCTCCATTGGCCTGCTCCTGCGTAAGAAGTGGGCGTTTCCTGTCTTCGCTCTTTCACTGTTGGGCATTCTGGTTCAGGACTTTGGCCTCTTCGTGCTGGCGGACGGCATGAGGTTGGCGGGGCCTGTGGCCGTCGTCATGCAAGCGATTGTGCTTGCCATTGGCATCGGCCTCGTCTTGCTTAGCCGCAAAGGAATTGCGCGCGGTTGGCTGGTGTAACGCGGCCAGCTAACAATTCGTTCAAGCCGAGCCCGCTTCGCGGTCTCGGACCAGCCGGTTCGCATCGGGCGGGCCGGCTTAACTCAGGTGTTAGCTTGCACAACAATGTCCACGCCCCCTGAACCGCTCGCGCCTGGCGATCCAATAGTTGCCCTTGCGAGCCTATCCGCGAATGCCGCTGCGTTCTCTGGTGCAGGCTCAACACTTGCTGTCTTTTATAAAGCAGATTCTGCGTGGCCCCTGCTTGTGGGTGGTGGCACCGCCGGATTTGTCGTTGGCGCGATCATTGGCATGCTGGCGGGCAAGGCTCTCTTCCCGGCCAGCGCAGACAATGTAGTCGTCGTTCGAGCGGGTGTTGGCGCATTGTCGAAGTGCTTAAAGGCCACACTTGCCCCATGCCTGCTCGCTTCGACTTTGCTTGCGCTGTCTGTGGCCTTAGTTGTTGGCGTTCCCGCAGCAGGCTCCTTGCTTGTTGTTTCAACCATTGTTGCAACCAGCACCGGCGTAACCTTCGCGGCCGGCGCTGCGCTGACCTGACGCTGTGCAAGCTAACAATTCGTTCAAGCCGACCCAGCTTCGCGGCGGCAATGTGCTAAGGTTGGGTCGTTCTTTACTGCCGCCGCTACGCCGGTCGGCTTAACTCAGGCGTTAGGCGGCACAAGACACGCTCATGGACACCGAAGAGTCACACATCCCCCTAATGTCATCGCGCACGGCCTCGCACATTCACCGACTATTTGTCGTTACCTCTGAGCAGGCGCTGCAGGAGGCTCACGAACTCCTTGGTCTTATTGAGTCCAAGGGCGGCGAGTGTACAAATTGGGGCGTTGTGTCTAACTTGATAGAAAAGCAACTAGGCAATCGGCTTGAATGGCGCCATGAGTCAGAAAAGCTAGCGTCTATCAAAGATCGTGAAGAAACCGTTGCCTCGTGGAAGGCATATTTCAAGCTAGGGCGGCGTACAGAGTGGTAGGTGCCGCCTAACAATTCGTTCAAGCCGAAACTGCTTCGCTCCGGCAATGGCGTGGCAGAGAAAGCTTGCCACGCCGTTGCCTGCGCTACGCAGTTCGGCTTAACTCAGGCGTTAGGCCTCACAGACACATCAATGGGGATTGAAGTGAACAGCACAAATAATCGTTCCATCTTCGTCACAGTAATGGCTTGGATCTTCATTTCCCTATCCGGATTTGGAACCATGATCT
>NZ_JAIQDJ010000022.1 GCF_020034655.1 Thermomonas beijingensis | reverse complement strand
ATTCCGCGCTAAACCTAACACCTGAGTTAAGCCGCGCCGCAACGAGGTGCAACCGAAGCGACAGCAGCCGGACGCCGAAAGATAACACGATGCCATGAAGCGGCGTCGGCTTGAACGAATTGTTAGGCGCCATGACCGCTAAACCGTACACGCCTGCTGAGAAGGGTAGCGCAGCCTAGCGCGACGACGCCGGCGCCGATGGTGCACACGAGCGGCAGTTCGGTTGGTAGATAAGCGCGGGCGCCGTAGCTTTCCGGAAAGCTCGCGCCACCGACGACGCGCCAGGCTGCGAGTGAGCCAAGAACTAATGCCACAGAGGCCGCCGCGAGCCGCCCAGCGGGAGCAAACAGATAGGCAGATAAGACAACGGCGAAAGCTGCGCACGCGCCCGCTACAGGCTCGGCCCAAACGCCCATCGCATCCGCGGCCATAGCGCCCCCGATACCCGCTGCTAGAAAGGCGCCGAGTACGGCGAACGCCGCCCTAGACCACGCCAGTATTGATGCTCGTTTCATGGCGCCTAACACCTGAGTTAAGCCGCGCCGCGAAGCGGCGTCGGCTTGAATGAATTGTTAGCCGCTGACGACGCGGCCCTAAAGCGCATCAAAGTTGATGTACGCGCAGCTGCCCTGCATGACGCTGGCCTTAGCGATGGGGACACCGGCGCCAGCCCTACTGGTGGTTTGCAGGTACTCGAGGCGACCAGCGGAGTCCTTGATGAAGGTGTAAGCCTCTGCGGTCTTGCCTGGGTAGACCACCAGTACGGAAAAGACGTTGTCGCCGGCGTTGAGGGGGATGACCGTGGCGCCGTCTCCCCGAGCCGAGATGATGTCCTTGGTGGCATCCACGAAGAGAATGTCGTATTCGCCCTCGCCGAGCTTTACCAGTTTAGTGATGCCTCCCGTGATCTTGTCCTCGGCCCATCCGGCGTCATTTGGCGAGACGAGGCCAACCGCTGGAAAGTACGCCCTACCGGTAGGATTCGAACAGGATGCAATGTCCGCTGCGCCTGCCGGAAGGCAGACACAGGCTGCGAATAGAAGAAACACGAGTCTCATCGAACTCCCCATCAGCGGCTAACACCTGAGTTAAGCCGCGCCGCAACGAGGTGCAACCGAAGCGACAGCAGCCGGACGCCGAAAGATAACACGATGCCATGAAGCGGCGTCGGCTTGAACGAACTGTTAGGTTGTAGGCGCCCGACGACCCACTGCACACGCGAAGCAAGCTACGGAATGCTACCGCCACCACGGTGCGCAGGTCCCCTGCGCGCTGTGGGCCAAGTACGCAAGGGCACACTTGAACCAAACAGTAAACCTATCAAGCGCAATTCAATGCAAAGCCCGCACATCCCCAAAAAATTCCGCGCTAAACCTAACGCCCGAATTGAGCCGGGCCGCTGCGAGTAACCACAAACACCGAGGCAATGAAGCGGCCTCGGCTCAAATGAGTTGTTAGCGCCGTAGGAGGCGAAGCGATGAAGCAGTACGCAGAACGAGACGCGATGGCGATGGATATGGCCGGCAACTACTACTGCCGCCATGTTTCTGCAATGACAGAAGAAGGGCTGCACGCGAAGTCAGACATTGCTGCCGAGCTGGCGTGGCGCGATATGGAAATCGCCAGGCTGAAACGCGAGTCAGTTGAGTGGGAGCTGATTGTCGAAGGTGCGCTCGCTGCGCTTGAGGATACGCCCGGTGTTGGGTATTTCTCCGCCACAGCCTCCGCGCTCCGCAAAACAATAGCCGCCGCAATGGAAGCTGCGAAGCGCGAGGAAGGCGCTAACGATTGAGTTAACTGGTGCCGCCGACGATGCCCGGTGTGCGAGTAACCAGAAGCGGCATCCAGTTGAACGAATTGTTAGGTGCGTCCTGCACCCGAGCGAGGATTAGAACATGTGGCAACCGATTGAGACTGCACCGAGGGATTCAAACATTCTCGGATGGAATCAGTATGACGGCGTGCTGGTGTACCGCCCTCTGTATTTCAGCAGCAAGAATTTTGCCGGCTGGGATGCTGTTTACGACACAGAAAACTTAGCAGAGGCACCGACACACTGGATGCCCTTACCCGAAGCGCCAGTAAGCACCTAACGATTGAATTAAGCCGCGCCGAAGGGGCGCACGGTTTTGCGACGCAACCGAAACGGCGTCGGCTTGAATGAATTGTTAGAGGGCGGCGCGATGGACGTTGATGCAGTGATCGCAGCGGCAAAGGAAATAGACAGGAAGGCGAGCTTGCAGGAAGCGCGCGCGATGCGCTTCGGAGAACTGGCGGCGCTTGCGCGAAAGGCAGCTCCGGGGAGCGATGAGCTTCGGCGCATCCAGTCGGAAAGCCGCGAGTTGTCGCGCACAGTCATTGACTTTGGTGGTGCGGTGGATGCTTTGCGATTGGCACTGCGCAAGAAGCCACGAAAGCCCTCTAACGCTTGAAATCAGCCGCCCCGCGCGGCTGGAACCGAACTAAGTTGCCGACTCGAAGCGGGGTCGGCTGGATTAAATTGTTAGGTTGCAGACATGACCGAAATCACGGCTGAGATGATAAGGGAGATGGAGTCCCACTTGCCTTACTCAATCACGAGCAAGGTAAAACAGTGGGAGTGGAAAGCGGATTTTCTTAATCGCGCCGTAAAGCACCCGGACGCTCCTTGCCCATGCTGCGGAGTGACGCCGAATGGCGACATTCTCGATCACTTGACGCCTGAGCAATGGGCTGCACTGCAACCTAACACCTGAGTTAAGCCGCGCCGCAACGAGGTGCAACCGAAGCGACAGCAGCCGGACGCCGAAAGATAACACGATGCCATGAAGCGGCGTCGGCTTGAACGAACTGTTAGGTTGTA
>NZ_JAIQDJ010000021.1 GCF_020034655.1 Thermomonas beijingensis | reverse complement strand
AAGACGCCAAGCGTTTTCTAGCCGCGTGGCATCAGCTTGAGCAACTGCTGTCATGTCATGGGCCTAACAATTCATTCAAGCCGACGCCGCTTCGCGGCGCGGCTTAATTCAGGCGTTAGCTGTCACTTCCTTCAATTCGACTTGCACTAACGTCCAGTCGCAGTTTTCTTCGATCCACTTGCGCTTGTTCCCAGTTTCTTGTTCGATTTGACGCCATGCGTAGCGCTCGTTCGGCCACAGCCTCGGCCACAACTTCCCGTCCCAGTTCTGTTTGATAGTCCAGTACATGCGCTTCTCCGTAGCCGCCGTGACGGCTAACAATTCATTCAAGCCGAACGCCACAAGTGGCGTCGGCTTAATTCAGGTGTTAGGCGGGGGAAAAAGCAATTTGCGCTCTTGCTGTTTGTTATTTCGCATTGTTTCACCGCGTCGCGCTTGAGTGATTTCGCGTTGGACAGGTGGCTAC
This sequence comes from Thermomonas beijingensis, assembly GCF_020034655.1. GTDB lineage: Bacteria > Pseudomonadota > Gammaproteobacteria > Xanthomonadales > Xanthomonadaceae > Thermomonas > Thermomonas beijingensis. The sequence continues at coordinate 2,393 of NZ_JAIQDJ010000021.1, read as the reverse complement.
GGGAGGTTCCAAGCTGGCGGCGTTTACTGCTTCGGCTGCAAGAGCCTTAGCCTCTCCCTGTTTCGCACGGATGCAGTGCTTCTTGTTTCGTTATGTGTTGTCGCAGCTTGCGGGTGCACAGATTCGGGCATATCCTCTGCCTAACAATTCATTCAAGCCGACGCCGCTTCGCGGCGCGGCTTAATTCAGGTGTTAGGTGGCTTTTGAAGACTCTTGCAATCCTGCTCGCATTTCTTGCAACTCCATCAGTTGCATCCGAGCCGCAATTCAAGATCATTGCTGCCGAGCCTTTAGGTCAATTCATGGTCTTCGGGCGCATCACTGATGGCTTTGAAGCTGAAATGAGAAGGGCCATCGCCAGAAGCCCTAATTTGAAACGCGTATATATCGAGAGTCCCGGCGGGAAAAGCCTAGTAGCAAAACGCACTTCCCAACTTTTGAACGCGCATGGCATTGCCATTCGCGTTGGCGGAAAATGCGCCAGCGCTTGCGTCGCCCTTTGGGCCGCAACAGATCGCCGAGAACTCACCCCAAAAGCTCGCCTTGGGCTTCATGCCGGGATTCCAGTAAAACAAGCTCCCGGCGCGCTTGAAAAAATTGCTGCCGCTGCTCGCCGGAATATCGCAGACGACATGTTGCGCCATGCCGGCTTCTCAGAACGCCTAATCGCCAAAGGCAGTCGAACTCCGCACGATTCAATTCTGTGGCTCACTCCAGCCGAACTCGCATCAGACGGTGTCAAGTTCACGCTCATGGAGACGCCACCTAACAATTCATTCAAGCCGACGCCGCTTCGCGGCGCGGCTTAATTCAGGTGTTAGGCGCCATCAGACATGCCCGCGAGCTTGCTAACAGAGATCCTGTTCCGTGGCGCCTTTGAGATCGTGTTCTATGGTCTCGGCTACCTCATTGGTTGGGCGGTCGTCCCAATAATCTCCCTTGGCTACTACAGTGTTGAACCTTGGGACTTCAGCAGGCGCAAGAAATCCAAAAGCCGGTCGAGACAACTGTTACCAAAGCAAATCTCTGCAGACGCGGCATGTGGTATCGGGCTAGTCACTTTGGCTGTAGCATCAGCAATCGTATATCTGTTGTGGCGTGCGGCAGGCGCCTAACAATTCATTCAAGCCGACGCCGCTTCGCGGCGCGGCTTAATTCAGGTGTTAGGCGCTCAATGAGAGTTTTCGCAGTCACATTGGTCATCATCGGACTACTGGCGTGGTTCTCGTCGGTACCGATCGCAACCCATCTTTCTAAGAATCGCCCTGCACAACCAATTGCAGAGACTGGCCAAGTCGTTGAGTTCAACAACCACGGAAAGATCGCTTACATTACGCAGCGTGAGAGATTCCTGTACGACTACGGAACATTTGCAGGCCTTCTTCTTGCTCTTCTTGGCGGCTCCATTTTCGCAAGACATCAGTATCGTGGCGGACGCGCCTAACAATTCATTCAAGCCGAACCCGCTTCGCGGGTCGGCTTAATTCAGGTGTTAGGCGCGAATGGAGAATTCAGTGCTGACCAAACAAGACAAAGCCATCGCTGGGATCACTCTCTCGCACGGGACACTTGGAATCCTGTGGATTTTCTGGGTTGCATCCCAAATCGGCTACCCCGTTGTGTTCATTGCTGCCAACCTTGTTCTCGCCGTCGCAGGTATTGCTGCAGGTCTCGGCTGGTTTTACCGCAAGTTGTGGGCGGCCTACCTGGCCATTGCCTTCTACTTTGTCCAACTGGTGCATGTGCTCACGCCGTCATTCCAGTGGTCATTCACTCTCGGCTTCAATTTCAACATTGGCCTTGGCTGGATTGATTCTGGGCAACTGGCACTCAACCTATTTGCGCTTGCCATGCTTATCTGGGCAAGTTCACGGGCTTTCGCGCCTAACAATTCATTCAAGCCGACGCCGCTTCGCGGCGCGGCTTAATTCAGGTGTTAGGTACGTTGATGGTGATCTTCGCTAATTGGAACGAAGAACTGGCCACGACCCAATCGGCGGCCGACGAGCTGCTGCAACAGATCGCAGCCGGAACCGCCGCGTCCGACGAGCACACGCTGACACGACTTGAAAAGCTAGCGACTGCTTGTGCACGCCTGGCCTACGGGGCCAACTCGCCCGCCAGCCTCACTGAGCCGGTGCATAATCTTGTTACCTGGTGTGACCACCTTGATGAGCCAACTTGGCGCGCAAGCTTCATCGCAGCACTCCAGAGCTATCCGCTCGGCTCGCCGTGGCAACGCACCTAACAATTCGTCCAAGCCGACGCCGCTTCGCGGCGCGGCTTAACTCAGGTGTTAGGTTTGCCATGAATCAATCTCGCGCTTGCATATTTCTACTGCCCCTACTTGCAGCCTGCTCACAGAGCACGGTTCCAACACAAATTCCTGAGAA
>NZ_JAIQDJ010000020.1 GCF_020034655.1 Thermomonas beijingensis | reverse complement strand
TACAACCTAACAGTTCGTTCAAGCCGACGCCGCTTCATGGCATCGTGTTATCTTTCGGCGTCCGGCTGCTGTCGCTTCGGTTGCACCTCGTTGCGGCGCGGCTTAACTCAGGTGTTAGGGGCGAAATGATTACTCTCGCAATCGTACTTACAGCTTCGCTGCTATCCACGCAGCAGACGCCTGTTCCAGAACCTGCACAACCCCAGAGCACTTCCTTGAGCCCCAAAGATCCCTTCGCCACCTCCGTTGAAGGAATCGTTCAAGCCCTCAAGGCAGACAATGGCGTTGCACGCGCCTATTTGCTCAGAAAGCCTACAGATGACGGCTCCTTGGTATTTGTGCTTGTCCCAATCTTTGACAAGAAATATCCACAAGAAGCAATAAAAGACGCCTATAACGTGTTTGAACAGAATATGCCGCAAGAAGCGAAGCTTGAATTGTTTTTGGTTCCAAAACGGGATTACAAAAAGTATTTCGCGCAGTTCGAGCCAATCTATGTTCGCCCCTAACAATTCATTCAAGCCGACGCCGCTTCGCGGCGCGGCTTAATTCAGGTGTTAGGCAATCATATGGCCACAAAACCGCTTGACCGACTGATCTTTGCTCAAGGAGGCCTTTGCTTCTTCTGCAACATGCCACTCCCCAAGTCGGAAGCGAGTGTTGAGCATTTGGTTCCATCTTCCCGAGCCGGTAGCAACAGCGATGACAACTGCGTCGCCTGTTGTAAAACCATCAATGCGCTCTTGGGCAGTATGTCGCTTAAAGAGAAGATTCGCGTCGTCTTAAATCAAAATGGCAAGTTCATCTGCCCTAATGGCGTTGGCAATTCACAACCCGCCCCAGCAGCACCAGCCAATGCTGCTGCACCAGCACCACCCAAGGTAGACAACTACGCAGTCGTTCTCGCTGATCTCAAAAAGCGAGGCGCGTCACGCCCAAGAAAGGTTGAGACGCTCAAGAGCACCATCCGTGCAACTGTCAAGAATGCCAAGGGCTCTATCACTGAGGCGCAGCTAGAGACACTCATCAAGCACCTGCAAGTGAACGCCAAGCTCACCATAGACGGCACAAAGGTCAGCTACTCGCTATGATTGCCTAACAATTCGTTCAAGCCGACGCCGCTTCGCGGCGCGGCTTAACTCAGGTGTTAGCCATCATGTGCAAGTTTGCACCGCTCGTCGGTATCGCAGTCGCGCTTCTGGCCGGTACCGCGCTGGCTGCGCCGCGGGCCGGAACCTTGCACGCCGACTTTGACGGAGACGGGCGGCCAGACGCGGCCCAGTTGGTGCAGCATCGCGACCACGTCTCGGTTCGGGTGCAGCGCGGCGGCAGCCGCAAACCTCAAGTACTTACTTTCCCCATTAACGCCGGCGTTTCGGGCGGCCTCTGCGCGGTTCCCGCTGTATTGAAACTGGAGCGGCACGACTGCAACACCGAAGAAGGGCGGTTACCGGGCTGCAGGCCGTCCACTACGGCCAGCGACCTGCGCCTTGCAGGCGGCGAGTGCGACGCAATCCACATGTACTGGAATCACCGGCAGCATAGGCTCGCGTGGTGGAGCCGCTGATGGCTAACAATTCGTCCAAGCCGACGCCGCTTCGCGGCGCGGCTTAACTCAGGTGTTAGGTCTGGCACCCAGTTCAATTGCTGCTTGACAACGCCGTATCCGGTCGGATACATTGCCGCATGAGCACTTTTCTCCGCACACTGGAGTTCGACGCATGGATCAAAGCCCTGCGTGACCCAATCGCAAAAGCTCGCGTCATTGCCCGCATTCGTTCGGCGGAAGCAGGTAACTTCGGTGACTGCGCGCCGGTTGGAGACGGCATCTCAGAGATGCGGGTACATGTTGGCCCCGGCTATCGCTTGTACTACTGCCGGAGAGGCGAGATTACCTACTTGCTTTTGTGTGCGGGGGACAAGTCGTCCCAGCCAAAAGATATCCGTTCCGCTAAAGCTCTCCTCAAGAGCTTGGAGGCTCTATGAAGAATATTGCTGCATTTGACGCTGCCGACTACCTCGACAATGACATTGTCATTGCGGAGTACTTGAACGCCGCCCTGGAAGATGAGAACCCTAATGTCTTCCTTCAAGCTATCGCTGACGTCGCAAAGGCTCGCGGCATGAGCAAGCTCGCCCAAGACACGGGGCTTGGTCGTGAAAGCCTCTACAAAGCATTGGCTCCTGGTGCAAAACCCCGATATGACACCATCATCAGACTTGTGCGGGCTCTTGGCGTCGAGCTACACACAACGCCAGTTCATGCAAGTCAGACCTAACAATTCATTCAAGCCGACGCCGCTTCGCGGCGCGGCTTAACTCAGGTGTTGGGCCGCATGTCAGCAATCTCGCGCACGTACACCATCGCAGCGAGGTTCAGCACGTCTCGCATGTCGCCCTTTTCAACGTGGTCGCGCAGCAGGCTCCGCAAATGCTCAATGGTGCAGTCGGTGTTGTCCCACCACCCTCCGCGGCCACGGCTGCGCGCGAGCGCCAGCTTCTCGCGCATGGCGTTGGCTGCGTGCTGCACCAGCCGGTCATCCGCCAGTTCGTCGTAAACATGCGGCGTGGCTGCGCCGTCCGCCGCTGCAACTTTGCGCAGGGTTTCAATGTCGGTGCGGATAAACTCGTTCGTGTTCATCGCTCATTCTCCTGGGCACTGCGGCCCAACAATTCATTCAAGCCGACGCCGCTTCGCGGCGCGGCTTAACTCAGGTGTTAGAGCGCGCATGGACCTTCGCGGCGAAATTGAGAGAGTGTTCGGCCACAGCCTCTTTGAGCGACCCCTCTTTTACTGCTACCCCGATGGCCTCCGTTTCGAGCTTGCTGAGGGTGACACGGCCCTCCAGCAATTCCTAAGCGCACATCGCAAGGCGCTGCTCATCGCTCAAGATGCTTTTCGCGGGTCAGACCACTTTGCCGTTTGCCTCAGGGACCGCATGCATGAGGGCGGCGGGCTCGA
>NZ_JAIQDJ010000019.1 GCF_020034655.1 Thermomonas beijingensis | reverse complement strand
TGGGGCGCGGCCTAACAATTCGTTCAAGCCGACCCCGCTTCGTGGCGGCGCCTGCGTGCTTGCGGTACGCTAGCACTCCGCCGCCGCCACTACGCAGGTCGGCTTAACTCAGGCGTTAGATGCCAGATTTGGCGTTGCGTATGCTCACAGAAAATCGACAGCCGCAAGACTGTTTTTGGCAACTCATAGCCACTACTATTTCTCCTTCATACCGTAGAGGAGATTGCACGTGAAGAACTGGCTCTTTCTGGCTATTGCAATATTTGGTGAGGTCGTCGCAACTTCCGCACTGAAGTCCAGCCATGGATTCACCAAGTTAGTTCCTTCTGTTGTAGTTGTGGCTGGCTACGGGCTTGCGTTCTATTTCCTCTCTCTCGCACTCAAGTCCATCCCGGTCGGCATTGCTTATGCTGTTTGGGCTGGCCTCGGCATCGTACTTGTGGCAGCTATCGCTTGGATCTTCCATGGCCAGAAACTAGACTTGTGGGCGTTCGTTGGCATGGGACTTATCGTTAGTGGCGTCGCCGTTCTAAATCTGCTATCCAAGGTCAGCGCACATTGACCGGGCTGGCATCTAACAATTCATTCAAGCCGACGCCGCTTCGCGGCGCGGCTTAATTCAGGCGTTAGGCGCTCAATGAGAGTTTTCGCAGTCACATTGGTCATCATCGGACTACTGGCGTGGTTCTCGTCGGTACCGATCGCAACCCATCTTTCTAAGAATCGCCCTGCACAACCAATTGCAGAGACTGGCCATGTCGTTGAGTTCAACAACCACGGAAAGATCGCTTACATTACGCAGCGTGAGAGATTCCTGTACGACTACGGAACATTTGCAGGCCTTCTTCTTGCTCTTCTTGGCGGCTCCATTTTCGCAAGACATCAGTATCGTGGCGGACGCGCCTAACAATTCATTCAAGCCGAACCCGCTTCGCGGGTCGGCTTAATTCAGGTGTTAGGTTTAGCGCGGAATTTTTTGGGGATGTGCGGGCTTTGCATTGAATTTCGCTTGATAGGTTTACTGTTAGGTTCAAGTGTGCCCTTGCGTACTTGGCCCACAGCGCGCAGGGGACCTGCGCACCGTGGTGGCGGTAGCATTCCGTAGCTTGCTTCGCGTGTGCAGTGGGTCGTCGGGCGCCTACAACCTAACAGTTCGTTCAAGCCGACGCCGCTTCATGGCATCGTGTTATCTTTCGGCGTCCGGCTGCTGTCGCTTCGGTTGCACCTCGTTGCGGCGCGGCTTAACTCAGGTGTTAGGTGTGCAGATGACCATTACTGGCATGCGGGTAAAGGCTTTCACGGTACTCGCAGGCGCGTTGTTGGTAGTGGCAGCCAATTCCAACGCAGGCGCGCCTCGTAAGCATGTCCATCCGGTCACGACCCTGGAGTCAGCCGTGGCTGTCGCTCAACGGGCCGCCGTCGCCCGAGGTATTGACCTCACGCGGTTCAAGCTCAACTCCACCTACTCCCGATTAGAGGGCTCTGAGTGGCTAATTGGCTTTGATTGCACGCCGCCCGGTCCGCCTGGCTGTTCGTTTCTGGTAGTAATTCAGCAGTCCACCGGGTCTGCGGAGGTTCTTGCAGGTGAGTAGCTGCACACCTAACAATTCGTCCAAGCCGACGCCGCTTCGCGGCGCGGCTTAACTCAGGTGTTAGGTTGCAGTGGCTTGTTCTTCGCAAGCCCAGCTAAGTATCTCCAAGCTGCCGCGCCAGCGGTTGACATCCAGCCATCCCGAGTCATTGCCATCGCCACAAGGAAGATCACGCAGGCAAGGTAGATGCAGAAATCCCAGTTGATTTTCATGTATCGCTCAAAAAGTGGCGCGCCAGTCTGGACTCGAACCAGAATCGGTCAGCTCAAGAGTTGTACAGGCCCTCAAACCGTCCATGCTTTACCAGTTAAACTACTGGCGCTTTGATTCCTGCAACCTAACAATTCGTTCAACGCGACACCGCTTCGTGGCAGCGTCGCAACTCGTATTCCAGCGCAGCGGTGCGCGTTAACTCAGGTGTTAGATTGCACAGGAAGCATCATCGTGGCCGATCAAACAAACGAACTTGCTGAATCGGTGCTCGCACCTTACCGCGCCGCGCAAGAAGAACAATCGAAAATAGCCAAGAATCGCCGCATCAGACAGGCGAAATTCTTCTTCGGTTGCTCAGTCGCACTCCTTACCGCCTATTCCATGTTCATAGTCAACCGCTACTTTGAGCATGAAAAATTTGACTTGGTATCAATCGTTGCACTGTTGGCACTTATGGCGGCAGTCCGCAATAGCTGGCGTGCAATCTAACAATTCATTCAAGCCGACGCCGCTTCGCGGCGCGGCTTAATTCAGGTGTTAGGCCTCATGAGAAATATCGCGATTGGACTACTACTTCTTGCTTCGTTCTCTGCCACCGGGCAAGGAGAGACTCAAGTATTTTTGTCTTGGTATGACGGCTGGGGTACCCATACCGTTTGGGGCGCCGGAAAAATTTCCGGTAGCTATAACGGGACTAAGGTTCAATGTGGCAACTCTTCTATCCCGGTACGTCCCATACTTGACACCCACGAGAGTGACGGCAACCCGCCTAGCCCATCCCAGACAGCCGAGCATGCCGAGTCCGTTAATGTCCCTCTATTGCGCTCCCTTGAGTCTCGCGGCGACAAATGCATCTTTCAGACAGCGGCCACGAATGAGGCCTAACAATTCATTCAAGCCGACGCCGCTTCGCGGCGCGGCTTAATTCAGGCGTTAGGGCGCACATTGGGGATCCGCATGAAGCCACTATTCTTACTCGCTCTTCTTACCCTATCGCTGCCATCTGTGGCAAAAGACCGTGTGGAGAAGCCAACGCTACTAAAGCCTACCGCTCCGTTCACACCGGAAGGTGTTGTCTCCGAAAAGGAGTTGGAGCTGCTAACTCGCATCGAGATCAACAAGATTGAGGAGGGTTCTCTAAACGGGGTTCAGTACCGCATTTATTACACAGACGGTAGCGGCACGTTCTCCGGGGCGCCGGATGGGTCTTTTACGACAGGGCTGGGCATCGGGAAGGACTGGAGTACCTCCTGCAAGAGGGATCCAATGGACGACACAAAGTCATGCTATATCCAGCGGAAGGATCTTTGGGTCTGGCTCTACCCAGGCGGTCGGTTAAAGATTTTCATCGGCGGCGATCAGTACCCTGGCACGAGCGCTTCAGTCCGTATTGACTCTAATCCGGCAATACGATCTCCGGCAGACAGCGAGGGGGTTTTCACCGCAGCGCAAAGCAAGCAGATCCTTCAGCAGCTTGTTTCTGGCTCACGTGTAGCAACACGCTACGTTGATTGGCCCTACAGATCAGCTGTTGATGATTCGTTTGACCTGCATGGCTTTGACGAGGCCTATCAGTACATACAATGGGCGCTCAGGCAGATCAGGTAGTGCGCCCTAACAATTCGTTCAAGCCGACGCCGCTTCGCGGCGCGGCTTAACTCAGGCGTTAGGTTTAGCGCAGAATTTTTTGGGGATATGCGGGCTTTGCATTGAATTGCGCTTGATAGGTTTACTGTTTGGTTCAAGTGTGCCCTTGCGTACTTGGCCCACAGTGCGCAGGGGACCTGCGCACCGTGGTGGCGGTAGCATTCCGTAGCTTGCTTCGCGTGTGCACTGGGTCGTCGGGCGCCTACAACCTAACAGTTCGTTCAAGCCGACGCCGCTTCATGGCA
>NZ_JAIQDJ010000018.1 GCF_020034655.1 Thermomonas beijingensis | reverse complement strand
ACAACCTAACAGTTCGTTCAAGCCGACGCCGCTTCATGGCATCGTGTTATCTTTCGGCGTCCGGCTGCTGTCGCTTCGGTTGCACCTCGTTGCGGCGCGGCTTAACTCAGGTGTTAGGTGCCATGAAGAATCTTCGCGCTCCCCTTTTCGCTCTTCCCATCCTGTGCGGAATTCCCTTATCTGCGCTCGCTCAGGAAGTGCCAGATATGGTCTCGCTAATTCAGCTAATTGCCGCTCCAGAGAAATACGAGGGGAAGCTCGTAGCCCTGACAGGTTATGTGCATCTTGAGTTTGAAGGGAATGGAATCTATCTCCATAAAGATGACTATCAGTACGCCATGAATAAGAATGGCCTCTGGCTAGACCTATACGAGTGCAACTCGCGCGGAGGAAAGAAATTTACCGACGGTTACGCGTACGTCATCGGACGCTTTACTTCATCCAGCCAAGGACACTTGGGAATGTGGTCTGGGGAGTTGAATGAAATTAAATCCTGTCAATCATGGCCTCCTCTTCCACCACCCCCACCTGGCACCTAACAATTCATTCAAGCCGACGCCGCTTCGCGGCGCGGCTTAATTCAGGTGTTAGGCGGGGGAAAAGGCAATTTGCGCTCTTGCTGTTTGTTGTTCCGCATTGTTTCACCGCGTCGCGCTTGAGTGATTTCGCGTTGGACAGGTGGCTACGGGAGGTTCCAGGCTGACGGCGTTTACTGCTTCGGCTGCAAGAGCCTTAGCCTCTCCCTGTTTCGCACGGATGCAGTGCTTCTTGTTTCGTTGTGTGTTGTCGCAGCTTGCGGGTGCACAGATTCGGGCATATCCTCTGCCTAACAATTCATTCAAGCCGACGCCGCTTCGCGGCGCGGCTTAATTCAGGTGTTAGGCGCCATAAGTGAGTCCGTCGCAATGGAAGCAGGTCACATCATTGGCGTTGCGGCCCTCTACGCCCTCATCTACTACGCAGTCGCTCGCTCGGCTCTGGCGGACATCCGCCGCTTTGACCCTGATCTTTTCAATCATCTTGGAGCATCTGGTGGCATCAGCGCCAAGAACTCCATCGCTATCACTGAGATGCTTCTTGACCGCAACCTCCCACAAGCACATCAGCCACGCTCGTTTCGCTGCAAGCTGTCTCTGGCACGGGCCATGCTCTTGCTATCGCCTGGACTTTTCATAGTCATGTTTGTGCTGCTGTAGCATGGCGCCTAACAATTCGTCCAAGCCGACGCCGCTTCGCGGCGCGGCTTAACTCAGGTGTTATGCTCCACCCAAACACCACACTTCTGTACAGGGGAAATCAATGTTCAAGAACATTCTACTCATCACTATCGCTTCCGCCGTCCTGGGAATGACAGGCTGCGCATCTGTGCCAAAAGCTAGCAATGAGCAATCAGCCCAAGCCAAGCTCTTTCCTGCTCCAGACGAAGGGAACGCTGGGCTATATGTGTATCGAGATAGCTTTGTCGGAAAGGCGCTTAAGAAAGACATTTTTGTAGATGGGAATTGCCTTGGCGAATCGGCAGACAAGGTATTCTTCTACACACAGGTTCCGGGTAATAAAGAGCACACCATCTCTACTGAGTCCGAGTTTTCTCCAAATAAGCTAGTTCTTGAAATGAAGGCTGGCGTCAATTATTTCATTCGCCAATACATCAAGATGGGCGTATTTGTTGGCGGAGCAAATCTTGAGGTTGTAAGCGAGGACAAGGGCAAGAGCGACGTAGCGAAGCTAAACATGGCTACAAATGGTCAGTGCAGTAAGTAGCATAACAATTCGTTCAAGCCGATGCCGCTTCGCGGCACGGCTTAACTCAAGCGTTAGGTTTAGCGCGGAATTTTTTGGGGATATGCGGGCTTTGCATTGAATTGCGCCTGATAGGTTTACTGTTAGGTTCAAGTGTGCCCTTGCGTACTTGGCCCACAGCGCGCAGGGGACCTGCGCACCGTGGTGGCGGTAGCATTCCGCAGCTTGCTTCGCATATGCAGTGGGTCGTCGGGCGCCTACAACCTAACAGTTCGTTCAAGCCGACGCCGCTTCATGGCATCGTGTTATCTTTCGGCGTCCGGCTGCTGTCGCTTCGGTTGCACCTCGTTGCGGCGCGGCTTAACTCAGGTGTTAGGCGGGGGAAAAGGCAATTTGCGCTCTTGCTGTTTGTTGTTCCGCATTGTTTCACCGCGTCGCGCTTGAGTGATTTCGCGTTGGACAGGTGGCTACGGGAGGTTCCAGGCTGACGGCGTTTACTGCTTCGGCTGCAAGAGCCTTAGCCTCTCCCTGTTTCGCACGGATGCAGTGCTTCTTGTTTCGTTGTGTGTTGTCGCAGCTTGCGGGTGCACAGATTCGGGCATATCCTCTGCCTAACAATTCATTCAAGCCGACGCCGCTTCGCGGCGCGGCTTAATTCAGGTGTTAGGCGCTAATCAGTAGTCAGTACTTTCGACCTAAGGCCAAGGTGCCAAAGTTCGTGCAGACTGCACCAATTCTCTCAACGGCTTACGCATGAAAAATAATCGCATCCCACTTGTCGCTGGAATCGTTGGCGCTGTTGTCCTGGTTGCTGTGGGCGACCTCATCTCGAGCCAGTTTGCAGGCCTCAGTGTTGCGCTACGTGCCGCTATCGGCTTTGTCCTTTCGTTTGCTCTCGCAAAGCTTTTGACTAAGCAGGCTTCAAGCCGCGGCGCCTAACAATTCGTTCAAGCCGAGCCCGCTTCGCGGTCTCGGACCGACCGGATCCGCATCGGGCGGGCCGGCTTAACTCAGGTGTTAGGCCTCATGAAGCAATCACCAGCGTCAAGATCAAAAGCTCGCTCGTTGGGTGCACTTGTTGCTGCTCTCTGCACACTCGTATCGGCAGCAATTGGACTGCTGAGCTCAGTGAGCGCTTACAAGCGCGCGGTGATGCCATACAACAGTGAAGGCAACTACTTTGACGGCATCGCCAACTATCACTCAGGCGCGCAGTTCATTTATGGGGTAGTAGCTGCACTTGCATTTGTAGTTGCAGCCAGCATGTTTTGGCTGACACTCCGCTTGCTGAGGCCTAACAATTCGTTCAAGCCGAGACCGCTTCGCGGCTCGGCTTAAATGGTGACGTGTACCATCACGCCGTGCCGCGCAGCGGTCCGGCTTAACTCAGGTGTTAGGTGCCAATAGGAAGCTCCATGACGGACTCGCTAACCCTCACTCGCTATAAAGCATGGGCAGATGATCTCTTCTTGTCCGTTGTATCTAACGTCCCGACTGCCGATCTCGTTGCGCCCCGCCCCATAGTTTTTGGCAGCCTGATCCGGACACTCAACCACTCCCTTTCTATGGACTATGTCTGGAAGTGCCATCTTCTGGGAAAGCCTCACGGCCTGACGTCGCGCAATCCCGAGCATTGTCCCGAAATCGACGTTCTGGTTGAAACTCAGAACAAAATTGACAAGTGGTATGTGGAGTACGCCAGTTCAATATCCGAGCCCGAACTGAATGAATTCGTTAATTTCGAGTTTATCGGGGGTGGCACAGGGAAAATGACGCGTCGAGAGATTCTATTGCATGTGGTAAACCACACCACGTATCACCGTGGTCACGCAGCTGGAATTCTCTACTACCTCAATATTTTCCCACCAACAACGGATTTGCCAGTCTTTCTACAGCAACAAGCGATTGGCACCTAACTAATCGTTCAAGCCGACACCGCTTCGTGGCACGGTTTTGGGCTCTGCGCTACGCTAGCCCAAAACCGCACCACTCTCGGCGCGGCTTAACTCAGGTGTTAGATTGATGGAAAAGACACGCTCGCCACTCATAGACCTCGGCATTCTGATTGCCGTCCTACCGGCATTCCTTTTCACCATCGGCACTGCCTACCGT
>NZ_JAIQDJ010000017.1 GCF_020034655.1 Thermomonas beijingensis | reverse complement strand
TGTTTCGTTGTGTGTTGTCGCAGCTTGCGGGTGCACAGATTCGGGCATATCCTCTGCCTAACAATTCATTCAAGCCGACGCCGCTTCGCGGCGCGGCTTAATTCAGGTGTTAGGCGCCAAATCAACCATCATTGCAACTGACATGGCCATCAGCGAATTCGAGACCAAGCGACTTGAGAAGGTCATTGGCAGTTTCATCGAAAAGCATCGTCCGCCTCCGCATATCCGAGCAGAGCTTGATCTTGCCTTTCGTATCAACGGGCAAAGCGTTGAAATATTTGAGGTTCGCCCCCGCTGGAGGGGAGAACCCGGCGAAACCATGGAGCATCCTGTTGCAAAGGCCACGTACGTCAAGACCCAAGCACTCTGGAAGGTCTTCTGGATGCGAGCCGATCTAAAGTGGCACAGCTATCCGCCAATGCCTCGGGTCGGTACCATCGAGAAGTTCCTGGCGCTGGTCGGTGAAGACAAGCACGCATGCTTTTTCGGCTAGCAATTGGCGCCTAACAATTCGTTCAAGCCGAGACCGCTTCGCGGCTCGGCTTAGTGCGGTAACGTGTACCACACCGCCGTGCCGCGCAGCGGTCCGGCTTAACTCAGGTGTTAGGCCGCTGATGAGACTTCAATGGCACAATTGGTGACAATTACAGCTGCTTGACGTATAGCTCCAGCCTTCCTCCAATATTCTCGCCGAATAATTTTGCAAGGAATGCCAATTTGATCGACCCTCCTGAATTATCCATATCAAGTTGTTCGAGCACGCAGGCCGACATTGTCTACGTCGGTTTCTGGCGCCGATTCGCAGCCGCCTGCATTGACTGGATGCTTATCCTTACTATTTTAGGCACTGTACTTGCGCCCTTGTTAGCGGTGGCCTCTCTCGCGATCCTCATCAAAACGGGAGGCGGTTTTCTCAGCAGTTCGACCATCGCATTTCTGCTATTAATGTTGCCGTTAGGCCTCTACTTCGCTTGGATGCACTCGCGACCTGCGCAGGCCACGCTAGGAAAGATGGCCGTCGGAATTAAAGTCTGCCGTCCAAACGGTTCGGTCATCGACTTCGGTCAAAGTTGCATGCGCTGGCTGGGGCTTCTAGTGGCAGCGCTACCTGCCGGTATTGGCCTGATGGCGGCGGGCATAACTGAGCGCAAGCGCGGCTGGCACGACCGCTGGACAGATACCGTAGTCGTGGATCGCTGGGCGTTCACCGACCATCCCGAACGACAACAACCTAACCTAGACACTCTGAGCAAGATAGTGATCATTTTCCACGCAATCACCCTGCTTCTGGTGATTTGTGTACTAGCGTTCTTTGTTTTAGTCATGTCCAATTATCCAGGCATCTTCTAGGCATACTCAATCGATGCGCAAAAAATTGGTCCGCGGTCATCGGCCTAACAATTCGTTCAAGCCGAACTTGCTTCGTTACGGCAACAACATGGCAAGAAAAGCTTGCCATGTTGTCACCTCCACTACGCAAGTCGGCTTAACTCAGGCGTTAGACGCTGGAAGATCGTCTCCCGGTAAGCATGCTTCAATTAAGCTTATTCGACTGCACAGCCCAAAAATGTATTGAATAACCACAAAAATACATCAACTAATAATGGAATTATTACATGCAAAATCACATAAAATTAGCAGCCCAGGTTAATATTATTTTTGGCTGGATTGGCATTGGATTGTCCATACTCGCCGGCATATCGATTTTTATATTATTTATTGCGTCCGGAGGTAGCCTAAATGATTTAACAGCAGGAGATACTTCCGGCAGTTGGGTCAGGACACTAGGCCTATTGCTGCTTGTGCTGGGATCACTGCAACTTATTTTCTCAATAACCCAACTTTCAGGCGGGAGAAAATTGCTTGCGGGCGAAAAGGGCATGACCGGGTTAATGATAGTCAGCCTCATCTCACTACTCGCATTTCCAATAGGAACAATTATCGGCGCATACACCATTTGGGTTATCTCCGCATGTAGAGATTTGCTGATAGATCTATCGACAATTAAACATCCCCATGCAGAGCAGATGGCACAAGAGGGAATTATCTACAACGGTCGATATTATGCCGTCGGCGAAATTCACTTTGACAAACTAGACGACGCTTTCGCTTACGCCCGCCAGCTCAAGCAGCGGAATATAAGCGTCTAACAATTCATTCAAGCCGACGCCGCTTCGCGGCGCGGCTTAATTCAGGTGTTATACGGACAACACACATGCCTAGCGCCACGATCAAAATTTACCTTCCGCATGGCGATCCGAAGCGCTTACGGACTGGCGAGATTTCGAACTGGTCGGGAAAAGCCGTCGCTGGCCCTCGCACGGAACTCGATCAGCTCCTTAAGCGCGAGGAAGCAGGCAATGTCGGGGTCTACTTGCTTACCGGCGTAGATCCGCTGTCTGGCGGCCCAGCCGTGTACATCGGCGAAGCTGAGTCGATCCAGTCGCGGCTTAAGCAGCACGTAGACAAGGACTTCTGGAACCATCTCGTTTACTTCACTAGCAAAGACGAGAATCTTACCAAGTCCCATATCCGCTACTTGGAAGGTCGGCTCATCGAGCTGGCAAAGCTCGCTGGTCGCGCCAGCCTTACAAACTCCCAGGCAACCACGTCAAAGCTTCCTGAATCCGATCGCGCGGACATGGAGATCTTCCTGGAAAAGATTGAGCAGTTGCTTCCCGCTCTTGGAGTTGAAGTGCTCGTTCCAATCGCCGCCCCGCCGGAATCCCAAGAAGAAGCGCGCCTCCTGTTCTGTGAGATTAGCGGCCTTAAGGCCAGTGGGCACCTCACACCAAACGGTATTGTGGTGCTCGCCCAGTCGCAGGCTGTCCAAGCGCTGCGCCCATCGGCAAAAGACTATCCGTGGGTAATTAATGCTCGCGAGCAGTTGCTGAAAGACGGTGTGCTCGCGCCTGCTGCAGGCCGCCTTGTTTTCACCAAGAACCACGAGTTTTCTAGCCCAAGTGCGGCGGCAGCGGTGATTCACGGCGGCACCGCCAATGGCAGAACCGCATGGAAGGACGCGAGCGGCCAAACGCTCAAGCAACTCGAGTCCGTATAACAACTCGTTCAAGCCGACGCCGCTTCGCGGCGCGGCTTAACTCAGGTGTTATGTGGCCATGAAGACTTCTCTCCTGCTCGCAGCAGTTCTCTTTGGGAGCATTCCTGCTGCGGCTGGCAATGCAAATTTCGCGGGCAATTGGACGAGCGATACGCACCCCGCTGAAATGCGCAGTCGAGATGACATTTGCGGCAACGTTTCACTGGTTCTGACCCAAGACGGTGAAGACATTCACGGCGCCTACTACAACGCCCCCGTTGGTTGCGGTCGCATTGAAGATGGTGGTCAAGTTCATGGCGTTGCAATCGGAAATTCCGCAGTTCTCACAATTACTAGTGCAAGAAACGGTGCCGTCGCGATCGGCGTGGCGAGAATAAGTTCTGGCAGGCTCACGTGGACCCTTAAAGAGTACGTGACGGACGGAGAGCCATCGGGAGACGACCTAATTCTCGGGACTTTTGCGCTAGAACTCGCCGTCAACAAATAGAAGAGGCCACATAACAATTCGTTCAAGCCGAGCCCGCTTCGCGGCCTCGGCGCCGGCGTCTATGATTGAACCATCGCCAAGGCCGCGCAGCGGCCCGGCTTAACTCAGGCGTTAGCCCACTATGATGAAGTTTTTCGCAAGTCTTCTACTAATTGCGCTCGCATCCTGCAGCCACTCAAACCAACCAATCCCTGGGTCCACGGCATGCCAAAAACCCAAAGGCATTCCTGCTGGCGACCTACTTCTTTTTGGTGAAATGCATGGCTCTAAAGAGGCGCCAGCAGTCATTTCAGAAATAACATGCGTCCTTTCCAATTCGA
>NZ_JAIQDJ010000016.1 GCF_020034655.1 Thermomonas beijingensis | reverse complement strand
CTACAACCTAACAGTTCGTTCAAGCCGACGCCGCTTCATGGCATCGTGTTATCTTTCGGCGTCCGGCTGCTGTCGCTTCGGTTGCACCTCGTTGCGGCGCGGCTTAACTCAGGTGTTAGCTGCCCGTGTCATTCACTCGCCATCTTGGGAGATTCCAATGAATCAAGCACCAAAGTGGTTCAATGTCACCGCTTTCATCGCACTGCTCTGGAACATCCTTGGCTGCATTGCATTTATTGCAGACATGCAGCTTTCACCAGATGACATCACCAAGCTACCTGAGGCGCAACAAGCGCTTTATGCTGCTCGCCCCGCGTGGTCAGTTGCCGCAACCGGCATCGCAGTTTTTGGCGGGGTGCTCGGCTGTATCGCCCTGCTCATGAAGCGAAAGTGGGCGTTTGCCTTGCTCGTTCTTTCGCTTTTCGGCATCATCGGTCAAGACCTCGCCATGTTCGTTCTGGCAAACAGTGCTGCGCTTGCTGGCGTTGTTCCTGTCATCTTGCAAACCGTCGTTTTGCTTGTCGGCATTTGGCTTGTACTATTGAGTCGCAAGGCAATTACACGTGGCTGGCTGTCATAGACGGGCAGCTAACAATTCGTTCAAGCCGAAATTGTTTCGCTACATCAAACACATGGCAGGTTAAGCTTGCCATGTGTTTGCCTCCGCTACACAATTCGGCTTAACTCAAGCGTTAGATTGCAGATATGAAGTTCTCTCGCGACAAGAACTATCTCGGCACAACGTGGGCATTTGACGCCTTTGTTAAGCACCACACTGAGATCAACAATATGTACTGGTCGTTTGTGCCGGCGTGGTCATTTACGCACTATATGGGCCGGAAGAACAAGACCTCTTCACCTCAGGCTCTGTTCCACGCCTCCGGACCAGATATCCATCGGCTAGATCACTCAATCCCACGGTTCCTTCGCAACTACGAGTTGATGGCCAACTGGGTAAGACTGTCTGCACTGCTATCGACGCTCTCTTATTTGGAGACGTATATCAAGAAAGTTGTGACGCTTTCTCTAATGTCAGACCCAGCAATTCGTTTCGGGAAGTCACGCGCAATTGAGGGAATCTCATGGATCAAGAGCGAGATGAAAGACGATCTTGATCCCCTCGTAACACCCTGCTTAAAAGGTGATTGGAGTAGCCGCATAAAAGCTTACAAGCGCTTGTTCTCTACGGCTCCCTTGTCGTTAGAAGCGCAGAAGGAACAACTGGACAAGCTGCGCGTTATGAGGAACAAGGTTGGGCACAGCTACGGTAGAAGCTTAAAAACAAAGTTATTAGAAACAACTATCGCGCCAATGTCACGACTCAGCGAAGAAGACCTTAAAGACTGCCTAGAACTCGTCTTTAACATCGTTAAAGACATCGACGATCAACTCTTAACGTCCCATATTGGATGCTTTGAGGAAGCGCTTTTTTTTCACACTTGGCATCACACCCTTAAAGGAACTCAACGTCTTGACGAGGGCAAGCACCTAAGAAAGGCTTTAGCTCGTGAACTCGGGGGTCGTACCCCAGGAGGAACTTACTGTCGAGATTTGGCGGCGTTCTACCATGCTTGCTGAGCGGCAATCTAACAATTCGTTCAAGCCGACGCCGCTTCGCGGCGCGGCTTAACTCAGGTGTTAGACCTATGGCCATAATTTCCCGAATTGTTGCCCTACTTACCATCTTAAGCGTGTCTCCAACTGCATTAGCATGTTCTATCCAGGACACACCAACATTCCGACAAGAGCTAGTTAATGCAAAGAATATATTTATTTTCAGGCTCACATCACTAACCCTGCTGGATCCGAAGCCCGGCTCAACCGAATTAGTTGGCAGCATCGAGATCATTCGTACACTGAAGGGCAGTAGCGAGTCAGCCCGTCAGCTCACATACCAAAATTCCTTCCATTGCGCACTGCATCTTGAGGTTGGCCATTATTACATGGCCATTACCACTCACCAGGAAACAACTCTCCAATTGTCTTCTGGCGATCGCTGGATTATGGATATAACTCAAGACTACGTTCAGAATTACCCACCGCTGCGTGAGGACCAGAAACTACAGTGGCACATTGAAAACTACATACGTGGCATACCGCTTCCGGCCACATTTATGGATCAAGAGTACACGGCTGAGACATCTGGGATTTTACCGCCTCCACCCTCACCCCCGCCCCCACCAGAGCCAGAACATGAATAATGCGTGGTCTAACAATTCGTTCAAGCCGAACCCGCTTCGCTCCGGAAACGGCGTGGCAGATTAAGCTTGCCACGCCGTTTCCTGCGCTACGCAGGTCGGCTTAACTCAGGCGTTAGGCTGCAGGAATCGCTAACCGAGACAAACGATGAGCACCGGCAAGTGGAAGTTCACGCTCGAATACTCCAACGACATGACGGATGATCCAGTTGCGGCACTGCGTGCAGCCGGATTCGGTGTCGCGGAGTCAGAAGCTGTCGCGGAGGCGCTACTTGAGACACCCAAGCTTGACGTCGCAATCAAGAAGAAGTCGGACATTGATCCACGCCGTCTCGCTCAGGAGCTGAGCAGAATTGGCATGCCGTTCCGCTGGTGGAACGAGCCTGCAGCCTAACAATTCGTTCAAGCCGAAACTGCTTCGCTCCGGCAACGGCGTGGCAGGTTAAGCTTGCCACGCCGTTACCTGCGCTACGCAGTTCGGCTTAACTCAGGCGTTAGGTGGCGCTACAGATTTCGGCGACATGAAGAAGATCCTGCTCATAGGTTCAGGCGGCAGCGGCAAAACAACGCTTGCCAAGGAGCTTTCCGCAAAAACGGGGCTCCCTCTCTTTCACCTTGATGCAATCTATTGGCGTTCCGGCTGGGTGCAAACACCAAAAGCCGAATGGATTTCCGTGATTGATCGCATTCTCCAAGAACCGGAATGGATCATGGACGGCAATTACGGCGGCACACTCGATCAACGACTCTCTGCTTGCGACACCGTTATTCTTCTCGACATTTCTCCGTGGCGTTGCCTCTGGCGGGTGGTCAAGCGCAGGCTTCAGTACTCCGGGCGCTCTCGTCCTGAACTCGCACCTGATTGCCCAGAACGACTTGACGCAGCATTTCTCTGGTGGATCATCACGTACCGATTCAAACGACTACCCTACAACTTGGCAAAGCTCTCCGCTGCTGAACAATCCGGCAAGACTGTCGCTATCCTACGGACAACAGCACAGGTGCAACGCTTCTTAACAGAGGCGCCACCTAACAATTCGTTCAAGCCGAAACCGCTTCGCTCCGGCAACGGCGTGGCAGGTTAAGCTTGCCACGCCGTTGCCTGCGCTACGCAGTTCGGCTTAACTCAAGCGTTAGGACTCATGAGAAGAATCATCGCCGTGTCAGTCTTGATATTTGCCACTGGCCTTGCCATTGCGGCAGCATCCTGGCAAGCACGTTCCTCGACTCTCAAGAATGGAACTGTCCGAACACTCCTCGCAGGGTGGGACCTGATTCATTATCCTGATACCAAGGCAGAGATGCTCATCATTGGAAAGAACGACACCCCTCTAACCCTCGTAACCGACGATCCAGATAGAGTCGAGATTGAGGCTATTGGCCCGAACACCTCTGTGACTCTTAAAGACAATAACCATGACCGCCAATATGATGAGATTTACGGCCTAGAGGACGGAACGGTGCTCTGGCTTGACGGTGGTTCATACACACTGAAAAGCTCTGACGGAAAGTGGTCTCTAATATTATCGCAATGAGTCCTAACAATTCGTTCAAGCCGACCCTGCTTCACGGCGGCAATTTTTTCATGCATGTTCGTGTTCTATTTCCGCCGTGCAGCAGGGCGGCTTAACTCAGGCGTTAGGTTTAGCGCGGAATTTTTTGGGATGTGCGGGCTTTGCATTGAATTTCGCTTGATAGGTTTACTGTTAGGTTCAAGTGTGCCCTTGCGTACCTGGCCCACAGCGCGCAGGGGACCTGCGCACCGTGGTGGCGGTAGCATTCCGTAGCTTGCTTCGCATGTGCAGTGGGTCGTCGGGCGCCTACAACCTAACAGTTCGTTCAAGCCGACGCCGCTTCATGGCATCGTGTTATCTTTCGGCGTCCGGCTGCTGTCGCTTCGGTTGCACCTCGTTGCGGCGCGGCTTAACTCAGGTGTTAGGTTTGCCATGAATCAATCTCGCGCTTGCATATTTCTACTGCCCCTACTTGCAGCCTGCTCACAGAGCACGGTTCCAACACAAATTCCTGAGAA
>NZ_JAIQDJ010000015.1 GCF_020034655.1 Thermomonas beijingensis | reverse complement strand
GCGAAGCAAGCTACGGAATGCTACCGCCACCACGGTGCGCAGGTCCCCTGCGCGCTGTGGGCCAAGTACGCAAGGGCACACTTGAACCAAACAGTAAACCTATCAAGCGCAATTCAATGCAAAGCCCGCATATCCCCAAAAAATTCCGCGCTAAACCTAACACCTGAATTAAGCCGCGCCGCGAAGCGGCGTCGGCTTGAATGAATTGTTAGGGCTCAGCTCGGATGGAAACTGAAATGCCCGGCATTGCATTTGGCCATCTTTGAAGTACAAGTAGTGAATCATCATGCTGTCATTGTAGGTCAGCACAGTAAGCTCAATTCCCGCAGGAAGTCGGGCGCAGTAAAGTGGTTGCAGGGGCGCGTATTCACCGCCATTGGTAGTGATTGTTCTAGTGCTGTCAGCGGGGCCTAGTAGCTCGATTGCTTTTTGCATGGATGGGAAATTTTCTCCAACCTCATGCATGTTGTTTTGCCATTCCGGTGCCAAGCGCGGATCACCGGCAGTCCTGCAGCCAGAGATGGCGACGCTTATGGCAAGTAGCAACAGAACTCTCATATGAGCCCTAACACCTGAGTTAAGCCGCGCCGCGAAGCGGCGTCGGCTTGAATGAATTGTTAGGGCCCACGCGTGATGCATGGTGAGTCCTGTAAAGGAAGCGCAAGCTCAAAAGCGGGGTGCGCTAGCCATGATGCTGCCAGAAAAAGTGATCCGAGTAGTGCTGGTCGAATACCGCGGCGCAAAGAGGAGCGCAGATTCTGACTGCTAACGAAGTGGCTCATGAGCCACAAGAGGATGCTGGCAGCAAGCAATAAAGCAGAGCCAGTCACTAAGACCAAGGTGTAGCTGGTGGTGAAGCTGTGACTGTAGGTCGGGCAGATGCCAGGGGCTGGAGTGTAGAAGAGATCGCCAGTTGGCCTTTCCACGTAGTGTAGGTAGCCAAATGCAATCGCAGCTACCAGAACCAGAATGGGAGCCAAGATTGCGACGATCTTCCTCATGGGCCCTAACACCTGAGTTAAGCCGCGCCGCAACGAGGTGCAACCGAAGCGACAGCAGCCGGACGCCGAAAAATAACACGATGCCATGAAGCGGCGTCGGCTTGAACGAACTGTTAGGTTGTAGGCGCCCGACGACCCACTGCGCATGCGAAGCAAGCTACGGAATGCTACCGCCACCACGGTGCGCAGGTCCCCTGCGCGCTGTGGGCCAAGTACGCAAGGGCACACTTGAACCTAACAGTAAACCTATCAAGCGAAATTCAATGCAAAGCCCGCACATCCCCAAAAAATTCCGCGCTAAACCTAACACCTGAGTTAAGCCGCGCCGCAACGAGGTGCAACCGAAGCGACAGCAGCAGGACGCCGAAAGATAACACGATGCCATGAAGCGGCGTCGGCTTGAACGAACTGTTAGGTTGTAGGCGCCCCACGACCCACTGCGCATGCGAAGCAAGCTACGGAATGCTACCGCCACCACGGTGCGCAGGTCCGCGCTGTGGGCCAAGTACGCAAGGGCACACTTGAACCAAACAGTAAACCTATCAAGCGCAATTCAATGCAAAGCCCGCACATCTCCAAAAAATTCCGCGCTAAACCTAACGCCTGAGTTAAGCCGAACTGCGTAGCGCAGGGAACGGCGTGGCAAGCTTTCTCTGCCACGCCGTTGCCGGAGCGAAGCAGTTTCGGCTTGAACGAATTGTTAGGCCGCTACTCGTGGATAAAGTAGTAGTCACTCTCTACTCCGTCATCAAGCATGGGAACTGAGATTTGCAACAACTCGTCGAGCACGGCAGAGAATTGCTCTGACGTGCAAGCAAGTTCCTGGCCAGTATTAAAACGGGACAGCAGATCTTGGCGCGATATCTGCAATTTATCAATGCTGAGCAGCCCATCCATGCGGATTATCTGAGCCAAGCGGATAACGGAGGATGATGGCGCGTCGTTTGGCGTAACAGACCAGCGAAAATCTTGCTGCTCATTCGGATCGCTTGGATCGTACACGACAGTTCCAGAAATGTACGTGGGTGTGACCTGTAGATGCCGAATCTCACGAGCACCGAGCGCTCCAAGAAACTCAGCTAGGAACTCCTGTCGTCTATCCATAGCGGCCTAACACCTGAGTTAAGCCGGACCGATTTGTGGCCGCGGCAATGTGACAATGCGCCACACATTGACGCGGCCACGAAGCGGTCTCGGCTTGAACGAATTGTTAGGTGCCATCGCTCTTGAGCGAGCAGCTCTGACAGACGTTTTTTGGAGTTCTGCTAACTGCCCAAGTTCCTTTTGAGTTGTCAAAACGAAAGCAGACATCGCTATCAGGAAAGTCTTTGAAACTGAAACTGATTGTCTGAGTGGTCGTGCCGCCCACCTTGAATATTGCGCTATGTTGTTCCGATGACTTGAGAACAACGGCGGACGCTAGCGAATCAGGACGTAGAACATCAATTTCATACCCATTGCTAAATAAAACACTATGCATCTCTCCCGCCTTACTAGGCATTCCGCCGCTTATACAGGCCAAAGACTCATCTTTCATGATGGGTCTCGACCCGTATGCCGAAAGCGAGAGAAAAATTAGAACTAGCAGTGAGAGTGTTCTCATGGCACCTAACACCTGAGTTAAGCCGCGCCGCAACGAGGTGCAACCGAAGCGACGGCAGCCGGATGCCGAAAGATAACACGATGCCATGAAGCGGCGTCGGCTTGAACGAACTGTTAGGTTGTAGGCGCCCGACGACCCACTGCACACGCGAAGCAATCTACGGAATGCTACCGCCACCACGGTGCGCAGGTCCCCTGCGCGCTGTGGGCCAAGTACGCAAGGGCACACTTGAACCAAACAGTAAACCTATCAAGCGAAATTCAATGCAAAGCCCGCACATCCCCAAAAAATTCCGCGCTAAACCTAACGCCTGAGTTAAGCCGACCGGCGTAGCGGCGGCAAATAGAAACGACCCAACCTTAGCACATTGCCGCCGCGAAGCTGGGTCGGCTTGAACGAATTGTTAGGTGCGTACACGCCGTAGCTTGTAGTACACCCATAAGCCAGTTAAGAACACAAGCGACCAAAGCGAAAAAAACACAAAGAACATTGGCGGAAATGTAGAATTTCCGTACTGATCATGTTTGAAGCCGCCAGCGGATAGCCAGCTTGTAAAGGATGACAGAAGGAAGATTGGAAGGGTGTATTTGCGGCACATGTCGAAAAGTGCGGCAAGGGGAAGGCCGACACTAAGTGCCAAGCCGATAAGCCAGATGGGGAGAAGGATCAGGCCTCCGAGGACTTCGCCACCCATACGCACCTAACACCTGAGTTAAGCCGCGCCGCGAAGCGGCGTCGGCTTGGACGAATTGTTAGGGCTCATGCCGACGCAACCTAAAGTACCAAAAGGCGAGGCCCGCAAGTGTCCCGAGGCCGCTGCATAAACCCAGCAAGCCGAACAGGTAGGTTGTGCGATCCAGTGCATGGAGTGCCACGGCACCGAGCGCCCCCGCGAGCGCCGCACCCAGTGCGACCTGCCACCAAGCGAGCCAGTCCAGCTTGCGAAAGCCCAAGTAAAGCGGCACACCGAAGAGAAGCGCCGAAGGGAATGCAATGATGGAGCCGAAGGCAAAGTAGCCGGCAAGTGTTCCCGCGCAAGTGCCCCGAGTGCTTAGGCCGACGCCAAGCCCGATGCAATGGGCCGCAGGAACAGCAAGCAGCGCCACCAGCACTGCTGCAACGAAGGCGCTCGTTGTAGACAAGGCGCCGACAGACTGTCTCATGAGCCCTAACACCTGAGTTAAGCCGCGCCGCAACGAGGTGCAACCGAAGCGACAGCAGCCGGACGCCGAAAGATAACACGATGCCATGAAGCGGCGTCGGCTTGAACGAACTGTTAGGTTGTAGGCGCCCGACGACCCACTGCACACGCGAAGCAAGCTACGGAATGCTACCGCCACCACGGTGCGCAGGTCCCCTGCGCGCTGTGGGCCAAGTACGCAAGGGCACACTTGAACCTAACAGTAAACCTATCAGGCGCAATTCAATGCAAAGCCCGCATATCCCCAAAAAATTCCGCGCTAAACCTAACACCTGAGTTAAGCCGCGCCGCGAAGCGGCGTCGGCTTGGACGAATTGTTAGGTGCCATGCCGCAGCACCTGCCGAGCACGAAAAACGCCTAGCGACGCGACCACGAGCCAGCCAAGGTAGACAACACCAGCTACCACGAGGCCTAGCGGCCCGTTGACGCGCATGAACTGGACGAGATGTTCGTTGCCCTCGATCTGCGTGGCAACTGCAACAGCGGAACAGACGGCCAAGCCCGCGATGAGGATGGCCACTGCGCCGCGATGAGACGGCTTGTGCCTTAGGGCGTTGGCTGCGGCCAGGAAGGCCACCGGCGCCAGAGCGAAACAGCCGAAGCTCCCTGCGACCCATCCGTGGCCGGCGCCGTTCAGGGCCAAGCCGGCGAGCGCCACAAGGAAGAATGCAAGAGAGCCGACGCCGTATCTCATGGCACCTAACACCTGAGTTAAGCCGCGCCGCAACGAGGTGCAACCGAAGCGACAGCAGCCGGACGCCGAAAGATAACACGATGCCATGAAGCGGCGTCGGCTTGAACGAACTGTTAGGTTGT
>NZ_JAIQDJ010000014.1 GCF_020034655.1 Thermomonas beijingensis | reverse complement strand
AGCGATCCGCCAGCCTAACAATTCGTTCAAGCCGAGCCCGCTTCGCGGTCTCGGCGCTGGCGCTATGATTGAACCAACGCCGCGCCCGCTCAGCAGGCCGGCTTAACTCAGGTGTTAGGGCTCACATGGAAGGATCGATGAAACGGACAGCTTTTTTGACAGCCATTTTTATGTTGCCGCTCGCTTGCGTGGCGCAGCAGGCTTCGAGTCTGGAAACGGTGGTGAAGCTGGCGAGAGAACGGGCTTTCACGTCGCAATACGTCAACTGGCCAAACGTGGAAAACAAAGCGCGGGCTATTGCGGCGCAAAAGGATGAAGACGCGGCCATACGATTTGTCATAAGAGCACTCGGGGATGGGCACTCTTCATATATTCCCCCGAATCCGGAGGTGACCGTGGCCGCAAGCGGCTCTCGAGCAACGCAAGGTGCGCGGGCGCAAGGAATGTCCCAGGTCAAGGACTCGGTGGGCGGGATCGCAGTGATCGAGGTTAGGTCATGGTCAGGTCCCATGCCAGAAGGAACAGCCGCGGCTAATACCCTCCGAGACCAAGTGTCCGCCGCGTTAACGTCTCAGCGTTGCGGCCTGGTCTTGGACTTCTCCAAGAACTCGGGCGGGAATATGTGGCCGATGCTGAGCGGACTATCCGCGCTGCTTGACGAAGGAACTCTGGGCTTCTTCCAAGACGCCAATGGCGTCACCCGGGCCATCGAAAAGCGGGGCCAGACATTTCTCGTAGACGGCGCGCCCCAGCCATTCGGCCGGGCCGATGGTACGGCATCGTCCGTCGCGCCTCGTCGCATCGGGATTATCGTTGGGCCCAGAACGGCGAGTTCTGGTGAAATCGTCCCGATCATGTTCCATGGGCAGCCCAATGTGCGCTTCTTCGGGCGCGCCACCTCGGGCCACTCAACGGCGAATTCTACGTTTCCCCTTCCAAACAAGGGCATCGTCAACATCACCACCGCTACCACTCTCGACCGAAACCGCGTCGAGTTCGGCGATCAACTGGTCCCTGACGAGTCTGGAGATGAGCCACTTCCGCAAGCCGCGCAATGGGTAGCTTCCGGGTGCAGCCGCGAGTGAGCCCTAACAATTCGTCCAAGCCGACGCCACTTCGTGGCGCGGCTTAACTCAGGTGTTAGGCGGCAAACGAGCATTCCTCTCGCTTTTCGCATTAACAAAAACTTGACAAAGTTAATGCGCCTTGCTATAATTCAAAACTCAAAAGTCTTCGGAGGTGTGGACGGTTCGAATCCGTCGCTGCTTAAAAAGCCTGCCTGTTTGTTCTGTGCCAGCGTTGCTCTGAGCGTTATCGCAACTGAGCCGTTTGCCGTACTAAATGTAATCTCAAACCTAACAGGAGGACTTATGGAAACAATTCACTCGTTCAAAGCAGTAATCTTCGCTACAACCAAGGCAACAGCCCTTATGGGTTCATCGGTGTTTGCAGGCTTGGCAGCGAACGGTCTAACTCCTCACCTATGCTAAAGGCGCCCAATCGGGTGCCTTTTTCTTTGCTGGTGTAGTTACCTGGCATTGCCGCCTAACAATTCATTCAAGCCGACGCCGCTTCGCGGCGCGGCTTAATTCAGGCGTTAGGCGCCACCACCATCATCACCGAAGCCATAGATATGACCACCTGTCCGTACTGCCACAAACAAGCAATGTCGCAACTCAGGAAATCATTTTTGGGTCCAGCGCTATCTGCTCAGTGCAAATCATGTTGCAAGCGCGTTTCCGTCCCTCCGGCCGCAATGTTGGCGGTCACGCCATTCCTCTTCAGCATCATCCTTGCACGCTTTCTGGCTCCGCATGGCTGGCAGTTCAGCGCTTTATCCTTGTTTGTAGGCATCTTGGCAATGGCTGCAATACACGCGTTCCTCGTCCCACTGGTGCCGCGTAGCGCCTAACAATTCATTCAAGCCGAAACCGCTTCGCGGTTCGGCTTAATTCAGGTGTTAGGTTGCCTTGGAACCGATCTCGGCCTTTGCAGTTCGTAAGAAATACCTCGACCAGCACTTCGAGCAATACGTGGCGTTCACGCGCCTGCTCTTGTCACTGGCAACGGGCAGCTTTTCGCTCCTCGCAGCTTTTAGCGGCAATCTGTTATCCAGCGCTCAGTACGTTGCGCTCGCTAAAACGTCTTTTCCGCTGCTTCTGGTCTCAATGCTGTGCGGTCTATTCGTCCAGTACAGGCTGGTCACCCGGCCGCTCAGAGATCTAGCTGAGGTCGATCGCCTGTTGGAGCATGCGGAACGCACAGGGTCGCAAGAGCCCATCATCCATCGTCGAGTTCCGTCACGCCTTGAGCGGCTGTTCTTTCAGTGCCAAGCCCTTAGCTTTCTCAGCGCCTTCATTCTTCTGGTTGCATATGCGGTGTCCTGGCAGGCAACCTAACAATTCGTCCAAGCCGACGCCGCTTCGCGGCGCGGCTTAACTCAGGTGTTAGGTCGAGTTGGCGCAAGACTTTGAAATTGGGCAATCGCGCTTATCTCAGAGCTTCTTGCGGTTGTGATGTTGAGCATCGTGAAAGGCTAGCCCCACTCTCGCGCTCAACGTTCCTGGCCGCGCTCACGGGCCATCCTCGTCAAGCTGCGGTGGCCCTGCCTTCACTTGCAACTCGCAAGGTCATGGGCCAATCTCGCCCTAACAATTCGTTCAAGCCGACGCCGCTTCGCGGCGCGGCTTAACTCAGGTGTTAGGCGCTACCCAGAATTCGGAGCAAGTTCGCATGAAGCACATCCTTCCAATCTTTGCCGCACTCTTCTGTACAGGTGCTTTTGCACAAGATCGCGTTCAGATCAATCTCGGCGACACAATGTCAGGAGTACAGAGCAGGAGCATCATTGCCGCCACTTGCGCCCGAGCTGCTGATGCCGCAGTTAATGCACATGCAGCAGGAAAGCTCTCAGACGTAATCAATCAGGCCGCAAAGGCAAAAGAAACGGGCTCCAGCGACGACCCCTACTTCAACAACCTTGTTCGCAACTACAAATTCAACCCAAACGACGACTTTCTTTTCTCGGTACTTTTCTTCTCACAGCTGAACATCAAATGGCTAGAGCAAAAACAGCCATATCAAAGCTCACTTGATTCACTGTACAAAACCTACGTCGCTGCCTCTTGTGCGCAAGTAGCCAAATATCAGTCTTAGCAAAAAGCCATTAGCCACGCGCCTAACAATTCGTTCAAGCCGAACCCGCTTCGTGGCGTCAAATGCGTGCTTACGCTACGCTAGCACGCATTCGCCGCCACTACGCGTGTCGGCTTAACTCAAGTGTTAGCGCCTCAAAAATGAAGATCAAAGCTCTCCTCGTTGCTTCCGCCCTGCTCCCTTTATCGGCACTCGCTCAGACGCCAACGAGCGAGATCGGCCAGTTGTTCAAGGCACTTGAAACTTCCGGTTGCGAGTTCAATCGCAACGGCAGTTGGTACAACGCTCAACAAGCTAGCGAGCATCTTCATCGCAAGTACGACTACCTGCTCAAGAAAGGACTAGTGAAGTCCACGGAGTCCTTCATCGACCTGGGTGCCAGCAAGAGCAGCATGTCGGGCAAAGCGTACCTGGTGCGCTGTGGAAAGGCACCCGCGGTTGAAAGCAGGTCATGGTTCTTGGCCAAGCTCGGCCAGATCCGCCAGGCTTCTGGTCGGCGCTAACAATTCGTTCAAGCCGAGCCCGCTTCGCGGCCTCGGCGCCGGTTTGTATGATTGAACCATCGCCGTGGCCGCGCAGCGGCCCGGCTTAACTCAGGTGTTAGGCCTCATGGAAAGCGACACGATCGCCGAAGTTTCCATTGACGACTCCGGGCGCCTACACGTGCGCCCGTCACGAACGCAGTTCCCGCATGTGTGGCGTGCGGCGATGGAGGTGTACTGGAATGAAAGTTCAACCACTCTCCACTCCCCGCCGCCACGTTCATGGTCGTACGTCGATTGGTACCGCCAGATCGTCGCGGCTGCGAAAGACGAGTACGGTTGCACCCTCGTCCTCACGCCGGAAACTCAGTGGGTCAACGTGCCGGCGAAGCTTCGAGAGGCCGTTCTTGCCGCCTCTCGGCATGAGGCCTAACAATTCGTCCAAGCCGACGCCGCTTCGCGGCGCGGCTTAATTCAGGTCTTAGGCCGCATGAAGCTGACATCGCTCGTGAAGCTCCTCAACGGCGAGATGGCTCCCGCTGACTACGGCCGTGAGCTGGAGTCAGAGCTGGCGATACATGTCGGCGCTCTTGCCAAGAAGGGGTCTTCTACTCCGGTTGCAGTCACCGAAGATTCCTCGCTGGAGTTTGGCCAGCCCCAACTGGCCACTTTGTGCAGGTTGTACGCAGCCGGTGCGCTTTCCGCCGCGCAGCTCGCGTACACCGCGGACGTCATCCAGCTCTCCGAAAACGTGCACATCGTTGGTGAGTCGGTCGCGGAAGATCTGGCTGGCTGCACGGATCCAGAGATCAATGGGCCGCTTTCGCCAGCCGAAGCGCTGGCAATGGCGGGTCGCTAGAATGCGGCCTAACAATTCGTCCAAGCCGACGCCGCTTCGCGGCGCGGCTTAACTCAGGTGTTAGGTTTAGCGCGGAATTTTTTGGGGATGTGCGGGCTTTGCATTGAATTTCGCTTGATAGGTTTACTGTTTGGTTCAAGTGTGCCCTTGCGTACTTGGCCCACAGCGCGCAGGGGACCTGCGCACCGTGGTGGCGGTAGCATTCGGTAGCTTGCTTCGC
>NZ_JAIQDJ010000013.1 GCF_020034655.1 Thermomonas beijingensis | reverse complement strand
GTGAGCCCTAACAATTCGTTCAAGCCGAACCCGCATCGGGGCACCGCCTGGGTGCTTTTCCGCTACGCTAGCACCCAGTCGCCACCCCGCTGCGGGTCGGCTTAACTCAGGTGTTAGGCCTCACACGGAGCATCACGGTGAAATCGATCAAGGCACTTCTGATCCTCGGCTTCGTCTTCCTCACCAACGGGATTACATTTCTCATTGTGGGTTTGACTACTCACATGACGGCTTTTTGGACACTCGGCCCCTCGCTCATGGCGCTTGGCGTCGTTTTCTTGGCCATTTCAAAATCTCGCAAGTATTCCCACGGCAGTCCCTCTTCGCCATCAGGCAGTGAAGCCTAACAATTCGTCCAAGCCGACGCCGCTTCGCGGCGCGGCTTAACTCAGGTGTTAGACGATCAAATGACCACCAAGCCGCTTGACAGACTAATGTTCGCCCAAGGAGGCATTTGCTTCTTTTGCAACATGCCACTTTCAAAGGCAGACGCTAGTGTCGAGCATCTTGTTGCTTCCTATCGCGCCGGAAGCAACATCGATGACAACTGCGTTGCCTGCTGCAAAGCAGTCAACGCGCTCTTTGGCAGCATGTCGCTTAAAGAGAAAATTCGCGTCGTGCTGAATCAGAACGGAAAGTTCATCTGCCCAAATGGCAATGGCAGGGCACAGCCCCTGCCTGCCCCTCCGGCTAAAGCCGCTCCAGTTCCGCCAAAGATCGACAACTATGCAGTTGTTCTCGCAGACCTTAAAAAGCGCGGCGCTTCCCGCCCAAGGAAAGTCGAGACACTCAAAAGCACCATCCGTGCAACTGTCAAGAACGCAAAGAGTTCTATCACCGAGTCGCAGCTGGAAACACTAATTAAACACTTGCAAGTCAACGGAAAGATCATAGTTGCTGACACAAAAGTCAGCTACTCGCTATGATCGTCTAACAATTCATTCAAGCCGACGCCGCTTCGCGGCGCGGCTTAATTCAGGCGTTAGGTTTAGCGCGGAATTTTTTGGGGATATGCGGGCTTTGCATTGAATTGCGCCTGATAGGTTTACTGTTAGGTTCAAGTGTGCCCTTGCGTACTTGGCCCACAGCGCGCAGGGGACCTGCGCACCGTGGTGGCGGTAGCATTCCGTAGCTTGCTTCGCATGTGCAGTGGGTCGTCGGGCGCCTACAACCTAACAGTTCGTTCAAGCCGACGCCGCTTCATGGCATCGTGTTATCTTTCGGCGTCCGGCTGCTGTCGCTTCGGTTGCAACTCGTTGCGGCGCGGCTTAACTCAGGTGTTAGGCGCGCATGTCACTACAACGGCTCGTGAAATGGCTTCTATCTCTTGCCTGGTCGGCCTTCGCCGTTTCTATTGTTGCACAGGCCATTTCGGCTGTTGGCGTCAACGCACCTGTGCAGCTCTACGTAGCCCTCTTTCTATCCGCTTTTGTGATTGGTGGCGTGACCGGCATCATTCAGTTCAAGATCGTACTTATCGAGCGCGACTGGTGGCTGGGCAGCCGTGAAACTTTGCTTAGACGCTTTCCGATCTGGATCGCCGCACTTTGCATTGCGTCGGGGATAGGCATCGTGGCACAGGCAGTCTTCTTGCCTAGTGATTACAGCCATCTCAGTCTCGCCCTAGTGTTCGCTATTGAGGCGGGAGCACTTACTTCTTTGTCACGGCAGCCGTGGCTGCTCACAAAGCACACCTGTCAAAATGGTCATAAGGTCAGCTTCTACAACCGATTCTGTCCGACTTGTGGCGTACTCCTACTTAGATCCTCGGAGCGCGCCTAACAATTCATTCAAGCCGACGCCGCTTCGCGGCGCGGCTTAATTCAGGTGTTAGGCACCCATGGAACTTCGCGAGCACTACCGAACATCCGTGATGAATGCCCTTGGCGGCTATCAGTTGCTCGAGCAGCAGCTTAAGACGTACCTCGCGATGTACCACGATGCGGTTCGCGTGCTGACCAAAGGCCAACTTCACTATGGCTACGTAGAGTCAGACTTGCAGAACTGGCCATTGGGGAGACTTCGCAGCACATTCGCGAAAACGAATGGTAACGACCAATTAGCCAAAGACATTCAGAGTCTTATATCTCACCGTGATCATATTGCTCATCAAGCAATGACAGCCCTGTACGATCAATCAATTCCTGATCAAAACATCAGAGCTATGGTTGAAGAAAACTTCATTACCATCCGCAAAATCCAAGAGATACAAGGTGCCTTGACTAATGAGATGGAGCAGGTAATCACAGTCTTTAAGCGGGCAGCTTCAGGGCCGGGTGCCTAACAATTCGTTCAAGCCGAGATCGCTTCGCGGCCGCGGAGTTGTTCGGTAAATTGTCACAACGCCGCGGCCGCAAAGCGCTCCGGCTTAACTCAGGTGTTAGCACTCACAAAGGGGAATCGATGGCCGTTGCAACAAGAACGCGTGAATCGAACATTTGGATCTTCATTGGCCTTCTGCTCACCACCATGCGATTCGTTGACTACTTCTTTTACGGCAAGCATGTCTACGACCTTATAGCTGGGACTGGTTTCGTACTTGTAACAATTGGGGCTTACCTCAATGGTTTCCAGACGCTTGAAGCAATCACAAATTCTGGAAAAAAATCAGTTGTAAATGGCTACGCATTTGCACTTATTGGTATGGGCCTCGCCATTGCGGCAATGGTCGTCAAATACATGGCGTGAGTGCTAACAATTCGTTCAAGCCGAGCCCGCTTCGCGGTCTCGGCGCAACTTGACGCCGCGCCGTAGCGGGCCGGCTTAACTCAGGTGTTAGGCGCTTCGTGCTCGGCGTACTTCTTGCGTGCTATGCTCCGTAACTTTCGGAGCAACTATGAACAGTCAGCGCGTATTCAAATCTTGTGACCACATGCAAGTAAGCGAAGGAGAGCCGATTCGTTCAGTCGTACAAGAATCAGAGCATTCAGTCATCGTCGCTTGGCATGTTGAGCCGGGTCAAAGCATTGCCGCCCATACGCATCCAAACGGCCAAGATACCTGGACAATTCTGTCCGGCCACGGTGACTATCAAATCGACGAACAAGGCAACACCGTTAAGGTCACATCTGGCGATGTAGTCGTAGCAAGAAAAGGGCAGGTTCACGGCGTCAAATGCACAAGCCTTGAACCATTGCGATTCATCTCCGTTGTCGCCCCAATCGAAGCAGGTTATGTTCTTCTTCCAGCACGCGCCTAACTGGGCGGTCAAGCCGACGCCAACACTGGCCATGGCTTCGCCATTTTCATGGCCAGTGTCGGTACCCTCCGCCCTACCGGGCTACGGCGCCGCTTACCTTTGGCGTTAGGCGCCTATGGTCAGAGTCCGGCAGCATGGAGAAGACGGTCAGCTCTTTGATATGCCGGCGTTCCTGCCGGTTGTAGAGCAATCGCTTCAGCCAGAAGAGTGGCTGCTCGATATTGAGTGGTGCACGGGAGAATCGGCCGACACTCTTCAGGGTCTGTCCCCTGAAGAGTTGGTACCGCACAGCACCCTTGTCAGCCTTGTCTCAGGGTTGCGCCAAACCATAGACGGCACCTACCGCTGCATTCGGTCTGGCCAGCCCGTGGCAGAACTCCGCGCAGTAGACTCGTCGTTCTGGGAGGTGTCGGGTCCACAGCAGTTCGAGGCTGAAATGCTCGCCTTGTGTGGTCCGGTCTAGGCGCCTAACAATTCGTCCAAGCCGACGCCGCTTCGCGGCGCGGCTTAACTCAGGTGTTAGCTCTCTGGGGAAGATATGTCGGAAGACGAGAAAAAACTTGCGATTGCTTTGCCAGGGGAATGGGCATTGCAAAAGACACTCGGCCCCGTTCTATCGGAAATTGGGGATGACCTGAAACGACTTTACGCCAAGGGTCGCGACAAGATCATCGAAAAAGCCTACAAGAAGATCGAGAATCCAGAAGACGGGAAAAGCGCAAATTTGCGCATTGCCCATGAAGCGCTGACTAGCGGAGCCTTCACGGAAGAAGAGATATGCGCCGAATACTTCGGTGGCATCTTGGCAGCCTCCAGAACCAGTGACGGAAAGAGCGACGACACCATTCAGTTGCTTGACACGATCAAATCACTTTCGGCAAAGCAACTTCATCTTCACTATTCCCTTTACAACTCACTTAATCGACTGTTGGTGAGCAAAGGCGACAAGATAAACGTCGCTCAAAGCGACGAGATCAACCCTAAGAAGATCTGGCTTGCATCTCTTGAGTTAACTAACATTGGACTTAAGATAGATACTGACTTCAACATTTTGCATCGGCAAGGGCTCGTGGATGCCTACGAGACCAAGCAACATCCCATAGAGCATGGTCGCGTCCTTCCATATTCCGCTGCAAACCCGACGACGTATGGCGTACTTTTGTACTCCGTTGCGCATAACTGGTACGGTAAGTGGCGTTCGTTCTCGTCAGAGCTATTTCCGCAATTTGAGGGAATCCAGCTTCCAACTCACTACGCTTTCAGTATCGGCGAACTAATGGAATCAGCTGGAGTCAAGCCGGCAGAGAGCTAACAATTCATTCAAGCCGACGCCGCTTCGCGGCGCGGCTTAATTCAGGTGTTAGGCCGCTGAAAAGCTTGCACCCGGCATTTCATGCCCACTTGTGGTTCAAACCCTTGTGCGGCAACTCGTGGGAATCGCAACTTTCTGACCGCGCCCATTGCTGCGAGGCGGCAATCTCGCAATTGTTGTTTCACGCGGCATCTTCGCTGCGCCCGTGTGTTCTTTGGCTTCTCGCGGTGCGTCACATTGGTTTTGTGGCAGCAGGCACTTCGTGCATCGCCGCTCTGCCCCCACCGTTTCCCGCCTTCGTGTGGCAGTGCGCCTGTGCAGCAAAGTCCTCCGCGCTTACAGCAGCTTCTTGCAGGTGCATCGGGTGCGCTCACGCGCTCAGGCACCAGGGTTTCGCAAGACTTGGCGGCCTAACAGTTCGTTCAAGCCGACACCGCTTCACGGCCGCGAATTTTTTCGGTATG
The DNA here is from genome assembly GCF_020034655.1 of Thermomonas beijingensis. GTDB lineage: Bacteria > Pseudomonadota > Gammaproteobacteria > Xanthomonadales > Xanthomonadaceae > Thermomonas > Thermomonas beijingensis. The sequence continues at coordinate 1,168 of NZ_JAIQDJ010000013.1, read as the reverse complement.
TTGCGTTCTCTGGTCGCGGCCGTGCAGCGGTGCGGCTTAACTCAGGTGTTAGGCATCAGGTGAAGCTTGATCGCATTCAATCCAGACTACCCAACTTGCTCTTACACCCATGTTTGGTTGCGCGTCATGCACGAACAACTAGACCCAGTAGAGATATCCGCAGTTCTTGGTGTTGAGCCAACCGCCACGCAACGGGCTGGTGATCTTGCTTCAGCCGCAACAGGGCGTCGACGCAAGTACTCCGGTTGGTTTCTAGAATCTTCTGATCATGTTGACAGCCGCGACTCTCGCGACCATTTCGCTTGGCTGCTCAATCGCATCTCTGACAAAGGTGACCAGCTGAGAGCGCTGGCTTCTCGCGGATACACTGTGGACATTTGCTGTCGCTGGGACTCCGCCTCCGGGCATGGCGGCCCCAGTATGGATCCGCTGCAAATGATCCAGCTCGGTTCGCTCGGCATTGAAGTCTGGTTTGACGTCTACTTTGACAGCAATCTATCGCAAGATGCCTAACAATTCGTTCAAGCCGACACCGCTTCACGGCCACAATTTTTCAAGGTATGTTCGTTCTCAATTGTGGCCGTGCAGCGGCGCGGCTTAACTCAGGTGTTAGGCCGCTGAAAAGCTTGCACCCGGCATTTCATGCCCACTTGTGGTTCAAATCCTTGTGCGGCAACTCGTGGGAATCGCAACTTTCTGACCGCGCCCATTGCTGCGAGGCGGCAATCTCGCAATTGTTGTTTCACGCGGCATCTTCGCTGCGCCCGTGTGTTCTTTGGCTTCTCGCGGTGCGTCACATTGGTTTTGTGGCAGCAGGCACTTCGTGCATCGCCGCTCTGCCCCACCGTTTCCCGCCTTCGTGCGGTAGTGCGCCTATGCAGCAACGTTCTCTGCGCTTACAGCAGCTTCTTGCAGATCATCGGGTGCGCTCACGCGCCCAGGCACCAGCGTTTCGCGAGACTTGGCGGCCTAACAGTTCGTTCAAGCCGACACCGCTTCACGGCCGCGAATTTTTTCGGTATGTTGCGTTTCCTGGTCGCGGCCGTGCAGCGGCGCGGCTTAACTCAGGTGTTAGGCGGGGGAAAAAGCAATTTGCGCTCTTGCTGTTTGTTATTTCGCACTGTTTCACCGCGTCGCGCTTGAGTGATTTCGCGTTGGATAGGTGGCT
>NZ_JAIQDJ010000012.1 GCF_020034655.1 Thermomonas beijingensis | reverse complement strand
CATGCGAAGCAAGCTACGGAATGCTACCGCCACCACGGTGCGCAGGTCCCCTGCGCGCTGTGGGCCAAGTACGCAAGGGCACACTTGAACCAAACAGTAAACCTATCAAGCGAAATTCAATGCAAAGCCCGCACATCCCCAAAAAATTCCGCGCTAAACCTAACACCTGAATTAAGCCGCGCCGCGAAGCGGCGTCGGCTTGAATGAATTGTTAGGTGCCGGCCGCTCGCGGATGAAGTACGCAACAAAGCAAAGATACTTCTCCGGCGATGCGTCAGCGCCCGACAGCTCACGAACGTCAGACCAGCGCAACGCCTCAGCTGCGAAATCTGTCGATTGACGCAATGTGGTGAAAGCAGAACGCACCTCTGCGGATGAGCGAGAGATATAAGCGGCCCATGGCTCTTCTGGAAGTCTGTCAGCCGCGTCAGCATTGAGCCAGTACATCTCGCAGGTTGCGCCAGGCGCCCGAAACTGAAATTGACCGCCAAGACAAGCAAACCCGAGGTTTTCTGCTCTCGCCAAGATGCCGGGAAATGCGTCCGGAGCCCAAGCGTACTCGTTGCCTCTCAGGCTTGCTCCTTCTGTCAGTTCGTTTGGAAGTTCCATCCGGCACCTAACACCTAAGTTAAGCCGAATTGCAGCGCGTAGCTGGCAACATGGCAAGCTTTTTCTGCCATGTTGACGGCGTAGCGATGCAATTTCGGCTTGAACGCATTGTTAGGTCTCATCCCAGCCACTCCGCCAATGCATCTGGGGAACTTGGGCCAAGGAGCCCCAAGCTTTCTGGAGACGTGCCAAAAGCCTTAGCGAACTCCTTCGTCTCCGGAGAATAAAGGAGCCAGGTCTCCTTGCTGCGAGCAATGGCGAAGTACTTACGGACAACTCCGTCGTAGCCGAAGTGCTGCTGAGCCACCGTGCCTGCCGCTGCGGTGACAGGGACCGGATCGATTTGGCAGGCTCGCAGCTCAGCTTGACACTCGGAAATGTAAGCGTCGCGATCCTCGCGCCAAGTGCAAGGTGTGGAAGACGGCCGCTCAAGCGCCGCCTCGAGTGCTTTGCTAGCCGATAACCTGTCCATGAGACCTAACACCTGAGTTAAGCCGTGCCGCGAAGCGGCATCGGCTTGAACGAATTGTTAGGGCTGCACTTCACGCATCCTTCTGCTGAAACGCAATATGCGAAGCCCAAACAGAATGCAAATTGGAGGAATGGCCGCAAGAATTGATACATGGATCCAATATTTTGATGGATCCATAGATCGAAGGATCTCCACATGGCAGCTCCGGCGCGGAAACATGCAAAGCACAGAGCCATCAGTGATGCTTGCTGGGAGCGTAAACACGATGGTGGCGATCCCGCCGAATAGCAGCATGCCGCCTATCAAAGCCATTGAACGTGCCGAAATCTTCAGGCTTGCGGTCTTTGGGTCTGCATCTTTAATTTTTCGTAGAGCCCAAATGGCGACAATCGTGGATAAAACAAAGCTTGAGAGGACGAAGATCATCAATGTGGCCCTAACGCCTGAGTTAAGCCGACGTGCGAAGTGGCGACGGCTGCGTGCTAGCGTAGCGTAAGCACGCAGACGGTGCCACGAAGCGCGTTCGGCTTGAACGAATTGTTAGGGCGCATTTGGTCAGCGGTAGGATGCAACTGACTTTTTAACGATCGCATTGCCTATCCCGACGGTCTCTAAGAAGACGGAGACTGCTGTGGGAAGGGCGTCATTCTTTGGTCCAAGAATTACCTCAGAGATTGGGTGGAGCTCATTGGGATCCAGAAAATTCAGATCAATGTGAGGTACGGGTGTTGAACCGCGCATAGTGAATCCAATTGGCTTTGGGTCAACGCTCTCTCCGTAGGAAATTCCGCCCATATCCTCCAATTTGAGTCCGAGATTGCTACTGGAAAAGGATACGACGTGAAGAAATCGAACTTCAGACTCTTCAACAAACGCTGGATTCTTAAACGCTGCGAGGTCGCAGGAGAGAGTTGCACAGACTTCAAAGAATTCAGCGTCACTTAGCTCGCCTTTGCTTCTTAGTTTGTGGATTGATCGAATAGTTTCAGCAAGCTCTTGTTCTTGCTTTTTCTTGTCGTACAGAACTTGGAGAGGTCTGGCCGGAAGCTCTGTGAGATGCTTACCCTTAAATCCTATGCAATAGCCAGTACCGTCGTCCGCATATGCACGCCATTGACTTAGTACATCACCTTGCGTTGATAAGCATGCGGCTAGCGGAAGAATATTGAAGCCCGATGCAGAGAAAATTTCGTCGATAGAGTCGACAAATTCCTTTCCGAGGTCAGGCACCAAGTTGGTTGCCACGGATTCCCACACGCCGTAGCCCCAGTGCATCTCCATGAAATCGTTCATCGAGAAGATGTCTGAGAACCTGAGCGATTTGTTCTCACAAATTGCTTGAAATGTTCGTGGCGTGCAGTAGTGATATAGAAGGCCGTCGTCTATCGCCTCAAATGTTCGTTCAGTCAACATGAGATTCTCAGTACTGCGCCCTAACGCCTGAGTTAAGCCGGACCGCTTTGCGGCCGCGGCGATGGCACAGTCTACGACGCCGCGCCGAGGCCGCGAAGCGGTCTCGGCTTGAACGAATTGTTAGGCCGCAGGCTGCTTTGCCTGAGTGACTGGAAGAAAGCGGGTGACCTTGGCGCGCAGTAACTGAACAAGAACCGGGTCCATGTAGTCGTAGTCGTCTGGGATGTCCAGACAGATGACGCGCTTGCTACCTAGGTGCGCGCGGAACTTCTTGGAGAGCTTGTTGCGGTGAGTTTTCTCCATGACGAAGATCAGGTCTGACCATGCCAGAACTTCCGGCGAGACAGGATTAGCAACGCCATTCCCGAGGCCAGCCGACTGGGTTTTGATGCCTGGCCAGTCAGCGAACACGTGCTCCGCAGTTGGACTGCGGAGACGATTCTGTGTGCAAATGAAAAGGACGTTGCGAGACAAGGCTGTTCCTGCGGCCTAACACCTGAGTTAAGCCGCGCCGCAACGAGGTGCAACCGAAGCGACAGCAGCCGGACGCCGAAAGATAACACGATGCCATGAAGCGGCGTCGGCTTGAACGAACTGTTAGGTTGTAGGCGCCCGACGACCCACTGCACATGCGAAGCAAGCTACGGAATGCTACCGCCACCACGGTGCGCAGGTCCCCTGCGCGCTGTGGGCCAAGTACGCAAGGGCACACTTGAACCTAACACCTGAGTTAAGCCGACTTGCGTAGTAGAGGCAAAGGTATGGCAAGCTTTTTCTGCCATACCTTTGCCGTAACGAAGCAAGTTCGGCTTGAACGAATTGTTAGGCGCCACCCGAGGGGACGCCGTTGAGAAACGCTTTTACCTCCGGGTCATCCGAGACCATGTGGTCTGTAATGTGAAAGACCTCTTTGCACCAAGGATGAGACAAAGCCTCCTGTCGATCAAGGATGCGACCTAAGTACGTGACGTGGCTCCAAGGAGATGCTGAAGCATCCACCAACGCCACGTTGTAGTTGTCCTCAGTTGCCCAGAGCTGGAAAGGAAATGCAAGACGCTCGTCCGGGGTTGCGGACTCTCCCCACTCGCCCAGGCTGACCAAACCATTGATACGGTCTGACTCATGGCCACGACTGTACTGCGCGTAGTAGACAGCGTGGGCGCTTCCGTCTTGCAGGACAAATCGAGTCAGACTGACTGTCTCAGTGCCGCAGCACTCGCAGAGCTTGGTAGTCGCTGGTTCTAACTCGATTTCGATCATGTCTTTGTGGCGCCTAACACCTGAGTTAAGCCGCGCCGCGAAGCGGCGTCGGCTTGAACGAATTGTTAGGCGGCAGGACGTTGAGAATGCGCGCCCACAACGAATACGGCTGCTTGAACTCTTCCCAAGCTACGAGCGAGGCGGCGGCCAGCCCAGCAAGTGCAGGACGGGTGGAGCTATCGAGAACCACGAACACCTTGTTGCCGGGAAACTGTTCCCATGCCTGATGAATCAGCTCATGCAGCGCTGCGGGCTGCACCTCGCCGCCCTGCACACGCGTGATTTCAAACATATGTGCTGCCGGGTTGTAGGCACCATCCGCCACTGTGGCGCCACCGGCATACCACCAGTCATCGCCCCGATGCGTGTTCCATCTCCCGGCCACCGTGATCTCCCTGTGCCGCCTAACACCTGAGTTAAGCCGACTTGCGTAGCGGAGGCAAATACATGGCAAGCTTTTTCTGCCATGTATTTGATGTAGCGAAGCAAGTTCGGCTTGAACGAATTGTTAGGACTTTCCGTCCCGAAGGCGATTAACCGCCGCTTTTGTAGCCTGCCGAGCATTGAGCAGAATAAGTGTAATCAGATCACGGGGCTCAAGGCTTGATGGGCTGGTTAATTGTCCGATGCCCATTGCCTGATAGGAGCCTTTGAGGCCATCCCGAAGGCGGGCAGATAGCGAGTTGTAAAGGTCTAGGGCCGACTGCTTGGATAGCGACGCAGTTAGGGTATGTGCGAAATCATTGCGGATTGAGCCTATACGCTCAAGCAAGTCCTTCAGATCTGCCGGAAGACCGTAGCCGTGAGCAAGTTCTACTTTGGCGCGATACGAGACCTTGCCCCAGTCACAGCGCTCAGCATACGGCAGAAGCACGGAGATCAGCTCAATTAACTGATGCTCGATGTGTAGGTGTCCGCGAAGGACAAGCCCAACATCGTCCTCACGCTGCAAGTCGGCGATGAACTGCTGTTTTGTGTCAGTCACGAAAAAGTCCTAACGCCTGAATTAAGCCGCGCCGCGAAGCGGCGTCGGCTTGAATGAATTGTTAGGCTTCAATTGCACGAAGCCACCTAAGCACGAACGCAAAAAGCACTGCTGCCTCAAAGAACCAGAACGAAACATGGAGCCAATAGGTCTTTGGAGATTCAGATGCTTTAACGATTCCGGGACTCATCATTGTTGGTGACGAGACAGCCCGTGTTTTCAATGCTTTGATGCCGTGCCAAAAACAGTACACACCTGCTGATGCCAGGATGAGTGCTGCCAAGATGTCCAGGAGAATTGACATTGAAGCCTAACACCTGAGTTAAGCCGGACCGATTTGTGGCCGCGGCGATGTGACAATGTGCCACACATTGACGCGGCCACGAAGCGGTCTCGGCTTGAACGAATTGTTAGGCCTCACTCTAGCTGCATGCGTATCCAAACCACAGCCATGGCGCCGCCTGCGCTAAGAGCCACAGCGATGGCGGTGAGACCGATTGCTCCGGCTAGGCTTAAGAGGCCGGCGCGGAGGCCGCGCGATTTGAATAGGTAGTACGGTAAGCCAACCATTGGTAAGCCAACCATTGCGATACTTAACCAGGTTGAGTGCTTAAGTTTACGATCGGTTCTGTCGGCGTGATACCACCAGAACACAGTGAAGCCATATGCAAGTACCAGAATCCACTCAAGCCACTCCGGAACATGGAAGGGATCGGGATACTGAGTTGAGATGCCCATCAACAGGCCAACACACAAGAACGCGATGATTGCTCTGCTCTTTTGTTGCATGTGAGGCCTAACACCTGAGTTAAGCCGCGCCGCGAAGCGGCGTCGGCTTGAATGAATTGTTAGGTTGCACCCCGATTACGGAAAGCAGCCCATGCCAGATACATGCCGCCGAGAACGAAGAATGAGCCAAGCCAGACGGCCAGATTCTCGTCATTCTGCCACGCCTCAGCTATCTCGGCGTGGCTACGGAAGGGCTTGCCTGCGATTGAAAGCTCAAAAACTCCGTAGTAGATATCTTTTGAGTAGATGGGGCCGCCCGGATTACGTGGATCGTAGAGCACGGTGACAACAGGTCGATCAGGGCGTGACAAGGCGTCACGCACGAGGCCCATGGCGTTGCCTTTTGATGCGTAGTCAAAGGATTTGGGAACGCCATCAAGGGCGAATTTGATGCCGTATTTTCCGTCCTGAACCCAAGACACTCTGCCAGAGGCCGGCAGCAGTTCCGTGCGCGCTGGAATGCCCTCGAACGTGGCCCACGAATAGAACATCATGCCGCTAAGGAGAAAGCAGAGCGCGGCGAAAAGCGCGTTCTTTGCTCTTGTCGGCTTGCCGAGGAATATCATGTGCAACCTAACGCCTGAGTTAAGCCGGCCCGCCCGATGCGACTCGGCTGGTCCGAGACCGCGAAGCGGGCTCGGCTTGAACGAATTGTTAGGCGGCGGCATGCGTGACCATATATGCCGCCCCGAGCGCGGCAGCTAGGCCGAGCAGGATCAGAAAGCCGAAGCGTAGGTGGAAGGGAATTGGCAGCTTGCCAATATTCTGTTCCATGGATCGCTTGTCCAGATGCCAGCCGTGATTGCATTGAGGACAAGCGAGTTGATACCGCTTGTCGTACACAAAGCCGAAAAGCAGGTCGAACTGGCCGAATTTGTACTTGAGCTGCGGCTGGAAGTCAGTGACCTCCTCACAGCGAGGGCAATGCTGTGGCTCTGGTGGGCCAACAGGAACTGTGCGCTCCCCCTGGCCGATCATGAACATCATGCGATCACCTGTATTAGCCGCCTAACACCTGAGTTAAGCCGGCCCGCCCGAGGCGAACCGGGTGGCGCCGAGGCCGCGAAGCGGGCTCGGCTTGAACGATTTGTTAGGCCGCAGACTATCCGAACCCGCGTTTGTGCGCTTGTTGCAACCACTCCCGATCTACTGGTCCATTGAAGCCTACAACTGTGTCCACACCGCAATGTGGGCAGAGGGCGGTTTGCCCAATTCCTTGGTCGTTCTCGTCGCACCACTCGGTAACGGATGAAGGAGGGAACTCTCCAAAGCAGTAGAAGCAGGCGCCGATCTCGCTCGCCAGGAGTTGCTTACGATTTCCCGTGTATTCGCAGGTTCTTCCCATGCGGCCTAACACCTGAGTTAAGCCGCGCGGCAACGAGGTGCAACCGAAGCGACAGCAGCCGGACGCCGAAAGATAACACGATGCCATGAAGCGGCGTCGGCTTGAACGAACTGTTAGGTTGTAGGCGCCCGACGACCCACTGCACATGCGAAGCAAGCTACGGAATGCTACCGCCACCACGGTGCGCAGGTCCCCTGCGCGCTGTGGGCCAAGTACGCAAGGGCACACTTGAACCTAACAGTAAACCTATCAAGCGAAATTCAATGCAAAGCCCGCACATCCCAAAAAATTCCGCGCTAAACCTAACGCCTGAATTAAGCCGCGCCGCGAAGCGGCGTCGGCTTGAATGAATTGTTAGCTTTGTAGCGCCGCATACACGGTCATTTGCCCAAGCATTCCTAGGACACCCCACATAAGCAGAACTAAGAACAATACAAGTGTTGCCACAAGTGCGTTCTTGATGGGCCTTGTGCGGAAAAAATAATAGGGAAGACCGAGAATTGACAGCGCAATTACCGATACGTCCAAGAACGGGTGTCTTTTGTAGTTCTTCTCCCGCGCATCCAAAACGTACCACCAGAAGATAAGAAATGCATTGACCAGCATGAAGAAAATATCGGATGGCGTGTAAATTTGGCCCGGATAAAAGTATTGAGCAACTGTGCCGGATATGAAAGCGACTACAGTGCTTGCGCCGAATAGTTTCTTCTTCAATTGCATTGATCCCCCCATACAAAGCTAACGCCTGAGTTAAGCCGACCGGCGTAGCGGCGGCAAATAAGAACGCACCAACCTTAGCACATTGCCGCCGCGAAGCTGGGTCGGCTTGAACGAATTGTTAGACCGCGCCTCATTGCTCATCCTCTGGGCGCAGAGGTGAATAGACCCAGTTGAACCGCGAAACAACTTTTTTGGCAAGCGTGTCAAACTCGTGGCGGTAGTGGTGCGTGTGCGGTGCGGGTATCGCCGGATCGCCGGACTTGAAGCCAAGTGCGCGAAGCTCAGAGGCGTAACAGTCAAGTGGGCCGTACGCATGGATGAGGTTATGACGATCCCAGACGATTGTTGCTTTTTGTTCTGGTGAGTACACCCAAAGATCAAAGCGACCGTCTGCGGAAAGGAATGGCCTGAACTCATCAACAAAGCTCTGAACATCTTGGAACGAGAGTTCTGGGCTTTGGTACCTGCCGAGGTCTGCTTCGCCACGACAGGTGTGTAGAACATAGAGCAGGAATAGCGGCTCTTTGAGGCAGCCTGAGAGGCGTAGAAAGATGTCGGGATCTGACTTTGGGACGCCAGCGACTACCCGTTGACTGTTGGCACCAGGAGCGGGCATGCGAAAGACGGGCGGATGTGAGTGTTCCACCCATTGCTCTTCAATCATGTGCCCGAGTCGATACATGCGCGGTCTAACACCTGAGTTAAGCCGCGCCGCAACGAGGTGCAACCGAAGCGACAGCAGCCGGACGCCGAAAGATAACACGATGCCATGAAGCGGCGTCGGCTTGAACGAACTGTTAGGTTGT
>NZ_JAIQDJ010000011.1 GCF_020034655.1 Thermomonas beijingensis | reverse complement strand
GTGCACGCTCCAGCATCAGGGCAATGGATCTGATGCTGAAACAGGCTTCGTGCAGGGCGTGGATGCGATATCGTTCGTGCAGGTTCAGGCGGCTTGCGGCCATGGGCAACTCCACTTGGTGGTGAGGTTGCTCAGGCTAAACCGCCTGAACCCCTTTACCACCGCTGGTGTTGCGTTACGGAGTTGAACTCGCCCGGGCAAACATATCTAGGACGCGATTGCAGTACCGAATCAATGTATTGCATTGATTATTCCGGATATTTTTCAATAATCGCGCCAAAAAAATGCAGCAATATCGACAAGGGGCCGTGGAGAGTTGGTGATCTCTTGGTGACGGCTTTGGGTCTCGATTACCACACATCGACAACAATGTATGGAGTGAATCGAGGCGAGATGATTGCGTACACCTACTCGTGGGACGGAAATGGCATAGTCGGCTTGGTATTTGATTCCATCCACAAAGTGGCAAATGACAAAACTTTGGATGCCATAGGCTATCGTGATCCATCGATGTTCTACGAAAAAACGAGCGTGGCGAATTTTCTTCCCTGTGCCTGATTAGGGGAAAACAGAAAACAGGGGCACCATTTCAACAACAAGAACCGGGACACCCACCAATCAGTAGCTCCCTGATGCTTGGGTGGGTTTTCTCCGACCTGCGAAAGCAATTTGGGCGGTAACGGTTCCAGGTTCACTTCCTGACCGCCCATAACGCACAAGGCCCGCAACGCAAGTGGAATTAATGGAGTCAGGTACATTTATCGACAGCAAGCAAGTTGCGGCCTTTGTTGTATGCGATGCTGGTGGCGTGTATCTGTGCGAGAACGGGACGCCGGGCAGTTCAGCATTCCCTGCCCCGTAAACGTCCCGAAAGCTGAAACCCCACGGTAATCCCCCCGCTTTTAGCGGACAGCAAAAGTGGAGCTAGGCAGCGAGTGCCCGTTTTTGCATTGGGGTGATGCCGCCGAGCGCCATGTTGGGGCGCTCGTGGTTGTAAGTCCATAGCCAGCGGGTGGCCTTGTCCTGCACCTGCTCGATGGTGTCGAACAAGGTTACCGCGTGACCAGCAGAGAAAACGGAGAACAGAGAGGCGTCGGCGGGGGTGAAAACGCCACCTTCGCTGGGGTGGCGCTCGCGAGGCCATGCCCGGAAACCGCGCCAACAGTGGGGGAACGGGCAAAAAAAATCCCAACCGATGAGGGTTGGGATTTAGGGTATTGGTGGAGGTGGGGGGAATTGAACCCCCGTCCGAAGATGCTCCATGCCCGGCACTACATGCTTAGCGCGGTGTTTGGTCTCGAATGCCGGCAACACACCGTGCGAAGCACGCCGTCATCCACACCCGCTAAATTTTGGATCCGGTTGGCGGGTCGCCGCCGGAACCTATCCTGTGATGATGACCCTACATCCACGAGCACAGGCACAAGTGGGTTCGGGGCTAGGCCTTAAGCGGCCAGAGCGTAGTTGTCGTCGTTGGCAACTAGAGTTTTGCAGCTGGATTTACGAGGAAAGCTACCCCCTCGGCATGCGCCGTGCGATTTCGCTACCCCCGTCGAAGCCAGTGCACCCCCGGGAATGTCGCTATCACCGACTCTTGCAGTATAGGGACGCGGCGCGGATACACAAGTCAGCGCGTAACCGCGGTTCATCCTGCATCGGATTTTCCCTGTTCGCCAGTTTGCTCAGCCGCTGCAATCGCCACAACAAACCGATGGCTGCAATTCCACGCGGGTAGCCGTAATCCCCGTCTGTGCCAACACCGCTGCCAGCTCTTCGGCGTTGATCCATGCGGTTACCCGCAGCGCGCCATCGGTGGGGTCTTGATCCACCAACGCGGCCGGATCTGCCTCCCGAATGGCATCGTCAATCACGGCAAGATCAGGGGCCGCCGTGGCCAGCGTCACTCGATATTCCATGTCGTTTTTCCGTCAAACACGCGCGATGCAGCGTACGCGGAAGATTGTGCGCGCGCATCCACTGCCGTGAGTTGACCAAGGTCAAGCTTGCCCTACCCTCACAGCATCCGCTTCAGGGTGTCGTCATGACGGCCAAAATGGTGCCAAAGTGCCGCCAGGACGTGTGCACCGATGACCCAGTAAAACACTTCACCAATGGTGCCGTGCAAATCTTCCAGCTGGTGTGCCAGCTCTTCGTTTTCCGGCAATAGTGCCGGCAGCACGATGCTGGTAAACGGAATCATGATCTCTTTGCCATCGGTCCAGACCGTGGCCAGACCCAGCAGCGGCATCACGATGAAAAATGCGTACAGCACCAAATGCATCAACTTCGAAGCCATGCCGGTGATTTTGTCCAGCGGCGGCGTGATAGCCGGCGCACCGCCGCGCACGCGGGCGGCAAGCCGAACCCAAACCAGCAAGAAGATGCTGATGCCTACCCAGAAATGCCCCTGCATCATCGCAACACGGCCACCGCTACCACGAGGAAAGATGCCGCGCTGCTCAATCAGCACGTAGGCCAAGACAATCAAAATCGCCGTCAACCAATGCAGGCGACGCAATACCGGGGTGTAGCGCGGACGTGTAATGGCATTCATACGGTGATCTCCAAGGTGGAATATTTCGATCATGAGCGATGTCACGCGGAAATGGTTGACACCGATCAAGTCGCAGACTGAACCAGCAATTGATCGAGCCTTGCATCTTTGTCCTGCCACACGGTATTCATCCAGCGTTGGAAACGCACACGGAATTCGCGATCGTTCTGGTAGTCGCCGCCAATGAATTCCTGCGGAATCTCGCGCTGGCGCACATCCACCCGCACGACAGGAATCCGGTTCATCAACAGATCCAGCAGGGCGGGTTTGCCCGCAGGATAGGCGATGCTGACATCCAAGATGGCATGCAAGCCCTGCCCCATCGCATCCAGCACGAAGGCCACCCCACCCGATTTGGGTTTGAGCAGATGCCGATACGGTGAGTCTTGTTTGGCATGCTTGTCGGACGTGAACCGGGTGCCTTCCACAAAATTCATGATGGCAATCGGAATGGCACTGAATTTCTCACACGCACGCCGGGTGGCAGCGATATCGCGGCCAGCCAGCGCCGGATTCCTGGCCACTTGCTTGGGGCTGTAGCGGCCCATGAACGGGAAATCCAGTGCCCACCATGCCAGCCCCAGCAATGGCACCCAAAACAGTTGCCGCTTCAGAAAAAAACGCAGCAATGGAATGCGCCGGTTGAAGGCTTTTTGCAAGGTCAGAATGTCCACCCAGCTCTGGTGATTGGCCAACACCAGATAGTGCCCCCCCATGTGAAACCCGCTGTCACCGGAAAGTTGCAGGCGGGTATCGGTGAGATGGGTCCACATCCAGTTGTTTACCCCTATCCAGCTTTCGGCCAGTCCGCTCAACAGCGGGTTGCAAGCAATGCGGAAGCGCGGCAATGGCAGCATGGCCTTGATCAATGCCAGCAGCAACAACGGAAGAACATGAACAATTGTGCTGACCGCCACGATCAGGGCGATCAAAACAAGACGAAGGACACGCATAAGCTCTCGGTGCAGATCCAGATGCCCCTATTGTCCAGTGGAATCGACCTTGGGTCACGCCCAGCGCGACGCTTCCAGCAAATAATCCATCTGCAAGTGCTCCACCACCCCGTATCATTTGCATATGCGCCACCTGCCAACCCCGCTACTCACTCACTCCATCGCGACTGCCCTATTGACGTCGCGTGATGCCGGCAACAACTGCTGGCAAGGTTCGTTTGATCTGGGTCGAAGCGTGGAAACCGTGGCTTTGGATGCCGAAGGCTGGCAATGGCGTGGGCAACACCTGCCCTACCCCGGCAAACCAAAAGAACGCACGCTTTACTACTTCGATGGCGAAGCGTTTGCCCCCATTTCGCGCTATGCCGGCAAGTTGATCAAATTGGTACCTACCGAATGGAATGTGCCGACATTCGAAATCGACGGCATCAAGATGCTGCCCACCGCAAAGGAATCGCCGCTGGATGATGCGCGCCGCAAAGTAGCGCTGGTGCAACCTGCAGGCAAAGTCGTGCTGGATACCTGCGGTGGGCTGGGTTATTTCGCGCGTTGCTGCCTGGATGCCGGTGTTGCCCGCATGCAATCCTTCGAAAAGAACGAGGATGTGCTGTGGCTGCGCACGCTTAACCCGTGGTCACCTGACCCCGACCACAGCGATGACCGATTGCACTTGACCCATGCCGATGCAGCTGAGGCGATTACCCGAATGCCTGATGCCAGCTTTGATGCCGTACTGCATGATCCGCCGCGATTTGGCATCGCAGGCGAGCTTTATTCACAAGCGTTCTACGACCAACTGGCTCGCGTACTCAAACGCGGTGGGCGATTATTCCACTACACCGGTAGCCCCAACAAACTGACCTCCGGCCGTGACGTGCCCCGCGAAGTGGCACGCCGCTTGCAGATCGCCGGCTTCCGCGCCGAACTGGCGTTGGATGGCGTGCTTGCCGTGCGCAAATAACACGTGTAGTCCATATCGGGCAACCTGCGCCTGGCGCCTATTGAATAGCGCTGGCCAACGCCAATTTCGCAATGCGTACCAAGCCCTGTTCACGTTCGATGGCCGGCATGGTTGCGCCCGTCTCCAGGTGATCGCTGACGGCGAGGATGGCCAGCGCTTGGAAGCCCTCCCGCATTGCCAGGCCGTACAGGCCGGCGGTTTCCATTTCGATGCCGCAGATCCGGTGCTTGTGCAGCAGTCTCAGTATTTCCGGATCCCCGTCGTAAAAGCAATCGGTACTGAATACATTGGCGACACGCACGGACAAGCCTTGCGCTTGACCCGCCTGCACGGCACGTTGCAGGAGCCCGAAATCGGCACATGCCGAAAGATCATGGCCGCCAAACTGCATGCGGTTGAAACGAGAATCCGTGCTGCCCGATTGCGCCAACAACACATCGCCGACCGCAACATCACCAATGCCGCCGCAAGTGCCCACGCGAATGATGGTGCGTACCCCAAAACCGCGGGCGAGCTCGGTGACGTAGATGGCCGTGGAGGGGATCCCCATGCCACCCCCCAGGATGGTCACGCGCTGCCCATTGTATTGGCCGGTGTAGCCCAGCATGTTGCGCCGCGCATTGATTTGATGAGGTGCAGCAAGCAAGGCGCCAGCAAGAAAGCGGGCGCGCAGCGGATCGCCAGGCAGCAATACGGTGTCGGCGATGGTGCCGGGTTCGGCTTCGATGTGCAGGGTTGTCATGCGGCTTGACTTGTCAAGAAACAGCGGCCTGCCGATAACGCCGACAAGCCCAGATGGGTGGCAATGCCTTGGCCCAAATCGGCAAAACTCGACCGCTTGCCAAGTGCACGCGGAGCCAGCCCGGGGCTATACGCCAGCAGCGGTACTTGCTCGCGGGTGTGATCACTGCCCGGCCATGTGGGATCGCAGCCGTGGTCGGCACTGAGCAGCAACAGGTCATCGGCGCGCAGGTGCTCGAGTAATTGCGGCAGACGCGCATCGAAGTGCTCCAGCGCGGCGGCATAGCCAAAAACATCGCGGCGATGCCCGTACACGCTATCGAAGTCGACGAAATTGGTGGCAATCAATGCCCCATCGCCCGCTTGCGTCAACGCGTCAAGGGTGGCATCAAACAATGCATCATGACCACTGGCATGCACGCTACGGCCAACCCCTTGCGCCGCAAAAATATCCGAGATTTTGCCGACCGCAATCACCTCGCCGCCTGCGGCACGCACGGCATCCAACAGCGTGGGTGCCGGCGGAGGTAGTGCATAGTCACGGCGGTTGCCGGTGCGCTGGAAACCGGTTGCGGCAGCGCCGATAAACGGACGGGCAATGACACGCCCTATGTTGTACGGCGCCAGCAGGGCGCGCGCCAATTCACATAGCGTCAGCAGCCGCTGTAAGCCGAAACCCTGCTCGTGCGCTGCAATTTGAAACACCGAATCGGCCGATGTGTACACAATCGGCTTGCCGGTGGCGATGTGTTCGGCCCCCAGTCGATCAAGAATTTCAGTACCCGACGCGTGGCAGTTGCCCAACACGCCGGGCAGTTGCGCAGCGTCCACCAATGCCGCCAACAACTCGGGCGGGAAGCTGTTTTGCGGCGCATCAAACACACCGAATGGGCGATCCAACACCACGCCCGCGCTTTCCCAATGCCCCGACGGCGTGTCCTTGCCGCAGGCCTGCTCGGCCATGCAGCCCCACAGCGCGACCGGTGCAGGCGCTGCAGCAAACACCGCAGCCACCTGCCCGCCAGCCAAGGCATGCGCCGCTGGCAAGCCCAACCGTGTGAGATTAGGCAGCTGCAACGGCCCACGCGGTGCCGCCGCACACGCCGCTGCGATATGCCCGAAAGTATCGGCACCTGCGTCGCCGTATGCATCCGCATCCGGGGCATGGCCAATCCCCAGCGAATCCAGTACCAGCCAAATCGCACGCGCCATGCTCAGTGCCCCAACTCTGCCACGATGGCATCAAACAACGCACTGGCACCGATCCGAAAGCGCATCGGAGCTGCCCAAGCCGATCCCAGTTTGGCATCGACCAACGCCAAATACTGCTGCGCTTCGCCCAGCGTGCGAATCCCCCCGGCAACCTTGAGCCCACACTGCCCGCCACGCTCGGCAATCGCATCCAGCATCAATGTGGCTGCCGGCAACGTGGCATTGACTGGCACTTTGCCGGTGGATGTTTTGAGGAAATCCACCCCTGCATCCAACCCGATCGCGCTTGCATCGCGGATCAATGCAGGGCTGGCCAACTCGCCGGTTTCCAAAATCAATTTCAAGGTGATGCCGGTTCCGCAGGCTTGCCGGCAGGCCTCCACACCCGCTTTGGCACGCGCGGCATCGCCTGCCCTCAACGCCCGCCACGCCAATACCATGTCGATTTCATCGGCACCAGCCGCAACCGCACGACGGGTTTCCCGATGCACCCGCTGCGGGTCATCGCCACCTTCCGGAAAGTTCACCACGCTGGCAATCTTGATCGGTGTCCCGGCCAATGCTTCACGCGCACTGGTGACGTGCTCGGGGTACACGCACACCGCCGCAGGCTGGCCATACGGTGTGCACGCCGATGCACACAGGGCGCGAATCCTGATCGGACTATCGTCCTCCCCCAAACTGGTGAGGTCCAACAGCGCCAGCAAGCGGCTGGCAAGGAGTGATTGCGGCATGAACGAACACTCGAGACTGGCGAGTGCGCCAGCGTAAGCAGTTGCCGACTGGCAAGTCTTGATTTGGGACAAATTCACGCAGGTTCACCCGCCCACCCGCTGCTGGCGCAATGCCGGGTGCCGCAACGACTCCCCATTCACGAAGCCATCGCTGTCCGCTCGCCACCGATGCCTGCGTTAACCCCGGTACGGCAATGCATTCCGGAGTTCCGGACTTGCGCCCCGCAATCGCAGCGACCGGTATCGGTCCAGCGGATGCATGCCGATTCCCCCGACATTTAAGGAGTACACCGATGGGATTCAACTGTTCTGGACTTGGCCCGGCCGATCAACAAATCTTGATAAATCTGCAGCCCACCATCATTGGAACCTTGCGTGGTGCTGCCATGAAGATCCAGCAAGGCGGTGGACGCGCTGAAAGCAAGAAATGGTTCGGGGATGACAGCAACCAATGGATGAGTGAGCTGGGGCCGAAGTTGTCGATGCTGGCCAGCATGATCAATGTCAAGCCCATCGACGTGCATTTTTCGAAGCTGCAAAAGCGCTGTGGTGGCGAATTTGCGGCGGCAAAAATGCCGTTGGATGGCTGGCAGGATTTCACCGATGGGCAGAAACCGATGAGCCAGGCCGAAGGTCAGAATTTCCGCATCATTCTCAATTTGAGCTGGAATTCATCGCCACTCTATCGGCCATTCAAACGCCCGGCAGACAGTAAATTCCAGACCATGGTGCATGAGTGCACGCATCTGTTCCTGAACACCGATGACGATGCTTATGGCGTGCCCATGTGCGAAGTCACCGCCGCCCGTACCCCCGCCATTGCCAAGAAAACCGCTGATTGCTGGGGCTATTTCGTGGAGGAGTTTCGCAGTCAGGGCTGACCTGCCGACAATGCAGGCCTTGCAATGCCTCGCCAATGGCATTGCAAGGTCGATCGCAACCCTCACCGCATGCATGGATGCCCGTCATGGCCAAGCTTGAACGCCCGTTTTTTCCGATCATCTACGTGCGCGGTTACGCGATGACGCGCGATGAAATCGTGCAGACCACCTCGACGCCATATATGGGGTTCGAGGCTGGTTCGACCAAGGTGCGGCAGGCGCAGGATGGCAGCATCGTCAAGTTTGTCTTCGAATCGCCGTTGGTGCGATTGATGAAGGACTACAACTACCGCGACGTCTATGCCGCCGGTGCCGAACAAGCCGACAAGCTGCCGGCGCGTAGCTTGGTCATCCACCGCTATTACGATGAGGCCGACCCTGCATTTGGCAATGGCAAGACTCCGTCCATCCCGGAAGCTGCCGCGGCGCTGGGGCAACGCATTGCACGTTTGCGTGACAGCGTATGTGGCGACGATACCGAGGCGCGCAAAGCGTTCAAGGTGTATCTGGTTGCACACTCGATGGGCGGGTTGATTTGCCGTTGCCTGTTGCAAAACCAGGACGTGGCCAGCGCTGAAATTCGTGGCCTGGTGGACAAGGTGTTCACCTATGCCACGCCGCATAACGGCATCGAATTGGGCGGAATGAATGTGCCCAGCTTCTTGTCGATGAATGACATGGACAACTTCAGCCGCCCGCGCATGGCCGAGTATTTGCAGACCGCGCCCGATCAGGTCAACACGCTGGGCAATTCAGGCTTCCCCGCGGCGCGGCTGTTTTGCCTGATCGGCACCAATAGCCGCGACTACGCCGTGGCACATGGCCTGTCGTCGATGGCGGTAGGACAAATGAGCGATGGCTTGGTGAAAATCGAGAATGCGTATGTGGCGGGTTGTCCGCGCGCATTCGTCAACCGCAGCCACAGCGGATTTTTCGGCATTGTCAATTCCGAGGAGGGCTACCAGAATCTGGTGCGCTTCCTCTTCGGGGACATGGCTGCCACTGGCCGGTTGCAGTTCAAAGCCCTGCCCTTTCCACCGGAGGTCGAACGTGCGCGCAAACAAGGCAAGCACATCCAAACCGCCTACTACATCGAGACTACGGTTGCCCCACGCGGGGCCTACACCTACGAACTGACGGCGCGCAACAAGGCACAGGAAAGCGCGGTACGCCGCCAGTATGACGAGCTGTTTGATGCTGCTGGCAACCTGATGCCGGATGCGCGCTCGCCAACCCTGTTTTCCGTGTTCCTGGACAGCTCGAAAATTCTGGCGGGCAGTGAAGTCGCGTTTTCAATCGACCTGGCAGTGTTGAATGCCGGTTATGAAATCGATGGTGTACTGTTCCTGAAACAGCATATCCCGGGCGAATACCTGTTCCGCGATACCGTGGTGTTGTTTGCCAAACGCGAGGACAACGGCCAGTGGGCGTTGCGCTATGTGCTAACCGGTGATCATTGGGCCACCGATAAAAAATCGGCCACGGCATTGGCCAGCCTCGGCAGCCATGCCGCCAGCGTCAACATGGCATCTGCAACCCAATTCAGCATTCCGTTGGCCTCGACCAAGGGCTTCCAAGCGGAACTGGTGGTCTCCCTGGCGGCATGGGTGTGATGCTTTGCCGCTGGTCTATGCCGACCGCGGCGCCAGCAAGCCGCGCTTGCGATACCACAACTCCAACGGCAGCGTGAACAACGGGGGTATCGCCGCGAACAAGGCCAACAGCAGCGCCCACAGCGGCCAGCGCAATTGTGTCCCGGCAACAAGGGCAACCACCACATAACCGATAAAGGCCAGCCCATGCAGGCGGCCAAACAACCACACGCCCAGATCCGTGCTGCCGCTGCCGTACTTCAAATACATGCCTGCCAACAGGCCGGCCCAGGTGAAGGCTTCGATCAAGGCAATCGCTGCAAATGCCTTGCCTGCCCAAGTTGTTGTCGATGCTGCTGGTGCTGTTGTCATGCCTGTTGCGTCCTCGTATGCAGGGGGGGCTTGTGCGTGTTCGATTTCAACCTCATCTGGCTACGCCAGCGGACATCAGTCCATCTCGGCCGCCGCTTCGCGGCCTTGTTGGCGAATTAGGGCTTCTTCACGCGCATCGTTGATGGCATGCCGCACCCCCTCCAGGTCTGGCTTGGTGGTGTCGTGCACGAACGTACCGGTCAATTCGGTGTCCGGGTGCAATTCACCGGCCTCGTACAACGCCCACATCTCTTCGCCGTACCATGTATCCAGCAGCTCCGGCGCCCACGCACCCAAACTGGCGGTAAGGTTGTTGACATCGCGCAGCAGCATGCTGCGCGATGCATTGTTGCCGGCGGCGCTGACCACCTGCGGGAAATCGATGATCACGGGGCCGTCGGGACCCACCAGTACGTTGTATTCCGACAAATCGCCGTGAATCAGCCCCACGCAGAGCATGTTCACCACTTGCCGCATCAGGCAACGATGAAAGTCGCAGGCTTGGGCGTGCGACAGCTCCACTTCACCCAGCCGCGGTGCCGAATGTCCATCGGCATCCACTATCAGTTGCATCACCAATACGCCGTGGAAATAGCCGTAGGGCTCGGGCACGCGCACACCGGCATCGCGCAACTGGTACAGCGCGTCCACCTCGGTGTTCTTCCAGGCGGTTTCCTGCTGCTTGCGGCCGTATTTGCTGGCCTTGCCAATCGCGCGCGCCTCGCGGCTGCCGCGTACCTTGCGTCCTTCCTGATATTGCACGCGCTGCTGGAAACTGCGCTGCGCCATGTCTTTGTAGACCTTGGCGCAACGGATCTGATCGCCCGCGCGCACCACATAGACCGCCGCTTCCTTGCCGCTTTTCAAGGGCCGCAGCACCGCATCGATCACGCCATCGTCGATCAAGGGTTGCAGGCCGGTGGGAGTTTTCATGCCATCTCGAAGTTCAAGAGTAAGGCGCAGGCCGGAAAACCCTGTGCGCCAGCGAAGGGTTGCAGCAATAGAGTGCCTGATCGCTACACTGCCTGTCCTGAATCACGCGCCAGTCACCCGAGAACCTGCATGCCCACTCCCATTCGACTGGCCAAATACGTGGCCGACCTGGCCCATTGTTCGCGGATCGAAGCCGAGCAATACATCAAGAATGGCTGGGTGTCGGTGGATGGCCGCGTCAGCGAAGACCCGGCGCTACCGGTGCTGGGCAATACCGTGGTGCTGGATGCCGCCGCGCAATTGGAGGCCATTGAACCGGCCACCGTGCTGCTGCACAAGCCTGCCGGCTACGACACCATCAGCGGCCGCAACATGGCCGCCGCTCTGGTGCAGGCGGGCAACCACTGGCCCGAAGACCCGTCCGGCGTGCGCGTGCTGGAACGCCACTTCCAACGGCTGACGCCATTGGTGCCGCTGGATGCCGAAGCCAGCGGCCTGATGGTGCTGACCCAGGATGGCCGCGTGTGGCGGCGATTGACCGAAGACGGCGACGCGATCGAACAGGAATTCGTGGTGGAAGTCAGCGGCAACATCGCCCCGTACGGGCTGCGCAAACTCAACCATGGCCTGCATTACAACGGCCGCGCACTGCCGCCCTGCAAGGTGAGCTGGCAAAACGAAATTCGCCTGCGGTTTGCCCTCAAGGGCGTACAAGGCGGACAGTTGCGGGATATGTGCGCACAAGTGGGGCTGGACGTGGTGGCCATCCGCCGCCTGCGCATCGGCAAGGTTGCACTGGCCAAAATGCCGGTGGGCCTGTGGCGCTACCTGCCGGTGGGGGAACGGTTCTAACACTTTGAGTCTATCCCCCTTCGCACACTGGCCCTGTGGCCCCGAAATGTGTAGTTTGTCGAACAACGCGGGACCCCCCGCAGCCACGAATCACGGAGAGATGTCATGGGTCTTATTCAAGCGGTGAAAGGTGCAGTCGGCGGCATGCTGGGTGACCAGTGGAAGGACTTCTACACCATTCCCGATGGCCTGCCGCCCACCGCGGCGCTGTTTGCCGCGGTTCCCCACGGCACCAATGCCGGGCGTGGCTCCAACACGCATGGCTCGTCCAACATCATTACCAATGGCTCGAAGATCATCGTGCCGGAAGGCTACGGCCTGCTGCTGTTCCAGGACGGCAAGATCACCGGATTTGCGGCCGAAGCCGGCGGCTATGAATGGAAATCGGACGACCTCAATTCGAAGTCGATCTTCTCCGGCGACGGCATCGTCGATTCGCTGATCATGCAAAGCTGGGAGCGCTTCAAGTTCGGCGGCCAACCCGGCTCGCAGCAAGCTGCGTACTTCGTATCCCTGAAGGAGCTGCCAGACAATCGCTTCGGCACGCAGTCGGAGATCTATTGGGACGACGCGTTCTTGAACACGCAGGTCGGCGCGGTGACACGCGGCTCGTACACGATGAAGATCGTGGATCCCATTTTGTTCGTGAAAAACTTTGTGCCGGCCGCGTATCTGCAACCGGGCCAGGTGTTCGACTTCACCGACATCGACAACGCCGCAGCCAGCCAATTGTTCAACGAAGTGGTGGGCTCGCTGGCGCCGGCATTCAGCCTGTACTCCAACGATCCCAGCAAGGGCAACCGCATCAGCAAGCTCCAGCAGGATTCGATCGGGTTTGCCAAGAGCCTGTCGGAGGCGGTGGAAAACGCCTACCAATGGAAGTCCGACCGCGGCTTGATGATTGCCAAAACCGCGATCATCTCGATTGAGTACGACGCCAACACCAAGGAACTGCTCAAAACCGTGCAGCGCGCCGATGCGCTGTCGGGTGCACGCGGCAATTCCAACCTGCAGGCCAGCGTGGCCGCAGGGATGCAGGCCGCCGGCGAGAACGGCGGCGCAGCCGGCATGATGGGCATTGGCATGGCCAGCGGCATGATGGGCGGCATGGCGGGTTTGCAGCAGCCAGTCGCCCCGCCCGCCCCGGCGGCTGACGACCCAATTGCGAAGCTGAAGAAGGCCAAGGAAATGCTGGATCTGGGCCTGATTTCGCAAGCCGATTACGACGCCCTGAAAGCCAAGGCGCTGGGCCTGTAAGCCACCTATCAGGTCATCACCATGTCCAACACCACTCCCCCGCCGCCGCTGCCCCCCAGCGGCGCGGGCTCCCCCCCGCCGATGCCAACCGGCCCGGGTTCACCGCGCGATGTCCCGCCGTTGCCGGGCAGCTCGCCGATTGACCCGGCAACCCTGCCCAAACCGCTGCGCGATGAAATCCTGGCCCCCGATCCGGTGGCCATCGACACCGCTGCGGAAGAGCTGAAGGACGGTGCCAATCACTGCCCCAAATGCGGTGCCACTGATATCAAGCAGCGCCCCGGCACGGACTTGCTGATCTGCCTGTACTGCCGCAATGAATGGCATGGCGCACGGGTGGAAGAAGAGTTCGGGTTGGGCGAAAACATCGACCAACTCAACAGCACGGTGATTGCCTCTGGCGCGCAGAACATCGCCGCTGATGTCAGCGCAGTGATGACCTACAAATGCACCGGCTGCGGTGCTGAAGTGACGGTCAATACCGAAAATGCGATGACCGCGCGTTGCCACTGGTGCCGGCATGTGTTCGGCGTCAACGAGCAAATCGCCAATGGCGCGGTGCCCGATGCCGTGTTGCCGTTCCACATCAAGAAAGATGATGCCGTGGCACGCATTCGTCAATTCGTGGACAAACGCAAATTCCTCGCACTGAAAGCGTTCAAGGAACAATTCACGCCGGAAAACGTGGTAGGCGTGTACCTGCCGTACATGATCGTGGATAGCAACGCGAGTGCCGATGTGGCCGGCATGGCCGAAATCAAAACCCGCGAATACACCCGTGGCAGCGACAACGACAAAAAGACCTACTACGATGCCGATGTGTACCAAGTAGCGCGGCATGTGGACTTCACCGTGGACGATTTGCCGCTGGAGTCCTCCAGCGAACGCGGCAACCTCAACACTGGCGTCAACACCAACAACATCATCAATACCATCCTGCCGTTTGACACCAAGAACGCAGTGAAGTGGAACGCCTCGTATCTTTCCGGCTTCACGTCAGAAAAGCGTGATTTGGATGTAGAACAACTGCGGCCGCATCTGGAAGATCAGCTACTCTCCATCGCGCGTGCGCAGGTGGAAGACTCGGTGAGCGGATACGACCGCGGTGTGCGTTGGGAACAAGAGCGCCTGCAAGTGCATGGCTCGCGTTGGGTGGCGATGTATCTGCCGGTCTGGCTGTATTCCTACCATCAGCCCGGTGCCAATGGCGGCATGCTGCACTACATCGCGGTGAACGGCCGCACCGGCGAAACCATGGGCAGCGTGCCGATCCAGCAATGGAAGCTGCTGGCCACCGCCCTCAGCGTGGGCACCTTGCTTGAAGTCATCGCACTTTGGATTGTGGGGCATTCGTCATGAGCGACGGTGGACTTGAACTGCTTGCACTCGGCCCAGCCGGTGCCGCCGGGCTGTACTGGTACTTGTATCGGTACTACCGCAATACCGACAAATCCCACGCCTTTGAACGTGAAACCCAGGTCGAAGCCAAACCGGTGACCGGTGCCGAAAACGACCGCAAAGTCGATGAGGTCAAAGGCACGCGCAACAAACGCATCGAAGACGATAACGTGCACGACTATCGCGAGCGCGTGCAGCGACTAGGTGGGGACTCGTCCTGATTGAGCCGGGTTGCATCCACGTGGGAAACAGCGCACCTGCCCATCACCCGGGCAGGTGTTTGTTTATCCGCGTGCACCGAGTTCCCGCTCGGCGATAGCGGCTGCAGCTTGCAAGGCATTGGCATACGTGCTGCGAATCCGCCCCGCATCATCGGCAGCCGCTTGCAGTCCTTGGGCGTACGCAGACAGCAACTCGCGGGCGTTGTACTGGTGGCCAAGGTCATTGATTGTCTTTGCCACGGCATCGCGCAGATACCAGTCGATATTGACCCCTGACTCGGCCTGCTTGGCCAGATCCATTATGCGCAACACATGCGGAGTGACCAGACCAACAACAGTGGCTTTCATACAGTCGACCTATGGGGGATGCCGAACCGGGAAGATACCCTACACACGCCGGTGGCACCTGACTGGCAGTTCAGCCAATCAAACGTCAGCCCCAAATGCCGCCGGGCAACGAATGCAATGCCGTATTCAGCCAAGCCATTTTTCAGCATCTTCCCCTGCAAACACGCATACCCCCAATGCCCCACTCTTGGCCCGGTACATGGCGGTGTCCGCAGCGCGCAGATAGGCATCGATGCTGGTCAGGCCGGATGCGCTGCTGACCAAACCGATACTCGCGCTGATGACCACGGTGTGCGCGTCGATCAGGTACGGCTGGTCCAGCGCAGCCGCAATCTGGCAAGCGCGGTCGGCGGCTTCGGCGGGGTCGATGGACTCCAACAGCACGTTGAACTCATCGCCACTCATGCGAGCGACCAGATCAACCGCTCGCACGCAGGCTTCGAGCCGGCGCGCCACTTGCTGCAATAGCTGGTCGCCCACAGGGTGCCCGTGGCTGTCATTGACCGCCTTGAACCCGTTGAGATCCAGCAACAGCACGGCGAACGTCGTGCGGCCCTCGCCGGCCGGCCCGCCATCACCATCCGCCAGCGCGTTCCGATGCAGCGCGATGACATGTGCGAGGCGATCGCGGAACAACGGCCGGCCGGGCAAGTTGGTCAGGGCATCGTAGGAACTGCCGCGTTCGGCCAAGTCGCTCAACGAGCCGGCCATGCGCACGGCCACGCCATCTTCGAACTGGGCGAGCCCACGCCAATTGACCCAGAGCAGCCGCCCTGAGCCGTGAATCGCACGGAAGTCCACCGAAAAGTTCGGGCTGCTTCCCGCCAGATGGCTGCGGTAGGCCGTCTGCACGCGCCCGCGATCCTCGGGATCGATCAGCTGCGCAAGAAAGCGCCAACCACCGTCATGCACGTGATCGATATCGCCCAGCCCGACGATCTGGTGAAAGCGTTCGGACACGTGCAGGACGTCCGTGCGCAGGTCCCAATCCCAGATGCCGTCATTGGATCCGCGCGTCGCCAGCGAATAGCGGTTGTCGGAGCGCAGCAACTCGAGTTCGGTGTTCTTCTGCCGGGTGACGTCGATCATCAGGCCGATCATCCGGTTCGGCCGCCCCGGCTCAACCACTGCGCGGCACAGATCGCGCACCCACACCACCCTGCCGGACTTGGCAATCAGCCGGTAGCTCATTTCGTAGGCATGGCTATGCGTGGCGTTGTAGGCGGCATCATCGATGCGCATCGCCTCCGCCAGATCATCGGGATGCACATGCGCCCGCCAAAAGCCCGGGTCAGCCCGCCACTCCTCCACCGAGTAGCCGAACAGCCGTTCCACCTGCGGGCTCAGGAAGGTATTGCCCACGCCGATTTCAGCTTCCCACACCACGCCATCAATGGTTTCCAGCAGGCGCAAGAAGCGCTGACGGACCTCCACCAGCACTTGCTCGGTGACCTCGGTAATTTCAATGAGCACGCCCTGGCGGCTGATCACCCGATCCACCGCGTCGGTTTCCGGGTGAAGCTGCAAGCGCACCCAGTGATAGTCCGCGTTGGCAAATCGCAGCCGGAACACCGGCATGCCCGCGCGCAAGGTGCCGATGTCGTCAGGATGCACGAATTCAAGCAGCGACCTGCCGAGCGCCGCCTCCTGCGCATGGCCGGTGCGCGTATGCCACGCCGGATTTAGGTAGGTGATCTGCCATAGTGCATCGGTTTGCACCACCGCCTCGGGCAGCAGCTGCAGCAGGTGGCCGGACGGCGTGGAGGGGTTGGACATACGGAACTATAGTCAGCGCAGCGCAACCGTCCAGCCCAGGGTTTCCCCTGGCGCCAGTGGCACCAGGGTGCGCTCGCCATACGGCAACTCGCTGGGGATCGCCCAGTCCTGTTTGCGTAGCGTCAGCGTGCCGGTATTGCGTGGCAGGCGGTAGAAGTCGGCACCGAAATGACTGGCGAAACCCTCCAACCGCTGCAGCCGGCCAGCCGCCTCGAATGCCGTGGCGTACAGCTCCAGCGCGTGCAAGCCGGTGTAGCAGCCAGCGCAGCCGCAGTCGGCTTCCTTGTCGCCGCGTGCATGCGGGGCCGAATCGGTACCCAGAAAGAACCGCGCATCGCCGCTGGTTGCCGCATCCAGCAGCGCTTGGCGATGCCGCTCGCGCTTGAGTACCGGCAAGCAGTAGTAATGCGGGCGGAGGCCGCCGGTAAAAATGGCATTGCGGTTGTACAGCAGGTGATGCGCGGTGATCGTTGCGGCGATATCGCCACCGGAATCACGCACATAGTCCGCCGCATCCCGGGTGGTGATGTGCTCCAACACCACGCGCAGGCCGGGGAAATCACGGCGCAGCGGAATGAGGATGTTGTCGATGAACATCTTTTCGCGGTCGAAGATGTCGATCTGGCGGTCGGTCACTTCGCCGTGCACCGCCAGCACCATGCCGGTTGCCTGCATCGCCTCCAGCGCCGCGCAGGCGTGCTTCAAGTCCGTCACGCCGGAATCGGAATTGGTGGTGGCACCGGCCGGGTACAACTTCACCGCATGCACCAGGCCACTGGCCTTGGCGCGTTGGATTTCCTCAGCTGGCGTCTTGTCGGTGAGGTACAGCGTCATCAGCGGCTCGAAGTCCGAGCCGGCCGGCCGCGCCGCCAGGATGCGCTCGCGATACGCCACAGCCAGTGCCGTGGTGGTCACCGGCGGCCGCAGATTCGGCATCACGATGGCGCGGCGAAACTGCTTTGCCGTATGCTGCAGCACCGCCTGCAACAGCGCATCGTCGCGCAGGTGCAGATGCCAGTCGTCGGGCCGGGTCAGGGTCAGCGTGGTACCCGCGGGGACCTGTGCGGGATCGGGAACATGGTGGGCAAGCGTGGGCATGGAGGCTCCGGGGCCGGGACGGCTGACCGGGCAATTTTGCCAGAGGCTGCATTAAGAAGAGCCCAAATGCGGCCAGAGACCATTCGCCTGGAAATATCATTCGTTCTTCCGGCCAGCTTTTGAACAATTCCGGAAATTGAAAGAAGATGCGCTGATGCACACCGCCTCCACGCCGCCACCGGCCAATCTGTTCGCACCGCTTGCCGACACACTGACCACGGCAACATCGCTGGAAGGGTTGGTTCGCCCCTTGCTTGAACTGCTCGAGGTGGCCAGCGGGCTGGAGTCGACCTATATGACGACGATCGATGAAACCGTAGGCGTGCAGCATGTGCTTTATTCACGCAATTCGCGCAGCCTGATCATCCCGGAAGGGCTCACCGTTCCGTGGGGTGACACCTTGTGCAAGCGCGCGCTGGAAGAAGGCCGCAGCTACACGGATGACGTGGCCGGTTGCTGGGGGGATTCCGATGCCGCGCAGGCATTGGGGATTGCCACCTATGCCAGCACCCCCATTCGGGGCGCGGACGGCGCACTGCATGGCACCCTGTGTGCAGCCAGCAACCAACGGCTGCCGCTGCGTGACGGTACCGAGCGCGTACTGAATCTGTTTGCCTATCTCATCGGCCGGCAAGTGGAACGCGAGCAACTGCTGCAGTCCTTGCAGGCCGCCAATAGCCAACTCCAGCGCAATGCCATGACCGACGTGGTGACCGGCCTGCCCAATCGCCGCGCACTGCTGGAGGAGCTGGACCGCCGCCTGCGCCATCGCGCACGCGATGGCGGCGACGTCCTGATCGCGTTTATCGATCTGGATGGATTCAAACATATCAATGACCACTTTGGGCATGACGCCGGCGATCATTTCCTTGTCGCCATTGGCAGTGCACTGGCGTCCTGCCACCGCTCCGATGATTTCTGTGCCCGTATTGGCGGCGATGAATTCGTGGTGGTTGGCAGTGTCCCTGCAGATAGCGAAAACGCAACGCAGCAGATGTGCGAACGCCTGCGCGCAGCCACCACCGGGCGGTTTGACCTGGGCGGCCGGAGCATCGAATACGCCGGGCCCAGTATCGGCGTGGTGAAGGCAGCCACGACCGAGGCCGAGGCCGAACTGGCGCGTGCAGATGCCGCGATGTACGCCGACAAACGCTTGCGGCGCCAGACGGAAAAAGGGGACGGGACGGAGCCGCCATCGGGGACGGAGGGAGTCAAGCGCGCTTGATTCCCTCAGGCAGCGTCCCTGACAGCATTGATCAGGCGCGGCCATGCCACGGCAATGGCCACCCACGAGATTGCGGCCACCATCAGGTGCAACCGCAGCGTTGGCAGCGGGGCGGACTGGACGTTGAACAGTGTCGCGCCTTGCGTGGCCGCGTAGATCGCCGCCACCAGCACCAACTCGAAGGGGCGCGCATTGCGGCACACCGCAGCGAACGCCAGCCCGGCGCTGGCCAACGCGGCGGTGACTACCAGCGCAGCAAGTGCCTGCAGCGGCGCCTGCAAGGCCAACCGGGTGAGGCCTGCAAACGTGCACACCAACAACAGCGACACTGCGACCAGCCAGCGCGATGCCAGCACGCGCCACACCGCGCCGGCACTGGAAAACACGATCATCCCGGTGCGCTGGTCGCGCTCACGCAGGGCGCCGCGTGCCAGCACGTCGAGCGGCAGCAGCCAGCCCAGCAACAGCCCCATCCGCATACCCTCGGGCTGCCCGAACAGCTGCAGGCCAAGGACCACCACCCACGCCAGCCACCACCAGCGCGGGCGCTCGCGCAGGCATGCCGTCAACTCGGTCGCAACCAGCGCCCCGAACGCCATCCGCGCCAATGGCTGCAAGACCGTGCCCAGCCAACGTAGCGCCAGTCCCGGCGCACGCACCTGCGCCTCGCGCCCGGACGTGCGCGCAGCAAAGCGATCCAGCAGCGGGACGGCAAGCAGCACCATGCCCATGCCCGCCAGCAACCACAACACGCGGCCCAGCAGATCCATCGGCCGCACCGTCCAGTGGCGCCATTCAAAGCGCACGATGCCTGCCTTGGGGGCTGGGGAAAACAGGCTGAACCCGTACCCCTGCGGCTTGCCGGTCTGCGCCTCGCGCACCCGATGAAAGTCGCGCCCGGCCACCAGCAACCCACCAGTATCGCTGATCCAGCCTTCGCGTACCACCGGGCTTTTCGCCTCGAAGCCGGCCACACCCACCGCCAGCGCCGTGGTCCACAGTACGAAGAACAGCACGTTGCCCGCAGTGCGCCGTAACGGCGGCAGCAGGTCAAACCAGATCGCCGCGGCAGCGGTCATGGCCAAGCCCGGCAAAGTCAGCAGCAGCACCGGCTTGACCAGTTCCATCAGATCGATGCCGCGGTCCTCGGCGCGCACCCATTGCGCCACCAGACCCACGCCCAAGCACGCCACGATGATCACCGCGAAGACCAGCATGTGGCTGGCCCATTTTGCGAGCAGATAGGCACGCCGCGTCATTGGCGTGGCCACCAGCAATTCCCACACGCGGGTCTCGATGTCGCGCACCAGCGTGCCGCGGGCCAGATAGAACCCGCCCAGATTGAGCAGGAGGGTGAACGCCATCGCCAGCACCATGCCCACCCACGCACTGGAGAAACTGCCACGCGCCCCCCCCCACAGCATCACCACCGCGTACGGCGCATCAGCGCCGGGCAGGCACCACCAGGCCGCCACCATCATGACCGCAAGCACGCACCAGAAACGGGCGGTGCGCGTGCGCACGCGAAGATCAGCCAGCAGCATGGCCAGAAACCGTTGCAGGGCCGGCATGTCAATGTGCTCCCTGCAACAACCAGCTGTAGCCGTCCTGCAGGCAGGCCGCCACCGGGCGCGCCAGCGGGTCCGGAGACGCCTCGCTCAGCACGCGCACACGGATGCCATCCGGGCGGCGCAGGGAGCCCACCAAGGTCTGCCCGCTGCGCACTGCGGCGAGATCCGATTCCTGCACCGTCCATTCCCAGACCCGCCCTTCGGCGCTGGCGATCAGCTGCCCCGGCGTGCCATGGAAGCGCAACTGGCCGGCGGCCATCACCGCAATCTGGCTGGCACTGGCTTCCACGTCCGACACGATATGGGTGGACAGGATCACCACACGGTCTGCCGCCAGATCGGTGATCAGATGTTGGAAGCGCAGTCGCTCGTCCGGATCCAGCCCCACCGTGGGCTCGTCCACGATCAGCAGGGCCGGGTCGTTCAGCAGCGCTTGCGCGATTCCGACCCGCTGCCGCATGCCCCCGGAGAATTGTCCAAGCCGGCGGTCGCCGGTGTCGGCCAGCCCCACCATGTCCAGACAGGCCTCGATGCGCAGGCGCGCCGCCTTGCCGCCGATCCCCTTCACGGCGGCCAAAAACGCGAGGAATTCCCGCGCATCCAGACTGTCGTACACCCCGAAATACTGCGGCAAGTAGCCCAGCACGGCCCGCAGGCGGTCGGGTTCCTTGGCGATGTCATGGCCATTCCAGCTGACACTGCCGGAGGTCGGCTTGGTCAGCGTGGCCAGAATGCGCATCAGCGTGGACTTGCCGGCGCCGTTGGGGCCCAGCAGCCCCAGCACGCCGGGGGCAAACTGCAATGAAATATCCTGCAACGCACGGTGACCGCCGCGGAATGTGTGGTTGACGGCATGGACGGTGAGAGCGTGTGTAGACATGGCGTTTCCGTGTGTTCCCGGCCGGGCGGCCAGAATTTCATGGTCGGTATTGTAGTTCACTACAACACCGAATTACCAGATCACTTTTGTCGGTCCATAGCCGCTATGCTCAAACCTTGTCCACAGACTGGCCACTGCATCGCATGCTTAGCTGGTAAACGGGGCCAGGTTGACTCCTGATACAACGAGATACGTGAACCTGACCCCGTTTTGTTGATTTTGGACCGCGGCCAGATGACGGCGCAGCCGGGTCTGTTCGCCATCGACGACGTGGTCAGCGGCCTCAACCTGCGCCTCAAATCCTGCGACCAGCAAACACGGCAAATGGGGTGAGGTTCCCTGCTTTTCCCCAACCTACCCCGTTCCCGGCGGACCCTTCCCCAGCAGCGACTTCAGATCGGCGAAGGGATTGGACGTGGCTGCGGCTGGTTTGTCTTCGGCGGCCTGCGCGCTGACCCCGGTGTGGTCGATCTGGCGCGAGTGCTCGTTGTCGTGGCAGTACACGCACAACAGCTCCCAGTTGCTGCCGTCGGGTGGGTTGTCGGCGTGGTTGTGGTTGCGGTGATGGACGGTCAGTTCGCGCAGGTTGGCGCGGGTGAACTCCCGCGCGCAGCGGCCACAGATCCACGGGTACATCTTCAGCGCCCGCTCGCGATACCCTTGCTCGCGCTGCTCGGCGTTGCGCCGGGCTTCGGCAACGATGCGGTCTAGCTTGGTGTCTTGGGGCGTAGGCATGGTCATGATTATCCGTGGGGCAAGTGAACTGGACCCGGTTTTGGCTGTGCGAAAGACAGCAAGCATTCAACTGGCTGGGACTACCGTGCCGCAATAGCCTGCTTCCCGACAGGTACCGGAATTGCTGCAATGAAGCCCATTCTATTGATGGCAATTGCGCTGCTGGCCATTGCCCCGGCGTTTGCCGCAGACAGCAGCCAATCCGACGTGCCATTGGCCAAGTCACTCAACCTCAGTGCTCCTGCACAGGCCAGCAACACCTACGCTCCCATCGCATCAGCTGACAGCAACATGCCACCGGGCAGTTATCCCTACGACCCGGCCACGCGTTTCGCCGCGCCTTATGCCGCAGCGCAAGCGCAACCTGCCGACACTTGCGACAGCAAGCCACATGGCAGCGTCACCGCCGGTGTCGGTTATTCCAGCCGCATGGGCAACAGCAATTTCCAGGCAGCCCAGTTCAACACCTGCAAACGCTATTACGACGATAACGGCAACGCACACCAAGTTGGTATCAGTATCGGGATTGGCCAGGGCAATTTTGGCTCGGGCCGCCGTGGGCGCGGTTGGTGACCTGAACCTAGTAAACCGGGGTCAGATTCACTTCCAATACAACGAGATAAGTGGACCTGCCCCCGTTTTGGTGGAATACACTCCAAGCTCACACCGACTTGGGGAAGTCCCGTATGACCTACCGTTTCGCCGCACTCGCGGCCGGCTTGCTGTTGGCCTTCGCCAGCAACGCCCAAACCTCGGCCGCCGCGCCTGTCACCCCTACCACCACGGTACTCAAGGCCGTGCGCCTGTTCGATGGTCGCAGTGGCCAATTGGTGTCGCCCGGGCTGGTCGTCGTGCAGGGCAGCAAGATCATCGGCATCGGCACCCATGCCGCCATTCCCGCCGACGCCAAGGTCATCGACCTGGGTGACGCCACCCTGCTGCCGGGCTACATCGATGCCCACACCCACATCGCCTACGATCACGACGACAACTGGGCGCAAGGGTTCTACGACGGCATGCTGCGCTTCCCGGTCGAACAATCATTCCATGCCGGGCGCAATGCCAAAGTGACACTGCAGGCCGGCGTCACCAGTGCGCGTGATCTGGGTGCCGGCGACTTCATCGACGTCGCCCTGCGCAACGCGATCAATGCCGGCCTTGCCGAAGGCCCACGCATGCTGGTGGCCGGCCACGCGCTGGGTTCCACCGGCGGCCATTGCGACAGCTCGCCGTTCCCACCCGATCGGGTCACGCCCTCAGGCCCGCTGGAAGGCGTGTGCAACGGCCCGGACCAATGCCGTCTGGCCACGCGCCTGCAGATGAAGTACGGCGCCGACGTGATCAAGATCTGCGCCTCCGGCGGCGTGCTGTCGGAATCCGACCCGGTGGACGTGCCGCAGCTCACGCCGGCCGAACTCAGCGCAATCATCTCCGAGGCGCACGCCTGGGGCCGCAAGGTCGCCGCGCACAGCCATGGCGACCTGGCCGCGAAGCAGGCGGTCGAGGCCGGCGTGGATTCGATCGAACACGGCAGCTTCCTGCAACCGGCCACGCTGCAGTTGATGAAGCAGAAAGGCGTGTATCTGGTGCCAACCCGGCTGGCACTGGTGTGGACGGTCGGCCACGCCGATACCTATCCGCCGAAGATCGGTGCCAAGGCACGCGCGGCCGGGGCCTCGCATGGCGGCATGTTCAGGAACGCGATGCGGATCGGCGTACCGATTGCCTTCGGTACCGACTCGGCAGTATCGCCGCACGGGATGAACGCGCAGGAGTTCGGCGATATGGTGGACTTGGGCATGGCCCCGTCGGCGGCACTGCTCACCAGTAGCCAAGGTTCGGCGCGACTGTTGGGCATCGATGGCGAGACCGGCACGCTGGAGATCGGGAAGTTCGCCGACATCGTCGCCGTGCCAGGCGATGTACTGCAGGACATCCGGGCGACGGAAAGGCCGCTGTTGGTGATGAAACAGGGCGTGGTGGTGCGTGGCAACCACTGACTGGCGCGAGGAAAAAGGCAAAAATGGGGTCAGGTACATTTCCGACCGCCATCCGGGTGTTGCATCGATGGCTTACGCCGTTCCCGGTGCCGGGCAGGCCATCCGCCCGCGCAGGCGCCCCCCGATACACGGGAAAAAACGCACCGGAAAAATGTACCTGACCCTTTTTTACTCAGCACTGCCAAGGCAGGCGCCGCTTGCGCCGTTCACATTTGGATCCGGCGGGAATTCCCCGGAGGCGCCGGGGCCACACTCGCCGCCGGGGGCCGCCGGCCTCACGCCGGCGGGCACGGTCGTGCCGGCGCTTGCCTCAGCCCGCGCGGTACAGCGCGCAGAGCTTGTTGCCGTCCGGGTCGCGGACGTAGGCCAGGTGCAGGGTGCCCAGCGCGCCCTGGCGCGGGCCCGGGGCGTCCTCGATGGACGTGCCGCCGTGGGCCACTGCCACGTCGTGGAATTGCTGCACCTGCTCCGGCGAGGCGCACTTGAAGCCCACCGTGCCGCCGTTGGCGTGGCAGGCCGGCTCGCCGTTGATGGGCTGGGTGACGCAGAACATGCTGCCGTCGTGCGGGTAAAACAGCCGCACGTGGCCGCTGCCGGACACGTTGCGAATGGGCTCACCGGCGCCCAGCAGGCCCAGCAGCGCGTCGTAGAAGCGCTTGGAGCGCTCGATATCGTTGGATCCCACCATCACGTGACTGAACATGCTGCTGCTCCTGGGAAAGTCCGGCGCAACGCCGGGCGTAGTTGGAAAGTGTGGCAGGTACGCGAGCGACGGGGCGTTCGGATGCAGCGGGCGCACGGCGGTCCGCCGCCTTCACCCTGTGACGGGGAAATTGCCGGGCACCGCGCGGCGGGGCCGGCGGATGGAACCAGTCTGCCCAGCGCCTCAATCGGCAACGTGGGCGCAACCCGCAGGGAGCGGCCCCAGCCAATGGAGGGGTTCCGATCTTCGCTTCGCCTGCCCCGCAACGTATCCTGCCCCACCCTCCACCGCACCGCTGCCATGGCCCCCCGCAAGCTCCGCCTGATCGCCACGCTCTCCGTCCTGCTGCTCACCGCCTGCCGCCAGCCGCCGCCCTACACCGGTGGCGACGTCGCCGAACTGCAGCGCATCGATGTCGTCACGGGTCAGGGCGCCGTCGCGCAGGCCGGTGACGAAGTCAGCGTGCACTACACCGGCTGGCTCTACGACCAGCACGCGCCCGACAAGCGCGGCCGGAAGTTCGACAGCTCCCGCGACCGCGGCCAGCCGTTCGTGTTCCTGCTGGGCGCCGGCCGCGTCATCCGCGGCTGGGACGATGGCGTGGCGGGCATGCGGGTGGGCGGCAAGCGCGAGCTGCGCATCCCCGCCAACCTGGGCTACGGCAGGGACGGGGCCGGCGACGTCATCCCGCCGGGGGCGTCGCTGGTGTTCGAAGTCGAGCTGCTGGATATCCGCAAGTAAGCTGCAACCCGCAGGGCACGCGACTCCGCCCCTGCGTGCCGGTGCTAGGATGCATTGCGGGCGTGCGCCCGCTTCTCGCGTTCCGCGGCATGCATTGCCCGCCTCGCTTCCTCTCACGCGTTATCGCCCGTCCCGATGGGCGACGCTTCAAGGGGAGCAGCATGCCCGGCTTCAACACACGCAACCTCACCGTCCACGTGGGTGGCCACGCCTACCTCCTGCGCGTGCTCAGCGACCGGCAGCAATTCGCGGACCCCGATGGCCACGGCGAGCGGCTG
This sequence comes from Thermomonas beijingensis, assembly GCF_020034655.1. GTDB lineage: Bacteria > Pseudomonadota > Gammaproteobacteria > Xanthomonadales > Xanthomonadaceae > Thermomonas > Thermomonas beijingensis. The sequence continues at coordinate 38,248 of NZ_JAIQDJ010000011.1, read as the reverse complement.
GGGATTTCCTCCGCGCAATGGTGCCTGTTCGGGCAGTTGTGGCCTTCGGGCAAGTTGTTGGCGCAGGCGATGGCACGCGCGGATATCGCCGGCAAGCGGGTGCTGGAGATCGGCTGCGGCATCGGCTTGCCGAGCCTGGTGCTGCAACGCCGCGGCGCCGATGTGGTGGCCTCCGACATGCACCCGATGGTCGAACCCTTCCTGGCCTACAACGCCGCGCTCAACGGCCTGCCTGCCCTGCACTACCGGCAACTGCGCTGGGGCCACCCGCTGCCCGCCCTGGGCGACTTCGACATGCTCATCGCCAGCGACGTGCTGTACGAGCGCGGCCACGCCGAACTGCTCGCGAAGGTGGTCGAGCGCCATAGCCGCGCAACTTGCGAGCTGGTGCTCATCGACCCCGGCCGCGGCCACAGCGCCGAACTCACCCGTTTGCTGGCGGCGCAGGGGTTCGAGGTCAGTGAATCGCGTTGTCCGATGGACGATGCGGACTGCGATGCGCGTGGGCGCTTGTTGCACTATCGACGCGCGGCCTGAACGGCGGAAGGGCGCCGGAAACCATTCGCGCTGATGCTCGCCGCGCACGCCCCAGCGCCGCACCTCGTCCTCACTAGGCAGCGCAGCCTCCACCATCGGAGCGCAAAGCGGGCGAGCCAACCAGGCGTTCCTGCTGCCGCTCAGGCACGCCTTTTAGCACTGCTCCCCGCGGGAGTGAACCGGGGGATTCCGCTCAGGCAGCGCCGCGCAGCCGCAGCAGAGCGTGCGCCGTATCCGCGGAGGACGCCGGGTTCTGGCCAGTCACCAGATTGCCGTCGGTGACCACGTGGCTGGCGAAATCCGCGCCTTTCTCGTACTGCGCGCCATGGTCCTTGAGCATGTCCTCGACGAGGAACGGCACCACCTCGGTAAGTCCCACCGCCTCCTCCTCCGTGTTCGTGAAGCCGGTCACCTTGCGGCCGCGCACCAGCGGCGCGCCGTCGCGGCCCTTCGCCCCCTGCAGCACGCCCGGCGCATGGCAGACCAGGCCAAGTGGCTTGCCCGCCGCGTCGGTGGACTCGATCAACCGGATCGAATCGCGATCATTCGCCAAGTCCCACAGCGGGCCATGCCCACCCGGGTAGAAGACCGCGTCGTAATCTCCGGGTTGCAGTTCGGCCAGGCGATGCGTCGCCGCCAACGCCTGTCGGGCCTCGGGATCGTCGCGGAAACGCAATGTCGCTTCGGTCTGCGCATCGGGCGCATCGCTCTTGGGATCCAGCGGCGGCTGCCCGCCCTGCGGCGACGCCAGCACCACGTCCACGCCGGCGTCCTTGAACACGTAGTACGGCGCGGCGAATTCTTCCAGCCAGAAGCCCGTCTTCTCGCCGGTGTCGCCCAACCGGTCGTGCGACGTCAACACCATCAGAATCTTCATTGGCCCATTCCCGTTCGATTGCCCACAGGCTAGGCCAAAAATGGGGTCAGGTACATTTCCGACCGCCATGCGGGTGTTGCGTCGATGGCATACACCGTTCCGGGTGCCGGGCAGGCCATCCGCCCACGCGGGCGTCCCAAGGCTAGGGAAAAATGTACCTGACCCCTTTTCCTACATTCCGCCCGCCGCCGCCATCGCGAGCTCGAACGAACGCAGGCGCGCGCCGGGATCGTGGATGTTCGCGGTCAGGATCAACTCGTCCGGCCGGTGGCGGGCCACGAACTCGGCGAGCCGCGCGCGCACAGTGCCAACCGATCCCACCGCCGCGCACGCCAGCGCCTCGTCGACGCCCGCCAGCACCTGCGGCGCGTAGCGGTACCGCAACGCCTCCGCGGAGGCCAGCGGCGGGGGCACCAGACCCGGCCGCCCGCTGCGCAGGTTCGCGAAGGCCTGCTGCTGGGTGGTGAACAGGCGCGCGGCGTCCGCATCCGTGTCCGCCACCACCGCGTTCACCGCCAGCATCACCCGCGGCTGCGCCAAGCGCGAAGACGGCCGGAACCCGGCGCGGTACGCCGCCACCGCCGGCTCCAGGAGCGCGGGCGCGAAATGCGAGGCGAAGGCGTACGGCAAGCCCAGGCGGGCGGCCAATTGCGCCCCGAACAAGCTCGACCCCAGGATCCAGACCTCCAGTTCCACGCCGGGACCGGGCACCGCCTGCACGGCCTGGCCGGGCTGCACCGGTTCGAAATACGACAGCAGCTCGACCACGTCGGCCGGGAATTCGTCGGCCGCGGCGTAGTAGCGCCGCAGCGCGCGCGTGGCGGCCTGGTCGGTGCCCGGCGCACGCCCGAGCCCCAGGTCGATGCGCCCCGGATGCAGGGTGCCCAGCGTGCCGAACTGCTCGGCCACCTGCAGCGGCGCATGGTTGGGCAGCATCACGCCGCCCGCGCCGACGCGGATGGTGCGCGTGGCCGCGGCCACGTGCGCGATCAGTACCGCCGTGGCCGCACTGGCGATGCCCGGCATGTTGTGGTGCTCGGCCAGCCAGTAGCGGCGGTAACCCAGCGCTTCACCCAGCCGGGCCAGGTCGAGCATGTGGGCGAAGGTGTCGGCGGGCGCGCTGCCCTCGGCAACGGGCGCGAGATCGAGGATCGAGAGGGGGATCATTCCCTGATTCTAGGCGCTCCAAAGGGAGTAAGAACGGGGTCAGGTTCACTTCTGACACGGACGCGGCGCATTCGCCGACCCGCAGCGCCTGCGTTCGCCGATGGGCGACGGGCGCCGCCCGGGCGAGGCTTCCGACATGGCGCGCCTGCCCCGCATCGACCTCCCCGGCATCCCGCAGCACGTCGTGCAGCGCGGCAACAACCGCCTGCCCTGCTTCCTGGACGACGAGGACCGCGCCCGCTATCGCCAACTGTTGCGTGAAGCCCTGCTGGCCAGCGACTGCCGGCTGCACGCCTACGTGCTGATGGACAACCACGTGCACCTGCTGATCACGCCGCCGCGGACCGGCGCCATCGGCCAGCTGATGCAGCGCCTTGGCCGCCAGTACGTCGGGCAATTCAACGCCCGCCACGGCCGCACCGGCACGCTGTGGGAAGGCCGCTACAAGGCCTGCCTGGTCGACACCACCGAGTACCTGCTGCGCTGCGCCCGCTACATCGACCTCAATCCCGTGCGCGCCCGCATGACCGACGACCCCACCGCGTTCGCCTGGTCCAGCTGCCCCGGCCTTTGCGGCCTGCGCGACGACCCGCTGCTGGCGCCGCATCCCGTGCAACGCGCCCTGGGCGCCGACGGCTATCGGGCGCTGCTGGCCGAAGCCTTGGGCGAAGAAGACCTCGCCGCCCTCCGCCTCTACCTGCAACAGCAACGCGCCTACGGCCGCGACGCCTTCCGCGCGATGGTGGAAGCCAAGACCCAACGCTTCGCCGGCGTGCGCCCCGCGCATCGACCGGCCAAGACCAAGTCAATCACTGAAACGGGATAAGTGAACCTGACCCCGTTTTTCCGGATAAGTGAACCTGACCCCGTTTTTCACAGTCTACGAAGATCTGTCCACCGATCCAGGAACACGCCAACGCAACTACAGGGCGATGGTGATGGCAACCGTCAACCCGCAGGATGTCGAATCCATCCGCCGCCACCTGCAACGCCAGCATGCCTATGGCGGCGATCGCTTCCGCCAAGCCATCGAGGCGCAGCTGGGCAGAACCGCAGGGCCGCAGAAGATCGGGCGACCGAGGAAGGAAAACAGGGGTCAGAGTCGACTTTTAGAGCCGACCAACCTCAACCTGCCTGATCTCTGAAAAAGTCGACTCTGACCCCTGTTTTAAAGTCAGTCACTGAAACGGGATAAGTGAACCTGACCCCGTTTTTGGTTCCGTTTTTGGTTTAACCTGACCCCGTTTTTGATAGACAAGCTGCGGCCTACCATCGGAATCCTGCGGCGCAACAAGCGCGCGCATCCGCCAGACGTTGGTATTGCTATCGACGCTATTCCAAGTGCCGTCGAGAAAGATCGCCAAACGCTTCGGCTGCTGCGAGACCCCCGCGATCGCCGATTGACTACTGTTCTTTTCTGACGGTTGAACTACAACACTCACGATCGCCGCAATTGCAATGAACGCCAGCGCTAGGGCAATCCAATGCATACCACGGCGAACCAAGTGCATCATCTTCAGTAGAACAACGAGACTAAGACTGCCTATCAGCCTGGATACATCCACAAGCTTCATCTTGCCCCTCCCGCCAGTTGATCAGAAGGCAACAGAGTTCTTTCCTGACACGCCCTCAATCGCAATGTAATTCGAACGCACTCTTGTTACCCGGCTTCCTCTATGCCGAGATTCGATAGATCGCAAACATACCTTGCCCATCCGAATGGACGGCCTTTCCTGCTAACGCTTCCGCATACCGTCCGTTCTCGATTGAAATAACCAAACCGGACTCATCGGAGTCAACCACAATATTCCCTGCCTGATTACTGGTGAGCACCGTCAAGTTCCGTCTCGACCACTGCCCGTAATCAATGTGCTGACATGGAGCACATCCCATGATAGTTAGTTTCGGTCTAATGAAATCAAGAAAATCGTAGGATCGCCCCGAATCACGCCCATGATGCGGAGCAAGCATGATTTCCACATCCTGAACATCAGCAAGGTGATGCCGCTTAATGTGCTCAAACGCAGCATCATGGGCATCACCGCACAATAATATCCGACCACCAAGAGATCGATAGAGAATTACATATGAACCCTCATTGATATCGTCTTCAAGATCAGGGTCAGCTAAGAGCTCTCTTGTGGGGGCCAGCACATGTAAACCATCGCCACCGCCTTTACCATCCTCAGCTTGGTTCGCAAATTTGAACCTAGCCCCATCAAGCGGATTAACGACTGTGACACCAGCTTCCTTCTTGTCACGGAGGCTGATGTATCTATCCCAATCCTTCTCAAGGTAAGGGCAACCACCACCGAAGTCGGGCTTTTCGCGGCGCGCACCGGAATCCCAGAAATTTGTGATTCCGAGTTGACGTACAACCTCATCTATCCCATCCATGTGATCCATATCAGGGTGGGAAAGGATAAACCTGAAGACATCGGCAATACCCCACCTCTTGCAGTAATCAAGAGGATTTGTGTTCTTCTTGCACATTCCAAAGTTTCCGCTTGCGGACTTCACAAGAGCGGTCTCTTCAAAAATGATCCGATCTACTGTTTCTATATTCCCGTCACAGACATCGATCATCGACACACGTCCAGACGCATGCTCAATGATTGTGCAATCGCCGGGATGCACGTTCACGAAATGGATACGAGACACTAGTTACTCCCCTTTGGCAGCTCTAGATTTTTCAATCCCCCAAATCGATTGAGCTACGTCTTCGAGCTTCCCAATAAATTTGTCCACATTGAGCCCTGCGATAAACGCCAAAGCCAGGAAGCCGAGCCCTGTGGACTCAGCACCTGCCACAGACTCGAGGACAAGAAGACCGGCTTTAAGAAAGACAAATGCCGCACCACCAGAAATGCAGCTAACCACGGGCCGAATCAAGTACCAAGGAGCCCAATGAGCCGTCCAACTTCGGCGCACGCATGCATTCAGATAAACTGCTCGCAGGCAATAGAGGCATCCGCCTAGGCCACCGAAAAGACAGCACTTAAAGACTTCACCAAGCGGACCGACGGTGAGGTGCCCATCGAAGACCCCCCAAACCGCGTATAGAAGTAGCGCAAGAACTGAGATCAGGTAGGCGACGATAAGCCACATACTCCAACCAGGGGAGTCAGAACTGGCTGCGCAAAGTGGTGGGCTTGATTCTGGATTCCGCGGAGTAACGTCAGATGGCGTGGCGGCCGAGGAAGATGCTGCTCCCACTCCAATTTCCTCAGCGGAACGCTGCGCTTCGGGATCTACCTCAGTTGGCATCACATCATTCCCCCTGACCAAATGGTGGCTAACGACCTACATATTCCGTCTGTACTCCCCACCCACCTCATACAACGCATGGCTGATCTGTCCCAGCGAATGCGTCTTCACCGCTTCCACCAACGATTCAAACACATTCCGTCGCTCCCGCGCCGTCGCCTGTAGCGCCTTCAGCCCCTCGGCAGCAAACCCGTTGCGGTTGCCCTGATACCCCGCCACGTTCGCGATCTGCTGCCCCTTCTCCTCTTCCGTGGAGCGGATCAGCTCGATCTCGGTGACGATGTCGCCGCCGTGTTCCTTGGGCAGGAAGGTGTTCACGCCCACCAGCGGCAGGCTGCCGTCGTGCTTCTTGTGTTCGTAGTACAGGCTTTCTTCCTGGATCTTGCCGCGCTGGTACATGGTGTCCATGGCGCCCAGCACGCCGCCGCGCTCGCTGATCGCTTCGAACTCCTTGTAGACGGCCTCTTCCACGATGTCGGTGAGCTTGTCGACGATGAAGCTGCCCTGCCACGGGTTCTCGCAGAAGTTCAGCCCCAGCTCCTTGTTGATGATCATCTGGATGGCCACGGCGCGGCGCACGGACTCTTCCGTGGGCGTGGTGATGGCTTCGTCGTAGGCGTTGGTATGCAGGCTGTTGCAGTTGTCGAACAGCGCGTACAGGGCCTGCAGCGTGGTGCGGATGTCGTTGAACTGGATTTCCTGCGCGTGCAGGGAGCGGCCGCTGGTCTGGATGTGGTACTTCATCATCTGGCTGCGCGGGCTGGCGCCGTAGCGCTCGCGCATGGCGCGGGCCCAGATGCGGCGGGCCACGCGGCCGATGACGGTGTACTCCGGGTCCATGCCGTTGCTGAAGAAGAACGACAGGTTGGGCGCGAAGTCGTCGATCTTCATCCCGCGCGCCAGGTAGTACTCGACGATGGTGAAGCCGTTGGACAGGGTGAAGGCCAGCTGGCTGATCGGGTTCGCCCCGGCCTCGGCGATGTGGTAGCCGGAGATGGACACCGAGTAGAAGTTGCGGACGGCGTGGTCCACGAAGTACTGCTGGATGTCGCCCATCATGCGCAGGGCGAATTCGGTGCTGAAGATGCAGGTGTTCTGCGCCTGGTCTTCCTTGAGGATGTCCGCCTGCACGGTGCCGCGCACGGTGCGCAGGGTTTCGGCCTTGATGCGGGCGTAGGTCTCGGCGTCCACCAGCTGGTCGCCAGTGACGCCCAGCAGTGCCAGGCCCAGGCCGTTGTTGCCCTGCGGCAGCTCGCCTTCGTAGCGCGGGCGCCGTCTTTTACCAGACGCGTCGCCTTCGAACAGCGCGTCGATCTTCTTCTGGGCATCGGCCCAGCGCGCCGGGTCGGCCTTCAGGTATTGCTCCACCTGCTGGTCGATGGCGGTGTTCATGAACATCGCCAGGATGATCGGCGCCGGGCCGTTGATGGTCATCGACACGCTGGTGGTGGGCGCGCACAGGTCGAAGCCGGAGTACAGCTTCTTCATGTCGTCCAGCGTGGGCACGTTGACGCCGGAGTTGCCGATCTTGCCGTAGATGTCCGGGCGCGGCGCCGGGTCTTCGCCGTACAGGGTCACGCTGTCGAAGGCGGTGGACAGGCGCGCGGCCGGCTGGCCCAGGCTGAGGTAGTGGAAGCGGCGGTTGGTGCGCTCCGGGGTACCCTCGCCCGCGAACATGCGGATGGGGTCCTCGCCGGTGCGGCGGTACGGGTACACGCCGCCGGTGTAGGGGTAGTAACCGGGCAGGTTTTCCTTCTGCAGGAACACCAGCAGCTCGCCCCAGGCCTTGTAGGTGGGCGCGGCGATTTTGGGGATCTGCTGGTGGCTGAGCGATTCGCGGTAGTTCTCCACCCGGATGGTCTTGTCGCGCACCTGGTATTCGTTCACCGGTTCGGTGATGGCCTTCAGGCGGGCCGGCCAGTCGCGCAGCAGCTTCAGCGCCTCGGAATCCAGCGACTGGATAGCGTCGTTGTAGCGCTGGCGCAGGGTCTTGAGGCTGCGGTCGTCGCCTTCGGTCAGCGCGTCGGCGGCGTAGAGGTCGAGTGCGTTCGGCAGCTTGTCGTCGCCCAGCTCCTTCAGCGCGTCCCACAGCGACTGCGCGCGGTCGGCGATCTCCGCCTGCGATTCGATGCGGGCGTTGATGCCGCGGCCCTGCTCGGCGATCTCGGCCAAATACCTCACCCTCGCGCCGGGGATGAGCACGGTGGCGCGGGGCTCCTTGAGGGTGGTGTCGATGGTCGGGACCGGGAAAAGGGGGTCAGAGTCACTTTTCGACTCACCCTCACCGCCACCAGCACTGCCTGCATCCGAAAAGTGACTCTGACCCCCTTTTCCTTTCTCGCGCAGCAGGCGGCACAGGTTGGCGAACATCCAGTTCAGGCCGGGGTCATTGAATTGGCTGGCAATCGTCGGATAGACCGGGACGTCCTCGTCCTTCAAGTCGAACTTCACGCGGTTACGCTTCCACTGCTTGCGCACGTCGCGCAGGGCGTCCTCGGCGCCGCGCTTGTCGAACTTGTTGAGCACGACGAGTTCGGCGTAGTCCAGCATGTCAATCTTCTCGAGCTGGCTGGGCGCGCCGAAGTCGCTGGTCATCACGTACATCGGGAAGTCGACCAGGTCCACGATCTCCGAGTCGCTCTGGCCGATGCCGGCGGTTTCCACGATGACCAGGTCATAGCCCAGCGACTTCAGGAAGGCGATGCAGTCCTGCAGCACCACGTTGGTGGCGGCGTGCTGGCGGCGGGTAGCCATGGAGCGCATGAACACGCGCTTGCTGCGCAGCGAGTTCATGCGGATACGGTCGCCCAGCAGTGCGCCACCGGTGCGGCGGCGGGTCGGGTCCACGCTGACCACCGCGATGTGCATGTCCGGGAAGCTGGACAGGAAGCGGTTCAGCAGCTCGTCGGTGACCGATGACTTGCCGGCGCCACCGGTGCCGGTGATGCCCACCACCGGGGTCTTGCCGCCGGCCAGCTGCCATTCCTTGCGCAGGTGAGCGAGCTCGCTTTCGTCGAGCGCCTGTTCCTCGATGGCGCTGAGCATGCGGCCGATCTCGATCTCGTTGTCGAAGGCCACCTTGTGCGGCTTGTCGACCGGCTGGCGCGCGGCCTCGGCGCGCTTGACCACGTCCTCGATCATCGCCACCAGGCCCATGTGCATGCCGTCGTTCGGGTGGTAGATGCGTTCGACGCCGTAAGCTTCCAGCTCGCGGATTTCCTCGGGGGTGATGGTGCCGCCACCGCCGGCGAACACGCGGATGTGCGCGGCGTTGCGCGCCTTCAGCATGTCCACCATGTACTTCAGGTACTCGACGTGGCCGCCTTGGTAGCTGGACAGCGCGATGGCGTCGGCGTCTTCCTGCAGCGCCGCGCGCACCACGTCTTCCACGCTGCGGTTGTGGCCCAGGTGGATGACCTCCGCGCCCTGCGCCTGGATCAGCCGGCGCATGATATTGATGGCGGCGTCGTGGCCGTCGAACAGGCTGGCGGCGGTGACGAAGCGCAGCGGGCTGCGGTGTTCGTCCAGTGCAGTGGAAGCCGTGGTTGGAAGCTGGGCGGTGGGGGTATTCATGAGACTGCGTTCACATGGGACGTGGCAATTTGCCCATTGTACCGCCCATGTGAACGCAGCCCGCTGCGTCTGCTGCTGCCCTACTTCACTTCATCAAACACGTACTCATGCTGGCCGTCGCGCACAATGAGCTGGCGCACACCAGCCTTCACTGCACCGACAAACGGGAATCCGGCGGCCACCGGGTCGATGGTGACAAACGCCAGACTACCGTCAGGCTGTGGCTGGGTCGCAACCGCAGATGCAAACGCGCCCACATCGAAGACCACTTTCCCCGGCTTGCGAACGACCTGCACATCACCCAGCGCAGCGTTGTGATAGCGCGGCGCAAGGGCGGCCAGCGCTTTGTTGTCTGCGGGCCACTGCAGCAACTTGCGCTGCGCATCGAATGCGGCGCGATTGGCTTTGGCTGTGGCGGCGGCAGCGGCCACCGCCTGCGGCTCGCCATCGAACATCAACTCCATCAGCCGCCGCTTGAACGGGCCACGTAGGTACACGCCTTCATCGGCATTGGTCAGGATCACCGCACCCACTTTCTGCTCCGGCCACCACATCATGTTGGAATGGAAGCCGCCCAAGTCGCCGCCGTGGTCGATCACGGTGACGCCGTCACTGTTGTCCACCATCAAGGCCATTGCATAATTCTTGTCCACGCCGAGGGCGATTTGCGGCTCACGACGTTGCAATAAAGCAGCCTCCCCGATGTAGCGTTTGCCATCCGGCAGCAGGCCACGGTCGATTTCCATTTGTACATACTTGAGCATGTCGTCCACCGTGCTCCACGCCGCACCGGCTGGACGCGAGGCGATGATGGTGTCGTTCAACCCCATGCCCATGACCTGCACCTTGTGGTTGATGTCGTAACCATGCGGCGCAGCGTAGTCACCGGTTTGCGCCTTGACATAATCGAAGGTGGTGTTGCGCATGCCCAATGGATCAAATACCAGCGCCTGCATCGCCCTGTCATAGCCGGCGCCCAGCTCACTACCGGGGTACGCAACTTGGCCGCCGATATAACCCGCAGCCGCAGCCATCGGGTTGGAATACTGGAACAATTCACCAAACCCGCTGGTGGGTTGCATCGTGCCCAGCGTTGTCAGCACGCTGGCGGGGGTTTGTTTTTCGCCTTCAAACAACCACTCCATATCCTGCCTGGGCACACCAGTGCACGCGCAGATCAGGTGTTTCACCAGCACCTTGTCAGTGGTGGCGGCATCCCCCAGTTTGAAGCCGGGATACACATCTTCGGCGCGCGCATTCCAATCCAGCTTGCCGGCATCCACCAGTTTGGCCAGCATCAGCGTGGTCAACGCCTTGGTATTGGAGGCGATCATGAAGCGGGTGTCGGCATCGACTTTGGCAGGCTTGCCCAGCTGACGCACCCCGAAGCCACGTGCCATCACCACTTTGCCATTCTGAATGATGCCGATGGCGACACCCGGCACATCAAAATCCTTGCGCATCTGTTCGACAAAATTGGCCACTTGCTGCAGGCGGGCCGCATCCAATGGATGTGCACTGCGCCCGGCGAAGGTTTCACGCACATAACCCGCTGGCAGTAGTCGTTGAAAGAGTTTGCCAAACTGCGATGCGCGCTTTTCGGCGATACCTTGGTCCACATCGGCCAGGATCACCGTCCACAATTTGCCGCGCCGATAGGCCGATGCGTTGACGACCCGCTTGGCATTCTGCGGCACGTCATAATCATAGGAACGACGCTGCTCCCAGCCATCACGCGGGGCGGCCTCGGTGGCCAGTAAAAATTTCGGCGCCATGCCCAATGCCTGCCATGCCTGCGCTACGGCGTCATCCGCGCTGCCAGCCGTCGCATCCACAATCACCAAGCGCGAGCCGTCAGCTTCGGGCGGGGTCAACACCACGGCATTGCCGCGTTGCTCGCGTGTCCAACCCTCGGGAAGAATAAACGTTGTCCCACGCGGTGTTGTGGCCGGTTGATCAGCCGCTGCCGTCGCAGCTTGCGGTGCAGGCGCAGCTGCGACCGAGATCGACATCGGGAGTGCCGTGGAGATCGAGAGTCCGATCACCAGCGCGGTGTGCTTGAACATTGGGCGCATTGCAATTCTCCGGAAAGTGGGCAGGTATGGCGCGGTAGCGACGCGTGGTGAAGCAATGCAATTTCAATTCAACGGTGCCTATTGGCAAACGTGGTCAGCATGCCACGCAGGCCATCCACCATAATGTGGCATGCTGGAGTCACTATTTCTGGTGACCCTACATGACCCGCCACGCGCTGCTGTTGCCTCTGCTGATCGCCCTGTCCGCCTGCTCCACGCCGGCCACTGTCAGCGATGTTGCGCCACAGGTGCTTGTGCTGGGCGAAGTACACGACAACGCCGCAGGTCATGCTGCGCGCGTGGCCTTGCTGCAGGGCAAACTTGCCGCCGGCTGGCGCCCTGCGATTGCGATGGAGCAGTTTGATACTGATCAGCAACCTGCGCTGGACACGGCAATGCGCGAATGCGCCGATGCCGCTTGCGTGATTGCCAAAGTGGCTGCGGCCAAGAGCAGCTGGACATGGGAGTACTACACACCGGTGATTGCGCTGGCATTGCAATACAAACTGCCACTGTATGGTGCCAATTTGTCGCGCGGCGATGCGTCCAAGGTCGTGAAAGATGGCTTTGCCGCCGCGCTGCCGGCCGCTCTCATCGCACATTATTCGCTGGACACTCTACCCAGCGGGGTGCTGGCTGCACAGGAAAACGCAGTGCGTGACAGTCACTGCGGCGCACTGCCGGAAGCACTGGTCGGCCCGATGGCCAAGGCGCAGATCGCACGCGACGTGGTGATGGCGCAAACCCTGCGCGCGCACGCCGCCACTGGCATCGTCCTGATTGCCGGCAACGGCCATGTGCGCAGCGATATCGCGGTGCCGTTCTGGCTGCATCGCGATGGCTTGCGCGTGCACTCCGTGGGCTTTCTGGAACCCGCTACCGATACCACCGCCTTCGATGACATCAGGTACATCCCCGCCAGCACCCGTGCGGATCCGTGCGTGGGCTTCAAAACCGGCAAGCCGGCTGGCTAGCGCGGCTCGAAACTGACGCTACGCGTCACACTCTGCCGCCAAAGCAAGGCAAATCAGCTCTTGGCTGTATGGCACGGGAGTTGCTTTGGCTTGTTGGGCATGGACAGCCCGTTCCCCCGTCGAGCCAGTCGCCACGCCTTGCCAACCCTCTTGTTGGCCATGTGCGCACTGCTGAGCATCCCCGGGCAAACGCAATCGGCGGGCACGACTCCATCACAACCACCACAATCGCCGCTTGGCTGGATGCCGCCTGACGTATTCGGTACCGGTGAAGGCTTGCCAGATCCCACCGTCAACAGCATTGCAAGCCTTCCGAATGGACAAGTGTGGATGGGCACCATGCAAGGCCTGGCACGTCAGGATGGAGCGCGCCTGACCCATATCAATGGACTGCCGGGAATGAATGGCCGCGCCGTTCACAGCGTGGCCACCAGCACAGATGGCGATGTCTATGCGGCCTATGAAAGTACCGGGATATTCCGGTTGCAGCACGGCGTTTGGGCATCACTGGGCTCGCCGTTCGGTGCACAGCGCAGCCGCCGCATTCGTATCATCGAGGTCAATGGCGAACAACGCATTTATGCCACTGGTGACGGTGTGGCGCGCTGGGTTGGGCAACACTGGCAGCACCTGCCGTTGCCAGTAGACATGCAGGGCTATGAGATTTTCGATATCGCCGTGCAAGCTGCCTCCGACAATCAGCCGGAAACCATATGGCTGGGGAGTTTCGGTGCTGGGCTATTGCGTTGTATCACTGGGCAAGCCTGTACCCGGGTAAAGATTACCGGCGCAGGGCCACGCACCAATGAAGTTCGCAGCCTGCTGCTACAGCCGCGCGAGGATGGCCAACAAGCACTCTGGGTGGCGATGCTGGGTGGCGGTGTTGCCCGCTTTCAGGCAGGTGTGTGGACCCGCTGGAGTACCGCCAATAGCAGCTTGCCGAGCGATTTCGTGAACGATCTCGCGCAGGTCAAGCCGGATCCATCACATACCGAGATTTGGGCTGGTACCCGTGGTGGTTTGGCGATGATGAGCAATGAGCAAGTGTGGCGTACTGACCACACGGCCAGTGCGCAGACCCAGCAAACTTCGCGCATTCGCAGCATCAGTACGCACACAACCAGCCAAGGCCAGCCGACGGTTTGGGTGGGTACCGATGGTGGCGCGATGCGCATTCCGCTGGCCGGGCCATGGCAAGTGATCAGTACATTGGGGAATGACGCCAACGGAATTTGGGGTCTTTGGGTCGAGTCGGTGGAGGATGGCCAACAACGCGTATGGCTGGCGACCGATGGTGACGGTGTGGCGCGTCTTGAACATGGCCAATGGCAGCACTACGGCAAGGCGGAAGGCATTCCCAATCAAACTGTGCGCAGCGTGCTGAGGGTGCCCAATGGCAGCAAGCAGGGCTCGCTCTGGATTGGCACCTGGGCCGGCCATGTCCTGCGCCTGCAAGGGGACCACTTCATCGAAGTCGCCACGCCATGGCGCAAGCAGGACGATGAATCTGCCAGTTTGATGTTGGCTGACAACAGCGACCTGTGGGCCAGCTCACGCACGCAAGGAATTGCACATTGGAATGGCCGCGAATGGGATTGGATGCCGGCCGGGCACGAAGCGCCCAACCGCATCTATGCGGCGGTCAAGCTGGGGCAGGATGTGTGGTTCAGCACCCTTGAACGCGGGTTGGCACGCTTGCGCGCCGGGCAATGGCGCTATTTTCAATCCAACATCGGACTCCCGCAGGACACCTTGTACGACTTGCGTGTAATTACGGTGGATGGCCACCCCCAGCTATGGACAGGAAGTAATAAGCATGGCTTGCTGCGGATCGATGTCAGCGATCCCGATCAGCCGCGCCTGATCACCCAGCCAGCCTTGCCTACGCTGCCCATTCCGCTGGTGTACGGCGCATTGCAGGATGGCGCGGGTGATGTATTGGTATGCACCGACTATGGCGTCTTTTTGTGGCGCGCGACGGCCACCGGTTACACCTCCACTGCCTACCATCGGCAAGATGGCTTACCGCATGACGAATGCAATGGCAGCGCCATGCAAAAAGATGCCAATGGCAGGGTGTGGATCGGTACCGTTGGCGGCGCCGCCGTTTACACCCCTTGGCGCAATGCTGCGCGCAAGCCATCGCAGCTCATCATCAGCGACCTGATGGTCGATGGCAATCCCATCGCCATGCGCGGTGGTGTAATTCAACTCCCGAAGCGAGACAGCAGCCTAGAGCTGAAATACAGTCTGCTGACTGGTGAGAAAGAAGCTGCATCACGTTATCGCGTGCAGTTGTCGGATGTTCCAGCCAAGCGTGACCCTTGGGGAAACGCCGACTCGCATGTGCTGGCACGTCTGCCCAGTGGACGTCAGCACGTGCGTATTGAAGCGATGGATTTTGCCGGAACGCTGGCCGCACCGATCGAGCTGACCGTGGATGTGCCCTACCTGTGGTGGCAAACGCCGGTGGCGCGCACTTTGATGGCGATGTGCTTGCTGTTGCTGTTCTGGGCTGTGTTGCGCTTGCGCTTGCAGCATCTGCGCAAACAGGAAGACTTGCTGCGCGAGATGGTGAAACAGCGCACTGCGCAATTGCAGGCCAGCGATGGCGCACTGCGCAAAGCCAATGATGACCTGCATCGCTTGTCCTATACGGATGCCTTGACTGGGCTGGCCAATCGCCGCCGCCTGTTTGAAGCGCTGACTAGTCAGTTCCGCAATGCACAGGCGCAACAGCGCCCGCTTGGCGTGTTGATGATCGACCTGGATCACTTCAAGCAACTCAATGACAGCCTTGGCCACCTGACCGGTGACCGCTGCCTGAAGGAAATTGCGCAGTGTTTGTTGGCGCAACTGCCGCCACAGGGCTTGGCTGCACGCTATGGTGGTGAAGAGTTCTGCGTGCTGCTGCCAGGGCTGGATGCAACCGCAAGCACAGCCATGGCCGAGCTGCTGCGGCGCTGCGTGGAAACCATGCCAACCCCCTGCTGCGACAGCCATCGGCCACGGCTGACAATCAGCGTCGGTGTGGCCGCACTGGCGGCAGGCCAGTCAGGGCCAATACATGATGCTGATGCCTTGCTGGCGGCCGCTGATCGTGCGCTGTATGCCGCCAAGGATGCAGGGCGCAACCGGGTAAAGACCGCACAAGACTGACCCACCATACTGCTGCGTACTTGCACGCCAGGGCAAGCGAATCGAAAGAATGGCTTAAACTATGCGCCGCTGCAAACCCCCAATGGCTGCAGCCCTCTCATTCGTATTCAATCCATCCCTACCCTAGCCGCCGATACCGCTATCTCCACCTAGCACCGGCCGGAGTTTTGCCATGATGTTCGAAACACTCGCCACCTACGGCCATGAACAGGTCGTGTTTTGCCATAACAAGGATGCTGGCCTGAAGGCGATCATCGCCATTCACAACACCGTGCTGGGCCCTGCCTTGGGCGGCACCCGCATGTGGCCCTACCAGAGCGAGGCGGAAGCGCTGAACGACGTGCTGCGCCTGTCACGCGGCATGACTTACAAGAACGCAGTGGCCGGGCTCAATATCGGCGGCGGCAAGGCGGTGATCATCGGCGACCCGGCCAAGGACAAGTCCGAAGCGCTGTTCCGTGCCTTCGGCCAATTCGTGGAGTCGCTGGGCGGCCGCTACATCACCGCCGAAGACGTGGGCATCGACGTCAACGACATGGAATACGTGTACCGCGAAACCGAATATGTGACCGGCGTCCATCAAGTCCATGGCGGCTCTGGCGACCCCTCCCCGTTCACTGCCTATGGCGCGTTGCAGGGGCTGCTGGCCACCTTGAATCGCAAGTTCGGCGATGAGGACGTGGGCAAATATTCCTATGCCGTGCAGGGCCTGGGCCATGTGGGCATGGAATACGTGAAGCTGCTAAAAGAACGCGGCGCGAAGATTTTTGTCACCGATATCAACAAAGCGCTGGTGGACAAAGCCGTGTCCGAATACGGCGCGGAAGCCGTGGGTCTGGATGAAATCTACGACGTGCCGGCCGACGTGTATTCACCGTGTGCGCTGGGCGGCACCATCAACCCCCAAACCCTGCCACGCCTGAAGTGCAAGGTGATCTGCGGTGCAGCCAACAACCAGCTGGCCGATAACGAGATTGGGGATGAAGTGGTCAAGCGCGGCATCCTGTACGCGCCGGATTATGCGGTGAACGCGGGCGGCGTGATGAACGTGGCGCTGGAGCTGGATGGCTACAACCGCGAACGCGCCATGCGCATGATGCGCACCATCTATCACAACCTTGCACGGATCTACGAAATTTCCGATCGCGACGGCATCCCCACCTACAAAGCCGCCGACCGCTTGGCCGAAGAGCGCATCGAGACCATTGGCAAGCTCAAACTGCCATTGAGTCGCGGGCGTACCCGCTTCCAAGGCCGCGTGCGCGGGAGCTGATGATGCGTCCATTTCCTCTTGGTGAAGACACCGACGCCCTGCGCGAAGCCGTTGCACGGTTTGCTGATGCCGAAATCACCCCGCGTGCGGCCAAGGCCGACGAAGACAATTGGTTTCCGCAGGAACTGTGGCCAAAATTGGGCGAAATGGGCCTGCTGGGGATGACCATCCCCGCCGAATTCGGTGGCAGCGAAATGGGCTATCTGGCGCACTTGGTGGCGATGGAAGAAATCAGCCGCGCTTCGGGTGCGATTGGCCTGTCCTACGGCGCGCATTCCAACCTGTGCGTGAATAACCTGTACGCCAACGGCACGGCCGCGCAGCGCACCAAATACCTGCCCAAACTGTGCAGCGGCGAACACGTCGGCGCACTGGCGATGAGCGAGCCGGGCGCCGGTTCCGACGTGGTCGGCTCGATGGCCTGCCGCGCCGAACTCAAGGGCGATGTGTGGGTGGCCAACGGCAACAAGATGTGGATCACCAACGGCCCCGAAGCCAATGTGCTGATCGTCTACATGCGCACCGCCAGCCGTGAGCTGGGCAGCAAATGCATGACCGCCTTCATCGTCGAAAAAGGCATGCCGGGGTTCTCCACCGCGCAAAAACTCGACAAGCTGGGCATGCGTGGCTCCAACACCTGCGAGCTGGTGTTCGAGAACTGCGAAATCCCGCAGGAAAACGTGCTGGGCGAGCTCAACAACGGCGTCAAGGTACTGATGAGCGGCCTCAACACCGAGCGTTTGGTGCTGTCGGGTGGCCCGATCGGGCTGATGCAGGCGGCGCTGGATATCGCCCTGCCCTACGTGCGTGAACGCCGCCAGTTTGGCCAAGCCATCGGCACGTTTGAATTGATGCAGGCCAAGATTGCGGATATGTACACCGCGCTGCAATCCTCGCGTGCGTTTGCCTATCAAGTGGCCCGCGATTACGACGCCGGCCACAAGAGCCGCATCGATGCTGCCGCCTGCTTGCTGCATGCCTCCGAAGCCGCGGTGCAAGTAGCGCTGGAAGCGATCCAGTCGCTGGGCGGCAACGGCTACATCAACGAATTTGCCACCGGCCGCATCCTGCGTGATGCCAAGCTGTATGCCATTGGCGCCGGCACCAATGAAATCCGCCGCATGCTGATCGGCCGCGAATTGTTTGCAGGGAATCACTAGCCCCCCCCCTTACATGCCGGCGACAGGACGCATAGACTGGCCGCAGGGGGCCAGTCGTGAAAGACACTCTGTTCGAACCAATCCGTTCGCCTGCGGGGACACCGTGGAAGGTGTTGATCGCAGATGACGAGCCCGAAGTGCATGAGGTCACTCGCCTTGTGCTGGGCGGCTTTCGTTTCGAAGACCGCCCATTGTCCTTCCTGTCTGCTTACAGTGCGGCAGAGGCATTCGAACTGATTCGGGCGCAACCGGATATCGCGGTGTTGTTACTCGATGTGGTGATGGAAACCGAGCACGCCGGGCTAGAAATCGTGCGCCGCATTCGCCAGGAGCTGGGTAACCACCGGGTGCGTATCGTGTTACGCACGGGGCAACCAGGCCAGGCACCCGAGCAACATGTCATCAGTTCATATGACATCAATGACTACAAGGAAAAGACCGAGCTGACCGCCGCGCGCTTCCAGACCACATTGTTTGTGGCCTTGCGCGGCTATCGAGACCTGATGACGATCGAGACCAGCAAGCAAGGGCTGGAGCAGGTGATCGACGCCAGTGCTGAAATTTTTTCCCAGCGCGAAGACAGCAGCTTTGCCGCCAAGGTTCTCAAGCACTTGGCGCGCCTATCGCAAGCCGATGGCATCACCTTGTTATGTCGCGCTGAGGATGCCGGCACCGACCAGCAGCGTTACCCGATTGCGCTGAGTACCGCCCCGCATGCGGATCTGGTTGGCCGCGAGGCCGATCAGGTATTGCCTGACAGCCACATGGCATCGTTGCGTAGCGCGTTGCACAACCGCAGCCATGTATTTGGCAGCGACCACTATGTGCTGCACTTTATCGACAGCAATGAGCACGAGAGCCTGCTCTACATCGGCGAAGGCGGTTTGATCGGAGAGGTTGAGCGCAAATTGCTGGAAGTATTTTCCACCAATGTTTCGATTGCCTACAAAAACCTGCACCTGAATCAGGATCTGGTGGATAGCCAGCTGGAAATGATCTGGTTGCTGGCCGGGGCCGCTGAAACCCGCTCGCGTGAAACCGCCAACCATGTGTTGCGGGTCGGTCTGTTGGCCGAGTTGCTGGGGCGCGCCGCCGGTTTGGATGCCAAGGCCGCTGAAAACCTGCGCTTGGCCGCACCACTGCACGATATCGGCAAAATTGGTATTCCCGACGCCATCCTGAATAAACCTGGAAGTCACAGTCCGGAAGAAACCGCGATCATGCGCTCACACGCACAACTGGGCGCGCAGATGCTGGGTAATTCCAAGCGCCCCCTGTTGCAGCTGGCCTCGCGCATTTGCCTCGAACACCATGAAAATTGGGATGGCAGCGGCTATCCCAATGGCCTGCATGGCGAAGCCATCAGCCTTGAAGGACGAATTGTCGCACTGGCTGATGTGTTTGACGCACTTGGCAGTAATCGCGTGTACAAAGCGCCGTGGCCACGTGAACGCATCCGTGAATTTCTGATCGAACAAACCAGTCGCAAGTTTGACCCGCACCTGATCGATTTGCTGTTTGCCCGCTGGGACGATGCCGAAGCCTTGCGCAAGCAATATCCCGACTCCTGAGGTCAAAGCACGGCGCTATTGTGCGCGCACCTACAGCTAGCGATGCGGGAAACGCAGCGTGAATTGGGTGCCTTTGCCAAGCTCCGACTCACACTCGATGCTTCCTTCCAGGGTTTGCACCACGAGCTTGTAAACGATGTGCATGCCCAAGCCAGAGCCGCCTTGCCCGCGCCGCGTGGTAAAGAACGGGTCATAGATGCGTCGCCGCACAGACTCTTGCATGCCCACGCCGTTATCGCTGTAGTGCAACACCCAGCCATCGCCGTCCGCAGCCGCAGCAATCTGCATGCGCCCGTGGGCAATCCCGGCAAACGCATGGGTCAATGAATTGGTGACCAGATTGACCACGATCTGATAAATCGCCCCGGGCTGGGTGTACACCGCCAGTCCCGCAGGGATATCGATCTCGAGCTCGTGCGGGCTGCGCTTGAGTACCGGTTGCAGTGAGACCAGGATCTCATCCATGTATGCAGCGAGCTGAATCATGCGCGGCGCTTCGCTGGTTTGATCCACTGCTACTTGCTTGAAACTGCGAATCATTTTGTCCGCGCGCTGCAAATTGCGTAACACCATGGCACTGGCATCACTCACGGTTTGACTGAACGCGGAGACTTGCTGGCTACTGACCGCGCCAGCCGTGATTGCAGCACGAAACTGCTGCGCCTGCTGCTCCAGATGGGATGCCGCAGTCACCCCCACACCCAGTGGTGTATTGACCTCATGTGCGATGCCGGCGACCAAGCCCCCCAAAGCCGCCAATTTTTCCGATTCCACCAACTGATGCTGAGTCATTCGCAATTGATCGATGGTGCTGCTCAACTCATGATTGAGCAAGGTCAAATCGGAAGTGCGCTGATCAACCCGCTGTTCCAATTCCTGATTGACTCGCTCCATTGCAGACTCGTGTTCACGCAGCTCCGAGACGTCCACGGTAACGCCAGCCATGCGCACAGGGCGACCGGCCGCATCGTATTCCACCAACCGCCCGCGCGAACGCAACCATCGCCAATGATCGTGCACATCCAGCATGCGGTACGTGTTATCGAAGTCTGAAGCACTGCCGTTGATATGCCGCGACAGTGCTGCGGTCAACTCGGCTTGATCCTGTGGATGCACTGCGGCGACCAGGTCGGAAAAACTCAATTGCGCGACGTCACCAAGCCCTTTGATATTCGGCATTGGGTTGATCCGAACCAATCGTCCCGTGACTAAATCGGCATCCCAGAATTCATCCCCGGTTCCCCATAGCGCCAGTTTCAAGCGCTCCTCGCTTTCGGCAAGAACTGCCTGCGTGTTTGCACGCTCAATAAACAGCTTGCGGCGGTTCCAGCCCCATAGCCCGAACGGCAGCAACAACAGGAGCGCCGCCCCCAGTCGTGCCCACAAGGTTTGCCACCAGAGTGCTGCCAAATGCACATCAACGACGCGTTCGGGGCCGTAACTTTCACCGGGAAACCGGGCCCGCAACCGCAGCCGATAATCGCCGGGTGACAAATGCGGATAGCCGGCATTGCGCTGGTTGGCATCCGCCTTAATCCAATCACTGTCCAAGGGTTCCAGACGGTAGCTGTACTCCACCAATTCCGGATCCGAATAGGTCAATGCGGAAAAGCTGAAACCAAATCCCCCAGACCCTGCACGCAACCACAAGCTATCCGGCTGATGATCTGACCCTTTGCGGTAACGCCATTCCGTAACCTTCGCATTCGAACTTTGATAAGCGCGCACATCAGTCAACATCGGACGATGGATGGCATCGCTGGAAAACACCGCATTGGGATTGAAAATGGTCAACCCACGCAGCCCGCCAAAGGCGATGCGGCCATCTGGCATGGCCGCGCCGGATTCAACAAAGTAGCCTTCGCCTTGCGCACCTGCGCGCGAACTGAAGTTCTGGATGAACCCGCTCGCCGGATCCAGCCGGCTGATGCCCAGGGTGGTGGATGCCCAAATATCACCACGCGCATCTTCGAAAATCCTGCCGATGGCCTCTGCTGCCAGCCCCTGTTTGCGCGTGTAGGTCTGCAAGCGAAACCGCCCCCCTTGCACCGGTGTAAGCCGCGCTAGGCCGCCTCCTTGAGTGCCTACCCACAGTTCGCCATTGCGCGACTGGGTGATCATGGTGATTGCACGCGGCAAGTTGGATGTTGGTGCTGACAGCACATCGGCCAATGGGGTCGTGCGCCCGGACACGCGATCAAGAATCGAGAGCCCCCCCGGTCGCGCACCCACCCACAAGCGCCCGGCACGATCCTCGAACACCACACCAATCGTCTGCCCGGGCAGGCTGTCGCGCGCAGTTGCATCGAAAGTGAAATGTCGAAAGCGATCGCAGCCGCGGCATAAGGCATCCAATCCTTTGTCTTCGTAGCCAACCCACAAGGTTCCGGTACGATCCACATGCATCGTCAGGACGTTGCCGGCAGCCGGACTGGCTGCATCATCAGGGCGCGGCGGCAACAGCTCGAACTTGCTCGTACCCGGCCGGCGATACGCTAGCCCCACATCCATAAAGCCAACCCACAGCCCGCCATCCAAATCGCGGGCAAGCGCCTGAATCCGGTCGCTGGGCAGTTGCAGCGGACCTTTGCCCCCGGTGTAAAAGCGCTCCAGAACGCCGCGATCAGGCGAAAAATGAATCAGACCGCCGCCGCCCAGAATACCCAACCATAGGCTGCCATCCGGATTTGACAGCACGCTACGCACGCCATTGCCGGGCAAACCACGTGGGTCCTGCTGGTCGCTGCGAAATTCACGGAAAGTGTCGGAACCTGGCAGATACACATGTGCGCCACCCAACCAGGTGCCAATCCAGATCAAGCCATCGCGGTCTTGCAACAGTGCATGCACGCGTCCAGAGACCAAGCCGTCACTTCGGCTCTCATTTCCCAGCCAACGATGTGGTGCTGCGCCCTCGGCATCAATACGCGACAGCCCGTTGTAAGTGCCAATCCAGATACGCCCACGCGCATCTACCAGCAGTGAGCGAACATCGTCTGCAGCAACACCATCATCAAACGATACTTGGCGCAACACAGCGCCATCGCTTGTGAGCTCAAATGCTCCCTGGCTCGCGGTCCCCACCCACAAGTTGCCATGCACGCCTTCACGGGCCAATGCTTGCACGTCGGCAGTACCCGCAGATAGCGCCTGAGCGGCCCAGGCCTGAATTCGTTGCTGTGAATGGACCCAGCGCAGCAACCCTTGCGACGTTCCAATCAATACATCGCCATCGGGGAGTGCCAATAGCGTTCGCACCTGCGATTGGGTGGGCAGCACAATCGTGGTGAACCGTTCATTCGTGGGGTTCAGCCGTTGCAAATGACCATGCCCACTGGCCACCCACAACTCACCATCCGGCATCGCCAGGATGGCATTTACAGGGGTTGCTGCCAAAGCATCGGAACGGTTCAGTGCGACAGGAAAGTTATGAAAGGCCTGCTGCTCCGGGTCGTACCGACCCAAGCCTCCGGACTGCGTACCTACCCACAGCCTGCCGGCCTTGTCGGTTGCCAAAGCCGTCACATGGTTATCAGGGAGACTGGTGTTGTCAGCGGCATCATGTCGAAATACGTGAAACGTATAGCCATCGTAGCGGTTCAACCCATCTTGGGTACCAATCCACAACATGCCATCGCCGTCCTGTGCCAGCGCACGTGCGGTGGACTGCGACAAGCCCTGCTCCACGCCCAGGTGTTGCAGACGCAGATCGATTTCACCTGGTACTTGTGCGGCGGCCCCATTGGCCAACCCGCCAAGCAGCATCAATACGCACAGCAACACTCGCTTCATCGCATCAGCCCCCTGCCATGCGCAATGCTCTCCGAACGTCACTTCGGCCACAACGGCCTCAACGCGTCTGTGCTAGTAACGATAACTTGCCCACAAGGATGCCATCTGGTCAGCCCCCAACGTGCGACTCCGCTGACTCAGATCGAAGCGCAGCAGCGCATTACGTCCCAACAGCGCCGATAGCCCCAGCCCAATCTGCTGCCCGCGCAACGCCGGCGGCATGCCTTGCAGCGGCGACCATTGGTTCAGACCCATATAGCTGGCATCAAACACCATACCGCGCATGGCCAACGTGCGCTGCCACTCCGCACGTGCATCGGCACGCAACTGCACATCGCCAATGCACCAATCGCGCTCAGCACGCAGCCCCACCATGGCTTGCCAGCGGCTGGCATCCCACGCATTGGCGCGCAGGCCAAAGCCACTGCTGCCACCCTCATCAAACCCGGCGTTGGACAGTCGCACATATTGCGAACCCAGATAGGGCGTCAGCGTGAAGTCATGCGCACTGAAGTTGCGCCCCAATTCAACATAAGCTGCTTGATAGTTGCCGGAGAGTTGTGTGGCGACTACATCTTGCAAACTCCCCAGCAATAAATTGCGCTGCATCTGGCGTTGGAAACCGCCACTGATCACCTGCGCCTGCGCCTGCCACGGGCCGCGCCAACCGGCGGCATAGACTTGCAACTCACGTTGATGGCCCCGGCTGTGGTCACCCAGTGTGCCCAGCCAGCTGCTTTGCTCAAGCTTGTTCATGGCGATGCCCAGCACCGCATTGGAACCGATACGCCAATCATTGCCGATCATCTCACCTCTGCTATCCAGCCCCACGCCGTCAAACCCCGCCTGCGCCAGTTGCCCACTGCTGGCCAAATTGCGATACCAACCGCCCGCCTGCGCCGGGGCTTGGGCCAAGCCGTCAACCCGCTGGCCCAGCACACGCCGGCCGGCATCAATACCGTCAAGGGTCAACGTGGTGGAAGCCGCGTGGAGTTCGCCAGACAAACTGCGCAGCGACAGATCGGCATTGACCTTGCTGGTCGATTGCTGCAACGCGCCGGCTGCGTTGATGAAACTAGCACCAATGCCGCCCGGCGCACCCCCGCCCAGTTGTGCATCGATGGCCTGCATCGCCGACTCCACCCGCACCGCCGACATCACGCTGATGCCATCCAGCCCCATCCCGGCCACCGCCTTGCTGACATCGATACGGTTGATGTTGAGGAAGACGTTGTTGGGGTCATAGCCCAGCGCTGCATCCAAAAACACATTCGGCGCGGCCTTCAGCGACGCAAACGTGCCGCTGACACCACCCCCTGCATTCAACAGGGTTTCCTTGCTGGTGGTGGTATAGCCGGACTTCACACCCAGAATCGACATCGTACCGTCCAAGGTGGCACTGCCTGTCACGCGCAGCGTGCTGCCCAGCCACACCCCCAGATTACCGCTACTGGATTGGATGTAATTGCCGCTAATGTTGGCCGGCGTGCCGGCACCACTCAGGAATCGTCCACTGTTGTTGACGTTGCCGGCGAACACGCCGCTCCCCCAGACCGTGGCCCCGTTGACAATGGCCAGATTGGACTGCAGCCCCTTGCGCACATCCAATGCGCCAGCGTTGACCTGGGTGGCACCGGTGAACTTGCCTGCTTCGGTCAGCGTCAAGGTGCCGCTGCCGCCTTTGATCAAGCCACCGCTGCCGATGATTTCATTGCGCCACACCGAATTTCCCGAGAACGCCACCGAAAAATCGCCCCACGCAAAATTGCTCGGCCCCATCGCGGCCTTGGTCACATCCAACAACCCCCAGCCGAACACCGCATCCACCCCCGGCGCGCCCAAATCCTTGGCCCCGCCTAACAGCGCCTGGCGCACCTGGTCATTGTTGAAATAGGGAAACGCCGACCACACCACCGCCGCCGCACCCGACACCAGGGGTGCTGCATACGACGTACCGCCTCCTTGGTACAACTTGTAATTGGCGTCCCCGACTTTGGCCTGCGGGTCGATAAACACGGTATTGCCGGGAGCCACCAGGCAATAGTTCATCGCCGTTCCGCAACGCTGGGAATAACTGGTTAGCTGACTGGGGACGTCCGGGTCCAGCGCACCCACCGTCAGCCAACCTTTTTCCAGCTGCGCATCATTGGCTAGCGTGGGTAGTCTTGCATTATCGGAGGGGTTGTCGACATAGCGCGAATCTTCGCCGCTATTGCCATTGGCAAACACCACGATGCCGCCACGATTGACCACAAAATCCTTCCATGCCGTGGCCAACTCCGTGGTCAGTGCCGGATCCTTCCAATACAAGCCGCCCCACGAGTTATTGATGATCTTCGCCCCCGCATCAGCCAACTCGCCATTGATCGACTTGAAAAAATCGCCATACCCTTCGCCGGCATGAATCTCAGTGCCTGCACCCGAACCATCATCATCCGGACGCTTGTCGTTGATGATGCGTGACGACACCAGACTGGCATTCTGCGCGATGCCGCCGCCCCAGTTGCCCAACTGCCCGCCGCTATAGGTTCCCGTAACGGGCCGGCCGGCCGCCAACGAAGCGACGGTGGTGCCGTGGCCCACCACATCATCCACGCTGGTGTTATTGGTATTGGGGTCAATATGGATGAAACTGGCTCCCACCCGCCCGCTCAGGGCCGGATGATTGCGATTGATCCCGGTATCCACAAACCCAATTGTCACCCCTTGCCCTTTTAGCCCCGCACCCAGCGCGCCGGCGGCATTGGTCAGACTGAGGTGTTTGTTGATCGCAGGATCGGTGAAGGTGACCGGTGCACCCAAGACCGGCACTGCAGGCGGGTTGACCACGATCGAGGCGTCATTGGCTACCGTCGGTGTAAACCCCGGGCCAGTTGGTGTGACCGGTGGCGGATCTGAGCGCACTGCGCCCCCTCCGCCTCCGCCGCCACAGGCGGCCAGCGCAAGCGCAATGCAGGCAGGCAACAACGCCCGTGCAAATGACATTGCAGGTGATCGACGTGTGCTCTGAGTGGATGCGTTCATCATCATGACAAATTCCCTTGCATCGACTTCGCAGCATGGCGAAGCAGGCGAATGATGCCTCCTTGTAAGCCCCGGCGCGGGCTGGCGCAATGGGTTTTGACTGAACCGAATGCGGCAATGCAGCAAACCGACGCGAATCGCGCCATAATCAGTGCTTCCCCGGCATCGCCGGCCCCACGGATTTTCGGAGCTTCCCATGAGCGACGTCGTCATCGTCGGTGCCAAGCGCACCGCCATCGGTTCTTTTCTTGGCCAATTCACCGGCACCCCCACGCCCGCATTGGGCAGTGCAGCCATCACCGGCGCATTGGCGCAAGCCGGGCTGAGCGCCGACAAGGTGGATGAAGTCATCATGGGCTGCGTGTTGCCAGCCGGGTTAGGCCAAGCTCCGGCACGTCAGGCTTCACGCAGCGCCGGCATTTCCGATGCTGCGGGCTGCACCACCATCAACAAGGTCTGCGGTTCCGGCATGAAGGCGGTGATGCTGGCGCATGACATCATCAAGGCCGGCTCCGCGCAGGCGGTGGTCGCCGGCGGCATGGAGTCGATGACCAATGCCCCGCACCTGCTCAACAACTCGCGCACCGGCATCCGCTACGGCAGTGCTGAAATGCTGGACCACATGGCTTGGGACGGCCTGACCAACCCCTACGACGGCAAGGCGATGGGCGTGTTCGGCGATGCCGCCTGCGCCAAGTACGGCTACGACCGCGCCGCCATCGATGGGTTCTCCGCCGAAAGCGCACGCCGTGCGCAGGCCGCGCAGGCTGCCGGTGCCTTCGATGCCGAAATCACCCCGGTGACGGTCAAGACCCGCAAGGGCGAAGTGGTCATCGCGAAAGATGAAGAGCCGGGCAAGATCGATCTCAACAAGATTCCCGAACTGCGTGCGGCGTTCGGCAAGGATGGCGTGCTGACCGCCGCTTCGTCTTCCAAGATTTCCGACGGCGCCGCCGCATTGGTCGTGATGTCGGCAGATGCCGCCGCCGCTGCAGGTATCAAGCCGCTGGCGCGCATCAAAGCCCATGCCACCCACGCGCAGGCGCCGGAATGGTTCACCACCGCGCCGGTGGCCGCGGTGCAGAACGTGCTGGCCAAGGCCGGCTGGAACGTGGTCGACGTGGATTTGTTCGAAATCAACGAAGCCTTTGCTTGCGTGGCGATGGCGCCGATGAGCGACCTCGGCATTCCGCACGACAAACTGAATGTGAATGGCGGTGCGCTGGCACTGGGCCACCCGATCGGCTGCAGCGGTGCCCGGCTGCTGGTCACCTTGATCCACGCGCTACAGGCGCGCGGAGGCAAGCGTGGCGTGGCTTCGCTGTGCATTGGTGGTGGCGAAGCGACCGCCATGGCAATCGAATTGGTATGACCCCATGCAACGCCGGATTGAAAAAAAACCGGCCAACCGCTTGACACGCGACACAAGCGCGTCATCATGTTAGGGCGCGCGTTTCGTGTGTGCTCAGAATTAACGACGAGGA
Organism: Thermomonas beijingensis; assembly: GCF_020034655.1. GTDB lineage: Bacteria > Pseudomonadota > Gammaproteobacteria > Xanthomonadales > Xanthomonadaceae > Thermomonas > Thermomonas beijingensis. The sequence goes on along the minus strand of NZ_JAIQDJ010000011.1, from coordinate 10,315 downwards.
AACAGAAATTATGTCGATCAACAAAATCCTGCTGGCAATGGCGTTGGGCTTGGCCCTGACCGCCTGCAGCAAGTCCGAGCCGGCTGCTGATGCCGCTGCCGCCGCTCCGGCTGCCGATGCCCAGGCCGCTGCCGACACTGCCGCCACCCAAGCTGCTGCAGCGCCTGCTGCTGACGCAACCGCTGAAGCACCGGCCGATGCCGCTGCTGCCCCGGCTGCCGATGCAAATGCCGCTCCGGTAGACGCCGCTGCCACCCCGGCGGATGCCCAGAAAGCAGCCGACGCTGCTGAAACGGCGGCCACCTCGGCCGAAGCGAAGAAGTAATCGGACTGGCGGAGAGTTAGCCAAATCGATTATTCTCAAAGAACTCGGAAAAGCTGTCGGTACGCCGACGGCTTTTTCGTGCCCCGGGCAACCGGGAACGTCGAAAGTCAGTGAAACGACCCCCGGCCCTGGCCGATTTGCCAAGTGCACCGGCGTTGCCTGATTTACCAACCTTAGCTTTTCAGTCAACCCTATTGGAGATTCAAATGAACAAGAAGCTTTTCGTGTTGCTCGCCGCTGGCGTCCTGGCCCTGTCGGCTTGCAAGAAGGAAGAAGCTGCTCCGGCCGCTGACGCTGCCCCGGCTGCTGACGCTGCTGCTGCCCCGGCTGACGCCGCTGCTGCTGCCCCGGCTGCCGACGCTGCTGCTGCTCCGGCTGCCGACGCTGCCGCTGCTCCGGCTGCCGACGCTGCTGCCCCGGCCGCTGCTCCGGCTGACGCCGCCGCTGCTCCGGCTGCTGATGCTGCCAAGCCGGCTGACGCTGCTGCTCCGGCTGCTCCGGCTGCCGACGCTGCGAAGAAGTAATTCTTCCGCGTTTTGCTAGAAAACAAGGCCCGCTTCGGCGGGCCTTGTTGCATTTTTGGATCTGGAAAACTGTTGTGGCTCTGGAAAATTGTTGAAGCGACGCGTGAATCAACGCACATGCATCATTCCGAATGACGCACCAGCAGCCGCTGCAATACCTTCGGCACACCTGCCATCGCCACCGCGACGTTATCCAACACGTCCTGCAGGGTAATGACTGCATCCGCATCCGGGCCTGCACCCGCCGCCCAATTGGCCACAATCGCCAAACAGGCGTAATCCAGCCCCAGCTCCCGCGCCAACCCGGCCTCTGGCATGCCGGTCATGCCGACCAGGTCGCAACCATCGCGGCGCATCCGGGCAATTTCAGCCTTGGTTTCCAGTCGCGGCCCTTGGGTCGCCCCATAGCAACCAGCATCCACTATTGCCACGCTTGCTTGGTGTGCCGCCTGCACAATGGCTTGCCGCAACGACGTGGTGTACGGCTCGCCGAAGTCCACATGCAGCACCTCGCTGCCGGGTTCTTCGCAAAGAGTCGAAATACGGCCCCAGGTGTAATCAATCAGTTGATCCGGGCAGGCCAACACGCGCGGGCCGAAGCGTTCGCTGATACCGCCAACGGTGTTAAGCGCCAGCACACGCTGCGCACCCATCTCTTTCAGCGCCACCAGATTGGCGCGATAGTTGATCTTGTGCGGCGGCAGTGAATGCCCTTCGCCATGCCGCGCCAGAAACGCCACGCGCTTGCCGGCATAGGTGCCCACCCGGATCGGGCCGGATGGTACGCCGTAGGCCGTGTCTGGCTGGAATGCCTCCGCATCGGCCAATTCGCCCAATGCATATACGCCGGTGCCGCCGATAACGGCAAGGTCAATGGTCATCGCCTAATCCCCCAGCGCATAAATCGCCGGCAGATTGCGCCCCTGTTCGTGGTAATCCATGCCATAGCCGAACACATAAGCATCCGGTACCTGCACCCCTACATGGTCAGCGACGATGCCTTCCACGCAACGGTCATGCAATTTTTCTGCCAATACCGCGGTGCGTACTTCGGTCGCGCCCTGATCTTCACACCAGTGTTTGACCGCCAGCAGGGTATGCCCCTCATCGAGGATATCGTCGGCCAGCAACACCTTGCGGCCATGCAGCGGAGTGGCCGGCCGATGCAACCAGGCCAGCCCGGAGCCGCTGGTTTGGCCGCGATAGCGAGTGGCATGCAGATAATCAAATTCCAAATCCAATCCGCGCTCGCCCAACGCAAATGCCAATTGCGCCGCAAACGGCAAACCACCGTTCATCACCGTCAAAAACACCGGCACTTCGCCTTCGACATACGCTTGCGCGATGTCCTCGGCGATACGCTCAATCGCTGCCTCCAACGTGGCGCGATCGAACAACACCTGCGCCGACGCCAATGCGTCGACAAGCTTGGGCACGCTCATGCCACATCTCCAATTGAAATTGCAGCTGAAAGCACATCGGTGTTCAGCTCCGGTGCGCGCAAGCGCGCAAGCTTGGCCTGAATTCTTGCCCGCCGCGTGTCGGCCAACAGACCATCCCACGCCATCGGGCCGCGCCCGATCAGATTGACCAGTGCCATGGTGTTGAGCGTGCGCCCCTCGATGGCACGCAGTGCTTCGTCCACCTGCTGTGGATGGCAAACCAGCACCACATCGCAGCCGGCATCCAGATGGGCGTGGATCCGCGCTTTGACGCCGCCCACCGAATGCGCCGCGGCCATGCCGATATCGTCGGAAAACACCACACCACGAAAGCCCATTTGCGTGCGCAAAATTTCACCAATCCAACGCAGTGAATACCCCGCCGGCTGCGGTGCAACCTGCGGATAAGTGACATGCGCCATCATCACGGCATCGGCCCCAGCCGCAATACCGGCAGCAAATGGCAGCAGGTCTTGCTCGCGCATCTCATCCAAGCTGCGCGAGTCAACAGCAGCAGCATGGTGGGTGTCTTCCAACACCGAACCGTGGCCTGGAAAATGCTTGAGCGTTGCCGCCATGCCGGCTTCGTGCATGCCCTCGACATACGCACGGGTGAACGCGGCCACCACCTGCGGAGATTGTGCAAACGCGCGATCCCCAATCGCACGGTTGCCGCGCGCCAAGTCGACCACCGGGGCAAAACTCATGTCCACACCGCTGGCGCGCACTTCGCTGGCCATCAGCCACGCGTGCTCACGCGCAAGTGTGAGCGCTGCGTCGGCATCGGCTTGGTACACGGCTTCAAATCCCTGCAAAGCAGGCAGCCTGCTATACCCTTCGCGAAAGCGCTGCACGCGGCCACCTTCCTGATCCACGCAGATCAACTGCGGGCGCGGCGTAGCCTCACGAATGGCTAGGCACAACTCGTGCACTTGTGCCTGCGATGCAAAATTTCGACCAAACAACACCACGCCTGCGCAGGCATCGTGCTGTAGCCAGTCGCGCTCACGCGCGGTCAGTTGGTGCCCGGAAACGCCAATCTGCAGCATCTAGTGTCCTTGGTTGAGATCGCACGCCCGTTGCTCGTCCTCGCGCCATTGCGAATACGGGCGCGAGGCCAGCGCAAGATTGTAATAGCGCGGCGCATGGGTGGCCTCCACACCTACCCAGCCGGGTTTGGCGAAGGCTTCGTGTTCGCTGCCCAGTTCGATTTCGGCCACCACCAGCCCGGCGTTGTCGCCAAGGAATTCGTCCACTTCCCACAGATGCCCCAGATGCTCGACATAGTGGCGGGTCTTTTCGATCCGCCCCCCCACGCACAAGGCCAGCAGCGCCTGCGCATCGGCCAGCGGGATGGCGTATTCGAACTCTTGCCGACGTGCGCCGAGTTCGCGCGATTTGATATTGAGAAAGGCAGCATCGCCCTCGATGCGCACCCGCACCGATGCCTGCATTGCGCCACTGTCGACCATGCCGATGTCGTTCAGATAGCCTTGCGCCATCGCCACCGTCTTGTGCGCAGCAGCGCGCCATCCGTCGTTGCTGGGTAGAAATTTGCGTTCGATTTCAATCCCCATGCTCATGCCTTTTTAGGTGGGTCGAACACCGCGATGGATTCCACATGCGCGGTATGCGGGAACATGTCCATCACCCCCGCGTCGCGCAGCGTCCAGCCGGTTGCATTCACCAGATAGTCCGCATCCCGCGCCAATGAACCGGGGTGGCAGCTGACATACACGATGCGCTTGAGCCCTTTCAGCGGCAATTGCTTGAGTACTTCCAGCGCACCGGCGCGAGCCGGGTCCAGCAGCAGTTTATCGAAGCCCTGTTTCAACCACGCCTGCCCGGCCAAATCCTGCGCCAGATCGGCGGCATGAAACTGCACATTACTCAGCCCATTGTGCTGCGCATTCGCGCGCGCCCGCGCCACCAAGCCAGCATCGCCTTCCACACCCACCACCGTGCCCTCGCCCGCTACCCGCGCCAGAGGCAAGGTGAAATTGCCCAAGCCGCAGAACAGGTCCAGCACGCGCTCACCCGGCTGCACATCAAGCAAGTCCAGCGCACGCGCGATCATCGCCTCGTTGAGCTTGGCGTTGACCTGGATGAAATCCAGCGGTCGAAAATGCAGCTCAATCTGCCACTGCGGTAACTGGAACGATAGCCGTGGCGCTTGCCCATTGAGCGGATGCACCGAATCCAACCCACCCGGTTGCAAAAAGATGTAGAAGCCGTGCGCCTCGCCAAACGCAGCCAACCGGGTTTTGTCGGCATTACCGAGTGGCTGCAAATGGCGAAACACCAGCACGGTGGCGGCATCACCGGCGATGAATTCGATCTGCGGGATGTCGCGGCGGCCATCCATGCCATCCACCAATGCGCCCAGTGCATCCAGCTTGAGGCCTAGTTGTGGCACCAGCGTGTGGCACTCGCGCAGGTCGGCGACAAAACGCGGATCCAGCTCGCGGAACCCCACCAGAGTGTTATCTTTTTTCTCGACCCGACGTACCGACAGCCGCCCCTTGCGCCGATAACCCCAGCTATCACCCCGCAGCGGCGGCAACACACTGCCCGGGGCCACATGGCCGATGCGCTGCAAATTCTCCAACAGCACGCGCTGCTTGGCTTCGATCTGCTTGTCTTCGGCCAAGTGCTGCAACACGCAACCGGCGCACACACCAAAATGTGGGCACCGTGGCTGTACGCGATCTGGTGATGCCGCCAGCACCTCCAGTGTTTTGGCTTCATCAAAATGTTTGGAACGCGCGGTTTGCTGCACGCGCACGGTTTCGCCCGGCAGTGCGCCGGTGACGAATACCGCTTTACCGGCCTGAACATGCTCGTCTGGCCAGCGGGCCACGCCACGACCATCGTGGATCAGGTCGGTGATGTGCAACGTTTGAGGGGTGTGATCGAGACGGGCCACGGCAAAGAGTGCAAACGAATGGCCGCCTATTGTCGCAGACTCGCAGCGCCATTCCGGGAATTTGGCCACAACGGGTATCCTTGGCGTTTTGCCACACCGGATTGCTCCTATGCCCGCGTTGACCAGCCAGCTTGACCCGCGCTCGCAAGACTTCCAAGACAATGTGGCTTATCACCGCGCATTGGTGGCCGAGCTCGACCGCCGGCTGGCCCGTGCGGCCGATGGTGGCGGTGAAAAAGCACGCAACAAGCACACCGAGCGCGGCAAGCTGCTGCCACGTGAGCGCATCAACGCGTTGCTGGATCCAGGCTCACCGTTTCTGGAAATTGCGCCGCTGGCCGCCGAGGGCATGTATGACGATGCCGCGCCCGCCGCCGGCATGGTCTGCGGGATTGGCCGGGTGATGGGTCAGGAAGTCGTCATCGTGGCCAATGACGCCACCGTCAAGGGCGGCACCTATTTCCCGATGACGGTGAAAAAGCATTTACGCGCACAGGAAGTGGCACGCGAGAACAACTTGCCTTGCGTGTACCTGGTCGATTCCGGCGGCGCGTTCCTGCCGCTGCAAGACGAGGTATTCCCGGACAAGGAACACTTCGGCCGCATTTTCTACAACCAGGCACGTTTGAGCGCGGACAACATTCCGCAGATCGCGGTGGTGATGGGGTCGTGCACCGCCGGCGGCGCGTATGTCCCGGCGATGTGCGATGAATCCATCATCGTCAAGGAACAAGGCACCATTTTTCTGGGCGGCCCGCCGCTGGTGAAGGCGGCTACTGGTGAGGTGGTCGATGCTGAAACGCTGGGTGGCGCCGATGTGCATACCAGCATTTCGGGCGTGGCCGATCACTTCGCAGAAGACGACCGCCACGCGCTGGAAATCGCGCGCGGGGTGGTAGCGATGCTCAATCGCAAAAAAGTGCTGCCGGTGGCCACCGTGCCGGCGCGTGAACCGCTGTATGCCAGCGAAGAGCTGTACGGCATCGTGCCGAAAGACCCACGCCGGCCATTTGACATCCGTGAAGTCATCGCCCGGATTACCGACGGCAGCGAGCTGCAGGAGTTCAAGGCGCGCTACGGCAAAACCTTGATCACCGGCTTTGCCCATCTGCATGGCTACCCGGTAGGCATCATTGCCAACAACGGCATCTTGTTTGCGGAAAGCGCGCTCAAGGGCGCGCACTTCATCGAACTGTGCAACCAACGCGGTATCCCGCTGGTGTTTTTGCAAAACATCACCGGTTTCATGGTCGGCAAAAAATACGAACAAGCCGGCATTGCCAAAGATGGCGCAAAGATGGTGACCGCCGTTGCCTGCTCGCACGTGCCCAAGCTCACCGTGGTGATCGGCGGCAGTTTTGGTGCCGGCAACTATGCGATGTGCGGCCGTGCCTACGGCGCACGTTTCTTGTGGATGTGGCCAAATGCACGGATCAGCGTGATGGGCGGCGAACAGGCCGCCAGTGTGCTGGCGACGGTCAAGCGCGACGGTATCGAAGCCAAGGGCGGTGTATGGACACCGAAAGAGGAAGACGCCTTCAAAGCCCCCATTCGCCAGCAGTACGAAGACCAAGGCAACCCGTACTATGCCACGGCACGGCTATGGGATGACGGCATCATCGACCCCGCCGACACCCGCCGCGTACTGGGGCTGGGGTTGTCGGCATCGCTCAATGCGCCGATGGAAGCGCGCACGCAGTTTGGCGTATTCAGGATGTAAGTTTTTTCGAAAACAGCAGCTTGTCGCTTAAAGTTGTCGTATTCATGCAGGAAATCCTTGCAAAGTGATGTTAGCCTCGGCAGTCCGCCCCCGAGGAGAGCTGTCGCATGGCTATTTGGAAAGACCCCACCCCGGCCCCGAAGGCTGCCGAACCTGTACGCTTCGAGCCACCGGCACCCACCCCAATACCGGCCGAACCGGTGGTATCGCAGACTGCACCGATTCGCACTGCTGATGCTGCGGCACGCGAATCGGTGATCGCCTCGGATCTGATCATCGAGGGCAAGATTGAAGGCTCGGGCCATGTGCGCATTGCTGGCAAGTTCAAGGGTGACATCAAGGTGCAGGGCAATCTCAGCATTGACCAAGGCGCCAAAGTGTCCGGCGGCGTGTCTGCCAATAAGGTCACATTGGCCGGCGAATTGGACGGCAATATCGCCTCGGCCAAACAGGTCGAGTTGCTGTCCAGTGGCGCGATTAACGGCGACCTCAAGGCCGGCAGTTTGACCGTGGCCGCGGGCTCACGCATTCGTGGCCATGTGGAGTGTGGCTGGGGCGATGTCAAACCGGCTGCGAAAATGGAGAGTGGCGGCGCTGCATGAGTGCCGTTCGCCCGGGCGAGGCCGGCGCCACCCGCGCCTGCCCGCATTGCAAGGCCACCATTCTGGAAAGTTCGGCGGTCTGCCCGGCCTGTCGCGGGCATTTGCGTTTTGATGCCTCAGCCAGCGATGCCGCACAGCGGTTTGTTCCGTTGCAAGTGGAAGGCACGATCAACGGCAACGACACCGGCAGCTTCGAATACACGATGGTGGTGGTGATCCGCAACGAACGTGGCGAGGAAGTGGGCCGTCACGTTGCCGGCGTCGGTGCCGTGCATCCGGGTGAAGCACGCAGCTTCAACGTGACCGTGGAAGCGGTACCGGTAGCCGTCGGCAAGCGCCGGTTGAAGCACTAGAGACGAGTTCAACGCTGATACGCACAGTGCTCTGACACCATTTTTGTGTCTTGATTTGAGTTTTGCAGAGCGCCTCATCAAGTACCTGGCGATCGTCGACGACGCTACCCACGAAACCGTCGCGATCAAGGTGGAGCGCGTGATCTCCAGCTTGAGCATGATGCGCGTGCTCAAGCACCTGACGCTCTCGCGCGGCCTTCGGCAAGTCATCCATGCCAACAATGGCCCGGAATTTCTGGGCGAGGTATTCGTCGAATGGACCAAGACCAACGGCATGGACAGCCAGTACACCCAGCCGAGCAAGCCCAACCAGAACGTCTATATCGAACGCTCCAATCGCACCTTCCGCGAAGAACTGCTGGACCAGCATCTGTTCCTGTGGATAGATGACATTCGCGAAGCCGTCTCCACCAAACCCGCAACATGGCCTACGACGGACAAGGCAACCTCGCCAGCAGAAACGGCACCGGCTATACCTTCGACTACGGCAACCGCCTACGCAGCACCGCCGGCCAAAGCTACCGCTACGATGCCGACGGAAGAAGAGTCCGCCAGGACAACGCCGGCACCAGTCTGAAGTACAGCTATTACGCCAAAGACGGCCGCCTGCTCTGGCAACGTGACGAACCCGCCAGCAAGCGCATCAACAACGTCTATCTGGCCGGCAGCCTATTGGCCGAAATCACCCGCCCCATCGGCAGCAACGCGCCCACCATCAGCTACTTCCACACCGATGCCCTAGGCAGCCCCATCGCCAAAACCAATGCAGCGGGCGCTATCATCGAAACCAGCGAGTACGAACCGTACGGGAGGCTACTCAACCGAGCCAACGACAACCGCGCGGGGTACACCGGGCATGTGATGGATGCGGTGAGCGGGCTGACGTATATGCAGCAGCGCTACTTCGACCCGCAGATTGGACGGTTTTTGAGTGTGGATCCGGTGACGGCTACAAGTGTGGGTGGGAACTTCAATCGGTATTGGTACGCCAATAACAATCCGTACCGTTTTACGGATCCGGATGGGCGACAGGCGTGTGATGGTATTTCTACTTGTCGCGTGGCTACGGAGGAACGTCTTGTTGCAAGTGGCCAAATGACACAACAGCAAAAACAAGCGAATGATCAAGCTCGGGGCGTGGGAGCACTAATTGGTGTTGCAATTGTTGTGTCACGCAATCCTATTGCTGTAGCAAAAGCGGTGTTCTCTGCGTTCAAGCGAGAGGCCCCAGATGCTGCTAAGGCACCTGCACGCGGCACGAGCCGTGAACTACCAGGTTCTGATAAGCAATTTGGCAAGAAATACGGGGAGCATCGTGACTCATCGCGGGAAGGCTATCGGTCTCCGCAAGAGTATCGGGAACGTGCCAATGAAGTTTTTAACAGCCCGAAAGCTGAAAGAACCTCTATTAGGAGTGACGCGCCAGAGCACGCTGGCGAAACGCACATAAGGGAAGGTGGTGATCTGCTTCGGCTAGATCAAAACGGAAACTTTAGAAGCATGTACCCGGACCCGTAAACATGAGCGCACGAACGAACCTAGCGATGTTATTGCCAAGCATTCAAGAAACTTTGGAGCTCATTGCTGCATTGACGCCAACGATCGGAGCAATTAACGGCTGGGATGTGATTGAGCAATTAGATATTCGGCATGTAGCGTCCGGCGAAGTAAGACAAGCAGTTCAAGACGGTTTTTTGGTTATTGCGACAACTAGCAAGGATCCAGAGGTACGTATGCATTTGTCGCGCGAGGGGCAGTACTTCGCAACAACCATATCTTTTCGGAAGCCTCCTGCAGAAGACTTCATGCGCTCACTTATGAGCGATCTGAGAGATCAATTTTATTTCGTTGCTGCCGCATCGGGAGAGGAGCTGGAAGTGCAAGCTGATGCATTTGGAGGCTATGAATTCATTGGCGACCATGTGGAGGTTTTATGAAACGAAAAACAGGAAGAACAGAAAACTGGGGTCAGAGTCGACTTTCCTGCTCACCGATGACGGAAAAGGTGTCAGGGACGATTAGTTCCCGCTCGTAACGCACAAGGCCCGCAATGCAAGTTGCGGCCTTTGTTGTATGCGATGCTGGTTGCGTGCATCTGCGCGAAAACCGGGACACCCACAACTCAGGCATTCCCTGACCCATAAACGTCTTGAAAGCTCACTTCGCATAACGCAACAAGCCCTCATGCCCTATCTACCCCTCCATCCCCAATCCCCATCACCACGCCGCCGGCGTGGTGCACGGGCGATGCGGTGGATGGCTCGGCAAACCCACGTCCGCCAAACCCGCACTTACGATGCCCGCAACCGGCTGCAAACACTCAGCTTCCCGGACGGCAACGGCAACCAGAGCTGGACCTACACCGCCGACGGCCTGCCCAGCACGGTCACGACATCCAACAGCGGCAACAGCGTCACCAATAC
>NZ_JAIQDJ010000010.1 GCF_020034655.1 Thermomonas beijingensis | reverse complement strand
TCAAATCCCACATTTAAGGCTGAAGACAGGAAGGGCTGGAGAAGCCTGAAACCTACAGGCAAGAGTTGGAAGGCAGGCAACAGCTAGGACAGGCTTCCCACACTAAAATCCGGATACCCTTATTTACATGTCCCCGCGTCGATGCCATCACGCCCTGCATGCGACTCGACGCACAGAACGCGCTGCAGGTATGCGGCACAATAGATGCGGGCTGCCGTGGCTCAATGAGTGAAGGGGTTTGATCATGCAGTATCGGTTTTGGTGCGTAGGCGCCGTATTGTTGATGGCGCTCGCATCGCCCGTTCGGGCGCAGGTCACGATCCCGCAGGAATACGACAAGCTGATCAAGAAGAATGGCGAGATCGCTGCCTTCGGCGCCGAGGGCTTCGGCGACAAGGTCGACTTGAACAGCGGCAGTCTGCAGATCGTCCAAGTTGACGTGGATCTTCCCGGCAACAACGCACTGCCGGTGCGGGTTGCGCGCCGTTTCGCGACGGGCGACAGATTCGCGTCAGGGCATTTCGGGGCGTGGAACCTGGACATCCCGTACGCGCATGGCGTGTTCGCCAATCATGTCAACAATCCCAAGGGTTGGACGGTCGGCGCGGCCCTTGCCGCCGACGTCTATAAACGGTGTTCCCAATACGGCGCACCACCGACACTGTGGTTCCAGGGCGGGGAGTTCCAGCCCGACGAATACTGGCAAGGCAATTTTCTGCACATGCCGGGCGCGGGCGATGAGGAGATGCTGGTTCCGGGGTCCAGCGCGCATGTCCCCACTGATGGGAATACCTATTCCGTGGTGACCAAGGGTGGCGCGGCGATGCGTTGTGTTGCGCTGGCTTCCACCAGCGAAGCGGGCAGCCAGGGCGAGGGCTTCGAGGTCGTCATGCCGGATGGCACGGTCTACACCCTGAACCAGATGGTGAGCCGCCTGAACGAGGTCATCTCCAAACCCGTCGATCAGTTTGCGTTGCGGGCAGGTTCCGGCAAGAACGGCATCATCGTGACGCCTCAAGCGGCGACCACCTTCACCCTGGCTAGGAATGAGGTGTTGATGTACCCCACCAAGGCGACGGATCGGTTCGGCAACACCGTGACCTACACATGGAGCGCCACCAATCCGTGGCAATTGCTGCAGATCACTGCGAGCGATGGTCGCCAGTTAACACTTACTTACATGTCCAGCACCAGCAAGATGGTCAGTACCGTCACCGACGGCAGCCGAACGTGGACCTATACCAACCCACCGGAGGGCGACACCGTCACGTTGCCCGATGGCAGCAAGTGGATTTCCAATCTCTCTTCGCTGTTCAATCTGAAGATAAACACGATTGGCAGCGGGTGTGACACTGCCGGCGACTATTCCGGCCCACCCCCTGTCCTGACCGGCACGGTGCAGGCACCGACGGGAGCGCTGGCTACTTTCACCATGCAGCCGGTATTGATGGGGCGCTCATGGGTAGGGCGCAGTTGCGTGTATTACCAATCCCAACCGATTTACGCGCTGGAGCCGATTGGCTATTTCACGTTGGCGGTACTTGGCAAGAAGATTACGGGACCCGGCCTGCCAGCCGCGGGACTGTCGTGGAGCTACGACTACGGCTCGCCCAATATGTGCTGGGCGAGCGCATGCACGGTTTCTTCGCCCACCACTCGTACCACGACCCTGACCGACCCGGACGGCGCTGTGAACCGCTACAGCTTCAGCAACAGATTCCAGGCCAATGAAGGGCAATTGGTAAAGACAGAATCCGGCTGGGATGGCACCACCGCCTTGCGCACGGTCGACACGACGTTGGCTGATGCGACCGCTGCGCCCTATGGCAGTTACAACGGCGAAAGCCCACGCTCCCGAGGTGACACCATGTCGTCCAGCTACAAGTCTCCGCAACGCAAGGTGGTAACAACCCAGCAAGGCCGCATCTTTACATGGGAAGTCGCCACTGGCTGTGTCGGCATGCCCTATTGCTTCGACGCCTATGCACGCCCGACCAAGGTCGTGAAGACGACGAGCACGCCATGAGGCCCGCCATCATGACGAAGAAGACTCGCCTCGCCCGCACCTTGCTCGCTGCCGGGTTACTTGTCACGGCCTCTGCCCAAGCGCAGACAGTGCTCACTACAAAGACTGAGACCATCACCTATTCGGACAACACGACGAAGTGGGTGATCGGGCAGACGGCGACGGTGACCTGCGTGGCGCCGACCACCGTGTTACCCACGGGCTGCGGAGCGGCGGGGACGGTGATCTCGGCGACCACGTTCGACGCAACGACCGCAATGCCGCTCACCACATCGGCGTTCGGCAAGCTACAAACCACAGCGACCTACAACACCGACGGCACCCTGGCCACGATCAAGGACGGGTTGAACCACACCACCACATTCAGCAACTGGTACCGGGGGATCCCGCGAGCCATACAGTATGCCGATGCCACCTCGCAGTCGGCGGAGGTGGACAGCAACGGCTGGCTCACTTCGGTGACCAATGAGGTCGGCGCGAAGACCTGCTACACCTATGACGCCATGGGCCGGTTGGCCAGCATCACCTATCCGTCAGAAAGTCAGACCGATACCTGCGATATCTCCAAGTGGGCGGCGACCAGCCGCAGCTTCGTGCCCGTCGCCAGCACCGAGTACGGTATCGCCGCGGGCCACTGGCGCGAGACCACCACCACCGGGAATGCGACCAAGATCAGCTATTACGACGGCTTGTGGCGTCCGCTGCTGACCCGCGAGTACGACGCGTCCAACGTGGCCGGCACCGAGCGCTTCAGCAAGCGGGCCTATGACGCCGAAGGTCGGGCGGTGTTTGCCTCCTATCCCTCGACCACCAGCGCACCGACCACCGGTACATGGACCAACTACGATGACTTGGGCCGTGTGACTTCGGTTGGACAGGACACCGAGCTGAGCCCAAGCCTGCGGTTCACCACCACCACCTACAACACCGGCTTCACTACCACGGTCACCAACCCGGGTGGACAGCCGGCCACCACCAGCTACCTGACCTATGACCAGCCGAGCACCGACTGGCCGTTGGTCATCACCGCGCCCGAGAGCGCCACGACCACCATCAGTCGAGATGTGTTCGGTAAACCCACCGCGCTGGCGCGCAGCGGTGGCGGTGCGAGTGCCACCCGCAGTTATGCCTATAACGGCTATCAGGAACTGTGCCGAACCGTCGAGCCGGAGACCGGCGCCACCCTGTTCGGCTATGACGCGGCCGGCAACCTTAGCTGGTCGGCGGCGGGCGTCGCCAGCAGTCAGGCATGCAGTCCCACGGGCACGGAAGGTGCGATCGTGGCGCGCAAAGCCAGCCGCACTTACGACCTGCGCAACCGCCTCACGAATCTGAGCTTCCCGGACGGCAACGGCAACCAGGTCCTGACCTACTTCAACGACGGCAAGCCCAACCAGGTCACCACCGCCAACAGTGGCAACACCGTCACCAATGCCTACACCTACAACAACCGCCGCCTGCTCTCGGGCGAGAGCATGGTGCCGGACACGCTACAAACCGGCTGGGCAATGACCTATGGCTACAACAGCCTGGGCCAAGTGACGACCGAGACCTATCCGGCCAGCGTCAGTGTGGCCTACACCGTCAATGCACTTGGCCAGACCACGCAGGTCACGGCCAGTGCGGACGCGGGCGCTGTGGCCACCGTGGCGAGCAATGCCAGCTACTACCCCAATGGCGGACTCAAGCAGTTCACTTACGGCAACGGCATCGTCCACACCATGACCCAGAACGCCCGCCAGCTGCCCAGTCGCAGCACGGATGTCGGTGTGCTGGACCTGGGCACGGCGTTCGATGCGAACGGCAACGTGGCCGCGGTGACCGACTACATCGGCACAGGGCGCCAGACCAAATCGATGGTGTATGACGGACTGGACCGCCTGACCAGCACCACCTCGCCGATGTATGGCACGGCCAACTACACCTACGACACGCTCGACAACCTCAAGCGGGTGCAGGTGAGTGGCGGCACTCAGGTTCGGGACCACACATACGTCTACACGAACAACGTACTGACTAATGTGCAAAACACTGCGACCGGGGCGACTGTCATTGGCTTGACCTATGACGTGCAGGGCAATCTGGCCAACAAGAACGGGGTGGCAACGACCTTTGACTTTGGCAATCGTCTGCGTAGCACGGCTGGCCTAACCTATCGGTATGACGCCCAAGGACGGCGAGTTCGGCTGGACAACGCGGGCGCGAGCCTGAAGTACAGCTTCTACAGCCAGGACGGCCGCCTGACCTGGCAGCGCGATGAGCCGGGTAGTAAACGCATCAACAACCTGTACTTGGCTGGCAGTCTGGTGGCCGAACTGAGCCGACCGATCGGATTAAGCACAGTGACCATGAGCTACTATCACACCGATGCCTTGGGCAGTCCGGTCGCCAAGACGAATGCCAGCAAGTCGGTGATCGAGACCAGTGAATACGAGCCGTACGGAAAATTGCTCAACCGTGCCAATGACGACCGCGCGGGGTATACCGGACATGTAATGGACGCGGCTTCGGGACTGACGTACATGCAGCAGCGCTATTACGATCCGCAGATCGGAAGGTTCCTATCCGTTGATCCCGTCACGGCTTACAGCAATCCGGTGGGGGCGTTTAATCGGTATTGGTATGCCTCGAATAATCCGTACAAGTTCGTTGACCCAGATGGCCGAACAGACGTCAACAACTTCCTCCAAAACGACCACGGCGGTCTTTTCTACAACGCAGCAGCGGCGTTCGATTTGCCGGGGACATTCACTGTCGGTTCCCACGGAAACGAAAGCATCATCCAAGATCAAACACGGGCGCCGTACGAAAACTGGGATGCATATCAGACCTACAGCAACGCGGTCAGCATGGGGTTGAAGCCTGGGGAGCCAGTGTTCTCGCTCTCGTGTCGCTTTGGTATGACGAACAGCCTCGGCGTCAATCAAGCGCAAGTTATGGCGGACAAGAATGGGTCAAAGGTGACCGGTGCCGATGGCTGGATCAATTACAAAAAGCAGGGTGACACAACAACGATGACGGTTTGGTCGGGGCGAAACGGCACGGGGAAGCAAGGTGCGTTCCAGCAATTTGCTCCGGGCGGGAAGGGCAACCCCGTCGCCGGTTCCGCTATTAAGAGCATTTCGGTCAATACGAAGACCGGAACAGTCACGTTGCGTTATGGCCAAGCGGAAACAGGCTCTCGTATTCCGAGAACTGAGACCTTTAAGCTCAAAGACGACAAGCTGAAATGACCCCAGTGAGCACCTCGATCATGGCCAAGATGCCGCTGTTTGGATTGATGCTGGCGATTATGTTGCTCCTGGGTTGCTCTGGTCAGGGAAATCGTGCGACTGAGCAATCAGCCACTCCTGGGGATCAATATTTACTTAGCC
This sequence comes from Thermomonas beijingensis, assembly GCF_020034655.1. Lineage (GTDB taxonomy): Bacteria > Pseudomonadota > Gammaproteobacteria > Xanthomonadales > Xanthomonadaceae > Thermomonas > Thermomonas beijingensis. The sequence goes on along the minus strand of NZ_JAIQDJ010000010.1, from coordinate 65,705 downwards.
CCGCGGATTTGGTCGTCTTGCAAGATAAGGCTGACAAAGGAGATTTGCAGGCAGTCAAGAAGCTAATTCTTTACTATGAACTCGCCGCTCCAGATATGGGCAAGGCGATGCATTGGCAACGAGTTGCAGCTAATAGGGGCGACGTCGGTGCAATGTTGAATCTTTCCACCTATCTCGCTATGCATGGACGCGAAGAAACGTGCTTTGAGGCAGTTGAGTGGATTGATCGAGCAAAGTCATCTGCGACCGATGCCAAATTGGTAATGAGAGCTGATCGAAAGCTCTCGCAACTCAGGCACGACGGTCCTTGCGTCAAATGGCTTAAGAATTGAGCCAGCGGGACGTGGCACATCACGAAAAGAGGAAAAACGGTTCCAGGCTCACTTCCTGATCGCCCATAACGCCCAAGGCCCGCAACGCAGGTTGCGGGCCTTGTTGTTTGCGGGGTTGCGGTGCTCCGCTACTGATGCGCGGCGATGACCGAATCCAACACTTGGCTAATGGCTCGCTGCTTGGCCTTGGGCAGCGCTTCGATCTGCTGTAGCTGCTGCGCGATCTTGGGTTGTGGCCCGCGCTTGCCGCTGGGCGCAGGCTCGCCGAGCAAGGCTTCTACCGACGTGCCCAGCAGCCTGGCCAGACGCGGTAGGTGCGAGATCGGCACGCGCCGCTTGCCGCTCTCGTAGGCGGTCACGGTCTGCTGGGAGACGCCAAGCTGCTCGGCAAGCTGCACCTGGGTGATGCGGCGTGCCTTGCGCAACGCGTGGATGCGCGTGCCGAGCTCGATGAAGAAGGTGCGTTCGTCGTCGCTGATGGCCACGGGGGTTGGAGTGGAAGCATTGAAGGAGTCCATACCGTAAGGCCAGCTTTGCTATTGGGGTTGTAAATACTACTAAAGCGGATATTCTTGCGTCGAGTTGTTCTGCTTGACAGGTTTTGGCCAGGAGCCCGCTATGCCCACGACCACCCCAAAGGCCCCCGATCCGCTCGCCGCCCCGCTGTTGCCCGCCGCCGGTGAAGGCATCGAAATAGTCTCGCCCGATGAAGCCCGCTTCCTGCGCGGCCCGCGTGCGTATCGGGTGCGTGGGCTGGCGCGGGCGTTGAGCGCGGAGGCGTTGAAGGTGACGGCTCGGCTGTCGCTGGGCGAGCGCTTGCACGTGGACACGCTCGATCTGTATCAGGCACGTTCGCGTGCCGCGTTCGTGAAAGCCGCCGCCGTTGAACTCGGCGTGTCCGAATCCCTTCTCCTCGCCGACCTGTCGGCGCTGGTGCTGGCCTTGGAGCCGGTGCAGGACGCGGCGATCCGGGGCGCGTTGCAGCCGGACGCCACGGATACGACACCCGCACTCACCGCCGAACAGGAAGCCGTCGGGTTGGCGCTGCTGCGCGATCCCGAGCTTGTCTCGCGCATCGCGGCCGACGTGGAGGCCATCGGCGTGATCGGCGAGGCGACCAATGCACTGGTGGGCTATCTGGCGATGACCTCGCGGCTGCTGGACAAGCCGCTGGCGATCCTGATCCAGTCCACCAGCGCCGCCGGCAAATCGACGCTGATGGATGCGCTGCTGTCGCTGATGCCGGAAGGCCAGCGCGTCCACTACAGCGCGATGACCGGGCAATCGTTGTTCTACATCGGCGAGGGCGACTTGCGGCACAAGATTCTGGCGATTGCCGAGGAAGAAGGCGTGCGCCAAGCCGCCTATGCGTTGAAGCTGCTGCAGTCGCAAGGCGAACTCACGATTGCCTCGACGGGCAAAGACCCGGCGACGGGGAAGCTGGTCACGTCGGAATATCGGGTGGAAGGCCCGGTGATGCTGTGCCTGACGACCACGGCCATCGACATCGACGAAGAGCTGTTGAACCGCTGTCTTGTCCTCACCATCAACGAAACCCCCGAACAAACGGCGGCGATCCAGCAGCGCCAGCGGCAGGCGCGCACGTTGCAAGGCTTGCAGGCGAAGGTGCGCAGCGAGCATGTGTTGAGTGCGCATCGCGCCGCGCAAACGCTGCTACGCCCGCTGGCGGTGGTGAACCCCTTCGCCGAATCGCTGACCTTCGCATCGGATCGCGTGCGCCTGCGCCGCGACCATGTGAAGTACCTGGCCCTGATCGACGCCATTGCGCTGCTGCACCAGCACCAGCGCAAGGTCGGCGTGATCGAGGTCGACGGCGCGAGCGTCGAGTACATCGAGGTCACGCAGGCTGATATCGCACTGGCCAATCGGCTTGCGCATGCGGTGCTGGGTCGCTCGCTGGATGAACTGCCACCCCAAACAAGGCGCGTGCTGGCCGCGCTCGATGCGTGGGTAAGCCAGCAAGTGCAGGGCAGCGACACGCCACGCGGCGAGCCTGCCCCCGCGAAAGCGGGGGTGCGCTTTACCCGTCGCACGGTGCGTGGGGTGCTGGGCCTGTCGGACACGCAATTGCGGGTGCATCTGGATCGACTGGTGCAGTTGGAATACGTGCGCATGCACAGCGGCCAGAACGGCAGCTTGTACACCTACAGTCTGGCGTTCGATGGCCAGAACGACCGTGCCGAACCGCAGTTGATGGGGCTTGCCGCACCGGAAATCACACCGACCTTGCGGGGTAACGACACGACCTTGCGGGGTAAACCGGCGACCTTGCGGGGTCAGACCTCCGACCTTGCGGGTACCTTGCGGCCACCTTGCGGTGACCTTGCGGGTACCTCGCGGGGTGGTCAAATGACCCGCAAAGCCACGCCCGACGCGGCTTCCAGCGTTCCCGCTGCGGTTGTCGCTGCAAAACCGCGTAGCAGGAAGCTCAACGGCCACACGACGGCGGGCCACTGACATGGCCGGCGTTCGCACCGAGCGACTGCGCCTATTGCTGGCTCCGTCCGATCCGGACGGGCTGGCGGCATGGATGCGTCGCTACCTCGATGCACTGGAGACCCAGCACCGCAGCGTGAACGACGTGCGCACGCGCAGGAGCCGGCTGGCGCACTTCCATGCGTGGTGCATGGAGCGCGGCATCGGCAAGCCGCAGGAGGTGACCCACGCGCATTTGCAACGCTTCCAGCGGCATCTATTCCTGTATCGCAAGGCCAACGGCGCGCCCATCGCGGTCAATGGTCAGCGGGTGGCCCTGTTCACGCTGGAGATGTTCTTCCGTTGGCTGGTGCGGCAGCGCGTCCTGGAGTCGAACCCTGCCGCCGATCTGGAGCTACCCAAGCGCACGGACGACCTGCGCGAGCCGTTGACGCTCGATGAAATGGAAACCGTCCTCGCCTTGCCCGACATCGAGACACCGGACGGCCTGCGGGATCGGGCATGCCTGGAACTGTTCTACGCCACCGGCATCAGGCGCGTGGAGCTGACGAACCTGCATCAATCCGACCTCGACCGCACGCGCGGCACGCTGCATGTGCGGCTGGGCAAGGGCAAGAAGGATCGGTTCGTGCCCATCGGCGAACGCGCTCTTGCATGGGTCACGAAATACGAACGCGAGGCCAGGCCGGCGGTGCTGGTCGATCCCACGGTAAAGCACCTGTTCCTGAATCAGTACGGACAACCCCTCTCTCCTGATGGGTTGAGCTGGCGTGTGCGCGATTACTTCAAGCAGGCCGGGATCACCAAGCGCGGCGCGTGCCACCTGTTCCGGCACACGATGGCGACCGCCATGCTCGACAACGGGGCGGACATCCGCCATGTGCAGGAGATCCTCGGGCACGGGCAGATCACCAGCACGCAGCGGTACACACACGTCTCCATTGCGCGCCTGCATGCCGTGCACGCGGCGACGCACCCGGCGGCGCGGCTCACGCGCGATCCCGACGGCGCGGCTTAACGCTTCGCGTTCAAGCCGACGCCGACAAGCAGCATGCTCGCGCGACCGATCACCCCGTTGCGGCCATCCATGGCCGCTGTCGCGCCACGCGGCCCAACCCGCTGCGCGGGTTGCAGTCCCAACATAACGCCGGATTATGCAAACCGCCGGTCTGTCACGGCGCTTGCGCAAGGGCTGCGCGCCAAAGAGCCGATGCGCAGCAAGCGCCGCGCCAGCCCGTCGCTTCGCATAATCTGCGTTGATGTTGGCTGGCCTGCCGGCGCAGTCGCGCCGGGGCCACGTGGCCCCACCACTCTCGCTCACCGGCGCGGCCGTCCTTGGCCGCGCAGTGCGCGTGCTGCGCACGCCCACTCAAGCCGCGTGCGCGCTGCGCGCACACGCAAGAGCACGTCGCACGTTCGCGTACACGAGGCGGCGCGGCTTAACCGCTACGCGGTTCAAGCCGACGCCGCTTCGTGACATCAGAACAGCAACAGCAAAACGAAAAGCGGGTCAGCAGGACGAGACTGAATCGCCTCTCCACCGCCGCCGCGACCCGTGCGATCCCGCTTCGCCACGCCTCCAAGAGCGTCACCGTTGGGGCTCCGCCCCAACACCCCGGAGTACGCTCCTGGTGGGCCGCAGGCCCACGCTGACTGCGACTGGAAGGAGCGCTCTTCCGCACCGACACGCTGGCCACCGCGAGGCGAGCCGGACACGCGACACCATCCGATCAGCGATCATCCACTCCTGCAAAACCGCTCTTGCTCTTGACCTGCGCGCCCGTCTGGGCGAAAAAGTGCATCAAGGGATTTTTTGAGGATCGTCGAACCCGTGTCAGGGCTGCCAGCACTCGCCAAGCCGCGCCGCATCAAGGCCTCGCACCGTCGGCGGTGGAGAATCGCGTCGGGTCAGAGTGTTCAGCGCTATTACGATCCGCAGATCGGAAGGTTCCTATCCGTTGATCCCGTCACGGCTTACAGCAATCCGGTGGGGGCGTTTAATCGGTATTGGTATGCCTCGAATAATCCGTACAAGTTCGTTGACCCAGATGGCCGAACAGACGTCAACAACTTCCTCCAAAACGACCACGGCGGTCTTTTCTACAACGCAGCAGCGGCGTTCGATTTGCCGGGGACATTCACTGTCGGTTCCCACGGAAACGAAAGCATCATCCAAGATCAAACACGGGCGCCGTACGAAAACTGGGATGCATATCAGACCTACAGCAACGCGGTCAGCATGGGGTTGAAGCCTGGGGAGCCAGTGTTCTCGCTCTCGTGTCGCTTTGGTATGACGAACAGCCTCGGCGTCAATCAAGCGCAAGTTATGGCGGACAAGAATGGGTCAAAGGTGACCGGTGCCGATGGCTGGATCAATTACAAAAAGCAGGGTGACACAACAACGATGACGGTTTGGTCGGGGCGAAACGGCACGGGGAAGCAAGGTGCGTTCCAGCAATTTGCTCCGGGCGGGAAGGGCAACCCCGTCGCCGGTTCCGCTATTAAGAGCATTTCGGTCAATACGAAGACCGGAACAGTCACGTTGCGTTATGGCCAAGCGGAAACAGGCTCTCGTATTCCGAGAACTGAGACCTTTAAGCTCAAAGACGACAAGCTGAAATGACCCCAGTGAGCACCTCGATCATGGCCAAGATGCCGCTGTTTGGATTGATGCTGGCGATTATGTTGCTCCTGGGTTGCTCTGGTCAGGGAAATCGTGCGACTGAGCAATCAGCCACTCCTGGGGATCAATATTTACTTAGCCCCGCGGATTTGGTCGTCTTGCAAGATAAGGCTGACAAAGGAGATTTGCAGGCAGTCAAGAAGCTAATTCTTTACTATGAACTCGCCGCTCCAGATATGGGCAAGGCGATGCATTGGCAACGAGTTGCAGCTAATAGGGGCGACGTCGGTGCAATGTTGAATCTTTCCACCTATCTCGCTATGCATGGACGCGAAGAAACGTGCTTTGAGGCAGTTGAGTGGATTGATCGAGCAAAGTCATCTGCGACCGATGCCAAATTGGTAATGAGAGCTGATCGAAAGCTCTCGCAACTCAGGCACGACGGTCCTTGCGTCAAATGGCTTAAGAATTGAGCCAGCGGGACGTGGCACATCACGAAAAGAGGAAAAACGGTTCCAGGCTCACTTCCTGATCGCCCATAACGCCCAAGGCCCGCAACGCAGGTTGCGGGCCTTGTTGTTTGCGGGGTTGCGGTGCTCCGCTACTGATGCGCGGCGATGACCGAATCCAACACTTGGCTAATGGCTCGCTGCTTGGCCTTGGGCAGCGCTTCGATCTGCTGTAGCTGCTGCGCGATCTTGGGTTGTGGCCCGCGCTTGCCGCTGGGCGCAGGCTCGCCGAGCAAGGCTTCTACCGACGTGCCCAGCAGCCTGGCCAGACGCGGTAGGTGCGAGATCGGCACGCGCCGCTTGCCGCTCTCGTAGGCGGTCACGGTCTGCTGGGAGACGCCAAGCTGCTCGGCAAGCTGCACCTGGGTGATGCGGCGTGCCTTGCGCAACGCGTGGATGCGCGTGCCGAGCTCGATGAAGAAGGTGCGTTCGTCGTCGCTGATGGCCACGGGGGTTGGAGTGGAAGCATTGAAGGAGTCCATACCGTAAGGCCAGCTTTGCTATTGGGGTTGTAAATACTACTAAAGCGGATATTCTTGCGTCGAGTTGTTCTGCTTGACAGGTTTTGGCCAGGAGCCCGCTATGCCCACGACCACCCCAAAGGCCCCCGATCCGCTCGCCGCCCCGCTGTTGCCCGCCGCCGGTGAAGGCATCGAAATAGTCTCGCCCGATGAAGCCCGCTTCCTGCGCGGCCCGCGTGCGTATCGGGTGCGTGGGCTGGCGCGGGCGTTGAGCGCGGAGGCGTTGAAGGTGACGGCTCGGCTGTCGCTGGGCGAGCGCTTGCACGTGGACACGCTCGATCTGTATCAGGCACGTTCGCGTGCCGCGTTCGTGAAAGCCGCCGCCGTTGAACTCGGCGTGTCCGAATCCCTTCTCCTCGCCGACCTGTCGGCGCTGGTGCTGGCCTTGGAGCCGGTGCAGGACGCGGCGATCCGGGGCGCGTTGCAGCCGGACGCCACGGATACGACACCCGCACTCACCGCCGAACAGGAAGCCGTCGGGTTGGCGCTGCTGCGCGATCCCGAGCTTGTCTCGCGCATCGCGGCCGACGTGGAGGCCATCGGCGTGATCGGCGAGGCGACCAATGCACTGGTGGGCTATCTGGCGATGACCTCGCGGCTGCTGGACAAGCCGCTGGCGATCCTGATCCAGTCCACCAGCGCCGCCGGCAAATCGACGCTGATGGATGCGCTGCTGTCGCTGATGCCGGAAGGCCAGCGCGTCCACTACAGCGCGATGACCGGGCAATCGTTGTTCTACATCGGCGAGGGCGACTTGCGGCACAAGATTCTGGCGATTGCCGAGGAAGAAGGCGTGCGCCAAGCCGCCTATGCGTTGAAGCTGCTGCAGTCGCAAGGCGAACTCACGATTGCCTCGACGGGCAAAGACCCGGCGACGGGGAAGCTGGTCACGTCGGAATATCGGGTGGAAGGCCCGGTGATGCTGTGCCTGACGACCACGGCCATCGACATCGACGAAGAGCTGTTGAACCGCTGTCTTGTCCTCACCATCAACGAAACCCCCGAACAAACGGCGGCGATCCAGCAGCGCCAGCGGCAGGCGCGCACGTTGCAAGGCTTGCAGGCGAAGGTGCGCAGCGAGCATGTGTTGAGTGCGCATCGCGCCGCGCAAACGCTGCTACGCCCGCTGGCGGTGGTGAACCCCTTCGCCGAATCGCTGACCTTCGCATCGGATCGCGTGCGCCTGCGCCGCGACCATGTGAAGTACCTGGCCCTGATCGACGCCATTGCGCTGCTGCACCAGCACCAGCGCAAGGTCGGCGTGATCGAGGTCGACGGCGCGAGCGTCGAGTACATCGAGGTCACGCAGGCTGATATCGCACTGGCCAATCGGCTTGCGCATGCGGTGCTGGGTCGCTCGCTGGATGAACTGCCACCCCAAACAAGGCGCGTGCTGGCCGCGCTCGATGCGTGGGTAAGCCAGCAAGTGCAGGGCAGCGACACGCCACGCGGCGAGCCTGCCCCCGCGAAAGCGGGGGTGCGCTTTACCCGTCGCACGGTGCGTGGGGTGCTGGGCCTGTCGGACACGCAATTGCGGGTGCATCTGGATCGACTGGTGCAGTTGGAATACGTGCGCATGCACAGCGGCCAGAACGGCAGCTTGTACACCTACAGTCTGGCGTTCGATGGCCAGAACGACCGTGCCGAACCGCAGTTGATGGGGCTTGCCGCACCGGAAATCACACCGACCTTGCGGGGTAACGACACGACCTTGCGGGGTAAACCGGCGACCTTGCGGGGTCAGACCTCCGACCTTGCGGGTACCTTGCGGCCACCTTGCGGTGACCTTGCGGGTACCTCGCGGGGTGGTCAAATGACCCGCAAAGCCACGCCCGACGCGGCTTCCAGCGTTCCCGCTGCGGTTGTCGCTGCAAAACCGCGTAGCAGGAAGCTCAACGGCCACACGACGGCGGGCCACTGACATGGCCGGCGTTCGCACCGAGCGACTGCGCCTATTGCTGGCTCCGTCCGATCCGGACGGGCTGGCGGCATGGATGCGTCGCTACCTCGATGCACTGGAGACCCAGCACCGCAGCGTGAACGACGTGCGCACGCGCAGGAGCCGGCTGGCGCACTTCCATGCGTGGTGCATGGAGCGCGGCATCGGCAAGCCGCAGGAGGTGACCCACGCGCATTTGCAACGCTTCCAGCGGCATCTATTCCTGTATCGCAAGGCCAACGGCGCGCCCATCGCGGTCAATGGTCAGCGGGTGGCCCTGTTCACGCTGGAGATGTTCTTCCGTTGGCTGGTGCGGCAGCGCGTCCTGGAGTCGAACCCTGCCGCCGATCTGGAGCTACCCAAGCGCACGGACGACCTGCGCGAGCCGTTGACGCTCGATGAAATGGAAACCGTCCTCGCCTTGCCCGACATCGAGACACCGGACGGCCTGCGGGATCGGGCATGCCTGGAACTGTTCTACGCCACCGGCATCAGGCGCGTGGAGCTGACGAACCTGCATCAATCCGACCTCGACCGCACGCGCGGCACGCTGCATGTGCGGCTGGGCAAGGGCAAGAAGGATCGGTTCGTGCCCATCGGCGAACGCGCTCTTGCATGGGTCACGAAATACGAACGCGAGGCCAGGCCGGCGGTGCTGGTCGATCCCACGGTAAAGCACCTGTTCCTGAATCAGTACGGACAACCCCTCTCTCCTGATGGGTTGAGCTGGCGTGTGCGCGATTACTTCAAGCAGGCCGGGATCACCAAGCGCGGCGCGTGCCACCTGTTCCGGCACACGATGGCGACCGCCATGCTCGACAACGGGGCGGACATCCGCCATGTGCAGGAGATCCTCGGGCACGGGCAGATCACCAGCACGCAGCGGTACACACACGTCTCCATTGCGCGCCTGCATGCCGTGCACGCGGCGACGCACCCGGCGGCGCGGCTCACGCGCGATCCCGACGGCGCGGCTTAACGCTTCGCGTTCAAGCCGACGCCGACAAGCAGCATGCTCGCGCGACCGATCACCCCGTTGCGGCCATCCATGGCCGCTGTCGCGCCACGCGGCCCAACCCGCTGCGCGGGTTGCAGTCCCAACATAACGCCGGATTATGCAAACCGCCGGTCTGTCACGGCGCTTGCGCAAGGGCTGCGCGCCAAAGAGCCGATGCGCAGCAAGCGCCGCGCCAGCCCGTCGCTTCGCATAATCTGCGTTGATGTTGGCTGGCCTGCCGGCGCAGTCGCGCCGGGGCCACGTGGCCCCACCACTCTCGCTCACCGGCGCGGCCGTCCTTGGCCGCGCAGTGCGCGTGCTGCGCACGCCCACTCAAGCCGCGTGCGCGCTGCGCGCACACGCAAGAGCACGTCGCACGTTCGCGTACACGAGGCGGCGCGGCTTAACCGCTACGCGGTTCAAGCCGACGCCGCTTCGTGACATCAGAACAGCAACAGCAAAACGAAAAGCGGGTCAGCAGGACGAGACTGAATCGCCTCTCCACCGCCGCCGCGACCCGTGCGATCCCGCTTCGCCACGCCTCCAAGAGCGTCACCGTTGGGGCTCCGCCCCAACACCCCGGAGTACGCTCCTGGTGGGCCGCAGGCCCACGCTGACTGCGACTGGAAGGAGCGCTCTTCCGCACCGACACGCTGGCCACCGCGAGGCGAGCCGGACACGCGACACCATCCGATCAGCGATCATCCACTCCTGCAAAACCGCTCTTGCTCTTGACCTGCGCGCCCGTCTGGGCGAAAAAGTGCATCAAGGGATTTTTTGAGGATCGTCGAACCCGTGTCAGGGCTGCCAGCACTCGCCAAGCCGCGCCGCATCAAGGCCTCGCACCGTCGGCGGTGGAGAATCGCGTCGGGTCAGAGTGTTCAGCGCTATTACGATCCGCAGATCGGACGCTTCCTCTCCGTCGATCCCGTCACGGCTTACGAGAAGCCGATGACGAACTTCAACCGATACGCCTACGCCTTTAACAATCCGTATCGCTTCACTGACCCGGATGGTCGCGATGGAGCGAACTTCTATACGGGCCAGTACCAGATGGCTCCGCCTGACCCAGCAACGGCAAGGGCTACGATTGGGTTGATCGCTGATTTCTTGCCGGTTATCGGCGATATCAAGGGTGTTGTTGAGGCGATCCAGAATCCCACTGTTATCAATGTGGTTGCCGCTGGCGTGGGCTTCGTTCCTATTGCTGGTGATGTTGCTGGAAAGGCCCTCAAACACGCGGACGAAGCAATATCAATGACTAAAGCCGTGGAAAAAGGGGCCGCGCACGTGGGATCAGATGCCAAGGTTGCTTTGACACCGGCTGGCAATGTGCAGTTCTCTAGTTCCACCGTCGATGCCGCTGGAAACACGGTCACAAAGAACGCTCGTTTTGATGTCAACCCAAATAGTGGTCATGTTCAGAAACAAGGCCCACATCTGAATCTTGAGACTCAAATTAAGTCCCCGTCGGGTCAAGTGACGAAGCTCCCTGACCCTCATACCCCAATCAAGCCAGAAACCATTCGGCGGGGTGACTACGAATGAGTACTCATGCACGAGAGCATATTCATGGCATCAGCGCGGCATGGGATGGAGTTGAGCTGGAGTTGACCATGACTGTCGATGCGATCTCTCGCTTCGCTTCAGTACTATCCGCAGCTGATGGCGACGCGTTCGCAATTGATTCTGTTCTCAATGTCGCACTTTCATTGACGATGATTGTCGTTGAAGTCGCCAATGGGCCTGTAAAGATATCCGTGGCCGACAACACGGTGACTATCAAAGGCGACTCCAGTGCCCTCAAGCAAATCGCGAATAATTTGTTGGGGCTAATAGTTCTCGCAGAAACGAAAGGCGTGTCCCATATGCACTTCGACCACGTATCTGACCAAGATTTAATCAGCAGTGATTCGGCAAGTTTGATTGTAAGTATCGAAGGCTAGCGGCGTCCGGGAAAAAAGGGGCCAGAGTAAATTAGCGTTTGACTCTGATCGCCCATAACAACAAAGCCCGCATCGCTGCGGGCTTTGTTGTTTGTGGGGTTGTGATGTAGAAAAACAGAAAAACAAGGACACGCACCATTCCCCATGAGTAAAACGGCACCCGCGCTGAAGTCCTGAAATCGCATCTCCTTACTTGCTACCAAAGCCCCGAACAAACCTGCGCCCACGCGCCATCCTCCCGTCCGGGCGATGGAACACGCGTCAAATCCTCAACCGGCGTTTGCCAGTTGCCTTGCCAGCCCGATCCCCTTCAACCAGCGTTGTCCCAACCGTTCGGCGGTCGCGATCAGGTCCGTCGCATCGCCCACCACCCGCCAGTAGCCAGAGCCCACCGCCTTGACCCGCATGGCCCAGCGATCCGCATCGTCATGGCAAGCCAGAGCGCGCGGCGCATCGTGCGCCATGCTGTGCTTGCCGGGCCGCAGCTGCCGGCCAGTCCATTCCACCAGGCCCACATACGCGCGCAGGCTGAGGCCCAGCGGGGTGCGGGCTGTCGCCTGCCCCAGCACAGGGCGCAGCGGACGATCCAGGTCGGCAGGCGTCAATGTGGCCAGGCGATGCCGGATGCTGGTGTGGTCGGAGACTGCCAGGGTCTCGGCCATGCCTGCCCGGACGGGGTTCAGATCCACGTAGGCCATGGCCGCCAGCAGCGCCCGTTCGTCGCACAGCACTTGGACTTTGAACCGTCCCTCCCAGAACCGGCCTTTGCAGGCATCCTCAGCATTGGCGGCGCGTGCCAGAGGTTCGGCCAGGCATTTCATCAGCCAGGAGAGATTGCTCAGGCGCTCGCGTAGTACCGTCACATAGTCCGGCTGCTGCATCAGCCGGTCGCGCTTGGCGTCACGGGCGGCCTCGGCGTCCTCGCGCGGGGGGAACAGGCGCACCCAGCGGGTGGCGACTTCGGCATCGGACCATGCAGCAGGCAGCGTTGGATCGAGCTGCAGCACCAGATGCAGGTGGTTGCTCATCACCGCATAGGCGTGGATGGCCACCGCAAAGCAGTCGGAGAGCAGGGAGATGCGTTGCTCGACCCAGGCCTTGCGATGCTCGAAGGATTGACCGGTGTAGCGATCCTGCCCGCACAGGAAGGCGCGGCGCACGCAGCGCTGGACGCAGTGGAAGGTGCCGCCGGTACCGGTGGTGATCAGCTGGGAACGGGCCGTGGTCATGGCACCAGTGTCATAGCGCGTGAATTGCGGCACTATCGGGAAACCCTGATCTGAGGGTCAGTGAAAGGGGGATTGGTGCGTGTCCTTGCTCTCCCGATGGATGGAGGGGCTCATCAGATTCAGGGCAGGGCTCGTACACTTGGCAGATGCCACGCCTGCTGCCCTCCAGCACCGAATCCACGCTCGAACGTCAGATCATCGGCGCAGTCACGCTGCTGCTACATGCTGTCCTCGCTTGGTGCCTACTGCACGTCGCAGGCCAAGGCATGACTGGTACGGGGACCGCAGAACAAGGTGATGGTGGTGCGTTGGTGGTGACGTTCATTGCGGTGCCGCGCAAGGAGACGAACCCGCAGCCGAGCCCCACAGTGCCGGTGCCGCCGGCATCCGAGCCGCCCGCCGAACATCCCGCCACCACGACCTCGCACGCCATCATTCCGAATCGTGACCCGAGCCTTGCGCGCACCCTGAGTACGACCGGCGACTACGTCACTTCAAACATGTCATCGGCGGCATCGAGCCTATCGCCTCCGCCCACGACCTCTACGGCCGGCGCCAGCAGTGCCCAAAGCGGCAGCCCAGACAATGATCTACGCGCCAGCTACCATGCCGCCTTGCGGGCCCGGATCGTCACGACCTGGCAAAGCCTCACGACCCGCGCATTTCCCTCTGGCTGCACCCTGACGCTGAATCAGAGTACAGGCGGTGCGGTCACCTCGAGCTCAGCCAATGGCTGCGCCCTATCCAGCGAAGACCGCCTGCAACTGGAGGCTGCAGCCTTAATGGCGCAGCCATTGCCGTACGCGGGTTATGAGGCGGTGTTTGCGCCTGAGCTCCACCTCTCGCTTTGACATGCCCGAGATCCTATAGACGCTTGGACCTTCGACTATTCTCGGCGCGAGGAATGCACCAACTCCACTCAATCGCAGTAGGCATGGATTATCGCTGAGCGAATACACGCGTTCGACTCACCACCCTGAATGGGCTTCTTCGACGAACTCCTGCATCGCAATGGACAACACGCGCTGCGAATCAACCGAGAGCATGTAGGCGGGCGCACGGCAGTCACGCAACGCGTGTGGCCAGTGTAGTGAGCGGTATAGCGAGTCTCTCCGCGATTGCTTCGCCTGCCTCCCACTGCCGAGAAAGCAATCGGCGAAGTGCGGCGGAGGCTTCAGTTTCAATTGGTAGGAATGATTTGCTCAGGCGCGATCCTGAAGACATTGCATGCGTACTCACCTTAGCTCAGCGCGTTGCTTGCAACTCAACTCCTTGTTTAAATTTGGATTAGTACATTCCTTCATAAGGGCGGCGATGTTTATGCGCAAGACCATCATCGCAGTGCCTGCAATGCCAGCAATGATTGCCAACGCAGCAGTCACCGTTATTCTGGAGACATGCCTGTGGTGATCCCCCGCGTGTTGTCCAGCCTTGTGCTCTGTTTGTTGGCGCTGCCGGTATCGGCGGTCACGGTGACGCGTGTCGATTTGCGGGGCACCAGCGACCAACGACTGCTCGACAACGTGCGCAGTGCGTTGTCTTTGCAAGATGCGGTGGGCAAGCGGTTGACGCACCGGCGGCTGGCGTACCTGTTGCAGCAAGCGGATGCGCAGACGCGGCAGGCCTTGGAGCCGTTTGGCTATTACGCGCCGGTCATTCGCATTCAGCGCAGTGATCGTGCCGACCCGCAGACCGTCGGTGCGCCCGACGATGACCCCGCCGCCGCCGACGCGCCGGAAACGTCGCAGGACGACGTGCTCAGCGTCAGCATCAGCATTGACCCCGGCCTCCCCGTGCAGGTGCGGGGCCGGCAAGTGGTGGTGACCGGTGCCGGTGGCGACGATGCGCAAGTCCGCGCGGCACTGGCGGCATTCGTACCGCACACGGGCGAGGTGCTTGATCACAGCCGCTACGAGGCCAGCAAAACCCGGGTCAACCGGGCGCTGGCGGCACAGGGGTATTTCGATGCCGACTTCATCATCCATCAAGTGCAGGTGACCCGCGCCGAGCACGCCGCCGATATTGACCTGCGCTGGAGCAGCGGGCCGCGCTACCGGTTGGGCGAGGTGGTGTTCACGCAGTCGCCAGCGCCGGTGTTGCGCGACGAGCTGTTGCAAAAACTGGTGGGCTGGACGCCAGGCCAGGCCTATGACGCGGCGCAGTTGGAACGCCTGCGGCGCTCGCTGGTGGCGCTGGACTATTTCGGCTTGGTGGATGTCAGCGCCACCCCGGAAACGGCGCAGGACAAACAGGTGCTGGTGCAGGTCAACCTGACCCCGGCTCCGCGCAGTATTTACAGCTATGGCCTCAGTTACGGCACCCGCAGCGGTGCCGGCTTCAGCACGGGCTTTGAGCGCCGCTATTTGAATCAACGCGGGCACAAGGCGCTGGCGCAAATCGATTGGGGCAACCAGCGCAAAACCGCCACCGTGCAATACCGCATGCCGGCGTTTGCGTGGCGGGACGGCTGGTACACCGCCAGTCTGCAAGCGGCCGATGAACAGACCGACTCACTCGACAATCGCCGCCTGGAATTTGTGGTTAGCCGCAGCGGGCAATACAGCGAACATCTGAATCTGGTGGCCTCTGCGCACGTGCTGCGCGAGCGGTGGTCGTATTTCACCGTCAACCAGCCGGTGGGGCTGTATCAATTTGCCAGCTTCGTGTTTCCGGAACTGCGCGCCGACTACATCGATGTGGACAACCGGATGGCCCCGCGCAGCGGCTTTGGTGCTGGTCTCACGCTGCGCGGTGGCAACGGCAATGCCGCAGGCTTCGTGCAGTTGCATGCCAATGCGCAGTGGTTTCATGGCTTCGATGCCGATAGCCGGCTGATCGTGCGCGGCGAAGCCGGCCGCACTTTCACCGGCGACCTGCTGAATCTGCCACCCAGCCTGCGTTATTTCGCCGGTGGCGATCGCAGCGTGCGCGGTTATGGGTGGCGTGAAATTGGCCCGCGCATTCGCAACAGCCAAGGCGATTTGTATGCCGTGGGTGCCTCCAGTGTGCTGACCACCAGCATCGAATACGAACGCTATTTCAACGGCCCGTGGGGTGCGGCGGTGTTTGTGGATAGCGGCAGTGCATTTGATGGCAGGCGCGCCGACCCGCACACCGGCGTAGGCATCGGCCTGCGTTGGCGCTCGCCGGTCGGGCCGGTGCGGATTGATATTGCACGTGGCCTCAACCGCCCCGAATCGCCCTTCACCCTGCATCTGAATATCGGGGCTGATCTGTGATCCGGCGCGTCGTGTTGCGCGTGGGTGGTATCGCACTGGTGTTGCTGCTGCTGATTTCGGCCGGGGCACTGACGTGGTTGCTGGCGACCGTTGGCGGCCGTGACTTCCTATTGCGACACATCACGGCCCAGTTGCCCGCCGGCAGTACGCTGACGTGGACGCAGGCCGAGGGCCATTTGGCCGGCCCGCTGACTTTGCGGGGCGTGCAGCTGCGCATGCCAATGCAGCGGGATGGTGACTGCGTGGCAACTGCGCAGGCGGCATGCGCAATGGGCACCCTCAAATTGGATGCCGGTACCTTGACGCTGGAGGCGGCGCTGCTGCCGCTGTTGACCCGCAGCGTGCGTGTACACAGCCTGCGTCTTGCTGATGCCAGGCTGGATCTGCCGCGCGACGATTCACCTTTCAAGTTGCCGCGCTGGCCGGATGTCCTGCCCATGCTGGATGTGCCCGTGCATGTGCACGTCGATGCCATCGTCATGGATCGCCTCGCCATCGCTGAAGAAGGCGTGCCGCAAATTCTGTTGCAGCGTGTGCGCGGTGGTGTGCGGCTGGATCCGGGCGCGCTGCATATCGAACAGTTGCGCATCGACAGTGATCGCGGCCAATTCAGTGCGCAGGGTGACTATCGCCCACGCGACAACTTCCGCAGCGATGTGCGTGCCAGCGCCATATTCCCCGCCGCCACCGGGCAAACCGCCGCGCAGTTGCGCGTGTATGCCAGCGGTGACTTGGCCGCACTGGTGGTCACCGTGGATGGCCATGCACCCGCCCCGGTGCACGCCATGCTGCGCTTGCAAGGCGATACCGCCACCCCGCGCTGGCGTTTGCAAGCCAACAGCACCGCGTTGGATTTGGCCGTGCTCGCCGGCCGTGGTGAGACGTCCACCCCCTTGGCCGTGCAACTCACGGCTACCGGTGTGGGGGGCCGCGCGAACGTGCAGGGGCAGCTGCAACAGGATGACTTCAATTTGCGCGTGCTGCCTTCACAGCTCAGTTTGGAAGCCCAAACCTTGCGCGCGCACTCGCTGGTGGCGGAGGTGTTTGATGGACGCATCAGCGCCGATGGCAAGGCCGATCTGCGCGATCCCAAGCACGCCGCGTTGGCGCTGAACATCGCCGCGCGCGGTCTGCGCTGGCGTAGTCGGGATGCGCAAACCACGATCAGCGCGGATGGCGACTTCAAACTGGAAGGCACGCTGGCGCGTTGGCTGGCAACTGGCAAGGCGCAGTTGCAACGCGGCCGCGACCACGCCGTGCTGGAGCTTGATGGGTTGGGTAACCGCGACGGTGTGCAGCTGCGTAATCTGCGCATCAGTATGCCGCAGGGGCGTTTGGATGCCAGTGGGCAACTGGCATGGTCACCGGCATTGCAGTGGACGGCCAAGGCGCAATTGGCGGGTTTTGATCCTGGCTATTTCGCGCCCGATTGGCCGGGTGCGGTGAATGGCGATCTGCAAAGCCATGGCGAACTGCGGACAGGCGCGCGCGGCTTGCTGGCGCAATTGGAGGTCACTCGCTTGGGCGGCAGCTTGCGCAAACGTGCTTTGGCCGGCCAGCTGGATGTGCAAATCGATGGTGACCACTACGCGGGCAATGCCGAGCTGACACTGGGGCAAAGCAAGCTGAGCGCGTACGGCAAATGGGCAGACAGCATCGAACTCGATGCGCGTTTTGACCCCCTGCAATTGCAAGACCTGCTGCCCGATGGGCGCGGCAGTGTGCGCGGCAGCGTGCACCTGCGCGGTGCGCGTGACGCGCCCGATATCACCGCCGAGCTTGTCGGCAATGGGCTGGCATTTGCCGACTATCGGGTCGCGCAGTTGAGCGCCAAGGGGCATCTGCCGTGGCGGCGTGGTTCTGGCGCGCTGGTCATCGACGCCCAAGGCCTGCACGTTGGGCTGCCGCTGCACACGCTGCACGCAGATCTGCGCGGCGCGATGGAGCGTCTGCGATGGGGCATCGATGTCAGCAGTGATAGCGGCAGCCTGAGTGCGCGTGGTGATGCGGGCAAACACGGCACGCGTTGGCAGGGGGGGGTGACGGCACTGCAATTGCAGCCCAGCATCGGCCCAGCATGGGCGTTGCAACACGCTGCGCAGTGGACGTGGGATGGGCGCAGCGCAACGCTGGCCAATGCCTGCTTGCAAGCGGTGGGCGGTGGCGGCGTGTGTGCCGACGCCGACTGGCCACGGCGCGGTGTGCAGTTGGCAGGGCACGCTTTGCCACTGACCTTGCTCACGCCGTATCTGCCCGACCGCAGTGATGGCCAGCCGTGGGCCGTACATGGTGTGCTGTCGCTGAATGCCCATCTTCAACCCGTTGGCGGCACATGGCGCGGCACCGCCACGCTGCGCTCGGACGCCGGCGGCCTGCGCAATCGGCCGCGCGCACGCCGGGATGTGTTCAGCTACCGTGCACTGGCGGTGCAAGCTGCGTTTGACCCGCATCGTGTGGAAGCCACGCTGAGCAGCGGGCTCAATGGCAGCGGTCAACTGGATGCGCACATCGTCACCGGTTTTGATGCTTACGCACCGTTGTCCGGCAATTTGAGACTGGATACTGATGCACTGACTTGGGTTGAATTGTTCTCGCCCGATATCGTGTCGCCCACCGGCAATCTGCATGTGGATGTGCAGTTGGCCGGCACCCGCGCGAAACCGTTGTTGGGTGGGCAGGCACGCCTGCAAAAGTTTTCCACCGAACTCCCCGCGCTGGGCATCAGTCTGCACGAGGGTGACGTGCAATTGCTTGCGCAAGCCGATGGCAGCGCCCGCATCCACGGCCAAGTGGGCGCAGGAACAGGCGTGTTGCAGCTCGATGGTCAGCTGGATTGGCGCAGCGATGACACGCCGCTGCAATTGCAACTGCGCGGCAACAACCTGCTGCTGGCCGATACCCACCAACTGCGCGCAATCGCCAGCCCCGACTTGAGCCTGCGTTATCGCGCCGGGCAGCCCTTACAAATACGCGGCAGCGTCAATGTATCGGAAGCCAACATTCAGCTGGAACGGCTGGATATGGGGGTGTCACCCTCGCCTGATGTCGTGGTGTTGGATCCCGCCGATCCCACCCCTGTGGCCGCCGCCACTGCCTTGGACATGGATCTCAATTTGGTCATGGGCCAGGCCGTGCAACTGGATGGCTATGGCCTGAAAGGCACACTGGGCGGCAGCCTGCGCGTGCGTGCCACGCCCCAGCGCGACATGCTGGGCAGCGGCGCACTCGACATCGCAGGCCGCTACCGCGCTTACGGGCAAAACTTGCAGATCACCCGTGGTCGCCTGCGTTGGTCGAACACACCGGTAGATGACCCCTTGCTGGACATCCGCGCCGAACGCCAGGTGGGGGATGTCACCGCCGGCATCCGCGTGGAAGGCCGCGCCAGTGCACCGCAGGCCAGTGTGTATTCCGACCCGGCCAAGAGCGAGTCCGAAGCGTTGGCCTATCTCACCCTGGGCCGACCATTGTCGGCATTGTCCGGCAATGAAGCGCGCCAACTGGGGGCGGCCAAGGCCGCGTTGAATGCCGGTAGTGGCTTGTTGGCAGCCGAGCTGGGCGCACGCATTGGGCTGGACGATGCCGGCGTGAATGAGTCGCGCGCATTGGGCGGCGATGTGCTCAGCGTGGGCAAATATTTATCGCCCAAACTGTATGTGGGCTATGGCGTTTCACTGCTGGGAACAGGGCAAGTGATGACGCTGAAATATCTGTTGCGCAAAGGCTTCGATATTCAGATCGAATCGTCGACCATCGAAAACCGGGCATCGCTGAACTGGCGCAAGGAAAAATAGCGCCGCAACAACCGGAGCAAGATGCGCGAAATAGCCAACGCATGCGACACTCGTGCACGGGGATTGGCCAGTGTTTGAACAGTGCGGAGTCATGTGATGGCAGCAGTACCTGTGGATGCGCCGGTCACGCAATTGCTGGCGCGTGCCCGCAATGGCGATGCGCAGGCGTTGGGCACCGCTTATAGCGCCGTATACGACGAGCTCAAGCGCGCCGCCCGTGCGCAGCTGCGGCGCATGCGCGATGGCTTTCAAACCACGGCACTGGTGCACGAGGCGTATTTGAAGCTGGCCAACGGTGCGGATCTCAAAGCGGTCGATCGCAATCATTTGCTGGCGTTGTCGGCACGCGCCATGCGTCAGGTTCTGGTGGACGACGCCCGGGCGCGCAAAGCGGACAAGCGCGGCGGCGGGCAGGACGCGCTGACCCTGAGTGCAGCACAAGGCAGTGGCGAGGCGGCTGCGGTAGAAGTGCTGGCACTGGATGAATTGCTCACCGGCCTGCACAGCTTGGACGAGCGCGCCGCGCAGATTGTGGAGCTGCGTTATTTCGGCGGTTATGAAGAATCCGAAATCGCGCGGTTGCTCGACATCAGTGAACGCACCGTGCGCCGCGATTGGCGCAAGGCCCGCGCTTTTTTATTGGCGGAAATGCGGAGTTAAGCCGTCAAGTGGTCTCAGTGCGCCACCCGTGCGCCTTTCAGATGGGCCACGCCATCGACCACGTCGGTCCAGGCCAGCCATACGCCACCGGCATCCACCGCCAGCTTGGGATAGCCGCTGGCCATGCCGCGTGCGCCCAGTTTGGCCACGGCAAAGGTCTGCAAGCGTTTGGAGAGGTCACGGGGGTAGCGTGCCAACTGCAAGGTTTGTCCGTGTGCATCTTCGTGCAGCCAGGCCACCCATACCTGCCTGGCATCAATCCCCACCGCGCTGCGACCCAGGACATGGGCGCCGGCCTCCACAGTGACCGGTGCCAGGAAGCTATCGCCAGCGTCATGACTACGCGCCAATTGCAAATGCGGGGTGCCGCCGGCTTCGCTGTACCACAGCACCACCGCGCTATCGCCGGATGCCGCCAATGCCGGCCCGGCCACGGGGCAGCTTTCCACTTTCCAACCATCGGCATGCACCGGCTTGGGCGCTGTCCAGGCATTGTTTTCAAAGCGCGCCAGCGCAATATCGCGAACCTCGTCTGCGCTGCGGTCACGCCATGCCAGCAAGGGTCCTTTGCGGGTCATTGCCACCGCGGTCTGGCAGCAATCGCAGGTGCGCGCATCCACCACGGCATCGGTGCCGCGCTGCAAATCCAGCGTGAACAGATTGCTGCGCAATTGCATTGCGCCCATCGCGTGCTGTGCTGCAGTGCCCGCGCCCATCGCCGCTTGGTCGCGCCCGTCCAGCCACGCAATGCCGGCACTATTGCTGCCATTCGGCCAGAGTGCGGCAAATCCGTGTTCGGCCGGCTTACCATCGCTGTTGACGCGGGTGATCTGGTCCCAGTTCATGCCGCCGTCTTTTGAGCGCGCCAGCACCGTGTCATAGCCAGAGGGGCTGTCAGGTTGGGTCTGCAACCACTGCATCCACAGTGCGCCATCGGGGGTGGCCAGCAGGTGCGGGGTGTCCCCAGCATTGGCCAGCAGCGCATTGCCCACCGCCACGGTGCGCGGTTGGCTTTGCCAGCCGGTAGCTTCGGTGTACGAGGCAAATTGCAAGGCGTTGCGGCGGCCTTGGGTGCGGTTGATCCAACTCAGCAGCACACGTCCGCCGGATGCGGTTTGCAAGTCCGGAGCCATCGAGCCGGCTTCGGCGGGAAGCACCCAGGTCTGCACGCTGTAGCCGGCATTGGCGGGTTTGCTGGGCGGTGTGTCGCGCTTGCAGCCGGTGAAGGCGGTCAGGGCGATGGCGAGGACGAGCAGGTTGCGAAGTGTCATCGGCAAAGAATACGCCTGTCAGCCCGAAATACCGCTGCGTGAATCGACGTGTCGGGGATGGGGTATTCGCTACGCGGCTCGAACTGCCGCTGCGTGAATCGACGTGCCGGGGATGGGGCATTCACTACCCGGCTCGAACTGCCGCTGCGTGAATCGACATGTCAGGGATGGGGCATTCACTACGCGGCTCGAAATGCCGCTGCGTGAACACCCCATCCCTGACATGCCTGTGTGTCGTTTTTTTACGCCGCCCGTTCGCGGCGGGCGCGTTCCAGGTGCACCAACAGCAGCGAAATCGCCGCTGGCGTCACCCCGGGGATACGCTGCGCTTGGCCCACGGTTTGCGGCTGTACGCGCTGCAGCTTTTGCAGGACTTCGGCGGAGAGGCCGCGCACGTGGGCGTAGTCGAAGTGGGTGGGGATGGTGGTGGCTTCGTTGCGCTGTTGGCGGGCGATCTCATCGCGCTGGCGGTTCAGATAGCCGGCATATTTGGTTTCAATTTCGACTTGTTCGGCCACTTTTGCATCGTCCACGGCGGGGCCGAATTCAGGCACGTGCAGCAGGCGCGAGTAATCGAGTTCCGGGCGGCGCAGCAAATCCAATGCATTGTTTTCACGGCTGACTTCAATCCCAAGGTCGCGTGCCAATGCGGCGCCCAGTGCGTTATTGGGTGCTGCCCACAGGCTGGACAGGCGTGCGGTTTCGGCGGCCACCGCGTCACGCTTGCGTGAAAATGCCTGCCAGCGCGCTTCATCCACCAGGCCCAGTGCATGGCCAATGGGCGTGAGCCGGGTATCGGCATTGTCTTCGCGCAATTGCAGGCGGTACTCGGCGCGGCTGGTGAACATGCGGTATGGCTCGCTGGTGCCGTGGGTGATCAGGTCATCCACCAATACGCCCAGATACGCTTCATCGCGGCGCAGAGTGCAGGCGTCTTGTTGTCGCACAAAGCGCGCCGCATTCACGCCAGCCAACAAGCCTTGCGCAGCGGCCTCTTCGTAGCCGGTGGTGCCGTTGATCTGGCCGGCAAAAAACAGCCCGGCCACCGCCTTGGTTTCCAGTGAGGCTTTGAGCCCGCGTGGATCGAAGAAATCGTATTCGATGGCATATCCGGGGCGGGTGATATGCGCGTGTTCGAAGCCGCGAATGCTGCGTACCAGATCCAATTGCACATCGAATGGCAGCGAAGTACTGATGCCATTGGGGTAGATTTCGGTGACCGACAAGCCTTCGGGCTCGACAAAAATCTGATGGCTGGCCTTCTCGGCAAAACGCACGACCTTGTCTTCAATCGACGGGCAATAGCGCGGACCGATGCCTTCGATCTGGCCGGAATACAACGGGCTGCGATGTAGTGCGTCGCGGATGATTTGGTGGGTGCGCTCGCAGGTATCGGTGATCCAGCAACTCACTTGCGCGGGTTGATCGGCATGGCTGCCCATGAACGACATCACCGGGCGTGGGTCATCGCCGGGCTGTTCGCTCATCACCGAATAATCCAGGGTGCGGCCGTCAATCCGTGGCGGCGTGCCGGTCTTGAGCCGGTCCACCACAAAGCGGCCCTCGCGCAGTTTGTGCGCCAATGCGGTGGCCGGTGCGTCGCCCATGCGCCCGGCGGCGTATTGGGTTTGCCCGATATGGATTTTGCCGGCCAAAAACGTGCCTGCGGTCAGCACGACGGCGGGGGCTGCGAAGGTCAGGCCGGTTTGCGTGATCGCACCGCGCACGGCGTCATTGACGATCACCAGATCATCGACGGCGGCTTGAAATACGGTGAGGTTGGGCTGTGTCTCCACCGTGCGCCGGATGAAGCTGCGATACAGCGCGCGGTCGGCTTGGCAGCGCGTTGCACGCACGGCTGGCCCCTTCGACGCATTGAGCACGCGCCACTGGATGCCGGCCGCATCGGCGGCCTTGCCCATGATGCCGCCGAGCGCGTCGATTTCCTTGACCAGATGGCCTTTCCCAATCCCGCCAATCGCCGGGTTGCAACTCATTGCACCCACGGTTTCGATGTTGTGGGTGAGTAGCAAGGTGCGCGCACCGGTGCGGGCAGAGGCCAGTGCGGCTTCGGTGCCGGCATGGCCGCCACCAATCACGATGACATCGAAGGCGTAGAAGGACGTGTTCATCGGGCAATTATCGCGCGCAAATGCGCCTGGGCTGGGTTTTGAAAAGTTGGCACGCTTCCTGCTTTATCCTCATCAGCACTCGCTGTGGCACGCCGCAAGGTGATGATCGGACTGAACAGGGGCCGATCCTGCGCATAACGAGGACGCTACGAGGGCCGGGTGTCGGGGGACATCCGGCCCTCTTTTTTTATGCGTGCTGCTGTTGTTGGTGCGCTGAAGCTGCACCGCCACTGCGTCTGCAAGTGGTCGTCGCTGACATGCATGGGGGATGCGTGCAGGAAAGTGTCGGTGCCCGCAGGACGGGCGGAACAGGGGGGATCCGGAAAGTCCTGCAAGGCACCGACGCGCGTAGAGTAGCGCGATCTGGCGTGAAGTGACGCAGAAAGTCACAGGCTGGCCCAACTTCGATTCAGCTTGTGCAAGCGATCACGTTTTTGTGTTTTCCGTACGCATCGTCGATGCACCGCATTGAAATTGGCGCCGCGCAGATCTGTGTACAACGCGGCCAATCACCAGCTGGCGCGTTAGCATGCGCTGAATGAATGCTTCCGATAGCCGTGCCCCACTTCCCGCGTTTGCCGATGTGCAAACCGCCGCCGCCCGCATCGCACCGTATGCGCATGTGACGCCCGTGCTGCACTCGCGCGCGCTGGATGCGATGACTGGCGCAAGCCTGTACTTCAAAGCCGAACACTTGCAGCGCGTGGGTGCATTCAAGTTTCGCGGCGCGTGCAATGCGGTGTGGTCACTCACCGCTGCGCAAGCCGCATGTGGGGTGGTGACGCATTCTTCCGGCAATCACGGGGCAGCGCTGGCGCTGGCGGCGCAGCTGCGCGGGATTGCCTGCCATGTGGTGGTACCGGACGGTGCGGTGGCGGCCAAGGTGGCGGCGATAGCGCACTACGGCGCTCAGTTGCATCGCTGCGCAGCGACGCTTGCGGCACGCGAGGCGATGTGTGCGCAGGTGCAAGCCACAACTGGCGGCAACAGCGTGCATCCCTATACCGATCCGCGCGTGATTGCCGGGCAAGGCACCGCCGCATTGGAGTTGTTGACCGCGCAACCAGGGTTGGACGCACTGGTGGTGCCATTGGGGGGTGGTGGTTTGGCGGCAGGTACGGCATTGGCGATGCGCGCACTGGCCCCGCACTGCCGCTTGTATCTGGCCGAACCTGCCGGCGCTGCCGACGGTGCACGATCGTTTGCTGCCGGTGCGCTGGATCACGCGGGGATTCCGGACACCATTTGCGATGGCTTGCGTGGCACGCTGGGCGCGATCAATTTCGAAATCCTGCGTGCCTGCGATGCGCAGGTATTGACGGTGGATGATGTCCAGGCCGTGGCCGCGCTGCGCTTGCTGTGGTCGCGCACCAAACAACTGGTCGAGCCGTCATCGGCCACCGTATTGGCGGCGGTGTTGGCGCACCCCGCAGTCTTCGCGGGGCGCAAGGTGGGCGTTATTTTGTCGGGCGGGAATGTGGATTTGGACGCACTGCCGGGATTGCTGGCGGCCGGCTAACGCCCACGCTCGCTACGCAGTGCTTGCACGTCACGTTGATCCCGCGCCGCTTCGTGTGCCACCACCCAAGCAAACAGTGCAATTCCGGCGACCACCAGCAGTCCGCCGAACAAGGCTTGTCCATGCGGCCACGGTTCGCCAAGGAACATCACCCCCAGCAGTGCGGCAAAGACCACTTCCGATGCCTGCATGGCCTCCACTGCGCCCAGCGCGGTGGGATTGCTGCGAACCATGCCACTGGCATGGAAAAACAGAATGGTGGCGGCCACACCGGAGACCAATGCCACCACAAAGATCGCTTCCATTTGCGCAGCAGGCGGTGGCCCCGTTTGCGTCCATGCCCATAGTGCCAGTGCCCACCATGCCGGTTGGCTGGCCAAGGTCATTCCGAAGACGCGCTGGGTGGCATTGAGGGGTTCACCACGCCGTTCCAAATGCAGCAACAGGCCACGGTTGCCCAGTGGATAAGCAAACGCACTGACCAGTACGCAGGCCAGAGCCAGCCATGCGGAAGGCGTCAAGGTCCCATGCGCATTGCCAAATTGCATCAGTAGCACGCCCGTCACAATCAGCACGCCCACCGTAAATCCAGTACGTGGGATGCGCGCCCGTGCATCGCGATACAACAGGGGCGCAGACAACATGCCCGCCACCGCCGTCATCTGGAAACTGCCGGCCACCAGCCACGACGGGCCACTGGCCGCGGCCGCGCTGAGCAGTCCATAGAACAGGGCAAAGCCGACACTGCTCCAGCCCAGCCATGCACCCGGCGCGGCGCGGAGCGAACGCCACACGGGGGCAATGCCGCCCTGCCAATGCATCAGCGGCAACAGTAGCGGCAGCATGAACAAGTAGCGCAGCGCGGCAGTCCATGCCCAATGCCCGCCACCCACCGCCACCGCGCGGTTGAGCACATAGGTACTGGTGAATAACAATGCTGCCAACAGCGACAGTCCTACCGCACGGAGGACGTGGTGTTGCGCGCTCATCCGCGCCTGCGAATCGGAATGTTCGCGACCGGCACCGCCACCAAATCCGCACCGCCTTCGCGGATCGGCGCACCAGGTTCCGGTGCCCACGCCATCGCGCTGATGATTTCCCACGTGGCCGGCAGTCCCGCCGGTGTGCGATGCGCTTCGTAGGCCGTGGCCGCCGCGGCAAACCGCCCGCGCCCGGTCAGGCTGCTGCGGCGGTTGGTCAGCGCATTGGTGGCGCCCAGTGCGCGCAATTCGTGCATCAGGGCCGTCAGCTGCGGGTAGTGGGTGATGTCTTCCTCGCGATCGACCACCGGCTGAAAGAAGCCGGCGTTGACCAGGGCATCGCCCATCCCGGCGATGTCCACAAACGGGCTGACATGCGGCGCGGCATCGGCGTAGGCAAACGCGTTGCGCAGTTCCCACAAGGTTTCCGGGCCAAACGTTGAGAACAGCAGCAAACCCTGCGGCCTGAGCGCCCGCCGGAAGCCATTGAGCACCGCGCCCAAATCTTCCACCCATTGCAGGCACAAGTTGGAGAAAATCACATCCACACTGCCTTCGGCCAACGGCAGCGCACGCGCATCGGCACACAAGGGCTGCGGCACTTGCACAAACGGGTTCCAGCGTCTGCAGGCGGCGCGGGTGTGCTGCAACATCGGCAGCGCCAAATCCATCGACAGGATCTGTGCTTTGGGCCAGCGTTTTTGCAGCGCCACGCTGGCCGCACCGGTGCCGCAGCCCAAGTCCAACACCCGCTGTGGCGGCTTGCGCGCCAGTGCCGGGTCATCCAGATAATCCAGTGACTCCAGCAATCGTGCCTGTGCATTGCGCTGCACATGGGCGGCGGCGTCATAACTGGCGGCCGCACGCGAAAATGCACGCCGCACTTGCTTGGCATCAAATAGCGAATCGTTCATCAGGCGTGCTTCAATGACGCGTGGCCGGCGCTTGCAAGAAACGCCATCAATGCGTCTGCCACTGTATTTGCATGGGTCAGGAATGGCGCATGCCCGGCATGTTCTATGGGTACGAATTGCGCCAACCGGGACTGCGCCGCACTGGCCTGCATCGCCGCTGGGTTGACCAAGCGGTCGCGTCGGCCAGCGAGCCACAGGCTGGGCACCGCCAGTGCCGGCAATGCGTCACGCAAATCACTCTGCTCCAGCAGCTGCAAGCCTTCCGCCAACACCCGTGGTGACGGTTCGCCGCGCGTCAGCACCGCATCGCGCAGCAGCTTGAGTTCTTCGCGCATATGGTCAGAGCCAAACGCTTCCAGTGCGATGAAGCGGTCAATCGTGGCGCGCCAATCACTGCGCAGGCCGGCTTCGAAACCGGTGAACACGTCACGCGCCATGCCGTGTGGCCAAGTGTCACTCAGCACAAACTTGGGGGTGGCGCACAGCATCGCCAGTGCCGGCACACGCGCCGGTTGCGTGGCCGCTGCATGCAGTGCCAACAACCCCCCTAGCGACCAACCACACCACGGCGCAGCTGGCACCACCGCCAGCACCGCCTGCACGCAGGCATCCAGCTGCAAAGGCACACCGCAATCCCGGCTATGCCCGTGGCCGGGCAGATCCACCACGTGCAAGGTGTGGTGTTCACGCAGTGCTTGCACCAACGGCGCGAAAATACCGCCGTGCATCGCCCAGCCGTGCAGCAGGATCAGGGGGGGGCCGTGGCCTGTGATGTCAACGGACAGCTGGGTCATGATGTGGTTTTGCGTTGTGGCCAAAGGCGCAACAGCGTAGATAGCCGATGACGGTAAACGCGCATTATCGCAAGAACCCCGTGCTGCTTGCCGAGTACAGGATGAATCCATGCATGGAGAAGATGTGATGACCACACTGCCATTGACCGATCCGCAGTTGTTGCGCAACCAGGCACTGGTTGCGGGCCAATGGTGTGCGGCCGCGACCGGCGGTACCTGCGAAGTACGCAACCCCGCCACAGGCGCGCTGCTGGGCACGGTGCCAGACATGGGTGCGGATGAAACCCGGCGTGCCATCGATGCCGCGCATGCGGCGTTCCCGGCGTGGGCAAACATGACCGCCAGGGAGCGCGCGCACGTGCTGCGCCGCATGTTCGACCTGATGCTGCACCATCAGGATGATCTGGCCGTGTTGATGACCGCCGAGCAGGGCAAGCCGCTTGCGGAGGCGAAGGGCGAAGTGCTGTATTCGGCTGGCTTTCTGGAATGGTTTGGCGAACAAGCCAAGCGCATGGACGGCGACACGATTCCCGGCCACGCCGGTGACAATCGCATCCTCACGTTGCGCCAGCCGGTGGGTGTGGTGGCGGCCATCACACCGTGGAATTTCCCTTCGGCCATGCTTGGCCGCAAATTGGGCCCGGCGCTGGCAGCGGGGTGCACGGTGGTGTGCAAGCCGGCGATGCAAACCCCGTTTTCGGCGCTGGCGCTGGGCGTGATTGCCGAGCGCGCTGGCCTGCCGCCGGGCGTGCTGAATATCGTCACTGGCCAGGATGCGGCGGCAATTGGCACGCAAATGACAGCACACCCGAAGGTGCGCAAGCTCAGCTTCACCGGCTCAACGGCGGTGGGCAAACGCTTGATGGCACAGTGCGCCGAGGGCATGAAGCGGGTGTCGCTGGAACTGGGCGGCAATGCGCCATTCATCGTGTTCGAGGATGCGGATTTGGATGCCGCGGTGGCCGGTGCGATTGCCAGCAAATACCGCAACACCGGGCAAACCTGCGTCTGCGCGAACCGCTTGTTCGTGCAGGACGCGGTGTACGCCGCATTTGCGGAAAAACTGGTGGCCGCTGTGCGCGCACTGCGCGTAGGCGATGGCTTGCAAGGCCCCACCGAGCAAGGACCGTTGATCGACGCCAAGGCTTTGGCGAAAGTCGAGCAGCATGTTGCCGATGCCACGGCAAAAGGCGCGCGCATTGCCACCGGCGGTAAGCGCCACGCGCTGGGCGGCACCTTCTTCGAACCGACCGTGCTCCTCGACGTTGCTGATCACATGTTGGTCGCGCAGGAGGAAACCTTCGGCCCGGTTGCGCCACTGTTCCGTTTCAACACCGAAGCGGACGTCATCGCAATGGCCAATGCCACCGAGTATGGGTTGGCCAGCTATTTCTACACGCGTGACCTGGCGCGCAGTTGGCGCGTAGCCGAAGCACTGGAATGCGGCATGGTCGGCATCAACACCGGGCTGATCTCGACCGAAGTGGCGCCGTTTGGCGGCGTCAAGCAATCCGGTATGGGCCGCGAAGGCTCGAAGTACGGCCTCGACGATTACACCGAGCTGAAATATATCTGCGTGGGTGGGGTATAGCTGCGCGCCAACGCATCCAGCAAGCCGTCAATCTGCTGCGTGGTATGCGCGGCTGACAAGGTGATGCGCAGCCGTGCGCTGCCTTCCGGCACGGTGGGTGGGCGGATCGCACTGGCCCAATAGCCGGCTGCTTCCAAGGCTGCAGACAGCGTCAGCGCATCGGCATCCGCACCCATCAGCAGTGGTTGGATGGCGGTGTCTGACGCCATCAGCGGCAAGCCCAACTGCGCCGCAGCCCGGCGGAACTGGGCGATATTGGCGTGCAGCTGTGCTCGCAAGGCATCGCCCTGTGCCGACTGCACCACCTGCACGGCGGCGCGCGTGGCGGCGGCTTGCATCGGTGGCAGCGCGGTGGTGTAGATGCCGGGGCGTGCGGTTTGCAACAAGTGTTCGATGAGCTCGTCTGTGCCCACCACTGCCGCGCCCACGCCACCCAACGCTTTGCCGAAGGTGATCAAGCGCAGTGGCGCGTCCTCCACGGTAAGTCCTGCGGCGGCGATGCTGCCGCGCCCGTGTGCGCCCAGTACACCGGCCCCGTGCGCGTCATCGACATACAACAACGCATCGTGTGCGTGCGCCACGGCGGCCAACTCGGCCAGCGGTGCCACGTCGCCATCCATCGAAAACACCCCGTCGGTGGCCAGCACCGCTACCGCTTGCGCATCCACGTGCAACTGGCGTGCAGCGGCCTGCGCATCGTTGTGCGGATAGCGTTTGAGCGTGCAACCGGACAGACGTGCACCATCAATCAAACTGGCGTGATTGAGCTTGTCTTGCACGCACGCATCGCCCTTGCCCAGCAGCGCCTGCAGTACCGCCAGATTGGCCAGATAGCCGCTGCCAAACAGCAGTGCACGCGGTGCTTGCTGCCACGTTGCCAACGCGGCTTCCAACCCGGCATGTTCGGCGCTGTGGCCACACACCAGATGCGAGGCGGTACTACCCGCGCTGGAGGCCGCATGCAGTGCGGCGATCACCTGCGGGTGTTGCGACAGCCCCAAATAATCATTGCTGCAAAAGTTCAGCAGCGTGCGGCCATTCACCACACACTGCACACCTTGCCGCTGCGTCACCACACGGCACATCCGCGTGCGCTGCGCAGCGCTGCGCGCCTCACGCAGCGCCGCAATGCGCTGGCTCAGCAGCCGCTGCATCCGCAGCCGCAGCCATCTTCCGGTGCGCGTTGCGACGCACCACCACAGCAGCCAGCCGCTTGTTCCTTGACGATGGTCAGATTGACCACGCCACCACTGCAACCACAGCCACCACTGCCACAGCCGCCGTCGTTGCCAACGAGGGTGAGACCAGGAACATCGTTCAGTGCGGTTTTGACTTCTTCAACCACCATGGCGCGCAATCCCAAGCGTTCGAACAGGGCATTATCGCGCTCGGTGTCGGGGTTGCCGGTGGTGAGCAATTTTTCGCCATAGAAAATGGAGTTGGCACCGGCGCTGAAACACAACGCCTGCAACTCATCACTCATCTCGGCACGGCCTGCCGACAACCGCACCATCGAGCGCGGCATCATGATGCGTGCCGCTGCAATGGTGCGCACAAATTCAAACGGGTCCAACGCCACTGTGCCGTGCAGCGGGGTACCTTCCACTTGCACCAGCCGGTTGATCGGCACCGAATCCGGATGCGCCGGCAAATTGGCCAGCGTCATCAGCAAACCGGCGCGCTGACGGCGTGATTCGCCCATCCCCACGATGCCGCCACAGCAGGTTTTCAGGCCGGCATCGCGCACCTGGGTGAGGGTGTCGAGCCGGTCTTGCACCTCGCGGGTGTGGATGATGTCGCCGTAAAACTCGGGGTCGGTATCCAGATTGTGGTTGTAGTAATCCAGCCCGGCCTCTTTCAAGGCCACCGCCTGCCCGCCACTGAGCATGCCCATGGTGGCGCAGGTTTCCAGCCCCAATGCTTTCACCTCACGGATCATCGCCGCCACTTTGGGGATATCGCGGTCCTTCGGGCTGCGCCATGCCGCGCCCATGCAAAAGCGCGACGCCCCGGCGGCCTTGGCTTGCCGTGCCTTGGCCACCACATCCTCCACCTCCATCAGCTTGGAGGCTTCCACCCCGGTGTGATAACGCGCTGCCTGCGGGCAGTAGCTGCAATCTTCCGGGCAGCCGCCGGTTTTCACCGACAACAAGGTGGACACCTGCACTTCGCAGGGGTCGAAATGCAGCCGGTGCGCGGTGGCGGCGCGATACAACAAATCCGGCAGCGGCAGCGCCAGCAAGTCTTCGACTTCGCTGCGCGACCAATCGTGGCGAACGGGGAAAGCACTGACGATTTGCATGGGGGTTTTCCGACAGACAAGCCAAAGACAAGTGCGCAGTCTGGAATGCATGGATGCCACCGTCAACCAAATCACCATCAGCAAAGTTGACAGACACCTGCACGCGCCGCTGGGCTGGTTGCTGCCACCCCGCTGCGTGGTGTGCGGTGATGCCGGCATGCCAGGCCGCGATGTGTGCGCGTGCTGCCATGCCGACCTGCCTTGGCAAGGGCTGGCCTGCGGATGCTGTGCGCTGCCGCTGCCCACCACCGGCATCTGCGGGCATTGCCTGCAACAACCCTCGCCTTTGGATGCGGCGCATGCAGCCTTCGATTACAGCTTCCCGTTGGACCGGCTGCTGCCACGGCTGAAATTTCACGCGGATTTCGCCTGCGGGCGCATGCTGGCGCAGTGCATGGCCGAACGCTTCGCCGCATTGCCACGGCCCGCCGCCATCGTGCCGGTGCCACTGCATCCTGCGCGCCTGCGCAGGCGCGGCTACGACCAGGCGTTGGAGCTGGCCAAACCCATCGCACGCGCATTGGCGCTGCCGTTGCGCGGGAATCTGTTGCAGCGCGGCAAACCCACCTCGGCGCAATCACGTTTGCATGCCGATGCGCGGCAACGCAATTTGCGGGATGCCTTTCGTGTGGCCACGTTGCCCGATCTTCCCGCACATATCGCGCTGCTGGACGATGTCATGACCACCGGCGCAACCCTGTACGCAGCGGCACAAGCCTTGCGCAATGCCGGTGTGGCACGGGTGGATGCATGGGTGTGCGCGCGGGTGGCTTAGGGCAACGCTGGTCCAGTTGTGTTTACTCGTGAGACCGGCTGTGTCTTGCGAATAAACGCGGAATCGGCCAGCGGCACCTCAAGCGGGCTGATCCGGGATCAGCGCGTTTTCAATCCAGGCGATCTGGTCTTTGAGCAGCAATTTGCGCTTCTTGAAGCGCTTGAGCATCAACTCATCGGCCCGGATATCGGCCTGCAGGCGCTCGATCGCCGCATCCAGGTCGCGATGTTCCTGCCGCAGCACGGCCATGCGCTGGGACAGGCGGGATTGTTCTGCCGGATTCAGGGGCTGGCTCATTGACTCAGCATAACGCGACGGCAGCCCCCGTGTGGCAGGTAAAATGCACAGATGCACACCATGGATCTGCCCCTCGCCGATGTCCCTGCGCGTACCCCGCGCAGCGCGCCTGTGGCGAACAAATATCAGGCCGATAAACTGGCCAAGCGCCTGCGCCATCAGGTGGGTCGGGCGATTGCCGATTTCGGCATGATCGAAGACGGTGACAAGGTGATGGTCTGCCTGTCCGGCGGCAAGGACAGCTACACGCTGCTGGACGTACTTCTGCAATTGCAGAAAAAAGCACCGGTCAATTTCAGTATCACCGCGGTCAATCTGGATCAGAAACAGCCCGGCTTCCCCGAGCATGTACTACCTGAGTACTTGTCTTCGATTGGCGTGGATTACCACATCATCGAACAAGACACCTATTCGGTGGTCAGCCGGGTGATTCCGGAAGGCAAGACCATGTGTTCGCTGTGTTCACGCCTGCGCCGCGGCGCGCTGTACACCTATGCCGAAACCCACGGCTTCACCAAGATCGCGCTGGGTCACCACCGCGATGATCTGGTCAACACGTTTTTCCTCAATCTGTTCTTCCACGCCAAGCTGTCGGGCATGCCGCCCAAGCTGCTGAGCGACGACGGCAAGCATGTGGTGATCCGCCCGCTGGCCTATGTGCGCGAGGACGACATCGAGGCGTATGCCGAGACCAAGGGCTTCCCGATCATCCCCTGCAACCTGTGCGGCTCGCAGGAAAACCTGCAGCGCAAGCAGGTCAAGAAGATGCTGGTGCAGTGGGAGAAGGACGCGCCCGGCCGCATCGAGACCATGGCGCGCGCGCTGGGCGATATTCGCCCCTCGCAATTGAGCGATCCCAAACTGTTCGACTTTCTGGCGCTGGGCAAACGCGGCGATGATGCACTGCCCAACGCGCACGCCTGGCTGGCCGGCACCGCGGCCGAGGCCGAACCGGTGGCGATGGCGCTGCATCCCGTGCGCAACCACGACGGGCTGGACATCCTCAAGTCCTGAGCCCGCGCCGCGCTTCCCCGCATTTCCACCTGGCCCTGGCCCATCCGCTGGCGAGGGCCTTTCCACAGGATTCCCGAATGTTCTTTCGCAACCTCACTCTGTTTCGTTTTCCCACCAGCTTGAACCTTGCCGATCTGGACGCCCAGTTGGCCGAGTGCGAACTCAAGCCGGTGGGCGCGCTGGAGCTGTCC
This sequence comes from Thermomonas beijingensis, assembly GCF_020034655.1. GTDB lineage: Bacteria > Pseudomonadota > Gammaproteobacteria > Xanthomonadales > Xanthomonadaceae > Thermomonas > Thermomonas beijingensis. The sequence continues at coordinate 31,679 of NZ_JAIQDJ010000010.1, read as the reverse complement.
TCACGCGGCTTTGTGACGCCGCTGGGCCAGCATGGCGATCAATTTTGCCAACGCCAAGGCGATGCGCTGTGGTTGGCCATCGGCGGCGAAGACAAACTGCTGCCCGGTGCGGTGGTCAACGACCTGCTGCAGAAGAAGCTGGCCGCGATCGAGGAGAAGGAAGGCCGCAAGCCCGGCGGGCGTACCCGCAAGCGGCTTAAGGATGAGCTCATCACGGAATTGCTGCCGCGTGCCTTCGTGCGCCCGGTGCGCACCGATGCGCTGATCGACACCCAAACCGGCGTGATCGCGGTGGACACCTCCTCGCGCAAGGGCGCCGAAAGCGTGGTGTCGGAAGTGCGCCGTGCACTGGGCAGTTTTCCGGCGTTGCCGCTGAATGCCGAAGTCGCCCCACGCGCCATTCTCACCGGCTGGATTGCCGGCGACCCGTTACCTGATGGCCTGAGCCTGGGGGATGAATGCGAACTGCGCGACCCCACCGACACCGGTGCGGTGGTGAAAATTCAGCGCATGGATCTGTCCGGCAATGAAATCGCCAAGCATCTGGAAGCCGGCAAACAGGCCACGCGCCTGGCGCTGACCTTGGACGATCACGTCAGTTTCGTACTTGGCGAAGATCTCGTCGTGCGCAAGTTCAAGTTGCTGGATGGTGCGGTGGATCAGCTTGAGGCCAGCGATAGCGATGACATCGTGGCCGAACTGGGCGCGCGCTTTGCGCTGATGGCGGGCGAGTTTAAGCGCCTGTTCAACGTGCTGGAAGCCGCGTTCAAGCTGAGCAAGGCGGAGTAACCCAAGCGCCACCCAAGCGCCCTCTACAATGCCGGAATGAACGCATTTGCCGCCGCTGTGCTATATGCCTTGGCATGGGCCGTCGCACGCCTGCCGTGGGTCGTGCTGCGGGCTTTGGCCGATGGCATGGCGCATGTGTGGCGGCGGCTGGACGCCCGCGAAGCGCGCGTGGCGCGGCGCAATCTGGAGCTGATCCGCCCCGAGCTGGATGCCGCTGCACGCGAAGCACTGCTGGCCGAGATTCTGCGCACCACCACCCGCCAGGCGTTTGAAACCCTGCGCCTGTGGACGCGACCGGCGGCATGCAATCTGCGCGACATCGTTGAAGTCCACGGCGAAGCACTGTTCGATGCGGCAGTACAGTCGGGGCGCGGCTTGATCGTGGCCGCGCCGCATATGGGCAATTGGGAATTGCTCAATCAATGGCTGGCGAAAAAAACGCCACTGGCCATTTTGTATCGGCCACCGGAATCGGCCATCGGTGAAGCCTTCTTGCGCCGTGTGCGTGCCAATGTGGAGGGTGATGTCGAGCAAGTACGCGCCGAGGCCTCGGGGGTACGCACCTTGCTCAAGCGCCTGCAAAAAAATGGCGTGGTCGGCATTCTGCCGGATCAACAGCCCAAGGCGGGAGAGGGTGAATTTGCGCCGTTCTTCGGCAAGCAGGCGCTGACCATGACCCTGCTCGGGCGGCTGGCCAACCGCAGCGGTGCGACCGTATTGCTGTGTTGGTGCCAGCGCTTGCCCGGCAAAGGCGTGCCAAAGTTTGCATTGCATATTGAAGCCGCCCCAGGCGCCATCGCCGATGCCGATCCACAACGTGCAGTGACCGCACTTAACGCCGGAGTGGAGGCCATAGCACAACACGACTTCGCGCAATATCAGTGGACCTACAAGCGCTATACCCTGCGGCCACCGGAAAGCGGCGAAGAAAATCCGTATTGGGATTTGTATCGTTGAGCGCTGCTTGCAACTGTTGATCAGCCCCTGCGCGCAAGCCCCATGCGATAAAACGCGTCGATCTGCGGCAGTTTGGCTTCAATGCGAAAACGTGCCATCGGATACTCAACGCGGGCGGGTGGCGTGGCACACGCAGTGCGAAGTGCCAGCGCCAGTGCAGTGGCATCGTCAATGCCCACCAGCGGGGTGCCGATCTGCGTCGCCAGATGCTGAGCGCCTTCGCTGGCACTGGCCACGATCGGCAGGCCGGCTTGCATGGCTTCCAGCAACACCAAACCAAACGGCTCCGAGCGCGCCGCGCTGACGAACACATCAAACGCGGCCAGCCAATCCTGTGGTGAAGCGGCAAAGCCGGGCATGATGATGGTTGCGTCGGCCAATGCGCGCAAGCGTTTGAATTCACGGCCCTGGCCAATAATGGCAAGCCGGGCATCGGGCAGGTTCGCGCGATGAAATGCGTCGATCAACACATCCAAGCCCTTGCTGCGCTCGATTCGGCCCAAGGCACCGACCAGCACGGTGGTGGCATCAATGCCATAAGCGGCCCGCAGACGCGCGCGCGCAGTGCTGTCAGCGGTATGTGGCATGGTCCAATTGTCGATTTGCACCGACTGTGAGCGCAACGGTTCAGGAATCGCGGCAAGCTGCCAAGGCGCAATGGCAATCAGGCCATCCAGATCGCGGTGTTGCCGCGCTTTGTAGCGGATATGCAGGGTAGCGACGCGTAAGCCATCGCCACGCAGCCGGCGCAGCGCATGGCAGGCCTTGCTCAAATGGGCATGCGCAACGTCCGGCCGCAGGCGTTGCACCACGCGACGCGCCTGCCATGTACTCAGCAAATTCCCCACCCAAACAATCTTTACCTTCGGGTCAACCCGCTGTGCAATTGCATCTGCACGTGGCTGTCCAGCCGCACGGCGCAAGACAAGACTCACGTCGTGGCCGGCAGCCGCTTGTGCCGCCGCCAGCTCCAAAACGTGGCGCTCGGTACCGGCAAAGCGACTGGTCAACAGGAGATGGACGATGCGCATGCAGCCTCGAATGGGGTGAACGGGAGCATCCCCGCGTGGAATTCAGTGCGGCAATGACCGGCGAAGGCAAGGGTTGGTCGCCCCAGCATCCAGTAACCACCAGCGCCGCCCATTGGCCATGCCCATATCGCGTGCCAACGATTTGCCAACGCAGGCCGGCAGGCCGTCGCCTTCTTCCACCAGCAGCCAGCGCGTGGCGGGCTGTTGCAGTTGCCAGCGCATGCCATCGGCAAATTGCTGCGCGGACTCGCGCTTGAAGCCGAAATCGGTGGTGGGGCGGTCGGCCATCAGCATCTGTTGTTCACGCCAGCCGACCAGCCCCAGTTGCGCGTCGGGGCCAATGGCCTGGCCAACATTGCGCATCAGGCCACGTGATGAGCTGCCGTCGTTGAGCAAGGGTGCACCGATCAGCGAATACAGCACCCACAGGGCGGTGAGCATCGCAATCAGCGCGTAATGTGCACGCTGGCGGCCAAACCACAGACAGGCACCCAGCCCGAAGCCGCCACTGGCCACGAACATCCACGCAAGGCCCTGCGCTACCTGTGCATCGCGGCCCTCCATGAAGCTGCGCGCAAACTTGGGGTCACCGGTGAGCATGGCGATCCCTGCCGCCAGCGCCACCAGTGAAAACACCAGCACAAAGCCCAGCAACAGGCGCTGCGCATTGGGTTTGCGCAGCAGGCCCGGCAACAGCGGTGCCAGCGCCAGCGCCAGCATCGGCAGTGCGGGCAGGATGTACATGTCGCGCTTGCCGGAGGGAATGCTGAAGAACACAAACACCAACACGACCCAACCCAGGAGTACGGCATAGCGTGCATCGCGGCGCTCAAGGCGGTGCTTCCACGCCGGGATCGCCCATGGCAGCACCAGCAGGGTCGGCAGCCAGGTGGTCAGCGCAACTTCGATGAAGTACCACCACGGCTGGCCGTGGTGCCAGGAATTGGCATAGCGGGTGACGGTTTGCCGCAGCAAAATGTCATCCACATAGGCGCGGTAGGCATCGCCGCCATTGCCCAATGCCGCAATCAGCATCGGTATCAGCCAAACCCCGCACGCCGCCAGGAAGGCCAGCGGGCCAAGCCAGAATCTTGGATTGCGTGCGTGCACGCGCACATCGGGCCAGCCGCGCAGCGATGCCATGCCGGCTGGAATCAGCATCAGCAGTGCGATCACGCCCACGCCCTTGGTAATGGTGCCCAAGCCTGCCGCCGCGCAGCCCAGCGCCCACATGCGCCAGTCGGGGCCCTTCCACACATGCCGCAGCAGGCCATAGCAAGACAGCGTGATCCAGAACACCACCATCGGATCGATCTGCGCTTTCTTGGCCTGGAAGGTGAACTGGATGGTCAGCAGCACCGCCCAGCCGGCGTAGATGCCCACCCGTGGTGTCCATAGCCGCTTGCCCAGATCGACCACGCACCACAGTGTGCCCAGTGCGGCCAACAGCGAGGGCAGCAGGAAGGCGATACGCAGATTGCCGGTCAGCCACAGCAGGCTGGCCTGCATCCACATGAACAGCGGTGGTTTGTCCGAATACAGTTCGATGCCGCGCTGTGGAAACAGCCAGTGGCCGCTTTCCACCATGTGTTTGGCCACCAGCGCGAAGCGCGGCTCGTCGGCCGGCCACGGGTCACGCAGGCCGAGGCCGGTGGCCAGGATCAGCAGGGCAAACAGCCAAAACAGCCAGAGGTCGCGGCGAGTGAGGGTCATGGCCAATAGTCTGAACGGGAACGGTTAGCGTTTTCTCAGCCGCGCACAGAAAAACCCGTCCATGCCGTCTTCGCCGGGCAGGCGCTGGTGCCCAAAGCCGGTGTCGTGGCCGAAGTGGGCGGCCAGTGGTGCGAGTGCGGCGTCGGCGGTGCGGGCCAGGAAGGCTTCGATTTGCGCGCTGTTTTCGGCACGCACGATGGAGCAGGTGGCATACACCAGCGTACCGCCGGGGGCGAGCAGTGGCCACAGTGCGTCCAGCAACTGCGCCTGGATGCAGGCCAGTGCCACCACATCGGCCTCGCGCCGATGCAGCAGCACATCGGGTTGCCGGCGCACGATGCCGCTGGCGCTGCACGGGGCATCGATCAGGATCGCGTCGAATGGCGTGCCATCCCACCACGCGGCGGGCGATGTGGCATCACCCACCCGCACCTCGATCCCCAAGCGCAAACGGGTGAAGCTGTCTTGCATGCGGCGCATGCGGCGGGCATCCACATCCAGTGCGGTGATGCGCAAGCTGGCATCGCGTTCGGCCAGATGCGCGGCCTTGCCACCGGGGGCGGCGCAGGCATCCAGCACCCGGCTGCCGGCTGCGGGTGTCAACGCATCAGCAATGGCCTGTGCGGCAGCGTCTTGCACCGATACCAGTCCTGCATCAAAACCCGGCAGCTGCTGTACCGGCACGGCGGCATGCAAGCGCAGCGCATCAGCCAAGTATGGGGCGTCGGTTGCCTCGATCCCCGCTTCGCGCAGCAAATTCCAATAATCATCACGCACGATCCAGCGCCGATTGACGCGCAGCCACAGCGGCGGCATTTCAGCGCTGGCTGCAAAAATTGCATCCGCCTGTTGCGGCCAATCGCTGCGGATCTGTTGCGCCAGCCATGTCGGCCAAGCCGCTTCGGGCGCGGCGGGCGGTAGCGCTTCACGGGTGGCGCGGCGCAGCAGGGCGTTGACCATGCCGGCTTGATGTGCGCGCCCCAGTGCGCGTGCGGCATCCACCGTGGCGGCCAGTGCGGCATGCGCGGGCAAACCCATTTCGAGTTGGGCAAGGCCAACCAGCAACATGCTGCGCAAATTGCCATCACGTTGCCCCAGCGGCCGTGCCATCCACGCATCCAGCGCTGCGTTGTAGCGCACGCGCTGGCGCAGTGCCGTCATCGCGATGGCCTCGACCAAGGCGCGGTCGCGCGGGTCGGGGAGTGTCGGCAATGCGCTGCCCAACGCTGCCTTCAGTGAGCGCCCGTGGTGCAAGACGTCTTCCAGCACATTGGCAGCGGTCATGCGGCTGGCAACGCCATCACTCATGGCAGCACATCGCGGCGGGCATTGCGGTAATCCTGTGCACTGATCGGTTTGCCGCCGTCGCGCTGCAAGCTGAGCAGGCGCAGCACGCCTTGTCCGCAGGCGACGTCGATGCCCTCGCGCCCTGCGCCCAGTACGCGTCCCGGTGCGGTGTTGTGGGTCTCATCCAGCGCACAAGCGGCATGGATGCGCACGCGTTCGCCCAACAGCTGCGCTTCGGCCACCGGCCATGGGTTGAACGCGCGCACCTTGTTGGCCAGCACGGTGGCGGGAAGCACCCAGTCGAGCCTGGCTTCAGCCTTGTCCAGCTTATGCGCGTAGGTCACGCCCGCGGTGGCTTGCGGCTTGGGCGGCAACACAATCGTGGCGCGCAGCAGACCCAGCGCATCGGACAGCACGCGCGCGCCGAGTTCGGCCAGGCGGTCGTGCAGCTGGCCGCCGGTGTCATCGGGACCAATGTCGATCGCCTGCGAGAGCAGCACCGGGCCGGTGTCGAGCCCTTTCTCCATTTGCATCAGGCACACGCCGGTTTGGCGGTCGCCGGCTTCGATCGCGCGCTGGATCGGTGCCGCGCCGCGCCAACGCGGCAGCAGCGAGGCGTGCACGTTCCAGCAACCGTATGCGGGAATCTCCAGCACCGATTGCGGCAGCAGCAGACCGTAGGCCACCACCACCATCAGGTCGGGCTTGAGTGCGCGCAGCGTGCGTTTGGACTCGGCGCTGCGGAAATTGTCCGGCTGGAATACCGGAATACCGCGCTGTACCGCCTCCAGTTTGACCGGCGAAGCCGTCAGCCCGCGGCCGCGCCCGGCCGGGCGGTCGGGTTGGGTGTACACGCCCGCCACTTCACCGCGCAGGGCTGCGGCACGCAGGCAGGGCACGGCAAATTCGGGCGTGCCTGCAAAGACGATGCGCATGGGGTCAGGCCGCGCTGCGCTTGGCCTTCAGCAACTTCTTGCGGACCATTTCACGTTTCAGCGGGGACAGGTAATCGACAAACAATTTGCCGTCTAAGTGGTCCATTTCGTGCTGTACACAGACCGCCAGTACGCCATCGGCGTCCAGCGAAAACGCCTGTCCGTGGCGATCCAGCGCCTCCACCGTGACGGTGTCGCTGCGTGTCACGTCCGCATAAATCCCCGGCACCGACAAGCAGCCCTCCTGATAGACCTGTTCGCCCGCCCGGGCACTGATCCGCGGGTTGATGAACACCAGTGGCCGGCTTTTGTCCTCGGTCACGTCAATCACCATGAAGCGCTTGTGCACGTCCACCTGGCTGGCGGCAAGGCCGATTCCGGGGGCTTCGTACATGGTTTCAAACATGTCGTCGAGCAAGGTTTGGAACGCCGGTGTGGCCAATTCCGCCGGGTCAACGTCGGCGGCTTTGGTGCGCAGGCGCGGGTCGGGAAATTCAAGAATCGGGAGCATGGACATGGCGGAAATCCGGTATTTGACAGCCCACACGGCTGTCCGCTGCCGATTGTAGCCGCTCAAACCTGCACCATCGCTTGCCAGACCGATTGGATTGTGAGCTATATTGAGCGGGCGACAGGGGATTTTGCCAAGAGCTGCGGGGAGATAGCGATCATGCTTGAACGGGTTTCCAACCTGATGCGTTCCAATGTGCCGCGCTCTCGCGGGCTGCGCACGATGCTTGCTGCTGCATTGTTGACGGTGGCCACCTATGCGGCGGCGGCACAAATGCGCGGTGACCATCCGGATTCTTACGTGGTGAAGCGTGGCGACACCTTGTGGGACATTTCTGCGCGCTTCTTGAAGAAGCCTTGGCTGTGGCCGGAAATCTGGCAAGCCAATCCGCAGATCAAAAACCCGCATTTGATCTATCCAGGTGACGTGCTGAGTCTGGCGTACTTGGATCGAGTGGCGGTGCAGCCGGGCGCACGGACCGAAAGCCCGGTCAATGCCGTGCCGCTGGCGGAAATCGAGCCGTTCCTGAAAGACATGCGTATCGTGTCCGATATTTCCAGCCTACCGTATGTGGTGGGCTTGGAAGATGGCCGTTTGCACGCATCACGGGGCCAAGTGGCGTATGTGCGCGGCTTGGAAGGCATTGCTGCCGGTCAGCGTTATTTGATAGTCCGCCCGGAAAAGCGCTATCGCATGGTAGAACGCGCCGGGATGTGCTGTGACGTGTTCCAAGGGCAGGAGCTGGATGCGCGTGGCCATTCCGGCCCGGATGACGGCACCTTGTGGAGCAATGCGGTCTTTCCGAGCAAGAACACCGAGTTTCTGGGCTATGAATTGGTGACCCAGACGGTAGGCACGGTGACCCGTGGTGAAGTGGCGGGTATTCAGGCCAGCACGGTGTTGTTGGATGCCGAAGGCCGTGATGTGCGCGCTGGTGATCGCTTGATTCCGGTTGAGGCGCAAACCTACGACCTGCAGTTCTTTCCGCATCCACCCAAGCAGCAGGCCAAGTATGGCCGGGTGACGGTAATGTCGGTGGCCGATCACGACAAGTTCGGCGGCACCCGCGACGTCATCGCCATTTCTGGTGGTGCACGCGAGGGCATCGACAATGGCACCGTGTTCTCGCTGTGGAAGCGTGGCGACGCGGTCACCGACAAGATCAAATCGGGGCTGGATGCCAACGACGACATCACCTTGGCCGAACACAAAGTGCGCCTGCCGGATGAATTTGCCGGTCATGCCATGGTGTTCCGCACCTTCGACAATGTCAGCTACGCCTTGGTGATGAGCAGCGTCAAACCGGTGCGTGTGGGCTACGAGCTCAAGCACCCGGACGCGTCTTACTGAGTTTTCAGGGTTTTCCGACCCAGTACCGCAACGGCACCTGAGGGTGCCGTTGTTGTTTGTGCGTGATGCTGGAGGCATGTCAGATCGTTGCGAACATGAACCTCTTCTGCGCCTGCTGTTTAGTGGCGCGCCGGCCTCAGGGCTGCGCCGCCTGCTGGATTCGCACGCCACCGCGCAGGCGGCTATTGCAGCTGGTGCACGCGATTGGGCCAGCCACGGCCTGGCCGCGCCGGCCTGCAATGCCATCCGCACACCTGATGCGGCGGCGCTGCGCAATGCGGCGGACTGGCTGCAAGCACCCGGGCACCATCTGCTGGGCTGGCGCGATGCCGACTACCCCCCACTACTGCGGCGCATCGGCTCGCCGCCTGCAATGTTGTTCGTGGCCGGCGACCCGGCCCGGTTGTGGCGGCCTGCGGTTGCCATTGTCGGCAGCCGGACTGCCACCGCCGGCGGCTGCGCCAATGCCGGGCAGTTTGCGCGGCAGCTGGCCAACGCCGGGTTCTGCATCGCCAGTGGGCTGGCTGCCGGGATCGACGCCGCCGCCCACAGCGCCACGCTGGAGGCGGGTGGAGTCACCGTCGCAGTGTTGGGCACCGGCCCGGATATCGCCTACCCAACGCGCCACCAGACATTGCTGGAGCGCATCGCGGCCACGGGTGCCGTGGTGTCCGAGCACCCCCCCGGTACCGGCCCGCTGCGCCAGCACTTCCCCAGCCGCAACCGCATTTTGGCGGGATTGAGTCTGGGCACCTTGGTGATCGAGGCTGCACTGCGTTCAGGTGCGCTGATTACCGCCCGTCAGGCCGCCGACGCCGGGCGCGAAGTGTTTGCCCTGCCCGGCTCCATCCACAACCCGATGGCGCGTGGCTGCCACCACCTGATTCGCGAAGGGGCCGCGCTGGTGGAGTCGGCGCAGGAGGTCATCGACGTCCTCAGTCCTTCGGTTCTGGAGTTGGCCCGCGCCCTGCGTGGCGAACTGGATAGCGTACCCATCCAACCATTGGCGGCCCTGCCGGCACCGCATCAAGACAATGCCAACTACAACCGGTTGTGGCCTGCCTTGGGTCATGACCCAACCGGTATGGACGAGCTGGAGGAGCGCACCGGATTGACGGTGGCCGAACTGTCGGCCATGCTGCTGACGCTGGAACTGGAAGGACGGGTGGTGGCCGAGCACGGCCGCTACTGCCGAATCGGCGGTTGAGACCAGCAATCAGCAGCAACAGCGCCTTGGTGGCGCAGGCAGGGGGGGATGAAAGAAAGCATTCTGGACGTCCTGCTGTATCTGTTCGAACACTATTTCGCCAACGACATTGCGCTGGTGCCCGGAAATGCGTCTGGCAGTCAAGACGGTGCGTTGATGGGGGAGTTGATCGAAGCCGGCTTCGCCCCCGATGAAATCCACCGCGCATTTGACTGGCTGGATGTGCTGGTCACCCAACGCCCGGCCGCAAGCCCGGCCCGGGTCAGCGCCCCGATCCGGGTGTTCCAGGGTGCGGAGCTGGACAAGTTGGATGTGGAAGCACGCGGTTTCTTGCTGCTGCTCGAACAGCACGGCGTGCTGGATGCAAACCAGCGCGAATTGGTGCTGGATCGAGCCATGGCGCTTGATCAAGACTCGCTGGATCTGGATGATCTGAAATGGGTGGTGTTGCTGGTACTGTTCAATCAGCCGGGTAGCGAAGCGGCCTACGCCTGGATGGAAACCCAGATGTATCTGGACGATCCCGAACCACTTCATTGAATGATTTGAACACGGAGGTTGCATGACAGAGTGGTATTACGCCGCAGGGGGCACCGAGCAGGTTGGTCCGGTACCGGCAGAGCGATTGGTTGAGTTGTTGCGGGCGGGGACCATTACGCCCGACACCTTGGTGTGGCGTACAGGCTTGGACAGTTGGCAGCCGTTGCAACGCAGCCTTGAAGAATTGGGGGTGCACGCGGTGCCGCCGTTGCCGCCCACGTTGCCGCCAGCACCACCTCCGATGCAGGCCAATGTCCCACAGCCCGGCATTGTGGTGCATCACGCACCCGCGCCCAAGCCACGTGGCATGTCTGGCTGCTTGATTGCGGTGATTGTGGCGGCGGTACTTGCGGTACCGATGATCGCGATTCTCGCCGCCATTGCACTTCCGGCCTACAACAGTTATCGGGTGCGTTCTGCCGAAGGGGCATGTTTGGCGGAAATGAAGGCCTATGCCAACAGCGCGGTGGCAGCCATGAATCATGGCGAATCCCCCGCAGCGCCACCGCATGGGGCGTGCAGTGAGGCGGATGCCGCAGTGGACATGCAAACGCCGATCACCGGCGTCCCCAAAGCACCGGGCAAGAAAACGATTACCTGCGAAATGCAGACGGCCACCTGCTCCATTGATGCTTCCGAGAACACCCCATGACCCAATGGCATTACGCAGATCGCAATCATCAGCAGTGTGGCCCGGTGGACGATGCCGAATTGGTGCGCTTGTTTCGCAATGGCGATATTCGGCTGGACAGTCTGGTGTGGCATTCGGGATTGCCGCAATGGCAGGCGTTGAGTGATTTTTCCGAGGCGTTGGGTCTGCAAGCTGCTGCGCCAGCCTCACCCTATATGCCGCCGGCCAGCGAGGTGCTGGGCGAGGAGGCCGTCGTCAACGGCGGCGAAGTGGTATACGCCGGGTTTTGGAAGCGGGTGGCGGCTTACATCATTGATGGCTTCATTGCCGGCATCGTGGGCGGCATGATCGGCGGAGTCATTGGCGCAATGATGGGCGTTGCCTCCATGGGCGATCCCAGTGGCGGCAAATTCCTCGCCGTACAGCTGCTCAGTAATCTGGTGGGGATGGTCATTGGTGTTGCCTATTTTGCTGGGATGCATGCCTCCAGTGCGATGGCCACACTGGGCAAAATGGCAGTCGGTATTAAGGTGGTTCGCTCGGATGGGCAGAAGATCAGTTTTTTGCGCGGTGTGGGGCGCTACTTTGGACTGATCGTGAGTTCATTGACGCTGTGCATTGGCTTTGCAATGGCCGGCTTCACCGAGCGCAAGCGCGCCCTGCACGACATGATGTGTGACACCCTCGTGGTGGATAAATGGGCATTTACCTCGCACCCCGAATGGCAGCGCAAAGAGCTGGGGGCCGTCACCATCACCATCTTGGTGTTGGGTGGTTTGTTGCTCGTGGTTGGGGTGCTGGCCATTATGGCGGCGGTGGTGTTTGCGGCTCGTGCCAGCCACTAAAGACAGGCTTTGCAATATCGCGGCGCTTGACACGGGGCATACATTCGTGATTCCACTATAAATAGCGCCCGGGGCATCTGCTCCGGGCGTTGGCATCTTCGCCGGCTGCATGCACCGGCTCACTGCACTTCGGAAAACCGCGTCGCCATGGCTAAAAATCTGCTTATCGTCGAATCGCCCGCCAAGGCCAAGACGATCAATAAATATCTCGGCAAGGACTTCACCGTTCTCGCCAGCTATGGCCATGTGCGCGATCTGGTGCCGAAGGAAGGTGCGGTAGATCCGGACAACGGGTTTGCGATGCGCTACGAGACCATCGAGAAAAACGAGCGCCATGTGGATGCGATTGCCAAGGCCGCCAAATCCGCCGACCACTTGTTCCTGGCCACCGACCCGGACCGCGAAGGGGAGGCGATCAGCTGGCATATCGCCGAGATTCTGAAACAGCGCAACCTGCTGCAAGGCAAGAGCTTGCAGCGCGTGGTGTTTACCGAAATCACTCCGCGGGCGATCAAGGACGCGATGACCCAGCCGCGTGATATCGCCTCGGACTTGGTAGATGCGCAGCAGGCGCGGCGCGCGCTGGACTATCTGGTGGGCTTCAACCTGTCGCCGGTGCTGTGGCGCAAGATCAAGGCGGGGCTGTCGGCCGGGCGCGTGCAGTCGCCGGCGCTGCGCATGATCGTGGAGCGCGAAGAAGAAATCGAAGCCTTCATCGCCCACGAATACTGGTCGGTGGAAGCCGAATGCGCGCATCCCGCGCAAGCCTTCACCGCCAAACTCATCAAATTGGATGGCAAGAAGTTTGCGCAGGATACCGGCAAGCTGGAATTCACCCTGACCGACGCCAACGCCGCGGAAGCGGCGCGCCTGCGCATCCAGCAGGCTGCCGCCGGCAAGTTGCATGTGACAGATGTCACCAGCAAAGAGCGCAAGCGCCGGCCGTCGCCGCCGTTCACCACCTCCACCTTGCAGCAGGAAGCGGCGCGCAAGCTGGGCTTCACCACCCGCAAGACCATGCAGGTGGCGCAAAAATTGTATGAAGGTGTGGCCATTGGTGATGAAGGCGCGGTGGGCCTGATCAGCTATATGCGTACCGACTCGGTGAGCCTGTCGCAAGATGCCTTGGCCGATATTCGCGACGTGATTGCGCGCGATTTTGGTACGGCCTCACTGCCCGACAAACCCAATTTCTATCAGACCAAAGCCAAGAACGCGCAGGAAGCGCACGAAGCCGTGCGCCCCACTTCGGCACTGCGCACTCCCACCCAAGTGGCGCGGTTTTTGACCGACGACGAGCGCAAGCTGTACGAGCTGATCTGGAAGCGTGCGGTGGCCAGCCAGATGATTCCGGCCACGCTCAATACCGTCAGTGTGGATTTGAGTGCGGGCAGCGAACACGCCTTCCGCGCCAGCGGCACCACCGTGGTCGTGCCCGGTTTTCTGGCAGTGTATGAAGAAGGCAAAGACAGCAAGAGCAAGGACGATGAGGACGAAGGCCGCAAGCTGCCGCTGATGAAGCTGGGCGATACGGTGCCACTGGATCGCATCCATACCGACCAACACTTCACCCAGCCACCGCCGCGGTTCACCGAAGCCTCGCTGGTGAAAGCGCTGGAGGAATATGGCATCGGCCGGCCGTCCACCTACGCATCGATCATCCAAACCCTGCTGGGCAAGCAGTACGCGCTGCTGGAAGGGCGGGCCTTCAAGCCCACCGATATTGGCCGTGCGGTGAGCAAATTCCTGTCCAACCACTTCCCCAAATATGTCGATTACGACTTCACCGCCAATCTGGAAGACGAGTTGGATGCGGTGAGCCGTGGCGAAGAAAATTGGATCCCCCTGATGGAGAAATTCTGGGGTCCGTTCAAGGAATTGGTGGATGACAAAAAGGTCTCGCTGGACAAGGCCGACGCCGGCAGCGTGCGCGTGTTGGGCGTGGATCCCGCCAGTGGCCGCCCGTTGAGTGCGCGCATTGGCCGGTTTGGCCCGCTGGTGCAAATTGGCACCGTGGAAGACGAGGAAAAACCGCGGTTTGCCTCGCTCAAACCCGGCCAAAGCATCTACAGCATCAGCCTGCCGGAGGCGCTCCAGTTGTTCGAGATGCCGCGCCAGCTGGGCGTTGATGCCAACGGCGAGGAAGTGAGCGTGGGGATCGGCCGGTTTGGCCCGTTCGCCAAGCGTGGCAGCACCTATGCCTCATTGAAGAAAGAAGATGACCCGTATGCCATCACTTTGGCGCGCGCCATTTTCCTGATCGAAGAAAAAGAAGAAATCGCCCGCAACCGGGTCATCAAGCAATGGCCCGACAGCGACATCCAGGTTCTCAATGGCCGCTTCGGGCCGTATCTGTCCGATGGCGTGCTCAACGGCAAAATTCCAAAAGACCGCGAGCCGGCAGCGTTGACCCTGGCCGAAGTGCAGCAGTTGATGGCTGACACCGGCAAGCCTGCGCGCAAGGGGTTTGGCGCGAAAAAGACGGTGGTCAAAAAAGCTGTAGCGAAGAAAGCGACAGCGAAAAAAACCGCCGCTGACAAGCCAGCCAGGAAAGCCGCCGCCAAGAAGCCTGCGGCGAAAAAGGCGGCCCCAAAAGCCGTTGCCAAAAAATCACCGCTTCTGTATTCCAGCGGTATTGCGCCGGCCAAGCCACTGCTCACTGCAGCCAAAGTCGAGCCTGGTAAAAAGCGGGTGGTGAAAAAAACCAACCATGGCGATGCCCCGTTTTGAAATCCATTGACACCATCACCGCGCTACTGCGTCAAGGTGGCGTGATTGCCTACCCCACTGAAGGCGTGTGGGGCTTGGGCTGCGATCCGCACAACGAAGTGGCGGTATTGCGATTACTGGCGCTCAAGCAGCGCGATGTGGCCAAAGGCTTGATCCTGATCGCCAGCGATGAAGCCCAGTTGGCGGCGTTCATCGAGACTTCGCCATTGAGCCAGGCACAGCTTGCGCAGGTACGCGCCAGCTGGCCGGGGCCAAATACGTGGATCGTGCCGGCATCGGCCAATGCACCGCGTTGGATCACCGGTGCGCACACCGGCATCGCCGTGCGCGTGACGGCGCACCCGCTGGTGCGGGCACTGTGCGATACCTTCGGTGGCGCACTGGTGTCCACCAGCGCCAATATCGCCAGCGAGCCCTCGCCGTGCAGCCGCGCCGAACTCGATCCGCGCATCCTTGCGGGTGTGGATGCCATCAGCGAAGGCGAGACCTTGGGCCGCCAGCAGCCCAGCACCATTCGCGATGCGCGCAGCGGCAGCACGTTGCGCTGAAACCCGCAGGGGCCTTGTGTTTGCGGGCCCCGGAAGCAGTTTCAAGCGCAACAAAAATTTTCTTCGCCAGACTACTTGTTGCGTCGCACAAAGTGTGGTTTAGTCGGGTTGTGCACTGCGTCAAACCGGGATTGTTGCCGCGCGGTGTTCTCCACTTTCAATCACATTGGACACTACGATGCGGCGCAGCCCGACTCGGGGTTTGTATGACCCTGCCAGCGAACATGACTCTTGCGGTTTTGGCCTGATTGCACAGGTAGACGGCACATGCTCGCGGTCGATCATCGATGGCGCGTTGCAAGCCTTGTCGAATATGGCGCATCGTGGTGGGGTGGCGGCCGATGGTTTGTCGGGGGATGGTTGCGGGATATTGATCCACGGTGCGCAGGCGTTTGTGTGCAGCTTGGCGGAAGACGCCGGCATCCATCTGCACGCTGCGCAATGTGCCGCCGGCAATGTGTTTTTGCCGCAAGACGAAGCCGCCGCCGCGCACTGCCGCGCCACGCTGGAGACCGCACTGGCGCAGCGTGGGGTGCAGGTGGCCGGTTGGCGTGCCGTGCCGCTGGATATGGCCGTATGCGGTGCACTGGCGAAGGCGACTTGCCCGCGCATCGAACAAGTGTTCGTGGACTGTGCAGGTGGCGATGCCGACGCATTCGAGCGTGCATTGTTCCTGGCGCGCAAACACTGCGAGCAACGTTTGCGCGAGTACCCCGAGTTCTACATCACCTCGTTGTCGGCGCGCTTGCTGGGTTACAAGGGCATGGTGCTGCCCAAGTATTTGCAGCAGCTGTTTCCGGACCTGGCGCGTGCGGACTTGCAGGCACGCGCGGTGCTGTTCCATCAACGCTTTTCCACCAACACGCAGCCGCGTTGGCCACTGGCGCATCCGTTTCGCTATCTGGCGCATAACGGCGAGATCAATAGCATTGAAGGCAACCGTCGCTGGGCGCAGGCGCGCCGGCAGGTGTGGGCATCGCCGGTACTGGATGTCCGTGAATTTGATGAAGTGGTGTCGATGCACGGCTCCGATTCGCAATCGCTGGACAACGTGCTGGAGTGGTTGCTGCTTGGCGGGATGGATTTGCCCAAAGCCATGCGCATCCTGATGCCGCCAGCCACGCAATCACTGGAATACAAGGATGCGGATCTGGCTGCGTTCTACGAGTACTACGCCATCAATTCCGAGCCGTGGGATGGCCCGGCGGGGGTGGTGACCTGCGATGGCAAACACGCCGCCTGCACGCTGGACCGCAATGGCCTGCGTCCGGCGCGCTGGACGCTGACCACCGATGGCCTGTTCATCATCGCCTCGGAGGCGGGTGTCCTCGACATCGCCGCCGAGCGCGTGCAAGCCAAAGGCAAGTTGGGCCCTGGCGAAATGATCGCGGTGGATTTGCAGGCAGGGTGTTTGCTGGACAACGACGCCATCGATGCCATCAACCGCGCGCGCGCGCCGTACAAGCAATGGCTCAAGCAGGGCATGACCTATCTGCACACCGAGCTGATCGACCCGATGCTGGCCGATGTGTCGTTCGATGATGCCACCGTGCACGGCTTCCAAAAACTGTTCCAGCTCACCCACGACGAACAGGAACGCGTGTTGCGGCCGTTGGCCGAGTTGGAGCAGGAAGCAATTGGCTCGATGGGCGATGACGTGCCGATGGCCGCGATCAGCCAGCGCGTGCGGCCGTTGTACGACTGCTTCCGGCAAGCGTTTGCGCAGGTGACCAATCCGCCGATTGACCCGCTGCGCGAAGCCTGCGTGATGAGCCTGTCCACCCAGATCGGGCGTGAAGGCAATCTGTTTGTGGATGCCGCCAGCAATGTCGATCACGTGCTGCTGAATTCGCCGGTGTTATCGCAACGCAAGTTGCATCAATTGCTCACGCTGCCACGGTTTGCCACGGCGTACCGCTATATCGATTTGTATTTCGATGACGAAACCAGTTTGCAACAGGCGCTGGATCGCATTTGCGCGCAAGCCGAAGAAGCGGTGCGTGCCGGCGATGAGTTGCTGATTCTCTCCGATCGTCGGCCACGCCGTGGCGCAGCGGCGGTGCATGCACTACTCGCTACGGGTGCGGTGCATCAGCATTTGGTCAACACAGGGTTGCGCTGCAGCACCAACCTCATCATCGAAACCGGTACCGCGCGTGACCCGCACCACTTCGCCTGCTTGATCGGGTTTGGTGCCACCGCGGTGTATCCGTATCTGGCCTATCAAACCCTGCATGTGCTGGGCCGGCGCGGCATCCTGGGTGGCAAGACCCATGGCGAGCCGGAGCAATTCGGGCGCAGCTATCGGCGCGGGGTGAAAAAAGGTTTGCTCAAGATCCTGTCGAAGATGGGCATCGGCAGTATTGCCAGTTACCGCGGTGCGGGCCTGTTTGAAATCGTCGGCTTGAGTGATGCGGTGGTGGCGCGCTGTTTCGAAGGCACGCCCTCGCGGATTGGCGGTGCGGGCTTTGCGCGTCTGGAAGCCGATGCGCGCAGCTTGGCGGCGCTGGGCTGGGACGATGACGCCGTGCCGGAAGTGGGCGGCTTGTTGCATTACGTGCACGGTGGCGAATATCACCAATACAACCCCGATGTGGTGCAGTCACTGCAACGTGCGGTGATCACCGGCGAGCGCGACGACTGGAAGACCTACACAGATCATGTGAATTTGCGCCCGGCCGCTGCGCTGCGTGATTTGCTGCGCGTGAAGCCTGCCGCCACGCCACTGCCGTTGTCGGAAGTGGAATCGGTGGCTTCGATCGTGAAGCGCTTTGACAGCGCCGCGATGAGTTTGGGCGCACTCTCACCCGAAGCGCATGAAGCACTCGCCATCGCCATGAACCGGTTGGGTGGACGCAGCAATTCCGGCGAAGGCGGCGAAGACCCGGCGCGCTACGGCACCGACAAGCGCAGCAAGATCAAGCAAGTCGCCTCCGGCCGGTTTGGGGTGACGCCCGAATACTTGAACAATGCCGAAGTCCTGCAAATCAAGCTGGCACAGGGTGCAAAGCCCGGCGAAGGGGGCCAGCTGCCGGGTAGCAAGGTGAACCCGATGATTGCGCGCCTGCGCTATGCCAAGCCCGGCATTGGGCTGATTTCACCGCCACCGCACCACGATATCTATTCGATTGAAGATCTTGCGCAATTGATTTTTGACCTGCGCCAGGTCAACCCGCATGCGCTGATCTCGGTGAAGTTGGTCAGCCATGCCGGGGTGGGCACGATTGCCGCAGGCGTGGCCAAAACCGGCGCGGATCTGATCACCATTTCCGGCCACGATGGCGGCACCGGGGCCAGCCCGATCGGTTCAATTCGCTATGCCGGCGTGCCGTGGGAATTGGGTCTGGCCGAAGCGCGACAAGCCCTACAAGCCAACGACTTGCGCGGGCGCGTGCTGTTGCAAACCGATGGCGGCTTGAAGACCGGTCTGGATGTGATCAAGGCGGCGCTATTGGGTGCCGATAGTTTTGGCTTTGGCACTGCACCGATGATTGTGTTGGGTTGCAAATACCTGCGCATCTGCCATCTCAACAACTGTGCGACCGGTATGGCCACGCAAGACGAACGCCTGCGTCGCAATGCCTTCAAAGGCATGCCGGAGCGGGTGGAGTGCTTCTTCCGCAATATCGCCGAAGACGTACGCGAATATCTGGCGCTGCTGGGCCTGCGCACGCTGCAAGACGCGGTGGGCCGTACCGATCTGCTGGAGCAGGTGTTGCGCGCCACCCGCGAAGATGTGGAGGTGGATCTGTCGCGCCTGTTGGCCGCTGATGCCGGGCACGCCCGCAGCTATTGCGGCACCCCCGCGCTGCAAGCGCCACCCGATGGCTTGGCCGCACAGCTGGATGCCGCGCTCACCGAGGTGATTGGCAAGCGGCAAGGCGGCCAGTTCAGCGGTCACATTCGCAACACCGACCGCAGCATCGGCACGCGCTTGTCCGGCCAGATTGCGCGGGTGCACGGCAATACCGGCATGAGTGAATATCCCATTGCGGTGCAATTGACCGGCAGCGCCGGGCAAAGTTTTGGCGCGTTCAATGCGGGGGGCCTGCATTTGCAGTTGATCGGCGAGGCCAATGATTACGTCGGCAAGGGCATGGCCGGTGGTCGCATCGTGTTGCAGCCGCCAGCGGCGAGCTGGTTTGCTTCACAAGACACCCCGATCCTGGGCAACACCTGTTTGTACGGTGCTACCGGCGGTGAGCTGTATGCCGCAGGCCGTGCCGGCGAGCGTTTCGCGGTGCGCAATTCGGGGGTGGTGGCGGTGATTGAAGGTGCGGGTGACCATTGCTGCGAATACATGACCGGCGGGGCTGTGGCGGTGCTGGGCCGCACCGGCTTGAACTTCGGTGCAGGCTTCACCGGCGGGTTGGCCTATGTGCTGGATCTGGAGCGCGATTTCGTCGATCGCTACAACCATGAGTTGATCGACATTGCGCGCATCACGCCAGAAGGGTTGGATGGCTACCGCCAGCACCTGACCGATTTGATCGACGCGCACGCACGCCTGACCGGCAGCGCGTGGAGCGCACGCATTCGCGACAACTTCCGTGATTTCGTCGGCAAGTTCTGGCTGGTCAAACCCAAGGCGGCAAGCCTGGAAGCGCTGGCCAATGAATTGAAGAGGGCGGCGTGATGAGCCAGAAAAACCTGTTCCAATTTCTGGATGCCGCGCGCGAGATGCCCGCCAAGGTGCCACTGGTGCAGCGCACGGCAGGCAGTTTTGATGAGCTGTACGGGAAATTTGGCGAAGCCGAAGCCAAGCATCAATCCGGCCGCTGCCTGGACTGCGGCAATCCGTATTGCGAAGCCAAATGCCCCGTGCACAACTACATCCCGAACTGGTTGGAGTTGGTGCAGCAGGGGCGCGTGATTGAAGCGGCCGAGTTGTGCCACGAGACCAACCCGCTGCCGGAAATGTGCGGCCGCGTGTGCCCGCAAGACCGCCTGTGCGAAGGCGCGTGCACGCTCAACGAAGACTTCGGTGCGGTGACGATTGGGGCCGTGGAAAAATACATCACCGATACCGCATTCGCGCAAGGCTGGCGGCCGGATCTGTCCAAGGTCAAACCCACCGGTAAGCGGGTGGCAGTGATTGGCGCCGGCCCTGCGGGCTTGGCCTGCGCCGACCGCTTGGCGCGCAGTGGCATTGCCGTCACCGTGTTCGACCGCTACGAACAAATTGGCGGGCTGCTGCAATTTGGCATCCCCAGTTTCAAGCTGGACAAAGCCGTGATTGCCACCCGCCGTGCGGTACAAGAAGGCATGGGCATCCAATTTCGCTTGGGCGTGGAAATTGGCCGCGACCTGACTATCGACGCCTTGCTGCATGACTTTGATGCGGTGTTTCTAGGCTTGGGCGCGTATCGCTATACCGATGGCGGACTGCCCGGCCAAGACTTGCCGAACGTGCTGCCCGCATTACCGTTCCTCGTGCAAAACGGGCGCGTGGTGACCGGCGGCGAGCCCAATGGCAAACCCATTGCCGGTTGGGAAGACACCTTGAAATTGCCAGATATGCACGGCAAGCGGGTGGTGGTATTGGGCGGCGGCGATACCGGCATGGACTGCGTGCGCAGTGCGGTGCGCTTGGGCGCGGCCAGTGTCACCTGCGCGTATCGCCGTGACGAGGCCAATATGCCCGGCTCGGCGCGGGAAGTGGCCAACGCCCGCGAAGAAGGCGTGCACTACCGCTTCAATTGCCAGCCGCTGGAGATCCTCGCCGATGCGCAAGGCCAGACCAGCGGTGTGCGGGTGATTGAAACCCGGTTGGCCGCGCCGGATGCGCAAGGACGACGTACCGCGGAACGTATCCCCGGCAGCGAGTCGGTAGTGGACGCCGATGTGGTGATCATCGCGTTTGGGTTCTCGCCACAGCTGCCGGCATGGTTGGCGCCACTGGGCGTGCAAGCGCATGCCAATGGCCGCTTGCAGGTGGGTGGCAATGGCCGTTTGCCGTATCAAACCGGCCACGATCAATTGTTCGCGGGCGGCGATTGCGTGCGTGGCGCAGACCTGGTGGTGACCGCCGTGCAAGAGGGCCGCGATGCGGCGGTCAGCATGGCGCGCGCACTGCGCGGGATGAAAGCCATTCCGGTGGCATTGGCGGCAGGCTGAATGCAAAAAAACGGCGGGGTTCCCCCTGCCGGCATTCGCGGCGAAGATAGGCGCATGCGCGCTGTCTTCGTCCTTGCCATCTGTGTGCTTGCGTTTGCAGGCAGCGTGCCTGCGCAAACAGTTGCGCCAGCCGCGCCAGCCGCGCCAGTCGCGCCAGTCGCGCCAGTCGCGCCAGTCGCGGCCACGGTCACCGTGTACCGCTGCACCGATGCCGGCGGCATGGTGAGCTATTCCAGCACGCCGTGTGCGGCGGGCAGCAAGCAGCAAATCCGCAGCTCCGTGCGGCCGGTGGATGCGCCGCCACGGCTGGCCGTGCCACAAGTGGCGTCACCACCAGCCAAGCCCGAGGCTGCGCCACAGGGAGTGCAGCGCACGGTGTATCTGGTGCCGCCCAGGCCGATGTTCGAGTGCACCACACCCGATGGCAAGCGCTATACCAGTGACGATGACCGTGGCAACCCGCGCTGGGTGCCGCTGTGGACACTGGGCTATCCCACGGTGCGGCCCACGTCATCGCTGGGCAGCAATATCGGCCACCCGGAGCGCGTGATGCATCCACATCCGCGCGATGTGAATTGGCCGGTGGCCACGGGAGGTGGCACGTGGATTCGCGACGCGTGCGTGCAGCTGCCGCCGGCGGATGTCTGCGCACGCTTGCGTGACCGCCGCGACGCGATCCGCACCCGCTTTTTCAACGCGCAGGAAAAAGAACGCGACACCCTGCGGATTGAAGAACGCAGCGTCAATGCGCGCTTGGACAATGATTGTGGTGGGCATTGAGATGGGCCGAGTCATTTTCATCGTATTGCTGATGCTATGCGCGGCGCGGGTGCACGCACAGGAAACGGTTTTTTACAAATGCACCGATGCCAAGGGCACGGTGTCGATGCAAAACGGCACGCCGTGTGCGGCCGGCATGCAGCAGGAAGTGCGCAAAGTGGGCGAGGTGAAAACCGTGCCGGTGCCTGCAGCAAAACCGAAAGCCGAGGCGCCACCGACGCCGCCACCGCTGTATGGTGAGTTTGTGCAGGTGGGCGGTCCACGCACGCAGCGCACGCCGGCGGCAGAGGCCGCAACGCTGCCCGCGGCACCCGCCTTGTATCAATGCACGACCTGGAAGGGCGATACGTATCTGGGTGACACCGCAACACCGGAACCCCGCTGCGCGCCCTTGCAAGTGGTGGGCATCGACGGCAGCGCCGCACTGGGAATGGGTGAAGCCTGCGAGATGAAGCAAGACAGTTGCACCGAAATTCCCGCCGACCAACTGTGCAACGCTTGGTATCGGCGGCTGGATGAGGCCGACTTCAAGCTGCGCTATGCCGATGCGCAAAGCCGGCACGAGCGGCAAGCGGCATTGGATGCCATCAATACCAAGATCAAAGCCAGCCGTTGTGCAACATCGGTGGCTTCCGACAAACCCGGCGCGCCGGCTCCATCCAGGAAGCCGTAAGCTTTGCGCAACGCAACGATATTGGATGTGAATGGATAGCGGCGGTCTGGAACTTGCGTTGGTGTTTTTGCTGGCAGCGGTGCTGGCGGTGCCGTTGTTCAAGCGGTTCGGCTTTGGCGCGATCTTGGCGTATCTGGCCACCGGCGTGTTGCTGGGCCCACATGAACTGGCACTGGTGCGTGACCCCACAAGGGTGTTGGCGGCCAGCGAAATTGGTGTGGTGATGTTGCTGTTCGTGATTGGGCTGGAGCTATCGCTGGCGCGACTGAAGCTGATGCGGCGGCCGATTTTTGTGGTGGGCGGGTTGCAAGTGTTGCTGTGTGGAGCGGCCTTGGGTGGCTTGGCACTGCTGGCAGGCCTGGCCTGGAAGGCCGCGTTGGTGGTGGGCGTGGGTTTGGCATTGTCTTCCACTGCGGTAGGTTTGCAACTGCTGGCCGAGCGCAAGGAGTTGGCGGCCGAACATGGCCGGTTGGCGTTTGCGATTCTGCTGTTTCAAGATCTGGCCGCGATTCCTTTATTGGCGGCCATTCCATTGTTGGGCAAGGCCAAAAGTGCCGGCCTGGAATGGACCGACGTGCTGCGCGCAGTGTCATTGATCGCAGCACTGGTGGTGGGAGGGCGCTACCTGTTGCGGCATTTGTTCCGCGTCATTGCCCGCACCGATCTGCCGGAAGTGTTTACCGGCGCCGCCCTACTGGTGGTGCTGGGCAGTGCGTGGGTGATGGAATTGGCTGGCTTGAGCGCAGGTCTGGGTGCGTTTTTGGCCGGGGTGTTGCTGGCCGAATCCGAATACCGGCATGAGTTGGAAGCACAGATCAAGCCGTTTGAAGGCCTGCTGCTGGGGCTGTTCTTCATGGCGGTGGGAATGGGGATTGATGTGCAACGCATCCTTGCGGAACCGTTGCTGATTGCCGCTGGTGTAGCCACCTTGATGATGGTCAAATCCGGCTTGTTGTTCGCGCTGGGCCGCAGCTTGGGGCGTTTGGATACGCGTGGCGCGTGGTTGCTGGCGGGGGTATTGGCGCTAGGTGGTGAATTTGCCTTTGTGGTATTTGGCGAAGCGTTTCGTGCCAAGTTGGTGGATGCTGCTACCCGCGATCGTTTGATCGCGATTGTTGGCTTGTCGATGGCGCTGACGCCGTTGCTGTTGATGATTGCGTCCAAATTGATGCCGCCACCCGCCAAGACACCGCCACGCGAGTTCGACACCATTCCTGCGGATCGCCACCCGCAGGTCCTGGTGGCGGGCTTCGGCCGGTTTGGCCAGATCGTGGCGCGCTTGTTGCGGGCGCAGGGCATTCCCTATATCGCCATCGACCCGGATATCGAACAGGTCAATTTGTCGCGCAGCATGAGCAGCGATCAGATTTACTATGGCGATCCCACCCGCTTGGCGCTGCTGCGCTCGGCCGGTGCGGCGCGGATCAAGGTGTTTGTGGTCGCCATCAATGGCGTGGAAGCCAGCCTGCGGATGGTGCGGCTGGTGCGCAAGCACTACCCGCAAGCCAAGGTATTTGCCCGTGCGCGTGATCGTCGGCATGCCTGGCAATTGATCGATCTTGGCGCGCAGGTGCTGCGTGAAACGTTTGGCAGCAGCTTGGAAATGGGCCGCGATGTGCTGATGGCCTTGGGGATGTCGCGCGAGCAAGCGGATGACCGCGCGCATCGATTCCGCGAATGGGATGAGTCGTTGTTGGAGTCCCAACGCATGTTGCAGGATGATGAAGATGCGTTGTTGCAGGCCACTCTGGATGCTCGTGATGAGCTGGAGAGCCTGTTCGAAGCCGATGCCGGGGCTGCTATCGCGCAAGTCAAGGTTGAGTGAGCATTGCCTGGATTGTGCCGAGCGCTTAGTCCTTCAAGAACCGCGCCATCGACAGCGGGCCTGTCGTCGGGGTTGCCGTTGGTGCCAACTGTGCGGCGATTTCGACATAGCCACGCAGTTGCGCCACTTCCCGTGGCGTGCGCCCGGCGTTGTCGCGCAGTTGCGGGTCTGCTCCGGCGTGCAGTAATCGTTGCGCCACGCGCTGCAGACCATGCATGGCAGCCAGATGCAGGGGACTCAGCCCACGCGCATCGCAGATATCCAAGCGTGCATCTTCGTCCAGCAGGCGCTCTACACCCGCCAGCAGTACGTCTTGGTTACTGGGGGTGCCAGGTTCGGTACGTGCGCCCAGCAACAGCAGCAGTGGCGTCGCGCCATTATTGGCGCGGGCCTGAGCATCGGCGCCGGCCAATAGCAGGGCATCCAGCAGCGCCATCAGACGGCTGCGGTCGCGCTCGGTGAAGCCATACATCGCCGCGCAATGCAGAGGGGTGTAGCCCTGCGCATCGCGTGCATGCAGATCCGCGCCAACCTGCAGTAGCCGGGACACCACTTCAGGCAGGCCCAGTGCCGCTGCCAGCATCAGCACGGTGACGTCGCCGGGCAGGCGGTGTTCAGTGCTGCAACCAGCCTGCAACAGCAAATCCACGATCGCCAATTGCCGCTTGCTGACTGCGGCCGACAGCGGGGTGGCCCCGGTACTTGCCGCCAGATCGGGATTTGCCGCTTGCGTGAGCAAGTAACTGACCAACTCGTGATGCCCGCTACCGGCCGCGCGTAGCAGGGCGGTACAACCCTGCGCATCCACCGCATCGACGGCAAAGCCCAGCGCTAACAGCCGCTGCACCGCAGGCAGGTCGCCGGCGATGGCCGCAGCTGGCAGATCGGATGCCTGCAAGCGACGATGTGGCAGCCGCCAGTTGGACCAATCCAGCCATTCCAGCAACGCACGTTGACCGCTGGCCAGGGCGATGCCGAGCGGCGTTTGGCCGTCGGCAGCGCGCCGATCCGGGGCTGCACCATGCGCCACCAGCAGCTTCAGTGCGTACTGTCGACCCAACGTAGCGGCATGGTGCAGGGCCGCCATGCCACGGTTGTCGCACACTTCCGGATCCACGCCCAGCAGCAGTAACCGCTGCAGCAAGCCATCCCAACCCAGGCGCACCGCATGCAACAACGGTGCAGAGGCGGTCTGCCCAGCGGCGAATGGATCAGCGCCGCGCTCCAAAAGTTCCAGTGCAAAGGTTTCGCCTGGATGGGTGGGGGTGGCACTGGTACAGGCGGCGAGGAAGCTGGCCAGCCCGCCGGCACCGGCCGGCGATGCGCCAGCGGCAAACAACAGCTGCAGCACCGGGATCGCGGTAATGCCTTGTTGCAACCCTGCGGGTACCGGCATGGTATTGGCGGGAAGGCGTGCCTCGGGATTGGCCCCGTGCTGTAGCAGCCAGCGCAGGCGTGCGGGTTCCGCTGCCACCTCATCATCCAGCAGCAGGGCATCGAAATCGCGCGGTGCCAGCTGCGCGGCCAATGCTTGTAGCCGCTGCGCTGCGGCGTTTTCCAACAGGCCTTCGCGCAGGAGCAACAGCGGTGGGCGATCGGACGTTGTACTGCCATCGTCAGTCAGCGCCACCGGCAGGGCGCGGCGCGGGTCGAGCAAGCCCACCAGGTTCCAGCGCCCGGTCGCTTCGGCCATGTCCAGACTACTGCGACCGTGGGCATCCAGTGCGTGCGGATCCAACCCGAGGTCACGCAAATCAGCAACCAGATCCATCACCGGGGTTTCGGCGGCGCATGCCAAATGCAGGGCGGTGTTGCCACTGGCATCGCAGGCATGCACGTCGGCACCGGCCGCGATCAATACCTCCAAGGCGTGCATGGCGCCGTTGCGAACCGCATCCAGCAAAGGGGTGCGGCCGTCGGCGGCCTTGGCATTGACCTCGGCACCGGCTTCCAGCAAGGCGCTGCAGACTTCGGCGTGATCGGCAGCGGCCGCTTCATGCAGTGCGCTGCGGCCATGTGCATCGCGGGCGTTGACCCGCGCCTTGTGCCGCAACAGCAGTTGCACGCCGGCGGCATCGTCTTCGTCACTGGCTGCTGCCGACAACAGGGCGGGCTGGCCGCCGTCGATTTCGGCGTGCGCGCCACGTTCCAACAGGAACCGTGCCAAGCGCCAGTTGCCGGCGGCGCAGGCACTTCCCAAGGGCGATATGCCCTCATGATTGAGGGCATCGAGATTGGCCCCTGCATCACGTAACAAAGCCGCCACGCCGGGATCAGAGCTGCGTGCGGCGTGGTGCAGGGGGGTATTGCCGTCGGTATCGGTAATGTGCGGGTCGGCGCCGTTGGCGAGCAAGGTCATTACCGCCTCGGGCCGCCCATGCCAGCTATCCCGGGTGGCGGCCAACAACGGATTGATGCCGTCCTGCAAGGCATTCACGTCAACCTTGTGCTCGATCAACGCACGCAGCAGGCGCAAATCGGGAAGCACGGCAGCCAGTACGGCCAAACTGCGGCGGTCGCGGGTCGTGGGGTCGGCGGGTGCCAGCGGGTCGGCTCCCGAGGCCAGCAGCGCCAGTGCCCGATCCACCCGGCCATTGCGTGCCGCCTGTTGCAATTGCCGCGACAACATCGAGATTTCGGCGGCAGCCGGTGCCGGTGCGATGCCGGATTGGGCGGGAGTTGGAAACAGCGTTGTCACAGGGTTGGGCGCTGGCAGTGGTGGCTGCAGGTTGGGAGCGTCCTCAAGGACGATTTCGATGGCATCGTCCGTGTCGGCGACTTCACTCTCAAATTCAGGCGCTGCGGTGGCCCCATGCGTGGCCATATCCACCACCGGCAAGCCGTGCAGTTGGGGGTGGATGGTCGCGGCGCGGGGTACAGCCACCTTGGTTCCCGCTTGCACCAGCAGATGCGCCAGTGGTACCAGACAGGCATATGCGGCCCCGGCGAAGAGTCGCGCCGGCCCGGTCAGCAGTTCCGGCCAAGCCAGGCACAGACCACCGGCCAGGAGCGCGGTGATCGGCGTGGCGACTTGCAGCAACCCGCGCCAACTTGCACGCGTTGCAGCTGGCGGGTGCGCATCAGGGGGCCGGGCGGCGTCGCCATAAGCCTCCAGTCGTTGCCATTGCGGCCACTGCCACCACACCCCGATCAGCAACAGGCCTGCCATGCCGCTGAGCAGCAGGCTGTGGCCAAGCGAAGGTGCACTTTGCAGCAAGGCCAATGGCCCGCCGATCAGCAACAGGCAGGCGAGTGCAGCCCCGCCCCAGCGCAACGCCAAGTGGCCACTGTCGCTCCATAACCCGGCATTGCCACGGCTGCCACGCAGCAGCGCGACGCCAAGCGCTGCTGCGGTTTGCGCGCACCACGCCAGCACGCCGGCAACACTCGGTTTGATCCAGCCTGCACCGGCCAACAGCGAACCGGCAAAGTGTTCACCCACCAGCAACAAACCCGGCAGTAGTAGGCTCAGAACCAGGAATGAAGCGCCGGCCAAGGGTGAACGCTCAGGCATCTGTGCCCCAGTCCTCGCTCATTGGGTCGGCCATGCTGGGCGGAAATTGCACATGAAAGCCGCGAGCGGCCAAGTTGTTGCGCACCACTTCGACGTTCCCCCGCGCCAGCCGGCGTTCCGGTGTCAGCGCCACTTCCAGCACAAACTGCAGGCCACCCAATTGCGCACGCAGGGGCTCGGGCAGGCAGTCGAATGCATCGCGACTGGCCAGATAGACATAGGTGTCAACCTTCTTCAGGCTCTTGTAAACAAAGGCAAGCATCGCGTTGCAGCGGCCGCATCCAGAGGAATCAACCACAGATTGTGCGGGAAACTGCGCCGCTCGTGAACCTGCACGGGACTTTGGGCACAGGTTTGATGCTGGCGGGCTGCTACCCTGCCGCCTTTGTCTGCATCGGATTTTGCCATGCGTTGTGCTCCGCTCGGGTTTGCCGTTCTCACCATCGTCGTCGCCAGCCTTCCTGCAAACACCGTGGCACAGGTGGCGGGCACCGCTACAGCAGGCAAAATCACCCTGACCCAAGCCATGGCCGACCCCGACTGGATCGGCCCGCAAGTGGAAGGTGGTTGGTGGCGTTGGGATGGCAAGGCCGCGCAATTCCTGCTCAAGCACAAGGGCGAAACCTACCGCGATACTTGGCAGGTGGGCCTGGAGGGCGCAGCGCCAGTGCAATTGGACAATGCCGCGCGCGCCAATATCGACGCCGGCAACATGGTGGTTGCCGATGACGGCAACCACAGCGCATTTGTGCGCAGTGGCGATGTGTTCGTGCGCGATCTGCGCAGTGGTGCGCTGACCCAACTTACCCGCGACACCACTCCCGCCACGCGCCTGCAATGGAGTCACGATGGCGGCCTGATCTGGGCGCAGGGGCCAGCGTGGTATCGCTGGGATGGGCGCAGCGTGGCGGTGGCGGCGCAGCTCAAAACCGAAGACGCACCGGGCACTGCTCCCAAGGCCGACGATCTGCGGGATCGCCAGCTGCGCTTGATCGACACCCTGCGCGATGACCGCGCCCGTCGCGAGGCCAACCGCGAGCAGATGGACGCGATGCGCAAGGCCGACCCCACCCGCGCACCCGCGCCGGTGTATCTGGGCAAGGATGTGGAGGTGGCCGATTCCGCGCTATCCCCCGACGGGCGCTGGCTGCTGGTGGTCACCACCGCCAAGGGTGCCGATGCCGGGCAGGCCGGCAAGCTGCCCAAATACGTCACCGAATCGGGCTATGAAGAGTTTGAGGATGTGCGCACGCGGGTAGGCCGCAATGCGCCAGTGCCGCAGCGGTTGTGGCTGGCCGAGCTGGCCAGTGGCAAGCTGACTGAACTGCATGTCGATCCGTTGCCCGGCATCCACGACGACCCGCTGGCCGCGCTGCGCAAAGCCGCCGGCAAGGATGCGCTGAAAGGTAATCGTCCGCTGCAAATCACCGGCGATAGCAGCGCCCTGAAATGGTCCAGCGATAGCCGCAATGCTGCAGTGATGTTGCGTGCCATCGACAACAAAGACCGCTGGATCGCCAGCGTCGATTTGGCCAAGACCACCCTGCAACCGCGCCATCGCTTGCATGATGACGCGTGGATCAACTGGGGCTTCAACGAATTTGGCTGGATGCCGGACAACCACACGCTGTGGTATCTGTCCGAAGAAAGCGGCTTCTCGCATCTCTACACACTCGATGGTGGCAAACGCGTGCAACGCACCGATGGCCCCTGGGAAACCTCGCAAGTGGTGGTCTCCCGTGACGGTACGCGTTTCTATTTCCTGTGCAATCGCAGTGCACCGATTACCTACGAGGTGTGCACAACGGCTGCGCAAACCGGCAGCGTGCAAGCGGTGACGGCGCTGCATGGCGTGGAAGATTTTTCGCTATCACCCGATCAAACCAAGTTATTGGTGCGGCACTCTTCGGCCTATGTGCCGCCGCAATTGTCGGTGGTCAATGCCAACGGTGGTGCGGCGCAAGCACTCACCGATACCCGCACGGCGGACTACAAAGCGCGTACCTGGATTCAGCCGCGATATGTGCAAATCCCCAGCAAGCACGGGGCCGGCACGATCTGGGGCAAGTACTACGGCCCACCAACACCCGAGCCGGGCAAGACATATCCGATCGTGATGTTCGTGCATGGTGCCGGGTATTTGCAGAACGCCTCGCAGCGCTGGCCCGCTTATTTCCGCGAACAGATGTTCCACAACCTGCTGGTGGACGAAGGCTACATCGTGCTGGATCTGGATTACCGTGCCAGTGAAGGCTATGGCCGTGATTGGCGCACCGCGATCTATCGCTGGATGGGCAAGCCCGAGCTGGAAGATTATCTGGATGGTCTGGATTGGTTGGTTGAAACCAAGCAAGGCGACCGTGGCCATGCTGGTATCTACGGCGGCAGCTACGGTGGGTTCATGACCTACGTGGCGTTGTTCAAGGCGCCGGGTGTGTTCAAGGCCGGCGCCGCGTTGCGCCCGGTGGCGGATTGGTCGCAGTACAACCACGAATACACGTCCAACATCCTCAACACGCCCGAGCTCGACCCCGAAGCGTACACGCGCTCGTCGCCGATCGAATTTGCGGCCGGCCTGCAAGATCATTTGCTGATCGCGCACGGCATGATCGACGACAATGTGTTCTTTCGTGATTCGGTGGTGATGACGCAAAAACTCATCGAGCTGCGCAAAGACAAGTGGGAACTTGCGCCGTATCCGCTGGAGCGACATGGCTTCACCCATCCCGACAGCTGGTATGACGAATACCGTCGCATCCACGCATTATTCGAACGCACCTTGAAGTAAGTCCTGCCCATGCTGCGCATCACCGACCTCAAATTGCCGCTGGATCACACCGACGCCGCACTCAGTGCGGCGATCGTGGCGCGGCTGGGCATCGCGGCAACCGAATTGACCGGCTATCGCATCGCCAAGCGCAGCTACGATGCACGCAAACGCGGCGCAATCGTGCTGATTTATGCGCTGGATGTGGACACCCCGCGGCAAGCCGAGCTGTTGCAGCGCGCCCGCGAGAACGCAGACAGCAAGCTGCACCCCACCCCGGATACCACGTACGCCTTCGTGGCCAAAGCCCCGCCGCAACTACCGCTGCGCCCGCTGGTGATCGGCATGGGGCCGTGCGGGTTGTTCGCCGGGCTGGTACTGGCGCAGATGGGGTTCCGCCCGATCATCCTCGAGCGCGGCAAGGCCGTGCGCGAACGCACCAAGGACACCTGGGGCCTGTGGCGCGGCAAGGTGCTGACGCCGGAATCCAACGTGCAGTTCGGCGAGGGCGGCGCGGGCACGTTCTCCGACGGCAAGCTGTACAGCCAGATCAGCGACAAGCAGCACTATGGCCGCAAGGTGCTCACCGAATTCGTGGCCGCCGGCGCGCCGGAGGAAATCCTCACCGTCAGCAAGCCGCACATCGGCACCTTCCGGCTGGTGTCGATGGTGGAGAAGATGCGCGCCACCATCGAATCGCTGGGCGGCGAGATCCGCTTCGGCCAGCGCGTCGACGACCTGCTGGTCGAGACCGATGCCGCCGGTACCCGCCACCTGCGCGGCGTGGCGCTGGCCAGCGGTGAACAGATCCGCGCCGACCACGTGGTGCTGGCCTTGGGCCACAGCGCGCGCGACACCTTCGCCATGCTGCACGCCCGCGGCGTGTATCTGGAGGCCAAGCCGTTCTCGCTGGGTTTCCGCATCGAGCA
>NZ_JAIQDJ010000009.1 GCF_020034655.1 Thermomonas beijingensis | reverse complement strand
GTGAGCCCTAACAATTCGTTCAAGCCGAACCCGCATCGGGGCACCGCCTGGGTGCTTTTCCGCTACGCTAGCACCCAGTCGCCACCCCGCTGCGGGTCGGCTTAACTCAGGTGTTAGGCGGCAGTGATAGTGTATCGAGAGGTCAGAAACGGTCAAGAGTGTACCGGAAATAAACTCGCTTGGCCGGTAATCCACCCTAAAGCCGAAAAACTATCTTTCCCAAGAAATAGGGTCTTAGACCCGCGACAATAAGAATCGGGTCTAAGGAGGACTTACTACACGCCGCTTGCGCAGGTCTTGACCCGCATGAAGTTGTAGGACTGCAGAACCCAACTACCGAATCCGTTATTGGGTGTAACCCACATATATACCCACTCTTGCGATATTCCACCACTGCATGAACTAATACCAATTGTCGACCCTGGCGTTCCAGAAGCAGGCAATGGAATCGGGGGCACTGGCGTGAGCGTGTTCTTCGTCGCTCCGCTCCTCATTACGCGAACCGTAACTGCACCTATGTGATCAAAATCACCTAGAGCAAGCGTAGAGTCACCGGCCAATGTTTGTTCAATCAACCAACGTTTGACCTCTACAGCTTCCGAAGATCCTGCGACATATGTTGTTTCTGAGCCCGTCTTGACTCGCATCTCTTGCCCTTGCGCCGACGCTATGACGCTGAGCGATGAAACGCATAATGCAAACAGCCACATCCTGAAAGTCCGCATTGAAGCCTCCTTACGCCTGTAAAAGTAAAGGAATACGTACGCCTCCCCCTAGCAGGGGCAATTCATAGTAGTACATTGTCGAAATGACCTGCCCCCACTGAGCCGTACCACTCGAAGCTAGGTAGAGTCCGTCATCCAGAGAGGACGGACATGCGCAAGAGTCGATTCACCACGGAACAGATCATCGGGTTCATCAAGCAGGCCGAGGCCGGCATGGCGGTATCGGAGCTGGGCCGGCAGCATGGCTTCAGTCCGGCCAGCTTCTACGCGTGGCGTGCGAAGTACGGCGGCATGGAGGCCGAAGACGCCAAGCGCCTGAAGGAGCTGGAGTCGGAGAACAGCCGGCTGAAGCGGCTGCTGGCCGAGGCGCACCTGGACATCGAGGCGCTGAAGATCGGCTTCGGGGTAAAACGCTAGCCCCGCAACGCAAGCGCGAGGCGGTCCGTCGCATGCTCGAGGCTTTGGCCGTGAGCGAGCGACGGGCCTGCCGCCTTGCGGGGCTGTCCCGCGACGCCTTCCGCCATCCGCCCGAGCCGGTGCCTGCGACGCAGACGCTGTCGGCCAGGATCATCGAACTGGCGCAGGTGCGCCGCAGGTTCGGCTATCGCCGCCTGCACGACCTGCTGCGCCCGGAGTATCCGACCGTGAACCACAAGAAGGTCTACCGCCTCTATCGCGAGGCGAACTTGGCCGTGCGCCGTCGCAAGAAGATCCGCAGGCCGCCCGCCGAGCGCCAGGCACTGTCTGCTGCCGCCGCGCCCAATGCAGTCTGGAGCATGGACTTCGTCAGCGACGCGCTGGCCAACGGTCGCCGCTTGAAGAGCCTGACGGTGGCCGATGACTTCACCCACGAGTGCGTCGACATCACCGTCGACCATGGCATCAGCGGCGCCTATGTCGCGCGTGTCCTGGACCAGGCCGCCCGGTTCCGCGGCTATCCGCGCGCCGTACGCACCGACAACGGCCCTGAGTTCACCAGTCGCGCCTTCATCGCGTGGACCCAGCAGCACGGCATCGCGCACCTGCTGATCGAGCCCGGCCGCCCCATGCAGAACGGCTACATTGAGAGCTTCAACGGCAAGTTCCGGGACGAGTGCCTCAACGAGCACTGGTTCACATCGCTCGCCCAGGCCCGCGAGGTGATCAGCGAGTGGCGGCGCGACTACAACGAGGTCAGACCGCACAGCAGCTGCGGCCGCATCCCGCCCGCCCAGTTCGCTGCCAACCATCGCACCCAAATCTATCAACCCAAAGTACCCTTTACCCCCGGGCTCTCCCAGTAACGGCTGGTATGGCTAATGGGGGCAGGTCAAAGCTCGGCTGGGATTTCGCGATGCACTGCGAGCGGACGCACGGCTGGCTCAGGAGTATGCTCAGCTAAAACTTAGCTTGGCCGGCAAGTACCGCGATGATCGCGAGGCTTACACGCATTCCAAAACCAAGTTCGTTCAGCAGGTGCTGCAATCAGTTGGTTTGGCGCAAGCAAGTGAAACCTAACAATTCGTCCAAGCCGATGCCGCTTCGCGGCGCGGCTTAATTCAGGTGTTAGGCGGCAACCAGCATCCCAGCACGTTCAGGAAATCCAGCATGGGGCCTAACACCTGAGACAAGCCGTGCTGCGGCATGGGCTTGAACGAATTGTCGGGCAACAAGCCGCACTGCTGGCCACTACTTGATTTCAACTGCCGAGACGAGTGAAGACGCCAACCGCAAGCTCTGCCCAGACCAGCAGAAATGTGGCCGAGCAAACAACGGCAGCTACAGCCCAGTACTTGCGCGGCAACAACCTGGCGCTAATGATGAAGACGCAGCACATGCCAAAAATAAGCAAGCCCATCACAGCAAAATCCGCGATGCTCCAACGGACTTCTTGGGTGAATTGCATCGCGGTGAGAGGAATGAGCAGGAGCGTGCAAGCGGCAAGTGCTGCCCAGCCAAACGCTGCACGCCGGAAGAGTACTGGGCTTTTTTGTGCGATCACACGATGGCCTCTGTTGTCGCCTGACACCCGAGTTAAGCCGTGCCACTGCACGGCCACAAACAGCAACCAACATACCGAAGAAAATTGCGAACGTGAAGTGGCATCGGCTTGAACGAATTGTTAGGCCCCGACCAGTGACTCCAGTCCTGGACCGGCGGCGCGAACGTGGAACTGGGTTACACGATACTCGGCGACCTCGTACATGTGGAGTGGGTCTTGCGCTAGGGCTGCAGCCAGATCTTCAACCGACTTGCAGCTGGCGAGGATCATGCCACCCATGCGCGGCTCCTTCGGGCCCGACGCCAGAAAGGTACCGGCGGCGTAATGCTTTGCAAGGAAGGCCCGGTGGCTGCAACCGTCAGCGGTAGAAAGAGCTGCCATGAGAAGGTGCCCGCGACGTCCCCCCACCTTTGAGTAGCGCCGCGATCTGGAGTCCAATCCCCAACGACAAGGAGATTGGACGTGAAGAAGCGTTTTACCGAAGAACAGATCATCGGCTTCCTGCGTGAGGCCGAGGCCGGCCTGCCGGTCAAGGACCTGTGCCGCCGGCACGGCTTCAGCGAAGCCTCGTACTACCTGTGGCGCAGCAAGTTCGGCGGCATGAGCGTGCCCGACGCCAAGCGGCTCAAGGAGCTGGAGGCGGAGAACACCCGGCTGAAGAAGCTGTTGGCCGAGCAGATGTTCGAGAACGACGTGATCAAGGACGCCCTGCGAAAAAAGTGGTGACCGCACCGGCTCGACGCGAGCTGGTGCGGCATCTGGTGGACAAGGGGCTGAGCGAGCGGCGATCGCTGGCGGTGGTGCGCATGAGCGCCAGCGCCTACCGCTATGCGCCGCGTCCGGACCGCAAAATTGAGTTGCGGGCGCGGATCCAGGCGCTGGCGCAGCGGCACACGCGCTACGGCGTCGGGATGATCCACCTCAAACTCAGGCAAGCGGGGCTGCTCGTGAACTACAAGCGCGTTGAACGGCTGTACCAGGAGGCGAAGTTGCAGGTGCGGCGCCGCAAGCGCAAGAAGGTGTTGCCGGGCGAGCGCCAGCCGCTGATCCGGCCGCTGGCGGCCTATCAGGTGTGGTCGATGGACTTCGTGTTCGACCGCACCGCCGAAGGTCGGGTCATCAAGTGCCTGACGATCGTCGACGACGCCACCCACGAGGCCATCGCGATCGAGGTCGAGCGCGCGATCTCCGGACTGAACGTGACGCGCGTGCTCGACCGTCTGGCGCTCGCCCGCGGCCTGCCGCAGGTGATCCGCACCGACAACGGCAAGGAGTTCTGCGGCAAGGCCATGGTCACCTGGGCGTACGAGCGCGGCGTGCAACTGCGCCTGATCCAACCCGGCAAGCCGAACCAGAACGCCTACGTCGAATCCTTCAACGGGCGCCTGCGCGACGAGTGCCTCAACGAACACTGGTTCACCCACCTGCTGCACGCCCGGACCGTCATCGAAACCTGGCGCCGGGAATACAACGAGGAGCGGCCAAAGCAGGCATTGGGCGGGCTGACACCGAGCGCCTACGCAAAGCAACTGGCATCCACTACCATCCACCCCGGACTCTAAATCGCCCCGCTACTGAAAGCGGGGGGACGTCGGGGAGAGCCCGGGGGTAAAGGGTACTTTGGGTTGATGGATTTGGGTGCGATGGTTGGCAGCGAACTGGGCGGGCGGGATGCGGCCGCAGCTGCTGTGCGGTCTGACTTGGTTGTAGTCGCGACGCCACTCGGCGATGACGTCGCGGGATTGAGCCAGCGACGTGAACCAGTGCTCGTTGAGGCACTCGTCGCGGAACTTGCCGTTGAAGCTCTCGATGTAGCCGTTCTGCATAGGGCGACCGGGCTCGATCAGCAGGTGCGCGATCGTCTGCCGTAAAGTCGAAGCACGATTTTCCTTGCATTTTCTTGCGCAGGGCGTCACTTATGCCATCAAGAAGAGCCGGATCCTCGTAGATTGGCATTAAGTGATAGCTCACGTAGGACTTCTTTGTCTGCACGGCTCCGAAGAACTTGGGCTTGGCCTTTGGCGTTAGCGCAGAACGCTCAATGCAGAAATTGCCAGGTTCGTCTGTCTCGATGGAAAAGCCAGTTGCGTACTTGCGAAGCAACTCGGATAGCGACGCGAATGTTGAGTCCTAAAATTGCATAGGCTTGAGGAATGCCCCATTCCATCGGGCTATGCGCAACAACAACATTACTGCAACAGTGATCAACATGATCACCAGCAGCGAACTTTCCGGACCGAACATCCCTCCCGTCAACCAGTCAGGCCCCGCATAACGGGTTTCTAGCGGCGCTAGTGCGCGCCAGTCTTTGATGCCGGAAAGCGGCACGCCACTGAGCAAAATGGTGAAGTTCCATGCTGCGTGGTTGGCGACCACCACCCACAGGTTGCGAGTCAGTATGAACACACCGGCCCAGAGCAGCCCCAGCATGGTCACCGACACAAGCATGGCCGCTACGTCCCAGATCCCGCCATGCTTTATGTTTTCCAAGTGCGCCAGGGCGAATATCACCGATTGCACTGCTAAAGCCGCCACTGTCCCCCAAGCCCGTTCCAGCACCCGAAAGAGCAAACAGCGGTAGATCAACTCTTCCAAGGTGGCCGCTATTCCAATGAGAACCGCCACGCCCAACAGCGCCGGCGAGGCTTCGCGGAACAGAACTAGTTTGTAAGCGCCGAGCGCAAACAACACGGTGATCGGAAACGCGATCAAGGCGGCACCGCTGGTGCCGCCAAGCATCAAGCGAACAGGGTGCAGTTCCAACTCGCTCGATTCTCGCTTCTCATACCAGTGCGTATAAGCCCAGTAGCCCGCGATTGCCGCGAGGAAAATACCGGCGCGCCTGAGTGCACTCAACCATTCGGGCCCAGGCCGGAACATCGTATCGATTAGTGGCAGCAGGCCCTGTCGAAATATGAAGATCGCTCCCAAGACGGCTATCCCGCCGACCAGCAATGAACCTAGCGTTCTGGTGGCGATGCGTAGGTGCCATCCGATACCTCTAGGTGTGGTGAGGGTATGCTCCGTCAGAGCATGTTTCGAAAGCATGGCAATTTCCAGTGCGGCATAGATGCAGCCTGCAGCCAGAGGTGGCAACTCATCGACCACTTTGCGACGAAGCAACTGAAATGGTAGACAAAGCAGAGAATGCGGCGACGAGCACCCATCCCGCGATCTAGCACCTGAGTTAAGCCGCGCCGCGAAGCGGCGTCGGCTTGGACGAATGGTTAGGCACCGGCCTAGCCAAAGAAACACCCGTGCTTGCCCACCTCGCTACTGATTATTTCGGACCTTCGTCAACATCGTCCAAGCCGGCTCGGCTATCTCGTTGCCGTCGCTTACGGGCCAGCTGGCATGGCTTGCGTGGGGATCTGCCTCAAATGGATTGCGCTTGCCGCTACCATCGGGTGATGGCGCAACCATTCGCTCAAGCCGACTCCGCTTCATTGCATCGCATTAGCACAGCAAAATTGTGGTGGTGCTGGCAATCGGGATATCCCGGTACAACGACGGCTTGCCGGCAGCGGTGCGATCAACACCGCACAACGCCCTGTTATCCGCATTTGCTGTACCCGCAATTCAAACACGTTGCACAGCCATCCATGATCACCAGCGCCTTGGTGCTGCACTTGTGGCACATGCTGGCGCTGGGCGGGAAGGTTGCGCCATCGCCAGTGACTTCGATGTCTTCGGGGTGACTGGCGGCGCTGCTGATGATGTCGCTACTGGCACTCAGGACGTCAGTGTTTTTTTTTTGGCTCTGTTCGTAGGCGCGGCGCTTTTCGGCAATCAATGCGCGTTGATGCTCGCTCATCTCCGGGTCGTGCAGCATGCCGATGGATTTCAGATGGTCTTCCACAATGCTGCCAAGCTCAGCCACCAGTGACGGCATATACACCCCGCCGGCTTTGAAATAGCCGCCGCGCGGGTCGAACACGGCTTTCATTTCTTCGACCAGGAATGCCACATCGCCACCCTTGCGGAATACCGCGGACATGATGCGGGTCAGCGCCACGATCCATTGGAAATGCTCCATCGACTTGCAGTTGATGAACACTTCGAACGGGCGGCGGTGTTCGTGCTCGGTGTCGGCGTTGAGCACGATGTCGTTGATGGTGACATACATGGCATGTTCCACCAGCGGCGATTTGATTTTGTAGGTCGAACCAATCAGGACTTCCGGGCGTTCGATACGCTCATGCATCTGGATGACGTTATCGATGGCGTCATCGGCAAGGGCAATCACCGGTGCGGCCGGTGCGGCCGGTGCGGATTGCTTGGCCTTGTCTTCCGGGGTGACCACGGCGTAGCTCTTGATTTTTTTGTCGATCCTGACGGTCATGACCTTGACTCTGTAGTTTGTGTTGTAAGCGGTTTGACGGTGTAACGAGGCGGGATTGCAGGCACCACGCCCGGGAGTGACCGGGCGGGCGCATGACGTTGCATTACTTGCTGGCGGTCTTTCCAGCCGCTTTCTTTGCGACTTTCTTCACTGCCTTTTTTACGGTTTTCTTGGCTGGCGCCTTGCTTGTTGCAACTTTCTTGGCGGGCACCTTCTTGACTGCGGTCTTGGCGGGCGCTTTCTTGGCCGGTGCTTTTTTCGCAACAGCTTTCTTCGCCGGAGCCTTCTTGGCCACTTTTTTGGCGGCCACTTTTTTCTTCAAGCCGGCGACTTCCTTCTTTGCATCCTTGCTGGCAGTGGTCAGCTTCTTTTTCGTCGCCG
Source organism: Thermomonas beijingensis (assembly GCF_020034655.1). Taxonomy (GTDB): domain Bacteria; phylum Pseudomonadota; class Gammaproteobacteria; order Xanthomonadales; family Xanthomonadaceae; genus Thermomonas; species Thermomonas beijingensis. Next base: position 69,048 of record NZ_JAIQDJ010000009.1, on the reverse strand, counting down.
CGACTGCTTTCTTGACGGCTTTGCGGGCTTTGGCGACCCTGGTCTTGACCGTCTTTTCTGCGGACTTGGCAGCCTTTTTCGCTTCGGCTACTTTGGTTTTGACTTTTTTCTCGGCGGTTTTTGCTGCCTTCTTCACCTTGGCCACGGTGGCACTGGCACTGCTGGCCACTGCATCGCTCACTTCCGCAACTTTCTCTTTCACAGTCTCAACGGCATCCGACGCCATTGCCGCTACTCCATCTCCATTGCTCATGTGCCCTCCTCATGGGGCGTTGGTGGTTGGGTACAACAACGCGATCCTATACCCGTGAAAGCAGCAGGTGTACTGGCGGTGCGAAGCGGCCGGCGCGGCGGTTAAAACTTCCCGTAATAGCCTTCCTTCAGCGCATCGAACAAATTGGCGGCGGTGTGCAGCTCGCCGTCGTATTCAATCTGCTCGTTGCCCTTCACTTCCACCACCTGACCATCCTCCAGCTCGAAGCGGTAGAGGGTGTTTTCAAGGTCGGCTTCTTTCACCAGCACGCCTTGGAAAGCCGCAGGATTGAAGCGGAAGGTGGTGCAGCCCTTCAGGCCTTGCTGGTAGGCGTAACGGTAGATGTCCTTGAAGTCTTCATACGGATAATCGGTGGGCACATTGGCGGTTTTGGAGATGGAGGAATCCACCCACTTTTGTGCCGCTGCCTGCACATCGACATGCTCTTTGGGGCTGATGTCGTCGGCGCTGATGAAGTAGTCCGGCAACTTGGCGGCGATGTCTTCGGCAAACGGCATCGCCTTGGCATTGATCAGTTCGCGATAGGCCAACAGCTCGAACGAAAACACATCGACCTTTTCCTTGGACTTCTTGCCTTCGCGAATCACATTGCGGCTGTAGTGGTGGGCGAAGCTAGGCTCGATGCCGTTGGAGGCGTTGTTGGCCAGTGACAGCGAGATGGTGCCGGTGGGCGCGATGGAGCTGTGGTGGGTAAAACGGCAGCCCACTTCGGCCAATGCATCCACCAAGTCCGGCGCCACGCTGGCCACTTGCTGCATGTAGCGACTGTACTTGGCATGCAGCACGCGGCCTTCGATTTTCTGGCCGATTTTCCAACCGTCCTTGCCCATTTCCGGACGCTTGCGCAGCATCTCTGCGCTGACGTCGAACACTTCATCCATGATCGGCGCAGGGCCTTTTTCCTTCGCCAGTGCAAGGCCGGTTTCCCAGCCGGCCACCGCCATGTTGCGGGCGATGGCTTCGGTGAATTCGCAGGACTGCTTGCTGCCGTACTTCATCTGCAGCATGGTCATGGTGCTGCCCAGGCCCAAAAAACCCATGCCATGGCGGCGCTTGCGCATGATCTCGTCGCGCTGCTGCTTGAGCGGCAGGCCGTTGACCTCGACCACGTTGTCCAGCATGCGGGTGAACACGCGCACCACTTCCTTGTATTCCTCCCAGTCGAACGTGGCCTGGTCGGTGAATGCATTGCGCACAAACTTGGTCAAGTTGACCGAGCCCAGCAAGCACGCGCCATACGGCGGCAACGGCTGCTCGCCGCAGGGATTGGTGGCGCGAATGGTTTCGCACCACCAGTTGTTGTTCATCTGATTGACCTTGTCGATCAGGATGAAGCCCGGCTCGGCGTAGTCGTACGTGGAGACCATGATCATGTCCCACAGGTGGCGGGCGCGGATGTGGCCGTAAATCTTGCAAGCCACCAGCCCGTCTTCGCGTGCGATGTAACTGCGCTGGGTGGGCCAATCGCGCCACACCACCTGGCTGGCATCGTCCAGATTGATTTCGCCGCGTTCCTTGATGTTGACCGGGAATACCAACGGCCAGTCGGCATCATCTTCCACCGCCTGCATGAAGCCGTCGGTGATCAACAAGGACAGGTTGAACTGACGCAGGCGGCCATCTTCGCGCTTGGCGCGGATGAAGTCTTTCACGTCCGGATGCGACACATCGAACGTGCCCATCTGCGCGCCACGGCGGCCACCGGCGCTGGACACGGTGAAACACATCTTGTCGTAGATATCCATGAACGACATCGGGCCGGAGGTATACGCGCCCGCACCGGCCACGAACGCACCCTTCGGGCGCAGCGTGGAAAACTCATAGCCAATCCCGCAACCGGCTTTCAAGGTCAGGCCGGCTTCGTGCACTTTGTCGAGGATGCCGTCCATCGAATCTTCAATGGTGCCGGAGACGGTGCAATTGATGGTCGAGGTGGCCGGCTTGTGCTCCTGCGCACCGGCGTTGGAGGTGATGCGGCCGGCCGGAATCGCACCACGGCGCAGCGCCCAGGTGAAGCGCTCCTGCCAGTACTGCTGCAGCTCGACGGTGGGCTCGGCCAGCGCCAAGGCCTTGGCCACGCGCTGGTAGGTGGCGTCGATATCGACATCCAGCGGCACGCCCTGCTTGGTCTTCAGGCGGTATTTTTTATCCCAGATGTCCATTGATGCCGGTTGCATCGGAATGTCCTGATTTGCGTCCGCGGCCACCACTTCCAACCTCGCCGTGCTCATGCCTTTGAACTCTCCTGTCCTTGTATAGACCCGCACTGAAGGCGAGCCCGTTGTTTTGTCCCACCACCGATCTGGATCGGTGGCGACACTGCCGGCTGCAACTGCACGCAGCCGATGAATTCATCATTGTCTTGGCGTTGCCGCCAGTTGCCGCAAAGTCACGCGCGTTCCCCATTGACGTCGACCGTCTTGGCCGGCAGCGCCCCCCTGCGCTATCAGCCTCGCCACGAGTCTCGCCACTAGGATTGGGTCTTGCCGAGACGGCAAACCACAAGATCTAGTGGCCTGACCGCTAAGACCATACCACCGTGCGGGACCAAGTCAACGTCAAAATTTTTGAAACCCGGCTTGCAAATTTGCGCGAGCCGCTAACATCTCACTGTGGCGCGGGTTTGGTGATTGCTGGCCGAGCAATGGGAGAAATCTGAATACGCGCCAGACTTGCTGCGCTGCAAAACTTCAGAATCCTGACTCGGTCACTGCGCATGGCTTCAGCCACGATTGCAGATGCTTTGCTGAAACTGAACAGCGTTGCGTACTACTGTATGGCTGCCATGAAAACCGCGACCAAGACCTTGCTTGCCCTGACCGCTGCTGCCGCATTTGGCGGGTTTGCCGCCACTTCGCTGAACCTGATGCTGGAACAGCCGGCGCGCGCCACGCCGCCCCCCGCACCAGCCCCCGTGGGCGGCACCTTGCCGGTGGCGGTGGCCAGCACGCCGATGCCGTCGCTGGCACCCATGCTGAAAAAAGTGCTGCCCGCCGTGGTCAGCGTCAACACCAAGCAACGGGTGCGGGTAAACACGCCGTTTGGCGATGACCCGATGTTTCGCCGCATGTTTGGCATCCCCGAAGAACGCATTGCGCAGTCGCTGGGCTCCGGGGTGATCATTGATGCCCAGCGCGGACTGGTGTTGACCAATAATCACGTGGTCGAAGATGCCGATGAGGTGTCGGTGATGTTGGCCGATGGTCGCACGTTGAAGGCCGAGTTCGTAGGCTCCGATCCGGATACCGACGTGGCACTGATGCGGATCCCGGCGCAACATCTGACGGCGATCCCGGTAGCTAACAGCGACCTGTTGCAGACCGGTGATTTCGTGGTCGCGATCGGCAACCCGTTCGGGTTTGGCCAGACCGTCACCTCAGGCATTGTGTCGGCGGTAGGCCGCAATAATCTGCCCGGCGCCGGCTTCCAGAACTTCATCCAGACCGATGCCAGCATCAATCCCGGTAATTCCGGTGGCGCCTTGGTCAACCTCAACGGCGAGCTGGTGGGGATCAATACCGCCAGCTACAACCGGCAGGGTTCGATGGCCGGCAATATCGGGCTGGGCTTTGCGATCCCCGCCAACCTGGCCACCCGGGTCAAGGACCAATTGTTGGCCGGTGGCGTGGTACGGCGCGGCACCTTGGGCATCGACACCCAGGACGTGGATGCACGGCTGGCGAAGGGGCTGGGCTTGCTGGAAGCGCGTGGCGCCATCGTCACCCGCGTCTATCCCGGCTCCGCTGCCGGCAGCGCGGGTTTGAAGGTGGGCGATGTGGTGGTGGCCGCCAATGGCCAACCCATCGACAACGCCGAGGCCTTGCGCAATTTCCAGGGCCTGCAAGCAGCCGATGCCACGGTGGTGCTGGATGTACGCCGCGAAGGCAAGCCGCTGCAACTGCGCAGCGGTCTGCGCGAAGCGCCCAAGGCACTGGCCGGCGCCCAGCTGGATGCGCGCCTGGGTGGGGCCAGTTTTGCCGATTTACCCGAATCGCTGCGCCGGCAAGGCCTGGCTGGGGTGGTGGTGGACGAGGTCACGCGCGGCAGCCGCGCCGCCCAAAACGGCCTGCAGCGCGGCGATGTGGTGCTGGCCGCCAGCAGCGGTGATTTCAGCGACCTCTCCAGCTTCCGCGCCAGTCTGGCCAAACCCCCGACGCAGCTGGTGCTGCGCGTGCTGCGCGGCAATGTCAGCGGGCAATTGCAGATGCGATGACGCAGACATCCACAAACGGTGCGACACTTGATCTTACCCACAGAAAGAGGACGCGGCAGATGAGCGAACATACCGAAGCGGTCAAGAGCAATCTGGGCGATGCCGGTGCGCATTTGAAGCAGGCCGTCAGCGCGGCAAGTGGCGCAATCAAAAGTGCGGCGGGTGCGGCCGGTGACGAGTTGCGCGTGGGCAAGGCGCAAGTGAAATCCGAACTGGCAGACGGTGCCGTGGCCGGCTTGGGTGCCGCTGAACATCTGGGCGGTGCCACCGGCGAGCAAGTCAACGCGCTGATGGACAAAGGCCGCGACCTGCTCGACAGCGCCGCCGAATTGATCCGTGAACGCCCATTGGCGGCATTTGGTGTGGCGTTTGCGGCGGGCTGGATTATTTCCAAGCTCGGCCGCAGCGATAAATAAGCGGCCGGCATGATCGGCGACGAACACGCCACGCCAACAGACCCAACCGAGCCCGCTGCTGCCGATGCCGCGGTGGAGGCTGTGCAGGCGCTGGGTCAACAAGCGCGCAGTGCAGCGCAGTCTGTATTGGAAACCGGCAAGGCAATGGCGACATTGTTGCACGCCGATTTGGCCTTGGCCGGCACCGCCAGCCTGCGTGCGCTGATCCTGATCGGCGTCGCATTAGCGTTGGGTGGCTCGTGCTGGTTGTTGTTGATGGCAACGCTGGTGGCGCTATTGCAACTGGCGGGCTTGTCCTGGCTGCTGGCCTTGCTGCTGGCGGCAGCGCTTAGCTTTGCGGGAAGTGCGGCTGCGGGATGGTTGGCAGTGCGCTATTTCAGGTGCGCCGAGTTGGCGGCCAGCCGTCGGCAATTGGCCAAATGGGGCTTGATCACCTTCAAGGAGGGCACATGAGCCTGAAGGCACAGCAGGCGCGGGTGCAGCAAGCCGAGCAGGCGCTGCAGGCGCGCGTTGCCGAGACATCAAGTCAGGCTCGGCAACTGGCTGCGTGTTGGCATGCCAACCTCAGTCCTGGGCGGGTGATTGTGGCGGGCCTGGCACTGGGGTTTGTAGTGGGTCGCGCACGCCCGCTGCAATGGGCTGGAAGCGCTGGTGTCTTGACAATGCTGCGCAGCGTTTCGCAATTATTCGCAGATGTGCAGGTGCAACTGGATGCGGTCAGTGGTGCCACCACTGAGAACTCCCCCCCTGCGCGATAGTGCGTCCTGCACCGGATGCAGGCCTACAATAGGATGGTGAATTCCTCCATCCGCGCCATCACCTTCGATCTCGACGACACCCTGTGGCCGTTCGCTCCCATCGGCGAACGCATCGAGAACACACTGCACGCATGGTTTACCGAACACAGCCCGCGCACCGCTGAACGTTTTCCTATTTCGGAAATGCGTGCACTGCGCGAACGGGTGTTCACGGAATTCCCCGAGCATGCGCATGATCTGGGCCTGTTGCGGCGGCTCAGCATCGAACGCGCATTGCACGAAAGTGGCGATGACCCGGCATTGGCCAGCGCCGCCTATGCGATTTTTTTTCACGAACGCAACCGGGTGGACTTCTACCCCGACGCGATGCCCGGCCTGCAACGTATCGCCGCACAACGGCCGATCGCCGCATTGACCAATGGCAATGCCGATTTGGCGGTGATCGGCATTGCCAGTTTATTTCGCTTCCAACTGGGGGCTCGCGAATATGGCGCGCCTAAACCCGACAGCGGATTTTTCCAGGAAGCCTGCCGCCGGTTGGGCGTCGCCCCGGATAACGTCTTGCACGTGGGCGATCATCCACACATGGATGTGCAAGGTGCCGCCAACGCTGGCCTGCACACGTGCTGGATCGATCGCGGCGACCACCATTGGCCGAACGATCTGGCTCCACCCGATGTGCATGTCACCACACTCACTGCGCTGGCCGCTTGGCTGGAGTCCGGCGCGTCTTCCGGGAATCTGCCATGACCTTGCCCTCTGCCTATACCCATGACACCACCGCCGCATTGCCACTCCACCTGATCGGCAAATCCGACCATGCCGAATGGCTGGCAGCGCAGCCTGCACATGTGCAAGCGTGGCTTGCGAGTCATCGTTTTGATGGCAGCAGCGGCAGTGCGCACACTTGGGCGGATGCCAATGGGCAACTGGCCGGTGCGGTCCTCGGGATTGAAGATGCGCTGGATCCGTATGCCTACGCGCATGCGCCGCGCGCGCTGCCAGCCGGTATTTGGCACGCAGTCACCCCGCTCGATCCCGCTGCACGCAACGCGCTGCAACTGGGCTGGGGCTTGGGCTGTTACCGTTTTGATCGCTACAAGGCGTCCACTCGGACCACGCCACAGCTGGCGTTGCCCGGTTTCGACAGCGAAACCCTGGACATATTGGCGGCCTGCCTGCGGGTGCGTGACCTAGTCAACACCCCCACCGAACACATGGGCCCGGATGAACTGGAAGCCATAGCGCGCACCGTGGCAACTGCGCATGCGGCCTGCATCACCGTCATCGCGGGCGAGGACTTGTTGACGCACAACTATCCGACCATTCATGCAGTAGGCCGCGCCTCGCATCGCGCACCGCGCCTGATCGAACTCCGCTGGGGCGATGCCGCGCATCCGCATATCGTGCTCTGCGGCAAGGGCGTTTGCTTTGACACCGGCGGGCTGGATCTGAAAGCCGCTGCCGGCATGCGCAACATGAAAAAAGACATGGGCGGTGCCGCGCATGCACTGGCACTGGCCGAACTGGTGATGGCGCGCAAACTGCCACTGCGCATCACCTTGCTGATTGCTGCCGTGGAAAATGCAGTCGGGCCGAATGCATTCCGCCCCGGCGACATCATCACCACACGGCAAAACGTGAGCGTGGAAATCGACAACACCGATGCCGAAGGCCGGCTGGTGCTGTGCGATGCGCTGACACGCGCGTGTGAATTAAATCCGGCGCTGTTGCTGGATTTCGCCACACTTACCGGTGCCGCACGTATTGCATTAGGCCCTGACCTGCCTGCGCTGTATGCCAACGACGATGCCCTGGCCAATGCATGGCTCAACGCCGGCATGCAAACCCGTGATCCGTTGTGGCGGATGCCGCTGTGGCGCCCTTACTTGCGCTATCTCACCAGCGGCATTGCTGATCTAGCCAATGCCAGCAACTCCAGCATGGCCGGCAGCGTGACCGCCGCCTTGTATCTGGAACGCTTTGTCAGCGAGGGCACGCGCTGGGCACATTTGGATGTGTATGCGTGGAACGACAGCGATCGCCCCGGCCGCCCCGCAGGCGGCGAAGCGTTGGGCCTGCGTGCAGCATTCGCGATGCTGCAAGCACACTGCCTGTAGAGCAGAGCAGTGCAAGCTTCGCTCCAAGGATGTTTGCTGCTGCGCTCTGCGGCTCTACAACCAGCCCTTCTGCCGCGCCAGCCGATAGGCTTCGATGCGGTTGCCGACGCCGAGTTTGCCGATGGCTTCCGACAAGTAATTGCGCACGGTGCCGTGCGAGAGATTGAGCTGCTGCGCGATTTCGCTGGCGGATAGGCCTTCACCGGCCAAGCGCAGGGCTTGGCGTTCGCGATCGCTCAAAGGGTCGGCTTCGCCCCAGGCGTCGATGGCCAATTGCGGGTCGATGGCGCGGCCGCCGCGTTGCACGTTGCGGATGGCGTCGGCCAGTTGTTCGGCAGGGGCATCTTTCAGCAGATAGCCGCGCACGCCGGCATCCAATGCTCGCCGCAAGAAACCGGCACGCGCAAACGTGGTGACGATCACCACTTTCACCGGAAGTTCATGGCGGGCGATGCGTTGCGCCAACTCCAGGCCGGTCAGGCCGGGCATTTCGATGTCGGTCACCAGCACGTCGGGTTTGAGCCGCTGCACCTCGCGCCACGCCGCTTCGCCGTCGGCAGCGCTGCCAACAACCTCAAGATCCGATTCCAACGACAACAGCGCCGACAATGCGCCACGCAGCATCGCCTGATCTTCGGCCAGCAAAATACGGATCATGCGTGCCCCTGAACTTCGCGTGGCAGCACACCCACCGCGCCCACCGCGCGCAAGGGCAACAGCGGTTCGTGCCAAACCAAGGGCACCCGCACCAGCAACTGGGTGCCGCCGGCGCGCGGCGAGTCCACGCTCAGGCTGCCGCCCAGCGCGCGCACGCGGTCGCGCATGCCTGACAGGCCATTGCCATCCACGCTCACGCCGCCGCGTCCGTTGTCACGGATGCGCAGTTGCACGGCGTTGTCTTCCCGCACGAATTCCACCTGCGCCTGCACCGCCTGCGCGTGCCGGGAAATATTGGTGACCGCTTCGCGCAACACCAGCGCCAACCCGCGCTCCACCTCGGGCGGCAAGCCTTGCGGCGGCGGCGCGTAGTCCAATTGTACCTGCGTGGTTTCCAGCAACAATTTGGCCGAAGCCAATTCCGCGGCCAGGTCGGTGGCACGGATGCCCGTCACCGCGCTGCGTACTTGCGCCAGCGCTTCGCGCGCCACGCGTTCGGCGTCTTCCATTTCACTTTTGGCGCGGGCCGGATCACGCTCGAATAGTTTGCGCGACAGCTCCAGCTTCAGGGTGATCAGCGACAAGGTATGGCCCAGCAGGTCGTGCAAATCCCGGCCAATGCGCTCGCGCTCGGCAGTGGCGGCCAATCGCCGCACTTCGTCATGCGACAGTGCCAGCGCCGCGTCTTTCTCCTGACTGGCATGTTCGACATTGATGATGGTGCCAACGACGAAGGTCATCACCGGCACCCACAACCACAGCGAAGACGGATACCCAATCCACGCCGCCACTGCCACATACACAAGATTCATGGCCAACAGTTGCAAGGCATAGCTGACAAAGCGCGGCCGCTGTCCGGACACCCGCAACATCACACAGCCGAATACGAAATAACTCAACCCCGATGGATACCAGCGCAGCAGCAGCAAACTCAGCGCCGCCATCGCCAGCGCATAACGCCAGCCGTGGCGGCGCGGACCCACGATCACCTTGACGTACAACCACAGAAACACCGGGTAAGACAGCAGCGTGAGTGCACCCCAGCGCAGGCTGTAGCCTTCGCCAAACAAGGGCGTGAGAAAGATCCACAACGACCACAGCAAATGGATGCCGTTCGTCCACGGTGATTTGCCACGCCGAATATCGAATGCCGCCGCCGAATCCGGCGCGGGGGTGAGGTGTTGGCGCAACCAAGTGGGCAGAGTCATGTGGATATCCTAAGCCAATGCCTTAGCCATAGCGGCGCAAACGGCGTGCGGCAAGCAGCAGGAACCCGATCGTGAAGCCCAGCAACACCAGTACATGCGGCCACGCGGCGCCGGTAGTGAAGCCCACCGCGCGCTGTGCCAACACATTCAAGTGATAGCTGGGCCAAATCGGCGCCAGCTGTTGCAGCAGCTTGGGCATCATCGACAATGGGAACCACAGCCCGGACAAGAACGCCATCGGCAGATAGATCATGTTGAGCAAGCCCGGTGCGCCCTGGCCTTTGAGCAGGGTGCCCACCCACAAGCCCAGTGCGCAGAACGGCAACACGCCCAGCGCATCCACTACCAGCAAGCTGGCCACCTGCGCGGCATTCAGCGATGCATGCGCCAGACCCAGCGCCAACGCCAGCAACAACGCGCCGACCACGAACGCCACGCACACCGCCATCAACATCTTGCCCAGCAAGTAGGCTCCAGGTGGCATTGGTAGGGCGCGCTTCAAGGTCAACAGGCCGCTATCACGCTCCAGCGCCAGCGACACGCCAAAGCCAAACAAGCCCGGCGCGATCACCCCGAAGCTGCTGTAGCTGGCCAGCATGTAGCGTGCCGCTTCGTCGTTGCCGTGATTGAGCACCAAGCCGAACATCACGAAGAACACATTCGGAAACAGGATGATCGGCAACAAGAACCCGGGGTTGCGCAGATAGCGCAGCACTTCGCTGCGCGCTTCTTCCAGATACGCAGCAAACACACGGCGGCGCGGCATGGTGACGGTCATGTTCATCAGGCGGCCTCCGCCATGGTTGGGGATGCCTGGGCATCGCGGGTAAGTTCGGTAAATACTTCAGACAAGCCGGCAGCGCGTATTTCCAGTGACGACAGCGTGATGTCTTCGGCCAGCAGGCGACGTACCAGCAGCTCGACATATTCGGTGGACAGGCACAGGCGCTCGCCATCGCTGCGTGCTTCGACCACTTCCGGCCATGCGGCAACGTCTCCCAGTGGCAAGCGCGTGGAACACCACACCCGCTTGAGTGCAATGCGTGCGCGCAGCGCGTCCACACTGCCTTCGCTGATCACGCGGCCGTGCGCCATCACGCAGACGCGGTCGGCCAATGCCTCGGCCTCTTCCAGATAATGGGTGGTCAGTACCACCGCATTGCCTTCGGCGATCAAATGGCGAATGGCGGCCCACAATTTCTGCCTGGCGTCGATGTCCATGCCCACGGTGGGCTCATCGAGGAACAACAAGCGGGGCCGACCGCATAGGGCCAATGCAAATTGCACGCGCCGCTGTTGGCCACCGGAGAGTTTGCCGTAGGGGCGATGCAGAAGATCGGCCACGCCAGCCAACTCGGCGCTTTCGAGCACACTGCGCGGGTTGGGATAGTAGCTGGTGGTGAGGCGAATCAATTCACCCACGCGCAAGGTGGGCGGCAGTTGTGCGTCCTGCAACATCACTCCGATCTGGCGCCGTGCGGCGATGCCCTGCGGGTCGTGGCCGAACAATTCCACGCTGCCAGCATCGGCGCGGATCAGCCCCAGCAGCAGGCCAATCGCGGTGGTTTTGCCTGCGCCATTGGGACCAAGCAGGGCCAACAATTCACCGTTGCGCAGTTCCAGATCGAAACCGTTGAGTGCGCGCAATGGGCCGTAGTGCTTGCTGACACCGTGCAGCCGTGCCAGTGCGGTGTTTGCAACATGTCGCATCGTAGTGTCCTGAGCGGGAGTGGTGTCATCTTCGGGTTGCACGGGCGCAATACCCATTCCCCACCGTCATCGCAATGACATGACAGTTGTCAGCGGACAACGCCCGCGATGCCGCCTACTCTGGCCACCACTTCGCCACGGGCTGCGTGCACACTGTGCGCAACTTCATCCAAGCATCGACCTATGACCAGCCACGCCGACCTGCTCAATTCACTGAAGATTGACCGCAATGCCGTGCCGCCTGCGTCCTCGCGCAAGGGTCTGTGGATAGGCGTGGCCGTGGCTGCTGCGGTGGCTGTGATTGCCGGCGGCGCATTCGTGCTGCGCGGCGGCAAGGTGATGGATGTACAGGTGACCGAGGCCACCGCGATTGGCGCCGGCGGCAGCGCCAATGCCTCGGTACTGGATGCCACCGGCTATGTGGTGGCGCGGCGCATGGCGACGGTGTCGGCCAAGGTGACCGGCAAGGTGCGCGAGATTCTGATCGAAGAAGGCCAGCACGTTGAGGCAGGCCAGGTGTTGGCGCGGCTGGATCCGGTGGATGCCAATGCGCAGCGCACGCTGTCGGCCGCGCAACTTTCGGCCGCGCAAAGTCAGAGTGCCAGCGTGCAAGCACAGCTCAAACAAGCCGAAGCCGATGCCGTGCGCTTGTCGAGTTTGGTGAAACAACAATTGGTATCGCGTGCTCAGTTTGATCAAGCCATCGCCGCACGCGACGCCCTGCGCGCACAACTGGTCACCAGCCAGCGCAATGCACAGGTGGCGCGAGATGGATTGCAGATTGCCGATAACGGCGTGGACAACACCATCGTGCGGGCACCGTTTGCCGGGGTGGTGATTGCCAAGGCTGCGCAGCCGGGCGAAATCGTGTCGCCATTGTCAGCCGGCGGCGGCTTCACCCGGACCGGGATTGGCACGATTGTGGATATGGCCTCGCTGGAAGTGGAAGTGGAGGTGGGCGAGTCATATATCGGCCGCGTACAGCCGGGCATGGCCACCGAAACCGTGCTCAATGCCTATCAGGATTGGAAAATTCCGGGCAAGGTGATTGCGATTATCCCCGCCGCCGACCGCGGCAAGGCCACGGTCAAAGTGCGGGTGGCGCTGGATGCCAAAAATGACCCGCGCATCGTCCCCGACATGGGCGCACGGGTGAGTTTCCTGGAGGCGGCCAAACCCGCGCAAGCGCAAGCCAAGCCGGGCGTGTTGGTTCCTGCCAGCGCCATCGTGCAGCGAGACAATCAGGATGTGGCGTTCGTGATCCGTGGCGAGAAGGCCGAGCGCCACACGCTGAAACTTGGCCGCACGCTGGGCGATGACCGCGAAGTGCTCAGCGGGATTGCCGGCGGTGAGCAGGTGGTGCAGTCACCGCCAGACAATCTGTCCGATGGCACCAAGGTGCGCATCGCGCAGGAATGAATTCCAATTTCAATCAGGTGAAACCCATGTCCACCCTCGTCAGTATTCGCAATCTGCACAAGACCTATCAGCGCGGGCCGGAGAAGGTCGATGTGCTGCGCGGCATTGATCTCGACATCATCCAAGGCGATTTCGTCGCCTTGATGGGCCCGTCGGGCTCAGGCAAAACCACCTTGCTCAATTTGATTGGCGGGCTGGATTCGCCAAGTTCCGGCAGCATTGAAGTGGCCGGCCAACACATCGAAACCCTGCGCGAAGGCCAACTGGCGCAGTGGCGCAGCAATCATGTGGGCTTTGTGTTCCAGTTCTACAACCTGATGCCCACCTTGAGTGCGCAAAAGAATGTGGAGTTGCCCTTGCTGCTGACCAATCTATCGGCCGCGCAGCGCAAACAAAATGCGGCCATCGCCTTGCAATTGGTGGGCCTGGCCGATCGCGCCAAACACAAACCCAATGAACTCTCTGGTGGTCAACAGCAACGCGTGGCGATTGCGCGGGCGATTGTTTCGGATCCCACCTTGTTGATTTGCGATGAGCCCACCGGCGATCTGGACCGGCAATCGGCGGAAGACATTCTGGGCTTGTTGCAAGAGCTCAACCGCACCCACGGCAAAACCATCGTCATGGTGACCCACGACCCCAAAGCCGCCGAGTACGCCACGCATACGCTGCATCTCGACAAGGGCAACCTGGTCGAACAGTCCGCGCACGCCTGAGCCGGAGACGCCGCATGAAATATTTTCATCTGATCTGGGCCGCATTGGCCCGCAGCAAAACCCGCACCTTGCTGACGCTGATGTCGGTGGTGGCGGCGTTCTTGCTGTTCGGCATGCTGGACTCGGTGCGGGTGGCGTTCAATTCCGGCGGTAGCGTGGCCGGTGCCAACCGCATGGTGACGATGTCGCGCCTATCCATCACGCAGATGCTGCCGTACAGCTTGGATGCGCAAGTGCGCGCGGTGCCGAACGTCAAGAAGGCCGCGTTTGCGGCTTGGTTTGGCGGTATCTACCGCGACCCGAAAAACTTCTTCGCCAATTTCAGTGTCAGCCCCGATTATCTGGACCTGTATCCGGAGTTCAAGTTGCCGGCGGCGCAGAAAAAAGCATGGCTGGCCGACCAACGCGGCGCGATTGTGGGTGAGGCCTTGGCCAAGCAATTTGGCTGGAAAGTGGGCGACACCATTCCCTTGCAGGCCACGATTTTCCCCACCAAGGGCAGCAATGATTGGCAGTTCACCTTGCGCGGCATCTACCACGTGGATGACCCCAAGCAAAAAGCGCAAGAGCGCGTGCTGTTTTTCCACTGGAAATATTTTGATGAAGCCAACGACTACGTGAAAGGCCGGGTGGGCTGGTGGATCGTGGAGCCGTCCAATGGCGGTAGCGCTGACCGGGTAGCCAAGGCCATCGACACATTGAGTGCCAACTCCGACCACGAAACCAAAACCCAGAGTGAAGCGGCCTTCAACCAAAGTTTTGCCAAGCAATTTGCCGATATTGGCTTGATTGTCTCGGCGATCATGGGCGCGGTGTTCTTCACCTTGTTGCTGCTCACTGGCAACACCATGGCGCAGGCCGTGCGCGAGCGCATCCCGGAATTGGCAGTACTCAAGACCATTGGCTTTTCCAACCGCAGTGTGCTGTGGCTGGTGCTGGGTGAATCGGTGCTGCTGGTGGTGCTGGGCGGCGTATTGGGCATGCTGCTGGCGGCGGTGATTGTGCCGATGGTCAGTGCGGCCAGCGGCGGCATGATCCAGCTGCCTGGCTTGCTTGGCCAGACCTGGGGCATTGGGCTGGCACTGATGGTGGGTATTGGTGTGCTGGTGGGGCTGTTGCCGGCACTGCGCGGCATGCGCTTGAACATTGTTGATGCATTGGCCGGGCGCTGAAGGCTCGAAGAGGACACGCACATGAAACGATTTTTTTCGAGTTTGTTGACCGTGCTTGCACTGGCCACCGTACTGATGATCTGGATCAAGTTGCCTTGGTTCGCTGTACTCGGCATTGCCATCGCCATTGCACTGTGGCTGTTGGCGACCCGCAGCGGGCGATTGGCGCGCGAAGCCACCAAACTCGGGATTGCCGGATTGCCGCAGCGTTGGGGCGCATCCAGCGTGATCGTGATCGGGATTGCTGGTGTGGTCGGTGTGTTGGTGGCGATGTTGGCGATGGGCGAAGGCTTCAAGGCCACGCTGGATAAAACCGGCGATGACAGCACCGCGATTTTGCTGCGCGCCGGCTCGCAGGCGGAAACCAATTCGGTGATCACACGTGATCAAACGCCGCTGATCGCCGCCCTGCCCGGCATTGTGCGTGCCGCAGATGGCAAGGCCTTGGTGTCACCGGAGTTGTCGCAGGTGGTCAATCTGGTCAGCCGCAATGATGGTGGCGATGTGAATGTGCAATTCCGTGGTGTGGGCCCGCAAGGCTGGGCGATCCGCCCGCAGATCAAGATCGTGCAGGGCCGCAAGTTCAACCCGGGCTTGCGTGAAATCGTGATTGGCAAAGGCGCGCAAACCCAGTTCCGCGATATGGAGGTGGGCAAGCAATTGAAGCTGGCCAATCAACAATGGACGATCGTGGGTGTGTTTGAGGCCAAGGATTCGCACGACTCCGAATTGTGGACCGATGCCGATGTGTTGGGCCCGTCCTATCAACGGCAAGCGTTCCAGTCGGTGACGGTGAAGCTCACGGGCAAGTCCGGCTTCAAGCAACTCAAGGCGGCATTGGCCAGTGACCCACGCTTGAAGCTGGATGTGGCCACCACCCGCGACTACTACGGCAAGCAGTCGGAAGGCTTGACCAAGCTGATCAAAATCCTGGGCAGCGTGATCGGCGCGATCATGGCCATCGGCGCCGTATTTGGCGCACTCAACAGCATGTACGCAGCGGTGGCCGGGCGCGCTCGCGAAATTGCGACCTTGCGCGCACTGGGTTTCCGTGGCCTGCCGGTGGTGACGGCAGTGATGCTGGAAACCATGCTGTTGGCGCTGTTGGGCGGGGTGTTGGGCGCGTTGATTGCGTGGCTGGTGTTCAACGGCTACACGGTCAGCACATTGGGCAACAATTTCAGCCAAGTGGTGTTCCAGTTCAAAGTCAGCCCGGAGCTGGCGTGGACCGGCCTGAAATGGGCGCTGGGCATTGGTTTGGTCGGCGGGTTGTTCCCGGCGTTGCGGGCGGCGCGGCTGCCGGTCACCGAGGCGCTGCGTGCTGCCTGATGGCACCCTCTCCTTCCCCTTGAAGGAGAGAGGTTAGCCACGCCGCCGCGAACGCCACAGCCCCTCACCGGCATACAGCGCCAGTGCGATCCAGATAAAGCCAAAGCCAATCGCACGCTCGCGGCCAAACGGTTCACCCAGCACCAGCACGCCCATCAGCAATTGCAACGTGGGCGAGATGTACTGCAGCAGGCCCACCAGCGAATATGGAATGCGCTGCACGGCGGCGGCAAATCCGATCAACGGCAGTGCGGTGAGCACACCACCGAACACCAGCAAGCCGATCACGCCGGCACCCCACGCGGGGGTTTGGCCGTGCGCCAGCAAGTGGCCCTGCCCGCTGCGTTCCGCCCACAGCAAAAACGCCAACGCGGGCAGCAACAGAAACAGGCTTTCCACCCCCAAGCCGCGCACCGGTGGTGCGCCCAGCAGTTTGCGCACCAGACCATAGCTGCCGAACGAGATGGCCAGCGCCAACGCAATCCACGGGAAGCTGCCGTAGTTGCGGGTCAGCCACAGCACACCCAGCGCGGCGATGGCCACCGCGGCCCATTGCACACGGTTCAGCCGTTCGTGCAGCACCAGCACGCCCAGCACAACGTTCAGCAACGGGTTGATGAAGTAGCCCAGCGCCGATTCCACCACGTGGCCGGCATTCACCGCCCAGATGTACAGACCCCAGTTGAATGCGATCAGTGCGCCGCTGAGCGCCAGCATGGGTGCGGCATGCGGGCGTGCCAGGGTGTCCCGCAGCCAGCTGCGGCCGTACTTGAGGCCCAGCCAACCGCACACGAACAGCGCGCTCCACACCACCCGATGCGCGATGATTTGCAGCGATGGCACCACTTTCAGCAAATGCCAGTACAGCGGCATCAGGCCCCACGCCACATAGGCCGCCACCGCGATCCAGACTCCGCGCCGGTCCAGCGTGCCCGCACTCATCACGTCGCCCACATCATGCGGCCTTGGGCGCGCGGGTTTTGGCCAGTGTGATCACCACCACGCCCAGCAAAATCACGCCCATCGCCGCCAATTCGCGGCCACCAAATTGTTCATGCGCCAAGGCCGCGCCCAACAGCACGGCAATGGCCGGGTTGACGTAGGCATAGCTGGTGGCCAATGCGGGCCGCACATGGTGCAGCAGCCAGATGTAGGCGGAAAACCCGAACAAGGATCCCATCACCACCAGATACCAGAATGCGCCGATGGCGTGGGCCGATGGCAGCTGATGGAAGCGTTCACCCACCAGCGTCCCCACCACGCACATCGCCACGCCGCCGCACAGCATTTGCCCGGCCGAGGTCATGAACGGCGAAGGCAAGTCGCGGCCTTTGCTCCAGATCGAGCCATACGACCACGCGACCGAGGCCAGCAACAGGGCCGCCAACCCCATCGGGGTGCCCGCCAGACTGCCACCGGCGCTGAGCCAAAGCACGCCCAAAAATCCGATACTCAAACCCAGCCATTCCAACCGGCTGGGCCGATGCCCGCGCAGCGCGGCAAACACCCCCATCCACAATGCTGACGACGACACGATCACCGCCGTCATCCCCGATGACACGGTTTGTTCGCCAACATTGACCAGGCCATTGCCCATCAGCAACAGCAGCACGCCCATCATCGCCACGTTGCGCCATTGCACCCGGCTGGGTGCGGGGACCCCGCGCCAGCGCAGGAAGGCGTACATCAAACTGCCGCCGACTATGAAGCGCACGCCGCCCAGCAGGAACGGCGGGAAGCCACCCTGCAGTGCAAATCGAATCGCCAGATAGGTGGAGCCCCAGATGATGTAAAGCGCGGTTAATGCGGTTGCAATTTGGGTCGAGGTGGCGGCTGATGATGCGGTTGAATGTGAGGCAGACATCGAACGTGTTCCAAACAGCGCGGGCACCAAGGTGAGCCCAAGGTGCCCGCGGATAAACGGAAGGGGTTTGCGCTTGGTGGACTAATCCGCCCAATGCCCGGCAGCGTTATGGGTCGCAGGCAGTACTTGCGCGGCCAGTTTGGCATCCTTGCCCAGCATGCCGATGGCATCGCCCAAAATGGCAGCCGATTCACGCAGTAGCGGGTCGGTTTGCTTCTTCGCCGCTTCCTCACGCGCGACTGAATCGGCGACGTTGCGCTCATCGGCCGCCAACCCATCATCGGCGCGCGACTCCAGCAGCGGGTCCTGGTTGATGCCAAGCCGCTTGCGTTCCTCGGCGCGCTGTTGCCGCTGCGCATCGAACTTGTCGCGCTCGGCGCGGCGCTCGGCTTCATTCAGCGAGATGGATTTCTTCGCCGTTTCCGCGCGGAATTTGCGCACATCATCCACCCACCATTGGTATTCCACATCTTTGGCCGAGCGTGCCTGATGCAGTGCATCCAGCTGCGCCAGCAATGGTGCGAAATTGCCGTAACGCAGATGCGATGCGGCGGCAATGCGCGTCCACGGCAGGGCATTGGGATAGGTGCTTTCGCCAAATTCGCTGGCATCCACACTGACGGGGAACGCCACATCCGGCTCCACGCCCTTGTTCTGGGTGCTGCTGCCATCCGGGCGGAAGAATTGCGCCACGGTCAATTTGACCTCGCCAAAGCGTGGCGTTTCATTGGCTGGCCAGCGATCCAGATCGACCATGGTTTGCACGGTGCCCTTGCCGAAGGTGGTTTCACCAATGATCAGGCCGCGGCCGTAATCCTTGATCGCGCCCGCCACGATTTCCGAGGCCGAGGCCGACCCACGATTGACCAACACCGCCAGCGGCCCGTCCCACGCCACACCGGCATCCTGGTCGTATTGCACGTTGACCTTGCCACCGGATTCGCGCACCTGCACCACCGGGCCCTTGTCGATGAACAATCCGGTGAGCTCCACCGCTTCGCTCAATGAACCACCGCCATTGCCGCGCAAGTCCAGCACCACACCATCGACCTTCTGGGCGCGGAAGTCGGCCAGCATCTTGGCCACATCGCGGGTGGCCGAGGCATAGGTTTTATCGCCACGCCGACGGGCTTCAAAGTCCTGATAGAACCCGGGCAGCTTGATCACCCCAATCCGCCGCGCAGGCTGCGCGCTGGCGGCCGGCAGCACAATCGTTTCGGCCTTGGCACGCGCATCTTCCAGGCGCACTTTGGCACGCGTGATGGTGACCAGTTGCGGCTTGCTGTCCAACGGCGCTTCGGCCGGCACCACATCCAAGCGCACCTGGGTATTGGCGGCGCCGCGAATCAGCTGCACCACATCATCAATGCGCCAGCCAATGACATCTTTCACCTCGCCGCTGACACCTTGGCCCACGCCCACGATGCGATCGCCGGGCTTGAGCCTACCGCTGCGTGCCGCCGGGCCACCGGGCACCATTTCCCGCACCACCACCACATCGTCCTGACGGAACAACACCGCACCAATGCCCTCCAGCGAGTTCGACATCTGCATGTTGAAGTTTTCCGCGCTGCGCGGATTCATGTAGTCGGTATGCGGATCAATGCTGCCGGTGTAGGCATTCATGAAGCTCTGAAACACTTCATCGCCCTTCAACTGCTGCACGCTGGTCAGCAAGTTGGCGTAACGCTTGTCCAATGTCTTTCGAATCTCATCAGCCGGCTTGCCGGCCAACTTCAAGCGCAGCCAGTCGTTCTTCACCGACTGCCGCCACAGCGTATCGAGACCCGCAGCATCGGCCCATGGCGCATCCTTGCGGTCGTAAGCATAGCGTTCGTCCTTGCTGAAATCGAAATCAGCCTTGAGCTGTTTGCGCGCAAAACTGATCCGCTCGTCCACACGGCGTCGATACACATCGAAAATCGCCCATGCCGGATCCACCTGACCACTCTTGATCGCATCGTCCAGTGTGGTGGCGTATTTATCGAAACCGGCCACGTCCTGTGCGGTCAAAAACACCTTGCCCGGATCCAATGTCTTCAAGTATTCGGTCAGGATTTCGCGCGAGAGCGCATCGTCCAACGCCCGCGGGCGATAGGCGTAACGGCTGTCGGACAGCAAGCCATACACCATCCGCGCGGTGGTGGACTGGTCTTTGGTGGGGGCCGCGGACAGGGCGATATCGCCACTGCCAGCCAGCAGCGCCAGCGGCGCGGCCAATGCCAAACCAAGGGACAGGGCGAGCAGGGTGCGATTGCGCTTCATCGAAATTCCACGGCGTGGGGCCGCATGGGGGTGGTGGTGAGAATGAACGCGGTTGTGACCGCGCACCAGTGCTAGAAGTTGCACAACAGTGTTGCATCCACTGTACCTGTCGGCGTCGGCGCTGTGTGAATGCCGCGCTAGCACGCTACGGCATGCCGACATCACGCGGCTACCCTGCGCCGGGATGGCGCAGGGCCGCCGCGCGCACGCCCCTCAGGCAATCCCAGCGGCTTGGCGGTCGGCGTGGTAGCTGGAACGCACCATCGGCCCCGCAGCCACATGCGCAAAGCCCAGCGCGTGACCGTAATCGGCCAGCGCCTGAAACTCGTCGGGGGTCCAGTAACGCAGCACCGGGTGATGGTGGGCGCTGGGTTGCAGATATTGGCCGATGGTGACCATTTCCACGTCATGCGCACGCAGGTCGCGCAAGGTGGCTTGCACTTGTTCCATGGTTTCGCCCAACCCCAGCATGATTCCGGATTTGGTGGGGATACTCGGGTGCTGTGCCTTGAATTTCTGCAGCAGGGTCAATGACCATTGGTAATCGGCACCCGGGCGGACATTGCGATACAGATCGGGCACGGTTTCGATATTGTGGTTGAACACGTCCGGCGGACCCGCCGCCAGAATCTCCAGCGCCCGCTCCATGCGGCCTTTGCCGCGAAAATCCGGGGTCAGGATTTCAATCTTGGTCTCCGGCGTGAACTCGCGGATGGCCTTGATGCAATCGACAAAATGCCCGGCACCGCCATCGCGCAGATCATCACGATCGACACTGGTGACCACCACATAGCGCAGCCCCATATCCTTGACCGTTTGCGCCAGCCGCAAGGGCTCGGCCGCATCGGGCGGCTTGGGACGGCCGTGCGCCACATCGCAGAAGCTGCAACGGCGCGTGCAGACTTCACCCAGAATCATGAAGGTGGCGGTGCCGTGGCCAAAGCATTCGTGGATATTGGGGCAACTGGCTTCCTCGCACACGGTTACCAGCCGGTTTTCGCGCAATTTGGATTTCAGCGCCTGCACTGCATTGCCAGACGGAATGCGCACGCGGATCCAACTGGGTTTGCGCAGAACTGGCACATCGGCAAACTGCACCGGCGAGCGTGCGATTTTCTGATCGGCCACTTGCCGTGCACCGGGTTCTAACGAGGCTGCACCATCCACGATGGCCAGCGGAATATTGCGAGAGGGGGTGTCCATCCGGCAATTATCGCGCACATCGCCCCGGCTGTTAGTCCCGGTGTTGCGGTTCGCCCGCCAAGAGCGCAGGCAAGGTGGCCGCCATTTGCCACGTCAACCCGAATTGCTTGCCCAACTGCGCCAACAAGACCGGCTTGACGGCATCCAGACTGGAGGGCCCGCCCAGATCAGCCAGCGCCACCACTTGCAGACCGGCATAGCCGCAGGGATTGATGCGTGCAAACGGCGGCGTGCTTTCACCGGTGATGTTGAAAGCCAGCCCGTGGAAGGCGCAGCCACGACGCACGCGAATCCCCAACGCGGCGATTTTGGCGCCGTTGACATACACGCCCGGCGCGCCGGCTTGGCGCGCCGCACCGATATTCCACATGTCCAGGCTGTCAATGATGGCTTGCTCGATTTTGCACACGTACTCGCGCACCCCGATTTTCAGGCGCTTGAGATCCAGCAGCGGGTAGGCCACCAACTGCCCGGGACCGTGATAGGTCACCTGCCCGCCACGATCCACATGCAGCACCGGGATGTCGCCAGGCATCAGCACATGCTCGGGCTTGCCAGCTTGGCCGAGGGTAAAAATCGGGTCGTGCTCGGCCAACCACAGCTCGTCGGGCGTGCGGTCACTGCGGGCATCGGTGAACGCCTGCATCGCCCGCCACACCGGCGCGTAGACGTGCCGGCCCAGGTCGCGAACTACAGCGTCCACTTCACTTCAGGATGGTCGCGCAGCGCGGCGTGGGCGCGGTCGTAGTCCTCACGCGAGTTGGCGCGGAAGGAAATCCGCACCGACACGTATTTGCCATTGGCCGAATGTCGCCACGTGACATCTTCGTGCAGGACGTCAATACCGGCGGCGAGCAAGTGTTGCGGCAGGTCGGATTCCAACCGTTTGTCCGCCGCACCCATCGCCGACAACTCGAAGGTGCCGGGAAACTGGAAGCCGTGCTCGGGATTGTCCGAATGCACACTCATCCTTGCCACCACATCAGCAGGTCATGCCACAGGCGCTTGAAGAAGCCACCCTCTTCCACCGCTTCTTGCGCCACCAGGGGTGCCTGTGCAATCAGCTTGCCATCGAACATCACTTTCACCGTACCAATGCGCTGGCCTTTGGCAATCGGCGCTTGCAAGGATTTAGGCAGGTCCATGCTCGCCTTCAAATGTTCGTACTTGCCGCGCGGGGTGGACACCAGCAAGGGCTGGGTGACGCCGACCTTGACTACATCGGCCTGGCCTTTCCATAGCTTCAAGCTCTGCAGCGGCTTGCCTGCTTCATACAGCTTGTGGGTTTCATAAAACCTGAAGCCCCAATTGAGCAGCGCCTGCGCATCCACGGCGCGCTGGTTTTCGCTGCTATCACCCATCACCACGCTGATCAGTCGCTGGTCACCGCGCATCGCCGAGGCCATCAAACAATAGCCCGCACTGGAGGTGTGGCCGGTCTTGATGCCATCCACCGAGGCATCGCGCCACAACAACAAATTGCGGTTGGGTTGGGTGATCGGGCCAACCGTGAATTCCTTGATTTTGTTGTAAGCGTAGGTGGCCGGATAATCACGGATCAGCGCGCGCCCGAGCAAGGCCAAATCATGCGCGGTGGTGGTATGTCCTTCGGCTGACAAACCGGTGGGATTGACGAAGTGGGAATGCTGCATGCCAATTTTCTTGGCATAGGCATTCATCAATTGGGCGAAAGCTTCGGAACTGCCGGCCACGTGTTCGGCCAGCGCAATCGCGGCGTCATTGCCCGATTGCACCACCATGCCTTTTTCCATTTCCACCAACGGCGCGGTTTTGTTGACCTCAAAGCCGCTGTAACTGCCATCGGTGGCAGCGCCACCTTCGCGCCAAGCGTGTTCGCTCATCATCACCGGGTCGGTCGGCTTGATCTTGCCGGCGGCCATTTCCGCCGCGATGACATAGCTGGTCATCACCTTGGTGATACTGGCCGGCTCCACCTGTGCATCGACATTGTCACCGGCCAATACCTGGCCGGTGGCGGCATCCATCAGCACCCATGCTTTGCTGACTTTAGGGGCCGGGGCATCCGGGATCGGCAGTGCGTCACTCAATGCCGCCTGCCTGGCCGGCGCGGCGGTCGGTTTCGGCGTCTGCGCACTGACCCAACCTGAACCCAAAGTAATACCGGCCGTAGCCAGCGCGACAAACAACACAGAACGTGGGTGCATCAACGAAAACTCCAGAGAGCCGCGTACGCGCGGCACGAATCAATCAAGCCAACAGTTTAAGCCGCCACCTACAGCATCGGGATGACGGCGGTGTCATTCACCTTAGTTGCGCACGCGCTGCGGCTGGCCAAAGCCCAGACCCACAATACGTGCCGCAAGTTCCGCAGTGGCGGCCTCGGCCACCGGGCCAATGCGCAGCCGCCAGATCTTCTTGCCACCGATGTCCGCGTCCTGCAATTGCGCCTGCGCGATGGCCGCGGCCTGCAACAAGGACAGCGCGTGGCGGGCATTTTGCACATCGCTAAAACTGGCCACCTGCAGGGTCACTGGATTGGCGATCCGGGGGGCCACGAGCAGCTCACTGGCTGTGCCGGCGGCGTTTTCCGCCAACAGATCACGGGGCGGGGCGGTGACAGCCCCCCCCGACTGACCCGTGATTGCGCTTGGCTTGCCGGTCGCAACGCGGATCTTGCGCGCCTGCATCCAACCATCAAATTCGTCGGCGCTCATGGTGCGCCCGTCTTGGTGCATATCGAAACGGTTGCTTGGCGGCTCGGCCGCAGGTGCTGGCAAGGCGGTGAGCAATTTGTCCATCGCCGAAGGCTTGGCTGCGGCGGTCTGTGCCGTGGCATCGCTGGCATCGTCATCGGGCTGCAAGGCTTCTACCCGCACCCGTGCACTGCCCTTGCTGCGGTAACCCAGTTTGACCGCTGCGGCATAGCTGAGGTCGATCACTCGTCCCGGGTGAAACGGACCACGGTCGTTGATCCGCACGATGATCGATTTGCCGTTTTCCAAGTTGGTGACCCGCGCAAAGCTGGGCAAGGGCAACGTTTTGTGGGCCGCAGTGAAGGCGTACATGTCATACACCTCTTGGCTGGAGGTGCGGCGGCCGTGGAACTTGTTGCCGTAATACGAGGCCATGCCTTCTTCGACAAACCCGCTGTGGTCATCCAGCACGTGATAGCGCTTGCCCAACACCGCATAATCGCGATTGCCGGTACGCGCACGCGGTTCGTCACGCACTTCCGGTTCCGGGATCGCATCCACGTCCGGAATGTCAACCGGCACGCTATCGGCCACATCGGGGCGAAACAGCCCGCCAGCCACATAGTCACCGCGCTTGCTCAGGTCTTCTTGTGCAGGCGCATATGGTGAAACTTTGGGTCTGTGATGGCTTATCGACGGTGCTGGCAGCGGCACATGGGTGACAGACGCCGATTTCGATGTCGGCCCGGTGCTGACACAGGCTGCCAACACCCATGGCAAGCCCACCAGCAGCAAGCGCAGGTGCGGACTCATGCGCCGCCTGCCTCATGCCCACCGATAGCCTCGGCAAGCTGATACACCGCGGTCGCATACAGCCGCGAGATGTTATAGGTGGTGATCGCCTTGAAGTTATTGAACACCACCCAGTATTCCGGGCCAGCTTTGCCGTCCAGCGTGATCAAGGTGGCTGGTGTTGCCGCATCCCCCGTATTGGTGGTGCGATAGCCCAACTGCGACAACCCCGGTAGCGTTTGATCCAAATTCACCGCATTACCGGGATTGGCGAAGTCAGCAGCACTGGCATCACGCAGCGCCGGCTGCATCACCGGGCCACCGCGTTGCCACTTGCCTTTTTGGGCGAAGTAATTGGCCACCGAGGCGAACACATCGTCGAGATCATTGAACAAATCACGCTTGCCATCGCCATCACCATCCACCGCGTACTGACGATAGCTGGACGGCATGAATTGGCCGTAGCCCATCGCCCCGGCATAGCTGCCTTTCAAGGTGGTGATGTCGAAACCTCCTTCCTTGCCCAGCGCAAACAACTGCGCCAATTCATCGCGGAAGAACGCCTCACGCTTGTCTTCGTAGGCCACTTTCTCGGGGTTGCCGCTGCGCGGATAGGCAAACGCCAGCGTGTACAGCGCATCGATCACCAGATAGCTGCCCTTGTTGCCACCGTAGCTGGTTTCCACGCCCAGGATCGCGGTGATGATTTCCTTCGGCACCCCGTACTTGTCTTCCGCACGTTGCAGCGCTTCCCGGTTTTTTTCGAGGAACGCACGTCCACCATCAATGCGGGCTTGCTGGATGAAGATCGGACGGTAATCCCGCCACGGTTTGGCTTCCGCCGGGCGCGCCATCGCCTTGATGATGGGCTCGCGAATCTGCGCGCGCGCCAGCACCGCCTCGATGTCGGCCGCCGGGATGTTGAAGCGCTGCGCCGTGCTGCGCACGAATTCGGCGCGCGCTGCGCTGATATCGCGAACCGGCGTGACCGTGGCCACCGGTGGTACGGTGGCAGGCAATGGCGCAACCGGCGCTGCAGTCACAGGAACCGTCTTCGGCGGTGTGGCAGCACACGCAGCAAGCAGCAGCGCGGCGAATGGGGGCAATAGGCATCGGCTCATCGGCGCGAGGGTAGCACGCGATGCAAGCCGGATTGGAGTGCCCTGTTCAGGTTTATGGGCGTGACAGTGCCGATGAAGCACTGCCGCGCCATGTACCACAAGCCGCGTGTCAGCGCTTCATCGAGCCGAAGAACTCGTCGTTGGACTTGGTGTTCTTCATCTTGTCGAGCAGGAACTCCATCGCCGCGATCTCGTCCATCGGGTGCAGCAACTTGCGCAAGATCCAGATCTTCTGCAGCAGGTCGGGGTCGATCAGCAGGTCCTCGCGGCGGGTACCGGAGGCGTTGACGCCAATCGCCGGGTACACGCGCTTTTCGGTGATGCGGCGATCCAGATGCACTTCACTGTTGCCGGTGCCCTTGAACTCTTCGTAGATCACCTTGTCCATCGCGCTGCCGGTATCCACCAGCGCGGTGGCGATGATGGTCAGGCTGCCGCCTTCTTCTACATTGCGTGCGGCACCAAAAAAACGTTTGGGCCGGTGCAGTGCGTTGGCATCCACACCACCGGTCAACACCTTGCCGCTGGACGGCAGCACGTTGTTGTAGGCGCGTGCCAGACGGGTGATGGAGTCGAGCAGGATCACCACGTCCTTCTTGTGTTCGACCAAACGCTTGGCGCGCTCGATCACCATTTCCGCAACCTGCACATGGCGCGCGGCCGGCTCGTCGAAGGTGGAGGAAATCACTTCGCCGCGCACCGTGCGCTGCATCTCGGTCACTTCTTCCGGGCGCTCGTCGATCAGCAGCACGATCAGGTGCACGTCGGGATGGTTGTAGGTAATCGCGCTGGCGATCTGCTGCATCATCATCGTCTTGCCGGCCTTGGGCGGGCTCACGATCAGGGCGCGCTGGCCCTTGCCCTGCGGGGCCATCAAATCCAGGATGCGGCCGGTGATGTCCTCGCTGGAACCGTCGCCACGCTCCAGCTTGAAGCGTTTGCGCGGGAACAACGGGGTGAGGTTTTCGAACAGGGTCTTGTTCTTCGAGGCTTCGATCGGCTCGCCATTGATGGTGTCGACGATGTTCAGCGCGAAGTAGCGCTCGCCGTCCTTCGGCCAGCGGATGCGGCCGGAGACGTGGTCGCCGGTGCGCAGGTTGAAGCGGCGGATCTGCGACGGGCTGATGTAGGTGTCGTCCGGGCCGGCCAGATAGCTGGCCTCGGCCGCGCGCAGGAAGCCGAAGCCGTCCGGCAGGATCTCCAGCACGCCGTCGGCCTGCACGCCTTCGCCGTGGCGGGTCAGCACCTTCAGGATCGCGAAGATGATGTCCTGTTTGCGCGCGCGGGCCACGCCCTCGCTGATTTGCAGCTGCTCGGCAATTTCCAGCAGCTTGTGCGCGGGCATGCGCTTGAGGTCGCCCAGCGAGTAGGTGGGGAAGCCTTCCGGCACCTGCGGATTTGCGCGTGGCACAAAGGCTTCGCCATTGCCGCCGCCCTCGTCGGGCATACCGCCCTCGCGATAGCGCTCACGCTGGCGGTCGCGGCGGTTCTTGAAACGTTCACGGCGGTTATTGCGCGGGCCGCCGTCATGCTGCTGGCCGCCCTCTTGGCCGCCCTGCGCGAATTGGCTCTGGCCGGACTGGCCGAACTGGCCGGAGCCTTGCTGGCCTTGCGTGCCCGCGGCATCCCGTGGCTCGGCGTCGGTGGCAGGCGCTGCGACCACCGGGCTGGCAACCGGCGCTGGTGCTGGCGGTGCAGGTACAGAGGCCGGCGCTGCTGGCGGCGGCGCTGCTGGTGGCGGCGTTGCAGTGACGGCAGCCGGTGCGGGTGGCAGTGCGATTTCGGGCTGCTCGGGGCTGCGGGCTTTGGCCACGCGGGGTTTGCGCACGCGCTTTTCGGCGACTTCGCCGGGGGCGTCGTTGGTGGGTTCGGACAAGGGAAAAACCTCGCTTGCGTTGCAAGCGCCCACGATGCGTGGGCGGGATCAAAGGGGAGTACATCAGAAGGGGTGCGGCGCGCCGAAGTGGCCCAAAGGGCAAGCTTTCAGCGCCGGAGCGTGCTAAACGCTAGCACCCCTGCGGGGGGGCGTGCAAGTGTCGTCAAACCCGCCCCGGTCAATCGGGACGGGTGGGGTACATCAAAGTGCCTTGTCGATCAGCTGCGCCAGCTGGGCCTTGCCCACCGCGCCAATATGGGTGTTCTGCACCTGGCCATTCTTGAACACCAGCAGCATCGGGATGCTGCGCACGTGGTACTTCATTGCGGTCTGCTGGTTCTGATCCACATCCACCTTGACGATCCTGGCCTTGCCGGCGTACTCGACGGCCAGTTGATCCAGGCTGGGTGCGATCATCTTGCACGGCCCGCACCACGGAGCCCAGAAATCGACCAGCACCGGCTGGTCGGAGGCCAGCACTTGGCTGTCGAAATCGGCGTCGGTGGCATGCAAAACGGTATTGCTCATGATCTCTCCAAAGGCAAAGCGCTACGAAACAACGCGCGAGTGATAAACTTGGGGGACTTACCTTGACTTTCAAGCGCTCTTTCGAGCACTTTCAAGCGCTTTTCAAGGCAACGTGCCGGGAACGACCAGCCCCGGAGTCCTCCCGGCAGTCTGCGTGGCTGCCCTCCATTCATGCAAGTGGCACAGTGCAACGCGGCGTTCTGGACCCGTGTGCCTGCCACCTTCCGAGGCATACACCGTGTCCGATAAACCCCTGACCGACATCACTTTTTCCACTTTCGAACTGCACCCTGACCTACTGGCTGGGTTGGAAGGCGCGGGTTTCACGCGCTGCACGCCTATTCAAGCGATGACTTTACCGGTGGCACTACCCGGCGGCGACGTGGCCGGGCAGGCCCAGACCGGCACCGGTAAAACCCTGGCCTTCCTGGTCACGGTGATCAACCGCCTGCTGACCCGCCCGGCGCTGGCCGACCGCAAGCCGGAGGACCCGCGCGCGCTGATCCTGGCGCCGACCCGCGAACTGGCCATCCAGATCCACAAGGACGCGGTGAAGTTCGCCTCCGACCTCGGCCTGAAGTTTGCGCTGGTGTACGGCGGCGTGGACTACGACAAGCAGCGCGAGCTGCTGCAGGCCGGTGCCGACGTGATCATTGCCACCCCCGGCCGCCTGATCGACTACGTCAAGCAGCACAAGGTGGTCAGCCTGCACGCCTGCGAAGTGTGCGTGCTGGACGAAGCCGACCGCATGTTCGACCTTGGCTTCATCAAGGACATCCGCTTTTTGCTGCGCCGCATGCCCGAGCGCACCACCCGCCAAACCCTGCTGTTCTCGGCCACGCTCAGCCACCGCGTGCTGGAGCTGGCCTATGAACACATGAACGAGCCGCAGAAGCTGGTGGTCGAAACCGAGCACATCACCGCCGCCCGCGTGCGCCAGAAGCTGTATTACCCGGCCGACGAAGAGAAGCTGCCACTGCTGCTGGGCCTGCTGTCGCGCAGCGAAGGCGCACGCACCATGGTGTTCGTCAACACCAAGGCGTTTGTCGAGCGCGTGGCGCGCGCGCTGGAAAAGGCTGGCTACCGCGTTGGCGTGCTGTCCGGTGATGTGCCGCAGAAGAAGCGCGAATCGCTGCTGAAAAAATTCCAGGCCGGACAACTGGAAATTCTGGTGGCCACCGACGTGGCCGCGCGCGGCCTGCATATCGACGGCATCAAGTACGTCTACAACTACGACCTGCCGTTTGATGCCGAGGACTACGTGCACCGCATCGGCCGCACCGCACGCTTGGGCGAGGAAGGCGACGCGATCAGCTTTGCCTGCGAACGCTATGCGATGAGCCTGCCCGACATCGAGGCGTACATCGAACAAAAAATCCCCTCTGAACCGGTGACACAAGCGCTGCTGACTGCATTGCCGCGCCCCGAACGACCCAAGCCCGAGGCCGGTGCAGACGGCGACAGCATTGGCGAAATCTTCAAGGAAGTGCGCGAAGCCCGCGCCGCCGAGGACGCCAAGCGCGGTGGTAGCGGTCGTGGAGGCCGCAGCAACGGCAATGAACGTCCCGGTGCACGTCGTGGCAATGGCTCAGACAGTCGCGGGCCGCGCCCACCGCGCAAGCCGCGCGTAGAAGTCACCACCACCTCGCCTGCGGCACCCGCAACGGAACACGCTAACGCTAAGCCGCAAGAGAGGCCACAAGACAGCCAAGCCGAAGGCGAACGCGGCGAGCGTAAACGTCGTCGCCGGCGGCGTGGGCAGCCGCTGGACGCTGGCAATGTCGCTAGTGTGGCAGCACCGCCCACCACCACCGAGCCACGCTTCGTGCCGGCCAAATCCGCCCCCCCCACCGCCGCCGTGCGCCCTTCGCTGCTGGTGCGCATCGGCCGTGGCTTGAAATCGCTGGTGACCCGCTCACCCAACAAGCAGCACTAAAGCCTGGCATTAGATATCGCGGGGCCCCAGCAACGCAGGGGTTCCGCGGCGACGTGTGTTCAGCCCGTTATTCCACGCGCATTGACGGCAAACCCAGCAGCGGTTTGCCTGGCCGCGTCTTTCGCAGACTGGGCGGTATCGCGCAAATGCGCCACTGCGACCTCGACCACTGGCATGCAGCCCGCAATAACGCGCTGAAACCGGGCGATGACCTGCGCGGCAACCGCAGGAATGGCCGCCAGTCGCTGCAACGCAAATTTGATCGCCGTCACTGCTTGCCCAAAGATGGCGCGAAGCTGTTGACCGAAGATTCCCGCCACATCTTGTCCCGCGTGAACGGTCATTTTCACCGCACCCCGCACCCCCGCTACAAATGCATGGAATGCCGCGTTGACCATTTCATGCATTTGGCCTGCGACAGCACGCGGCAATGCAGACGCCGGGCCGGTCATCACCAACACCGGCGGCGGCACCAACTTGAACCCTTCAATGACCGCATCGGCCACGACGCCGCATAGCGATAAATCGACTACCCCGCCAGCGGCGGGCACAGGGGGCCCGACATTACCGGGCCCGCGGCAGAGCCTCCCAGTGACACCCCCAGTACTGCTGCTGTTTTTGATCCACCACACCCGTCATCACCAGCCCCATGCGCTGCTGGAATGCGCAAACCACCTGCTGGGTTTTCATCCCCAAACGGCCATCGGCAAGCACCGTGGCAACCCTACCAGCACCACATTGAGTCTTGACTGTCGCTGCGAAACACTGGGGCCTTGGCTACCTAGCTGTAACGTTGAACGCTGCATTGCGGCGCCCTGTCTTGATTAATTGTGCTGCGCACAGTGCGGCAGTGCGCGTTGCAGCACGCCGTTCAACGCGGTTGGGGCGCAATGCCGGACACCTGCGATTAACCAGTGTCGACGGCCGGCGCTAGCCGTTCCGCTGGCAACGGGCGATACTGCTATACCTTCGCCACACGCCTGAACACATCGCCACCATGCCGGTTCTGCGTTTTGACACTGTCAGCAAGACCTATCCCGGCGGCCACACTGCGTTGGCCGAGGTGAGCTTTGCGGTGGAT
Source organism: Thermomonas beijingensis (assembly GCF_020034655.1). GTDB lineage: Bacteria > Pseudomonadota > Gammaproteobacteria > Xanthomonadales > Xanthomonadaceae > Thermomonas > Thermomonas beijingensis. Next base: position 37,715 of record NZ_JAIQDJ010000009.1, on the reverse strand, counting down.
GCCGGTGAGATGCTGTTTGTCACCGGCCATTCGGGCGCTGGCAAAAGCACGTTGTTGAAATTGATCCAGTTGGTCGAACGCCCCAGCCGCGGTGCGGTGCTGTTTGATGATCGCAACCTGCTGAAGGTGCGCAGTGGCGGCATCGCCGGACATCGCCGCCAATTGGGTGTGGTGTATCAAAACCACCAATTGCTGATGGACCGCAGCGTCGCCGACAACGTGGCGCTGCCATTGGTGCTGCGCGGAATGAAGCGCGTCGAAATCAACAAGCGGGTGCGCAGCATCCTTGACAAACTCGGCCTGGCCGCACGCGAACGGGCCCTGCCCTCGCAACTGTCAGCCGGCGAGCAGCAACGAGTGGGGATTGCGCGGGCGGTGGTCGCCGAGCCCGCCCTGCTCATTGCCGACGAACCCACCGGCAATCTGGATCCGGGTTTATCGGCCGAAATCATGGGCCTGTTTGCCTCGCTGCCCGAACGCGGCACCAGCGTGTTGGTAGCCAGCCATGATTTACGGCTGGTCAAGCACATGCGCAAACGGGTGTTGGTGCTGGACAAAGGCCGCCTGCAAGATGACATCGCACCGGAGGATCTGGTCGATGAATGAGCGCAGCACTGCCACCCATTCCAGCCGCATCGGCGCGTGGCTTGCCCATCACGGCTTCAGCCTGACCGCCAGCCTCGGCCGGATGTTGCGCACGCCGTGGGCCAGCTGTCTGACGATTGCGGTGATGGCACTGGCGCTGGCCCTGCCGCTGGGGCTGTGGCTGGTCCTGCAGAATGTGGCCACCCTGAGTGGACAGGTGGATGCCAGCCATCGCGTGACGCTGTACCTGAAACCCGGTACCGACGTCGCACAGACCCAAGCCGTAGTGCACTCCCTGCAGCAGCGTGCGGATGTGGCAAAGGTCGTAACCATCAGCCCCGAGCAAACACTGGCGGACATGCAAAAGCGCGAAGATCTGGCCGCGGCCATCGACATTCTGGGTGCGGATGCCGCTCGCGCTGCATTGCCGCCCGTGTTGCAAGTGACCCCGCGCACAGGAAATATCAGCGCGCTGATCACCACCGCACAAGCCCTGCCCGAGACCGACCGCGTGCAATTTGACGCCCAATGGCGCGGCCGCTTGCAGGCATGGCTGGCGTTTGCCCTGCGTACAGTGCAAGTCCTGGCTGTGCTGCTGGGCTTGGGCGCACTGTTGGTGGTGGGCAATACCGTGCGGCTGGATATCCAGTCGCGCCGCGAGGAGATCGGTGTGCTGCAACTTCTTGGTGCCAGTGATGGATTTGTGCGTCGCCCCTTCCTGTATCTGGGGGCGTGGTACGGGCTTGCCGCAGGCGGCTTGGCGCTGGCAATTCTGACTGCGGCACAATGGGCGCTACGGCAACCACTGGCCGATCTGGCCTCACGCTACGGCAGTCGCTTCGCATTGCAGGGGCTAGACCCATTGGCGATTGCCGCCGTACTGGTGGGGGCCAGCCTGTTAGGCTGGCTGGGGGCTGGGCTGGTCACCGGCCACCAATTGCGGCAAAACCGTCCAAGGAGGGCATGAAATGGCGGACAAGCACGATCTGCGCCATGTCGTCAGCGACGCCCCCCGGGTAATGGTGGTCGATGGCAGCAAGCTGGTACGCAAACTGATTGGCGACACTCTGCGCAAGGAGTTGCCCAGCGCCGATGTGGTGGGCTGCGCCGGATTGACCGAGGCGCGTGCCGCCCTGGCCGAGGGCAGCGTGGATCTGGTCACCACCGCACTGGTGTTGCCCGATGGTGATGGCTTGGCGCTGGCACGGGTGGTGCGCGAAGCTGCGGGCCAAGCGTATGTCCCCGTGATCGTGGTGTCCGGCAATGCGCAGGAAGCATTGGAAACCCGCGCTTTCACCGAAGATATCACCGACTACTTTGACAAATCGCTGGGGCAAGAAGCCTTGGCCGCGTTCATTCGTGGCTATGTGCAACCCGCCCCCATCGACGGTGCGCGTGTACTGTACGTGGAAGATAGCCGGGTGGTTGCGGTGGCTACCAAGCGCATGCTGGAGCGGCAATCCCTACAAGTGCTGCATGTGGTCAGCGTGGAGGAAGCGCTGGATCATTTGCACAAATACATCGGCCGCAGCGATGGTGACGTGGGTGCCGACCTGATCCTCAGCGATGTATATCTGAAAGGCCTGCTCAGTGGCCGCGATCTACTCAACCAGATTCGTGCCGCGTTCCGCTATGGCAAACGCAAATTGCCGATGGTGATGATGACCGGCGACGATAATCGCGATAACCAGGCCGCGCTATTGCGCGAGGGCGCCAATGACCTGGTGCTCAAACCCATCGAAGAACGCCTGTTGGTGACCAAGGTGCTGTTCCAGTTGCGGTTGTCGAAGTTGGGATGATGCTGTGTCGCCACGGTGGGCGCGGCCAAGGGCCGCGCCTGCGGGGCTTCGGATTTCCCGTACGGGCACGCCATGCGTGCGACCTATCGGTGCAGACTCACGGCTGCCAGCCGTAGCTCATCTTCAAAAATACGCTGCGCGTATTGCCGAACAGCTCGTGGTGGTCATCGTCCATGAACGCGCCATACGCAGCCCCTGCATACAACGCCGTGTGCGGGTTAAGTTTGTACGAATACACCACCTGCGCCGCCCAGTCGCGCGCGCGCTGGTTGACGGTATCCACATACAACGCCTGATCGCGTTGAATCTGGCTACCTTGCAAGGTCAGCCGCAGGCGTTGATGCGGATCCAATTGCCAGCTGCCGCCGGCGTTCAGCACCTTGGCGGTGAAGGCGATACCGCCATCACGGCGCATGCGCTGCAAAACCACATCCCAATTCAGTGCCACCCCGCGCCCCAGTTCGGCATTGCCGAAGACTTCCAGCATGCTGCGCCGGCCGGTTTTTTCGGCAGTCAAATCCAGCAGCGTCCCCACTTGCAGATTCATGCCCACCTGCACGTTGCCGAGTGGCCGGAAGCTGCCGCTGAAATCAGCGTAATGCTCATCAAACAACCTGCCCTTCCAAAACCGCGAGCGGGTCAATGCGTGCAGGGTCAGCCCACTTTGCATGGGTCCTTGCACGTTGACCTTGCCTTCCAATTCGCGCTCCAGCAACTGCCCATCAAAGCGATGGGTGATGTCGAAGTCGGCATAGACATTGATGCGGTTGAACGCCTTGTCATCGCGATACCAATTGTGGCCGCCGCCGAGCAGTGATTTTTCGTAGCCTACCTGGCCCATGAACCCCAAATCCGCACGGAAGCCCGGGCTGATCGCCATATGCCACGCGGTGAGATTCCAGTTGCGGTTGCTGAATGCATACTGGGCGCGCCACGCATTGCCGGACGGCGTGGCATCGTTGCCCAATTCATCCTTATAACCATCCACGATGCTGGCCGGGTATTCGGACTGGCTGTGCAAAAACTGCGCTGATGCGGTGTGCGGGCCTTGCTGCCAACGTGCATCGACCCCCGCCACGTTATTGGCATAGTCATCGCCACGGCGGAAGGTGCCGATCACACCCACGCTCAATTGCTTGTTGAAGTCATGCCGATAGCGGCCGACCACAACGCTGGCTGTTTGATCCAACTGCTCGAAGGCGGAGCCCTGCACACCCGGCACCAACAGCAAGGTGGTGGCATCACGCGCCACGATGGCACCATACGCGCCGCTACTGCTGCGGCCGGTCAGGCGCAGACCAAAATCCGGATCGGCAATCTGGCGGGTGTAGAGCACATTGAACTGGCTGCTGAAATAGTCCGCACCCTCCAGAAAGAACGGGCGCTTTTCCTGGTAGAACAGCGCAAAGCCATCATTGAAATTGAGCTGCAATTGGTCAGTTTCAACCTGTGAAAAATCCGGATTGAGGGTGGCGTTCAAGGTCATTGCCGGCGACGGTGCCCAGCTCACATCCAGCCCCGGCTCGATATTGGTTTTGCCACTGTCCCAGCGCGCACCGGCGGTATCCCGGGTTTGGGTTTTGCCCACCGTCAGCGTGGGTACCACTTCCAGATTGCGGCCCTGATGTACGCCGGCCATGCCCTCGTATTGGCCCCATTCGCATTGGAAGCATTTGGAGTCACGCGGGACTTTGTGGCTGGCCAGTTGATGGCGCTTGTCACGCGGCCAGTTGCGAAACAGCGAGATGCCCCAATGCTGATCGCTGCCACCGGCAGGAAAGCGCAGGGTGGAAAACGGAATCCTGATTTCAACGTCATATCCATCGGCGGTGCGCTGGCCAGCGCTTTGCCACATCCCGTCCCAGCTCGGGTCTTCCTGGTTGTCGGCATTGGTCTCATCGCGAATCAGATCGGCCTGTACGCCCAGTGGATTGACGATCAGTTCGTAGCCACGGCGATGGTCGTTGAAGGTATCCAGGAACACGCCCACCCAATCGTCATTGAACGCGGTATCACGATCACCCAGATGGGCACGAATCCTGGAGGGGTCGGTGTCCAGTGCATGAAAAGCGACATACAACGCGTCAGTGGTGTAGCCAATCCGTACCGTGGTCTTGACCGGTGCGGGGCTGTTGTCACCTGGCTGGATTTCATAGGCAATCTCCTGCACCAGCGCGCCTTGCCATGCGGCATCGTCGAGCTTGCCATCGATGCTGATGTCGCCTTGCAACAGTGGAATCCGCCCCCCAGCAATGGCCACTTCGGGATCGACAGCCGTCACCGCTTGGGGTGCTTTTTTTGCTTGTGCGAACGGGCAACACAACAACAAGGCAGCGGTCAGTGCATGCAGTTTCAAGCGGATTCTCCAAACCAGATCGAGTGTTCAATCGGATGCGGCGCTTGCGCGCAGGGTTGCCATGACTGATGGCAGGGGCGGCCACGCATCCGGAGTGTTTTGCGGGCATCCACACTGCGTTTGCGCCTGGCTACGGGGTAGTGCCGAAGGCGGTCATGACAACCGGCAGGGGGGCTTGCCGACAAGGCGAATGCGACGAATACCTGCCAGCGGCGATAAACTCGGCATTTCCGCTACCGGATTGTGCCCATGCGCCAGCTAATTCTCAGCGTCTCCATCACCGCCGCGCTCGGCTTGGTTGCCAGTGGCTGCCAAGGCAATCAAGCCCCGCAATCTGCAACCCAAGCACAGGCCGGGCCTGCCGCCAGCGTCGAGAGAGTGGTGGATGAGCATTCCTACGCGCAGCCAGAGAAAGTGCGCATCACCGATATCGCACTGGATCTGGCGCTGGATTTCGACAAGAAAGAACTCAGCGGCAGCGCAACCTACACGCTGGACTGGTTGGACAAAACCGCCACGCAACTGGTGTTGGACACGCGTGATCTGACCATCGCCAAAGCCGAAGCACTCGGCAGCGATGGCACATGGATGCCGCTGAAATTTGTGCTCTCGGACAAAGACAAGATCCTGGGCAGCGCACTCACCATCGAAACTCCGTCGCGCCCGGCCAAGGTGCGTGTCACCTATGTGACATCGCCCGATGCTTCTGGCCTGCAATGGCTGGCACCGGCGATGACCGAAGGCAAGCAGCAGCCGTTCATGTTCAGCCAGTCGCAGCAAATCCACGCACGTTCGTGGGTGCCGCTGCAAGACACGCCGCAGGTGCGCTTCACTTACAGCGCGCACATCACCGCGCCGAAAGACGCGATGGTGTTGATGAGCGCCGACAACGACCCCAACGCGGTGCGCGATGGCGATTACAGCTTCAAGATGCCGCAAAAGATTCCGTCGTATTTGCTGGCGATTGCGGCCGGTGATTTGGTGTTCAAGCCGATCTCCGCACGCAGCGGCGTGTGGGCGGAACCGGCGATGGTGGACAAGGCCGAGCACGAGTTTGAAGACACCGAAAAAATGATCACCACCGCGGAAGGCCTATACGGGCCGTATCGCTGGGGCCGCTATGACTTGCTGGTGCTGCCACCCACCTTCCCGTACGGCGGCATGGAAAACCCACGCCTGACCTTCGCCACGCCCACCGTGATCGTGGGGGATAAATCCCTGGTGTCGCTGGTGGCGCACGAGTTGGCGCACAGCTGGTCGGGCAATCTGGTGACGTTTGCCACCGACAAGGACAGCTGGCTCAACGAAGGCACCACCACCTATGTGCAAAGCCGCATCACCGAAGCGCTGTATGGCCGCGACATGGCCGACATGGAAGAAGTGATCGACCGCGACGAATTGAAGGCCGAATTCAAGACCCTCGACCCCAAGCTGCAACGGCTCTCGCTCAAACCCGGCACGCTGGCCGATCCGGATGACCAGTCCAGCGCGACGGTCTATACCAAGGGCGCGTGGTTCCTCGAATTTCTGGAGAAGCGTTTTGGCCGTGAGGTGTTCGATCCGTGGCTGAAAAGCTACTTCAACCACTTCTCGTTCCAGAGCATCACCACCCAGCAATTCCGCGACTATCTGAAGACTAATCTGATCGACAAACACCCGAATGTGGTGACGATGCAGGAAGTCGACCAGTGGCTGTATGAACCGGGCATTCCGGGCAATGCACCGCGGGTGGAATCAGGCAAGTTTGCCACCGTCAATGCGGCGCGGATTGCGTGGCAGGGCAGTGCCAAATTGCCCGACAAGAGCATCACCGGTGCATGGAGCACACAGGAATGGGTGCACTTTCTGGAATCGATGCCGGCTACGCTCAAGCCCGAACAGCTGACCCAACTGGATGAAGCCTATCACTTCACCGGCACGCCCAACGGCGAAATCGCGATGCGCTGGTATCCGCTGACAGAACGCAGTGGCTATACCGCGGCGCGCGAAGAAATGGGCAAGTTCATCGAACGTGTGGGCCGGCGCAAATTGATTCTGCCGATCTACAAAGCGCTGGTGGTGACGCCGGATGGATTGGCGTTTGCCGAACAAGCGTTCGCCAAGGCCAAGCCCGGCTCGCACCCGATTACCGCAGGTTCCGTGCAAACCATCCTGGACACCGCCAGACACATGCACCCGGCCGCGACGGCACCTTCTGCAGACAAACCTGCCGTGGTGGGTGGCCCGGTCAAGGCACCGATGATCGAAGACCCGGCCAAGCCACCGGTGCAGCCGGCACCTGCCAGCAAGTAAGCCGGTGTTTGCCTGATGTTGACCCTGCACGGTGGCGTCATCGCTGCCGCCGTGGCCAGCACGGTGGCGATTGCCGCCATCTTGCTGTGGCGCCAGCGCTGGTGGCTGATTCGCGCCGAATTCACGCGCCTGCGCCGCGCCGCAGGCCTTCGACGCGCAACGGTCACTGCGGCAGGGCATCGTTGGGTGTATGCCAGCCGCGAGGGCGAAGCTGGCGACGCCCTCACCGTGGTGATGCTGCACGGTTTCACCGGCAGCAAGGAAAATTGGTACCCGCTGGCGCGAGTATTGGACACCCGCTATCGCTTGCTGATCCCGGATTTACCCGGTTGGGGCGAGTCCGAGCGCAAGCCCGGTGCGGTGTACGGGTTTGCCGAACAGGCCGCGCATGTGGCTGCCTTGATCGCGGCGCTGTCACCGCAACAGCCGGTGGTTTTACTGGGGCATTCGATGGGGGGGGGCATTGCTGCGTTGGTGGCGGCGCGTTACCCGCAACAGATTGCCCGCGTGGGCCTGTTCAATGCTGCTGGCGTGCGATTTGCCGACAATCACTTTGGGCTTGCGGTGTTGGCCGGCGAGAATCCGTTTGCGGTCAGTGATGCCGCATCGTTGCGGCGCTACATCGATACCGTGTTTCATTGCGCCGATGCCAAGCCATGGATCCCGTGGCCAGCGTCGAGTGCTCTGATCCAGCAGCGCCGCAATGATGCTGATTTCGAACAGTCGGTATTGGAAAAAATCGGGCGTACCGATGACGCGATGTTGCCCGGTGCAGAGGCCTCGCAGATCCACCAACCTGCCCTGTTGCTGTGGGGGCGACAAGACGCGGTGATCGACCCCAGTGCAATGGCGATATACGCCGCACAAATCCCGCAAGCCGAACAAGTACTGCTGGACAATTGCGGGCATATGTCGATTGCGGAACACCCGCATGAAGTTGCGCTTGCGGTGACTCGCCTGATCACCACCAACAGCACAACTTAGCGATGCACCGGCCTGTGCGCGCGTAGTGCCATCACCACGCCGAAACCCAGCAATATGGTGACCGCCGATGTGCCGCCGTAGCTGATTAACGGCATCGGTACACCCACCACCGGCAACAGGCCGGAAATCATGCCGCCGTTGACCATCACATACACGAATAACGATAAACCAATCGCACCCGCCAGCATCCGCGCATAGCCATCGCGCGAATCCGCAGCGATCCACAAACACCGTCCGATCAGGAATACATACAGCGCCAGCACCACCATTACGCCAACCCAGCCAAAATCCTCGGACAATACCGAGAACGCAAAATCGGTGGTGTGCTCGGGCAGGTAATTCAGATGCGATTGGGTGCCCTGGCCCCAGCCCTTGCCGGTCATGCCGCCGCCGCCGATGGCGATTTGCGATTGCAGGATGTTCCAGCCCGCGCCCATCGGGTCGTTGTCGGGATTGCGGAAGGTCAGGATACGGTCTTGTTGATAGGGGCGCAGGAACGACAGCCATTCGATCGGTGCCAGCTTGGCAAACGCAAACCCGCCGCCGCCCAACACTGCCGCGGCTCCCCACCACCACCATGAGGTACCGGCCAGAAACAGCACAAACACGCCGGTGGCCATGATCAGCACGGCGGTGCCCAAATCCCGCTGCAACAGGGTCAAGCCTACCGGCAGTGCGATGATCGCCACCCCACCCAGCAGCACCATGAAGCGTGGCGGCAGGCGGAAACGATCGAAATGCCAGGCCAGCATCATCGGCAGGCTGAGCTTGCACAGCTCGGCTGGCTGCACATTGAAAAATCCGAGCTTGATCCAGTGATTACCGTACTTTCCGCCACCGATGAACAGCACCAGCACCATCGGCACCAACGACAATACAAAAATGGCCGGGGTGGCTTGTTTGAGCAGGTGCATGGGGACTCTGGAACTCACCCATAACGCCAGCAAGCCGACGAAATAGAACGCGCCCTGCATCGTCACGCCACGCACGGACTCATTGCTGGCGCTGTATTGGGTGGCCAAGCCAATCACCATCAAGGCCAACAACACGGCCAGCATCGGCAGGTCGAGGCTGCGGGTAAAACGCAGCAACAATTCCAACAACCATCGCAACAGGAATTTCATCGCGCAGGCTCCTCCGGTGCTGGCGGTTGGGCATCAGGGCTGCCGCGCACATTGGAAAAATCCGGTGGCGCGGTTGCAGCTGACACAACCCCCGCCTCCGGTACCGGCGGGATTGGCTTTTTACCCAGCAACCACGCATCAAACACCTTGCGTGCAATCGGCGCCGCCGTGGAAGCCCCGTAACCACCCCCTTCAATCGCCACCGCGATCGCAATGGTCGGCGCATCGGCCGGCGCAAACGCGATAAACAATGCGCGATGGCGCAGATGCATGGGCAGGTTGCGCGGATTGATGGCGGCATCTCCGCGTCGGCTGACGACCTGCGCGGTACCGGTTTTACCGGCGATCAAATAGGTCAGGCCCGGGCGGATATTGGTGGCGGTGCCCGGGCCATGCACGGTGCCGATCATGCCCTCGCGCACTGCTTGCAGATGCGCCGGGTTATTGGTCATGCGCACTGCCGGTTTCAGCGGTACCGGTTGCCACGGCGCATCGAAATCGGCGCGCATGTCTTTCACCAGATGTGGTGGCCGCAGCCAACCACTTGCCAAACCACCGGTGGCCTGTGCCAGTTGCAATGGGGTGACTTTCCAGAAGCCTTGACCGATGCCGGTGATCACCGTATCGCCGGGGTACCATTTGCCTTGCTTGGGCGCGTTTTTCGCCTTCCACTCGGGTGAGGGCAAGATTCCGCCAATTTCGCCAGCCAAATCCACGCCAGTCGGCCGGCCAAATCCGTAGTGCCCCATGTACTGGTCAACCCGGGCGATACCCATATCCAGAGCCAGTTTGTAGTAGTAGGTATTGACCGAGTCGTAAATGGATTTGCGCAAATCGGTCAAGCCGTGGCCACCCCGGTGGGAGTCGCCATAGCCACGTTTTTGTCCGGGCAGGTAGAACATGCCGGTAGATAAAATCTTGTCTTCCGGACGCCGCAGGCCACTATCCAACCCGGCCAGCCCCAGCATTGGCTTGACCGTCGAACCGGGGGCAACGCCACCTAGTACCACGCGATTGAACTGTGGCCGCGAAGGGTTGTTGTTGAGTGCTTCGAAATCTGCGTGACTGATGCCATTGACGAACAGGTTGGCGTCGAAGGTGGGCAGGCTGACCATCGCCAAGATCTCGCCGGTGCGCGGATCGACCGCCACTGCCGAGCCCTCCAACTCACCGAAGGCATCGGTCATCGCTTGCTGCAAGTCGGCGTCGATCGACAGCCGCAAATCGGTGCCGGGTGTGGCCGGTACCGTGTCCAACGTTCGCACGGTACGCCCCGCCACATTGGTTTCCAACCGCCGGTAGCCGGGCTTGCCGCGCAACTGCGCTTCGTAATAGCGCTCCAGACCGGACTTGCCAACATGGGTATATGCACCGCCGGCATCCCCCAATCCCGCCAGATCTTTTTCATCGGCGCGTCCGACATAGCCCACCACATGCGAGAACAGTGCGCCATATGGGTACACCCGCCCTAGGTACGGCACCAAATCCACACCCGGGAAGCGCCAGCGGTTGACCGCAAAGCGTGCGGCCTCGTCGTCACTGATACGCAGTTTGAGGCTGACTGGCTTGAATGGGCGCGCCGACTTGTACTCGCGCAGAAAGCGTGCTTGCTGCTCGCCATCCAGCGCTACCACACCTTGCAAACTGGCCAACAAGGCCACGCCATCCCCGGCGCGCTCGGGCACCGCATCCAACCGCCAAGTGGCGATGTTGTCGGCCAAAATGCGACCTTTGCGATCGTAGATCAAGCCACGTGCCGGGGCCACCGGCACCAATCGCAAGCGGTTGTTTTCCGATCGCGTGGCGTACAAATCGTGCTGCACCACTTGCAGATGGAAATACCAAGCACCCAATCCGGCCAGTCCCAGCAACGCTGCGACAAAACCCACCAGCGCGCGCCAGCGAAACTGCGCAGCTTCGGCGATGTGGTCTTTGATCAGGCGGGCACGGACCTTCATTGTCGACGCAGACGCAGGCTGTCCAGCAACAGATGCAGCGGCGGCCACAACAGCATGCCCAGCAGCGGTGCCAGCCAATAGGCAGGGGCTGGTTGTGGCACCCCCATCACCACATGGACCACGCCGCTGATCACGCGGTCGTTGAGCAACAGCACGCCCAGCGTCAATGCTTGCTGCGACATCGGGAAAAACCGCAGGCGTGGCCTAAACCGTTCCATGATGAAGGCCAATACCACCAGCCGCAGCGCCTGCTCGCCCAGCAATCCGCCAAACGCCAGATCTGCCAGTAGCCCGAGCCCAAATGCCACACCCAGTCCGACTCGATCAGGCACTTCCAGCAGCCAGTACGCCAGCACCAGCGCCAACCAGTACGGCCGCAACGGTTGCAACCAATCCGGCAACGGCACCACCCCCAGCAACAAGGCCAGCAACAAGCTGACCGGCAACACCCAGCCATTGCGTTGGCGGCTCATGACGCAGGGGACCGGGTCGGCTGACTCGTCGTTCTGGGCACGACCACATTGGACGCCGGCGGTTTGGGTACGCTTTGCACTGCCACCGGCTTGTAACCGCGCAATAGCAACACATCACGGCCACGATCGAGCTGGGCCGCGGGCCGCACATCGGCCCTGAGGAAGGCACGACTATCATCGGCGCGCAAGGCTTGCACAGTACCGACCATAAACCCTTGCGGAAAGCGCCCACCCAGACCCGAGGTCAACAGGACATCTCCGGTGCGCACATCCGCCGACAGCGGCACATCGGCCAATTCCAGCGCATCACTGCGGCCAGTGCCATACACCATCAAGCGCACGCCAGTACGTGCCACCATCACCGGCACGGCGTGGTCGGGATCGGTCAACAGCAGCACGGTGGCAGTAGTGGGGGTCAGCGCAATCACTTGCCCCATCAACCCGCCGGCATCAATCACTGCTTGCCCCACGCGCACACCGCTGTTGCTGCCAGCGTCCAGTATCAGGCGTTGGCGCGTGGGGTCCAGATCCAGATCCAGGACCCCTGCCAATTGCACATCCAACCGCGCACGCTCGGCGCTGTCCAACAATCCGCGCAGGCGCGCGTTTTCAGCCGCTGCGGTGCGCAATCGAGCATTGCGGGCTTCGGTCAACAACAGGGCTTGGCGCAGCCGCGCATTGTCATCGGCCAATTGCACATGGGTGACCGCGTTTTCGCGCAAGACCGTGCCAATCCGCGCCGGTTGCCCGGCCAGCCACCACAACGGCTGCACCACCGCCTCGGCTTGCACCCGCAGGCTGCGTAACCAGCCGCCGCGATGATCCAACACCATCAAGGCAGTGGCCAGAATCAGAAACACCAGCAACCGCAACACACCGGCGACTTCACCGGGACGGGCAGCAGGGGAACTGGCGGGGCTGGGCACGGTGGTGGCGTCGGTGAAAGCAGCGGTGAAAGTAGCAAGATCCGCCCACTTTTGCGGGCAACACGGATGTGCACATCACGCACGCATCCGCCCGGCGAACACGGTCACTCGGGTGCAAAGAACTCGTTGCCATGCATATCCACCAACTCCAGCGCACGCCCGCCACCGCGTGCCACGCAAGTCAGCGGGTCATCGGCGACCTGCACGTGCAGGCCGGTTTCCTCTGAAATCAGCTTGTCCACATCGCGCAGCAGTGCACCGCCACCGGTCAGCACGATGCCGCGCTCGGCCACATCGGCGCACAGCTCCGGCGGGGTCTGTTCCAGCGCCAAGCGAATCGCCGAAACAATCCCCGCGAGCGGCTCACGCAGCGCTTCCAACACTTCGTTGGAATTGATCGTGATGATCTTGGGCACGCCTTCCGCCAAATGGCGGCCAGAGATTTCCACTTCACGTACCAGCTGTTGCTGGTAAGCATTGCCCAGTTCCATCTTGACCCGCTCGGCGGTGGCATCACCAATCAGCATGCCGTGATGGCGGCGCACGTAGGCGATGATGGATTCGTCGAAACGGTCGCCACCAATGCGCACCGACTGCGAATACACGATGCCATTCAGCGCGATCACCGCCACTTCGGTGGTGCCGCCGCCGATATCCACCACCATCGAACCACGCGCTTCGGTCACCGGCATGCCGGCACCAATCGCCGCGGCCATCGGCTCCTCGATCAGGTAGACCTCGCGCGCACCGGCTTCTTCCGCCGACTCCTTGATCGCGCGGCGCTCGACCTGGGTGCTGCCGGCCGGCACGCACACCAGCACGCGCGGGCTGGGGCGCAGGAAGCGGCTCTTGTGCACCTTGCGGATGAAGTGCTTGAGCATTTCTTCGGTATAGGTGAAGTCGGCAATCACGCCGTCCTTCATTGGCCGCACCGTGGTCATATGGCCGGGCGTGCGGCCCAGCATCTGCTTGGCCTCGCTACCGACCGCCGCCACCGCGCGCGCGCCACCGCCACGGTCCTGGCGCACCGCCACCACCGAGGGTTCGTTGAGGACGATGCCCTGTCCACGCACATAGATCAGCGTGTTGGCGGTACCAAGGTCAATGGAAAGGTCACTGGAGAAATAGCCCCGGAGGAACTTGAACATGCGAATGGGTGCCGGAAAAGGAGGGGCCGCGAGGGGGAGACGCGGAGCCTGACGGTCGGAGACAGGCCCGAACCGCCGTGGAGGACAGCAAATAGTTTGCTAGCCTAACAACGCCCCCCCGTTCGGGGCAAGAAATCGTGTGCGTGCCGTTCAGCCCGGTGTCAAGCACCCAACCAATAGCGCAAGCCAGGCAGTATCATGGGCGGCCTTGCATTCGCCCTGTTGAGGCTTCGATGGCTGCCCTGATCTGTGGTTCTTTGGCCTACGACACCATCATGGTGTTCCCCGACCAGTTCAAGAACCATATCCTGCCAGACAAGGTGCATATCCTGAATGTGTCGTTCCTGGTGCCGCGCATGCGCCGCGAGTTTGGTGGCTGCGCCGGCAATATCGCCTACAACCTTAAACTACTCGGTGGCGATCCCATCCCGATGGCCACCGTCGGCGGCGATTTCGGTCCATATCGCGAATGGTTCAACGAACAGGGCATCACCCTTGCGCATGTGAAAGCCATCGACGAGCTATTCACCCCGCAGGCGTTCATCACCACCGATCTGGACAACAACCAGATCACCGCCTTTCATCCCGGCGCGATGATGCGCAGCTATGAGAATCACGTGAAGGACGTGCCGAACGTGAGCATCGGCATCGTCAGCCCCGACGGCTACGAGGGCATGTTGCAAAACGCGACGGAGTTCCACGCCGCCGGCATTCCTTTCATCTTCGATCCCGGCCAGGCGATGCCGTTGTTCAACGGTGAAGAATTGCGCAACTTCATCACCCAGGCTGACTACGTGACGGTCAACGACTACGAATCCAACTTACTGCAGGAGCGCACCGGCTGGAGCGCACAAGATATCGCCGGCAAGGTCAAGGCCTACATCGTCACGCGCGGCCCCAAAGGTGCCGAGATCCATGCCGATGGCCAACTGCACAAAGTGCCGCCAGCGCATGAACGCCGCGTCACCGACCCCACCGGCTGCGGCGATGCATTCCGTGCCGGGCTGATCTTCGGCATCGAAAAAGGCTATGACTGGATGACCATTGGCCGCCTGGGCAACCTGATGGGCGCACTCAAGGTGGAGCACCCCGGCACCCAGAACCAGCGTTTCGACTACGACGAATTTGCCGAACAATTCCGCCAGCAGTTTGGGTACGCGCTGACATAAGGCAAGCGTGGATGGAAGACATCAAGCATGCCTGATGTCTTCCGCCCCTGATTGAGCAAGCTCAATTCCACTTCGGCAGTTTTTCTGACTGCAAACCACTCACCTCAAACTGCGCGGTGCGTTTGCCCACGGCTTTGGTGGGAAATTCAATGGACAGTTGCTTGCCGGTTTTAGCGAGCTTCCACAACGCTTTGTGGTCATCAACAAACATCGCGATGGCCTCGTCGGTCTTCGGCCGTGAGCCGGGCAAGCTCACCACTTTGCCATCCAGTGTGACCTTCAATTTGCAGCCGCTATAACAGTCGAAATCACCCGCCTGCAACACCAGATAAGCGCTGCGGCCCCAGCTGGGGTGATCGCGAAAAATCAAACGAATCGGATGGGCACCACCACCATCGGTGTCCACCGGCTCTTGCGAATAAATCGCCGCCGACAGTTGGTGCCCATTGGGCTTAACCAACTCATCACCATAATCCCATAGCGCCGCCAAACGTTGCTGCTGGGCTTCGGCCTCGGCCTTGGCACGCACATCACCCAGCTGATCCTTGACCCGCGCTGCCGCATCGGTGGTGGGGTGATCGACCTGCAGGACTTCGCCATAACCCTTGGCCAAGCGCCAGTTATGTGCGGCCACCGCGTCTTCAAACTGCTTTTCCATCACCCCTGCTGCCTGTTCTTGCGCGGCTTTCTGTGCGGCGGCAGCCTTGCCGGCGGCCTCCGGATCTTCACCCTTGCAAGCACTCAGGGCCAGACACAACGCAATCGCAATGGATTTCATTGGAATTCTCTGTGCAACAAAACGGCAAGCCAGTATTTCAACACGCCCGCACATCCAGCGCACCCTGCCACCGTAATATCAACCCAGCTGCTGCCGACCTTGCCATTGCTCACCCGCCTGCAACAGCACCGGCTGCGCCGCCTGCGCGGCCTCGATGCAGACAAAACGCTGCCAGTCGCCGGCCTCCAAATCTGCAATCCCGGAGGCCAGACGCGCGCCCGGGTTCCATACCACCACATCGGTAAAACCTTGCTGTTCGATGCCAAGGCGCTGGGTGCCATCGACCAATGTGAGCGGCGCCACCACATCGCTGTAGATGCGGTCGGTTTCGTCCACAAATGCCACCGCATAATCACTTTGCCGATGCAAGGTGCCACCGTTGGCACTGTCTTCGTAGTCGCAACCTTGCAGACCTTCCACGCGCACCTGCGCGATGTCGCCCACGCCCAGATAGGTATGCAGCGCAGCGGTGAAAGCGAACGCCGTATCGCCGGTATTTTCGATTTCCAGTGTCACCGCGAGCCGTGTGGCGGTCAGGCCAATTCGCAGGCAGGCCACGAAAGGATATGGCCAATGCACATCACCATCACCGCGCAGCTCGAATACGGCCGCACCGCACTCCACACCCATGAAGCGCCACCCGCAGTTGCGGGCAAACCCGTGCTTGCGCAATGCCCCGCGCTCACCAAACTGCGGAAAGATCACTGGGATACCGCCACGAATCGCCGCCCTCCCATCGAAGACAGTACGTTTGGACAGGAACAATCGCTCTCGCCCATCGGCGGGGATCCACGACAAGACGTGCGCACCATGTAGAGCAACCAAGGCGCTGGCACCTTCCGCGTGCAGGGCAATACATTGCGTATCGAAAGCGGTGATGGGCATGGCATGCATGCTTGCCAGTGTCGCACACGGCGGCATCGTCAGTCCGCACGCACCCGCCATGCTTCGGCCAGTGCAATCGCGCCACTGCGCGCCAGGATTACCGCCGCCTGCGTGATCGGCGTCATCCCCTCCTCCATTGCAACCCGATGGATCGTATCGGCCTCTGCACCAGGGACAACCAACTCACGCAGGCGCGGGGTCATCATCAGCAACTCATACACCGCCTGCCGCCCATAGACCCCCAAACCTTCGCACTGCACGCAGCCACGCCCGCGATAAAACACCTCCGCGGCATGGATGCCCAAGGTTTCACGCATATGCGCCGACACATCTTCCACTTCACGACAATGCGGGCAGGTCAAGCGCACCAAGCGCTGCGACATCACCGCCAACAAACTGGCACGCAACAGATATGGCTCCACTCCCAGATCCAGCAAGCGGGTCACCGTGGTGGCGGCGGTATTGGTGTGCAGTGTGCTCAGGAGCAGGTGCCCGGTTAGCGCGCTTTCCACCGCGATGCCTGCGGTTTCACGATCCCGGATTTCACCGACCATGATCACATCCGGGTCGTGCCGTAAGAAATTACGCATCGCACTGGCAAAGGTGAAACCAGCCGCGCGATTGACCTGCATCTGCTGAATATCTGCAATATGAAATTCCACCGGATCTTCAATCGTCAGGATATTGATGCGTTGCTTGCGCAGCTCCAGCAGCATTGCGTAGAGCGTGGTGGATTTCCCGCAGCCGGTGGGCCCCGTGGTCAGGAACATGCCATGGCTCCGCGCCATCACATCTTCCACCCGTACCCGGTCTGCTTCTGTCAGCCCTAGCTGATCCAGATCCCATAAGCTTTGCCGGCTATCCAGCAAGCGCACCACCGCACTTTCACCAAACACCGTCGGCAAGATGGAGATGCGCAGATCCACACGGGTGCCATCGTCCAAGGTGAAGCTGGTCCGCCCATCCTGTGGGGTGCGGTGTTCGGCCAGATTCATTCCACCCAACACCTTGATTCGGCTGACTGCGGCCGGATGCAGCGCGCGCATCAGGCTGCGTACCGGCACCAATTCATCGTCGATCCTGTACAGCACATCGGTCGCATGTTCACCGGGACGCAAATGAATGTCGGAGGCACGCCGCACCACTGCATCGGCAATCAGATCGTGCACCAACCGCACCACCGGCTGCTCGCGGGCCAGACGGCGGGCTTCGGCTTCGTTGTCCGCTACCGTCGCCAGTGGGTCAAGCCCCAGCTTGCGTACGGTTTCCCGATCTTCCACTTGGTCGTAACAGCGGGCGATAGCTTCGCGAATACCACGCCCGGTGGCCACCAGCGGCAACACGTGGCGGGTGGTGGCAAACTCCACAGCCGCCAACGCTTCCGCATTGGTGGGGTCTTCCATCGCCACCGCCAACAGCCCGTTGTGCAGCCGCATTGGCACCACCCGTAAGCGGCGCGCCTGCTGCGGGGGCAACAGGGCCGCAGTGGCGGAATCCACCGCTACATCAGGCAGCCGCAGCAGCGGCAGGCCCAATCGCTGCGCATCTTGGAAGCTGCGTTCATCCGCATCTTCGCCGCTGGCCAGCCAAGTAGCCAGATCGACCCCGCCGCTCTCGACATGCGACGCAAAGTTCTTGCCGTGGATGTCCAGCAAATAGCGATCCAGTGCGGGATCATCGGCGATCAACAACGGCGCCGTGACGCTGGGTGGTGGGACCATGGGACACTCCAATGGGATGTCTTCCCATTTTGTACGTGATTACACGGGCTGTATTGATCGCCATCAATCCCGACGGTGCGATAATCCCGCCATGAACCCGCAACAGACCCCGTCCGACACCACCCACTTCGGCTTTCGCGATGTGCCGGTGGCCGAAAAACAAAAATTGGTGGCCGAGGTGTTTTCCTCGGTGGCCGGCAACTACGACTTGATGAACGATGCCATGAGTCTGGGCATCCATCGTGTGTGGAAGCGCTTCTTCGTGGCCACCTGCCAAGTGCGCAGAGGCGCACGGGTGCTGGACCTGGCCGGCGGCACCGGCGACATCGCTGCACTGCTGAAAGACCGTGTGGGCGATACCGGCGAGCTGGTATTGGGCGATATCAACGGTGACATGCTGCGCGTGGGCCGCGACCGCATGACCAACCGCGGCAATGTGCGCGGGTTTGACTATGTGCAGTGCAACGCGCAGAGCCTGCCGTTTCCGGATGCCAGTTTCGACTTGGTGACGATGGCGTTTGGCCTGCGCAACGTCACCGACAAGGACGCCGCGCTGCGCGAAATCCAGCGCGTGCTGAAAGTGGGCGGGCAGGCGCGGGTGCTGGAGTTTTCGGAGGTGCAGGCGCAGTGGTTCAAGCCAATCTACGACTTCCATTCGTTTCATGTGCTGCCCAAGCTGGGCAAGCTGTTTGCCGGTGATGCCGACAGCTATCAATATCTGGCCGAATCCATCCGCAAGCATCCGCCGCAAGCAGAATTGCAAGCGATGATGGAAGCCGCCGGCCTTGCGCGCTGCAGTTATCGCAACCTGAGCGCTGGCATCGTGGCCATTCATACCGGCTACAAGGTGTAAGCGATGGGCGAGCTGAAAAGTTTCCGCGAAAGCCGCTGGCGCTATTCGCAATTTGTCATCCTGGGTCTGATCGCAGCAGGTCTGGCGTATTGGCTTAGCCCGCTGGGTGGGTTGCTGTCGCTGGGTATCGGCGGCGCAGTCGGCATCGGGTATCTGCTGCTGGAAAAAAAACGCGGCGTGATCTGATGGCCGCGTTGCAATTGGAGCCCAGCTGGAAGGCGCGCATCGGTGACTGGTTTGCGCGCGAGGACATGCAGCAGCTCGCCCATTTCCTGCGTCAGCGCAAAGCGGCCGGAGCCACGGTGTATCCGCCCGGGCGCGACATCTTTGCCGCTTTCAATGCCACTCCGTTCAATGCGGTGAAGCTGGTCATCCTTGGGCAAGACCCTTATCACGGGCCGGGCCAGGCGCATGGGCTGTGCTTCTCGGTGCTGCCGGGTGTGCCGGTGCCGCCGTCACTGCTCAATATTTACAAGGAATTGGAGGCCAGCACCGGCTTCACCCGCCCCGATCACGGTTATCTGCTGCCGTGGGCACAGCAAGGCGTCTTGCTGCTCAATGCGGTGCTCACCGTGGAAGACGGCAAGCCCGGCAGCCATCAGGGCAAGGGTTGGGAAGGCTTCACCGACCATGTCATCGATGTGCTGAACCGTGAGCGCGACGGGCTGGTGTTTTTACTGTGGGGCAGCTACGCACAAAAGAAGGGCGCAGTGATCGACCCGCGCCGCCATCGCGTACTGAAAGCACCACACCCTTCGCCGCTATCGGCACATCGCGGGTTTCTGGGCTGCGGGCATTTTTCATCAACGAATCAATACCTTGCCCGGAATGGCCAATCCCCTATCGAATGGGCATTGCCGCCACTGGCGAACCTCGCTGCAGGCTTGTAATCGGCCTGGGCGGCCGCATATCAACTCACTGTGTCGGAAGCACCCGCATCATTCCATGAATGGAACGCAAGGGAACTCTTCAAGCAGTTAGCAGTCAAAGATGGCGACTGCTAGAATCCAAGGCATGAGGGACACCACCATGACATCCACCGCACTTGTTGCCAACAACCTGCCGATCCCCAGCGCGATCGGCTCGCTGGAAGCCTACATCAGCGGCGTGCACGAAATTCCGGTGCTCACCGCCGAAGACGAACATGCCTTGGCCGTGCGCCTGCGCGACCACAATGACATTGGCGCTGCGCAAGATTTGATCCTCTCGCACCTGCGCTTCGTGGTGCACGTGGCGCGCGGCTACAGCGGCTACGGCTTGCAGTTGGGCGACCTGATCCAGGAAGGCAATATCGGCCTGATGAAAGCAGTCAAACGCTTCGACCCGGCCGTGGGCGTGCGTTTGGTCAGCTTTGCGGTGCATTGGATTCGTGCCGAGATGCACGACTACATCATCAAGAACTGGCGGATCGTGAAAGTCGCCACCACCAAGGCGCAACGCAAGTTGTTCTTCAACCTGCGCAAGTCAAAAAAGCGCTTGGGCTGGCTCAATGCCGCCGAAGTCAGCGCCGTGGCCAAGGACTTGAACGTGTCCGAGCGCGAAGTGCTGGAGATGGAAGCGCGCCTGTCTGGCCGCGACATCGGCTTTGACGCCCCCGATGATGCCGACGACGACCACGCCCCGCCCGCCCCGGCCAATTACTTGGTTGCACACGACGCCGACCCCGCCAGCGTTTACGAATCGGCCGACAGCGAAGCCGACCAACTGGACGTGCTGCGCGAGGGCATGGCCAAACTCGACGCCCGCAGCCGCGACATCATCAAGCGCCGCTGGCTGGACGCCGACAGCAAGGTGACCCTGCAGGAATTGGCCGACGAATACGGCGTCTCCGCCGAACGCATCCGCCAGATCGAGGCCAATGCGCTGAAGAAGATGAAGGCGCTGTTCGCGGCCTGATCCGCACGCGCCCGCGTCAATCCGAACGGCCCGGCACAGCCCGGGCCGTTTGCGTATTGACAACTGGCGCGCGCTCCCGTCAACCTTCCTGAACGAAACTGGATTTTTCGTTCATGGAATCGACAACAGGGGGACAGGATGCATAGCACTACACGTTCGGTGGCCATCGCCATCGCCATGCTGGCCATGGTCGGCTGCGGAAAACAGAAAGCAGCTTGCTCGGGGACGGACGAACTCGCCGTGGTCAAGAGCATCGTCATGGACGAAGCCGAGAAATCGATCACCAAGGAAAAGCATGATGACGGCAGTGCCGTATTCAATGCCGCCTCAGCACGCGCCACGCTCAGCAAGCTCACCCTTGCATTCGAAAACGTCCGCACCGCAAAAGAAGACCCCAACAGCACCAAAGTATTTTGTGAGGGTACGATCAAGCTGGTTGTCCCGCCAGATTTGCTGCAATCTGCCGAAGAAGGCCGCAAATTGGCTGGTTTCGGAACGGTGTCCGCACTGGCCAGCACCAGCTCGATGGAGCAAGCCGCGAACGCGTTCACCAAGTCCATCGAATACAGCGCACAACCCACCGACGACGGCAAGAAGGTTTACGCCGAACTGACAGACGCCAAATCGATCGCTGATTTCATCAGCGAAATGGTGGGCTCTTCGCTACTGAAACCGATGATCGAAGCGAAGAAAATCCAGGAAGCCAAAGCCGCCGAGGCTGCCAGCCAGGCAGCCGAAGCGCAGCGTATGCAAAACGAGCAACAACAAGCACAACTAAAAGCCGAACAAGGCGCTGCCAACCTGAGCGTGGCCCAGGAGCAAAATACTCTCGCCAATCAAGCGATCAATGAACTCTGGAAGGGCCTTTCAGAAGAAGACCGCGATCGCCTACAAGGGGCGCAGCGTGCATGGATCAAGAAAAAGGACGTGGACTGCAAGGTGGAAGCAGCGGGGCGCAGCACGGATCCGACCGAGATTGAAATCTACCGCCTGAACTGCGACACCACAGCAACCAGGGCACGCATCGAGGAATTCAGGCGCGCCATGTATTGATTCAGTACCCTCAAGCAACCCAACGGCCCGGAGCGATCCGGGCCGTTGCCGTTTACGGGCGGAAATTCCCTGGGGTTTACAACCGTCTTGCTAATTGTGCATCCTGAACCGGGGATTGGATCGCAGTGATTCGGGGGGAGCTCAGGATGGCGCATGCCTTTTGCAGAAACTGCGGCAAGCAAATCGATGCCGCTGCTGCGTTCTGTACGTTTTGTGGTGCCGCGCAAGCTGTCACCTCGCCTGTAGCAGAACCTGCGCTGCCAACTCCTCCTCCAACTCCTCCTCCAACTCCTCCTCCAACTCCTCCTCCAACTCCTCCTCCAACTCCTCCTCCAACTCCTCCGATCGCGACCACTCCGGCACGCCAGCTGGATCAATATGGGTTGCCGGTAACCAAGAAATCCGTGGATGACCGCCAGCAGGCGGACATGGCGCGCGCATTGTTGCCGCGCCCGCCGTCCTTGCATTGGGCACTCGTGCTGCTGTTCACGCTGCTGTCCTGCGGAATCTTCGGTTGGGTCTGGTATTTCATCCAGGCCAGCTGGGTGAAGAAGATCGACAGAGGTAGCAATGCGACCGTTTATCTCGTCTGCGCATTGGTCGGGATGCTATTGATCGTGCCACTGGGTATCGTCAATGCGGTGGCCAACAACGGGCAACCTCGCTTGGGAACCAGTATTGCGGTGCTGCTGCTGGAACTTGCGATGGTCGTGTTCCTGTATAGCGCCTTCTTTTCGATGGCAGCCTCGCTGCGCGACAAGATGCCCAAGCATGGCGTCCGCATGCACATCGGTGGAATCACCCTGTTTTTCTTCACGGCCTTGTACCTGCAAGGCCAGTTGAGTTGGCTGGCACATTGGAAAGACACCGGGCAGAAAGCACCGTTGCCGCCGAAGGGCGTCTTCTGGGGCTTATTTGTGGCACTTTGGGGGTTGATCTTGGTGGGACTGATTTTCGTGGCCGCCCTGATCGGCATATCCTTGCCCGGTTTCAAAAAAACGCAGGACAACAGCCAGTCCACGATGCAACCTGCGGCCCTCCCGCAGGACGTGCTTCCTGCAACAAGCCCCAGCGTGGCCGACGCCGCGGCGGTGACGGGTATGGCTACCTCATCGGACGCGCCCACACAGGCGGCGGATGCGGCGGCGGTCAATCAGTACCCGGGCAATGATTCGGTAGAACTCGCACAGCAACGCGCACAGGCAGAGATCGAACAGCAACGCGAAGCTTTGCAGCTGGAGCGTGACCGTCTGGACGAACAGCGGCGACAGATGGAAGAGCGAGAGCAACAACATGCAGAAGCGGCACGGCAGCGTGAGGTCGAGCAACAACCGACTGCCGATGAACAGTACGAAAACCGCCGCAGCGAATGCTCAACCGGCTTCTTGGGCAGCGCTTGCCGCAACCGGATCCGCATGGAGGTGTGCGAGGGCCATTGGTCCAGCAACCCGCCACCTGGCTATCAGAACTGCAGGCGCTGATCGGTATGCATTTCTGCCCTGCTTGTGGTTGTGCGCTTTCCAGTGGCGGCAGGTTTTGCGCCGCCTGCGGAACCGCCCTGCATCCCCCCGTAAACGCGCAGGTCACGCACCCCGCCACTCGCGATGACGTCGATACGCCGATGCCGGGCCATGACGTGGGCGAACAGACGCTCAGGCGGATCGCCGATTACGAACGCATCTCCGGCATCCTGTGGCTGATCTTGGGGATCGTGCAGGTACTGATGATCGTCACGATCATCGTCGGCATCTGGAACATCTACGCAGCAACGACCAGGATGAAGTTGCAACCACTGATCTTGGCACGGGATTCACGCGTCCCTGCTGCGTATGAGGGAGTTGGCCAGCTGATCGTCATCGGCGTCCTGAACCTGTTGCTTGGCGGTATCATCGGCGTGGTATTCGTTGTGTTCGATTTCATCATCCGCGACATGGTGTTGAGCAACCGGCACCTATTCAACAACGCGACGAACGGCGTGCAAGCCTGATCCGTGAAGCCGGTTCACCTCGGCAACTTGTTTCGCGTTCAGCGCCCGTCTGATCCACCCGCCACCGGCAATTTCCAGCCCCGACGGATGCTCATGAAACGCAGGCCGAAGCAGGCCAAGGCACCCAGCACCATCGCTGGGTGTTGCGGCAGATGGAAGGCGGCCGCCAGTGCCACGATGCCGCTGCCGACCAGCGCCGCCATGGCATATAGCTCGGTTTGCTGCAATACCACGGGTGTACGCACCACCAGCAAGTCACGGGCGATGCCGCCACCAATGCCGGTGATGATGCCGAGCAGCATGGCTGCGAATGGCGACAGCCCGAACGCCAAGGCCTTGCCGGTGCCCAGCACCGCGAACAGCGCAAGGCCAGCGGCATCAAATAGTTGTACCGGATTGCGCAGCCGCTCGATCACGCCGTGCCAGCGGAAAGTGACCAGCCCGGCCGCCATCGCCACCACCAGGTAGCGCCAGTCGGCCAGCGAGGCGGGCGGATGCGCGCCGATCAACACATCGCGCACGATCCCGCCCGACACCGCCGCCGCGCACGCCAGCACCAGCACGCCGAACAGATCCAGCTGCTTGCGCACCGCCAGCACGCCGCCGCTGAGCGCGAACACGAAGGTGCCGATCAAGTCGAACGTGAGCAGCGCAACCTGCACCCACTCGCTATCCACGCGCATCGCACTTACCCCAGTTCCGCTGCCAGCAAGGCTTCAAGCTTGTGCTGGTCGATGGCGAATTTGCGGATCCCGCCGGTGACATCCATTGGCATGCAGCGGGCGATGGTCTCGCTGGCACCGGGATCGGCGCCCACGGCGGAATGCATGCGGAGCTGGTCGAGGCAGTTGGCCACGGTGGGTCCGTTTGTGGTGGATTGGCCCGATTGTCGCCGATGTCGCCGCCGCTGCGCGAGCGGCCTACCTGCCTGTGCATCCATCGACACGCATCGCCCGTCGGCTGGTGCCATCATGCGCGGATGGACAAGATCGCCGGCACAGTATCGCCATCCGCTGCGGGCCTGACCGGCAGCGAGGCCGCGGCGCGGCTGGCGCGCTTCGGCCCCAACGTGCTGAAACCGCACCGGCGCAGCGTCGCACTGCAGTTTCTGGCGCGCTTTGGCAACCCGCTGGTGATCGTGCTGCTGGTTGCCTGCGCGATCTCCGCCGCCACCGGGGATGCGACCAGTGCGGCCGTGATCGCGGTGATGGTGCTGCTGAGCGTGGTGCTGGACTTCGTGCAGGAGTACCGGGCCGGCCAGGCCGCGGAGCAGCTGTCGCAGCAGGTGGCGCTGAACGTGAGCGTGCTGCGCGATGGCGCGCGCGCTGAGATTCCCGCCGAGCAGCTGGTGCCCGGCGATGTCGTGTTGCTGTCGGCCGGCGACCTGGTGCCCGCCGATGCACAGGTCCTGCTGGCACAGGACTTCTTCGTCAACCAGGCGCTGCTGACCGGTGAGGCTTTCCCTGTCGAACGCCATGCCGCCACCGCGCCGGTGGATGTCGACCGCATCGACACCGAGACCGACGGCCAGGTGTTCATGGGCAGCAACGTGGTCAGCGGCTCGGCGCAGGTGCGGGTGTTGCGCACCGCCAAGGCCACCGCGATCGGGCGCATCGCCCAAGATCTGGAGAAGCGTCCGCCGCCCACCGCCTTCGAGATCGGCACGCGCCGCTTCGGGCTGCTGATCATGCGGCTGACGCTGTTGCTGGTGTTGTTCACCATCCTGGTCAACGCGATGTTCCACCGGCCCCTGCTGGAATCGTTCCTGTTCGGGGTGGCGCTGGCGGTCGGGCTGACCCCGGAGCTGCTGCCGATGATCGTGTCGGTGACGCTGTCGCGCGGCGCACTGCGCATGGCGCGCAGGCAGGTCATCGTCA
The DNA here is from genome assembly GCF_020034655.1 of Thermomonas beijingensis. GTDB lineage: Bacteria > Pseudomonadota > Gammaproteobacteria > Xanthomonadales > Xanthomonadaceae > Thermomonas > Thermomonas beijingensis. Next base: position 11,851 of record NZ_JAIQDJ010000009.1, on the reverse strand, counting down.
AGCGCCTGTCGGCGATCCAGGACATGGGCGCGATGGACGTGTTGTGCACCGACAAGACCGGCACCCTGACCGAGGCGAGAATCCGGTTGGAGCAGCATCTGGATCCGGCCGGGAACGACAGCGCGCGGGTGCTGCGGCTGGCCTTCCTCAACAGCGCCAACGAGAGCGGCCTGAAGAGTCCGCTGGACGATGCCATCCTTGCGCACGGCGAGGTCGATGTCTCCGGCTGGCGCAAGCTGGACGAGGTGCCGTTCGACTTCGAGCGCCGGCGGGTGTCGGTACTGGTGGAGGACGCCACGCAGCGCCTGCTGATCGTCAAGGGCGCGCCGGAGGACGTGCTGCGCGTCTGCACGCAGGTGGAGGACGGTACGGATGCCGACGGATCGCCACGCACCGACGCGCTGGACGATCGCCGCCGGCAGGCCTGCACCAGCCTGCTTGATCGCCTGGCCGACCAGGGCTTCCGCGTGCTGGCGGTGGCCTGGCGCGCCGAACCGGGTGATTTCATTGACGCCACCGCCGCCGACGAAACCACGCTGGTGCTGGCGGGCTTCGTCGCCTTCCTCGACCCCCCCAAGCAAAGCGCCAAGCCAGCGCTGGCAGCGCTGGCGGCCAGCGGCGTGGCGGTCAAGATCGTCACCGGCGACAACGAGCTGGTGGCGCGCCACGTCTGCGGCGAACTGGGCCTGGCGGTCACCGGCGTGCTCACCGGCGCGCAGATCGAGGCGATGAACGATGATGCCCTGCGCGCGGGGGTGGCGAGCGTCAACCTGTTCGCGCGTGCCAACCCGCAGCAGAAGACGCGCGTGCTGCTGGCGCTCAAGGCGCGCGGGCACGTGGTCGGCTACATGGGCGACGGCATCAACGACGCGCCCTCGCTGCATGCCGCCGACGTCGGCATTTCGGTGGAAAGCGGCGTGGACGTGGCCAAGCAGGCGGCGGCGATGATCCTGATGCGCTCGGACCTGGGCGTGCTGCATGACGGCATCATCGAAGGCCGGCGGACCTTCGGCAACGTCATGAAGTACATCATGATGGCCACCAGCTCCAACTTCGGGAACATGTTCTCGATGGCCGCAGCCACGCTGTTTCTGCCGTACCTGCCGATGCTGCCGCTGCAGGTGTTGCTCAACAACTTCCTCTACGACCTGTCGGAAACGCCGCTGCCGCTGGACAACGTGGACGATGCCGACCTCGCCCGCCCGCGGCGCTGGGACATGGCCTTCATCCGCGACTTCATGGCGACCATCGGTCCGATCAGTTCGCTGTTCGACTTCCTGACGTTCTATGTGTTGCTCAAGGTGCTGGAGGCCGGCGAGCGCGAGTTCCACACCGGCTGGTTCGTAGAATCGCTGGCCACCCAGGTGCTGGTGATCTTCATCATCCGTACCCGCGGCAATCCGCTGAAAAGCCGCCCGCATCCGCTACTCGTCGCCACCTCGCTGGGCATCGTCGCGCTCGCCGCCATCCTGCCGTACACGCCGCTGGCCGCGATGCTGGGCTTGGTGCCGCTGCCGCCGGAGTTTTTCGCCATCCTCGGCGCGATGGTGGCGGCCTACCTGCTGCTGGTGGAGCTGGTGAAGCGCTGGTTCTTCCGGCGCTGGGAGCGGCGCCATCCACCAGTGGCGACCTGATTCAGTACAGATCCACCGGATCCACATCCAGCGACCAGCGCACCCGGCGCGCTTGCGGCGTGGCATACAAGACTGCAACCGCGGCCGCCAACGCCGCGTGCAGCGCGCGTCGGTGCGGTGACGACACAATCAGCTGATGCCGAACAAACCCGGCGCGGCGCGGCATCGGCGCGGGCAGTGGGCCGTGCAGTTGAATGCCATGAGGCAGCAACAACGCCTTGGCCTGTTGCAGAAACTGCAGTGGTGGCTCGGCGTGTTTGGCTTCGGCACGCAGCAATGCCAAATAGGCGAAAGGCGGAAACCCGGCGGCCTCGCGCAGCGCCAGATCTTCATCGGCAAAGGCGTGGTAGCCACCGCGTACCAAAATGTTCAGCAAGGCATGATCCGGGTGATGTGTCTGCAATAACACGGTGCCGGGTTTATCGGCACGGCCGGCACGGCCAGCCACTTGAATCAGCAACTGCGCCAATTTTTCACTGCTGCGGAAATCGGCAGAAAACAGCCCTTCATCAATCCCCACCACGACCACCAGGGTGAGGTTGGGCAAGTCATGGCCTTTGGCCAGCATTTGCGTGCCCACCAAAATGCCCGGTTGCGCGCCGAGGGTGTCGAAGTGGTGCTGCAAGGCATCGCGATGGCCGCTGCTGGCGCGGTCGATGCGGATCACCGGCACATCGGCAAAGCGCGTTTGCAATTCGGCCTCGATGCGCTCGGTGCCATTGCCCTGCGGCTGCAAGCCTAGGCTGGCGCAGTCGGGGCAGGCCGGCGGCGCGGGCTTTCGGTGCCCGCAGTGGTGGCATTGCAGGCGCTTGCCGTGCGCGTGCACGGTCATCGGCGTGGGTTTTTCCGGCGTGCTGCAGCGCGGGCAATGCGCGCTCCAGCCGCAGTCGTGGCACAGCAATACAGGTGCATACCCGCGCCGGTTGCGAAACACCAACACCTGCCCACCGGCGTCCAGTGCGCTGCGGATGGCGTGCAGGGTGTCATCCGACAACCCCGCGTGCAGCGGTCGCTTGCGTACATCCTGCACACGCACCTGCGGCGGCTGGGCTGCACCTGCGCGCTGGCGCAAACGCAGCCCGGTGAACTTGCCCGTGCGGGCGTTGTGCAAGGTCTCCAGTGATGGAGTGGCGCTACCCAGCACAATGGGAACGGCTAACGCACGCGCACGCAGCAGGGCGAAGTCGCGCGCATGGTAGCGAATGCCGTCGAACTGTTTGTAGCTGCCGTCGTGTTCTTCATCAATCACGATCAAACCGGCCTGCGGCAGCGGCACGAACACCGCCGAGCGCGTGCCCACGATCACCCGCGCCTGTCCGCTGGCGGCTTGCAGCCACACCTTGGCACGCTCGCTATCGTTCAAGCCCGAATGCAGGGCATGCACCGGCACCCCCAAGCGCGCCCGAAAGCGCGCCAGTGCTTGCGGGGTCAGGCCAATTTCCGGCACCAGCACCAAGGCCTGTTGGCCACGCGCCAAACACGCGGCAATCGCCTGCAGATAGACCTCGGTCTTGCCGCTGCCGGTCACGCCATCGAGCAAAAAAGGCGCGAAGCCCTGCGCCGCCAGAATGGCGTCAATGGCGGCCTGCTGCTCGGGATTGGGAGAAACAGAGGGGGATGCATTTTTTTCAGTTGCCGGACGCAAACCTGGCCCGGTTTCGGTATCGGCAGCAATCTCGATGCGCTCCACCAGCCCGCGTTCGCGCAGCGTGCGCAACGCTGCACGCCAGCCCGGTTGCTCGACGTCGAGACTGTCTTCATCCCGCAGCTGATCCAGCCACTGCGCCAGCGCCTTCGGCTTGCCCGCCCGCATCGACGGCAAGGCCATGTGACCCGCTTCGTTCAAGCACCAGCCGTATTGCGCAATCTCTGGCAGCGGCTCGCCACGCCGCAGCAGCGCCGGCAGCGCGGTGGCCAGCACTTCGCCCAAGGGTGCGTGCAGATACCCGGCCAGCCAGCGCAGCGAGGCCAGCAATTCGCCATGCAACAGCGGCGCGTCATCCAAACCCGCCAACACGCTTTTCAAGGCAACGCCCGGCTCGACCTGCGCATGTTCGATCACCAGGCCGCACAGCTCACGCGGCCCAAACGGCACCCGCACCCGCTGCCCCACCGCCACGGGTTTTGCATCCGCAGGCGGCAAGTAGTCGAACAGGCGCGGCAGCGGCACCGGCAGCGCCACGCGCAAGATGGGAAATGGGTGCATCGAACCAGTCTAGCGGGCTTGTGGCCCCTGCCGGGAGCAGCCGCAGTCGAGGTTGCTGCCTATTGCTCAGTCTTGCCTGACGTAAACGCGGCAACTCGTTGTTCTCTATGGGAATCCATCGTTATCCACACAAGCTGTGGATAAGTCTGTGAACTGACCACAGTCAGTGCCGCGCAAGCGCCACAGAACGTGCGCGCTGTCATCTTGGTGAAAAAAACGCCATGACCTTGGATTCCATATAAATCAATATCTTACGCGTGAAACATCGTCCGGAAAAAACGCGAACATCATGTGGAACATGCGCGAACGAGCAAATCATGCCGCTGTGCACAACTGCGATATCCACAGCCCGCATGGCTGCTTGCGGAGCCGACCATTGGCGCGCTGTCAAGCCGATATTTCACGGTATGTCCACGCTAAGATGCATCATCGCCAATGACTTGACATGACCTCCCCAGCCCCCACGCCCCCACAGTCCACGGCGATTGCTGCGTTTCTGCGCGGCCTGGAACGGCGTGCACAGCTGTTGGCGCGAGTGCAGACAGGCGACCCTGCCGCAACGCAACGGGCCCTGGCCGTCACCCAGCAGGTGTTTGCCTCGGAAGCCGAGCAATGGCCGATTGCGCAATGGCCGCTGCAGTACTGGCGGCTGCTGCTCTCGGTGCCAGCCATGGGGCAGGCCACACGGGCATCCACCAATACTCCTCTGCCAGCAATTGCCCAGCTGCCACCCGCGATCCGCGCTGCCGTGTTGCTGCATTTGGTGGTTTGCCTGGATGAATCCGAGGCCGCGGCGGCACTGGATTGCGAAGTTGCAAGCTATCAGCAGCGGATTCGCGATGCACTGCCGCGCGATGCGCACGGCCAGCCGGACATCGCGGTATGGCGGCAGTGGCGCGATGCCGTGCAGTTGGCACTGGACGTCCCGGATCCAGACGCTCAGGAAATGGTTGACGCAATGCCACAGGCACCGCCGCCCCCGGCACCGCCTCCACACGCCGCGCAGACGACCGCCAGTGCACCTTCCACCGGCACCGGCACAGCCGACCCGCCGCCGCATCCCCATCGGCACCTATTACGCTGGCTGTGGCTGGGGGTGGTCCTGGGGCTGCTGGCGCTGACGGCCACCTTCTTCCTGCATCCACGCGGGCGGGTACTGTGGAATGAATGGCACAACCGGGTGCGGGTGGAAGCACTGCCCGCTGCCGCTGCACCCAAGGCCCGCTTTGACCCCGCCGATACCGCCAACGACCCCGATCGTGCCCTGTTCGCCGCGCCGCAGGAGTTGGCGTTGGCCACCGACCTGCCCCTGCTGGCGTGGCTAAGCACACAAGCCGAACCACTACCGGAAACCACCGCCAGCGCGCCGCTGCCACATTGGAACCGCGCCAATCTGCGACAAACCGCGTGGTTGCGCGGAGTGTGGGCCGAATGGCAAGCCCTGCCCGAGTCCGAACGCGCCAGCCTGCGCACCACCGCCGCCCACTTCTTCGCCTTGCCCGCGCAGCAGCAACATACACTGCGGCAACGCTATGCAACGCAAAGTTTTGACGCGCATCGCGGCTGGCATCTGGGCCCAGTGCTGGGCCGCAACTGGCCGCGCATCGCCGCACTGTTTGCGTATATCGACCCCGGCGAACAGCAGCCCGTCGTGCACATGCTGCGCCAGGCCTCGCCGGATGACCTGGACACCCTCGCCCGTCTGGCGCAGACCACTCCACCCGAGCACCGCGCCGCGCTGCGGCAAAGCCTGCTGGCACTACCGGCGGCGCAGCGCTCGACGTGGTTGCAAGCGCAACTGCATCAATGAATCCGCGCGCAATGCCCGGCAGGCACCCGTCGACCGGCACTGAATCTGCCACCCAAACGCGCCACACCATCTTCACGCATGCGTGACGCGTGCTGATCGAAACAGGCTTGCAGCGCCTCAGCGTCGCGTCAGACATGCTGCGTGCGCAGCGCAATGCACCCGTACCCGTCAGGCCGCTTACATTTCCACCAAGCCAATCAAGGCCGCAGCGGTAACGGCGAAAGCCAGCAGCACCGAATACAGCACACCCAGCACGCCAAACTTCAGCACGGTGATCGGCCAGGCCTGGGCGTACACGCGCTTTTGCATCCACAACAAATGCACCGGCACCCACAGCAGCAACAGCGCGATCACCCAATCGAACACGCTATTGAGCCACGTGCCATCGGGTGCGAACGTTTCTGCCGGCACCGCCGCCAACAACACCAGCAACAGCGACAGGCACATGAAGGCATGGCTGTGCAGGGCCACGATCAGGTGCTCCATGTACAAGCGCCGTTGCAACAAAAATGCGCCCTTCAACATCAGCGCAAACACCGGCACCAGCACGAACAAGGTGGTGGGAATGACACTGAGCACCGCGTCCTTGAACGCGCCGGGATCACGCTTCAGGCGCTCCACGTTGTCACTGCCGCGCTTGACCTGATCGTTGAGCCAGCGGTTGCCAAATGCTGGTAGCCAGCTAATAGTGACCGGGTGCTTGTCGGCATCCCAGACTTGCCCATTGATCACCAGACCAGGCTGCGTATCGGCAGGCTTGCCGGCCTTCGACACGGCCTTGCCCGCGCTATCGGGCTTGCCTTGCAGCTCGCGAATGCGCGCATCGGCGGCCTCGCGGATGCGCTGTTCGCCGGCCTCGATGCCGACGATGCCAGCCGCCGCTGGGGTACCCGTCATCTCGCGTTTGGCTTGCGCCATCTGCGCCAATTGCGCATCGCGCGCCTGCTCGACCGCCGCCACGGTGGTGGCCTTGGCGAATACCTGCGGCGGCTCGCCCGCGCCCGCACCATCCACATGCACGGTCAACCGCGCCACAAAAAACGCCAATACCGCCAAAAAGAAAAACAGCCGGAACGGCGTGACATAGCGCACCTGCCGACCAGCAAAATACTCCAGACTCAAAAACCCCGGACGCAGATACAACGGCTTGAGCGTGCGCACAATCCGCGCATCGAAATCAAACACGCTGTCCAGCAAATCACCCAACACGCTGCCCAACGGCCGCATCAGGCCTTTGACCGGCTGCCCGCAGGCGTGGCAGTGGGGGCCATGCAAGGCCTCTTTGCAATTACGACAGACGGCCGCCACGGAGGTGTCATCGGCGGGATTGGGCGTGATATTCATTTGCATCCCGATAAAATGACAGGCCGCGCGCTGCAATGCCAGCGCCCATCGACACCTCCTTCCGCATGCCCACGCCCACAACGCCTTCCCGCTTCCGCCACGACGTGAGGCGCACCGCCACGCTGGCCGCGCCATTGGCCGCAGGCCACCTGGCCAGCGGGCTGGTGAGTCTGGTCGATGCGGTGGTGGCCGGCCATCACGGCACGGCCACACTGGCGGCGGTGTCGGTAGGCGCGGCCTTGTTTTGGCTGCCGATGCTGGCCCCGATGGGCACCTTGATGGCGCTGCCACCGGCGGTCTCGCAATTGGATGGCGCAGGCCGCCGCAGCGAGATTGGCCCACTGTTCCGGCAGGCGCTGTGGCTGGCATTGGCACTGGGTGCGCTGCTGTTTGGCTTGGTCAGTGCGACGCCGCTGTTGCTGGTGCCGATGGGCATCGCGCCTGACATCGTGCCGGGCGTCACCGCGTTTTTGCATGCACTGCGCTGGGGGGTGCCGGCCTTCACCCTGTACTTGTGCATGCGCTACCTCAGCGACGGCCTGCATTGGTCGCTGCCCACCATGCTGCTGGGCTTTGGCGGGCTGTGTGTGCTGGCGCCGCTGGCTTATGTGCTGACCAATGGCTTGCTGGGGTTTTCCGAACTGGGCGTGGCCGGGATCGGGATTGCCACCAGCGTGATGTTTTGGGCGCAAGCATTGGTGTTTGCGCTGTATCTGGCAATGAGCAAGCGCTTTGCCGATTTGCAGCTGTTCACCCACTGGCACTGGCCAGCGGGCCCGCGTTTGCGTGAATTGATTCGAACCGGTTTGCCGATTGGGGTGACGGTCACCATGGAAGGCGGTTTGTTTGCCGTGACAGCGCTGTTGATTGGCCGCTTGGGCGAAGTGCCGGCGGCGGCGCATCAGGTGGCGCTGAATGTGGCCACCTTGTGCTTCATGCTGCCGTTCGGGATTGCCGAGGCCACCACCGTGCGGGTGGGGCATGCGCTGGGGCGCGGCGATGCGCCAGGCGTGCGGCGTGCGGCGTTTGCAGGGCTGACCCTGGCCATGTGCACGCAAGTATTTTCCGCCAGCACCATGCTGCTGGGCCATCACGCCATCGCCTCGCTCTACAGTGCCGACCCCGCCGTCATCGCACTGGGTGGCAGCCTGCTGCTGTATGCCGCGCTGTTTCAATTGCCCGATGGCGTGCAAGTGGTGTCGGCTGGTGCACTGCGTGGCCTGAAAGACACCCGCGTACCGATGTGGCTGGCGGTGCTGGCGTATTGGGGCATCGGCATGCCGGTCGGCGCGTGGTTGGGGCTGGGCTGGGGCTGGGGCCCGCGTGGCATGTGGCTGGGGCTGACTGCAGGCCTGCTGGTGGCGGCCATCCTGATGGCCCGGCGGTTTTTGCGCAGCAGCCAACCGCAGCGCCTTACCAATACGTTTCCGCATTTACCCATGACCGACGGCGCATGAAGCACACCACCGCGTCCTTTACCATACACATCCCCACTGCCGCACCACGGCTTTGCGTTTCCCGGAGTTTTTCATGAACGAACCGCGCCGCCGCGGCCCCATCGCCAGCCTTGTGATTGGCGTTTGGAATACGGTCAATTTCACCCGTCGCCTGGTGTTGAACCTGCTGTTTTTGCTGGTGCTGCCGGTGCTGGCCCTGTTGCTGCTGGCAGCACTGTTTGGCGGTCGGCTCACCCCGCTGGAGAGCCGCACCACGCTGGTGTTTGCCCCCGAAGGCCGGCTGGTGGAGCAATACACCTGCGACGCCTTCAGTCGCAGCCTGGCGCATGCCACGCATAGCCACGACTGCAAGGAAGTGCGCCTGCGCGATGTGTTGAGCGCACTGCATGCCGCCCGCACCGACAAGCGCATCGAGCGCGTGGTGGTGAACGTGCAAGACATGGAACCCTCCGGCTTTGCCTCGCTGCGCGAAGTGGGCGCGGCGCTGGCCGCGGTGCGCGCTGCCGGCAAGCAAGTGGTGGCCTATGGCGATGGTTTCTCGCAGGGGCAATACCTGCTGGCCGCGCAAGCCAATGAAATCTATCTGGACCCGATGTCCTCCGGCGGGGTGATGCTGGACGGGCTGGCCTCGTACCGCCAGTTCTTCCACACCGCGCTGCAAGACAAGCTGGGCGTGGACGTGCACCTGTTCAAGGTAGGCACCTTCAAGTCCGCCGCCGAGCCGTATATTCTGGATGCCGCATCGCCCGCATCGAAAGAAGCCGATCTGTATTGGATGGGCGATATCTGGCAGCGCATGCTGGCCGATATCGGCAAGGCACGCGGCATTAACCCTGCGCTGCTGTCCAACTACGCCAACACGTTGCCGGATGCAGTGGCCGCTGCGCATGGCGATTTGGCGCAACTGGCACTGCAGCAAAAACTCGTCACCGGGCTGAAAACCGAAGAGGAAGTGGACACCCTGCTGACCCAGCGCGGCGTGGCCGATGACAATGCCGACGGTGGCTACCGGCAAGTGCCGCTGGATGCCTATCTGCAACATATCAACAGCGCACTGCCGCAGGCCGACAATCGCCCGCAAGTGGCGGTGGTGGTGGCGGAAGGCGAAATCGCCGGTGGCAAATTGCCCGCCGGCAAAGTGGGCGGCGAATCCACTTCTGCACTGCTGCGCCAGGCGCGTGACGATGACGATGTGAAGGCGGTGGTACTGCGGGTGAACTCGCCCGGCGGCGAAGTGTTTGCATCCGAACAAATCCGCCGTGAAGTAGCCGCACTGAAAACCGCCGGCAAACCGGTGGTGGTGTCGATGGGCGATGTGGCCGCGTCTGGTGGCTATTGGATCAGCATGAATGCCGACCGCATCTATGCCGATCCGTCCACGATTACCGGCTCGATCGGCATCTTCGGCTTGTTCCCCACGCTCGATCGCAGCCTGGACAAACTCGGGGTGCATACCGATGGCGTGGCCACCGCCAAATATGCCGGCGCGTTTGATTTGACCCGATCGCTGGATCCGGGCGTGGCCACCACCGTGCAGGCCGTGATCGAAAAGGGCTACCGCGACTTCACCGGCCGCGTGGCCAATGCGCGCGGCAAGAGCGTGGAGCAGATCGACAGCATTGCCCAAGGTCGCGTGTGGAGCGGCGCACAAGCCAAGGACCGTGGCTTGGTGGATGCATTCGGCAGCCTTGGCGATGCCGTGGCCGACGCCGCCAGCCGCGCCAAGCTGGGCAAGCCCGATGCCTGGCAGACGCGCTATATCGAAGACAGCACCACCCCGCTGTCGCAACTATTGGGCGGCATGTTGCAAAGCCGCGCCGGCATCGCCCTGCTGCAACACAGTGGCAGTGCCGAGTTGCTGCTGGCCCGCCACGTGCAGGAACAGCCGGTATTCCGCTTCGTGCAGGACGCACTGGCCAAACCCGGCAACCAACGCGTCAAGGCGCTGGCGTATTGCTTCTGCACACCGCAGTAAGGGTTTGATCGAAGCGGTGACGCGCTACTGCGTCGCCGCATCCGCCTGCTTGGCCTGCTCCGCCGCCTGCGTTTGCGCGGTCTCCGCGGCGGTGTGTGCCGCATCCTTGTAGGTATTGGCGGTGGTGGTGATCGGCGATGGCGTTGCCGCCTTCGGCTCCGGCCGCTGCGCGGGGTCCGGCGGTGGCGGGGCCGAACACGCGGCCAGCATGCACAGCAATGGCAACAACACAGTGGCGCGCATCAGGGTTTCTCCGCAGAGTGCTTGGCCTATCCTACGCTGAACCTCATTGATGGAGCTGCCCATGCCCTCGTCCCGCTGGAATCTGGATGGCCAACGCGCCCTTGTCACCGGCGCCAGCGCCGGCATTGGCTTGGCCATTTGTCGCGAGCTGCTGGGCTTGGGTGCGCAGGTGTTGATGGTGGCGCGTGATGGCGCATTGCTGGAGTCTGCGCGGGCCGAATTGGAAGACGAATTCCCCGGGCCCGAAGACGCGGTACTGGCCCTACCCGCCGACGTGACCGATGATGAGCAACGTGCGGAACTGATCGACTGGGCCAACGACCAAGGCGGCCTGCACATCCTCGTCAACAACGCCGGCGGCAACCTCACCCGCCCGACACTGGACTATGGCGAAGACCAGTGGCGCACGATCTTCGAAACCAATCTGTTCTCGGCGTTTGAACTGTGCCGCTTGGCGCATCCGCTGCTGAGCAAACATGCGGCATCGAGCATCGTCAATGTGGGCAGCGTGTCCGGCATCACCCATGTGCGCAGCGGCGCCCCCTACGGCATGAGCAAGGCCGCGCTGCATCAGATGACCCGCAACCTGGCCGTGGAATGGGCCGACGACGGCATCCGCGTCAACGCCGTGGCCCCGTGGTACATCCGCACCCGCCGCACCAGCGGCAAATTGGCCGACCCCGACTATCTGGACGACGTGCTGCTGCGCACCCCCATGGGCCGCATCGGCGAACCCGAAGAAGTGGCCAGCGCCGTTGCCTTCCTGTGCCTGCCTGCATCCAGTTATGTCACCGGCGAATGCATCGCCGTGGACGGTGGCTTTTTGCGGTATGGGTTTTGAGGCTGGCACCGTCTCAGTCGGTGCGACAGCGATCCGCTACAAAAGACAAGGGCCGGCTAGGCCGGCCCTCAGATTTGGTGCATCTTTCAGCAAATGCGCCGCCGTCACGACTGCGTGTTGAAGCGACAAGCACGCTTCATGGATGGGTTGGTTCGTTTTGGCTTGATGCCAAATGACGGCGGTGGAAGACTCGCGCTGTCAGCACTCGAACCGTACGAACTGCGCGCCGACCACGTGGTGCTGGCCTTGGGCCACAGCGCGCGCGACACCTTCGCCATGCTGCACGCCCGCGGCGTGTATCTGGAGGCCAAGCCGTTCTCGCTGGGTTTCCGCATCGAGCA
>NZ_JAIQDJ010000008.1 GCF_020034655.1 Thermomonas beijingensis | reverse complement strand
GGGGGCAAACCCTAGGCAAGCCCAAGCGGGCAGACTGATCATGGTTGAAGCCGAGGCTGCCACGCCATGACTTGATTCGGGTATCGACTAGTGACTAGGGTGATGGCCTCGCACTGGGTGGACAGAGCACCTGCAGTTCAGGAACCGGGCTGGTAATCCCGCATCGAGGTCGATGACGCCGTTGAGATTGCCGAGCAGGCGGATGCTTGACTAGGCGATAGTCGGGCGCAGCTACCAAGACTGGCTACGCCCGTCGAAGTTGGCCATGGAGTCTGGTTCCCGGCGATACGGTATTGAACACGGTTCCGTACTTCTGGACATTCTCGTGCAGGAGCTCCAGGCGTGATTCGCTCTCGTCCGTATCGACCAGTATTTCGTAGCGGATCTCCTCCATGCGCGGGGGCACATCTTGGCGGACGCCGTGGATGCGGACCTCGACGCCCTGCAGGCGGAAATGCAGGATCGGAGTGACGCGCTCGATCCCCTTGATCATGCAGGCGGCGAGCGCGGCCATCAGCAACTCGGCGGGATTGAACGCATCCACCCTGCCTGCGAGGTCGGTATCCAAGACCAGATGCGCAGATTTGCATGCGGCCTCGCTCCCATGGGCGTCCACGCGCCGTGCGCGAACGTCGAACGTCATCTTCGGCTTGTCAGTCACCCGAGTTCTCCTTGATCGACATGTGCGCCGCCGCTTCCGGCAGGCGCGGCAAGGCCAGCGACAGCGCGGCCGCCACCAGCACGAAGGCCGCCGACCACGCGAGACAGGTGGCCAGGCCCCAGGTCTGGAAGATCCAGCCGGACAACACGGTGCCGATCAGCCGTCCCATGGCATTTGCCATGTAGTAGAAACCCACATCCAAGGAAACCCCATCCTCGGCGGCATGGGCGACGATCATGTAGCTGTGCAGCGATGAGTTGATCGCGAATAGCACGCCGAACAGGCCCAGCCCCACCACCAGCACGACCGCGGGCGACGCCAGTCCGTTCGCCAGCAGCACCGCCATCGCCAATGGAACCACGGCAAGCGCCGCAGCCCAGGCGGGCGCGACATGGGCGTTGGGTACGCCATCTCCGCGTTTGCCGACTAGGCGTGGTGCGATCGACTGCACCGCGCCGTAGCCGATCACCCACAGCGCGAGGAAGCCCCCCACACGCCAGAAATCCCAGCCCAGCGATTCGGACAGGAACACCGGCAGGGCGACCACGAACCAGATGTCGCGGGCCCCGAACAGGAACAGCCGCGCGGCGGAGAGCACGTTGATCGCGCGGCTCTTCGACATCAGCTCGTGGAACTTCGGCTTGACCTTGGCCCGCCCCAGCTCCATCCGCAGGAAGACGATGCTGGCCAGCCACACGATGGCCAGCGCCACCGCCATCACCGCTACCGCCGGACGGAAGCCGATCATCGTCAGCAGCGCACCGCCGAGGAAGAAGCCAACGCCCTTGAGCGCGTTCTTCGAGCCGGTCAGCAGCGCCACCCAACGGAACAGCGCCGCCTGCGCGTCGCCCGGCACCAGCAGCTTGATGCTGCTCTTGGCGCTCATCTTGTTGAGGTCTTTGGCAACCCCCGACAGCGCTTGCGCCGCCATCACCCAGGGCACCGCCAGCCACGTGGCCGGTACCAGCAGCATCGACAGCGCGACAACCTGCATCGCCAGGCCGATATTCATCGTGCGGTTGAGCCCAATCCGCGCTCCCAACCAGCCACCGACCAGATTGGTAATGACCCCGAACACTTCGTAGAACAGGAACAGCAGGGCAACCTGCAACGGGCTGTAGCCGAGCTGGTGGAAATGCAGCACCACCAGCATGCGCAGCGCGCCGTCGGTGAGGGTGAACGCCCAGTAGTTGCCGGTGATCAGCAGGTACTGGCGAACTGCGGGCGCCAGCCGTTCGAACATAACGTTACCGGTCCGCGTCGCCGACCAGCTGCAGGAGTTCGGCGGTGCGGTTCACGTAGCCCCATTCGTTGTCGTACCAAGCGTAGATTTTCACCTGGGTGCCGTTGACCACCAACGTGGACAGCGCATCGACGATGCTCGAACGCGGATCGTGCAGGAAGTCGATCGACACCAGCGGGCGGGTTTCGTAACCCAGCACGCCGGCGAGCTCGCCCTCGGCGGCGACTTGCAGCAGGCGGTTGATCTCCTCCACCGTGGTCGCGCGCGCGACCTCGAACACGCAGTCGGTCAACGAGGCATTGGTCAGCGGCACGCGTACCGCATGGCCGTTCAGGCGCCCCTTGAGTTCCGGGAAGATTTCGGCGATCGCGGTAGCCGAACCGGTGGACGTTGGGATCAGGCTGCTGCCGCAGGAACGTGCGCGGCGCAGGTCCTTGTGCGGCGCATCCACGATGACCTGGGTGTTGGTCAGGCTGTGGATGGTGGTGATGCTGCCGTGGCGGATGCCCAGCCCCTCATGGATGACTTTCACCACCGGTGCCAGACAATTGGTGGTGCAGGACGCCGCCGACACGATCCGATGCTGGCCTGGATCGAAGCGCTGGTGGTTCACCCCCATCACGATGTCCAAGGCGCCGGGCGACTTGACCGGTGCGGTCACCACGACGCGCTTCACGCCCTGGTCCAGGTACGGTTGCAGGACGTCGGGCTTGCGGAATTTGCCGGAGGCTTCCAGCACCACGTCGCAGCCCGACCACTCGGTCGCGGCGAGCTCCTTGTTACGGGTCACCGGGATGCGCTGGCCGTCGATCACCAGCGCATCGCCGTCCATACTCGCCTCGTGCTGCCAGCGGCCATGCACGGAATCGAAGTTCAGCAGGTGCGCCAGGGTAGCCGCATCGCCCGCCGGGTCATTGATCTGCACGAACTGCAGGTCGGGATTGCCCCAGGCCGCACGCAGGGTGAGGCGGCCCATGCGGCCGAAACCGTTGATACCGATGCGAATGCTCATTTATTTGTCTGATTCAGAGAGAGGGAGGGGGTTGGATTGGGTGCTCGCTGAGCTCCCGTAGCTTCGCCTCTGCCGCGAGACGGCCCAAGGCCTCCATTCGCAGCGCAAGCAGGAGTGAAATGCGGTGCTGCAAGGCGTGCAGCGCGTGTGCGAATGCCTTGTGGATCTGTTCCGGTAATCCGGGAAGGCATAGCCCAGGACCGTCCCCACGAGGATGCACAGGGCCACCCAGGCTGTCAGGTGGCGCTCGAAGAATCCCATGCGGCTGGACAGGCCCACCGGGGGTGCCCCGCTTGCGACCCGACTCACGGCCGAGCCCCTTTCTTGACGGATGTTTTTCGCGCCTTGGTCACCGAAATGTTGCCTGCGGGTGCGCAGCGGGTGGCGTCGCCACCGCAGCAGTTGCGGGTCAGGAACTCGATAAGCTCGTTCATCGCCTTGAAGTTGGCGCGGTAGCAGATATAGCGCCCTTGTTGCTCACCATCGATCAAGGCGGCGGCACTCAATTCCTTCAGATGGAACGAGAGCGTCGCGCCCGGCAGGCCCAGTGCTTCAGCGATTTCTCCCACCATGCGTCCTCCCGGCCCCGCCTCCACCAGTAGACGGAATACGGAGAGTCGAGTGGCTTGCCCGAGGGCGGCCAAGGCAGCAGTTGCGTCTTTGATTTCCATTTATCTAGAATAATAGAACATACATACCGTAGCAATTGAACATGACAATTCCGGGTCTGCCCAATGTGTCCCCGGAAGCCCTGGTGACTCCTGATCTGCAGATGCTCGGCCTGACCGGGTCCGGCCACGCTCCGCGCATCCTGATCCTGTACGGCTCACTCCGCCCTCAGTCCAACAGCGGCAAGCTGGCGCTGGAAGCGGAACGAATCCTGCGCCACTTCGGGGCGGAGACCCGCGTGTTCGATCCGCATGACCTGCCCATCCTGGACAGTGTCGATGCCACCCATCCCAGGGTGCAGCAACTGCGCAAGTGGTCGCTGTGGTCAGAGGGCCAGGTCTGGGTAAGCCCGGAACGGCATGGCACCTTCACGGCCGTGTTCAAAAACCAGATCGACTGGCTGCCGCTGGAGGATGCAGGTGTGCGCCCAACCCAGGGTCGTACCCTTGCGGTGCTGCAGGTGTGCGGCGGTTCGCAGTCGTTCAACGTGGTCAACGCGCTGCGGGTGTTGGGCCGCTGGATGCGCATGGTGACCATTCCGAACCAGTCCTCGGTGCCGAAGGCCTGGCAAGAGTTTGCAGATGACGGGCGAATGAAGCCTTCGCCGTTCTACGACCGCTTGGTGGATGTCATGGAGGAATTGTTCAAGTTCACCCTGATGGTGCGTGATCGCAGCGACTATCTGACCAACCGCTACAGCGAACGCAAGGGCGATCTTTCCGCCCGCGCATTGGCCACGGCTGCGGGCGCGGTCACCTCGCCACCTGCTGCACCGGCAAGGCCGAAGTCATCGGCACGCCTTCGCGCATCGAGCGCCTCACGCTGAGAGATGTCATGGTCGCCACGATTTACCACAACCCGGCTTGCGGCACCTCCCGCAACACCCTGGCCATGATTCGGCACGCAGGCATCGAACCGACAATCATCGAATACCTCCGGTGCCCGCCTTCACGGGAGCGGTTGGTCGACCTGATTTCCGGTGCCGGCCTGACCGTCCGCCAGGCGATTCGCCAGAAAGACACGCCTTATCTTGAGCGTGGGCTGGATGACCCCATGCTCAGCGATAGCGCCCTGCTGGAGGCCATGTTGGCGGAGCCGATCCTGATCAACCGCCCATTTGTGCAGACATCTGCGGGCATCCGTCTCTGTCGTCCGTCCGAGCGTGTACTGGACCTGCTGCCACCCGTCACTCGCCCCTTCAGCAAGGAGGACGGGATGATGGTCATCGATCAGGGCGGACAACGAATCTTCTGACCTAGTCTCCCATGCGCGCTTGACCAAGCCCTTGGCTGAGCTCGGTTCCCCGCAACTCCGGACACGCCTATGACCGCAGCCGTTCCCCGATCTGGTGCAATCGCCGAACCCTTGGTTTCAGCGGCAAGCGATCGCCTCAATGCAGAGTGTTTTTGTATAGGTCTGGATGCCGATGCCGTCCGCCAAGAGCTCGATTCCGGCATCGGCCAGCCCGGGCTGCGGGCGCTACTGGAAGAACGTTGTCCCTACGCATTGGCTGCGTGCCCGGTATTCGTGTCGTCGGTGCAGCTCATGCGCATGTCCGCCATCGTCGCTGCGATCGAATCGGTCGTGGCACTCCCCGCTTATCGTGACATCGTGCTGTCCCGTGCGCCCAGCATCGCGCGCTACTCGCCTGGTGCACGCGGCGTGTTTTACGGATATGACTTCCATGTCACGCCATCCGCGATGGGGCTCATCGAAGTCAATACCAACGCCGGTGGCGCCATGCTCAATGCGCTGCTTGCGCGCGCGCAGCGTGCATGTTGCCGGTCGATCCAGCGCCTGCTCCCGCCTGCCGCTACGGCCGATGCATTCGAAGCGCGCATCATCGACATGTTCCGACACGAGTGGCTGCTGAGCGGCCGGGCCGGCCCACTGCGCACGATCGCCATCGTGGACGAACAGCCCGAAGCGCAATACCTGTACCCGGAATTCCTGCTGTTCCAACGACTCCTTGAAGCGAACGGAATCACGGCGGTGATCGCCGCACCCGGGGACCTGCGGCTCCGCGACGGCGTGTTGACCTGCGGCACGCATGCGATCGACCTGGTCTACAACCGCCTGACCGATTTCTACTTCGACACGCAGGCGAGCGCCGTCTTGCGCGAGGCGTACCTGCAGGACGCCGCCGTCGTGACACCGCACCCGCACGCCCATGCGCTGTACGCCGACAAGCGCAACCTCGCGCTGCTGTCAGACCCGATGCAATTGCAGCAACTGGGGGTGCCGGTGGCCACGCAAGCGGTTCTGCTCGCGGGCATTCCCCGTACCGAGATCGTTGACCCAGCCAATCAGGAACGACTCTGGGCCGAGCGCAAGCGACTGTTCTTCAAGCCGTTCGGGGGATTCGGAAGCCGCGCCGCGTATCGAGGCGACAAGATCACGCAGCGTGTTTGGCAGGAGGTCGTGGCGGGCAGCCATGTCGCCCAAGCCCACGTTACTCCGGGCGAGCGAACCCTGTCGGGGGGAGACGCGCCGCAGATCCTGAAGTTCGATCTCCGCCAATATGTGTACCAAGGTGAGGTGCAGTGGACCGCGGCCCGGCTCTACCAGGGACAGACCACCAACTTTCGCACCCCCGGCGGCGGTTTCGCCCCGGTTTACGAGACGCCCGACGCATGCCTGGGTCTGCAGGATGGGCCAGCACGCCACTGCGCGGGCGAGAGCAGCGCTTGCTGACCCCTGGAAGGCAAGCGCCTCTTTGCGCTGCAGGACTCAAGGCTCCTCAACAAGCACGCGTCGAACTGGGCCCACCAGGACTCGAACCTGGAACCAAAAGATTATGAGTCTTCTGCTCTAACCATTGAGCTATAGGCCCGTGGCGCAAATTGTAACCGTGGCAAGTAAAAACCCGCCAATTACGGCGGGTTTCTGTGTCGCAACTGTGCAACTTCAATCAATATCGAGGAAGCTGCGCAGGGTTTCAGAGCGGCTGGGGTGGCGCAGTTTGCGCAGGGCTTTGGCTTCGATCTGGCGGATGCGCTCGCGCGTCACGTCGAACTGTTTGCCCACTTCTTCCAGGGTGTGGTCGGTGTTCATGTCGATACCAAAGCGCATGCGCAGCACTTTGGCTTCGCGTGGGGTCAGGCCGGCCAATACGTCGCGCACGGTTTCGATCAGGTTGATGTCGGTGGTGGCTTCCACCGGCGACATCACATTGGTGTCTTCGATGAAATCACCTAAGTGGGAATCTTCATCGTCACCGATCGGGGTTTCCATCGAAATGGGTTCTTTGGCGATCTTCATGACCTTGCGGATCTTGTCCTCGGGCATGTCCATTTCTTTCGCCAACTCTTCCGGCGTCGCCTCGCGGCCATATTGCTGGAGCATCTGGCGGCTGATGCGGTTGAGCTTGTTGATGGTCTCGATCATGTGCACCGGGATGCGGATGGTGCGCGCCTGGTCGGCGATCGAGCGGGTGATGGCCTGGCGAATCCACCATGTGGCATAGGTCGAGAACTTGAAGCCGCGACGATGCTCGAACTTGTCCACCGCCTTCATCAGGCCGATGTTGCCTTCCTGGATCAAATCAAGAAATTGCAGGCCACGGTTGGTGTATTTCTTGGCAATCGAAATCACCAGGCGCAGGTTGGCTTCCACCATTTCCTTCTTGGCTTTGCGTGCCTTGGCTTCACCGTAAGAAAGAGCGCGGTTGATCTCCTTGAGATCGACCAGGGTCACCTGCATGGTCTTTTCAATCTGAATGGTGGCTTCTTGCTCGCTGATGATTTTTTCGCGCACATCGCGCAGGGCCGAACCCCACTTCTGCTTGCGCTTGAGCAACTCATCCACCCATTCCAGATTGGTTTGGTTGCCTTCCCAGGCCTTGATGAAATCCTTGCGCGGCATTTTTGCCACGCGGGTGGCCATGTCAAGAATGCGGCGCTCGTGTTCTTTGACCTGATTGACCACATCGCGCAATTGCTTGACCAGCACATCGGTCAATGGCAACGGCAGCTTGAAGGTGACGAACACCTCGGCCATTTCTTCGCGCGCCTTTAGTGCCGGCTTGGATTCGGGGCCGCCCTTGGCCACCGCTTTCAGGAAGCGCGCATGTGCCGCCGCCATGACCTCCATGCGTGCCGCCACTTCCGCCGGATCTGGCCCGGTGGGTGCCGGCTCGTCGGCTTCGCCGTCGGCAGTGTCCTCGTCTTCATCGATTTCGGTATCGGCCTCGTCCACCACCGGTACCACTTCCGGCTCGGGCTCTCCATCATTGAAGCCGACCACAATTTCGGCCAAACGCTTTTTGCCGGCCTTGTGCAGCGCGTAATCTTCCAGCAGCATCTGCGGCGACAGCGGGAAGCTGGCCAGCGCGGCATTCATTTGCGACAAGCCTTCTTCGATGCGCTTGGCAATCGCGATTTCGCCTTCGCGGGTGAGCAAGTCCACCGTGCCCATTTCGCGCATGTACATGCGCACCGGGTCGGTGGTGCGGCCACCCTCGGCATCCAGCGAGGTCAGCGCGGCAGCGGCTTCCTCGGCGGCGGTTTCATCGACTTCGCGGCCACCCACTTGCTGGCCGGCCAGCAACATGGTTTCGACATCAGGCGCAGCTTCGTGCACCTCGATGCCCATGCCATTGATCATGCCGATGATGTCTTCGATCTGCTCCGGATCGACCATGTCGTCAGGCAGGTGATCATTGACTTCGGCATAAGTCAGATAGCCCTGTTCCAGACCCTTGCTGATCAGGATCTTGATGTCGGATTGCGGAGCTGTCTGCCGTTCGTTGGCCATGGGCGGGTACCGTGTCGTGAGGGTTTGCGCGTAACGCAGCAAAGAGAACCAAGCATTATACCGCGCAGCGGAGGCGTACGCTTGAACGTGGTCTGGCGGCGTGGTCGGGGGATGTCAGGGGCGGAGCAGGAAGGTTGCCGGCCCGTCATTGACCAGACTGATCACCATATGGGCACCAAACCTCCCGGTTTCCACCCCCGGCGGGTGCAATTGCCGGCAAATGGTCAGCAATTGGGTAAAGCGCTGTTCAGCCTCCGCCGGTGGTGCGGCCGTGGTGAAGCTGGGTCTCATGCCGCTGCGGGTATCGGCGGCCAGGGTGAACTGGCTGACCAACAGCAATTTCCCGCCGATATCCGGCAAAGATCTATTCATCTTGCCGGCATCATCTTCGAAAATGCGATAACCAAGCATGCGCTGGGCGAGCCGATGCAGTTGCGCTTCGGTATCCCCCGGTTCGATCGCCACCAGTGCCAGCAAGCCCGGCCCAATCGCGCCCACCACGGCATCATCCACGCGCACGGCGGCTTCGGTGACACGTTGAAGTAAGGCAAGCATGTCGCCAGTGTAGGCCGCTTCTGCGCGCATGCACGCCTGCGTGGCCTTGCTTACACTGCGTGCATGGTCTCCCTGCTCCGTTTACTCCAACCGCTGCGCAGCACCCGCGCGCCGCCTGCCATCCAGCGCGACATGCTTGCCGTCACCCTGGCCGGTGGCGCTGCGATTGAGGTGCTGCGCGTGCGCGATCCGCGCGCCAAGCGGATCAAGCTGGCGGTGGATGAGCGCGGCGTGCGTTTGACCCTGCCGCTACGCGCCACCCTGCGGGAAGGCGATGCTTTTTTGCAGCAACACCACGCCTGGCTGACGCAGCAATTGCATCTGCATGCCTGCACCTACGGCGAGGCACTGCGTCGCGATGTCACCACCACCTTACCGTTGCGCGGGGTCGAGCTGCCCTTGCATTGGGCACTGGGGCGGGTAACCCGCGTGCAACTGGATGCCGCCGGCACGCTGCGTTGTCAGGCGTCGACGCAGGCCGGCTCCGCCGCGTTGCAGCGTGCGCTGCGGGATTTTTACGAAGCCCAGGGCCGGGCGGATCTGGGGCGTTGGTTGCCGCGTTACTTGCCCGAGTTGCCGCGCCAGCCGCGACGCATCGTGTTCAAGCGCCCCAGCACGTTGTGGGGCTCGCTGGCCCCGGATGCCACGTTGTCACTGGATCTGGCCCTGCTGCTGGCACGCCCGTCTGCGTTCGAATATGTAGTCGTGCATGAACTTTGCCACCTGCTGCATGCCAATCATTCACCGCAGTTCTGGCAGGCCGTGGGGGCACGCTTCCCGCAGTGGCGGGATGAACGCGCCTATTTGCGCAGCGAAGGTCGCGCCTTGAAAGGTCGGCTGCGACAGTTGCTGGCCGGGTAAACGTGCACTCTGCGTTCCCTATGACAGACGCCACTGCATCTTGGGGAATGCATACCATGAATAATTCCATTCGCTACTTGCCTTGCCTGCTGGTCATCGCCAGCGTGATGGCGCTACCTGCCTGCAAGAAAGCGGCTGAAAAGGCCACTGAAGCCGCCATCGAACACGCCACCGGGGTGAAGATGGATAAAGACGGCAACAAGATGACCATCAAGACGGAAAAGGGTGATGTCAATGTCACTGCAGCTGATGCAGGCGGCAATGTGACGCTGCCGGCCAGCTTCCCCGCCGATATTATCTTGCCAAGCAATCACAAAGTGGCCAGCGTGGTGGATATGGCTGGCATGCAGATGGTCAATTTGTCCACCACGCAGGCCTTGAACACGGTATATGCCGATACCGACAAGGGCATGCAAGCCGGTGGCTGGAAGCGCGATGTGGCGATGCAAACCGGCGATGGCGCAACCTTGGCGTTCAGCAAGGACAAGCGGCAAGCCTTCTATCAATTGGGCAAGGCCGATGATGGCGGCACCCAATTGGCAATACGCACCGGCACCGCCGAATAAGCTGAGTCAGCGTCAGCCCTGCAGGAACGCGTGCACGGCGCCGGCGATGTGTGCTGGCTGTTGCATATGCAGGTGGTGACCACCAGGCAACAGCAACAGCTGGCCCTGAGCCAAACGCTGCACACGGCGTTGCCGCTCGGCATCGGGAAGATACGGCTGGGCGGGCGTGGCGAAGATTGCCAATGTGGGGCAGGTGATGGCGTCCAGTACATCGTCCACCTGTTCGCAGGTCATGCGGGTCAGGCTGGGCTGGGTCAGGCGCGAATCGCTGCTCCAAACGTAGCCCCCATCCACTGCGCGCACGCCGCGCTCGACCAACAGCCGCAGCAAGGCAGCATCCAGCCCACTGCCTGGTACCCGGCTGGCATGCAGGCGCGCTTGCACGGCGGTATCGATATCGCGAAACACACGCAACCCGCGTGACTGTCGTTGGCGCTGGGCAGCCAGCGCTTCGCGCATGCGCTTGGCGGTGTGCTGCGGTGCTTCGCTGAGTGCGCCCAGCATCTCGATGACCGCCAAGCGCCGAATCCGCTCGGGGCAGGCGGCCGCCAGCAGGCTGGCAATTCCAGCCCCCATCGAATGCCCCAGCAAATCAAACTGTTGCCAGCCAAGTGCGTCGGCCACATCCAATACCACCATCATGGCAGTGTTGAAGTTGTAATCGCCGCCCACGGGCAAGTGCAGGCTGTGGCCATGCCCGGGCAGATCCAGTGCCACCAGATCCAAACCTTGCAGATATTCGGCCATCGGCAAAAAACTGGCCGCATTATCCAGCCAGCCATGCAGGGCCAGCACTGGCCTGCCGTGCCCATGGTTGCGCAGCGCGCTGAGGCGCCCTTGCGGGGTATCGAAAAAGACTTCGCGCATCACGCCCAACCCGAATCGGAGATGGCCAGTGCCGCCAACGCTTCGGCATGCGCGGCACTGGCATTGAGGCACGGGATATAGCGCAGTGCTTGGCCACCGGCAGTGGTGAAGGCACCTGCATTTTGCATCGAGATTTCTTCCAGCGTCTCCAGACAATCCACCGCAAACCCGGGGCAGACCACATCCACGTTTTTTACCCCATTGCGCGCAAGTGCTTCCAGCGTTGGCAAGGTATAGGGCTGCAGCCAGCGTTCGCGGCCAAAGCGGGATTGATAGGTCAGCAGCAGCTCGGTACGCGGCAGCCCCAATGCACTGGCAATTGCGGTAGCGCTGCCCTCGCAATGGGCCGCATATGGATCGCCCTGGTTCACCAACCGCTGCGGAATGCCATGAAACGACAACACCAATTTTTCGGCGCGGCCATGGGCTGCCCAATGCGCACGAATCGACGCTGCAATCGCCTGCGCCCAGCCCGCATCGGCATGGTAGTCATGCAGCATTTGCACCTGCATGCCGCGTGCGTGCATGGCGATGGCATCGGCCACGCTGGCAGTGGTGGTGGTGGAATACTGCGGATACAGCGGCAACACACGCAGCTGGGATGTGCCTTCGGCCTGCAGTTGTTGCAACGTATCAGCCAGTGCTGGCGCGCCATAACGCATCGCATGCACCACCTTCCACTGTGGCAAGCGTTGTTGCACCGCGTGGGCCAATTGCTCGGTATAGACCGCCAGCGGCGACCCCCCGGGCAGCCAAATCTCGGCATACTTGTGCGCCACCACCGGGCTGCGTCGGGGCAGGATGAGCTTGCGCAGCAAGGGCCGCCACAGCCAGCGCGGCAACTGCACCACCCGGCGATCGGACAGGAATTCATCCAGATACGTCGTCACCGCTTGGGCCGTGGGTGCGGAAGGGGTGCCGAGGTTGACCAGCAGCAGGGTCGGCATGGAGGTTTGATCGCGCATCCGTATAGGATCGCATGCGCCGCAGACGGTGTCGTCCCGACTTATCATTGATTCATGGCGGCCGCGCCACGATGCAACCTTCCCCCACTGCCGCCACGGAGAGCACGATGCCCGCCACCCCGCGCCGTTTGAGCCTTGCCCTAGCCGTTCTGATTGCTGCAGGCAGCGTTGCCGCAGGCACCCGCGAAGACGCCCGTGCTGACGATGCCGTACGCGTGGTCAAGCAGATTCAGGCCATTCCCGAATCCTCCATCCCCGACCGCCTGTTGGATGAGGCCAAGGGTATTGTGGTGGTGCCCGATACCATCAAGGCCGGCTTCATGTTGGGCGGCCGCCGCGGACTGGGCCTGATGTCGGTGAAAACCGCCAACGGTACCTGGTCCAACCCGGTGTTCGTCAAACTGACCGGGGCCAGTTTTGGCCTGCAGGCCGGGGTGCAGTCGGCCGACGTGATTTTGGTGTTCCGCAGTGAGCGTGGGCTGGACAATATCGTCAATGGCAAATTCACCTTGGGTGCCGATGCCGGGGTGGCCGCAGGCCCCGTGGGCCGCAATGCCGCCGCCGCCACCGACGGCGCAATGAAGGCGGAAATCTGGTCGTGGTCGCGCGCGCGCGGGCTGTTTGCCGGCGTTGCGCTGGATGGCGCGGTCTTGCAGATCGATAACGGTGCCAATAGCACCGCGTATGGCGAAGGCAGCACGCCGCGAATGATTTTCGAGGGCCGTGCGCCGCAAGCCGCTTCCGCCACATTGGCCCACTTCCGTGACACCTTGGAAGAAGCCACCGCCGCCGCCCGCTATGCACGCCAGCGCGCCAACCCGCCACCGGCTCCAGTGGCCGAGCCTGGTGCCGCCACGGTACAGCCGCTGGATAGCCACACCCCCGCCACCACCAGCCCGCTACCGGCCACGCAACCTTCGGCAGCGCCGGCGATCAAACCCTAATATCGTCACATCCTGGTCAACGCGCACTGGGGTATGCGCGTTGTCCGGGTAACATTCGAATTCTCCATTTCAACAAAGGCACGCAATCATGGGCGGTTTAAGCATTTGGCATTGGTTGATCGTGCTCGCCATCGTGATATTGGTGTTTGGCACCAAGAAGCTCACCTCCGGCGCCCGCGATCTTGGCAATGCGGTCAACGAATTCAAGAAAGGCATGAACGGCGATAGCGACAAGCCGCAGGCACGGCTAGGCGAAGACAAGTCGGCAGCATCGGCCGAACAGAAGCAGCACGACAACGCCGCGCAGTAATCCCGCAGCACGCGCATGTTCGATTTTTCGCTAGGCGAAATGCTGGTGGTGGCCTTGGTGGCCTTGGTCGTGCTGGGCCCCGAACGCCTGCCCAAGGCGGCGCGCTTTGCCGGTCTGTGGGTGCGCCGTGCGCGTGCGCAATGGCATTCGGTGCGTACCGAGCTGGAGCAGGAACTGGCCAGTGAAGAACTCAAACGCAGCTTGCAAGAAGGCCGGCAGGTATTGGTTGATACCCGCAGCCAGTTGCAAGACAGCCTGCACGACGCCCACTCGCACTTGCAGGAACTGAGCGAGCACACCGGCGAAGCTGGCATTGAGCACATGCACGTACCGGCCAGCACCGGCCCGGCCACCCGCACTGACACCGGCAAGTACGATGACTGATGCCCGGAGCGATATCGAACGACCGCTGATTGCGCATCTGCTGGAGCTGCGCCTGCGCTTGCTGCGCGGCAGTATTGGCCTGCTGGTGGTGCTGGCCGGCCTGCTGCCGTTTGCCAACAAGCTGTATGGCTATTTGGCACAACCGTTATTGGCCAAGTTGCCCAAAGGCGGGCAGTTGATCGCCACCCAAGTGGCCTCACCCTTTTTTGCGCCAATGAAATTGGCGTTCTTCGTGGCTTTGCTGGTGTCGATGCCGTGGCTGCTGTATCAGGCATGGGCGTTTGTGGCACCCGGGCTGTACAAGCGGGAAAAACGCCTGGCGCTGCCGTTGTTGTCCTCGGCATTGCTGTTGTTCTATGCCGGCTGCGCGTTTGCCTATTACCTCGTGCTGCCGATGGTGTTTGGATTTTTGGCCCGGGTCACCCCAGCAGGGGTGGCGATGATGACCGATATCACGTCCTATCTGGATTTCGTGCTGGTGCTGTTTTTGGCGTTTGGCCTGGCCTTTGAATTGCCGGTGGCCTTGGTCATTTTGGCGCTGCTGGGCTGGGTTACACCCGAGCAGCTGCGCGAAGGTCGTGGTTACGCCATCGTCGGGATTTTTATCGTGGCTGCCGTATTGACCCCACCGGATGTGGTCAGCCAGTTGATGTTGGCGATCCCGATGTGCCTGTTGTACGAGGCCGGGATTATTGCGGCGAAATTCGTGACGCCGCGCAAGCAGGCCGATGGTGCCTCTGCCTGAGCCCGCCCCTGCGCGGTTCTGGATGCGCTATGCGGCGTGGTCGCTGGATGCCGTTTGCCTGTTGCCATGGATCGCGCTGTTGGGTGCCGCGCCCCTGCAACGGGCCATGAGCGAAGCGCTTGCCAGTTTCAGGCAACTGTCGGCAAGCATGGGCCAGCTGATGGAGAGCGCGTTGGCGCAGGGACAGACCCCGCTGGCAATGGCGCTGGCAAGCCTGTCCGATCCGCACCTGCTGGCCGATATTGACCGCTTCGAATCGGCGCTCTTCACCCTCTTGCTGCTGCCACCGGCGCTGTATGCGCTGCTAGCCTGCGTGTATTCGCTCGGGTTTGAACGCTCGCATTGGCAAGCCACGCCCGGCAAGCGCGTGCTGGGCTTGCAGGTAGTGCGCGTGGACGGCGGTGCAATGACACTGGGCACCGCGATGCAGCGATTTTTGGCAGCCGGGTTGAGCTGGATCAGCCTCAATCTTGGGCATGCGCTGGCTGCATTTGCGCCGTATTTGGCGCTGCATGATCGCCTCAGCCGGACGCGTGTACTGGCAGACTCACCAGGGCTGCCCGCTTGGGCCAAAGCATGGTTATGGGCGCAGCTGGCTGCAGGCTTGTTCGCCTGCCTATGGCTGTTCTCGTGGATGCAAAGTGCCATGCAGGCGGCGCTGGATAGCGCGCTTGGCGGGATGTAAGTGCCTCAGGCCTCGAAGCCGTGAATGTGCGTGACCGGCGGCGATGACGCGGCATCACTGAAGGTATCGCGCCATGCCAGATAACTGGCACCCGCCAGCAGGACCAGTACCACCGCGGCAAACCCCACCATCGCCAACATCATCAGCAAGCTACCCACCACCGCGTGAATCAGATTGCCGATCACACCCAGCAAGCCGGCCACCAGCAGCACCACAAATGCAGCCAGCATCAACGCACCCAAGAACAGTACGCCCACCAGCAAATTCGCGCTCAGGTTGATTACCGATGCGCGCAGTGCATGGCGCAGAGCCGTGCTTACATTGCAGCCGGAAAACAGCATCAGCGGAATCGAAAACAGCATCAGCGCATAGCTGAAGTAGTTGAACGCCATCTGCACCAAAAACAGCAAGCCAGGATGCTGCGGCTCCGGCAACACCGGTGCCGCGCCTTGCATCACCGATTGCATGGCTTGCATGTAGTCGTGCCAGTAATCGCCACCGGCAATCGCCATCATCAACAGCCCGCCGATGACCGCCAGTACCACTTGTACCAACCCCAGCCACGCCAAACGCCGCCCCTGCGCGCTGCGCAGCGGGACAAACACATCACGAGCGCGCACCAACCGGCCAGCTTCGGTTTCACGGATGACATGCATCAGGCCACCCAGCAGCACCGGCACCAACACCATGATCACCAGCGTCAACGGCAATGCCACCGCCATCACCACGCCCAAGTCCGGGTTGCTGCCAATCGCCTTGCCACCCAGCATCAGCGTGGCCAAGGCCAAGACCATCAGCAACGCCGCGGTATATAACGAGGCAATCGCCAACAACGCCGCCCCGAACACCGCGCGCGGATTTTTTGCACCCAAATCAATTGCCTGCCGAAACCACACCAAGCCCTGACTGGCCGGCAACCTGCGAATGTCCATGCTGCGCCTCGAGAAGATGCGCACAGGATACCGGAGTGCGCGTCAACGCCGCGCGTGACGGACAAATCTGCGCAGGATTTTGCGTGCCAGCGGGGCGGCACTGACCGCGTGCGCCAGCTGCTTGGCATCACGGCCTTCGTGCGTCAATGCGTCCTGCCGTGCATGGATATAGCCGCGCATATGGGTGGTGCTGAATTCGGGATGAAATTGCAGCCCCCACACTTGCTCGCCCCAGCGGAACGCATGGCAGGCATCGTGCGCATTGCGCGCCAACACGGTGGCGCCAGCGGGGGCTTGCAGCACGCTTTGCAGGTGCGTGGCTTGTGCCGGAAAACACGCCGGCAGGCCAGCAAACAAGGGGTCGGTGTGCGCCTGCGGGTGCAGGTCGATGCCGACCGTGCCCATTTCCCGCCCATTTGGGTTGTTGCCTACCTGCCCGCCCAGCGCATGCGCGAGCAATTGGTGGCCGTAGCAGATGCCCAATAGCGGTAGCCCCGCGTGTGCGGCTTCGTGCAGCCAGGTGGCGCTGCGCTCGCTCCAGTCACGGTGCTCGGTCACCATCGCCGCCGAACCGGTGACAATCACCCCGGCAAAGCCTGCGCGGGTGGGCAAGGCTTGACCGGCTTCCACATCCACCACCACCGCCGCATCCCGCGCCAGCCCGGCAGCCACCCGGATCCAGTGTGCAAAGCTGCCATAACGGCGCATCGACGGCGTGGGTTGCCCGGTTTCAAGAATCAGGAACGGTTGCATAGGCAGGAAAGCGCAAGGTGGGTGCGTGTGCGCATTTATACTACTTGGCCACACCGTTGCACCTGGTCAACATGACTGCCCATCGCGTTTCCATCACCTTCCAAGAACTCATCACCCGCCTCAACGCCTATTGGGCCGAGCAGGGCTGCGTGCTGATCCAGCCACTCGACCTGGAAGTGGGGGCCGGCACCTTCCACCCGGCCACCTTCCTGCGTTCGATCGGCCCGGAGCCGTGGAACGCCGCCTACGTGCAGCCCAGCCGCCGCCCCACCGACGGCCGTTATGGCGAAAACCCCAACCGCTTGCAGCGCTATTACCAGTACCAGGTGGCGCTGAAGCCCTCGCCCGACAATATCGTCGAGCTGTATTTCGATTCGCTCAAACAGTTGGGTATCGATCCGCTGGTGCACGATTTGCGCTTGGTCGAAGACAACTGGGAATCGCCCACGCTGGGTGCGTGGGGCCTGGGTTGGGAAGTGTGGCTGAACGGCATGGAAGTGACCCAGTTCACCTACTTCCAGCAAGCCGGCGGCCTGGAATGCCGGCCGGTACTGGGGGAAATCACCTACGGGCTGGAACGACTGTGCATGTATTTGCAAAACTGCGACAACGTCTATGACCTGGTGTGGACATATGGCCCAGACGGTGCGCCAGTGAGTTATGGCGATGTCTATCACCAGAACGAAGTGGAACAGAGCGCCTACAACTTTGAACACGCCAATGTCGAAGAAATGTTCCACCGCTTCGATGCCTGCGAAGCGGAAGCGCTGAAGCTGGTCGAGGCCGGCTTGCCACTGCCGGCGTATGAGCAAGTGACCAAGGCCAGCCACAGTTTCAACCTGCTGGATGCGCGCCGCGCGATCTCGGTCACCGAACGCCAGCGCTACATCCTGCGTGTGCGCAAACTGGCGCAGGCGGTGGCTGAAAGTTATTTCGCCCAGCGTGAAAAGCTGGGGTTTCCGGGGTTGAAGAAAGCCACTGCCAGCACGGAGGCCACGGCATGAGCATGCAGCCGTTATTGATCGAACTGGGCACCGAAGAACTTCCGGTCAAGGCACTGCCCGGTTTGGCGCAGGCGTTGTTCGATGGCGTGGTCGCCGCGCTGGACAAGCGCGGTATCAGCATTGACCGCACACTGGCCAAGCCGCTGTATTCGCCGCGCCGTCTGGCCGTGTTGCTGCCGGGTGTGGCCACTCAGCAGCCGCCGCAAACGTCGGAAGTGTTGGGCCCGTATCTGAACATCGCGCTGGATGCCGACGGCCAGCCGACCAAGGCATTGCAGGGCTTTGCTGCCAAGGCCGGAGTGGACTGGACGGCACTGGAAAAAACCACCGACAGCAAGGGCGAGCGCTTCGTGCATCGCGCCACCACGGCCGGCGCGGCCACCCGTGCGCTGTTGCAAGACGTGCTGGCCGAGGCGATGGCGGCGATGCCGATCCCCAAGCCGATGCGCTGGGGCGCGCACAGCTACGGGTTTGCGCGGCCGCTGCATTGGCTGGTGGCGCTGCTGGGCGATGAGATCGTGGACGTCGCGGTGCTGGGCATCAGCGCGGGCCGCATGAGCCGTGGTCATCGCTTCATGCACGAAGGCGCGGTGTGGATTGCCCGCCCCGGCGACTACATCGACGCCTTGCGCGCCGCGCATGTATTGGTGGACCCGGACGAGCGCCGCAGCCGTGTGCTGGCGGAAGTCGAAGCTGCCGCCAACACCGCCGGTGGCAGTGCGCGCATCACCGACGACAATTTGCAGCAGGTGGTGTGCCTCAACGAATGGCCGGTGGCAGTGGCTTGCGCATTCGAGCGCGAGTTCCTGAGTGTGCCGCAGGAAGCGCTGATCGAAACCATGGAGAGCAACCAGAAGTTCTTCCCGGTGCTGGATGCGCAGGGCCGGCTGACCGAGCACTTCATCGGCATTGCCAATATCGAATCGAAAGCGCCTGCGGAAATCCGCAAAGGCTATGAGCGCGTGATTCGCCCGCGCTTTGCCGATGCCAAATTCTTCTTCGATGAAGATTTGAAGCAAGGCCTGGCGGCGATGGGCGATGGCCTGAACACCGTCACCTATCAGGCCAAACTCGGCAGCGTGGCCGACAAGGTGGCGCGCGTGGCGGCACTGGCCGAAACCATCGCGGCGCAAGTGGGTGCCGACCCCGTGCAGGCGCAGCGCGCAGCGCAGTTGGCAAAAAACGATTTGCAATCGCGCATGGTGAATGAGTTCCCGGAATTGCAGGGCATTGCCGGGCGCTACTACGCGCAACGTGCGGGCGAAACGTCCGAGGTGGCGTTGGCCATCGACGAAGGCTACCGCCCGCGCTTCGCCGCCGACGACATCGCGGCATCAACGCTGGGCAAGGTGCTGGCGATTGCGGAGCGGTTGGACACCTTGGCCGGTGGCTTTGCCGCGGGCCTGAAGCCGACCGGCAACAAGGACCCGTTCGCGCTGCGCCGCAACGCGCTGGGGCTGGCGCGCACCATCATCGAGTCCGGGTTCGAGCTGAACCTGCAAGCGCTGCTGGTTGCCGCCAACAATCAGTTGGCCGGCAAGGGCGTGCAGGCCGATGCACATGAACTCTACGACTTCATCCTCGACCGCCTGCGCGGCTACTTCGCCGATCGCGGCGTGCCGGCCGCGCACTTCACGGCGGTGGCCGAAGGCAAGCCCGCCTCGCTGGCCGACTTCGCCCGCCGTGTGGATGCGATCGGTGTCTTCGCGCAATTGCCGGAAGCCGGCGCACTGGCCGCCGCCAACAAACGCATCGGCAATATCCTGAAAAAAGCCGACATCGCGATTCCGCTGATGGAAGACGCGGCGCTGCTCAAGGAACCGGCCGAACTGGCGCTGGCCGAAGCGGTGGAGGCCGCCTACGCCGATACCGGCTTGGCGCTGGCGCAGGGCGACTACGTGACGGTGCTGACCCGGCTGGCGCAACTGCGCGCACCGGTGGATGCGTTCTTCGATGCGGTGATGGTCAATGCCGAAGACCCCGCCATCCGCGCCAATCGTTTGGCCCTGCTGCAGCGCCTCGCGGCACGCTTGGGCAGCGTGGCGGCGATCGAGCACTTGTCGGTGTGAGTGACCGGCTGTCCGCTTTCACCGCCAGACCTCGATAACTGTGTTGAAGCCGGCACTGGGTCGGCAACGAGGATGGCGTGATGAACGTGGGCGCAAACGTGTGGCGGGCACGCACAAGCGTGTTCGGGCTGATTCTGACGGTTGCAGGGCTATGCTCTGGCGGGGTGATGGCGCAAACCAGTGCCGGAGCCATTGCGGACGGGCGCGGGCGGGTGGTGGCGTTGGCGGCAGGCAGCGACGCAACGTGCGCACTGAATCAACGGGCTGCGGCGCAGTGCTGGGGCAATAATTGGTTTGGAACCCTGCCCCCCCCACGGGGGAACTTCACTGCGGTGACGATGGGTGAGAACTTCGGCTGCGGCCTGCATTCTGATGGCAGCGTCGAATGCTGGGGTGGAAGCAGCAGCGTGCAAGCGGTTCCCGCAGGCGCAACATTCACCACCATTGCGGCCGGCGGCGACCATGCCTGCGGCTTGCGCTCCAATGGCACCGTGCTGTGCTGGGGAAGCAATAGCCATGGCGAAGCAACGCCACCAAACAAGGCTGCATTTGCCGCAGTGACGGCCGGCTGGGCACACTCATGCGCATTGACTGCAGCGGGCGTTGCGACTTGCTGGGGTGACAATTTGGCAGGCAGTCTCGACGTTCCCGCCAATGAACGGTTTACCGCAATTACATCGGGCTACTACCACAATTGCGGCCTGCGCGCGAACGGCACGGCGCTTTGCTGGGGTAATAATCAGAACAACAATTTGCCTTCCGGCCAGGTCTATACGGCGTTGGCAGCCGGCGTGAACTTCACCTGTGGGTTGACGCTCAACGGACGCATCGTGTGTGGCGGCGATAACACCTTCGGCCAGGCTTCACCGCCGATCAGCAGGGTAAACACCTATGTTGCACTCACCGCAGGTTATTACCATGCGTGCGCACTGACCGCCGGTGGTCGCGTTGTGTGCTGGGGCAGGAACGACAAGGGCCAGGCGACTGCCCCGAAGGGAGTCTTCGGGATGGGAACCGTTGCCGCCGGTGCCACGCATGCCTGTGATCTGGGTGCCGATGGCAGCCTGGTGTGCTCGGGCTCCAACAGCTCCGGTGAAGCAACGCCACCGGCCGGTAGCTATGCCGATGTTGGCGCCGGCGGTGGCTACAGCTGTGCACGCTCGGCGGCCGGTGCGCTGTCATGCTGGGGGTTCAATGACAGCAACCGCGCTAGCCCGCCCACTGGTCAATATGCCGACATGCGGGTGGGAAGTTTGGGTGGCTGTGCGCTGAGCGGGAACGGAGGATTCGGCTGCTGGGGCTGGAACAATAGCGGACAAAACATGCCTGCGATTCTGCCCATCGGCATCGGTGCCTACTACCGCCAGCTCGGCCGTGGCAGCTTCCACGGCTGCGGCATCGTCAATGACGGCAGCGCACGTTGCTGGGGCAACAACGGCAGCGGCGCCCTCAATGTTCCGGGGAGTGGCTGGTTGGCGATTGGCGAGGGCAGCCAGTTCAGCTGCGGCCTGCGCTCCACTGGCAGCGTGGTTTGCTGGGGTGGGCCCATGACCACAACGCCGGTACCCACCGGTTACTTCAAGGCGTTGGCAACCGGCGAGGATCATGCCTGTGCGATTCGCGACAACGGCGAGCTGGCCTGCTGGGGCGACAACTCCCACGGCCAGGCGTCACCTCCGGCAGGGCGCTTTGTACATGTCAGCGCGTCGTACTACCAAAGCTGTGCGGTGCGTGACGATGGCACCCGCACTTGCTGGGGCACCCCCTGATTTTGCATTGTTCCAGGCACTGTTCAATGACGGGGCTTCGGCCCCGTCTGTGTCTGCATCAGGCGTCGATATTGGCTTGGCTGGCGTCCGCCAATGCGGGCTGTTCGCCAGTCGTTCGCCCTGTATCCGGGCTGATTTTTTCGATGGTGTGGCGTAATTCGCGGCCCAGCACCACGCGCGCATCCTTGGCCCAGGCGTTGAGACGCTCATCGAACATCAACTTGCTGCTGTCGGGGTTTGGCCACACCAGTTTCAGCTCACGCAGTTGCTGGATGAAGCTGCGGAACAGCGCTTTATCGAAGAACTCGGGTGCAGCCGGCGCGTACAGCAGCGATAGCCGTTGTGCGGCAAGCTGGCACATGCTTTCCAGCTCGCCAGCACCCAACACGCCGGGGCCGTTTTTCACCAGCACGCTGATGGCGATGTAATAGCGCTCGAACGCTTGCTGCAAGGTGTGGCCGAGTGCGCGCAGGCGGAACACTTCGTCACTTTGACCGGCATTGCGCTGCAAGATGCCGCCATCGTCCTCGCTGACTTGCTCCAGCAGGCCTTCGTGAATGAACACCTCGATGGTGCGGTCGATGCGCTGTGCAAAGGTGTCGGCATCCCACGGCAAAAACAGCTCGGCCTGCAAGAACGGATACAGGCTGCGTCCGATTTGCTGCAATTGCCGCCGCCCCATGCGCCGGTTGTTCTGGAAGCACACCGCAATCCACGACGAGGCGGTGAACAGATGCAGCACATTGTTGCGGAAATACGACAACAGCACCGCTTGGTCGCCTTCCACACCCAACACATCGCCCAGTGGGTGTTGGGTGCGGGTAATCAGACCAATTTCTTCGCCATGCGCAATGATTTGCTGCGGGGTGTGCGGCGTTACCGTGACCCATTCGGAATACGCCACGTCCGCCAACAAGGTTTTCGACAGCGCGATCTGCGCCAGCAGGTCGGCTTCGCCCATCGCGTGCTTGGGCGTGGACAACAGTGCCAATGCCAGCAGATTGATTGGGTTGACGTCGGCGGCACGATTGACATTGACCTGAATCTTCTGCGCCAGCGCATCCACTACGCGCGCAAACCATGCCGGCTTTGCGTCATCGGCGACTGGCTGGCCATCCCAGTCAGGTGCGTGTTGAGCGAGGACATCCGCCAATTGGATGCGCTCGCCAAAGTTCACTACCACTTGCCCGTAATTGCTGCGCAGCACTTTGGGAATGCCGGTGATCAGCTGCCAAATCGATTCTTTTTCTTTCGGCTTGCCGGATAATTCATCCAGATAGCTGCGGCCTTCCATCAGTTTTTCATAGCCGATATACACCGGCTGAAACAGCATCGGCCGGGTCGGCTGGCGCAGATAGGCGCGCACCGTCATCGCCAGTGAGCCGCCCTTGGGTTGCAACAGGCGGCCGGTGCGTGAACGCCCACCCTCGATGAAATACTCGATGGAATAACCACCGGCCACCAACTGCGCCATGTATTCGCGGAACACCGCAGAATACAGCGCGTTACCCTTGAAACTGCGTCGTGCAAAGAACGCACCGCTGCGGCGCAGGATGCTGCCGACCACCGGCAAATTGAGATTGATGCCGGCAAAAATATGCGGCGGCACCACGCCGTGGGAATACAACAAATAACTCAGCAGCAAGTAATCCATGTGGCTGCGGTGGCTGGGCACGTATACCACTTCGTGGCCCGGTGCTTCCTGCTTGAATTTATCCAGGTGATGCACCAGCACGCCGCGATAGATGCGGTTCCACACCGGCGTCAGCAAAAAGCTGACCGAGCGCACCACGGTGTTGGAATAGTCGGCGGCGATTTCCCAGAAATAGGCATTGGCTTTCTTCCATGCCTCCTCCGGCTTGCTGTTGTCGCGGCGCGCCTGATCGGCAATGGCGTCCTTCACCAGCGGTGCCGATAACACTTGCTCGGACAACATGCGGCGGGTGGACAAATCCGGACCAATCACCACTTCACGCACACGCCGGAAATGGGTACGCAGGACACGCGACACCTTGCGTACGGCACGTTCGGGCGGCAGCTCTTCGGCCAGCGATTCGCGAATCGACATCGGTGTCGCAAACTGCACCAAGGTATCGCGCCCATTGAGCAAGATCGCCAGCAAGCGGCGGAAGCGCCCGACCAAGGTCCAGTTTTCCGAGAACAGCACCGAGAACCAGCCGCTGCTGCGCTTGGGGGCTTGCCCCACGAAGATCGACACCGGCACCAGTTGCACGTCCAATGCCGGCTTGTCTCGGTGCGCCTGCAGCAAGCGTGCCAGCGAGCCTGAATGGGTCTTGTGCTCGGCCCCGGGCAACAGGCCCAACGCATTGGCATGCCGGCGCGACAGGGCAACATAGGCACGCTTGCGGCCCAGCGGATCACCGCTGATCGGTTGCAGCGGCAGCGGCAGCCTGGCCTCGCGGCAGGCACGCTGCAAGATCAGTGCGTTGGACAGGCCATAGTCTTCCAGTACATAGCAGATCGGGCGTTGATCCTCATGGCCACGTACCGAGTCTGCCGCAATATCCAACTGCAGCCACGGATCCAGCACCGCGCCCAGCCCCCGTGCCCACCACGGCACGCGTACCTTGCTGGTGCGCAGTGGTGGCGCAGGCAGCGTTGGCGAGCCCTCCGTTATTGCTGCAGGCTTGGCGGTTGCGGTGTCGTCGGTTACCGGCGCGGCCGTAGCGGGCGGGGCTTTTGCAGTCAGAAATTCAGGCAGCGGTAACGGTGCCGCGTCCCGCGGCAGCGTGCTCTCCGGCGCAGCCGCATCGGCCACAGACGCAGGGTCGTTGGTATTGGGCGGGTCAAACAGGCTGGCCTGCGGAGGGGGCTGACGATTTGGCATCCCCCGCATTATGGCCGAGAGGCGCATCCAAGGGGCGGCTATGGAAGGTCGCGGCAGGGCGCGTTTGTGCGGAGGAGGTCACGTTTCAAGGCAGACAAAAAGGGCCACCCCGAAGGGCGGCCCTGATCGTGCAGCCTTGCAATGCCGGATCAGAACTTCTGGGTGTACTTGACGTACCAGAAGCGCCCGATGTCAAAGCCGCCGTAGTAGTTCACGTTGGCGCTGGGCTGGGTGTACAGGATCGGCCCGATCTTGTTGAACGCGTTGTTGGCGCCCACCGAGACGTTGGCATCCCACGGCAACTTGACCCGGAATTGCAGGTCATTGAACACCGTGGCGCCATGCACATTGCGCCGACGGATGGCGCTGGCCGGCGTGGTGGTGCCGGTTACGAAACCACCGGTGGGTGCGTATTGAATCTGGTTGCATTCCAGATTCGGATCGTTCAGGCCGGGGACGAAGTAGGTGCAGCCTTCCGCCATCGACGAGTAATAACGCACCATCCAGCTGGCGCCGAAGATTCCGCGTTCCCAGCTCAGGTTGGCATTCGAACGGATGCGGAACGTGCTGGTCACCCCCACCGAGGACACCGGATAACGTGGGTCGTTGGTGGAGATCAGGATGTCTTTCGAGGTGTAGGTGCTGTTCGAGGTCACCCGGAAGTCACCCACGGCCGCCCAGCTCCAGCGGTAGCTGATGTCGAAGTCGAAGCCTTCCACCAGACGATAGCCCGCATTGCGGCTACCGTAGGTCACGCGCGGGGTGCCATCGGCAGCGCGGGTGAACAGAGCAGCATTGCAACGCGATGCGATCCCCTGCACATAGCAGTCGTTGAGGATCAAGTCCGGGCTGTCGGCCACGATGGTGTTTTCGATACGAATCTTCCACCAATCCAACGCCATGTTCAGGTTTTCAACCCACGGCGGACTCCATACCGCGCCCAAGGTTTTGGTCTTGGACGTTTCCGGTTGCAGCAATGGGTTGGAGCCGCTCACGAACGCAATGGGGGTCTGCGTGTTGGGCGAGCCTGCCAGACCAGTCTGACTGCGCTGACGGTAGGTAGCGGCCAGCGCACCCAGCGCACCATTGCCACCGACACCATTGGTGCAGTTGCCACGGGTGGTGGCATTCTGCGCCGAGCTGCCAAACAGGGTGTCGCAGGGATCGGTGAAGAACGAGAACGTTTCCGAGCTGCCGCCGTACAAGTCAGCGATGGTTGGTGCGCGGAAGCCCTCGGCCACGGTACCGCGCAACATCAGCTGATCCAACGGCTTCCAGACAAAGCCCAGCTTGCTGTTGGTGGTATTGCCGAAGGTGTTGTACTTGGAGTAGCGCGACGCCAGGTTCAGCGTCAGCTCCTTCGCCATGACCACATCCTTGAGCAAGGGTGCGGAGAGCTCGGCGTAGAACTCCTTGACGTTGTAACCGCCACGGGTGGGGCCAGACGACAGATTGGTGGAGCCGCCGGTCACTGCAAGGGCATCCGGCACGAATTTGCCGGATTCATTGCGATATTCGGCACCCACCGCAAATCCGAGCTCGCCCGCTGGCAGGCTGAACAAGGAGCCAGCCAAGTTCACGGCCCATACCTTGGTGGTGGTCTCGCCAGTGGCGTGTTCTTCCTGGAACAAGTAGTTCTGCAAGGCCTGGTTGCCAGACAGCGCGCCCGCACCGGTGACGCCATAGGCCAGGAAGGGATTCCAGACTTGGCAGCCAGCGACCACATTACCCGGCGTGCCGCAGACCACATTGCCGCTGGCATCCTTGAACGAGGCGCCCACCGCATTGCGCACATTGGCCAGATTCAAATTGCCATAGGTGTTTTGCAGCAATTTGTTGCTGTTGTGCATATAGCTGACATCCCAATCCCACGGCATGCCATTGAAGCCTTCGAAGCTGCCTTCCAGCGATGCCGAGATGCGGTAGGTGGTCAGATCAGAGCCGGAGATCCGCGGCACTTCCCACGTCCGCCGCCACCAGTTGCTGATGGTGGCCCCGGTCGGGTTGAAGTAGCTCTGTGCCGACATCGGGGTATTGAACGAAGCGGCCTGCATCGGGTAACCGGCCACGGTGCGATTGGACACGCGATTGCTGTACAACACGCCCACCTTGGCGGTGATGGCGTCAGTCAGCTTCAGGTTGCCATCGATATTGAGCGACTTCGACTCCAGCGGTGTGCGCAGGTCGGTTTGCTCCAGGGTATTGGTCTTGTCCGCAATGCTGCCTGGGGTACAACCGGTGCTGGTGGTTGCCCCTGCACAGGTGCCGGTGGCCACATTTTGGCGTATGTAATCGGCCGGGTTACGTGGGTCGCCGCCGGCTTTGAGGATGACGCGAGTCCCGGCAGGAATGCCCGGGATCGGCGTGGACGCGGTGGTGACAAAGCCGCC
The DNA here is from genome assembly GCF_020034655.1 of Thermomonas beijingensis. Classification (GTDB taxonomy): domain Bacteria; phylum Pseudomonadota; class Gammaproteobacteria; order Xanthomonadales; family Xanthomonadaceae; genus Thermomonas; species Thermomonas beijingensis. The sequence continues at coordinate 59,757 of NZ_JAIQDJ010000008.1, read as the reverse complement.
ATAGGCACCCACCGTGGTCCAGTTATCGGTCGGATGCAGCGGGCCGCGCGGGTCTTGGGTGAACCAGCGGTCGGTTGCGCCCACGCCATCTTCCTTGCGGTATTCGCCAGAGACCACAATCGAGCCACGGTCATTGCCCATGCCCCACACCACGTCGCCCTTCTTGATCGCACCGTCGCCCTCGCCGTACTGGCCGTAGTAAACGCTGGCCATGGCGCCATTGAAATTCTGGCGGGTAATCACGTTGATCACACCGGCGATGGCATCCGAGCCGTAGATTGCCGACGCCCCATCCTTGAGTACTTCGATACGCTCCACTGCCGACGCCGGGATGGTGGAGATGTCTGCCAAGCCGCCAGTGGTGACACCAAGGCGGCGACCATTGAGGAGCACCAAGGTGCGCGCGGCACCGATATTGCGCAGGCTGATGAAAGTACCGCCGGCCGCCTCGCCAGCGGACAGCGGCGAAGCGCGCGAAATTGGCGGAGCACCCGTGGCGGTGATGTTTTGCAGGATGTCGGCGACCGATTGGAAGCCCTGCTTCTCGATGTCGTCGCGGGTGATGAAGGTTACCGGCTGGCTGGTTTCCACATCGACCTGGCGAATGCGCGAACCGGTCACCACCAAGGTATCCAAGGTCTTGGCCTTGCTGTCCTTGTCGCTGGTTGCGGGCGCGTTCTGCGCTTGCGCTGCGCCGATTCCGCTGCCAATGATCAGTGCGAAGACGACTGCGTCGCGCAGCCGGTTGGTTTTGAATTGCATGGTTCTGGACTCCCCTCAAGAGTGTTGTGCTGCGTTGCTGACGTTGGGCAACATGGGGGAGGCTAACATATGTTACAGAAATGTAATGATTGTTTTCACGCAATCGTTACAAGGTGTGTGCTAAAGCGCGCCGGCAGTCCGCCCGACAGAGGTTTCCGCCCGCGCCACAAAATCCCGTAGGTACCAGTGTCCATCAAGGCGGACTACCGGTACGACGGCGTCGATGGGGCGCCCGGCCAGGGTGTACTGCAAGCGCAGCTGGGCCTGATCGCCGGTTTGCTGCGTCAGGCTCACATGCAGGCCGCGCAGGCTGGCGTCGATATCCAGCCCGTACTGCTGGTGCAACTGCGCCAGCAGGGTGGCGAGAAAGGGTGACAGCCGGTTCAGGCTTTGGGTCATGCCGAGGGTGGCAAATGCCTGGTTACCGGCCTTGCCGTCGATGCCGCTGCGTACGGCGGCGGCCGAGAGTACGGAAAAAAAACGCTGGGCGCGTTTGGGGTCTGCCAGCGGTGCTTGCAGCGCCCATGTGCCGATCGCAGCAATGGCTTGGTGGCTATGGTCGTGCTCGGCCTGGCTGCTATCGGGATCGGTTTGCACGTACTGACCACCGAACACCATCAAGGTGCGGATGGCTTGGTCGATATCGGCATCGGCCCCGGCAAATTGGCTGCGAAAGGTCACCATCAGTGCCTTGTCGGCATTGGGGACTTGTAGCGCAGCCAGCATGCGCGGGATACGGGCATCCAGCGGCAATTCATCCAATGGCCAGCGGCTGCGACCGGTGCGCCAGGCCAGCTCCAACTCGGCATGCAGTGCCGGCGGCACCGCCAGCCGCGCAAACCCTGCGCCATCGCGGGCCAACAGGCGGTCACGCAACACATAGACCGCATCCACGGGACGCAAGGCCGCGACCTCGCTGTTGGCAATACCTGCAACAGGGCGCTGGCCACCGCCACCTTCGGGCTGGCAAGCCACCAGGCACGCCACCAATGCAATCCCGCACAGGTGTGCAGCAGTGAAGTACCAGGAACGTGCGGAATCGAGTGGCATCCGGGGAGTGTCAGGGCCAGCGCGATATGACGCAAGCGCAAGCCAGGTGCAACCTGGACAAAGGACTGGACAAAGAAAAGGAGACACCGACGATCGCGCAGGGTCTCCTCAAGCGCCGGCAGGGCCGGGATGGATACGGATGTAGCAGCACTCCGGCGTGCACCGGAATGGCATTAGCCTACTTTGGATAAAACATTAAATCAATACATCACGTAGTGATTTTAAGTCATTGTTTTTATTTGGAAAGATCAAGTGCGTCATGCTTGAGGTTGCGACGCTCGCCTGCTGGCGACCCCCAGGCGTTGTTGAACAACGCCGGCTCCCAGCTGCCATAGCTTGGATTGGGCAGCATGAACCAGCGCTCACCAAACCAGTTGGTGTAACGGCTCACCAATTCGGCACGGGCACTGGGCGTGTTGGCAATGACCTGCACGAAATCACCAAGCTGATCGCCAAACTGCATCAACACGCGGTACTTCTGACCGGCCAGGCGTCGCCGACAGTCTTTTTCGCTGCCGTTTTGCTCGCAATCCTGGACGAATGTGCCCAGACCAAGGAACACATCATCGCTTTTCACTGGAAGACCGACAGCCTTCAAGTTGTCGATGGTGGCTTCTTTCAAATGAGTTGCGCGATTGGAGATGTACAAAACGGTGATGCCGCGCGCGTTGGCGGCCTTCGTGAAAGCAACGACACCCGGCACTGCCTTGGCTTTTTTCTCCGCCACCCAAAGATCCCACGTCACATCGCTGTAATCCTGGCCGTCCTGAATCAGGCGCGCCTGATAAGGCGAGTTGTCCAGCACGGTCTCATCCACATCCATCACCACCGCAGGTGGCAGGCCGGTACTCGCGTTACTGCGCTCATCGGCTACCAGCGCGTCCCAGCGCCTGTCCTTGAGCGCTATGTCTAGCCGGTCGGTAGCCGCACGATAAATGGTTTCGGTGACGGCACCATATTCCGCGGAACGCTGCATCCACAGCACTGCATTGAGGTTGTCGTGGGGCGCAGTTGCGTTGCTGGTGGCACTCGCTACTGGTGCCTCTGTGGTGGATACAGGGGCCACCGTTGCGGCCAACGGCGCTGTAGTTTTACAGGCAGACAATGCCAGTGAAGCAGCGAACAGGGTCAGGGTGAAAACACGGCGCATGGCAGGGCTCAGGGGCAGCGGGCTGCCAGTTTACTCGTCACACATGAAAGTGTTGCTTCAGTCCGCCAGCATGGCGCGGATATTGGCCAGGCTGGTGCTGCGGCGCTCGGCTTTTTGCGCGGCATCAGCCACCGGGTCGGCACCGTCGCGCTGGAGTTCATCGGCAGGGAGTTCGTCGAGAAAACGACTGGGTTGCAAGCGCAGTTTGTCGCCCCAGCGCTGCGCTTCTTTCGCGTGCGACAGCCATAGGCGTTCTTTGGCGCGGGTGATGCCGACGTAGAACAAGCGGCGTTCTTCATCGAGGCGGCCTTCGTCCAGGCTCGCTTCGTGCGGCAGGTTACCGTCTTCCACACCGACGATGAACACAAAGCGGAACTCCAGCCCCTTCGAGGCATGCATCGACATCAGCCGCACCTGATTTCCGACATCGCCTTTGTCTGCATGCGAGAGCAGCGCCAGCGCGGCGGCCAGCTCGCCGGGGCCGGACGTTTTCGGGCCATCAAACCAGTCGGCCAATTCATCCAGATTGCGCCGGCGCAGCTTGAACTGGGCTTCGTCTTTGCAACTGGCCTGCAGCGCAGCCAGCAGACCGGAGCGTTCATTGAGCTTGCGCACCAATTCCGTCGGCGGCAACGTGCGTGCATCGTTGCGCAGCCCGTGCAGGAGGCTGGCAAAACCTTGCAGCGCATTGGCGGCGCGGGCCGGCAATTGTTTGGCCAAGGTAATCGATTCGGCGGCGCGTGCCAGCGGCACGTGCGCGTGCGCGGCCAGTTCACCCAGCTTGGCCAAGGTGCCCGCACCCACGCCGCGATTGGGCGACTGCACTGCGCGCAAAAACGCGGCGTCATCGTCTGGGTTGGCCAGTAGGCGCAGCCACGCCAACGCGTCCTTGACTTCGCCGCGGTCCAAAAACGCGGTGCCGCCACTGAGGTGATACGGAATGCGCAGCAGTTGCAGGGCTTTTTCCAGTGCGCGGCTTTGGTGGTTGCCGCGAAACAAAATGCAAATCTCACCCCACGGTGGCGGCGCGTCTGGTGCGGTGTGTTTTTGTGCGATGAACTGGATTTCCGCAGCCACTTTGTCGGCCTCGTGCGCGGCGTCACGGCACTCCCATACGCGGATGCGTTCGCCATCGGCGGCATCGCTCCACAGCGTTTTCGGGTGCTCGTGCGGGTTGTTGGCAATCAGTGCATTGGCGGCGCGCAACACGCGGTTGGAGCAGCGGTAGTTTTGTTCCAGCTTGACGATTTTGAGCGCCGGGTAATCCGTGCCCAGCGAAAGCAGATTATCCGGATTGGCCCCGCGCCAGGCGTAAATGCTCTGGTCGTCGTCGCCCACGCAGGTGAACTGGCCTGCGTCACCGGCAATGGCTTTGAGCAGGCGATATTGCGCATCGTTGGTGTCTTGGCATTCGTCCACCAGCAGATAGCCGATGCGCTCGCGCCAGGCCATGCGAACCTCGTCATCGGTTTCCAGCAACTGCACCGGCAGCCGAATCAGATCATCAAAATCCACCGCATTGAATGCCGATAACCGCTGCTGGTAGCGCGCATACAGCGCGGCAGCTTCGCGCTCACGCGTGCTGCGCGAAGCCTCTGCCGCTTGTGCCGGCGACAACCCGGCATTCTTGGCGCGGCTGATGAGGTGTTTGGCAGCATCGATCACATCGGGTTTGCTGCCGGGTGGCAGCAAATCTTTCAGCTGCGCGCTGGAATCATCGGCATCAAAAATGGAAAACCCGCGGCGCAGGCCCAGCTTGGCGTGGTCAATCTGCACAATCTTCAGGCCCAGCGCGTGAAAGGTCGACACCGTGAGGTCCTGCGCGGCATCGCCTTTGATGCGCTTGCCCACGCGCTCGCGCATTTCGCGTGCGGATTTGTTGGTGAAGGTGATTGCGGCGATGCGCTTGGCCGGGTAGCGGCCGGACTGGATCAGATGCGCAACCTTTTCGATGATGACCCGGGTCTTGCCACTGCCGGCACCGGCCAGCACCAGCAGGGGGCCCTCGGTGTGCAAGACCGCTTGCCGCTGGGGGGGATTGAGGCCGTGCAGGTTGGGTGCTGACATTGCGCCATTTTCAGTGCTGGCGGGCGTTCTGCCCAGCCTTGTTCACCGTTAAAATCCGTGCATGGCCAAGCTTTATTTCTATTATTCCGCGATGAATGCGGGCAAGACCACCACGTTGCTGCAAAGCGCGCACAACTACCGCGAGCGCGGCATGCGGGTGGCGATCTTGACCCCGCGCCTGGATGACCGCGCCGGGGCTGGCACGGTGGCCTCCCGTATCGGGCTGCGTGCGCAGGGGGTGGCGTTTTCACGCGATGCTGATTTGCAGCAGGTGGTGGAAGACGACATCCGCGACAACGGGCCATTGCATTGCGTGCTGGTGGATGAGGCGCAATTTTTGAGCAAATCGCAGGTCTGGCAACTCAGTGAAGTGGTGGATGCGCTGCGCATTCCGGTGCTGTGCTACGGCTTGCGCACGGATTTTCGCGGCGAGCTATTTGAGGGCAGCCAGTATTTGCTGGCGTGGGCCGATGAGTTTTCCGAAATCAAGACGATTTGCCATAGCGGCAAGAAAGCCATCATGAATGTACGCATTGATGCGCAGGGGCGCGCCGTACAGGACGGGCCGCAGGTGGAAATTGGAGGCAACGAGCGCTATGTGTCGGTGTCGCGTGCCGAGTTCAAGAAGGTGATGCGTGGCGAGGGGCTGATCGAGCCGTTGCAGGTGCCGTTGCCGCTTTGACCGGCTTGCCGCAGGTGTTTCGAATCGCCTGGATTTCACGCGGCACCGCGCCGCCTTCGGGGACAGCCAACTGCATATCGGCCAATACCGCATCCAGGGTGACGCGCGACAACTGTGGTTGCTGCTGGCAGCGCAGTTGCGCCGCATATGCACGTGCCAGCCAGACCGCTTTTCGCTGCTCCAACCCATTGCTGTGCAGTTGTCCTAACCGATCGAGTTGCTCGAGCGCATTTGGCTGGCCCTGGCTGGCCAAAAGACGTGCCAGTGAAACCTCGGCACGCCGGGTGTGTGAATGCTCGGGGCCATATCCCGCGCGGGTCAGCTGCACAGCTGTTTCCAATACGCTACGCGCGAGCACGGTTTGCCCGAGTGCTACCTGGATTTCACCAGTCAAACGGTCACTATCGCCCACCAATTCGTGGTTGGCACCGAATTGGCGCGCCCGCAGGTTTGCTGACTCGTGCGCGGCTGCCAACGCATCACGATCATGGCCGGCATCGTGCTGGATCATCGCCAGATTGAACAAGCCGGCGGCAATCAATCCGTCATTGCCGGATTTGCGCCAGGCATCCACCGCCTGTTGCTGAAAACGCATCGCGCGCGCAAGGTCGCCGCGTTCCCACGCCACGATTGCCAGGCTGTTGTAAGCGCGGGCCATATCCGGATGGTTGACGTCCAGGCGCGTAGTCATCCACGCAGTGGTATCAAGGAAGATGGTTTCGGCTTCATTGAAGCGGCCCAAGTCCACATACAGCGCCGCCAGTTGGCGATTGGCATCAATCGCGGTGCGATGGTTGGGGCCGTGCAGTTCTTGCGCCAATTTCAGGGATTGCTTGCAGTCGCGCACGGCATCATCTACGGCATCCATGTTGCGCTCCAGCGAGCACATCGAGCGCAGCATATCGATTGCTTCAGGATGGTGATCACCGGCTTTTTGGCGTAGCCGCATCAAGCCGCTGGCAATGGTGTGCAGGGCTTCAGCGGGGCTGCCACCATCGGCTTGCAATGTGGCCAAATCGAGTGTGGTTTCGGCCAGCCCAGTCTCGTCGTTCTGCTTGCGCCGCAGATCCAGTGCGCGCATGAACAAGCGTTTGGCGGCATCGGTCTGGCCCACTTCGCGAAGACAACGCCCCAGTTGCGTGTAATACGCGGAGACTTGTTGTGACAGGCGCGATTGCTCGGTATCCACCTGCAGCTCCAGCCGCTGCATTTGCGCTACGCACAGGCCAGGATTGCCCAATTGGCGTTGCACGTTGCCACGCAGCGTGACTGCTTCCATGCGCAGACTGAACGGCGCATCCGGTAATTGCGCCAGTAGATTGGCTTGACGCTGCAACAACGCATCGGCTTCGCGATAGTCGCCCAAGCTCAAACGCAATTGCGCCACCACGCCATACAGCTCCGCACGCGCCTGCGGCTGCCGCGCCAAGCTGTGTTCGCCACGCAAAATACCCATATCCAGCAAGCTGCGCAGGTCGATTGGGGTGTTGGGTGAACTGCCCGCGTCCTGGAATAATTCGGCAATAAAACGCTGCATGGCTTGCGCGCGCGAGGCTTCATGCAAAGCGCGTTGCGCCTGCCATGCCACGACCCCCAGCGCGGTCATCAGCACCAATAAAATGGTGGTGCCCGCCGCCATTGACCAGCGATGCCGTTGCACGTATTTGCGAACGCGATAACCCATGCTTTCACCGCGCGCCAGTACCGGCCGGCCGCGCAGGAAGCTGAGCAAGTCTTGCGACAAGGCCTCGGCCGAGACGTAGCGTTGGTTCGGGCGTTTGGCCAACGCCTTGAGGATGATGTTATCGAGATCACCCAGCAGCACTTTGGCCAGGCGACGTGGCGTATAGGGCCGCACCAGCAGGGGATCGGCCAGTTGCGCGGCCTGCGATGGTTTCAGCGGTGCGCCGTCGAGGATGGCTTCTTCCCACTCGGCATCGGTCTGGCGCTTGAGCCGGTATGGCTTGCTGCCGGTCAACAACTCGTACAACACCACCCCGAGCGAATAGACATCGGTCATGGTGGTGACCGGCTCGCCTCGAATCTGTTCGGGGGCGGCGTAGTGCAAGGTGAAGGCACGCACGCCGGTGCGGGTTTGTTCTACCGGCAGCGGATCCACGTCGAGCAGTTTGGCAATACCGAAATCGAGCAGCCGCACATGCCCATCGGGAGTGACCAGGATATTGGAGGGCTTGAGGTCGCGATGCACGATCAAGTTGGCATGCGCATGGCTGACCGCATCGCAAATTTGGCGAAATAGATCCAGCCGCGCGGCGATGTCGAGCTGACGCGCCTGGCACCAACTGGTGATCGACTCGCCATCCACGTACTCCAGCGCCAGATACGGTTGCCCGCCTTGATCAACGCCGGCATCCAACAGGCGTGCGATGAACGGGTGCGCAAACCGCGCCAGTATTTCACGCTCGCGGTCAAAGCGCTGGCGCAGGCTGGAATCGACCAGGCCGGAGCGCAACAACTTCAGCGCCACTTTGCGCTCGTACAGGCCATCGGCACGTGCAGCCAACCATACCTGGCCCATGCCGCCTTCGCCCAGCACGCGCTCAAGCCGGTACGGGCCAAAGCGCGCACCGGGCACCACGCCGGCCGGTAGTTGCATCACCGGCGTGTTCAGGAATTCGGCATCGTCGGCTTCAAGCAGCAACAGACGTTCAAGTTCGGCGGCCAGTTGCGGGTCTTCGCAGCGCAGCACTTGCAGGTGCTCGGCGCGTTGGTCGGCAGGCAGCTCCAGCAGGGCATCCAGCAGTGGCGACAGGCGTTGCCAGCGCGCGAGATCCATGCCGGCAACCGCCTCCCTGACCTTGCGGTCAGGCCGACGGGGTCTCCTGCAACGAGGCCAGCAGGAACATCCGCGCTTTCTGCCAGTCGCGGCGCACGCTGCGCTCGGAACGCTGCATCAATGCTGCGATCTCCAACTCCGACAGGCCGGCGAAATAGCGCAGCTCCACCACCTGGGTCAGGCGTGGGTCGACCGCCGTCAGCCGATTCAGTGCGGTATCCAGCCCCAACATGTCCTCGTCCAGACGCAAACCGCCTTCAATGTCCTCGGGCAAGTCGGTCACCCGGTGCAGGTCGCCGCCGCGCTTTTGCGCCAACCGCTGACGGGCGTAATCCACAATCACCGAACGCATTGCCGATGCGGCATAGGCGAAGAAGTGCGCGCGGTCATCGAACTTGGCACTGCCATCGCCGCGCCCGATCAGTTTCAAATAAGCCTCATGCACCAGCGCGGTGGCATTCAGCGTATGCCCGTGCTGTTGGCCGGCCAGTTGCCGGCGCGCCATGCCATGCAATTCCTGATACAGCGTGGCCAGCACCCGATCCAGCGCGCCACGATCACCCTCGCGGGCGGCATCCAGCAAAACAGTGATGTCACCAGCAACGGTCATTGCGGCCAACAGGAGACGGGGGAAGCGGCAGCATAACGAATGCGGGTTGTGCTTGCGCAACCGTCAGCGTTGGCAGTGCCCGCACCAGACACTGGCACGCTGGCCGATAAGCGCATGCTTCAATGCGCGGCCACAGCGCGGACAGGGCGCACCAGCACGCCCATACACCTGCAATTCCTGCTCGAAATAGCCCCGCGCACCATCGGGTGCGATGAAGTCGCGCAAGGTGGTGCCGCCGCGCTCGATGGCCTGCTGCAGCACCTGTTGCGATGCCGCCGCCAGCGCGGCATAACGTTCACGGCTGATCTTGCCGGCTGCGCGCAGCGGTGAGATGCCGGCCATGAACAGCGCTTCGGCGGCGTAGATATTGCCCACCCCCACGACTACTGCCTGATCCATCAGGAAGGTTTTGACAGCACTGCTGCGACCTCGGCTGCGTGCAAACAGATAGTCGCCATCGAAGCCCGCTTCTAGGGGCTCGGGGCCAAGCCCCGCCAGCAGCGAATGGGTTTGCCCCGGCGCTTGCCAGAGCAGGCAACCAAACCGGCGCGGATCGTGAAATCGCAACAGCTGACCATTGTCCAGCGCGATGTCCACATGGTCATGCGCGCGCACCGGGGTCACCGGCGGCACCACCCGCAAATTGCCGGACATGCCCAGGTGCAACAACGCACTCCCGGCCGCGGTATCCAGCAGCAAATATTTGGCGCGCCGGTAAATGCCGCGGATACGTTGCCCCGGCAGCAGCACCGATACTTCCGGCGGGATCGGCCAGCGCAGATCCACGCGCCGCAGCACAACGCCGGTTACGCGCCGGCCTTCCACATGCGGGGCCAGGCCACGGCGGGTGGTTTCAACTTCGGGGAGCTCGGGCATGCGGCCATCATGCCGTGCCTGGGCACCACTCAGCTAGGGCATGGCATCATGGCGGCTGATTGGCTATTTCCACCCTTTCCGAGTCCCGTAATGTCTGTGTCGATTCTGGATTTCATTGCCGGTGGCCTGCTGCAACTTGGCTGGCTGGAGATGTTGTTGTATCTGCTGGTGGTCACCCAGATCACCATTTTCACGGTGACGTTGTATCTGCACCGTAGCCAAGCCCATCGCGGTGTGGATTTTCACCCGCTGCTGGCGCACTTCTTCCGGTTCTGGAGTTGGTTGACCACCTCGATGCTGACCCGCGAGTGGACGGCAATCCATCGCAAGCACCACGCCAAATGCGAAACCGAGGATGACCCACATAGCCCGATGATCAAAGGCATCGGCATGGTGTTCTGGCGCGGCGGTGATTTGTATCGCGAAGCGCGGCTGGATCGTGCCTGCATCGAGCAATACGGCAAGGGCTGCCCGGACGATGCGGTGGAGCGCCACCTATATAGCCGTTTCCCCGATTTGGGCGTGCAGTTGCTCTTGCTGATCAGTTTCGTGTTGTTCGGGGCCAAGGGTGTCGCGGTGTGGGCCATCCAGATGGCGTGGATTCCGTTTTGGGCAGCCGGTGTGATCAATGGCCTGGGACACTGGTGGGGCTACCGTAATTTCGAAACCACCGACACCGCCACCAACTTGACCCCGTGGGCGGTGTGGATTGGTGGCGAAGAATTGCATAACAACCATCACGCATTTCCGTCTTCGGCGCGGTTTGCGATGCGCCGGTTCGAGTTCGATATCGGTTGGGCCGCCATCCGCGTGCTAGCTGCGCTGCGCCTGGCCAAGGTGCTCAGGGTGGCACCACGTCTGAATCTGCGCCCCAACATCCAGACCCCGGATACGGAAACCTTGAAAGCTTTGGTCGCGCATCGTTTCCAAGCCATGACCGACTACCAGCGCAATGTGTTGAAGCCGGCCCTGTGCGATGAAGCCGCGGCCGCCGGTGCCAAGTTGCGCGCCTTGCTGCCACGCAAACTGCGGCGTGGTATCGCAGACGATGGCCGCTGGCTGAAGCCGGACGCACGCGAGCAATTGCGGGTATGGGTGGCATCCAAGCCGCGCATCCAGACCTTGGTCGAGCATCGCAATCGCTTGGCCGAAGTGTTGGAAAGCCGCGGCCACGATGCGACTGAAAAACTCAAGCGCTTGCAGGCATGGTGTGCCGAGGCCGAAGCCAGTGGCGTGCGTGCGCTGCAAGATTACGCCGCCCGTTTGCGCGGCTATGCGCTTTTGCCGGCATGAGCTTGCCGGCATGAGGCGGGCCACCGCTGTTGCGCTATTGACATGTGTACTGCCACTCGCAGCACCGGCACAAGTCCAGCGCAGCAGCGATTACCTGGCGAAGATGGATAGCGATGGCGATGGCCGGGTGTCCTTGCTCGAATATCAAGACTGGTTGAGTTATGCCTTTGATCGGATGGACCGCAACCACGATGGCGTACTGAATGCCGACGAGCAGCCCGGCGGCAAGCGCAAGCCCATCACGCGTGAGGCCTACCGCGCGCAACTGGCCGAGCGCTTTCGCAAGCAGGATATGAATCACGACGGGTTCCTGGGCGCCAAGGAATTGGCAGCGCCGCCGCAATAAGCCAGCCCGCAGCGGGTGGCCGTATGATGGCGCAAATTTTCAACCCGTCTCTGCCGCATGGCCAAGCTCAACCCCCTGCAACAACAACTCCTCAAGGCCGGCTTGGTCAAAAAATCCAAGGCTGCGGAAGTGGCGCGTGAACAGCACTTGGCGCACCACGCCAAGTCCGCGCAAACCCAAACCGATGCACAACGCGAAGCCGAACGTGCGCGTGCCGGCAAGGCCGAGCACGACCGCGCACTGGAAGCGCAGCGCAAGGCGCAGGCCCGCAGCCGCGAACTGCATGCGCAGGCGCGGCAAATCATCGCAGACAAGCACGTGGCGCAGGCCGGCGAACAGGACTACCGCTTCGCTGCCGGTGACGCGATCCGCAGCGTGCGGGTGGACGATGCGCTGCGCAAGCAACTGGCCAGCGGCGCATTGGTGATTGCGCAATCGGGCGAGCGCTACGCCCTGCTGCCGCGCAATGCCGCCAGCAAAGTGCGCGACCGTGCGCCCGAACTCATCGTGCTGGATCACGGCCAAGCCGCCAGTGATACCGCCGCAAGCAGCACGTCAGAGGACGATGCCTACTACGCGCAGTTCACGGTACCGGATGATCTGATGTGGTGAGGCACAACAAAACGCCGACCCAAGGCCGGCGTTTTGTTGGCTGCTTTTTGCGAGTGGCTTACCAGATCTTCACGCGCGCATCCGGTGCCAGGTAGAGTTTCTGCCCATCCTTCACATTGAAGGTGGCGTACCACGCATCGATGTTGCGCACGGTGAGTGCGCGCCACTGGCCGGGGGCGTGTTCGTTGCCCACCACCTGCGAGCGCAGTGCGGCATCGCGCATCTTGGTGCGCCAGGCTTGTGCAAACGCAAGGAAGAAGCGCTGATCGCCGGTCAGGCCGTCGATCACCGGGGCGTCTTTGCCATTGAGTGACTTGTGATAGGCCACATACGCCGCTTGCAGGCCGGACACATCGGCGATGTTTTCGCCCAAGGTTTGCTTGCCGTTGATGTGCAGACCCGGCAGCGCTTCGTAACTGTCGTACTGCGCGGCCAGTTTGTCGGCGGCGGCTTTGAAGTGGGCGGCATCATCGGGGGTCCACCAATTGTGCAGGCGGCCCTGGTCGTCGAATTCGGCTCCCAGATTATCGAACCCGTGGCTGATTTCGTGGCCAATCACCGCACCGATCGCGCCGTAGTTGGCGGCCGCATCGGCCTTGGGATCGAAGAACGGCGCTTCCAGAATCGCGGCCGGGAAATTCATCGCATTTTGCAGGGGCAGGTTCACTGCGTTCACGGTTTGCGGGGTCATCCACCATTCCTTGCGGTCGGGCGGAGTGCCCAGCTTGGCCAGCTGGTGCTGGTATTCGGCCAGGCCCGCGCGTTGCGCATTGCCCAAAGCGTCATCGGGCTTGATGTCGAGCTTGGAATAATCGCGCCACGTGTCCGGATAGCCCACGCCCACCAGCATGGTTTCGGCTTTCTGCTTGGCCTGCTTTTTGGTCTCCGGGGTCATCCATGCCAGCTTGTCCACGCCATCGCGGAACGCGGCCAAGATGTTGTGCACCAGATCTTCCACCTGCGCCTTGGAGCTGGCCGGGAAGTACTGTTTCACATACAGCTGACCGATGGCATCGCCCAGCGCGCTGTCGGTGGCGGCCAGTGCGCGCTTCCAGCGATCACGCTGCTGGGTGGCACCCGACAACTGGGTGCCATAGAAGCCAAAGCGCAGATCGGCATAGGCCTTGGGCAACAGGCCTGCACTTTGGTTGATCAGGTGGAAGCGCAGGTAGTCCTTCCACACCGGCAGCGGTTGGCTGGCCACCAGCGCCGACAGTTGCTTGATGGCGTTGGGCTGCCATGCAATCAGGGTGGACTGCTTGGCCAGCCCGGCGGCATCGAAGAATGCCGTCCAATCCATGCCCGGCGCTTGCTTGACGAAGTCGGCCACCGGCCACGGATTGTTGGCCTTGTGGATGTCCTGGGTATCCACCACGCTGGCCTGCGCCTTGGCGATCTTCATTTCCAGATCAAAGATGGCCTGCGCCTGCTGGGTGGCATCGGCCTGGCCGGCCTGTTTGAGCAGGGCGGCGATGTAGGTTTTGTAGGCCTCGCGGTTTTTCGCCATGTCCTTGTCGGCAGACAGGTAGTACTCGCGGTCGGGCATGCCGAGGCCACCTTGCAGCAGGTAGCCGGTGTTCTTGCTGGGGTCATTCAAACCTGCGGCCACAAACAGCCCCAGCAGGTGTTCGGTGTAGTAATTGGTGGCGTTCACCGGGTCCACGTCGGCGCGCAACGTGCCGCCCAGATAGCGCGACAGGGACGCGCCATCGGCAATTGCATCCACTTCCGCCAACTTGGCTTGCAGCGGTGACATGCCATGCGCTTCGATGCCGGCTTCATCCATGTAGGCAGCGTAATAATCGGCGATCTTGCGCTCGTTGCTGCCGACGGCCGGGTTTTGCTTTTGCAGGCCCTGCACCAAATCGGACAGGCGCTTTTCCGCCTTTTCGAACACGCTGTAGAACACCCCCGTGCTGGCGCGGTCGGCGGGAATTTCGGTCTTCTGCTGCCAGATGCCGTTGGCATAGGCGTAGAAGTCGTCACCCGGCTGCACGGCTTTGTCGATGCCGGCCAGATCAATGCCCACGGTGGGCGCGGCAGCGGGTGCGGCGGCGACCGGCGCGGTGCTGGCGGATTCGGTCTTGGGTTTGCAGGCGGTCAGTGACAGGCCGGCAAGAGTGCAGAGCATGGCAAGCGCCAACGGGGTGCGGCGAAAGGAGGCTGGCAACATGAGAAGGCTCTTCTTGAGTGAAAGGAATGCGTGATGGGGATGCGTGAAACAGGACCACGGTGCGCCTATCCTGCACCGTTTGCAGTTGCAAACATGTGCAGGAAGTCAGATTGTCTTGTGGACAAGATGGCGAAATTGCACCGGATTTAACAGGAAATCAACGTCTGGCCCGGCGCGCTTGCGGCACACTCAAGAACTACGCACGGTGTCGTGCGCGCACCGCATCCTTGGAGCATCACATGAGCGACTTATACCCGGTGGATCCGGCATTTGCGGCACAGGCCAATCTTTCAGCTGCAGATTACCAACGCGATTACGCCCAGGCCCGGCAAGACCCGGATGCCTTCTGGGGTCAGATGGCCACGCGCCTGGATTGGTACACCGCACCCACCGTCATCAAGGATGTCAGCTTTGATCTGAAAGACTTCCGCATCCGTTGGTTTGCCGATGGCCAGCTCAACGCCAGCGTGAATTGCCTGGATCGGCATCTGGCAACAAACGGCGATAAAACCGCACTGATTTTCGAGCCCGACAGCCCCGATGCGGTGGCGCAAAAACTCACCTACCGCCAGCTGCATGCGCGCGTCTGCCAATTGGCCAACGCACTGCGCAATTTGGGTATTGGCAAGGGCGATCGCGTGACGATCTATTTGCCGATGATCCCGGAGGCGGCCATTGCGATGCTGGCCTGTGCGCGCATCGGTGCGATCCACATGGTGGTGTTCGGCGGCTTCGCGCCCAACTCCATCGCCGACCGTGTGGCCGACTGCACCAGCAAGCTGATCATCACCGCCGACGAAGGCCTGCGCGGCGGCAAGAAGGTGCCGCTGAAGGCGAACGTGGACGCGGCGCTCAAGCTGCCCGGCACCCACTCGGTGGAGACCGTGCTGGTGGTGCGGCATACCGGCGGCGCGGTGGACATGCAGATGCCGCGCGACCGTTGGTTGGATGCGGTGATGGATGGCCAGCCGGCGACCTGCGAACCCGAACGCATGCACGCGGAAGACCCGTTGTTCATCCTCTACACATCCGGCAGCACCGGCAAACCCAAAGGCGTGTTGCACACCACTGCCGGCTATCTGCTGTGGAGTGCGTACACCCACGATGTCACCTTCGACCTCAAACCCGAGGATGTGTTCTGGTGCACCGCCGATGTGGGCTGGGTGACGGGCCACAGCTATATCGTGTATGGCCCGCTGGCCAATGGCTGTACCGAGGTGATGTTTGAAGGCGTGCCCAACTATCCCAATTTCTCCCGGTTCTGGGAGGTGATCGACAAGCATCAGGTGACGATTTTCTATACCGCACCCACCGCCATTCGCGCCTTGATGCGGGAAGGCGAAGCGCCGGTGCGGGCAACGTCGCGCAAGAGTCTGCGCCTGCTGGGCAGCGTGGGCGAGCCGATCAATCCGGAAGCGTGGCGTTGGTATTTCGATGTGGTGGGCGAGGCGCGTTGCCCGATCGTGGATACCTGGTGGCAAACCGAAACCGGCGGCATTTTGATCACCCCCATTCCCGGGGTGACGGATCTCAAACCCGGTTCAGCCACCCAGCCGTTGCCGGGCGTGGTGCCGGCCCTGGTGGATGCCGAGGGCCATGTGTTGCATGGCGCTACCGAAGGCAATCTGGTACTGCTGGATTCGTGGCCCGGGCAGATGCGCAGCGTGTATGGCGACCACCAGCGGTTCATCGACACCTATTTCAAAACCTATCCCGGGATGTATTTCAGTGGCGATGGTTGCCGCCGCGATGCCGATGGCTATTACTGGATCACCGGCCGCGTGGATGATGTGATCAATGTCAGCGGCCACCGGATTGGTACCGCCGAAGTGGAAAGCGCCCTGGTGCTGCACAAGGATGTGGCCGAAGCGGCGGTAGTGGGCTTCCCGCATGACCTCAAGGGCCAAGGCATTTATGCCTACGTGACGTTGAAGCAGGGCATCGAGCCCAGCGAAGCCCTGCGCCGCGAATTGGTGCAACAGGTACGCAACGAGATTGGCCCCACCGCCACCCCCGACTTCATCCAGTGGGCGCCCGGCCTGCCCAAAACCCGCAGCGGCAAGATCATGCGCCGCATCCTGCGCAAGATCGCCGAAAACGCCCCCGACCAACTCGGCGACACCACGACCCTGGCCGATCCCTCGGTGGTGGAGTCGCTGGTGCAAAACCGGCGCGAGGCGTAAGCAACTTGCGCAGCGCGCGGCCGGGTTGCGGGCCGAGCAGCTCTGCGGCCACCGCAGATTGCTCGACCTTCGATCAAACCTTGCTGGGGTTATCGGCGGGCTGCGCTGCGTGCACCCAACCGGCAATGACGGCAAACAGCAGCAAATGCACGGCCGCCGAGACCAGCCGGCCACTGGCGGCGTCCGCCAGCGTGGTGGGCCACGCTTGCGAAAGCGCGGCACCGGCAAAATTCCAGCCCCAATGCAGACCCACGGCGGCCCACAGCGAGCGGAAGCGATAGGCTGCCGCGGCGTAGGCCAGGCCGAGGCAGAACAGGCGCAGTTGTTCGGTCAGGCCCCAGTCGAAGCGCCACAGATGATTGCCGGTGTAGAGCAGCGCCGAAGCCAGCACATAGGCCCAGAAGCCCAGCGGCTTGGGCGTGAAGCGCAGCAGAAAGCCGCGGGTGAGGATGTCTTCGGCCAGTGACGGGATAAAGGTGGTCAGCGCCAGCAGGCCCAAGGCCGAAACCGGCAACGCGAGCATCGGTGCGAACGTCTCGATGCCCAGCCCCAGCGCCAATGCTTCGGCGGCAAATTTCGCCAGGATCGCCAGCAGCAACCCACCACCCAGCAGCCCCAGCCAGCGCGGGCGCAGCAGCCCGAACGCGCGCCAACCGCTGCCGTCGATCCAGCGCCCCACCGGCCATGCCAGGGCCAGCGCCAACAGCATCAATGCCGGCCCCAGCGGATTGCCGCGTGCAACCACGGTTTGCAGGCCTTCCGAGGCCTGATAGACCACCAGCAGCAACAAGAATCCGAGTACGACGCGCTTGTTCATGGGCGTTGCCTTGTGTTCACTTCGTCTGCTGTGTCGCCACCCACGCACGCACTTGGGTTTCCAGTACCGGCAGCGGCACCGAGCCTTGCGACAGAATCACGTCGTGGAAGGCTCGCTCGTCGAATTTGCTGCCCAGTGCGGTTTCCGCTTCGCCGCGCAGGCGGCGGATGGTCAGCTCGGCCAATTTGTAGGACAGCGCCTGTCCCGGCCAGCTGATGTAGCGATCCACTTCAGTGGTGATCTCGTGCTCGGACAGCGCGGTGTTGTCGCGCAGGTAGGCCAGCGCCTGTGCACGCGTCCAGCCCATGTGGTGCACGCCGGTGTCGATCACCAGCCGGCAGGTGCGCCACATCGCATAGGTCAGCCGGCCGAAGTCTTCATACGGGGTCTGGTAGATGCCCATTTCCTTGCCCAGCCATTCGCTGTACAGGCCCCAACCCTCGCCGTAGGCACTGATGTATTCCTTGCGAAAGCCGGGCAGCTCGCCTTGTTCCAACACCAAGGATTGCTGCAAGGAATGCCCGGGGGAAGACTCGTGCAGGGTCAGCGCCGGCAGGTTGTACAGCGGGCGGCTGGGCAGGTCATGGGTGTTCAGCCAATAGGTACCCGCACCGCCCCGGCCTGCGGTCCAGAACGGCGCAATGGACGCCGGTACCGGCACGATGGTGAAGCGCCCGCGCGGCAGGGTGCCGATGATTTTCCCCACTTCGCCATCCACGCGTTTGCTGATCCAGGCGGCATCGTTGAGCAGCTCTTGCGGGGTCTTGGCGTAGAACTGCGGGTCGCTGCGCAGGAAGCTCAGGAAGTCGGCAAAGCGCGTTTGCGGCGAGCGGCCTTTGAACCCCACCTGGTCGATGATCGCGTCCATCTCGGCATGGATGGATGCAACTTCTTGCAGGCCGATGGCATGAATTTCATCGGGCGTTAAGTCCAAGGTAGTGTAGTTGCGAATCTGCTCGCGATACCACGCCTTGCCATTGGGCATGGCTTCGGCGGCCAGCGTGATGCGCGCCTTGGGCATGTAGTCCTGGCGGAAGAAGGTGAGCAGTTTGGAAAATGCGGGAATCACCGCATCCGCGATGGCGGCGCGGCCTTCTGCGCGTAGTGCCGCTTGTTGCTCGGCCGGAATGGTGGAGGGCATTCGTTTGTAGGGTGTCCACAGCGAAGCCGCTTCGGGGTCTTTCAGGTGCGCAGTCATCGCGATGGAATCATCGCGCCCGGTCAATACCGCGCGCGGCACCGAAAACCCACGCGCAAGGCCGGCACGCATGTTGGCGATCTGCTGGTCGAAGTAGCGCGGCACATCACGCAGGCGTGCGGCATAGGCGTGGTAGGCGGCGGCATCGCGCAGCTCGGCGCGGGCCATGAAATCCAGATTCGACCAGAACGAGCTATCCGAATTGAACGGCATTTCATAATCACGAAAGCGCAGCGCCGCCGCCGTGTGCTCGATCTGCGGGCGATAGATCGCGTAGTTCAATTGCTCGCCCGCCGAAAGCGCCCGTACATTCACGCCATCCAGTTGCTTGAGCACACCCTCCAGATAAGCCAGCTTGTTGGCCTGTGCTTGCGGACTGACATCGGGCAGGCTGCGGTTGCGTGCGGCGGCGTTGGGATCGCCATCCTCATCACCACCAGAGGACTGCTGCGTGCGCCATGTCCATTCGGTTTGGTAGATCGACTGGAAGGCTTTGTCTGCGACGGTGGGCTGCACAGCTGGCGCGGCAGTTTGGGCAACGGCAAACGCAGGCAGCAGACAGAGGGCAAGCAGCAGTCGTTTCACGGATGCAATCCAGTCAGGAGGGGACAACAATGCAAGATGGGTTGCGTGTGGCGATACCCCTCTTGCCCTGCTCAATGCCCGGCGCGGTCGCGCTTCCAGCCGCGGTGGCGAATATCCAGATACAGGCTGTAGCAGGCGGTGAAGCTGGGGAACAGGTTTTGCAAAATACCCACGGCGTCATTCTTGCCGAAGATGAAATAGCTCAGCGTCATCAGGCTGCCGACAATGCTCATGTACCAGAACAAACGCGGGATCACCGGCTTGCCGTGCCGGCGGCTGGCGATGAACTGCACCAACCAGCGGCCACCAAACATCAGTGCGCCGATCAACCCGATCAATTTCCACGGGCTCATGTGAATGCCGGTCCACGCCAGCGCGGCCACCGGCGTATCCATGAAGCCCACCGGCGGCAACATCACGGCGTCACTTCCTCAACGGCGGTGCGCCGGCTGCGCACAATCAACCACGCCACCCCGCGCAGGTCACGGATACCTGCCAGTGCACGGCCCAGATTGTTGTACTTGGACACCCCAGCGGTGCGATGGCGATGATTGACCGGCACGCTGACGGTTTGCCAACCGGCGCGCTGCATCAGGGCCGGCAGGTAGCGGTGCATGTGGTCGAAATACGGCAAATCCAGGAATGCCTCACGTTCGAACAATTTGATCCCGCAGCCGGTGTCCGGGGTGGCATCGTGCAGCATGCGGCTGCGAATCGCATTCGCCCATTTGCTGGCCCAGCGCTTGCTGCCGGAATCCTGCCGGTTGACCCGCCAGCCGGCAAACAATTTCACATCGGCAACGGCGCTGGCGCGCTTGTCCAGAAGGTGTGGAATATCGGCGGGATCGTTTTGGCCATCGCCATCCAGGGTCGCAATCCACGGCGCGCGCGCCGCCTTGACACCATTGCGTACGGCGGTGCTTTGCCCGGCATTGGCGAGGTGGCGAATGACGCGCAGCTCGGGCGTACTGGCCTGCAATTGGCGCAGGCGTTGCAAGGTGGCATCGCGCGAGGTGTCATCGACATACACGATTTCAAAATCGATACGGCCGCGGAGTGCAGCGAGAATTTCCGCGACCAACGGCGCGACGTTGTCTTCCTCGTTATGCACGGGGACAACCACCGACAGTTGTGGATGTGCGCTCATGCGGGGTGACTCACGTACGGTTGCGCAGCCGTTCCAGCACGCCGTCCAGCGCATCCAGATTGGCGTAATGGATGATCAGCTTGCCTTTGTTGCCGCGCCCGTTGAGTACGCTGACCTTGCTGCCCAAGGTGTCGGATAGTTCGCGTTCCAAACTGGCGATGTCGGCTTGTTTGGGCTTGGCCTTGGGGGCCGGTTTCTTGGCTTCGGTGACCACTTTGCCGGCTGCGATCAGTTGCACGCGGCGCTCGACTTCGCGCACCGACCAGCCCTCCTCGGCGGCCTGTTTGGCCAAGGCAATCGCCATCGGCTCGGCCAGCGGCAACAAGGCGCGGGCATGGCCCATTTCAATCGCGCTGCTTTGTACCAAGGCGCGCACCGGTTCCGGCAATTCCAGCAGGCGCAGCAAGTTGGACACCGCCGCCCGCGAGCGCCCCACCGCCTCGGCGGCAGCGGCGTGGGTGAGGTCGAATTCGTCGATCAGGCGTTGCAGCGCTTGCGCTTCTTCCAGCGGGTTCAGGTCTTCGCGCTGAATGTTTTCGATCAGCGCCATCGCCACCACGGTGCGGTCATCGACTGCGCGGATGACCACCGGCACGTTGGACAGCCCGGCGCGCTGCGAGGCGCGCCAGCGGCGCTCGCCGGCGATGATTTCGTAGGTGCGGCCACCCTTGCCATCGGCGCCTAGGCGTTCACGCACCACGATCGGCTGGATCACACCCTGTGCTTTGATGGAGGCCGCCAAATCATCCAGCTTGGCGTCGTCCATGGTGCGGCGCGGCTGATATTTGCCGGGCACCATGGCGTCCACCGGCAAGCTGCGCAGCGCTTCGCCAGGTTGCGCTTCCAACACCGGTGCCGAGGCCGCAGCCTTGGGTCCCAGCAACGCTTCCAGGCCGCGCCCCAGTCCCCGCTTCTTGCCGCTGCTTTTGCTTGCCTCGCTCACGCTGTGTTCTCCTTTGCCTGCGCCTGATTGCGTTCGCGCTGGCGACGCAAGACTTCTCCTGCCAAGCCCAGATAGGCCACGCCGCCGCGGCTGGCTTTGTCGTAGCCGATGATGCTCTGGCCGTGGCTGGGTGCTTCGGCCAAACGCACATTGCGCGGAATGATCGTGCGGAACACGCGGTCACCAAAATGCTGGATCAGCTCCGCAGACACGCCATTGGCCAGATTGTTGCGCACGTCGAACATGGTGCGCAGCACGCCTTCGATTTCAAGCTGGGGGTTGAGCCTGTCCTTGAGCGCGTCGATGGTGTCGATCAATGCCGACAATCCTTCCAGCGCGTAGTACTCGCACTGCATCGGCACCAAGACCGAATCGGCGGCGTTCAGCGCATTCAGCGTGAGCAGCGACAGCGACGGCGGGCAATCGATCAGGATGAAGTCATAGCCATCGCGCAAAGGAGCCAGCGCCTGTTTGAGCCGGCCATTGCGATTCTCGGCATCCATCAACTGGATTTCGGCGGCGGTCAAATCAATATTGCCGGGCAGCAGGTCGTAGCCGTCTTCGCAGCGCAGCAGTGCGTCCTGCGCGCTGTTATCGCCCAGCAAGACATCGGTAATTGCAGTGTCCAGCTCGCGTTTGTTGATGCCGCTGCCCATGGTGGCATTGCCCTGCGGATCCAGATCCACCAGCAGCACGCGCTTGGGGGTACGCGCTAAGGCGGCGGCCAGATTGACGGCGGTGGTGGTCTTGCCAACCCCGCCTTTCTGGTTGGCAATAGCAATGATGCGGGCCATGCGGCGTGTGTTTCCTGCGGCTGGGCCTGCGCGGCGCGCAGGCAGGACAGGGGATTATGCCCTATGCCTGCGTCCGCACGATGTCCACAAGATGCCGTTCTGCCGCCAAGCCGGGGACTTGCAACGTATGGATGCCGGCCACCTGCCAGCCCGCCGGCAGGGCGTCGATCTCGTCCTGTGGCAGCGCACCCTTCATCGCCAATAGATGCCCGGCCGGCCCCGGCAGGTGCCCGCCCAGCTGCAAGATCAGCGGCAAGGTGGCCAGCGCACGTGCGGTGATGGCATCAAAGGGGGTGCCAGGCTGGAACGCCTCGATGCGGGATTCGGCCACGCTGACATTGCCCAGCTTGAGTTGGCGTACCGCTTCGCGCAAAAAGCGCGCTTTCTTGCCGTTGCTCTCCACCAAGGTGACGTGCAGGCCGGGGGTGGCAATCGCCAGCGGGATGCCGGGCAGGCCGGGGCCGGTACCCAGATCGGCCAAGCTGTGCAGCGCACCCACAAACGGCTGCATCGCCAACGAGTCCAGCACATGCTTGACCAGCATCTCGTGCGGGTCGCGGATCGCGGTGAGGTTGTAAGTGGCATTCCAGCGCGCCAGCAGCGCCAGATAGTCCAGCAGTGGCGTGGCAAGTGCGGTCGGCAACCCCAGTTGGGTCAGGCCGGTCTCTGATGCGGGGCGCAGGGTGTCGTGCATCGGCCTATTGTAGAAGCTGCGCCTGGCCGCGCAGCTCTACCCACGCCGGGGCGTGGTCACTGGGGCGCTCCCAGCTGCGCGGTGTTTTATCGATGCCCACTGCCTGCACCTGTGCCTTGAGTGCATCCGAGACCAGGGTCAAATCAATCCGCAGCCCCAGATTGCGGCGGAATGCCGCTTGCCGGTAATCCCACCAGCTGAACAGTGCCGCGTCGTCGTGCTTGAGCCGCAAGCCATCGTGCAGGCCCAGCGCCAGCAGCCGTTGATAGGCGCTGCGCTCGGCGCTGGACGTGAGGATGTGGTCGTCATTCCATACCGCGGCATCGGGAACATCGCGGTCATCCGGCGCAATATTGAAATCGCCCAGCACCACCAGATGGGGATGCGCCTTGAGTTCCTCCGCCAGCCAGCCATGCACCGCATCCAGCCAGCGCAGTTTGTAATCGTATTTGTCGGTGCCAAGGTCTTGCCCGTTGACCACATACAGATTGACGATGCGCACACCGTTCACGGTGGCCGCAATCGCGCGTGCCTGCGGGTCTGCGAAATCCGGGATGCCCGATTGCACCGCGGCGATGGGGTGCCGCGCCAGCAGGGCCACACCGTTATAGGTCTTCTGGCCATGAAACACGCTGCGATAGCCCGCCTCCAGCAGCGCATCTTCCGGAAACCGATGATCCTCCAGCTTGGTTTCCTGCAAGCCCACCACATCCGGTGCGAAGTCGGCCAACCACTGCTGCAATTGCGGCAGCCGCACGTTAAGGGAGTTGACGTTCCAGCTGGCGATTTTCATGATCGCGATATCCAGTTGATTTAATTGGAGGGTTCTACCCCGAACCGGGGCTCAGAACTCGAACTGATTACCTAAAGCCGCGACAGCAATCCCTCCACCGACCGCTCGACGACGTACTCCGCACGCGATTCGCCAACAGCCAGCGACAGGAAGTGCGCCTTGCCGCACTTGATCTTGCCTTCCTCGATTGGCCGTAGTGCATCGCTGAACAGACTGCCCTTGGTTTCAACCACAAAATACAAGCGCTCCTGTCCATCGTTACCAACCAGCAGCACCGCCCAGTCCGGGTTGTAGTTATCCAGAGGGGTCGGGATTTTGAACCAGCCCGGCAGCTTGGCATAGACCTTGATCGCTTCGTTCCGCTCCAGCTCGCTGGCGAAATTGCGCTCTACATCCGAGTCGTAGACCACGTGTTCGTACACGGCTTTTTCGGTGTTCATCAGCATGTTGTCGATGTAACCCCGCAGCTCCTTCTCTTGGAACAATTCCTGCGCGTAGTACTCCCCATCACCGATGCGCTGGTATCCGGGCTGCATCCGGGGGCGAACCAGGTCGATGACGCGCTCTGCGCCCGAGTTCCTGATGATCCTCATGCGTTGGACCGCTCGCGTCGCAGATCATCGAGAGAACCCGAAACCACGGTTTCGATGAAATCGACCTCCAGGCCGAGGACGGCCGCGATCGCCAACAGTTTGCGTGCACCGAACTCCGCGCATCGCCCGCGCTCAAGCCGGGAAAGCATCTCTTGCGCGACACCGGCCTGCCGGGCGACGTCACCCTGCTTCAAACCAAGCGAGCGTCGTCGGTCTGCAATGGCGTGCCCCAACTCAAGGATTGTCTGCATTCAACTTATTCGGCAAAACCCCAATGTAAATAGATAGCATTTTGACTAATATGTCAAATCATGGGATTGGGTGATTCTGTCTACCTCAATACCCCGCTGCGTCCAATGCTTTTTCGGCTTCGCGGCGGCCAATGTCGATCAATTCGCGGGCGCGCCAGAATTCGTAGAACTCGCAGGCGTCGCGTGGGATATGGATCAGCAATTCGGGGGGTTCCAGCGCCAGTTGCACGCGGGCGATGCGCTCTTGCATGGTTTCCAGCGAACGCGTCATCACTTCCATCAGGCCGAAGTGGTGCCCAGGTGGCGCGCCATCGTCGTCGCCAAAATGCGCATCCCACCAGCGGCCAAGGATGCCGGGCGTGCTCTTGCCATTTTCGGCATCGACATCGCGTACCGGCGTGTCGGCACGTTGCGGTGGCGCGCTGTGGATATCCACGGCCACCACCCGATGCGGGCCGGCCAAGCGCGTGGCAGTGATTGGCAACGGTGCCAGCAGGCCACCATCCACCAAATCCATATTGCCGATGCTGAGCGGCGTGAAGATGCCAGGAATGGCAAATGAGGCGCGCAGGGCGTCCCACATGTCGCCGTGGCGCAACCAGACTTCACGTTGGCTTTTCAGATCCACTGCGACTGCGGTGAAATCAATCGGCAGCTCTTCGATACGCGGCTCGCCAATCACTTCGCGCAGGGCGCGCACCAATCGGTTGCCGGTGAACATCGCCGGCCGGCTGATGCCGGGATCAAGCAGCCGCAACATTTGGCTGCGACTGGTGGCGCACATCCAGTCGCTCAGTTCGGTCAATTTGCCGGCGGCAAAACACCCACCGACCAAGGCACCGCAAGATGTGCCGGCGACTGCCGTGACATACAAGCCACGCGATTGCAGTACTTCGATCACGCCAATCTGCGCCAGCCCACGCGCGCCGCCACCACTCAACGCCAACACGATTGAGGCATCTTGGGCGGGTTGTGACGCGTCGTTGGTCAGCGGCTGCGTCATGTGCCTGGCTCATAATTGCTGATGGCCAGTTGCAAATGGCTGCGCAGTTGCTCGCGCAGCGATTTGGGTTCAATGATTTCGGCATCGGCACCGTAGTGCAGCACGTCCATCAGTAATTCACGCGGCACCGAATACGGCACCTTCAACTCGTAACTGCCATCGGCCAGATGCCGGCCCTGTTGCTGCGAATGCCAATGCTCATCGGCCACCCAGCGCGCCGCCTTCGGGCTGAAGCGAATGGTGGCCCAGGCTTTGGGGGCACCGGAAAAGATGCCGTAGCTGCCGGCCAAATGCGCATCCAGCTCGGTATCCGCCACGTCACGTGCCGCACCTTCCACAAATCGCGCCGCGGTCATGCGGTCGATGGAAAAACTTCGCAGCGCCTCGCGATCTTCGTCCCACGCATCCAGATACCAGTTGTCGCGATAGTGGGTGAGGCGCTGCGGGCTGACCATGCGTCGGGTTTTTTCATCGGTGGAACGCGCGCGATAGTCAAATGCCAATTTGCGCCGCTCGAGGACGCACGAGGCGACGATGCGGAAGCTGTGCTCATCCATGCTGCGGCCACGATGCGGGATCACCCGCACCCGCTGCATCGGCACGTGCTTGCTACCCGAATGCGCGTCCAGCAATTTTTCCACGCGCTGTTGCAGCGGCGCCAAGGCGGCCGACAACATGCCGCCGCTGCTGCGTTCCAGCAATTGCTGGGCGGCCAACAATGCGTGCAATTCTTCCGAGTTCAACCACAGGCCGGGCAGCTCGAAGCGCTCGCTTTCGGCCTTGTCATAGGCAAAACCGGCTTCGCCATCGCCGACTACCGGGGCCATCAGTGCATCACGCAAAAACGCGATGTCGCGGTACACGGTGGCCCGCGAGCAAGCCAGTTCATCCTGCAGCCGGGCTACGGTGATCGGGCGGTGGGCGGCCTGTAATTGGCGATGCAGGGCAATGATGCGTTCGTAGCGTTCCATGCCCGGATTATGCGTCAGTGCGCCGTGCGTGGGGCAGGCACCGCCGCGCAGTCAGGCTTGGGCCATACCTGCTGCGGTATGATCTGCGCATGCTTGACGCTGCGACGCCCCTGTTGTTGTGGTTGGCGCTCACCGCACCGCCCACCGCAATCCCCACCCCTGCGCTGCCGTTGCTGCAGCCAGAGGTCGTGCAGCGCTTGATCGATCCGCCGCGCTGCCTGGCCGCGCAATGCGTGAATGGCGAGTGGCAGCGCGGAGCAATGGTCAGTATTCCCGCCGGACAGCGCCGGATTGATGCCAATGACTTGCCAGGCAGCGGCAGCCGCCTGCGTTTGTCCGGCAACCGCCCGGATTGGGTGAAAGCGCAAGGCAGCAATGCCCGCGTGGGCATGCAATATGGCGTGCAAGCCGTGCAGACCAAAGACACCAGCCTGAAGATGTCGGTGGATACCGGCTATCGCATGAAAGGCTATGCGGATGACGGCATTGCCGGTACCGGCCCGATTTTGCGCGGCCAGGTGGAATGGCAGCAGACGCTGAGCAAGCGCACCCGGCTATCGCAAACCACGCGCCTGGAAACCGGGCAGCGTGGCACTTATCTGCGTAACAGCTTGCAAGTGAAAACCCAATTGCTGCCAGCCCTGACATTCAGCTCAGGGGTGGAAGTGTCACGTGACAGCAATCTGGTGGGCCGCAATAAAACCGATGCCACCATGAATCTGCGCTACGCGTTTTGATGCACGGATTGTTGCGGCCTGGCTTGTTAAAACAGCGCGTGGCGAGGCGCAGTTAGCCGTCGATCAGTGCCCGCGCGCCCTGCGCCAGCAAGGCATCGGCGACCGTAATTCCAAGCGCTTCGGGTGTGGTCATCGCGGCCTCAGCCTGCGCCCGTACACACTGGCCATCACGCGCCGAACCCACCAGCCCTTGCAGCAGCAGGCGCTCACCTTGCAATGTCGCCAATGCTGCCACCGGCACATGGCAACTGCCGTGCAGGGCCAGGTTCATGGCGCGCTCGGCGCGTACACAGGTGTTCGTTGCAGCATCGTCCAGCACGCCGCACAAAGCCTGGGTGGCGGCATCGTCGTGCCGACACTCAATGGTAATCGCGCCTTGTGCAGGTGCCGGCAGCCAATGCGGGGCATCCAGTCGCGTGCGGATGCGGGCATCAAATCCCAACCGGGTTAGGCCAGCGCAAGCCAGCACGATGGCGGCGTAGTCGCCGGCATCGAGTTTGGCCAGCCGCGTGTTGACGTTGCCGCGCAAGTCGCGCAATTGCAGATCAGGGCGCAGCGCGCGCAGTTGCGCCTGCCGACGCAGCGACGAGGTGCCCACGCAAGCGCCCTGCGGCAACTCATCCAGGTGCAGAAAATGATTGCTGACGAAGGCATCTGCATAGTCGGCGCGCGCCAGAATCGCGGCCAGCGCAAACCCCGGCTCCAGCTGCATCGGCACGTCTTTCAACGAGTGCACCGCGCAATCGGCATCGCCCCGCTGCATGGCGATTTCCAGTTCCTTGAGAAACAAGCCCTTGCCGCCAATCGCCGCCAGTGAGCGATCCAGGATCTCGTCGCCGCGGGTGCTCAGCGGCACCAGTTCCACTTGCAAACCGGGATGGGCCGCGCGCAGGCGACTGGCGACGTGTTCGGTCTGCCAAACGGCAAGCGGGCTTTTGCGGGTGGCGATGCGCAGGATGGTCATGCCGGCATTATCGCTTGCCGCGCCGCTGGTTGGCGCCTGTGCGCGGCTACAATTGCTGCAAGGCCTCGCGCAAATGGGGCAGACAACGACGGCTGACTTCCAACGCCGTGCCGCCGTGGCGCAAGACGGCATGCACATGTCCTTCTGGCGAGCGCCGCAATTCGGTGATTTCCTCACGTGCCACCAAGCAATTGCGATGAATGCGCACGAAGCGGTCGGCAAATTCTGTTTCCAGTGACCGCAGTGATTCTTCAATCAGATCCTCGCCACGGGCGTGATGCACCACCACGTATTTTTCATCCGCCTGCAAAAACCAGATGTCATCAACCGGGATCATGCGCAAGTTGCCGCCCAGCCGGGCGCACAATTGGCTGCGCGCGCGCGGCTCACCGGCTTGCGCGGCAGCACGCCCGGCACCACGCCCAGCCAGATAGGTGCGCACTTTGTCCAACGCTTGCGCCAGGCGTTCGGTGCGCACCGGCTTGACCAGATAATCCAGCGCCTGCGCTTCAAACGCGGACAGCGCGTGCGCATCGTAGGCAGTGCAAAACACCACCGCCGGGCGCGGCTGCAGATTGGCCAGCGCGCGCGCAGCCGCCAACCCATCCATGCCGGGCATGGCGATATCCAGTAACACGGCATCCGGGTGCAGGCGTGCGCAGGCATCGATGGCGGCTTGACCGTCGCCGGCCTCACCCACCACATCGATCAGCGGCAGACCGGACAACAGCCCGCACAGGCGCGCGCGCGCCAGCGGCTCATCGTCCACCACCAGCACGCGCATGGGTTGTGTCGTCATGGGCTCACACTCCGGGGCCCACCCCGGGCTTGCCCCGATGGTAGCGGTGTGCAGTGGCCAACGTCACCTCAGCCGGCCGCAAACCGCGCTGTCATCCAGTCGCCCAACTGGGTGATTTCCTCTGCACAGACCGAATGCTGCATCGGGTAGCGCCGCCATTGCATCGCAAACCCTAGCGCCTGCATGGTTTTGGCACTGGCTTCGCCGGCCGCAGGTGGCACCACTGGATCAAACACGCCATGCGCCATAAACAGCGGCTGGGTTGCGGCCTGCACAGCCATGCTGGCTTGCGCCTGCTGGGCAGTCATTGGCAGATAGGTCGACAGCGCAATCAAGCCGGCCAGCGGTTGGCTGCGCGTCAACCCGACTGCCAGCGTGATCGCCCCGCCTTGCGAGAAACCTGCCAGCAACACCCGCTGCGGCGGCACGCCACGTTCACCCTCGCGTGCAATCAGTGCCTCGATTTGCGCGACAGATTCGGCTACACCGGCACTGTCGGCGCGCAGCGCCAGATCATCAAACCCGAAACTGGTGATGTCGTACCACGCCCGCATGCGTGCGCCGCCATTGATCGTGACCGCGCGAACCGGTGCATGCGGGAATACGAAGCGCAGCGCAGGCCAATCCTTGCGCACCAACTCCGGCACGATGGGGGAAAAATCATGCCCGTCGGCACCCAGGCCGTGCAGCCAAATCACGCTCCATTGGGGATGCGCGCCGGTGCTGTGTTCGATGGTTTCAAGCAGCATGTGAAAATGTTCAGCAGTGGCCTGCGCACATTATGCCGATCAATGCGTACGCTCCGCTGCGCGTTGTGGAAACAGCAACACCGCTGCACCCACAAACACCAATAGCGCTGCGGTGGCCGAGGTGCGGCTCAGGGCCAATCCACCGCTGGCCAGCGGCTTATCCAGGAAGTCACCCAGCACCGCGCCCAATGGCCTGGTCAGGATGAAAGCAGCCCAGAACAGCAGCGTGGGCGACACCTTTTTCGACCAATACAGGATCGCCACGAGTGCCAATGCACCGCCAAAGATCGCAATGCCACCGGTATAGCCCAGCCCCTGCGTATCGGCCACCCAATCCCCCAGTGCCGTGCCCAGCGTTTGCGAACACATGATGGTCAACCAGTAAAACCCTTCGGCCTGCGGACTGGCCACACTGGCCACCGACACCGTGCCCAACATGCGCTTCCATGCCCACAACGTGCCCAGCAGCAGCAGCAACAGCACTCCTGAGCCACCGCTATAGCCAATCCCCAGCGAGCGGTCGGCAAAATCGGCGAGTGTGGTGCCCACCGTGGTGCTGGCCAGAATGGCAAACCAATACAGCCATGGGTTGAATTGCTTTGCACGGAGTTGTAACCACACCGCAAATGCGAACAAGACGGTGAAAATGCCGGTGCCAATCAAATACCCATTGGCATGCGTTTGCGTGCCGGCTTCGCCCAGCCACGACATGGTCACCGCATCGCCGCCGGTCTCACCCAGTGTGGTGGCGGCAATCTTGATCAACCAGAACAGCAAGGTGACTGCAGGCACCTTGGCCAGAGGTTGTGACGTCGGTGTATGCATGCGGGTGTACTCGGTATGAAGTGGCGTCAGCATGTGCCGCAACCTGTTGGACTGACTCTGCTGAAACTCAGATGTTCGTTAACCCGATTTACGGCACACTCCAAACCCATGCATCGTTCGCCCATGCCCACCTCTGCCAACCCCGGCCTGCGCGTCTTGCTGATTGAAGATCAGCACGATATCGCCGCCAATATCTGGGATTTTCTGGAGCGGCGCGGCCACGAAATGGATCACTGTGCTGATGGTGTCAGTGGCTTGGCGCGGGCGTTGCGTGGTGACGTTGATGTGATTGTGCTTGATCTGGGCTTGCCCAGACTGGATGGTTTGGCATTGTGCCGGCGCTTGCGGGAGGCCGGGCATGGGGTGCCGGTATTGATGTTGACCGCGCGCGACAGTCTGGAAGACAAGCTGCGGGGTTACGCCGAAGGTGCCGATGATTATTTGGTCAAACCCTTCGCATTGCGCGAGCTGGAAGCGCGGATCCGTGCGCTGCGCCGCCATGCGCACGCACAGACCGCATTGACATTTGGGCCATTGACCTACGATCCACACAGCATGACAGCCAGCCGCGAGGGCCGGCGAATTCCGTTGACGCGACTGCAAGGTGCGGTGCTGGCGTGCCTGTTGCAGGAAGCTCCGCGCATCGTGCCGCATGCACGCCTGCTGGAGCATGGGTGGGGCCAGCATGGCGGTGATGTGGCCGCCCTGCAGACCCAGGTGTACGAGTTGCGGGCACTGGTGGATAAGCCGTTTGCGCACGCCATGATCCAATCCGTACGCGGTGTGGGGTACCGCTTGTTGGGGGCGGCATGAGCGCACGATGGCCGCTACGCCGGCGCTTCACGCTATTGGCATTATTGCTGGGCTTGGTGATGAGCAGCTTGTCCGCATGGATCATGCAGGACATGGCCGACGACTACGAATACGTGGTTTCTGGCGAAATCCTGCGCGGGCAAGCCGAAGACTACGGGCAGCGCCTGGCACGTGGGCAAGCGCTGCAACTTCCCTCCACCCATCGCCTAAGCGGGTATCGCATCCTGGATCCGGCGTTGCCGGCGCGCTATGCCCGGCTTCCCGCTGGCATGCACGAAGATCCTGATGATGAAGATATTCACGTCGGGGTGTTCGACACCGCGGCGGGGCGCCTGGTGTTTGTCATCGACATGGGCGATATCGAACAAATGGAGCGCCACCTGCACCGGCTGGTGATTGCCATGATTGTGCTGGGCACAGCATTGGCGGGCTGGCTGGGCTGGCTGTTCGCTGGAATTGCCCTGCAACCGGTGCGGCATCTGGCAAAAAGCGTGGAAGCCCTGCCGGTACGGCCGCAGCCAACCCAACTGGCTGCGGCTGTCAGCCACGATGCCCTTGGGCAATTGGCTTCTGCCATCGACGCCTATCAGGCACGGCTGGTGGATGCCGACGCGCACGAGCAAGCTTTCCTTGCCGATGCCAGCCACGAACTGCGCACCCCGCTGGCGGTGATTCAAGGTGTCACCGAAGTGTTGCTGGACGATGCCGGCATGCCACCGCAGCAGCACACCCGGTTGGCGCGACTCGAGCGTGGTGTGCAAGACATGGGGCAGTTGCTGGAAGCCATGCTGGCCAGCGCGCGGCGTAAACCGTTGACCATTGAGCCCGTGGATGCACAGGCGCTGCTGCAGGATGCCAGTGCGCGTGCAATGGTCGGCAAGCCTGCCATCCCGGTCGTCATTGACGCCCCTGTGCAACTGCACACCGCACGCCGTGAGGCGCTGTTATTGATCGCCGGCCTGCTGCGATTGCAGCTGCAAGCGCAGGCATGCACCCAGCTACACCTGCGCATGGACACGCAGGCACTGGACATCCACACCACCACCACGGCGGATTCGGCGGCCATGCAGTCACTTGCACGCGCCGATACCGGCACCGGTTCGGCCTTGCTGGATCGGTTGGCTGCGCGCCTGGACTGGCAAGTGCTGATCCTGTCCCCCAGCCAGACGCGTTTGCAGCTGCATCCCGAAATTGCGGGCGCCCGCCGCCAGCCCAACAGCTAACTGCTTGCGTGGAAAGGAAAACTCGCCCATAATGCGCGGCTCACTGCGTCCTGCAGTGTATCCCGGTGTGGGTATTACTCCGGGGCCGCCGTCTCCCGGGCTACGGGCGACAACCACATACCATCGAGGTGCACAGTGTCCAAAGTCTGCCAAGTTACTGGCAAGCGTACGACGACCGGTAACAACGTCTCGCATTCCAATCGCAAGACCCGCCGTCGCTTCCAGCCCAACCTCCACGAGCGTCGCTTCTGGGTCGCTTCGGAAAACCGTTGGATCAAACTCCGTATTTCCAATGCCGCGCTGCGCACCATCGACAAGAACGGTATCGATGCCGTCCTCGCCGACCTGCGCAAGCAGGGCGAGAAGGTCTGAGGAGAACTGAATCATGGCTACCAAGCGCGATAAAATCCGTCTGATCTCGTCGGCCGGCACCGGTCATTTCTACACCACCGACAAGAACAAGAAAAACACCCCGAACAAGATGGAAGTCAGCAAGTACGACCCCGTTGTTCGCAAGCACGTGATGTACAAGGAAGGCAAGATCAAGTGACGCACTGACGCGAACGTGCCTGGCGCGTTCGCCTCTGCCGGCACGGCACCCCCGGATGCTCCTGCCGGGGATCAGGCTCTCAACAAAAACCCGCCATCCGGCGGGTTTTTGTTTTGCAGCATCGCCAGCTTTATTGCTGCGGCTTGGCAGCCTCTGCCATGGGCGACGCAGAGCCGGTCTGCTTCACAACTTCCACCTCCACCACCATGTCCAGCACATAGGCGAACTTGGAGCCGTCTTGGCCGGCAGTTTTCAGCGGGAAACGGTTGACGCGCAGTACGCTGCGCACGCCGGGGCGCACCGCAAAGCCTTCAATCGGCGTGCTGAATTCCACAAACGGCCCAGGGGTACCTACTTTCAAACCCTTGCCGTCGTAGTGGATTTCGCGCATCTGTGCGCACAGCACCTTGCTGTCGCTGGCGCAGGGTTTGGCATCGGGGGAGATTTCCAGGAACACGCGCTCGCCCGGGCCGCCGTATTTGGTTTCGGCAGTCTGGTTGCCAGCAAATACCAGCACGTCACCGGCCTTGTTGGTCAGTTCCAGCATCGGGTTGCCGCCATCGGCGATGCGCAGCCCCAGTTCACCGGTCAGGCGCTTGCTGGCGGCTTGGTCAAGGCCGGCCAGCTTGGGCTCCGCGCAGGCTTTCATGGTGGAGGCAAAATCCGTGGCCACGATGGTGGCACCGGAGAGTTTGAAGCTGGTATGGAGCATATTGCAGGCGTTATCTACCGATAGCGTACTGGCGGTGAAGTTCAGCGTCAGTGGTTTGTCGGCGCGCGCAAACAGTGCGTCGATGCGTTGCCCCTTGGCATCAGTGGCTGTGGCCAAGGCCCAGTGCTGCTTGGGCAACACGTTGACGGCTTGGATGGGGCCAACCGCATGGAATGAATACTGGACATTGGGATTCATCGGCTTCAGCGCCGGATTGGCGCTGCCGGCGGGCGTGGCGGGTGTTGTTGCCGGGGTTGCACTATTGCTGGCGTCGGCTTTGGCGGTTGCGCTGGATGCCGGGTGCGAGCTGGGGCAGCCCGCCAGGGCCAATGGAAGTGCAAGCAGGAACAGGCGTTTCATGCGAAGACCTCGATACGATGACGCGATGATGGGAAGACGATGTGGAGCGCATGCCGGTGGGGATGATGTGCTTAGCCACCGGTGGGCAGCCAAACCAGCAGGGCGATACCCAACACCAAACGATAGACCGCAAACGCGGTAAAGCGGTGGCTCTGGATATAGTGCAACAACCACTTCACCGCGACAAAAGCAGTGCTGGCCGAAACCGCGAACGCCACGCCAAGCGCCGCCCAATCTTCGCCGCCCAGCGCGCCCTGCTTGTACATCGACAACAGCTCGTAGCCGGTGGCGGCAAACATGGTGGGGATGCCGACCAGAAACGCGAACTCAGTGGCGGCAGCGCGGCTGGTGGTGCCGGCCAGCAGGGCGACGAAAATGGTAGCGGCGCTGCGCGAGGTGCCGGGGAACACGCCAGCCAGCACTTGCGCGGCCCCGACCAGCAAGGCCACCGTCCACGTGATGGTGGTGCGCTCGCCCACCTGCACCGCGCGCCGGCCCGCCAGCCATTCGGCGGCCAGCATCCACAACGCCCCCAGGACCAGCGCCCAGGCCACCGGGGTCACCGACTCCGGCAGTTGCCAGCCCAATTTCTTGACCAGCAACCCCAGCACCGCGGTGACACCGAAGGCCGCCATCAACTTGATCGCGTATGCCCGCGACTGTGCCGGGGTGGCGGTGATGCCCAGTGGGTCGAAGGCGGCCGGCGCATCGCGGCCGGCAAATGCCAGCAACATGCCCCATAAGCGTTTCCAGTAAATCAACACCACCGCAAGGATGGCCCCCGCCTGGATCGCAACATTGAACAGATCGCTGCGTGCGCCCAACCAATGCTCGGCAATCAGCAAATGGCCGGTGCTGGAAATGGGCAGAAATTCGGTGATGCCTTCAATGATGCCCAATAGCAGGGCGGCCAGCAGATCGTTCATCGGCAGAGGAGATGGAAGGGTGGCGCAGCATACCGTGGATTGCAATTCACCAAGTTGGTGATACCTGAGAATTGATTGCACCAAGTGAGTGCTTATTTGCAATGTGTCGATTATCGATTCGTTTAAAATCAATAAGTTATTAGCTGGCACGGTCCTTGCTAATATCACTACCGTCAGGCCCTTGCTTACGCCCCTCCATCCTTTGCCGGAGTACCCCATGTCGCTGGAACAACTCGAAAAGCTCATCAAAGACCACAAGATCGAATTTGTGGACCTGCGTTTTGCCGACATGCGCGGCGTGCAGCACCATGTCACCTTCCCCAAATCGATCGTCGATGCCAGCCTGTTCGAGGATGGCAAGATGTTCGATGGCAGCTCGATTGGCGGCTGGCGCGGTATCCAGAACTCCGACATGGTGCTGCTGCCCGACCCGGCCACCGCCTTCATCGATCCGTTCACCGCTGACCCCACCTTGGTGCTGACTTGCGATGTGCTGGATCCGGCCACCATGCAAGCCTATTCGCGCGATCCGCGTGGCGTGGCGCATCGCGCCGAAGCGTATTTGAAGGCCAGCGGCATCGCCGAGCAGGGCTTCTTCGGGCCAGAACCGGAATTCTTCATTTTCGATTCGGTGCGCTTTGCCAATGAAATGGGCCACACCTTCTTCCAGATTGATTCGGAAGAAGCGCATTGGAATTCCAGCCGCGAATACGCCGGCGGCAACAGCGGCTACCGGCCGATGGTGAAGGGTGGCTACTTCCCGGTGGCACCATTGGATTCGCTGCACGATCTGCGTGCGGAAATGTGCAAGACGCTGGAAAAAGTGGGCATCGAAGTGGAAGTGCACCACCACGAGGTGGCCAATGCCGGCCAGTGCGAGATTGGCACCAAGTTCAATTCGCTGGTGAAGAAAGCCGACGACCTGATGACCATGAAATACGTCATCAAGAACGTGGCGCACCGCAATGGCAAGACCGTCACCTTCATGCCCAAGCCGATCGTCGGCGATAACGGCAGTGGCATGCATGTGCATATGTCGCTGGCCAAGGGCGGCGTCAATCTGTTCTCCGGCGATGGCTACGGCGGCCTGTCGCAGACCGCGCTGTGGTACATCGGCGGCATCTTCAAGCATGCGCGTGCGATCAATGCGTTCGCCAACTCCAGCACCAATTCGTACAAGCGCCTGGTGCCTGGCTACGAAGCGCCGGTGATGCTGGCGTATTCGGCCTCCAACCGTTCGGCCAGCTGCCGCATTCCGTATGTGGCCAACCCGAAGGCACGCCGCATCGAAATGCGCTTCCCCGACCCGATGAACAGCGGCTATTTGACCTTTGCCGCGCTGCTGATGGCGGGTCTGGACGGCATCAAACATCAGATCGATCCGGGCGCGCCGTCCGACAAGGATCTGTACGACCTGCCGCCGGAAGAAGAGAAGAACTACCCCACCGTCTGCCACTCGCTGGATCAGGCGCTGGACGCGCTCGACAAAGATCGCGAATTCCTGAAAGCGGGCGGGGTGTTCACCGATGATTTCATCGACGCCTACATCGGCTTGAAGATGAAGGAAGTGACCGCGTTCCGTGGTGCCACGCACCCGTTGGAATACCAGATGTACTACACGCTCTGATTGCCCGCGCAAGGGTGAGCGAAGCAGGCTGATCCTCGCTTCGCTCCCTCCCCGGCGAGGATTGGAGCGGCCGGAAGCGTGCACTGACGGGTGCACGCCTTCCGCGCCGTTGTCTGCATGGGCAGGGGGCGAGGCGGGCTGCGCGCAGCGGGGCTGCGCGGCAACAACAGGAGGCACATGCGATCGAACGATCGCCGCAGGCAGAACCCACACGATTCTGCATTGCACGAGTACGCAACACTGACCGGGGAGGGCTACCGCTTATGAGGAGCCTGCGTCATGCCGTCTCACGACCTTGCAACACCGTTTCATCGCGTGGCCTCCTTGCAGTGCACACGCAGCCGCACGCACGCGTGCACCTTGTTGGCCTTGTGCACCTTGTCTGCCATCGGCCATGCGCAAGCAGGCAACAGTGGCAACCTGTCGCTGACTAGCGACTATGTCTTTCGCGGCATCTCGCAAAACAATCAACACCCCGCCTTGCAAGCGGGTTTCGAACATGCCGCAGACAATGGCCTGTATGCGGGGGCATGGGGCAGCAACATCAGTTGGCTGGCAGATACCTCCAGCAGCGCCGCACCCATCTCCAGCAGTCTTGAGCTGGATGCCTATGCCGGCTGGCGCGGCACGCCAAGCCCCGCCGTGAGCGTGGATGTGGGCGTGCAGTACTACGCCTATCCCGGCCACTTCCCGTCCGGCTTCAATCGCGCCGATACGCTGGAGTTGTATGCCGGCGTGACGCTTGCCGCCAGCAAGCGTGTCAGCTTGGGCGCGAAGTATTCGCTGGCCACGACCGATCTGTTTGGCTATGCCGACTCCAATGGCAGCGGCTATCTCGACCTCAGCGCCACCTTCGCCGTTGACGACCACTGGAGCCTTGCCGCGCATGCCGGCAAACAGTGGATTTCACACAACGCCGCCTTCGCCTATCGCGATTGGAAGCTGGGCCTGACCCGCAATTTTGCCAACGGCGTGACGCTGGGGCTGGCCTATACCGGCAGTACGGCCAATAGCGCGCTGTACATCAATCCCGATGGCCACACGCTGGCCAGGGACACCGTGGCATTGACTCTCGGCAAGACTTTTTGAAGGAGCCACAGACCGATGAAACTGATCACTGCGATCATTCGCCCATTCAAGCTTGACGATGTGCGCGAGGCACTGACCGATGCGGGGGTGTCTGGCATCACCGTCACTGAGGTCAAGGGATTTGGCCGCCAAAAAGGCCATACCGAGTTGTACCGCGGTGCCGAGTATCAAGTCGATTTTTTGCCCAAGCTGAAAATCGAATGCGCGGTAGATAACGCGGCCTTCGATGCCGCGCTGGAAGCCATCATGAGTGCTGCCGCCACCGGCAAGGTTGGCGACGGCAAGGTGTTCGTGATCGGCCTCGAGCAAGCCACCCGTATTCGCACCGGGGAGATTGGCACCGATGCGCTCTGACCTACGCGAGGACTCCATGCACACTTTCATTGCACACGCTTCCATTACGCATGTGTCACCCCGCCCACCGCAGTGGGCGTGGTTGTGGCTGCTCTGCATCTGCGGCAGCGTGTCCGCACAATCGGCGGCCCCTGTGCCCAGCCTCAGCAAACCCGATACGGTGTGGGTATTGGTGAGTGCGTGTCTGGTGATCTTCATGACCTTGCCCGGACTGGCCTTGTTTTATGGTGGCCTGGTGCGCAGCAAAAATGTGCTTTCAATCCTGATGCAAACGTTGGCGGTGTTTGCGGTAGTCGCCATTTTGTGGGCGCTGTATGGCTACAGCCTGGCGTTTACTGAAGGCAATGCGTTCATCGGCGGGCTGGACCGGGTACTCGCACACGGGCTGGATGCCAATGCATTGGCTGCCACCTTCAGCAAAGGCGTGTATATCCCGGAACTGGCGTTCTTTGTGTTTCAAGGCGCATTTGCCTGCATCGCGTGTGCGCTGGTAGTGGGCGCGTTTGCCGAGCGCGTGAAGTTTTCCGGCGTGCTGCTGTTCACCGTGCTGTGGTTCACCTTTGCCTATCTGCCAATGGCGCACATGGTCTGGTTTTTCCCGGGCCCGGATGCGTTCACATCCAACGCGATGGCGGCGACGGCGACGGCGAAGGCGGGGTATCTGTGGGCGAGGGGCGCGTTGGATTTTGCCGGCGGCACGGTAGTGCATATCAATGCCGCAGTGGCCGGTTTGGTGGGCGCATTCATGGTCGGCAAGCGCATTGGCTATGGGCGTGAAGCGTTGAAGCCGCACAACCTCACCCAGACCATGGTCGGCGCGTCGATCCTGTGGGTGGGCTGGTTTGGCTTCAATGCCGGCTCTGCGCTGGAAGCCAATGGCACCGCCGCGCTGGCCTTCGTCAACACCTTCCTTGCCACTGCCGCTGCGGTAGTGGCATGGACGGCATTGGAATGGCTGCACAAGGGCAAGCCCTCGCTGCTGGGCGCGGCCTCCGGTGCAGTGGCGGGCTTGGTGGCGATCACTCCGGCGGCCGGCTTGGTGGGTTTGATGGGCGCTTTGGCGATGGGCGCGATCACCGGCGCACTCTGCCTGTGGGGGGTGGGCGGTTTGAAGCGTTGGCTGCGAGCCGACGACAGCTTGGACGTGTTTGGCGTGCATGGCGTGGGCGGCATCGCCGGGGCCTTGCTCACCGGTGTATTCGCTGCCCCGCGGCTGGGTGGTGCGGGGCTCTGGGACTACGTCAGCGAGCGTGCTTCACCCGATTACAACCTGCTGGCGCAACTATGGATCCAGCTGCAGGGCGTGCTGGTGACGGTGGCGCTATCCGGCACGGTGTCACTGCTTGCGTTTGTCATCGTCAAATACACGGTGGGGTTGCGGGTGGATGCCGACGCCGAACGCGAAGGCCTGGACATCGCCACCCACGGCGAAAACGCTTACGCCAATTAGAAGCACGATGGGGCGAGACCACATGGTTTCGCCCTGTTAGTGCGTCTGCAAACCCTGCGCTGGATGCGCACGCACAAATGCCACGAACGCATCCATCGGCAGTGCCGGCGACCAATGAAAGCCCTGCCCGAATTCGCAGCCGAACTCGGCTAGCCGCGCCCGTGTAGCGGCATCCTCCACACCTTCGGCCACCACTTGCAAATCCAGGC
This sequence comes from Thermomonas beijingensis, assembly GCF_020034655.1. Classification (GTDB taxonomy): domain Bacteria; phylum Pseudomonadota; class Gammaproteobacteria; order Xanthomonadales; family Xanthomonadaceae; genus Thermomonas; species Thermomonas beijingensis. Next base: position 19,980 of record NZ_JAIQDJ010000008.1, on the reverse strand, counting down.
AGTGCGCCATTTCGATGATCGCGCGCACCAATCCTTCATCATGCGGATTGGCGCACATCCGACGCACGAAGGATTGGTCGATTTTCAGTCGATCCACTGCAAATCGGCGCAGATAGCCAAGGTTGGAATAACCCGTGCCAAAGTCATCGATGGTGATATGCACGCCGGTGCTACTCAGGCGTTGCAAGGCCGCGCTCAGATGTTGGGCGTCGGCCAGCAGCGATGATTCGGTCAACTCCAATTCCAGCGCACTGGTGGGCAGGCCGGCACTGTTCAACGCCGCAGACACCACCGCCTCCAAATTGCCGCGCTGAAATTGCAGTGGCGACACGTTCACCGCGACTACCAATTCACCCAAGCCCTGCGCACGCCACGCACGGGCTGCCTGACACGCTTGCTGCATTACCAAATCACCAATCACGGTGATCAGGCCACTGCGCTCGGCGATGGGAATAAAACGTGCCGGTGCCACCAGCCCCCACTCGGGGTGCTGCCAGCGCAACAACGCTTCGGCACCGGTGATGCGACCGCTGCGCAATCCGATTTGCGGCTGAAAATGCAATTGCAGCTCGTTCTGTGCAATCGCCAGACGCAGGCGTGATGCAATTTTCAAATCCTCCACCGCGCCGCCGGCCATGTCCGGGGCAAAGTGCAGGAAGGTATTGCGGCCGGATTCCTTGGCTCGGTACATCGCCATATCGGCGTGCTCGAGCAGCGTGCTGGCATCGTTGCCATCGCCAGGCGCCATCGCAATGCCCACCGATGCGGTGACCGGCACATCCAGCCCATCCAGCGGAAACGCCTGCTCCAAGGTGTCAAAGATACGGCCCACCATGTCATCCACCGAGTCCTGCGTCTGCACACCGCCGAGCAGGATGAAGAACTCATCGCCGGATGCGCGCGCCACCATGCCGGAATTTCCCACGCACATCCCAAGTGCGTCGGCGACCTGGCACAACAGCACATCGCCCGCGGCATGCCCAAGCGAATCATTGATGGTTTTGAAGTTATCCAAATCCAGCAGCAGCACTGCAACCATTTGCGGCGAATCCGCACTGTCCATCAATAATCGTTTCAATTGCTCTTTGGCCGACACCCGGTTGGGTAACCCGGTCAGGCTATCGCGCAAGGCCAAATATTCAATTTGCGCATGCGAGGCCTGCAAGGCCAGCTTTTCGGACTCCAACCGCGTCAACACACGCCGCAAGTCACTCACGATCAACCACACGAAAAACCCACTCAGGGTGACGATCAGGCACACATTGAAAGCGCGCAGCGGCCCAACCGGCAATGGCGAGTGAGGCATCAGCCCGGATACATCCAGCAAGTACACGCTGATGAACGAAAGCACCATCATGCTGGTGAACCACAGCAGCAACCGTCGGTTACCAAACAGTCCGGCAAACACCAGTAGTGCCGGATACGCCATCCCGGCTTCGTCAAACAAGCCTTGGCCGATCACCATCAATACGGTCAGGCCCAGCATCAGCGTGACGATCAAAAACCATGCGGCGCGCACCAGATGCCCGCGTCTGTTCCACCAGTACGCCAGCAACATCGGCCCAAGCATGGCCAGCTCGATGCTGGCGGATGTCCATCGTCCAAGCGATGCATTGGCCAGCATCACGGCGCCAAATGCGCCCATCAACAGCCACAGTATTTGCCGAAAGCGCTGTTGTTGCAGCGCCAACAGTGCATCTGGCAAGGCGCGGCGATGGCGTCCGTTCAGCTCGGCGGTCATTCGTGGGTTTCCAGGATTGCCTGCGGGGGCGGGCAGAGGCGTGCGTGGCATCACCAACGGCGTTACCTGTTCACAGTCCCCAAGCGGCAACACGGTATGTCGAAGTCGGGCTGCTGTCGAGACATGCCTGACTTCCGCAACGAATGCCCGCTGCCATACCCACATACATGCACTATGATCCGGATATGTTGCGACCTGCCTGTTATCTCCTGCTGCTCTTGTTGCTCAGCGCGTGCGCGCACACGCCCGTGCCGATGCACAACCCGCTGGCGCAATGGGTGCCATCCCCCAATGCGGATGCACGCCGTGCCGTCATCATCGTGTTGCACGCCACCGAGCAACATTCCGTGCAGCAAAGCCTGGATACCTTGCGCACCGCCAACAGCAAAGGCCCGGTCAGTGCGCATTATCTGATCGGCAAAGACGGCGTGACCTATCAGTTGGTGGATGACGGCGCCCGTGCTTGGCATGCCGGCGGTGGCCGCTGGGGCACGATTACCGATCTCAATTCGGCTTCGATCGGGATCGAAATCGATAATGCCGTGGGGGTCGCCTACACCGACGCGCAAATCACCGCGCTACTGCGCTTGCTGGATGATTTGACCACGCGCTTGTCGATCCCCAAAACCCAGGTCATCGGGCATGCTGATCTGGCACCCACCCGCAAACGTGACCCCGGCGCCTTGTTCCCGTGGCAACGTTTGGCGGATGCAGGGTTCGGGCTGTGGCCACAGGGCGGCTTGCAAGATCCACCGGCGGGGTTTGACCCGTGGCTGGCGATGGCGGCGGTGGGTTATCCATTGGCCGATCGTGCGGCTGCGGTGCGTGCCTTCCATCGCCATTATCGCGGCCGTGACGACGGCGAAGACCCGCAGGCCAGCTTCGATGCGGAAGATTTGCGTATCCTGCATGCACTGAGCAATCAACGCCTAGCGATGCGGCCCTGACCACACGACCCCGGGTTTGCACTAAATTAGTGCAATGCCTGCCCCGTTGCCGTTCGACATCCTGGATGACCTGACCACGCCATTGCTGTGGTTGGATACCGATGGCCGCGTGGCGCACACCAATCTGGCGGCAGGGCGCTGGCTAAGCGTGAGTCGCCGCCGCCTGTTGGGCACGCCGGCGGCAGCGCTGGAACGGCAGACACAAACGCTGGCCGTCGCCCTGCAAGTCGACACCGATGCCCCGCAACGCTTGCGGCGGGTGGCCTTGGCCGCCCCCGGCAGTGACGAGCTGCAGTTTGCCGACTTATGGCTAGCACCGTGCGCCACCAGCGGCCGCTGGCTGGAGCTGCACCCGGTCGATGAGTTCGGCAGCGACACCCATACCCAATCGCTGCCGGCGGCGCTGAGTGCGTCGCTGAAAGGTTTGGCTCATGAACTGCGCAATCCACTGGCCGGCATCAAGGGCGCGGCGCAATTGCTGGCGCGCCGTGGTGATGCCGACAGCCGTGCATTGACCGGCTTGATCGAGGCCGAAGTGGAGCGCTTGGCCACGCTGGTGGATCGCTTGCTGTCACCGGCACCGCCGCGTGCGTTTGCACCGTTGAATATCCACGAGGTATTGGAGCGTGTGCTGCGCTTGGCCGAAACCGATGCCGGCTGGGTGACCCGTTTGCAGCGCGACTACGACCCGTCTTTGCCAGATGTCGAAGGTGATGCTGACCGCCTGACCCAAGCGGTGTGGAACTTGGTGCGCAACGCGCTGGAAGCCGGTGCCAGCGTGGTGCAATTGCGCACCCGGGTGGAGCATGCCGCGCGCATTTTTGATGCCGTGCATGCGCAGGCATTGCGTCTGGATATCGTCGATGACGGCTGCGGCATTCCGACAGAGTTGGCCGAACATGTCTTGCTGCCCTTGGTCAGCGGTCGCGCCGACGGCACCGGCTTGGGGCTGGCGCTGACCCAGCAGATCGCGCGTGAGCATCGCGGATCGTTGACTTGGCGCTCGCGCCCCGGGCATACCGTATTCACCCTGTTGCTGCCACTATCGGAGCCAAGTCATGACTGAGCCGGTAGGTCTGTGGGTGGTGGATGACGACCACGCCGTGCGCTATGTCTTGGCTACCGCATTGCGCGATGCCGGCTACGCGGTGGAAGCTTTCAGCAATGCAGCCGATGCCCTCGACATGCTGCACACCGGCACGGTACCGGCACTGGTGATCACCGATGTGCGCATGCCCGGCGACGGTGGCCTGCAGCTGCTGGACAAACTCAAAGCGGCGCAGCCGCAACTGCCGGTGATCGTGATGTCGGCCTATACCGATGTGGCCAGCACCGCCGGCGCGTTTCGCGGCGGCGCGCACGAGTTTTTGTCCAAACCGTTCGATCTGGATGAAGCGGTGGCACTGGTCCGCCGCGCCTTGCCACAGCCCACCCCTGTCGCCACTCCCGTCATTGCGCCGGCCGCTGCCGATGGCAGCCTGCTGGTGGGCCATGCGCCGGCGATGCGTGCTCTGTTTCGTGCCATTGGCCGGTTGGCGCAGGTACCGTTGTCGGTCTTGGTCACCGGCGAAACCGGTACCGGAAAGGAGTTGGTGGCACGTGCGCTGCATCGCGAATCCCCGCGTGCCACGCGACCGTTTGTCGCGCTGAATACCGCAGCGATCCCATCCGAATTGCTGGAGTCCGAACTCTTCGGCCACGAGGCTGGTGCATTCACAGGAGCCAGCAAACGCCATATCGGCCGTTTCGAACAGGCCGATGGCGGTACCCTGTTTCTGGATGAAATCGGCGACATGCCAGCGGCACTGCAAACGCGGTTGTTGCGCGTACTGGCCGAGGGCGAGTTTTACCGCGTCGGTGGGCGCGAGCTGATCCGCGTGGATGTGCGCTTGATCGCAGCCACCCATCAGCCGCTGGAAGCCTTGGTCGATGCCGGGCGGTTTCGCGCCGATTTGCTGCATCGCTTGAATGTGGTGCGGCTGCCGCTGCCACCCCTGCGTGAGCGCAGCGAAGATATTCCCGAGCTGGCTGCGCGCTTTCTGGCGCATGCCGCGCAGCGCCTGCAACTGCCTGTCAAACAGTTCAGCAACGCTGCATTCGAACGCCTGCAAGCACACGCTTGGCCGGGCAATGTGCGTGAGTTGGAAAACCTGTGTTGGCGCTTGGCTGCATTGGCCCCAGGCGACAGCATCGGCGTGCAGGATTTGGCCGACACTCTGCCCGGCGCGGTTGCACACGCCGGCAACGTCGCCGTTAGCTGGACGCAGCCGTTATCGACATGGGCGCAACAGCAGTTGCGCCAACATACCCCCGAGTTGCACGCACTGGCCAAGGCGCAGTTCGAACAAGCCTTGTTGGACGCGGCACTGGCTCACTGCGACGGGCATCGTGGTGACGCGGCCCAAGCTCTCGGGTTGGGCCGCAATACGATTACCCGCAAGTTGGGCAGCTCACGCAAGCAAGCACCGATTAGCTGACGCAAACCCGCACAGGAGAACACCATGCACCGCCATACCGCATCCAGCCTGTCGATGGTCTTCCCCTTGATGCTGGCCGCCTGTGCCAGCCAGCCGGCGGTCGCCCCCAAACCCACGCAAGCAACCCCCGCTGCCATCAGCACCAGCAAGCAAGCCGTGGCCAACCTCGCCTCGGCTTCCGGCAGCTTGGTCAGCGGCAAACTCACCTTGCTGCCAATGGGCGCAGGCGTGTACATCCGTGGTGATATCGGTGGTCTGACGCCAGGCAGCAGCCACGGCTTTCACATCCACGAAAAAGGCGATTGCAGCGCAGTGGATGCGGCCAGCGCCGGCGGCCACTTCAACCCGGCGATGCAGCCGCATGGCCGCGCCGGGCACGGTGCACACCATGCGGGGGATAGCGACAACCTGATCGCCAATGCCAATGGCGTGGCGCATGTGGCTGTGCAAGTGGATGGCGTCGGTTTGGGGGGCAGTGCAGCCACCGACATCGTGGGCCGTGCCATCATCGTCCACGCCAATGCCGACGATTACAGCAGCCAGCCGGCCGGCAATGCCGGTGCGCGGGTGGCCTGCGGGGTGATTCGCGCCACGCCATAAACCTGTTCGCGGGCGGTTGTCCGGTTCCGGCGCATTTTTCCGCTAGAGCAGAGAACACCCCTGGCGGATATTTCCCATGCATCCTGCACTACGTTGTTGTGCGCCATTTGCGCTGTGCGTGTTGGCGGCGTGTTCGCCAGATCAGGCTCCGAACGACGCGCACAAATCCGGATCGCCGCCGCCCTCGAGCATGGCAGCACAGTCTCCCGCGCTTCAGGTGAAAAATCCGCAAGACGAAAAATGCACCCACGAACCGCGCACCGATCCCAATGACCAACGCCCGCGCTGCGCTGGCATGGGCAGTCCGCAGGCCAGCGATTCGCACGCCTATCGCATCACCTTGGAAAACGGCGAATCCTTCACCGCCTGCGACATCACCCGGCCGTTCAGCGGCAAAGTCGGGCGCGGCATGATCACCTTGAAGTACACGCCCAACGACCGCAAAAGCGGCAAGGTGGACTGGGTGTTTGCCGGTGGCGGCGGCATGGCCAATACCGCATACACCTACACGCTTGACGGCCCGGAAGACAAGATGACCGCGACCTACACCGCCGCCGCCGCAGTGACCGGGCGTGGCTCGGGCCTGACCGTGCAAGCAAAAGCCGTACACCAGACGTTTACCGACCAATGGACGCGGATTGATCACTGCGAAGCCACGCCATGATCCGCCACTGCAGCCTGCGGACCCACAGCCACTGGTGGGGAGGCTGCGCTAAGTGATGTCCCCCACGACAAGCGACTCCCGACAACCCAGTGGAATGACCACGCAACCTCCACGGACCCTGCACATGCCCAGATCCGCATGGCCCATCCTTTGCACCACTGCACTTGTGTTGCTTGTTGCCTGCGCACCGAAGCAGGAACCACACACTGCAGCGCCCTCCCAACCCGTGCCTGCAGCAGCAAATGCACCCGTTGCAACAACTGCGCCGCCGGAAGAACCATGCACCAATGCGCCACGCACGGATGAAAACGACAAACGCCCGCGTTGTGGCGGGATCGGTGCAGCTGTCGCACCACGCGCTTACCACGTGGTTGGCGGCAGCGGTGACCCGGTGGATGACACCATTTGCGATATCAGCCAGAGCTTTGTGCTCAACGGCAGGATGTTCGGGGTGGCATTCAGCGGCGGCGTGGACGGCACCTACAAGTTCGTGCGCACACCCAACATTCCCGGCCTGCATTGGAGTGCCGGCGGGCGCTATCACATCGAATTCCCCGATGGCGCAGACAAGCCGGGCACGCTGACCACCGAAGGCGGCGGCACCACCACCGCCGGCAGCCAGTCGCGCACTACCAGCGGTGGCGAGCATTTCACCCTGACGCCCGTGGACAACTGCGGGGGTGCGACATGAGTGGGCACGGGATCGTGTGGCATTGCACTCTCCTTGCCGGAGCTTCCGGATGAAAACGCGTCATCTCGCCCTCCTTGCCATGCTGGCGTGCGCGCCGGCCACACATGCGCAGCAATGGCTGGTCAACAGCGCCATCAGCCACCAGATCATGGACACCGCCATCTGCGACAGCGCACTGCGCAAGCACGAGCGCCTGCCGGATGTCTGCGCCAAGTACCCGCGCTATGGCGGCAAGGTCACGCCGGGCAGCAGCGTGGCACCCAGCCGCCCCACCTCGCCGACGGCCACGCTGTTCACCCCGGTGGCGGGCGGCGACGCGGTGCAGCAGCTGGCCGACAGCCTGGGCAACTCGCCGGAGGAACAGCGGCAGATCCTGCAACTGGCTGGCGCGGGCAAGGAGATGTTCGCGCTGAAGTACAAGGGCAAGTGGCAGAACACGATCGCCGGCGCGATGACCTTCTTCATCGCCTCCGTGGCGACCGTGCAGACCGAACGGGAGCCGGATGCCGACGCGCAGCAGCGACTGTTCGATTCACTCAATGCGAGTCTGGCGCAGTCGGACATCGCCCGCGCCCCGGACAAGGACAAGACCGCGCGCTACGACGTTCTGCTCGCCGCCGCCGGCCTGCCGCTGGTGTTCTACGTGGACGGCAAGCAGCACGGCAATGCCACGCAGGTCGAGCAGGCCAGGACGATGGCCGCCGGCTTCAGCCGGAAGCTGCTGCATGTCGAACCGCAGGTTCTTGGCGGAATGTTGTCGCCGGTTGCACCCACCGCTGCGTCGGCACCCACCACCGGCGCGGCCGCTGCCAGCGGCGGTCGCCTGGCTGACGGGCATTACGACTGCCTGATCCTGTCGATGACCGTCGGATCATCGTTCTCGACCCAGTACCAACAGACCGGGATGTCATTCGCCATCGCCGGCAATGCCTACTCCGCCAATGCCGGCGGCGGCACGGTCGCGGTCTCGCCGGACACGCCTTTCGCCCGACGCGAATCCCGGCGCGCGTCAAGCGGGCACCACATGCCGGGAACCCTCATCACTGGGAGCACATCATGATTCGGAGCTTCAAGATCACCTTGCCCTTCATCCTCGCTTGTGCCGCATTGGCGCCGACCGCGCACGCCGATTCGGTCAACGGCGGCAAGGGCGCCGCCGAACAATGCGTCAAATACCAGCATGCCAGAAGCGACAAACAGATCGCGTCCTGCTGCGCGGACATGCTCGATGGCGCAGGCGGGAAAGCCGCGCAACAAGAATGCGTGAAGTCCGGCAAGGCGATGGTGAGCGAGAAAAAAGTGGCGGCACCAAGCAAGGGCTAGCGCATGCCTAATTTGTGCGCCAGCGACTCGGCATCGGCGCGGCTGTTTTCTTGCGGCAATAACGCTTCGCGCAATACAGGTAGCGCGTGTTCAAGCAACTGGCGAGCCCCGTTTTTATCATCGCGGTCGAACAGGATGCCGGCAAGTTCTTCGTGCGCAATGGCAAGGTCGACTGGCAGTGCGCCCGCCGCTTCAAACTTGCCGATAGCCTCGCGCTGCAAGGTTTCTGCGTGCGCAAGATCGCCGCTATCGCGTGCAAATGAGGCTTCTGCACGCAGCGCATGGGTAAACACCGGATGGGTGTTCGGCACCAGCGCGGACCAGCGCTTGCGGGCTTCCGCCAGCAGCGGCAGGCCACGTGCCGGGTCGTGCAGGTGTCGGGCAATCACGACCAACTGCCACGTCGTCAAGGCGTATTCGGCCGAATCCTCGCCATCCAATGTGCGTGCGCGTTCGCGCAGGGCCTGCATGCGCTTGAAGGCCTCGGCTTGCTGCCCGGCAAGACCGAGGCTCCGCACGTAATTACGCTCCAACATGCGGCGTTGCGGATCGTCAGCGGAGAGACCGGCTGCATCCAGCAGGGCCAGCGCTTGCTTGCCCAGCGCCAGCGCCGCGGCGTAATCGCCGGCATTTTCGTTGGTTCCAGACAGGTTCATCAGCGAAATCGCGCGCTCGGTTGGTGCTGGTGTCGCCGCGCTTCCGATTGATTCGCCTTGGGCGATTGCCTGAAGGCCTTCGCGGTAGCGCCCCAGATCGTTGAGTACAAGGCCAAGTGTGTTCTGCAGCGTCGCCATGTGGTTGCCGGTGTCGCTGGTGGTCTTGCGTTGCAGGGCAATGGCTCGGCGGATCACGGGTTCGGCGGACCTGGCATCGCCCAGTTTGAGCAGGGCTTCGGCGCGTGAGCGCAGCAGGTTGATGCGCATCGGATGATCGGCCGGGATACCGCTGCGGTCGGCAAAGGCGATGCCCTGGTCGACGATCTGCAGGGCTCGCTTGTAATCGCCGTTGAACGACAACATCGAGGAAAGAGTCTGGCTACTGTTGATCACCACGTCTCGCGGCGGATCCTTCATGCTGCGTGCCAGCGCCAGCACTTGCAGCCACTCCTGCTCTGCCTGTTTGTTGTCGCCGTTGCGGTAGTACGCGATTCCCAGCTGGTCATGGATGTAGAGCTGCTGCGCGGGATCGTCGGATGCGAATCTGCCACGCAGCGTGGCCGCACGTTGCGCGATTGCCAGCGATGCCTTGCCGCGCTCCAGCGTGCCCAAGGCGCTGGAGTAGGCATCCAGGTCGCTGGCCAGCAGCAGTGCCTCTTCGCGGCTGGACGGCGTTACCCCGCGCAGACCTTGTTCGAGCAAGGCGGCGGCGGTCTTCGGTTCGCCCAGCGACGTGTACAGTCGCCCAAGTAGCCGTTGCACCGACTGCTTCACTTGCGGATCGAGCCGCTTCTGATCGAGTTGCGTGCGTGCCTGGTCGAGTAGTTGGCGGACGCTGACATCGGTACTCATCGCTTGATCGGGCGATGCGGCGGCCAGCGTATCGGTGAGGAACGCCAGCGTGGTGCGTGCGCTGTCACTTTCACGCTGCGCGATCTGCGCTTGCGTGCGCGCCTCCCGCGCCTGCCACAACGCCACCCCGGTGCCAGCAAGCAGCGCCACGGTAATTGCCGCCAGCGAAGCCGCCAGCGCACGGTTGCGGCGCAGCCACAGTCGCGTGCGCTGCATGCGCGACAGCGGCACGGCAGCGATTGGGCGGTTGTCCAACCACGCCTTCAAATCATTCGCCAGAGCATCGGCGGAGGCATAGCGCTGCTCGGGGTTGCGACGCAAACACGCTTGCACGATGTCGGCGAGGCTGCCGCGTAGCGCCTTGGAAAGTGCCGTCGGGCTCAATCCGCCGCGTAGCGCTGCTTGTTCTGCGGGTGCGCTGGAAGCAGCCCGGGTCAGCGGTTCGGGCTCGCGTTCCAGCTGCTGCAGCTGGCTGGCGACCGGGGTGTCGCGGGTCAGCCCGAACGGATGCGCGCCCGATAACAAGCGATGCAAGATCACGCCCAACTGCCAGAGGTCGGTGGCGGTGGTGATCGGCGCGTCATGCAGCTGTTCGGGGCTGGCGTATTCAAAGGTGAGTGCGCGATCGAGGGTCGCCGTGGCTTCGGCATCGGCCAATTGCTTGGCGATGCCGAAGTCGAGCAGCTTCACCCGGCCTTCGGTATCCACCAATAAATTGGACGGCTTGAGGTCGCGGTGTACGACCAGGTTCCGATGTGCATAACGCACCGCGTCGAGCACCTGCAAGAACAACACGATGCGTTCACGCAGGCCGAGTGTGTGCACATCGCACCAACGGTCGATGGCCACGCCATCGATACGCTCCATCACGAAATAGGGTTCGCCCTCAGCGCTGAATCCGCCGTCCAATAACCGCGCGATATTGGGGTGTTGCAAGCCCGCAAGAATTTGTCGCTCACGCAGGAAACGCTCACGCGCCGCTTGTGAATCCGCGCTGGCGCGAATCAGCTTGAGTGCCGCGTGCTGCGCATACGCACCATCACTGCGCTCCGCCGCATACACCGCGCCCATGCCGCCGCGGCCGATGACGTCAATGATTTTCCACGCGCCGATACTGCGGCCAAGCATGGGGTCGTGTTGCGGACTCTCCTCATGCCCGAGTGCCCCCCCCCACACATCTGCGTTGCCGCTAAACGGCTCCGTGGCGGCCGCATCGGCATCCAGCAGGGCCTGTACTTGTGCGCGCAACGCGGCATCATCACCACACAACTCGGTCAGCTTGTTGCCGCGTGCACTCGCGGCAAGATCAACTACCGCATCGAAGATTTCCAAAGCGTGGCGGCGCTGCTCTGCGGCGTGGTTGTTCATATCGCTCAATCCCGCCAGCGCTGAAGAGGAAAGTGCAAACAGTGTGGCTGACCATCCGCACAATGCACGTACTGCACCGGTACGCCATGGGCTTCCAGCACCGCGGCGTATTGCCGGCAACGCATTTGGAACAAGGTAAAACCGCGCTCCAGTTTGGCTGCATCGTCTTGCTGCGGGGCATTGCGGGTTTGCCATGTCGCCGGATCCAGCAAGGCAATGCGCACTTCGCCATCGGCATAGCGCGCCAGCGGTTCCGGTGGCGCATCCAATAACCACTCGCCGGCAGGTTCCAGCAAGGCGGTTTCCAGCAAGGTCCACATGCCCTCCAGCCCGGCGTTCTGGTATTGCATCGCCATCATCGCCAGCAAGTCATGCAGGCTCAGGTAGCGGATATGTTCGATGCGTGCACCCAGACCTTCTTGCAAGGCCAGTGCGGCATCGGCCTGAGCCATGCCGCAGTCGAATAATTTCGATTCCAGTTGCTCGGCCACGCTGTCGAATGCGCCGCCGCGCAGCACGAATGGCAACACCCGCAAGCCGCCGCCGGCGAGTGCCGCATCGGCTTGCATCGGCACCGGCAAAGCGCCTTGTGCATCGGCACCAAACCCGATCACGCGGGCGCCTTGCGCCTGCCCGGGCGCACGTTGCAGCAATTCCTGCACGTGCCGGTGCAGCGGCCACGCCGGGCGCAAGGCTTCGGCGGGATCAAAATGCGCGGCCAGCAGCGCCAACTCGCAATCGGCAACATCAGGGGCCAGCTTGGCCAAGTCGCGGCCCAACAGTGCGGCCACTTCGCCGGCGGATGCTGCGGGTAATGCGGCGCGTTCGGGTGGGCTGCCGTCACGCAACTCAATGGCGATCACGCCGCGGAACACGGCTGGGGAATTGGACGCTTGCGACATATGGAGTCTTGACTCGGAAAGGCGGCGCTACACTCGGCCTACATTATGCCCGCTGCGCGGGTGCGTCCTTGAGGTGAGTCATGCAATACGGTCGTCCCGTGGCGGTGCTGGGTGGTGTACGCATTCCTTTTTGCCGGCAAAACACGGCGTATGCCGATGTGGGCAACTTGGGGCTTTCGGTGCGCACGTTGGGCGCGCTGGTCGAAAAATTCGGCCTGCAAGGACAGCCGTTGGGCGAAGTGGCGATGGGTGCGGTGATCAAGCATTCGTCCGACTGGAATCTGGGCCGCGAAGCCGCGCTGTCGTCGGGGCTATCGCCACTCACGCCGGGCATTACCCTGCAGCGCGCCTGCGGCACCTCGTTGGATACGCTGATCCACATCGCCGGGAAAATTGCCACCGGGCAGATCGAGGCCGGCATCGGCGGCGGCTCGGACACCACCTCCGATGTCCCGATTGTGTACGGCAAGGCACTGCGTGCGCGCTTGCTGAAAGCGGCGGCAGGCAAAAGTTTCGGGCAGAAATTGGCCGCATTCAAAGGCTTCAGCTTGTCCGAATTGAAGCCGGATTTCCCCGGTGTGGCCGAACCGCGCACGGGCAAATCGATGGGCGCACATTGCGAAGACATGGCCAAGGAATGGGGCATCCGCCGCGATGCGCAGGACGCCTTGGCGGCAGCGTCGCATCAGAAATTAGCCGCTGCGTATGCACGCGGGTTTTTTGATGATCTGGTGGTGAGCTTCCGTGGCGTGAGCCGCGACAACATCCTGCGCCCCGATTCCAGCGTGGAAAAACTGTCCACACTGAAGCCTGCGTTCGATAAAACCTCGGGCAAGGGCACCCTGACGGCGGGCAATTCCACCCCGCTGACCGATGGTGCATCGGCCTGCCTGCTGGCCACCGACGAATGGGCGGCCGCCCACGGTCATGAAGTGCTGTGCCATATCCGCGACACGCAGGTCGCTGCGGTCGATTTCGTCCACGGCGAGGGCCTGCTGATGGCGCCCACCGTGGCGGTCGCCGACATGCTCAAGCGCAACAACCTGCGCCTGCAGGATTTTGACTTCTACGAAATCCACGAAGCCTTCGCCGCGCAAGTATTGTGCACGCTCAAAGCATGGGAAGACGCCACCTACTGCCGCGACCGGCTGGGCTTGGACGCGGCACTGGGCAGCATCGACCCGGCCAAGCTCAACCCCAATGGCTCATCACTGGCCACCGGTCACCCGTTCGCCGCCACCGGCGCACGCATCGTCGCCACCGCCGCCAAGGAATTGAAGCAGCGCGGCAGCGGCCGTTGCCTGATCAGCATCTGCACCGCTGGCGGGATGGGCGTGGTAGCGATCTTGGAGCGATGATGTTGCTGGCGGCGGCGATGTTGCTTGCAGGTGCCACGGCGCCTGCTCAGCTCGTATCGCTTGAATCCGGCTGCCAAGACAGTCTCGCTTTTTGTCACATGCCAGCGCCTTCCGCCGCTGACTCACTCTCGGCTGACCGGTTCTACCCCGGAATCACGGACGGGGTGGCTTCGGGTCAGTAGGGTGTTCCGTCCTTGTGGGCGAACGACCAACGCCCCTCGATCAACACGGCCTGCAGATCGTCGTCGGGGTATTGCACGCGGTCACCGGGGCTGCGGTCGCCGACCTCCAGATAGACCGCGGGCGACGTCCCGCGGTTGAGCAGATGATGGGCATCACCACTGCCGGCGCGGAAGCCGGCGCTCATGCCGGCAGTCAGGCGGCTTTCGCCGACATCGGTGATCAAGACCAATTCGCCTCGAAGCACGTGGACGAACTCGTCCTGGCGCCCGTGCCCGTGACGCAGCGCCGATTGCGCGCCGGGTTGCAGGGTGACATGGTTCACGCCGAAGTTGCGCAGGCCGAACCGATCACCGAGCACGCGCTTCTCGCGGCCTGCCAGGCGCTGAGCGAACGGCGCGGGATAGGCGGAGGTCAGGGGCCGTGGTGGTACGTGGTCCGCGAAAACGGCAACCGGGAACGGCGCAGTGGTTTCGATGGCCGGATCATCGCCCGCAGGGACCGTGGATGCCGCCGGGGCGAGCGTTGGATCCACCTCTTCGGCACGCAGCGTCGGCGTCCACGCAACCACGGAGTAGGCGGCGATCTCGTTCGCATGGAATGGATCCTCCCGCAACCATTCGTCGAGGGTCGCCCGATCGGGCGCGCGGGCCAGAATCGCGCCCCCATCGCGCGGCTCCAGTGGCCCGGAGAGCAGGAAGTGGCCGGCGCGATAATGGCGCGCCAGGAAGGCGCGGTGTTCGGGGATGTGGCGGTCGACGACGGCCAGGGGTTGCCGGTAGGTCAACAGGACAATGAAAAGCATCACGAGGCCTTCAGGGAACGAGCAGGAGGGAGCCGGCGCTGCGGCCGGATTCAAGCAACTGGTGCGCGCGCGCCGCATCGGCAAGTGGCAACCGTTCGCTGATGCGCACGCGCAGGCCGGTGGCTAGGCGATCGAACACGGCTTGGCAGCCTTCGCGGTAGCGCTCAGAATCGGCGACGAAGCGAAATACGCCCGGGCGCGATACTGCGATCGAGCGCGACGCATGCAGACGGGCCATGTCGATCGCGGCGACGTCACCGGCCACTTGTCCGATCGAGGCGGCCATGCCGAATGGCGCCAGGGCGTCGAGCGAGCGGTCGAAGGTCGCGCCGCCGATCCCGTCGATCACGAAATCCGCGCCGCGGCCATTGGTGAAGTCGCGGGTCGCGGCGACGAAATCCTCGCGCGTGTGGATCACGGTGCGCTCGGTGCCATGGGCATGGGCGAGCGTGGCTTTCTCGTCCGAGCCGACGGTACCAATCACGCGTGCCCCGAGTGCGCTGGCCCACTGCGCCAGCACCAGACCCAGCCCGCCTGCCGCAGCGTGCACCAGCACGACATCGCCTGCGCGCAAGGGGCGTACGTGAGCGAACAGCATGTGGGCGGTCAGCCCACGCAGGAGGATCGCCGCGGCGGTGTCGTCGTCCACGTTGGCGGGCAAGCATGCGAGTTGCGCCACCGGCAGGTTGCGCACGTTTGCATACGCACCGATGGGCGGGCCGGCATACGCCACGCGTCGGCCCAACCAGGCATCGTCCACACCTTCGCCGATTGCTTCGACCATGCCGGCCGCTTCGACGCCCAGTCCGCTGGGAAACGCCGGAAGCGCGTACACCCCGGTGCGGAAGTAGACGTCGACGAAGTTCACGCCGATGGCGCGCTGGCGCACGCGGACTTCGCCGGGGCCGGGCGGGGGCAGGGCCGATTCGATCAGGCGCAGCTGCCCGGGGCCGCCGTGGCCAGTCAGGGTGATGCGTCGTTGACAGGTGGATTCGCGCATGGCGGTCTTCAGATGGGAACGGGCCAGCAGTCTAGTCGTGCGAATATATGCAGTCATTCCCCGTTTTGGCACCACGCTTGTGCAAAAAAACACAACCGACTCCCGGCTGCCATCGGCATTGCCCGACTGGAATGGCATCCGTTATTTCCTTGAAGTTGCTCGCCTCGGCACACTCAGTGCCGCAGCGCGGGCACTCGACGTGGAGCACACCACGGTGGCACGCCGCATCGCGACGTTGGAACAGCACTTGGGCCTGCACCTGTTCGATCGACTGCCGCAAGCGTGGCGCCTGACTTGCGAAGGCGAATCGCTGGTGCCGTACGCACGACGGCTGGAGGAGGAGGCGCTCGCCCTTGCGCACGCAGCACACGCGCATGGCACCACCAGTGGGCCGGTGCGGGTGTCGGCGCCGCCGATTTTCGCCAGCCGGTTCCTTTTACCGCGACTGGCGCCGGCGTTGGCACTGGCCCCTGCGATCCAGTTGCAGCTGCTGGGCGAGGCGCGCGAGGCCAACCTGGCGCGGCGGGAGGCCGATATCGCGCTGCGCCTGGGGCGGCCGGCGGATGAACGGCTGGCCGGTCGGCCACTCGCGAACGTGGGCTACGGGTTCTATGCCCATCCGCGCTGGGGCGAGGTTGCGGAGGTCGACTGGCGATTCCTGCGCCACGGAGACGAGGATGGCGGAGGCGACACCGCACGCTGCCTGCGCGAGTTCGCGGCAGGACGCAGCGTTGCCTTCGCCAGCAACGACCTGCTCATCCTGTGCGAGGCCGCCTGCGCCGGGCTCGGCGTTGCGCTGCTGCCCCACTTCCTGGCACGTGACGATCGGCGTCTCGTGGCGCTGGCATCCGGTTGGGGTGTGCAGCGTCCGTTGTGGCTGGCCATCCACCCCGAAGTACGGCGCAGCCCGCGGGTTGCTTGGGCAAGTGGGCTGATCGGCGATACCGTCATGGCGGCTGCCAGCGAATTGGTATGAGCGTGGGTGCCGGGCTTCCCCGGCTGGCGTTCCGCTGGATGCCGTTCAACGATCCATTGCAACGCGTTGCTGTTTACCCGGTTCCTGAACTGCGGGTGATTTGTCCACCCAGTGCGAGGCCATCACCCTGGTCACTAGTCGATACCCGAATTCCAGTCATGGCGTGGCAGCCTCGGCGGTAACCATGATCAGGCTGCCCGCTTGGGCTTGCCTAGGGTTTGCCCCCGCCCAGCACACTCCGCGCGTGTTGCGGCTGTGGCCGTCCTCGCCGCGGGTGATCCGCAGCGGCGAGGACGTGCGGGTCTCCACGCCGGTCAGCACCGCGTCGTGCATGGCGAAGCCGCGGATCCGTTTGTCGAACGCCGGTTCGGCGCGCAGTAGCGCCACGATCACCCGCTGGAGCGTGCTTCCGGCGTGCCGCAGGGCGCGCACCTAGGCTGCCGATTGTCATCCTCCGGAAACATACGGTTTCGATCATAGTCCGCCTGGGGAATTGACCCGCAGGAATGCGGAACCACACTGGGGATACACAATCATGCAGCACCGCACCCTGCGCCAGCACATGCTGGCCTGCGCCCTCGCTTTTGTTTGCACGTCTGTCGCTGCCTCCGAGATTAGCCATCCGGATCATTACGAATTCGATGCCACACTCACGGTGCCATTCAAGGTGGTCGACGCGAACTTCCCGATCCGCGTGGATTTCGATTACCCAGGCGCCGGCGGTGCCACCCAGGCCGCGTGGATGGTTGAAGTCATCGCCCCAAACGGTAGGGTGATCGGCAGCGACAGCGACATCACCGCACTGAAGGAGGGGCGCGGGCTCGCAGTCGGTCGCTGGAACGGGCTCGGTGCCAACGGTCGCAGTCTGCCTTCGGGTTACTACACGGTGCGCCTGCGCGCGGTGCCGACTCTTGCGACCACGGCTGATGCGCGTCTCTCCATCGACCAGCGCGTGCAGCAAGCCTTCGCTGCCTTCAGCGAGGAAATGGTGGAGCAGCGCTACGACGTGATGCTGGGCAAGGTGCCGGCGGCGCGTATCCAGACGATCTCGCCGCTCAATACGGCAAGGCAAAGCCGTTCCGCCGCCGGACTTGCAGCGATCCATCAGGTCGTGGCGAGCGGCAGCCTGCCGTACACCATCTACTACGGCAACATGCACAGCCAGACCAATCACAGCGATGGTGGCTCGCCAGTCGGTAGCTGCAGTGGTTCCGAAGTACCGCAGGCCGGCACGATGGGCCCGAGCGATGCCTACACGATGATGCGCGTGCAGGCCGGCGGCGACTTTCTGCTGACATCAGAGCACAATCACATGTACGACGGTTCCACCGGCACCAATGCCTCAGCGGTGCCAGCGAATGCGAACGCGCTGTTCAACAGTGGCTTGCAGCAGGCTGCTGCTGCCCGTTCTGCCAATCCTGACTTCATGGCGCTATACGGCCTGGAGTGGGGCGTGATCAGCAACGGCGGCCACCTAAACATCATCAATCCCGATGTGCTGACCGAGTGGGAATACAACGGTTCGGGCCAGCTGATCGGCGGGGTTTTCACCGCCAAGAGCGACTATCCCGCGCTGTACGCGCTGATGAAGCAACGCGGCTGGATCGGCCAGTTCAACCATCCCGCCAGCAGCGGCCAGTTCCTGGTCAACGGCGTCGCCCTAGGTTACGACGCCAATGGTGGCGAAGTGATGGTGCTGGCGGAAGTCCTCAACAGTTCGGCGTTTTCCACCAACACCACCCAGACCGAAACCGGTCGCAGCACCTACACGGCGGCCTGGAACAAGCTGCTGGAGGCCGGCTATCACGTTGCGCCGTCCAGTGACCAGGACAACCATTGCGCGAACTGGGGCCTGAGCTTCACCAACCGTACTGGCGTGCTGCTGCCCAGCGGCACCCCCCTGACCACGGCCGCATTCTTCGACGCGCTGCGCGCACGCCGCACATTCGCCACCGAAGATCGAAGCGGCCAGCTGGTGCTGACCGGAAATGGCCACGTGATGGGCGAGTCCTTCGCCAACAGCGGCCCATTGACCCTGGTTGCGAACTACGCCAGCACCAGTGGCCAGACCGCGCAGCGCGTGCAGTTTTTCGAAGGCGTGCCCGGCCGCAACGGCACCGTCACCCAGCTCACCGAAGGCAGCGGTACATACAGCGTCACCCCGGCCAACGGCAAGCACTTCTACTACGCGGTCGTCACCCAGGCCGACGGTCTGCGCCTGTGGTCGGCACCGATCTGGGTGGACCAGGGCGGTACGCTGCCTCCGACGGATACCACGCCGCCGACCGTCGGCGCCAGCGAAACCGGCAGCAGCGGCACCATCACGTTGTCGGCCACGGCGTCCGATAACGTCGGCGTCAGCAAGGTCGAGTTCTATGTTGATGGCGTGCTGGTCGGTACCGACACTGCGGCGGCTTATTCGATGACGCTGGACTCGACCACCTTGGCGAATGGCAGCCACAGCCTAACCGCCAAGGCGTTCGGCGCCGCCGGCAACAGCGCCACGTCTACCGCTGTTGGGTTCAGCATCAGCAACACCACCGCCGACACCACGGCGCCAACGGTCAGCGCCAGCGAAGCCGGTACCAGCGGCACCATCACGTTGTCGGCCACGGCGTCCGACAACGTCGGCGTCAGCAAGGTCGAGTTCTACGTCGACGGTGCGCTCAATGGCACCGATACCACTTCGCCGTATTCGATCACGCTGAATTCGACCACGCTCGGCAACGGCAGCCACACCATGACCGCGAAGGCTTACGACGCAGCCAGCAATATCGGCACCTCGTCCGCGGTCGCGTTCTCGATCGACAACACTGCGCCGGCCGTGGAACGGATCGTCAACGGCGGTTTCGAATCCGGCAGTAGCAGCTGGACAACCAGCAGCGGCGTGATCACCAATGACAGCAGCTATGCGGCGAAGACCGGCACCTGGAAGGCTTGGCTGAACGGTTACGGCAGTGCCCATACCGACAGCGCCTGGCAGTCGGTTGCGATCCCGTCCGCGGCCACCAACGCCACGCTGACCTTCTGGTTGCGCGTGGACAGCGACGAAACCAGCACCACTTCTGCCTACGACACCTTGAAGATCCAAGTGCGCAACGGCAACAATGCGGTGCTGTCGACACTGGCCACATACTCCAACCTCAACAAGGGGACGAGTTACGTGCAACGCAGCTTCGACTTGACCGCGTACAAGGGCCAGACCATCCGCGTGTACTTCCAAGGCACTGAAGGTGCGCAGGTGCAGACATCGTTCCTGATCGACGATGTCTCGCTGAAGACCAAGTAATCGAAGCAGGTGCCCTTGAAAGGCCGCATCGAACTCGGGTGCGGCCGCTTATTGTTTCAACAGCGCATGCAATGACGGCTGGTGCCGCCCCAAGTGCCAAGGGTTCCACTGCATGTGCTTCCTAGCATCCAGCCGATCCAGGCGTCTGTCT
>NZ_JAIQDJ010000007.1 GCF_020034655.1 Thermomonas beijingensis | reverse complement strand
CTGAGGGCACCGTTGGCGTAATAGCTGGCATTACTGGCCAGGGTGTATGTCGTGCCAGCATCGGGGCGTGCGCTGATGGCGGTGGTTTGGCCCAAGGCATTGACGGTGTAATTCACCGCAACACTGGCCGGGGCGGCTTCGCTGATCACCTGGGCCAGCGCGTTGTAGGTGTAGCCGATGCTCCAGCCTTGCAGTGCATCGGCGGTCATGGCCTCGCCGGTCAGCAGGCGGCGCTTGTTGTAGGCATAGGTATTGGTGACGCTGTTGCCGCTGTTGGATGTCGTGACCGTGCTGGGCAGGCCGTCGGCGGTGTAGGTCCAGCTCTGGTTGCCGTTGCCGTCCGGGAAGCTGAGTGTTTGCAGCCGGTTTCGGGCATCGTAACTGCGGGTTACCGTGCGCGTGTTGGTGCTGCCGCAGGCGGTGCCTGCAGGCAGGCCGGCGGACGAGGCGCTCAGATTGCCGGCAGCATCGTAGGCGTACAGGGTGGTGCCGGTCTCGGGTTCTTCGCTGCGGCACAGCTCCTGGTTAGCGTTGTAGCCGTAGCTGCGGGTCACCCCGCCGCGGGTCAGGCTCAGTGGCTTGCCGAACACGTCGCGCGCGATCGTGGTGCTGGCCCCGTCCGGTGCGTTGATTTGCAGCGGCCAGTCGGTGCTCGGCTGGTCGTAGGTCAGGTAGCTGGTGACCGTCTGGAAGCCGCGGGGGTTGGTCACCCGAGTGAGGAAGCCGTTCAGATATTCCGTCGTGGTGGTCAACGGCTGCCCCAGCTCGCTGTCCTGGCTCACCGAGGTCACCCGGCCCAGCGGATCGTAGAACGTCCACACACCCGTGCTCGGGTTGCTGGTCGCCGAGGGATAGGAGGCGAAGCTCACCCGGCCGTCCGCATCGTAGGCGGTGCGCGTGAAGCGCTCCGTCCCCGACACATTGCCGGCGTCGTACTCGCGCACCAGCAGCGGCCGCCACAGGCCGTCGTAGTAGGTGATCTTGACTGCGTTGCCAGTGGTCTCCGTCAGCCGCCAGTGGCCGGCAGCGATGCCGTACTCGGCGCTGGCGACCGGGACGAAGCTGCGCGTTGTAGCCGCCCACTTGGAGGTGTTGCAGACGTTGTCCTGGGTCTCCGACGGATAGGTGATCCCGGACAACCGGCCCATCGCGTCATAGCTGTAGCAGGTCTTGGCAGCCACCTCATTGGTGACCGACTCGATCCAGCCGTTGTCGTTCACATACGCCGATTGCGAGGTGCCATCCGCGTACAGGATGGTCTGCGGGATGCCGCGCTTCCAGTTCGAGAACGTGGTCGTGTTGTTGCGTCCGTCCGTCACCGTCGCCACGGTGCCGTCGGCGTTGTAGTTGGCGGTTTGCTGCAACTTGCCAAACGCATAACTGGCGGTGGGCAACGCGGTAGCGGGGTCATACGTGGTTTGCGCCACGACGTCGTTGCCGTCACAGCTTGTGTTGACCGGCACCGCGGCCACGCAGGTGACACTGGCGGTTTGGCCGAGCACCCAGATTGCGGTGTTGTCGTGGTAGGTGATGACCTCGGTGCGGGAGTAGGTTTGCGCTAACGCCGGGCCAGTGAGCAGAACACTGGCAGCGAGCAGGGCACGATTCAGCGAAGACAACGTCATGGCGACCGGCCTCATGGCGTGCTCGTCTTGATGATTTTGGTGGGGCGGCCAAAGGTATCAAAGCAATAAGGAACACCGCTGCAATCTGAGGCCACTTTCCAAGTGAACGTGCGGCCTTGTTGGGTGGTGGTGATTTGCCGCTTTGGCATCACGTCACTGGAAATTAACGTATCCCCACGCTGCCGGATACTTGACCCGCTAAACACCGCATAGGGTGCCGCATTAGGATCTGCATAGGTTGTCTCGACAGTACGTGCTGCAGATGTTCCGTTCCAGCCCTCATCTATTCGCAATAACAGGCCCTCGTTAACTGCGAATCGATTACCGAATGTATAGCGGTTGACCACACCATCTGGCGCTGTCACCGTCATGCTGCGGGTGGTGGGCGAGGATGCGGTGCAGGGGCTACCCCCATAAACGAAACAACCATTATTGGGCCCATAGCCATAGGCCCACAGCGCACCTGACGCAGGCAACCCCGGGCCGGTGATATTTTTGCTGATGATTGCGAAGTTTAAATAGCCCGCTGGCTCCACTGCGTATGATGGATATCCGGAATCGAGATCATAAATGCATTCCCTGGGCACCCAGGAGCGCCCCATCACTACAGGAGCCATCGTATAGACAATACTGGCACCGCTAGGCGCAGTGATGCTGCCAATTGCAGAAGAGCCAGTTGGGCCGGACGATCCAGCATCACTCCATTCGCAGCCGTCCCCCAACCCCACGATCTTGTAATTGGAAAGCGCCCCCAAATTGGATACCCACGTGCTGCCATCTGGAAGCGCTACTGTCTCGGCACCGGCATTTTGGCTGTACGTCCAAACCCGACTGCCATCACTGGCAGTCACGCCACTGCTGGAATAGGTAAACGTGATCTTGCGTCCATCACTTGCCGCCATTTGCAACAGCTGCCCTGGATTGCTCGCATTCCATGTATAAATCACGGCATTGCCAAAACGATCGGCCACCTTGGTGGGGTAAATCCTGACCTCGACGCGCGGCAGAGTGAAGTTCATGGCCAGACTGGGATGATCAGTGCCACCGCTGGCATTTCCATGACGGGCTGGGACGGCACCCGAAACGCCCGCCAACCCCATTTGCATAACAGGCTTTGCGATCATTTGGTTGGGGCGACTCACCATTTGATTCAATGTGTAAGTCAACCCCTCCGGGGTCACAATCTCAAAGCCCTCACCCTGACTGCCACTCTCGCTGCTGGCTGCCAAACCGACACAACGGGCAACTGATCCTGCCTTGGTGACGACTGGATAAGTCTTGCCGTCAGCAGGGACACGCGGCGTGCCTTGCAGTAACTCCTGATCCCCAGCGCCTGGTAGATGCAAGAAGCTGCCATGCCAATATTCGTCGGCCAGGTAATGGCCGCCTTGGAAATACATATCTGGTGGCGCTGCAAATTGTGAGCATCGGCTGTAATACCCTGTGCCGCCATCCGGCACCGTCCAGCCACGCGGATTATAAACATGGTTAGCAAAAATTCCATGCAGATATGGGATGTCAAGATCCCAGACACCAATGAAACCACCCGCGTACTTGTCACCAGGAACAAAGCGCCGTGCCAGGCGCACCGGCAACGCATTTGTTCCAGGAAGATCAATGTCCGTTTGGATTATCTCCAAGCCACCACTGGCCAAATCAATCTTGTCGCCAAAACCGTCATTGCCAAAAACCGTGATCTCGCCACTGTGCTTGATCAGCTTTGAGTATTCATCCGGAATCGTTACCGATTGGGCCGCAGCCAAGCTGGGCAGCAACGACACCAGAGCCAGCAACAGCCCGTCGCGCCAACGATTATTCAATGACCCGTCCATAGACTCCCCTCCATGACGAAACGTCGCACACAGGTGCGGGCTTGCCTTGGCATATTGTGTTTGCCTTGCAAGCACCACCGGCGTCTAAAACGGCGATGTCCCCTGAGCTTGCAGCCATGGCGGCGGACTTTAACACCCCACTATTTCCATTTGCAACAGGATGTTTATCAACCTGCGGCCATCCGATCGCCCGACCGTATACAACACCTTGCGCTGCGCGCCGGGGAGTTCCGTGACCAGCTTGGCGGCAGGTGAAGGCAGCGGGAGTTCTTCGAGCGTAGTGCGCAAGCGCAGACTTCTGCTGACTGTGGCATCGAAGCCAAAAGCAAAGCCGGCCCGAAGCATCCATCGTGATTCAGCCCAGGCCCGACGTTAAGGCCGGGCTTGGGCGTATGCGGGTCATGCAAACTCACGTCCTGAAATTCGCGTGCTTCGCGTCCTATACTCAAACCCAGTTATCTGCGATGGAATCGCCATGCCTCGTTCAAGGATCCCGCTGCTGCGTTCTCTGCTCACCGCCGTGTTGCTGGCAAACCTGCTGCTCGGCCTGGCTGCCTGCAAACGCAATACAGAAGGGCAACTGCCCACCGCCAGTGGCGAGGCGATCAAGGCAGAGCGCGCAGCGGTCAAGGGCTTTGCGGTGGTGCGCGCGTATCCGGAGCAGCGCTCGGATGCGCTGACGGTGGCGGTGGAGTTCTCGCGGCCGTTGGTGGGCACGCAAGAGTTTGACAAGCTGGTATTGATTGATGCCAGCGGCGAAGATCGGAGTGGTTGGGCGCTTGGCGATGACGGCAAAACGCTGCGCTATCCGAATGTCGAAACCAACAAAACCTATACCCTGAAATTGTCCGGCACGCTGACCGCCGCTGATGGCACGACCTTGGGCAAGGATGTTGAGCTGAAGGTGTACACCGGCGAGTTGGAGCCGGTGGTGGGGTTTGCTTCGCAGGGCAGTGTGATTCCGGCGAAGGAATCACGCGGTTTGCCGGTGGTGTCGGTGAATGTGGATGAGGTGGACGTCGAGTTTCTGCGCGTGCGCGATACGGCGTTGCCAAAGTTCTTTGCCGAATATCAGCGTGCGGGCAAGCGCAGCAATTGGGAATTGGATCCGTCCTGGTACGATCCGGACGATGCCGACAGCCGCTCGCCAATCTCGAAATTGGCCGAGCCGGTGTACATGAATCGCTTTGTGCTCGGTGGCGCACGCAACGAGCGTGTATTGACCTATCTGCCAATCCAGAGCATTGGCGAGTTGCAAAAGCCGGGCCTGTATTTCGCGGTGATGAAAAAGACCGGCTCGTTCAAAGGTGAATTTGACACTGCATTTTTCAGCGTCAGCGACATCGGCCTGCATGTGCGCGCCTACAAGGACAAGGTGTTCGTGCATACCGCATCGCTTGCCACTGGCGATGGCTTGGGCGGGGTGGACTTGCAGGTGCTGGACGCACGCGGCGAGGCCATTTTCAAGGCCAGCACCGACAGCAATGGCAACGCACTGCTGAACTACACGCTGGATGCCGCGCATGTACTGACCGCATTGCGCGGCAAGGACATGTCGATGTTGTCGTTCAACCAGCCGGCACTGGATCTATCTGAATTTGCAGTGGGCGGCCGCGAACAGGCGTGGTTCGATGTGTTCGCGTGGTCCGGGCGTGATTTGTATCGCCCCGGCGAGACTGTGCGCGTGTCGGCGCTGCTGCGTGATTTTGATGGCAAGCCGGTGCCAGCAAAGAATGGCAAAACCCAATCGCTATTCGTGCGATTGAAACAGCCGGACGGCAAGACCTTCATTGAGTCGCGGATCGAGCCGGGTGCACAAGGCTATTTCCGTTTCGAAAAAACCATTCCCGCCGAGGCCCCCACTGGCCGTTGGCAAGTGGAGTTCCGTACCGACCCTGCCAGCAAGGACGCGGTCCAGGGCATGAGCCTGCGCATCGAGGAATTCCTGCCCGAGCGCATGAAGCTGGATCTGGATAGCGATGCGCCCGTGCTGCGGCCCGGCCAGCCGTTCCGGCTGCAGGCCAAGGGCGCGTATCTGTACGGCGCGCCGGCTGCCGGCAACCGCTTCACCGCCAAACTGGCGGTACGCGTGGACCAGCATCCGCTGGAGGCGTTGAAGGGCTGGTTCTTCGGTGATCCGACGGTGGTGCTGCCGAAAGACGCCAAGGATGTGGTGGATGCGCAGCTGGATGCCAAGGGTGAACTGCGGCAGGAGTTGCCACTGCCTGCGGAGGTTAAAAACAACACCCCGGTGCAGGCCATTGTGGCCGGAAGCCTGTTTGAATCCGGTGGCCGCAGCGTCAACCGCAGCGTCAGCCGCACCTTATGGCCGGCGGATGTGCTGGTAGGCGTGCGGCCATTGTTTGACGATGTCGAGGGTGCCAATCCCAATGCCAATGCCGGCTTTGAGTTGATGCGCTATGGCCGTGACGGCAAACCGCAACCCGGCAAGGGCCTGAAGGTGAGTTTGGTGCGCGAGCTGCGCGATTATCACTGGACCCACGATGACAGCAGTGGTTGGAATTACGATTTCACTCGCCGCTACAAAACCATTGAAACCCGCACCGTGGATGTTGGTAATACTGCGCTGCGTTTTGATATGCCGGTGGAGTGGGGCGATTACAGGTTGGATGTGTTCGACCCGGCCACGCAATTGACCATGCGCTACCCGTTCCACGCCGGCTGGGGATGGGACAACGAAAACCGCGGGCTGGATGCACGCCCCGACAAGGTCAAGCTGGCGCTGGACAAGCCCGCCTATCGTGCTGGTGACAAATTGAAAGTGACGCTGACCCCGCCGCATGCCGGCAAGGGCTTGGTGATGGTGGAATCCGATCGCATGTTGTTCGTGCAGTCGCTGGATGTGAAACCGGGTACCGTGGTCGAAATTCCCGTCACCCAGGACTGGGAGCGGCACGATATCTACATCACCGCCTTGGTACTGCGCGGTGGTAGTGCCGCCAGCAAAATCACCCCGGCACGTGCAGTGGGCGAGGTGTTCGTGCCGATGGATCGCAGTCAGCGCCGGGTTGCGGTGGGCTTGACGGTGCCATCGCAAGTGCGGCCTGAACAACCGTTGCAGGTGACCGTAAGTGCACCGCAGCTGGCGGGCAGGCAAGCCTTCGCGACGGTTTCGGCGGTGGATGTGGGCATCCTCAACATCACCCGCTTTCCGGTGCCGGATGCCAATGCGCACTTTTTTGCCCAGCGCCGCTTGGGGGTGGATGCGTATGACATCTATGCCCGCGTGATCGAGAGTTTCGACGGTGCCACTGCACGCATGCGCTTCGGTGGTGACATGGCCTTGGCCGCACTGCCGCAGGCACGTCGCCCGACGGCGCGGGTGCAGACCGTGGACCTGTTCGCAGGCCCGGTGCAATTGGATGCCAAGGGCAGTGCCAGGGTTGCGGTGAATGTGCCGGATTTCAACGGCACCTTGCGGGTCTCCACCTTGGTGTATTCCGACACGCAGTACGGCAATAAAGATGCGGAAGTAGTGGTGCGCGCGCCGATCGTCGCCGAAGCCAGCATGCCGCGTGCGATGGCGCCGGGGGATCGTGGCATGGTGACGCTGGACATCAGCAACTACACCGGCAAACCGGGTGACTTCAAACTGCAGGTGGAAGGTATCGGCCCGGCAGCAATTGCCGAGGGTAGCCGAAGCCTCAAGCTGGGCAGTGAAGCCAAATCGACGCTGAGTTTCCCGTTGTCTGCGCAGGAAGGTTACGGCGTGGCGCAGGTGCGGGTGCGGGTGGAAGGCAACGGCTTCAAGGTGGATCGCAAATATGATCTGCCGGTGCGCCCGGCGTGGCCGTCGGTGTTGCGTACACGCACGCAGGTACTTGCCACCGGCGGTGCCGCCAGCATGGATGGCAGCCTTGCGGAGGGTTTGATGCCCGGCTCGGTGCACGCACGCATGCTGGTCAGTGCGCTGCCACCGATTCCGTTTGGGGCGGCGCTCAAAGGCGCACTGGATTATCCGTATGGCTGCGCCGAGCAAACCACCAGCAAAGGCTATGCGGCATTGGAGCTGGATGCCGACACCGCGCAACGGTTTGGTGTGACCGGGTTGACGCCCGAGCAACGCCGTGCGCGCATGGACGGTGCGTTTGGCCGGTTGGCGTCGATGCAGTTGGGCAATGGGCATTTTTCGATGTGGGGCAACGACGACAACGCCGACCCGCAGCTCACCCCGTACATCGTTGATTTCCTGTTGGATGCGCGCCAAGCCGGCTTTGCGGTACCCGATGGCGTGCTGCAAAAAGCCCTGCAACGCCTCAATGAGGATTTGCTGTCTGGCGGCAGCGGGTTCTACGGACGCGATCATCGCGAGTACTTGCAGTTTGCCTACAAAGCGTATGCCGGGTATGTCCTTGCCCGGGTCAATCGCGCGCCGTTGGGCACCTTGCGCAGCTTGTACGACAACGATCGCAAACATGCGTTGAAAGGGCTGCCATTGGTGCAGCTTGGCTTGGCGCTGGCGATGCAGGGTGACAAGCAGCGCGGCGAAAAAGCGATTGCCGATGGGTTTGCGTTCAAGGGGGATCGCCAAGGCTGGCTGGGCGATTACGGCAGCCCCCTGCGCGACGCTGCATTGATGATCGCCATCACCCACGAACGCGGCTACAGCAAGCCTGCGTATGACGCCAAGGTGATTGAACTGGGCCGCGAGTTGGAAGCACGGCGTGCAGCTTCGCCGTGGTTGTGGCTGAGTACGCAAGAACAAATCGCCTTGGCGCGTTTGGGTAAAGCCCTGCTGGTTTCGCAAACAAAGTTGGTGTCCGGCACATTGACCAGCGCCGGCGCGAACGAAGCTATCGCTGCCAGCAAGGGCTTCAGCCGTGAACTTGACTATGCCGCACTAGCCAAGGGGCTGCGCTTCCTGCCGCAAGGTGAAGGCCCGTATTACGCCAGTCTGGATGTAGCTGGTGTGCCGCGCACAGCACCGGCGGCGGATGCGCGACAAATCAAAGTCGAGCGCAATCTATTTGGCACCGATGGCAAGCCGTGGACGGCGCGTGCGCTGAAGGAGGGCGAGGCCTTGATCGTGCGCGTGGTCATTACCGCCGACCGCAACATGCCCGATGCCTTGCTGACTGATTTGTTGCCAGCCGGGCTTGAGATCGAAAACTTCAACCTGGGCGATGCCAAGCAGTGGGCCGACGTGGTGGTGGATGGCATCAACATCAGCGACCGCGCAAACGAGGCCAGCCTGAATCATGAGGAGTTCCGCGATGATCGTTATGTGGCGGCATTGAAGCTGCAAGCCGGCAGTCCCGCCAAATTGTTCTACTTGGTGCGTGCAGTCACCCCCGGCAGTTACACCGTCCCCCCGCCACTGGTGGAAGACATGTACCGGCCCGAGCTGCGTGGTGTGGGTAAATCCGTGCCTGACCGCATCACGGTGGTGCAGCCGTGATCCAGTGGCCTTCTTCCGGTTTCGGAAGAAGGATCAAAGCCACCGCCATCCGCATGTTGCCCTGGCTACGCTGGGGCACGGTGATGGTGTTGTTGGCGTTGCTGATTCTGGATGCCGCATTTCCATTACCGCTGCCCAAAACACGCGATGCGGCAGCCGTCGTGGTGGCACGGGACGGCACCCCGCTGCGCGCATTTGCCGATGCACATGGGGTGTGGCGTTACCCGGTCAGCCCCGAGTCGGTATCGCCGTTGTATCTGCAAGCGTTATTGGGTTACGAAGACCGCTGGTTCTGGAAGCATCCCGGGATCAACCCCATCGCGATGTTGCGTGCCGGGGCACAGGTGTTGCGCAATCGCCACATCGTTTCGGGTGGCTCTACCTTGACCATGCAAGTAGCACGCATCATCGACCCTGCGTTGCGCGATGGCAGTAGCCGCAGCATCGGCGGCAAGCTGCGGCAAGTGTTGCGTGCGCTGCAACTGGAAGCGCATTTGTCCAAGCGCCAAATCCTGACCCTGTATTTGCAGCGCGCACCGTTTGGTGGCCCCATTGAAGGCGTGGAAGCGGCCAGCTGGGCCTATCTTGGCAAGCCCGCCGCGCAACTCTCGCATGCTGAAGCGGCGTTGCTGGCGGTATTGCCGCAATCACCCACTCGATTGCGTCCGGATCGCAACCCGGAAGCCGCCCAGCATGCGCGTGACAAAGTGCTCGATCGCATGGCTGCGCTTGGCATTTGGTCCAAGCCGCAAGCGGACGATGCACGCATTGAAACCGTGGTCTCGCGGCGCCTGCGCAATCCGATGGACGCAGCGTTGCTGGCGCAACGTTTGCATCGCAACCAGCCAACGCTGCCGCGTATCGTGTCCACGCTTGATGCGGGCCTGCAACGTGCGTTGGAAGAACGCGTGGCCAGTTATTTTTCCGACCTGCCGCCGCGCACGTCGGCTGCCTTGCTCGTCATCGATAATGCCACGCTGCAAGCGCGCGCCTATATCGGCTCAGTCGCCTTCGGTGATAAACAGCGCTTGGGTGATGTGGATATGGTGCAAGCGTGGCGCTCGCCCGGATCCACCCTCAAACCTTTCTTGTACGGAATGGCGCTGGAGGATGGGCTGATCCACTCCGAAAGTTTATTGCTGGATGCACCGCAATCGTTTGACGGCTATCGGCCCGGCAACTTCGACAAAGCATTCAATGGCCCCATTGGTGCGGCCGAAGCGCTGCGACTGTCGCTCAATGTACCGGCGGTAGAGCTGTTGAACCGGGTTGGCCCGGCGCGGTTTGCAGCACGCCTGCAACACGCGGGGCTTGTGCTGAAGTTCCCTGCCGGTGCAGCGCCGAATCTTTCCATGATCCTGGGCGGCACAGGGGCCAAGCTGGAAGACATGGTGGGGGCATTTGCGGCCTTGCATCGTGCTGGCATTGCCGGGCATGTGCGCTTTACCCAGGATGCACCGCTGATCGAGCGCCGTTTGCTATCGCCGGGGGCGGCGTGGATCGTGCGCGAAATCTTGGTGGCCAATCCGCGCCCTGGCGAGGCCCGCGAGTTGTTCGATAGCGGCCGGCGTCCGCAGGTGGCGTGGAAAACCGGCACCAGCTATGGCTTCCGCGATGCCTGGGCGCTGGGTGGCACCCCGCGTTATAGCGTCGGCGTGTGGGTCGGGCGGCCCGATGGCACGCCTTTGCCCGGCCAATACGGCGCGGTTACCGCGTTGCCGTTGTTGTTCGAAGTCATCGACAGTCTGCCGCACGCACCCACCGATCCGGTGCGCGTGCCAATGCCGCGCAACGTGTCCGATATCGCCATCTGCTGGCCCTCTGGCCTTGCTGCCGATACGCAATCGGCTGCGTTGTGCGCCAAGCGCATGCAGGCGTGGGTGTTGGATGGCGTGGTGCCGCCAACCTTTGCCGAGCGCCAAGCGCGATTGTGGAATCCCGGCATCGAACACTTCGACGTCGATGCGCACAGCGGCCTGCGGCTGTCGGCCAATTGCCGCCAGCCGCATGCATCCATTCCGCGTTCGATCGCACGTTGGCCAGCCTTGGCCTCGCCATGGTTGCCACAGGCATGGCGTGCGGCGGCCACGTTGCCGGCGCTGGCCGCCGATTGCGAGGACGATGGCCGCAATGCCACCACAGCACTGGTCATTGAGGGCGTGAACGATGCCGCCACGCTGATCCGTCCTCCCGGCCAAGGTGGCGGCGTGAAATTGGCCCTGCGTGCCACCGGTGCCAGTGGCAGGGTGCAATGGTTGCTGGATGGGCGTTGGATCGGTGAAACCGAGGCTGCGCAACCGTTGGCCTATGAATTTTCAAGCCCCGGCAAGCATACGCTGACAGCACTGGCCGATAGCGGCGCGTGGAACAGTTTGGGCTTCACAATCTTGCAGTAGTCGGGCGATCAGGCACCGGCTTGCGGGATGCAATCACTGCGGCAAATGCGTCAGTACGTACTCGGCCGAAGACACCCGAAACTCACCCGGTGCTTCCACCCATAACCCTTGCACCACGCCGTTATCGGCATACAGCGCAAACCGTTTGCAGCGCACGCCCATGCCATAGCCGCTGGCATCCATCTGCAGCCCCAACGCACGGGTGAAATCGGCGTTGCCGTCCGCCAACATTCGCAAGCCATCGGGGACATGCTGGCTTTTGCCCCAGGCCTGCATCACAAACGGGTCATTCACTGCCATGCAGGCCACTTCGATACCGCGCGTGCGGAACGCATCAAACTGTTCAACAAAGCCGGGCAGGTGGCGTTCGGAGCAAGTGGGCGTGAACGCACCTGGCACCGCAAACAGCAGCAACTTGCGGTCACCAAACAGGGTATGGGTATCGATCCGATGCACGCCGTTATCAATATAGGCAAGCACGGCTTCCGGGATGTGATCGCCAACTTGAATCGGCATGTTCGGGCCTCATTTCGATGAAAATACAGTGTACCCCGGGTTGCGCGGAGCGCAGGATGTTTCCTGCTGCGCAAACCCGGTCAAGGAGCAATCATGGAATTCAAAGATTACTACGGCATTCTGGGCGTTGAACCCAGCGCGGGCGACGCGGAAATCAAGACCGCGTACCGCCGCCTGGCGCGCAAATACCACCCGGATGTCAGCAAGGAAAAAAGCGCCGAGGAATCATTCAAGGCGGTCAACGAAGCCTATGAGGCGTTGCGTGACCCGGCCAAGCGCAAGGCGTATGACCAGTTGCGCGCCGGCGGCTACCGGCCGGGCGACGAAGTTCGCCCGCCACCGGGCGGATTTGGGCACGGACCGGGCGGGGGCGTGGATTTCGATGAAATTTTTGCAGGCGGTGGTGCTGGCGGCGGGTTTTCTGATTTTTTCGAAAATATGTTCGGGCGCGGTAGTCGTGCGGGTGGCGGCCCACGTTCAAATACCCGCGGGGGCGCACCGGCCGCCGATACCCGCGCCAAACTGGCGGTACCGTTGCAATCGGTGTACGCGGGCAGCAGCGTGCGTGTCACCGTCAACGGTCGCACCCTGGAAGTTCGGGTACCCAAGGGCATCAAACCCGGGCAAGTGATCCGCTTGGCCAAGCAGGGCAATGCCGGGCGTGATTTGTTGTTGGAGGTGGAATATGCCGCCGACCCGCAGTTCGAGGTGGATGGCAGCAACGTGATTCATGTGCTGCCGGTGGCCCCGTGGGAGGCAGCCTTGGGGGCGACCCTCAGCGTGCCAACCCTAGGCGGCGCGGTGGAGCTGAAGATCCCGGCGGATTCCGAATCCGGCCGCAAGCTGCGTTTGCGCGGACGAGGCTTGCCCAATGCCGGTACTGCGGCCGCTGGCGATCAAATCGTGGAACTGGAGATTCTTGCACCCAAGGCGCATACGGATGCGCAGCGCAAGGCGTACGCCAAGATGCGCGATGTGTTTGGCGAGGATTGGCGGCGCGCGTAAGGCGCGCAGGATCAGGCTGCGGGATCAGTGCGCTGCGTTCAGGCAGCGCCGGAACCGCCCAGATACTGGTTGATCAGATTGGCCAATTCGGTTTCGTTGAATGGCTTGGTGATGTACGCCTTGGCCCCTTGGCGCATGCCCCACACGCGGTCGGTGTCCTGATCTTTGGTGGTCACCAGAATCACCGGAATGTGTTTGGTGGTGGCATCACGGGTAATGGCGCGGGTGGCCTGAAACCCGTTGAGGTTAGGCATCACCACGTCCATCAGGACCAGATCAGGAATTTCGCGCTTGGCGGCTTCCGCCCCGGCGGCTCCATCTTCAGCGGTCAGTGCTTCATGGCCGAGTTTTTCGACGATGCGACGGATGCTCATCAGCTGGGAGGGTGAATCGTCAACAATCAGAATGCGTGCCATGGGAATCCCCGGAAATTCAATTGGATTGTAGCGGTCGCGGCGTAGCCTGCAAGCAGCTCAAACTGGGTTTGCGATACTCACCACGCTGCGGCCCAAGGATTGACCGGCCAACATGGCTGAAAATACCTCTGCAAGACCGTCTAAGCCTACTTCACGGGTGCAGATGGCGTCCAGATTGTCGGGTTTCCAGCTGTCCGCCAACCGCCGCCAGACCTCTTCACGGATATCGCGCGCGGTGCCGGCCGAGGCTACCCCCAGCAGCGACACGCCGCGAATGATGAACGGCATCACCGTGGCATGCAGTTCGTGCGACGCCGCCAGCCCGCAACTGGCCACATTGCCGTAGGGTGCGGTCTGCGCCAACAGGGCGGCCAGCATCGGCCCGCCGACATTGTCCAGACCGCCGCCAAAGCGGGCGGTGTCCATCGGTTTGGTGGTGGCCAATGCGTCGCGGCCCAAGACTTCGTGCGCACCCAGCGACTTCAGATAGTCCGCATGCTCGGGTTTTCCGCTGATCGCGTGGACTTCATAACCGGCCTTGCGATAAATAGCCAATGCCAACGAGCCCACGCCGCCGCTGGCCCCCGTCACTGCCAAAGGGCCGTGCGCCGGTGTTTGGCGATTGTCTTCCATCCGCAGCAAGCCCAGTGCAGCGGTGAAGCCAGCGGTGCCCAGGATCATCGCTTCGCGCAGGCTCAGCCCTGTGGGCAACGGGATAACCCACTTCGCCTCCAGCCGTGCATATTCGCTATAACCGCCGTCGCGGGTTTCCGACAGGCCACTGCCGGTCACCAGCACCGCGTCGCCTTCTTTGAAGGCCGCATCGGTGGATGTCACTACATGCCCCGCCACATCAATCCCGCCCACCAGCGGAAATTGCCGCAGGATTTTGCCTTGGCCGGTACCCGCCAGTGCGTCTTTGTAGTTGATGGAGGAGTACGCGGTCTTGATGATCACCTCGCCGGAGTTGAGATCCGTCAGCGCGATCGATTCCAGCCCGCTGCGGTAGCCCGCCGCGTCATTGTGAATTCGGAATGCGCGAAACGACGAGGGAATGCTCATACGTCCTCCGATGACAATTTGAGTTGGCTGCGGCGTTTTTCATCCAGCCATTTGTCGGCCTGCGCCGGAATGTAATTGCGCATCCACGTCAGCAATGTATCGATGTCATGGCCTTGCCACAGGTCGTGGCGCTGCTCCGCGTGCAGAAAACGCTCGCGCACCATGGTGTCCAGCATCGCCATCAGTGGCTCCCAAAAGCCATTGTTGTCGAGGAAGGCGCAGGGTTTCTTGCCGAGGCCCAGCTGCCGCCAAGTCAGCATTTCGAACATCTCGTCCAGCGTGCCGAAGCCGCCGGGGAGGGCAACGAAGCCGTCGGCCAGTTCGAACATGCGTGCCTTGCGGGTGTGCATGGAATCCACGATTTCCAGTCGCGTCACATCCTTGTGCGCCACTTCCCAATCGACCAGCTGCTGCGGGATCACGCCGATCACTTCACCGCCGCCGGCGAGGACGGCATCGGCCACGATGCCCATCAGGCCGACGTTGCCGCCGCCATAGACCAGCGCGATGCCGTCGCGGGCGAGGCGCGCGCCGAAGTCGCGGGCCAGCGCGGCGTAGGCCGGATCACCGCCGGCGTTGGAACCGCAATAGACGCAGAGGGTCTTCATCCTGCACTCCTGAAATGGGTCAAGGCCGCCTGGGTGGCGCTCATGCCGGCGAAGGCGGCGACCGCCGCCACCGCGAAACACGCCCAGACCGGCCAGCCGGCCCGCAGCGACAGGCTCAGCGCCGGGAAGAACGCCAGCCCGCCCAGCACGAACCAAAAGATATCCATCGACAGCCGCGCCACTTGGCGCGGGTCGCCGGTGTCGACGTACAGCCAGCCCAGCACCAGCAGCGACGTCACCGGCAGCGCCGCCACCAGCGCGCCCAGCAGGCCGGGGCGCTTGGCGAGGCCCGAGGCGAGCAGCACCAGCGCCACCGTGATCGTCGTCTTGAGCAGGAACTGCAGGGGCATCGGCGTAGCGGGACCTCGAAATGCGAACGGCGCCGCGAGGGCGCCGTCCGGGGACGCGGGCGGCCTTAGTTGGCCTTGTGGATCGCCCGCTTGTGCACCGCCATCGCGGCGTCGTGCACGGCTTCGCTCAGCGACGGGTGGGCGTGGCAGATGCGCGCCAGGTCGTCGGCGCTGCCCTTGAACTCCATCGCCAGCACGCCTTCGTGGACCAGCTCGGACACGTTGGCGCCGACCAGGTGCATGCCGAGGATCGTGTCGGTCTCGGCATGCGCCAGCACCTTCACGAAGCCCGCCGGCTCGGCCATCGCCACCGCGCGGCCGACCGCCGCGAACGGGAAGCTGCCGGCCTTGTACGGGATGCCCTCGGCCTTCAGCTGCTCCTCGGTCTTGCCGACCCAGGCGATTTCCGGCTCGGTGTAGATCACCCACGGAATGGTGTCGAAATTGACGTGGCCCGGCAGGCCGGCGATCAGCTCGGCCACCGCGATGCCTTCCTCGAAGCCCTTGTGCGCCAGCATCGGGCCGCGCACGCAGTCGCCGACCGCCCACACGCCGTCGACGCCGGTGTGGCAATGCGCGTCGACCTCGATCTGGCCGCGCTCGTTGAGCTTCACGCCGGTGCCTTCGGCCAGCAGGCCCTTGGTGGCGGCACGGCGGCCCACGGCCACCAGCAGCTTGTCGACCACCAGGCTCTGCTCGGCGCCCTTGTCGTCGGTGTAGCTGACGTGCACGCCGTCCTTCTTCACTTCGGTGTTGCTGACCTTGCAGCCGAGGCGGATGTCCAGGCCCTGCTTCTTGAATTCGCGCGCGGCGACCTTGCCCACTTCGGCGTCGGCGGCGGCGAGGAAGTTCGGCAGGCCTTCGAGGATGGTGACCTCGGCGCCCAGTCGCTTCCACACGCTGCCCAGCTCCAGCCCGATCACGCCGGCGCCGATCACGCCGAGGCGCTTCGGCACCTGCTCCAGGTCCAGCGCGCCAACGTTGTCGATGATGTGTTCGCCGAACTTGGCGAACGGCAGTTCGATCGAATCCGAACCGGCGGCGAGGATGACGTTGGTGCCCGCAAGCGAAACCTCGGAACCGTCGTGCTGCTTGACCTTGACGATGTTGCCCGGCTGCAGCTGGCCGAAGCCGTAGAACGCGGTGATCTTGTTCGCCTTGAACAGCGCCGCGATGCCGCCGGTGAACTGCTTCACGATGCCGTCCTTGCGGGCGACCATCTTCTTCACGTCGATCGCAGGCGACTCGAAGCTGATGCCGTGCTGGTCGAAGAGGTGGCCCATGTTCCAGAACTGGCGGCTGGAATCCAGCAGCGCCTTGGACGGGATGCAGCCCACCCGCAGGCAGGTGCCGCCCAGCGCCGGCTTGCCGTCCTTGCCCAGCGCGGCGTCGATGCAGGCGGTCTTCAGGCCCAGCTGCGCGGCGCGGATGGCGGCGTGGTAGCCGGCGGGGCCGGCACCGATGACGACGACGTCGAAAGTGTGTTGTTCGCTCATCTCACATCCCCAACAGCATGCGGTGCGGGTTTTCCAACTGGTTCTTGATATCGACCAGGAACAGCACGGCTTCCTTGCCATCGATGATGCGGTGGTCGTAGGACAGCGCGATGTACATCATCGGTGCGGCAATGACTTGGCCGTTTTCGACGATGGCACGTTCCTTGATGGTGTGCATGCCGAGGATGGCGCTCTGCGGCGGGTTCACGATCGGAGTGGACATCAACGAACCAAAGGTGCCGCCATTGGTGATCGTGAAGGTGCCGCCCTGCAGGTCATCCAGACCCAGTTTTCCGTCGCGCGCTTTCTTGGCATAAGTGGCAATGCCTTGTTCGATCTCGGCAAACCCCATGCGTTCGACATTGCGCAGCACCGGAGTCACCAAACCCTTGTCGGTGGACACCGCGATGCTGATATCGGCATAGCCGTGATAGATCACATCGCTGCCATCCACCGAGGCATTGATGACCGGGTACTTCTGCAGTGCGTTGGCGGCGGCCTTGGCAAAGAAGCTCATGAAGCCCAGCTTGATGCCGTTGGCCTTTTCGAACTGCTCGCCCAGCTCCTTGCGCATCTGCATGACCTTGGCCAGATTGACTTCATTGAACGAGGTCAGCATCGCAATCGAGTTTTTCGACTGCATCAGGCGTTCGGCGATGCGGGTACGCATACGGGTCATCGGGACGCGTTCTTCCGGGCGCGCGCCGCCACCCACGCCGGCGGTCTTGCCACTGGCGTAGTTGACGATGTCTTCCTTGGTCACCATGCCGCGACGGCCGGTGCCGGCGACATCCGCAGGATTTACGCCGCTGGTGGTGGCGGCAAAGCGTGCGCCTGGCGGCAGGGTCTCGGCGGCGGCAGCGGCGACGGGCGCAGCTGGGGCGGCGGCGGCCGGAGCCGTCGCCTGCGGTGCCGGTGCAGCGGGCGCCGGTGCGGCGGGTGCGGGTGCTGCGGCAACGGCGCCTTCTTCAATCAGCGCAAGCAGCTGCTGGCTGGTGACGGTGGCACCTTCGGCAAACTTGATCTCCTTGATCACGCCATCCACCGGCGAGGGCACTTCCAGCACCACCTTGTCGGTTTCAAGATCAAGCAGGTTTTCGTCACGCTTGACGGTGTCGCCAACTTTTTTATGCCAGCTGGCAATCGTGGCGTCGGAAACGGATTCGGGAAGAACCGGGACTTTGACTTCGGTGGCCATATGGGCGTCCTGTCGGAAAATAGGTCTGAAGGTCAGTCAGCGGCAGTGTCGCCGGCGACGGGATTGGTGAAGGCATCGTCCAACAGCTGCTGCAATTCGCGCAGATGGTCGGCCATATGCCCCACGGCGGGTGATGGCGAGCGCGGCCGGCCAGCGTAGCCCAAGGTTTGTTTGGCTTGCAGGCAGGCACACAAATGGTGCTGGATCTGGTACCAGGCACCTTGGTTTTGCGGTTCTTCCTGACACCACACAACCTCGCCGGCCTTGCTGTACTTGGCCAGTTCGGCGGCCAGCCGGGTGCGTGGGAACGGGTAGAGCTGCTCGACGCGGACCAAGGCCACATCGGTCTTGCCGCGCTTTTGCTGGTCTTCCAGCAGGTCGTAATAGACCTTGCCGGAGCACAACACCACGCGCTTGACCTGCTTCGCATCGGCGTTGGCATCGCCAATCAGATGCTGGAACTCGCCATTGGCCATCTCTTCCAGCGAGGACACTGCCAGCTTGTGGCGCAGCAGCGATTTCGGGCTCATGACCACCAGCGGTTTGCGGGTGGTCATGTGCAGCTGGCGACGCAGCATGTGGAAGGCCTGCGCCGGGGTGGAGGGTACGCACACCAGCATATTCTCCAGTGCGCACAGTTGCAGGAAGCGCTCCAGCCGCGCCGAGCTGTGTTCCGGGCCTTGGCCTTCGTAGCCGTGCGGCAGCAGCAAGGTCAAGCCGGCCACGCGGCCCCACTTGGCCTCGCCGGCAGCCACGAATTGGTCGATCACCACCTGCGCACCATTGGCAAAGTCGCCAAACTGGCCTTCCCAGATGCACAGGGTGTTGGGGTCGGTGGTGGAGAAGCCATATTCGAACGCCATCACCGCTTCTTCGCTGAGTAGCGAATCAA
Source organism: Thermomonas beijingensis (assembly GCF_020034655.1). Taxonomy (GTDB): domain Bacteria; phylum Pseudomonadota; class Gammaproteobacteria; order Xanthomonadales; family Xanthomonadaceae; genus Thermomonas; species Thermomonas beijingensis. Next base: position 85,666 of record NZ_JAIQDJ010000007.1, on the reverse strand, counting down.
CCACCGCAGCGCGTTCGGGTGAGCTGACCAGTTGCCGCAGCGGCAGGTAATAACGGTCGGTCTTCTGGTCGTGCAAGATCGCGTGACGGTGGGTGAAGGTGCCACGGCCGACGTCCTGGCCGACCAAGCGCAGGGCGAAGCCTTCATCCAGCAAGGTGGCGTAGGCCAGGTTTTCGGCAAAACCCCAGTCGCCGGGCTGTTCGCCTGCGGCCATCTTGCGGCGGTCGTCATACACCTTGGCCACGCGCGAGTGCAGTTGCACTTCGTTGGGGATGGTGTTGATTTGCGCGGCCAGCGCTTTGAGCTTGTCCATGCCCACGGCGGTACTGATGGCATCGGAGAGCTTGCCGGAGAGCAGCTTGGGCCAATCCACGTACAGCGGATCGGTGGGGGCCAGTTTGTGTGCAGCGGCAACTTCGGTGGTGCATTCACCGGAGTCCAATTTGTTGCGATAGGTATCCACCAAGGCAGTACCCGTACCGGCGGAAATGACACCGGCGGCTTCCAGCTGCGCGGCGTACAGCTCGCGGGTGGTCTTGTGTTGGCGGATGACCTGGTACATCAGTGGCTGGGTGATCGACGGTTCGTCGGCCTCGTTGTGACCGTGGCGGCGGTAGCACACCAGATCGATGACCACATCCTTGGCAAATTGCTGGCGGAACTCGAACGCCAGTTGCGCGGCAAACACCACGGCTTCAGGATCATCGCCGTTGACGTGCAGCACCGGAGCGCCCACGAACTTGGCGATGTCGGTGCAGTAGCGGGTGGAGCGGGTGTCTTCCACGTTGGAGGTGGTGAAGCCCACCTGATTGTTGACCACCACATGCACGGTGCCGCCCACCGTGAAGCCGCGTGCCTGCGACATCTGGAACAGCTCCATCACCACACCCTGGCCGGCAAACGCCGAATCGCCGTGGATCAGGATGGGCATGACTTGCTTGCGGGCGTGATCGCCACGGCGCTCCTGACGCGAGCGCACGCTGCCGGCGACCACCGGATCCACGATTTCCAGATGCGAGGGGTTGAACGCCAGCGCCAGATGCACCGGGCCGCCGGGGGTACTGACATCGGCAGAGAACCCCATGTGGTATTTCACGTCTCCGGCAATGGCGTGTTCGTCGTGGTCGAATTTGCCTTCGAACTCATCGAACAATTTGCGCGGGTTTTTGCCCAGTGTGTTCACCAGTACGTTCAAACGGCCGCGATGGGCCATCCCGATGATGACGTCCTTGACACCGGCACTGCCGGCACCGCGAATGACGGTGTCCATCAATGGAATCAGCGCATCGCCGCCTTCCAGCGAAAAGCGTTTCTGGCCGACGTATTTGGTGTGCAGGTAGCGCTCCAGACCTTCGGCGGCGGTCAGGCGTTCCAGCGTGCGGCGCCGGGTATCGGCATCCAGGTTGTAATTGCCACCGGCCGCTTCCAGCCGTTGATACAGCCACTGCCGCTGGTCGGCCTCGAAAATGTGCATGAACTCTGCACCGATACTGCCGGTGTAGGTGGCTTGCAGGTGTGCAACCAAATCACGCAGCTTCATTCGCGTCTGACCCGCCACGCCGCCGGTGCTGAACTCATCGGCAAGATCCGACTGGCCCAGATGGTGGAAACCCAGATCCAGATCCGGTGGGTTGACCGGCGTGGCCATGCCCAGCGGGTCAAGCTTGGCAGCCAGGTGCCCGCGTGAGCGGTAGGCGGTGATCAAGCGGCCGATATTGCGTTCGCGCTCATCGCCACCTGCGCTGCCGGCCAGTTGGCCTCGGGCGGCTAATTTGCCGGCCTCGGCAATCTGCTCGATGACCGCAGAGTGCGGCACATCACCGGCTTCGCGGCCATGCAGGCCATCGAAATACTGTTTCCATTTGCCATCAACACTGTCCGGCGCAACCAGATATTGCTCGTACAAGTCTTCGATGAACGCGCCATTGGCGCCGAGTTGGGAGGTTTGAGCGAACTGCTTGAGGAGACTGTCCACGGGGTGGCTAGCAACCTATTGGTGGGGAAGGGAATGGGGCTTGTCTGCGCCAGAAACAAAAACAGGCTGAAAATGAATACGCGCAAACAAAGAATTGGAATTATAGCCACAGGGCCCCGCCTGCAGTACCGATTCCGGTCAAGAAAATGCCGGTTTCAGATTCCCAAAGCCCTGTATTCAGCTATGGGTCGGGAACGCTCCCAGATTTCTTCGAAGCGTTGCTGCAACTGCCGTACGCGGCCGCGCCCATCCAAGCAGGCAATCCCCTCGGCGCGTTCACCCAGCGTGCGCGTGTAATAACCGCCGGTGTCATTGGCCAGCATGGCGCTGCGATCTTCGCGATAGACCGGATCATTCACTTCGCGGAACTGGAACACGCTGGGCAGCCGCTGCGCCAATTCCAGCAGTTTGGCGTGCGCCGCCTGTGGCGCGGTGGCATCGTGCAACAGGATCAACACTTGGCCATCGCGGCCGGCGGTGGCAAAGTCGCGCAGCGCGGTGAGCAGGTCGGCATGGTCGAACAGCCAGGATTCCATATCCAGGCTGCGGATCCACACGCGGCGGCGGGCATTGGCCACGATTTGGGTGGCCAGAGCAATGGCGGTGGGATGGTCGCTGACCCGAATCAGCGTGCTGCTGTCAGCGTTGTCACTGGCGTCGTTCATGGGGCGTCCTCCTGCATCAGTTGGTAGTGCCCGGCACCGAGCAGGGCGATGACAGCGGCACGCCCGGCATCGCTCAGGCCCGCATGCAGCGGGGCGTCGATGGTATCGCTGGCAGCCAGCACACGGGCGTCGGCGCTGGGCAGCGGGTAGGCAGCACCGCCCGCATACAGCCGTGCCGTATTGTCGCTGGCGCAGGCTGCCTGCCGCCACGCCATCCGCGACCAAGGGTGGCGGATGAGTTGCGCGCCATCGGCCAGCGCCAGTGCCACCCCATCGCCAGGCGGCGGGTTGTCGGCGGGCACCGGCAACACCGCGCTGCGATAGGTGGTGATGAAGCTGCCAAACCAGTCGCCAAAGCGGTCGGGGTCATCCATGCGCAGCTGTTGCAAGGCCGCGTGCACACGTTGGATAGCGGCGGCGTCGATTTCGTTGGGGTCACTGGGCAGGACGATATCGGGATCAGCGTAGCGCAGCTCGTCCGGGGCATCGGCAGCCAGCGTATCCACGTAATCACCCAGCAGTTCGGCCGCTGCCGGCGCACGCATCCCGACCGAAATGGTCAAACACGCATCCACTGCCACCCCGTGGTGCGGCACCCCGGGCGGCAGATACAGCATGTCGCCGGGTTGCAGCACCCAGTCATGGCTGGGCGTGAAGTCGCGCAACAGTTTGAGTTCCACATCGTCGCGACATGCCAGCGGCGGATGTGCACCGGCATCGATCTGCCAATGCCGCTGACCCTGGGCCTGCAACAAAAACACATCGTATTGATCGACATGCGCCCCCACCGAACCGCCGGTGGCCGCAAAACTGATCATGATGTCGTCGATCCGCCAGCGCGGCAGAAATTCGAAATGCGCCAGCAATGCGCGCACATCGCCATCCCACTTGTCCACATCCTGCACCAGCAAGGTCCAGTCGTGGTCGGGCAGGCCAGGGAAGTCGTCTTCGGCAAACGGCCCGTGGCGCACGCGCCAACTGTCGTCGCGTTTGTCGTGTTCAATCAAGCGCGCCAACACGCCATCTTCGCAGGCCAAACCGGCGAGGTCTTCAGGTTCAATCGGCGGGACAACATCAGGGAATGCATTGCGAATCAGCAGCGGCTGCTTTTGCCAGTAGTCGCGCAGGAACACCGCAGGGGGCATGCCCAGCAGTCCTTTGCCGGTGGCGTCGATTTCGATCATGGCTTCGCCCCGGCTTGCTCTTGTTGCAGGCGCGCAGCCAGTGCGATGCGCCCATTGGCGGCGTAAGTTTTGCAGGCGTTGGCATCAATCAGCGGTGCGCGCCCTTGCATCCGTGCAAATAAATTGACTGCAAGTGGATGTGGCGCAATCTGGATGTCGCAGGGCAGCGCGGCGATGGTGTCCAGGCCGTGCTCAAATGCGGCCACATAGGCCGGGTGCGCAGAGTATTGGAAGTCGTTGTCCGAAATCGCACTGCTGCTGTCGGTATAGGCGATATTGAGGCAGTGCTTGCCTGCGCAGGACCGCCATGTCCAAGAGGTACCCCCCGCGGCGTGTCCGGGCGTGGCATGTGCGGTCAGCGCCAATTGGCTGCCAACGCGAATGGTTTCGCCATTCGCAACGACTGCAGTGTTTGCAACCGGTGGAAAGACCGTGGAGCCATCCAGAAATTGCGGGTCGCTGCGGTCGCCGTGGCCAGACTGGAACGTGGCAAGCGCGGGCGCACGCACGCGCACCACTGCACCGGTGATGCGCTGCAAATAGGCAATACCGCCGGCGTGGTCACGGTGCTCGTGCGAGTTGACGATGTACTTCACATCCTGTGGCTTGAAACCCAATGCACGGATATTGGCCGCGATCAGTGGGCCTGCGGCCTCGCTGGCACCATCGATCACTACATGGCCTGCAGGGGATGTCACCAGCAAGGCCGTCAGCCCGCAACTGCCCACATACCACGTATTGCCAAACAGCTTGCGTGGCGGTGCGCGGTCATCCCAGCCGTCCATGACAGTTGCATGGGCAGGACAATGTGGCACCGCTGGCTGCTCGCGCTTGGCGGCGCTGACGGTGCAAGCCGGCAGCATCATCAGTACGGCAAACGTGCGCGCAAGCTGCATGACGCTCAAATACTCCGCGCCAAGTACGCGGCCAGGCCGGTATAGCGGCCCGGCGTCATCGCCAGCAGGCGCTGTTTGGCGTCGGTGGGCAAGTCCAGCGTTTCGATGAAAGCGCGCATCGTGGTGGCATTGATGTCCTGGCCACGCGTCAACGCCTTCAGTTGTTCATACGGATTAGGCAAGCCGTGGCGACGCATTACGGTTTGCACGGCTTCGGCCAATACTTCCCAACTGGCGTCGAGGTCGGCGTTCAAGCGTTCGGCGTTCATGATCAGCTTGTTCAAGCCGCGCTGCAGGGCATCGAAGCCGATCAACTGATGGCCAAACGCGGTGCCGAGTGCGCGCAGCACGGTGGAGTCGGTCAGGTCGCGTTGCCAGCGTGAGATCGGCAGTTTGGCGGCGAAATGTTCGAACAGGGCATTGGCAATGCCGAAGTTGCCTTCGGCGTTTTCAAAATCAATCGGGTTGACCTTGTGCGGCATCGCGCTGCTGCCCACTTCGCCGGCCTTGACCACCTGCTTGAAATAGCCTTGCGAGATATAGCCCCAGATGTCGCGGCACAAATCAATCAGGATGGTGTCGATGCGCTTGGCCACATCGCTGAGTTCAGCGATGCCATCGTGCGGCTCGATCTGGGTGGTGTAGGGCTGCCAGTCAAGATCCAGCGATTCGACGAAATGTTTGGAAAACGCCGGCCAATCCATATCGGGATAAGCCACGCTGTGCGCATTGTAATTGCCCACCGCGCCGTTGATCTTGCCCGGCATCGGCAAGCCGGCCAGCACTTCGCCTTGGCGTTGCAGGCGCGCCACCACATTGGCCAATTCCTTGCCCAGGGTGGTGGGTGAGGCAGTCTGGCCGTGGGTGCGCGAGAGCATCGGCTGGCTGGCGTAGTCGTGCGCCATCGTGCGCAGTTTCTCGATCAGGCCATCGAGTTTGGGCAGCAGCACATCCTGCCGTGCCTGGCTCAGCATCAGTGCATAGCTGAGGTTGTTGATATCTTCGCTGGTGCAGGCAAAGTGGACGAATTCCAATGCGGGCCCGAGCTCGGCATCGTCCTTGAGCTGTTCCTTGATGAAGTATTCCACTGCCTTCACGTCGTGATTGGTGGTGGCTTCAATGGTTTTGACGCGGGCGGCATGCACCACCGAAAACCCATCGGCCAATTGCCGCAAGCGGCTGATTTGGGCATCGGAAAATGGCTTCAATTCGGGGATTGCAGGTTCAGCCGCCAATGCCAGCAACCATTCCACTTCCACCTTCACCCGCGCCTTGATCAGGCCATATTCGGAAAAGATCGGGCGCAGGGCGTCCACTTTGCCGGCATAGCGGCCATCGAGCGGGGACAGGGCGGTGAGGGTGTCGGACATGGAGGCGAGGGACTGGAAACGGGCCTCTATTGTAGAGCCGAGCTTGCTCGGCTGCGTTCTTTGGCTAGCGCCGAGGCGTACCCTAGGCGGATCGACAGGAGGACGACGCACATGGCCAAGCGCACGGATTTTCGGATCGAACACGACAGCATGGGCGAGTTGCGGGTACCCGTAGCGGCGCTGTGGGGCGCGCAAACCCAGCGTGCCAAGGACAATTTCCACATCTCGGGGCGGCCGATGCCCGCCGCGTTCATCCGCGCCTTGGCGCTGGTCAAAGCTTCCGCCGCGGTGGTCAATGGGCATTTGGGCCTGCTCACCAAGGCGCAGAGCGAGGCCATCATCCATGCCGCCACGGCGGTGGCCGGTGGCGCGCATGCCGACCAATTCCCGGTTGACCGCTACCAGACCGGCTCCGGCACGTCATCCAATATGAATGCCAACGAGGTGATTGCGCATGTGGCCAGTGCTGCGTCGAAGCGGGCGGTGCATCCCAATGATCATGTCAATCTGGGCCAAAGCAGCAATGACGTGATTCCCACCAGCCTGCGGGTGATGGCGGTGCTGGAAACCGAGCACACCTTGTTGCCGGCATTGAAGCACCTGCGCAAGGCTGTGGATGCACGCGGCAAGGCGCTGGGCAATGTGGTGAAAACCGGGCGCACACATTTGATGGATGCGATGCCGCTGACCTTTGCGCAGGAGTTTTCCGCGTGGTCGGCGCAGCTCACCTCGGCGCAGGCGCGGATTGAAGGGTGCTTGAAACGCGTGCGGCGCCTGCCGATTGGTGGCACCGCCATTGGCACCGGCATCAATGCCCATCCCAAGTTCGGCAAAGGCGTGGCCAAGGCGCTGACGGCGGCCACGGAATGCACATTCGAGCAGGCCAAGAATACATTCGAAGGGCTGGCCGCGCAGGATGACCTGGTGGAACTGTCGGGTCAGTTGAACGCGCTGGCGGTGGCGCTGATGAAGCTGGGCAATGATTTGCGCTGGATGAACTCGGGGCCGTTGGCAGGCCTGGGGGAAATTGAATTGCCGATCTTGCAGCCGGGTAGCTCGATCATGCCGGGCAAGGTCAACCCGGTGATTCCCGAGGCGCTGTGCATGGTGTGCGCGCAGGTGATGGGCTTGCACCATGCGGTGACGATTGCCGGCCAGAGCGGCAATTTTCAGCTCAATGTGATGCTGCCGCTGATTGCCTGCAATTTGGATGAGGCCATCGGCTTGCTGGCCCACGCCATGCAGGAGCTCGCCGACAAAGCCATTGCCGGCTTGCGCGTGCGCGAGGCGAATGTGCAGCAGGCACTGGACCGCAATCCGATTCTGGTCACCGCGCTCAACCCGGTGATTGGGTATGAGAAGGGTGCCAGGATTGCCAAGCGCGCCTACGCGGAAAACCGCCCGGTACTGGAAGTGGCGTTGGAGGACAGTGGGCTGGATGAAGCGACGCTGCGCCGACTGCTGGATCCGGCCAAGTTGACGCGGGGCGGAATTGGGTGAGGGCTGGAAAGAAAAATCCCCGCCGAAGCGGGGATTGGAGCGTGGCGCGGTGATTACTGCTTTTCGTCTTCGCTATTGCTGTCGTCACTGATCACAGCGACACCCTTGTCACCCTTTTTGCCGCAGTCGTTGATGTCGTCCTGGGTCATTGTGGCGTAGGGCTTGAAGGCGGGCAGGGAGCCGGCCAGGGCTTGCTGGCTGGCCAGCATCGGCGGCAGATAGGCACAGAGTTTCATGGCCTGGGCTTCGATCTTTTTGCCTTCGGCCTCCATCCGTGCTTCAAAATCCTTCTGGCCTTTTTCGCCGCCAAAAATCGCCCCGGCCACGCCTTGCAGCGCGGTGCCGGCAATATCGGCACCCTGCGAGCCAATCGCCATGCCGGCTTCGGCAATGTTGATGATCTGGCCGCGATACGCCAGCAATTGCTGGCGCTGCGCCGGGGTGATGGCGACCGGCTTGCCATCAATCAACAGATCGCCCTGCGGGCTGATTTCGCCTTTCGGCAGGCCACTGGTGTGCCTGCTCACATTGTGGCCGTTGACATTGATTTTCATGTCGCCGTTGAGGCTGAGATTGCCCTCGCGCAGTTCCTTGCGCGCTTGTGTCAAGGCTTTGTCCACTTGCTGGCCGATAAAGCCTTTGTCCGCAGTGGCGGGCGGTGCCGGTGGCGTGGGCGGGGCGGGCGGAGCCGGCGGTTGGCTGCACCCCAACAGTGGCATGCAGGCGATCACGGCAGTGGCGATTCTGATGTTCATTGCATTTCCTCGGGTTCAGCGGATGGCAAATTCACGGCGAACATCGCTTTCGCATTGTTCGACATCATTGGCATCAAGATTGGCGTAGGGACGAAATTGCGGCACGCTGCCGGCCAGTTGCTGCTGTGAGTCGCGCACCTTTGGCAGAAGCCGGCAGATGCCGCGCACGCCCGGTTCCACTTGCTCGCGCACCACGCGGTCGACGCGACGCTCCAAGCTGCCAGTCATCGCGCCGACCATCAGGCTGAGCCACGAACCGCCAACTGCGTCCAGCGCGGCCTCGGAGCCTTTCTGGCCAATATCAATCCCGATCTTGGCCACTTCGACCACCAGTCCGCGATAGGCCAGCAGTTGCCGCCGCTGATTGGTATCAATGGGCTGCATCTGGCCGCCGATCAAAAAATCGCCTTGCGGGGTGATTTCCGCAGTGGGGAGTGCACTGGACGCCTTGCCAGGTGCGTCGTGGCGGCGACCAACTTGAAAGTTGCCGTCCACTTTCAAGTTGCCGGTATCCAGCTCGCGGCGGGCCTGTGCCAATTCGGTGCGAACCTCCTTGCGGGCTTCGGCCAAACTGTGTTGGACGTCGGTCTGGAGGCCGGTATCGGACGCCGGGTGGGCGTCGGCCTGCCCCGGTATCAGCAAGCTGCAGGCAACGAGCAAGGGGAGAGCGGCGATACGTAGGTGCATGTGCTGGTCCTCGGGATGTGTTGAATGCGCGGTTGCAGGTTCAGTTGTCGTCGCGCCAACGACGCAGGCGGATGGCGGCGATGATCATGGCGATGCCGGCCACCGCACCCACCCACAACTGCGGTGCGGCAAAGGCGGTGTACATCGACTGCACCACGGCCAGATGCTTGGGGAAATCGCTGGAGGTCAGCGCATCGGTATTGGTGACGATGAACCAAGTGCCCGGGAACACGCCGCCCAACAGGTGTGCCACCACGTTCTTCCAGAACCAACTGCTGCCCAGGTTGAACACGTGCATCAGGTTGAACCAGGTGACAAACACGCCAGCGAATACCGGGATCATGATCGCCCACAGGAACGGCTTGCTCTTGGACCATGCCGAGCAGAGCAGCAACCAGCCCACGCTGGGCAGTGCCCACAAGGCATACAGCGGGATGGCGGCCAGTACCACGCCGGCATTGGCCAGCAAATTGGAAGGGCTCCACAACAGGGTCAGCGGGTTGCCGTGATGGATCAGCACGAACACGCTGAGCAGCAGCAGGAAGGCCAGCATGCAGGCGATACCGATCACCATCGCAATGGTGGGTGCGACCACCAATGCACTCAGTACCTTGGCCAGCACGGTATCGCGGTCGGACACCGGCAATGACTTCCAGAACAGCACGCTGCGATCCTTGCGTTCGTCGAACAAGGTGCCCAAGCAGTAGAAGAACACCACAAAGCCCAATACCAGCATCGGCCAGAACATCGCTGAGGCGGTGCTCATGCTGACTGCGCCGGCCAGCTGCTCGGCATCGGACGGGCTCATATGCGAGGTGATCGTGCTCAAGTCCAAGCCATTGACGCTGAAGTGCCCGTCCACCTGGATTTTGCCGCTGCTATTGCGCAGCGCCACTTCGCCCAGGATCAAGCCCATCAAGGTCAACAGCAGCGAGATGCCGCCCGCCCAGATCGGTGCCCAGAAAAACCCGCCTTTGTGTTCCCAGAATTCACGCTTGAGCAGCAGCTTCAGCTTGTGGGTGGTGTGCGGGGGCGTGGCCGCTTTGACCGGGGCGCGCTCGGCCGCTTCGAAAGTGGCGTTCATGCGTAGGTTCCTTTCATGGTGGCGACGAACAGATCGGCCAAGCCCGGGGTGCGGGTCTCGCCAAGTTCGCGCAGGCGTGCCGGGTCGGCACCGTCGAACAACATCACCGTCTTGCCAAACGGCAGACTGCGTTCATCAATCGGCTGCAATGCACGTGCGGCTTCCAGTTTGTCGGCATTGAGCAGCACTTCGGTATAGCGCTCGCCCAAGCTGTCCATTTGTGCGTTCAGCGAAATTTTGCCGTCACGGATGAACATCACATCGGTCAGGATGTGCTCGACTTCTTCCACTTGGTGGGTGGTGATGATGATGGTCTTGTCTTCATCGAAATAGTCTTCCAGCAGGCGCTGATAGAACTGCTTGCGATACAGGATGTCCAGGCCCAAGGTGGGTTCGTCCAACACCAGCAGTTTGGCGTCGATCGCCATCACCAGCGCCAGATGCAACTGCACGATCATGCCCTTGGACATTTCGCGTACTTTCAGATTGGGCTTGAGCTGGGTGCCTTGCAGGAAGCGCTGACACTTGCCGGCATCAAAGCGTGGATGCACGCCGGCGACGAACTCGATGGCCTGCGCCACCGTGATCCAACGCGGCAGCACCGCCACATCGGCAATGAAACAGACATCGTTCATCAATTCATCGCGTTGGGTGCGTGGGTCCTTGCCCAGCACTTTCAACTCGCCCTCGAACGGAATCAGCCCCAACACCGCTTTCAGTGCGGTGGTTTTGCCGGCACCGTTGGGGGCAATCAAACCAATGATGCGGCCCGCGGGGATGTCGAAGTTGGTGCCATCCAGCGCCAACTTGTTTTTGTAGGCCTTGCGCAGGCCACGTGCGGAAACAACGGATGCAGTGGTCATGGTGTTCACTTTGGCCCCCATTTGCTCTTGGGATCCAGCAGTTCTTCAATCGTCAGGCCCAGCCGCTGGATGCGCTCCAGCATCAAGGGCCATTCTTCGCGCAGAAAACGTTCGCGTTCGCTTTGCAGTAGGCGCGCGTTGGCGCCATCGGTGACGTACATACCTAGGCCTCTGCGTTTTTCGACAAGTTGATCGTCCGCAAGCTCCTGGTAGGCGCGCGAGACGGTGATCGGGTTGAGTTGGTATTCGGCGGCCACCTGGCGCACCGAGGGCAAGGCATCGCCAGGCTTCAAGATTCCGTCCAGCAACATGGCCACGACGCGATCCTTGAGCTGGCGATAAATCGGAGCGCCATCGCTCCATTCAACGGCAGTCATGACTCACTCCTTCGGGAGAAAGAAGGAAAAAAACGGCATCCGCACGGATTGGTAAGTACGGCGGGTCACGCCGTGGTTCACTCGTGCGGCAGGGGAGACTTCGCCGACACCAGCCGCTTGCGAGGTGGTGGCAGCCAAGGTTTGGGAACGCGTTTCCGGCGCGGCCGGCGTGCTGGCCAACAAGGTGACAACCAGCAAAGCACTACTGGTCAGCATGGCCATCAGGGTGTTGTGGAGCTTGCGGTTCATGGTGAACGTCCTGCTCTGGGTGTTCGGTGTTGTAGGCAACTATAACACTATATTTTTGCCCGTCAACCCCCCATGCACCCAACTGATGGCAGGGGGGCTGATGCCATGCGGACACCTGCGTTGGCCTGAATCTGAACGCCACACTCACCCACCGCATCACAACAGGATTGCCCCCGACAGCCATGCGCATGACAATACAGGGCTATGCCTGCGCCGGTATCCTGCCGCTGCAGTCCGTCTGGAGCACGAACAATGAACTTTGCATCACGCGCCTTGAGCGCACTGCTGCTGGCTGTCATCGCATCGGGCAGTGTGCATGCGCAAGACGCCGCCCCGGTCAGCGAACGCGACAAAGTGGGCTACATGATCGGGTTGGATGTGGGCAAGTCGATTGGTCCAGGCTTTCTGGATCTGGACATGACCGCGCTACAGCGCGCCGTGGAAAACGGCATGGTCAACGGCCAGCCACTGCTGAATGACAGCGACGTCAAAGTCACGCGGCAAGCCTTGATCGACAGTATCAGCGCACGCAAGGCCGGCAAACCGGCAACCAGCATCGACCACGTCAAAGCCGGGTTATTGGTGGGTGGCAATATCGGGACATCATTGGCCAGCATCCACACGGAATTCGACTTGCCGATGTTCATGCATGGCGTGAAAGATGGTGCCAATCCGGCGGCAAAACCGGCATTGGATGATGCCGAAATCGCCAGGGTGCGCAGCGCATTTTCCGCCCACATGGGGGAAATCAAGGCTGCCAAGCGCGAGGCCGATGCCAAGGCTTCCAGCAAACTCGAAGATGATTTCCTGGCCCGCAACAAACAGGTCAAGGGCGTATTTACCACCCTCAGCGGCTTGCAGTATTTGGTGCTGCGGCAAGGCAATGGCCCGCGTCCGAGGCCTGGCCAAAAGGTCAAGGTCAATTACGTGGGCACCTTGCTGGATGGCAAGAAATTCGATAGTTCCTATGACCGTGGCCAGCCTGCTGAATTCGGGCTGGATCAAGTGATCAAGGGCTGGACCGAGGGCGTTGGTCTGATGCCGGTGGGTGCCAAATATCGGTTCTGGATCCCTGCGCGTCTGGGCTATGGCGAGAAGGGCGCCGGCACCGAGATTCCACCCAATGCCACACTGATGTTTGATGTGGAACTGCTGGGCGTCGAATAAGTCAAAGCACGTCGTACTACATGCAATGGGCGGGCTTGCCGCCTCACTCAACTACCTGGAGTTCCACACTGATGAAGCCGTTTGCCCGCACCACCGCGCTGACCGTTGCCATGTTGCTGGCCCTGTCCGCTTGTAAGGCTGAACAAAAGCCGGTCGATGTTTCGGCCGACAAGACCGAAGCCGGCAAGACGGCGACCGACAAAACCGGTATTCCGGGTTTGGCCACCGAGAAAGAGCAGGTCAGCTACACCATCGGTATGGCGATGGGTAAGCAACTGTCGGAAATCAAGGACGAGGTAAATCTGGACACCGTGGTCAAAGCACTGCGCACGCAGATGGCTGGCGAAAAAGTGTTGGTGACCGACGAGCAAGCACAGAAGATCATGCAGGAATTCGGCCAGAAAATGCAGGCCAAGCAAATCGCCAAGATGATGGAAGAGGGCAAGCTCAACCAGGAAAAGGGTGACAAGTTCCTCGCCGAGAACGGCAAGAAAACCGGCGTGGTGACCACCCCGTCAGGCTTGCAGTACCAGGTGATGACCGCAGGCAAGGGCGCCAAGCCCACCGCTGCCGATGGTGTGAAGGTGAACTACAAGGGCACCTTGCTGGATGGCAAGGAATTTGACAGCTCCTACAAGCGCGGCGAACCGGCAGTGCTGCCGCTGGGTGGCGTGATCCCCGGCTGGTCCGAGGGCCTGCAGCTGATGCAGGTGGGCAGCAAGTACAAGTTCTGGATTCCGGCCAAGCTGGCCTACGGTGAGCAGGCACCGCCGATGATTGGCCCCAACCAGGTGCTGGAGTTTGAAGTCGAGTTGCTCGACATCATCAAGCCGAACGCCGCCAAGTAATCTGTTTGCCATCGCCCGTGGCGTACCCTTGGGTGCGCCCGGGCGTTGTGTTTTGGAGGATGGCCAATGCGTGTATGTATCTTCGGCACCGGCTATGTGGGGCTGGTCACCGGAACCTGTCTGGCCGACGTTGGCCACGATGTGGTGTGTGTCGATATCGATGCGGGCAAAGTGGAACGCCTGAATGCAGGCGTGATCCCGATTTTCGAGCCCGGCCTCACGCCGATGGTGCAGGCCAACCACGCGGCCGGTCGTTTGCGTTTTACCACTGATGCCGCGCAGGGTATTGCGCATGGAGATGTGGTGTTTATTGCAGTGGGCACTCCGTCCGACGAAGATGGCAGTGCGGATTTGAGCTATGTCCTGGCCGTGGCACGCAGCATCGGCCAGTCCATGCAAGCACCCCTCGTGGTGGTAAATAAATCCACGGTGCCAGTGGGGACTGCAGACAAGGTGCGCGCCGCGATTAGTGATGTACTTGCACAGCGCGGTATCGACATCGCATTCGATGTGGTGTCCAATCCGGAATTCCTGAAGGAAGGTGCAGCTGTAGAAGACTGCATGCGCCCCGATCGCATCGTCATTGGTGCCAACAATCCAACCGCGATTGAAATGCTGAAGCGCCTGTACGCGCCGTTCAACCGCAATCACGATCGCATCGTGAGCATGGATGTGCGTTCGGCCGAACTCACCAAATATGCCGCCAACGCCATGTTGGCCACCAAAATCAGCTTCATGAATGAGATCGCCAACATCGCCGAACAAGTGGGGGCTGATGTCGAGATGGTGCGCAAGGGCATCGGCTCAGACCCGCGCATCGGCTGGCATTTCATCTATCCGGGTGCCGGTTATGGTGGCTCGTGTTTCCCCAAGGACGTGCAGGCGCTGGCCAAAACTGCCCAGCAATTCGGCGTGCGGCCGCGACTCCTGGATGCGGTGGAGGCGGTGAATGCCGCACAAAAAGAACATCTGTTTGAATTGATGGTGCGCCATTACGGCAGTGTCGAAGCGCTGCATGGCAAGACTGTGGCCTTGTGGGGCCTGGCCTTCAAGCCTAATACCGACGATATGCGCGAAGCCTCCAGTCGACGCCTGTTGCAGCGCTTATGGGACGCTGGCGCGACGGTGCGCGCCTATGATCCCGAGGCCATGCCGGAGACGCGGCGCATTTATGGCGAGCGCGTCGACTTGGTGCTGTGTGATTTTGCAGAGGCTGCACTACACGGTGCCGATGCGCTGGTGGTGATCACTGAATGGAAGCAGTTCCGCAGCCCCGATTTTGCCAAGCTGGCCACCAGGCTGGCCGATGCTGTGGTGTTTGATGGCCGCAACCTGTATGCCCCCGACGAGGTGGAAACCGCGGGCCTGGCATATTACGGCATCGGGCGCGGACGATCCCTGCAAAGGCCTGCGGCATGAGTGCCGACCTAGAACAACGCATCGTCGATTTGGAAGTGCGCATCGCCTTCCAAGAACATGCCCTGCAAGAGCTCTCCGACGCACTGGCCGCTGCACGCAGCGAAGAAGCCAGCAATTCGCTGATGCTGCATCGGGCACTGGAAGAATTGCGACAATTTCGCAGCGCGATGGCGGCCAGTCCCTTAACGGTGGATGCCGCCAGCGAGCCCCCCCCTCCGCATTACTAAGCCATAGACGTAGCGATGAGCAACTCCTTGCGTGACCAATTGAAAGGCCTCGGCTTCAAGGAGCCTCCGACGCCTGCGCCCAAGCCCGCACATGCACCACGGCCTGTGCACGCCCCGCATGCCGCTGCAGGTAAACCAGGCGCAGGGTCAGGTGCACGGCCAGGAAATAAACCTGCAGCCGGTGGTCGCAAGTCCGACCCGCGTGCCGCGCAACCACGAACCCGCGAAGACATTGATTTGGCCAAGGCCTATGCCATTCGTGCGCAGAAAGAAAAAGACGAGCGCATCGAGGCCGAGCGACTGAAGCAGGAAGAGGCGCGTTTGCGTCGCGAAGCCAAAGCCAAATTGGAGGCCTTCCTCAAGGACAAGGCGCTGAATGCCGCAGATGCCGAGCATGTCCGCCATTTCGAATACGGTGGCAAGATCAAGCGCATCCATGTGACCGCCGAACAACTCAAGGCACTCAATGCAGGCGCCTTGGGAGTGTTGCAGATGAATGGCCGGTATCTGCTAGTAGAAGCGGCGGTGCTGGACGCGGCACAGGCCATTTTCGCGCAAGCTGTTGCGTTGAGAGTGGACCCCGATGCACTTGCGCCCGACGATCCGTATGCGGATCCGCAATACCGGATACCGGATGATTTGGCGTGGTGAAGTCAAGAGCCGCCTGCATTGGTCTGCTGGTGCTGTTGCGTGCAGCACCGCTGTATGCGCAGGATGCCGCGGCGTTTGATCGGCCCGGAATTGGCTTTGCCAGCACGACGGTGCCGCGTGGTAGCCTGGCGTGGGAGCAGGGGCTAGCGGACGTTTCAACGAATCACGATGCCAGTGGTCGACAGCGGCAGTGGGTTGCAGACACCTTGTTGCGTTATGGACTGCGTGATGGGCTTGAATTGCAGCTTGGTGCTGATAGCTATGCTTGGCAGCATGCGAGCGATGTCAGCGGGCATTGGCGCGCGCAGGGGATGGGGAATAGCCGTCTTGGTCTGAAGATGTCGCTGCCTAGTCACACGGATGCATTTTCCTGGGCGATGCTTGCCACGGCCAGCTTGCCCACCGGCCGAGCGCCCATCGGCGGTGGCACGCGTGGCTATGATCTTGGCATCACTGCGCAATGGGCGATGGCCAACGATTGTTCGTTCGCGCTATATGCCGATCACAGCCTCGGCCATGAGCGCGGTTGGATGCTGTCGCCAAGTTATAACTTCAATTTCAGCCAACACTGGGCCGGTTATCTCGAAGCCGGTATCGGGAGTGGTTCGCAGCGAGGCCGCATGCTCGGCAGCGGCCTGACCTGGCAACCAAGCCCACGGTTCCAATTGGATGTATCCGCGCTGCGCGGCGTGCAGGGTGCAGCGGATTGGCAGGCAGGGCTTGGAGTTTCGCTGCTGATTCGGTAGCGAATCCGTCTTACCCGGGGATGCGGGCATCAATTGCGGCCGCCATTTGCCGGCGTGAAAACACAAAGTCCCATAAGCTGCCGCCCAGTTGTCTCCACAGCACGGCGGCACGCAGCGCGGCCATCAGTAGGGCACGAATTTCGGCGACCACACCTGCTTGCCCCAGATAGTGCGGGTTGCCTTGTACCATCACCCGAGGGCGCAGATTGCTGAGGGTGTCGGCGTAAAGCTTGGCCAGCTCGGAAATGACGTTGGCATGCGTGCTGCCCATGGTATTGGCATTGGCTTGCAATCGCAGTAGCGCCGTCTGCACCTGGGTCACCATCGCGCCGGTGCGTACAAAGCGGCGCTCCAGTTGCAATACCGCCAGCGCAAGCTTGCCCAGGGCTTCGTCCTTGTTGCCGTTGGCCAAGTAGTCACGCAATTGGCGCAGCCCCGTGTGCAGGCCATTGGCGCTGCCGAACACGGCTTCGGTGCTGTGCGCATCAATCCGGAACACACTGTCCAGCGCGGCCTGTACTTGGCTGCTGTCGGACTGGCCGGTATCTGCAATTCGGCGCACCTGGGCCAAGGCTTGCAACATGCCTGCCAGCGCCAATACGCGGTCGTCGAACGGATTACTCATGCACAATTTCCGGGAACAGGGGCGTCGGTGGCGGCGATCACGGCGCCGCCCAGACAGACCTCGCCATCGTAAAGCACCAGGGATTGACCAGGGGTGACTGCGCGCTGCGCGCGTGCAAACTGCACTGCAAGCGTACCGTCATCGTGCACTGTCACCGTACAGGGCTCGTCTGGTTGCCGATAGCGGGTTTGCGCGGTGCAGGGAAACTGCGGTGCAGGCGGCGCACCGGCGATCCAATGCGCGGTTTCGCTGCGCAAGTTGCGGGACTGCAACCACGGGCTGTCATGGCCCTGGTCGACATACAGGATGTTATTGGCAACATCCTTGGCCACCACAAACCACGGGGCTTGCGGCCTGCCACGCATACCGCCGATATTCAGGCCTTCGCGCTGGCCCAAGGTGTAATAAAACACGCCGCAATGTGCACCGATCCGGAGACCCTCCGGGGTGCGCAGCTCGCCTTCCTTGGCAGGCAGGTATTGCGCCAGGAAGCTGCGGAAATCACGTTCACCGATAAAGCAGATGCCAGTGGAATCTTTTTTCTCGGCGGTGCGCAGGCCGTGCGCACCGGCAATTTCGCGGATCCTTGTTTTTGCCAGCTCGCCCAGCGGGAAGCGGGTGAACGCCAATTGCGCCTGCCCCAGCTGGTGCAGGAAGTAGCTCTGGTCCTTGCTGCGATCGACCGCACGCAGCAGCCGGAATGTGCCCATCCGTTGATCGACGCGGGCGTAATGGCCGGTGGCAATGGCATCGGCACCCAGCTCGTGCGCGGCATCGAGAAAATGCTTGAACTTGATCTCGCGGTTGCACAGCACGTCCGGGTTGGGGGTGCGGCCAGCGGCGTATTCGGCCAGAAAATACTGGAACACGCCTTCCCAATATTCCTTCGAAAAATCACGAAACCGGATCGGAATACCCAGCGCGCCACACACGGCTACGGCGTCGCGGCGGTCGTCTTCGGCACGGCACTGGCCACTGCCATCGTCGGCCCAGTTCTGCATGAACAGGCCAATGACTTCGCAACCCGCATCGCGCAGCAGCAGCGCGGCCACCGAGGAATCCACGCCGCCAGACACGCCCACCACGATCTTGTTGCCGGTCATGGCAGTTGCTGCACCAACGTCAGCGGGTGCCGGCTGCCGCCCAGATAGTCTGCCACCACCTTCCAGACCAATGGACTGCGGTGGCGCGATGCTTGCGCCTGCAATTCCTGCGGACTCAGCCACAGGGCGCGCACGATCCCGTCATCCAGTACCGCGTCGGCAATTTCATCCAGCCGTTCAGCGGCGAATGCAACGCGCAGATAGTGTTTGCCGGTTTCGCCAGCCTGCCATTGGTAAAAGCCGACCACATGGGTGATGCGCACGTTCCAACCGGTTTCTTCACGGGTTTCGCGCAGCGCAGCGGCGATCAGGCTTTCATCCGGCTCCAGATGGCCGGCAGGCTGGTTGATCACCAATGCACCATTGACCTGTTCCTCCACACATAACAACCGGCCATCATGCACCACAACCGTGGCCACGGTGATATCAGGCTGCCAGAAACGCGGGGGTTGTGTGTGCATCAGGCTATTGTCCTTGTTGCCGGCCGTATCGTCCATGCACCGGCTTCGTATAATTGGCACATGTCAAACCAATCTGATAAACCGCAGCACACCCATGAGCATGGCGTGGCCGTGGCGTCGGCACGCCCGGGCGTGGCGCGGCCACCGTTGTACACCGTGTTTTTACTCAATGATGATTTCACCCCGATGGATTTCGTGGTGGACGTGTTGATGCAGTTTTTTACGATGGACCTGGAAAAAGCCACGCAAGTGATGCTGCACGTCCACACCCGTGGGCGCGGGGTGTGCGGGGTATTTACCCGTGAAATCGCCGAATCCAAGGTGGCGCAAGTCAATGATTATGCCCGCCTGAACCAACACCCATTGTTGTGCACAATGGAAAAGTCTTAGTACGAGAGGGGACTTGTTTCAGGCTGGAATGCACCTTAAATAGTGGGAAATGCTTTTGAAAGGCGGTGCACCATGTTCAGTAAAGATCTCGAGCTCACCATTGGCAATTGCTACAAGCGCACCCGCGAGGCGCGCTATGAGTTCATGACGGTTGAGCACCTGCTATTGGCATTGCTTGACAACACGTCAGCAGAATCGGTGCTGCGTGCGGTGCACGCCGATATTCCCAAGCTTCGCGATGAGTTGAACAATGCGATTGAAGTGTCGGTGAACCGTCTGGCCGATGGCGATGCACGCGATACTCAGCCTACATTGGGCTTCCAGCGCGTACTCCAGCGCGCGGTGTATCACGTGCAGTCCTCGGGCCGCAAAGAGGTCACCGGGGCCAATGTGTTGGTGGCGATTTTTGGTGAAAAGGATTCACACGCAGTGTACTTCCTCAATCAGCAGGATGTGCATCGGCTGGACGTGGTCAATTACATCAGCCACGGCATCGCTAAACATGAAGACGAACCCACGCCGCCGCCAGCAGATGCTGATCACAAACCCGACGCGGGCGAGACCGACGCCAAGACCGACCCGCTGAATGAGTTCACCAGCAACCTCAACGAAGCCGCATTGGCCGGCAGGATTGACCCGCTGGTGGGCCGTGCCGAAGAGGTGGAACGTACCATCCAGGTCTTGTGCCGCCGGCGCAAGAACAATCCGCTGTACGTGGGCGAATCCGGCGTGGGCAAGACGGCGTTGGCCGAAGGCCTGGCCAAGCGCATCGTGGATGGCGAAGTGCCTGCCGTTCTTTCCGAGGCCGTGATTTACGCACTGGATTTGGGCGCCTTGGTGGCCGGCACCAAATACCGTGGTGATTTCGAAAAACGCCTGAAATGCGTGCTGGCGGCACTGAAAAAATTGCCACATGCAATCCTGTTCATCGACGAAATCCACACCATTATTGGCGCCGGTTCGGCCAGCGGCGGCACCATGGATGCGTCCAATCTGATCAAGCCGGTGCTGGCCAATGGTGAGCTGCGCTGCATTGGCTCAACGACATTCCAGGAATATCGCGGGGTGTTTGAAAAAGACCGCGCACTGGCGCGGCGTTTTCAGAAAATCGATATCACCGAGCCCACCGTGGCCGAGGCGGTGCAGATTTTGTTGGGACTGAAACCGCGCTACGAAGCGCATCACGAGGTCAGCTACGCCGACGATGCGATCCGTGCGGCAGTGGACCTGTCGGTCAAGCATATCGGCGACCGCCTGCTACCGGACAAGGCCATCGATGTGATCGACGAGGCCGGTGCACGCCAACGCTTGCAGTCGCCGGAAACGCGCAAACACCTGATTGACGTGGAAGAAATCGAAACCATCGTGGCCAAGATGGCGCGCATTCCGGCCAAGCAAGTCAGCGCCTCCGACAAGGACGTGCTGCAGCATCTCGAACGCAATTTGAAGATGGTGATCTTTGGCCAAGACCCGGCCATTGCCACCTTGGCCAGTGCAATCAAATTGGCGCGCTCAGGGTTGGGCAACCCCGACAAACCGATCGGCAATTTCCTGTTTGCCGGCCCCACCGGCGTGGGCAAGACCGAGGTGACGCGCCAACTGGCGATGCAACTTGGCATCGAGCTGATTCGTTTTGATATGAGCGAATACATGGAGCCGCATTCGGTGTCGCGCTTGATTGGCGCGCCTCCGGGCTATGTGGGTTTCGACCAAGGCGGGCTGCTGACCGAAAAAATCGTCAAGACGCCGCACTGCGTGCTGTTGCTGGATGAAATCGAAAAAGCGCACCCCGACATCTTCAATATCCTGTTGCAGGTGATGGACCGCGGCACGCTGACCGATACCAATGGCCGCGAAGCCAATTTCCGCAATGTCATCATTGTGATGACCACCAACGCCGGTGCCACCCAAGCGGCGCGCCGCAGTATCGGTTTCACCAAGCAAGACCACAGCCCGGATGCAATGGAGGCGATCAGGCGCAGCTTCACGCCCGAGTTCCGCAACCGGCTGGATGCCACCGTGCAATTCCAGGCCCTGAGCTTTGACCACATCTTGCGGGTGGTGGATAAATTCCTGATCGAGTTGGAATTGTTGCTGCACGAAAAACACGTCGCCTTGTCGGCCACGCCGGCCGCGCGCGAATGGCTAGGCCAAAATGGCTTTGACCCACTGATGGGCGCACGCCCGATGGCGCGCTTGATCCAGGACAAGATCAAGCGCCCGTTGGCCGACGAATTGCTGTTTGGCAAACTGGTGAGCGGTGGCCGGGTGACCTTGGATGCGGTGGCGGGCGAATTGGCGCTGGACGTGCAGGCTGAACCGGAAAAACTGCTGCCGGCGTTGGTGGAATAGCCGCGTGCCAAAGGCGCCACCCGGATGAGTACGCTGGCGCGTTTGCAATTGCTGCGCATCGGCGATGTGGTGGCGCAGGCCGCTGCGCATGCCGATCACTGGCTGACCGAGGCCGAGCGCCAGCGGCTTGCGGCCATGCGTGCGCAAGCGCGACGCGACAGCTTTATCGCCGGGCATTGGCAGGCCCGCCAGTTGGCAGCGCAGCAGTTGGGGGTCGCGTGGCAGCGCATTACGCTACACACGCATCCCGATGGTCGCCCACGGTTGTGCGCCGATGCCAGCGATGCACCGTTGCAGCTGTCCATCAGTCACAGCGGTGACTGGTTGGTGCTGGCGGTGGCCGAAGCTGCCGTTGGCGTGGATATCGAACTCCCACGCCGCACCCGGAATTGGGATGCACTGGCAGAGTTTGTCTGTTCACCTGATGAGCTGGCCTATCTGCAACAGCAGCCCGCAGCGCTGAAGCAAGCTGCTTTCCACCAATTGTGGACACTCAAAGAAGCCCACGGCAAATGGAGCGGCGAAGGCTTGCAGCCCAAGCAGGCGCAATTACTGACCGCCCAGCCGACCGGTTCTGCCCAGGCTGACGCCTGCACGTGGTTGTTTGCGCACGGTGCGCTGGCCGTGTGCGGGCCAGCCGCCAGTCAATGGCGGGTGGAAGGCGCAGCAGCCATTGCTGCCATGGTCGGCGCACCCGACTACTGGCGCTATGTGGCCTCAGGGTGCCGTGCCAGCCACGCCGCCAGCGCCTGACGGTAGTACGTCAACTCTTCCGAGTAAGTATCGTTCACGCAGGGGGCGCAGCCGCTATCGCAGCAGTCACTGGGCAGCGGTGGCTCTGGCGGCAAGGGGCGGGGATCGTCGGGGGTGGTCTGGATGGTCATTTCAGCCCATTATCCATGTCCGCTCGGCTGCGTCCGGCCGTGCAGGTAAACCAGTGTGGGATTCCAAGGCCAGCACGGTTCAGCCGCGCCGCAGCCCTTTCAGTGCATCGGCCAGCGCGGTATTGAGTGCCGGTGCTGCTTGCTGCGGGCGAGGGGCAGGGCGTGCGCCACGGTCCTGGTTTCGGTCATTGCCGCGCACCGCGTTGCGGTCGGCGCTGCGGGGCTGCGCTGGGCCAGGTTCGTCGCTCATGCGGCAGGTGAGTGCAATGCGCTTGCGTGCAACATCCACTTCCAACACTTTGACCTTGACGATGTCGCCGGCCTTGACCACGTCGCGCGGGTCTTTCACGTAGGTGTCGGACAGCGCCGAGATATGCACCAAGCCATCCTGATGTACGCCAATATCGATGAACGCACCAAACGCCGCGACGTTGCTGACCACGCCTTCCAGCACCATGCCGGGGCGCAGATCCTTGATGTCTTCCACGCCGTCGGCAAACTGCGCGGCCTTGAACTCGGGGCGCGGGTCGCGGCCAGGTTTTTCCAGCTCTTTCAGGATGTCACGCACGGTTGGCTCACCGAAGGTTGCATCGGTAAATTGCGCAGGCTTGAGCGAACGCAAAAAGCTGGCATCACCGATGATTTGCTTCACCGATTTGCCGCCGGCGGCCAGGATGCGTTCCACCACCGGGTAGGCTTCCGGGTGCACGGAGGAGGCATCCAACGGCTGCTCGCCATCCATGATGCGCAAAAAACCTGCGCACTGTTCGAAGGTTTTATCGCCCAGGCGCGGCACCTTCAACAATGCCTTGCGTGATTTGAATGCACCATGGGCATCGCGGTGCGCCACGATGTTTTCTGCCACCGTGGCCGATAGCCCGGACACCCGCGCCAGCAGTGCGCTGGAGGCGGTATTCACGTCCACACCCACGGCGTTCACGCAGTCTTCCACCTTGGCATCCAGCGCACGCGCCAGCCGGTATTGATCCACATCGTGTTGATACTGGCCCACGCCAATGGCCTTGGGTTCGATCTTCACCAATTCCGCCAATGGGTCTTGCAAGCGGCGTGCAATCGAGACCGCACCACGGAGCGACACATCAAGATTGGGGAACTCCTTGGCTGCCAATTCCGAAGCCGAATACACCGACGCACCGGCCTCGCTGACCACAATTTTCTGCGCCTTCAATTCGGGCGCCCGCTTGAGCAGATCACCGGCCAGTTTGTCGGTTTCGCGTGATGCGGTACCGTTGCCAATCGCAATCAGTTGCACGTTGTGTGCACTGCACAGCTTGCGCAGCGATGCCAACGATTGATCCCATTGCCGGCGTGGCTCGTGCGGGTAGATGGTGTCGGTGGCCACCAGTTTCCCGGTGGCATCCACCACTGCAACCTTGACTCCGGTGCGCAGGCCAGGATCCAGCCCCAGCACCGCTTTCGGGCCAGCGGGTGCAGCCAGCAACAGGTCTTTCAGGTTGTCGCCAAATACTGCAATTGCTTCGCCTTCGGCTTTTTCGCGGGCTTGATTGAACAAGTCCAGCAGCAAATGCATATGGATTTTGGCGCGCCATGCCAACCGCACTGCATTGCGCAACCAAACATCCGCAGCGCGGCCACGCACTTCTATCCCGGCATGCAAGGCAATCCGGCCTTCGGCATACAGATGACCGGCTTCGGCATCGTTGCCGGGGTCAAGGTCAAGCTGCAAAAACTCTTCACGGCGACCACGCAACAGTGCCAACAAACGGTGCGATGGAATCCTTGCCAGCGGCTCTGCGTGGTCGAAATAATCGCGGAATTTTTCACCCGCCAACTGTTTGCCTTCCACCACCTTGGCGCGAATCACCCCTTCGCGTGACAGCCAGTCGCGCAGCTCACCCAGTAGCGCCGCATCTTCACCCCAACGTTCAATCAGGATGGCGCGTGCGCCTTCCAGTGCGGCCTTGGCATCAGCCACGCCTTTTCCCGCATCCACAAACGCAGCGGCAAATTCCTCCGGCACATGGGTTGGGTCCTGGATCAAGCCGTCGGCCAGCGGTTCCAGTCCGGCTTCGCGTGCGATCTGGGCGCGGGTGCGGCGCTTCTGCTTGTAGGGCAGGTACAAATCTTCCAGTCGCGATTTGCTGTCGGCAGCCAGGATGTCGGCGCGCAACGCGTCGCTGAGTTTGCCTTGGTCTTCAATGCTGGCAAGGATGGTTGCGCGGCGATCTTCCATCTCGCGCAGATAGGTCAGCCTTGTTTCCAGATTGCGCAGTTGGGTGTCATCCAGCCCGCCGGTCACTTCCTTGCGGTAGCGGGCGATGAAGGGCACGCTGGCACCTTCGTCCAGCAACCCTACCGCGGCCAGCACCTGCGCGGGTTGCGCGCTGATTTCAGAGGCAATAGTGGCGGCAATTTTGCGGGCGATGGCGGGGGAAAGCTCGGTCATGCGAAGGACAAACCAAAGGCGAACGGAACTGCCATTTTCGCCCTGTTCCGGCCGGCGCGTAAGCTTGACAGGCTGGCGTTTGCATGCAAACGCGGCGTGCGTTATTGACAGGAGCGACCGCTGGTCGCGACTGCTCTGCCACCAAGCCTGCCGCACGCAGGGCGCGCTCCTGCCGGGGCCAAGGTTACAAAAACCGGTCCAGCAGCTTCTTGCTGTTGCGATCCAAGGCAGCCAGATCTTGGATCAGATAATGCACGCCGTGGCTATCGGCAATCAGCAGGGTAGTGGTGCTGATGCGGCGGATATCGTCTTCGGCTTTCAGGGTGAAGGTGGTCTCGCCGCGATTGGTGGCTACTGTCCATTGGCTGGGCGTTACAAAGCTCGACACGCTGACGATGCGTTCGATTACCGGCATGAATTCGCGCTGCGCAAGTTCTGCCTCGATGATTGCCTTGCGCGAAGCATCCAGTGCAGACAGGCGCGGGACCCACACCAATTCATGACCGTCATGTCCCACCAGCGAGACGCCTTCATCGGGTGCAGCAATCGGAAATGCACGCACCGGTACTACGCCGCCATGCGTGCTGCCATCACCCAAGGTGAGTTGCAGCTGGCCAAAGGCATCCTCGGCCAAGGTGAAATCAAGATCACTCACGGTTGATGCCTCCCAGCGTGAGTTCCGCCAGTTGATCTTCCTGATCCACATTGCGCAACTGCGCTTGATACAGCCGCCAATAGGCACCTTGTTGGGCCATCAGCTCATCATGTGGCCCAACTTCGACAATGCGTCCGCGATCCATCACCACCAGACGGTCGGCCTTGCGCAGGGTGGACAAGCGATGGGCAATGGCAATGGTGGTGCGGCCCTTGACGAGGTTGTCGAGCGCGCGCTGGATTTCCTTTTCGGTTTCGGTATCCACCGCCGAGGTAGCTTCGTCCATGATCAAGAAACGCGGATCAATCAGCAATGCGCGTGCAATCGAAATGCGCTGCCGTTCGCCCCCCGATAGCCCTTGCCCGCGTTCGCCAACCAGCGAATCGTAGCCATGCGGAAGGCGCAGGATGAACTCATGCGCGTGTGCGGCGCGGGCAGCAGCTACGATCTCGTCACGGCTGGCATCGGGTTTGCCGTAGGCGATGTTTTCGGCAATGGTGCCGAAGAACAGGAAAGGTTCTTGCAGTACCAGACCGATATGCCGGCGGAAGTCCGCAATCGCCAGCGAACGAATATCCACCCCGTCCACCAGCACCGCGCCCTCCGTCACGTCATAAAAGCGGCAAATCAAATTGACCAATGTACTTTTGCCGGAGCCACTATGACCCACCAAACCAATCATTTCGCCGGGTTGGATATGCAGATTCAAGCCACGAATCACGCCGCGGTTGCCATAACGAAAGCCCACATCGCGCAAGGTGATCGCGCCTTGTACAGCGGGCAGTGACACCGGGTTGGCCGATTCCGGCACGCTGGAAACGTGGTCGAGGATGTCGAAAATGCGCTTGGCACCGGCAGCGGCCTTC
Source organism: Thermomonas beijingensis (assembly GCF_020034655.1). Classification (GTDB taxonomy): domain Bacteria; phylum Pseudomonadota; class Gammaproteobacteria; order Xanthomonadales; family Xanthomonadaceae; genus Thermomonas; species Thermomonas beijingensis. The sequence goes on along the minus strand of NZ_JAIQDJ010000007.1, from coordinate 59,239 downwards.
TGCGTGGCTGAAACAATTCGGCTCATCGAATCCAAGCGCGTATAGAAACGCCCGATATAAGCCAAAAATGCGGTGAGCACACCCACCGTGATTTGGTGCTTGGAAACCTGCCAGATGCCAAATGCCCATACCACGATCAAACCAAGCTCGGTGAGCAGTGTGACCGTCGGGGTAAACAACGACCACACCTTGTTGAGTTTGTCGTTGACTGCCAGATAGTGACGATTGGCTACACGGAAGCGATGAACTTCGCGGCCCTCCTGGGCAAATGCCTTGACCACGCGAATACCGGGGATGGTGTCGGCCAGCGCGCTACTCAGTTCAGACCATGCGCGGTCGATTTTTTCAAAACCGTTGCGCAGCTTGTCACGCACCAACTGGATCATCCAGGCGATCAATGGCAATGGCAGCAAGGTCACCAACGCGAGTTTGGCGTTGATCGAAAACAGGATCCCTGAAATCATCGCCAGCATCAGTACATCGGTGGCGAAGTCGAGCAGGTTCAGCGACAGGTACAGGCAGATGCGGTCAGATTCCGAACCAATGCGCGCCATCAAATCGCCAGTGCGCTTGGCACCGAAATATTCCAGCGACAACTTCAATAAATGCTCATAGGTGACGGTACGCAGATCACAGCCAATGCGCTCGGATACCAGCGCCAGAATATAGGTGCGCGCCCAACCCAGAAGCCATGCCACCAGTGCCGACCCCAAAATGCCAGCCAGCAACAGCAGGACAAATTGATGATCAATGTCACTGCCGTTTTGAAACGGGATCAACACCTTGTCCATCAACGGCATGGTGAGATACGGCGGCACCAAGGTGGCACCGGTGGAAGCCAAGGTCAGCAAGAAGCCCGCCAGCAGCGGCCATTTGTAAGGTCGCGCAAACCGCCAGAGCCGCAGCAGCGTCCATGTGGACGGTGGCGTGTGCAGCTCGCGTACGCAGGTGGGACATTCGTCCTCACCGTCAGGCAATGGGGCTTTGCAAATCGGGCACAGGGTGTCATCGTCATCCACCGGCTGCGCGCCCTGCAGGCTGTCCAGTTGGCGCTCGAACAAGCCCAGTAAGCGCAGCGCAGCGACGTTCTGGTTCAGGGTGAAGCGGCAATGCAATAGCCGGGCTTTGGTATCCAGCAATTCAATCAGACCCACACCGGCATGATCGCCATGCCGCAGTTGCAAACCGGGGGCCAGTGGCCACGCTTGCCAACCCTGCGCGTGCGGCATGTGCGCGAGCAAGCGTTGATCGGTCAGTACCAATACGCCATCAGCAAAGTGCAGGTCCTCATCCAAATCCATCGTGAAGGCACTTAGTACGGCCTCATCCGGCTGCAATTGTTGAACAAGCTGATGCAGCCACTGCTCCGTCAGCCCGTGGCGCTGGCCACCCAGCCTGTCGATGGCTGCGTGGGAAATGGGAAGTGAGGTGGCTACGGCTGACATAAGGATCTTTAAATTATCCGTAACATGACGGAAAAGCGTGGCTGGGGTAGGCTGAATGCGTACCCTGAAGCATGGCAGTATAGCGAGGGCACGCGGGGTGTCGGTTGAGAGCACCACACACCCTTCGGAGCATCCCGCAGGCGGCTTGTTTGAATTTTCGATGATGACTTATGAAGCACAATGAGATCACGTTTCAGCGGGTCACCTACTTGCGCGGCCCCAGTCTGTGGACGTATCGCCCGGTGCTGGAAGCTTGGGTGGATATTGGTGATCTGGAAGACTATCCATCCAACAAGCTGGATGGTTTTACCGACCGCTTGATTGCTTGGCTGCCCGGCCTGCACGAGCACCGCTGCAGCGTGGGTGCCACCGGTGGCTTTGTGCAGCGCCTGCAAGAGGGCACTTGGCCTGCGCATATCCTCGAGCACGTCACCATCGAATTGCAGAATTTGGTGGGCATGCAAACCGGCTTTGGCAAAGCGCGCGAAGCCGGACCGCGTGGCATCTACAAAGTGGCGATCCGGGCGCGTGAAGAAACCGTGGGCCGCGCTGCACTGGCGCTTGCCCGTGATTTGCTCATGGCGGCCATCAATGACACCCCGTTTGACCTTGACGAGCGCCTGCAACCGCTGCGCGAACTGGCCGACCGCCGCTTGCTGGGGCCCAGCACCGCGGCGATTGTGGACGCCGCCACCGACCGCGGCATTCCGCATCTTGGGCTGACTGAAGGCAATCTGGTGCAATTGGGCTATGGCAACCGCCAGCGCCGCATCTGGACGGCGGAAACCGAGCACACCAGCGCGATTGCCGAAAGCATTTCGCGCGATAAAGACCTCACCAAAACCCTGCTCGCAAGTTGTGGCGTGCCGGTGCCGGAAGGACGCGTGGTGAAGAGTGCGGACGATGCATGGGAGGCCGCCGAAGACATCGGCTTGCCGGTAGTGGTCAAACCCACCGATGCCAATCACGGGCGCGGTGTGTTTGCCGACCTGAAAACCCGCGCCGAAATCGAAGTCGCTTATGCCGGCGCGCTGGAGGAAGGCAGCGAGGTGATCGTGGAGCGCTTCATCCAGGGCGTTGAACACCGCATGTTGGTGATTGGTGGCAAGTTGGTGGCAGCCAACAAAGGCTTCACGGCGGAAGTAGTGGGCGATGGCCAGAACAACATTCGTGAATTGATCGATTTGCAGATCAACAGTGATCCGCGGCGTGGAGAGGAAGAACACTTCCCGCTGGAAACCTTGCTGCTGGAGCGCGAGCCAATTGCCCTGCACGAGTTGCAGCGGCAAGGCTTTACCCCCGAATCGGTTCCACCGGCAGGCCAGACCGTGCTGATCTTGCGTCACGGCAACATGGCGTTTGACGTGACCGACGAAGTGCACCCCGATGTTGCCGCAGCCGGCGTGCTGGCTGCGCGTGTGGTGGGCCTTGATATCGCCGGTATTGATCTTGTCACCGAAGACATCGGCAAGCCGCTGAGTGAAACCCGGGGTGCGATAGTGGAAGTCAATGCCGGGCCCAGTCTGCTGATGCATTTGAAGCCGGCCATCGGCAAGCCACGGCCGGCAGGGCAGGCTATCGTTGAGCATTTGTTCCCTGCAGGTGAAAGTGGGCGGATCCCCGTGATTGGCGTATTGGGCCGGCGTGAGCCGGCCTTGCTGGCCAGTTTGATTGCACGGTTGTTGCACCTCTCCGGCCGCCATGTGGGTTTGGCTTGCAGCGCCGGCTTGCAGCTGGATCAACGGGTGTTGGATACGCGTCCCAATAATCATTTTGATGGCGGCGAGCGGTTGCTGATCAATCGCGCCATTGATGCGGCAGTGATCGAAACCAGCACCCGCGCCATCCTTGCCGAAGGCTTACCGTACGACCGCTGCCAAGTGGCGGTGCTCACCGATGCCGATGCGGATCCCGCACTGGCCGAATTTCATATTGACTCGCCCGAACGCTTGTTCAACGTACTGCGCACGCAAATCGATGTAGTGTTGAAAGGTGGTGCAGCGGTGCTCAATGCGTGTGAGCCAGCGGTTGCCGAGATGGCCAAATTCAGCGATGGCGAAGTGATGTTCTACGCCATGCAAGCAGATGCCGCGCCATTGGCCGAGCATTTGAGCGAAGGCGGGCGCGCCGTGTTTGTGCGCAATGGCGCGATTATTCTGGCCACCGGCAGCAATGAAGAACCGCTGGCAAGGCTGTCGCGGTTTGATTTGACTTCCGCATCGGCCACTCCGGCACACCTCGAAGCAGTGCTGGCCGCAATCGCCGCATGCTGGGCGCTGGATGTGCCGGTGGATCTGATTCCTGCAGGCATCGAACATTTTGAACAGGAATTGGCGGCTGCCGCCCGTTCCATTGATACGAAGGGCGCGTGATGGAGATTTCACGTATCCGGGCCCTGCGCGGGCCCAACCTGTGGACCCGACGCACCGCGATCGAGGCCATCGTCACCCTGTCCGAGGGCGAGCGCCCATTGGCGGGCATGCCCGGTTTCGAAGATCGTCTACGCGAACGCTTTCCCGAGCTCGGGTTTCTGCGTGCCACGCATAAGTCCGACACGCTGACGCTGGCGCATGCGCTGGAAGTGGCCGCGATTTGCCTGCAAGCACAAGCCGGTTGCCCGGTCACGTTCAGCCGCACTGCCAAAACGGTACAGCCGGGCGTATTCCAGATTGTTGTTGAATACAGCGAAGAAGCCGTGGGCCGGTTGGCTTTGCAACTGGCCGAGCAGCTCTGCCTGGCTGCACGTGCCGATACGTCATTCGATCTGCAAGAAGCATTGCGGCGACTACGCGATCTAGACGAGGAGGTGCGGCTGGGGCCAAGCACCGGCGCGATTGTCGAAGCGGCTATCAACCGCAGCATTCCGTGCCGGCGATTGACCGGCGGCAGCTTGGTGCAGATGGGTTGGGGTAGCAAACAGCGCCGCATCCAAGCCGCCGAAGTGGACCGCACCAGCGCGATTGCCGAAGCCATTGCACAAGACAAGGCGCTGACCAAAAAACTGCTGCGCGCCGCCGGCGTGCCGGTACCGGAAGGGCGGCCAGTGCATAGTGCCGACGATGCGTGGACCGCCGCGCAAGAGATCGGCTTGCCGGTAGTGGTCAAGCCGCTGGACGGCAACCAAGGCAAGGGCGTGACGGTCAACCTGCGTGGTGAAGCCGAAATCCGGCGTGCGTTTGAAGTAGCGCAAGGTTTCCGCGATGACATTCTGGTGGAACGCTACCTGCCGGGTGGCGATTACCGCCTGCTGGTAGTGGGCAATAAATTGGTCGCCGCTGCCCGTCGTGAGCCGCCGAATGTGCGTGGCGATGGCATCCACAGCGTGCGTGAGCTGGTACAACAGGTCAATGCCGATCCACGCCGTGGAGAAGGCCATGCGACGTCGCTGACCAAAATCCGTTTCGATGAAATTGCGCTAAGTACGCTGGAAAAACAAGGCCTGCACGCAGAGTCGATTCCGGAAAAAGGCCGGCGCATCGTGCTTCGCAACAACGCGAATCTTTCCACCGGGGGCACCGCCACCGATGTCACAGGTGATGTGCACCCCGAAGTGGCGGCACGCGCAGTGGAAGCCGCGCAAATGGTGGGGCTGGATATTTGCGGTGTCGATGTGGTGTGTGACAGCGTACTGCGGCCGCTGGAAGAGCAGGGCGGCGGTATCGTGGAAGTCAATGCCGCACCGGGCCTGCGCATGCACCTGTCGCCCTCGTTTGGTAAAGCCCGTGATGTGGGCAAAGCGGTCATTGATCATATGTTTGCGCCGGGCGAGAACGGGCGCATCCCGGTGGTGGCCGTCACCGGTACCAATGGCAAGACAACCACGGTGCGTTTAATCACGCACCTGCTGCGCACCAGTGGTTTGAGTGTGGGTATGACCAATACCGATGGCGTGTATGTCAATGCGGTGCAGGTGGATTCGGGTGACTGTTCCGGCCCACGCAGCGCCCGCAATATTCTGCTGAATCCCACCGTGGATGCCGCCGTATTCGAGACCGCACGCGGCGGTTTGCTGCGCGAAGGGTTGGCGTTTGACCATGCTGATGTGGCGGTGGTGACGAATATTGGGGTCGGCGATCATCTGGGCTTGAACTTCATCACCACGGTGGATGACCTGGCGGTACTCAAGCGCGTGATCGTACGTAATGTGGCCAAGAATGGTTATGCGGTACTCAATGCCGCCGACCCGATTGTGGCGGTCATGGCGACACAGTGCCCCGGCAAGGTGATCTTTTTTGCCGCAGACCCGGAACACCCGGTGATCACCAGCCATAAAACCCAAGGCGGGCGCGTGGTGTATGTCCACAACGGGGATGTCGTGGCGATGGAAGGCGCGTTCGAAACCCGCTTGCCACTGGCTGGCGTGCCTCTGACCCGCAACGGCACGATAGGTTTTCAAGTCGAAAACGTGATGGCTTCGGTGGCAGCAGCGTGGGGCTTGGGGCTGAGTTGGAATGCAATCCGGCAGGGCTTGGCCAGCTTCCAGTCCGACACCGGCAACGCGCCGGGGCGCTTCAACGTGATGGATTATCAAGGCGCCACCTTGATTGCCGATTACGGCCATAACCCGGATGCGATGCAGGCGCTGGTGGCCGCGATTGAAAACATGCCGGCGCGTCGGCGCAAGGTGGTGATCAGTGGTGCCGGGGATCGGCGCGATGACGACATTCGCGCACAAACCCGCATTCTGGGCGCGGCCTTCGATGAGGTCATCCTGTATCAGGATGCCTGCCAGCGTGGGCGTGAGGATGGCGAAGTGGTACAACTACTGCGCGAAGGCCTGCAAGATGCACCGCGCACGCAAGTGGTTGAAACCATCCAAGGCGAATTCGCAGCGATTGATCATGCGTTGGCCAGCTTGCAGCCGGGCGAGTTGTGCTTGGTGCTGATCGACCAGGTGGAGGAATCCCTGGCGTATTTGCAACAGCGCGTGGCCGCCGCCCGCTAACCGCACTGCACACACAATCGACCCATCATAGGCGATCTTCGCACCAGTCACTAAGTGCAGATGGACAGGCTGTTGGCGGTGGCGGCGGCGTGCCACACTGCCAAGCTGACGCGATGGCTGGAGTGGTGCAATGAAGCTGCAAGCTGTACTGCGGGTATCTGCTCTGGCCTTGGCGCTGGCCATGGCCGGCAATGGATGGACGCAAACCGCGCCGATGACGCCGGATATCACCGGCAAGACATTCGTCGTACCAGAGCCGCAGCGCGACTTCACCAAGCGCGTGGTGATGGTGCCGATGCGCGATGGGGTCAAGTTGTACACGGTCATCCTGCTTCCCAAAGGTGCACACGATGCGCCCATCATTCTGACCCGCACGCCCTACAACGCCGCCAAACGTGCAGAACGCATCGACAACGCCACGCGCATGGTGGATGCGCTGCCGCAGGGCGATACCGCTTTTGCCGAAGATGGCTATATCCGCGTGTTTCAGGATATCCGCGGCAAGTACGGCTCGGAAGGCGATTACGTGATGACGCGGCCACCGCGTGGCCCGCTCAACAAAACCGGGATCGACAACAGCACCGATGCCTACGACACCATCGACTGGTTGGTCAAAAACATTCCGCAAAGCAATGGCCGGGTGGGCATGCTGGGCTCTTCGTATGAAGGCTTCACGGTGGTGATGGCCTTGTTGCAGCCGCACCCGGCATTGAAAGTGGCCGCGCCGGAAAGCCCGATGATCGATGGCTGGATTGGTGATGATTGGTTCCAGAATGGTGCCTACCGGCAGATCAATTTGGGTTATCTCACCGGCCAGACCGCAGCACGTGGGCCAGGTGTGGGGATGCCTCGCGCCACCAATGACGACTACACCAACTTCCTGCGTGCAGGCTCGGTAGGCGATTACGCCCGCGCTGCCGGACTGGAGCAGTTGCCGGCGTGGCACAAGCTGCTGGAGCACCCCAGCTACGACAGCTATTGGCAGCAGCAAGGCTTGGACAAACTGCTTGCCAGGCTGCCGGCTATCAACGTGCCGGTGATGTGGGAACAAGGGTTATGGGATCAGGAGGACATGTACGGCGGCAACCATGCGTGGGCGGCGCTGGAATCCAAGGACACCGACAACACCCGCAATTTCCTGGTGATTGGCCCGTGGCGGCACAGCCAAGCCAATTACGATGGCAGCAGCTTGGGGGATTTGAAGTTTGACGGCGACACCGCCCAGCAATGGCGGCGCAACGTGCTCAAGCCGTTCTTCGATCAATATTTGAAGACGGGCGCGCCCATCGCGAAGACGCCGCCGGTGTGGATTTACGATGCGGCAAGCAACCGCTGGGATACCTATCAGCACTGGCCGCAAAGTTGCGCACAGGGCTGCGCGCAGGCCTCGGTGCCGCTGTATCTGCATGCCGACCAAACCTTGCGTGGTACGCAGGACAACAGCGGCGCGCAGTACGCCGAATATGTGTCCGACCCCGCCAAGCCGGTGCCGTTTGTGCCACGCCCGGTGGATATGGGCGACCGCGCCACGTGGACCACGTGGCTGGTGCGTGACCAGCGCTTTGTGGATGGCCGCACCGATGTGCTGAGCTACACCAGTGCAGAGCTGACTGCGCCAGTGAAGCTGGCTGGCGTGCCGGTGGCGCATTTGTTCGCCAGTACATCCGGCAGTGACAGTGATTGGGTCGTGAAATTGATTGACGTGTACCCCGATCAATACCCGGATGACCCGAAAATGGCCGGCTATGAATTGCCGATTGCGCTCACCATTTTCCGTGGCCGTTATCGCGAAGGCTTCGATGCGCCCAAGGCGTTGGCATCGGATCAGCCGCTGATGTACAGCTTCGACTTGCCCAATGTGAATCACGTGCTGAAGCCGGGGCACCGGCTGATGGTGCAGATCCAGTCCAGCTTGTTCCCGCTGTACGACCGCAATCCACAGACGTATGTGAACAACATCTTCCTGGCCAAGCCGGACGATTACCGCAAAGCGACTCAACGCATCTGGGCCACGCCGCAACAGGCCAGTTTTATCAGCCTGCCGGTGGCAGCGGGGCACTTGCCGTGACCGTGCGCGGTTGACGCAATTGCACCAGCACCCCCAGCACCAGCCCCAGCGCCGCCATGGCCAGCATGTAATGCAATGGCGCGCTGGGGTTGCCCTTCATTGCCAAACTCAGCAGCACGGGGGTCAGACCACCGGCGATGGCATACGCCACGTTGTAAGCAAACGACAATCCGGAAAACCGCACGCTGGCCGGAAACCCGCCCAGTGCAATGGCGGGGATCATCGCGGTCAGGCCCACTGCACTGCCGGCCAGTGCATACAACAGGTGCGAGTATTCGCCGGCTTGGGCGCTTTGGTAGAAGGCGAAAAATGCCGCGCCAAGCAGCACACTCCACAATGCCAGCACGCGGCCTGCACCGAAGCGGTCGGCCAGCGCACCTGCAATCAAGTTGGCGGCCATTGCAGCCAGCACCGCCAGCGCATTCCCCGTCAGCGCATCGCTGCGAGATACCCCCATGCTTTGCAGGAAGGTGGGCATCATCAAGATGGTTACCACTACGGCAGCGGTGAGTAGCCAAGTCAGCAACATGCCGATGATGACGGCAGTGCCGTGATCGCGCAGCACGGATTTGAGCGGCAACCCTGCAGCCAATTGTTTTTGCGCCTGCAACTGCGCAAACACCGGGGTTTCGTGCAATTGCCGGCGCAGATGCAAAGCCAATAATCCGAATACGCCGCCTAGGACGAAGGGGATGCGCCACCCCCAGGCCAACAGCTGCGCGTCATCCAGGTTGGCGTTGACCAGCAGCGCCACCAGCGAGCCCAGCAAGATGCCAGCCAGTAGCCCGAGCGACAACGCGCCGCACGCAAAATTACGCCGACCCGGTGCCACATGTTCGCTGACAAACACCCACGCCCCCGGTGCTTCGCCGCCAATCGCCGCACCCTGCAAGATGCGCAGCAGCAACAGCAGGATCGGTGCCAGCACGCCAATCTGTGCATACGTCGGCAGCAGCCCCATCAACAAGGTAGGGATGGCCATCAGCAAGATGCTGAGCATGAACATCCGCTTGCGCCCGGACAGATCGCCAAAATGCGCCATCACAATGCCACCCAGCGGCCGCGCCAGATAACCGGCAGCGAAAATGCCGAAGGTCTGCACTTGTTTCAGCCAGCCGGGCATGTCCGCCGGAAAGAACAACGCCCCCATGGTGGTGGCGAAAAATACAAACACCACGAAATCGTAAAACTCCAACGCGCCGCCCAATGAGGCCAGGGCGAGGGTTTTGAGCTGGGGGCGGGTGAGTGCTGTGTGGTCGATGGGCGTGTGCATCACGCAAGCGTAGGGTATTTGCACCACGCTGTGGTGCATGCCAATTACGCCAACCAACGCCGCAACTGTTGGTACACCTCGATGCTGCTGAGCAGCCCGATATGGCCAGTGCCGGCCACCAGATATTGGTGCGCTTTGGGGATGCGCAGATTGCGGCGGGGGTCGCGGTGTTCGCCCAGGGCGCTGGCAATGGGCACCAAGCCGTCACCACGCGGATAGCGGCCGCCGCGGCCCGCTGCAATGGCTTGGGTGGAGGCTGCAACGGCGTAGGCGCGCAGGCCTGCCGGCAACGGCGGGTAGTCTGCATTCGGTGCGCCGATGCTGCCGTGTCGCAGGTCCTGGATGCCGATGCTGCGCAACCGTCCGATGCCCGTGAAGGGGGCTGTCCACGGCGTCAGGCCCAAGGTGTGTTGCAGCAGATGGCCGGCCCGTTCCAGCGGCGCGCCGTGATGCGGGGTACCCAGAAACACGACTTGATCGAGCTGTTGCAACCATGCTTGCGCGTTACGGCTGGCGTGCAGAATCGCGGCGCGTGTCACCAAGCCGCCCATGCTGTGGCCGAGGATGGCAAAGCGCTCCATCGGCACCGGCCAGCGCGCCAGCAATTGTTGCAACAACTGCGCGAATGCTTCGCCGTTGCTGGCGATCGACAGGCCGCTGTTGTAGTGCAGATGGACCGGCGTATAGCCATGCTCGGCGGCCAGTTGCGCACCGTGATCGTGGCCTTGCTGACGCCATTGCAGGTCGTTCATGCACAGCCCGTGCACCTGCACCAGCAGTTTGGGGGTTGCAAAGGGCAGGCTGGCGGGCCATGCCGCGTCATCCAGCGGCAAGACTTGTCCATTGCTGCGCAGGCAAGCGGACAACGCCAGGGAATTGCTGCTGGCCTGCAGGTGGTCACCCAACACGCCATTGAGTGCGGCCAGCAGGGCCTCACGCCGCGCTGATCGGGTGCCGGTTTGCGCAGCCAACGGCAGTTTGGCCAAGGCCGCGTCCAGCCCGCCACCCAGCCACTGCGAGGTGGTACGCACTGACGCGTAAGCAAGGCCCGCAATGCCGCGTGTGCGCGCACGGGTGGGTGCGCCCAGCAGCCGCGACGGCACGCCCAGGACATTGGCATGGACGTGCTCGGCCAGCCCGCTGGTGGCGGTGATGGCCTGCAGCAACAGACGCAACAGCCCGCGCAAATCATCACCCAGGGGTGCGGTTGAGGGCACTAGGGGAGTCGTGGCAGGACTGGCTGCAGGCGTGGTCATTGCGACAGCCTAGCGCTTGCAATCTGGAGTGATTGTTCCATTCTTGCGGCGGTGTTCACACCTGCGTGGTCATGCCGGCGTGGCGGACAAAAACAGGTCCTCTTGCGCCGGGCTGCCGTCGGCCTCGGCAAAGCCGGACAGCCCCACGCCCACTAACCGGTAGCGTGTCTGCACGGGCAGATCCACGCGCGCGCGCAGGGCACAGGCGATATCGGCCAGGGCCTGTTCCGAGGTGGGCGGTTCCGCCCCGGTCAAGCTGCGCGTCAGGCTGCGGAAGTCGGCCGTTTTCAGTTTCAGCACCACGGTGCGGGCGATGCGACCGGGGTGGCGCTGCCATTCCTTGCCATAGCCCTGCCATGTAGCGGCCGCCAAGCGACGAATATGCGGCTCCAGCGCGTCCAGCGGCAGATCCACCGGGAAGGTGTCTTCGCTGGAAATCTGCAAGGTGGCGCGCACGCTTTGCACCTCGCGCTGGTCGATCCCGAAGGCCAACTCATGCAGCCGTCGGCCCCAGCGCCCGAAGCGCAGTTGCAGCGGCTCCGCACCGAAGCTGCGCAGATCATTGCAGGTGTGGATGCCCAGCTCGGCCAGTTTGGCTTCCATCACCTTGCCCACACCCGGCAGCTTGCCCACCGCCAGCGGTGCCAAAAAAGCGTCCACCATTGTGGGTTTGACCACGAATTGCCCATTGGGTTTGTTCCAGTCGCTGGCGATCTTGGCCAGGAATTTATTGGGCGCGATGCCGGCCGACGCGGTGAGCTGGGTTTGTTCGAAAATTGCGCTGCGTATTTCTTGCGCGATGGCAGTAGCACTCCCCAGGTCACGCAGGGGCGTGGTGACGTCCAGATAGGCTTCATCCAGCGACAGTGGTTCGATCAAGTGGGTATAGCGTTCAAAGATGCTGCGCACCTGCCGGGAGACCGCTTTGTAGCGGGAAAAGTCCGGTGGCACGAACACCGCCTGCGGGCAGAGTTTTTCCGCACGCAGCGCCGGCATTGCCGAGCGTACGCCAAACGTGCGTGCCTCGTAGCTGGCCGCACACACCACAGAACGCGATCCTTTCCACGCCACTACGACCGGTTGCCCGCGCAAGGACGGGTTATCACGCTGCTCCACCGACGCGTAAAACGCGTCCATGTCCACGTGGATGATCTTGCGCTGCGGAGTGTTCACCGCGTTAGTTTAGAAGTTGCTGGCGGTCAGGTCAGCGCCAGAATGCAATCACATCGAAACCGGGATCTTGTGAGATGTCCTTCGCGGAGCTTCCGCTGCGCGGAGGGCGCGTTACATGTAATTCATGCCGCCCGTTAGCGAGTGTGCGCACATCGATCATCGCCAGCAGGGCGGGGCGGTCGGTGCGTGGGTCGCTGGAAATTTCATAGCGCAGTTCAGGCAGTGGCTTGCCGTCCAGCGTAACCGTGTGCAGTGCGGACAAGCAGGTCAGCCGTGTTTGTGCGGACTGTGCCCGGGTCTGCGGGCAACGCCGCTGCATCGCGGAAGTATCGCGATTGGGTTGGAACGGCACCACCAACTGTGCGTAGGCATCCTTGATGATCGCGGACTGCACATAGGGCACGGCATCATCCCGCGCAGGGTTGCGCTGGTCATCGTAGTGGGCACTATCGAGGGCCCGCACATCGCGTCCGGCAGGAAACAGTGCGTAATTGCCAAGCAAGGATGGCTCACGCTGCAGTGTCCCACTGAATATTGTCACCCCTAGTGCAAGGAACATCAGCAGCATAGTGGCAGTGAGTACTTTGCGGTCGCTGCTGTGGCTGCTCAGCAACGCCATCACCGGGTTGTTGCTGCGGCGAAAACCAAGCCTCGCATAGACTCCGAACATGCGCTGCAATAGCCGGTACCAACGGCTATTTGGCGTTAATGCACTACCGTACTTATGGTCAATCATTGCCGCTACTGCCGACGGCACCACCCAGAGCCCCATGAGCACGACCAGAATACTGCTTGGATCTAGTCGGCCGCCGCTCAGTGCGGCAATTATCATGGACAACCCAAGTATGCTGATCGCGGCGATTGAGATCACCACCACAAACATCGCTTGAGTGACTCCGACTGCAAACAAGATGGTGGCGCGGTTATCGGCGTTTTCGATGATGTCAGGGAATGATATTTCACGCGCTTGCTCCATCGCGCGTGCAATCGGGCCAATGCGTAGTTTGTCCCAGCGAATGCCATCGGGATACACCGAATGCATGCCCACCAAGGCAATCCAGCGCGCACGCAGCAGCAGATGCAGGACGAAGGTCAAGGCCAGAATCAGCGCCGCACTTCTGGCGTAGATGTACACCAGCTGCAGCACCGTTCGCCAGTCGGAATCAAACCGCGGGCGCAGCGCGAAAAACCGGTCATCCAGCCAGCCTGGCAATTGCAGCATGGCAAACACCGCAATACCGGAAATCAGTAATTCAACTTCCCACGTCGGAGTGGTGCGGCGTGACAGTGTGTGCGGGTTTTCGATGTCATTCATGCCACGCATGGTGCGTGGCAATCCACCTGTCTGACAAGCCCGTCACACCAGCCCGAACATGTAATAGGCCGCAATGACCACAAACACCGCCAGCGTCTTGATGCAGGTAACGGCAAAAATATCTTTGTAGGATTGGCGATGGTTCAGCCCGGTGACCGCGAGCAGGGTGATGACTGCACCGTTGTGCGGCAGGGTATCCATGCCGCCGGAGGCCATTGCGGCCACCCGATGCAGTACCTCCATCGGGATGCCTGCGGCATGCGCATTGGCGATGAAGGTGTCCGCCATCGCCGCCAGCGCAATGCTCATGCCACCCGATGCGCTGCCGGTGATGCCGGCCAGGGCGGTGACGGTCACCGCTTCGTTCACCAACGGATTGGGGATCGAACCCAGCGCGTGCGCCACCACCAAAAAGCCGGGCAGGGCGGCGATGACGGCACCAAAGCCGTATTCGGATGCGGTATTCATGCCGGCCAGCAGTGCACCGGAGATGGCGGATTTGCTGCCTTCGGCAAAACTTGCTTTGACCGGCTTCCATGCAAACAGCAGCACACAGGCGATACCGGCCAGCAGCGCGCCTTCTACCGCCCAGATCGCCGCGACTTTCGAAATTTCCTGCACCACCGGTGCAGGGTTGCCAATCACCGCCGGCACGAAGCTGGTGCTATCGCCGTAATGTTGGGGGATCCACAAGGTCAGCAGCTTATTGACCACACCGACCAGCAGCAGCGGCAAGATGGCGATGAGTGGATGCGCGAGTTTGCCACCGGCAAAGGCCGCCGGCTCGTTGCGCAGGCTGGCGGCATCGCCATAGCCCTCGCCGGCTTGCAGTGCGGCGCGGCGGCGCCATTCCAGATAGCTCATGCCCACGATCAGGATAAACACCCCGCCCAAACTGCCCAGCGTGGGCGCGGCCCAGGTGTTGGTGCCGAAAAACGTGGTGGGGATGATGTTCTGGATCTGCGGCGTGCCCGGCAGCGCATCCATGGTGAAGGTGAACGCGCCCAGCGCAATCGTGCCGGGGATCAGCCGCTTGGGGATATTGGATTGGCGAAATAATTCGGCAGCGAACGGATACACCGCAAACACCACCACGAACAGCGACACCCCGCCGTAGGTCAGCAGCGCGCACACCAGCACGATGGAGAGCATCGCCCGCTGCGCGCCCACCACGCGGATGGTGGCCCGCACGATGGCCTTGGAAAACCCCGACAACTCGATCACTTTTCCGAACACCGCGCCCAGCAAAAACACTGGAAAATACAGTTTCAGAAAGCCGACCATCTTGTCCATGAACAAGCCGGTGAACATAGGTGCCACCAGTTGCGGATCGGTCAGCAGTACCGCGCCCAGCGCCGCTACCGGCGCGAACAGGATCACGCTGTAGCCGCGGTAGGCCACCACCATCAGGAAGCACAGTGCGGCCAATACGATCAAAAACGACATGCGCCACTCCGGGCAACGGACGTTGGGCTGCGAGTGTCGTTGCCAATCGGGCGATGCAACATTGTCCTAACGTCCAATGCCCACCCGCCCGGCAAGTGATTACCGTGCACAGCAATGGCGGCATCCGTCCGCTGGTTCTGCATATCCCGGGAGGAATTGGCGATGAAGCGTAAGCAATTGAGTCTGGCTGTTCACGGTGCACTGGCGATGTCGTTCCTGATTGGAGCTCCTGCTTTGGCGCAGGATGCTGCCAAGGGCAAGGACGGCGAGCAGGCGGCCACTCCCGCGGCACAAAAGGCGACAACCCTTGAAAGCGTGAAGGTCACTGCCCGCAAACGCGAAGAAACCCTGCAGGACGTGCCAGTCGCGGTCACCGCGTTCACTGCCGATTCGTTAGACAAGCTCAATATCCAGGATCTGGGGGATCTGGGTGCGCAGGTGCCGAATATGACCATCTACGCCGCGCGTGGATCAAATACCACCATCACTGCCTACATCCGGGGCGTTGGCCAGTCTGATCCTCTGTGGGGCGTTGATCCTGGTGTGGGCCTGTACTTGGACGATGTCTATCTGGCCCGCCCGCAGGGTGCCTTACTGGATGTACTGGATGTTGAGCGCGTGGAAGTGCTGCGCGGCCCGCAGGGCACCCTGTACGGCAAGAACACCATCGGTGGCGCAATCAAGTACGTAACACGCGCACTGTCGCCAGAGTTCAACGGCTTCGGTGCGGTCACCCTTGGCAACTATGGTCAGCGCGATTTCAAGCTGGGGTTGGGCGGCGGCTTGGGTAGCGATACTTTGCGCGCTCGCATTACTGCTGCGAGCCTGAGCCGTGACGGCTTTGGTGAAAACATTCGCACTGGCGATCAGGTGAGCGACAAAGACATCAAGGTCGTGCGTGCTCAACTGGGTGCATATGTCACCGACAGTTTCGACATCCAGTTTGCAATGGACTGGATGAAGGACGATTCAGGCGTGCGCGGTGCCAAGCTGCTAGCACCAAACACCAATGCAACGGCCAATTTCCTGTTCCCGGGGCTGTCTACTTGGTTGCCGCTGGACAGCCGTTACGACGTACGTAACGGGATGCCCAACACGAATTACACCAAGGTGGATGGTGCATCGATGACCGTGAACTATCGGGCAGACGACAACTGGACACTCAAATACGTGTTGGCAAAACGCGAGTCTGATACCGAGACCAACATCGATTTCGATACGCTGCCATTCCCGATCGCGGACGTCAAAGCCTTCTACAACGACCAGCAGGTGAGTCAAGAACTTCAAGTCAACTACGACGGCGGTGGTCGCTCGCGCGGGGTGGTTGGCCTGTATTCTTTCAGCGGCGAGGCCGGTGGCCAGGTGCTGAACAATTTCTATGGCCTGCTATTTGGTGACACCCAAGGCAAGGTGATGACGGACAGCATCGCCGTGTATGCCGACTGGACCTTTGATGTCACTGACAAATTCTCAATCGATGTTGGTGCGCGCTACACCGACGAAGACAAGCACGCTGTCGTTCTTAATCGTAGCTATAGCGACGGAACTTTCAGCAAGCAAACAGCAGTCTCGGCGAATTTCAACAAGACCATCAACTTCAAGAACATGTCGCCAAAGGTCTCGCTGGACTACCAGATCACCCCCGACATCATGGTCTACGGTAATGCCTCGCGTGGCTTCAAGTCGGGGGGGTACAACATCCGCGCCCAAGCTACTGCGGTGCCACGGTCGGCTGAACCGTTCAAGGACGAGCAGGTCGACAGTTACGAGATTGGCAGCAAGATGGGGCTGCTGGACCAACGTCTGTTCTTGAACTTGGCCGCGTTCCACAACAAATACAAGGATATCCAGCTGTCGATCTTCACTGCTTACGACAGCAATAACGACGGCAAGGATGATGCGTTCTTCGGCGATTTCACCAATGCCGGTGCCGCGACCATCAATGGCCTGGAAGTCGAATACCAATGGCTGCCGACCCAGCACTGGGCGATTACCGGAAATCTGGCCTGGATGGATGCCAAGTTTGATGAGTACATGTTCAAAGGGGTGAATATTGCCAAGCAACAAGCAATGACCAACGCCCCGGATTTCTCGGGTGCGATCAACCTTGAATGGCGTACCGATCTAGCCAATGGTGGGCATCTGTCCGCGCGTGCTGGCTATAGCTATCAGTCCAAGGTAGTGGCCACCACCGAAATCGTGAAGGACCCAGTGACCGGGGCGCTTGCCAGCCCGATTACCCAGGATGGCTATGGTCTGGTCAATGCAAACGTGACTTGGCGGATCAATGATGCATGGTCTCTGTCACTGGCCGGCACCAACCTGACCAACAAGGAATACCGCACAACCGGGTACAACCTGGTGTCGGCACTTGGTGTGATGACGGGTTTCTACGGTGCGCCTCGCCAGTTCAGCCTGACTGCGCGCTACAACTTCTGACCCAACCCCTGGGGCGGTGACGGCGCGGCGGCGGGCTTCGGCTCGCCGTCGCGTTATGCTCGCCAGCAATGTGGCCCGATGATCGAACCCCACCCCCATGGCTGAAGGCGCGGCGATGCTGAGTATCGCCGCTGTCGTTGCTGCTGCATTGCTGTGGCTGGGTCTGCTGTTTGGCACCGGTCTGTACGCCGAGCGCCATCCAGATGCGTTTGCGAAGCACTGGCGGCATGTGTACGGCTTGTCGTTGGCGGTGCATTGCACCTCGTGGACGTTCTACGGCACCGTCACCCAAGCGGCCCGTTATGGCTGGCCACTGCCGCCCACTTTCATTGGCGCCATCCTGTGCTACGCGCTGGCGGTTGTCTTTTTGATACGGCTGGTACGGCTGGCGCGGCAAACCAATGCGACGTCGCTGGCCGATCTCATTGCCACGCGCTTAGGCAAAGACGCATGGCTTGCCGCGATCGTCACCTTGGTGACAGTGCTGGGGTTGATCCCTTACATCGCGCTGCAACTGCAGGCGATCACCATGAGCTTCACCACGCTGACGGCGGGCACCGGTGCGGCCGATGATGGCGCACCGCCGCTGTGGCGGGATGGTGCGTTGTACGTGGCGCTGGCAATGGCTTTGTTCGCCATGATGTTTGGCACCCGCCGGGTGAGTGCGGCCGAGCACAACCGCGGGTTGGTGCTGGCACTGGCATTCGAATCGTTGTTCAAACTATTGGTCATGCTGGCGCTGGGCGGGTTTGTGTGGCTGGGCCTGCACACATTGCCCAGTGCGCCACGTTTGCCGCCATCATCGTCCGCAGGTGGCTTCATGCCTTTGGTGATTTTGGGGGCACTGGCGATGTTCCTGATGCCGCACCAATTCCATGTGGGTGTAGTGGAATGCCGCGACGAACGGGACGTGCGCACCGCGCGTTGGCAGTTTCCGCTGTATCTGCTGTTGATCGCGCTGCCCACTTTGCCGCTGGCGCGTGCCGGCGCGGCCCTGCTGGGGGAGCACGTTCCCACCGATATGTACGCTTTGGCGCTACCGATGGTGCAGGGGCACGCCGGCATGGCCTTGCTGGTGTTTCTGGGGGGCTTGAGTGCGGCGACCGGCATGGTGATTGTCAGCACGCTCACGCTGAGCCTGATGATCGGCAACCATTGGTTTGCACCCGGCCTGCTGCGTGGTGCGTGGGCACGCGGCAAGGCCAGTGACCACAGTGGCGACCTGTTGCTGCTGCGACGATTCGGCATTGTTGCCATCATGTTATCGGGTTGGGCGTATAGCCGGTTGGTCAGCGGCAATGCGGTATTGGCCGATGTGGGCGCGGTGTCGTTTTCGGCCTTGGCTACCTTGATGCCAGCGCTGGCGTTTGCACTGTGGCGGCCGCAGACGCCGGGGCCAGCGGCCAGTCTTGGTGTGCTGGCCGGGTTTGCCGCGTGGTGCTGGGTGATGTTGGTGCCGCTGTTGACGGCCAGTGCGGGTGCCCATCCGGATTGGCTGCATGCCGGGCCGTTCGGGCAGGCATGGCTGGCACCCGAGGCGATGTTCGGCTTGACCGGGTGGAGCCGGCTGGCACGCGCGGTGGGCGTCAGTTTGTTTGTCGGCACGGGCATCACCTTGGTAGCCGCCAACCTGCACGGCGCGACCCGTCAACAAAATGCACGCGGCAGTGATGTGCGTACCCTGCGCAATGCCGGGCGTCGCTTTCTGCCTGCTGCACGGGTTGAGGAACTCTTGCAAGGTGCACCGGCCAGCGGCCCGGTACCGGCAGTGCAGGAATCACGTCTGGAGCATGAGTTGGCAGCGGTGCTGGGCAGTGCCTCGGCGCGCTTGTTGCTGGATGCGGCACGCCGCGATGCCTCCGGTGCAGACCTCGACACCGTGGCCAATATCGTCAGTGAAGCCAGCGAAGATTTGCGCTTCAACCAGCGCGTGCTGGAGGCCGCGCTGGAAAACATGAGCCAAGGCATCAGCGTCGTGGATGCACAGTTGCATTTGGTGGCGTGGAACCGCCGCTACGCAGAACTGTTCGGCTTTCCATCCGGCATGTTGCGGGTAGGCATGCCAATCGCCGAGGCATCCAACTGGGCGTTGCGGGAAGTGGCGGGCCTCGAGCGCGCCAACGATGCCTTGCAGCGCCGCCTTGAGCATATGCGCGCCGGCACTTCGCACCTGTCCGAGCGCGTGTTCCCCGATGGCAGCATCATTGAAATTCGCGGCAACCCGATGCCCGGCGGCGGGTTTGTGGCCACCTTCACCGATGTCACCGCATTCCGACAGACGGAAAGCGAACTCAAGCGCAGCAATGAAACGCTGGAGCAGCGCGTCATCGAGCGAACCGCGTTGCTGGAAACCGCAAAACGCGAAGCCGAGCACGCCAACGATGCCAAAAGTCGCTTCTTGGCCGCGATTGGGCATGATCTGTTGCAGCCGTTGCACGCGGCCCATTTGTTTGCAGACACGTTGCAACAACGCAGCGTGGGTGAGCAACGCGAACTGGCTGCGCATATCGGTAGTGCATTAGACACCACCACCGACTTGCTTGGCACATTGCTGGATATGTCGCGTCTGGAAGCCGGTGGTTTGGTTCCGGAGTTGCGGATATTTCCATTGAGCGAAGTGTTGGATCCATTGGTGGCCCAATTTCGGGTATTGGCTGCAGAACGCGGCCTGCAACTGCACTATGTCGCCACGCGTGCGTGGGTGCACAGCGACCCGCAACTGTTGCACCGCGTATTGCAAAACTTCCTTGCCAATGCGCTGCGTTACACCAGCAGTGGTCGCGTGTTGCTAGGGGTTAGGCGGCGCGGGCTTGGGCTGCGGATTGAAGTTCACGATAGTGGCCCCGGCATTGCGCCCGATCAGCGCGAAATGATTTTCGAGGAGTTTCGGCGTGGCGATCAAGCACCCGGGCTGGGGCTTGGCTTGGGGTTGGCGATTGCAAAACGCATCGCGGGATTACTGGGTGCGGAGTTGTCGCTTGTCAGTATTGTCCAGCGCGGCAGTTGTTTTGCCCTTAGCGTGCCGCGAGCGGCAGCGGCACAACCTGGAACCACACCCATGCGCGGGGTTTCCGGCTTGCGCGTGCTGATTGTGGACAATGAAGCTACGGCATTGGATGCATTGGCCGGCGTATTGCAAAGCTGGGGGTGCGAAGTGATTGCTGCAAGCAACGGCGCAGCGGCAATGCGTGCGCTGGCACAGCAGCCATGCGCGTTGTGGATTTTCGACTACCACCTGGATGACGGTGATGATGGGGTGTCGTTGCATCACCGATTACGTGAATTGCACGCGTCCATTCCATGCCTGATTCTCAGCGCAGATCGTACCGGCGCAGTGCGTACCGCCGCGCAAGAAGCAGGCTTGCCTTTGCTGATGAAACCGCTCAGACCATTGGCGCTGAAGTCAATCCTTGATCGCATGTTGGCTGCACGCAATTCACCCTGAGCGGTTGTCCACACAGACTGTGGATGAGCATCCGCACAAGGGTGTGGATAAACATCCAAGCGCATTGCGTGGCGCGGCCTGCAGACTATTGGTGAAATTTTGTTCAAGATGGTTTTGCTTGTGGAATTGCATCGTTTCGCTTGTCCACATCAGCTGTGGATCACTGCCCTATAAACGTGTGGATAACACGCTGCGCGACTTGTGTGGCAGGGTTGTCAAGTGGTGTGGTGAAAATATGGCCACAACATTTCAAAAATATTTTTCCTGCATCACGGCGGCATATCGTGGTTTTCCACAGCGCTTGTGGATGACGCTTCAACAATCATGTGGATAACTGCCGGAGCGCTTTGTGCAGCGAGCCTGTCAAGATGTGTGGCCAAAAAATCACCAGCACTTTCGTACGCAGTGCATCAGCGCGAAAGCGCAACGTCGCCTTCGATCAACCGCGCCGGGTCACTCAATTCCAGCTCACGCAACACCACGCTGGCTTGGGTACGGTTACGCACGCCTAGGCGTTCGAAGATGGCGGTCAGGTGCGCTTTCACGGTGCGTTCCTGCACATCCAGACGATCCGCGATTTGCTTGTTGAGCAAGCCCTGCGCCACCAATGCCAGTACACGGAATTGTTGTGGCGACAGACTGGCCAAGCGCGCTGCAAGGTCGGCATCGTGCTGCGAAGAGGCTGCGCGTGCCACGCTGGCGCGTAGGGCGGGGGGCAGCCACGTATCGCAGGCCAGTACGCTGCGAATGGCATCGCGCAAGTCTTCCAGCCCCGCACTCTTGGGCAGATAGCCGGCGGCGCCATGATCCAATGCGCGCCGCACCACGCGCGGATCGTCGTTGGCTGACACCACCACCACCGCCACGCCGGGATATTGCGCACGAATGGCGGCCAGGCCAGCCAGCCCGTGATTGCCCGGCATATGCAGATCCAGCAGCACCAGATCCACCTGTGGCTGTGCGTCCAGCAGTGCAAGTGCCGCATCCAAATGACCGGCTTCGAACAGCTCCACTTCGCCCAGTGCATCGCGTGCCGCTTGTTTGAGCGCGGCGCGAAACAGCGGGTGGTCGTCGGCAATCAGCAGGCAAGGCATGGCTTATTGCGCCGTCCAGCCCCCATCCACCGGCATTGCCGTGCCGGTGATGTTGTGCGCTTCGCGGCGGCACAGGAACACCGCCAAGCTGGCGATTTCCTCGGGCAAGCTCATGCGCAGGCTGGGCTGTTTTTCCGCCAGCAGTGCACGCACGCCATCGTCGCGGCTGCCACCGTGCATGCGGGCCTCAATCTGCGGTTCGATCAATGGCGTTTCCACCCAGCCCGGGCAAATGCAGTTGACGGTGAGGCCACCCGAATCGCGGCTGCCCTGTGCGGCATACTCCAGCGCTGCGACCTTGCTCATCCCGACGATGCCGAATTTGCTGGCGACATACGGCGCCTTGTCTTTCGAGGCCACCAGACCATGCACCGACGCAATATTGATAACCCGGCCAAACCCGCGCTGCGCCATCGCCGGCATCGCAAGACGCATGGTGTGGAAGGCCGAAGACAGGTTGATCGCGATGATGTCGTTCCACTTCGCCACCGGCATTTCGTGCAAGGGCACTGCATGCTGAATGCCGGCATTGTTGACCAGAAGATCAACGCCGCCACGGCTCCAGTTGGCCAGCTCGGCCATCATGGCTTCGATGGCATTGGCATCGCGCAAGTCTGCACCGAAGTGACGGGCACCCCCGCTGCCGGCAGCATTCACGCCGACAATGGCGTGTTCAATTTGTTCGGCGCTGCCCAAGCCATTGATCGCCACCTGTGCACCGGCGGCAGCCAGGGCTTTGGCAATCGCCAAGCCAATTCCCGAGGTGCTGCCGGTCACCAGTGCAGTGCGCCCGTTCAAGAATGTATCGTTCATCGAAATTCCCATGCAAACCCATTTCCATACGCTAACAGGAAGACGCTGCGCCGGGTTGGTACCAAAGTACGATGCGCGTCATTGCCGCTACAGCTAGAGTCAGGGCATGAATATCTTCCGTAATTGCGCCTTCGCCAGTGCGCTTGCCCTGTTGGCAGGCTGCGCCAGTCTGCCTGCTTCCCACAAGGGTGCCTCCATGTTCAGCCAGCCACTCATCTCCACACACCGTGATGCCGATGATTTGCTGACCGGAGGCTTGGGCTTGGCGGGTTTGCAGTCGATCATTCCGCCCGCCTTTGGCGATGCCGAACACCCCACCGCCGCCGAACTGCGCCGGCGTGCGCTGTGGAGCAACTGGCGCGGCATTGCCGATCTGGCTCCCGGCGGTGGCTACGCCACGCTGTATGGCAGCGTGGCCACGGTCCCGGGGCGCGAATTCAGTGCCTTGGCCACGCTGGCCGGTGCCAGGCAGCCGCATCGGGTGCTGCTGCAATTGCCGGATGGGTTCGACCCACGCAAACGCTGTGTGGTGGTGGCGGCATCGTCCGGCTCGCGCGGCATTTACGGGGCGATCGCGGTGGCCGGCGCGTGGGGCCTGCCGCGTGGCTGCGCGGTGGCCTATACCGACAAGGGCAATGGCACCGATTATTTTGATCTGGATGCCGGGCAGGGAGTCGCGTTGGATGGCCGCGTGGCGGCAGCCAATGGCAATACCGCATTGGCATTCAAGCCTGCGTCCGCTAGTGGCTCCGGTGTGGCGTACAAACATGCGCATTCGCAAGACAACCCGGAAGCCGATTGGGGCCGGCATGTGAAGCAAGCTGCGCAATTTGCGCTGGCCACCTTGAATGCGCAATTGCCGCAGCAAGCGCCATTTACCTTCGAGAACACCCGCGTGATTGCGGTGGGCATCTCCAACGGCGGTGGCGCGGTACTGCGTGCCGCCGAGGATAGCGAACCGTGGCTGGATGCGGTGGTTGCCGGCGAGCCCAATATTTACGCACAAGGGCCAGACGCACGCAGTCTGTATGACTACAGCACTGAAGCTGCGCTATTGATGCCTTGCGTGTTGCCGCAATTGGGCATTCCGGCAATGCCTGGACTGGACGCCAAATGCGCGGCATTGAAAATGCGAGGTGTGTTGGCTGGCGATACGTTGGATGCGCAGCAGAAAGATGCACTGGCGAAATTGCATGCCGCCGGCTGGACCGATGCGTCGCTGCGCGCGGGCAGTATTTCGGTTGCCTTCGATTTGTGGCGCGCCGTGGCCGTGGGCTACGCCTCGGCCTATGGGCGTTATGCTTTCGATGCGCATCCTTGCGGCTATCGCTATTCCGCGCAAAACGTCGACACCAGCCCGCGTGCGGCCACGGCGGCCGAGCGTGCGGCGTGGTGGGCCGATGCCGCCGGCATTCCACCAGGCGCGGGCGTGGGCATTGTCGATCCACAGCCCATGACCGACATGGGCCTGACCGGCATGCAATGCCTGCGCAATCTGTGGACCGGCGACAGTGCCGATGCGCAGCGTGTGCGCAAAGGCATTGCCGACACCCGTGCGACACTGCCCCGCGCAGGCCTGCCAGTAGTGGTGATTCATGGCCGCAGTGATGGTCTGGTGCCGCAAGCGTTTTCAAGCGCACCTTATGTGGCGATGGCCAAGGCCGCAGGCCGCAATGACGTGCGCTATTGGCAAGTGGACAATGCGCAGCACTTCGATGCCTTCCTCGCCCTGCCGCCGATGGCCGCCGCCTATCTGCCATTGCTGCCGTATGTGTACAGCGCCCTGGATCGGGTGGATGCTTACCTAGATGGCAAGGCCGCGTTGCCGATCGATGCGGTGATCCACACCGTGCCGCGCATGGGCAAGCCGCTGGCCGAAGGTAATTTGGCGATGCCGCACTGATTGAAAGTATTTGCCTGCACGGCATCGAATTTGGCAAGCTGGTGCGATGAAGCCACGCCATTTTTCGATGCTGCGCGAGTTCCATCTCGCCGATTGGTTCACCCTTGGCAATGCCTTCTGCGGCACGGGTGCGATCTTTGCGGCCATGCGCTACCTGCAAGACGGCGTTGTGCGCGACTTGCTGCTGGGCATGGCGCTGATTCCGTTGGCATTCGTGTTTGATGCATTGGACGGGCGCATCGCACGCTGGCGCAAAGTGGCCAGCACTTTGGGGCGCGAATTGGATTCATTGGCCGATGTCATCAGCTTCGGCGTGGCACCTGCCGCACTGGGCTACGCCTGCGGTCTGCAGGGTGGCTGGGATTGGTTGATCCTCAGCTATTTCGTAGGCTGCGGGGTCAGCCGGCTGGCACGCTACAACGTCACCGCCGAGCAATTGTCGGGCGCCGAGGGCAAGGTGAAATATTTCGAAGGCACGCCCATTCCCACCAGCGTGCTCCTGGTGGCGGTACTGGCGTGGTCGGCTTGGGCCGGCGCATTGGGTCACGCCATCCTGCTTGGTGTGGTGCAGCTGGGACCGTGGCAATTGCATCCGCTGGTATTGCTGTATGCCTTGTCTGGGTCACTGATGATCAGCAAAACCCTGCATATTCCGAAACTTTGACATCCCCGTGTGATAGCGGTGCAACCTTGGCGTTGCTAGCATTCACGCAACCGTGGAGGACACATGACAAACGCACCCAATGATTTTGTGGCACTGGCGCGCCAATACTGGGGCTTGTGGAGCGATGCGTTGCAAGACGCCGTGCCGCAGACCGAGCAAGTGCCAGGCACGCAAGCGTTTCGCGAAGCACTCAACGCATGGACGCAGGCCGCCGGCGGCGGGCAGGGCGGTTTCGATTCGGTGCTGGGGCATGTCCGCCAGCAAAGTGGGGACTGGCTGGCGCAGCTGCAGCAACTGGCGGCGCAGTTTGCCGGGCGTGAGCACAGTGCACGCGATATCGTGCAGGCTTGGCGGCAAATGCTGGGTGACAACCCGTTCCAGGATTTGCTGCACGGCATGCGCGGGCCAGGCTTGGAAGGCATCGCGCAATGGAGTGCGATGGCGCAGCCGTGGTTGCAGGGCCTGCGTGGTGAAGCGGCCAGTTTGCTGGGCTTGCCCGCATTCGGTTTCACCCGTGAACATCAGGAACACGCGCAAGCCTTGGGCAAAGCACATCTGCGCTGGCAAATGGCATTGGAGGCATACAACAAACTGCTGACCCGGATTTCGCAGGATGCCTATGCCTGCTTTGAAAGCAAGCTTGCCGAACGTGAAGAGCCCGGTCGCCAAATTGGCAGCGTGCGTGCCCTGTTTGATCTATGGGTAGATGCCGCCGAAGACGCATGGGCCAAGGCTGCGCTGTCGCAGGACTATCGGCGCGTCTTCGCGGAATTGACCAATGCGCAAATGCAACTGCGTGGCGCGGTGCAGGCACAGGCTGAGCAAGCGGCCACCGCGCTGGGCTTGCCGGGCCGCACCGAGCTGGACAGCGCCCATCGCAAAATTGCCGAACTGGAACGCCAACTGCGGCGGATGCAGCGCGATGCTGCGCCGCCTACTTCAACACCAGCGCAAGCCAATGCAACACCTGCACCGGCGAAACCGGCAGCAACCAAGAGCGCTGCGGTCAAGAAGAAGCCAGTGGCAAATAAAGCTGCTCCCGAACCTGCCGCAAACAAATCCGTCGCTGCGCGTGCGCCAGTCAAAGCCGCTGCAGCAAGCAAAGCAAGCAAGCGCAAAACACCTGTGAAGCCCACCAAGCCCGTTGCAAGGAAGCGCTGACATGACGCAGTTCTTTGGCCCACTCAATATCACCGCGCAATCATTGGCGGACGACGCCGGCAAGCTGCAAGCCAAGCTGGTGGCCGGTATCAGCACGCTGCGTGCGATGGATGACGTCAGCTTCGGGGTCACCCCGCGCGAGGAAGTCTGGCGCGATGGCAAAGTGGTGCTGTACCGCTTCAAAGGCGAACAGCCCCCCACTGCGCGGGTGCCGATCCTGATCGCCTATGCCTTGGTCAATCGCCCGTATATGGTCGATTTGCAGTCCGACCGATCCTTGATCAAAGGCCTGTTGGCGCGTGGTGAAGATGTGTACATCATCGACTGGGGCTACCCGGATCGCTCCGATCGCTTCCTCACCTTGGAGGATTACATCGAGCGCTTTATCGGCGGTGCGATGGATTATTTGCGCGGTGCTTATGCGCTGGACGCGGTCAACCTGCTGGGCATTTGCCAAGGCGGCGCGTTCTCGCTGTGCTACGCATCGCTGCACCCGGACAAGGTCAAGAACCTGATCACGATGGTGACGCCGGTGGACTTCCACACCCCCGACAACATGCTGTCGAACTGGAACCGCGAGATCGATGTGGATCTGCTGGTGGACACGCTGGGCAATGTGCCGGCCGACATGATGAACGTCACCTATTTGATGCTCAAACCGTGGCGGCTGTTCGCACAGAAATACGTGGGCATGGTGGACATCCTGGACGACAAGCAGGCGATGGAAGATTTCCTGCGCATGGAAAAGTGGATCTTCGATTCACCCGACCAAGCCGGTGAAGCCTTTCGCGAATTCAGCAAGCAGTTCTTCCAGGAAAACCGCTTCGTCAAAGGCGGTGCAAAAGTGGGCAACCGCGAAGTGCATCTGGGCCTGGTGGAAATGCCGGTGCTCAACATCTATGCCGAACAGGATCATTTGGTGCCGCCGGATGCTTCTCGCGCAATGAAAGCGCTGATCGGCAGCGATGACTACACCGAGCTGTCATTCAAGGGGGGGCACATCGGCATCTACGTCTCCAGCCGTGCACAGAAGGAAGTACCGCAAACCATCCACGACTGGCTGGCCAAGCGCGCACGCTGACGATGCGCAACTGGCCGGGTTGGCTGCGTAACGTGGCGATTACCATTGGCGTGGTCTGGGCTGCGCCGGTGAGTGTGTTGGGTTTGGTCATGGGTAGTGCGGCACTTGCAGCGGGTGCCACAGCGCGTTGGCAGCCGCAGCGGCATTGTCTGGTGTTCCAAGAATTTCCGTGGGGCCCCGGTGGGGCGATAACCCTCGGCAATGTGATTTTGGATACCGGCACAACGCTGGATCGCACATGTAATACCTATGCACACGATGCGGGGTTGTGCCGTGAAGCCCCGATTGTGCTGGGCGATCACGAACACGCCCACGTCCTGCAATACATGGCTTTGGGCGCATTGTTTTTGCCGCTGTATGTGCTGTGCGGCGGGGTATCGGCGCGCAATCGCTTTGAACGTGCCGCCGACCGCTACGCGCAGACCGGGCGCGGCTGGTGGCCGTTTTGGGCAGAGGCAATTGATGGCCCCTTTGCCTAGTCAGGCCTAGGGCCTTGGTTTTCCGCGCTGCGCCAGGCTGTGATCCAGTTCCAGATCAAAACTCTTCACGGCCATACTGACTTCGCGCCACATCGCAAAACTTGCAGCTAATAGAAACAGTACGCCAAGAACAGCCATGGCCGTGGGCAGTGCACCCAAGCGCGAATCCAGCAGCGCATCTGCCGCCAAGGCCAGACTGGTACCAACAAAACTGGCCAGCGCCCCATACAGCAGGCGGCACGCACGCAGCACCAGATGCGCCCGTTGGCGGTGGCGTTGGATTTGATCCTCGCGCTCTTTGGCATCCGGAACATCTTGTGCCCATGCCACGATCAATACACGCAGACGATCCACCACGCGCGCCAGTCTTGTATTGGCTGAAGCCAGCAGCGCTGCAGTGGCCGTCAGAAAAAAGGCCGGTGCCAGCATTGCGGACAAAATGGCGTGCGGCCCCAAAGCCGTACTGAGCGTCGGGGCGAGTATCGGGGTGAGTGTGGTGGCGACCTGGATCATGCGGCGTCCTGACTTTGATTCAGTATGATGCCAACATCTCACTCATGTGCATGCCGATGGCTACCGATTTGCCGCAAGACCGCCTGATTTGGATCGACCTGGAAATGACCGGGCTGGACCCGCAAACCGATGGCATCCTGGAAATTGCCACCGTGGTGACCGATGGCCAACTCAACATCCTGGCGGAAGGCCCGGAACTGGCCATCGCGCATCCTTTGGCCACCCTGGAAGCCATGGACGAGTGGAACCGCACCCATCACACCGGCTCAGGACTGTGGCGGCGAGTAGTGCAAGAGGGTGTACCACTGGCCGAGGCCGAGACACGCACGATTGCCTTCCTACAGCAGTGGCTACCAGCAAGGACCTCGCCAATGTGCGGCAATTCAATTTGCCAGGATCGCCGCTTCATGGCGCGCCTGATGCCGCAGCTGGAAGCTTATTTTCATTATCGCAATCTGGATGTCAGCACCGTCAAGGAACTGGCCCGGCGCTGGTCGCCCAAGTTGTTGGCAGGGTTCAGCAAGGTGTCGGCACATACCGCTTTGAGCGATGTGCGCGACTCCATCGACGAATTGCGGCATTATCGGCAATACATGGGGGCGCTGGCTGGTTTGGCAGCGGAGTAACGCAAGTACAGGGGGCACATGAAGCGGATGCCGTTGGCGTCTGTGCAAACTTGGATGCGGCGAGTCTCACTCGGCCTGCTGGTGTTGCTATGCCTGTCATCCAGCGTCGTATTGGCACAGGAAAAGCCTATCTCGGCGTTCTATCGCGAGATTTGGACCACCCGCGAAGGCTTGCCGCACAACCAGGTCAACAGCATTGCGCAAACCCCGGATGGTTATCTGTGGCTGGGCACGTGGGAAGGCTTGGTGCGCTACAACGGGCTGGAGTTCCAGCTGTTTGATCGCAGTAATACCCCAGCCCTGCAAGACAACGCGATTCGCTCATTGTCGGTAGCCGCCGACGGTGCGGTGCTCATGGGTACTTCACGCGGTGGAGTGACGGTAAAACGCGGCGATCAGTGGACTACTTACAGCGAAAAAGATGGCCTGGCGCAAGATGAAATTCTTGACGCCATCCAGGACCGTTCGCGGCGCTTGTGGGTGGCCACTGAAAACGAAGGCTTGAGCGTGCTCGATCATGGCAAAGTCAAGCAATACAACATCCATAATGGCCTGCCCAGCAATGTAGTCTTTGACCTGCGCGAAACCCACGACGGCGACATTTGGATTGCTACTGCCGGCGGACTGGCGGTGTGCAGCCACGACGGTAAGCTGCGGGTGATGCCCAGTACCTCGGGATTGCCCGATGCACCGGTGTTCAATCTATTTGAAACCCGCGCCGGGCAATTACTGGTCGGCACCGAACGCGGGGTGTATCGCCGCGTAGGCAATACCGACCAGTTTGAAATGCTCTCGCCATTGCTGCCGCAAGACGGGGCGCCCAGCCTCGCGGAAGACCGCAGTGGCAACTTGTGGATCGGCACCGTCAACAATGGCTTATTGCGCCTATCTGCGCGGGGTGTGGATCGCTTCACCAGTTTGCGTGGGCTGCCCAACAATCGCGTTCCATCGTTACTGGTAGATCGCGAGGGCAGTATCTGGGCTGGCACCAATGCCGGCTTGCTCCGCTTGAGCGATGCGCCGTTTAGTACCTGGAACAGGGATCAGGGGCTCAGTGACGACTATGTGCGCACGGTGTACGAAGATCACCAGGGGGGAATCTGGATCGGCACTGGTCGTGGCTTGAACCTGTGGCGCAACAATCAGGTAGTCGCCAGCTACACCGCCGAAAATGGGCTACCAAGCGATTCTATTTTGAGCCTGTTGGAAGCCCGAAATGGCGATTTGCTGGTCGGTACCTATACCGATGGTGTGCTGCGGATGCGTGATGGCAAAGTGTTGGCACGTTACGATGCCGCACACGGACTACCGGCCAGCAACCAAGTGCGATCGCTTGCCGAAACCAGCGATGGCAGTTTATGGATTGGCACCAACCGTGGGCTGGTTCGGCTCAAAAATGGCAAGTTCAAACGCTTCGGGATAAGCGAAGGCTTGCCGCGGGAATTCATCATCTCGATGCACCAGGCGCGTGATGGCAGCCTGTGGGTAGGGACCTCCAACGGCGCGGCACACATCATCGGGGAACAGGTGCAAGCCTTGGACATGCGCCCAACCAATGGTGCGCAGGATGTCTTCGGTTTCAATGAAGATGCCGATGGTACGTTGTGGATGGCTACCGATCGCGGCCTGCTGCGCTATCGCAATGGCCATCTGGCGGGGCTTGGCATACATAATGGCCTGCCCGTGGATACCTTGTTTGCCATTGTCGATGACCAATTGGGTTCCTATTGGCTTACATCCAATCGCGGCGTATTGCGGATTGCCAAAGCCGAGGCCAATGCCGTTCTGGATGGCCGTCATCAGCGCCTTGAGTACGATCATTTTGGTGAAGCAGATGGGCTGGTCAGTGCACAGTGCAACGGCGGCTCCGGGCCTGCCGCCATTCGTGACCAGCATGGCAATATCTGGGTAGCCACCGCGCGCGGCGCTGCCTTCGCGTCCCCTGCATCCTTGCACGCATTTCGGCGTCCGTTGCCCAGCGTCGTGCTGGAGCAGGTTTTGGCTGATGGCAGGCCGCAGTCGATTGGCCGAGTGCTCAGCTTGCCAGCCGGCACCACCAAGCTGGAATTCCGTTATGCCGCGATCAGCTTTTTGATGCCGCGCTTTTTGCGCTATCGCCAGCAACTGCAGGGCATGGACCATAATTGGGTAGATCGCGGCAACCAGCGCAGCGTGCAATACACCAATTTGAAAGCAGGCCGTTATCGCTTCCAAGTCAACGTGGCTGCACCGGGACTAGGGCAAAATTGGAGCCCGCAGATCACCACGATCCAAATCGAAATTCAGCCGCAGCTATGGGAACGGCCATGGGTGTTGGTATTGGCAGCCTTGGCCAGTTTGTTACTGCTGTGGGCCTTGGTGCGCTGGCGCCTTTTCAACCTGCATCAGCGAGCAACCCAGTTAGAACAACTCGTGGGCCAGCGCACGTCTGATCTGCAAGAACATGCCGACCGTTTGCGTATCTCGGATCAAGAAAAATCCGCGTTGCTGGAGCGCCTGCGCGAGCAATCCGAAGCGTTTGAACGCATGGCATTGGAAGATGCATTGACCGGGATTGGCAACCGCCGAAGCTTGGATTCGCAACTGGATGCTGCGTTTGAGCGTGCGGTACGTGGCGATCGTGCGCTGTGTTTCGCACTGTTCGACATCGATGAATTCAAGCTCATCAACGACCACTATTCGCATGCCGCTGGCGATCAGGCACTGGTGGCCGTGGCCCACGCGCTGCGCGATGCGCTTGGCGGGGCCGGGGTGTTGGCGCGTTGGGGCGGGGAAGAATTTGCGGTGCTGTTCGAGCGCGTGCCGCTTGCCAGAGCACAGGAAATTTGCAACGCCATGCGGCTGGCCGTGGAGGCCCTGGATTGCAGTGCGTATGCGCCGGGCTGGCAGCTGACAATCAGTGGTGGGGTCGCCGCGCGTGAAGATGCCGCGCGCCCGGAAGACTTGGTGGCGCGCGCCGATGCACTGCTGTATCAAGCCAAGCAGGGCGGGCGCAATCGGGTGTGCAGCTGACCCTGCGGCAGTGTTCCGCAGGGTCAGCTCAATCCAATCAGTGCTTGGACTTCGCCAACGCCAGCCAAGTATCGACCACGGTGTCCGGGTTCAGCGAGACCGACTCGATGCCCTGTTCCATCAACCACTGCGCCAGGTCCGGGTGGTCGGACGGGCCTTGGCCGCAGATGCCGATGTACTTGCCCTTGGCACGTGCGGACTGGATGGCCATCGACAGCATCTTCTTGACGGCTGGATTGCGCTCATCGAACAGCCCGGCCACGATCGCGGAGTCGCGATCAAGCCCCAGCGTGAGCTGGGTCATGTCGTTGGAACCAATCGAGAAGCCATCGAAAATATCGAGGAACTCATCGGCCAGCAGCGCGTTGGAGGGCACCTCGCACATCATGATGACTTTCAGGTCGTTCTCACCCTGCACCAGACCGTTTTCACGCAGGACTTCGATGACGGCTTTGCCTTCATCCAGCGTGCGCACAAACGGAATCATCACCCAGACGTTGGCAAGGCCCATCGCCTCGCGCACGCGCTTGACCGCCACGCATTCCAGCGCGAATGCGTCCTTGAAGCCGGGATCGATGTAGCGCGAGGCACCGCGGAACCCGATCATCGGGTTCTCTTCATGCGGCTCGTACTTGCCGCCACCCAACAGGTTAGCGTATTCGTTGGATTTGAAATCCGACAGCCGTACGATCACCGGCTTCGGATACACCGAGGCGGCGATGGTGGCGATGCCTTCTTTCAGGCGTTCGATGTAGAACTCGACAGGCGAGGCATAGCCGGCGATACGCTCGTTGATCCTGGCTTTGATCGCCGCGTCCTGCTTGTCGAATTCCAGCAGCGCCTTCGGATGGATGCCGATATGGCTGGCGATGATCATTTCCAGGCGGGCCAGACCAATGCCGGCGTTCGGCAACTGCCCGAAGTCGAAGGCGCGCTCCGGGTTGGCCACGTTCATCATGATCTTCAGCGGTGCCGGCGGCATATTGCCAAGATCAGTGGTGGTACGTTCGAAGGGCAGGGCACTGGCATAGATGAAACCGGTATCGCCTTCCGCGCAGCTCACCGTCACCAGATCGCCATCGTTGATGCGATCCAGTGCGTCCCCCGTGCCCACCACCGCCGGCACGCCCAACTCGCGGGCGATGATCGCGGCGTGGCAAGTGCGGCCACCACGATTGGTCACGATGGCGGCGCTGCGCTTCATCACCGGCTCCCAATCCGGGTCGGTCATGTCGGCGATCAACACATCGCCGGGCTGTACGCGGCTCATGTCATCGAGTGAGCGCACCACACGTGCAGTACCGCTGCCGATCTTGTGGCCAATGGCGCGGCCTTCGGACAGCACGTCACCGCGCTGCAGCAGGGCGTAGCGTTCAATCTGGGTGGCGCTGGCGCGCGACCTCACGGTTTCCGGGCGCGCTTGCAGGATGTAGAGCTTGCCGGTGTGACCGTCTTTGCCCCACTCGATATCCATCGGCCGGCCGTAGTGCGCCTCGATTACCAGCGCCTGCCTGGACAGTGCCTCCACATCGGCATCGGTGATCGAAAACTGCCCGCGCAACTCTGCCGGCGTGGCTTCGGTGCGCACGCGTTCGCCGGGCACATCGGAATACACCATGCGCAATTGTTTGCTGCCCAATGCGCGGCGCAGGATTGCAGGCTTGCCTTCGCGCAAGGTCGGCTTGAACACGTAGAACTCATCCGGGTTGACCGCGCCTTGCACCACCATTTCGCCCAAGCCGAAGCTGGCGGTGACAAACACCACATCGCGGAAGCCCGATTCGGTGTCCAGCGTGAACAACACGCCTGAGCTGCCCACATCCGAGCGCACCATCAGCTGGATACCCGCCGACAGGAACACGTCTTCGTGGGCAAAACCATGGTGCACGCGGTAGGCAATCGCACGGTCGTTGTACAGCGAGGCAAACACTTCCTTGACCTTGCGCACCACGTCATCGGCACCGGTGACGTTGAGGAAGGTTTCTTGCTGGCCGGCAAAGCTGGCATCGGGCAAATCTTCCGCCGTGGCCGAAGAGCGCACCGCCACTGCGATGTCTTGTGCGCCGCTATCGGCGCACAACTTGGCGTAGGCGCTGCGAATATCAGCATCCAGCTCCGGCTGCAATGGCGCATCGATCACCCAACCACGGATTTCCGCGCCGGCAGCGGTCAGTTGCGGCACGTTTTCCACGTCAACCGTTGCCAGTTTGTCGTAGATGCGGGCGTGCAGATTGTTGTGCGCGATAAATGCCTTGAACGCATCGGCGGTGGTGGCAAAACCGCCGGGGACCGATACGCCGAGGCTGGACAACTGCCCGATCATTTCGCCCAACGAGGAATTCTTGCCGCCCACTTGGGCGAGGTCGGTCAGGCGCAGGTCGTTCAACCAAAGGACATTACTAGACAAGGCGGGCTCCGTGGGGGCAGGGCGGCGCAGTGGCGCGGGAAGTCCGTTATTTTAACCTGCCCGCCACTCAAGGATTGCCGATGGATGCTGTTCGCCCCGTGTTTTATGTGTCCGATGGCACCGGCATTACCGCCGAAACCATCGGCCACAGCCTGTTGACCCAGTTTGCGGGCCTGCGGTTTGCCACCGATCGGCTGCCATTCGTGGATTCGCCGGACAAGGCACGCGAAGCCGCCATCCGCGTGCGCGCCGCGGGTGAGGCCGCCGGTGTGCGCCCCATCGTGGTCAACTCCTGCGTGGACGCGGAGCTGAACACGCTTTTGGCCGATAGCGGCGCACTGATGCTGGACATATTTGCGCCATTCATCGCGCCACTGGAACAAGAGCTGGGCCGTAGCCGCGAAGCCCATATCGGCCACGCCCACGGCATCGTGGATTTTGATACCTACCATCGCCGCATCAATGCGATGAATTACGCGCTGACTCACGACGATGGCATGAAACTCGACTTCAGCGATGCCGACGTGATCCTGGTTGCCGTCTCCCGCGCCGGCAAGACGCCCACCTGCGTGTACCTGGCCCTGCAGCATGGGGTGAAAGCCGCCAACTATCCGCTGACGCCGGAAGATCTGGAGGCCGAACGCCTCCCGGCCAAGCTGCGTCAGTACCGCAGCAAGCTGTTCGGGCTCACCATCGACCCGCATCGGTTGCACCAGATTCGCCAGGAACGGCGGCCGGATTCGCGCTATGCCCAGCTGGACACCTGCCGGCGCGAGGTTGCGCAGGCCGAGACGATGCTGCGCCGCGAAGGCATCGAGCTGCTCAGCACCACGCACGCTTCGATCGAAGAAATTTCCAGCCGCGTGATGAAGTATTTGGGCATCAACCGCGAGATGTTCTGAACCACGGCCAGCCACCTCTTCCAAGCTAGGCCTGCGCCGGGTATTCGTCAATCCTGCCGCAGTGTGATTTGCGCGTGTAGGATCAAACCATGAGCCTTGCCTTTGCCCGCCACAACACACTACCCACACTCAGCCGTTTTGGTTGGTTGATGGGGCTGTATTCCGAAAACCACACGCGCCTGCAACGCCTGTTTGAAGCCGGTGAACTGGCCTGCGGCAATTATGTTTCATCGATTGGCGATGGCCTGGATGTGCACATCGATGTCATCGAGCAGCACGCCTACACCACCGAGCTGCGCATGAGCTACGGGCTGGTGGATCCACACACCGGCATGGTCGATCCTTCCGCCAATCTGCGCCTGTACCACGATGCCAAACAAGTTGAAGCCACCCATTGCTACGCAGGAAGGCGCTGGCAAGACGTCATTGGCATGTATCCACCGCCACAGCGCATCCTCAATCACCGCCTGCGGATGAATACGTTCCTGGGTAAATGGCTGCAATATTTGGCCGAACAGGGGCATGGCGTGACCACCTTGCGTGGATTGGATGATGCGCTGCAGAAAAAATATTGAAAAACGCTTGACGCCTCTGGGTTTACCCCGCAGAATGCGCGTCTTTCCAGCCCCGTGGGGCCATAGCTCAGCTGGGAGAGCGCCTGCATGGCATGCAGGAGGTCAGCGGTTCGATCCCGCTTGGCTCCACCACTTTTACAACTTGTTTCCGGTTTTGTCCCCATCGTCTAGAGGCCTAGGACATTACCCTTTCACGGTAGCGACCGGGGTTCGAATCCCCGTGGGGACGCCACTTCAGAATCGGAACATGCAAGCAACGCGTAAACGGTCACCGCAAGGTGGCCGTTTTGCTATGGGCAGAGCGATGGAGTGATTCAGCCAGTCGTCGTGATCACACGCTCAACTGGCCCGCCCAGCGGGGCACAGGTTACGCGTCCTTGTTATGCCGCCGCAGCAGGCGCTGCTTCTCGCGGTTCCAGTCGCGCTCCTTGCTGGCTTCGCGCTTGTCGTGGCTTTGCTTGCCACGTGCCAGTGCCAACTCGGCCTTGACCTTATTGCCCTTCCAATACAGCGCAGTGGGTACCAGTGTGTAGCCATCCCGCTGAACCCGGCCGATCAACATGTCGATTTCGCGCCGGTGCAGCAGCAGTTTGCGGGTACGGCGGTCATTGGCTACCACATGAGTGGAGGCTTGGATGAGTGGTGTGATTTGCGCGCCAATCAGAAACAATTCACCTTGCAGCACCACCGCATACGCATCCACGATATTGGCGCGACCAGCGCGAATGGATTTCAACTCCCAGCCCTGCAGGGCGAGGCCAGCTTCGAATTTTTCTTCTAGGCTGTATTCATGACGGGCACGCTTGTTCAGGGCGATGGTGCCGCCGCCGTTTGGCTTATCCTTGGCATTCTTCTTGTTCATTCCGTTATTCTCGCTGATTCGTCCACGCTGCGGGGCAGTCGGCTTGTCTGGATCTTTCGATGCCTGTTATTCAACGTAGTGCCCTTGTTGAACATTCCGCCGCGCACATGTTCGCGTTGGTCAATGATGTTGACGCGTATCCGAGCCGGTTCGAGTGGTGCCATCAAGCCCAGGTAATGGAATCCAGCGAGCTGCGCGTGTTGGCACGACTGGAGCTGGGCATCGCTGGCTTCCATACATGGTTTACCACCGAGAACCAGCTTAGCCCGCCGCACCATATCGACATGGCGCTGCGCGATGGCCCGTTTCGGCAGCTGCTGGGGCGTTGGGAATTTCATGCGCTGGATGAGTGTGCGTGCAAAGTCATGTTGCGCCTGGATTTTGAACCGCAAAGTCGGCTGTTGGGGCCAGCTTTGGCCATTGGAATGCAAAGCTTGGCCGATCGCATGGTGGATGACTTCGTGCGCGAAGCGGACAAAGGTTCACGCTGATGCAAGTGCAGTTGTTGCGGGCTTGGCCCAAGCGTGCCGACAGCATGCTGGTTGAGGTAAACGAAAATGCGTGCGTAGCCGATGCTCTGGCGGCAGCCAACTGGCAGCTGGATACAGAGTTTGTTGCGATTGCCGTGTTTGGGGTGGCCGCGCAAGCCGACACCCGCCTGCATCCGGGTGATCGCATCGAACTGCTGCGGGCACTCCTCATCGACCCCAAGCAGGCGCGCCGATTGCGCGCTGAACGCGCAAAGCGGCGTTAGCGGCGTTTTTTCTTGTCTTTATCCTTGGCCAGATTCGGGCCGAAGTAGCGCACCGAATTTTTAGCCAACTCGGAATCTTGCTCAGGGAAGTAGTCGCCTTCCCAGCGGGTCAGATTGCCGTTTTCAAACCACAGGGTCATGGTTTTGACCTGCGGCGCGCCGTGCCGGCCGATGCGCTGGCTGGCCACGTAATCCCAACGATTGTGGTGGAACGGGTCTTGTACCGACGGGCTGCCCAACAGTGTCATCACTTGATGCTGATCCAGCCCAGCCTGCAGTTGGTCAACTGCCGATTTTTCCAGCAAATTACCCTGGAAGATCGGCTGGCGATACAGCATGCCGCAGCCGCTGACCAGCAAGGTTGCAAGAAGGAGGGGGATCAGCTTGCGCATCGGCAGGGTGTGGGCAGTGGCGGAAGTGCCGATGATACACTCCCGCATCGCCACCACGCTGCCTTTGCCTGGATCTGCGGCAAGCCGTTGCCGCAAGTCCATTCACCCGGCGTTGCATGTCGCATGACATCTGAGGAAGGAAACCATGTCGCAGGATCTTCGCAAAGCGGGCTTGAAGGTGACCCACCCACGACTGCGCATTCTTGAGTTGTTGGAGCATGCCAAGCCCCGGCATATGACCGCCGAGGATATCTACAAGCAGCTGTTGGCCGAAAGCGAAGACATTGGCTTGGCCACCATCTACCGCGTGCTGACCCAGTTCGAGTCGGCCGGTTTGGTGCTCAAGCACAATTTTGAAGGCGGCACCGCTGTGTATGAGCTGGACCGTGGCGAGCACCACGACCACATGGTGGATCTGGAAACCGGCAAGGTAGTGGAGTTTCATAGCGACGAAATCGAGGTTTTGCAGCAGAAAATTGCCGCTGAACATGGCTTCGAAATTGTCGATCACGCCTTGGTGTTGTACGTGCGCAAAAAGCGCTGACCCAACGCCGGTCAGCGCGTTGCACTAGGCCGCTCATGCAAGCGACGCTCACAGATCCAGGCCGCTGCGGCCAGTACCAACCAAGCCGCCAGCCATGGCCAGGCGCGGCCACGTTGTGGCATTGCTTGCCCCCTCCGCGTCGGCGCATGCGTTGATTGCAGCGCCAACTGCCGGGTGGCTTGTTGACGCAAACTCAAGCGCCATGCAAGTGCAGTGCGTTGCTGCAGGGCGAAGTAGTGCAGTGGCTGCGCGATCTGCTGCAAGCGCTGCCAGCCGGCACGCTGCGGCCACTCGGCAATGCAGCGACCGGGGGCCGCCGTTGGGCCAGGGTGTTGTGGCGCAAGCGTCGCCGCAGCGGTTATTGCGGGCAGCGCGCAGACAATGACCCGTTCGCCCACCCATGCAGGCGCCGACGGCGGTAACAGTGGAGCGCTCTCTTGACTGCGTGCGAGCGTTGCAGTGATTTCACTCCATAACTGGGCATGCCGCTCACCCATACCTTGCAACACCAGTGGATACGTTTCAGAAATGGGGAGCAGCCCAACCCGACCACGCCCCAAGGCGCGCCATAGCCCCAGTGGTTGGCCGTCTGTGTCGCTTAGCAAACGCGCGCTGGTAGTGGTCGAATCTGTCACTCGGTAGCTGGGAAGTGCTGGTAGACCGGCAGCCAGCGAAACGGTTTGCGTGGCATCGCCAGTGGCCAGCGCAAACCCCCACTCGCGCAGGCGTGCGCGTAGCGCAGGTGCAGGTGCCGCATCCAGTTGCAACAACACGCCAAGCCCCTTGTGCATGGCTAACGTCAGCGCTCGCACTTCACTCGCAGGCAACGCTTGCAGGCTGCGGGTATCCAACAGCACCAGATCAAACGCGCGCAGGCTGTCATCAGTCAACGCGATCGGCGCATCGCCCAAGGCGCTGCCGCCACCGACCGCGATTCGCGTGTGCATGGCGATTCCAGCATCTTTCGCCCAGCGCCGCAGGTATTTAAGTTCCGGATTGGGCGCGCCAGCCAACACCAGCAGGCGCAAGGGCGTTGCGGTGACAACCTCCATCGGCAGCGGCACGCTGTCTTGCAGCGTGCCGGCCACATCCAGTACGCGCAGGGTGTAAGCCGTCAGGCCGGCCTCGCGAACGGCCATTTGCATCTCAAACCATCCATCGTGCGCCAGCGGGCTGCGTTGCACGCGCTGGTTGCCGGGATCCAGCAGTTCCACCGTGCCAGCATCAACACCTTGCACCCGGCCGCGCACACGCAGCGCATTGCCCACCGCCACGCGAGAAGGCACATGCAATGCCACCAGGCCTGCCGGTAGTGGCGCCGGGATGAAGTCAATCTGATAGCCATGGGCGGCATCGCGATCACGGGCTTCCAGCCCGTGGCCGAGGATATGCAGCAAGGTGATCTGCGGATGCCGACGCAGTGCTGTGGCAAGGTCTGGCGCGCGTTCAGCAGACGCCGCGGGTTCGGCTTCCGGCAATGCAATGCGTTGACCTGACAGATTAGCGGCAGCAGCGCTGCGCCAACCTGCGGTCAATACGACCAGACTACTACCAGTCTGGGCCATGTGCAGTGGCGGAAATAGCCCGAAATACAAGGCTGTGGCCAGTGCCGGCTGCAATGCCAACAAGGTGACAAGCGCAAGTCGAGAGCGTTGCGCACGCTGCCGCCACACGCGCGCAAGCGCAAATACACAGGCCAATGCCAGCACACCGGCCGTTAGTACGGGCAGGGTCGGCAGGTTCATTGGACTGCCTCTGCCTGTAATGCATCCAGGTAGCGCTGACCTTGCGGCGTCGCCGGTTCGCGGCGCATGGGTTGCGCGGGGGGTAGCGGCAAGAGTGGCCACAACTGGCGTTGCAGTTCGCTGCGGCAACCGCTGCAAGCAGGATCACGACGCACTGCATCCAATGCCACTTGCAGTGACAAAAGATCGTCTTGCTGTGGTGGATGGCTGTGCAGCCACGTATCAAAAGCTTGCAGGGGTAACGCAGGCGAAGAAGAAGGTGAAGGTGAAGGTGAAGGTGACGGTGCGGCCAGGGCTTGCCAGAGTGCACTGATTGCAGAGGCCTCGGTGGTGGCTGTTTGCAGTGCATCGGCCCGTGACGCAATGCCATCACGCTTGCCGCCCATGCGCCGGCTTTCATCTATCGGCGGCAACTGTGGGCCCACCCGCGCAAGAAAAATGCGGTCCGCCTGCTGGACTTGCTTGATATAGCCCAATGCCTTGTAAGCAAACGGTAATGCGCGATCGGGCTGGCCTTGCCGTAACTGCA
This sequence comes from Thermomonas beijingensis, assembly GCF_020034655.1. Classification (GTDB taxonomy): domain Bacteria; phylum Pseudomonadota; class Gammaproteobacteria; order Xanthomonadales; family Xanthomonadaceae; genus Thermomonas; species Thermomonas beijingensis. Next base: position 18,378 of record NZ_JAIQDJ010000007.1, on the reverse strand, counting down.
ATTCCGATTGCCACATTTGATCCAATGCTTGCTTGAGAATGGCGCGTGTTTCCGGGTCCAACAAGGTCGCGGCTTCGGCGATGTCATGGGTGTGCCCGAAATTTTCCAGGAGGTGATCAATCTGCCCGAACACAGGCGCAGGTGGGTTCGGTGTTTCATGGCCGTGATCGTCATCGACAGGTACGTGTTGGTCTTGTGCGGCATCGGCAGTGGGCGACAGCTTCGGTCCGCCTTCGGCTTCCTCACCTAGGAACTGGCCATAGCGCAGGCGCAAAATGCGTTGATCTACGCCAATCGCATCGGATTGCTTCAAGAACAGCTCCGATGCCAGCATGCGTCTTTTTTTCTGTAGTGCTTCAGCATCCAAAATGATTTGCCGTTGACTGCGAAAATAAGCCGGTAGCACGCGTCGCACCACGCCTTCGATGCCGGCGCTTTCCATTTCAGGTTTGCGACTCATGCGCAAAATCACACTGGGGCTGCGCGTCAGTTGGGGTTGCGGGCGGCGGTTGTCGGACACCTCCAGTTGCACGATCAAGTCATCGCCTTCCGCCATGCCCAACGCAGCCAGATCCAGTCGGTGCGCAAAGCGGCGGTGCTGTGCGCCGCCTTGGCCTGTCAATACGAGGCGCTGCTCATGAAATGCAATCGACTCACCGCTGCCTTGCGCCAACGTGATGCGCAAGCTGGCTTGTGCCAGAACCCCATAATCATCGCGCGCATCGAAACTCACATCCCAGTCGGGTTGCCCAACCGTGGCCAGACTAGGGCTGTGCGCGGGCTGTAGCACGTTGACTTGCGGCGCCAGGTCCGCGACCACATCAATACGATGCAGCTTGCCGGCATCCGGGAATTTGCCGTCAACTTGCAAGCGATACAGGGTGGGGGCTGGCAAGGTCAGACGCGCTACCCATGCTGCGCCATTGGGTTGCAGTGGGATTTCCCGTCCATCCAGCAACACCAGCGCAACTTTCGTGGGGGCATGGGAGAAGTGCAACGACCATTGCACGATTGACCCAACCGGAACTTTCAACGTGAGAGTTTGCACACTGCGGATCGGCAAGCCCGTGTACCCGGGTGGCGTGATCTGCAGGTTGATATCCTGTAAAAGTGGTCCCTCAGTGGAATGTTGCACGGCTGGTTGAGCAGTGGCTTTATCGTTTGGCAAATCTGCAGGCCACTTCGCAACGGTAATAATGAAAACCAATGCAATTGCTGCAGACCCCAGCAGTGATGCCATCGGCCACGGCTTGCGCAAATCCACGGGGTAGTCTTGTAGTCGTTGCACAAGACGTTGTTGCTGCAAGCGTTGCAGTGGGTTGAGCGCATCGTTGGACAACAGCAAATCGGCGCTGTCCTCCATGTCGCTGCGATGTGAATTCAAATTGCGTATCAGCCAATGGATGTCGTGCTTGTGCCACAGCCACCATCCGATGACCGCACTTGCCAGTAGCGCAAAACCACCAAGGAATAGTGCAAGGCGCGGGCCCAACAGATGCCACGCCATCGTGCAGGCAGCAGTGCACCACGGGACCAGATATCCCAGCCAGATGCCGATGTTCTGCAGCCTTGCCGCACGCCACGCGTTGGCGGGAAGCAAACTGCGACTCATGCTTGCTCCCCACGCCTACCGGTAGCCAGCCAACGCTCACTCAAGAACACTAGCGCCAGCACCAACGCCAGCCACGGCTGCAGTGAATAAGGGGCTTGTGGATAGGCGTTTGCACCAGTCTGGGGCCGATAAGTTCTTGCATCTGCAGGGATGGGTGCAACACCGGGTGCTTGCAGTGCATCGTGCAGGTGTTGTGGAAATTCGGCGTTCAACAGCTCCGCCATTTGTGCTGGTTGCAGCGGCCGGGTGAAACGCAACAAACGGCCTTTGCCATATGCGATGGCTTGCAGAAGATCAATGCCGGCAGCATTTTGCCAAAGCGAAACAGGATGACGAGACTGCGGCAGCGCATGGCTGGAGTCGAGTATCACCGTGCCGCCATGTGCGACCCACTCCAACAAGGTCGTGGGCAGTGGGTCGGACACAAACCAGACCAGCACAATTTGCTGATTGTTCGGGAATGCTGCTGAGCTCGCCGTGAATTCTGCAGGTGTTTGCCATGCGCGGCTTGCAGCATGCAGATAACCGGCCTGCGTGCGATGTGCTGAATCAGATCTGATTTGCAAGCGAGGCGCGGCCAGTGCGGTGACCATTGGCGTTGATGGCGGTGCGCCGGCAACGATGCGCCAATCCACACTTCGCGAAAGTATGGGGAGCCGCGCATCAGCACCATCGAACTGCGTGGTGGCCAGTACGACTAAAGGTGCCTCGGATGGCAGCTCGGCATCCAGTTGTCGCAGCAAACTGGCAATGGGTTGCGCATCCGCTGGTGGGTCGCTGTCCAGGCTAGGGAAGCCAACCGCCAGCCAATGCTTGCGTGCATTTGCGGGCAACGCTTGCATGGCCACCGTTGTGGCGGCAACCCCAGGCATGACCGCTACATAAGTACGTCGATCTGGCGCGCCATGCAGCACTGGTTTTGCCAGCCATAACGCCAACAGTGCGAGCAATAACAAGCGCACAAGCAGTAGCGGAATATCATCTAAACGAAATCGGCTGCGTGGTTTTGGCTTGCTGCCAAGCCAGCGTAATGCGGCAAAATCCAAAGGCTGCTGTTGTTGCCGTCGTGCCAGATGGATCAGTAGTGGAAGCAGCAGGGCAAGCAGCGAAAAAAGCGCGCTTGGCAGTAGCAAACCCGGGTTCATGGCCGCGCGTGCTTGCCAAACAACTGTCGCAATGGGATATCCAGCGGGGCATCCAGCACATGGCGCACATGCACGATACCGGCCGCATCCAATCGCGCATCCAGCATCTGCAATGCCCGGTTGAACTGCTGCAGAAACTCTGCCCGCATTGCTTTGCCATCACCGGAGACGGTCTGGCCTGTTTCAGGATCATGAAACAAATGACCTCCGGTAAATGGAAAGTCACGCTCTTCGGCGGTTAACAGTTGAATGAATATGACCTCGCGGCGCGCAGCGGCAAGACGTTCTGCCAACGCAATGCAGCCATCATCGAAACCATCACTGAGCACGATAACCAGATCATCGGCAACAATGCGCTCCCAGACTGGGTTCAAACGCTCACCCTGCGGGAAGCGCGCCTGTGCTGTCAGCGAATGCAGTGACAACCAGAGACGGTCGCGCTGGCGCGGGCCGCTGCTGGCAGGGAGTAATTGCACGCCATCTTCACGCAATGCAATCAACCCGAAGTGGTCACCTTGCCGCAAAGCCAGTTCAACAACGCAGGCGGCCAGACTTTTGGCGGCCTGCAGACGTGAAAACCCGGGCTTTGCTTGATCGGCTTGCGCCATCGAAGCACTGGCGTCGAGCAGTAACCACACGGTCAATGGGCTTTCACGTTCGGCCTCGCGTACAAAAAAACGATCCGAGCGTGCGTACAGCTTCCAGTCGATCTGGCGCAACTCATCGCCAGGCTCATAGCTGCGATATTGCGAAAACTCGAGCCCGGCGCCACGGTTGTGGCTGGCATGCAATCCAATCCCTTGCGCTGCACGGGTGCGCTGTGCCTGTAATCGCAGTTCGTTCAGACGACTGCGTACATCCGGTGGAATCAAAGCCTCTGGCATGCGTTGCATCAGGTGGCGGGGTAGGGCACTGCACGCAGTAAAACTGCGATCACATCATCCGCCTGTTTCTGTTCGGCTTCCGCCGCAAACGAGAGCAACAAGCGATGGCGCATGACCGGGGAGGCCAGTGCAATCACATCCTCCCGGGTTGCGGCAAAACGACCATGCAGTAGCGCCCGTGCTTTGGCTGCCAGAACTAGGGATTGCCCAGCACGCGGGCCAGCACCCCAGCGCACATACTTGCGCACATCGTCGGTTGCCAACGCATCGCCGGGGCGGCTCGCGCGTACCAGCCGGTTGATCCATGTGAGCAAGTCGCTGCCTACATGCACATCCCGCACATGGGCTTGCAGTGCAAGAACCGCCGCGCCCTCCATCACGTTGGGCACCTGGCCACCATGGTTGCCGGTAGTTTGGCTGAGGATGTCGCGCTCTTCCTGTTCACTTGGGTAGCCCACGCGCACATGCAACAAGAAGCGATCCAGCTGCGCTTCCGGTAGTGGGTAGGTACCTGCCTGCTCCAGTGGATTTTGTGTAGCCAAAACAAAAAATGGGGCTGGCAAGGCATAGGTGGTACCGGCGTAGCTGACAGTGCCCTCTGACATGGCTTCCAGTAGCGCAGCCTGCGTTTTTGGGGGCGTGCGGTTGAGCTCATCTGCTAACAGCAGGTGCGTGAAAATCGGCCCTTTCTGGAATCGAAATGCACGCTTGCCCGTCCCGTGATCTTCTTCCAGCAACTCGGTACCCAGAATGTCACTTGGCATGAGATCCGGGGTGAATTGCACACGCCTGAAGTCCAGGGACAGTGCTTGCCCCAGTGAACGCACCAATAAGGTTTTACCTAACCCCGGCACGCCTTCCAGCAAGCAATGGCCACCGGCCAGCAAGCCAATCAGAAGTTGCTCCACTACGTCATGCTGGCCCACGATGACATGCGCAATGGCGTCGCGCAGCTGACTTAGCTGCGCAAGATGTTGCTGCATCATGGCTTCATTGCGGGTGTTCGCATTCATCCGGATTCCGTGCTCAAGAGGTCAACGCATACATCACGATATTGACCGCAAACTTCGTGTTGTCTTCCGCCAAGAAGCGCTTGTTGCGCCAGTCGTAATCCCATTCGCAACCATAGTCTTTATTGCTATACAGCACGCCCATCCGGCCATTCACTTCAATACTGCGCAAGTAGTCATGTACCAAGTCATCGCCCCAGCCGTTGAGCTCGAAACCGGTGGCTGGCGGGCCGTCCGGGAATTTGAAGAAACTTGAAAATAGCGGGTGCGTGTTGGGCAGTTTTTTGAGTGCCGACTTGCCGAAGATACTGGCCATCTGCGCTTCAAACGATTTGGCAAACAAGCCATCGATGTCGTGGTTGCAATCATCCACCAGTACAAAGCCGCCATTGCGCACATAACGTTCAAAGTTGCGGCGTTCAGCAGGGTTGAATTCCACCAGCTTGTGGCCGGCCAGATAGCAAAACGGAGCTGCCAGCAGCTTCGGGTCTGCCAATGCGACGACATGCTCCCTGGGGTCAACCCGCAAATTGGTGTAGTCAATCAGCGCAGTGATCAGATTGGATGGCATGCGTGCATCCACATCCCAATCACCGGAATCATATCTGAGCCGGGTGAAGTGGAAATCGAACCGGCTGGCAGCACGCACCGACGGCAACAACAGTGCCGCCGATGCGCCCAGCGCCAAACGCAAGAACTCGGCGCGGGTCACGCCACGTCCTTACACCGCATCCGACAGTGATGTGAAGGTGAAATCACGCAACCGCATCGGTGGGATCATCATCACCATGCTGGATTCATCACCCGCCACTCGTACCGGCTTGCCCAGCTCATCAATGTTGTTGAGCATGATGACTGGGGATTCGTTGAAGCGGAAATTCTTGACCGGGTATTTGATCTCGCCATTTTCGATGTAGAAGGTGCCATCGCGAGTCAGCCCGGTCAGCAGCACGGTCTGCGGATCCACCATGCGGATATACCAGGTGCGTGTCAGCAAAATGCCCTTGCTGGTGCCTTTGACCAAATCGGCAATTGACTTGTCGCCACCACGCATCAACAGATTGCCTGGACGCGCATTGGGCTGTTTGCCTTGCTTTTGTGCCCAAAAGCGCGAATACGACAAATTGGCAATTTTTCCATTCTGGATGATCGGCAGTTTGGTGCGTGGCATGCCCTCGCCATCCCACGGCATCACCGGTGCCTCGGGGTGCCAGGGGTCGGCAACGAGATTGACCTGTGGATCAAATACCAACTCCCCCAATTTGTTGCCACCACCTTTCTTCGACAGGAAGCTGCGACCTTCATCCGCACTGCGTGCATCAAAGAAATTCATCATGAAGCTGATCAGGCCTGCGGCGGCGGCGGGCTCCAGGATCACGGTGTATTTGCCAGGCTCCAGCGCTTTGGCCTCCCGTGAGGCGAGTGCCTTGCGCTTGGCGATCTCGATGTCATGGCTGGCCTTGAATGTGGCGGCATCTTCCAGGGCATGACCTACCCAGCCTGAGCCACGTCCATCCTCGGTGCGCACCGTGCAGGTGTAGTTGAAGCCGGTTGCTTGCTGATAACCGAAATTGCCTTTGCTGTTGGCGAATGCCACAAAGCTTTGGCCGTCTTCCAGAAAGCCAGCTGCAATCAGCTTTTCCGCTTTGCAGGGGTTGATGGAGTCTGCCGCAACCTGCGCACGAAACTCCGGGGTAATCGCCGCCGTATTCGCGTTGAAGGTGTTGCTGGGCGTATAGGTTTGCTTGTCGATGATGGGCATGAACTCGGGGTTTTCCGGTGCCAACCGTGCCAGGTCTTCGGCACGACGTACCACGCGCTGCAACGCGGCATCATCGAACTCGTTGATGCTGGCCATGCCACTGCGCTTACCAAATGCAACAGCCACGGACAGACTGGTGTCGGTGACTACACCGCTGGTAGAAATGTTGTTCAGGGCAAAACGGATGTTGCCTTCGATGGAACCTTGCAAGGTGGCGGTGCATTCATCGGCCTTGGATAGCGCGATGACCTTGTCCAAAATGGTCTTGGCTTGCGCTTCGGTGAGGATACTCATGGGTCTTGCTCTCCTTGCGCCGATCAGCCGAGGCTGCGAGCAGTGTTGATGACGTTGATGCCGTTGAAACGTGCGGTGGCCGAGCCATGCGAGACAGCCGACACTTGCCCCGGTTGCCCCTTGCCGTCGAAGAACGAGCCGCCCAGCCGGTAATCGCTTTGATCGCAGACGGCAGCGCAGGCATTCCAGAATTCCGGTGTACGGATCTGATAAGCCACATCCTCAATTTGCCCGGTGATCTTGCCGTTCTTGATTTCATAGAACAGCTGACCGCCAAATTGCGCGTTATAGCGCTGTTGGTCAATCGAGAACGAGCCATCACCAATGATGTAGATGCCATTCTCCACACCCTTGATCATCTCGGCCGGGCTGAGCTTGTCGCTACCTGCTTTCAGCGACACATTGGCCATCCGTTGGAACTGCACGCTGCTCCAGGAGTCGGCATAGCAACAGCCATCGGATTCGGTTTTGCCCAGGATGTGCGCTTGATCGCGAATGGTTTGGTAATCCACCAACTTGCCGGCTTTGATCAGATCCCATTGCTTGCACTTCACGCCCTCATCGTCCCAACCCACTGCACCCAACGAGCCAGGCTGGGTCTTGTCGGCAACGATGTTGACCTTGTCGCTGCCGTATTGGAAATGCGCCTCGCGCTTGTCCATGGTGGCAAAACTGGTACCGGCATAATTGGCCTCGTAGCCCAGCACACGGTCCAGTTCCAAGGGGTGGCCCACGGACTCATGGATGGTCAGCCAAGTGTGCGAAGGATCCAGCACCAAATCATATTTGCCTGGCTTGACCGATTTGGCCATCAGTTTTTCTTTGACCTGTTTTGCCGCCGCAATGGCATCGGCCTTCATGTCATAGGCATTGCGATAGACCACCGCACCACCTGGCAACTCAAACCGCTCGGCCGGATCCGGTTCCAGGTATTCATAGCCCATGCCGCGTGGCGAGGACAGGCCGGCACGTGAGCGGAACTTGCCGCTGGCTTTGTCGATGACGGTAACGCCCATCGGTGCCCAGATGCGGTGCACATCCTGGTCGATGTAAGAGCCATCGGTGCTGGCAAAATATTTTTGTTCGTTGATTGCAAACAGGGTGGAGTTGACGAAGCTGGCACCTGCCGCCATCGCCGCCGCATTCACGCCCAACAACAGATCTGCTTTTTCTTTGATCGGTACAGCCATCGCGTTTTTGCGAATGGGGGTTTTCCATGCCACTTCACCATAGCTGGGCGCTTTCGCCAGTTGCACCGGCACGGTTTGGAACTTGGCATTGGCCTTGGCAATCGCGGCGGCCTGTTGCGCGGCGCGCACAACACCAGCTTGGGACAGCTCATTGGTAGCGGCAAAACCCCACGCGCCATTGGCGATGACGCGAATGCCCACCCCGGTGGACTCGCCATTCATCACACCTTGCACCTTGTTCTCACGGGTCATCACCGCTTGTCGCAGATAGCGGCCAATACGCACATCGCAGTAGCTGGCGCCTGCAGCCTTGGCGGCGCTCAGTGCGTCATCAGCCAAGCGCTTTTTCAATGCCGGATCGATGGTTTCCAGTAATTGCTCGGCAGCAATGGCGTTGCCAAAGAATGAAGGCAACAATAAGCCGCCGGCGGTAAGCCCAGATAGGGCAAGAAATTCACGACGATGCAAGGCAGTTCTCCACCAGTTGAGCCCCGCAGGGCAGGAGGTCGATCTGGGGTGACACGTCCGGCAATCCCCGCCTGATTCTTACCGGTAAAAACGCAAACCTACATATGCCTTTTGTCATGTGGCTGGTGAATTGCGGGACGATGCGAGTTCAAAACCAGAACCGCAAGCCCGCCACCCAGCCGCTTTCGTTCGCAGTGCCGCCGGCCGCTTCGGCTAGAGATGCGGTGCGCCCATGTTTTTGCGCCCATGCATAGCCAATGTACGGTGCAAACTCGCGCCGGATTTCATAGCGCAGACGCAGCCCGGCCGAGGTTTCCGACAGCCCTGCGCCGATTCCCCGCGTGCGATCATCCCGGCCATGGAAACTGGCTTCGATGCGGGGTTGCAACATCAGTTTGTTGGTCAGCAGCATTTCGTACTCGGCTTCCGCGTGCAGCAGACTGCGACCGCCACTACCCAGATAAGCGGTGGCCTGCACCTCGAATTTGTAGGGCGCAAGTCCCTGCACACCCACGGCCAACCAATCGCGGGCCGGCCCGTGACCGCTGTCATGGCGCACGCCGGCCACTACATCCCACCACGCATTCACGGGCTTGCCCCACAACGCTTCCAGACGGGCGCTGGTTTTGCCGTGGGTGCGCTCGCCTTCGCTGCGCAGCCAAAGCCGGCCACGGTCATGCCCAATCCACGCGTTGCCTGACCAAGCCAAGGCATCGGCTTGTGTCCATTCGAAACGGTTGGCCTGCAGCATCCACAGCAACGGATCGGCGTGGTCGTGATGGCTGCGCAGCAGCGGGAACGCGGCAGCGCGATCGGCATCGGTAAGGGCAGGGGGGCGATAGCCAGATGCGGAAAGTGATGCCGGCTGCGCGCTGGATTGGGTCTCTGTCTCCGCGGGTTGGCGAAGCGCGGCGTGCGCGTCTTGTGCTTGCGCCTGCGCCGGCATGGTGTGATGCGTGTGCTCCTGCGCGAAGGCCGTGCCGATGCACAGCAGCAGAGGCAGCGCGATGACGTTGCGCATACTCATTCCTCCACCCGCATTTCACGCATCATGCCACCTTCCATATGCAGCAGCATGTGGCAGTGGAATGCCCAACGGCCCAGCGCATCGGCAGTCACACGAATGCTGCGTTTGCTGCCCGGCGGGATGCTCACCGTGTGTTTGCGCACCAGAAATTGCCCGTGCGCATCTTCCAAATCGCTCCACAGACCATGCAGGTGGATCGGATGTTCCATCATGGTGTCGTTGATCAGTACAAGGCGCATGCGCTCGCCGTATTTGAGCCGGATGGGGGCGGCATCACCGAAGCGGATGCCATCAAACCCCCACGTGAAGCGTTCCATATTGCCGGTCAGATGCAGCTCGATTGTGCGAGACGGTTCGCGGCCATCGGCAGGCGCATGCAGGCTGCGTAGATCGGCATAGCGCAGCACGCTGCGGCCGTTGTTGCGCAGGCCAATGCCGGGGTCATCCAACTTCGGCACGGGTGCCATCGTTTGCATATCCACATCCGGGTTGCGGGTTTCGCTGGCCGGGTGGGTTTGCATTGCACTGCCATGTGTCATGCCCGCCATGCCTTCCATCGCGGGCATTCCCATTGCGGCGCCGCAGGTCATTTCGCCCGCCTTGTCCATCGCGTGCCCGTCGTGACCCATATCGTCCATCGTCAGCAACGGGCGTTTATCCGGCATCGGAATTGCCGCTTGCATCCCGATGTGCGGGGCCAAGGTGATGCGGGTATAGCCGCTGCGATCCATCGCTTGCGCGAACACGGTGTACGCCACGGCATCCATGGGCTGCACGATCACGTCATAGGTTTCCGCTGGCGCGATGCGAAATTCGTCGATTTCTACCGGCTGGATCGGCTGCCCATCGGCAGCCACCACGGTCAGCTTCAAACCGGGAATGCGGACATCAAAGAAGGTCATCGCCGCGCCGTTGATGAAGCGCAGGCGCACACGTTCACCGGGGGCAAATATTCCCGTCCAGTTCTGCGCGGCAGTGTGGCCATTGGCGAGGTAGGTGTAGGTATGGCCATTGACGTCGGCGAGGTCGCTGGGGCTCATCCGCATCGCGCCCCAGGCTTTGCGGTCGGCCAACGTGGCGCGTAGGCCTCGTGCGCGGGCATCGCGCACAAAGTCGCCCAGTGTGCGCTTGTAGGTGTTGTCGTAGTCGCTGCGTTTTTTCATCCGCGCGAACAATCGTGCCGGGTCCAGATCGGTCCAATCCGAGAGCAGCACCACGTAATCATGAGCGCAGGCCCATGGATCCGGCGCAATCGGGTCGATGATGATGGGCCCCAGCAGCCCCGCTTGTTCTTGCAGGCTGGAATGGCTGTGGTACCAGTAGGTGCCGCTTTGCTTGAGCTTGAATTGATACAGATAATCGCCGCCGGGGGCGATACCGTCAAAACTCATGCCCGGCACGCCGTCCATATTGGCCGGTAGCAGCAGGCCGTGCCAATGGATCGAGCTGGTTTCCGCCAGTGCATTGCGCACGCGAATGCGCACGGTATCGCCTTCGCACCAACGCAGGATCGGGCCGGGCAGGCTGCCATTCACGGTGAACGCGTCGACCGTTTTGCCGGTGATGTTCACCGGCGTGCGCGCGATGCACAGGTCAACATCGGTGCCGGCCAGCACCGTCGGTTGGCCCGGTGATGCCAGCGCCCACAACGGTTGCAGCGCCACTGCCGCGCCACCCAGCGCCATGCCGTGCAGCAGGCGGCGGCGCGTGGGGTCATGCTGGGCGGGCATAGTCAGGCGGTGCCATCAATCAGGCTGGCGGGATAGTCCTCCGCGTTCAGTGCCGTGATGGCAGCTTCTGCGCTGAAATTCCCGCTGGCGAGGACATGCTGCTTCGCCAGATCCACGTGCACAACAGCTGCGGCATCCAGCGCCTGCAACGCACGGGTGACGGCAGCTACGCAATGCTGGCAACTCATGTTTTCAACGTGCAGCAACATGGCAAGACTCCTTGGAATGTGAAGATGGTGCGCAGTGTTCACCTTGCCATGCCGGGAAGGTCAAGCGTGGGATGATGGTTGACCTTCCCATCTTGGGAAGGATCAGAATGGCCCAGGAATTCAGTCTTGCCGGAGCCCCCGATGCCTGCCGAATCAGCCATCCATCTAAATATCAGTGGCATGACCTGCGCGTCGTGTGTGGGCCGGGTGGAAAAGGCGCTACGCAAGGTTGATGGCGTACAGGAAGCCACGGTGAATCTGGCCACGGAAACTGCCGCAGTGCAGGGTAGTGCAACCGTGCAGGCATTGATTGCCGCGGTGGAGCGCGCCGGCTACCACGCCAGCGAGGAAGACGCGACACCCGTCGCCGCGCCGCCGACAGGCATGCCCCGGGAAACCCGCCACCTGCTGCTGGCAGCACTGCTTTCGCTGCCGTTGCTTGCACCGATGCTCTTGATGCCCGTCGGCGTGCATTGGGCGCTTCCCGGTTGGGCGCAGTGGCTGCTGGCCACGCCCGTGCAGTTTTGGCTTGGCGCACGGTTTTATCGCGCCGGTGTTGCCGCATTGCGTGCACGCAGCGGCAATATGGACCAACTGGTGGCACTGGGCACCAGCGCCGCGTATGGCTTGAGCCTGTTCAACTGGCTGGCACCCAGCCAAGCGCAGCACGCTGCACCGCTGTATTTCGAATCTTCGTCGGTGGTCATCACCCTGATCTTGTTGGGCAAGTGGCTGGAAGCACGCGCCAAGCGACAAGCCACCGATGCCATTCGTGCCCTGCAAGCATTGCGCCCGCTGACCGCACGCGTCTTGCGCAGTGGTATTGAAACCAGCGTGCCGATCGCCGAGGTTAGCGTGGATGACGAAGTCATCGTGCTGCCCGGCGAACGTATTCCCGTGGATGGACAAATCCTGGACGGACGCAGCCACAGCGACGAATCGCTGCTCAGCGGCGAATCCCTGCCGGTACCCAAAGCCCCCGGTGATCGTGTGACGGGTGGCGCGGTGAACGGCGAAGGCCGCCTGCGCATCCGCACCGTTGCGATTGGTGCGGAATCCGCGCTGGCGCGCATCGTGCGCTTGGTGGAAGACGCGCAAGCCCAAAAAGCACCAATCCAGCGCATCGTGGACAAGGTCAGCGCGGTGTTTGTGCCAGTGGTGATCGCCATCGCCGGGGTGACGTTATTAGCGTGGGGGCTGGCTGCAGGGAACTGGCCGCAAGCACTGCTGAATGCCGTCGCCGTGCTGGTGATTGCTTGCCCGTGCGCACTCGGGCTGGCCACACCCGCTGCAGTGATGGCCGGTACCGGCGTGGCGGCGCGCGCCGGCATCCTGATCAAGGATGTGGAAGCGTTGGAAACCACCCGCCAGCTGCGCACCGTGGCGTTCGACAAGACCGGCACGCTGACCATCGGCAAACCCACGCTGGTGCGATTGCACGCACTGGATGGCGACGGTACAACACTGCTGGCGCTGGCTGCCGGATTGCAGCAGGGCAGCGAACATCCACTGGCAAAGGCGGTACTGGACGCAGCACACGAGCGCGGTATCGCCGCAGCCGACATCACCGCGATCACCGCGGTGGCCGGGCGCGGCGTGCAGGGCGGGCGGGGAGACGCGCGCTGGGTGCTAGGCCATGCGCGCTGGCTGGGGGAGCTGGGCGTTGACCTGACGTCCGCGCAAATACTGGCGAACGAGGCCTCGAATGCAGGCCAGACGCAGTCTTGGCTGGCGGGACACACCGAGCAGGGCTGGCACTTGCAGGGGCTGTTGGCATTTGGCGATACGCCACGTCCGCAATCCGCGCAAGCGGTGGCCACGTTGCGGGCGATGGGCATCCGCTCGCTGATGCTATCGGGTGACAACCGTGCCGCCGCTCGCGCCGTCGCCGCAGAAATCGGGCTTGCGCAAGACGACGTCCGCGCTGAACTGCTGCCGGACGACAAGCTGCGCGTGATCCGTGAACTGGCAGAGCAGGGCCCGGTGGGCATGGTCGGCGATGGCCTCAACGACGCGCCCGCGCTGGCCGCCGCCACCGTTGGCTTTGCGATGGGCAACGGCACCGACGTGGCGATGCACGCCGCTGGCATCACCCTGATGCGTCCCGACCCACGGCTGGTTGCCGCTGCCATCGATATTTCACGGCGCACGGTGCGGAAAATCCACCAGAATCTATTTTGGGCCTTCATCTACAACCTCATCGGCATCCCATTGGCGGCACTGGGCATGCTCGACCCGATGCTGGCTGGCGCGGCGATGGCGTTATCCAGTGTCAGCGTCGTCAGCAACGCCTTGCTGCTGCGGCGCTGGGCACCGCAAGCGCAGGATTGATGTGCACCCGAAGGAGACGCACCGATGACCAATAAACCCACCCGACCAGAGCTTGCCGATGCCTTGCAGCAGGGCTTGCACAATATTGGCCAAGCCGCAGCGTTGACCGGTGTGTCGGCCAAGATGATCCGCCATTATGAGAGCATCGGCCTGACCCGACCCAGCGGCCGCACCTTCGCCAACTATCGTCTTTACAACGATGCCGACGTGCACCGTCTGCGCTTCATCAAACGTGGCCGTTCACTGGGGTTTTCGATCAAGCAAATCGAAAGTCTGCTGGCACTGTGGGACAACCCGCAGCGCGCCAGTGCCGAAGTCAAACAACTGGCGCGCAGCCACGCTGCCGAATTGGCCGAAAAAATCAGCGAGCTGCAAGCCATGCAGCGCACCCTGGAGCGGTTGGCCAAACAGTGCCATGGCGACCATCGGCCCAGCTGCCCAATCCTCGATGATTTGGCGTCATCGCACTAACCCGTTGTTTTCCTACGTGAGCACAGGGCAAGCACCGACTGCCATGCTCGATCTGAAATCGCAGGCTGACAGGCAGTCCATTGGATGTGCCCGCCATGCCCAAGATGCCGCTGTGGTTGTTGCTGTTCCTGCTTTGCCTCGTACTTGCAAAACCCGCGGCAGCCAATGAGTTGTACCGATGCTTGGGTGCACACCGAGCGGTGAGCTACCAATCGCAAGCCTGCGCGACGGGGCAACGGTTGGACCGAGTGGTGGCGTATCAACGCGACGCTGCTTCAGCGCGTGCCCAGCGGCCACTTCTGACAACACGAACGCCTAGATACGTCGTACATAACCCGCGATATTTGGCCCCGCGCACCAATCGCCACACTACGGCCCGCAATCAATGCCATGCCAGCAAAGCCAAGCGTGAAGCCGCTCTGCAACGCCTCGGCATGTCCAGAACCTTTGCTCAGCTCAGCCAACTGGATGTACCTGTCCGAGCGGCCTGTCACGGGTTTTAGACAGCTGTCTGCTACGGAGAATGTGGTCATTCTGTCTGCGGCAGTGATCGGCCACCAGAGCCATGTCTGGAACACCACCGATTGCTCCCAGTGCCGTGAATGCACCGGCAGAAAAGCCGAAGGCGCCAATTCTTGTGGAATCGACATGCTTAGCACCGAGCCAGGTGGTTTGGACGTAATCCAGTGTTGCCTTGAGCTGCTGGGCAGGTTGATGCCTTTCGACGCGAAGGCTTGCAAGCTGGCGCGATGGCGTCAAAGATGTTGTTTCAAATAGGCTTCGGTGTTCAGTACATCGAAGATCAGGGATTCCTCCGCCATCCGGCGCAGGATGTACCCATGGCCTGATCCGTAGATCACCAGCACTCGGTCGGACGGCCATGCTGAAATCGATCTTCTTCGGACCCTGGATGGGGCCAAGCGCGTTGTAGTTGATCGCCACGACCGGGATGTGCAGCCGACACGCCAGCTGGAAGACAATCTGTTCGTATTCTTCTCTGCTGGCCTCGCGCTCGCCGCTGCAGGTCTTCTGCAGCACGAGGTCGATTTCTTCCTGGTCGGCCGTGTTGCGTTCGATCATGATCTTGGTGGGGCCATAGGCCTCAAGCGCTTGAGGGAATGCACGCCCGTACGCGTCATGGGCGCTATGACCACGGCCAGCGCAATGGCGGAAAGCAATGCCGCAAGCAGGAACACCGCATGCGCACCTGTCACCACCGCAGCGGTGCTGGCAGAAGCGATATTTGACGTGCCGGCGGCATGCATGAACACGGCGCCCATCAGTGATGCCCCAGTGACAAGACCCAGATTGCGCGAGAGATTGAGCAGTCCCGACACGATGCCGCGCTGACCGGGGTCAGTGCCGGTGACGACGGCGGTGTTGTTGGCAGCCTGGAAGGTGGCGAATCCGGCAGTCAGCGTGACCAGGGCAATGATGTAGCCCGTTGCACCGCTATCGGTCATCACGCGTGAGAGCAAGCAGGCGCCCGTCGCCATCAGTAGCAGGCCAACCAGAGTCATGCGCATGGCGCCAAAGCGGTCGACCGCCTTGCCTGCAGGCACCCCCGCCAGTGCCGCGACCAGTGGCCCCATCGACATCACCAGGCCGATCTTGGTCGCTTCGAGATGCAAGGCGCCGGACAGATAGAAGGGGCCCACCACGAGGGTCGTCATCGCCACCGTCGTCGCCAAACCACTGGCCACGAACCCCGTGGCAACTAGGCGCTCACGGAACAGTGCGAGCCGCACGAGCGGCGAACGCGTCTTCGATTCAACGACAAGGAAGACCAGTCCGAGGGCAACTGCGGCACCGGCCAGCACTAGGTTAATCGCACCGAACTGGCCACGTCCAAGCGTCATCGCCAGCGAATAGCTCGCAAGCCCGGAGGCCAGCAAGAGGGAGCCCAGCAGATCGAAGCCAGGCGCCGTGCCCGAGATCCGGTCGCGGGGCAGGAAGCGCCAAGCCAGCGAAGCAGCCAGCAGGCCCAGAGGCAGGTTGATGAGGAAGATCGCCTGCCAGCCAAAGTTCCCGATGAGCAGGCCTCCCAGAGACGGGCCAAGCGCGGTGCCGACGGCCGACATCGTGCCAAGCAGCCCCATCGCCCGGCCCGCGCGTTCCTTCGGCACGGCTTCGCCGACCAGCGCCATTGTCAGTGCCATCATCATGGCTGCCCCCGCTCCTTGGCCTGCCCGTGCGGCGATCAGCAGCCAGAGTGAGGGAGCTGCGGCGCAGGCCAGCGAGGCCGCGGTGAACGTCGTGATCCCGAACAACATGAGCCGACGCCGACCGAACAGGTCGCCCAGCCGGCCTGCTGACACGACCAGCGTGGTGACCGCCAACAGATAAGCCAGTACCACCCATTGCACGGACTGGAAGGGTGCATCGAAGGCGCGCACAAAGGTCGGCAGCCCGACATTGGCGATGCTGATGCCAAGCGACGAAAGCAACATGGTCAAGGCCAGGCAGGCGAGGGCACCCGACAGGGGCAAAGCGGAAGACTGCGAGGAGTGGGAGGTGTTCATGGGTCGGGAGCTTGAGCCACGCCTAGGAAAGGCGGTAGAAGCATGAATTGAAAATAATTCGTGCATGAAACGCCATGTATGACCAGGTTAGATCGTGCTATTTCTTGTGCCATGGACAGCCTCGACCTGAACCTCCTTGTTACTCTCGACGTCCTGCTCGATGAGGGCAGCGTGGTGGGCGCCGCAAAGCGCCTGCAGCTGAGCGCATCGGCAATGAGCCGGGCGCTTGCGCGACTGCGGGAAGTAACGGGCGACCCTTTGCTGGTGCGCGCAGGACGTGGCTTGGTGCCAACGCCACGTGCGCTGCAACTGCGGTGGAATGTCCGTCAGGTAGTCATCGCCGCGGAGGCAGTCCTGCGCCCCGCGCTGAAGCTCGACTTGCTATCGCTGGCACGGACATTCTCGATTCGCAGCACCGAAGGCTTCGCGGAAACCTTTGGGGCTGAGTTGATTGCGCGTGTGTCAGCAGAAGCACCGTTGGTGAAGCTCTCGTTCCTGACCAAGCAAGACAAGGACAGCACGCCCTTGCGCGATGGCACGGTCGATCTTGAGACGGGCGTGATCGGCCGGATGATGGGTCCGGAAATCCGCGCGGTGGGATTGTTCCGTGACCGCTTCGTCGGTGTCGTACGTCGGGGCCATGGCCTCTCGAAGGGGGGCATCACGCCTGAGCGTTATGCGGCTGCCCGCCATGTCGTGGTCGAACGCCGCGGCCTGCGCGCCGCGATGGTTGATGAGGCGCTGGAACGGGTGGGGCTGGTGCGTAACGCGGTGGCGACGGTCGGAGGCTTCGGCCCCGCGATCGCGCTTGCTCGCGGTTCGGACATAGTCGCAACGGTCCCGGAAAGGCACACCGCCGGGCTGTGCGATGGCATGCATCTCTTCAGGCTGCCGGTGCCGGTCGAGGACTTCACCATCTCGCTGTTCTGGCATCCAAGGCTGGACGCAGATCCCGCGCACCGTTGGCTGCGCGCGCTCGTGCTGGATGCGTGCAAGGGTGCGAAGCGCCGAACATCTTCCTGAACGAAGAAACGAAGAACCATGCGCAAGATGAAGCTGCAGTTTGTCCTGGGCGCAGATTTATCTGCTATTGCGAAGTTCGGTCCTAAGCTTGCCCGTCGAATCGTTCGCGGGCTGCGAGTCGCACCACTTGGGCGGATTGCGGACATGACCGGCGCATGCTTGCGCGGGTTTGTTCTTCCCATAGCAGGCCCAGCAGCCGTTCCGGCGTGATGTGCCCAGCCTTGCTTGGTGCGATCTGGTAGCGCCCGGAGAACCGCCAGCCGTCCCAGTTTTCCCACGTCAGCCGGAACTTGTCCTCGGCGATCCGCAGGGCGTGGTCGCGGGTCGTTTCCTGCTGGCAGTGCCAGCAGATCACGGTCATGCCGTCATGGCCTCCAAGAGGGGACCAGCGACCTTGCCGGAGAACTTCCAACGTAGCCATAGGAGAACGTCCTGCATCACGGTCAGGAAACCTCTATCGACTGACATAATATGCATTATGCGAAATTACTGGATGTGAAATTACACTGCAAAGCTGGAGCATCGGCTACACCTACAACGCGCTGGCCCAGGTGATCAGCGAAGCCGCCCCGGCCAGCGTGGCGGTGAATTACACCGTCAATGCCTTGGGCCAAACCACCGCCATCAGCGCACGCCCCGATGCTGGCACGACATACACCCTGGCCAGTAATGCCAGCTATTACGCCAACGGTGCCCTCAG
>NZ_JAIQDJ010000006.1 GCF_020034655.1 Thermomonas beijingensis | reverse complement strand
ACCGCCTTCGCCGTGAGCAAGGCTTGTGCACGCGGCGGCGCAGACGCTTCATGCGCGCCCGCGCCGCCTACCAGCGCACGCCCGCCGCACCGCGGCTGTGCACGTGGCCGTTCGCTACCGATGCGCCCGACCGGCTCTGGGTCGGCGACATGACCGTGCTCCCAACACGCGAAGGCCCTCTGTACTTCGCCGCGCTGGTCGATGCGTGTAGCCGTCGCGTCATCGGCTGGGCGATGGACGACCACCAACGCCTGGATCTGACCGAACGCGCACTCGAGATGGCGCTGCAGCAACGTCGCCCGAAACCCGGCCTGCTCCTTCACCACGATCGCGGCAGCCAGTACACCGGAGCGCGGTACCGGGCAAAAGCGGAGGCAGCGAAAATCCAGCTGAGCATGAGTCGTCCGGGCCTGCCGTACGACAACGCCATGGCCGAGAGCTTCTTCGCCACGCTCAAGCTGGAACTGATGGACGATAAACCGTTCGAAACCCGCGACGCCGCACGCGCCGCGGTGTTCGAATATGTCGAACTGTTCTACAACCGCATCCGCATGCACTCGGCACTCGGCTACCGGGCGCCGATGCAGGCGGAGCGGGATTACCAAACCGTCAGGACTGTATCCTGACTACCCGTCTGTGGAATGCGGGGCAGTCCAGGGTGACCCAATTTCACTCCAATAGGTATTGAGTGCATAAGCGGCATTGCGCGCGCCGGCAAAGGCGTCTTCGAGTGTCTTGCAATCGATGGAACCGTTAGGTGCATTCGTGCCGGTCTCGCCCGACATGCAGCGGGAATAATCTGGTTCCTGCGCGTGCGCACTTTGCCCCCATCCGAGCAGCAACATGCCAACCATCAGGCAAAAGACAGCCCCCATCGCCCGCTTAACCATCCTCGTTCCCACAATGCTTCTCCATGCAAAAAAAACACCACGTCCATGCGCGATGCGGTGCGGTGCGGTGCGAATTGATTGTTGTTGCGGCTGCCTCATGCCGGTAAGTCGGCATGCCCCTAGGCACGATAAACCGGCGGAAATTATCCCGGAAGAAATCAATTCGCAAGAGTGTGCTTGCGGTTGTTTTCGTTTTACAGGTACCTGATTAGCCCCATCGCTCAGCCGGAAGTCGCATGATTTGCCTCTCACTGGCCTTACGTCTTCAGCGAGAGTGGGCCACCATGGCGATCAATTCGATCCCGTTTCAACGCGGCCTGCGCTTGTTTGATCGAGTCGAACAGCGCACGGGCCAGCCAGGCATAGCGGACGGTGCGGTTGTAGCGTCCGACGTAGGTGGTCTGTTGCGGCTTGCCCGGTTGGATATGCTGAATGCACATCTTGTGTCGTTCCGCCCAAACCAGCAGCGCGCCACTGCTGTACTCCGGGCCGTTGTCGCAGCGGATTATCTTTGGCTTGCCGCGCCATTCGATGATCTGCTCCAGTGACCGGATAACACGTGCCGCGGGCAGGATTCCGACAACCCACGGATGCCCCCACATATTCAGGAATTTCAATGGCCCCTCTGGACGCTACTGGCCGCAGACAACAAAAAACCCCGGTTTCCCGGGGTTTCTTGGACTTCCTTGGACTTGCGTGGATCGGTATATGGCAGCCCCGGATGGATTCGAACCACCGAATGCCTGAGTCAGAGTCAGGTGCCTTACCGCTTGGCGACGGGGCTATGGAACTGATTGTACTTCGCCCGAATACCTCCGGGTGAAGCGCTTGGCCGATCGGCCTCTGGCTGGGAGTGGTCGCGCCGCCTGTACTGACAGTACAGGCAAGCTGCCACGACAATGCCGGAGGGCGACTCGGATTAGCGCTTGGAGAACTGGGTGGCGCGACGTGCCTTGTGCAGACCGACCTTCTTGCGCTCGACTTCACGCGCGTCGCGGGTCATGAAACCAGCCTTGCGCAGTTCGGACTTCAAGGTTTCGTCGTATTCCACCAGTGCGCGGGCGATGCCCAGGCGAATGGCGCCAGCTTGACCCGTGGTACCACCGCCGGTGGTGGTCACCAGAATGTCGAAGGTCTCGGTGTTCTTGGTCAGCTCCAGCGGCTGACGCACGATCATGCGTGCGGTCTCGCGACCGAAGAACTCGTCGATCGGACGATCATTGATGGTGATGTTGCCGCTGCCCTTGCGCAGGAACACGCGGGCAGTGGAGGACTTGCGGCGGCCGGTGCCGTAATTCTGAGTGATAGCCATGATTTAGAGGTCCAGGACTTGC
This sequence comes from Thermomonas beijingensis, assembly GCF_020034655.1. GTDB lineage: Bacteria > Pseudomonadota > Gammaproteobacteria > Xanthomonadales > Xanthomonadaceae > Thermomonas > Thermomonas beijingensis. Next base: position 110,738 of record NZ_JAIQDJ010000006.1, on the reverse strand, counting down.
GGCTGCTGGGCAGCGTGCGGATGTTCGCTACCGGCGTAAACCTTGAGCTTGCGGTACATGTCGCGGCCCAGCGGGCCCTTCGGCAGCATGCCCTTGACGGCGATTTCGATCACGCGCTCCGGGTGACGCTCCAGCGCCTGCGCCAGATTTTCCGACTTCAGGTTGCCGACGTAGCCGGTGAAGCGGTAATACATCTTGTCTTGCAGCTTCTTGCCGGTCACCACGATCTTGTCGGCATTGATCACGACCAGATAGTCGCCGGTGTCGACGTGCGGGGTAAATACGGGCTTGTGCTTGCCGCGCAGGCGATAGGCCAGTGCTGCGGCCAGACGGCCAAGGGTCTTGCCCTCGGCATCAACGACGTACCAGTCGCGCTGGACGGTCTCGTTCTTGGCAATGAAAGTTTTCATGGGGAACTCTTCTAGGGGTACCTGGTCGGGCTGGTTCCAATGCTTGGAACGTCACCTCGCGTTTGACTTTTGCGGCCGGCAGATGCAATCCGGGCACGAAAGGAGCGGAATCATAGCGGGTTTTGCGGGGCGGCGCAAGCCAGCCCCCTTTCCAAAGCATGTCCCAATGCCCCTGCACGCATTGCGCACGCCGCCCTCCCCGCATCCATTCTAAAATGCGGGCATGACAACCGTCCGCCATTTGAGCCCGCTGGATCGCCTGCTGGATTCCACCCAGAACGCACTGATCACCCTACTGGGGTCCCCGCGTGCGCAGCGCCTTAACCCCGGGCTGGACACGCCGGAGGCGGCGCTGGATACCCACGAGCGCCAGCACGCCGCCGGCCTGATGCGAATCAATCATGTCGGCGAAGTGTGCGCGCAGGCGCTCTACATCGGCCAGGCGGCAGTCGCACGCGACCCCGCCACCCGCGCGCACTTGCTGCACGCGGCGCAAGAAGAAACCGACCACCTTGCGTGGTGCGCCGATCGTTTGCATGAGCTGGGCAGCCGCCCCAGCGTGTTCAACCCGTTGTGGTATGCCGGCAGCTTTGCCATTGGTGCGGCCGCCGGCCTGCGTGGTGATGGCTGGAATCTGGGCTTTGTGGTGGAAACCGAGCGTCAGGTGGAAGCGCATCTGCAGGAACACTTGCACAGCCTGCCACTCACCGATGCGCGTAGTCGCGCCATTTTGTCGGTGATGAAAGACGACGAAGTGCGCCATGCCGACAACGCGATGGCTGCCGGGGCACGCCTGTTGCCGCGCCCGGTGGCCATGCTGATGGCCGGCGCATCCCACGTGATGAAAACCGTGGCGTATCGGGGCTAAGCCGCCGTCAGTCTGGTGCCAGCGCACCGTCTTGCATGCGCAGGCGCGGCTGCAACGACACGCTGCGGTGGGCATCCATCAATTGCAATTCACCATCCTGAATCATCGCGGTGACCCGCATCCCGCGACCGAGCAATGCCGTCGCTTGCGCGACATCCGCGTCATCCAACTCGATCACCGTCAAGTTGCGCAGACGACTGAGTGCCTGTGCATTGCGCTTCCACCAGGCATCTGCGGCCTGCCTGCCATACCCGACCACAATGACTTGCGCGGCGCGTCCACTGGCCTTGCGCAAACGGCTTTCGTCCGGCTGCCCCAATTCGATCCATTGTTCGATGCTGCCGGTGTAATCACGCCGCCACAGTGCCGGCTCGTCCTCGTCACTCAGGCCGCGCCCAAACTCCAGGCGCGCGTCGGCATGCAGCGCAAACGCCAGCAAGCGCACCAGCAGGCGGGTCTCGGTTTCGGAAGGATGCTGGGCCAGTGTCAGTGCATGACTGGCGTAGTAGTGGCGATCCAGATCAGTGACCTGTAGCTCGGCTTTGAAAATCGTGGCATTGGCGGCCATGGCGCATCCTTGGCCGCGCGGCCAGCTATGAAGTGTGTCCCATTCTACGGGCAGCCCATGTGATGGGACTGGCAACGGTAGCCCCTCAGCAAAACGCCGGCTTGCGCCGGCGTTGTTGTTGCATTACCGCAGCCACAGCCGATCAATCCACCAGATTGCGGCCGTGGTAGAGCTCTTCGATCTCGCGCTTGAGCCGCGCTTCCACTTTCAGCCGATCCTTGAACGACAGGTTGCGTGCTTTTTCCTCGAACAGATACTGGTCGAGATCGAAATCCTTCAAGTGCATCTTGGTGTGGAACAGGTTTTCCTGATACATGTTGACGTCGATCATTTCGTAACGTGACTTCACGTTCTTGGCCAGATAGTCCTGGATCGAATTGATCTTGTGGTCGATGAAATGCTTCTTGCCCTTCACGTCGCGGGTGAAGCCACGCACGCGGTAATCGGCCACCACGATGTCGGATTCGAAACTTTCGATCAGGTAATTCAACGCCTTCAGCGGCGAAATCACGCCGCAAGTCGAGACATCGATATCGGCGCGGAATGTCGCAATACCATTGTCCGGGTGGGTTTCCGGATAGGTATGCACGGTGATGTGCGACTTGTCCAGATGCGCCACCACCGCATCGGAAATCACGCCCTTGGCGTCGGCCTTGTCGATCACCGGTTCTTCGGAAATCAGGATCGTCACCGAGGCGCCCTGCGGGTCGTAGTCCTGGCGCGCGATGTTGAGGATGTTGGCACCGATGATTTCCGCTACATCCGTCAGGATCTGGGTCAGACGGTCGGCGTTGTACTCTTCATCGATGTATTCGATATAGCGCCGACGCTCATCTTCCGACGTGGCATAGCACACGTCATAGATGTTGAAGCTGAGTGACTTGGTGAGGTTGTTGAAGCCTTGCAGCTTCAGGCGCGGCAGCGGTTTGACCACGGCATTGGATCCAGCAGGACAAGACAAGGCGGGAATTATGCGGCAAACCGACCGCCAGCGCGCACGCAAGTTTGCTCTCGGTCACGGTTCCGCCTAAGCTTCGGCCATTCACCGGTAGCTAACAAATGACCAGCACCTTTCCCAAAACCGCCCTGCTTCGCACCGTCAATCCGATGGGGGCCGATGCCGCCACCATCGAACGCTTCGTTGCGCAGTGCCATCGGCGCAAATATCCCTCGCGCTCCGATATCTTCAATCCCGGTGATCCGGCCAATACGCTGTACTACATCATTTCAGGATCGGTCAGCATCATTGCCCGGGAGAGCGATGACCGCGAACTGGTACTGGGCTATATCGGCGCCGGCGAGTTCATCGGTGAAATGGGCTTGTTTGTGGAAACCCATCAGCGTGGTGTGGCCTTGCGTACCCGCACCGCCTGCGAACTGGCCGAAATCAGCTACGAGCGCCTGCAGTCGCTGCTGCAGACACAGGCCAATGACGCTACCCGCCTGCTGTTCTCGATCGGCGCGCAAATCAGCCAACGGCTACTGGATACCAGCCGCAAGGCGGGCCGACTGGCGTTCCTGGATGTCTCCGACCGGATCTATCGCACCCTGTTCGATCTGGCCCGCGAGCCCGAAGCAATGACCCACCCGATGGGCACCCAGTTGCGGGTATCGCGTCAGGAGTTGGCACGGCTGGTGGGCTGCTCACGCGAGATGGCCGGGCGTGTACTGAAAAAGCTGCAGGCCGATGGCAAGCTGCATGCACGCGGCAAAACCGTGGTGGTATACGGCACCCGCTAGCCATTTCCGGTAGTTGCAAGAGGAGTTCGCACGGATGGGACATGCGTTTTCACCGAACCGGTATTTGCAAGACGTGGATCTACGCAATGCCGTGCCTGCCGATGCCGATGATGTGGCGCAACTGCTGGCCGAGCTGGGCTACCCCTGCGAGCTTGCCGATGCTGCCGAACGGATCAGCATGATTCTGGCCAATGACCGTCAGGCACTGGTGTTGGCGCGCCGCGAGGGCGCGGTCTGCGGATTGATGGCGCTGGATTTCATGTATTACCTGCCGCTGGGCACCACCACCTGCCGCGTCACGGCCCTGGTGGTCACACCCAACGCACAAGGCATGGGCATTGGCCGGCATCTGCTGAAAGAAGCCGAACGCCGCGCACGTGCTGGCGGCGCGGCCCGCATTGAATTGACCTCCGGCGCACAGCGGATCGAGGCGCATGCGTTCTATCAGGCGTGTGGCTACAGCGGCAGCTCGGTGCGCTTTGTAAAGCCGCTGGGTTCGGCCTGAGCGCACCCCATGGCCCGGTCTCCTGCAGGGATAGCGTAAGCCACGAATGCATTTCAAGGCGCCTGGTTCGCGGCTTACGCCACGCCCATCAGGTCACCGGCACGGCCCGGGCAGCCCCAGTTGAGAATTGGCGTTCCGGCTGGCAACACGCGCCGAAACATCACCACCCGGCCCGCCTTGGGGTTGACCACCACGGGCTGCTGCGCCGCCTGCAACAGCGGTAGATCAGCACTGCTGTCGCTATACGCGGCAGCGACCTGTCGCGTATAACCGGCAGCGCGCAGCATCGTCATCTTCATCGCGTAGTGGCAGTGCTGCTGCACCACCATGCCGCCATGGCCGGGGCCGAGCACCGTGCCAATGACCGGCACGTCACCTTGCCCCGCCAGCGTCAAAATCGCACGCGCCAATGCGGGCGGTGCGCCGGTGGCCAACACCACGCAATCGCCGGCCTCACGGTGCCGACGAAACACCGCCAAACCGATTGGCAGTAGCCGTTGCTTGATCGCTGCGGCATGCAGCGCGACATAGCATGCGGTCAGCAACTCCACGTCACGCGGGCCATTCAACCCCACCGTGCCGGCCCAGGTGAACATCGAAATACCGGCGCGGCGGGTGGACAGAAAGGCCACCAATGGCCCCGCGATGGGGGCCAGCAGCAACGCCAGCAGCACGCGCCACCATTTGCGACAAATCAACCACCAATACAGGTGACTGCCGGAATCGCCGTTGTACAAGGTGTGATCAAAATCAAACACCACCAGCGGCGCATTGCCCGCTGGCGTTGACTGCGGCTGGCTCATGCAAACAACTCGCGCAGGGCTGCACCGGGGTCAGGTTGGCGCATGAAGGCTTCGCCCACCAGGAACGCATGCACATCGGCATTGCGCATCCGGGCCACATCGGCTGGCGCAAGAATGCCGCTTTCGGTCACCAGCACGCGGTCGGCAGGTACCGCGTGTTGCAAGTCCAAGGTGGTTTGCAATGCCACTTCGAAGGTTTTCAGATTGCGATTATTGATCCCCAGCAGCCGCGCCGGCACCGGCAATGCGCGCTCCAACTCATCCAGATCATGCACTTCCACCAGCACATCCATGCCCAGCGCGTCGGCAATGAAGGCATATTCGGATAACTGCACATCATCCAGTGCGGCGGCGATCAGCAGCACGCAATCGGCACCCAGTACCCGCGCTTCGTACACTTGATAAGCATCCACGATGAAATCCTTGCGCAGCACCGGCAGCGTGCAAGCTGCACGCGCTTGCTGCAAAAAAGCATCGCTGCCCTGGAAAAAATCCACGTCGGTCAACACCGACAAACACGCTGCGCCGCCGACCTGGTAGCTGCGTGCAATGGCTGCCGGATCAAATTCAGCGCGAATCACGCCTTTCGATGGGCTGGCTTTCTTCACTTCGGCAATCACTGCCGGCAAGCCGGCGGCAATCTTGCCGGCAATGGCATCGGCAAAGCCGCGCACAGGCGGCGCGGAGGCGGCGCGGGCTTTGAGTTCGAACTGCGAAACCTGCTGGCGGCGTGCCGCCACTTCGTCCCGTTTGCGGGCCAGGATGGTGTCGAGAATAGTGCTCATGCCTGCGCTGCAAGCTCCTGCGTCAAGGTGATGTAGTGGTCGAGTTTGGCCCGTGCGTCACCACTGGCAATCGCCTTGCGTGCACGCGCAATGCCATCGGCAATATCCTCGGCCACGCCGGCGGCATACAGCGCGGCACCGGCGTTGTAGGCCACGATCTCGCGCGGCAAGCCGTCCTGATTGTCCAGCGCCTGCATGAGCAGCGTCTTCGATTCTTGCGCATCGGCCACTTTCAGGTTGCGGCTATGCGCCATCGCGATGCCAAAATCCTCCGGATGCAGCTCGTATTCGCGCACCACGCCATCGCGCAATTCACCCACCAGGGTGCCCGCGCCCAGCGAGAGTTCATCCATATTGTCGCGGCCCCACACCACCAGCGCACGCTCGGCACCCAGCTCTTGCAAAACACGCACTTGGATACCGACCAAATCTGGGTGGAACACGCCCATCAAGATGCCCGGCGCATTGGCCGGATTGGTGAGTGGGCCAAGAATATTGAAGATGGTGCGCACGCCCATTTCGCGGCGCACCGGCGCCACCGCTTTCATGGCGGGGTGATGCACCGGCGCGAACATGAAGCCAATGCCGCAGCGTTCAATGCACGCAGCCACTTGCTCTGGCTGCAATTCAATACACGCGCCCAACGCCTCCAGCACATCGGCGCTGCCGGACTTGGACGACACGCTGCGGTTGCCGTGCTTGGCCACTTTTGCGCCGGCGGCGGCGGCCACGAACATCGAAGCGGTGGAAATATTGAAGGTATGTGCCCCATCGCCGCCGGTGCCGACGATATCCACCATGTGACGACGATCCATCACCTGCACCGGGCGCGCAAACTCGCGCAGCACGGTGGCCGCGGCGGCAATTTCACCCACAGTTTCCTTCTTCACGCGCAGGCCGGACAAAATTGCGGCGGTCATCACCGGCGACACATCGCCGCGCATGATGTGCCGCATCAGGTCGACCATCTCATCGAAAAAGATTTCACGATGTTCGATGACACGCTGCAACGCGCCTTGCGCGGTAATACTCATGCTGTGCGATCCAAGAAGTTTTTCAACATCGCATGCCCATGCTGGGTCAGAATGGATTCGGGATGAAATTGCACGCCTTCCACCGGAAATTCGCGGTGGCGCAGGCCCATCAATTCTTCCACCGTGCCATCGTCGTTTTCCGTCCATGCCGTCACTTCCAGGCAGTCGGGCACGCTGGTTTTCTCGACTACCAAGGAATGATACCGGGTGGCCTCGAACGGGCTGGGCAAGCCGGCAAACACACCCTTGCCCTGATGCACGATGGGCGAAGTTTTGCCGTGCATGATGCGACCGGCGCGAATCACTTGCCCGCCATACACCTGGCCCAACGCCTGATAGCCCAGGCACACGCCAAAGATGGGGATCTGCGGGCCAAGCTCGCGCAGCACATCCAGCGATACCCCCGCCTCATTGGGCGTGCATGGCCCCGGCGAAATCACGATCTTGTCGGGCCCCAGTGCCGCGATTTGCGCCACGTTCAACGCATCATTGCGCTCTACCCGCACCTCGGCGCCCAACTCCTGCAGATATTGCACAAGGTTGAAGGTGAAACTGTCGTAATTGTCGAGCATCAGCAACATGGCGGTCTGCGCCCAATCGGGCAGGGTGCGGGGGGCCGTGCAGGATAACGCAAGCACGCACCGGACTTGCCACACTCACGGGAATGGCAACATCACCCGTACCCGTAGCCCGGGGGCATTGTCTTGCAGCTCGATATGGCCGCCATGGTGGGCCACGATGGCGCGCACCAGGCTCAAGCCAAGCCCGACTCCGGGCGAACCGCGATGGGCTTCCAGCCGCTGGAAGCGGTCGAACACGCGCGCACGCTCGTGTTCGGGGATGCCAGGGCCGGCGTCGGCCAATTGCAGACATGCACCATCCGGCTGCGCCTCCAGTGACAGCGTCACCTCGCTGCCGGGTGGCGCGTATTTCAAGGCGTTGTCGAGCAGGTTCACCAGCAATTGGAATAACTGATCGCGATCCCCCCGTACCGTCACCGTCTGCAACTGCGTGCTGATGCGAATGCCGCGTTCGGCGGCAATCGGCGCGTACAGCTCCACCGCGTCATCGGCCAGTTCACGCAAATCCTGCAGCGGAGCATCACCTTCCAACGGCTGTGCTTCGATCCGTGCCAGCCGCAACAGCGCACCAAACGATTGCAACAACTGATCGGTTTCGGCCAGTGCCTTGTCCAGCCTGAGTTGCACGCCGGGATCGGTTTGCTGCTGGCGCAGGTCTTCCAGCCTGTTGCGCAGACGCGTCAACGGCGTGCGCAGGTCATGGGCGATATGGTCGGTGGCATGGCGCACACCACTGAGCAATTCTTCGATGCGATCGAGCATGGCATTGAAGCGTTGCGCCACTTGATCGAAAGCATCACCGCTGTGATCCAGCGGCACCCGCAATCCCATTTCACCACCGCCAATCTGGGTGGCAGTGGCATCCAGGTTTCGCAGGCGATGCCCAACCCAACGCGAGATCAGCCAGCCCACCAACCCACCCACAACCGCTGCAATCAATAGCGTCAACAGCGCCGCCTGTTGCATTACCTGCAACAATTGATCCTGTCCTTGCAAACGCTGCCCGGTCAGCAACACCTCACCCGTCTTGAGGGTTTGCACATACGCCAACACACGCAGGGTCTGGCCTGGCTCCGGGGAAAGTTCATTGAACTCTACCCATTGCCCGCGCCGACCCGGCTTGCGGCCCTCCGGCAACCGCCCAAGCAGGCTGCCACCTTGCGCATCGGCCAAGGCATACACCGCATCCGGGTCACCATCGGGATCGTGGATGCGGTCTTGCAATTCGCCCAGCAATCTTGCGTGCCCGCCCTCGTGATAGATGTCCAGCAAAGTGGCTGCATCGCTTTTCACCAACTCGCGGGTGTCTTGCAACAACAACGTGGACACCGCGACATACACCACCGCCCCAACCAGCACGAAAGCGGCAAGGAAAAAACCCATCACGATCAACGCCAATCTGGCGCTGGTGGAGGGCAACAGGCGCTTCATTCACCTAGCCGATAACCGGCACCCCGTACGGTGTGGAGGATGGGCTTTTCGAAGCCGTGGTCGATTTTTTGCCGCAACCGGCTGATATGGACATCAATGACATTGGTCTGCGGATCGAAGTGATAGTCCCATACCGCCTCCAGCAACATGGTGCGGGTCACCACTTGCCCGGCGTGCCGCAGCAGGTATTCCAGCAAGCGGAATTCACGTGGTTGCAGTTCGATGCGACGGCCTTCCCGACGTGCCTCGCGTGAGAGCAAATCCAGCTCCAGACCTGCGGCCTGCAGGCGGGTGGCTTCGCGCTCGCTGCTGCCTCGGTTGCGCTTGATGATGCCATCCAGCCGCGCACTGAGTTCTGCGAAGGCAAACGGCTTGACCAGATAGTCATCGGCACCGGCGCGCAGCCCTTCCACCCGATGATCGGTATCACCCAATGCGGTCAACAGCAGGATTGGCAACGGATTGCCGGCACCGCGCAGAGTGCGCAACAAGGTTATGCCATCCAACCCGGGCAACATGCGATCGAGCACCAGTGCGTCATACGGCTCGGTGCTGGCCAGAAACAAGCCTTGCTTGCCATCACTGGCGTGATCCACGGCATGCCCGTCCTCGCGCAGGCCTTTGGCAATGAATGCAGCGGTGTGGGTATCGTCTTCTACCAGCAAGATGCGCATGTTTTCTCCCGTTCAACAAAAGCATACCCCGCAGACTTGCATCTGCGGGGTATGTGCAGCGACCTGACGGCACGGTGATGCACTGTCAGTACCTGTCAGTGCACCACCGTTACGGGGGAGTACCCGCCGCTATGGATCAGCTCTTTGCCGGTTCTGCCGGAGCGGCGGCCTTGGAAGCGCCAGCCTTGTGGTGCTTGCGGTGATGCTTCTTGTGATGCTTGGCAGCCGGGGCAGCCTTGGCCGGCGCGCTGCTGGCAGCAGGTGCGGCCGGAGTGGTGGCCTGCGGAGCAGCCGGCACGGCGGCAACGGCAGCGCCAGTGAGTGCGGTCAGGGCAACAGCGAGCAGCGTCTTGCGAATGGTGTTCATGTCAATTCCTCAGACTTGGAGTGATTTCGATGAGGGCCATCCCCACCGCAGGGACAGGTTGCGCCTGCGCAACTCTCCGTGAGCTTGCTTGTGCATGAACAATTGGTAAGAAATGCGGGGCGACCGGTTGACCTGCGGATCGACGCTGTTGCGTCAGTCGGTGAGGGTGTAGATCACGTACACATCTTGCGCAAGTTCGATGTGCCCCTGCCGCATGACCGCACCCGGCGACATCAGCGCACTGCCGGTGACCGTCACGCTATCGAGCGTCTTGGGTGACGCCAGCACAACCGGCGGATCATCATTGCCGCCCTCGACATATTGCACGTTGAAGCCACGGTTCGAGACGTTGTGGACGCTGCCCAGTTTGCGCCCTACGGCCTTGGCCATAACTTCGCCGGTCAGGCGGGCGTCTTCCACTGCTTTTGTCATCAGTGCGCGCCGCACATCATCCGCATGTGATGTTTCAAATTCACCAGTATCAATCTGTATTTCCTTGCTGCTGGGCAAGCTGCCGATCATCTTCGACAAATCCGCCAGCGCATGAAAACGCAGCTTGACGACACGCTGATAGACGTTACCGAGGAACACCTGCTTTTCAGTCGCGCGATCATAGCGGTATGCCGGTGACACGTTCATATTCGATACCGTCACATCCGCGTCCTGCAGTTTCATTTGTTTGACTGTGGCCAAGATGCGTTCGGCATGCCCTTCAATCAATGCCTGTGTTTTGGCGGCATCCAAACTGGTGTCTTTCAAGGTGATTTCCAGCGGAAACACATCTGGCACCACCTCGGCCTTGGCCTTGCCATGTACGGCGATAAACGGTGCTCCACCAATCGATTGCGCCTGCGCTACCAACACGCAACCCGATAACAACATCCCTGCCAATAGCCGCTTCATGCATCGCTCCTGTTGATGGCCTGTTACAAACCCTTGGCCGCCTGCGCCACTGCGCGGAACAATGCGCGGCCTTTGTTCATGGTTTCTTCCCACTCTTTTTGCGGATCCGAATCAAACACGATGCCGGCCCCCGCCTGCACATGCAGGCGGCCGTCCTGGATCACGGCGGTACGGATGGCAATGGCGGTATCGGCATCGCCATGCCAGCCGATATAGCCAATCGCGCCGGCATACACATTGCGCTTGATCGGTTCGAGTTCACGGATGATTTCCAGCGCACGAATCTTGGGTGCGCCACTGACGGTGCCGGCCGGAAAAGTGGCGCGCAACACATCGGCATAACTCAAGCCAGGCTGCAAGCGACCGGTCACTTCGCTGACGATATGCATGACGTGACTGTAGCGTTCAATCACGAAGCGCTCGCCCACTTCCACGCTGCCAGCAGTGCTGACGCGGCCAGTGTCATTTCGGCCCAAGTCAATCAACATCAAGTGCTCGGCGCGCTCTTTGGGGTCGGCCAGCAATTCTGCTTCCAGCGCTTGATCTTCGGCCTCGGTCTTGCCGCGCGGGCGGGTGCCGGCAATCGGGCGCACCGTCACTTTACCCTGTTGCTGGCGCACCAAGATTTCCGGCGAAGAACCCACCACCTGCGTTTCGCCAACATCCAGAAAATACATGTATGGCGAAGGGTTCAGCGCGCGCAACGCGCGATACACATCCACCGGCCGCGCCTGAAACGGCACACTCATGCGCTGCGACAGCACCACTTGGAAGGCATCGCCAGCGCGAATGTAATCCTGCGCCTTTTGCACCGCATCGATGAAGCCTTCGCGGGTGAACCCGCTGACAAAGTCGGCCTCGTCCAAGGCCGCCGGACGCAGCGTTTCCGGATACGGCGCACCACCGTGGCGCAGCCGATGACTGAGTGCGTCCAGGCGCCGGTTGGCCTGCGCCCAGGCCTGCGGCGCGCGCGGGTCGGCGTGCACGATCAAATACAGGCGGCCTTTCAGATTGTCGAACACCGCCAACTCATCGCTGCGCATCAGCAGGATGTCGGGCGTGCCCAATTCGTCGGGCTTGGGGTTGGCCTTCAGGCACGGCTCGATGTACTCGATGCATTCGAAGCCAAACCATCCCACCAGTCCGCCATTGAAGCCCGGCAAGCCATCCAACTGTGGCACTTTGTGCGCAGCGCGCAGACGTTCGACTTCGGCCAGCGGGTCGGCCACCTCACGGGTTTCCACCACGTCGCCATGCTCGCGCACCGCCAGCGTGTGCCCACGAAACTCATACACCGTGCGCGCCGGCAGGCCAATGATGGAATAGCGGCCAAAACGCTCGCCGCCCTCCACCGATTCAAACAAATAGGTATGCGGGCCATCGGCCAGTTTTAGATAGACAGACAGCGGCGTATCGAGGTCCGACAAGACCTCGCGCACGATGGGAACAAGGGTGAAACCGTCAGCGGTGTACTGTTGAAACTGGGCGTGCGTGATCATGCAAAACATCCTTCAAAACAGGCAGTGGGGCGATCGCAGCGGCATTGCCACGCCACCATCGCCAGCCATGCATAGAAGAAGGAATCGCCCGGTTCATGGCCCTAGCCTAACCGCGTTGCGGCATTGCACGCAAACAGCAATCCGTCATGCCAGTGTCACCCATTGCGCGGAACATGGAAGGCCATAGCAGGGACGAAAGACGGGCAGGACGCCCCACTATTCCGCCGCCGGCGCAGGTTGCGCCAGCGGCAGTTCTTACGACAAGCAAGTTTGCTGCCCGTGCCGCGCCGGGCTCAACGCGCGGCAACCACTGCCTGCTTCATCTGCGCAATCACGGCGGCGTAATCGGGTTTTCCGAAAATCGCGCTGCCGGCGACAAAGGTATCGGCACCCGCCTTGGCGATTTCGGCGATGTTGTCGGGCTTCACGCCGCCATCGATTTCCAGGCGGATGGGTTTGCCGCTGGCGTCGATCATGGCGCGGACTTTGCGTAATTGTTTGAGCGCCGAGGGAATGAAAGACTGGCCGCCAAAGCCGGGGTTGACCGACATCAGCAGCACGTAGTCGATTTCGTCCAGCATGGTGTCCAGCACATCCAGCGAGCTGGCGGGGTTGAACACCAGGCCGGCTTGGCAGCCTTTGGATTTGATCAGTTGCACGCTGCGATGGACGTGCTTGCTGGCTTCGGGGTGGAAGCTGATATGTGATGCGCCGGCGTCGGCGAACATCGGAATCAGGCCATCCACCGGTTCCACCATCAGGTGCACGTCGATCGGTGCGGTCACGCCATGTTTGCGCAACGCCGCGCAGACCAGCGGGCCGATGGTGAGGTTGGGCACGTAATGGTTGTCCATTACATCGAAATGCACCCAGTCAGCGCCGGCCGCCAACACGTTATCCACTTCTTCGCCCAGTTTGGCGAAATTGGCGGACAGGATGGAGGGGGCGATGACAGTCGTTTGCATGGTCATTGTTTCCGTAATTTCTGGATGCGGTCGTAGGCGGCGTTGATTTCGCGCGCTTTGGCTTCGGCCTGACGCTGCAACTCCGGCGCGGCGCCGGTCAACCGGTCGGGGTGGTATTGGCTGATCAAGCGGCGGTAGGCCTGGTCGATTTCGGCCATGCTGGCATCCTCGCCCAGGCCAAACACGCGATACGGGTTGGCACGCGAGGATTTGAACCAGTCGGCATCAAACGCATGCCCAATCAGCAGGCCAATCAGGCCGCCAGCGGGGTGCCTGAGCAACAGCCAGCCTGCGATCAAACCAAAGAATTTGCCATACCAACGTCGTGTCATTGCGCAAGTTTACAGGGCACACGGCAGCGCACGGGATTAAACTATGCAACCCCCTCCAATGTTCACCCGCATGGCCACCACCCTGCTGCACTCTGACTTGCCCGGCCTCAACCTGATCCACCGTGGCAAGGTGCGCGACGTGTTCGACTTGGGCGATGGGCACCTGCTGATGGTCGCCACCGACCGCCTGTCCGCGTTCGACGTGGTGCTGCCCGACCCGATCCCGGGCAAGGGCGAAATGCTGTGCCAGATCAGCAATTTCTGGTTTGAGAAAACCCGCCACATCATCGCCAATCACTTGACCGGGATCGACGTGGCCAGCGTGCTGCCCGCCGGTGTGGACGCGGCGCTGTATGCCAAGCGCGCGGTGGTGACCAGGAAACTGACGCCGGTGCCGGTGGAATGCATTGCGCGTGGCTACATCATCGGCAGCGGCTGGAAGGACTACCAGCGCAGCGGCGCGATCAGCGGGATTGCCCTACCCGCCGGCCTGCAACAGGCGCAAGCCTTGCCTGAGCCCATTTTCACGCCCTCCACCAAGGCAGCGGTGGGCGACCATGACGAAAACATCGACTTTGCCAGCGCGGTGAATCTGGTTGGCCGCGAACGCGCCGAACAGGTGCGCGCTGCGACCTTGGCGCTGTACACTTTTGCCCGCGACTTCGCGGCGCAACGCGGCATTATTCTGGCCGATACCAAATTCGAATTTGGCACCGATGCCGACGGCAAACTGTATGTGATGGACGAAGTACTGACCCCCGATTCCAGCCGCTATTGGCCGGCCGATCAATACGCGATCGGCACCAGCCCGCCCAGCTACGACAAGCAATTCGTGCGCGATTATCTGGAAACGCTGGACTGGGGCAAAACCGCACCCGGCCCGCGCTTGCCAGCCAGCGTCATCGCCAAAACCCGCGCCAAATATGCCGAGGCATTGCAGAAACTGGCGGGGATTTCGGTCGATTGAAGCGGGCTCAATCGCGCACCACAAACATGTCTGCCGCAGGTAGAAACAAGCGCGGCGCATAGTTCAAATCGCGCCGCGCTGGTTGTGCATCGAACACCAGATCATTCTGCATGCGCTGCAACACGGCCGGCGTGAGTTCACGCGCAATGCCGCGCCAATGGGCAATCGTCAAGATCATGCCAAACAGCGGTGCTGGCAGCAGGTGCAAGCGGGGTGATGGTGACAAGCAGGCCAACACGCGCTGCACCATGTCGCGATACGGCAAGGTTTCGCCGCCGGGCACGTCATAGGCCGCCGAGCCGGTGGCTGTTGCACTTGCCGCCGCCATCGCTGCGAGCGCCACGTCGTCCACATGCACCGGCTGCCGCAGCCCACAAGCGGTACGCGGCAGCAGCAGACGGCCATGCCGCAGCGCCAGTTGCGCCAATTTGCTCAAGTTGGCATCGCGGCCGCTGCCATACACCAGAGTCGGCCGCAGGATGGTCACGGACACATCACGCGCGTTGCCGCTGGCAAACAACAACGCCTCCGCGTCACGCAGGCGGCGGGCGACGTCGCGCTCAGCAGCATCGGCCGAGGTTTGCTTGACATGCACGCTGGTGGACCCGATCGCAACTACCCGCACACAGTGCAGCGTGCTGTGTGCAAACCAATCGGCAAATAGATCCAGCGGGCCACAGCTCACGATCACATCCACCTGCGCGGGCAATGCCGGTGGCTGGGCAAAATCGCCACGTCGCCACGTCAGGCCGGGGGCAGCGGCTTGCGACTGCCGCGACACTGCCTGCACCTGCCAACCGGCCGCGTGTAGCCGCGCCAACAGCGGTATGCCGATCTGGCCGCTGCCGCCGAACACCAGAGCCGTGCGAGAGGGAGATTCCATCGCCACAGGATACCGGCAGCGCAGCTTCGCTAAACTGGGCTCCTTCATTCCCCCCGCAGGCCGCCATGATCTTCCCAGCCAAACCCACTGCGTTGTTGTTGGCCACCGACCTGTCGGCTCGCTCGGATCGTGCGCAAGCACGTGCCATCCAATTGGCGCGTCAGTGGCAGGCCAGCTTGGTGGTAGTGATTGCACATTCCACCGATGGGGAATTCAGCAAGTCCAATGCGTATCACGATGCCGACGCTTCCGCAGATGCACCGGCACCAGAATCGCCGGCCGCGTACATCCAACGATTGGCGCAGCAGACTCTGGCCGATGCTGATGTGCCGCTGATGATTCATGTGGTGGATGAGGCACCCGGGCCTGCCGCCGCGCGTATTGCGCAAGAATATGCGTGCGGGCTGATCGTCACTGGCACCTCGCGCAGCGAAGTGGCGATGCGCATGGATCCAGGCTCGACCCTGCGCTGGTTGGTGCGCCACGCCAAACGGCCGGTGCTAGCTGTGCATGACCGCGTGCAAGCAGCGTATCGCAATGTAACCGTGGCCAGTGATTTTTCCAACCCTGCGACACAGGCACTGCAATTGGCGAATGCCTGGTTTGATAGCGCCAGCTTGCGCACCCTGCTGCATGCGTACGAGATTCCGCTGTCTACATTGGCGCGCAATGATGGCCCACGCGAAACCTCTTTGCAGGCGCTACAAGAGCAAGCCACACAACAGGCCCAAGCGTACTTGCTGCAAACGCTGGGTGAGGCCGCTGCGACGTGGCAGCCCGTCATGCAGGCCGGTGGGCCGGTACGCTTGTTGCGCGAACACGCTCGCAGTACACAGACCCAGTTGACGGTGATCGCCACGCATGGCCGCAGTGCCCTGCGTGACCGCCTGTTGGGCAGCGTGGCCGACCGCCTGCTGGAGACCGTAGGCACCGACCTGCTGGTGGTACCACCGGCCCTGTGAGCCTCAGCCTGCAGCCTTGCGTGGCAACACCCCCCACAGCCACGCACAGCCCAGCAGCGCCGCCAGCACCGATGCGCCCAGCACCCCCAGCACGCTTTCGTTGTAGTGCAGGGGCTGGCCAGCAAATGCCAGGCCGGCAATAAACAGACTCATGGTGAAGCCGATCCCGCACAGCAGGCCCAGCCCCAGCATCGCGCGCAGATCCATGCCCTCCGGGAAGCGGGCAATCTTCAGGGCGCGCAGCAGCAAGGCCGCACCCACAATACCCAGCGGTTTGCCCAGCACCAGCCCCAGTGCAATGCCCAGCGGCAACGGTGCGTGCAGATCTTCTGCAGTGAATTTGCCCAATGCCAAACCCGCATTGACGAAGGCAAACAGCGGCAGGATGACGAAGGCCACCCACGGGTGCAGCGCGTGCTCCAGGGTTTCCAGCGGCGAATATTCAACCGCATCGTCGATGGCATTGGCCTTGTCAACATGCGGAATCATCAAGCCGGTGACGACGCCCGCCAAGGTGGCATGCACGCCCGACTTCAACACCAGAAACCACAGCACCGCGCCCAACACCAGATACGGCGCAAGCCGGGTCACCTTGCGCTGGTTGAGCAACCACATCGCCACCGTCACCAGCGCCGCACCGGCCAACATCGGCCACTGCAATCCTTGCGAATAGAACACGGCGATGATCAGGATCGCGATCAAATCATCGGTCACCGCGATGGTGGAGAGCAGCAGCTTCATCCCCAGCGGCACCCGCGTGCCCAGCAAGGCCAGCACGCCCAGCGCAAAGGCGATATCGGTCGCGGTGGGAACCGCCCAACCGCGCATCGCGCCTGCATCGGCATGATTCAGTGCCGCATACAACAGCGCCGGCAGCGCAACCCCGGCAGCGGCGCACACCACCGGCAGCACTAACTGGCTGCGGCTGGACAGCTGGCCAGACACCACCTCGCGCTTGATTTCCAGCGACACCAGCAGGAAGAACACGGCCATCAGGCCATCGTTGACCCACCACTCCAACAACTGGCTGCCCAAGGCCAGATGCCGGAAGGCTTGATAGGTCTCGGCCAGTGACGAATTGGCGCAAACCAATGCCAACGCCGCCGCGAGCATCAAGACGATACCGGCGGCGGCTTCCAGCCGGAAGAATTCGGTCAACGCGTGCTGGGCACGGGCGAGGATGGGAATGGCTGGCGTCATCGTCGGAAGTATAGAAGGCGTGCCGGCATTCCCCAAGCTGTTGGTCTCAACTGGCAACACGCCGCCGCACAAAATCGTCATGCGGACGACATCCACGGCGATTAGCGTGCCGGGCATCACACCGGGACCATTGCCATGCTGCTCAGCAAGACCGCACTCGCACACAGTACCCTGCAGGCCGGCTCCAACGCCGGGCTGAGCCTGTCGGAACGGCGCATTCTGATCGTCATCGACGGCAAGCGCTCACTCGATGAGGTGGTGGCACTACTTGGCCCGGATATCTTGCCGGCGATAGACCATCTGCGGAAAAACGGCTACCTGCAACAAGCCGGCAACGTTCCGGTCTCTACCCATGCCGCTCCGGCCGGCAATGGCGTGAGTGGCGCACTCACCAGCCTGCTGCGTGCAACCACCGATGCCGTGCAGGCGCGCACCGAACAGATCCGTTCCGGCAACGCACGCCAGCCCGTTCCGATACCTGCGCAGACACATACCGCACCTGCGGCATCTGCCAGCCCCCGGGAACTGCCCGCGCCGCCAAGTTCCACGCGCGGACAACGCCGTTCACTGGTTGCCGCGAAGATGTACATGATTGATATGTTGCAGCTGCAGCGACATCCGGACGCAGTGGAGCACAAGGCGCGTATCCAATTCGCCAGCGATGATGGCGACTTGCTGGATGCAATCCTTTCCAGCTTGTGCACACTGCATCAGCTGACCAGTGCCAGCTATGGCCAGCGGGTTGTCACTCGCTTGGGCGAGTCGCTACCGGAGGCCTTGCTGCCCGCGTTGGCGCAGACGGTGGCGACGCTGCAGCTGCCAGCAGAGTCGGCAGGCAGCGCACCACAGTTGAAGCTGGTCAGCGGCTGAGCGGCTGGCTCAACCCACGAAGTGCTTCTTCAGACCCATCCAGCAGTCGGGGTAATCCAGCTGCCGGTGCACCGCATCCATCGCCTGTGCGGTGGGGCGAATCACCGCACGGGTTTCGAACATGATCGCCATGGTGTCGGTGATGTAGTCAGGCTTGCGGGTATCGGCCACGCTGGCTTTTTCGAAGGTGGCTGCATCCGGGCCGTGCCCGGTCATGCAGTTGTGCAGCGAGCAGCCACCGGGCGCGAAACCATCAGCCTTGGCGTCGTACACGCCGCGCACCAGACCCATGAATTCGCTGGCGATATTGCGATGGAACCACGGCGGGCGGAAGGTGTCCTGCATGGCCAGCACCCGTGGCGCGAAGATCGCGAAATCGACATTGCTGGTGCCGGGAGTATCGCTGGGCGAATGCAGCACTAGGAAGATCGACGGATCGGGGTGGTCGTAGCTGATCGAGCCCATCACGTTGAAGCGGCGCAGGTCATATTTGTACGGCGCGTAATTGCCGTGCCATGCCACCACATCCAGCGGGCTGTGGTCGATATCCGCGCGCCACAGATGCCCTTGGAATTTGGTGATCAGGCTGAAGTTGCCTTCCACATCTTCATACGCCGCATTCGGGGTCAAGAAATCACGCGCATTGGCCAGCCCGTTGCTGCCAATCGGGCCCAGATCAGGCAGCTTGAACAGTGCGCCGAAGTTCTCGCACACATAGCCTGTGGCCTGCCCATCCGGCAAGCTCACACGGAAGCGCACGCCGCGTGGCAGCACCGCAATTTCCTGCGGCTCCACGTCCAGTACGCCCAGCTCGGTTTCGATATGCAAGCGCCCGGATTGCGGCACCAGCATCAACTCGCCATCGGCATTGCAAAACCAGCGGCCGTGCATGTCGGCATTCGCCGCATACAGGTGGATACCCACGCCCACTGCCGCCTCCGGGCTGCCATTGCCGGCCACGGTGTAGAGGCCATCCAGAAAATCCACGCCGGCGGGCGGTGTTGGCAACGGGTTCCAACGCAGCTTTTCCGGGGTCGCCGGGCCGCTGCCGAAATCGTTGTGGAATGCGCCTTGTTCCAGCAATTCAAACTTGCCATGCAGCGCCGCCGGACGAATGCGATACAGCCAACTGCGGCGGTTGGCGTGGCGTGGCGCGGTGAACGCGCTGCCGGTCAGCTGCTCGGCATACAGCCCGTGCGCGACCTGCTGCGGTGAATTGCGGCCAATCGGCAATGCGCCGGGGATGGCTTCGCTGGCAAATTCATTGCCAAACCCGGTTTGGTAGCCGGTGCTTTGAAGGGTCATGGGCTGCAGGCTCCTTACAACACGCCGCGACGCATCTGGTCACGCTCGATGCTTTCAAACAGCGCCTGGAAATTGCCTTCGCCAAAGCCTTCATTGCCCTTGCGCTGGATGATCTCGAAGAAGATCGGGCCCAAGGCATTTTGGGTGAAAATTTGCAGCAGCAGACGCTTTTTGGTTTCCGGGTCGGCGTCGATCAGGATGCTGTTCTTGCGCAGGCGCGGCAGGTCTTCGCCGTGGCCGGGAATGCGCTGATCGACCACATCGAAATAGGTCTCCGGGGTGTCGAGAAATTCGACCCCGGCGGCACGCATTTTCTCTACCGTGGTGTAGATGTCATCGGTGAAACAGGCGATGTGCTGGATACCCTCGCCGTTGTACTGCCCCAGATATTCGTTGATCTGCGATTTGGGATCGGACGATTCATTCAGCGGAATGCGCACCATGCCATCCGGCGCGGTCATCGCCCGTGACAACAGGCCGGTCTTGGCCCCCTTGATGTCGAAGTAGCGAATTTCGCGGAAGTTGAACAGGCGCTCGTAATAATCCGACCACTTGGCCATGTTGCCCTGGAACAGGTTGTGGGTCAGATGGTCGATGAAGGTCAGGCCAAAGCCCTTGGGCATTTTTTCCGCACCGGGCAGCCATTCGTAATCAGGGTCGTGGATGGTGCCCACGCTGTCGTAGCGGTCTACCAGGTACAACATGCAGCCGCCAATACCCTTGATCACCGGCGCGGCCACCGCCTTGCTCAATTCATCCTTGGCATCGAACGCTTCCGCGCCGTTTTTCAGCGCTTGCACGCGCACCCACTCGGCCAGCTTGTTGAAGCGGATCGCAAAGCCGCAGGCCGATGGCCCGTGCTGCGCGGCAAAACGCGCAGCGAAGGAGTCGGGGTCTTCGTTGATCAAAAAGGTGCAATCGCCTTGGCGATAGGTGTGAATCGGGCGGGTCTTGTGGCGCGCCACCTGGGTGAAGCCCATCTTGCGGAAGTAGTCGTGCAGATAGCCCAATTGATCCTGCGGGGCGGAATATTCGACGAATTCAAACCCATCAATGCCCATCGGGTTTTCAAACGTGGTCGGCTGCATGCCAAGATTGGGGTGTGCACTCATGGTGGTGGTCTCGCCGCTAGGATTCTGCATTCTATAGTTGCAATTGCAACCATCTCAAGTGCCCCTCTCAATCTCACGCCCGATCATGCCCAACCACGCCCAATTGGAACTCCAGAATTTCCTGCCCTATCGCCTCAGTGTGCTGTCCAATCGCACCTCCGACGCGATTGCCCGCGCCTATTCGCAGCGCTTTGCACTGGGCGTGACGGAATGGCGGGTGATGGCGGTGCTGGGCCGCTACCCGGACCTGTCGGCCAATCAGGTGGCGCAGCGCACGGCGATGGATAAGGTCGCGGTCAGCCGCGCGGTGGCCAAATTGCTGGAGTCCGGAAGACTGCTACGTGCTTTTGATGACGATGACCGCCGGCGTTCGGTACTGCGGCTGTCCGAAGCCGGCTATGCGATCTACGACCAGATCGTGCCGCTGGCACTGGGGTTCGAGCGCCAGTTGCTGGGCGATATGGATGCCACCGAACGCACCCTGCTGTTTCGCCTGCTGGATCGGCTGGATGAGCTGGAATTGCGCGCAGAAGGCGAAACTGCGCTGCAGGATCCGTAGCGGTCACCGACCGTACTGCGCTGGATTGTGACCCACGCAAATGCCGCCACCCCCGCTTGCGCGAAGATGGCGGCGATCACCCGGGTTCAGAACTTGTAGTTGAGCATCAGGCTGTAGCTGCGGCCGAAGTTATTGGTGTAGCCGGAGAACGTCATCCAATCATTCGGGTCGAAGAACGGCAGGCGGTTGAACAGGTTTTTGGCCGTCACACCCACCGTCAATTTCTCGCTGGCATGCCAGCTCACGCCCAGATTGGCGGTCCACCACGACGGCGCACCATCGCACTGGCCGGGCGCCACTGCTTCGTAGCTGGCGGTGCAGGACTGCGCGTTGTTATCTTGCGCGTCGATCTGGTCGTAAGCCCACTTCGTCTTGCCCACAAAGTTGATGTAGAAGCTGGTGTCAAACTGTTTGTAGTTCCAGTCGGTATTGAACGTGGCACGCACGCGTGGGTTGTTGTAATAGCCAATGGCATTGCCATAGGCCCAACCGTCGCCATCGTCGAAGTTGTACATGCTGCGGCGGGCAATCGTGGCCGCCACACCGATGTTCAACCGGCCCCATTCGCCCAGATCAAGGCGGCTGCGTGCATCCACATCAAACCCATCCACCAAGGTGCGGCCTTTGTTCTTGTACTGGCCAATCACGCTGGAGACATTGCCCACGGTATAAGTGGGCAACACCGCCGGGCATGCGACGCCACTACCCGGATCCGCGCACATCGCTGCCAGTGCGGCAAGGTTGGCACGGTCGGCATCGGTGATGGGGAAGCGCGTCTGCGCGATGATTTCCTCCGGCTTGGAATAATCCGGCGCAGCAATTTCATTGCGACGGTAGACGAACCACCAATCGGCCGACACCGACAGCCACTTGGCCGGCTCGAACACGAAGCCCAGCGTGGCAATCTTGGCTTTTTCCGGCTGCAAATCCGGATTGGGCTGGGTCATGCGCGCCACCGTGCGGCCGCAGTCGGAATTGAGCAAGGAATTGCCTAGATCCACATCGCCCGCACGCTGCGAGGTACGCAGCAAATTGGCAATCGCATTGGTCTGGTTGCAGCGGGTTTCATCGCGATAACCGCCGATCTGCGCAAAGATGCCGCCGCTGCCCGCCTCGGCCAAACTCGGCGCCCGGAAGCCTTCCGAATAGGTGCCGCGCAACACCAGCTCCGGCAAGGCCTGATACTTCACGCCCAACTTGGGCGCGAGGTTGGCACTGAAGTGGGGATATTTATCCAGGCGCAGCGCGGCATCCACTTCCAGCTTGGCGGTGATCGGGGCCACCGCTTCGGCGAACAGTGCGTAGGTGGTGCGCTTGCCATCAAACCATGAGCCACCCTGCTGGGTGATCTTGCCGTTGGCGGCATCGCTATTGCCGGGGGTGAAGAACGATTCGCGGTTGAGGTTGAAGCCAAATGCAGCGCGTACTTCACCCGCCGGCAGCGTGGCCAATGGGCCTTCGATCTTGCCATCCAATGTATGCAGGCGCGTCCATGACTGGATATCAAAGGTGGGATACGCCGCACGCAACAACGCCGCGTTGGCCTCGCTGATTTCGCCAAACTTGTAGGCCGGGTTGTCGGCAATGATCACGCGGCCCGTGCCCGGATCCACGGTGAACGGGCCAAACGCTTTGGCAAACCCGTCCAGATTGACGTTGATGGTTTGATAGGTCGTGGAATGCGAACCGGCACTGGCAAATGCAGTTTCCCAGCTCCAATCCCCCAGGTAGCCGCGCATGCCGGCCAGCACGCGGTAGCTCTTGTCGGTATTGCGTTGGCCAAAATAATGATCGCCGGCATCTTGCAACAGATATTGCAGCCCCACCACCCCGCCCATCATCGCCTTCATCTCCGGGCTGGCTTTGTTATAGACATTGTTGGGGCCAAGGTAGGGATAGAAGAACTGATTGGCCACATAGCCGGTATTGCGTGCAAACCAACTGCTGGGGTTGCCGGTGGTGGTCCCGAATGCACGCGGGGTGCCGCCGTTGGCGCGCAAATCAATCGTGGTGTAAGTGGCTTCGGCAAACGCTTCGCTGCTTTCGCCAAGCAGGAAGTGTGCATTGATGTAAGCGGTGGCACGCTTGGACTCGGCGCCGCCGTCGATTTCATTGTTCAGCCATGTCTGCCACACGCAACGCGGGCCAGCCGCTTCGGCGATGATGTTGTTGCAGCCCGGCGCTGCCTGCTGCACTTTCTTGCCGGTCACCGGGTCAAACGCGAAATAACTGCCGGGGTTGAGCACGCCCGGCGCACTGCCGGTATCGAAGCGAAAATTCTTGATGTAGCTCGGATTATTGATGTAAAACTGCGCCGGCTTTTTGTCGTACCAATCACTCAACGGAATCGCATCGCGCTTGTACAGGTTGACGCTCGCATACACGTTGTAGCGGTCTTCGCCCAGATCACCAAAGCCGCCGGTTATGCTGGCCTGGCGTTCGCCGTAGCTGCGGATGCGCGAAGACATATCGGTGCTGCCGCTGACTTCCAAGCCCTTGAACGACGGCTTGGTGATGACGTTGATCACCCCGGCCACCGCATCGGTGCCGTACACCGCGGATGCACCATCGGTCAGCACTTCCATGCGCTCGATGGCGGCCGCCGGGATGGCGTCGATATTTACAAATTGGGTTTGAAAACCGGCCGGTGCGCCGTAGTACGACAGGCGGCGACCGTTCAACAACACCAACGTGCCCTGTGCGCCCAGCCCACGCAGATTGGCCTGGGATGCACCATCGGAGCCGGTGTACAGCGACTTGGAATCCACCTGTGCCGGGCGCGCCGCCGGCAGGTTGTCCAGCACCTGCAACAAGGTGCGTGCACCCATGCTTTCGATGTCCTTGGCGGTAACGACCTGCAGCGGTGAGGCGGTTTCGGTATCGGTGCGTTTGATGTTGGAACCGGTCACCTGCACGCGCGCAAGCTCGGTGACTTTTTCGTCCTTCTTGTCTTGCTTCGCGGGCGCATCTTGCGCGGCGATGGGAGCAGAGGCCAGTGCCGCCAGCAGGGCAATGCTCAAACTGGAGATGGCGAGATGGCGGGGAGCACGAAATGCAGGCATGAGCGGGTCCTCGTACAGCGGCAAACGCCGCTGCGTCGATGGGTGATTGGAAGGAACCAAAGAAATTAAGCGTGCGGTAGAACGGTGAAATCAAACGCTGTCCATCAGGGTGTTTCGATACTGACGCTGTCGCCCTCCTGGCCGATCAGGGCGGCGTTGGCCCAATTGCCACAGACCTGTGGTGATTGCGCGCCCAATGTGCGCAGGCTGAGCTGGCGGATACCGCGCACATCGAGTTCGGGCTTGACCACGCCTGGCGCTTTCACCAGCCCGCTGTCATACAACAGGCGGTCATCGCCCCAGACTTGGAACTGCATGCCACCTGCGGCACGGCAGGTGTCGTCGATGCCCAGGTCGGCACGCAGCAAACGCCACTGCCCATCCAGTGCAAGATTGATCCGGCTGCGCCCACCCACACCCAGCCCACGGCGGAACTGCAGGCCGTTCATGCGCATCGCAACGTGGCCACCAAACGCGTGATCGCGCGCCACCGCTGCCGTCAATGCGGCCGGCAGCGCCAGCGCGGACAGGTAGCGCACCTGCTGCGGGCGTTCGTCACCTTGATGCTCAAGAATGTGGAAGCTGGACAAGGTGATGGGACCCACGTCGCGTGGTTGCTGGGCATCCACCGCACGCGCGGCCCCCGCTTGCGCGGCAGTCACCATCGGGTCGGTATTGCTGGCACCGTCGCCTTCCGGGTTCTGCACCGACAGCACGCGGAAGCGCAGCATGCGGCCGGCATGCGGGGCAAACGTGATGCGCTGCGTGCCTTGTTCCAGCTGCAAGCGACCGCTGGCAATCCGTGCGCCCCATTCGCCATTGCTGTCGGCCAAATACACCTCGTAATCGCGCACCTGTCCGTATTTCCAATTCTTGTCGGCGCGTGGGGCGATCTCGATCCCGTCGATCAATTTGCGTTCGCCAAAGCCTACCGTCCACTCGATCGCACCGGTACGCACGGCTTGATTGCGCACACTCCGGAACCATGTCGCAGGGTCATCATCGAAGGCGTTTTCCAACGGATGCCCCGGCTCTTCGGCGGGGCGGTTGACCACCAGCAAGCCATCCATCGGCAGCGTACGTCCCAATGCTGGCGCGGCTGGATAAGCATCATCACTGGCTTGCCGGGATTGCGGAATCAGCAAGGTAATCGCAAGCGCATGGCGAATATCCGCCGCAGCGGTGCGCACAAGGATGCTGCCGTGGCGATCGCTGGCATCGAAATACCAGCCTTCACCACCGGCATCGAAGGCGGCGCGATTGGCCAGCTTCGACAAGGCATGCCCATCCACCTGCACCGCCTGCGGCGCTTGCCGGCTGAGCACACGCAAGCTGTAGTGGCGCTGCGGCAATTGCCCGGCATAACCGCCCTGCACCGCCGCAATCTGCACGCGCACTTCGCCACTGCCTTGTTCGGGCGCTTGTACGCTGATGGTTTGGGTACTGAATTCACCACGCTGGTATTGGCGGCTATTGCCATCGTCCTCGTACAAGGTGTATTGCGATTGCCCTTGCGGATACAGATCAAAGGTCACCTCATCGATGGGCTTTTCGCCCTCGAACAGCATCGCCGGATACATCGGCAAAATCGCTCCGGAACGCACAAACAGCGGCAATGTTTTCAAGTCCACGGCACGATCCAGATCACGGCCTTGTGCTCCGGCAGTCACTTGCCGGCCATCCCAGTAATCGAACCAGCGGCCTTGCGGCAGGTGGATATCGCGACGCCAGCCACGGCTGGCCGCTTGGCTGCGATACACCGGCGCCACCAGCAACTCGCGGCCCAGCAGGAATTGGTATTTGTGCGCCTCGCTGAAGGCTTGCGGGTCGTTTGGATAATCCCAGAGCAGGCCGCGCACCAGCGGCGCGCCGGTCTGTTCGGCCTCACGTGCCAAGCCATACATGTACGGCGTCAGCCGCATCTTCAACAGCAAATAGTCGCGGTTGATACTGCGATACGGCTCATCGAATGCCCACGGGTGTTTGCGCGCATTGGCCGACCATCCCGACATCCCCATCAACACGGGGGTAAAACTTTTCCATTGCAAATCGCGGCTGTAGGTTTCCGCGCTGCCGCCGAAGATGCCGTCCACATCGCCAGTGGCATATGCATAGCCCGACAGCCCGGAGCCAATGAGGGTGGGGATATGCCAGCGGATGTAATCCCAGCTGCCGCTTTGATCGCCCGTCCACGCCACCGCATAGCGCTGGATTCCGGCCCACCCCATCACCGTCCACAGGAACGGGCGCGCGTCGGCATTATTGAGGATGCCGTCATACGCCTGCTGGTTGGCATCCATCGCAAACTGGTAGCCCTTGCCGGTCCAGGCCACATCGAGCTTTTGCACGCGGGTACCGGCCTTGCCCACTTCCCAAGCGATTTTGTCCACGCCGTTTTCGGTCCATAACCCGGTGCGGAAGCCGTACTTGGCCAAGCCTTGCACCACCTTCGGCAAATCGGTATAGCCGCAGCCGTAGCCATCATTGGGCAGAATCCAGCCGCCCGGCATGGCGTACTCGCGATATTTTTTGGCCACGCTGTCAATCACATCCGGCGTGGTGCCGGTGGGGCCGTCGCTCCAGCCTTCCGGCACGGTGCCGGGTTTCTTGTTGTTGTCGCCATCGTTGTAGCAATCGGCATCGCCATACGAATAGCCCCAGCGCGGCAACATGCCGGCGCGGCCAGTCAATGCGGTGTAGCGATCCAGCAGCGCATGCAGATCATTGCCGACGAAGTAATACACATCGAAGCGATCTTCCTTGTGTGCCAGCGTGGCCGTATCGGCATCGCGCAGGTCATACACGCCGTCACTCCACGTGTTGCGCAACATGCCCCAGCCGGATGAGCTCAGCAACATCGGCGCGGGGCTGGGGCGGTCGCCTTCTTCCCAACCGCCGGAGTAGGAAATCGGCAGCTCACGGCCCTTGAATGCATAGCGCCCGTTTTGCTGGCCACCCCCAAAGAACTGTTCATTCGCATTGGAAGAGAGCACCTGCACGCTTTGCGTGCTGTCCAATTGCAACGGCTGCACTTCATGCCACAGCGCTACCGATTTGCCGGCGTGAACACGCTCCAGCGAGAGCAGCAACGGCTGGCGTTGGATGTGCAGCACCAAGGCATCGGTGCGGATGCGGATTTCCTTGGCGTCTTCTTCCAAACTGGCGGCGGTGCCCACCACCGGCTGAGGCAACACGATGGGCGCGGCCTTGTCGCCGGCGGGGCTGAGCACGCCATTGCGGCCGGCTTGCACATGGATCACATCGCTGCGCAACACTTCGATGCGCAAGCGGCTGCCGTTGCTGGTGATGATGTCCCAACCCGGCGCGGCAGTGGCGGTCGCGGCGGTGGCACTGAGCATGCGCAGACTACCCAGTGAGGCCGCCGCGAGTGGCGCGGCAAGCAATGCCAACGTGATGGCGAGTGCAGCTGCCAACGCCTGCTTGCGTGGTGATTGGATCGGCATGGAAAACCCCGGAAGACGTATCAATAGCGGTGATTGTCAGCCACCGACGCCGACTTTAGGGCAATGATTTTCGCAATGTCAATAGAAATGAAATAAATATGAAAGATAAATAGCCATATCGAAAGATATGAATTTACTATTGTTTCGCAAACCCCCATTCACGTTTCAATGCATGGCGATAACGACGCATTAAGGACAGTCCGCGACACGCCTCGCCGCACACTGCACGGACGCCCATTCGAAACGTTAAGCTTGCGCTTTGCCTCTACAACTTTCGAGTCTCCGCATGCGCAATACCCGCCAACGCCGCCAACAGATCATGGAACACCTGCTGCAACACGGCAGCGTGCAAGTAAGCGCGCTGGTGGAGCGTCATGACGTCTCGGCGGTCACCATCCGCGCCGACCTCAACCAGCTGGAAGCGCAGGGCTTGGTGATCCGCAACCACGGCGGTGCCAACCTGCTGCGCACACCGCCGCAAGAGCACGGCATCCACGAGAAAGACAGCCTCAATCTGCCGCTGAAGGACGCCATTGGTGCTAGCGCCACTGCACTGGTCAAGCCTGGCGACAACATCATCCTGGACTCCGGTTCGACCACCATGATGCTGGCCCGCCACCTGCGCAACCAGCGCGATGTAACGGTGATGACCAATGGCCTGAACATCGCGTGGGAGCTGGCCGGCGCACAAGGCATCACCCTGCGCCTCACTGGCGGCTTGTTGCATCAGCCCTCGCTCTCGCTGCATGGCATGCAGGCCGAAGCCAGCTTGCAAAGCTTCAGTTTCGATACCCTGTTTTTGGGCGTGGATGGGCTGGATCTACAGTTTGGTGCGACCACCCACCATGAGGCCGAAGCCCTGCTCAATCACCGCATGGTGGAGCGCGCCCGCAAAATCGTGGTACTGACCGACTCCAGCAAGTTCGGCAAGGTCAGCCTGCACCGCATCGCCAAGCTTGATGCCATTCACTGCGTGATTACCGATAGCGGCATCGGCATGGACTATCACGATGGCCTGCGCGCATTGGGGATTGAGGTCATCATCGCCGCCTGACCGTTGCGCCTTTGCAATGCAAAACGGCGGCCCGAAGGCCGCCGTTTGCGTGTGCCCTGCCGGACAAGACTTACTTCACGCCGTGCATCCAGCGCTGGATCAGCGGCGCTATCAGGAACAACAACGCGCCAGCGCCGACCAAGGCATAGAAGCCGAAGGTATAGCCGGCGTGTGCGGAGGCCACTGACATGCCGCCTTCGCCGCTGACGATCCCGGCAAAAATGCCGGCCAGGTTATTGCCAATAGCAATCGACAGGAACCAGCAACCCATCGCCATGCCCGCCAACCGTGCGGGGGCCAGCTTGGTGGTCATCGACAACCCAATCGGCGACAGGCACAGCTCACCCACCGACTGGATCACATAGACCATGAACAAGGTCCAGAACGGGATCTTGCCGCTACCATCCACCATGCTCTTCAGCGCCACCATCAGCAACAAGAACGCCAAACCGTTGAAGATCAGGCCCAGGCCAAACTTGCGCGGGATGATCGGATTGTTCTTGCCCATCTTCACCCACAACCACGCCAGGATCGGGGCCAGCACGATGATCGCCACCGAGTTCACCGACTGGAACCACGACACCGGGAAATCATGGGTACCCGCCAACGCCTGGAACAGCCCTTGCATGCCGATGTCGCGGTTGACGATCTTCTCGGCAAGGAAGTTGAATGAACTGCCGGCTTGCTCGAAGAAACACCAGAACAACACGTTGAAGGTGAAGATGATCAACATTGCCACCACCTTGTCACGTGCCACCGCGCCTTCCACCACGCCTTCACGCAGCAGCATGACCGCCGGAATGATGAACAGGGCCATCAAAATGCCTTGCAGCAGGGTGGCATCAATGGTCAACAACGCATAGAACAGCGGGATGCCGATCACCACGCCGAACAGCAAGACCAAGCTGACATTGCGCATGCCGGTTTGATGGGCTGCCGGCAAGCCAATGCCCTTGAGCTGAGCGCGGCCAAACCAGAACCACACCAAGCTCAGCAACATGCCGATCCCTGCGGCAATGAACACCACCTTGTAGGCCGGCATGCCGTCGATGCCAAACAATTTCTTGGCCAAATACTGGGTGATCAACGGTGCCAGCAGTGCGCCGATGTTGATGCCCATGTAAAAGATGGTGAAGCCGGAATCACGGCGCTCATCGCTGGTGGCATACAGCTTGCCCACCATGGTGGAGATGATCGGCTTGAACAGGCCGTTGCCCACGATAATAGTGGCCAGCCCCAGCTTGAACATGGTTTCGGTGGGTGATGCCAGCAAGAACAAGCCCGCCGACATCACGATGGCGCCCAATAAAATGGAACGCTGGAAGCCAATCAACTTGTCGGCCACATAACCGCCGAAGATCGCACCGGCATACACCAGCGCCAGATACGCGCCGTACAACTCGCTGGCGGGTTTTTCGCCACTGGCGTCGCCACCGTGGAACTGCGCGACGATGTACAGCACCATCGCCCAGCGGATGCCGTAGAACGCAAAGCGCTCCCAGAACTCCGACATGAACAACATCCACAACGGGCGTGGATGCCCCATGAGTTGCGGGAATTCCGGTGGATTCACCGGTGTGATTGCAGCGGCTCCGCTCATGCGGGCTCCCCCATCTGGTTAGGCGTTGAAAGGATGTCGAACCGGGCCAACGCAGGGCGCGGAACCGGGCGAGGATGGCCGACCCGGCAGCGTTACGTCAAACCTTGCGCATTCAGGATTTGGATGCTGCGATGCAGCAAACGATCACTCCCCGGCTGCAACCACTCTGTGCGGCCAAGGGCCGCTCGCGCGGGATATGGCCGCGGGCTCTGGTGGGAGCGCGCCTTGCGCGACAAACTTGGCATCACCGTCGCGCTCAAGTCCGGCCCACACGCCACGCTTCTTAACTACCCGGGCTGCCGCGATCCGGTCCAATCGAGGTGCGCACTTCGAATAGCTCCGGGAAAAACGTCAACTCCAGCGCACGTTTGAGAAAGGACACCCCACTGGATCCGCCAGTGCCGGGTTTGAAGCCAATGATGCGCTGCACCGTGCGCATGTGGCGGAAACGCCAAAGCTGAAACTGGCTTTCCAGATCCACCAGATCCTCGCACAACTGATACTCGCGCCAATAACGATCGGTATCTTCGTAAATGCGCTCGAATACCGGCAACAGCTCGGCATCTTGCACATGCGGCAAGCTCCAGTCGCGCTGCAGATTAGCCGCAGGCACCGAATGCCCCCAACGCGCCAGGTAACGCAAAAATTCGTCATACAAACTTGGGGCCTGCAACACGCACTGCAATGCGGATTGGCCCTGCGGGTCATGCGCAAACACCTTCAGCATTGCCGCATTCTTGTTACCCAACAAGAATTCCACAGTGCGATATTGCAGGGACTGGAATCCGGATGACGGTCCCAGCACACCGCGGAACTGCATGTATTCCGAGGGCGTCAACGTTTCCAACACGGTCCATTGCGCGGTCAATTGCTCCAACACCCGCTTGCAACGCGCGACTACCTTGCCGAACTGCCCCACCCGGTCATTGCGCAGGTGCGCAACCGCCGCACTCAGCTCGTGGATCAGCAACTTCAGCCACAGCTCGGAGGTTTGGTGCTGGATGATGAACAGCATCTCGTCATGATGCGGCGGGCTGGATAGCGGCTGCTGCGCGATCAACAACTGATCCAGGCGCAAGTACCCGGCATAGGTCAACCGTCCATGCAGATCAGTATGAATGCCGGCCTCTAGGTCACGCTGGTTATTTTCACTGGTCATGTTGGAATTGTGGCATGCCTGGCCGGGTCATCTTGCACTGCGTCACGCAACTGCCATGCAGATGCGGCAAAATCGCACGGGTGCGAACCGACTATTTGGTTTGCTGACCATTTCCGGGAAATCACATGATCAATCTTCCACTGCAGCGCTTGGCGCTGGCAGCGATGGTGTTCTGTTCACCACTGGCAGCGCATGCCCAAGTCAGCCTGAGCGGCGGCAGCTACACCCAGAATTTCGACACCTTGGCCAATACCGGCACCAGTTCAACACTACCGGTGGGCTGGTTGATGAATGAGACGGGTGCCAGCGCCAATGGCACCTACACTGCCGGCACCGGCTCCAGCAATACCGGCGACACCTACAGCTTTGGCGCTGCCGGCAGCAGCGAGCGCGCATTGGGCAGCTTGCGCAGCGGCAATCTTGTGCCCTCGTTCGGAGCCTGCTTTGTCAACAATACCGCCAGCGCATTGGGCAGCTTCGATGTGGCCTACACCGGCGAGCAGTGGCGTCTGGGCACCGCTGCCCGCAGCGATCGCCTGGACTTTCAGTACAGTCTCAATGCCACCTCACTGACCACCGGCACCTGGGTGGATGTGGATGGGCTGGATTTCAGCACCCCCACCACCACCACCACCGGAGCCAAGGACGGCAATGCCGCTGGCAACCGTCAGGACCTGGCCGCCACCATCAGCAGCGTGTCGATCCCCATCGGCAGCACCTTCTGCTTGCGTTGGCTGGATGCCGATGCCACCGGGGCCGATGACGGCTTGGCCATCGACGATTTTTCGATCACCGTGGGCGGTGCTGCACTGCCCCAGCTCTCGATCAACAACGTCACCCAACTTGAAGGCGATAACGGCAGCACCCTATTCACGTTCACCATTGCCCTGAGTGCCCCGGCACCCGCCGGCGGTGTCAAGGTCAATTACGCCACCAGCAGCGACTCAGCCACGTCGGGGGTGGATTTCCTCGCCGCATCGGGTACCGCCAGCATCCCCGCCGGCCAGACCAGCACCACCGTCAGTGTGAGCGTACTGGGCGATACCGATCTGGAGATCAACGAAACCTTCCTGGTCACCCTCAGCAATCCGGTCGCTGCCAATATCGCATCGGGCGCGGGTGTAGGCACCGGCACGATTACCAATGACGACATCGTCATTACCTCGATCGGCGCGATCCAAGGCAGCGGTGAGCTTTCCCCGTTCAATGGCCAGTTGAAGATGACCGAGGGCGTGGTCACCGGCAAACGCAGCAATGGCTTCTTCCTGCAGTCCTTTGGCAGCGGCACAGCCGCCGCCGATGGCGATGCTGCAACCTCGGACGGCATTTTCGTATTCACCGCCGCCGCTCCCAATATGGTGGCCGTGGGTGACCATGCCCGCGTGGTGGGCACGGTGGATGAATTTGCTGGCAGCAGCGCCACCCCGACCACCGAGTTGGTCTCGCCCGGTGTGGCGGTACTGGCACACGGCATGGCCCTGCCCACGCCAGTGGAATTAACCGCCGCACTGGCCGGCCCGGCCAGTGAGCCGGCAACCATGGAGCGCTTGGAGGGCATGCTGGTCAG
Organism: Thermomonas beijingensis; assembly: GCF_020034655.1. Taxonomy (GTDB): domain Bacteria; phylum Pseudomonadota; class Gammaproteobacteria; order Xanthomonadales; family Xanthomonadaceae; genus Thermomonas; species Thermomonas beijingensis. The sequence continues at coordinate 77,509 of NZ_JAIQDJ010000006.1, read as the reverse complement.
CGTGGCACAGGGCGTGGTCACCGCGCAGACCGATGGCAACATCAACGAACCCAATGCCACGTCAAGTGACAGCAATACGGCGTTTGAATTCGTGATTGCAGGCGTGCCGCGGCCGATGCGCGAACCGGGCCTGAGCATCCTCGACCCGTTCCCGGTACCACCAGCCAAGCAGGCCACCCTGCCATACTTCGACGCCAACCAGGAACGCATCAAGGCGTTCCCGTTACAAGGCACACGCCTGGTCGCCGATGCCGGCGCACCAGTAAGCAACTTGGTGGGCGTGCTGACGTACTACGGCGACTCGTGGGAGTTGCTGTATGACGTGGCCAACCCACCGGTCATCGGTGCCGCCAGCGCCAGTGCCGTCAGCGATGCCGGCGCTAACGACATCACCGTGGCCGGCTTCAATCTGGAGCGGTTCTTCGACAACATCAATGACCCAGCCATTGGCGAGCCAGTGCTCACCAATACCGCTTTCGCCAATCGTTTGGCCAAGACCGGCGCCGCGATCTGTGATTGGGTGAAATCGCCCGACATTCTCGGCGTGGTGGAAGTGGAGAACATCGGCACCCTGACCTCGCTTGCCAACTACATCAACAGCAATTGCGCACGCACACCGCAATACGTGCCGTATCTGCAAGAAGGCAACGACGTGGGCGGGATTGATGTCGGGTTTCTGATCAGCAGCCGCGCTGTGCGCACCGGCGTGTCGCGGGTGGAGGTCACTTCGGTGACCCAAGTGGGCAAGGACACCCGCTACGGCACCTCGCCACTGGGCTGTACTCCGAATGCGCCTGGCTGCACCTCGTCACTGCTGAATGATCGCCCTTCGCTGGTACTGCGCGCCGCAGTCAATTTCACCGACGGCCGTCACTATCCATTGACGGTGATTGCCAATCATCTGCGCTCGCTCAATGGCAACGATGATCCGGTCGATAGCCGCGTGCGTTACAAGCGTGCCGAACAGGCAATGTTCCTGGCCAATGTGGTGAACGATATGCAAATCGCCAACCCGGCCGAGAAAATCGTGCTGGTGGGTGACTTCAACGCGTTCCCGTTCAACGATGGCTATGTGGATTCGATGGGCATCATTTCTGGTCACGCGGCACCGGAAAATGCGGTCATCGAATATCGTGCCAGCCCCGTCGCCACACCGTTGGTGTTGGGTGATGCACTCACCGCGGATCCGATGCAGCGTTATTCCTATGTGTTTGGTGGCAATGCACAAACCCTGGACCATGCGGTGGTCAACCAGGCGCTGCTCAACGACCCGGCTCTGACTGGCCTGAGCGTGGAACACGCGCGCATCAACAGCAACTTCCGCGTGGCCCATTACGGCGAATTCAACCCGCCCTACACCGCTGCCAATCCGCCGCTGCGCGTCTCCGACCATGATCCCGTGCGTCTGAGCATTGGGGTGGTGCGCCCGGCCAGCGCGGATCTCGCGCAATCGTGGACGGTGCGGCAAATGAGCCTGCAGGGCGCATTCACCACGCTGACGCTACGCAACAGTGGCAGCAGTGATCTGAATGGCGTGCAGGTGTGGGTGGACATGGAGATCCCCGTGCCCTCCGTAGGCGGCGTGGCCGGTGGTGCTGGCTGGACCTGCGAGCGCATGAGCGTGAGCAGTTTCGTCTGCACATCCACCACGGTTGTGCGGGCCGGTTCCACCCATACCTTCAACGTCACCGTGAAGCCTCAGCGTAGTTTCAAACCCACCGATGTGCTGCGCTTCAGCGCCAGGTCCAGTGTGCTCACCGACCCCATTTCGGGCGACAACACATCGGTTCTCACGCTCCCCTGAGCCAATCAACAACAGGGTTTCAGACAAAACGCAGCTTCGGCTGCGTTTTGTTTTATTGCGCCGCGCAACGGTTTGTTAGCAGCTCGCCGGTATCATAGAGCGATTGCTCCAACGCGAAGGCCCCCATGAGCACCGCTGCCCATTTTGATATCGAATACCTGCAATACCTCAAACCCGACGGCAGTCTTGCCGGCCCATTGCCACCAGCCGTCCCCGACGCCGCATCGCTGCTGCCGATCTTCAAGCAGATGCTGTTTCTGCGCACCTTCGATGGCAAGGCCATTGCGCTGCAACGCACCGGCAAGTTGGGCACCTATGCCGCCAGCCTTGGCCATGAGGCTACCCACGTCGGCATCGGCTACTCGATGCAGCCGGAGGATGTGCTGGCGCCCAGCTACCGCGAATACGGCGCGCAGTTCGCGCGCGGCGTGCTGCCGCGCCAGGTGTTGCTGTACTGGGGTGGCGACGAACGCGGCAACCTGCTCACCGGTGGCCCCGCCCACGATTACCCGTGGTGCGTGCCGATTTCCACGCAAATGCTGATGGCGTCGGGCGCGGCACTGTCGTTCAAACTGCGCAAGCAAACCAAAGTCGCGGTGGCGGTGTGCGGTGACGGTGGCTCATCCAAAACCGACTTCTATGCCGCGGTGAATTCGGCCGGTGCGTTCCATCTGCCACTGATCCTCTGCGTGGTCAACAACGGCTGGGCGATCAGCGTGCCACGCAAGGCACAGACCGGTGCCGATACCTTGGCGCAAAAAGGTATCGCCGGTGGCCTGCACTGCTTGCAAGTGGACGGCAACGACATCATCGCGGTGCTGGAAGGCCTGCGCCGCGCGCACGAACGTGCCCGCAATGGCGAAGGCGGCAGCGTGATCGAATTCATCACCTATCGCCTGCATGACCACACCACCGCCGACGATGCGCGCCGCTATCGCGATGACGCCGAAGTCAAAGCCGCGTGGGAGAAAGAACCGTTCCTGCGCCTGCGCAAATTCCTGACCGATCAAGGCGTGTGGGACGAGGCACAAGAAAAAGCCTGGCTTGAAGACAGCGGCAAGCGCGTGGACGAAGAAATCAACGCGTATTTGAATACGCCCGTGCAACCGGTGGAAGCGATGTTTGATTACTTGTATGCGGAGTTGCCCAGTGAGCTGATCACGCAGCGCACCGAAGCGATGGCACGGGAGCACCGGGCATGAGCGCACAACCCATCACCTTGATTGAAGCCATCACCCAAGCCTTGGCGTATGAACTGCGCAAGGATGAGTCTGTGGTTGTGCTGGGCGAAGACGTGGGCGTCAACGGCGGCGTGTTCCGCGCCACCGCCGGCCTGTCCGCGCAGTTTGGCCCCGAACGCATCCTGGATACGCCGCTGGATGAAACCACGATTGCCGGCCTGACCGTGGGCATGGCCAGCCAAGGCATGAAGCCGGTGGCCGAGGCGCAGTTCGACGGTTTCATGTACCCGATGGTGGATTTCATCATCTGCCACGCCGCCCGCATGCGCTACCGCACGCGTGGCCGCTTGACCTGCCCGATGGTGCTGCGGGTGCCGTGGGGCGGCGGCATCCGTGCGCCGGAACATCATTCCGAAGCCAACGAAGCCATCTTCACCAATGTGCCGGGCCTGCGCGTGGTGATGCCCAGCTCGCCGCAGCGTGCCTATGGCCTGCTGCTGGCGGCGATCCGCGACCCGGATCCGGTGATCTACATGGAGCCCAAACGCATCTATCGCCAGTACAAGGAACTGGTGCCGGATGACGGCGAAGCCTTGCCGCTGGATGTCTGCTACGTGCTGCGCGATGGCAGTGACATCACCTTGGTGACTTGGGGCGCGCAGGTGAAAGAAACCCTGGAAGCGGCGGATGCCTTGGCCAAAGACGGCATCAGCGCGGAAGTGATCGACGTGGCCACGCTGACCCCGCTGGATTTCGCCACGATTGCCGAATCGGTGGCCAAGACCGGCCGCTGCGTGATCGTGCACGAGGCCGCCAAAACCGCCGGCTTCGGCGCCGAGATCGCCGCCCGCGTGGCCGAGGAATGCCTGTTCGACCTGCTGGCTCCGGTGGAACGTGTGACGGGCTACGACACCCATATCCCGCTGTTCCGCCTGGAAATGAAGTACCTGCCCAGCACCGACAAAATCGTGGCCGCCGCCAAGCGCGCCATGGCCTATTCGTAAGGACCGTTCATGAGCAAGAAATTTTTTCTCCCCGACCTTGGCGAAGGCTTGCCGGATGCCACCATTGTCGAGTGGCACGTCAACGTAGGCGATGTGATTCGTCTGGACGAGAATCTGGTGTCGATGGAAACCGCCAAAGCAGTGGTGGATGTGCCCTCGCCGGTGTCTGGCAAGGTGCTCAAGCTGGCCGGTGCAGCCGGCGATGTCATCGTCACCGGTCATTGGCTGGCCGAGTTCGAACTCGACATGAGCATGCCGCAGCGCGCGGAAGGCCAGGACACTGGCCATCATCACGGCGGCGCAGCGCATGCAGAACCCGAACCGGCAGCCCCTGCGCCGGCGGCCAAATCCGAGCCCGCCGATGCCGGCACCGTGGTCGGTGCCATGCAGGTGGGCAACGCGGTTGTCGCCGAGGCAGCGCTGGCGGTGGGCGGGGTAAAAGCCGTGCCCGCCGTGCGTGCCACCGCGCGCAAGCTGGGCGTGGATTTGGCACGCGTGCGCGCCACCGGACCAGATGGCACCGTCACCATGCAGGATGTGAAGCAGGCAGCGGCCAATCCGGCCTTGCTGGCGACGGCGGCGGCACCCGCGGCCACACATGCCACGGTGGCCCCCGTCGTTGCGGCGGCGTCCGCTGCACCTGCGTCGCGCAGCACGCTGTCGCAATCGGGCAAACCGATGCGCACCCAGCCGCCGGGCGTGGCGGCATCGGGGCAACCCGAACAACTCAAGGGCGTGCGCCGCAACATGGCGCGGGTGATGGCCGATGCGCATGCCAAGGTGGTGCCCACCACCCTGGTGGATGATGCCGACCTGCACGCGTGGATTGGCAAGCAGGACATCACCGCACGCTTGATTCGCGCGATCGTCACCGCCTGCAAAACCGTGCCGGCACTGAATGCCTGGTTCGATGGCGACAACCTCAGCCGCACCCTGCACCCGCAAGTGGATATCGGCATCGCGGTGGACACCGACGATGGCCTGTTCGTGCCGGCGCTACGCAATGCCGACATGCTGGATGCACGCGGCATTCGCGAAGGCATCAACCGCCTGCGCACGCAAGTGGAAGCGCGCACGATTCCGGCCTCGGAACTGTCCGGCTACACCATTTCGCTGTCCAACTTCGGCATGTTCGCTGGCCGTTATGCAACGCCGGTCGTGGTGCCACCGTGCGTGGCCATCGTCGGTGCCGGCAAGCTGTGCCATGACGTGGTGGCGGTGATCGGCGGAATTGAAGTACACCGTCGCATGCCGATCAGCCTGACCTTCGACCATCGCGCCTGCACCGGCGGCGAAGCGGCGCGCTTTCTGAAGGCGTTGCTGGATGACCTGGGGTTGCCGCAGTAAAGCCCCCCGCAAGCCCCCTCTCCCGCAAGCCGGAGAGGGGTTGGCTTACCCCTTCTGCCCCTCCAGCGCCGCCGCCACAAACGCCTCCAATGCGGCGTTGACTTCATCACTGCTCACGCCCTCACCCAGCATGAAATCGGCCACATCGGCATCCAGCGTGCCGCTTTTGATCGATGCAATCCGCTGCCCGGCATCGCGCGGGGAATCAAAGCCAGCGCTTTGCAACAGCACGCGCTCGCCTTGCACCAGCTTGAAGTAGAACTTGCCATCGGCATCCCGGTATTGCTTGAAGCTGGGCACCTCGGTATCGACAGATTTTGGGGGATTGCCGGCAGCGCTGGCCAGCACCACCTGCGACAAATCGCGCAGCCCCACCGCTTCGCGCAGGCGGCTGATCGCCGGCGTTGCATAGGCCGTGCGCAAGCGCGCTGCGCCGTCGCACAAGATGGCTTCAATCTCGCCGGGCTTGGCCATCAGAGCTTCATAGCGTTCGCGCAGCGGGGTGATTTCGGCATCAATTTTTTCGAACAGTGCTTGCTTGGCTTCACCCCACGCGATCCCATCTGCAAACGCTTGCGCGAATGCCGCGGTGTCGTCCTTGCTGGCGAAAGCCTGGTACAACTGGAACAGCGCCGAGCCTTCGGTACTCTTGGGCTCGCCCGGTGCGCGCGAGTCGGTGAGGATGCCGGCGATGCGTTTTTTCAATTCTGCACGCGGCACGAACATCGGGATCGTGTTGTCGTAGCTCTTGCTCATCTTGCGGCCATCCAGGCCTGGCAAGGTTGCCACGTTGTCGTCCACCAGCGCTTCCGGCAGGGTGAAAAATTCATCGCCGTAGATGTGGTTGAAACGCTGGCCAAAATCGCGTGCCATTTCAATATGCTGCACCTGGTCGCGCCCCACCGGCACTTTGTGCGCGTTGAAAATCAGGATGTCGGCGGCCATCAGCACCGGGTACATGAACAGGCCGGCGGTGATACCGGCATCGTCGTCTTCACCTTCGGCGCGGTTCTTATCCACCGCCGCTTTGTAGGCATGCGCACGATTGAGAATGCCCTTGCCGGCCACACACGTGAGCAACCATGTCAGCTCCGGAATTTCAGGGATATCCGACTGCCGATAGAACCATACCTTGGCCGGATCCAGGCCGCAGGCCAGCCACGCCGCGGCGATCTCCAGGGTGGAACGCTGCGTGCGCGCCGGATCTTGCGCCTTGATCAGGCTGTGGTAGTCGGCGAGGAAATAAAAACTCTCGGCATCGGCCGCACGTGCGGCGGCAATCGCCGGACGGATGGCGCCGACATAGTTGCCAAGGTGGGGGGTGCCGGAGGTGGTGATGCCGGTCAGGACGCGGGTCTTGCTCATGCGGGGCTGCGCTTGTCATGCGAAATCAATCGCCATTCTAAAGGTACAGACCTCAAGACATCGGGTTAACCCCGTTTTGCGGCGCCATGCGTTGACCGTCTTGCAGCGCACCCCTTGCGCCTCTGGAGACCGCCATGTTTCGCCCACTTGCACTCGCCCTTGCCCTTGCCGCATCCACTGCATGCAGCTTGCCCGCCCACGCCCGCGACATCGTCACGCTGGGCGTGGTGGATCGAGACAGCGGACAAACCCTGCCCGAATACCCATTTCGTGGCCAACATTGGGTCGCCGGCGTGCCCGGCCACCGCTACGCGGTGCGGCTGACCAATACCAGCGGCGAGCGCGTGCTGGTGGTGTTGTCGGTGGATGGCGTGAACGCAGTCAGCGGGCAGACCGCCGCACCCTCGCAAGCCGGTTATGTGTTGGGGCCGTGGGAGTCCGCCGAAATCGCCGGCTGGCGCAAATCGCTGGATGACATTGCCCAATTCGTATTCACCGACCTGCCCGATAGTTATGCCGCGCGCACCGGTCGCCCGGCCAATGTGGGAGTGGTGGGAATCGCGGTGTTTCGTGAATATCAGCCGCCCCGCCCGCAATATGCACCGCCGCTGGCCGCGCAAGAACAAGCACGCGACAGCATGGCCAAATCCATGCCGGCACCGGCTCCACCAGCTGCCGCCAACCGCGCGATGGCAGAGGCCGATGCGATGCCACAACAACTGGGCACGGGCCACGGTCAGCGCGAATGGGCACCGGTGGGGCAAACCTCGTTTCAACGGATGAGCACACGCCCGCAGCAAGTCAGCCAAGTGCGCTATGACGATGTGAATGCACTGGTGGCGATGGGGGTAATGCCGCCCCCGTATGCACCGTATGCACGAACGTCACCACGCGCATTTCCGCAAGGGTTTGTGGCGGATCCGCCACGCTGGTAATAAGTCCAGGCAGTCCTCCCCATGTCATTGGGGAGGACTGGTTTGTGGGCACTTATGGCCGCGCCCATCGGTGCTCCTACTTTTTGCCGGATGCGTCTTCGATTTTTTCGCCGACTTTCTTGATGTCCTTACCTGCGCCATTCACGGTATTGCAGGCGGTCAAGGCGGCACTGGCGAACACGGTCAACAACAGCAGGGCAAATAAGCGTTTCATGGAAGCCTCGTGACGGGGTGGAAAACCACATTAAACCGCGTCCCCGCTAAAACTGCACATGAACGCGCATCAATCGCGCATCAGGGTCGATTTGCCAAACAGGCTTTCCACCAGATCCACCGCCAGCTTGGCGGTGGCATTACGGCGATCCAATGCGGGGTTGATTTCGACCAGATCCAGCGACCCCAGGCAGCCGCTATCGGCCACCATTTCCATGATGAGTTGCGCTTCGCGGTAGTTCACGCCGCCGGGCACACGGGTGCCGGTGCCGGGGGCAATCGCTGGGTCGAGCATGTCCACATCAAAGCTGACGTGCAGATGGGTGTTGGCATCCATACCTTCCAATGCTTCTTCCATCGCACGGCGCATGCCAACTTCGTCGATATAACGCATGTCATAGATATCCAGCCCGTGCTCTTGCACCAAACGCTTCTCGCCCGGGTCCACCGAACGGATGCCGATCTGGCGCACTTGGTCCGGACTGATGGCCGGCGTGATCCCGCCAAACCCGGTTAACACCGTCGGCCCCATGCCGCACAGGCAAGCCACCGGCATGCCGTGAATATTGCCGCTGGGGGTAAGCTCGTGGGTATTGAAATCGGCATGCGCATCCAGCCACAACACACGCAACTGTTTACCCATGCTGCGGCAATGCGCGGCCACCGCCGCGATCGAACCAATCGCAAGGCAATGGTCACCGCCCAGCAAAATCGGCATCCGCCCGGCTTGCAGCTCACGGGTGGACACATCAAACACGCTACGATTCCACGCGGTGACTTCATCCAAATGCCGATAGCCATCGACCGGCGCACTGACCGGATTGCGTGGGCCACTGACATCGCCTACGTCACGCACATCCACGCCGCGGGCGGCAATGGCATCCACCAACCCTGCCACACGCAAAGCCTCCGGCCCCATGGATGCGCCACGCTTGGACGCGCCGATATCCGTAGGAACACCGAAGATGGACACCGGTGGATAGCTACGCTGCATACGAAAACCCCATGAATGCGCCGCCTGCGGCTCTGGCGCAAGCTGGGCGTACTGGTGCCGCTTGTCCGAATCGAACGGACGACCTACCGCTTACAAGGCGGTTGCTCTACCTGCTGAGCTAAAGCGGCATGGGTGCGCATTCTACCTTGCTCGACGTGGGCTGTCCGCCCGAATCAATGCAATGTGCTGCAATCCAGAGGCTGTGCGGGGGCGATGCGTACCAAATCAACGCGGTGCGCAGACTGCGGCAACTGTGCATCCAGCCATGTCTGTGCAGGAATGCCACCAATCGCCGCGACCTGTGCGGGAAACCCCTTGCCCCGCAATTCGGACTGCCGACGTTGGGCCGCGGACTCACTGCCGAAGCGCCCCAAGGCAATGCTGTTGATGTCGTCGCCCTGGGTCATCACGAAGAGGTCGGCTACACCCGCGCTCTTGATTTTTTCGGCCAGCGCCAGTGCCGCTTCACGTGATGCCTGCGCCGGCAAGTACACCTTCCAGCCACGCACCTCGCGTGCCGGGCTGTCATGTGGACGCGGGTCAACACCTGCTTGCTGCAAGCGCACACGCGCTGCATCCCGCGCGCTGCTGCTGGCAAACGGGCCAAACCGCAAACACACCGCCGTGGCCGCCACCGGCGGCGTAGCCACGGGTGCAGAGGTGATTGGCTCAACCGTGCGAGCAGCAGGCACAAGCGCGGTTGCTGCCGACTGTTCATCAACCAGCTGCAGGCTGGGCGTGCGCGTACTTGGCGAGCTTGCTGGAGTGGTCGCCAGCGGTTGCAAGACCCACCACCCAGCAGCCCCCAGATTGAGCATCACAAGCATGACGATGGCAGCGCGCAGTAGCATCCGTGCAGTTTATGCGATTCGCAGCGCATGCCAACGCGCCAAGCCTTGCAGGACCGCATCGGGCACCCAGTCATGCACGGGCAAGTGTGGGCGCAGCGCCTGTGCGCCACCGCCATGCACGCACAGGCGCGGCACCTGGCCCAGCAGCGTAGTGGCATGGCGCAGGCTGCGTTCGATCAAGGCCAAGGCCGCCCCTTCGCAGCCAGAAGCCAGAGCCGGGGCGGTGTCATCTGCAAATTCGGTGTAGTCACCGCCGCGGGCGGGCAATTGCGCCGCGCGTGCGTGCAGGGCTTCGCGCATCACCTCAGGCGACGGCGCGATGCGGCCGCCCCCGTGCCGGCCATCCGCGCCCAGCACATCCAACGTCAGCGCAGTGCCCACGCCAAGTACCAAGGCCGCGCGGCCATCGGCAGCCGCCAGCATCGCCAAAAACCGATCCACACCCAGATGCGCAGGATTGGCGTAGGCAATGCGCAGTGGCCCCAACGCAGGTTCGGTGTGCACCCGATGCAAGCGTTGGAAGCGTGCGCACAAAGCGTCCAGTAATGCCACCCGCCGCGCCGGCGAGGCCACACTGGCGATACAGGCCACCTCACCTTCCGGCAACGCCGCCAGCCACGCTTCGGCATCGTCATGTGCCACCGCGTGCACCGCGCCCAGTTGGCCATCGGCCACCAGCGGCGCGTATTTCAGGCGGGTATTGCCCAGATCCAACAGCCACGTTGTCATCACCCGGCCACCTTGGCCGCACGCACGCTGACATCAGCTGCATGCACATGACGAATTTCACCCGCTGCATTGCACACCCGTAGTGCGCCATCTTCGCTGATGCCCAGCGCCTGTGCATGCCACACACGCGAGGCTTCATGCACGCATACCGGGCGCCCAGCCAGTACATCCAACGCGCTGAAGCGCGGCAGAAAGGCAGCCAACCCCAGTGCGTCAAACTGCTCCAATGCAGGCAGCAGATGTTGCAGCAACATCGCCACCACCGCATTGCGTGACGGCGGCGCATGCGGCAATGACTGCATGTCCACCCAGGGCTGGTCGAGGTTCCGGGCCGTCGCGGCAGGCATTCGCACGTTCAGGCCAACCCCAATCACCGCACGTGCTGCGCCGCCAGCTTCGCCGCCACCTTCCACCAGCAAGCCACCCAATTTGCGCAGGCCATCGCCATCGGTCACCACTACATCATTGGGCCATTTCAGGCCTGTTTGGGTGAAGCCCAGTGCGTGCAACGCCTCGCACACCGCCACCCCTGCCACCAGGCTCAAGCCACCCAAGCGCGCCAAGCCACCATCGAAACATCTGGCCAGCGACAGATAGATATGTGCAGCCAATGGCGAAGCCCAAGCGCGCCCGCGACGCCCGCGCCCGCCCGTCTGCCGCTCGGCCAGCAGCACCGCACAACCGGCGTCCGGAGTCTGCCTGCGCAGCAGTTCGCTATTGGTTGAATCCAGGCTCCACACAATGTCCAGTGCGGTCAATTGGGGCTGCACTGCCAAGGGCAACAAGGCGCGAATGTGCGTGTCATCCAGCCAATCCAGTGGCTGTGCCAGCGCATAACCACGCCCCGGCGCAGCTGCCACGGCAATCCCGGCCTGCCGCAGCGCCTCGATCCGCTTCCACACCGCGGCACGCGTCAATCCCAGCTCCGCAGCCAAGTGATCGCCACTGACCGGGCCGCGCTGCAGGCGCTGGAGCAGTGCGCGCTCGGCGGTCTCACTCATGTGGGCTGCCGCCATTGGGTAGATGGACGGCGCTCAGTTGCGCGGCGTGGTCACGAGAGGTCGACATGTGCAAAATCATACGCAAGCACTTGCGTGTCCGGGAACTTGCGTGTTGCGACGCAGCATCCCAGGCCCGGGCAGCCTGCTATAGTCGGCAGCGGTGTTGTGCACCCTGCACGCTCTCTACCCGGTGACGCCCATGCACCTTGTCAGCCTGCGCCAGACACTGTCCTGCCTCGCCCTGCTGGTTGCGTTTGGCTGTGCCAATGCCGCCGAGGCCAAGCACCAGCTGCCCGAGAACACCAACACCGCCATCGACCCTCCGGCACCACCTGCAGATCGTTTGGATGATGCGGACTTGGACGGCGCGATTGCCAACAGCCGTGTGCAACGCACGCCGAAAGCCAAGTCGCAAGCAGCCGTGCCCGCACGCAGCGCCGGTGACAGCCGCGTCTTGCCGTCGCGCTTTCACAGCTTTTTGCCGGGGATGTTCCGCTAAGCCAGCGGCTGGTTGAAGTGGCCCCGCACGCTGGCCCTGTGATCCTGGACGCTCGTTTTGATTCACAAGCCCGGTGGCAAACTCACTTCGAATTTGGCCCCACCCAGCTCGTGCGAGCGGGTGACATGCAGTTGCCCGCGATAACTTTTGATGATGTCTTGCACGATCGACATGCCAATGCCGTGGCCCTGCACACGCTCGTCACCACGCACGCCGCGTTGCAGCACATAAGCAATCCGATCTTCGGCAATCCCGGGGCCGTCGTCTTCCACCGTGATCAGCAACCCCGGCCGCCGATCGGTCAGCTTCTGCCCTTCCGCCACGGTCAATAGCACTCGCGACTTCGCCCATTTGAAGGCGTTTTCCAGCAGGTTGCCCAGCAATTCCTGCAGGTCGCCGGTTTCACCGTGGAAGCGGGCCTCGGCGGCGATTTCAAATTCACACAGTACGCCCTTGTTGGCATACACCTTTTCCAGGCCCAGCACGATCTGCTCGGCCTGTGGCTCAATCGCGATGGGCGCGGCAAACAACTGGTGACCCGACCGCGCCGCACGCGCCAATTGGTACGACACCAAATCATTCATCCGGCGCAATTGGGTATCCACTTCGCTGCGCAGCTCGGCCTCGCCGGTATCGCTGTCCAGCCGCGAGCGCAACACTGCCAACGGTGTCTTCAAGCTGTGCGCCAGGTCGGCCAAGGTATTGCGCTGCCGTTCCAGATTTTCGCGCTCGCTGTGGATGAAGGCATTGATGCTGTCGGTAAGCGGTTCCAATTCACGCGGATGCGCTTCGCTCATGCCTGCGGCACTACCTGCTTGCACCCGTTTGAGCTCGCCGATCACATCACGCAATGGCCGCAGGCTCCAACGCAGCACCCACATTTGCAGCAGCAGCAACACCACGCCGGCACCGCCCAGATAGCGCCATAGCGCGGTACGGAAGGTTGCTACCTGCTGCCCGAGTGCGGTGCTGTCCTCCAGGATATACACCGTGTACTGCAATTCGTTGGCCGCGTCTCCGTTTTCACTCAGTGCCAGACCATAGCCGTAGCGATAAACCTCGCCGGCTTGTCCATTGATCTGGGTCAGCGGCAATGGCCCTTCGAAGGTCTGGGTGCCTGGCGGCAACATCGGCCCCTCGGGCAATTTCGGGCCTTGTGCGGAATCCGATTCCCAATGCCCATTGACCAACACGATCTGCGCATACAGACCACTGCCCGGACGCTTGAAGCGTGCATCCGGCGACTCCCACGGCGGAATCACACTGCCATCACGGGCAAAATCGCTGCCGGCATAGGCCAGAGCATAACTATGCAGGCGTTCACGCATGCCGCTTTGTGCAGTGTTCAGGAACGCGCGATCCAGCGCCAAGCCGGCCAGCGCCAGAAAGGCAATCAAACCCAGGCTGGCCGCCCATAACTGACGTGACTGCAGCGAACGCGGCTGCGCAATGCGCAGCCGACGCGGACGCAACACGCTGGGCGCAGCGTCTGGATCAGGGATCGGTGGGGAGCTCATGCACCACCGGCACCGGTAAAATCATTCGCCGCTGCGGGCAATGGCGAACCGGTAGCCACGGCCACGCACCGTTTCAATCGGCTTGACCGACCCATCCGGATCCAGTTTCTTGCGCAGACGACCGATGAATACTTCCAGCACATTGGAATCGCGGTCGAAATCCTGCTGGTAGATGTGCTCAGTCAGGTCGGCCTTTGAAACCAGCTCACCGGCGTGCATCATCAAGTATTCCAGCACTTTGTATTCGTAGCTGGTCAGGTCCACGTTGGCACCGTCCACACTCACCGTTTGCGCGGCCAGATCCAGTACCACCGGCCCGCATTCCAGCGTCGGCTTGCTCCAACCGGCGGCACGCCGCACCAGCGCATTGATGCGCGCCAGCAACTCTTCCACATGGAACGGTTTGACCAAATAGTCGTCGGCACCCTGCTTGAGGCCATCCACTTTATCCTGCCAGCTGGAGCGTGCGGTCAGAATCAGGATGGGAAATTTCTTGCCCTCGGCACGCAGTGCACGGATCAATTCCATGCCGCTCATCTTCGGCAGGCCAAGGTCGATGATGCCCACATCGAACGGCACTTCCTTGCCCATGTAGAGGCCTTCCTCACCGTCTTGCGCGGCATCCACCGCATAGCCTTCGCGCTTCAAGCGGGCAGCCAAGGTTTCACGCAACGGGGCTTCGTCTTCAACCAGCAGGATGCGCATGCTCAATCCTCGTAAATGGCGTTCTGTGGGTCAGCGCAAGCACCGACGGGTCAATCATCATTACTGCTTTTGGCCTGATCACTGCCGCTGCGACGGGCCGGGTCTTGCATGAACACACGCACGCGACCCTGGTCGTCCACCACTTTGACGCGGTGCATGTCGCGGCCGTCGTACTGCACACGCTCGGCCGACAACACTTCGCCACGGCTGTTGCGCTCGGCACGCCGTACCGAATCGGACATCGCATCACGCGGCGGCGGGCGGTCCTGATTGCCGCGATCTTGATTACTGCGATCTTGACTGCGGTCACGCGGTGGTGGCATCTGTTGCGCCCATGCAGAGGCCACTGGCACCAACGCCATCAGCGCAGCGGCAAGTACGTTCGGCAATGTTCGATCACAGCGGGACATGGCAGATCAACCTAGCAACTCGGACAGGGGCATTGTTGGAAGCAGGCGGTGAATCCGCCCTGAAGTTTCCTGAACAGGATAGCGCGCCGTTCAGGTTTGCGCACAAACGCCGTCCTTGGTCAGTAAATCTCGCCAATGCAGCAGCGCAGCGAACCGCCGGCGGCTTCAATTGCGTCCAGCGCCACCGACTCCACCCGCAAGCCCGCCTGCGCCAGCACCTCCCGATGCGCCGGCGTCAGTGCGGTGGCCGCTTGCGCGCTCATCCACACACCCTCGCCCGACAACGCGATGCAATTGCCAACGAAGGCGGCGTGTTCGGCAGCATCACAGACCACCGCATGCGGCGCATACAGCGCGGCGATCGCCGCGGCCACGGCGGCATCGGCAAACCCGTTCGGACACACCACCACGGCGCGCCCGGCCAGCACCGCCAACACCACATTGGTGTGGTATTCACCGGCGGCCAGATCAAACAGCAGGGTGGCGCGCAGCCCGAAAGCCTCGTGCATCAGCCGCGCGCCGGCCTCATCGCAGCGTTCGGACAGGCCGCAGAAGCCCAGCCCGCGCACGCGGTCGATCACCAGCGCACCGGTCAGTTCACAGGCATGCGGCTGGGTGGAGAGGTCGATCTCCTGCCGTCCGAGCACATCGCGGAAGAAGTCACGCATGTCGGCGCGCGCGGCCTCGCGCTGACGCACCTCATGGCGCATGCGACCGACGATATAGCGTCCCCGTGCAGTGCCGAATACGTTGTTGGGAAAGACCGCATCCGGCGTCTGCGGATTGCCGGCAAAACAAATGGCCGGCACTGCCGTTGCGATGGCGCGCTGCAACTCGCGGTGCTGCATGGATGCGCGGGCAGCATCGAACGCGCCGGCCGCAGCCATATAGGCATTGTCTTGTGCGGATTGTTCGGCCAGGCGAAACCCATCCGGTGCCACCAGAAATGCAGCGCGCGCAGTAGCCGGGCCGAAGTCGGTGGGTGTGTTGTGGGCCAACTCAAAAAATCCGGCTAAGTCGCGGGTGATCATGGGGAATGCGGCTCTCGTTCGGTCAATACCAATGCGTGTTCCACCAGCGTCCAATCGGCACCGGGTTTGTGCGCGCCTTCACTCAACACCTGACGGAACGCACGCCCACCAGGTTGTCCTGCAAACAAGCCCAGCAGGTGGCGGGTAATGTGTTTCAAGGACACCCCGCGCGCCAGCTGCACCTCTACATATGGGCGATAAGCGCGCAGCAACTCGGCACGCGATTGCAGTTCGCCGCCAAACCAACGCACATCAAGCGCGTGCAACAAGTACGGCGTGTGATACGCGGCACGGCCCAGCATCGCACCTTCGACATGCGCCAGATGCGCGCTGGCCTCTTCGGCATCGGCAATGCCACCATTGACGATCACTTGCAACTGCGGGCGCTCGCGCTTGAGCCGGTACGCCCAGTCATAACGCAGCGGCGGCACTTCGCGATTTTCTTTCGGCGAGAGCCCTTTCAACCAAGCATTGCGCGCATGCACCACGAAGGTTTGGCAACCGGCACCGACAATGGTGTCGATGAAACCCACGAAGTGTTGCCACTCGTGATCATCATCCACACCCAGCCGGCACTTCACCGTCACCGGAACACTGCACGCCGCAATCATCGCCGCCACACTGTCGGCCACCCGCTGCGGCTCGCGCATCAGACACGCACCAAAGCGCCCTGCCTGCACGCGGTCGGACGGGCAGCCGCAGTTGAGGTTGATTTCGTCATAGCCCCACTCGGCCCCGATGCGTGCAGCCTGCGCCAGCAACGCCGGTTCACTGCCCCCCAGCTGCAAGGCCACCGGGTGCTCACCCGGATCCATCGCCAGCAACCGCGCCCGGTCCCCCAACACCACCGCATTGGCATGTACCATTTCGCTATACAGCCGCGCATGCGGCGCCAGCAGCCGATGGAATACCCGGCAATGGCTATCCGTCCAGTCCATCATCGGGGCGACGGAGAGGCGCAATTGCTCGGTGGGGATGGCGGGGGATGCAATCATCGCCGCGCATTGTACGGGGCGAACGCGACCGGCTTCCCATTGCGCGACAATAGGCATTCCCCACGCCGCTGCCACATGCCATGAACACAGCCTTCCGCACACCCTTGCCTGCCACGTCACTGGATTACTTCGACGCCCGCGCGGCGGTGGAAGCGCTCACCCCAGGCGCGTGGGCCGGCCTGCCGTACACGGCGCGGGTGCATGCGGAAAACATCGTGCGCTGCGCTGCGCCTGCGCACATCGATGCCTTTCTTGGCCAGTTGATCGAGCGCCGTCGCGATCTGGATTTCCCGTGGTTTCCGGCGCGGGTGGTGTGTCACGACATCCTCGGCCAAACCGCGTTGGTGGATTTGGCGGGCCTGCGTGAAGCCATCGCCGCGCAAGGCGGTGACCCGGCGCAAGTGAACCCGGTGGTGCCGGTGCAGCTGATCGTGGATCACTCGCTGGCGGTGGAAGCACCCGGCTTCGACAAGGATGCGTTTGCGAAGAATCGCGTGATCGAAGACCGCCGCAACGCGGATCGTTTCGATTTCATCGAATGGACGCGGCTGGCGTTCGACAATGTGGATGTGATCCCGGCCGGCAACGGGATCATGCATCAGATCAATCTGGAAAAAATGTCGCCGGTGATTTGCACCAAGGACGGCGTGGCATTTCCGGACACCTGCGTGGGCACCGATTCGCACACCCCGCATGTGGATGCGCTGGGCGTGATCGCGGTGGGTGTGGGCGGGCTGGAAGCCGAAAGCGTGATGCTGGGCAACCCGTCGTGGATGCGCCTGCCCGACATCATCGCGGTGGAGCTGGCCGGCAAGCCTGCACCTGGCATCACTGCCACCGACGTGGTATTGGCGTTGACCGAATTCTTGCGTGCCGCCAAAGTGGTCGGCGCGTATCTGGAATTCCGTGGCGAGGGTGCCGCCGCGCTGACCATTGGCGACCGCGCCACCATTTCCAACATGGCGCCCGAATACGGCGCGACCGCGGCGATGTTCGCGATTGATGACAACACCCTGGATTACCTGCGTTTGACCGGACGCGAGGATGCGCAGGTGGCCTTGGTTGAAACCTATGCCAAACATTGCGGCTTCTGGGCCGAGGATCTGCGTGATGCGCAATTCGAGCGCACCCTGCATTTCGACCTGTCGACGGTCGTGCGCAATCTGGCCGGGCCGTCCAACCCGCATCGGCGCTTGCCGGTCAGCGCATTGCACGAACGCGGGATTGCCGACACCGCCAAACTCGACGCCGCGCGGAGTGATGAAGCACAAGGCTTGATCCCCGATGGCGCGGTGATCATCGCCGCGATTACCAGTTGCACCAATACCAGCAACCCGCGCAACGTGATTGCCGCCGGCCTGTTGGCGCGCAATGCCAATGCGCGTGGGCTGACCCGCAAACCGTGGGTGAAGACCTCGCTGGCACCCGGCTCGAAAGCGGTGCAGTTGTATCTGGAAGAAGCCAAGCTGCTGGGCGAGCTGGAACAGCTGGGTTTCGGCATCGTCGGCTTTGCCTGCACCACCTGCAACGGCATGAGCGGCGCACTGGATCCAGTGATCCAGAAAGAAGTGATCGAGCGCGATTTGTATGTGACAGCGGTATTGAGCGGCAACCGGAATTTCGATGGCCGCATCCATCCGTATGCCAAGCAGGCCTTCCTCGCCTCGCCGCCGCTGGTGATTGCCTACGCCATCGCCGGCACGGTGCGCTTTGATATCGAAAAAGACGTACTGGGTATCGACCACGCTGGCCAGCCGGTGCGCCTGAAAGACATCTGGCCGACCGATGCCGAAATCGACACGATGGTGAAGGCCAGCGTCAAGCCAGAACAGTTCCGCCGCATCTATGAACCGATGTTTGCCGCCCGCGCCAAGACCCAAGCCAAGCCGCTGTACGCCTGGCGGCCGATGAGCACCTACATCCGCAACCCGCCGTATTGGGAGGGTGCACTGGCGGGCGAGCGCACGCTGACGCAGATGCGCGCACTGGCGGTACTGGGCGACAACATCACCACCGATCATCTATCGCCCAGCAATGCGATTTTGCGCAACAGCGCCGCTGGCGAATATTTGGCCAAGATGGGCCTGCCGGAAGAAGACTTCAATTCCTACGCCACCCATCGCGGCGACCACCTCACTGCGCAACGTGCGACCTTCGCCAACCCGAAACTCATCAACGAAATGGCGATCGTCGATGGCGCAGTGAAGCAAGGTTCGCTGGCGCGCGTGGAGCCGGACGGCCAAGTCATGCGTATGTGGGAAGCGATTGAAACTTACATGCAGCGCAAGCAACCGCTGGTCATCATCGCCGGCGCCGACTATGGCCAAGGCAGCTCACGCGACTGGGCCGCCAAGGGCGTGCGCCTGGCCGGCGTGGAGGCCATCGTGGCCGAAGGCTTCGAACGCATCCATCGGCAAAACCTGGTCGGCATGGGCGTACTGCCGCTGCAATTCCAGCCCGGCGACACCCGCAAGACCTTGGCCATCGACGGCAGCGAAACCTTCAGCGTGCGCGGCACCCCAACGCCGGGCGGCACCTTGACGCTGGTGATCGAACGCCGCAATGGCGAGCAGGTCGAAGTGCCGGTGACCTGCCGTTTGGACTCCGATGACGACGTGGCCACCTATGTCGCCGGCGGGATTCTGCCAAGGTTCTCGCAAGAGTTTTTGGCGGCGAACACGGCAGCGCGAGATCGTGACTGACGACCACGTCGCTGCGCTACCTTCTGCAGGGGAATTTGCAATGCCTGAGCAAACCAAACACCACGCTCCACAGCTGAAACTCCCCGCCACCTACATGCGCGGCGGCACGTCCAAGGGCGTGTTCTTCAGGCGCGACGACCTGCCGGAAGCCGCGCAGGTGCCCGGCCCGGCGCGCGATGCGCTGCTGCTGCGGGTGATCGGCTCGCCCGACCCGTATGGCAAGCACACCGATGGCATGGGCGGCGCAACTTCCAGCACATCCAAATGCGTGATCATCGCGCCGGCGTCGGTACCGGATCACGACGTCGATTATCTCTACGGGCAGGTCAGCATCGACACCGCATTCGTGGACTGGTCAGGCAACTGCGGCAACCTGTCCACCGCGGTCGGCCCGTTCGCGATCGCCAACGGCTTCATTCCCGGCGAGCGCATCCCGCAGGACGGCACGGTCACGGTGCGCATCTGGCAGGCCAATATCGGCAAAACCATTCTTGCGCATGTCCCGGTAACGAATGGGCAGGTGCAGGAAACCGGGGATTTCGAGGTGGATGGCGTGACCTTCCCGGCTGCTGAAATCGTGCTGGAATTTCTGGATCCCTCCGACGATGACGGCGATGGCGGCTCGATGTTTCCTACCGGCAACTTGGTCGATGAACTCGACGTGCCGGGTGTCGGCACATTCAAGGCCACCCTGATCACCGCCGGCATTCCCAGCGTGTTCGTCAATGCCGAAGACCTTGGCTATGACGGTACCGAGTTGCAGCCGACAATCAATGACGACAAGGCCGCATTGGCAAAACTGGAAGCGATCCGCATCGCCGGAGCGCTGCGCATGCGCCTGATCAACACGCCGGAGGAAGCGGCAACGCGCCAGCACACGCCGAAAGTGGCCTTGGTCGCGCCACCGAAGGCCTATGTTTCCTCCAGCGGCAAACCCATCGCCGCCGACGCCATCGACCTCAATGTACGCGCGCTGTCGATGGGCAAATTGCACCACGCGATGATGGGCACCGCCTCGGTCGCCATTGCCACCGCCGCCGCGGTGCCGGGCACGCTGGTGAACCTGGCCGCCGGTGGCGGCGTACGCGACGCGGTGCGCTTTGGCCATCCGTCCGGCACGTTGCGCGTGGGCGCGTCGGTCGCGCAGGTGGATGGCGTATGGCAGGTGACACGCGCCGTGATGTCGCGCTCCGCACGGGTATTGATGGAAGGCTGGGTGCGAGTGCCGCAAGGCTGAACTATCGCGCTAGCCGCAGCGGGCGATCTCCCTTCGCGAATGTCACCCGACAGTGGCCTTGTCGCCACTGCCTCCTTCTTTATCTCGCTTCAGAAGACAGCCCGCTACGGCTCCCCATGGCTCAGGCAAAACGCCAGAGTGTCACGCCTCGAAATGAAACCCACCCTTGTGCAACTCATGCCGCGCCTGGTCAAACCCCTGGGTGGGGGCGAAATCCTGATCGCGGCTGCTCAACGCATTCCACTGCTGCAAGATATCTTCGGCAGTGGCAGATTCGCCCAATGCAATGCCTTGCGTCATCGTCAGCTGCACCAGCTCGAAGCTGCCCGCGCCGGCGCTGAGGATGGCACGATTGGGGGCTTGCTCGCTGACGAGCGCCAGCACCGCAGGACTGACCAACTCGGGTTTGAATTTGGATAATTGTTCTGGCGGCAAGATGCCTTCCATCATCCGTGTAGCACCGGTGGGGGCCAGACAGTTGACTCGGATGTCGTGCTTGGCGCCTTCGATGCCCAAGGTCTGCATCAAGCCCACCAAACCCATCTTCGCGGCTGCGTAATTGGCCTGGCCAAAATTGCCGAATAATCCGCTGCACGAGGTGGTCATCACAATGCGGCCGTACTGTTGCTCGCGCATCGTATTCCACACCGCGCGGGTGCAGTTGGCCGCCCCCATCAAATGCACGTTGAGCACCAACTGAAAGTCGGCCAAGTCCATCTTGGCGAAACTTTTGTCGCGCAGGATGCCGGCGTTGTTGACCAGAATATCGATACGACCAAACTCGGCTAGCGCCGCATCGACCATCGCTTGCACCGCATCGGCATCGGCCACCGAACATGTCGCCGCCCGCGCCTTGCCGCCGGCCAGCGTGATTTCAGCCACCACCGCATCGGCAGCATCGCCCAAATCATTGACGATGACCTGCGCCCCACGGCTGGCCAACAGCAGCGCATGCGCGCGGCCCAAGCCGCCGCCGGCGCCGGTGACGATGGCCACGCGGCCACTGAGGTTGATGGGTGAGGTCATGCGATCCATTCTCCTTGGGGTGCAAGTTGCAAGCGCGACTGGATCTCCAGCTCGTGCAAGGTGGGGGGCAAATCGGACAGTGAAGCCAACGTGCGCATGCGTCCTTGACCATGCGTCAGCGTGGCCTCGGCTTCGTGCGCCCAGGTGGTGTGATACGGCACATGCACGCCCCAGCCACCAAGTTCCAACACCGGCGCGATATCCGAACGCAGCGAATTTCCCACCATCAAAAATTGCGCTGCATCAATACCAAACTCCGCAAGCAAGCGTGCATAAGTTGCCGGGTCTTTTTCGCTGACCACCTCGATGCGACGGAACAAATCCGACAGCCCGCTATCGCGTACTTTGGCTTCCTGATGGAATAAATCACCCTTGGTGATCAAGACCACCGGGTGCTGCGTGGCCACCGCCGCCACCGCATCGCGCACGCCGGGCAGCAACTCCACCGGATGTTGCAGCAGTTCTTTGGCCAAGTGGATGATGCGGCCAATATCAGCGGCGTGAATACGGGCCCCGGTGATGTCGATGGCGGCTTCGATCATCGACAGCGCCATGCCTTTCACGCCATAGCCGAAGAACGCGATGTTGCGTGATTCGTATTGGTATAGACGCTGGCCCACATCGGCCAGATCGACGTAAGCGGCAACGATGCTTTCAAACCGCTGCTGCGCTTCGTCAAAATAATCCTGGCTGCGCCAAAGGGTGTCGTCGGCATCGAAACCGACCAGCGCGATACCGCCGTGTGTGCTCTTCATCTGCATAGTGTAATCAGCCTGCGTATTTACACCGGCAGTGCGGTGGTGCGCTTGACCGTGCGCAGCGCCAGCGTGGTCTGCACACGGGTGACGCCGGGCAACTGGGTCAACACATCGGTATGGATGCGTTCGAAGTCGGCGGCATCGGCATACACCACCCGCACCATGTAGTCGGCAGTGCCGGCCAGCAGGCAGCATTCGGTCACTTCCGGATGGTCGTGGATGGCGCTTTCGAATGCATCCAGCGCGCCGCGCCCCTGCTGGTCCAGCGTCACCAGGACGAAGGCGGTGCCGGGCAAGCCGGCCTGATCTTCGTCCAGCAACATCACATAGCGCGCCACCAGCCCCGAGTCTTCCAGCAACTTGACCCGGCGCAGGCAGGCCGAGGGCGACAGATTGATGCGTTGGGCCAGCTCCAGATTGCTCAGCCGGCCGTCGTCTTGCAGCAACCGCAGGATGGCACGGTCACGCTCATCCAAGACGATGCCAATGGGTCGAATTTTATTCATTTACTTGTTTGATTATTGAAATATCACTCCAATATTAGCCGTTAATCATGGCGAAATTGGCGACAGAATGCGCGTTTCGAAGCGCATACTGCGTCCCTTCCGGTGCCGGGACAGCTGGCATCGCCCAGCCAAGGAATACCCGCATGCGTATCGGCGTCCCCAAGGAAATCAAGAACCACGAATATCGCGTAGGCCTGATCCCCACGTCGGTGCATGAGCTGATTCACCACGGCCATGAGGTGGTGGTGCAAACGGGTGCCGGTCTGGGCGCGGGCTTGTCCGACGAGGACTACATCGCCGCCGGCGCCACTTTGCTGAACACTGCGGATGAAATCTTTGCCAGCGCCGACATGATCGTGAAGGTCAAGGAGCCGCAGGCCGACGAGCGCAAGAAGCTGCGTCCCGGCCAGATCCTGTTCACCTATTTGCATCTGGCTCCCGATGCGCCGCAAACCAAGGACCTGATCGACTCCGGCGCAGTCTGCATTGCCTATGAAACCGTCACCGCCGTCAATGGCTCGCTGCCCCTGCTCACCCCGATGTCGGAAGTGGCCGGCCGGCTGGCCCCGCAAGTGGGCGCGCATGCGCTGGAGAAAGCACAAGGCGGGCGTGGCGTGCTGCTGGGCGGTGTGCCCGGTGTGCCTGCGGCCGAAGTGGTGATTCTGGGTGGCGGCGTGTCCGGCACCCACGCCGCCACCATTGCCGTGGGCATGGGCGCGCAAGTAACCGTGGTCGATCGCTCCAACGATGCGCTGAAACGTTTGTCCAGCCAGTTTGGGCCGGCGATTACCACGGTCTATTCCACCCGCGCCGCGATTGAAGAGTTGCTGCGCCGTGCGGATCTGGTGATCGGCACCGTGCTGATCCCGGGCGCTGCCGCGCCCAAACTCATTACCCGCGACATGCTCAAGCTGATGAAACCGGGCGCGGTGATTGTGGACGTGGCGATCGACCAAGGCGGCTGCACCGAAACCTCGCACGCCACCACCCATGCCGACCCCACCTATGTGGTGGATGGCATCGTGCATTACTGCGTGGCCAACATGCCCGGCGCCGTGGCGCGCACATCGACCTTCGCGCTCAACAATGCCACCTTGCCGTTCACCCTGGCGCTGGCCAACAAGGGCTGGAAACAGGCACTGATCGACGATACGCACTTACGCAACGGCTTGAACGTGTGCGCCGGCAAACTCACCTGCGCGCCGGTGGCCCAAGTGCACGGCCTGACCTACACCAGCGCGGAAAGCGTACTGGGCCTGTAAGGCATCACCAACCCCTGGGTGAAGCAGCAGTCATGCATTCTTCCCCCACTTTCGGGGATGGCCTTGCCATCCCCTTTTTTTTTGCACATTCACCCACACCCGTAGAACGCGGCATGATGGCGTTTTCTTCCATCCCTCACCCATCCCTCGCCCATGACCGACTGGACCGCACGGATCCGCACCATCCCCGATTTCCCCAAGCCCGGGATCGCGTTCAAGGACATCATGCCGATGCTGGCCGATGCCGAGGCATTCGCGGCGGCAATTGATACGCTGGCCGCGCCGTGGCGCGATGCCCGCATCGATGCCGTTTTGGCGATTGAATCACGCGGCTTTCTGTTTGGTGCGCCGCTGGCGCGCACGCTGGGGGCCGGCCTCGTCCCGCTGCGCAAACCCGGCAAATTGCCGGGTCCGGTGCTGGAAGCCCGCTATGCGCTGGAATATGGCAACGATGTTCTGCAGGTGCAAGCCGATGCGGTCGCCCCCGGCACGCGTGTATTGCTGGTGGATGATGTGCTGGCCACCGGTGGCACCCTGTTGGCCGCGCAAGTGCTGGCGCAGCGGTTGGGCGCCGAGATTGTCGGTGCGAGCGTGCTTATGGAATTAGCCTTCCTCAACGGCCGCAGCCGCTGGAACGGCCCCCCGTTGCGGGCAGCACTGGTGGTGTAGCCGCACGCTGTTTCCGATTGGCGGGCAAAGCCAATAAGATCTCAGGGTTAGCTCAACAATTCGAAATGTTTTCGAAATAAAACGAAACATTTTATATTGCGTTTCGCGGTCTCCTACGGCACACTGCCCACTTTCCCGGAGGGCGGTCATGCACCCCTTGCAATCACTGATTGCACGCCACCAACAAGGCATCACCTGTGGTGTGACGTCAATCTGCTCGGCACATCCACTGGTGATCGAGGCTGCGTTGCGCCATGCCCGGTGCCATGACCTGCCGTTTGTGCTGTTTGAAGCCACCTGCAACCAGGTCAACCAGGACGGCGGCTACACCGGCATGACCCCGGCTGATTTCGTGCGCTTTGTGCATGGCATTGCGCGCAAGGTGGGGTTTGATCCCGCACGCATCCTGCTGGGTGGCGACCACCTTGGCCCCAACCCGTGGACAGCGCTGCCTGCCGAAGTCGCGATGACCAAGGCCGAGACCATGATCGCGGGGTATGCCCGCGCCGGGTTCAGCAAGCTGCATCTGGATTGCTCGATGGCCTGCGCCGACGACCCCGCGCCACTGCCCGAAGCCATCATCGTGCAGCGCGCCGTACGCCTGTGCCGGGCGGCAGAAGCGGCCTATCCGCAGGCGGGTGGGCCGGCACCGGTGTATGTGATCGGCACCGAAGTGCCGGTCCCTGGTGGCGCCACCGAAGCCATCGATGGGCTGGCCGTCACCACGCCAGACGCAGCACTAGCGACGATCCAAGCCCATCGCGCCGCCTTCCTTGCCGCCGGGCTGGAGGCTGCGTGGATGCGGGTGATTGCCTCGGTGGTGCAGCCGGGCGTGGAATTCGATCATCACAACGTGATCGCCTATGCCCCCGCCAACGCGCAGGCATTGAGCGCGGCGATTGCCCGCCAGCCGGGCATGGTGTTTGAAGCGCATTCCACCGACTACCAAACCCGCACCGCGCTCCAGGCACTGGTGCGTGACCACTTCGCCATTCTCAAAGTAGGCCCCGGGCTGACCTTTGCCTTGCGCGAAGCCTTGTGGGCACTGGATGCGATTGAGCGCGAGTGGATTGCCGATACACAGCGCGCCCATCTGCGTGCCACCACACTCACCCGCCTGCACGCCGAACCCAAGTACTGGCAGCGCTACTACCACGCACAAGGCGAGCAATTGCACATCGACCTGCAATACAGTCTCAGTGACCGCATCCGCTATTACTGGCCAGACACGGCGATTGAGCGCGCCCGCTTGCAACTCTTCGATACGCTGCGCAGCAACCCGCCGCCGTTGGCACTGATTGGGCAATACCTGCCACATGCCCTGCTCGCCCTGCGCGAGGGCCGCATCAGCAACACCCCGGACGCGCTGGTGATGGCGCATATCGACACCGTATTGGATGATTACCTGCATGCCTGCCAATGACTTCTTCGGCATCGACCGCACCACGCTGGCGGCCAGCGGCGCGCTGCATACGGCACGCGAAATCGCCCAGCAGCCGCGCATGCTGGAAGCCACCCACGCGCTGGTGGCGGCGCTGAAAGCGCAACTGGATGCCTTCTGCGCGCCGATCACCCACAACCCCGATGCACGGGTGATATTGGCCGGTGCCGGTACGTCGGCCTATATCGGGCAGATACTGGCACCGCTGCTGGACCGGCAATTGGCCGCCCGCGTGGACGCAGTGGCCACCACCGATTTGGTCAGCGCACCGCAGCTCCATCTGGATGCGACACAACCGCTACTGCTGGTCTCGTTTGGGCGCTCGGGCAACAGCCCGGAAAGCTTGGCTGCGGTGACGCTGGTGGAACAACAGGTAGACGTGGCGCGGCATCTGATTGTCACCTGCAATCCAGAAGGCAAACTCGGCAAACTCCAGCTACGCCAGGCCATGACCTTGCAGCTGCCCGAAGCCACCCACGACGCCAGCTTTGCGATGACATCCAGCTTCAGCTGCATGTTGTCTGCCACCTTGGCCGCGCTCAGCCCCACACCGATATCGGATGCCCGCAACACCGCTTTGGCCGAGGCCACCGCGGGCACGCTGATCAGTACGCGTGCCCCGCTGCAAGCCTTGGTGGCATTGGCCTGCGACCGCGTGGTGTATTTGGGCAGCGGCGTGCTGCAAGGGCTGGCACGCGAGGCCGCACTGAAATTGGGCGAACTCAGCAACGGCGCGGTGGCCACCTGCTACGACACGCCGCTGGGGTTTCGGCATGGCCCCAAAACCTTCATTACCACCAATACACTGGTGTTTGTATTCGTTTCCAACGCGGCTTATACCCGCCAATACGATCTGGATCTGATCGACGAATTGCGCCGCGATGGGCTGGCCGCACGCGTCATCGAAATCAGCACACACCTGCGTGATGCGCACGCGCAAGACAGCCTGCTGATTCCCGCCTCGGCAAACACCGCCGATATTGATCTGGTGTTTCCCTGCATCGCCATTGCCCAGCTGTATGCCTTCCTGGTGTCGCGTGCGCTGGGGCTATCGCCCGACAACCCCAACCCGCAGGGGATGGTGAACCGGGTGGTGCAAGGCGTGCGGCTGTATTCCTTGGAGACGTAAGCGCATGGCCTGCTTCCTTGGCATCGATGGCGGCGGCACCAAGACCCGCTTCTTGCTGGTGGATGCCAACGCCGTGCCGCTGGCGCGGGCCGAACTGGGCACCACCTATTTCCCGCAAGTGGGGCTGGACGGCGCTGCCAATGTGCTGGAAGCAGGTATCGCACAGGTCTTGACCCGTGCCGGGGTGGCCGCCAGCGACATCAGCTGGGCTTTTTTTGGACTCCCCGCGTATGGCGAGAATGCGGCTATCGCCAGCCAGCTGGAAGCCTTGCCCGCCTGCATCCTTGGGCATGCCCGCTACCACTGCGACAACGACATGATTTGCGGCTGGGCCGGCTCACTGGCCTGCGCAGATGGCATCAACCTGATCGCCGGCACCGGCTCGATGGGCTATGGCCAACGCCTCGGCAATGGCGCACGCGCCGGCGGCTGGGGCGATCTGCTGGGCGATGAAGGCAGCGCCTACTGGATCGCCGTGCGCGGCCTGAATGTGTACTCGAAAATGAGTGATGGCCGACTGCCGAAAGGTCCGCTGCACACCATCGTGAATGACTACCTGAAACTGACCCGCGACTTGGACTTGTGCGCGCAGGTGTATGGCGAAGGCGTGGGGTCGCGCACCGAGATCGCATGCCTGTCGCCACTGGTTGCGCACGCTGCGCAGGCGGGCGATGCCCACGCGCAACGCATCTACCAGGACGCCGGCCACGAGCTCGCGCAAATTGCGATCGCACTGTGCGCAGCACTCGGGTTTACCCCATCGGAACCCGTGTCGGTGTCGTACTCCGGCGGCGCGTTTCATGCCGGCGAATTATTGCTTGCCCCGCTACGCGCAGCCCTGCATCGTGCATGCACACGGTTTGATCTGCGCCCACCGCTGCACAGCCCCGAGATGGGCGCGGCGCTGTATGCGATGCGGTTGGCGACATCACGCTAAGCGGGCATGGCGAATGGTGAATGCCGAACGCCTCAAGCCTTCTTCACGAACTCCGACTTCAGCCCCATCTGGCCAATGCCATCAATCTTGCAGTCGATGTCGTGATCACCATCGACCAAGCGAATATTGCGCACCTTGGTGCCCACCTTCACCACCAGCGATGAGCCCTTCACCTTCAGATCCTTGATCACGGTGACGGTATCGCCATCGGCCAACACATTGCCCACCGCATCCTTGATGATGTTGGCAGCGTCATCGGCGCCCGCATCAGCGGGCATCCACTCATGCGCGCATTCCGGGCAGACCCATTGCGCGCCGTCTTCGTAGGTGTATTCGCAATTGCATTGCGGGCAAGGTGGCAGCGTGGTCATGAGGTAGCCGGTGGCGTGTGGGGATCTGTCATTTTACTCGCTTGCCCGATTTCGGCCTAACCTTGGCACCCCAAACCCGTTTGCGGATGAAGACATGACGATGGACTGGATCGACCTGCGCAGTGACACCGTCACCCAACCCACCGCGGCAATGCGTGCGGCGATGCACACGGCCGCAGTCGGCGACGATGTGTATGGCGAAGACCCCACGGTCAACCGCCTGCAACAACGGCTGGCCGATGATCTGGGTTTCGAGGCCGGCCTGTTTGTCCCCAGCGGCACGCAGTCCAACTTGCTGGCGTTGCTGGCCCACTGCGAGCGTGGCGATGAATACATCGTGGGCATGGACGCGCATACCTACAAATTCGAAGGCGGTGGCGCGGCCGTATTGGGCTCGATCCAACCGCAACCGATCGTGCAAGCCGACGACGGCTCGCTGCCGCTTGAGCGTGTGGCGGCCGCCATCAAACCGGTGGATCCGCACTTTGCACGTACGCGCTTGCTGGCCCTGGAAAACACCTGGCATGGCCGTGTGCTGCCGCTGGACTATCTGCGCCAGGCGCGCGCGTTTTCACGCACGCACGGACTGGGCCTGCATCTGGACGGTGCGCGCTTGTTCAATGCGGCGATTGCCTGCAATGTGCCCGCCCGCGAGATTGCGCAGCAGTTCGATACGGTTTCCATTTGTCTCTCCAAGGGCCTCGGCGCACCGGTGGGATCGGTGCTGGTGGGAAGTGCCGCCTTGATCGGGAAAGCACGCCGCTGGCGCAAGGTCTGCGGTGGTGGCTGGCGACAAGCCGGGATGCTGGCGGCGGGCTGCTTGCACGCGCTGGATCACCATGTTGCACGTCTCGCCGACGACCACGCACGCGCCGCACAACTGGCCGACGGACTGGGCAAGATCGACGGCCTTATCTTGCTGGGTCAGCACACCAATATGGTGTTCATCGATGTGTCGGCAGAACACCTGCGCGCACTCGACACGCACCTGCGCGCCGCCGGCATCCGCATCAGCATCGGCTACCTGCCGACCCTGCGGCTGGTGACCCATCTGGACGTGGACGATGCCGGTATCGAACGCACCGTGGCGGCGTTCGCTGACTTCTTCACCCGCTGACAAAGCGAGCACTGCGCATTCTCGCAAACGTAACTCGATCCATGCCATGGTGTGCCCCCATCCTGCAGGGGCAGCACAATGCACACGTACAAAGTGGGTTATTTGGTGGGCAGCCTGGCCAAATCATCGATCAACCGCAAGCTGGCCAAGGCGCTGACCAAGCTGGCACCACCAGAGCTGCAACTGCATGAAATCCGGATTGGCGAACTGCCGCTGTACAGCTACGACTACGACGCCGACTACCCCGACGTTGCGCGCCTGTTCAAACAGGCGATTGCCGATGTCGATGCAGTGCTGTTTGTTACCCCCGAATACAACCGTTCCATTCCTGGTGCGCTGAAAAACGCCATCGACTGGGCCAGTCGGCCGTGGGGCCAGAACGCCTTCAGCCGCAAACCCTCGGGCGTGGTGGGCACCTCCCCCGGCTCGATCGGCACTGCGGTGGCACAGCAGCATCTACGCAGCGTGCTGTGTTTTTGCAACTCACCACTGATGAATACGATGGAGGTCTATCTGCAAACCACGCCAGACTTGATCGACGATGACGGCAATATCAGCAACCCCGGCACTGCTGATTTCCTGCGCAAGTACATGCAGGAATATGCGCTCTTTGTGCAGCGCGTACTAACGGTGCTTCCGCGCGAAAGTTGAGTGCCTGCGGCGGACCAATCGACCACGCCCGCTGGCCGGGATGACTGCAGTTCAGCACTCGCCATCGCCCGATTGCCGGGCCTGCACCACATCATGCTTGCGCCCCTTGAACGGCGCATACCAGCGCTGCAGGCGGGCGATATCGGTGGGCATGTCATCGCTCAACTCGAAGGCGGGGCCGATCACGATGCAGCGATTTGGGTAATCAAACGCGGCCACCACCACCGGCACACCCGCCGCGTGCGCGATGTGCCAGAAGCCCGGCTTCCACCGCTGCACTGGTTTGCGGGTACCCTCCGGCGCGATGGCATACCAAATCTGATCCCTGGCCTGCATCGCGGCCACGGCTTGTTCGACCACGCCCTGTGGTGCGCTGCGGTTGACCGGAATCACGCCCTGCCAACGCAGCAACGGCCCCATCAGTGGAATCTTGAACAAGCTGTGCTTGCCGAGGATCGACAGCCGGATGCCCATCGCCAATTTGGCGGCAATGCCCCACACGCCATCCCAGTTGGACGAATGCGGCGCGGCAATCAACACCGCCTTGGCGATGTCCGGCAGCGCGCCCTGCATGCGCCAGCCGCCCAGCCGCAACACGCTGCGCCCCAGCCACTGGGCAAGCCGGTAGCGCGGCATTTTGGGCACGTTTGGCGGCAGTGACAGCACCACCTGCTGCTTGTCTATCTCGCTCAATCCCAACTCCGCCCGGTCCGCCCCTGCTTGATGCTCGCACGTCCGCGCTTGTCACCCAAGCGGCGCTCTTTGGAGGCACGGCTGGGCTTGGTGGCGATACGCGGCGTGGGCGCGTGCAGACCGCTTTCGATGAATGCCGCCAGGCGCGTGCGCGCATCTTCACGGTTGCGTTCTTGCGTGCGGAAACGTTGCGCGGCAATCACCAACACGCCCTCGCTGGTGACCCGGCGGTCGCGCTTGGCCAACAGCCGCATGCGCACCGGTTCCGGCAACGACGGCGAGCCGGCCACGTCGAAACGCAATTCCACCGCGGTGGCCACCTTGTTGACGTTCTGCCCACCCGGCCCCGACGCCCGCACGAAGCGTTCGCTCAATTCGTCATCAACGATGGTGATGCGGCCAATCTGCATGCGGCCATTGTAGGGGCAAGCTCACGCCGCGGGCGCGGCCGCAAACAGCGCCAGCGCCTTGCCAAATTCGGCGTCCACCGGCGCAAATACTTCCACGTACGCACCCGTGTGGGGATGGGTAAACGCCAAGCGCTGCGCATGCAACAACATGCGGTGCATCCCCTGCATGCGGAAATTGCGATTGTGGCGGCCATCGCCGTGGCTGGAATCGCCAATCAGGTGATGGAACATGTGTTTGAGGTGACGGCGAATTTGCCGAAAGCGTCCGGTCTGCGGCGCGGCCCGCAGCCACGCATAGCGCGAAGTCGTAAAGCCCGCCGAAGGCAGCGGTAGCTCGCAGCGTGCCAACACCGAGAACCGGGTAACCGCAGGTTTCTTGTGCGGCTTGCCGGGACCGCCATCCAACGGGTAATCCACCGTGAATGCAGATTCGGCCGGCCAGCCCCGGCAGATCGCCCAATAGTCTTTTTCCACATCATGCGCCATCAGCGTCTTGCCCAGCGCAGAGGCGGTGTCGCGATCAAACGCCAGCAGCAGGCAACCGCTGGTTGCGCGGTCCAGCCGGTGCACCAAAAAAACAGGCTTGCCGAATTGCTTGCGCAAACGATCCGCGGCGAAGTCGGTTTCGCCGCGCGCCAACGCACTGTCATGCACCATCAAGCCAGCCGGCTTGTTCACCACTGCCAAAAACGCATCGGCATACAACACGTCCAGCGGCAGTGCGTGTGCCGCGGCGGCTGGCGTGAACAGGGCTGCTTCACTCATGCGCCCATCGTGGCGCAGTCGATCACGAAGCGGTATTTCACATCGCTCTTGAGCATACGCTCGTACGCGACGTCGATGGCTTGCGCGTCGATTATTTCGATATCGGCCACGATGCCGTGCCGGGCGCAGAAATCCAGCATCTCCTGGGTTTCCGGCAAGCCGCCAATCAACGACCCGGCAATGGCTTTGCGGCCAAATACCAGACCCATCACATTCGGGCTGGGGTGCGGCGAGGCCGGTGCACCGACCAGGCACATCGTGCCGTCGCGCTTGAGCAGATGGATAAAGCCATCCAGCACATGCGGCGCGGCCACGGTATTGAGAATGAAATCGAAACTGCCGGCGTGCGCTTGCATCTGCGCCTCATCACGCGAGTTCACCACGGCATCGGCGCCCAAGCGATGCGCCTCGGCACGCTTGGATTCGCTGGTGGTAAACGCCACCACCTGTGCGCCCATCGCATGCGCGATCTTGACGCCCATATGTCCCAACCCGCCGATACCCACGATACCGACCTTCTTGCCCGGCCCCGCACCCCAGTGCCGCAAGGGCGAGTAGGTGGTGATGCCCGCACAAAGCAGCGGCGCGACCGCGGCGAGTTGTTCGCCTGGGTGACGCACATGCAATACGAAACGCTGATCCACCACGATCCGCTGCGAATAGCCACCCAGCGTGTGGCCGGGCGCATCGGCGGTGGGGCTGTTGTAGGTGCCGATAATGCCTTTGCTGCAATACTGCTCCAGTCCCTCCTCGCAGGAAGCACAGGTGCGGCAGCTGTCCACCAGGCAGCCCACGCCCACCGTATCGCCCGCCTTGAACGCAGTGACGTCCGCGCCCACCGCGCTGACATGCCCCACGATTTCGTGCCCCGGCACGCACGGGTACACGGTGCCCGGCCATTCGCTGCGCACCGTGTGCAAATCGGAATGGCAAACGCCGCAATAGGCGATGTCGATCTGCACATCCTGCGGCCCCGGTGCGCGGCGCTCGATATCAATCGCAACGATGGGTTGGTCGGCCGCATGGGCCCCGAATGCGTGGGTGGTCATGGCATCACCGCAAGGCAAAGAAAGGAATCCGCACGATACGCCGGTTAACTGCCATTTGCAGCGGTGCCTGGGGCCCTCAGTTGTGCAATTTCCCGCCGCCGCAATGGCTGACTTCCATCTGCAAGGTGGCGTGTTCGATATTGAACGCTTCCTGCAAGACGTCAGCCACGTTTGCACGCACGCCATCGGCATCGACACTGCCATCTTGCAGCAACACATGCGCAGTCAGGATGGGTTCTTTCGAGCCCAACGCCCACACATGCAAATCATGCACCGTCGCCACGCCCGGCACCGCCTGCATGGCATCACGCAACACATCAATGTCCAACCCCGCAGGCACACCCTGCATCAACACATGCGCGGCTTGCTTCAACAGTACCCAGGTGCGCGGCAATACCCATAACCCCAGCAACACCGCCACGATCGGGTCCACCACGGTCCAACCGGTGAAATGGATCACCACGGCACCGGCGATCACACCCAATGAGCCCAGCATGTCGCTCCACACTTCCAGGTACGCGCCTTGCATATTCAGGTTTTCGCCGGCTCCGGCGGCCAGCAATTTCATCGACATAAGGTTCGCCAGCAACCCCACCACCGCCACGATCAACATGCTGGCGGAGGCCACCTCTTGCGGATTGCGAAAGCGCCCGATCGCCTCCCACAAAATGTAGCCGGCGACCAAAAACAACAGGCTGGAATTGATCAACGCACCAATCGCCTCCATCCGCGCATAGCCATAACTGCGACGCGCATCGGCCGGTCGCCGGCTCATGCGCACGGCAAACAACGACACCCCCAGCGCGGCCACGTCGGTCATCATGTGCGCCGCATCCGAGAGCAGCGCCAGACTGTTGGCCAGCAGGCCACCGGCGACCTCCACCAGCAAGACGAGGAAGGTCAGCCCGAAGGCAATCCACAAGGGTTTTTCATGCTTGATCACCGCCGGCACATGGCTGTGCCCAGGCGCGCCGTGATCATGCGCGTGCGCGTGGCCGTGAGACGCAGCGCGGTCGTCGTGATTGTTGTGGCGGTGCGAATGCGCGGTGCCCATGGGGATGATTCGTGGTGGCTGGCTGCGGCACCTTAACGATGCCGCAGGCCGTACACAATTTCATCGCCGTGGCCACGCCGCCAACAGCGCCCACAGCCCACCCAGGCCCGCAATCCACGTCGATACCGGCAGCGCCAGCACCTTCGGCCCGCCGGCATCCATCGCGTACAACACCACCGCCACGATCAGCAGGCCCATCCCGAGGATCGAGGACACGATGCGGCGTTGCATCGCCTTCAACACCTGTGCGATTTCACGCACATCGGCCGAGTGCATGCCCAGCCGATGACTGCCATCCACTTGCTGCTGCAACCACGCATGCAACAGGCGCGGCATGTCGGGGGCGCGGGTGATCAACTCCGGCATCCGCTTGCGCAATTCACCCAGCAGGCGCTTGCGGCTGTAGCGCTCGCGCAGGATGGTTTCCAGAACGGGTTTTGCCACCGCCCAAATGTCGATGTTCGGGTCCAACTGGCGGCCCACGCCTTCGATATTGAGCAAGGTTTTTTGCAACAGGATCAGCTGCGGTTGCAGCGTCAATTCGTAGCGCTGCGCAGTGCGGAACAATTTCACCAGCACTTCGGCCAATGAAATTTCACTCAGCGGCCGGGTGAAGTACGGCTCGCACACCGCACGCGCGGCGGCCTCCAGCTCATCAATGCGGATATGTGCCGGCATCCAGCCGGCCTGCACATGCAACTCGGCGATGCGGCGATAGTCGCGATTGAAGATCGCCATGAAATTTTCCGCAAGGTAGTACTGATCCTCGCTGGAGAGCTGGCCCATGATGCCGAAATCCAGCGCGATGAAACGCGGATCGCTTTTGCGCGTGGCATCCACCCAGATGTTGCCGGCGTGCGCATCGGCATGGAAAAAATTATCGCGGAACACTTGTTGATAAAACACCCGCACGCCTTTGGCCGCCAAGGCTTTGCGGTCGATGCCGGCGGCGTCCAGCGCCTTCACGTCATCGGATGGGATGCCGCGCACGCGCTCCATCGTCATTGCGCGCTCGGCCGTATGCGACCAGATGATTTCCGGTACGTACAAGTCCGCCGAGTCTTGCCAATTGCGGCGCAGCAGGCTGGCGTTGCCGGCTTCGCGTTGCAGGTCGAGTTCAGCGGCCAGCGTGTTCTGTATCTCGGCCACGATTTCACGCGGGCGGATTTTGTCGGCGCTGGGGTGGGCGCGCTCCACCACTGCGGCAACGTTGTTCAGCAGAGCGATATCCGCCGCGATTTGTTTTTCGATGCCAGGGCGCAGCACCTTGACCACCACCTCGCGCCCCTCGTGCAGGGTGGCGGCATGCACCTGCGCGATGCTGGCCGAGGCCAGCGGGGTGGTGTCGAAGCTGGCATACGCATCGGTAATGCTGCGGCCCAATGCGGCTTCCACCAAGATCCGCGCTTGCCTACCATCGAACGGTGCCACCCGGTCTTGCAATTGGGTCAATTCATCGGCGATATCGGGCGGCACCAAATCCCGGCGTGTGGAAAGAATCTGCCCGAACTTGACGAAGATCGGCCCCAATTCCTGCAAGGCCAAGCGCAAGCGAGCGCCCCGCGACATCGCCGCCACCTCACGCGATGCACGCGGTACAAACGGCCGCATCAACTTCAGCCAACGCTCTGCGGGCGTGTCATCCAGCAAATCATCCAACCGATAGCGCAACAACACGCGACCAATGCGCCAGGCCCGCAGCGCAGCCTTCATGCGGGCAATCCTCGCTCGCGGCGCAGGCGTGCGATTTTTGCGGCAATCCGTTCTGCGTCATCGCGCAGTGCGTCCACATCATCATGGAACGCATCCAGTTCAGCGCGTGGCACCACGTCGCGGCTTTCTTCGGTCAAATACTCAGCCGTGGTTTCTGCCAGATTGCGGCCCGCCACCTGTGCCTGCTTGAGCGCAGCGCGCACCGCCTTGGCAATTTGCACGCCCAGCACCTCGCCAAACAGATTGACGAAGGGCAATTGCCAATCGGGGTCAAACCCTTGCGCCAACTTCTGCAGGCGGCGCGCCAGTTCAGCATCCCCTTCGATACGCAGTTTGCCCACCGGCGGCGCGTGATTGCTGCGCAACATCGGCAATTGCCGGAGCAGGCCGCCCAAGCTGCTGCGCACGCCCAGATCCGGCTCGGCATCGGCATCCACCGGGCCTACGCGCAGAGCATCACCGGCCACCGTGATTTGCAGCGCAAGCGGAGGCGCGGTCAGCGTCAGTGCCACCCGCTGCCCATCCAGTGCCGCAAGGCCTGCGCAGGTATCCGTATCCAACGCCAGCGTGTGATTCAGCGCGATTTCCAGCGCTTTGCCGGCTGGCTGTTTCCAATTGAAGGGCAATCCAGTCATGCCGGCATTGTAGCGGTGGGAACGCGCTACGCCTTGCCCGCGACCAAGGCGGCCCGCAGCCGCGCCAAGCCTTCATTCATGCTCACCTGCGGCACATAGCCAAAATCGCGGGTGGCCGGCGCCATGGCATACCAATGTGCGGTACTCAGTTGTTCGGCCAGAAAGCGCGTCATCGGCGGTTCACCGCGCAGGGGCAGCAACGTCCACGCCCCTTCGCAAAACGCACCCAGTGCATACGCCAAGCGAAATGGCAGCGTGGCATGCACTTGCGGCGCATCGGCGGCGCGCAGCAAGCCATTCAAGACCTCACGCAACGGCCATGGTTCGCCATTGCTGATGAAGTAGGCGTTGCCGGCGCAAGCCGCACCCGGCTGCAAGGCCGCCAGCGCATCCAGATGCGCCTGCGCCGCGTTGTCGATGTAGGTGGTATCCACCAAATTATTGCCATCGCCCACCAAGCGCAGCCGCCCACTGCGTGCGCGCGCCACCAGCTTCGGCAGAATCTGGGTGTCACCCGGCCCCCAGATCAAGCGCGGACGCAGTGCAATCGTGGCCAGTTGCGCATCGTTGGCGGCCAGTACTTCGCGCTCGGCAATGATTTTGCTGGCGGCGTAATGCGCCTTCACGCCTTCGCCATAGGGCACCGCATCGGCACCCAAGCCTTCCACCGGATGGGTGGCGCGATGCACCACGCTAGGCGTGGAGGTGTGTACCAACTTGCCGATGCCATGCGTGCGGCACGCGGCAATCACATGCCGCGTGCCCAGCACATTGGCGCTGAAATAGCTGGCATAACTGCCCCAGGTCCCGGCCTTGGCAGCGTTATGCAGCACGGCATCGAAACCTTCGGCAAAGGCCTGCTGCACGGCGTCAGGGTCTGCCAAATCGCCCTGCAACTGGCGCACCCCCAGCACATCCAACCCTGCATGCCGGCTGCGGCTGAAACTGGCCACAGCGTGACCTTGCGCCAGCAAGCCGCGGCACAGGGCTTGGCCAAGAAATCCACCGCCACCAGTAACAAGTACCTTCATTGTGCTTGTTTGATTCGCAATTTTTTCGCCGCCCACACCGCCAATTTCTCGCGGCTGATTTTGGCGTTGTGACGGATATCCACCGGGAACGGTTTGGGGTAATGCAGGAAGTGGCTGATCTTGGCGGTGTGCACCAAGCCATTGGCGATATAGCGCAGTTCATCGGCCACTTCGACGGGATTTGCACGGCTACCCGTGTTGAGCTCGAACAACAGCACGGGTGTCTGCTTGCCGGCTTCGCCTACGCCCACCAGTGCGGTGCGCGCAACATCCGGGCGGGTGTTGAAATACGGTTCGACCTGTTCCGTGCACAGGGTGGTCACCTCGTCCATCACCACGCGTTGTGATTTACGCCCGCAGAACCAGAGCCGGCCGTCTGCATCGAACCAACCCAAGTCCCCCATGCGATGCACGATACGGGTGCTGCCATCGCTCAAGGTCTCCTGGATTTTGGCCAACGCTGTCTGCGCATCACGATTGTAATAACTGTCGGTCGCACTGGGCCCGGCCACTGTAATTTCGCCCACTTGGCCGGCGCCCACTTGCAAGCTGTTGTCCCAATGTGCAATCGCGGTATCGCTGATGCGGATGATGCGCACCTCATTGGGTGCTACCGGTCGTCCCACGCAGGTGCCGGCACCGGTTTCGGTGCGGCTGCGCAGGGCCAGCAATTCACGGCCTTCGATCACCGCGACCGGCAGGCATTCGGTGGCACCGTAGGGTGTCCAGAATTGGGCATCCTTCGGCAACAGCTCCAACATGCGCTGCACCACCTGCGGCGGCACCGGCGCGCCGGCACTGGTGACACGCCGGATACTGGGCAGGGATTCGCCATATTCGGCCAGCACCCGCATCAAGGCCGGCGAGCCAAACAACTGGGTGACACCAAACCGGGTGATCGCCTTGTGCAGCTTGCGTGGGTTGGCTTTGGCAGGACGCGTGGGATCCATGTCGGGAATGATGCTGGTCAGGCCCAGTGCGGGATCGAACAAGGCAAATGGAGGGAAGGTGGGCAGATCAATACCACCGGCCTCAATCCCGAATGCCCTCCCCAGCATTTCAATTTGTGCGATGAAATGCCGATGCCGATACACCACGCCCTTGGGCACACCGGTGCTGCCGCTGGTGAACAGGATCGCCGCCACCTCATCGCCGCCAGTGGCGGCCAACTGCGGGCCTGCACCCGCACCTTCGGCCTCCACCTGCGCCAAGGTGGCATCGGCCCACCATGCATTGCGCCCGGTGGTAATTCGCACATGCGCAGAGCTGGCCCAGCCCAATAATTTTTTGGCCAACATCGCCAAGGGAATGCCGATAAATGCCTGCGGCTGTGCTTCATCCAAACATTGCTTCAACGCGCGCTTGGCAATCCCCGGATCCACCAACACCGGTACTGCGCCGCGCTTGAATAGCGCAAACATCAGCAGGAAAAACTCCGGGGTGGGCCGCACCATCACCACCACCCGGCTGCCGCGCGCGATGCCGCGCTTGCCCAGCCCTGCGGCAATGGCATCGCTGCGTGCATCCAGCTGGGCGTAACTCAGAGCTTTGGAATAGCGCCCCAAACGCCCCGGCGTGCGCATTGCCGCTTGCTCTGGCGTGGCCAATGCCAAGCGCGGCAGCGCAGCGGCGATATTACGTGTGACGGAGGACTGCATTGGCAGCATGGTTGCATGATCGCTGCAGATTGTCGCCCAATTACGTCGAAAACACTTGCATGCGACGCGTGTTCGGCAAAAAATCGCACCCTGTTCCCGTCACTGGCCGTACAAGGCTCGGCTTTCCATGCATCCCTGCCTCAGCTGTGGCGCTTGTTGTGCCTATTTCCGGGTCAGCTTTCATTGGTCCGAAGCCGACCCTGCCCTGGGGGGGGTAGTGCCGCCGGAGCTGACCGAGACTCTGCGTACCCACGAGCGCGTGATGCGTGGTACTTCGCAAGTGCAACCGCGCTGCATCGCACTGGATGCCGACATCGGCCGCTATAGCCGCTGCACGATCCACGACCGGCGACCATCGGTTTGCGCCTTGGTGCCAGCCAGCTGGGAGTTTGGTGCCAGCAGTGCGCAGTGCGACAAAGCACGCGTGGCACATGGTTTGCCGGTGTTGGCAGCAGACGACTGGATTGATGTGAGTGAGGCCGATAAAAATCCGCTGCCGCAGCCTTGACTCAGCGTGCTTCATTCACAATGGATTGGCGTCCAAAAAGCGCCGAATCGCTGGCACCAGGACTTCGTGTTTGTCCTCCATCACATAATGACCGGCATCGTCGAACTCACGCACCAGTGCACGCGGTAGCGCACGCCGGAAGCCGGCCAAAAAATGTTTGTCGAACACAAAATCCCGCAGCCCCCAACCGATGAATACCGGGCGATCGGCATAGCTTGCCAGCGCCTGCGCGCTGGCCTGCACCACAGGCATGGCGCGATCCCCCGCGTGCAGGGGAATGTCTTGCATGAAGCGCAGGGTGGAAATCGCCTTGTCCCAGCCGTTGTACACATCGGCATACGCTGCACGCACGTCCTTGGGCAGCGCCCGCACCGTGCCGAAGCGCGCCGCGCCGCGTGCAAACAAGTTGAAGCGGCGAATCAGCCAGCCGCCCAAACGCGAGTCGCGCCCCATCGCCAGCCGCAGCGGAAACCGCTTGCTGCCGGGCAACGGGAAGGCAGCGGTATTGGTGATCACCAGCCGCTTGATCCGCATCGGGTCACGCAGCGCCCAGCCAAACCCGATCATCCCGCCCCAGTCGTGCACCGCAAGCGTCACCGGCCCGGTGATGCCCAGATGCGCGAGCAATGCATCCACATCCTCAATCCGCGACTGCAAGGTGTAGTCGTACTGCGGCGATGCTGAAGGTGCGTCATCGGGCTTGTCACTCAGGCCCATGCCGACGTGGTCGGGCACGATGCAGCGGTAGCTGTCGCGCAGCCCCAACACCAGATGCCGCCAGTAATAACTCCACGACGGATTGCCGTGCAGCATGACGATAACCTCGCCATCCCGCGGCCCCTCATCAAGGAAGGACATGCTGATGCCGGGGCGCGCGGCAAAGCGCTGCGGCGTAAATGGATAATCTGGAAATTGCATGCGCATATTGTACTGGGCTGTTGCGATCAGGCCGCACCATGCGCAACGTGGCGCTGCATCAAACAAGTCAGGCCGCAGTGTGGTCACGCAAAATAGCGCCGCGCCCGATCCCCGCAAAACAGATGTATCTGCGTACCACACCGTGAAAAAATGGCTGCCGCGGGCAATGCCGGCCCTACATCAAATTGCCAATGACCATCAACACGACCGTCAGCACGATAGTGATTGCCGCAAACACAATACCCAGCACCGCGAAGATTTTTTTGCGGTTGGACTGCACCACGCCACCAATACCCAGCCCGATGGCCAATACATCCACCAGCAGTAAACCGATGATCCCGGCCCCTAATACCAGTGCCTCGGGCGAATTCTCATCCATCCCGCTTTCGGACGCGGCCTCTATCACACCCGCCGTGACGATCAAAATGAATTGCAACAAACCCACACACAGGCTGATGACAAATGCCGCCACCCCCAGCCCGGAATGTTTGTGCTCCTGCACTTGGCTGTCGTTGAAACTGATCCCCGAATTCATTTTGCCCCGCAGTGTGTTGTGCAGATCTAGCGCCCCCTCACCACTCCACTTCCGCCATCGAACAGTTCAGGCCGGAGCCAATTCCCAGCAGGGCAATGCGGCTGCCTTTTTTCAGGCGGCCCATTTCACGCAACTTGCTCAGCACAATCGGCACGCTGGCCGGGCCGATGTTGCCGTGTTCACCAAAGATCGTCATGACTTTCTTGGGGTCAATGCCCATTGCCTTGGTAAACGCGGCGGTGTGCACTTTGCTGACCTGATGGATGACGTATTCGTCCAGCTCGGAGGCCACCCAGCCCAGCTTCTGCTTGGCCACATCAAACGTTTTGGTGGCCAGCTTCACGCCTTCGATCAACAGCATGCGGGTATCGGTGATCATGCCGTCGAGATTGCCACGGCAGAGCTTGTTCCACTCGGTGGCCGCGCGCGTCACGCCGCCCTTGTAGCGGGGTGCGCCGGGAGCCAATTCGGCGCGTGCCAAGACCATGGCGGCAGCACCGGAACCCAGGGTGAGGGTGGCCAGCTCGTTGCGGAAATCATCTTCGGTGACGTCGTCGCGCATCATGCGCTCCAGCGTTTTTTCATAGGCAAGATTGGCGGTTTCACCATCCACGATCAGTGCGTAGTCAATTTCGCCACGCTCGATCATGCGGCTGGCAATATCCATGCCATTGATGAAGGCCAGGCACGCATTGGCGACATCGAAATTCTGGCAGGTGTCGGGCAGACCGAGGTTGCCGCTGACAATGGATGCCGTTGATGGCTCCAGATAATCACGGCTGACCGAGGTATTGACCAGCAGCCCTACTTTGTCCGGGTCGATACCGGCATCACCCAGCGCCTTCACACCGGCCAAGGTGGCTGCATCCGAGGCCAGCACTTCCCCATCCCATAGGCGACGGGCGTGGATGCCGGCAATATCACCGAGCACGTCGATCTTGATCCCCAGCCGATCCAGCGTGGGCTTCAGGCGCAGGTTGATCTCATCCGAACTCAAGCGACGCGGGGCGTCGATATGGGCCAAACCGGCAATGGCAACACGTTGAAACAGCATGGGCAGACACTCGCACAGGCACCAACGCGGTGCCGGAACCGCACAGGATAGCGCGTTTCACGACCATACGCTTACGTATTGAAATTTTGTGCGGCCCATCAACGTTGGCCCCGGCTGCCTCAGCTGCAGCGCCACATCGCCCAGCGCTGCTCACCATCCCGTGGCGGACCGAGCGGGCTGATGCGGTTGGCCGCCAACCCGGGGGCCTCGTTGCGAGCCAAGGTTTCCAATTCATCACGCACCTGGGTGTCATTGCGCTCGTAGAAACCAACTTTATGAGTGATCGATACCGCGACCTCGCCACGGCTTTCGCACGCACTGGGGGCACGGCTCAACACCTGTACCTGCTTGGCCCCCGGCGCTAGTTTGACGAAGGTACATGCGGGCAACGCCAGTACGGCACAGGACAGCAGGATCACTCGCATCACGGGCATCGGATTGTCTCGGCATCGGCAAAAGAAAGCCCGCCAAGTGTGGCGGGCTTTCGGTGCAACAGGATGAACGGCATGTCTACTTCAAGGCATGCTTACTTCTTCACCACCGGTTTGCCATCGGCATCCAGCACGGTGACTTCACCCAGCTTCAGTGCCTCCACCGGGCCTTGGGTCTTGGACAAGTCACCGACCACCAGCCACGTCAGTGCTTGGCTGGCCAACACCTTGGCCGCAGCGTTCACCTGTTCCGGGGTCATGGCCTCGATCTCGGCGCTGCGCTTGAACACGTAATCATCCGGACGGCCATACAGGGCATTACTGGAAATGGTATTCATCACCGCCGAAGCCGTTTCGTAGGCACCCGGCAACGTCAAGGTCAGCACCTTCTTCATGCCGGCCACTTCCTCGGCACTGGCCGGACGCTTGCCACTGGTGTAATCGCCGAGTTCGCGCTGCATTTCCGCCATCGCCTCACCGGTCTTGTCGATTTGCACCGGTGCGCTGGCCCGCCACAAGCGCTGCCCCACCGCACTACCGGCACCACTACCGGCACCGTATGACCAGTGCTTGTCTTCACGCAGATTCATGTTCAAACGTGCGGTGAAGTCGCCACCGATCACCATATTGGCCATGTCGTACTGCACCGACTTGGCATCGTTGCTGGACGGCAGGGTTTCTGCGGCCACGATATTGGCCTGCACGGCGCCGGGCTGGTCGATCATGAAGACACGTGCCTTGGGCTGTGCCGCCGCCATCGGGATCGCTGCTGCAGCACTGCGTTTGCCGGCCGCTTGCCAATCGCCAAACTGCTTTTCCAGCAATGGCAGGATTTCCTTCAACGTGGTGTCACCCACCACCACCAAGGTGGCGTCCTGCGGGCGCAGGGCGGTGTCATGCCAGGTTTGGATGTCGGCGCGAGTCAGCCCTGCAATCGCCGCCTCGGTGCCATTGCTTGGGTTGGCATACGGATGTCCCGCGCCATACACCAAGCCCGGCAGGACGCGCCGCACCAAACCATTGGGATTGGCTTTTTCTTGCTTGATGCCGGCAATCCATTGGCCGCGCACGCGGTCGATGTCGGCCTGCTCGAAACGCGGCTTGCGCAGCATATCGGCATACAGCGCCATCGACGGCTCCAGATTCTGCTTCAACGCTGACAAATAGATACTGCTGCTGTCAAGGCCAGCGCTGGCCCCCACCGTGGCACCCAGCGCCTGCGCGCGATCGGCAAATGCCAGTGCATCCAAATCACCAGCGCCTTCATCCAGCAGGCCAATGCTGAAATTGGCCATGCCCGGCTTGTCGGCCGGATCCACTGCAGCGCCCCCACGGAAGTCATAGCTCATCTGCACCACCGGGATGTCATGGCGCTCGGCCAAAATGACCTTGGTGCCGTTGCGCAAGGTAGCGTGCTGCTGCGCCGGGAACACCAACTTCGGGAAGCTGGTCGGCATCGGCACGCCCTTGCTGCGGTTCACCGTGGATGCAGTGGTCTTGTACTTGGCATCCACTTTGGGCGTATTGAACGGGGTCGGCTTGACCGTGGCCTCCTCGGTAATCGCCACGCGCTTGCCCGGGTTCACCACCAAGGTGTGGCTACCCTTGCCCGCGCCCAACCAGGCATTGCCGCTGGCACGCAGGTTTTCCGGGGTGGCTTCGGCCAGCGTTTTCAGACTGTCGCGGAAGCAGCCAGGATTGCCCATGAACACCGCGCATTCGGCCAGCGCATCGGCCTTGCCGCCAAACCCGCCAATGCGCTCCACGCCACGGATCCAACCGGCTTCGGTGGCGGTGCGATTGCGCGTCACTTCGTCGGCACTGGGACCGTCTTTCAACAATTTATTCAATTCTTCGTCGATGACCGCCTCGACCTTGGCCACGTCCACGCCCTGCTTGACGGCAGCAGTGATCATGAAGGTGCTGCTCAACTGCGAGCCGTAGGCACCGGCGCTGACGCTGTCCACCAGTTTGTCTTGATGTAC
This sequence comes from Thermomonas beijingensis, assembly GCF_020034655.1. Taxonomy (GTDB): domain Bacteria; phylum Pseudomonadota; class Gammaproteobacteria; order Xanthomonadales; family Xanthomonadaceae; genus Thermomonas; species Thermomonas beijingensis. Next base: position 32,683 of record NZ_JAIQDJ010000006.1, on the reverse strand, counting down.
CAGACGCCTCTCCAAGCGCGACGATTTGCCGCCGCCCAGAATTTGCGCCAGCAATTGCAAGCGGTCCAGATCCGGGGTGCCGTACTGCGCCACATTCCATACCCGGTAGATGCGCGACTGCGGCACCGTGTCGGTCATTTCACTGCGCGAATTGCTGGTGTGCGCGGCCACATCCACCTTCGGCTGGGTCATAGTGGGTGTTGCGGGAATATCACCAAAGAACTTGCTCACCTTTTCCTTGGCGGTGGCCAGATCGATGTCACCGGCCAGCACCAGCACCGCGTTATTCGGGCCGTACCAGGTCTTGAACCAAGTCTTCACATCCTCCAGCGAGGCCGCGTTGAGGTCGTTCATCGAGCCAATGGTGCTGTGGTGGTAAGGGTGACCAGCCGGGTACATGATCTTGCCCAGCTCGTCCCACACTTGCCCGTAGGGTTGGTTTTCGCCCTGACGCTTCTCGTTTTGCACCACGCCGCGCTGCTCGTCCAAGGTCTTCTGGTCGATCGCACCCAGCAGGTGGCCCATGCGGTCGGACTCCATCCACAGCGCAGTATCCAGCGCGGTGGTCGGCACGTTTTCAAAATAGTTGGTGCGGTCGGAATTGGTGGTGCCGTTCTGGTTGGTGGCACCGATGTCCTTGAACGGGGCAAAGAACTCGCCGGGCGCGTTTTCGCTGCCGTTGAACATCAGGTGCTCGAACAAATGGGCAAAGCCGGTGCGGCCGGCCGGCTCGTCTTTGCTGCCCACGTGGTACCACACGTTGACCGCCACGATCGGGGCCTTGCGGTCGGTGTGCACCACTACGCGCAAGCCGTTGGGAAGCGTGAAACTTTCGTATTTGATATCCACCGCCGGCGCGTTGGCTGCTTGTACGGCGGGGGCATAGGTTCCGGCTGACAGCGCGGTGGCAAGGGCAAACGCCAGCGCGGCGGGACGAAGCATGGACATCGGCAACTCCTGTGATGGGCGTCACGAACGACGCCGTTAACCTGTAATGATAGCTGCCATCCTTGATTGCCTGCAGTAGACAGAAGTCACGCCAGCGCCCACGCCCTACAATGCGTGCATGATTCACGTCATCCTGCATCGCCCGGAAATCCCGCCCAATACCGGCAATGTGATCCGCCTGTGCGCCAATACCGGCGCGCAACTGCACCTGGTGCGCCCGCTCGGCTTCGACATCGACGACAAACAGCTGCGCCGCGCCGGGCTGGACTACCACGAATATGCTCCGATGCAGGTGCACGACGACTTGGCCGCCGCACTGACCGCCATTGCAGCCAGCCAAAGCAGCGCGCCGCGCGTGTTCGCACTGTCCACCCGTGGCCGGGTGCGCTACGACAGCCCCACCTACCGCGTTGGCGATGTGTTTTTGTTCGGCAGCGAAACCGCCGGCTTACCCGCCGATGTGTTGGACGACATCCCGGCAAGTCAACGCCTGCGCCTGCCGATGCGGCCCAATAACCGCAGCCTCAACCTGTCCAATACGGTGGCGGTGATGGTGTTTGAAGCGTGGCGACAGCAGGGTTTTGATGGCTGCGCCTGACGCCAAGCCGCGCCGCATCCGTCTTTAATCCACCAAATCCACATTGCGCGTGATCTGGCCAGTCAGCAGATCCATCCGCAGCAGTTGCGACGAGTTCGCCACCAACAGTTGATTGCCCTGCTGCACAAACTGCTCGTTATCGAACCCGTTGGCCCAGTCGCCGCGCTGCTGCGGCAGCGGCGTGCTCCAGCGGGTGGCCAACGTGGCGGCATCCACCAGCGACAGCAGCTTGTGCTGGCCGCTGTCTTTCACGGTGTTGGACAACACCAGAAAACCACCATCCACTTGCGTTGCCGGCGAGAAGTGATCCTCGGTGTCATGGCCAAGCATCAAATACTTGGGCCTGAGAAAATCTTCCGTCGACCGCCGTGACTGCCCGCGCGCTGCCACCTCAATGTAGCGTCGCCCGTCCCCGGCTTCGCGCAGACTCTTGGGCAATTCACCGCGAAGCGGATCGTCGATATCCAGCCGTTCGAAGTCACCAGTGACCGGCTGCGCGGTGCCACTGTCCGGGTTCAGCTGGTATTTGCGCCCATCGCTGGCTTCCATGATGAAGGCACTCAGCTGCTCGCGGCTACGATAGAAATCGGTACCGTGGACGCCGCCCAGCGCCGGGTTACGCTCGGCAATGGCCTTGCCCGTCAGGGTGACTTGCTGTGTAGCGATCGAGAACACGAACGGAGCCTGCGCTTGACCCTTGCTATTGGAACATGCGATCAGTACATGCGCCTCACTCACAGCACCGAGCTGCGGATACGTGCAATCGAACTCCCGCGGCTTCAGCGGTTTGGCCAGCAGTTTCTGACCGGTGCTCGAATCGACGACTTGCAGGTAATAGGTGAGCGACCCATTGCTGACGGAACGACCGCCGGTGCGTTGATAGGAAAAGATGAACACGCTCTGGTAGATGTACGCGTAGTACTTGCCGCTGGGGCTGAACTTGCCTTGGAACACCGTCGGCACTTGGCGGCCGATGTGCGAACACGCGGCCAGCAGCGCTGCGCATGCAATGAACACTAAATGGCGGAGCAGGGATTGGTGCGTGCCCATCATCGTGCTGGCTTTCCTTTGGTGCTTTTAGACATCTGTACGCCGGGCTGGCGCTAAAGCGGACAACACCTGGCCAAAGGTACCGCTTTCAGGGCCAAGCGTAAGGTGCGTGCTTCTACTGCTTACATATTGAACAATTCCTGTACCAATCAGTTTTGGATTCAGCCAGTGTTGTGACGCAATCATCGAAATTGCACCCGTGCCCGCCGCCTGGTGAGGCACCCACAACAACAACATGGAGGTCTCCCTCATGAAGCGTTATGCCATTGCCCTTGCCCTGATTGCCACCCTGCCCTTTGCTGCCTCTGCGGCCGACGGCATCAACTACAACTACGTGCAGGGCGGCTATGTCGCCACCAACACCAACGGCCCGGATGCCGACGGCTGGGGCCTGAACGGCTCGGTTGCCGTACATCCGAATTTCCATCTGTTCGCTGACTATTCCAACCAGAAGATCAAGCACACCAGCGTTGATTTCGACCAGTGGCGCGTGGGTGGCGGCTACAACACGCAGATTGGCAAGAACACCGACTTCGTGGCCAATGTGGCCTATGAGAAGCTGGACGCCGGCGCTGGCATCACGGCCGATGGCTACAGCATCGAAGGCGGTGTGCGCAGTGCGTTGACGCCAAACATCGAAGGCTACGCCATGCTCGGGTATATGGATGGCAACCACGTCAAAGGCGAGGCCTATGGCCGCTTGGGCGCCACTGCCAAGTTCAATCAGAACTGGGGCGTCAATGCCGACGTGCGCGTCGTCAACGGCGGCGATACCCAGTGGTTCGTGGGCCCGCGCTTCAGCTGGTAAACCGGGCAACACCGTGCAACACCCGAACGCCCGGCAATGCCGGGCGTTTTCAGTTGGCTTACCTGGGTGTGCTCAAACGCAGACGCTCAACCGAACAAGTCCTGCGGGTACTCGGCTTTCTGTTCGCGCGCCATCAATCGCGCCAATCCTTCTGCGGGAGTCACACTTCCATGCAGGACGTCGCGCACGCCCTCTGCAATCGGCAGTTCGATACCGTGCAGGGTGGCCAGCCGCATCACTTCATCGGCGGTTTGGATCGATTCCACTACTTGACCAATTTCGCGCACCGCATCCTCGATCGAGGAGCCGCGCCCCAGCGCCAAGCCCAGCCGACGGTTGCGTGACAAATCGCCGGTACTGGTCAGCACCAAGTCACCCAAGCCGGCCAAGCCCATCAGGGTTTCCGGACGGCCGCCCAGGGCGATATTCAGCCGCAGCATTTCATTCAGGCCACGGGTAATCAGCCCGGCGCGGGCGTTCAACCCCAGCCCCATGCCATCGGCCACGCCGGTGGCCACCGCCAGCACGTTTTTCATCGCCCCGCCCAGCTCGGCGCCGCGCATGTCGTTGCCGGTATAGGCACGAAACGCCGGGCCGTGCAGCACATCGGCCACCTGCCGGCAAAACACGGCATCGTCCGAATGCACGGTCAGTGCGGTGGGCAACCCTTGCGCCACTTCCTTGGCAAACGACGGCCCAGTCACCACCGCCAACGGCACGTCATCACCCAATACTTCGGCAGCAACTTCATGCAGAAAGCGGCCACTGCCCGGCTCGAAGCCCTTGGTCGCCCACGCCACCCCGGCCTGCGGCGGGCGCAATGGGGCGAGCGCGCGCAAGGTTTCAGCGAACGCATGCGAGGGCACCACCACCAGCACCAAAGCGGCATCGACCAGCGCCTCGTGCAAGGAGGTGGTGGCACGCAGGTTGCCGGGCAACGCAATGCCCGGCAGATAACGCGGATTTTCGCCGCCCCCATCGATTGTCGCCACGGTGGCCACATCGCGGCCCCACAACACGGTGGGGTGACCATGACGGGCAATCAAGGCGGCCAGCGCGGTGCCCCAAGAGCCCGCGCCAAGTACGGCAACCGCCGGTTTAGCGGACGGCATCATGCAACCGAGTCGCTCAGGCGTTGCCGGCAATTTCAGCGTTGGCCAATTCGCCGCCAGCTTGCTGTTCGCTACGCTGGCGCAGGGTTTCTCCGTACAGTGCATCGAAGTTGATCGGCTGCATCGGGAACGGCGGGAAGCCACCCGCGGTGATCAGCTGGCCGACGGCGGCACTGGCGTAGGGGTACAGGATGTTCGGGCACTGGATACCCAGCATCGCGTCCAGAATATGGTCTTCCATGCCGCCCAAACCAAACACGCCACACTGCTCCACTTCGGCCAGATAAGCGGTCTTGCCATTCAAGGTGCAGGTCAGGGTGATGCCCAGGCTGACTTCGAATGCGGTGTCGGCCAGACGCTGCACTTTCTGGTTCAACTTCATCTGCAAGTCCGGCTGGCCTTGTTCGTTGAACACCTGCGGTGCGTTCGGCGCCTCGAAGGACAGATCCTTCACATACAACTTCTCGACAGTGAAGAGAGGGCCTTGCGGCTGGGCATCGGCAACCGGAGCGGCACCGTTCAGGGTTTCATCGGACATGGACAACTCCAAGGTATGCGTATGAATGTGCACAAGGCGCACAAGTAAAAGGGAATTATCGCACCGTTGGCGGGCGATAACCTAGGACATGGGGTGACCCGCGCCATTCACAAGGGCAACCGATCCCCCGCCGAAGCTTGCAGGCGGCTTAGCGCCCCTTGACCAGCGGCAAGTCGGCCGACTGCCACGCCTGGATGCCACCCTCCAATACCGCCACCTGTGCGAAGCCCGCCTTGCGCAGGCGTTTGGCTGCAGTCGTAGCAGTCTGGCCAACCTGGCACACCAACACGACAGGCAGTGATTTGGCGGGGGCCAGTGCCTTGTTTTCAGGATCGAACTGGCTCATCTGCACGTTCTTGGCACCGGCAATATGGCCTTTTTCGAAATCACCGATCGCGCGCAAATCCACGACCAAGGCGTTATCGCGATTGACCAAGGCGGTCAGTTGCGCCGGGCCGATGCGCCGCACGCCGCTCAGCAGGCCAAGGATTTCATTGACGATGATGGCTACCGTCAGGCCCACCAAAGCCAGCGACAACACGGGATTACGGCCAGCAAAGGCGGCCAGGTCGGCAAAGGTCACGGCAACTACCACGAATCACGGGGCGGCAATTGTACCTGCCGCCCCGTCTGCACGCGCCAACTTTGCGGGCGCAGCTTACTCACCCTGCCACAAATCCGGCATTCCCGAGGTCAGCCACCAGGTTTTGGCAGCCTCGTCATAGCGCCAGCGCTCGCGGTAGCGCACGCTGCGTTCGGCCAAGGTGTTGCGATTGATGACGCCAATTTCGATGTCGCGCACCACATCCCCCCCCACGATGCTGCTGCCGGTATCGCGATAGGTCGAAATCTGGACTTGTTTGAAACGGGAAAAATCCAGATCGGTCATCGGGTGGGCTTCGCGCACCTTGGGATCGACCAGACCCCATGCGCCCTCGAAGTCGCCCCAGCGAATCGCTGCCGACCAGGTGTACTGAATTTCATCCAGTGCGGTGCCCTTGCTGGCAGACTTCGGGCAACCCGCCAACATCGCCAAGCAAGCGATCAACACACAGCGCAGTGCCAGTTTGAACATTGCAGACTCTCCAGCGGGGGAAGCCCGCATCCTAGCTGGTTTATGCCGCAGGTTTATGGCGCGGCCTTGCAGGTACTGCCCTCATGCCTTGGCAATCGCGACGTAACGACCCACAAAGGTTGCCGCCACTCCCCCATCCTGCAACAGGGTATTGGCCTGCAACCGGATACTCACCCGCCCCTGTTTGCGCAACCTGTCCACCAACTGCGCATGCTCGCTGGCATCATCGAACACCGCCTCCACCACGATGTCTTCAAACACCGGCTTGAGGTAGCGCACCCGTGAATCAGCGACAAAAATATCGGCATGCAGGCCGGCGCTTTCCACCTCCAGCGAAATCAAGCCCCACGCGCCAATCGTCATCAGTGATACCAGGCTGCCACCAAATGCGCAGCCCTTGTCGTTGATATTGGCCGCCAGCGGTGCCCGCAGGCGCAGCGTGCCTGCGTGCCAATCCAGAATCCGCGGTTGCATGCAGGCCACCGGCGGCATGCCATTGAAATGTACGGCCAGAGCATCCAGCGCTGCGGGGTTCACGTGTGCGTCCATGCCACTAGCCTGCCGCATCCGTGCTTGCTGTGCCAAGCTTGGCGCATGCCGCGCCTTATCGATCAAGCACTTCCACTTCAAGACTGCACCGTATTGTCGCTGCGTCCGCGCAGACAACACGCCAGCCTGCGTGCCGCGGCAGCGCGCTTGGGCGCACGCGTGCTGGCCATTTCACCGATCGCCATCACCGCACAGGATGATGCGCAAACACGCGGCGCATTGGCCACGGCACTGAAAGCCGATGTGGTGCTATTCACCAGCCCCAACGCAGCGCGTACCGCCATCACACTGACATCACCGGGCATGCGCCGCCAGCAACGCTGGATTGCGGTGGGCGCAGGCACCCGGCGCGCATTGGTGCGTGCGGGTATCGACGCCATCGCACCGGCGCGGATGGATAGCGAAGGACTGTTGGCACTCCCGGCACTGGCGCAAGTGCAAGGCAAGCGCATCGGTCTGATTACCGGGCAAGGTGGGCGCGGCGTTTTGCAACCAGCACTGGAAGCACGTGGCGCGCAGGTCATCCGTGTCGATGTGTATGCGCGCAGCACCGTGTCGATTCCAGAGCGTCGCTGGCGGTTGCTGGCCGCTGTGTTGCAAACGCCACAACGCATAGGCTTGGCGCTAACGAGCGCCGAAGCGCTGCACGCACTGCTGGCCCAAATACCAGCGTCTTTGCTGCCTGGATTGCAAGGCATGCATGTGCTTGCCGCCAGTGAACGTTTGGCAATCACCGCACGCGACGCGGGGTTCAACAAGGTGGTGATTGCCAGCAGCCCACAGCCACGGGCACTGATGATGGCGATGCTCACTACAATGTCGGCATGAACCCGGCCATTCCTGCCATCGACACCATCCGCGCCTACCTCACCGGCCTGCAAGACCGCATCTGCGCGGACATTGCAGCGGCCGATGGCAGTGCCACCTTCCACGAAGACCACTGGCAACGCGCCGAAGGTGGTGGTGGGCGCACCCGGATCCTGCGTGATGGTGCAGTATTCGAGCAGGCGGGGATCGGGTTTTCCGATGTCTCCGGCAACACCTTGCCGCCGTCGGCGAGCGTGGCGCGGCCGGAACTGGCGGGCACCTCGTGGCGGGCGGTGGGGGTGTCGCTGGTCTTCCATCCACGCAATCCGTATCTGCCCACCACCCACGCCAATGTGCGCCATTTTCGCGCCATGCGCGGCGATGACACGGTGGCGTGGTGGTTTGGTGGCGGCTTTGATTTGACCCCGTTCTATCCGTTTGATGCGGACGTGCTGCATTGGCACCGGGCCGCACGCGCGTTATGCGAACCATTCGGCGGCGACCAGCGCTACGACGCGCACAAACGCTGGTGCGACGAGTACTTCCTGCTCAAGCATCGCAACGAAACCCGTGGCGTGGGCGGCCTGTTTTTCGATGATCTGCATACTGACTTCGACACCGACTTTGCCTATTTGCGCGCAGTGGGCGATGGCTTTCTGGACGCGTATCTGCCGATTGTCGAACGCCGCAAACACACACCCTTTGGCGAGCGTGAACGCCAGTTCCAGCTGTACCGGCGCGGGCGTTATGTCGAGTTCAATCTGGTGTTCGATCGCGGCACGCTGTTCGGCCTGCAATCGGGTGGGCGCAGCGAAAGCATTCTGATGAGCCTGCCGCCACTGGTGCGTTGGGAATACGGCTACACGCCTGCGGCCGGCAGTGCCGAAGCACGCCTTGCCCACTACCTGCGCCCGCGCGATTGGCTGCGCGAGTTGCGCTAACCCGACTTTTTGTCGCGCAGCTCAATGCTGATGTGGCCATTGGTCTCAAGTATGGCGCGCTGGATGTCAGCCACATCGGCGCAGCCGGCCTGCCGCATGGCGGTTTCGAAATCGGCGGTGCTCACCAATTGTTTGCGCAGCATGGCGTGATCCACCCGCCCGGCGTGCGCCAACATCACCGGCGCACCTTCCACCAAGCGACGAAACCCGGCATGCCGCGCCGACCCCCATGCCACCGCGTAATTCAGGACGATCAAGGTGCTGGCCATGATCAAGGCGCCGGTCAGTGAGTTATCGCCGCCATTGATGCCGTTTTGCACGGCATTGCCGATCAGGATCAACAAGATCAGATCGAACGGAGTGAACTGCCCGACCGCACGTTTGCCGGACACGCGCATCAATACCATCACCAGAACGTAGATCACGCTGGCACGCAGCACAAAATGCCAGCACGGTGCAGACAACTCAAACAACGCGTTCAAGACCGGCTCCTCTGGCCATTGCGCCATGAGTGTAGCGGCCCGTACTGCCCCATACATGACCCAATCCACTGCGAATCTCCCATCCTGCCCCCTGCTGGGGTAGGCTTGCCGCTCGCCACGTGCTTCGGGGAGGTTGCATGAGCTGGTCGGAACTGCAGGTGATGGTGGTGGAAGACCACGGCTTTCAGCGCCGCATCGCCTTGCGCCTGCTCAATGAGTTGGGAGTTGAACGCACGCTGGAGGGTGCCGATGGCCTGCATGCACTGAACGTGTTGCGTCAGCAAAGCACCCTGCCCGATGTGGTGCTGGTGGACTTGGATATGCCCGGCATGGATGGCGTCGAATGTATTGGGCTGATCGCACATGAGCGCCTTGCGCGCTCGGTGGCGGTAGTCAGTGCACTGGATCCTGCACTCCTGCATACCGTGCAAAGCATGGCGCGCGCCTATGGACTGCGCGTGCTGGGCAGCGTGGAAAAGCCGCTGACCCGCGAAAAACTGGAAGTGTTATTGGCGCGGTTTGACGACCATGTCGGCGAAGCCAAGGACGAAAGCAAAGCCGACTTCAGCGTGCCGGATTTGGTAGCTGCATTGCAGCAGGGCCAAATCGTGCCGTGGTTCCAACCGCAAGTGGAGTTCGGCAACGGCAAGGTGGTGGGGGTTGAAGCCTTGGCACGCTGGGAACGCCCCGATGGCAGCGTGGTCGGCCCGGTGCTGTTTGTACCGGTACTGGAACGTGAGGGTTATGCCAACCTGCTCACTGACTGCATGCTGGAACAGGGCTGCCAATGGCTGCAGCGTTGGCATCAAAGCGGCATGCGCTTGAAATTGTCGGTCAATGTGTCGCCGTTGGCGCTAGCAGACTCGACGGCGGCCGATCGCTATCAGGCAATTGCCGAAAATTACGGCATCCTGCCCGAAGACGTGGTGCTCGAGATCACCGAAAGCTCTGTCATGTCCGATGCCGCTCGCGGGTTGGGCTTGTTGGCACGGCTGCGATTGAAGGGGTTTGGACTGTCGATTGATGATTTCGGTACTGGCTACTCCTCCTTGGCGCAATTGGCACAGGTGCCGTTCACCGAACTGAAAATCGACAAAGAATTCGTGTTCGGCTCGCATGCACAACCCCGCAAACGCGCGATGGTTGAAGCCAGCCTGGATTTGGCGCGCAAATTGAATTTGGTCACCGTGGCCGAAGGCGTGGAAACCATTGAGGACTGGCAGATGCTGGCCGAACTGGGTTGTGATATCGCCCAAGGTTGGCTGATTGGCAGGCCCGTGCCAGGCAGCGAACTGCAGGCAGCGGTGGCACGCTGGCGGCGTCCTGGCAACTAACGCCTGATGTTGCTTGACCCTTCCAAGGCCGGAATTCGCCACCAATTATTGGGTTTGTTCGGGCTGTTCCTGATTACCGGCGCATTGGTGCTGCTGCTGGATCAATCCGGCCAGTACTTCATGCAGCGCTCGATGACGGCGATGCAGGACGATGTGCTGACCGGCATGCATCGCATCCGCAAGCTCTCCAACGCCTACGAGCAAGGCCTGATCGACACCACCTTTCGCACCCGCAATTATCTGATCAACTGGCAGCAGGCGGAGTCTGCGATCAATCAGGCCAAGGCCAATTCCGAAACCCAATGGCAGGCACTGCAAGCCATGCCCTTGGATAGCGAAGCGGCGGCTTTACTGACGCAGGCGCAACTGGAGCGGCCACAGGCCGATGCCGCCTTCGAGAAGTTGCAAACCATCTTGCACCAGCAAGATATTTTGGCGCTGGGCCAATTTGCCGATCATGATTTGTTTCCTGCCGCCGATCCACTGGTGCAACGGCTGGAGCGTCTCGATAGTCTCGTACAAGCACGCGCTGCCGCGCTGGTCGCCGCCGAGCAGGCCCGTGCGCAATGGTTGGGGCGGGTGCGGGTGGGGCTGTCGTTGCTATGCCTTGGCTTGGTCGCGGTGTTGGGCCGGCGCATTTTGCGCAACGGCTATCGCGGGGTGGAAAGCCTGACTGAACTGGCGCGCGCAATGACCCTGAATGACTACACCATGCAACCTCGCTATATGCCGCGCGGCGAGCTGGGTGAAGTGATGGACAGTTTCCTGGGCATGCGCAACCACGTGCGCAGGATCGAAGCCCAGCTCATCGAGCAATTGGGCAATACCGAACGTGTGCGGATTGCACTGGAACGCCGCGAGCAATTCCAACGCCTGCTGCTGGAGGCTGCACCTACTGCAATTTTTGCGGTCGATGAAGATGGCGTATTTTCGCAGATCAATCCATTTGCGGAACGCTTGCTGGGCTGGCCGGCGGGCAGTTTGCTTGGCCGCGAAACACTGGATGTGGTGCTAGATCCGGACGCCCTGGGTGCGCTGGCACGCTCGCTCAGTGAAGCCTATGGCAAGACGATTCCAGCCAATTGGACGGCACTGCACGAGCTGGCCCGGCACCGCGAACCGCCACGCGAATTTGCACTGCGCCATCAACGCGGTCGTACCTTGCCGGTATTGTTGGCACTCTCGGCAATGCGCGACGACACCGGCACCATGGTGGGCTTGTTGGCCGTGGCCACCGACCTGACCATGCAAAAACGTCTGGAACGCGCCCTGCGTGATAGCGAGATGCGCGCACGCGATGCAAATCACGCCAAGAGTGCCTTCCTTGCGGCGATGAGCCATGAAATTCGCACCCCGATGATCGGGATTACCGGCATGATCGAAGTGCTTGGCCATACCCATCTGGATACCGAACAACGGCGCTCGCTCAGGGTCATTTCCAGCTCCGCTGAATCGCTGCTGCGCATCATTGGCGACATTCTGGATTTTTCCAAAATCGAAGCCGGCAAGATGGAGCTGGAACCGTTGCCGACTTCGCTGCCCGATTTACTCAACAGCGTGGCCGCCAACTACTCAGGCACAGCCTCCAGCAAGGGCTTGCTGCTGCTGTGCGAGATCGACCCCACTATCGCACCCGCGCACTATGTTGACCCGGTGCGGCTGCGTCAGGTGCTCAGTAATTTTTTGTCCAACGCACTCAAGTTCACCGAGCGCGGCCGGATTACCATTGCCGCAGAATGCGCAGGGCATGAGCCCAAAGCGGGCGCAATGGGCAGTGATGCCATCGTGTTCCGCGTGACCGACACCGGCATCGGCATCAGCCAACAGGCACAGGCCCGCTTGTTTCAGCCATTCGCACAGGCCGAAGCCGACACCACACGCCGCTTTGGTGGCACGGGCCTGGGACTTGCGATTTGCCGCCGCATTGCCGAATTGATGGGCGGCACCATTACCATGGAGTCGACCCTCGGCAAGGGCACCAGCATGCGCTTGCAGGTCAGCTTGCAACGTGCGCCCGCCGACGAATTACCGGACATGATACTGCCCGGCAAACAAGTGGCCGGCTTTGCGCCGCGCAAACTTCCCAGTGTGTCCATTGCCGAGCAAGAACGCAGTTTGGTTTTGCTGGTGGACGACCACGCCACCAACCGGCAAGTCATCCAACGGCAATTGGCCTTGGCCGGCTATGCCTCGGAAGTAGCCGAAGATGGTGTTCAAGGCTTGGATGCCTGGCGGACTGGCCGCTATGCCTTGGTGTTGTCGGATGTGCACATGCCACACATGGATGGCTATCAAATGGCGCGCCAGATCCGCAGCGAGGAATCCCAACGCGGGTTGCCACGCACGCCGGTGATTGCACTCACCGCCTCGGCCCTGAAAGGTGAAGCCGAGCGCTGCCTGGAGGCCGGCATGGACGACTACCTAGCCAAACCGGTGGGCATCGCCACGCTGGGCGTCTGTTTGCAACGCTGGCTACCGCATACGCGAGGCGATGCCGATGCCAGTCACGCCGACAGTCTGCGCATCCAAACCGAAAACAACACCCAAGCCTCCACTGCATCCAACATCGCAGATACGAATATCCTGGATCGCAGCATATTGACGGAACTGACCGGTGGCGATCCCGCTGAAGCCGGCGCGCTACTAACCGACTTTCTGGCCAGCACCGATGCCGACCTGGCCGAACTCGACCGGCTGCACACTGCCAACAATTTGCCTGAACTGACCCGGCAGGCCCACAAAATCAAAGGCGCAGCGCGGCTGGTGGGCGCACACCACTTGGGCGAAGCCGCCGCCGCACTGGAAACCGCCGGTCGCAGCGGCCACTGGGACGCTGTCGCCACGCTGACCGACCGCCTGCACGACGCCGTCGCACAACTGCAAGCGTACACACGGCACGCGGGGTAGGCCGGCAGGCCGACAACACCCGGTAGCCGTCGAAGCTGGCCACGGTGCTGGTGGCCCCGTTCACCGTGGCGGTGATCTTGTCCAAGCGCCCTTGGGTGTAGCTGTAGCCCGCACTCACGCCGCTGGGGTAGCCGATGCCGGCCAAGCGACCCATGCCGTCGTAGCTGTAGCTGGTGGTGTCGGTGGCGGCACCCAGCACATCCTGCCGGGTGGCCAACTGGCCCCACGCGGTGTAGCTGAAGTTGTCGGTGGTGGCTGTGCCGCCGGTCTTGGCGGCGCTGCACAGTTGGCCTTTGCCGTTGGTGCAGGTGTCGTAGGTGAGCGTGCGGGTTTGGCCGCCGCCGGCTTGGGTTTTCAGGCGGCCCAGGGCGTCATAGGTATAGGCCAAGGTGCTGCCATCGGCACGTTGCTGCTGGGTGCGCTGGCCCACGGCGTTGTAGCTGAAGCTGGTGCTGCCGGTGTCCGGGCTGGTTTGCGCCAGCAGATTGCCCAGGCCGTCGTAGCTGTAGCTGGTGGCGTTGTTGCGGGCATCGCGCACCTGCGTGGTCAAGCCCAAGGCGTTGTAGGTGAGCTGCGTGGTGCCCGCCGCATCGGTGGTGCTGGTGACACGGCGCTGGCGGTCGTAGCTGTAGGTGGTGCTGTTATTCAACGCATCCTTGATTTGATCCACATCGCCATTGGCGTTGTAGTGGTAGGTCAAGGCTTGCCCGTGCTCGCCTTTGCGCTGGCTGAGGAAACCGCCGGTGTCGTACACCAAGGTGGTGCGTTGCTGGGTGGTGGTGTAATCCAGCAGCCTGGGCTTGTTCTTGATGGGATCAAACAGCACAAGCTGCGCAAATTCGCGCAGCCATGTACGCTGCAAGCCCCAGTCACAGGAACGTCTCATGCGCGACTTGATCCTGCTCCGCCACGCCCACGCCGAACCTCCCGCGCCGGGGCAGGCCGATGCCCAGCGTCCGTTGTCTGCCGTCGGCCTGGCCGAGGCCACCGCAGCCGGGCAGTGGTTACGCGAACACGGCCTGTTACCTGGCCGGGTGTTGTGCTCGCCTGCGGTGCGTGCCAGCCAGACCTTGGCTGCGCTGGGCGCGCTGGGCTGCGATGATGTCCGTGAAGAACCCAGTATCTACGAAGCCGATCCCGGCACCTTGGCGGCGCTGGCCGATGCGCACCGGGATGCCGAGCGGCTGATGATCGTCGGCCATAACCCCGGGCTGGAACAATTGGCGGCGCTGCTGCACAGCGGGCAAACCGGCGACTACCGCGGGATGCCTCCCTCCGGCGTCGCGGTACTCGAGTTTCCTGCCGATGCCGCAGTCGAGCCCGGAGCCGCACGCCTGTCGCAGTTCTGGTGGCCGTGAAGCGATGCCTGAGCACCTCCTCGGTCGATGCCTGACCGGGCTGCTGGCGCTGCTGCTTGCCAGTTGCGCCAGCCTATCGCCACAACAACGCAGCCACGCCGAACACATCGCGCAAGCAGCCCGCAGCACGCAAGTGGACTGCACCCGCAGCGATGCCTGCGCGCTGGCCTCACCGGTGTTGCAGATGGCACAGGCCACCTTGGCCGCCTCAACCCCCAAAGCGCCGCAGCACCGCGCACTGCTGCTGGATGATGCGCCCAACGCGCTGCTGCTGCGGGTGCATCTGATCCGCAGCGCGCAGCACAGCATTGACTTGCAGACCTACATCTTCGACGAAGACGACGCCGCGCAGCTGATTCTGGATGAATTGCAGGCGGCCGCATTTCGTGGGGTGAAAGTACGCGTGCTGGTCGATCAACTAGCGGCGCTGCGCAAGGTGGAAACCTTTGCCGCTCTGGCGTCACTGCACGCCAACCTGGAGTTGCGGGTGTACAACCCGGTGCTCGATCGCGCCCGGCTGTCGCTGCCGATGTATGCCGTGGCAGCCGCATGCTGCTGGCACCAACTCAATCAACGCATGCACAACAAGCTGTTGGTGGTGGATGACCAGGTGGGCATCACCGGTGGCCGCAATTACCAAAACGACTATTACGACTGGGGCGAGGACTACAACTTCCGCGACCGCGACATCATGGTGGTCGGCCCGGTCGTGCATGACATGACCGCCAATTTCGATGCCTTCTGGCAGTCGCCACGCAGCGTGGCGGTGGCCCACCTGGGCGACGTTGCCCGCTACTTGCAGCAACATGGCCCGCCACCCGCACCGCACCACCCATTCCGCAACCCGAAGCGGGTCCGCGCACTTTTGGCCAGCGTGGATGATGACGCCGTGGTGCAAGCACGCTTCGTGGCCCCAGCCATGCCGGTGCTGCATGTCAGCTTTGTGGCTGATCTGCCGGTGAAGCATCGCAAGGATTTGCTGCAAGCCGATGCCGATACCCCGGCCGGGTTCGCCAGTCAGAACCTGATGCAACTGATTGCAGGGGCGCAACACGACGTGCTGCTGCAAACCCCGTATCTGGTGTTATCCAAACCCGCGCAACACCTGTTCCGCAACCTGCACCAACAACCCTCGCCACCGCGCGTGCAGATTTCCACCAATAGTTTGGCCGCCACCGACGCCTTCCTGGCGTATGCCGTGTCGTACAAATACAAACGCCGCTACCTGCGCGACTTCGGCTTTCAAATCCACGAATTCAAACCATTCCCGGCCGATGCACCCTTTGAGCTGGGCGCAACCGGTGCCGGCTTGTGGCTGGATGCCGATGCTGATCTCGATGCCGACATGGACGCCGGCCCGGATACCACAACCGATGTGGATGCCGAGCCCCACATTGATGCGGCGATTCCCGCCATCAAGCCCAACCGGCTGACACGGCGGCTGGCCAAGCGCGGTCTGCGCAGTGAGCCCAGTAGTGAGGCTGGGCGGCCCTCCCCCTTCGCATCCTCTGGCGGTCTGCCGGTGCGCTTGAAAACCGCCGGCCTGCGTATGGGCCTGCACGCCAAGTCGATGGTGATCGATGACCGCATCGGCGTGGTTGGCACGCATAATTTCGACCCCCGTGGCGACACGTGGAACACCGAAAATGCAGTGGTCATCGATGACCCGCACTTCGCCCAGGCACTGGCCGCCAGTATCCAGCGCGACATGCAGCCGGCCAATGCGTGGACGATTGGCCGCCGTGATTCCTCGCCGATCCTGCCGGGTGTAGAGCACACCTTGGCGCGCATTTCCGAGCGCATGCCGATCTTCGACCTGTGGCCGATCAAATACGCCACCAGCTACGACTACACGCCCGGCCCAGACTGCCCGCAGACGACACAGCCGGTGTCGCCGTTTGCCCCCGACTTTCGGCGCTGCAATCGGCCGGTGGGTGACTTCCCGGACGTCGATCTGGGCCTGAAGTGGCTGGGTGTACGCGTGTTCACCGCCTTCGGCTCGGGGCTTTCGCCCATTTTGTAGGCCATCACCATCGCAAAACCTTCGTGTCATCGCATTTCCGGATTGACGGCAACCGCCGCGCCGCACTAGTCTGCGAGTCTTCATTCCGCGCCGTGGACACTGTTATGCCCCTTAGCCTGAATTTCGAGCTCAACGACCAGGATCTTGCCCGATTCCAGGAGGCCGCAGAGCGCTCCCGCAAGGCGGTCGAAGGCAAGTCAGCGGACGAGGTCATCGACGCCGCCGTGGCCATGCTGGCCGGTGCGCAACAATCGGAAGTACCGGATTTCATTCGTCAGCGCCTGCTGCGGCTGGACGACATGATTGCAATGGTGCGCGATCAGGCGTGGGCGCTGGACGAAGCCGACCGCCAGCGCGTGCTGGGCGCACTGGCTTATTTCGCCGACCCGAATGACATCATCCCCGACAACGTTGCGGTGCTGGGCTTCCTCGACGATGCGGTGATGATCGAATTGTCGGTGCGTGAGCTGGCCCACGAACTCGACGCCTACGATGATTTTTGCGATTACCGTGCACGCGAAGCCAAGCATCGCGGCGTGGATCCGGCCAGCTTGGGCCGTACCGATTGGCTGGATGGCCGTCGTGAAGAATTGGTGGAGCGCATGCACGTGCGCCGCGAGCGTGAGGCCGGCTTTGGCTATGGCCGCAGCAGCGGTTACGGCGGCCGTGGCAACGATTCCTATATCCGCAGCTGGCGTCCAAGCTCGTTCCGGATTGGCTGAGCCAAGCCTTGTCCACTGCCCCCCACGCATGGCCTGAAGGCATCACCCTCAACCTCCTCAACGCCCGCAACCGCGGCACGTTGATGGAGGCGCTGGGGATCGAGTTCATCGAGTTGGGCGATGGCTATCTGCGCGCGCGCATGCCGGTGGATGCACGCACCCATCAGCCTTATGGTTTGTTGCACGGTGGTGCATCGGTGGCGCTGGCGGAAACCCTGGGCAGCAGCGCCGGCATGTTGCTGGCCGGCGGCAATGCCGTGGTGGGCCTGGAAATCAACGCCAACCACTTGCGTGCAGTGCGCCATGGTGTGGTGATTGGCACTGCACGCCCCATCCATATTGGCCGCAGCACCCAGGTATGGGCGATCGAGATCGACGATCAAGACGGCAAGCCGGTGTGCATCAGCCGGATTACCTTGGCGGTGTTACCGCAACCGCCTGCCGCTGGCGGATAATGCCGCCCGTGGTTTCCGTCGCAGCTTCGGATGTCTCCCCCCGCATGACCACCCGCCCCCCCACCGACGCCCGCCCGTTGCGTGTGCTGCGCTATGTCTGGCGCACACCGCTGCTGCTGTGGCACGCCTTGATCGGTCTGCCGGTGGTCATGCTGCTGATCGCGCTGGGCCGCGGCGGGCCGCTGTCACATGCGGCGGTGCGTTGGTTCGCGCGCAACTTGCTGTGGATCTTCGGCATGCGCCTGCAACGCGTAGGCACACCACTGGCAGGTGGCACCTTGTTTGTGGCCAACCATGTCAGCTGGATCGACATCATGCTGCTGGATTCACAGCACATGATGGGCTTTATTGCCAAATCCGAAATCCGCGCATGGCCGCTGCTCGGCTGGGTGGTGGCGCAGGCGGAAACCATCTTCCTGCAACGTGGCAACGGCGATTCGCTGGGATTGGTGATGACCGAAATGGCCCAGCGCCTGCGCGATGGGCGAGCGGTCGCGGCCTTTCCCGAAGGCGGCACCCGTGACGGCGAAGCCCTGGGGCCGTTTCATGCGCGCATCTTTGCCGCTGCAGTGGAGGCGGCTGCACCGGTGCAACCGGTGGCGCTGTGTTATGGCCCGCAGTGTAATGCACAAGCCGTGATTGCATTCGCACCGGGTGAGCATTTCGTCGGCAATCTGTTGCGGCTGTTGGGTGAACCGGTACGTCAGGTACGGGTGTGCTTTCTGACGCCGATTGAACCCGACGCACACAGCGGCCGCCGCGGGATTGCACAGACTGCGCGCAGCCAGATCGAACAGGCGATGGCGCAAGCCTGAGCATCCCGTGAGCCTGACTGCCTCGCCCTTTCTGGCGCCTCGTTGGCTGCGTAATCGGCACGCGCAATCACTGCTGGCCTCCAGCCCCATGCGCAGCGCGCGCGGCCGCGTGCGTCTGCAGCAGGCCGCCGCTACCCATCAACCGATGGTGTTGGAAGTGGGTAGCGGCGTGCGCCTGCACGGCATTGCCAGCCTGCCTGCCGCACAACCGCCGCGTGCGATGGCGCTGTTGCTGCATGGCTGGGAAGGCAGTGCCGAGTCCAGCTATATGCGCCTGACTGCCGCCCAATTGCTGCACGCGGGGTTGGCCGTATTCCGGCTGAATTTCCGCGATCACGGTAACAGCCATCACCTCAACGAAGGCGTGTTCCATTCCAATCGGCTCGATGAAGTGCTGGCAGCCGCCGGCACGGTGGCCAAACTGTGGCCAGACCTGCCATTGGTCGCCGCCGGCTATTCGCTGGGCGGCAATTTCGCACTCCGGCTCGCCCTGCGCGCACCGGCGGCTGGCCTGCCGCTGCAGCGCGTGGCAGCGGTATGCCCACTGCTGGATCCCGCCGGGGCGATGGATCAGATGGAGGCCGGGCCTGCATTCTATCTGCGCTATTTCGAACGCAAATGGCGGCAATCACTGGCCCGCAAACGCGCGCTGTTTCCGCAAGTTCACACCTTCGGCAACGACGTATTGCAGCTGCCGATGCGCGCGTTGACCGCGTGGATGGTGCACAACAACACCGACTTCGCCGATTTGGAGGCATATTTCAACGGCTATTGCATCGCCGGGGATCGCTTGCAGGCATTGCAACTGCCGGCCCATGTGCTGATGGCCGAAGATGACCCGGTGATTCCGCTGGCGCAGTTTCATCGCATCGCGACCTTGCCCATGGTCAGCGTGGAACTGGCCCACCACGGCGGCCATTGCGGGTTCATCGAAGGCGCATCCCTCGATGGTTACGCCGAACGCTGGGTGGCGCAAACGTTGCTGGCCGCGCTGGCTTGATGCCGGCAACAACCGCGCCCACACTGCACGCATCGTCCACATGGAGACGCGCATGCACATCCACAGCAACAGTTTTGAGCACCGGCACACTCTCGCCGCCGAATTCGCCCTGGGTGCCGAGCATGGGCAAAACGTTGGCGGCAATCGCAATCCGCATCTGGCGTGGGACGCTGCGCCGGCGGCCACCCAATCGTTTGCCTTGCTGTGCATCGACACCGATGCACCCACCGATGGCGGCTTGGTGGCCGATAGCGCCACCCCCATTCCAGTGGCGCATCCACGCGGGGATTTTGTGCACTGGGTGGTGGCCAATATTCCCGCAGACGTGCACGAAATCGCGGCGGGCAGTTGCAGCCACGGCCTGACCGCCAACGGCAAACCACAGGGTCATGACGCCGGCGGCCTCACCGGCCTGAACGACTACACCGGCTGGTTTGCCGGCGATGCGGCGATGGCTGGGCAGTATTTTGGCTACGACGGCCCGTATCCACCGCCGCACGACCTGCGTACGCATCGCTATTTTTTCCGCATCTTTGCGCTGGATGTGGCCGCGCTGTCATTGCCGACCGCATTTACCGCCGCCGATGTGTTGCGTGCCATGCGCGGGCATGTCTTGGACGAGGCGGCGATCTACGCCACTTACAGCCTCAATAGTTGAAGAACTCCCGCATCCGCCTTTGGCACCTTCTCCCCGCCTAGCGGGGAGAAGGAAAAGACAAGCACGCCTCCCTGCGCCGCCTCACAAGATATAGCGGCTCAAATCCGGGTCCTGCGCCAGCTCGCCCAGTTGCGCATCCACATAGGCGCGGTCGATATGGACGTTGCCGCCCTTGTCGGGTGCATCAAAACTCAGCGATTCCAGCAGGCGTTCCAGCACCGTGTGCAAGCGCCTGGCACCGATATTTTCCTGGCGCTCGTTCACATGTGCCGCAATTTCGGCCAACCGCTCCACCGCTTCCGGCGCGAACACAAGGCTGACGCCTTCGGTGCCCATCAACTCCACGTATTGCTTGGTCAATGCGGCCTTGGGCTCGGTCAGGATGCGCACAAAATCGTCTTTGCCCAGTGCGCCCAATTCCACCCGGATCGGGAAACGGCCCTGCATCTCCGGAATCAAATCCGACGGTTTGGCCAAATGAAACGCACCGCTGGCAATAAACAAAATATGATCGGTGTTCACCGCGCCGTACTTGGTGCTCACGGTACTGCCTTCCACCAACGGCAGCAGGTCGCGCTGCACGCCTTCGCGTGAGACATCGGCACCCATGCCTTCGCTGCGCTTGGCCACTTTGTCGATCTCGTCGATAAACACGATGCCGTGCTGCTCGCAGGCTTCGATTGCAGCTTCACGCACCTCGTCTTCGTTGATCAATTTGCCGGCTTCTTCCTCGATCAACATCGGCCGTGCGGCTTTGATGGTCAGGGCTTTCTTGTGGGTCTTGCTGCCCGACACCTGCGAAAACATTTGCCGCAATTGCTGGCCCATGTCTTCCATGCCCGGCGGGGTCATGATGTCCACGCCGATATTCATCGCGATATCAAATTCCACTTCACGCTCATCCAGCTCACCGGCGCGCAATTGCTTGCGCAGTTTCTGGCGGGTGGCCGATTCTTGCGAAGACGGCTCTGCACCAATATCCACCGTGGTGGTGGTGGCAGCATTGAAGCCAAAGCCCGGCGCAGTTTCCCGCTTGGGCAGCAGGGCGTCCAGAATGCGGTCTTCGGCGCGCTCTTCGGCCTGCGTGCGCACCTTGGCACGGGCCTGTGCGCGATAAAGCTTGACGGCGGTATCGGCAAGGTCGCGGATGATTTGCTCGACGTCCTTGCCGACATAACCCACTTCGGTAAACCGCGTGGCTTCCACCTTCACAAACGGCGCATTGGCCAGCGTGGCCAAACGACGTGCGATTTCGGTTTTGCCCACGCCGGTGGGGCCGATCATCAAGATGTTTTTCGGCATCACTTCGTTGCGCAGTTCAGGCGCAAGCTGCGCCCGCCGCCAGCGGTTGCGCAGGGCGATCGCCACCGCGCGCTTGGCCGCATGCTGGCCGACGATGTGGCGGTCGAGTTCGGCAACGATCTCGCGTGGGGTCATGGAGGAAGAGTCAGTCATGGTGATGGGTCCTTGGCAGCGACGCATCGGGGCGACCCGATCAAGTCGCTCCCCGATACTCGCTTGGTTGATCGAGTCGCCCCGATGCGTCGCAGGGCGGGCTTACAGCTGCTCGACCACGATGTTCTGATTGGTGTAGATGCAAATATCGCCGGCAATCTTCAGCGCCT
This sequence comes from Thermomonas beijingensis, assembly GCF_020034655.1. Taxonomy (GTDB): domain Bacteria; phylum Pseudomonadota; class Gammaproteobacteria; order Xanthomonadales; family Xanthomonadaceae; genus Thermomonas; species Thermomonas beijingensis. The sequence continues at coordinate 10,878 of NZ_JAIQDJ010000006.1, read as the reverse complement.
CAGTGGCAATGGCCTTGGCCTCGAGTTCGGTATGCGCCAGCAGCGCGCGTGCGGCAGACAGTGCGTACATGCCACCCGAACCAATCGCAATCAGCCCATCTTCCGGTTCAATCACATCGCCGGTGCCGCTGATGATCAGCGAGGTGTCGGCATCGGCCACCGCCAGCAAGGCTTCGAGCTTGCCAAAGCGACGCTCGGTGCGCCAATCCTTGGCCATTTCCACCGCGGCACGGGTCAATTGGCCGTGCTTTTCCAGCTTGGCCTCGAACAATTCGAACAAGGTGAACGCATCCGCTGCCGCACCGGCAAACCCAGCCAATACGCGGCCCTCTTTGCCTAGCCGGCGTACCTTGCGCGCATTGGCCTTCATCACTGTGTGGCCAAGCGTCACCTGACCATCACCGGCAATCACCACTTGCCCGCCTCGGCGTACCGAGACAATCGTGGTGGCATGAAATACCGTGGGGTTCTGGCTGGGGTCCATCGTTTTCTCCGTTGAGAAGACAATGTGGGGACGGCCATCCCGGCTTCAAGCGCCCTCATTGCCCGAAGATTCAGCCATGCACGCGCCATTGATCAGTATTGCCGTACCCATTTACAACACCGCCCGCTACCTGCCGGCGGCGCTGGACAGCTTGTTGGCGCAAGACTATCCGCATTGGGAAGGGCTGCTGTGGGATGACGGCTCCAGCGATGGCAGTGGCCAGATTGCTGCGGCCTACGCCGCGCGTGATGCGCGGTTTCGAGTGCTGGGCGAAGGTTGCAACCGCGGCAACCCAGCAGCGCTTGCGGCAGCATTGACGCAGGCGCGTGGTGGATTCCTGGGTGTGCTGGACAGCGACGACATTCTGGAGCCGATCGCACTTTCTTCAATGCACGCGTTCCTGCGCGCACATCCACAGCTTGGGATGGCGTATTCGCAATACGTCGAAATCAACGAGAACGGCGCTTTGCTGGGGCCGGGCACGCGCTGCAACACGCCCTACTCCGCACGCCAGTTGCTGGTGCACTTCATGACCTATCAGTTCCGCCTGATCCGCCGCGATGCCTATCTGGCGGTGGGCGGCTTCAATCCAATGGCCGCCTATGCGGAAGATTACGACCTGTGCTTGCGCTTGTCTGAAACTTGCAGCATTGGGCATCTTCCGCAACCGCTGTATCGCTACCGCATTCGGCATGGTTCGATCTCACAGAGTAGCCGCCTGCGCCAGGTGCAGGCCAGCTATGCCGCCGCGCAACGCGCATTGCAGCGGCGCGGGCTGGATCGCAGCCATGTGCTCTCGCTGGGCCTGCGCGTGCGCCACCAGTTTCGGCCGAAGCCGGCAACGGCGGCCCCCGAAACGGCAAGCGTCTTCGGCGCAGGCGACCCGGAAACCGAGCAGTGCCTGCGCCAGTCGCCACCCTTCGATGCCGCCACCGCATCACCCACACGCAATTGGGCGGAACAGGTCGAGGAGCGCTATCGCGCCTTTGTCGCCGATGCGCACCACCGAGGGTTGGATGCGCGCTATGACTGCGCGCTGGAAATCGACAGTTGGCATGTCTTGCAATCCAATCGCCCATTCGGCGGCATCCGTGGCCTGCCCTGAGGTCGCATCAGCGCTTGCGCTTGGCACGCGGATGCGCGGCGTCATACACCTTGGCCAGATGCTGGAAATCCAGATGGGTATAGATCTGGGTGGTGGAAATATCGGCATGCCCCAGTAATTCTTGCACGCCGCGCAGATCACCCGATGACTCCAGCACATGGCTGGCAAAACTGTGTCGCAACAAGTGCGGGTGGATACGCTTGTACACGCCTTGCCGGAGGGCTAATTGCTTGATGCGCAATTGAATCGCACGCGCTGAAATTTGCTTGCCGGCGCGCCCAGGGAACACGAAGTACGCAGACTCACCGCGGGATGCTTGTTGCCATGCCTGCAACGCGCTGCGTGCATGCGAGCCCACCGGCACGATGCGCTGCTTGCTGCCCTTGCCCAGCACACTGACCAAGCCCTGATCGAAATCCAGATCTCGCCAGCGCAGGCCGCAGACTTCGGACAGGCGCAGTCCGGAGGAATAGAACAACTCCAACAAGGCGCGATCACGCAGACCCAATGGCGCATCGGTGGGCAGTTCCACCAACTGCACAGCTTCATCCACATCCAACACTTGCGGCAATGCGCGCGCGGCTTTGGGTGCACGCACGCCGGCGCAGGGATCCGCTGCAATGCGGCCTTGCTTGAGTAGCCAGCGATACAGGCTGCGGCAGGCCGAGAGCCGCCGCTGCAAGGATTTTGGCGATAGTTTGCGCCGATGCTCGCTGGCGATAAAGGCACGCAGATCCTCGCCACGCAAGCTCAGCAGATCGCAGCCTTGCGCCCACGCCACCAATGCCGCCAAATCGCGGCGATAGGCATCAAGTGTGTGCGCAGAGCTCTGCCGCTCAACTGCAAGAAAGGCGAGGAAGTCACCGATGTCCGGAGTCAGCGTCATCTTCGCTGCCTGCTTCCGCTTGCGCAGGCAAGCGGGTCACTGAAACCGCTGCAACGCCGCCGCCAAGGCTTCACCCATCATGCGTAAAAACAGGGTGCCCATGCCAGGGTAAAAACGATTGCCATCGCAGCTGCCGACGGCCACCAAACCAACCCCGGGCAATACCAGCAAGGCAGTGCTCTGCACATCATCGGCGCGCATACCGTACAACAGCGTGTTCTTGTCGGGATGCAGGCGACCGCAAATCGGCTCGGGGTTGCCCATGATGTCGCGGAAGCTGGCCAGCCGCGGGCTGTCGGCGGCAATTACTTGCAACCAGTCGGCATCGTCAATCGCTGCCACCGGATGAAACAGCACAAACCGCACCAAGTCACCGTGAAAATCTTCGACCAGTGCAGCCGCCATCGCCCGCAGGGTATCGGCGGCGCTGGTTTGCTTCATCAACGCCAAGGTCAGTTGATGGGCGCGCACCGCCAACCGTTCATTGTCCTGTGCGGTGGCGAATAATTCATGCAGGCGCTGATTCAACTCGCGATTTTTTTCGCGCAGGATTTCCAGTTGATAGCTGGCCAGCGACGCCGTGGCCCCGCTTTCGCGTGGCACCACCAAGCTTTGTGCCAGATCCGGGAATTGCTGCAAAAAAGCCGGATGCCGACGCAACCAAGTGGCCACTTCGTGCGCGCGCAGCTTCTCGGTAATACCGTCAAATTCCATCGTCACAACCATTCCCCTTCAAACACAAATGAGGCCGGGCCGGCCATGCGCATCGTATCGGCTTGTGTATCGGAACAGATTTGCAAACATCCACCCGGCAGCTGCACGGCCACTTGCGCATCGTGCTGCACACGTCCACGCCGGGCCAGCACCGCCACCGCCGCACACGCACCACTGCCGCAGGCCAGGGTTTCACCCACCCCGCGCTCGAACACGCGCAAGCGTATCCGGGTGGGCGAAAGCACCTGCGCAAACCCGATATTGGCCGACTGTGGAAATGCGGCGCTCGCTTGCAACAGTGGGCCGATACGCAGCACGTCAGCGCTCGCCACATCGTCCACTTCGATCACCGCATGCGGGTTGCCCATCGACACCGCACCGAACTGTACTATCTCGGCGCCAAGGTGCAGCGTGTAGAGGCTGCTTGCTTCGAACCCGTTCAGCGGAATCTCCGCAGGCGCAAACCGCGCCGGGCCCATGTCGATCACAAACCCACCGTGGCCATCGTGCTCGACTGTGTGCCTGCCAGCAGGGCTTTCGATAATGAAGCTGCCCTGTGCCGGGGCTGCGCCATCACGCACCAACCACGCTGCCACGCAGCGCGCGCCATTGCCGCATTGGCCAGAGACCGAGCCGTCGGCATTCCAGATGCGATAGTTGGCGATGACATTGGGATGGGATGCGGATTCGATAGTCAGAATTTGATCGCAACCCACACCGATATGCCGGTCCGCCATGCGTGCGCACAATGCAGCCGATGGCGCGGCCGAGCCACTGCGCAAATCCAGCACGACAAAATCATTGCCAGCGCCGTGCATTTTGCTGAACCGCATGGCTGCTGCGCTCACTCTTGCGCGGTGTGCGCACCCGATTGCGGTGCCGCTGGGCGCGTGTCTGTGGGCGGGGTGTCTTGGGGTGCGACAGGCGTGGCTGCCGGTTTTTTATCGGGCATCACCAAGGGGCCTTTATTGCCGCAGGCAGTAAGGGCGGTGAACAACAGGGCGAGAAGTACGATGCGCTTAGTCATCCGTGCAGTGTAACGGTGGCTCCGGCGGCTGTCGCGGCTCCGGTCTGCACCACAGCCACAGGGTCACCAGAGCCATGCAGCCGATGCCGATGGCGGCCATCCACGGGCGTGGTGCAAAGTAGGCCATGGACAGTGAGGAGATCGACATCATCGCGCTGGCGATCCATTTGGCTTTGCGGGTAACGGCCCCGTTCTGTTCCCAATCCAGGATGGCGCCGCCAAAGGTGGGGTGCGCCACCAGCCAGCCGCGCAGACGATCCGAGCCACGGGTGGCGGCAAATGCCGACAGCAGGATGAACGGCACCGTGGGCATCACCGGCAGCACTGCGCCAATGATGCCCAGGATCAGGCTGACCCACGCCAGCAGTGCCCAGAGGAAACGGGTCATGTGGCGGGGCCAACCCCCAACTGCTCCAACATGAAGGCATACAGCTCCGCCTGCTCGCGGTAGCGGCGGAAACGGCCGGATTTGCCGCCGTGGCCGGCCTCCATATTGGTGCGAAACACCAGCGGGTGGCTGGACGTGTTCACATCGCGCAGGCGCGCCACATACTTGGCCGGCTCCCAATATTGCACCTGCGAATCCCACAGGCCGGTGCCGATGAACATTGCCGGATAGGCTTGCGTGTGCAAATTGTCATACGGCGAATACGCAAGGATGTACGCGTAGAACGGCTTGTCTTCCGGGTTGCCCCATTCGTCGTATTCGTTGGTGGTCAACGGAATGCTGGGGTCCAGCATGGTGGTCACCACATCCACAAAGGGGACTTGCGAGAGGATCACCCGATATTTTTCGGGTGCCATGTTGGCGATTGCCCCCATCAGCAAGCCGCCGGCGCTGCCTCCATGCGCAGCCACGCGACCGGATGCGGCATAGCCTTGTTGCACCAGAAAATCGGTCACATCGATAAAGTCGGTGAAGGTGTTTTGCTTGTGCAGCAGCTTGCCGGCTTCATACCACGCACGGCCCATTTCCTGGCCGCCGCGAACATGCGCAATCGCATAGGCCATGCCGCGGTCGAGCAGGCTGACAATCGTGGGTGAAAAACCGGGATCCATCGACAAGCCATAACTGCCATACGCATATTGCAACAGCGCGGCGGTGCCGTTTTTCCGAAAGCCTGTTTTATAGACGATGGATACCGGGATTTGCGTGCCGTCGCGGGCGGTCGCCCACAGGCGTTCGGTGACGTACTGCGCGGGGTCATAGCCACCCGGCACCGGCTGGCGCTTGAGCAATTGGCGCTCGCCGGTGCGCACATTGTGTGCATAGGTGGTAAGCGGTGTGGTCAGCGAGGTGTAGCTGTAGCGCAGCCATTCACTGGCCGCTTCGCTGTTGACGTCCAGCCCCATCGAATAGGCCGATTCGTTGGCCTCCACATGCGCCTGGCTGTCATCGTGCTTGAGGATGCACACACGCTCCAGCCCGCCACTGCGTTCGGCAATCGCGGTGAAACTGTCAAACAATTCAAATCCTTCAATCAACACATCATCACGATGCGCCACCCAGTCCTGCCAGTGGGTGGTCGCGTCATCACTGGCCGTCACCAATTTGAAATTGGTGGCACCACCGGCATTGGTACGGATCACCCAACGCCCGCCGTAATGGTCGGCGTCGTATTCCACCTCGCGCCTGCGTGGGGCCAGGATGCGGAACTCCTGCGGATCGGACGCCGGCGCATAACGCAGCTCATCCGACACCGTGCTGCTCACGCCGATGAGGATATAGCGATCATCGCGGGTGCGCTCGATGCCTATGTAGAAGCTGTCATCGGCCTCTTCATAGACGATGGGGTCATGGCTGGCATCGCTGCCCAGCACGTGTTTTTTCACACGCACGGTGAGCAGTGTGTCGGGGTCGTTTTCGATGTAGAACAGCGTGCGGTTATCGTCGGCCCATACCAAATCCGGTGCCACCCCTTCGATCACATCGGGCAGGGGTTGCCCGGTCGCAAGATCGATGAAGTGAATGCTGTATTGGCGACGGCCGTTGCCATCATCGGCATAGGCCAGCATGCGGTTGTCGCGGCTGACTTCATACACGCCCACGCTGTAGTAATCCTTGCCGGCCGCCAGCAGATTGACGTCCAGCAGCACCTGTTCGCCGCTGAAATCACCAGCGGCATTGGCGTGCAGGATGGACGCCGCATCGACACCTTCAGCATCCTGGCGGCGTGCATGGATGGGATAGTCCTTGCCGGTTTCAAAGCGGGCGTAGTACCAGTAGCCGCGCTTGCGGAACGGCACGCTGGCGTCGTCTTGCTGGATGCGCGCCACGATTTCCGAATACAGCGCATCCTGCACCGGCTTACTGGCGGCCAACATGGCGTCTGCGTAAGCGTTTTCGGCGTGCAAGTAGGCCAGCACGTCGGGACTGCTGCGTTCGTCATCGCGCAGCCAGTAATACGGGTCTTGCCGCTGCGCGCCGTGCGGGGCGGTGACGGTGTGCGGGTGCCGGGCAGCGCGGGGCGGGATGGGAAGCGTCATCGTCAGCGCATCACTTGGTCAATTGCTGCCACAGGAAGGTGTACGCCAGCGCACTCATGTGTGCGGCCTGTGCGTTGTTGGCGGCACCACCGTGGCCACCCTCGATGTTCTCGTAATAGCGCACGTTTTTACCGGCCGCTTCCATCTTCGCCATCATCTTGCGTGCATGCGCCGGGTGCACGCGGTCATCCTTGGTGGAGGTGGTGAACAAGGTTGGCGGGTAGTCCTTGCTGGCATCAAACAGGTGATACGGCGAGAAGGTTTGAATGAAGTCCCAATCGCTGGTATCCGGGTTGCCGTATTCGGCCATCCACGACGCGCCGGCCAGCAGGTGGTTATAGCGCTTCATGTCCAGCAGCGGCACCTGCACCACAATTGCGCCAAATTTTTCCGGATATTGGGTGAGCATATTGCCCATCAGCAGACCGCCGTTGCTGCCCCCCATGGTGCCCAGGTGCTTGGGTGAGGTGATCTTGCGCGCCACCAGATCATCCGCGATTGCCGCAAAGTCTTCATAGGCTTTGTGGCGGTTGGCCTTGAGCGCCGCCTGATGCCAGCGCGGGCCGTATTCGCCACCGCCACGGATATTGGCCAGCACGTACACACCGCCCTTTTCCAGCCAGCCCTTGCCAATCGCACCGGAGTAGCTGGGCGTGAGCGAAATTTCAAACCCACCATAGCCGTACAACAGTGTTGGCGTTTTGCCGTCGAACTTCAGATCCTTTGGCCGCACCAGAAAATACGGCACTTGGGTGCCATCCTTCGAGGTGGCGAAGTGTTGCTCGATCACGTCCAGGCTGCCATCAAAAAACACCGGGTTGGATTTCAACACTTCGGGCGCATTGCCGACGTCGACAATCGACAGCGTGGTGGGTGACAGGAAATCCGTGCTGGTCAGCCACAGCGCGTTGCTGTCATCAGGATCGACCGGCGACACGCCAACGGTGCCGATACCAGGTGCACCCACGAACGCTGTGCTGCCCCATCCCTGTTTGCCGGGGGTGAACACCGACAGGCGATTCTTGACATGGTCCATCACGTTCAGGATCAGGTGATCTTTGGTCCATGCATAGCTCGCCAATGCCGCGTGATCGGTGGGCGCAAACAGCACGCTGAAGTCACGCTTGCCGGCCATGAACGCGTCGAAATGGGTCGCGATCAACGCGCCCGCCGCGTAGGTCTTGCCGCCGGCGGTATACGGCTCCCGCAGTTCCAGCAGCAGCCAATCCTTGTGCACAGCCTTTTGCGCGGAATTGGGGGCATCAACCTTGGTCAGCTGACCGTTCGCGCCGCGCAGGTACAGCTCATCGTTGTAGAACGCCAGGGTGCGGCTGATGAAATCACGCTCGAAGCCGGGAGTGTCGTCATGCAGCGCCGAAATGTACATGTCATCGGGCTTGCCTGCGTACACGAGCTTGGCCGATGCCAGCGGCGTGCCGCGCGTCCATTGTTTGACCATGCGCGGGTAGCCCGAGCTGGTGAGTGTGCCCGCGCCGAAATCAGTGAAGACGTACACCGTATTTTCGTCGATCCAGCCCAGCCCACCCTTGGCCTCCGGGCGAAAGAAACCGTCCTGCACGAACTGCTTGGTGGTGAGGTCGAACTCGCGGGTGACATCGGCGTCGGAGCCGCCCGGCGACAGCGCGATCAGACAGCGCTGGTACTTCGGCCGCAGGCAATTGGCCCCGTGCCAGACCCATTGCGTGCCTTCGGCAGTATTGAGCGCGTCCAGATCCAGCACGGTTTCCCATGCCGGTTCCGGCTTGCGGTATTCATCCAGCGTGGTGCGCCGCCACAGGCCGCGCTGGTGCTGCGCGTCCTTCCAGAAGTTGTAGTAATACGCACCGATTTTTTCGACACCCGGAATCTTGGCGGTGGAATCCAGGCTGGCGCGGATCTGCGCTTCCAGTGTCTTGAACGGCGCGCTGCTGGCGATGTCCGCCTCCGCCTTGGCATTGCGCGCCTTGACCCAATCCAGCGACTTTGCACCGCTGACATCCTCCAGCCACGCATACGGATCGTCTTGCGGCGGGGTTTGTGCGGCGGCACCGCCGGCAATGGCGAGGCCGGCCAATAGAACGGCGTTGGAAATGTGCGGCATGAGACATCCGTGCGGTGGAAAACAGACCACAACGCTACCATGCAGGCCAAGCTGCGGTGATGTATCAGAAGTCAGACACGCCGCGCCTGCGCCCGCCGCCGACGCGGCAAACGCAAAGCCAGCTTGGGTAGCGGCCAGCCACGCAAACTCCACCACGCCACCAGCGGCATCCCCAGCAACCACAATGGCAACCAACCCAGATAGACGTTGTGACCACGTGCGGCGGGGAGCAAGAGCACCGCCAACGCCCCCGACACCACGCAAAAGCGCAGGCAAGCATCCAGTTCTTGACGAATCATCGCAGTAGCTCCAAAGCAGGCGAGGCAAGGATGAACAGCCTGACGCAAGCGCATCTCACGGCCTGCGACGCGCACGCCAATAGCGCCCGAACCACCCCAGTTGCTGCTCTAAACATCCAACGGACTACGCACCCCACGCCCCCCCCGATTCAACACATGGGTGTAAATCTGGGTCGTCGCCACATCCTTATGGCCCAGCAATTCTTGAATGGTGCGAATGTCATACCCTGCTTCCAGCAAATGCGTGGCAAATGAATGCCGCAAGGTGTGCGCACTGAGTGATTTGGTAATTCCACTCGCGGCCCGCGCCCTCTTAAGCGCGCGTGACAGCACGGCATCATCAAAATGATGGCGATGCTCACCGCCAGTGCGCGGATCAATTGAGCGCCGCGCAGCAGGAAATACAAATTGCCATCCAAAATCCCTACCGGCATTTGAATATTTTCGCGCAAGTGCGTGCGGCAACAGGGTTTCACCAAACCCCAACTCCAAATCCTGATGATGCAGCACCCGCGCACGCGCAACCTCCCTGCGCAACTCCTCCTCAATTGACCGCGGCAGCATCGTGCGTCGATCCTTGCCCCCCTTACCATCACGCACCGTAATTTCGTTGCGAGCAAAATCAAGATCCTTCACCCGCAACCGCAGACACTCCATCAAACGCATGCCGCTGCCATACAACAGACTCGCCAACACCCATGGCCGGCCCTCCATCATCGCCAACAACCGGCGAACCTCCTCTACCGACAACACGGTTGGCAACCTCCGCTGAGACTTGGCACGAAAGACCGCGTCCATCCACGGCAAATCGATCTTCAACACCTCACGATACAAAAACAGCAACGCCGATAACGCCTGATTTTGCGTACTTGCCGCCACCGCTCCTTCCACCGCTAAACTGCTCAAGAACGACTCCACCTCCACCGCCCCCATCTCCCGAGGGTGCCGCCAACCGTTGCTGGAGATGAACCGACGAATCCAACCGGTATATGCCTGCTCGGTTCGTAAACTGTAGCGTTTGGTCCGTATCCTTGACCGAACTACGTCGATCAGCCCAGGTTTGAGCGAGTCCGACACATCACTGACTACACCCGCATTTTTGTCATTTCCCAACATACCGACCCCGCATTCGAATGCATATTCGCAAGCATTCAGCCAAACAAGGCACGTCAACCAGCAGCTAATGCCTTGATTTAGGGTAGGATTTCCACTTGACCACCGACAACACAAAAGCGACTATCCCCCCTACGCCCCGCTTTTGGGGTCTACTTGGTGTTAGACCGTAAGAAGCTCGCGCAGCCGTTCCAGCCTGTCAGCTTGGTGCGCAACGGATTCCCGCACGGAAATTAGCGTGTCGTGCAGCGGCGATTGCCCTTGCTCGCGCGTGGTTTCCGCCTGCGGATTTTCGGGAGCGATCCGGGTGACGGTACGCAGGCGCGCGTGGAAGGACTCGACAACCGCAGATAGCCGGTCAAGCTGTCCTCCGATTTGATTCAACGCGCATTCGCACAACGGCTGCTCGCGCACGGGGTCGGTCGTGGTGTTGTAGGTGGATTGTTTCGCATCTTGGTACATGATTGGTTTCCTTGTTGGTTGTGGTACGGTCTAACAATTCGTCCAAGCCGACGCCGCTTCGCGGCGCGGCTTAACTCAGGTGTTAGGTGCCAATGGAAAAACTTTCGCGTCCGAATGAGTGGCTAGTAGGCACTTGGCAGTCTGACAAAGAAGCCACTTTGGCAGCTTGGTCAGATCGCTCGCCTAAGTTTCTTTCACTT
>NZ_JAIQDJ010000005.1 GCF_020034655.1 Thermomonas beijingensis | reverse complement strand
CCGCAATGCACCGGCAACGCCAGCCCGGCGCTCACCGCACTGACCTATGACCTGCAAGGCAACCTCGCCAGCAAAAACGGCACCGGCTATACCTTCGACTACGGCAACCGCCTACGCAGTACCGCCGGCCAAAGCTACCGCTACGACGCCGACGGCCGCCGCGTGCGCCAAGACAGCGCCGGCACCAGCCTGAAGTACAGCTATTACGCCAAAGACGGCCGCCTGCTGTGGCAACGCGACGAACCCGCCAGCAAGCGCATCAACAACGTCTATCTGGCCGGCAGCCTGCTGGCCGAAATCACCCGCCCCATCGGCAACACCACGGCCACCATCAGCTACTTCCACACCGATGCATTAGGCAGCCCCATTGCCAAAACCAATGCAGCGGGCGCTATCATCGAAACCAGCGAGTATGAACCGTATGGGAGGCTACTCAACCGAGCCAACGACAACCGCGCGGGGTACACCGGGCATGTGATGGATGCGGCCTCCGGGCTGACGTATATGCAGCAGCGCTATTACGATCCCGGCATTGGACGCTTCCTCTCCGTTGATCCGGTGACGGCGGATGCTAAGAGCGGGGATAACTTCAATCGATACTGGTACGCCAGGAACAACCCGTACACGCTGACCGATCCCGATGGTAGATGGAGTCCGAAAGCTCACGATGAGCTGTTGCAACATGCCTTTACCGGCAGATTAACTGCACAGGATGTCAAGACTCTCCAACAATCCAGCAGAGATTTCGACAAGCAGACGCAGTCGCCGAACGAGTCCCACAAGCACTCAATGGCCCAAGAAGGTCAATCAGGTGCGGATGCCATTAAGCAGAGGGATTCATTCATTGGGAAGACCATGGTTGCCGCACGTGGCGCTGCCGACCAAGGCGACCGACAGGGGGCTCTAAAGCTCCTCGGGCAGGCGCTTCACCCGGTGATGGACTCATCGAGTCCAGAACACACGAACTCTGATGGCACGCCGAAAGAATGGAAAGGAGCGGTGGGTTCTACCCTCGATGGTCAGCGACACAGTCCAACCGACTTTATCGGCAATGAAACGTCCAGCGACATTACTTCTGCAATCTATAAATCTCAGGATCAGCGCTTAAACAATGCGTATGACTGGGTCTTTAGGGAGCAGCATGATAAAACTAAGTAAGGCACGGTACGCGCGCACACTATTGCTTACTTGGTTCGTGTTTTACACAGCCAGTTGGTTCCTCACCTACTCCGTGGTGATGGAGTTTGACTACCGATTCTTCTTCAGCTATCTGAAGTTGGCTTGGCTCGGCGGTCTTGAGTTACCTTCGTTTATTCAATTTACTGCGCTTGCAAGCTCCGTATTGTTCACTGCGATCTTTTTGTTTTTTCGTCACAAGACTCAAGCGAAGTCGATCAAATAACGTGGTCAAGTTCACTTCCTGATCGCCCATAACGCACAAGGCCCGCAACGCAAGTTGCAGGCCTTGTTGTTTGCGGGGTTGCGGTGCGCGGCTATTGATGCGCGGCGATGAAGGTATCGATGATGCCGAGCAGTTGTTGCTTGGGCTTGGCCGGCATGCGTTCGATCTGCTTGATGCGGCGTTCAAGGCGCGTGCTGACGCTGGCCAGCTTGCGGGTTTGCCGAACGCCCAGCAGTGCGTCGGTGGTGACATTGAGCGCCTGTGCAAGCGCAATGAGCAGGCTGGCCGGCGGGTGTTCCGACTCGCCCTCGTAATAGGCGACCTGCCGGCGGCTGGCGCCGATCTCGTCGGCCAGTTGTTGCTGCGTGTAGCCGGCGGTCTTGCGGAACTGCACGAGGCGCGCACCGAAGCCTTCGGTGCTGGGGTCGAGTTGCTTGGGCATGGCGGCGTCCGTGGTAAGCCGCTCGCAAGGGTATATCCGGTTTTCGTACATGACGGTTGCCCGGTGCTTGAACATAGCCTAGAGTGTACGATATTCGTACATATCACCGTCACGACCTTCCGGCACGAAAAAAGTGGCCGAAGGGGCTTGACAGGTTTTTGGCCCGGAGACCGTTATGCGCGCCTCGCCCTCTGCACCCGAATCGACGCTCTCGCCCCGAAAACAGGGGTCAGAGTCGACTTTCCTCAAAAGCTGGGGTCAGAGTCGACTTTCCTGATTGCCCATGACGCACAAGGCCAGCAATGCCAGTGCCGGCCCAACTATCGGGGTCAAGTTCACTTCCTGGCTGACAGCGTAGAAACGAACAGGCTCGCCATTGGCGGGCCTGTTCGTTTGTGCAAACCCAGCGCAACCACTCTCGAACATCCGCATCAGCCAACGCCGCTCCCCGGCAAGACTTGGAACACCCTCACCCGCAGCCGTTACAACCCCCGCAATCGTGACCGCCACCCTGCCCGGGTGGCGCGATTTTTCTTGCCAGCGCACGCATCCAATTGGGCCGGGTGGTCTGCATCATGGATAGTGCCAACGCAATCCGCAGTCGCCGTGTGGCATTGGGGAATTGCTTGTACATCACCACCCCTGCGCTCACCAACACGGCCAGCACCACGATGATGTATTGCAACAGCAGGGATGCAGCCATCAGCCGCCCCCCATTGCCACGGCAATTCGATAGGTGATGAACGACGCTAGGTAGGCCAGACCAAACAAATACCCGGCGGCAAATGCGGTCTGCTTCCACGAATGGGTTTCGCGCTTGATCGTGGCCAAGGTGGACACGCATTGCGGCGCGTAGATAAACCACACCAGCAGCGACAACGCCGTGGCCAGTGACCATTGCGATTGAATCACCGGGGACAGGGCTTGCAGCGCCGCGTCGTCGCTGCCCGCCGACAGCGCGTACACCGTGGCCAGCGACGACACCACCACTTCGCGTGCGGCCATCCCGGGAATCAGCGCAATGCAGATCTGCCAGTTGAAGCCAATCGGCGCAAAAATCGTGACCATTGCCGCGCCGATGCGGCCGGCAAAACTGTAATCAATCGCCGGGCCGGTGGCACCCGCGGGTGCGCCCGGGAAACTCAGCAAAAACCACAGCAGGATGGTCATCGCCAAGATAATCCCCCCCACCCGCTTCAAGAAAATCATCGCGCGTTCCCACAGGCCAATGGCCACGTCGCGCACATGCGGAATGCGGTAGGACGGCAGTTCCATCAGCAGCGGGTGTTCACTCTTGTCGCGCCGCCAGAGTTTCATCGTCCAGGCCACACCCAACGCGCTGATGATGCCGGCGGCGTACAGTCCGAACAGCACCAAGCCTTGTTGGTTGAAGCCGGCAATGGTTTGCTTTGGCACAAACGCACCGATCAGCAAGGTATAGACCGGCAGCCTCGCCGAGCAGGTCATCAGCGGTGCCACCAGGATGGTGGCGAGGCGGTCACGTGGATCTTGAATCGACCGCGTGGACATGATCCCCGGCACCGCGCAGGCAAAGCTGGACAGTAGCGGGATAAAGCTGCGCCCCGACAACCCCGCCGCCGCCATGCTGCGATCCAGTAAAAATGCAGCGCGCGGCAGATAGCCGGATTCTTCCAGCGCCAAAATAAACGCGAACAGCACCAGGATTTGCGGCAGAAACACCACGACCCCGCCGGTGCCGGCGATGATGCCATCCACCAGCAAACTGCGCAGCGGGCCCTCCGGCATCCCTGTGGACACGGTGCTACCCAGCCACGTGGTGGCCGCCTCGATGCCATCCATCATCGGCGTGGCCCAGGCATACACCGCTTGGAAGATCAAAAACATCACCACCGCCAATGCCAGCAACCCGAACACCGGGTGCAGCAGCCAGCGATCCAGCGCATCGTCGATTTCAGCGGTGCGGCGCGGCATTGCTACTGTCAAGGCCAGCACCCGGCGTACCTCTGCATGCAGGGCATCATCCGCCATGGCCGCATGCGTGCCTTGATCGGCCAAATGCACCTGTTCCAGTTGTTGCAGCAATGCGCGGGCACCGTCGCGGCGCACCGCCACGGTCTCCACGACAGGCACGCCCAATGCCTGCTGCAAGGCGGCCACGTCAATCGTGATGCCGCGCTTGTGGGCAGCGTCCATCATGTTCAGCGCGATCAGCATGGGCCGGCCCAGTGCCCGCAGCTCCAATGCAAAACGCAGATGCAGGCGCAGATTGGTGGCATCGACCACGCACACCAGCAAATCCGGCGCGGCTTCGCCGGGATAAAACCCGCGAATCAAATCGCGAGTGACCGCTTCATCCAAGCTGGCCGCTTGCAGGCTGTACGCGCCCGGCAAATCCAGAATCGAATAGCTCCGCCCGGAAGGCGCAATCAGCCGCCCTTCCTTGCGTTCTACGGTGACGCCAGCGTAATTGGCCACTTTCTGGCGGCTGCCGGTCAGCAGGTTGAACAACGCGGTTTTGCCGCAATTGGGGTTGCCCACCAACGCGATGCGGGCCTGCGGCAGGCTGGTCAAGGTGGTGGCGGGGCTCATGCGGCGGCCTTGGCGTCGCGCAGCCGCACCCGCGCAGCTTCCACCCGCCGCAGCGCAAACCGGGTAAAGCCCACTTGCACCAACAGTGGCTCCGCCCCCAATGGGCCGGCGGCCACCACTTCGACATCTTCCCCGTGCACAAAGCCCAGCTCGCGCAGGCGACGCGCCACTGGGTCATTGGGGCTACGGTCTTCCACCGCTTCGACCACGGCAGGTTGGCGTTTGGGGAGTTCGCTCAAGTGCATTACCGCCGCACCACAATCTAAATAGGAATTGTTCTCAATTATAGCAGTTCCACCAACCGCTATCATGTGTCAGATCAAATTTTCGAAACTTGGATACCGGCATGTCCTTCGCCATGCAATTGCACCACGCTGGCCCCGTTGCCCACCTGCGCCTGACCCGCGCGCGCGTCCACAACGCGTTTGATGATGGCTTGATTGCCGAGTTGACGGCGGCGCTGCTGCAGGTTGCCGACGATGCCAGCGTGCGCGTGTTGGTACTGGAGGCCGAGGGTGCCTCGTTTTCCGCCGGTGCCGACCTCAACTGGATGCGCGGCATGGCCGCCGCCAGCGAGGACGCCAACCGGCAAGACTCGCTCACCTTGGCGCGCCTGATGCGCACACTGGATGAATTACCCAAGCCGACCATCGCCCGTGTGCAAGGCGCAGCCTTTGGCGGCGGCGTGGGCTTGGTGGCCTGTTGCGACATCGCCATCGGCGTGCCGGAAGCCAAATTCGGCCTGACCGAAAGCAAATTGGGCCTGCTGCCGGCGGTGATTTCACCCTACGTGATTCAGGCCATCGGTCCACGTCAAGCGCGCCGCTACTTTGCCACGGCAGAAATATTTGACGCCGCCGAAGCCCTGCGCATCGGCCTGCTGCATCAAGTGGTGGAAGCCGATGCCCTGGATGCCGCCGTGCAGCGGCAAATCAATCTACTCCTCAAGGCCGGCCCGGTGGCTGCCGCTAGCGCCAAAACCTTGATCCGCGACGTCTGCGCCCACACCGACGGCAGTCGCCACGACACCGATAACGCCGCCCTGATCGCCCGCCTGCGGGTCTCGCCCGAAGGCCAGGAAGGCCTGTCTGCCTTTCTCGACAAGCGCAAGCCCAGCTGGGCACACCCCCAAGAGAACACACCCTGATGTTCCACACCATCCTGATCGCCAACCGTGGCGAAATCGCCTGTCGCGTGATCCGCACCGCGCGCAAGTTGGGTATCCGCACCGTGGCGGTGTTTTCCGAAGCCGATGCCGATGCCCAGCATGTACGGCTGGCCGATGAAGCGCATTGCATCGGTGGACCGCGTCCGCAGGACAGCTATCTGCGCGGTGATGCCATTTTGGACGTCGCGAAAAAAACCGGCGCGCAGGCGATCCATCCTGGCTATGGTTTTCTCAGTGAGAACGCCGACTTTGCCGACGCGGTGCAAGCCGCCGGAATTGCCTTTATCGGCCCGTCCGGCGCGTCGATGCGCAAGATGGGCAGCAAGGCCGGGGCCAAGGATCTGATGGCAGCGGCCGGCGTACCAGTGGTGCCGGGCTATACCGGCGAAGACCAATCCCGCGACCTGCTGCAAGGTGAAGCCGACCGCATTGGCTACCCGCTGATGATCAAGGCCGCACACGGCGGCGGCGGCAAAGGCATGCGCATCGTGCGCAGCGCGGGCGAGTTTTTATCGAATCTGGAAAGTTGCCAGCGCGAAGCCAAAAACGCCTTTGGCCGCGACCGCGTGTTGCTGGAGCGCTACATCGAACACCCCCGGCATATCGAAATCCAGATCTTTGGCGACCATCACGGCCACGCGATCCATTTGGGCGAACGCGAATGTTCTGCACAGCGGCGCTACCAAAAAGTATTGGAAGAATCGCCATCGCCGTTCCTCACGCCCGAGCTGCGTTCTGCAATGGGCGCTGCCGCTGTACAAGCCGCGCATGCGATTGATTACGCCAACGCGGGCACGGTGGAATTCATCGTCGCGCAAGATGGCGGTTTCTATTTCATGGAGATCAACACTCGCCTGCAGGTCGAACACCCCGTCACCGAAGAAGTGACCGGGCTGGATCTGGTGGAATGGCAATTGCGCATTGCCGACGGACAGGCGCTGCCGCTGGCACAGGACGCCATCCGCCAGCACGGCCATGCCATTGAAGTGCGGCTGTACGCGGAAGACCCCGATGCCGGCTTCCTGCCCGGCTCTGGCACCTTGCAGACCTTGCGCCTGCCAGCGGCATCGCGCGCGGTGCGCATTGATTCGGGCGTGATCGAAGGCGATGTCGTCACCATCTTCTATGACCCGATGATCGCCAAACTCATTGTTTGGGATGAAGATCGCCCACGCGCCTTGGCGCGTATGCGCGAAGCATTGGCGGCCTGCGAAATTGCCGGGCCAAAATCGAACATCGCCTTTCTCGAACGCCTGATCCGCCACCCAGCGGTGGTGGAAGGCCGCATCGACACCGGCTACCTAGACCGCCATCTGGATGAATTCCTGAGCCCGGCCACGCTGGATCCGGCATTGGTGTTGGCTGCCACGGTGGTGCATCTGTTGACGCAAGAGCACGCCGCCGACTGCAACGCCGCACACACGCCAGATCCCACCTCCCCATGGGCCTGTGTGGACGGTTGGCGACTGGGCCATGCCGGCAACCGTCGGCTGGCCTTCCTGCACGGTGAGCAACGCATCGAACCACTGGCGCAAGGCTATGCGGGCCACTACCAGATCACATGGGATGCGCGTGTCCATACCATCGCCGGTGCACGGCTGGATGGCGAAACACTGAGCCTGCGTATCGATGGCAATATGCACCGTTTTCGCAGCACCCTGCATGCCGATAACGTACTGGTACACGATGGCCTGCAACGCCTGCGCTTGCAGGTGGAGTCCGTGTATCGTCGGCACGCGGAAGCTGCCAGTGCATCCGAACACCGCATTCGCGCACCGATGCCCGGGCGCGTGGTGTTGGTGCAGGCCAAGCCCGGCGATACCGTCAATGCCGGGGCTGTGTTGTTGGTACTGGAAGCGATGAAAATGGAATTGGCGTTGAAGGCCCCACGCGCAGGCGTGGTCGCCGAGCTGCGCGCGCAGGCCGGTGACTTTGTCGAAGCCGATGCCGTCTTGGCCACCTTGGAGCAATGACAATGCGGATGCCGGCAGCAGTGCGCATCGTGGAAGTGGGCCCCCGTGATGGCCTGCAAAATGAAAAAATCGACATCGGCACTGCGCACAAGATCGAACTGATCAACCGGCTTTCCAATACCGGTCTGCGCAGTATCGAGGCCGCCGCCTTCGTCAGCCCCAAATGGGTGCCACAGATGGCCGATGCCAGTGATGTGATGGCCGGGATCACCCGCGCCCCCGGCATCCGTTATCCGGTCCTGGTGCCCAACGAAGCCGGCTATGCCCGCGCATTGGCTGCCGGTGCCACCGAAGTGGCAGTGTTCACTGCCGCCTCGGAAACCTTCAATCTGAAAAACACCAATGCCGGCATCGACGAATCCCTGGCCCGCTTTGCGCCCATCCTCGAACGCGCCAAGCAGGATGGCATCCAAGTGCGCGGCTATGTCTCTACCGTGCTCGGCTGCCCGTATCAGGGTGACGTGCCACTGCGCGATGTGGTTCGCGTGGCCACAGCGCTGCACGCGATGGGCTGCTATGAAATCTCACTGGGCGACACCATCGGCATCGGTACACCCGCCAAGGCGCGGGCGATGCTGAGTGCAGTGGCCAGTGAGGTCCCCATGGCGGCGCTGGCGATCCACTTCCATGACACCTGGGGGCAGGCTTTGGCCAATGTCCTGGCGTGCTTGGAAGAAGGTGTGACAGTGGTGGATGCCGCTGTGTCCGGTGCCGGCGGCTGCCCGTATGCCAAGGGCGCCAGCGGCAATGTGGCCAGCGAAGACGTGGTGTACATGCTGCACGGCCTTGGCATCCACACCGGTATTGATTTACCCAAACTGGCCGACACCGGCCGCTGGTTGGCCCGCTTGCTTGGGCGCGAAACCGGCAGCAAAGCGGGCAAGGCCATGGCCGCATGAATGCCAGCGCATCTGGCGAGCGCGATCTGGATGCTCTGCGTAGCGCGTTGCAACACACCCGCGATGCCCTGGCCCGTGAACAGGCCAGCTACCAAACCTTGTTCGATGAGGTGCAGCGCGACAAGACGTTGTTTCGACGCGTGCAGGAACTCGCACTGATTGGCGGCTGGCAGTGGAATCGCGCCAGTGATGCGCTCTATCTTACCAGTGAAGCGCTGCACATCCTGGGTGCCACAACCCCAGCCACCACCATGACAGACCTGCTGGCGTGTTTATTGCCAGAAGATCGACGACGCCTGCAAACAACCTTGTACAGCATCACCGAAGGCACCGGCTTTGACTTGGAATTGCAAGGTGCGCAAGCCGACAGCACGCCGTTCTGGGTCAGCGTGATTGGTGAGCCTGATCCACAAGACCCCGCCAATCATCGCTTCAGTGGCACGCTGCAAGACATCACCGATCGTAAGCGTGCAGAAGCCGAGCTTCGCCATCAAGCGCGTACTGACGCACTGACCGGGCTACTCAATCGCGATGCCATTCTGGAGGTTGTTGCCAGCCAACTGCACAGCGGTGCGGGCGCCCACCTTGCACTGCTGTACATCGATCTGGATCGCTTCAAAATCGTCAATGATCTGCTTGGCCACGATGCCGGCGATCAATTGCTGGTGGAAGCCGCCCAACGCATTCGCGGTGCAGTGGGTCACGAGGGGCACATTGCCAGATTTGGTGGTGATGAATTTTTGGTCGCCACCCGCACCGACACCGACCCGGACCACCCGGAGCGTTTGGCGCGTGTCATTCAAAGCGCGTTTTTGGTGCCGTTTCGCTTGGGCAAGGATGACTTCAGTGTCACCACCAGTATTGGCATCTCGCGAGGCAGCTGCGACGGCAATACTTCCAGGCAATTGATCCAAAACGCCGACGTGGCGATGTACGAAAGCAAGCGTCGCCGGCGCAATGGGTTTCATACCTTTTCACCGGCGTTGGCACAGCGCCAGCAAGAGCGTCTGCAGACCGAAACCCGCCTGCGTCGCGCGGTTGACAACAACGAATTCCATTTGGTGTATCAGCCGCAGGTGGACTTGCGCAGCGGCCGTATTTTTGCCGCCGAAGCGCTGTTGCGTTGGCACAACCCGGAGCTGGGGCCGATGGCCCCGGATCGGTTTATTGATTTGGCCGAATCCACCGGTGAAATCGTCCGTATCGGACGCTGGGTCTTGCAGGAAGCCTGCCATCAGATGCGGCGCTGGAAGGAACAGGATCTGCCGATCGAGCGCGTGTCGGTCAATGTGTCGTATCGCCAATTCGCCGGTGAAAATCTAGCCGGTAGCGTTCAGCAGATGCTGGAGGAAGCCGGCCTGCCCGGCCATGCGCTGGAGCTGGAATTGACCGAACGGGTGTTGGTGGAAGATGCCGCCGACACCAGCAAAGTGTTCGACGACCTGCGCAAATTAGGCGTGCGGCTATCCATCGACGATTTTGGCGAAGGCTATAGCGCGCTGAATTATTTGCGTCGCCTGCCGATCCACGCACTCAAGCTCAGCCACGGATTTTTGCAGGGTATCCCCGGCAACAAATCCGACGAGGCCATTTGCCAGACCGTGGTCGGCATCGCCCGCAGCCTGGGCTTGGGCATGATTGCCGAAGGTATTGAAACCGAGGCACAGCGTGATCATCTGCTACGGCTCGGGGTCACCATTGGGCAAGGCTTCCTGTTCGCACCTGGTCTGCTGCCAGGCGAATTCGGCAAGCGGCTTGCAGCACAAGCCTGAGGTTATGCAATGAGCAATTTCACCATCCGACCCATCCACAGCGATGACGATGCCGCGATGGCCGCCATCATCCGCAGCGTCATGCCGGAATTTGGCGCTATCGGCAGCGGCTTTGCGATTGCAGACCCGGAAGTGGACTGGATGCAGCGTGCGTACGCACAGCCACGCCATGCCTACTTCGTGCTGGAACAGGACGGCCGCGTGCTGGGCGGTGCCGGCATCGCGCCGCTCACCGGTGGCGATGCCAGTATTTGTGAGCTGCGCAAAATGTATTTTTTGCCCGCAGCACGCGGCATCGGCGCGGGCACAGCAATGATGGCCCGCTGCCTTGCCGCCGCCCGCGAAGCCGGCTTTCGCCAGTGCTACTTGGAAACGCTGAACGGCATGGATGCGGCGATGCGCCTGTATGAACGCAGCGGTTTCCAGCGCATTGCCGGCCCGCTGGGTGCCACCGGGCATGGCGGTTGCAATGTGTTCTACGCACGCACCCTGTAGGCGCACCGCTTCGGCGTAATGACATTGGATCGCGTCAACGCTCCTGCGGCGCACATCCGCTAAAATCGCGGGTTTCCCGCCCGCAGAAATTCCCCATGCAGCTCTCCAACGTCCGCGCCGTGATCACCGGCGGCGTCTCCGGTCTCGGTTTTGCCGTGGCCAAGCACCTGGTTGCCCACGGCGGCAAGGTCGCCCTGTTCGATGTCAATGCGGACAAAGGCGCGACTGCCGTGGCCGAGCTGGGTGCCACCAATGCGCAGTTTTTCAAAACTGATGTCACCGATGAAGCCTCGGTGGTGGCGAATGTCAGCGCCGCCACCACGTTTCTTGGTGGGCTGAATGCGTGCATCAACTGCGCCGGCATCCTGGGCGCGGGCCGTGTGCTGGGCAAGACCGGCGCGATGCCACTGTCGCAGTTCCAGACCACGGTGATGGTGAATTTGGTGGGCAGCTTCAACGTGGCCAAGACCTGTGCCGAGCGGATGCAGCACAACGACGCCGGCAGCGACGGTGAACGCGGCGTGATCGTCAATACCGCATCGGTGGCCGCGTATGAAGGCCAGATCGGCCAGGCCGCCTACTCGGCATCCAAAGGCGGCGTGGTGGGCATGACCTTGCCGATGGCGCGCGAACTGGCCCGCTTCGGCATCCGAGTGATGACCGTGGCCCCCGGTGTGTTCTGGACCCCGATGGTGGACGGTATGCCCGACGATGTGCAGAAATCATTGGCAGCCACCATCCCGTTCCCGTCACGCCTGGGTCAGCCGCAGGAATACGCCGACCTGGTCGCCTACATCCTCACCAACACCTACCTCAACGGCGAAACCATCCGGCTGGATGGTGCAACCCGCCTTGCCGCCAAGTAATCCACGAACGTACCCCACGAGATATTTATGAAAGCTTGCGACATCAAGAAAGGCAACGTCGTCGAATTCAACAACGGCGTGTACCAAATCCGCGATATCGAACGCAGCAGCCCGCAAGGTCGCGGTGGCAATGTGCGCTTTCGTTTCGTGATGTATTCCATCCCCGGCGGCAACAAACTGGATTCCAGTTTTGATGGTGATGACGATTTGCGCGAAGTGGACATGAGCCGCCGCCAATGCACCTATTCGTACAAGGATGGTGATGCCTTCGTGTTCCTTGATGACGAGGACTACACCCCATACACACTGGATCCCGATGCGATTGGCGAGGCCGCAGGCTACATCGTGGATGACCTGACCGGCATCTACGTGCAGCTGATCGACGATGCGCCGGTGGCCATCCAATTGCCGCAGAGCGTGGCCATGGAAGTCATCGAAACCCCGCCGGAACTCAAGGGCGGCACCGCCACCAAGCGCCCGAAGCCGGCCAAGCTGTCCACCGGCATTGAAATCATGGTGCCCGAGTACATCGGCAGCGGTGAAAAAGTGTGGGTCAACACCACCACCGGTGAATTTGGCGGGCGCGCCGACTGATCCGAGCGGTGTCGGGATCGGCGGGCATTCGCTGCGCGAACACCCGCCGATCCCGACACCTTCCGCACATGCACGCAGTCCTCACCCCCATCGTCCTCAAAGCCCACGGAGTCCGGCTTGAACCGCTGGCGCTGGCGCATGTCGATGGCCTGATCGACGCCAGCTGCGATGGCGCACTGGCCACCCTGAATTTCACCAGCGTGCCCGCAGCCAATCCTGCCGACGTCCGTGCCTATATCGAAGCAGCACTGGCCGGGCAGCACGCCGGCACGATGCTGCCATTTGCAGTGCTGGACGCCGCTGGCCAGGTGCTGGGCAGTACCCGCTATTACGACATCGACAGCAGCGTGCCCACGCTGGCGATTGGCTACACCTGGTACCGCGCCAGCGTGCAGCGCAGCCACGTCAACACCACCTGCAAGCGCCTGTTGCTGGGCCACGCTTTTGAAGCCTTGGGCATGCGCACGGTGTACCTGCATACCAGTCACGCCAACCTGCGCTCGCAGGCCGCCATCGAGCGTTTGGGCGCGCACAAGGATGGCGTGCTGCGCCAACACAAACGCCACAAGGACGGCAGCCTGCGCGATACCGTCTGCTATTCCATCATCGATACAGAATGGCCTGAACTGCGCAAACGACTGGATGCGCGACTGGTCGCCGGTTGATCAATCGAACACTTTGCCCGGATTCAGGATGCCATTGGGATCCAGCACCGCCTTGATCCCGCGCATCAGCGCGATTTCAGCGGCGCTGCGGGTGCAGCCCAAGTAAGGCTTCTTCACCAGGCCAATACCGTGTTCGGCGGAGATGCTGCCGCCGTGTGCTTCCAGGACTTTCGCCAGCAGTTTGGTCACCCGTTCGCAATCGGCCACGAAGTCGGCCTGCGACATGGCGTCTGGCTTCAGGATGTTGATGTGCAGGTTGCCATCGCCGATATGGCCAAACCATACCACCTCGAACTGCGGGTATTGCTTGCCAAGCAAGGCTTGCGTGGCCTGCAAAAACGCC
Source organism: Thermomonas beijingensis (assembly GCF_020034655.1). Taxonomy (GTDB): domain Bacteria; phylum Pseudomonadota; class Gammaproteobacteria; order Xanthomonadales; family Xanthomonadaceae; genus Thermomonas; species Thermomonas beijingensis. The sequence continues at coordinate 135,676 of NZ_JAIQDJ010000005.1, read as the reverse complement.
GGCATCGCGGAAATGCGCACCGACACATCATTTTTGTACGGCACATACTTGGCCAGACTTTCGGTGATGCCCTCACGCAAACGCCAGAGCTGCGCGGCTTGTGTGTCGCTGGCGCTGATCACGCCATCACTGACGAGCCCCTGTTCCATGCACTGCTCGAACGCAGCCAGCGCCTCGCTTTCATTCGCTGCATCGCTGGCAAACTCCGTCACAACGTAATACGGATGCGTTTCCGCGAAGGGCGGCTGCGCGCCATGTGCAAGGACATGTTTGAGCGCCACATCGGTCAGAAATTCGAAGGCCTGCAATTGCAAGCGCGCACGGAATGCGGCAAACACCTGCATCAGTGCATCGAACGAGGGTAGCGCCAGCAACATGACATTGCTGGGCGGCGGTGGGTCGGTGAGCTTGAGCGTGGCCTCGACGATGATGCCCAGGGTGCCTTCCGAGGCAATCATCAGATGCCGCAAGTCGTAACCACTGGAATTTTTCACCAGCGCACGCCCAAGCTCGACCAGCTCGCCGCTGCCGGTGACGACTTTCAACCCAGCCACCCACTCGCGCGTGTTGCCATAACGCACCACGCGAATGCCGCCGGCATTGGTAGCGATTGTGCCACCGATGCTGCACGAGCCGCGTGACGCAAAATCCACCGGGTACTGCAAGCCGTGGTCGCGGGCGGCGTCTTGTGCGGTTTGCAAGGCAATCCCGGCCTGCACCGTGAGCGTGCGATCCACCGCATCGAAGGCCAGCACCTTATGCATGCGCTCCAGGCTGATGACCAACTCGCCCTTGGCCGCCACCGCCCCCCCCGACAGACCGGTGCGGCCGCCCGAAGGCACGATGGCCACGCCCTGCGCATTGGCCCAGCGCACCACCGCCTGCACCTCATCCACACTGCTTGGCAGGGCAATGGCCAAGGGCGCGGGCGCCCAGCGCCGGGTCCAGTCGCGGCCGTAGTGCTGCAGATCGGCCGGATCAGTCAGCAGGCGCAGTGCAGGCAGCGCAGCGTTCAGTGAAGCAAGGCGGGGATCGGTCATGGGCGGTATTCCTGACGTGCGAAGACAGTGACCAGCATCGCTGGCACATCCGCCGCACTGGGCAATCATTTGGCATGGGTTGCTCGAAAAATAGCATGTCGCAGTGCAACAATTGCGATTGATTTGTGGCTATAGTCGGGCTTCACTCCCAGCCCGGAACCCTGCACGCATGGCCAGCAAGAAGACCTCCTTCCCGAAACAGGACATCCGGGTGCTGCTGCTGGAAGGCGTCAGCCAGACCGCGGTGGAGATCTTCCAGGCCGCCGGCTACAGCCAGATCGAATACCACAGCAAGGCACTGCCGGAAGACGAGCTGAAGGCGCGCATCAGTGAGGCGCATATCGTGGGCCTGCGTTCGCGCACTCAGCTCAGCGCCGAGGTCTTGACCGATGCCAAGCGCTTGCTGGCGATTGGCTGCTTCTGCATCGGCACCAATCAAGTGGATTTGGAGGCTGCCGAACAGGCCGGCATTCCGGTATTCAATGCGCCCTACTCCAATACCCGCAGCGTGGCCGAGTTGGTGGTGGCGCAAGCCGTGTTGCTGGCACGCGGCATCCCGCAAAAAAACGCCGAATGCCATCGCGGCGGGTGGTCGAAAGCCGCCACCGGCAGCCACGAGGTGCGCGGCAAGACCCTTGGTATCGTGGGCTACGGCCATATCGGCACCCAGGTGGGCGTGCTGGCCGAAGCACTGGGCATGCGGGTGATTTTCCACGATATCGACACCAAGCTGGCGCTGGGTAATGCGCAGCCGGCAGCCGGGCTGGAGGATCTGCTGGCACGCGCCGATATTGTGACGCTGCATGTGCCGGAAACGCCGTCCACGCAATGGATGATCGGTGCCGAACAGATTGCGAAAATGAAGCGCGGCGCGCATCTGATCAATGCCGCGCGCGGCACCGTGGTGGTGATCGAGGCCTTGGCTGCGGCACTGCAATCAGGCCAGCTGGGCGGTGCGGCGGTGGATGTATTCCCGGTCGAGCCCAAGGCCAATGGTGATGAATTCCAGTCGCCATTGCGCGGTCTGGACAACGTGATTTTGACCCCGCATATCGGCGGCAGCACACTGGAAGCGCAGGACAATATCGGCGTGGAAGTGGCGGCCAAACTGGTGCGCTACAGCGATAACGGCAGCACGCTGTCGTCGGTCAATTTCCCCGAAGTGACCCTGCCCGAACACGCCGGCAGCCTGCGCCTGCTGCATATCCATCGCAACGTGCCGGGTGTGTTGTCGAAGATCAACGACATCTTCAGCCGCCACGCCGTCAATATCGACGGCCAGTTCCTGCGCACCGACCCGAAACTGGGCTATGTGGTGATCGACATCACCGCCGACGAGGCGAAGGCCGGCGCAATCAAGGACGAGCTGGCAGCGATCCCGGGCACGTTGCGGACGCGCGTGCTGTATTGATGTTCAGGCCTCGGCTTGGCGGGCTAACCACTTGCCCGCCATGCGCCGCACCGACGGGTCGGCATCGGCATCCACGGCCAGCTCGGCAATGTCGCGCCATGCCAAATCCAGTGATTCCTCACTGATGGTGTACGCCTCATCCGTGCCTGCGCGCACGATAAACCGTACATCGTAATGCCAGTGCTCTGGCACCGTTTTGTGGATCGGGATGCGGTGGCGGTCCAGATCAAAAATGGCCGGCTCGACACGCAGCCCGGTCAGTCCGGATTCTTCTTCGGCTTCACGCAATGCCGCCGCGCTCAAATCACGCTGGCCATCAGCATGCCCACCCAGTTGCAGCCACAGCCCCAGCTTGCGATGGTGGGTCAACAGCACGCGTGCGCCGTCTGCGCTGACCAGCCAGCACGAGGCGGTGAAATGCCCCGCCAGGCGTTCGCGCAGGAACGGGTTCTCGGCATCCTCCAGCAGCGTGTGGAACAGCGCCACGGTGGCGGCTTCCTGCGGCCAGCGTGCGGCATAGGTGGTCAAGGCGCTGGCAAGTTCGGCGTCCATGCAACACAGGTTCCCGATGACTGAATACGTCTATTATCGCCTGCCATGACCACTAGCGCTTGTGCTGAATGGCCATGACCGTATAAGGTCGGCGGCTTGCGGCGAGCTGGGGCTTGCTGCCCATTCACCATCCACCGGGGAGTCACCTGATGCTGTTCCAGCGCGTCAAGCCGCTTGACAAGATTCTTGAAACTGCCGAGAAAAAGGCACTCACACGCCAACTCGGTGCCTTCCAACTCACCATGCTGGGTATCGGCGCGATTATTGGCACCGGCATCTTCGTGCTGACCGCCGAAGCTGGCCAGAAAGCCGGCCCAGCCATGATGGTGGCGTTCGTGATTGCCGCCGTGGTGTGCGCACTTGCCGCACTGGCGTATTCCGAATTGGCCTCGATGGTGCCGGTGGCCGGCTCTGCCTATACCTACACCTATGCCGTGATGGGTGAAGCCATCGCTTGGACAGTGGGTTGGGCACTGGTGCTGGAATATGCGGTGGCGGCCGGCGCGGTGGCGGTGGGCTGGTCCGGCTATATGAACGGGTTATTGGCCAGTGCTGGCATTGAATTACCCACCGCACTCAAAACCGGGCCGATGGATGGCGGTGCTTTCAACGTGTTGGCATTCACCATCTCACTGGTGATTACCGGCCTGCTGGTGCTGGGCACCTCCAAATCTGCCAAGGTCAATGCGTTCCTGGTGTTGATCAAGGTCATCGCACTGACTGCCTTCATCTTCATCGCAGTCCCGACGGCCAAGGACGTGAACTTCCAACCGTTCTTCCCCACTGGCTGGGGCAGCCCGCTGGGTGGCGTCGGCGTGCTGGGGGCTGCGGCGTCAATTTTCTTCGCCTATGTCGGCTTCGATGCGGTGTCCACCGCTGCGGAAGAAACCAAGAACCCCAACCGCAACATTCCGATCGGCCTGATCGGCTCGCTGCTGGTGTGCACCGTGTTCTACATGCTGGTGGGCTACGGCGCGGTGGGTTCCATTGGCTCGCAACCGATGATCGTCAACGGCATCGCCTTGCACCCGGGCACCCCGGAAATGGCCGCCGCTTGCGCCGGCTCGGACGCGCTGGTGTGCAGCAAGGAGCCGTTGGCGCATGTATTGAAGATGATCGGCTTTGCCAAAGTCGGCAACCTGATTGGCCTTGCCGCAGCCATCGCACTGCCATCGGTGGTGCTGATGATGATCTACGGCCAGACCCGCATCTTCTTCACCATGTCGCGCGACGGCCTGCTGCCGGAAGCGCTGTCGAAGGTGCACCCGAAGTTCAAGACTCCGCACGTGGTCACCATGATCACCGGCGTGTTCGTGGCGCTGTTCGCCGCGATGTTCCCGGTGGGCATCCTGGCCGACATCTCCAACTCCGGCACCTTGTTTGCGTTCATGGCGGTGGCTGCGGGTGTGTTGATCTTGCGCAAGCGCGAGCCCAACCGCCATCGCCCGTTCCGCACGCCGATGGCGTGGGTGGTGTGCCCGCTGGCGATTGCCGGCTGCTTGCTGCTGTTCTTGAACCTGTCGATGTATACCATCGGTATGTTCTTCGGCTGGGCCATCATCGGCTTGATCGTGTACGCGCTGTATGGCTATCGCAAGAGTGAATTGGCACGTGGCGTGGATCACCCGAACGCGCCGAAGATGGATGCAGAACCGCCGTTCCACGAAGGCCCGCAGGCATGATTGCGTAGGCTAGCGTCACCAAAAACCCGGCTTCGGCCGGGTTTTTGGTGACGGCCTTCCGTTATGCTTTGCGCATGCCCAATACGCATCATTTGCACGACCACGAACGCGCCGCCCGCCAGTCGCTGATTGACCACTGCCGGGCGATGAATGCCAGCGGGTTGTCGCTGAACAAATCCGGCAATGCCAGCATCCGCTGGCGCGATGGCTTACTCATTACCCCCACCGGGCGCAGCTACGACCGTTTGCTTCCCGAGGACATCGTGTTTCTGCACGCCGATGGCCAGTGCCCACCGGGGCAGTTGTTGCCTTCCAGCGAATGGCGCTTCCACTGTGACATCCTGCAAGCCTTTCCCGACATGAACGCGGTGGTGCACGTGCATTCCACCCACGCCACCGCACTGGCCTGTTTGGGCGAAGAAATTCCGGCCTTCCATTACATGGTGGCGGTGGCCGGTGGTGACCGTATCCCCTGCACCGACTACGCCACCTTCGGCACGCCAGAGTTGTCGGCCAGCATCATGCAGGCGCTGCAGGGCGGCCTGCGTGCATGCTTGATGGGCAACCACGGTCAGGTCAGCACCGGCATCAGCCTGTCAGCCGCCTATGCACTGGCCGAGGAAGTGGAGAATCTGGCGCGCCAATATCTGCTGGCGCGCTCGCTGGGCCACACCCGCAATCTATCTGCCGAAGAAATGGCGGTGGTGGTGGAAAAGTTCAAGACCTACGGGCAACAAGCGCGGCCTGAATAATCGGCATGCCCGCCAAGCCGATGGGCATTCGGGATCGGGCCGGCACCGGCTAAACTGAGCACATGAACACACCTGCCTTCGACCACAATCTGTACGCCGGCTGTGCCGCGCAGATCATCACCCATACCCGCGAATTGGCTGCCAAGGGCTTTACCCCGGCCACTGCCGGCAATTTCTCCATCCGCATGGGGCCCGATCATGCCGCCATCACCATTTCCGGCAAGGACAAAGGCCGCCTGACCGAAGCCGACATCATGGTGGTCAACATGGGCAATGAGCCGGTGGCCACCCACCACCGGCCATCGGCGGAAGCCGCACTGCACACCCATTTGTATCGCAAGTTCCCGGATGTGGGCGCGGTACTGCACACCCACTCGCCCACGCAAACGATTGCCGGCTTGCTGTATGCCGAAACGGGCCATGTACCGCTGCGTGGCTACGAACTGTTCAAAGCCCTGCGCGGCCACGCCACCCACGAAACCAAAGTGGATTTGCCGGTAGTGCCCAATTCGCAGGATATGGACACGCTGACTGCCAGCGTGGATGCCGTGCTCACCCAACCCAACCAATGGGGGTATCTGATCGCCGGGCACGGGCTGTACGCCTGGGGTCGCGACATCAGCGAAGCGCGCCGGCATCTGGATGCGTTTGAATTCATGCTCGGTTGCGAGCTGGAAATGCGCCGACTGGGCGCGCGCTAAAGGAATCCTGATGAGCCGTCTTCGCATCTTTCACGACAACGACCCGCACGCCCCAACGCACACTCTGCATGCACACGCCGACATCGCCGATGCCCTGAAGCATATCGGGGTGGCGTTCGAGCAATGGCAACCCGCGCATCCGGTGACTCCCGGTGATCCTGCCGAGGCCATCATGGCCGCCTACCAGTCCGATATCGACCGACTGGTAGCCGCACGCGGCTTCAAAAGTGTGGATGTGGTCAGCATCGCACCCGACAACCCCAACCGCGAAGCGATGCGCGCCAAGTTCCTGGACGAACATGCGCACAAGGAAGACGAAGTGCGCTTCTTCGTGGCCGGCAGCGGCCAGTTCAATTTGCACGTGGGCGGCAAGGTCTATGAAGTGCTGTGCGAAGCCGGTGATCTGATTTCCGTTCCCGATGGCGCAACGCATTGGTTTGATATGGGCCCGCAGCCCAGTTTCGTGGCGATTCGTTTTTTCACCGAACCGGATGGCTGGGTGGGGTATTTCACCGGCAGCGATATCGCGTTGCGGTTTCCACGGTATGCGTAATCCTGCGTCTGCCATGACCACCATCCTTACCGATATCGAAGGCACCACCTCCAGTATTTCCTTCGTCAAGGACGTGCTGTTTCCGTATGCGCGCGCGGCCCTGCCCGGCTTTGTGCGCGAACATGGGCATGCGGCCGAGGTGCGCCGCTGGCTGGATCAAGTGGCCATCGAAATCTCGGCCAGCGCCTGCCAGGACGCGGTGATCGTGGAAACCCTGCAAGGCTGGATTGATACCGATCGCAAACACACTGCGCTGAAAGCGCTGCAAGGCATGGTCTGGGCGGCTGGCTATCAGGACGGTGATTTCACCGCGCCGCTGTACCCGGATGTTGCCCCGGCACTACGCCAGTGGCATGCAGCGGGGCATCGGCTGGCGGTGTATTCCTCGGGCTCGGTGCCGGCGCAAAAATTATTGTTTGCGCACACCGATTCGGGCGATCTGGTCTCACTGTTTTCTGCTTTTTTTGATACCGAAGTCGGCGGCAAACGCGATGTGACCAGCTACACCACGATTGCCGCGCATTTGCAGCAAGCGCCTAGCGACATTCTATTTTTATCGGATGTGGTGCAAGAGCTCGACGCCGCCCGCGACGCCGGCCTGCGCACGGTATTGCTGGACCGCCGCAACGACTACCCGCAGCCGCGTTCGGGGGATGCCGCCAATGGCCATCTGCGGGTCGAATCGTTTGCGCAGATAAATCCGCTGCAGGCGCACACCGCAGGGATGTGGCCGATCACTCAGGGTGAGTCCAGCAGCGTATAACGCGTGGTCGCCGTCACCACACCGCGCCAACGGTCGAAGGCACGCACTTCCACTTGATGCACGCCCGCAGCGAGTTTGGTGGGCAATGCGCCACGCCATAAATGCGGAGACACCGCCGCTTCCGGCGAACGATCAAAGCCACGCAACACCGTGGTTTGATCGTCGCGCATGTTTTCCTCGGTCAATGCCGGATCCGGCAGCAGCACTTTTTTCATCGGCATCCACGCGCCGTCATCCACACGGAACTCCAGCCTGGAGTCGTTATCACCCATGTAGAAATTGGCAAATACGCCCCATGCCGGATACGCGCCGCGACGCAGCACTTTGGGTGCATGCAGGCCGATTTGCGTATTTGGCGCGTGATGTGCCGGTTGCCATGCCAATGCGTATTCGCCCGCAGGTTTCACCGTGAGTACGGCGTAGCCATTGGGCGTGCCATCGTCCATGCGCGCATCGGGCAAGCCTTCGGCATCTTTGGCCCCCGACCAGTACGAGCCACAGGCCGCACCCAAGTTGAATTCATGCAGCGGGCTTGCACCCAACCAACCATCCGCCGCCGTGTGAAAGACGTGGCGCTGATTATGGCTGTGCGCACTCAACACCAACACGTGCGGGAAGGGGGCCAGCAAGGCAAACAAGCGCGCACGATCAGTCGCGCGAAAGTTCTTCTTGTCCACCTCATCAAACAGCGGGATGTGCATGGCCAAGACCAGCAGCTTGTCTTTGTCCAAAGTGGGCAAATAGCGCTGCAAGAAAGCATATTGGTCTTCGCGGAAGCCGCCGATATACGCAGGCTTCTGTCCGGGCAGGGTGATGACATCATCCAGCACCACAAAATTGGCCAACGGCGTTTGCCGGGCGCGGGTATCGGCACCGTACACACGATGGAACGCGGCAAGCGCTGTCGCATCGCTGCTCGCGCCGGGATCAATGTCATGGTTCCCGGGCGCGTATAGCCACGGCACGCCCAAGATTTCCGTCACCTGCTTGACGGTGGGCAGCAACGCCGGCACATCGTCCACCAGATCGCCCAAGGTGAGTCCCAGCGTGGCCGGGATGCGCCCGTGGATGGGCTGCACGATGTCGCGGCGGAAATAATCCACGTCCGACTCTGACTTGACCTGCGGGTCACCAAACACCAACACCTGCGCGGTGGGCCCGGCCGCGCCGGCGGGCACGCGGCGATAGTCGAGACAGCCCGCGCCGCGCCAGCCATCGGCATGCGGCAGCGCCTGTGGGGCTTCCACATCAACCGGAACACAGGACACCGTTTCCGCCTGTGCGACCGGCGCCAGCAACAGGAATCCCGCCAAGAATAGTTTATGCATTGCCTATTATGCGCAATCCGAATAGCCCTGCACTAGAATGCCGCCATGGGGATGGGTTATTCAACAATCGGGCGATACGCACGCTGGCGTGCTTGGGCAGTCCTGCTGCTGGCGCTGGCTGCATGTTTGTGTGCAACGCTTCCTGCAATGGCATCCGCCCCCCCAGCATTGCGCTTGGATGCTGGCGATAACAGTTTTCAATTGTCACCGGGTTTGCGCTACTGGCACGACCAGCATGCCAACGCCAGTCCTGAGCAAGCCTTTTCACAAGCGCAAACCGACGTATTTGCACCGTTGCCGGGAGGCAACCCCGCGTTCGGTTTTCAAACCGGTGCATACTGGTTTTACCTGCCAATCGAGAACATGCAGCGGGACGAACCGCGCTGGTTGCTGGTGCAGGAATACGCGCTGAGCGACCACTTGGACTTATACCTGCGCTACCCCGATGGGCATGTGGAGCATCAACAGGGCGGTGACCATGTGCCCTTCTACAACCGCTTCGTGCGTTTCCGGCATCCCAATTTCAGGATCGATTTGCCTGCCGGCACGCGGGTGGAATTGTTGCTGCGGGTGCAGAGCGAAAGCTCGATGCAGGTGCCATTGGTGTTATTCACGCCACAGGCCTTTGCCGAATTGATGCGCGATACCCAATTTGCCAATGGCCTGTATTACGGCATCGTGCTGGCATTGCTGTGCTACAACTTGGTGTTGTGGTTAATGCTGCGGGATAGCAGCTACTTCTGGTATTTGCTGCACACACTGGCGTTCGGGCTGGTGTTGTTCACTTTGAACGGCTACGGGTTTGAGTACCTTTGGCCCACCTCGGCGTGGTTGGCCGATGCCGCGGTCCCCATCTCCATCTGCCTGGCCTTGATGGGCATGCAGATGTTCTCGCGCAGCTTTTTGGATCTGCAAGCACGCTGGCCCGCCGGCAACATCGCGTGTTTGGTAATGGTGGGGGTGTTCGGTGCGATGGGTGTGGCATCGATTTGGCTGCCGTACAGTACCGCGACGCCGATAGTCTCGCGTGCAGTGTTGCTGGGGATCGCGTGGATCATCACTGCTTCAGTGGTGATGTTGTTGCGAGGCTACAAGCCCGCCCGCCTGTTCTTGCTGGCATGGTCGATGTTCCTGATCGGCACCACCGCGTTCACCCTGCTCGCCTTCGCCATCTTGCCGCAAAGTTTCTGGACCCAGTACGGCGTGCAGATTGGTTCGGCATTGGAATTGTTGCTGCTGTCACTGGCACTGGGGCACCGCTACGCCGGGCTGCGTAACGCCAATATCCGACTGGTGCAAGATGCCAACGAACGACTGGAGCGCGGGCTGATCGATCGCACCCGTGAATTGCGCACAACCTTGGCACAATTGGGTGAGGCCAACGTCAAGTTGCAAGAGTTCAGCCGACGTGACCCGCTGACAGGGGCATACAACCGTCGCCACTTCCATGAAGCACTGACCAAAGCCCTGGACACCAGCGGCAACAAACATAAATCACAAGCCCTGCTGTTGCTGGATATCGACCACTTCAAGCGCATCAATGACCAATACGGCCATTTGGTCGGCGATGATTGCTTGAAATCGATTTCACGCAGTATCAATGAAATTGCGCAAACCTTGAACGGTTTGGCGGCGCGCTACGGTGGCGAGGAGTTTGTGTTGCTACTGCCAGGCACTGATGCCCGCATGGCGCTGCAAACTGCCGAAACCGTGCGCTTGCGCATCCAGCAAACCATCATCCACAGTCACGGCCACGTGATTCAACTCAGTGCCAGTATTGGTGTGCACACGATTGGCGTGCAGCAAGACATCCTGCCAGACGAGGCGATCCGCTTGGCCGATGAAGCCCTGTATCGGGCCAAACATGATGGCCGCAACTGTGTGCGGCATTCGATCAGCGTGGCTTGAACTCAACCACGCCTTGTTGCGAGTATCTGTTTGGCATCTTGTAGCGACAAGCCACGTGCGCGCAGCAAAACGGTCAGGTGATACAGCAAATCCGCCGCCTCACCCAGCAAGGCCACGTCGTCTTGCGCTACCGCAGCCAACGCGGTTTCCACGCCTTCTTCGCCGACCTTCTGCGCGATACGGCGAATGCCAGACTCAAGCAATTGGGTGGTATAGCTGCCAGCGGGCCGCTCACGTTCGCGCTGAGCGATCAGCGCATCCAGCGCCATCAAGTCATCAGCGGGGGCATCGGCAAAACAACTGGCGCGCTCAAGGTGACAGGTGGCACCGTGCGGATGCGCTTGCACCAGCAGGGTATCGGCATCGCAATCAGCCGCAATCGACACCACGTCCAATACATGGCCGGAGGTCTCTCCCTTCATCCACAAGCGTTGTTTGCTGCGGCTGAAAAATGTCACCCGCCCACTGGCCAGGGTGGCGGCCAGCGCATCCTTGTTCATATAGCCCAGCATCAATACGCGCAGGGTGGTGGCGTCTTGCACGATGATGGGCAACAGGCCGTTTTGTTTGTCCCAGGCCAAGGTTTCGATGTCGATCAACGTACTCACAAACGCACCTCGACGCCCTGCCCGCGCAGGCATTGTTTGAGTTCTGGAATAGCAATTGCGCCGGAGTGAAACACGCTGGCGGCGAGTGCGCCATCCACATCCGCTTGCTGGAATACATCGGCAAAGTGCACAGCCGTGCCAGCACCACCCGAGGCCACCAATGGCACGCTGCACAGCTCACGCACAGCGCGCAGTTGTTCGATGTCATAGCCACTGCGCACGCCGTCGCTACCCATGCAATTGAGCACGATCTCGCCGGCACCCAACTGCTGCGCCTGGTGCACCCAATCCAATGTGGTCTTGTCGGGCGCACGCATCGCCTGCGGGTTGCCGGTATGGCTGCGCACGCGCCATTGCCCATCGGCTTCGCGCACTGAATCAATGCCCACCACCACGCACTGCACACCAAAGGCATCGGCCAATTCCGCGATCAATTGCGGACGCTCCAACGCAGGGGTGTTGATCGACACTTTATCGGCCCCGGCAAACAGCACCGCACGCGCATCCCCGACACTGCGGATGCCACCGGCCACGCAAAACGGAATGTCGAGGATACGGGCGATGCGTTCCACCCAATCACGCGATACGCTGCGCCGTTCAGGGCTGGCTGCGATATCGTAGAACACCAACTCATCCGCACCGGCATCGCGGTAGCGCAGCGCCAATTCGACGATATCGCCCATATCGACATGGTCACGAAAGCGCACGCCCTTCACCACGCGGCCATCGCGCACATCCAGACACGGAATGATGCGGCGGCTCAACATGCCAGTGCTTCCGGAAGTTGCAGATTGCCAACCAGCAATGCCTTGCCCAACACGATGCCGGCACAACCTGCGGCACGCGTCGCCATCACATCCTGCGTATTACGTGCACCGCCACTGGCCTGGATGGCAAGCGCTGGATGTGCGGCACGCAGACGTTGATACAGCGCGATATTCGGCCCCGACAACATGCCATCACGGGCGATGTCGGTACACAACAAATGGCGCAAACCCGATTCGGCATAGCGCGCCGCCAAGGTATCCAGCATGTCGTTCGCTGTTTGTGTCCAGCCATGCACGGGCAAGCGCCATTCGCCGCTGTCGTCCTGCCGTGTATCCAGAGCAATGGTCAACGCATCGCCGCCAAACGCCGATAACCAATCCAGTACCAAGGCAGGCTCCCGTACCGCCAGCGAGCCCACCACCACGCGCTGTGCACCTGCACTCAGCAGTTGTTGCACATCTTCGCGACAGCGCACGCCGCCGCCGGTTTGCACCTGCAACCCCGTGGTCTGACAGATCGATTGCAATAACGGCTGCAAGGTATAGCCGCCAGCTTTGGCAGCATCCAGATCCACCAGGTGCAGCCACCGCGCACCGGCATCCGCATAGCGCTGGGCCAGCGCAAGCGGATCATCGGCATAGCGCGTCTCCTCTGCATAATCGCCCTGCCGCAAGCGCACCACGCGCCCAGCGCGTACATCGATGGCGGGATACACGGTAAAGCTCATGCCCCACTCCATTGCAGGAAATTCGACAACAAGCGCGCACCCGCAACGCCGGAACGTTCGGGATGAAATTGCATGCCCGCCACCTTGCCACGCTGCACCACCGCCGCAAACGCGGCCCCATGCGTACAACTGGCGATGCAGGCATCGGTGACCGGCGCGGCATAGCCATGCACGAAGTACACACTCGCCTCACCCACACCCTCCAGCAGCGGCGAGGCGCGCAATGGCTGCAAAACATTCCACCCCATATGCGGCACCCGCAACCCCGCATCAGCTTGCAGTTTTCGCACCCGCCCCGGCAACACACCAAGGCAGTTCACGTCGCCTTCGTCGGAAGCCTCAAACAGCAATTGCATGCCCAAACAGATGCCGAGCAACGGCACCGCAAGTGTGGGCAGGACATCGGCAAAGCCGCGTTCGCGCAACAGCCGCATCGCCGGCGCCGCCGCGCCCACACCGGGCAAGATCACCCGTGTTGCGGCACGCAGGCCATCGGCATCGCGCACGATGCGCGGCTGCACGCCCAATCGCTCCAGCGCGTAGCAGACCGAGCCGAAATTGGCCCCGCCCGCATCAATGACAGCCACGGCAGTCACAGCACGCCCTTGGTCGAAGGCAGGTCTGCGCCTTCACGCCTGATCGCTTGCCGCAATGCACGTGCCAAGGCTTTGAAGCACGCCTCGATCTGGTGGTGATCGTTATCGCCGGTCACACTGAGGTTGAGGTTCAACCCTGCGGCATCACACAACGACCGGAAGAAATGCGGCACCAATTCGGTGGGCAGATCACCTACGCGCTCGCGCTTGAAGTGTGCAGTGAACACGCAATACGGGCGGCCGGAGAAATCCAGCGCGGCCTGCGCCAGACATTCGTCCATCGGCAATGTAAACCCATAACGCGTGATGCCGCGTTTATCGCCCAAAGCCTCACGCAGGGCCTGTCCCAGGGTCAGCGCCGTATCTTCCACCGTGTGGTGCTCGTCAATGTGCAAATCGCCATCACAGCGGATGGATAACGCAACGCCACCGTGCTTGCCGATCTGCTCCAGCATGTGGTCGAAGAACGCCAGCCCGGTGGCAATCTTCGGTTCGGCCACGCGATCCAGATCAATCTCGACCTGAACCCTGGTTTCCTTGGTATTGCGCACCACGCTGGCACGGCGCGGCGCATCGGCCAGTGCATGCGCAATTCCGGCCCAATCCCATTGCCCGCCAAATTGCGCGGTCTTCAGCTGGAAGCCGCGAATGTTCATGTTCTCGGCAAATTGGATATCGGTCATACGGTCGCCTACCATCGCGCTGCGTGACCAATCAACCGTGCGGTCTTGCAGATAGCCCAACAGCATGCCGACACCGGGTTTACGGTTGGGAGTGTTGTCCTGCGGAAAACTGGTATCAATGAATTCATCACGAAACACGATGCCTTGGCTGGCAAAAATCTGCTTCATCAAGGCATGTGGGCCATCGAAATTTGCTTGCGGATAGGTGGCGCTACCCAACCCATCCTGGTTGCTGACAATGACAAACACATAGCCGGCATCGCGCAGTTTGAGCATGGCCGGAATCACGCCTTCCACGAAGCGCAATTTTTCATAGGCATCGATCTGGAAATCCTCTGGCTCCTCGATCAAGGTGCCATCGCGATCCACAAACAGGATTTTTTGCAGACTCATGCCGCCACCTCACGCACAGCTTCCAGTGCTGCCAATACTCGGCTGCATTCTTCTTGCGTGCCCACCGTGATCCGCAGTGCATCACCCAGTTGCGGCATGGCGCGCATATCGCGTACCACCACACCGGCAGCCAACAGCGCCGCGAACGCGGCATCGGTATCGACAAAGCGCACCAGCAAGAAATTACCTGCGGACGCATAGACCCGGCGCACAACCGGCAAGTGCAGCAAACCCGCCTGCAACTGCTGGCGTGCTTCACGCACCGTACCGATCCGGCTGGTTGTCGATGCCAATGCCTGCGGTGCCAATGCCGCAAGCGCAGCGGCGGCAACGGGTTGCGGCACCGGGTACGGCGCTTGGCAACGGCGCAGTGCATCGATCAGTTCACGCGATCCGATGACGCAGCCCACTCTTGCCGCCGCCAATGCATGCGCTTTCGACAAGGTACGCAGCACCGCGATATTGTCGTGCCCACTGAGCAATGCCGTGGCCGAGGGTGCATCGGCATACTCCAGATATGCCTCATCCACCACCACCATGCAACGGCCACGCAACCGCTGCGCCAGTGTGGCGATGGCCTCCAGGCTCAGCAATTCACCCGACGGATTGCCCGGCGAGCATAGGAACAGCAGGGTGGCGTTTTGCGTCAATGCAGCATCCCCCATTGCCGGCACATCCGCGCATAGGCCGGCATCACTGTCGACCAGTGGCACATCGATGATGCTTGCACCGTGCAACTTCGCGCACACCGCATACATGCCAAACACCGGTGTTGCGATAACGATGCGGCCCTGCCCCGGCGCGCAAAACGCGCGCACCAACAGGTCAATGGCCTCATCGCTGCCACGCCCAATCAAGAGCTGCTCCGGTGCCACCGCATACAACTGCGCCATGCACTCACGCAAGGCTTGCGGCTGCGGCTGCGGGTAGCGGCGCAAACGCGCATCGTCATCTGCAGCATTGGCCCATGCGGATTCGTTGGCATTGAGCCAGACCTCACCTTGCAGGCTGGCCGCGCGCGCCGACTGATAGCCTGCAAATGTGCGCAGGTCATCGCGCAGCAAGACATTCACGGTGGTCTTCATGCCGCCTGCTCCAGCCGCACTTCCACTGCCCGCGCATGGGCCTGCAAGCCTTCAGCGTACGCCAGCGTGACGGCACATGGCCCCGCATTGGCGAGACCCGTGCGGCTGGCGTCCTGCACGCTGATCGCCTTCTGGAAGCTTCCCACCGACAACCCGCTCCACGCCCGCGCGGCACCGCCCGTAGGCAGCACATGGTTGCTGCCGGAGCAGTAATCGCCCAAGGCTTCGGGTGTGTAGTCGCCAAGAAAAACACTGCCTGCGTTGCAAATCATATCCAGCCAAACGCGTGGTTCACGCACCGACAAAATCAAGTGCTCAGGTGCGTAGCGATTGCTGATCTTGATCGCCTGCGCGATGTCTTTCACCAAGACCAAACGCGAACGGCTTAAGGATTGTGCTGCGATATCAGCGCGTGGCAATTGCGCCAATTGCGCATCGACCTGTGTCGCCACGGCATCCAGCATGTCTACGCTATCGGTCAGCAGCAACACTTGCGAATCCGGCCCATGCTCGGCCTGCGAGAGCAGATCGGCCGCCACGAATGCGGGGTTCGCACCGGCATCGGCGATCACCAATACTTCCGATGGCCCCGCTGGCATGTCAATGGCAAGACCACCGGGACGCTGCGCCGCCTGCCGCTTGGCCTCATCCACCCACGCATTGCCGGGGCCGAATAGTTTGTCGCAGGCAGGTACCACTGGGGTGCCCAAAGCCATCGCCGCGATCGCCTGCGCGCCGCCGAGTTTGAATACACGCACGCCTGGGGCCTGTTGTGCAGCCAGCAACACTGCCGGATCTGCGCTGCCGTCCTTGCGCGGCGGTGTGCACAACACGATGTCCTTGCAGCCTGCCAAGCGTGCTGGAATGCTCAACATCAATGCCGTGGAGGGCAGCGGCGCGCTCCCGGCGGGGACATACAAGCCCACCCTCGGGATCGGTCGCTGGATGCGCTCGCAGCGCAGGCCAGGTGCGGTATCCACGGCATAGACACTAGCCATGCCGGCACGGTGAAAGGTTTCAATGCGGCCAGCGGCTTCGGCTATCGCCGCCTGTACGGTGGGGCTAACCTGCGCGAAGGCCGCCGAAAATTCTGCTGCACCCACTTCGAAATCTTGCAGCGCCACGCCATCAAATTGTTGCGTGTAATCACGCAAGGCGGCATCGCCGCGCATCGCCACTTCGGCAAAGATCGCCTGCACACCCTCGCGCAACGCATCCGATACCGCTTGCACCGGGCGCTGCAACACGGCCATGCGTGCGGCGTCATCCAACACATTCCAGTCCACGCGCTTCATGCCAGCATCCGTTCCACCGGCAACACCATCAAGCCGCGTGCGCCAGCGCGCTTGAGATCTTCCAGCCGCTGCCACGTCATCGCGCCGTGACACAGCGCCTGCAACGCCAAGGTATCCGCACCATCCACCGCACAGACCGTGGGCGGCTCGGCATCTGGCAACAATTGCAGCAGCTCGTTCATGGCCTCGCGCGGGGCCTGGAACATCAACAGTTTGCTATCGCGAATACGCAGCACGCCGTCCATCCGCCGCAGCAGCAAATCGGCCAGGTCGGCGCGGGCATCAGCGAAGGGGTGTGCGGGGCCGGCCAGTACCGCTTCGCTTTGTAAAATATCCAGCACTGGCTTGAGCTGATTGGCGGCAAGCGTGGCACCGCTGGATACCAGATCACAGATGGCATCGGCCTGCCCCAAACGCGGCGCGATTTCCACCGACCCGTTGAGCATCACGATGTCGGCCTGCACACCCTGCGTGCGCAGCCAAGCCCGCAGCTGGTTGGGATAGGTGGTGGCAATACGCTTGCCGGCAAGCTGGGTGGGGCTTTGCCAGTCCCAAACATCAGGCACCGCAATCGAAAGGCGGCAACCGCCAAACCCCAATGCGCGCCATTCGCGGAATGCGGCCGGCTTGCCGGATTCCTCACGCTCATTGATCAGCTCACGCAGGACATTGCGACCCACGATGCCAAGATCGCACACACCCTCGGCAATCAGGCCGGGGATGTCGTCATCGCGCACCAACAGCAGATCCACCGGCAGTGATTCGCCATAGCAAAACAGCTTGTCGCGACTTTCGCGCCAAGACAGCCCGGACGATGCCAGCAGTGCACGCGCCGGTTCACTCAGGCGACCGGATTTTTGAATGGCAATGCGCAAACGGTCACGCACGGCGGAATTGGCGACAGGGCTCATCGGAATGGCTTCAGTTGGTGTTGGAAACAGCGGGCAGTTGCAGACGGCGTGCGGCGGCTTGATAGCCGCCCGCGCCACGCTCGATGCAACGCGCTACCCGGCCAATCGTGGTGACGCTGACCTTGGTGCTGTCATGGATGTCGCGATACGGCTCGCCTTTCAGCAAATGCGGCACCACCCTCCAGCGGTCGCCCATCGCTTCCAGCTCTGCCGGCGTACACAGATCCTCCAGAAACGCCTGCACCTCTGCCGCCCCTTTCAGCTTCGACAGCACATGGGCCAGCGCTCCGATGGCAACCGCGGCGTCGTACTTCGGCAAGGGTTCGGGACGTTGCTTCATGGTGATTTCACCGGGCTGAGAAGTGTCTTTGCGCGTTACTACCTTAACGCATTAATGTAATAACGCGTTAGTACATTAATGCAACACTACCCTGATGTCAATGATAATGACGCGGTGCAAATTGCTGTTCGGATTGGTGCTGACAGCCACCATTCAAGCCCGCAGCAGGGAAATGCGGCAAAAGAAAACCGCCCCCTGAACATCAGGGGACGGTCATGTCTGCCTGCAGTCCTGAATCGCAATCAGCCGTGGCGCACCGCATCCAGAATGCTGCCATCCAGCACCATCGCGATGGCCGTGGCCACTTCACCATCCAGCGCACGATCGCGGTCGAGATAGGCAATCCGGGAGCGAATCGCAACATGGGCGGCGGCCACGGCCCTGCCCGGCTGGAATTCGCTGGCCTGTGCCAATTGCTCGCGCAGTGCATTTACCTCACTCAAAAACACGGCGCGGTCCGCACCTTCCGGCAGCGGCCCGCCGGCGACTTTGCTGGCGAAGCTTTCCGCATCGGACTGCTTGGCCAAATCGCGGGCAGCGTTGATCATGCCGCGACGCAAGTCCAGCGCTTGCGCGGCGGTGTACAGCTCCAGCGCCAACACCTTGCTCAGATCCCCCACCATCGCCAGCACATGGCGTGCTTCGTTGGCGCCCATCGACACATGGTCTTCGGCGTTGGCACTGGTGGGGATGGAGTACACCGAGGCCGGCATCGCACGACTGGCCAGATCATTGACGATGGCCGCTGCGGTGTACTGCACGATCATGTGCCCAGATTCGGTGCCGTCTTCGTTGCCGATCAGGAATGCGGGCAAGCCATCATTGGTGGACGGATCCACCAGTTTGTTGAGGCGGCGTTCGCTGATCGAAGCCAACACCGGGATGGCGGCTTTCACGTAACTCATCGCCAGCGCCAGCGGCATACCATGGAAATGGCCGGCGGAAATCACCTGCTCTTCCACATGCTTGGCATCGATCTTGTCAGGGAACACCAGCGGGTTATCGGTCAGCGCATTGAGCTCGATCTCCAGCACGCGCTTGGCTTGCTCCAGCGCATCGCGCACGGCACCGTGTACCTGCGGGGTACAGCGCAGTGAATAGCTATCCTGCGGCTGGTGTTTCTTGCCGCCACGAAACGGCAGGAAGCGTTGGTAGAACTTCTCGCGACCGTGGCGCTGCGACAGCGGTACCCAATCCCAACCGATATCGAAATTGAGTGCCTGTGCTTGCGCGGTGTGCCAACTGCCAGGCAACCATTGGCGGAATTTCGGCACCAAGTGATAGGCGATGTCGGACAGGGTGGAGCCTTCCAACAGGCGCAGCAGATTGGCCGCCACTTTCACCTGCCCCGGATGCGGGCGCAGTGCGTGGACTTCCGGCGCGAACGCGCCCAAGCGGCCGGCAAACGCATCAATGGTCATCGCGGCGGCAAGATCTGCGGTATCCAGCAAATCTTCCAACTGCTGCAACGCCAGCACACCGGTGGCCAGCATTTGCGCGGTGCCGTTGTTCAACGCCAAGCCTTCCTTGTACGACAACTCCACCGGCTGCAACTGTTTGCGCGCCAGCGCCTCGGCACCGGGCATGCGCACGCCATCGACAAACGCCTCGCCTCCGCCCAACAACACGATGGCCAAGTGCGAGAGCGGTGCCAGATCACCAGATGCACCCACCGAGCCCAGCTGCGGCACCACCGGCACGATGCCGGCATTGAGCAGATTGGCCAGCGCTTGCAGGGTTTGCACGCGAATGCCGGAATGCCCGCGCAACAAAGTGTTGATGCGAATGCACAACATCGCCCGCACCACCTCCGGCGCAAACGGTTCACCCACGCACACGGCATGGGTGATGATCAGATTGCGCTGCAATTCGATATGCGGCGATTGCCCGGACTTCACCGCACCCGGCAATTCATCGCGCAGGCGATGCGCGCCCAGCAGCTTGTCGGCATTGCTGCCAAAGCCGGTGGACACGCCATAGATCGGCTCCTGCTTGTCCACTTGCGCCGCCAGGAAATCGGCCGCGCGCGCCACCCGGACCAGGGCTGCGGCATCCAGCGCCACTGCTGCGCCATGCGCCACCGCCACCAACTGCGTGCGCGTCAGCGACAGGCCATCCAACCTGATGACATCACTCATGACCCCGTCCCTGCAGCGCCACGCAGCTGCTCACGCTCCACCAACAAGGCCGCCGCCAATTCGGCTTCGACCACTTCAAATTGCTCACCACGACGCAGGTCTTTCACCGCAACCACCCCGCGCGCGGCCTCATCATCGCCACGCATCACCACAAAGCGGATGCCGGCCTTGTCGGCATACTGCATTTGCTTGGCCAACTTGCGCGGCTCGAGTTGGGTTTCCACGTTCAACCCCGCCGCACGCAATCGCTGCGACAGCGCCAGTGCATGATCCAGTCCAGCATCATCCAGCAACGCCATCAGCACATCGACCGAACTGTCTGCAGTGCCCACCAACCCGGCCTCGCGCAGCTGATGGAACAGCCGGGTCAGGCCAATCGAAATCCCCACACCCGGCAATTTCGACTTGCTGTAATGACTGGCCAAGTTGTCGTAGCGCCCGCCCGAGCAGATTGAACCGATCTGCGGATACGCATCGAGGGTGGTTTCGTACACCACGCCGGTGTAGTAATCCAGCCCGCGTGCGATCGACAGATTCAATGCATAGCGCGACTCGTTCACGCCCAAGGCGTGCAGCTGCGACAAGATCCCGCGCAAGGCCTCGCGCCCCTCTTCGAACAACGGTGTGCCGCTGCCCAACGCATCCAGCTTGGCCAAGGCATCCGCATGACTGCTGGACCGCACCTGCGAGAATGCCATCAATTTGTCGATCACCTCCGACGCCAGCGCAAAACCCTCGCCTGCCAGCGTTTCACGCACAGCATCGACACCGCGCTTGTCGAGCTTGTCCAGTTCGCGCAGCACCAACAATTGCGCCTCGCCTTCAATGCCCAGTCCTTCGAAATACCCGCGCAGCAACTTGCGATGGTTGAACTGGATGGTGAACTCACCGATGGACAATCGCTCGAATACCGCCGCGATGACCGCCGGAATTTCGGCATCAAACCGTGGCGACAGCTCATCCTTGCCGATCACGTCGATATCGCATTGGTAGAACTCGCGAAACCGCCCGCGCTGCGCCCGCTCGCCGCGATACACGCGCTGCATCTGGTAGCGGCGGAACGGAAATGCCAATTCGCGCTCGTGCTCGGCCACATAGCGCGCCAGCGGCACGGTCAGATCGAAGCGCAGGGCCAGCTCGGGCAACCCCTCCGCGGCACGGTCGAGCGCGCCGGTGGATTGCACGAAATACACCTGGCGCTCGGTTTCGCCGCCGGATTTGGTCAGCAACACCTCCGACAACTCCATCACCGGCGTCTCCACCGGCAGGAAACCAAAACGCTCGAAGGTCTGGCGAATCGTGTCCAGCATGCGCTGGAACGCGATCTGGTCGCGGGGCAACAGTTCCATCACCCCTGGCGGGGTACGTGGCTTGATCACGGTGGGGGCTCCGGGGATACGGAAAACCACTAGTTTAACGTCCGCACCCATCCACCGTGCCTTTAAGTTCCAGCATTGCTTGCAGCACTCGCAGCAACTCACTAAACTTGGCGAAACCTTTTGGGGCCATAGCTCAGCTGGGAGAGCGCGTCGTTCGCAATGACGAGGTCGGGAGTTCGATCCTCCCTGGCTCCACCAAAATTCAACGCCCAACTGTTTTCAGTTGGGCGTTTTCATTTGTGCTTCCCGCATGCCACGCGGGGTTCGCGGACATTCTGCGTGTGCGACCGGGGTTCTATGGTCTGGCAGGAGCATCCCAGGTTGCCCTCCGTTCCGCCCTCTCTTCTCTCGAAATCGGCACTAACTTCTTCGCCGTAGCGCACGCACATGGCCTTTTGCGACGGCGAGTTCAATTCTGATTCGCAACAGTGTTGATTGATTCCTCGTTGATGACTTCGAGGGGCGTTTTGAAGCCGAGTATCTTTCTGGGGCGGTTATACATGCGCTGCTCTTTCAATTGGGCAAACCGGTAGATCGATGGCTGGTCACGCCAGCACCGAAAACAACTTTTTCAGGTAGGCACTGCTGCCGTCCTCCATGAACAGCACATGGCGGCCCTCCAGGTCGGCTACCGAACGGAATCGCACCGTTCTCCGTCCTGCTCCCTCACGAGTTCATGCCAGCGCGGCACACGACCCGAGGCGTCCGGTTCAGGCTCTGGTTCGACGATTTGCACCACAGCTTCCGGTACGCCACCCCGAACGCTGTTCGCCAGTTCCCATTGCAGGATGACATCCATCGAAAAACGCAGGTTCCTGACCAGCAGCAGATGCGGGATGCGCTTGCGCTCTCGCTCGATTCGGTCGTTGAACAGGTGCGCAGGCAGGCTGGTCGCCTCGACGATCTCCTTGGCACTGATGTACTGCAGTTCGGGCTCGGCGGCATCGGAAGGTTGAGGGTCGCCTTCGGCCTTCGGCGAATGAGTCACAGCACGCGGGAAACGCTCACCATCTCCAAGGATCGCCGTCCAGTGCTGTGCGCTCTGGCGTTCGAACTCGAGAACGTCCGCCTCGTGGTAACGGACGTGTTGAAACAACTTGTGCCAGACGGGCCCCTCGCCATCGAGGCGCCAGCGCCGCAGGGTTTTCAGGCTGATCTTCCAGCGGAAGGCAAGTTGCCGTTCAGTCATCACGGGGTAGTGCATCTTCTTCTCCTCAGCAGATGACTCCATGACAACGCTGTTCACCGTGGAAGCCAAGCTCAGTGCTCGATGATCACCCTGCGGCCGTTTCCGCAATCAGCACATCGGCCGGGATGCCCAGGCTCTTGTGCAGTCGTCGGATCATGGCCAGCGTCAGCGGGCGCTTGCGGCTCAGGACTTCGTAGACGCGGTTGCTTTTGCCGATGATCGGCTCAAGATCTTTGACGGACAGACCGCTCTGATCCATCCGGAATTTGATGGCCTCCACCGGATCAGGCGCGGTGATGGGCGCGTGCTTGGCCTCGTAGGCTTGCACCAGCGTGGCCAGGATGTCCAGGCGATCACCCTCTGGCGTACCCAGATCAGGGTCGGATTCCATCAAGGCCGAAATCTCTTTGAGCGTGGCCTTGTAGTCTGCTTCGGTGTGGATGGGGCGGATGTCCATGTTTTCCTCTGTGGCCGGTCAGGCCATTTCAACGGTTTCTGCGTCGACGGCGTCGTACTCCTTGTGGGTGCCGACGAACTTCACGTAGACGATCTGCAACTTGTATGCAATCGCCACGATCAGCCGGTAGTCATTGCCTTTGATGTTGAAGACCACGCGACGGTTCTTCAGCACGCTGGCGCTGCGGTACTGCGACTTGATGTCTGCGGGCTGAGACCAAGTTGCACTCGTGGCTTCTTCGTACCAAGCCTTCAACGGCTGCTCGGCCTCGGGATGGCGCTCCCAGAAGGCTCGAAGGGTGGACACGGCAATCACTCGCATGGGGTGCAGTGTAGTCCCATTTTGGGACTATCGCAACCCTGCGCTGACCCAACCGTGGGTTTCACGATGCAAAACGGCCATTGGGTACAGGTGGGCACCCTCAAGAACAATGCTTTGCTAACGGACGTCATATACGGGCGCGGGTTCGGTTCCGTGCTCCGCCACTAATACCCAACGCCCAACTGTTTTCAGTTGGGCGTTTTCATTTGTGGATTTCGCCCGCCATGCGGGGCTGCAGCCGTTGTACATCAACCACTTGTGCGCGTGCCGATACGAAACTCGCAACGCGACATTGGACTTGCGTCGAATTCACCCACGCGCATACCGCGGCTGGGGCGATATCGTTGCCGGTCGCGCGCCCGTTGACCCGTACGCGATGATCACCTTTGCTGCCACCCATCCGCAAAAAGTGCGCCTCCGACAGTACAACCCGGCTTCATTTTGATGGTTTGGGCTGGGCAGCACTCACCGCACGATGCGGATTCGAGGCCCCTTGCGCCCACTTCCCCCAAACGGCGGTTGCCCGCGCCAGTGACGGATCAGCAACCAGCCAAACAGCATCCCGCCGAGATGGGCGAAATGCGCGACGCCAGGTTGCAGGCCGGTAATACCCACGCCCAGCTCGAACAGGCCATACACGATGACCAAGGTGCGCGCCTTCATCGGGATCGGCGGGAACAACAACATCACCCGCTGATTAGGGAACAACATGCCATAGGCCAGCAGCAGGCCAAACACCCCACCGGAGGCGCCGATGGTGGGGTACGGGTCACCGCCCTGCGCCACGGCATACGAACCCACCAGCAACTGGCACAACCCGGCACCCAGCACGCACACGGTGTAATAGGTCAGAAAACGGCGCTGGCCCCAGGTGTATTCCAGAGGTGCGCCAAACATCACCAACGCCAGCATATTGAATGCCAAATGCATGAAGCCGCCATGCAGAAAGGCGTAGCTGAGCAGCTGCCATGGCATAAATGCAGGCGCACTGGTTGCCGGGTCGTATACGCCATCGGCCCACGGCCACAGCATTAATGACAACATGGCCTCGTTGCCAAGAAAATACTGCAGGGCAAACCCCAGCAGATTGGCAATCAGCAGGGCTTGCGTGATACGGGGGAGGTTGAACGGCATCCGTGCATCGATCCAGTTGCGTTGCGGTGCATCATAACGGTTCAGCGCGGAGCCCAGAATGCCGCATCCAAAGTATCCTCCGCTAGCGGCATGCGTACCTTGCCGTTATTCACTTGCACGCCTTCGGCTTGCAAGCGGCGAATCTGCTCTTCCCAGCCGGAGGAGCCGGCTGGAAACGCGATGTGGCCATCGGAGCGCAGCACCCGATGCCACGGCAGGCCGGGATCGTTGTTGTGGGCCAAAACCCGCGCCACCATCCGCGCCCGCCCTGGCAACCCGGCACGCCGCGCAATCGCACCATAGCCGGCCACCTGCCCGTAGGGCAGCGCACGGACCGCCGCCAAAATGCGTTGCTCTGAGGTCGGGGGCGATGCGGTGGGTAACATGGTCGGGTTAGCATAGCCGCTTGCTCCATTCGCAGGACGCAGAATTGGATATGAAAAATTTCGAACAAATTCGCCGCCACCTGGTCGCCGCTGGCTACAAGTTGAGTGTGCAAGAACCTTTTGTGGCTTGTGTTGAACTGTCGCTGGCACACGGCAAACGGCATCAAGCGATCTTTCTAGCAGAAATGCAGGATGACGATGGCCGTGACTATCTGCGCATCAGTACTGCGTTGGCCCCGATCACTGGGCTGGACGCACGGCGTGCACTACGCTTCAACTGGGATAGCCGGGTGGGCTATCTGGCCATCAGCGAACTCGATGGCGTGCCCTATCTGCACCTGTGCGAAAACCGCCCCTACGACACCCTGACCGCGTCCGAGATTGACCGTCTGGTGCTGGAAATTGGCGGCACTGGGGATGAAATGGAACACCGCATGTCGGCTGGTGGTGATTTGCTGTAACCCTTTCTGCGCCAACGCATTGCACAAAAACGCCGGCATCGGGGCCGGCGTTTTTGTGTTGCCTCAGTGCGGCAAGGCTTACACCCATCCACACAACCGTAGCAGTTGATAGACCCCATAAGAGACGGCACCGGATGCGGGAATGGTGAGGATCCACGCCCAGACGATGCGCTCGATCGTGCCCAGCTTCAGCTTGCGCGGATTCTTGGCAAAGCCCACGCCCATGATCGCGGTAGACACGGTATGCGTGGTGGAGACCGGCATGCCGAAATGCGCCGCCGCCATCAATACCGTGGCCGAACTGGTATCTACGGCAAACCCGTCCAACGGGTGCAGCTTGACCATCTTGTGACCCAGCGTCTTGATGATGCGCCAGCCACCCGATGCGGTGCCCGCCGCCATTACCAGTGCGCAGGTAACCACGATCCACGTCGCCACATCGGTGCCCGACGAATGCGCCGGATGCATGAAGGACAACCAGCCTGGCAAACCCTTCAAGGCTCCACTGGCTTCGGCACCGACCAAGGTCAATGCAATCACGCCCATGGTCTTCTGCGCATCGTTATGCCCGTGTGCATAGCCCATGTAGGCAGCCGACGCGATTTGCAACTTGCCGAAGCTGGCATTGATCCAGCGTGGGCGCGCCATGCGCTTGAGCACGCCCCCCACACGCTCCATGCCGAAAATCAAGCCCCACAGCAGGGTCATCAGCAGCACCCCCAGCAAGAACCCAACCAGCGGCGAGGTCACCATCGGCACCATCACTTTCCACACCAGACCCTTGCTTTTGGTCCAGTCGGCCGCGCTTTGAATCCAGATCAGTGAATTGAAGTTCATGTGCGAGGCTGACAATGCGGCGCCGCACAAGCCACCAATCAACGCATGCGAGGACGATGACGGCAACCCAAACCACCACGTCAGCAGGTTCCACACGATTGCACCAAGCAATGCACTCAACACCAATTGCGAGGACGCATCCACCACTCCGGTGTTGACGATACCAGTGGCTATGGTGGCCGCCACCGCCGTCCCGGTCAGCGCACCCAGCATGTTGGTCACGGCCGCCAGGATGACCGCCTGACCAGGCGTAAGCACCTTGGTGGCCACCGACGCAGCAATGGAGTTGGCGGTGTCGTGGAAACCGTTGATGAACTCGAAAGCCAACGCGGCCACGATCACCACTAAGACGAGGGTCAGCATGGTGCTGGCTCCGTCACGAATTCTTCAACACGATCTGGTAGGCCACCACACCGGCTTCGCGGCAGCGGTCGATGGCTTTTTCCAGAATCTCGAAGAACTCCTTGAGCAGGAACATCTGCAAGCTGTCCAACTTGCCCGAATAGATCTCGCGGTACAGCTCCAGCATCAGGCGATCGGCTTCGTTCTCGATCGAACGCAGCTTCTCGTTGAGTGCCGTCATCCGGTCCAAATTCATATGCTCCAGCTCATCCACCATTTTCACGACCACTTCCGCCGCTTGCTCCAGCATCGCGGCGCGTGGCGCAAAGTCGATGTGCGCAAGATGCGCGGTGGCCAGTGCGTAGCGGTCGGCGAATTTTTCAATTTGCTTGGGAATTTTGTGCAGGGCCGAGCCCAGCGCTTCGATGTCTTCACGCTCGAACGGGGTGATATAGCTATCCACCAGCGCCTTGCTGAGCTTGTCGGCAGCCGCGCGCTCACGCAGGCGCGCCAACTTGAAAGCATCCAGTGCCGGCTGGCGGTCGGCCTCTTTCATCATTGCGTGCAGCGCTTTGGCGCTATCCAGGGCTGCGGCAGCGGCATCGTCCAGCAGCGCATAGAACTGGGTACCGGAGCCGAAAATAGTTTGCAGGGAGAACATGGGAGACCGCCAGATGTCAGGAATGTTGCAACAATAGTGCGCAATTATGACGGCTAGATGACGGCTTGTGCTGCTTCCGCGTACCGCACCCTGCCCTGCTATGATGCGTTCGCGCTCCGGCGCACCCCATGGACGCACATTACCTTCCGCCGCCAGCCATCCATTGCCGCACCGCACAGGTGCCGTGCGTGCTGGCCGCATGCCCCCATCTCCTTTTCGCCTGCACCTGGTGACCCCCCGTGCTGGAACTATTACTCATTGTTTTTGCCCTGATCTTGCTGAACGGCTTTTTTGCGCTGTCGGAAATGGCCGTGGTCACCTCGCGCAAGGCACGTTTGAAGCAGAATGCCAGCAGCAGCCGTGGCGCCCGCAAAGCGCTGGAACTGGCCGAGCACCCCGAGCGCTTCCTGTCCACCGTACAAGTAGGCCTGACCCTGATCACCATTGTCACCGGCATGTTGGGTGGCGAGGCGATCGGCAGCCTCATCGGCGCATGGCTAGCCACCCATGCGCCGGCATTGGGTGAATACGCAGGCACGCTGGGCAAGGTGCTGGCGGTCAGCCTGATTACCTATCTCAGTATCGTACTGGGTGAACTACTGCCCAAGCGGCTGGCCTTGCTGGCCCCCGAACGGGTGGCTGCCGCAGCTGCGTTACCCATGCACTGGCTCTCGCGGCTCGCCAGCCCGGTGGTGTGGCTACTCAGTGCCACCGTGCGCGGCTTGCTGCAATTGATGCGCGTGGGCAGTGGGGACAACGCGCAAGTGACCGAAGAGGAGATCCAACTACTGGTCAGTGAAGGCCATGAGCAAGGCGTGATCGACCTTGACGAGCGCAACATGCTGAATCGAGTGATGCGGCTGGGTGATCGCACCGCGGATAGCCTGATGACCCCGCGCACCCGCATCACCTGGCTGG
Source organism: Thermomonas beijingensis (assembly GCF_020034655.1). Classification (GTDB taxonomy): domain Bacteria; phylum Pseudomonadota; class Gammaproteobacteria; order Xanthomonadales; family Xanthomonadaceae; genus Thermomonas; species Thermomonas beijingensis. The sequence continues at coordinate 107,357 of NZ_JAIQDJ010000005.1, read as the reverse complement.
ATGCCTCGGCCAGCCTGGCCGAGAACCTGGCCGCAATGCAGGACGGCGCGTTTTCGCGCTACCCCGTCTATCGTGGCGATGACAGTGACGTGGCCGGCATTTTGGAAGTCAAAACCCTGCTGGATGAATTGGGCAAGCCGCATCCTGACTTGTTCAATGATTTGCGCCCGGCAGTATTCGTTTCCGAATCCACCCATGCCATGAAACTGTTGGAAATCCTGCGTGAAGAACAACAATCCCTGGCCCTAGTGGTAGACGAATACGGTGATATTCAGGGCATGGTGACGATTAGCGACATCGTGGATGCTGTGATCGGGCGGCTGCAAACCGGCACCGAGGCCGATACCGACGAAGCGCTGGTGGTGACCCGCGAGGATGGCTCACTCTTGGTTGATGGCGGTCTGCATGTACAGGAATTGCGCGAACTGACTGGCGAGCGTTTGGCCGATGCTGACGAGCTGGAATATCGCACTGCGGCCGGCATGGTGATTGCCCAATTAGGCCGCATCCCGCGGGTGGGCGAACATTTCCGGATCGGCGCATGGCGGATTGAAGTCGTGGATCTGGATGGCCCGCGCATCGACAAACTGCTGCTGCAACGCATCGACCCACTGCCCGGTGAAGGCTTGGGCTAGGCTCTCGCGACCGCCACACCCTGCCGGCCCGGCGGCGCGCATCAACCCAACAGATCGACAAATTGCTGCGGCTCCAATGGATAGCCCAGCCAGAAGCCCTGCACCAGGTCGCAGTCGCGCTCGCGCAGCAGATCAAATTGTCCCTGCCGTTCCACACCTTCGGCCACCACGGTGACCCCCATCGAGTGGGCCATCGCGATGATCGCGCTGGTCAACACCAGATCATCCGGGTCACGCAACAGATCCGAAATGAAACTGCGGTCGATCTTCAGCCCGTCCACCTGCACCCGCCGCAAATGACTCAAGCTGGAAAAGCCGGTGCCAAAATCATCCAGCCATACCCGCACACCCAACTGCCGCAACTGCCCCAGCAGCTCGGTCGCGTGCGCCTCGTCGCTGATCACAGCGGTTTCGGTCAACTCCAAATGCAAACGCTCGGCTGCCAAGCCGGTTTGCTCCAGCGCGTTGATCACTTGCCCGATCAGGTCCCCGCTACGCAACTGCCGCGCCGATACGTTAACCGAAATGAATGGCGGCTCACCCGCACCTTGCGGTACCGGCCAACTGGCCGCTTCCTGGCAGGCACATAGCAGCACTTGCACACCAATCTGCTCGATCAAGCCACACTGCTCGGCGACATCAATGAACAGTGAAGGCGCGATCACGCCTTCCGCGGGATGATTCCATCGCAACAAAGATTCTGCCCCCACCAACACCTTGTCGCGAGTACGGTAAATCGGCTGATAGGCCAGACTCAACTCGCCACGCTCCCAGGCACCGCGCAAATCGTGCTCCATCCGCACCCGCCGCTCCACCGCCAAGTCCATCGCCCGACTGTAGAAACGGTAGCAATTCTTGCCGGCCACTTTGGCCTGATACATTGCGATATCGCCATTTTTCAACAGGCTGGACACGGTAGCGGCATCCTCCGGGAACACCGCTACGCCGACCGAGACACCCAGCAAGACTTGACGCCCATGCAACAGCATCGGCTCGCCCAAAGTAGCAACCAGTGCTTCAGCCAACTGAATCGACTTCTCGCGCACGCTGCCATCACTCATACCCTCGGCCAATTGCAGCAAAAGCACGAATTCATCGCCGCCAAATCGCGCTACCAAGATGTCAGCGCCGGTGATTGATTGCACGGCTTGTTCGATACGCAAAGCCACCTGCTGCAACACTTCATCGCCTGCCTCGTGGCCAAGCGTGTCATTAATGCGTTTGAAATCATCCAGATCCGCAAACAGCAAGGCCAATTGCTGTCCAACCCCCTGCAAGGCACGCAAGCGATTTTCCAACGACTCACGGAACGCCAGCCGATTGGCCATTCCGGTCAAGGCGTCGCTGTAGGCCACCCGCCGAATGTCGCGGTCATGCCTGTTCAGGCTTTCACGCATGCGCCCCACCGCACGAATCAGATCACCAATTTCATCGGCACGCTTGCTCTCGGCAATGGGAGAAGAAAAATCGCCGGCTTCGGTCTGACGCACGGCATCACCCAACAGGTTCAGCGGCCGCAGCAGCAGCCGCTGCAACAACATCGCCACTAAAAGCGCAAAGGTGGCCAACATCGCGCACAACACGAGCAGCCAGGTCAGGCTGCGCTGATTCACCTCATCAAATCTGGCCCGCAATGCAAGCAGCGACTGCTCTTCCGCGTGATTGGTGCGCGCCGTCGAATAGCCAATCCGCACGCCCCCCAAAGATTCGTCACCAATACGGATAGGTGCCGACACATCCAGCACATTGGCCAAAAAACGCGTATGCGACCCGGACGCCGCCATGATTTCTGGCGCCAACGCGTCATTCATCGGTTTGCCAAATGCTGCAATATCCCCGGAGCCATCATGCAGAATGCGGCCTTGCGCGTCATACACCAGCACATATTCCACATCTGATGAACGCAAGGTACCGCGTGCCAAGGTACCCACCGCATCCAGATCGAAGTAATACAGCGGGTTGGTCAAGGCATCGGCCAATTGACTGGCCTGTGCCTCACCACTGCTGCGCAACTGCTCTTCCAGCAATTTGTGTGTGCTTTGCTTGGTGATCTTGATGGCCTCGTTCTGGATCACCTGCAGGCGATGCCATAACAGCGCTGTCAACATCAGCACCAGTGCCAGAACCCCCAGAATCACAATCTGAAACCGTGCTTGCAGGCTCAACTGCGGACGCTTCATTCAACCTCCGTGTTGACCCGACGCACATCCCGCCCGAGCTGCTGCAACACTTGCTTGTCGGTATCCGTTATCGGTACGAAATGCGCTGTTTTCATGAATCGGCGCAGTGCTTCGCCGGCGTCGGGATCGCGTGCAGCCTCCATCAATACCTCCTGCAGCCGCGCCTGCACATTGGGGGCTAGCCCGGTACGCGTCAGCATCAGCGCACGCGGCACATCCGGAGTACGCCCGATCACCCGAAAATCCTGGGCGAAAGTGGGTGGCATTCGTGTCGGGTTGATCCAATCCAGATTGCTCAGCACGCCCACATCCACCAGACGCTTATGTACCCACGTGGTGATGTTCAACTCGGTACGCGCAAATACATACCCGACCCGATCCGATGCTGGCTTGTCCATCGGCGAGAGCAGCAGCTCCAGTGCCAAGCCATCACTCAATAATTGCGCCGCCGGTAGAAAGTAAGCACTTGTCGAATACGGATTTTGAAACGCAATGCTATGCCCGGCCAAGTCTTTGAGAGTCTGGATAGGACTATCGCGGCGCACGAAAAATACCGTGTGGTAGCGCACCGCGCCCTCTCGTTCGGTAATCAAGAACGCATGTGCCACCCCACGCTGCTCGAGGATCGCAGCATTGCCCGCGGTTTCATTGATCCAATCCACCCGCCCACGACGCAGATAACTGGCCATTTGCTGCGGATCTCTGGCCATCAGGATCCGCCCACTGCGAATGCCCACCGAAGCCATGCGTGGTATCACGTAATCCAACAGCGGCTTGAGCTGGTCGTAGTGGGCCTTGGGGTCATCACTGACCCGCCCCAATACCAGCACACCATCATCCGCCTGCAAGTTGGATTGTTGCGCATGGGCTGCCGGCAGCCATGACAACAGGCACAGCAGACTGAGCAATGCGGAAAACAGGCGACGCATGATGTCAGGGTGTCATGTTCTGATGGCGGTTGTCGGAGGCTACCGGATTTTCTTGTCAACGGAAGCCTCACCCGCAATTCGGGCCATCCGTTGGGTGTCAGCCAACACGCCTCGCAGCAGGCGCACATCAGCGCTGTCCAGATTGGCGCGGAGGTACAGGCGCCGCAATTTGCGCATCGCAGAATCCGGTGCGCGCCCTTTGTGAAAATCGATTTGATCCAATGTGTCGGCCAATTGCGCGAATAGCCCCTCCAGTTCGGCGTGCGCCGCCACCTCGGCAGTGGGCGGCGGGGTGCGGCTTTGGCCGGCGCTGCCGGCATCACCCAGCAGCGCGCAACGCAGTTCGTAGCTGAGCACTTGTACCGCGGCCGCCAGATTGAGCGAGCTGAACGCCGGGTCCGAAGGGATATGCACTGCGGCGTGGCAAAGCTGCAACTCTGCATTGTTCAGCCCGGTGCGTTCGCGCCCGAACACCAAGGCCACTGGGCCTGCAGCTGCCGCCACCAGCGCGCGCTGCGCGGCATCGCGCGGGTGCAGCGGCTCCAATTGAATGCGCCGGTTGCGCGCCGTGGCCCCCAACACCCACCGGCAATCGGCCACCGCTTCGGCCAAACTGGCAAAGACGGACGCACGCTCCACCAGGTCATCGGCCCCTGCCGCCATCGCCAGGGTATCCCGATCCGGTGCCTTCTCGGGGGCTACCAGCACCAATTTCGACAGCCCCATGGTCTTCATCGCACGCGCCGCAGCACCGATATTGCCGGGATGCTGGGTGCCCACCAGCACAATGCGCAGATGGTCAGCCAATATCGTGTTCACTGCATGCAGATCATTCATGTGCAAATGGTAAACTTTGCGCACCGGTCTGTGCGCCGGAATGCTCTTTTCCGCCGTTGCCCATCCACCTCACACCTGCGAGGCGCTTTTCCATGCAAAAACCCGTTGTCACTGTCATGGTCAAGGCTGCACGTGCAGCTGGTGGCGTGTTGTTGCGCAACATGAACAAGTTGGATGCGATCAATGTGATCGAGAAAGATCGCATGGATTACGCCAGCGACGTCGATGAACAGGCCGAGCAAGCCGTCATCAAGGAGCTGCGCCGCGCCTATCCGGATGCCGCATTTCTGGGTGAGGAAGGTGGCAAGCAAGGCAAGAACGGCGGCAGTTTGTTCGTGATCGACCCCTTGGATGGCACCAGCAACTATTTGCATGGCATCCCGCATTGGTGCGTGTCGATCGCCTTGGTTGAAAACGGCGAGCCGCAACATGCAGTGATCTTCGACCCGCTGCGCAATGAATTGTTTACCGCCAGCAAGGGCAGCGGCACAGTGCTCAATGACCGTCGCGTACGCGTATCCGAGCGCAAGGACCTGAATGGCGCGATGCTGGCCACCGGCTTTCCTCCGCGTGAGCGCGAGCGCGCACCGGCGCAACTGGAATGCGTGCGCGAGCTGCTGCGCAGTATTGAAGATATTCGCCGCACCGGTTCGGCGGCACTCGACTTGGCATATGTGGCCTGCGGCCGCTTTGATGGCTATTTCGAATCGGGCGTGAAGCCGTGGGACATCGCCGCCGGTGCGCTGCTGGTGCGCGAAGCTGGCGGCCGCGTCTGCGACTTCAAGGGTGCCGCCACCGGGCCCATGGATACCCGCGGCATTCATGGCCGCGCACTGCTGGCCGGCAATCAGAAATTGTCTGCCGAATTGCAGAAAGTGATTATGCAGTCGGGGTTTGCGGCGGCCTGCGCATAACCGATTGCTTTCGATTTGACCCACAAAAAACCCGCGCAGCTGCGCGGGTTTTTTGTGGGTCACTGCAGCACCGATTAGGGCCGGCGTGCCAGCTCGGCGTGATCTTTGGCTTTCGGCATCAAGTCCTGCTTGACCACCTTGAACGGCCCGATGGTCAGCATCGGTACCGCCACGATCACCGACGACACCACCACGATGACGGCACCGATCATATGGGTTTCGGCCAAACCTTCCATTGATTCACCGCCGTACATGTACAGCGCCATCGCCGACAGGAAGAACATCACCGCAGTAATGATCGTGCGTGACAGGGTCTGGTTGATCGAGCGATTCAGCACTTCCAGCGGATCCACCCGCAGACTACGGAAATTTTCACGCACGCGATCGAACACCACGATGATGTCGTTGATGGCAAACCCCATCACCGACAGCATGCCGGCCAGCACGGTCAGGTCAAACTCGCGGCCCAGCATCGACATGTAGGCAATCGTCAGGATCAAGTCGAAGAACGCGGTGATGATGGCCACCATCGCAAACTTCCATTCAAAGCGTGCGGCGATGTAGATCAAGAACCCCACCAGCATGAACAAGGTGGCATAGACACCGTTCATTGCCAGGTCGCGGCCTACCTGCGGGCCGACGAACTCGCCAGGCTGCACGGTGGCTGCATTCTCTGGCGTATTCACTGCGGCCAACACCTGTGCCGACACTTTTTGTGCGGCGTCGGCGGCGTTGTTGTGTTCGGCATCGGGTTGCAAGCGAATCATCACATCGCTGCCGCTGCCCACGCTTTGCACCTGTGCATTGTGGATGCCGGCCTTGGTCAGGCGGTCACGCACATCTTCCACGTGGATGGGTTTGGCGAAATGGGTGCGCACCATGGTGCCGCCGGTGAACTCCAGCGCGTAGTTGAAGCCCTTCAGGCCGATGATCGCGATGGAAGCCACCAGCAACACCAGCATCAAGGCCAGCACCGGACGGCGGTGGCGCATGAAGTCAATCGTGGTGTCGTTTGGGATAAGGTGCAGCGGAAACAGTTTCATTCGGTCATTCCTTCCCGGTCAGATCGCCACGGAGGTGAGCTTCTTGCGACGGCCGTAGATCAAACTGGCCAGTGCACGCGACACGGTAATTGCGGTGAACATCGAGGCGAAGATGCCGATGATCATGGTCAGGGCGAAGCCCTTCAGCGGCCCGGTACCGAACGCATACAGCGCCACACCGACGATCAAGCCGGTCAAGTTGGCGTCCATGATGGTGTGCGATGCGCGTTCGTAACCTTCGGCAATCGCCGATTTAGGCGGCAAGCCCAAACGCAATTCTTCGCGGATCCGCTCGTTGATCAGCACGTTGGCGTCCACCGACAAACCCACCGACAACGCCAACCCGGCAAACCCGGGCAGGGTCATGGTGGCACCAAACATCGACATCACCGCCACCACGATCAGCAGGTTGAACAACAACGCCACCGATGTGATCAAACCAAACATGCGGTAGTAAATGCCGAAGAACACCAGCGTGAACAGGAATGAGAACACCACCGCCTTGATCCCGCGTGCCACGTTTTCGGCACCCAGGCTGGGGCCAATCACGTACTCCTCGACAAAGTCCATCGGCGCGGCCAGCGAACCGGCACGCAACAGCTTGGACAGGTTATCGGCCTCGGTGCGTTCCAATCCGGTGGTCTGGAATTGCTTGCCAAACACGCCACTGATGTTGGCCACCGAAATCACTTCTTCCTTGACCTTGAAGCTGCGCACTTCCTTGCCATCGACCATCGTCACTTGCGGAATGCGCTCGGTGTACACCACCGCCATCGGCTTGCCCACATTGCCGCTGGTGAAGTCGAACATGCGCTGCCCACCCACGCCGTTCAAGGTCACGCTCACCGCAGGCATGCCGTTCTGATCGGTGCTGGCGCTGGCGGTCACCATTTGGTCACCGGTGGCGATGACGCGCTTGTTCAGCAGCACCGGGCGACCAGCGCGGTCATGATAAAGCTTGGCTTCCGGCGGGATGCGGCCACTTTGCTCGGCCTCCCCTGCATTGCCATCCACCACCGCGCGATATTCCAAGGTGGCGGTGGCACCAATCATGCGTTTGGCTTCGGCGGTGTCCTGCACGCCGGGCAATTCGACCACGATGCGATCTTCGCCCTGACGCTGGATAATGGGTTCAGCCACACCGAGTTCGTTGACGCGATTGCGCAAGGTGGTCAGGTTTTGCTCGATCGCGCTGGAAGCGATTTGCTGCATTTCCGCCTGCGGCACGGTGGCCAAAATACCCGCGGCATCATCGGTAAAGGTCAGTGTGGACTGCGCCTTGGCGAGGGCCGCGTGGGCTTTGTCGATATCACCCGGGCTATTGAGCACCACGCGCAGCGTGCTGCTGCCATTACGCTCCACCGAGCGATAAGCCACCCGCGCATCGCGCAAGCTGGTACGGATGTCATCGGCAAATGCGTCAAAGCGCTTGTCGACGGCCGCCTTCTTGTCTACCTGCATCGCAAAGTGCACGCCGCCCACCAAGTCCAAGCCCAGCACCATGGGCTTGCCGCCCAGTTTGGTCAGCCATGTCGGCACGGTGGAGGCCAGATTCAGCGCCACCGTGTAGTTCTCACCCACTTGTTCGCGGATCAAATCATTGGCGCGGGTCTGATCATCCAGCGACGCCATTCGCACCACCAAGTTGTCGCCCTCTTTGGCGATGGCCTTGGGTTTGAGGTGGGCACTATCCAGCATCGCCACCACCTTGGACGTCAATGCGGCGTCAAGCTGCGCGCCACGGTTGGCGGTAATCTGGATGGAGGGGTCCTTCTGGTATTTATTGGGCAGCGCATACAACACGCTGACCGCCAAAATCAGGAAGATGAGGACATATTTCCAGCGCGGGAATTCAAGCATTGCAGGATCCTGCTAGACGCCACTAGGGCGTCAGGTCTTGGTGAATCGGATGGAGATTGAATCAGGCCGACTTCAACGTGCCCTTGGGCAGCACGCTGGTGATGGCACCGCGTTGCAGCTTCAACTGCACGCCGCTGGCCACTTCCACACTGATGAAATTTTCACCAATGCCCACCACGGTACCGGCAACGCCACCGCTGGTGATGACTTCATCGCCCTTGGCCAGCTTGTCCAACATCGCCCGGTGTTCTTTCTGCCGCTTCATCTGCGGACGGATCATCAAAAAATACATGATCGCGATCAGAATGACCGGGAACAACAGGGTGGACAGCATGCCACCCGACGCAGCAGCAGGTGCAGCGGTTTGGGCATGGGCAACGGGAATCAGGAAATCAAGCGGGTTCATTACGTATCCGAGTCAGTCAAACAAAGAGGCGGGCCTGAGGCCAGCCGGGAATTATGCCATGTCCCGCCCTGCCACTCCCTGCAAGCAGGAAAAGTGCGGGGTTCAGGTACGGCGCGCTGCGTAAAAAGACTCGCGGAACTGCGTAAAAGTTCCGTTAGCAATGGCGTCACGCATCTGCGCCATCAGGCGCTGGTAGTAGCGCAGGTTGTGCAAGGTGCCCAGCATCGGCGCCAGCATTTCGTTGCAGCGGTCCAGGTGGCGCAGGTAGCTGCGCGAATAACCACCGGTGCAGGCCACGCAATCACAACCTTCCTCAATCGGGCGCAGATCGTGCTCGTACTGCGCATTGCGCACCCGGATCACACCCGTGGAGGTAAAGAAATGTCCGTTGCGGGCGTTGCGGGTGGGCATCACGCAGTCAAACATATCCACCCCGCGCGCCACCGCTTCCACCAAGTCCTCGGGCCGGCCCACGCCCATCAGATAGCGTGGCCGGTCTTGCGGCAATTGCGGCGCGGTGTGCTCCAGCATGGCATTGCGTTCGGCTTCGCTCTCGCCCACCGCCAGCCCGCCAATGGCGTAACCGTCAAAGCCGATGTCCTTCAAACCCTCCGCAGACTGCGTGCGCAGGTCGTGATGCACGCCACCTTGCACGATGCCGAACAGCGCGGCGTCATTGCCTTCGTGGGCCCGCTTGCTGCGCGCAGCCCAGCGCAGCGACAGCTGCATTGATTTTTCGATCACCCGCCGATGTACCGGCTGGCCATCCTTGTCGTTTACCGGCGGGCACTCATCGAAAATCATCACGATGTCGCTGCCCAGCACCTTCTGGATGTGCATGGACTCCTCGGGCCCGAGGAACACCTTGCGGCCGTCGGTGGGCGCGGCGAAGGTGACGCCGGCCTCGGTGATCTTGCGCCGATGCGCCAGCGAGAACACCTGGAAGCCGCCGGAATCGGTGAGGATGGGCTTGTTCCAGCGTGCAAACCCGTGCAGCCCGCCGTGCGCTTCAATCACATCCAAGCCGGGGCGCAAGAACAAATGGAAGGTGTTGCCCAGAATGATCTGCGCGCCCAAGTCTTCGACCTGCGGCGGCAACACGCCTTTGACCGAACCATAGGTTCCCACCGGCATGAACGCCGGAGTTTCGATCACGCCACGCGGGAAAGTGATGCGGCCGCGACGGGCGGCGCCATCGGTTTTCAGAAGTTCGAAGGACATACGGCTCATGCGGAAGCCTCCTGCGGCCACAGCAACATCGCATCGCCATAGCTGAAAAAACGATAGCGCTCGCGCACCGCATGCGCGTAGGCGGCCAATATCCGGTCCTTGCCCGCGAACGCCGACACCAACATCAGCAGGGTGGATTCGGGAAGATGGAAATTGGTCATCAACGCATCCACGCTGCGGATCCTGTAGCCGGGAAAAATGAAAATGCTGGTATCCCCGGCAAACGGCTGCAGCACGCCATCCACCAACGCACTTTCCAATGCCCGCAGCACCGTGGTGCCCACCGCGATCACCCGCCCACCGGCAGCACGGGTGTGGCGTACTTGCTGCACCAGCTCGGCACCCACATTGATCCACTCACTGTGCATCTTGTGCTGATGAAGATCGTCCACCCGCATCGGCTGGAACGTCCCCGCGCCGACATGCAGCGTCACATGCCCAAACTGCACGCCACGTTCGCGCAGAGCGGTCAGCAAGGCATCATCAAAATGCAGGCCCGCGGTGGGGGCAGCCACCGCACCAATCTCGCGAGCAAACACGGTTTGGTAGCGCTCGGCATCATCCGCACCGGGTTCGCGCTGGATATACGGCGGCAGCGGCATCCGCCCGGCGTGTTGCAGCCAATTCTCCAGCGCCTGCCCAACGTGGAAACGCAGACGCCAGAAACCGGCCTCATCGCGCTCCAGCACCTCCGCCTCACCGCCGGCATCGAGTGCAATTTTGCTGCCGATCCGCGGCGGTTTGCTGACCCCCAACTGCGCACGCGCTTCATTGTCAGGCAACAGCCGCTCGATCAGGAATTCGACACGTCCACCGCTGGCCTTGTTGCCAAACAAACGCGCCGGAATCACCCGGGTGTCGTTGAAAACCAGCAAGTCGCCCGCGCGCAACAACAGGGGCAAATCACGCACCTGCTTGTCGGCAAACGCGCCGCCATCCGCCGGCACCAGCAACAAGCGACTGGCCGAGCGCTCCGACAAGGGCACCTGCGCGATCAGTTCGGGCGGCAAGTCAAAATGGAAATCGGACTTCTTCAAGGCAATTCGCAGCGGCAAGGGAACCGCTTATTGTAGTCTGCGCCAATGCCTGCTTCAGCGTTCGAACTTGGTGGACAAGATGATCGAGCTGTTGGTGCGCTCCACCCCGTCGATCGCGCCGATGCGGTCGGTCAACACGTCCATTTCGCCCACGCTGGAGGTCACGGCCAGCGCGATCAGGTCATGCCCGCCACTGACCGAATACAGCACCCGCACCTCGTGCATGGCTTGCAACGCTTTCACCACCGCCATCATTTGCTTGGGGCGCAGGGTGATCATGATGTGGGCGCGAATGCGGCTGCGCTCCAATTCATCGTCGATGCGCACCGTATAGCCACGAATGACGCCAGACTGCTCCAATCTGGCAATCCGGTTTTGCACCGTGGTGCGCGACAGCCCCAAACGCCGGGCAATATCGGCGGTGGCGGCACGGGCATCCTCACGCAGCAGGGACAATAATTGTTCGTCGGCAGCGGATATTCTCATATCGCAAAATCATACCGGCATTTTGCCCAAAATGCCCGTCATTCAAGTCGATTTCACCCTACCGAATGACATGGAACCTCCCATAATGTGAGCTTTGGCGCTGCTGTTTCCGACCATTGCGCCCCGATGGAGACCCCAATGAGCCTGCTCGACACCCTCGCCCCCCTGCGCACGCACGGCCACGCCCGCACCACCGGCTTGGACGATGCCACCTTGCTCGACTTCGCCGGCCGTGACCCACAGCTAACCGAAGCCGCAGTGGCCGCCGCCGCAGAGTACGCCAGTATTCGCGCCGAATTCCCCGCACTGCTGGATCTGGACGAGAACGCGCAGGCGCAGCAAGTGCAGGCCGGCTTCATCAATTTTTATGCCGCCGATGCTGCCAACCCGTATGTCGCGCTGGCTGCACGCGGGCCGTGGATCGTCACCTTGAAAGGCGCGGTGCTGTACGACACCGGTGGCTACGGCATGCTGGGTCTGGGCCACACGCCGCAGGTGGTGATCGACGCGATGACCAAGCCGCAGACGATGGCCAACATCATGACCCCGCATGTCTCGCAGCTGCGGTTTGCCAATGCCATGCGCAAGGAAATCGGCCAGACCCGTGGCGGCTGCCCGTACACCGCCTTCATGTGCTTGAACTCCGGTTCCGAATCGGTGTCGCTGGCCTCGCGCATTGTCGATGCCAATGCCAAGAGCATGACCGACCCGGGCGCACGCCATGCCGGCAAGACCATCAAACGCTTGGTGGTGAAAGGCGCGTTCCACGGCCGCACCGAACGCCCGGCGCTGTATTCCGACTCCAGCCGCAAAACGTATTCGCAATATCTGGCCAGCTACCGCGGCGAAGACTCGGTACTTACGGTAGCACCGTACGACACCAATGCCCTGCGCAAAGTGTTTGCCGAAGCCGACGTCAACGGCTGGTTTATCGAGGCGATGTTCCTGGAACCGGTGATGGGCGAAGGCGACCCCGGTCGCAGCGTGCCGGTGGCGTTTTACAACCTTGCCCGCGAGCTCACTGCCGCGCATGGCAGCCTGCTGCTGGTGGACTCCATTCAGGCCGGACTGCGCGCCACCGGATATCTGTCGATTGTCGATTACCCCGGCTTCGAACACGCCCAAGTGCCGGACATGGAAACCTATTCCAAGGCGCTCAACGCTGGCCAATATCCGCTGTCGGTGCTGGCCGTCACCGCCGCCACCGCTGAGCTTTACAAGCGCGGCCTGTATGGCAACACCATGACCGCCAATCCGCGTGCATTGGACGTGGCCTGCAGCGTGCTGGGTTCACTGACCGCCGAGCTGCGCAGCAATATCCAGCAGCGCGGCAAGCAAGCACTGGGACTGCTGGAAGCACTGAAAGCCGAATTGAATGGCCCGATCACCAAGGTGCAAGGCACCGGCCTGTTGTTCTCCTGCGAGCTGACCAAGCAGTTCAAGGGCTATGGCGCAGGGTCCACCGAGGAATGGATGCGCGAGCACGGCATCGGGGTGATCCACGGCGGCGAAAACTCGCTGCGCTTCACCCCGCAATTTGCAATCAGCGAAGCCGAACTCAAGCTGATCGTGGCAATGGTCAAACGCGCCATTCTGGAAGGCCCTCGCGCAGCTGCTTGACGCTGCCTTGCAATTGACGCATCAATACGGGGCGGCCAGTGGTCGCCCCGTTTTCATCCGGTTTCCGTTTGGAGACTGACCGTTTGGAGAGCCGCCGCATGAAAATTGTCGAAGTCGACCACCCGCTGGTGCGTCACAAACTTGGCAAGCTGCGCGACATCAGCACCGATCCTGTGCATTTCCGGCAGTTCGCCGGTGAAATCGCCGCCTTGCTGGCGTTCGAAGCCACCCGTGACCTGCCCACCCAAGCCATCCGCGTGGACACTTGGGCCGGGCCATTGCAGGTGGATCATGTGCGCGGCGAAGACCTGACCCTCGTCCCTATTTTGCGTGCTGGGCTAGGTTTTCTGCCCGGTGTGCAAGCCCTGCTGCCAGCCGCGCCGGTGAGCGTGGTCGGCCTGCGCCGCAACGAAGCCACGCATCAACCGGAAGGCTATTACCAGCGACTGGCTGACCGCATGGAACAGCGCACAGCCCTGTTGATCGACCCGATGCTGGCCACCGGCGGCAGCGCGATTGCTGCAATTCAACTCCTGAAAAACGCCGGTTGCCGGCGCATCAAATGCATCTTTTTGGTCGCCGCACCGGAAGGCTTGCGCGCATTGGAGGCCGCGCATCCCGAGATTGAGGTGTATGTCGCGGCGATCGACGAGCGCCTGGACGAAAACGCCTACATCCACCCAGGGCTGGGTGATGCCGGCGACCGTTTGTTCGGAACGCCGGTGGATTGAGAAGGCCGCGCTATCCAGATAGTGCGCTCGATTGACAGGTTCTGGCACAGGCAGCCGATCTTTGCGCAACCCCGCCCTGTCCACCGAGAGGCGCGTGCAGGACTTCGTTCCATTGCAAATGACGAAATGCCCGTCGCGCATTTTCTCGGGAACATACCAGGCCACCTGGAAATACCGGGTGACTTGCGTTATGTGCCTGGTTGTCAACGATGCGGCAAACGACTCAGCAACGCGCTCCAGAACGACTCCGGCAACTGTGCGGAAATCGGCACGACCCATGCGGACGGCAGGGCAAAACTGGCGCACTTCACTGCGTCTTTTTCGGTCATCAAGATGTGCAGTTGGCTGCCAAAACTGAAGTCTTCCGGCGTATAGGCATGATGGTCTGGAAACGCGTGTGGCACTACACCAATGCCGGCTTCGCGCAACATCGAGAAAAAGCGCTCGGGCTCACCGATTCCGGCCACAGCGTGCACGCGCTGGTCACGAAAGGCCTCCATGGATAGCCGCGCCCCAGTGTGCAATGGCCTTACCACGCCGATCTTCAACCGCATTGGCCATTCCGTGGTCTCGCAAGCCACCGGGTGTGGGACTGCACCAAAATTCAACACGCGAAATTCACAATCGGCGGCACGTTCGATGGGTTCGCGCAACGGCCCGGCCGGCAGCAGGCGGCCATTGCCGTAGTGGCGGCGTTGGTCTTGCACTTCAATTTCGATGTCGCGTGCCAACCGGTAGTGCTGCAAACCATCATCGCAAACCACCACATCGCAACCCACCTCGCGCAAGGCTTGAGCCGCGGCCACGCGATCACGATCAACGCGAACTTTCGCGCCACTGATGCCGGCGATCAGCAATGGCTCATCGCCACATAACGCAGCATCCATGCCCACATCCACCCAGCGCGGTGTGCGTGCATCGTTGCGCCCGTAGCCACGACTGGCCACGCCGGGCGTGTAACCCGCCGCACGCAATCGCTCAATCACAGCCAACACTAGTGGTGTTTTCCCGCTACCGCCGGCAACGATATTGCCCACCACAATGACTGGCACACCGGGGTGATATTGACGCAGCAATCCACGCCGATAGGCGCTGCGGCGCAGGGCGATTAGCCCCGCATACCCTGTCGATGCAATGCGTGCCCACCACGGTGGCGTACTCCCATCGAACCACCAAGCAGGCGTCTGCGGCAGCCACGCAACGCTCAAGTGCCGGCTTCCCTAAATTGCATGGCATGCAGATGCGCATACAAACCGCCTCGCGCCAGCAGCTCAACATGCGTGCCTTGCTCGACCAACCGGCCTTCATCCAGCACCAGCACTTGATCGGCATGCTCAACGGTGGACAGACGATGGGCGATGACCAAGGTGGTGCGGTCTGGAATCAACGTAGCCAAAGCCTCCTGCACCAAGCGCTCGGACTCATTGTCGAGTGCAGCGGTGGCCTCATCCAGAATCAGGATCGGTGCATCTTTCAACATCGCCCGCGCAATTGCCAGGCGCTGGCGTTGGCCGCCCGACAACTTACCGCCCTTGGCGCCGATATGGGTGTCCACACCTTCCGGCAACTGGTTCACAAACTCCATCGCATTGGCCGCCCGCAACGCTCGCGCCACCGCATCGGCATCAGCTTGTTGCAGTTCGCCATACGCCACATTTCGCACCACGCTGCCATCAAACAACATGACTTGTTGCCCCACCATCGCCACTTGTCGGCGCAGGGCAGCCAATGGGTAGTCGTTGAGGGCGTGACCATCCAGCAAAATCTGTCCGCTTTCAGGTTCGTAAAAACGCGGAATCAGTTTGACCAGTGTCGATTTACCGCTGCCAGAGCGTCCCACGATCGCGGTAACGGTGCCGGGGCGCGCAATGAAGCTGATCCTGGATAACGCCGCCTGGGTCTGCCCAGGGTAACGCGCCTGCACTGCGCGAAACTCCAGCACACCCTGCGTGCGTTGCAATGGGCGCTGGCCACTATCGGGTTCGTCTTCGGCATCCAGCACTGCAAACAGGCGATCGGCCGAAACAATGCCGCGCTGAAGCATACCCTGCACATTGGTCAGCTGTTTCAGCGCAGGGATAATCGCCATCATCGCCAGCATCAACTGCACAAAGCCGCCCGCAGTCAGTCGCCCTTCCATCGCCTCACGACCGGCAAAGAACAACATCAAGGCCAACCCGACTGCACCAGTCAATTGCACCACCGCCGACGAGATACTGCGGGTGGCTTCCACTTTCAGATTCAGCCGCAGATATTCATTGGCCAAACTGGAATAGCGCTGCATTTCGACGGCCTGTGCGCCATACACCTTGACTTCCTGTTGGTTCGACAAGGCTTGATCGGCGGCCAGCATTAACTCGGTGGCACTTTCCTGTACGCGATGGCCGAAGCGCCGATAGCGCTTGCCCACCTTATCCATCAACCATGCAATCGCCGGTGCGAGTAACAACACCACGAACGTGACCCGCCAACTGGCGTACAGCATCACCGCCAGCATCGAAATCACCTGCAAGGATTGTTGCAGCATGACCTTGGCCGAATCAATCGCCGCCTGCGCCACTTGATCGCTATCCGAGCCTAGGCGCACCAGCATCGAGGGCACCGGTTCGGAATCAAACCGCAGACCCGGCAAACGCAGATACTTGGCCATTGCGCCCACCCGCATATCGCGCGCAATGCCGCGCCCGGCCTTGGCCATGAACAGGTCGCTGAGATACCCCGCCACACCGCGCACCACGAAGATGCCAACGATGGCCAGCGGCATCAACAAGCTGAATTCCTGATTCCGGGCGACGAAGGTCTCGTCAACCATGGGTTTGGTCAATAACCCGAACGCGCCGGCCGCCGCGCCCTCCAGTAACATCCCCACCATCGCCACCAGCAGCACGCCACGATAGGGCCGCGTGAACCCCATCAACCTGCGATAGATCGCCCACGGCGTATTGCCGTCGGTCATGGGGCGGCCCCTTGCGTCATCGGTGCCGGCGCAGTGGCATTGGCGATTTTGTGGAACCCCAATTGGCCCAAGGCTTCGTAAGTGGTGACCACAGCCTGCCACGGCGTACGCGCATCGGCACGAATCAGCACGGTGCGGCCACGATCTTCTCCGGCCACTGCACGCAACGCCACTTTCAGAGACTCCACATCGGTACGCAATACTTCGCGATCCCCCACGAAGTAGCGCCCCTGTGCATTGATCAGGATCGACAGCGGCTGCCCTTGTGCCTGCGCGGGTTGACCATCGGCACGCGGCAGTTCCAGTTTCAACACTGAGCGCGCATCGAAGGTGGTGGTGACCACAAAGAAGATCAGCAGGCACAACAACACATCAATCAGCGGCACCAAGTTGATCTCGGGCGTGTCGTCGTCGCGGTAATCGCGGATGCGCATGCGGCCTGCCCTTACTGCTTCTTGCGGGCATTACCCGAAGCAGTTGCAGTGCTTGCACTGCCTTCCAACACATCCCCCAGCCGCATTGCCTCGTGCTCCATCTCCACGATGTAACTGGCAATCCGGCCACGGAAGTAACGATGGAACGCGAGTGCCGGGATCGCCACGATCATGCCAGTGGCTGTGCATACCAAGGCTTTGCCGATGCCGCCGGCCAATTGATTGGCATCGCCGATGCCGTGATCGAGGATGCCCAAAAACATTTGAATCATGCCTACCACAGTACCGAACAAGCCCAGCAAGGGGCCAGCTGCGGCAATGGTGCCCAGCGAGTTGAGAAACCGCTCCATGCGATGCACGAGATGCCGGCCCACATCCTCGACCCGTTCACGCATCACCTCACGACCACGCTGGCGCACGTCCAGCTGTGCTGCCAGCAAGGCCCCAAGTGGCGAATTGGAGCGCAAAGAGTCGATATGCGCCTGTTCCAGCGGCTTGCCTTTGGCCACCCAGATACGAACCTCTTCACCCAGTCCTGGCGGCAGGATGCGCTCGCGCCGCAGGCTCCAAAAACGCTCGACCACGATTGCCAATGCCACTACGGTGAGCAGTAATAGTGGGATCATGGGCCAGCCGCCCGCTTTGATCAGTTCCAGCATTTAGCAATCCTTCGGCCATCATGGCCGCAAAATCTCAGGCGCGTAGCATAGCCCAGCCGCTTGCCCGCGCCGTTGTACCGCATCCCACAAACGTGGCTGGTCGCTGCGGCGTTCGCGCAATTGCAGGCCCTGCCGGCCAATCCACACCTGCAATGCGCCCGAGCGCGAGGTATCCAGTACCTCCGCACCGGCCGCGCACCAGCGCCGCACCACCGCCTCACGCGGGTGCCTGAAACGGTTGTCCGCGCCCGAAGACACCAGCGCCAACCGCGCCCCGGTAGCGCTGACAAAGCCTGGATCAGACGACCCCGCGCTGCCGTGATGGGGCACGATCACCACGGCATTGCGCAGGCTGGCGGGTTGTTCGGCCAACAGTTTGCGCTCGACGTATTGGCCGATATCGCCGGCCAACAAGGCGCTGTCGGTGGCGGTTTCGATGCGCAGCACGCAACTGGATTCGTTATCGAGATAGGGCATGCCCTCGGCCGGGTGCAGCGCACGAAATCGCACGCCATCCCATTGCCACTGCTGCCCGGCCACGCAGCGTGCCGTGCCATGGGTGGGGCTGCCCGCTGGCACCCACACTTGGGGTATCGGAAAGACGCTGGCCACCGCCTGCAAACCGCCGGCATGGTCATTGTCGCCATGACTGACCATTGCCAGATCCAGGTGCCTTACGCCCAGCCCATGCAAGGCGGGGATTACCGCACGCTCGCCGGCGTCATACCCATCAGCCACCGCGGGCCCCATGTCATACAGCAGGCTGTGATGTGCGGTGCGCACCAGCACCGACAAGCCCTGCCCCACATCAATCACGGTCAGCTCAACCGCCCCGACCGCCGGCAATTCTCGCGCTGGCAACAGCAACGGCAGCCAGAGCAACAAGACCAGCGGCTTGCCCGGCAATCCGCGTGGCAGCAGCAACCAGAATGCCGACAACAGCGCCAGCGGCAGCGCAAACCAGCGTGCTTCGGGCAACCACAGCATGGCCAAGGGACTGTCGGCAATCCGCGTCAACACTGGCCAAAGCAGGTCAAAACACCACGCCGCTGCCTGCCAGCACCACGGCCCAGCCCCGGCATGCAGGGTTTCGGCCAACACGCCCAGCAAACTCAGGGGCACCACCACCAAACTCCACCACGGCACCGCCGCTAGGTTGGCCAAAGGCCCGGCAAACGAGGCCTGCCCGAACAGCACCACGGTCAGCGGCAGCAAGCCCAAACTGGCCACCGCTTGTGCGGCGAAAAAACCGCGCAGGATCGGCATGATGCCCTTGCCTCCTCCCTCCCCCGCATCCCCCGGCAAGCACCACAGCAACCACGCTACGCCAGCAAAACTGAGCCAAAACCCAGCGCCCAGCACGGCCAACGGATCCAGCAACAGCAATACGATGCAGCCCAACCCCAATGTATCGGCGATGCGCTGGCGGCGACGCAAGCAGCGCGCCAGCACCAATACCGCGATCATCACCACCGTGCGCATGGTGGGCACCGCCATTCCGGTCAGCAGCGCGTAGCCAAACGCGCCCAGCACTGCGCCGCCACCCGCAGCAAACGGACGTGGTAGCCAGCGGCACAGCGCAGGCAACAGCCACCACAGCCCCCCAGCCAGCAAGGCGCAAAACCCGGCCACCAGCCCCACATGAAACCCGGAAATCGCGATTAAATGGGTCAAGCCGGCAGCGCGCAGGCGCGCCCAATCGGTATCGTCCAATGCGCGGGTATCGCCCAGCGCCAATGCCTGCACAAAGCGCGACGACGCGGCCGGTGTTGTGCTGGCGATGCGCGCACTCATCGCCTCACGCCACGCATCAATACCAGACGGCCCCGCCAAACGACGTGCGCGCAGTGGCTTCTGCACAAAGCCGGTGGCGCTGATGCGCGCCGCCAGTGCATACTTTTCCGCGTCACTGCCGCCGGGGTTGCGCAAGCCACGTGGCGCACGCAGCTTGAGCGGGAATTCCCAACGGCTGCCAGCCTGCAAGCGCGCACGCGGCCGTGGATCATCGTCATACCACGCCAGCCGCAACCGCTGGCCACGCAGTGATGCAGGTTGGCTGATATCCGTATCCACCACGAATTCAAAACTGGTGCGTCGAACCTCGTGCACCGGCAGCTCGACAATCTGCCCACGCAAGATCAGCGACTGGCCCTGCAAAGCCACAGGTAGCTGTGCCTGCAGCGCATGCGCGGCCTGCAAACCGGCCAATGCCATCCCCAGCAGCAGCACCCCGAGCACGCGCCCACCGCGCAAGGGGCCGGCATTAGCGCGCCATGCCAACCCCCCACCCACCAGCACGCAACACCACAGCACGCCTCTCGGTGGCAACCCCGGCAGCAGCAGACACAGGCTGACGCCTGCCAGCAAGCTCGCGGCACAAAGTGACCCAAATAATGCAGCGCCCGCATGCGCAACGTGCACACCCGATGCGCGTTGATGAAACCATGCAAGCGAGAGGTGGGCGGCCATGCGGATAGCATCCAACACCCACCTGCTGCTGTCCGTCGGTGCAAGGAACACCGTAAGGTCAGGATTTTCCCCGTCAGACCTCGCTGGCCGCCAATACGTGCAAACGCCCCTCGCGCAGCTCCAACACGCGATCCAGCTTGCGTGCCAAGCGGCGATCATGGGTCACCAGGACAAGACTGGTAGCTTGGACGCGGTTGAGTTCCAGCATCTGCGCAAATACGGTTGCGGCAGTCTTTTCATCCAGATTGCCGGTTGGCTCATCGCCCAGTACGCAGGCAGGCGTGTTGACCAAGGCCCGCGCCACTGCTGCACGTTGGCGCTCACCGCCCGACAGCTCACCGGGTTTGTGCGCAAGCCGATGCCCCAAGCCCACCGACTCCAGCAGTGTTTGCGCCCGCGTGGTGGCTTCCTGTGTGGGCAGTCCCGCCAACAGCACCGGCATCATCACGTTCTCGAGTGCAGTGAATTCCGGCAGCAGATGGTGGAACTGATAGATAAAACCCAGCGCTGAATTTCGCAAACGACCGCGCGCGGCATTCGAGAGTGCGCTCATTTGCTGGCCGGCGACAAAAACCTCGCCCGTCGTGGGTACATCCAAGCCGCCCAACAAGTGGAGCAACGTGCTTTTGCCGGCACCGGATGCACCCAAAATCGCCACGGTCTCACCGGCTTGCACGGCAAACTCCAAACCATCAAACACCGGCGTATGCAGCTTGCCTTCGATGTAGGTCTTGCCCAGCCCTTCGGCACGAATTACGTCATTGCTCTGTGGCTCACTCATAACGCAGCGCCTCCGCGGGTGCGGTGCGTGCGGCGCGCCACGCTGGATACAAGGTGGCCAAGAACGCCATCGCCAAGGCTACGCAAGCAATCGTCACCACATCACCCGATTGCAGATCAATCGGCAGGCCGGTGATGTAGTACACATCCTCGGGCAGCAACTGAATGCCAAAGATATGTTCGATGCCTTTCAAAATGGCCCCCAGGTTGAGGGTCAACACAATGCCCCCAATCACCCCCACCACGGTACCAATCACGCCAATCAGGCTGCCCTGCACCATAAACACCCGCATCACCTGCGCGGGGGTCAGCCCCAAGGTGCGCAGAATGGCAATGTCGGCCTGCTTATCGGTCACCAACATCACTTGCGAGGACACCAGATTGAACGCGCCCATCGCGATAATCAGCGACAGCAAGATCGCCATCACCGTTTTTTCCATTTTCAATGCGCGAAAAAGATTGGCGTTTTCTTCGCTCCAATCGCTGACGCGGTACGGGCCCTTGAGATTCAGCGCCAAAGCACGAGCCACCGCGAACGCTTGATCCATGTCGTGCAGCCGCAAGCGTACCCCGGTTACACCCTCGCCCATTCGCAACACGCGCTGCAAATCGGTCAGATTGACCACCGCCAAGCCTTTGTCGAACTCGTTGTAACCGGCCTCGAAAATGCCGCTGACTTTGAAGCGCTTCATGGTCTGTACGCCGCCCACCGGGGTACTGCGAAAATCGGCGAGCGTGACGATGACATCATCGCCCACGCCGACTCCCAACCACAGCGCCAGTTCCCGGCCCAGCACGATGTTGAAGCTCCCAGGCGTGAGTTGGGTCAATTTGCCTTGCACCATTTTCTGCGGCAGTACCGAGACCTTGCCCTCTTCCGCCGGAATCACCGCCCGCAGCATTGCCGGCTGGTTGTTGGCGGCAGAAATCAGTGCTTCTTTTTCAATATAGGGCGCGGCACCGGCCACGCGCGGATCACGCATCGCCACTTGCACCGCGTGCTGCCAGTCCTGCAGCGGCTCACCGTAGCCACTGACGGTGGCGTGTGCCGCCATGCCCAACATGCGATCACGGATTTCTTTCTGAAACCCGCTCATCACCGCGAGTGTGGTGATCAAGGCAGTGACCCCTAGTGCGATGCCAAGGATCGACGCCAATGAAATAAACGAGATGAAACCATTGCGGCGTTTGGCACGCAGATAGCGCAGGCCGATGGCGACGGGAACGGGTTTAAACATTACTCAGCCTTGAATGCGACGCGCTATCCTGCCATCGATGCCGGCATCGTGGCAGCCGCACGTTGCTGGATGGCCAGCCGCAGTTCACGTCGTTGCGAGTCGGACAGCGTGTCCGGGGCCCAAACCAGCCGCTGTGTGCAGCCAGCACGATTCCGCCAGTGCAAGAACACCAGCGGGCCACGCACATGAAGTTGCAGGTCCAGCAGTGGCTCATCATCGCAAACAGCCGGCGCGTTGCCGCCAGAAATGGACACATGGCGAATGCGCCGCTGCCAATAGCGCCTGGCATCCAGCAAGCCCCACCCCCCCGCAAACAGTGCCAGCGGCCACGTCTGCCAGCCCGATAGATCACTGGCCAGCACCGCCATCGGCGCCAACAGCACAAGCCCCAGCAGGGCCCCGGCCAGCAACCGGGAGGGCCGCCAATCACACTGGAACATTACGGACCTTCTCGACAAGCGCTGCGATTTCGACATCCGAGGACACCTCATGCCCCAAGAACCAGCGCCAGAGTGTGTCGTCTTCGATGTCCAAAAGCCGCAGGAAAACGGCGCGCTCGGCGGTCGGACTTTGCCGCCATTGCCGTTCCAACCACCTGTCCAGCAGCTGATCAAGCTCACGCATCCCGCGCCGGCAACGCCAGCGCAGTTTTTTCAGCTCGATGTCGTCGTCCATCACACCTTGCGCGCCACCATCAGCTTCTTGATCTCAGCGATGGCTTTGGCCGGGTTCAAGCCCTTCGGGCAGGTACGGGCGCAATTCATGATGGTATGACAGCGGTACAGTTTGAACGGGTCTTCCAGCTCGTCCAGGCGCGCCCCGGTGTCTTCATCGCGGCTGTCCACAATCCAGCGGTACGCTTGCAACAGGATCGCCGGGCCCAGATAGCGGTCGCCATTCCACCAGTAGCTGGGGCACGATGTGCTGCAGCAAGCGCACAGGATGCATTCGTACAAACCATCCAATTGTTTGCGATCGGCAGGCGATTGCAAGCGCTCGCGACCCGACGGTGCGGGGGTTTGGGTGCGTAGCCACGGACGAATGCTGGCGTGCTGCGCATAGAAATGCGTCAGATCGGGCACCAGATCCTTGACCACCGGCATATGTGGCAGCGGATAGATCGGCACTTCGCCCTTGCCCTTGCAGCTCTCGATAGCGCAGATGCAGGCCAGCGTGTTGGTGCCGTCGATATTCATCGCGCACGACCCGCAAATGCCTTCGCGACAGGAGCGACGGAAGGTCAAGCTGGGGTCAATTTCGTTTTTGATCTTGATCAGCGCGTCAAGCACCATTGGCCCGCACTTGTCCAAATCCACCTCGTAGGTGTCGGTACGCGGGTTTTGATCATCGTCCGGGCTCCAACGATAGATTTTGAAGGTGCGGGTTTTCTTTGCGTCTTTCGCCGCAAAGTGCTTGCCCTTGGTGATCCTGGAGTTCTTCGGGAGGGTAAATTCAGCCATGGTCTTAAACGCTCCCGATCAGTAAACGCGCGGCTTGGGCGACACAACCGCCACATCGCTGGTCAATGTGTACATGTGCACCGGGCGGAAGTCGAAACTGCAAGCGCCCTTCTCGTCCACGCTGACCAAGGTGTGCTTTTGCCAGTTGGCATCATCGCGATCAGGAAAGTCTTCGTGCGCATGCGCGCCACGGCTTTCCTTGCGTTGTTCGGCCGAATTGATGGTTGCCACCGCGTTGATCAGCAAGTTGTTCAATTCGTAGGTTTCGATCAGGTCCGAGTTCCACACCAAGGAACGGTCGGTCACCTTCACATCTTGGAATGAGTCAAATACCCGCGCCATTTTTTGGCAGCCTTCTTTCAAGGTCTGGCTGGTGCGGAACACGGCAGCATCGCTTTGCATGGTGCGCTGCATATTGTCGCGAATCACCGCCGTTGGCGTGCCGCCATTGGCGTGACGCAGTTTATCCAGCAGCCCCAGCGCCTTGTCGCAGGCATCGCCTGCCAGTGGCTTATGCGACGCGCCCGGCTTGATGGTCTCGGCACAGCGGTTGGCCACTGCACGGCCAAATACCACCAAGTCCAACAGCGAGTTGGAGCCCAGACGATTACCGCCATGCACCGACACGCACGCGGCTTCACCAATCGCGTACAAACCCGGCACCACGGCATCGTTGTTGTCGCCAAGTTTGCGCACCACTTCGCCGTGGTAGTTGGTGGGGATACCGCCCATGTTGTAGTGCACCGTGGGGATTACTGGAATCGGCTGCTTGTGCACGTCCACGCCAGCAAAAATCTTGGCACTTTCGGCAATCCCGGGCAGGCGCTCGTCGATCACGCCGGGGCCCAGATGGGTCAGATCCAGCAGGATGTGATCCTTGTGCTCGCCCACGCCACGGCCTTCGCGAATTTCGATGGTCATCGAACGTGATACCACGTCGCGCGATGCCAAGTCCTTGTAATGCGGCGCATAGCGTTCCATGAACCGCTCGCCGTTGCTGTTGCGCAGAATACCGCCTTCGCCACGCACGCCCTCGGTGATCAGGCAGCCGGCACCGTAAATACCGGTGGGGTGGAACTGCACAAATTCCATGTCTTGCAACGGCAAGCCGGCACGTGCCACTAGGCCGCCACCGTCACCGGTGCAGGTATGTGCCGAGGTGGCGCTGAAATAGGCGCGACCATACCCCCCGGTGGCCAGCACCACACCCTGCGCACGGAATAGATGCAGGGTGCCTTCGGCCATGTCGAGGGCCAACACACCACGGCAAGCGCCGTCTTCATCCATGATCAAGTCAAGCGCAAAGTACTCGATCATGAACCGCGCATCGTGCGCCAGTGCTTGCTGATAGAGGGTGTGCAACATGGCGTGGCCGGTACGGTCAGCGGCAGCACAGGTACGCTGCGCCGACGGGCCCTCGCCGTATTTGGTGGTCATGCCGCCGAACGGGCGCTGGTAGATCTTGCCATCGTCAGTGCGCGAGAACGGTACGCCGTAATGTTCCAGCTCGATCACCGCCGGGATGGCTTCACGGCACATATATTCAATCGCGTCTTGGTCACCCAGCCAGTCACCGCCCTTGACGGTGTCATAGAAGTGATAGCGCCAGTCGTCCTCGCCCATGTTGGCCAGCGCGGCAGCGATGCCACCCTGCGCTGCAACCGTATGTGAACGGGTAGGAAACACCTTAGTGATGCAGGCGGTCTGCAGACCCTTGGCGGCGAGTCCAAACGTCGCACGCAGGCCAGCACCACCGGCGCCGACCACGATCATGTCGAATGTGTGTTCTTGGATCTTGTAGGCAGACATTGCGAATCAGCTCCCAAGCGCGATGCGCAGCACCGCAAGCACGCCGGCAATCGAGGCCAGTGCGCAGACAAAAATATTGGCGAAATGGGCAATCCCGGCGGTCAGCGGCGTATGCACATAGTCTTCGATCACCACTTGCAAGCCCAACCGCGCATGCCAGAACGCGCCGAGCAAAAACACGATCAACACAGTGGCATTGATGGGATCCACCACCAAATCACGGATATACGGATAACTTGCGGTACGCAGCGACAACAGCACGCCCAGCAGCCAAATACCCGACAACGCCACCGCGATTGCCGTGACTCGCTGCCAGATGAAATGCCCGGTGCCGTCTTTGCCCGAGCCCAAGCCGCGTGCACGCTTCAATGGCGTGCGCAGATCATTGCTGTTGCTGCTCATACTTGCCCCCAACGCATCAGCACGAAAGCCCATGCCAACACCACCAGCACGATGCTGCCGCCGATGGAAATCCAGCTGCTGCGAATGAAGTCGGGAATGGAAAATCCATTCCCGGCATCCTGCACCAAATGGCGAATACCATTGAGAAAGTGGTAAGCCAGTGCCCAGCTGAAGCCAAACAGCACCAGCAAGCCCAACGGCGAGCCTGCACAGGCGGTGAAGCCTGCCCAGCGTTGCGGGCCTGCGGCCAGCGCCAGCAAACCCCAAACCAAACCAAGGGCACCCACCGCCAGCGCGACGCCGGTGATGCGGTGGGTGATCGAAGTCATCATTTGTACCTGTTTGCGATACACCTGCAAATGGGGTGACAACGGACGCTCGCGGGTCGCCATGTGGGGGCTTCTCCGGTTAGGCGGCTAGGCCGCGTGGACGAAATCAGAAATCGATACAGCGGCCATTCTTTTCCCAATCTCCGAAGCGCGTGGGTTCCGGGCCTTCGCGTCCACCGTGCTCAACGGTGGCGGGCGGCGGCGGAACCGGCGCAGCATCGGACCCCTTTGCGGGTACCGAAACCGTTCCAGACTCGGGGTTTTGGGCTAAGTGGCCTATGATCGACGCATTCACAATATCGCAAGTTTACGCCCCGCCGACGATGCACGACAAGCCGAAAGCCGCACCAGCGAACGAATTCCACCTGTCCGATCACAGCGTACTTGCACTTTGCGGGCGCGATTCAATCGCATTTGCGCAAGCACAATGCATGAATGACGTGGCTTTGCTGGGCGATGGCCAGTGGCAATGGAACGGCTGGTTGAATGCCAAAGGTCGCGTGATTGCGCTGTTCGCACTGGTTCGATTGAACCCTGAAACCCTGTGGCTGCTGCTCCCCGACGTGCCCGCCGAGGACCTGGCCGAGCAATTACGCCGCTATGTCTTTCGCAGCAAAGTGAGCCTGACTGCACGCAATGACCTGCAGGTGATTGGCAGCTTCGCCGTCCCGTTGCAGGCGCAATCCAACCAGATTGGCCTGCTTGGCGAAGCAGCAGGCGAAACGGTTGAGTTGGACCTGTCGGCGCAAGGCGGGTTTCGCCGGCTTTGCATCCGCGCAACATCTGCAACCGAAGATGCGGCCTGCATGGCTCAGTGGGCCGCATTCGATCTCCATCACGGCCTGCCTCGGCTACCTGCTTCACAAGCCGAACACTGGACACCGCAACAGCTCGGACTGGATCGGCTGGCCGCGTTCAGTGTGAAAAAAGGCTGCTACCCAGGCCAGGAAATCGTTGCACGCACGCATTTTCTTGGTCAAACCAAACGCACTGCCGGCTTGCTGCATTCGTCGCGCACGCTGGTTGCAGGCGAAGACATCTGCGATTCACAACAGCACCCGTCAGGCAAAATCGTGGCGTGCCGCGGCCCGCTGGCAATGGCGATATTGCCAACGCAGGACTTGGCAGAGGACGCCGGCAACTCTCTTTTCATCGCTGATCAGCGTGTCGAACTTGTGGCGTTTTTGGGTGGCCTGCAGCGCTGATTGCGTGGCCCATCGGAAATTTTTACTGCATTCGCTATTCTTGCGGCATGACCCGGGCCATGATGCAAAGGCACAAGGGGCAAGCTTCCAGAAGGCAATGATCCAGGAGCGAGGGGCATGACGACACTGCAATCGGATGTGCTGGTGATCGGCGGCGGGCTGGCTGGAATCGTGACTGCGCTGGAATGCCTGCGCGGCGGTCGTGACGTGATTCTGGTCGATCGCGACACGCCCGAACGCTTTGGCGGACTTGCGCTGTGGGCGTTTGGAGGAATGGCCCTGGTGGGCACTCCGCTACAGGCACGCAAACACATCATCGACACCCCCGAGATCGCACTGCGCGACTGGCTGCGGTTTGGCGAGCTGGATCTCAATGATCCGCTACCAATTCAATGGGCGCGCCACTATGTCGAGCAGTCGCGGCCGCAGGTGTACGACTGGCTGCAACAATTCGGCATCAGCTTCCTTCCGGCGGTGAATTGGGTGGAACGCGGCCTGTACGGCGAAGGCAATAGCGTGCCGCGTTACCACCTGCTGTGGGGTGGCTCGACCACGCTGGTACGGCGCTTGATTGCAGCACTGCATGCCGTGGACACCGGTGCCAAGCTCACCTTGCTGCATCGCCATCGCGCTATCGGCTTGAACTACGGCGGTGGTGGCGTGACCGGTGCACAGGTATTCGATGAAGCCAACCGCGTGCAGTTTGGAATTGAAGCCGATGCGGTGGTACTTGCGATGGGCGGTATCAATGGCAACCTGAGTGAGGTCCGCAAACACTGGCCACGCGACCGTCCGCAGCCGATGACCATGCTCAATGGCGCGCACCCGTATTCCGATGGCAGCTTGCATCATCTGGCGGCCGGTCTGGGGGCGCAGATCACCCATGCCGGTGAAATGTGGAACTATGCTGCCGGCATTGCGCACCCGCAGCCGCATTTCGACGGCCACGGCTTATCCACCATCCCATGCAAATCGGCACTGTGGCTCAATCATCGTGGCGAACGCATCGGCCCGCAGCCATTGGTCACGGGGTTCGATACCCATTGGCTCTGTCAGCAAGTGGCACAACAAGAACGTCCGTGGACGTGGCATCTGCTCAATCGTCGTATCGCACTGAAGGAATTTGCCATTTCAGGAGCCGAACACAACCCGAATATCCGTGATCAGAAGTGGTTGCCGCTGCTTTCGGAAACATTGTTTGGCAACGCGCGCTTGTTGCGCCAAATGCAGCAGGACAGCCCGGATTTCTTGACCGATGCAAGCCTGTCCGGGCTTGCGGCTCAAATGAATGCACTCACCGGCACCGAGGACATCGACCCGCAAACCTTGCAGGCCAGCGCAGATGCCTTCGATGCCAATTTCAGCAACGGTAATCGTGGGCAAAACGACGACCAGATCCGCCGCATCATGCATGCCCGTCAATGGGGCTCGGACCGGCTGCGCACTTGCAAACCCGCCCCGCTGCAGAAGCCCGGTGCTGGGCCCTATATCGCCATCCGCATGCAATTGATCACACGCAAGAGTTTGGGTGGGCTGCGCACCAATCTGCAAAGCCGGGCCCTCGATGCCAATGGTCAGGCAATTGCCGGCCTGTATTGCGTCGGCGAGGCCGCCGGTTTCGGCGGTGGCGGCGCCTGCGGCAAGCGTTCACTGGAAGGCACGTTCCTGCCTGGCTGCATTCTTACCGCACGCGCTGCGGCACGTTCCATCACCACCGGGCTGTGAAAAATTCCGCATGAATGGCGCGCAAGCATTGATGAAAACGCTGGCCGATGCCGGCATCAACGTATGTTTTTCCAACCCCGGCACCAGCGAGATGCACTTTGTTGCAGCCTTGGACTCAGAGCCCAGGATGCGCGCCGTGTTGACCCTGTTTGAAGGCGTCGCCACCGGTGCCGCCGATGGCTACGCACGGATGGCTGGCACACCCGCCGCCACCTTGCTGCATTTGGGCTGCGGGCTGGGCAATGGGCTGGCCAACCTGCATAACGCACGCAAGGGCAAGGTGCCGGTGCTCAATATCATTGGCGATCACGCGACCTACCACGTGCCGCTGGATGCGCAGTTGCAATCGGATATCGAAACCGTGGCGCGCAATGTCTCGCCCGGTTTTGTGCGCACCGCACGCAGCACAGCCAGTCTGTGCAGCGACGCCGTCGACGCCATCACCTGCGCACGCGGCTTGCCCGGCCAAGTGGCAACCTTGATCCTGCCCGCTGACGTGTCGTGGGGCGAAGGCGGCACTCCCTGCCCGCCGCTGGCTGCACCGGCCCCGCCGGTGGCCGACGATGCGTGTATTGCCGCGATTGTCGATGCCATTCGCAGTGGCGAGCCCTGCGCATTCCTGCTGGGCGGACAAGCCCTGCTGGAGCCCGCCTTGCTGGATGCGGCACGCATCGCTGCGCACAGCGCAGTCAAGCTGTTTTGCGAGGTTTTCCCAACGCGCCTGCCGCGCGGCGCAGGGCTGCCCGCCATCGAACGCATCGCCTATCTGGCCGAATTGGCCAGCGTGCAACTGCGCGACACGCGACACCTGATCCTGGTCGATGCCAAATCGCCAGTGTCGTTTTTTGCCTACCCCGGCAAGAAAAGCGAATTGGTGCCGGAAGGTTGCCACGTGCACACCCTGGCCACCCCGGCACAAGACGCCGCCGCCAGTTTGGTCAAATTGGTCGCCGCACTGGGCGCGGGCAATACGCCTGCACCGCTGCAAGCCCCGCAGCGCCCCACAACGCCACGCGGAAAGCTGACGGCCGCCAAAGTCTGCAAAGCGGTAGGCGCATTGCTCCCCGACAATGCCATCATCATTGATGAGGCCATCACCTCCGGCCTGCTGCTGGGTGTCATGACCCAAGGCGCGCCGCGTCACGACCTCATCACGCTCACTGGCGGTGCAATTGGCCAAGGACTCCCCAATGCGGTGGGCGCAGCCATTGCCTGCCCGGACCGCCCGGTGATTGCATTGATCGGCGATGGCAGCGCGATGTACACCATTCAAGCGCTGTGGACGCTGGCGCGTGAACAACTCAACGTTACTGCGATCATCTTCAACAATGCCAGCTATTCGGTGCTCAACGTCGAATTGGACCGTGTGGGTGCCGGCCAAGCGGGGACCAAAGCACGTGCCCAGCTTGACTTGCATGGCCCGGTGCTGGATTTTCAACAGCTGGCGCAGGGGATGGGCGTGCTGGCGGTTCGCACGGATACCGCTGCAGGCTTCAACAAGGCAATGAGCAATGCTCTGCACACGCCCGGTCCACACTTGATCGAAGCGATGGTGCCGGAATCACTCTCCGGTGCCAAACGCCGGTTGCTGCCGTGGATGCTGCGCGCCATGCCACGCCTGCCTCCGGCAGTGGCACTGGCGCTGAAGCGCAAGATTGCGCCCTAGCTGGCACAGCAAGCCGGCACAGCATGCCAGGGCGCGGCACGTCCTCGTGCTGCAGCAACAGGACACCGGCCACTGCTACTTGTCACTGCCTGACCAGAATGGGTGCGGCACATCCATGTGCCGCAGCGACGGTGGTTCCTTGTACCGTCGCCTTTAACTTTGAATTTGCTGCTGCGGGCAACTGGCATCCAATTGCTGGAGGCAGATCATCAGCACCTCGCCCCCCCCCTCCAGTGCATAACGTGTGCGCTCGTCGCCACCTTGCAAAATTGCGGTGTCACCTTGCTGCATCCGGGGCAATCCGCATTCCGCGTTAAATTCAGCCTGCCCTGCCAACAGATAAATCACCCAGGTTTCACTGCGATCGACAAATAACACCATTGGCCCAACCAAAGGCCGCCGCCAGGTTTGTGCAGTGACGCAAGCGCGCTTCCACATGAGGTTGAAATCGCGACTGGGTCCCTCCAGCAACTCCCCTGTCAATGGCTGCTCTCCTGAAAATCGTGCTTCCCCATGCGGCGGCAACAGAGTCCGGATGTGGCCATCGTCAAACTTCAGGCGCATTCCATTTCCAGACAGCAACACCAACCAACGATCCACGCCCGGGAACGTCGAAAATGCGGCATCGGCCTCGATATCCGCAATCGACAGCCGCCAATTCCAATCCTCGCAATCGGGAACCCGCAGCACCTCCGATGTCCAACCGGCCGCATTTTTCCAGGGCATCCTGCGGTAATCCTGCGCCCGCAAGACGCTTGCCATCAGCGTCGCATCCAACCTGTCATGCACACTCTCTACCTCGGTAAATTCGGAACGCCTCGGGCTCATCGATGCACTAATTGTTGCAAGTTTGCCTTGCCATCGGTTTGCCCAACCGGTTGCATCACTGGCCGTGCATTACTGACCATGATGCGATCCCGATTGGCTTCTACCGTCTTCAGGCCAATGCCCTTGACCATCGCCAATTGCTCAGGGCTGCGGAACGCACCATTGGCGGTGCGGTAATCCACGATTGCCTGCGCCTTGACCGGGCCAACATTGACCAGCACGCGATCCAGCGTCGCCACATCGGCGGTATTGATATTCACCCGTTCCGCCGACAGCGCCAGCCCTGCGCAAAGCAGCAGTACCAGGAGCCCCCAGGATTTCAACAACAGCTTCATCACCGATCACTCAACTTTTTTTTGCCGAAGTCCACCCGAGCAAGCGTGGCGTGGGGATGGACATAGCGTGTCTGGCCCGTGGTCAGAAGGCTATCGGATTTGTGCCGATCATCCATCGGAAGATATCCCGGCCTTGCGTAGGAAAAATCTGACTGGCCGTCCGCAGTCCCTCCCGGTGATGGGGGAATGCGAAGGTGAGCGTTACAATTGCCGCATCGCCACATCACTGCACAGGGACGCCATGCACACCAGCCACATCAACGCCACCCAGATCCGTGAGTTCGTGGCTGCCAAATGGGATGCCGAAATCGTTCCGCAGCTGGTGGAATACATCCGTATTCCCAATAAATCGCCGATGTTCGACGCCGATTGGGTGCAAAACGGGCATATGGATCGCGCCGTGGCACTGCTGCAAGCGTGGGCCAGCGCCCAGCCCATCCCCGGCATGCAGCTGGACGTGGTCCAGCTGGAAGGCCGCACGCCGCTGATTTTCATCGATATCCCCGCCGCCAATGGCGGCCGCAACGATGACTGCGTGCTGCTGTATGGCCATTTGGACAAGCAGCCGGAAATGACCGGTTGGGATGCAGACAAAGGCCCATGGCTGCCGGTGCTGGAAGGCGACCGCCTGTACGGACGCGGCGGTGCGGACGATGGGTATGCGATTTTCGGCTCGCTGACCGCGATCATGGCCCTGCAAGCGCAAGGCGCGGCGCATGCGCGCTGCGTGGTGCTGATCGAAGCCTGCGAAGAATCCGGCAGTAATGACCTGCCCTTCTACGTGGACCATCTGGCCGAGCGCATCGGCAAGCCCTCGCTGGTGGTATGCCTGGATTCGGGCTGCGGGAATTACGAACAGTTGTGGTGCACCACCTCGCTGCGTGGCCTGACCGGTGGCAACCTGACCGTGAAAGTGCTCTCCGAGGGCGTGCACTCGGGCGATGCCTCGGGCATCGTGCCGTCCAGCTTCCGCGTGCTGCGTGACTTGCTGTCACGGATCGAAGACGAAGACACCGGCCGCATCCTGATCGACGGCATGCATGTGGACATCCCCGCCGAACGCCGCGTGCAGGCGGCCAAAGTGGCCGAAGTGCTGGGCGACGAAGTGTTCGACAAATTCCCGTTCCTGCCCGGCATGGCGCCGATGGGCAGCGACCGCACCGAGCTGGTGCTCAACCGTACGTGGCGGCCGGCGCTGTCGATCACCGGAATGGATGGCATCCCGCCGTTGGCGTCGGCCGGCAATGTGCTGCGCCCGTTCACCGCCGCCAAACTGAGCTTGCGCCTGCCGCCCACGCTGGACGGCAAACGCGGCGGTGAATTGCTGCAAGAAGCCCTGCTGAAGAATCCACCCTATGGGGCCGAGGTCAGCTTGTCGCTGGAAAAAGCCAGCACCGGCTGGAACGCACCCGCCCTCGCCGCGTGGCTGGAAGGCGCAATCGATCACGCCAGCCAGGAATTTTTCGGCAAACCGGCGATGTACATGGGCGAAGGCGGCACCATCCCGTTCATGGGCATGCTGGGCGAGAAATTCCCGGGCGCACAGTTCATGATCACCGGCGTGCTGGGCCCGCACTCCAACGCCCACGGCCCCAACGAATTCCTGCACATCCCGATGGGTAAAGCGGTCACCGCCTGCGTGGCACGCGTGGTCGCCGAACACCACGCCGCCAGCCTGCGCGGTGAAACCACCGGCGTAGCCGCCGCCACCACCAACTCGTATGCCGATACCCCTGGTGGTTGCTGCTGATTGCACAGACCTGTGGATTCCGTGAGCCAAGCGCCCAAATCGTCCGACAAACCGGCCGAACACACCCCGCTAATGAAGCAGTTCTTCGCCGCCAAGGCGGAGCATCCGGAGGTGTTGCTGTTTTTCCGGATGGGCGATTTCTACGAGCTGTTTTATGACGATGCGCGCAAGGCAGCACGGCTGCTGGACATCACCCTGACCCAGCGCGGCGCATCCGCGGGGCAGCCGATCCCGATGGCCGGCGTGCCCTATCACGCCGCCGAAGGCTATCTGGCGCGCTTGGTGGCGCTGGGCGAATCGGTGGCCATTTGCGAGCAGATCGGCGACCCGGCATTCAGCAAAGGTTTGGTCGAACGCAAAGTGGTGCGTATCGTCACGCCCGGCACCGTGACGGACGAAGCACTGCTGGACGAACGCCGCGACACGCTGTTGCTGGCGATTGCACGCGGGAAGCATGGCTACGGGTTGGCGTGGGCGGATCTGTCCAGCGGTCGCTTGCGTGCGAACGAAGTGGCGGGTGACGACGCGCTGGAAGCGGAACTCGCCCGCCTGCAACCGGTGGAAACCTTGCTTGCCGATGAAGACGGTTGGCCGGCCTGCGCGTTGGAAGCACGTGGCCTGCGCCGACGTGCACCGTGGCTGTTCGATGCCGATTCCGGCCGCCGCCAACTGCTGCAATTTTTTGGTGTGCATGACCTCACCGCATTTGGCATCGAGGATCGCCCGCTGGCCATCGCCGCCGCCGCCGCGCTGCTGGGCTATATCGAAGAAACCCAGAAGCAGCGCCTGCCGCATCTGCGCAGCATTGCGCTGGAAACCAGCGACGACGCCATCGCCATGAACGCAGCCACGCGCCGGCACCTGGAGCTGGATTCGCGTGTGGATGGCGATGTAAAGGCCACCTTGCTGGGCGTGCTGGACTCCACCATTTCGCCGATGGGTGGCCGCCTGTTGCGGCGCTGGCTGCACCGCCCATTGCGTGACCGCCGCACGCTGGGGCAGCGTCACCATGCTGTGCAAACCCTGATCGAACATCGCGTCGAGAACGCGTTGCGCGAAGCCTTCCGCAGCTTGGGCGACATGGAGCGCATCCTGTCGCGTGTCGCCCTGCGCAGCGCCCGTCCGCGCGACCTGGCTACCCTGCGCGATGGCTTGGCGCTGCTGCCGACATTGCGCGGCTTGCTGGTGCCGCTGGATTCACCGCGGTTGCAAAGCCTGCACCTGCAACTGGGCGAGTTCGACGCCACCGCGGCCTTCCTGCAC
Organism: Thermomonas beijingensis; assembly: GCF_020034655.1. Taxonomy (GTDB): domain Bacteria; phylum Pseudomonadota; class Gammaproteobacteria; order Xanthomonadales; family Xanthomonadaceae; genus Thermomonas; species Thermomonas beijingensis. The sequence continues at coordinate 72,141 of NZ_JAIQDJ010000005.1, read as the reverse complement.
GCGGCCATCGTTGCGCAACCACCGCTGCTGGCACGTGATGGTGGCGTGATTGCCGACGACTTTGATGCCGAACTCGACGAGCTGCGCCAGCTATCCACCCATGCCGACCAATTCCTGATTGATCTGGAACAGCGCGAGCGCGCATCCAGTGGCATTCCCACCCTGAAAGTGGGCTACAACCGCGTGCACGGCTACTTCATCGAAATCAGCAAGGGCCAGGCCGACAAAGCGCCGGTGCACTACACGCGGCGGCAAACCCTGACCGGTGCCGAGCGCTACATCACCGAAGAATTGAAACAGTTCGAAGACAAAGTGCTGTCCGCGCGCGAACGTTCGCTGTCGCGTGAAAAGCTCCTGTACGACGGCGTGCTGGATCATTTGAACACGCAACTGGAACCGCTGCGCGCCTGCGCCAGTGCACTCAGCGAACTCGATGTGCTGGCCAGTTTTGCCGAACGCGCCAACACGCTGGATTGGGCGATGCCGCAGCTGCGCGACATCCCCGGCATTGCCATCGAGCGCGGCCGTCACCCGGTGGTGGAAGCGTTGCGCGACGCGCCGTTCGAGCCCAACGATCTCGTCTTCGATGACGCCACGCGGATGTACATCATCACCGGCCCCAACATGGGCGGCAAATCCACCTTCATGCGCCAGAACGCACTGATCGTATTGCTGGCCTGCATCGGCAGTTTTGTGCCGGCAGCGAAAGCGACCATCGGCCCGATCGACCGCATCCTGACCCGCATCGGCGCCGGTGATGATCTGGCCCGCGGCCAATCCACCTTCATGGTGGAAATGAGCGAAACCGCCTACATCCTGCACCACGCCACCGATCAATCACTGGTGTTGATGGATGAAATCGGGCGCGGCACCTCGACCTATGACGGCCTCGCACTGGCCGATGCGGTGGCACGCCAGCTCGCTGCCAGCAACCGCAGCTACTCGCTGTTTGCCACGCATTATTTCGAACTCACCGCGCTGGCCGAACCCGGCAGCGGGATTGCCAATCTGCATCTGGATGCGGTGGAGCATGGTGACGCGTTGGTGTTCATGCACGCAGTACGTCCAGGCCCCGCCAACCGCAGCTTTGGCCTGCAGGTGGCGGCCCTGGCTGGCCTGCCCAAAGCCGCGCTGCAACAGGCGCGGGCACGCTTGGCCGAGCTGGAATCGCATAACCGCAATACACCCGTCACCCCCTTGAGCGCGCCCGCCTTGGATACACCGCAACAGTTCGGCCTATTCGCTCCATCTTCTGCCGCACTGGATGCACTGGCCTCGATCGACCCCGACGAGCTCACGCCCAAGCAAGCGCTGGAAGCGCTGTATCGGCTGAAGGCATTGCCGTGACCGCGCCGCTTGCGGTGCATGTGGATGCATTGCTTGCCGGCAAGGCGGTGGCGTACACGCGACCGGGCGCGATCAGCGCGATCGCCAAGCGGCCATGCATCGGCGCAGTACGCATCGGCGAACTCGGGCTGGAAGGCGATGAACAAGGCGATCCGCGCGTGCACGGCGGCATCGACAAAGCCGTACATCACTACCCCTTCGATCATTACTCCGCATGGCGCAGCGAACTGGGCGATACACCCGTGCTGCAACAACCCGGCGCGTTTGGCGAAAACATCAGCACGCGCGGCATGACCGAAGCCACGGTCTGCCTCGGCGACCGCTTCCAGCTGGGCAGCGCCCTGTTGGAAATCAGCCAGGGCCGGCAACCCTGCTGGAAGCTCAACGACCGCTTCGGCCTGCCCGACATGGCCCGTCGCGTGCAAACCACCGGCCGCTGCGGTTGGTATTACCGCGTGCTGCAAGCCGGCGATGCCTGTACCGGCGATACCCTGACCTTGCGCGAGCGCCCCCATCCCGACTGGCCACTGACCCGGCTGACCCAGCTGCTCTACGGGCGCGCACTCGACCCGGCACAGCTGAAACCGGCACTGGTACTGCCGCTGGTGCCGTCGTGGCGAAAACTCATTGAACGCCGCCTGCAGCAAGGCACGGTCGAGGATTGGGACAAGCGGATTAATGGACCAATGCAGGACTGATTCAGTCAATCGACTGCATCTCTCCATCTATAGGCAATTTCTATTCAAAGAATCACATCATTCGATTTCTCAGCACAGCGGAAAGCGCCTATCGTGGCGTCATCGCCCACGTCCGCAAAGGATCGATCATGAGCAAGCCCAGCGACAGCAATAAGCAATATCCGGCCACTCACCTGACCACTGACTTCGGTGCGCCGGTGCCCGACAATCAGAACAGCCTCACCGCCGGCCCACGCGGCCCGCTGTTGGCACAGGATGTGTGGCTGAATGAGAAGCTGGCCAACTTCGTGCGCGAGGTGATCCCGGAGCGGCGCATGCACGCCAAGGGCTCGGGCGCGTTCGGCACGTTCACCGTCACCCAGGACATCACCCGCTACACCCGCGCCAAGCTGTTCGAGAAAGTCGGCAAGCAGACCGAACTGTTCGCCCGCTTCACCACCGTCGCCGGCGAGCGCGGCGCGGCCGATGCCGAGCGCGACATCCGCGGCTTCGCGCTGAAGTTCTACACCGAGGAAGGCAACTGGGACATGGTGGGCAACAACACCCCGGTGTTCTTCATCCGCGACCCGCGCAAGTTCCCCGACCTCAACAAGGTGGTCAAGCGCGACCCACGCACCAACCTGCGCAGCGCCACCAACAACTGGGACTGGTGGACCCTGCTGCCGGAAGCGCTGCACCAGATCACCATCGTGATGAGCGACCGCGGCATTCCCGCCAGCTACCGCCACATGCACGGTTTCGGCTCGCATACCTACAGCTTCTGGAACGCGGCTGGCGAGCGCTTCTGGGTGAAGTTCCACTTCCGCACCCAGCAGGGCATCCGCAACCTCAGCGATGCCGAAGCGGCCGAGGCCATCGGCAACGACCGCGAGACCCACCAGCGCGACCTGTATGACGCCATCGAGCGCGGCGACTTCCCGAAGTGGACGATGTTCGTGCAGGTGATGCCGGAGACCGATGCCGGGAAGGTGCCCTACCACCCGTTCGACCTGACCAAGGTGTGGCCGAAGGCGGACTATCCGCTGATCGAGGTCGGCGAGTTCGAGCTCAACCGCAACCCGGAGAATTTCTTCGCCGACGTCGAACAGAGCGCGTTCGCACCCGGCAACCTGGTCCCCGGGATTGGCGTGTCGCCAGACAAGATGCTGCAGGCGCGGCTGTTCAACTATGCCGACGCGCAGCGCTACCGGCTGGGCACCAATTACCAGCAAATCCCGGTCAATGCCGCACGCTGCCCGGTGCACAGTAACCATCGCGACGGCATCGGCCGGGTTGACGGCAACTACGGCGGGCTGCCGCATTACGAGCCCAACAGCTTCCAGCAGTGGCAGGAACAGCCGCAGTTCCGCGAGCCGCCATTGAAGATCGGCAACGTCGCTGACTGGTTCAATTTCCGCGAGGACGATGCCGACTACTACAAGCAGCCCGGCGACCTGTTCCGACTGATGAATCCGGCCCAGCAGCAGATGCTATTCGACAACACTGCCCGCGCGATGGGCGACGCGCCGGACTTCATCAAGCAGCGCCACATTGACAACTGCAGCAAGGCCGACCCGGCCTATGGTGCCGGCGTGGCCAAGGCGTTGGGGCTATAACCGAATGCAGGCGCCCTATCCTGCAGCCGTCTTGCCTATTTTTCACCTTGCCGACGTAGGATGGGCGTTCGCCTCCGCAGGAATGCCCCATGACCGCCATGACCCAAGACCTTGCCGCCCAGCTACAAGGCGCACCCTTGCAACAAATCGCCAGCCAGCTGGGGCTTGATCCCGTACAGGCATCGGGTGCCATCAGCACCGCCTTGCCTTTGCTGATGGGCAAACTGGGCAGCAATGCCGCCAGTCCCGAAGGTGCACAGGCCTTGCTGGGTGCGCTACAGAACAATCACAGCGGGCTGGATATCGGCAGTGTATTGGGCGCGGTGTTGGGCGGCGGCGGCGGTGCAGAGGCCAATGGGGCCGGCATTTTGGGGCATATTTTTGGTGGCCAACAAGACAGCGCACAGGCTGGCGTGGCCCAAGCCACTGGTTTGCCGCATGCGCAGTCTGGCCAACTGCTGCAAATGTTGGCTCCGATCGTGATGGCCTACCTTGGCAAGCGAATGTCGGGGGATGCCGGTGGTGCAGATGCGCTCAGTGGCTTGTTGGGGCAAGAACACCAGGCGATCCGCCAACAAGGCGGCACCAGTGGCGGGCTGCTGGGCTCTTTGCTCGATCAAGACGGCGATGGCCAACTGGGTTTGAGCGATGCGCTCAAAATTGGCAGTTCGTTGTTTGGTGGCGGTGGGCGCTGAAGGCCGCGACCCCACATGCCCGGCACATCTCACCCGGTGCCGGCGGTGTGCATTGTGGCAAGCCTAGGCTTATGCCACTCTGCCGCATCTAACCGGAGTGGGGGATGCGCTTGAGTAATTGGATTTCGGCCCTGTTCCAGCGTTTGTTTTCTCGCTCGGGGTCACAACCTGCGCCGCGACGATCCTCATCTTCTGGCAAACCCGCGTTAGCCCGCGACGTTGATCCCGAGATGCGCGAAGTGTTTTTGCTGGAGCTTGAAGACATCACCAAAAATGTCGAAAACGCGCTTGCCGCTTGGTGCAAGGATTTCTCCAATCCAGCCCCCACGCGAGCGCTCTCGCGTGCATTTCACACGCTCAAAGGCTCGGCCCCGGTGATTGGGGCCACCCAGCTGGCAGATCTTGGCCGCGCCGCCGAGCAGGCGGCCAAGCATGCCGGACGCAAGCGCAACCCCGATCAAGCACTGATCGATGCGATCACCGCCGCCTCGCATTTACTGCCGCAATGGCTGCATGCGATGCGCCATAGCCAACCCGTCCCCGATGGAACGGTACGGGTCACCCGTCTGTTGCAACGCGCCGCAGGATAAATGCCGGCGCAGCTGCAAAAAACAGGTTCAGCCCAATGCCTGCGCCAGGTCCGCCCACAGGTCTTCCACATCCTCGATTCCCACCGACAGCCGCAGCAGGCCATCGGTAATCCCGGCAGCTGCTTTTGCCGCAGGATCCACCATGCGATGGGTGAGCCCGGAGGGATGTTGGATCAGGGTATCGATGGAGCCCAGACTTACCGCCGGCGTCATCACTTTGACCGTGGCCATCACCTTGGCAGCAGCGGCATGCCCACCAGCCAACTCGAATGCCATCAGCGTGCCGGGGCCACACATTTGCGTCCCCAACAACTGCGCATTGCGTACCGTGCCCAGCCCCGGATAAAACACCTTGTTCACCGCCGGATGCCCAGCCAACCGTTGCGCCAAGACTTGCGCATTGGCTTGCGCTGCTTCGACGCGCAATTTCAACGTAGGCAAGCCACGATGCAACAGATACGCCGCCAATGGGTGCAGCAAGCCACCCGTCGCAGCACGCACGGTGCGCAGTGGCCCGGCGTGGGTTTCATCGCAACACACTACGCCGGCAATCACATCGCCATGCCCACCCAGAAATTTGGTGGCACTGTGCAGTACATAGGTGGCACCGAGTGCCGCAGGGGTTTGCAGGACTGGCGTGGCGAAAGTGGAATCCACCAGCACCGGCACCTCGCCGGCAGCCGCTATCACTGTTTTGATATCGACCAAATCCAAGGTGGGATTGGCGGGGGTTTCGATGACCACCAGCACGGTATCGGCGCGGCGTTTGGTGGCAATGTCTTCGGCAGCCACGAACTCTGCCTCTAACCCGCACATGCCACTGGCCAACAGGTGGTCCGATGTGCCATACAACGGCCGCACCACTAGCACATGGCCACCATGCGCGCGACGTGCCAGCAATACGGCGGTGAGCGCCGCCATCCCCGAGGCAAATGCCACGCAGGCATCGGTACCCTTCAATTTGGCAATCGCGTTTTCGGTGCGTGCCACGGTGGGGTTGTGCAGGCGCGCATAGATCGGGTTGGCGGCATCATGCTTGCCACCAATCAGCGCATCAAAACTGGCCCCCGCCACATCGAGATCCGCGATTGGGTAGGTGGTGGATAAATCCAGTGGCGGCGCATGTACGCAAAGCTCGCCAAAATCTTCGCGCCCGGCGTGGACGGCGATGGTTTGAAAACGATGCATGGCACTTCCCCACATGGAATATTCATTCCATGCTAGAACATTGTTCGACAACTATAATTCATGTCGAATAGTATTTTGAAATTCAATCATATGACCACACTTGATCGAATCGATTACGCCTTGTTGCGCTTGTTGCGGAAGAATGCACGGCTACCCAACAAAGACCTTGCCGGAAAAGTGGGGATCGCGCAGTCCACTGCGCTCGAACGGGTGCGCAAGCTGCGCGAAGACAAGGTGTTGCTGGGCTACCACGCCGAGATTGCGCCGCAGGCGATCGGCATCGGGCTGCAGGCGATGGTGTCGGTACGGCTGGCCAAACACTCGCGTGCGCTGGTCGATGGTTTCCATGCCCACCTGCTGGCACTGCCGGAAGTGCTGGCCTGTTATCACGTCGCCGGCGCCGACGACTTCCTCGTCCACGTCGGCGTGCGCAACAGCGACCACCTGCGCAACTTCACCCTGACCGCCTTCACCGAGCGCGAGGAAGTGGCGCATATCGAAACCCGGTTGATTTTCGAATTCCAGCGCAACAGCGAACTACCGCCGTGGCCCATTGCGGATGCAGACTGAACCGTGCACGGCCCAATTTGCGGCATCCGTTGCAGCGATCGCAGCCGGCACAATTCCTTGCCTTGCATGACGATGACGCCATGAACGATCCCGCCAATCTCGAATTCACGCCCGAAACCATGCGCGCCATGGGCCATGCGGTGGTCGAACGTGCAGTTGCACACATAGCAGGCTTGGGAAGCATGCCATCGAACGGGAATTTCGACGGCATTGAAGACTTGTGCCGATCGCTGGCCGAGCCGGAACCGCTGGACGGCACCACGCTGGACGCGCTGCTCGACCCGTTGTTCGAGCAGTGGATTCCTCGCTCATTCGGCACACCCGGCCCCGGCTATCTGGCCTACATTCCCGGCGGCGGCATCTATCCGGCAGCGCTCGCCGACTTTATCGCCGACACCGCCAACCGCTACACCGGTATCTGGCAGGCGGCCCCGGCGCTGGTGCAACTGGAGGCCAACGCGCTGGACTGGATGCGCGGGTGGATGCAGTTCCCGGCGACGGCGCGCGGCATATTCACCCCCGGCGGCTCGATGGCGATGTTCAACGCGATTGCCGCAGCGCGCGAGCAGCGCCTAGGCACCGACATCCGCGCTGGCACGCTGTACGTGTCCTCGCAATCGCATCATTCAATCACCAAAGCGGCGCGGCTGGCAGGTATCGCCCACGATCGCGTACGCACCATCGAAGTCGATGAAAACTTCCGGATGCGCGTGGACGCACTGCAGCTGGCCATCGGCGCCGACCGGTCGGCGGGGCTGAAACCCTTCATGGTGTTCTCCACCGCCGGCACCACCAACACCGGCGCGGTCGATCCGATCGACGCAGTGGCCGAACTGTGCACACGCGAAGCGCTGTGGCACCACGTCGATGGCGCCTACGGCGCGTTCTTCCACATGGTGCCGGAGCTGCGCCCGCTGCTGGCCGGGCTACCGCGTGCGGATTCGCTTACCCTCGACCCGCACAAGGGCCTGTTCCTGCCCTACGGCACCGGCGCGCTGCTGGTACGCGACGGCGAAGCACTACGCGCACTGCATGCCTCCGAGGCCGGCTATCTGCCGGACAACCAGAACGAGTTCTACGACCCGGCGCAGTACGGCCCCGACCTGTCGCGCGGTTTTCCCGGCCTGCGCATATGGCTGACACTGAAGCTGCTTGGCAGCGATCGCTACCGTGCCGCGCTATCGGAAAAGCGCGGCCTGGCATGCTGGGCCGCCGGCGAGGTCGCGAAGATCCCCGGCATCGTGATGGATGCGCCGCCGCAGCTGTCGCTATTTGCCTTCCATCTGGAACACGGATCGCTACCCACGCTGGAAGCGCAGAACGCCGCCACCCGCACGCTGATGCAACGGGTGACGGCACGCGGGCGCGTGATGCTCACCGGCGCGCAAGTGGGCGAACGCTTCCTCGGGCGGGTGTGCGTACTCAGCTTCCGCACCCGGCGTGCGCAGATGCAGGCATGTATCGAGGATATCGCTGCGGAAACTGCAGCAATTTTGTCGAAGCGGCAGGATTAATGCGCCGCGTTTACCGACGGCTCCGCTTTCGGCTTGAGCAAGCCTTCATCGTGCGCAGTCGCACGCTGACAGGCTGGTCGCTGCGAATGTGCCATTGCATAGTCCTGAAACACCGGCCTGGGCTCCAGCTCACCAATCTGGATGTAGTAGCCGATGAAGGCGGACAGGTAGAGGTCGGCCACGGTGAAGCGGTCGCCCACCAGAAAGCGCTTGCCCGCCACTGCGCCTTCCAGCGTGCGCAGCAGGTCAGCCTCGTTGCCGTAACCAGACTCCATCGACGGTGCGATGCTGCCGTGGCGGCGTGCGGTAATGAAGAACTCCAGCGGGCTGGCGAACAGCATCCAACGGTAGCAAGCGCCACGCTCTGGCGTGCCCGGCGGTGGCAGCAGGCCCAGCTCCGGCACCAGATCGGCCAGATGCAGACAGATGGCGGCGTTCTCGGTGATTGCCACGCCGTTGTGCAACAGCGCCGGCACCTTGCCCATCGGATTGATGGCAAGGAACTCGGGCGCCTTCATCGTGGTGCCGTACTCCAGCACAACCTCTTCGTAAGGCAGGCCGGTTTCTTCCAGCATCCAGCGGGTAATCCGGGCGCGCGACATCGGGTGGGTGTAGAAGCGCAATTGCGTGCTCATGAAGGCTCCTTGATCGGGTCGGGGTGAGCCCGCAGTGTGCGCCGGCCCTGCTGTCAATTTCTGTCAGCAGTGACGCGGTCACGCTGGCGCAGCTGCTCCTGCACGCGCCAGCGCCGCAGCAGACCATGCCGTGTCTCCGGGTAGCCGCGCCCGGCATCTTCCAGCCCCAGCACGCGATCAGCGCGAAAATGGCGAAACTCCCCGCGCAGTTCGCACCACGCGGCCAGCAAGCGGCGATCATCGAGGAAAGCCATCGCAAACGGCCAGATCGTACGCTGCGAGACCCGTTTGCCAGCATCGGCATAGGCCAGATGCAGGGCTCGCTGGCCACGGATGGCGCGGCGCAGCGTCGGCAACCAAGGCTCCGGGGCCGAAGGGCGCCAATCCGGCGCGAACAAGCCACCGGTTTCCACCTGCAAGCGCAGGCCCTCCGGCAGGATGCCAAGGATGCGGTCCATTGCGCCGCGTGCCGCCGTCGCCAGCTCCGGGTCGGCATGCGACGCCACCCAGCGCGTGCCCAGCACCATCGCCTCGAGTTCTTCTTCCGAAAACATCATCGGTGGCAGCAGAAAGCCGGGGCGCAATTGGTAGCCAATACCGGGGTCGCCGGCAATGTCCGCGCCCTGTCCGCGCAAGGTGTCGATGTCGCGATACAGGGTGCGCAGGCTGACGCCAAACGTCTCCGCCAGTTGCACACCCGATACCGGCTGCCGACGCTGGCGCAATGCATCCAGCAATTTCAACAAACGAGTGGCGCGTGTGGACATGGACGTGGCGGAAACGGCGGCAGTGGACAGGCGCTACCTTAGCCTACAGCGCGTCGATATCCCCCAGCGCCCGAATCAAGCGACGTGCGCGCTTGTCGGGCTTGGTCTCGGGTGGATGGTAGCCGGCACGCTCGGCGGCGCGCTGGGCGCGGGCGAGTTCACGCGCCGCACGTGAGGCTTCGGATTCGCGATACAGCGTCTGCGCAATAGCCGCCGGGCCACGTACCACCGACAACATGAGCACGTCGAGTTCGAAAACCTCTTCCATGCGTTGCACGCGCAGCGCATCCCCCACCCGCACGCCACGCGCAGGTTTGGCGCGCTGCCCTCCCACCTCCACCTTGCCGGTTTCAATCGCGTGCTTGGCCAATGCGCGGGTCTTGAAAAAACGCGCGGCCCAGAGCCACAAATCAAGACGAACGCTACCGCTGTCATCCACCAATGTCATCTGCAAATTCCCGGAGATTCCAACGCAAACGGCCACCCGAAGGTGGCCGCTGTGCATCACGCGAAGCGCTGGATTACTCGACAGCCGCGGCAGCCGCCTTGGCGCGCGCCTTGGCATTGCCAGCCAAGTCTTCCTTGATGCGGGCCTTCTTGCCTTCCAAACCACGCAAGTAGTACAGCTTACTGGCGCGCACCGCGCCACGACGCTTGACTTCCACCGAGTCGATGGTGGCACTGTGGGTCTGGAATACGCGCTCGACGCCAAAGCCATGCGAGATCTTGCGCACGGTGAACGCGGAGTTCAGGCCAGCGTTCTTCTTGCCGATCACCACGCCTTCGTAAGCCTGCACCCGCTCACGGTTGCCTTCTTTCACTTTCACGTTGACCACCACGGTGTCACCGGGGCCGAAATCGGGCATCTTGCGGGTCGCTTGGGCGGATTCGAAATCTTGCAGCAGGGTATGGATCGAGGGCTTGTTCATGGGATCAACCTATTGATGTGTATTGCGTGCTTGTGCACGCGCCTGTTGGAGTCGTTGTTGCGCGAGTGCACGTGGACCCGCGTCATGGCACTGATAAAGCAGACATCGGTACAACACGGGCGATTGGCCCAGCCGCGTATTATAGCTGGGTTTTCCGTTTTGCGGCAAATACTTGGCGCACTATTGCAGGTTGGCCTTAAACCGTGTCTGGGCCGTCGTCGTCCGGCTCATCCACCGCCTGCAACCATCGGCTGCGAAAGTCGTCCAGCAAGGCGCGATCGCCTTTGGACAGTTCCGCTTCGTTCAACAACTCCGGCCGGCGAAGCCAGGTGCGGCCGAGCGATTGTTGCCTTCGCCAATAGGCAATGGCCGCGTGATTTCCCGATAACAACACCTCGGGCACGCTGCCTAGCGCGTGTTCCACCGGCCGCGTGTAATGTGGGCAGTCCAGCAGGCCATCGCCTTCAAAGCTGTCTTGCACGGCCGATTCGGCATCGTTCAGCGCGCCTTCCTGCAGGCGCGCCACCGCATCAATCAGCACCGCCGCCGCCAACTCGCCGCCGGACAGCACGTAATCGCCAATCGAAATTTCTTCATCCACTTCGGCTTGCAACAGGCGTTCATCCACGCCCTCGTAGCGCCCGCACAGCAGTGCAATGCGCGGCATGAACGCCAATTGCCGCACCTTGGCTTGGGTCAACGGCCGGCCCTGCGGGCTGAGGTAAATCACACGCACTGGCGCGGGATCGGCAGCGCGCATCGCCGCCAACGCGGCGCGCAAAGGTTCGATCAACATCACCATGCCGGGGCCGCCACCAAACGGGCGGTCGTCCACGCGGCGGTAGTTGCCTTCGGCGTAATCGCGTGGATTCCAGCCATGCACCGACAACAACCCGCGCTCACCCGCACGCCCCACTACGCCGTGCGCGCTGATTTGTTCGACGAATTCGGGAAACAGGCTGAGGATGTCGAAGCGCATGACGCTCAAAAATCCGCGTCCCAATCCACCGTGACAACGCCGGCATCGAAATCCACCGAGACGATGTACGTAGGCAGCACAAACGGAATCATGCGCTCGCGCTCGCCCTGCGCCACCAGCACATCGTTGGCACCATTATTGAAGATATGCGACACGCGGCCAAAGTCTGCGCCATCGGCATTGACCACGCGCAGCCCCTCCAAATCGACCCAGTAATACTCGCCGGGCGGCGGCGGTGGCAATGCCGAACGGGGCACCCAGACATCGACGCCACGCAGCGCATCGGCGGCGTCGCGATCATCGACCCCCGGCAAGGTTGCCACCAGTCCTTTGCCGCCTTCGCGCACTTTCACGCCTTCGCATACCTGCTGGTTACCGCGCGCATCACGCAGCGTCCACGGCTGATAGCGGGCAATGGCTTTTTCGGGTTCGGTGAAGCTTTCCAGCTTGACCTCGCCACGCACGCCAAACGCACCATGCAGGCGACCCACGGCAATCATCCGCTGGGAGCTGTCCGGTGCGTTCATGGAGGACTCTCGCTGTCACAGCGCCTGCGAACAGGCGCCATGTAAGGTGAATCAGGCAGCCTTGACGGCGGTCTTGTACAAATCAGCCACCTTGTCGGTCAGCTGCGCGCCGTTGTCCAGCCAATGCTTGACGCGATCGAGGTTGAGCTCAACGCGCTTTTCCGCACCCTGCGCCACCGGGTTGTAGAAACCCACGCGCTCGATGTTGCGGCCATCACGGGCGCTGCGGCCATCGGTGACGATGATGTGGTAGAAAGGACGCTTCTTGGCGCCGCCACGGGTAAGGCGAATCTTGACCATTGCAGTTTCTCGGTGTTGCCCAGCGGCCGGGATGGCCGGGTAAGCCGACAAGTTTAGCGTTTTTTCAAGGCGCAGCCAAGCACTTGAGCATCATGATCTTCCAAGGCGCGGGGCACACGCTGGCCGTCAGGCATGCCCCAGGGGCGGCGCTTTCGCCTCCGCCGGCGCATCAGCCGCCATCGTGAGACGGTCGCGCCCTTCCTGCTTGCTACGATAGAGCGCCGCATCGGCCCGGGAGATCAGCCCGGCGGGCGCCTCGCCCGATACCGCAAGCGCTGCACCGATGCTCACCCTCACCGGTCGGTTGGGCCACTGCCTGGCATGGAACGCGGCCAGGATGCGCCGCCCCACTTGCGCCACGCGCTCTGCGTCGCTCCGCACCAGGACAACCGCGAATTCCTCGCCACCATAGCGTGCAGCCAGATCGCCCGGACGCAGCTCCGCATGCAGCAGGCGCCCGGCCTCCCGCAATGCATCGTCCCCTGCCTGATGGCCAAAATCATCGTTGAAGCTTTTGAAGTGGTCGAGATCAAGGATCAGCAGCGCGACATCCTCATTCTCCCGAAGCGCCTGCGCCAATCCCGCGTCGAACGCGCGCCGGTTGGCCAGCCCGGTCAGCCCGTCGGTGTTGGCATCGGTGCGCAACGCAAGCACGGTACGCCGCTGGCGCTCGCTGCGATCCAGCAGATAAGCCACCCACAGGATTGCGGCGGCGACCACGCCACCGGTCACCACCGCAGCCAGCGAAAGCGCCTGCGCTTCGGACACACCCAGCCACGCCTGTACCATCTCGAACAGGAAGGTCAGCAGGCTTGGCAGCAGCAACGCAGGCAGGATCAGCCGACGTGCGAATGCACCGCCCGGGCTGTCGGCCACCACGATACGCGTCAAGCCGGTGGATGGCACCGATGCCATCCACGCTAGCGTCAGCAACAGCAACAGCGACGCCGTCACGATCGGCATCCTGAGCGGCAGGTTGAATGCTGTCCCTGCCAGCACAAGCCCGAACGCGGCAATCGACGCCATGGTGATGGCGATGACCGCAAGCGCGCAGGCCTCACGCAGCCAAATCACCTGCCTTGACGCGACCGCCATCCCCACCAGCCCCAGCAGCGTGAATGCCACTGCCGTCAGTTCCAGCATTTTCCCGGGCGGCCTGTTCGGCCAGTGTGGAAGCAGCCCCCCCAGATCAGGCAGACAAATCACCTTGGCACCCGATGCAAATTCCAGCAGCTCGCACCCCGCAAGCAGGGTCAGCAGCAAGGACAGCAGGAAGCTGCTCCATGGCCATCTGTGCGACAACAGCAATGCGCCACCGGCAAGCACGCCAGCCAAGGCCGCGCCGGCACGCATGCTGGTAGCCGGGAGCGCAAACATCTGCAAGGGCGCCACAGCACTCACCCACGCCAGCAGCACGATCAGCGATACCGCTACCAGCAACCAACCCACGATACGCGAGTACACAATGAATCCGCGCACCACCTCGGTATTGACGCGAATGTCATTGCTCATGCTCAACCCGTTATCGAGTGCGGGCTGACGTAATCGCCAACCGGGGTGCGAAATGCAACATTCAGCCGATTCCAGCCATTGATGGCGATGATGGCCAGGGTCAGGTCCACCAGCGATTTTTCATCGAAATGACGGCGCGCCGCACCATAGACGTCATCGTCCACGCCATGCGGACCGGCTATCGCGGTAACCGCTTCGGTCCAGGCCAGCGCCGCGCGCTCGCGCTCGGTATAGCAGGGCGCATCGCGCCAGACCGGCAGCAGGTACACGCGCTGCTCGGTTTCACCCTGCGCCCGCGCATCCTTGCTGTGCATGTCCAGGCACCAGGCGCAGCCATTGAGCTGCGAGGCGCGGGATTTGACCAATTCGAGCAGCGACGCTTCCAGGCCGCTTAGATGGACCTGCCTCTCCAGCTGCAGCATGGCTTTGAAAGCCTCTGGCGAGGCATGCTGATAATCAAGACGCTGCTGCATCGAACACCTTCCGACGTTGATGCAACATTACGCCAAATCAGCGCATCGGCATACCGCCACGCCCACCCATCATGCCGGACAGGCCACGCATCATGCCCTTCATGCCGCCACGGCCCAGCTTGCCCATCATTTTCTCCATCTGCTGGTATTGCTTGAGCACTTTGTTGACGTCGGCCGGGGTGAGGCCGCTGCCGCGTGCCACCCGCGCGCGCCGCGAGCCGTTGAGTAGATCCGGGTTGCGGCGTTCTTTTTTGGTCATCGAATTGATGATGGCGATCATGCGCGGCACTTCCTTGCCGGTCACTTGCTGCTTGACCGACTCCGGCACCTGACCCATGCCCGGCAGTTTGTCCATCAAGCCAGACAAGCCACCCATGTTCTGCATTTGTTCAAGCTGGTCGCGCATGTCGTTGAGGTCAAACTTTTTGCCCTTGGCCACTTTCTCGGCCAGTTTTTTGGCTTTGTCTTGATCGACCTGCGATTCCACCTGTTCGACCAGCGACAGCACGTCGCCCATGTCGAGGATGCGGCCGGCGGCGCGCTCGGGATGGAACACGTCCAGGCCGTCGGGCTTCTCGCCCACGCCGACAAATTTGATCGGCTTGCCGGTGATGTAGCGCACCGAGAGTGCCGCGCCGCCGCGTGCATCGCCATCGGTCTTGGTCAGCACTACGCCGGTCAGCGGCAGTGCTTCACCAAAATGCTTGGCCGTCACAGCCGCATCTTGGCCGGTCATCGAATCGACCACGAACAAGGTTTCGACCGGGTTCACTGCGGCGTGCAGGGCTTTGATCTCGGCCATCATCGCAGCGTCAATGCTGGTGCGACCGGCGGTATCCACAATCAGTACATCGGCAAACGTCTTGCGCGCCTCATCTATCGCGGCTTTGACGATGGCCTCGGGCTTTTGCGAGGCATCGGAGGGGAAGAAAATCGCCCCCACCTGACCGGCCAGCGTCTGCAATTGCTCGATCGCGGCCGGACGGTAGACGTCGGCGGACACCACCATCACTTTCTTCTTGCGTTTTTCCTTCAGGTGCTTGGCCAGCTTGGCCACCGTGGTGGTCTTGCCCGCACCTTGCAAGCCGGCCATCAAAATCACCGCAGGGGCCGGCACATTGAGGTTCAGGTCGGATGCCTGCGCGCCCATCACCATGGCCAATTCGTCGCGCACGATCTTGACCAGCACCTGGCCCGGCGACAGCGAGCGCAGCACTTCCTGCCCCACCGCACGCACCTTGATGCGCTGGATCAAGGCTTGCACCACCGGCAGTGCCACATCGGCTTCCAGCAAGGCGATGCGCACCTCGCGCACGGCCTCGCTGATATTGGATTCGCTCAGGCGGCCACGGCCACGCAGGCGTTCAATCGTGCCGGACAGGCGCTGGGTCAGGGATTCAAACACGCGGGCGCACCAAAAATTGACGAATCGGGGATTATAGCCGGGCCTCACCAGTACCGGCATCGAAGCAACCGGATAGACTTCACGCAACGTCGCAACCGGATGCTGAACATGAAGCGTGGATGGATTCTGGGATGGTTGATTTCGGCAGCCTTGGCGCTGCCGTGCACAACGCTGGCTGCCGTCCCACAGGCCAGCCCGCCAGCCAAGCCACAAGCGGCGCCCGCCGCCAAGCCGATGGTGGCAAGGCCTGCTACGACTGCGCCAACGACCGCTGCCGTGCCGCTCACCAGCAAGCCCAAACTGCCACCGCCGCCGCCCATCGCACGCTTGGCGGTGGCCGCCAATTTTGCCGATGCCGCGCGCCAACTGGGCCGTGCGTATTCCAAGCAGACAGGGCATCGCATCGAAGTCAGCGCCGCCTCCACCGGCAAGCTGTACGCACAGATTCACAACGGCGCACCGTTCGACGTATTGCTGTCGGCCGATGCCGCCACACCACGACGCTTGGCCGATGAAGGCATGGCCGATGGCAACACCGTGTACGACTACGCCATCGGTCGGCTGGTGCTGTGGAGCCGTGATCGCGACGCCGTGACCGATGGCGAGGCATTGCTGCGCAAAGGTCATATCGAACGTTTGGCCATCGCCAACCCAGCGTTGGCACCCTATGGCGAAGCCGCCCGCGAAAGCCTGAACTACGTACGCCGCTGGGTGGAACTGGAGCCCAAGCTGGTATTGGGTGAAAACGTGGGCCAGGCGACCCAGTTTGTGATCAGCGGTGCTGCACCACTGGGCCTGTTGCCGCGCTCGCTGGTTTTGCAGGCAGGCAAGCAGGGCAAGCCCGGTTCGGGCTGGGATGTGCCAGCCAGCTGGCATTCGCCCATCGTGCAAAGCGCAGTGTTGCTCCAGCATGGCTACAAAAATCCAGCGGCACGCGGCTTTATGAAATACCTGCAAAGCCCGGCCGCGCAAAAACAAATCCACGCGCTGGGTTACGACTGATCACCCATGCAAGTCGACACCCCCGCCTGGATCGCCGCGCTCTGGGTGACCCTGAAACTGGCGGGATTCACCACGCTGATTCTGCTGATCGTGGGCATGCCGCTGGCGTGGTGGCTGGCGCGTAGTCGCTCATTCTGGCGTGCGCCGGTGGGCGCGGTGGTGGCATTGCCGATGGTGCTGCCACCGACCGTGCTGGGGTTTTATCTGTTGATCGGGCTGGCACCTGCCGGCCCGATTGGGCAGCTGACCCAATCACTGGGACTGGGCAGTCTGGCATTCACCTTCAGCGGCCTGCTGCTGGCCTCGGTGCTGTATTCGATGCCATTTGTGGTGCATCCACTGCAAGCCGGTTTTGCCGCAATTGCAACGGATACCCTGGACGCTGCCGCCAGTTTGCGCGCCGGCCCGCTGGATCGGTTTTGCAGCGTCGTATTGCCACTGTCGCGGCCCTCGCTGCTCACCGCCAGCCTGCTCGGCTTTGCGCATACGGTGGGCGAATTTGGCGTGGTGTTGATGGTAGGCGGCAATATCGAAGGCCAGACCCGCGTGCTCTCGGTATTGCTGTATGACCAAGTGGAAGCAATGGCGTATGCCGACGCGCATGTGCTGGCAGCCTGCTTGTTGGCCTTTTCGTTTGCGCTGCTGCTGGTGATGCAGTGGTTGGGCCGACGCACGGCGGTGTTGCATGGCTGAACTTGCAAACACGCTGGAAATTTCCCTGCGGCTGGCACGCAGCGCGTTCCAACTGCACGCCGACCTGCGCCTGCCCGTGCAAGGCACCACAGTGGTGTTTGGCCCCTCCGGTTGCGGCAAAAGCACCTTGCTGCGAGCCATCGCCGGGTTGGAGCCGGCGGCCAGTGGGGGGGTGCAAATTGCTGGCGAACTCTGGCAGGCTCCGCAATTTCGCTTGCCCGCGCACCGCCGCGCAGTGGGCATGGTGTTCCAGCACAGCGCCCTGCTTCCTCACCTCAACGTGGAAGGCAATTTGCGCTATGGCTGGAAGCGCGCGGGTGCCAGCACCGCGCTGCTTGCGCAATGGATCGAGCGCCTGCAACTCACACCGCTACTGGCACGTCGCCCACATTCGCTCTCGGGCGGTGAACGGCAGCGCGTGGCGCTGGCGCGTGCGCTGGTCACGGCGCCCAAAGTCTTGTTGCTGGATGAGCCGTTGAGCGCGCTGGATGCGCAGCGCCGCAGCGAGATCCTGCCGTTTCTGGAAACCGTGCGCCGCGATGCCGGCATCCCCATCTTGTATGTCACCCATGCGGTGGAAGAAGTGGCGCGGCTGGCCGATTATTTGGTGTTGATGGAAGCCGGCCACATCACCAGCGCCGGCCCTGCACTGGAGCTGCTCAATCGCAATGACTTGCCGCTGGCGCTGCGTGACGATGCCGGCGTGGTGCTGGACGCACAGGTCATCGACCGTGATGCTCACGGCCTGCTGGCCCTGCACACCCGCGCCGGCACGCTATACGCACACGGCCCCGCGCATCCACCCGGCACACCCCTGCGGATACGCATCCAAGCCCGCGATGTGAGCCTGGCGCTGCACCATCACGATGATTCCAGCCTGCTGAACCTGTTGCCCGCCACTTTGGAAACCTTGGATGCACTGCCCGGCGGACAAGTACAGGTGCGCTTGCTGGCCAACGGCACGCCGCTGCTGGCGCGGATTTCGCATCGCTCCCTGGAACGCCTTCAATTGCAACCCGGCATGGCGCTGTGGGTGCAAATCAAGGCAGTGGCCCTGCTGGTGTAATGGCTCGCAGTTGATTTCGATCAAGTGCATGCAAGCCTGCGCTGATTAGTCTCGGATGCGGTTTGTTTGAAAAAGGAAGTGCGCCGATGCCACGCCTGCTGCGCCACGTCCGCACCTCTACCGAAACCCTCTCGCCCGGCTATTTCAGCATGGTGATGGCCACCGGCATCCTGTCACTTGCAGCACATCTGATGGGCCTGCCGCACCTTGCCATCGGTCTGTTCTGGCTGAATTGGTGCTTGTTCGTGGTCATCGGTGTGCTGGCGTTGATGCACCTGTACTGGCACCCCAAGCGCGTGCGCGATGATCTATTCAACCATCTCAACGCACCGGGGTTTTTCACCTTCGTCGCGGCCTGTTCGATCCTTGCCAGCCAAAGCCTGCTGATTGGCGGCAATCTGCCACTGGCCGCGCTGCTGGGGGGTATTGGCCTGCTGGCTTGGGTGCTGTTCACCTACACCATCTTTACCGTGCTCACGGTCAAGCAAGACAAGCCTGAGCTTGCGCGTGGCATCAATGGTGGCTGGCTGCTGGCGGTGGTGGCCACCCAATCGATGGCGGTAATTGCGGCGCTGATTTCACAACACGTGGATCAACCGCTGCGGATGGAGCTCAATTTCTTCGCACTGTCGATGTGGCTGTGGGGCGGCATGCTGTACATCTGGATGATGTCGCTGATCTTCTATCGCTACACGTTTTTTGCGTTTTCTCCCGCCGATTTGTCACCACCGTACTGGATCAACATGGGCGCGATGGCCATTTCCACACTGGCCGGCTCACTGCTGATTCTCAACACCCCGCACGCGCCATTCCTGAACTCGATGCTGCCGTTCCTGAAAGGCTTCACCGTATTCTATTGGGCCACCGGCACCTGGTGGATTCCAATGCTGATTGTCCTGGCGATTTGGCGGCACGGTGTACGCCACTTCCCATTCACCTACGACCCGATGTACTGGGGCGCGGTGTTCCCGCTGGGCATGTACGCAGTCAGTACCTTGCGCATGATGGAAGCCATGGAACTGCATTTCCTTGGCCTGCTGCCGCACGTGATCTTCGGCATCGGCCTGTGCGCATGGGCATTGCTGTTTACCGGGCAGTTGCGGGCACTGCATCGGCAGTGGCGCGACACGCCAGCGTAAAGAGTTGACTCAAATCAAACCCGCCCGGGCATGGGTTAGTTATGCTGCCAATCGCTATATACATATCCACATATCGAAGGTATTGCCATGAAGCTTCGCCCCCTCGTACTCGCTGCACTGCTACTGACCACCCCTGCCCTGCACGTTGCCTATGCCGACAACCCCGTCCCCATGGCCAACGTCAAGCCCAGTATCGATGTGCGTATCAGTGGTGCGGTCAAAGCCCCGCAATCGTTTGATGTGGCGGCACTCAAAAAACTCACTGCGCGCAACAGCGGCCCAATGGATGTGATCTGCGCGTCTGGAGCCACTGTCGGCAAGGTCAATAATTTTCGCGGTGCGCGGCTGACCGACGTATTGGACGCCGTAGGTCTGAATCTGGATGGCCACAAGGATGGCCGCCGCATGGTGGTGGTGGCACGCGCTACCGATGGCTACGTGGTCACCTTCTCCTGGAACGAGCTCTACAACACCGCGATTGGCAAGGACGTGCTGGTGGCATGGGAAAAAGATGGCAAACCGCTGGGTGTGCGTGAAGGCCAGCTGTTGTTGATCTCCGGGCAAGACACCAAAACCGGCCCGCGCCATGTGCGCAACCTCATCTCGATTGAAGTGTTGCGGATGAAATAAACCTATGTGGCACACGGACGTGCCGCACTTTTCCCGGTTAGGTATTCACACATCGCTGTGCGCTAAGTGCAGCGGCAAGTCTATTGCACCCCCAATTCCGCACCTGACCGGCGCATCAGCACCTTTCCCTAATAAAAATTCATTCCCTATGAAAATGACATTCTCCAGCCCAGGCCCCCTGCACCGTCGTCCACTTACAGCTACCGTATTGCTTGCTCTTGCCTGCTGCACCAGTGCACATGCCGAGGATGGCATCGCCCAAAAAGGCAACACATTCGAGCTTGGCACGGTGGTGGTACAAGGTAAAAAGTCTGACCAGCCACCAGCGGGCGAATCCGCCATCACCCGCGAGCAACTCGACCAGCTCAACCGTGAAACCGTGGGCGAGGCGCCATTGCCACTGCCCCCGGCGTGGCGCTGACGCATAACAGCCGCAACGAGGCGATGGTGTACGTGCGCGGCTTTGACCCGCGCCAAGTGCCGGTATTTCTGGATGGCATCCCGCAATACGTCCCCTACGATGGCTATATCGACTTCGACCGCTTCACCACCTTCGGCCTTGGCGAAATCCACGTCGCCAAGGGCGCGGCTTCGCTGCTGTACGGCCCCAACACCTTGGGTGGTGCGATCAATCTGGTCTCGCGCAAACCCACCCAACCGCTGGAAGGCGACGTGCGCCTTGGTGCGGGCAGTCGCGGCGAGCGCAAGGCGGCGGCCAATCTCGGCATGCGCCGGGGCGACTGGTATCTGCAAGCGGGCTGGTCGTGGCTGGACGCCGACAGCTTCCCGCTGCCGGACGGTTTCAAGGACTACAAGGCCAAGCCCACCGATACCGGCGACGAACGCGAAAACGCCTATCGCAGCGACCGCCGCGCCTCGATCAAACTCGGCTATGCGCCCGGCGAGCGCAGCGAGTTCGCCATCGGCTACGTGAAGCAGGACGGCGAGAAGGGCAACCCGGTCTATACCGGCCGCGCCAGCGGCGGCATCCGCTATTGGCGCTGGCCGTGGTGGGACAAGGAAAGCCTGTACTTCATCGGCAACATTGGCCTTGGCGAGAGCAGCGGCCTGAAGCTGCGCGCCTATGAAGACCACTATGGCAACGGGCTGGAAGCCTATGCCGACGGCACTTACGCCACCCAGTTGCTCAATACCAGCTTCCCCAGCGTCTATTCGGACAAGACGCGCGGCGTCAGCGTCGAACTGTCCACGCAGGCGATCGCCAATCACGATCTGCATCTGGCGCTGCACTACAAGGACGACCGCCACCAGGACACCAATCCGAAATCGCCGACCAAGGACTACCGCGACGTCACCACTTCGCTGGCGCTGGAGGACACCATCACGCTGGGCGGCGACTACACCCTGCGGCTGGGCGCGAGCCACGAGCAACGCGACGCGAAAGAGGTCTATTACTGGCCGACCGGCAAGACCAGCGCCAACAACGCGCTGATCGAACTGCAGCGCGATTTCGGCGAACACGGCCAGTTGTTCGCCAGCGTCTCGCACAAAACCCGCTTCCCCACCATCAAGGATCGCTACTCCGCGCGCATGGGCGCGGCCCTGCCCAATCCCGACCTGAAACCGGAAACCGCGCGTCACTTCGAGCTGGGCTGGCGCGGGCAACCGTGGAGCGACGCGCAGGTGGAAGCATCGCTGTTCCAGAGCCGCATCGACGATCTGATCCAGGACGCCATCGTCGCCTCCAACCAGTGCGGCAGCACCGTCTGCAACCAGGCGCAGAACATCGGCAAGGCGCGCAACCGCGGCGTTGAACTGTCGCTGCAACAGCGCTTCGCCGAACGCGGCGAAGTCGGCGCGGCCTATACGTGGCTGGATCGCGACAATCTCGGCAATCCCGCCGTGCTGCTGACCAACAGCCCGCGCCAGCGCCTGTTCGCGCATGCGCAGTGGACGTTCTCGCCGCAGTGGAAGGCGCTGGCGACGGCCGAAGCGGAACAGGGCCGCATCGTCACCTACGCAGGCCCCGGCAACCAGGGCGGCTTCCTGCGCCTGGACGGCTACGCCAGCTTCGGCGCGAAGCTGGTGTGGTCGCCGCTGGACGGCCTCGACATCGAAGCCGGCGGGCGCAATCTCGGCGACAAGTGGTACGAACTGGCCGAGGGCTATCCGATGCCGGGGCGCACCTGGTTCGCCAACGTCAGCTACCGGTTCTGATGCCGCATCGCTCCCACCGGACACGTGCCGGCGGGAGTGCTTACACCGCCACCGCCAGGATCACGTGCGAGGACTTGACCAGCGCCAGCATCGGCACGCCCTCGCGGATGCCGAGTTCCCTCGCGCTTTCGTTGGTGACGGTGGCGACCAGCCGCCGGCCGCCGGCCAACTGCAATTCCACTTCGGCGTTCACCGCGCCTTCCCGACAGGACAACACGGTGCCGGCCAGCGCGTTGCGCGCGCTGGTGCGCACGCCGGGATCGCCCAGCACCACGAACGAGGACTTGACCAGCGCGATCGCGCTGCCGCCTTCGCGCAGGCCGAGGTCATCGACGCTGCGGTTGGTGATGATGGCGACCAGCTTGTCGCCGCCGTCGAGATCGAGGATCACCTCGCTGTTCACCGCGCCGCGCTGGATCGCCTGCACGGTGCCTTCGTACTGGTTGCGCGCGCTGGTTCGGAGCATGAGATTTCCCAGCCTCTTGAGCAGTTGGTCGAGGTCGCCGGCGCTGGCGGGCTCGCCCTGCCCCGCCAGCAGCCGCTGTTGCAGCGCGGTCAGCGCCTGATGGAAGGCCAGCACGCGCCGGCCCGTCTCGGTCAGCCGCGCGCCACCGCCGCCGCTGCCGCCGGTTTCCGCGCTGACCAGCGGTTCGCCGACGAACGCATTGAGCGCGGCGATGGCGTCCCACGCACCCTTGTAGCTCATGCCGACTGCGCGCGCGGCGGCGCTGATCGAGCCGTGCGCATCCAGCGCGTGCAGCAGCTTCGCGCGCTGCGGGGTCAGGCTGGTGCCCGCGCCGCGCAGGTCGATCAACGGTTCGAGGGAAGCGGTCGGCATGGCGTGCGGAAGAAAAAGCGTGGAGGACATGGCAGCGTACAAGCCGCCGCCCGTCATGTCAGTCCCAGCGCCTCGATCCTGCTGCCGATTGCCGCCTGCTTCATTTCAGCTTCCAGCACCGGAAAGTCCGCCTGCCGAACTGACCTAATGAAACGTCCGCCGCTCAGCAGATGGATTTCATCGCAGGTATCGCTCAAGGTCGAGAAGATATGGGATGAGATCAGAACGGTCTTGCCCAGCTCTTTCAAATTACGGATGATTTCCGTAATGACGATGTTGCCCTGTATGTCCACCCCGTTGAACGGCTCGTCAAGCACGAAATATTCGTTGCCTTGCAGAAGAATTGCCGTCAGCGCCAGCTTCTTTTTCATCCCCGTTGAATAGGCAGAGGCGTACTTGCCCAAGGGCAGGTCAAACACATTCCTGCCGTCAATGCCATCCACCTTCCTGCCCCTTGCGTTGCACAGCAGTCGGACATATTCCTCCCCCGTGATCTTCGGGAAAAAGTAAGGCTCGGCAAGCAGCAGCCCAAGGTGGTTCTTCAGCGGCTCAAGGCTCGAACTTATCTCGCCACCGTGGTTTTCCAGACCCGCGACGCACCTGAACAGGGTTGTCTTTCCCGCACCGTTTTCCCCGACAATGCCGTACACCCTACCCTTGTCGAACTGCACGTCGATGCTCTTCAGGACTTCATTTGCCCCATACCTCTTCGACAGCCCCTTGATCGCTATCATTTCAACAGACCGCCAAGGCGTTTTTCGGACTTCCAGAAAAGACAAGGCACCAGGACAAGCAGCAGCGGCGGAAACCAGAGGCAGAGACCCAAGGGGATGCCCTGCGCGATGTTCATTTCATTGGGATAGGCAGAATACTTACTGACGATCACGCAAACCAGGAACGCCAGACCCGCCAGGAAGAAAAGGGAGATCATGCCGATATCCCGATGGAAGAAAACAGTCAGCAGCAGCGCCACCGGCAGGGCAAGGGAAGACGAAAAAAGCATCGCCATCTTCATCTTGCCAAGCAGGAATCCTCTGGCATTGACGCCATATGTCCAGACGTAATACTCGTTTTCCAGCTTCGTGTAATAGCTCGACACAATGGCAAAGACCAGCAGCATCGCGAACACGCCCAGATTGAAATTGCCTGCAGAAACGGCAACGAACGCCAGCGCATACGCCATCAGGATTAGGTAGAAGGTGTTCCTGAATCCCGTCGAAAATTCGAAAGGCTTTTTCGAGAACGGCGTCCAGATGACGAAATCCAGCCTTGCACGGAACCTGACCAACGCCAGGATGACCACCGCCACCAGCAGCACGACCACCATAAGGAAGAACTGCCTGCAAAGCAGGAAAACAATGAAAGGCGACGAACAAACCAGGTTTTCCACAACCCTGACCTTTCGCAGTCCCGCGTCGCCGAAGCAGATTTCCAGGAATTCCGACCTTCGGCTCTCCGACAGCCTGCCGACGAGCATCAAGACGGAACAAACGTAAACGTATTCCGCAAATTCCGTCTTTCGGAACAAGACTATCGAGAAGCCGACAAAGGCCAGCCCCAGGACGACACAGGCAAGCAACGGCGCAAGTCCCGCATCCCTGAACCTGCGGCCGACCATTCTGCATTGAAGCTCGAAATATTCTTTCACTCCATCCCCGCCGTGTTGCCCCACGGTGACGACCAACCCACTCACGCCTCCGAAACCGCTCATTCCCGCGGTGCGCAGTAGCGCTGGCTCTGTCGCACTTCCGGCTCATCCGCGCGCGGCCCGCTGCGCGTCGATGATTTCCGGCAGGTCGGTTTCTCGGTCGATCTGCGGGAAGCGGCGGCGCTCCATGCGGCGGATGGCGAAATGCATCCACGCCAGTGCGCTGGCCACGACCACGAACAGCAGCATGAAGCAGCTCGTCCAGACGCCGGTGAAATCATTGAGCGCACCGAAGGCAATCGGCAGGACGAAGCCGCCCAGCCCACCGATCATCCCGACCACGCCGCCGACCGCGCCGACGTACTGCGGATAATACACGGGGATGTGCTTATAGACCGCCGCCTTGCCCAGCGACATGAAGAAGCCGAGCACGAACACCAGCACGGTGAACGGCACGATGCCGATGGCGAGGTGGAACACGATGTCGCCGTGGATGCCCTTCACCACGTACTGCGTGTCCGGATAGGCCAGCAGGAAGCAGCAGATCACCGACACGCCGAACGTCCAGTACATCACCCGGCGCGCGCCCCACTTGTCCGACAGCCAGCCGCCGACCACGCGGAACAGGCTGGCCGGGATCGAATAGCAGGCGGCCAGCACGCCGGCGGTCTTCACGTCCATGCCGTAGGCCCCGATCAGGTAGCGCGGCAGCCACAGCGCCAGCGCGACGAAGCCGCCGAACACGAAGAAGTAATACAGCGCGAAGCGCCACACTTGCAGATTCTTCAGTGGTGCCATTTGTTCTGCAAACGGCATCGGCTTGACACCGGCCTTGCGACGCTGCTCCAGCGACGGGTCTTCCTGCGTGAACAGGAAATACAAAATGGCCATCACCGCCAAACCCACCGCCCACACCTTGGCCACCATCGTCCAGCCCGCGGCCACCATCACCATGGGGGCCAACAGTTTGGTCACCGCTGAACCAATATTGCCGGCGCCAAAAATACCCAGTGCGGTGCCCTGCTTTTCCGGCGGGAACCACTTCGACACATAGGCCACGCCGACCGAGAACGAGCTGCCGGCAATCCCCACGCCCAATGCGGCGATCAAGAATTGCGGATAAGTCTGGGCGTGGGTCAGCATCCAGGTGGCTGCAGCACCGGCCAGCATCACCGCAGTGAGCACTTTGCGGCCGCCCAATTGGTCGGCCCACACCCCAAGGAAAATGCGCAGCATTGATCCGCTGAGCACGGGCGTGGCGATCAACAACCCGAACTCGGTGTCATTCAACCCCAGATCTTTTTTGATCTGGATGCCGATGATGGAAAAAATCATCCACACTGCAAAGCAGGTGGTAAAGGCAATGGTGCTCAGCCATAGCGCCCGCTGCTGGCGGGCAGTGCTGATTTGAGAAAAGTCCTGCATGGACGTGCTTCCGGTGGTGGTTAAGAAACCTGTTGCCGGCGGCGCGTCCTGCTGCAATCAGGCCGCGCCAGCCTCGATGGCGTCCAGCCCGCGTACCTCGTAGCGTTCCTGCAAGCCCTGCAGGTATTGCTGGAGTTCGCGTTGCCGAACCTGCAATTCAAGATAGTCGGAAATCCGCTGCCGGACTTGATCGAACGCAAGTTCTTCGCCGCTTTCGACAGCATCCACGCAAACGACGTGGTAGCCCCAGCGCGACTCCACCGGAAATGCCGCCAACCCCTCACGCAAACGAAAGACTTGGCGATCAAATTCCGGGGTTGCCTGGCCACGTTCCAGCCAACCCAGCTCGCCACCGTCGTCTTTGGAAGGGCAATCGGAATGGCGTAGCGCGAAGTCGGTGAACAAATGCGGCTGCAGCTTCAATTCCGTGATGAGTTTTTCTGCTTGCTCACGCGCATTGAAACGGCCACTGACATCATCCACCGCCGCGCCCAGCAGGATATGCCGCACGCGAATGCGGTCGGGTGCATGGAAACGCTCCGGGTTTTGCGCGTAATAGCGTTGGCAATCTTCCAGTGTAGGCACGCGGTTTTCGACTTCGCGCTCCAGCAGCAAGCGGGTGCAGGCTTCTTCCATTGCCTCGCTGCCTGCATCTTGCACATCGCCCTGTAGGCCCAGACGTTCCACTTCGCGGCGCAGCAACTCACGCACCACCAACGCACGTGCAGCGTCGGCGCGCGATTTTTCCGGAGTCATGGCGCGATGAAACTGCATTTCGCGGGCAATGTCGGCCTCGCTGATGGCGGTGTCACCCACAAACAGGAAACTTGGCGCGGCCTGCCCCAGCGAGCGCGGGCCTTCGTCGTTGTGGTCATGGGCATGGCTGTGGGCTTCTTCCGCCACCGACTTGCCACTGTCGATGACGGTGATGGGCAGCTCGCGCCTACCAAGCTTGCTTTCACTCATGACTACGCCCTCGGGCCGTAGCGCAGGCCGGGCTGACGGCGGCGCACCACTTGGTAGGGACGCCAGAAATAGCTGACCGGGATGCTCCACACATGCACCAGACGGGTGAACGGTGCCACCAGGAACAAGGTCATGCCCAGGAAGATATGCGCCTTATAGACCCAGTGCACATCGCCCACGTAGTCGGCTGCACCAAAGCGGAAGGTGACGATGTGCTGCGCCCAATCGGCCAGCGCCATCATCACGCCACCATCCATGTGATGGGTGGATTGCACGATGGTGTACAGACCCAGCAACAACTGCGCGAACAGCAGCAGCAAGATCACGGTGTCACCGGTGGTGCCGGTGGCCTTCACCCGGGGGTTGAACAGGCGACGCACGGTGAGGATGCTGATCCCCACCAGACAGACCGCGCCAAACACGCCACCGGCCACCATCGCCAGCACTTGTTTTTGCGGCGCGGTGATGACGCTTTCATACAGCGCGTGCGGGGTCAGCAGGCCCACCAAATGGCCACCCAAAATGGCAAGAATGCCGAGATGGAACAGGTTGCTGCCAATGCGCATGCCCTTGTCGGAAAGCATTTGGCTGGAGCCGGTGCGCCAGGTATACATCGACTTGTCAAAACGCACCCAACTACCGATGAAGAACACGGCAAGCGCGATATAGGGATAAATCTGGAAACAGAATTGATTCAGATAATTCATGGCTGCACCTGTTGGGTTGCGGCATTGGTTGTGCGGTATGCGGGGCGGCTGTTGGGCTTGCAATCATCGGTGGGGGCTTCGGTGCCAAAGCGCACCGCTTCCTCTTCCCAAACTTGGTCCATCACTTCCGGCGTGTCGTCGCGGGGTTCCTGGCTGGCACGTTGCCGCAAGCTGCCCAAGTCGAGTTTGCCTTCGGCGTACTCCACCAAGATTTCGAGCAACAGCGTGTAAGGGCTTTGGCGTTCACCTGCACGTGCAGCCAGCAACCCGACGATATGGCTGACATGATGCAGCCAATCACGGGCTTCTTCTTGTGGCCGTTGACTGAGATATTCGAGCACCAACGGCAGGTAGTCCGGCAGTTCCTTGGCAGCCAGCTCGTAGCCATTCTTGCGATAGGCTTCGATCAGATCCACCATCGCTTGCCCACGGTCACGGGATTCGCCGTGGATGTGTTCAAACAGCAGCAGGCTCATTGCCCGCCCACGATCGAAGGTTTGCAGCCAACGATCCTGGGCTTCCAGCGCCTCCGATTTCAGCAACTCGCGAACAAACGTCTCCAACTGCATCCGCCGCACTGCTGGCAAGCCAGTGGCATCGACTGCTGCCAGCAGTTCATCGCCGTGTTGCCACAGCGCATCCTGCGGGTAGTCCAGCAGCACGCCGACGAGCTTGAGCAAACTCATTCAGCCACCTCGAACTTTTCCGTCCGGTTCGGATGCACGGCATACGTGGTGGTCTTGCGCTGACCGAACAGGTCTGCTGGCGAATCGCCACTGCAGCCATTGCCGAAGGTGAAGCCGCAACCGCCGCGCTCGCCGAAGGTGTCGTTGGCATATTCGCGATGCGCGGTGGGAATCACGAAGCGGTCTTCGTAATTGGCAATCGCCAGATAGCGATACATGTCCTCGGCCTGCGCCACGGTCAGCCCGGCTTGCTTGAGCACGGCCAGGTCTTCCACGCCGTCCACGTTCTTGGCGCGGCGCCATGCGCGCATCGCCATCAACCGTTCCAGTGCACGGATCACCGGCGCTTCATCACCGGCGGTAAGCAGGTTGGCCAGATAACGCACGGGGATACGCAGCGAGCCGATATCCGGCAACTCACCATTCATGCCCACCCGGCCACGTTCGGCGGCAGACTGGATCGGCGACAGCGGCGGCACGTACCAGACCATCGGCAAGGTGCGATATTCCGGATGCAGCGGCAGCGCGAGCTTCCAATCAATCGCCAGCTTGTAGGTGGGCGAATGCACGGCAGCTTCCAGCCAGCTATCGGGGATGCCTTCCTTGCGTGCGGCCTCGATGACCTTGGGATCGTTGGGATCGAGGAAGATGTCCAGATGCGCCTGATACAGGTCTTTCTCGGCCGGCACCGAGGCCGCTTCCTGGATGCGGTCGGCATCGTACAGCAGCACGCCGAGGTAGCGGATGCGGCCCACGCAGGTTTCCGAGCACACGGTGGGCTCGCCCATTTCAATGCGCGGGTAGCAGAAGATGCACTTCTCGGATTTACCCGACTTCCAGTTGTAGTAGATCTTCTTGTACGGGCAGGCCGACACACACATGCGCCAACCGCGGCACTTGTCCTGGTCGATCAACACGATGCCGTCTTCTTCGCGCTTGTAGATCGCGCCCGACGGGCATGCAGACACGCAAGCCGGGTTCAGGCAGTGCTCGCACAGGCGCGGCAGGTACATCATGAAGGTCTTTTCAAATGCGCCGTAGATCTCTTTCTGCACGCCCTCGAAGTTCTTGTCCTTGCTGCGCTTGGCGAATTCGGTGCCGAGGATTTCTTCCCAGTTCGGGCCCCAATGAATCTTCTGCATGCGCTGGCCGGAAATCAGCGAACGCGGGCGTGCGGTGGGTTGGTGCTTGCTGTCCGGCGCTTCGTGCAGGTGCTGGTAATCGAAATCAAACGGTTCGTAGTAGTCGTCGATCTGCGGCAGGTCCGGGTTGGCGAAAATCTTCGACAGCATGCGGAACCGGCCACCGGCTTTGGGCACCAGCTTGCCGGCACGGGTCCGCACCCAGCCGCCGTTCCACTTGTCCTGGTTTTCCCATTCCTTGGGATAGCCCACGCCGGGCTTGGTTTCCACATTGTTGAACCAGGCGTATTCCACACCTTCGCGTGATGTCCACACGTTTTTGCAGGTGATCGAACAGGTGTGGCAGCCGATGCACTTGTCCAGGTTCAGCACCATTGCGATCTGTGCGCGTACTTTCATCACACCACCTCCTGAGCGTTGGCAGGCACTGCTTCGCCATCCAACCAATCCACTTTATTCATCTTGCGCACGATCACGAATTCGTCACGGTTGCTGCCCACAGTGCCGTAGTAGTTGAAGCCATAGGCGAACTGGGCATAGCTGCCGATCATGTGGGTGGGCTTGAGCACAATGCGGGTGACAGAGTTATGGATACCGCCACGCGTGCCACTGATTTCGCTGCCGGGTGTGTTGATGATGCGTTCTTGCGCGTGGTACATCATCGCCATGCCGTTCATCACGCGCTGGCTGACCACCGCACGTGCGGCAATTGCACCGTTGACGTTGAACAGTTCAATCCAGTCGTTGTCTTCAATCCCCGCTTCCCGCGCATCGTCCTCAGACAACCACACGATCGGGCCACCACGCGAGAGCGTTTGCATGATCAGGTTATCGGAATAGGTGCTGTGGATGCCCCACTTCTGGTGCGGGGTGATCCAGTTCAGCACGATTTCCTTGTTGCCGTTGCCACGCATGTTGTGCAGCGGGGCAATCGTCTTGGTATCCACCGGTGGACGGTACTGCATGAAGCCTTCGCCGAACGCCAGCATCCACTCGTGATCCATGTAGAACTGTTGGCGCCCCGTCACCGTGCGCCATGGAATCATTTCATGCACATTGGTGTAGCCGGCGTTGTAGCTGACGTGTTCGTCTTCCAAACCGGACCAGGTGGGCGAAGAAATGATCTTGCGCGGCTGCGCCTGGATATCGCGGAAGCGGATGGCTTCATGCTCCTTGCCCACCGCCAGATGGGTGTGGTCACGGCCGGTGAATTCACCCAGTGCCTCCCACGCCTTGACGGCCACATGGCCATTGGTTTCCGGTGCCAGATGCAACACGCATTCGGCGGCATCAATCGCGGTCTGGATGTTCGGGCGGCCTTGGCTGATGCCTTCTTCGCGCACGCGATGGTTGAGGTCACCCAGGAAATGCACTTCATCCTTGGTATCCCAATTGATGCCCTTGCCGCCATTGCCCTGCTTGTCCAGCAGCGGGCCCAGCGAGGTGAACTTCTTGTACAGGTTTGGATAGTCGCGCTCGACCACCGCAATCGTCGGCATGGTCTTGCCCGGAATCGGCTCGCACTCGCCCTTCTTCCAGTTGGTGACGCCCAGCGGCATCGCCAGCTCGCCGGGGGTATCGTGCAGGGTGGGCACCAGCACCACGTCTTTCTCTACACCCAGCACGCCCGGCGCCATTGCGCTCACCGCCTTGGCGATGCCCTTGAAGATATCCCAGTCGCTGCGTGCCTCCCACGCCGGATCCACCGCCTTCGACAGCGGGTGAATGAACGGATGCATGTCCGAGGTGTTGAGGTCGTTCTTTTCGTACCACGTTGCGGTAGGCAGCACGATGTCCGAATACAGGGCAGTGGTGCACATGCGGAAATCCAGCGTCACCAGCAGGTCGAGCTTGCCTTCCGGCGCTTCATCGCGCCATTTGATTTCCTGCGGTTTTTCCGCACCACGTTCGCCCAGATCCTTGCCTTGCAAGCCATGCCGGGTACCCAGCAAGTGGCGCAGCATGTACTCGTGACCCTTGCCGGAGCTGCCCAGCAAGTTCGAGCGCCAGATGAACATGTTGCGCGGGAAGTTCTCCGGTGCGTCCGGGTCAGCGTAAGCAAAATCCATCGCCCCACTCTTGAGCTGACTGACCACGTAGTCGGCCGGCGTACTGCCTGCGGCTTCGGCCGCTTTGGCAATACTGAGCGGATTGCGGTTGAGCTGCGGCGCGCTGGGCAACCAGCCCATGCGGATCGCCTGCATGTTGAAGTCGGCCTGGCTGCCGCTGAACTTGGCCGGGTCTGCCAAGGGCGAGAGCAGTTCCTTCATCTCGACCTTTTCGTAGCGCCACTGGTCGGACATGAAGTAGAAGAACGAGGTTCCGTTCATCTGGCGCGGCGGCTTGCTCCAATCCAGACCGAACGCAATCGGCTGCCAGCCGGTTTGCGGGCGCAACTTTTCCTGGCCCACGTAATGCGCCCAACCACCGCCGGTTTGGCCCACGCAACCGCACATCATCAGCATGTTGATGAGGCCGCGGTAGTTCATGTCGTTGTGGAACCAATGGTTCATCGCCGCGCCGACGATGATCATGCTGCGGCCGTGGGTCTTGGCGGCGGTATTGGCGAATTCGCGGGCGATTTCGATCACGTCATGGCGCGGCACGCCGGTGATCTTTTCCTGCCATGCCGGGGTGCCGGGCACGTTGTCATCGAAGCTGGTGGCTACATTGCCGCCACCGAAGCCGCGATCCACGCCGTACTGCGCCAGCAGCAGGTCATAGACGGTGGCGACCATCCATTCCTTGCCATCGGCCAACTGCAAGCGCTTGACCGGGATGTTGCGCTCCAAGATGTCGTCGAATTTGGAAGCCGTCCATTTGCCGTGCTCGATCCCGCCGAAGTACGGGAAGCTGGCGGCTTCAATGCCGTCATGATTGTCTTTCAGCGACAGCAGCAAGCGGGTGTCGCGGCCGGCGCTGTCTTTTTCTTCGATGTTCCACTTGCCCTTCTCGCCCCAACGGAAACCGATGGAACCGCTCGGAATGGTGATCTGGCCGTTGGTTTCATCAATGGCCAAGGTCTTCCACTCGGGGTTGTTGGCTTCGCCCAACCCGCCAAGATCGGAGGCGCGCAAGAAGCGGTCCGGCACCAGACGGCCATCGGCGCGCTTTTCCAAACGCACCAGCATCGGCATGTCGGTGGTCTTGCGGCAGTAATCAACGAAGTAGTCCGTGGCCTTGTCGACGTGGAACTCTTTCAGGATCACATGACCGAACGCGAACGCCAGCGCGGCGTCGGTGCCCTGCTTGGGATGCAGCCAATGGTCGGTGAGCTTGGCCACTTCCGAATAGTCGGGCGTGATCGCCACCGTCTTTGTGCCGTTGTAGCGCGCCTCGGTGAAGAAGTGCGCGTCCGGCGTGCGCGTCTGCGGCACGTTGCTGCCCCACGCGATGATGTAGCGGCTGTTGTACCAGTCGGCCGATTCCGGTACGTCGGTCTGCTCGCCCCACACCTGCGGGCTGGACGGCGGCAAATCACAGTACCAGTCGTAGAAACTCAGGCAAACACCGCCCAGCAGCGAGAGATAACGCGCACCGGAGGCGTAGGAAATCATCGACATCGCCGGGATCGGCGAGAAACCGATCACGCGGTCGGGGCCGTATTTCTTCACGGTGTAAAGGTTGGCCGCCGAAATGATTTCGTTGACTTCATCCCAATGCACACGCGCAAACCCGCCCATGCCGCGGCGGGTCTTGTAGCTTTTGGCTTTGTCGCTGTCTTCAACAATGCTGGCCCACGCATCCACCGGCGCCTTGGCCTTGCGCGCCTCGCGCCACAGCTTCAGCAGCGCGCCGCGCACCAGCGGGTACTTCACGCGGTTGGCGCTGTACAGATACCAGGAATAACTGGCACCCCGCGGGCAGCCACGTGGCTCGTGGTTGGGCAGATCCGGGCGCGTGCGCGGATAGTCGGTTTGCTGGGTTTCCCATGTCACCAAACCGTTCTTGACATAAATCTTCCAGCTGCAGGAGCCGGTGCAGTTCACCCCATGGGTAGAACGCACGATCTTGTCGTACTGCCAACGCGCACGATAGGAATTTTCCCATTCGCGGCTTTCGGTTTTGGTGACACCGTGGCCGTCGGCAAACTCTTCCGGGTTGCGTTTGAAGAACTGCAAACGGTCAAGGAAATAACTCATGAGAACATCCTCTTGGCAGGTGAACGCAGGTTGCGCGCACGCATTTTTTCTTTGAAGGCGGCAGCACCGGCTGCCGCGTTGTGGTTGTCCAGCTTCAGCATAGCGTCTTGATGCGACGACTTGGCACAGCGTCTCAGCATGGTGTTTCGGCACCACGACGGAAGTACCACCACCACGTCACCGCAAGGCAGGTGGCGTAAAACACCACGAAGCCGTACAGCGCCATTTCCGGGCCACCGGTCCACGCGATGGAGGAGCCGTAGCTTTTCGGGATGAAGAAGCCACCGTACGCACCAATGGCCGAACTGAATCCGATCACTGCCGCCGATTCAATGCCCGCTTGGCGGGTGGCAGCCACCTTGCCTTCGGCATCCTCATTGACCGACCAGCGCGCATGCAGGGTGCGAAAGATCACCGGGATCATGCGGAAGGTGGATGCATTGCCAATCCCCGACAACACGAACAAGCCCATGAAGCTGCCGAGGAAGCCGTAGAAATTGCCGCCCTGACCATGCTGCGGCAGGAAATGCAGCACGCAGAACACGCCAACAATCATCAGCGCGAACACCCAGAAGGTCAGCAGCGCGCCGCCCAACTTGTCCGACAACCACCCCCCCACCGAGCGCATCAGTGCACCCACCAGCGGGCCCAGGAAGGCATAGGTCATCGGGTTGACATCCGGGAACTGGGTTTTGATCAGCATCGGGAAGCCCGCCGAGAAGCCGATGAACGACCCAAAGGTGCCGATATACAGCCAGCACATCAGCCAGTTGTGCTTGCGCTTGAAGATCACCGCCTGCTCGGCAAACGAGGAACGCGCCGCCGCCAGATCATGCATGCCAAACCATGCGGCCACCGCGCAGATCAGCAGAAACGGCACCCATACAAACCCCGCGTTTTGCAGGAACAGTTGCTTGCCTTCGGCGGTCAGCTGCGGGCCACCGACGACCCCGCCGAACAGTGCCATCGTGATGACCAGCGGAATCACGAACTGGGTAGCCGACACGCCCAGATTGCCCAGCCCCGCATTCATTCCCAGTGCAAAGCCTTGCTTGGCCTTGGGATAGAAGAACGAGATATTGGACATCGACGAGGCGAAATTGCCGCCACCGAAGCCACACAAAATGGCAATCGCGACGAAGTGCCAGTACGGGGTGCTGGCGTCTTGCACCGCAACGCCCAGCCAGATCGCTGGAATCAATAGCGAAGCGGTGGCAATTGCGGTCCAGCGGCGACCACCGAACATGGGCACCACAAACGAATAGAAAATGCGCAAGGTGGCGCCGGACAACGCGGGCAACGCCGCCAGCCAGAACAACTCATTGGTATCAAACGTGAAGCCCACCTTCGGCAGGCTGATGGTCACCGCCGAAAACATCTGCCAGATGGCAAACGCCAGCAACAGTGCCGGGATGGAGATAGCGAGGTTGCGATTGGCGATCCGGTTGCCGGTCCGCGCCCAGAACGCAGCATCCTCGGGATGCCACTCCTGAATCACGGAACCGACGCGGACAGGCCGTTCAGCCATTTGCGCACTCATGGAAGCACCTGCAGGTTGGGAATCCGGCGGTTGCGGTCGCGCCCCGCTGGGGCCGCGCTACCTTCACCATGCGCCAGATACTGCCCTGCATAGGCCCCCCCCGGTTTGATCGGAGTCAAATCACGTCGGCTACCTTACTCCCTGCTTGACACAGGTCAACCGCTGCGCGGGGAAACTCGCTTGACTACGCCGCGCTGGCGCACGCTATCGCGCACGTCCACCGCAAACTCGATATCCAGCCTATCCTCACCCCCCACCGGCAGCGAAAAGCACAGCCCCTCGCGGCATGGCAGGCGCAGCACATAAAGATCCAGCTGTGTCTGCGGGAGAAAAAACGTGACGTGGCCGGGCTTACCCACCAGAGCCGCCGCCTCGTCCCGGGTCAAGCGCACCTGCACGCACAATGCTGCCCCCGGCACCAAACGGGTGCGGTTGCCCACCTCCTGCCCGGCTTGCAGCGCGGCCAATTCGGCCTCATCCAGCCGTAGCCGCAGGGTTTGTTCCTGCAACTGTACTTTCATGGCAGGCTGCCGTGCGCGTGGGACTGGCCATGGGTATGGGTATGCGAATGCCCGGCCTCCGCATCGGCGGGAGTGTGCTCGCACAACGAACAGCCCTCGCTCCACACGCTGTCACCGTCGATGT
The DNA here is from genome assembly GCF_020034655.1 of Thermomonas beijingensis. Classification (GTDB taxonomy): domain Bacteria; phylum Pseudomonadota; class Gammaproteobacteria; order Xanthomonadales; family Xanthomonadaceae; genus Thermomonas; species Thermomonas beijingensis. The sequence goes on along the minus strand of NZ_JAIQDJ010000005.1, from coordinate 35,970 downwards.
AGTGCTCCTGCTTCCAGATCGGGCTGGTGTGCTTGACCGCCTCCACGACCTGCCGACAGGCGCGAAAGGCTTCATCCCGATGCGGGGTGCCGGCGGCCACCACCATGGCCAGGTCACCGATCCCCAAGCGCCCTTTGGCATGGCCGATGTAGAGCTTGAGCTTGCCGCCGAAGTCAGCCTCGGCGCGGGCAGCGATCTCGGCGAAGCCATTGAGCGCCAGCGGCACGAACATGTCGTAGCTGATGCCCGTGACGTGGCGGCCGTGGTTCAAATCGCGCACGCGGCCGACGAACATCGTAATGCCGCCAAACTTGGGGTCGGATACAAACGCCAATGCCGCAGCCGGGTCCAGCTTGCCATCGGCAAGATCCATCACTTCAGTCCGATGCTGCGGCATCCTCAACCCCCACTCACTGGCGGCAGCACCGCCATCTTGCCGTCGGTGGGAAGTACCTCGCCATCGCGCAGCACACGGGTGTCGCTGGCAAATGCCGAACGTGCCAGCAGCGCCGATTGAAAAGCCGGCCAATGCGCCTTGCCATGGGCGTCCACGGCATCGCGCAGATCCGCCACGCAAGCACCATCGGCCAATTCCAGCGTCAATTGCGCCGATGGCTGGTACTGCCGAAATGCACCAAACAGGCTCAACTCGACCTTCACGTCATCACCTCATCCAGTTGCGGGGGCAGCCAATGCCCCAAGCCATACACATCGACCATTGCGCCGGCAGCGGGTGATGCTGCCGTGTCTGGCAGCACGATCCAGCAATTGGCCTGCGCCATCGGCGCGATCCGGAACGATTCCTGCCCCGGCAGCACGCGCGCCTGCAACTGCCCGTGCTGGTCAAGTTCCAGTCCACCTTTCAGATGAAAGCGCAGTGCTGCGCGCTTATTGAATGCCGCCGCCAATGGCACCCGCAGCGCACGCTCTGGTGCCAAGCCCAACAAAACCCGCAGCGCAGGCTCCACAAAAAAGCGCAGCCCCACCGCGCTGGACACCGGGTTGCCGGGCAGGCCGAAATACAGCTGCCCGCCGGGCAAGCTGGCAAACAACAAGGGTTTGCCGGGGCGAATCCGCACTTTGTGGAAATGCAGGCAAGCCCCGATCCTGCGCAAAGCATCGGGCACGAAGTCATAGCGCCCCATCGACACCGCGCCGGTGCTCAACACCACCTCGGCCCCCGCCGCCAGCGCACGTTGCAGCGCTGCCAGAAACGCATCGGCATCGTCACTGACGGTTTCCCGCAACACCAATTGCGCGCCGGCATCGCGCACGCGCTGGGCCAGATACGGGCCATTGCTATTGCGGATTTCACCCGAAGCCAGCGTCCGGGTGGGGTCATCCACCAGTTCGCGGCCGGTGGTCAGCAGCGCCACCCGTGGCGCCGGCCGCACCCGCACCTGCGCCACACCCAAGGCCGCCAACAGCATCAATTGCGGGGCTTCAATCCGGGTCCCAGCCTTCAGGATGCATGCGCCAGTACGCACATCTTCGCCGCGCAAACGCACATGCTGGCCGGGCTCCACCACCGCCGTGGTGCGAATCCGCAGCGGGCGGTCAGCGCCGTCGCGCACCAGCACCTCCACTTGCTCCACCGGAATCACCGCATCCAAGCCGTCGGGCAGGCGCGCACCGGTCATGATTTCCCATGCACCTGACGTGGCGATCGCGTGGGTATCGCCGGCTGCCTGCGCGCCGGCCACATCCAACTCTGCGCCCACTGCCAGCGGTTCACTGCCAATCCGCAGCGCGAAGCCATCCATCGCGGAGTTATCGAATGGCGGCAGATCTTCACCACTGCACACATCGCTGGCCAAGACCAACCCCACCGCGTCGGGTGCGGCGCAGGTGCGCGCCGGCAGCACCGCCACTTCGCGCTGAATCAACGCCAGCGCCTCGTCGAACCCGATCATGCGTGCGGCCGTCCATCGAGCATGGCCAGTGCATGCCCCAGCAAGGGCGCCAGTATGTCCATGCACTGCTGCGCGGCACGCGGGCTGCCCGGCAAGGCGAACACCAACATCGCGCCAAGTTGCACCACCTCGGCACGGCTCAGCCATGCCAAGGGCGTGTGTTTTGCACTTTCGCTGCGAATCATTTCGGCCAGCCCGTGCACGCTGCGGTCGGCCACCAGGCGCAATGCTTCCGGCGTCACATCGCGTGGCCCAAGGCCGGTACCGCCGGTGCAGACACACAGCCGCACACCTTGTTGCGACAGCGTGCGCAAGCGTTCGGCCAGCGGGTCGATCCCGTCGGGCAGCACTTCGATGTCATCCACATCCGCACCGAGCTTGCGCAAGCCCGCCACCAGCACCGGGCCGGAACGATCCTCGTATTCACCGGCACTGGCACGGTCACTGAGGGTGATGACGGCACAGGGCACGCCGTCGAGACGGGCCAGGTCACGCGGCTGGTAATGCCCGCGCTCGTCCTCATCCATGCCGTCTGGATGCACCCACAACCCCTTCTTGCCGCCCTCTTTGAACAACAGACGGATGCCGCTGATAGCAAGTGCCGGCTCAACGGGTTTGGTCAGATCGTAAAGGGTCAGCAGGGCCGCGTTGACGCCGGCCAACGCCTCCATCTCCACGCCGGTACGGGCTTCCAGCGCGCATTCGCAATACACGCGGATGGCGTGTCGCTCCGGCACCGGCACGCAGCGCACCCGCACCAGCTCCAGCGAAATCGGATGGCATAGCGGCATCAGCATCGAGGCCATTTTGGCCCCTTGCAGGCCGGCGATTTCCGCCATCACCAGTGCATCGCCTTTGGGCAGGCGGCGCTCGATCACGGTGGCAAACGCCTCCGGCCCCGGCAAAAACTCGCCCACCGCCACTGCACGCCGGCGGGTGGGCCGTTTGCTGCGGATATCGGCCATGTAAAAAGCCGCGTCACGTTGCGTTGTCATCTTGATTAACCGCCAATCGAAGCCAAATGCGGAGTGATGCCGGTATTGCCTTGATGCAGGCCGTGACCGGCAGCCTTCAAGCCCAGCTGGGTGGCGATGCGTGCAGTGAGCGCATCCAAGTCAGCATCCGATTGCAGCAAGGGCCGCAGCGGGATGCCAAAATCCCCGAATAGACACAGCCGCAAATCGCCACGCGCGGTGACACGCAGGCGGTTGCAGCCAGCGCAGAAATCCTTCGAATACGGCGCGATGATGCCAATCCGGCCGCGATAGTCCGGATGTGCATATTCCCGCGCCGGGCCTGCATCGGGCGCACGCGCTTGCTGCGTCCAACCGGCATCGACCAACTGCTGCTCCAATGCTTCGGCGCGGTAGTGGTGGCGCTCGAAATACGCTTGGTTGTCGCCAGTGCGCATCAGTTCGATGAAACGAATGGCGATGTTGCGCTCGCGCAGGTAGTCATACCACGCCGGCAATTCATCGTCATTCAAACCGCGCAGCAACACCGCGTTGAGCTTGACCGCAGCAAAGCCCAGCCCCAGCGCCATCTCCACACCTTCGGTGACCTCCGCAAAGCGGTCGTGGCCGGTGATGGTGGCAAAGCGTGCCGGGTTCAAACTATCCAAACTGACATTGAGCGCGGTGAGACCCGCGTCGCGCCAGATGCCCACATGCCTGGGCAACAAACAGCCATTGGTGGTCAGCGCAATTTTCTGCACCCCGGGTGTGGCCGAGACAGCGGCAATGATCGATGGCAAGTCCTTGCGCAAACTGGGCTCGCCACCGGTCAGGCGGATCTTGCGCATGCCCACCGCCGCAAAGCCGCGCACCAGCCGCGTGATTTCGTCCAAGCTCAAAAACGTGGGGCGGCCATCGGCCTGATAGCCGTCCGGCAGGCAATAGCTGCAACGGTAATTGCAGGCCTCGGTCAACGACAGCCGCAAATAAGGAAATGTGCGGCCAAAGCCGTCCACAAGGGTTGCCATCTCAACGCTCCAGTCCAAATACGGGAGGCCGAACCGTTTCCGGTGCCGACCCGGCAGCGCTGACCACATCGATCAATGCCGCGGCCCGGTTGCCGTATTCAATGCCATGCAACGAACGTAGGCGGCCGGGCTTGGAGTTCGCGCACAAGGCGCGTCCTGACGTTGGCTAGAGTAGCCGCAGTTCGGGTGCTTGCGCTTGATTGCGATCAATATTCACCCATTCCAGCCGTTTGGGCTGCTGCCCGGGGCAGCATGGGCGTGTAAGCTGCGCCCCCATCGCTGCCCCATCCGGATGTATCACCATGAGCCTTGCCAGTTTCCAGGATCTTCTTGACGCCGCCCACCGGCAGCCAGAGCCGCAACGCTTGCTGTTTGTGTTCGCCAAAGTGGAATTGCCGGAGAACGCCAGCGCCCAGCAGCGCGAGCGTTTCGAAAATCGCGAAGGTGGCACGCTCACGCCCAGTTTGTGCGTGGACAAAGCCCCTGCAGACATTGAAAGTTTTGCCGCCCTGGTGGCCGAATCCGCAACCACCGGTCAAGCATGGGACATGGTCTTTGTGGGCAGCCTGGCAGGCCGCGCCGGGATTGCACCCAGCGCCGACGAAGCGGCACAACCACTGCGCTTCATGGTGAACGCCATCAATAATGGCCAAGTGGCGCAATTTGCCACGTTTGACCGCAATGGTGCCGTGTTGCAGTTTGGTTGAGAGCGTCAGCCGACCAGTAGCAGTCGCAACGTCTGCAAGCCGACGAAGAAGGCAATCAATACGGTGTTGATTGCCCAACCCACAGTCAACGCCTGCGCCATCACCCCATACCGCGGATCCTTGGCACTGGGTGCAACTTTCCACACCGCCGCCACGATCCAGGCAGTGTAGGCGAGCAGGAACACCAGCATGCCAAGAGTGGCACCCGGCAATTGGTGGTGATTAACCAGCCAGTACACCGCCAGCCACAACGCGCTGCTGGGTATCACGCCATACAGCCAAAACACCTTCCAGAGCGGGCTGCGCTCGGGCAAATACGCTGCGTGCATGGTCTGCATGAAACCCCCGAAAGCTTGGCCTGTATCCAGCATAGCACCGCTCGCCACGGTGCTGACAAGCACCGCTGTGCGACACTTCGCAAATGAGCATTCTTGTTGCCAGCACACTGCTGTATCTGATCGCCACCGTTTGGCTGGCGATGGGCGTACAGCGCCCGGAGCGCACCCTCTCGCGCGGCTGGCTGCTGGCGGCCAGCACTGCCGTAGTGCTGCATGCCGTCTTCCATTGGTTGGGCTGGCGGCATTCCGGCAATACCGACCTGCATTTTTTTGCCGCACTATCGCTGGTGGGGCTGGGAATGGCCGCCATGACCACCTTTGCGGGCATTGGCGGGCGCATGCGCGCACTTGGAGTCGTGGTCTTTCCACTGGCCGCTGCCCTGCTGGTGGGCTATGGCATGTATGGCCACACCAAGCAACCGGAACCATTGGATTGGCGCTTGCTGTTGCACGCATGGCTGGCCCTGCTGGCCTACGCCACGCTGGCACTGGCAGCCTTGCTGGCCATGTTCTTGTGGCTCCAGGAACGCGCCCTGCGCCGCCGCGAATTTCATCTGTGGCTGCGCGCCCTGCCCCCACTGACCGCGCTGGAAACCTTGCTGTTTCGCACCATTGTCGTGGGGTTTACGCTGCTGACAGCCACGTTGCTGACCGGCGTGCTGTTTGTGGACAACCTGCTGGCCCAGCACCTTGTGCATAAAACCGTGCTCAGTCTGCTGTCATGGCTCGCGTTTGGCGTGTTGCTGCTGGGACGCTGGCGCTATGGCTGGCGTGGTGCGATCGCGGTGCGCTGGACACTGACCGCCATGGCGCTGCTGGTATTGGCATTTTTCGGCAGCAAATTCGTGCTGGAACTGGTGTTGCACCGCACTGGCTGAACATACACTTGCCATTGCAATGTTTGCATTGACAACTATTGCGCAGGCGGGCATTATGCCGCGCCATGAACACGCCAATCTTCCCCCCCGAGGCCTGCAGCGGCTCCACCCTGGGTTTGTTGTTCCGGCAAGTGCGCGACGCCATGTGGGCGCGCATGGAGCGCGAATTGGCCTTGGCCGGACATGCGCTGACGTTCAGCCAGTACATCGTGATCAAGACCTTGGCGGTAGGCACTGCCGGGGTCACCGACTTGGCCCGTACTGCCGATCTCAACCCCGGCGCGATGACCCGCCTGCTGGATAAATTGGAAGCGCGCGAGCTGGTGGAGCGAGTGGCTGACACCAACGATCGCCGCGCCTTGCACATCCATCTCACCGATGCCGGCCGCCAACTTTGGCGCGATGTGGACCAATGCGGCCGGCGCGTGCGTGAACGCGCGCTGCAAGGCATGGACGATGCTACCCGTGCCCAACTGACCCGCCTGCTGGAGCAGGCCCGCGACAACTTGCTGTCCCAGGATTGACTCCATGTTTCGAATGACCCCTCTCATCATCGCCCTGGGCGGCACGCTGTTGTTGGCCGGTTGCGCCAGCAGCAACGGGCTGGTCACCCAGACCACGCTGCGCGATGCTGCCAGCGTCCCGGTTGCTCGTTCGCTTGCAGGCGCGCCGCTATCGGCAGCCGCTTGGCCCAGCGAGCGTTGGTGGCAAGCGTTTGCCGACCCGCAACTGGATGCGCTGATGGATGAAGCACTGGCCAACGCGCCCAGCCTGGACGTGGCCGATGCGCGTGCGCGCAAGGCGCAGGCGCAGGCCGGCATTGCCGAGGCCGCACGCAAGCCGTCGGTGGGGGCCAGCGCGCAGGTGCTCGGCATGCAGTTGCCGGAAACCTTGGCCGGCAACGACATCGGTGGCTCGTTCAAGGTCGCCAATCTGTTGATGCTGAGCCTGAAGTACAACCCCGATGTGTGGGGGCAGGACAAAGCCAAGTGGCAGGCGGCAGTCGGCAATGCGCACGCGCTAGAAGTGGATGCACATGCAGCGCGGCTGAGCTTGGCGGCCAACATCGCCCGCACCTACGTTGCGCTGGCGCAAGCATTCGACCAGGCAGCACTTGCACAAGCCGAAATCACCCGCGCCGATGGGTTGCTGGTACTCGACCGGCAACGGGTCAAGGCGGGGCTGGACAATGGCATCGGGCTGGCGCAACACCAAAGCCAAGCCGCGCTCGCCAGTCAACAACAGCAAGCCGCGCAGCACCAGATCGAACAATTGCGCAACGCGCTGGCGCTGCTGCTAGGCGCCGGTCCGGATCGCGGCCTTGCCATCACCCCGCCGCAGCTGGCGCAGCCCAAGCTCATGGTGCCTGACACCCTATCCAGCGATCTGTTGGCACGGCGTGCCGATATCGTGGCGGCACGTTGGCGGGTGGAAGCCGCGCAGCACGGCATCGATGCCAGCAAAGCCGCGTTTTATCCCAGCCTCAATCTCAGTGCGCTAGCAGGATTGGCCGCGGGCAACTTGGGTGATCTGTTTGGCAACAAATCCCTGCTGCTCAACGGCGGCCCGGCCCTGAGTCTGCCGATTTTCGAAGGCGGCCAATTGCGCAGCCAATTACGCGCCAGCCAAGCCGATCACGACATCGCGGTGGCCAGCTACAACCAGACCTTGTTGGCCGCCATGCGGGAAGTGGCCGATGCGGTGCAAACCGCGCACGCACTGGACACTCAGCTGGCCAGTACCCGCCAGGCACAGACCGCCGCCAATAGCGCTTACCGGCAAGTGCAACAACGTCAGCACGCCGGCCTGGCATCGCAACTGGATGTGTTGAACGCACAAAAATCCTTGCTGCAGCTGGACCAGCAATTGGCCGCACTCACCGCCGCACGGCGTGCAGCCAGCATCGACCTCGATCAAGCACTGGGCGGCGGCGTTGCCGTCAACTCCAGCGCCAATGCCCAGAACACCACGGCTTCCAAGTGACCCCCTCATGACCACTGAAACCACGCCCAATACCTCCGCCGGCCAGCCCGCACCACTACCGGCATCGCATAGTGCGCTGCCGCCCGCCGGCAACGGCAAACGCCGCCGCGCCTTGCTGATCCTGCTGGTGATTACCTTGCTCGCCGGTATCTCCTGGACCGCCTACTATCTGCTGGTGGCGCGTTGGCAGCAGGACACCGACGATGCTTACGTGCAGGGCAACGTGGTCAGCATCACCCCGCAGACGATGGGCACGGTGGTAGCCATCAATGCCGATGACGGCATGCGGGTGAGCGCCGGCCAAGTGCTGGTGCAACTGGACCCCAACGATGCCAAGGTGGCGCTGGAACAGGCGCAAGCCAACCTTGCAGCCACCGTGCGGCAAGTGCGTGGGCTGTATAGCAGTGTGGATTCCGCGCAGGCCGATATCGCCGCACGTGAAGTGGCTCTGAGCCAAGCACGTGCGGACGTGGCACGCCGCAGCGGGTTGGTGGCCAGCGGTGCAGTTTCGGCCGAAGAACTGGCACACGCACAAACCCAGCTCAAAGCGATGGAGGCGGCACTGGCCGGCTCGCGTGGACAATTGGCGCGCACCCATGCGTTGGTCGATGCCACCACCGTCAGCGATCAGCCACAAGTGCAAGCGGCAGCAGCACAACTGCGGCAGGCCTATCTGAATGAGCAACGCGCTGCGATTGTGGCGCCGGTGGATGGCTATGTGGCCAAGCGCAGCGTGCAGCTGGGCCAGCGCGTGCAACCGGGCGCCACGTTGATGGCCATCATCCCGCTGCAACAGGTGTGGGTGGATGCCAATTTCAAGGAAACCCAGCTGCACAATTTGCGACTTGGCCAACCGGTCAAGCTGACTGCCGACATGTACGGCGACACGGTGGCGTTCAATGGCAAGGTGGCAAGCCTTGGATTGGGCACCGGCAGCGCGTTTGCACTGCTTCCGGCGCAAAACGCCAGCGGCAACTGGATCAAGATCGTGCAGCGCGTCCCGGTGCGCATCACCCTGGATCCCCGGCAACTGCGTGAGCATCCACTGCGGCTGGGGATGAGCATGGCGGTCAAGGTCAATGTGCACGACCAGTCGTTGCCGGTACTGCCAGCCGCAGCCGCCACCCAGCCGGTGCTGGCCACCGAGGCCTATGCCAAGCAATTGCACGACGCCGACGCGATGATCACCGCGATCGTCGAAAAAAACCTGCCGGGCCACAAGAACTGATCCGGCACGCGCATGACCACCCTTGCCGAACAAGAAGAAGCGGCCGGGCTGCCCCCCGGCCCGGAAACCCGGACCCCGAGTCTTGCGGATTTCCGCCCGCCCAATGTGCCGCTGACCACACTGGGGCTGGCGCTGGCCAGCTTCATGCAGGTGCTGGACACCACCATCGCCAATGTGTCGTTGCCCACCATTTCCGGCAATTTGGGCGGCAGTGCCAACCAAGCCACCTGGGTGATCACCTCGTTCGCGGTCAGCACCGCGATTGCGCTGCCATTGACCGGCTGGCTGGCGCGTCGGTTTGGTGAACGCAAGTTATTCATGTGGTCCACGCTGGGCTTTGTGTTTGCCTCATGCCTGTGCGGACTGGCGCATTCGATGGGGTTGTTGGTGACGGCGCGCGCCTTGCAAGGTTTGTTGGCTGGGCCGATGTATCCCGTCACCCAAGCCTTGTTGCTCTCCATCTACCCACCCGCCAAGCGCGGCCAAGCCATTGCAATTCTGGCAATGGTGACCGTGGTTGCCCCCATTGCCGGGCCCATTTTGGGTGGCTGGATCACCGACAACTACAGTTGGGAATGGATTTTCTTCATCAACATTCCGATCGGGATTTTTGCCAGTACCGTGGTGGGCAGACAGCTGAAAGGCCGCCCGGAAAAACTCGAAAAGCCGAAGATGGACTACATCGGCCTGGCCACGTTGGTACTGGGCGTGGGCGCGCTGCAGATCCTGCTGGATTTGGGCAATGACGAGGACTGGTTTGCCTCGCACACGATAGTGATACTGACTATCGTGGCAGCGATTTCGCTTGCGGTGTTCGTGATCTGGGAGCTGACCGACAAAGACCCCATCGTCAATTTGCGCCTGTTCCGCCATCGCAATTTTGCGGCAGGCACCGCCGCGATGGTGGTGGCCTATGGCGCATTTTTCAGCGTCGGCATTCTGGTGCCATTGTGGTTGCAACGCAATCTTGGCTACACCGCGATCTGGGCCGGGTTTGCCACCGCACCGATCGGTATTTTGCCGGTTCTGCTAACCCCACTGGTGGGCAAATATGCCAATCGATTCGATCTGCGCATCCTGGCCAGTGTTGCCTTCGTGGCAATGTCGATGACCAGTTTCCTGCGTTCCGGCTTCAATCTGGAGGTGGACTTCCACACCATCGCCGCCGTGCAATTGTTCCAAGGGCTGGGCGTGGCGCTGTTCTTCATGCCGGTGCTGCAAATTCTGCTATCGGATTTGGCCCCGCATGAAATTTCGGCAGGCTCCGGCTTGATGACGTTCTTGCGCACACTCGGCGGCAGTTTTGCGGCTTCGCTCACCACCTATGCCTGGAGCGAGCGCGGTGCATTCCACCATGCGCACATAACCGAGAGTGTGTCCAGGCTGGATCCGGCCGCGATGCAACACTTGGTGCAATACGGCGGCGGCGATATGCAACGCAGCGCGGCGGTGCTGGAAAGAATGATCTCCAACCAGGCCGCACAAATCGGCTTCAACGAAATCTTCCACCTGCTCGGCATCATCTTCCTCGTCGTGATCGCCTTCGTATGGTTGGCCAAGCCGCCGTTTGCCGCCAAGATCGGCGGGGCTGCTGCGGGCGGGCATTAACCTCATTCCGGCGGCACGTGGATGCTGGCTTTGACGTGTTTCAGGCCAGCCACAATCGTGAAGGTCATGATCACCAGCAGCGACCATGAACTCCACTTGCCCCAATGCACGCGCGACCACGCGCCCATCTGGTTGGGGTAGCTCCAGATACCGTAGAACGTGCTGATGTTTTCGGCCAGCCACAGGAAAAAACCGATCAGCACGAACGCCAGCAGCAACGGCATTTTGCGCACATGATCCAGCGGCCGGAACAGCACGCTGGTGCGCGCATACAGGCCCAATACCAGCGCCGCGATGTACCAGCGGTAATCACCCAGCCAGTGATGGGTGAAGAAATTGAGATAAATGGCAAGCGCGGCGGCAACCGCCATCCAATACGGCGGGTGATGGCGGATGCGCAGGTCAAACAGCCGCCATGCCTGGATGATGTAGCTGCCCACCGAGGCATACATGAAGCCGGAAAACAACGGCACACCAAACAATTTGGTGTAGGCAGCATCCGGATAGCTCCACGAGCCCATCGCGGTCTTGAACACCTCCAGACAAAAGCCTACCGCGTGGAACAAGCAGATAGCGCGAAACTCATCCCGGGTTTCCAGTTGCGCACGCAGCATCCATAGCTGCACGACGAGTGCATACACCAACAGCAGGTCGTAGCGCGGGATGCCAAACAACCCTGCACGCGGCATCGCAAACACGGCGGCGAAGAACAAACCGGCAAACAGGCACGCACGCGCTTCCTTGATGCCAAACCATGCAAGCTCACGTACGGCCGATGGCAACCCTATCGCCCAACGCGGCGGCACGTTGTCCATCAATCGCGCATCCAACGCATGCAAGTACGCGCCCATACCCTGCAGCCGCCTGGCCTGCGCACTCGCGCTCACGCTTGCTCCAGCGCGTCGGCCAATCGCTCCACCGCGATCACTTCCATTCCTTTGTAGCTGCCGGCTTTCGGTGCGTTGGCCTTGGGCACGATGGCGCGTTTGAAGCCGTGAGTAGCAGCTTCTTTCAGGCGTTCTTCGCCGTTTGGCACCGGACGGATTTCACCACTCAGGCCCACTTCGCCAAACGCGATGGTTTTGTCGGGCAATGGAGCATTGCGCAGTGACGAGAGCACCGCCAACAGCACCGGCAAGTCGGCGGCGGTTTCTTGCACGCGGATACCGCCCACCACATTCACGAACACGTCTTGATCGCCCACCATCACCCCGCCGTGGCGATGCAACACCGCCAGCAGCATGGCCAGCCGGTTGCCTTCCAGGCCCACTACCACGCGGCGCGGGTTGGACAACGGCGATGCGTCCACCAAGGCTTGCACTTCCACCAGCAACGGGCGCGTACCTTCGCGGGTCACCATCACGCAACTGCCCGGTTGCGGGCGGCCGCTGCCGGATAAAAATATCGCGGAAGGATTGGCCACTTCACGCAGGCCGGCATCGGACATCGCAAACACACCCAGCTCATTGACGGCGCCAAAGCGATTTTTGAATGCACGCAGCACACGAAAACGACTGCCGGAATCACCTTCGAAATACAGCACCGCATCCACCATGTGCTCCAGCACACGCGGCCCGGCGATACCGCCCTCTTTTGTCACGTGCCCGACCAGAAATACGGCCGTGCCGGTTTCTTTGGCATAACGCACCAAGCGCGCCGCGGCTTCGCGTACCTGGCTCACCGACCCTGGTGCTGCGCTCAAGGTGTCCGTCCACAAGGTTTGGATGGAATCGGCAATCAGCAGGCGCGGCTTGGCGACGATGGCGTGTTCCAGAATGCGCTCCACGCAGGTTTCGGCCAAGCCATGCAAGCCTGCCAATGGCAAGCCCAGCCGCTGCGCACGGCCCGCCACTTGCGCCAGCGACTCTTCGCCTGTCACATACAACCCCGGCAAGCTGCCGGCCATTTTGGCCAGTGTTTGCAGCAACAAAGTGGATTTGCCGATGCCCGGATCCCCACCCACCAGCACCACTGCGCCCTCGGCCAAGCCACCGCCCAGTACGCGGTCAAACTCACTGATGCCGGTCGATGCCCGCGCTTGCTCGTCGGTGCGCACCTCGGCCAAGGGCGTGATCTTCGGCGCATCCACTTTGCCCGCCCAACCGCTGCGGCGCGCGGCCGGTGACTTGGCTTGCGCTGCGGTTTCCAGCGCGATTTCAGACAAGGTATTCCATGCCCCGCAGGCCTCGCACTGGCCCTGCCATTTGGCGTAATCGGCACCGCACTCGGTGCACACGTAGGCCGTACGGGGTTTGCCGGGAGGTTTGGCCATCGTGGCGTCAGCATTAGAAGAAGGCTGCATCTTAGACGGCGCGTGTCGCAATTTCCGCGACTGCGAGGTCGAAATTTACGGTTGCTGGAACAGTGCGCCGATCGCCAGTGCGGTTTTGTAGGGTTCCGAATCGTTGCGATTGGTCAGCAAGACCACACTCAGATGCCGCGCTGGCCAGCGCACGATGACATTGCGAAAGCCAATGGTTTCGCCGGAATGCCACTGGGTGTCCCCGGTCATGCGCCAACCAAACCCATAGCGGGCCTGGTAGCCTTCACCAGTGACTTCCGCGTGCGGACCAAACGCCAGTGCACGCGAAGCGCTGGTCAACAGGCGGTCGTCGTACAGGGCGGCATCCCATTTGGCCAGGTCGTCGATGTTGGAGTAGATCCCGCCATCCCCCAGCACTGCACTGGTTGAGCTTTGATCGGTGCGTTGCCAATGGCCATCTGCCCAGCTATAGCCAAAGGCCCGCTGCGGCACTGCTGCAGCGCCGTCCACAAAAGCCAGCGTATGCGTCATCCCCAATGGCTGAAAAATCCGCGCTTGCAGAAAGCCGGGATAGTCCATGCCACTGGCACGTTCCACAATCAGCGACAGCAGTGCGTAGGCGCTATTGCTGTAGCGATATGCGGTACCCGGCGCAAAATACAAACGATGTTCCTGCGCCAGCAGGGCCAGCACCCCGGCATCGTGGATCTGACCGGTGTACGGCTCTACCATCAGGTCTTCATAATCAATCAGACCCGAGGTGTGGGTCAGCAGATGGCGCAGGGTGATGGCCCCGGTTTCCGGCGGCAGCAAGGGTAACCATCTGCGCGCGGGATCGTCCAAGGTCAGCTTGCCATCTTGCAGCAGCAGCAAAATGGCAGCGGCGGTGAACTGTTTGCTCACCGATGCAAGGCGGTAGTTGGTCTGCGGGCCGGCCGCCGTGCCAGTTTCCAGATCGGATTTGCCCATGCCACGCGCCACCAGCGGTACGCCATCTTGCAACACCAACAGCGAAGCGCCTGGCACATCACCTTGATAGTCATGCAAGAGTTGATCAATTGCGGCATTGGGCATGACAGGCTGCCGGGAGGAAGGACGCTCTGCCGCCGATGCTGCCACAGGGATCATCACGACCCACACCAGGCACAGCGGCAACAGCCCACGCGCACAGCGCCATCGGTTAGTCACAATCGCCCACGCGTTGGAAATCGAGGTCTTCATAGTCGGATGAAAAATCCCCATGCGGGTCAAATTTGGCCATGCGTAACCGGCGTGACTGGCCATTGCCAGTGAAGTCAAGCCACGCGTTTTCATCCACCGCCTCATCCTGCCACACCAGCAACATGCGGCTATCCAGCTGGGTGATTTGACCGTGCATTTTCTCTGACTTCGCAGAGCGCCATTCCACGTGCTGGCCTACGCCACAGATCCGCACGTCGCCAAACCACGGATCACGCCAAACCCCAAGCCAATTGCGCATTGCAGCAGGCCGCACGGCAGTGCGCTTGCGGAGATCAGGCAGCGGCGCGTGCGCTGTGGCGGGCGTGCTGATTGCGGGCTTGGCCAAGGCATTGGCATAACCATCCACGCCGAGTGAAGTTGCCGGAGCGGTAAATAATTTCAGCAATGCCGTGCCCAGCACGGTGCGTGCGTTGCCGCCATCGCCATTGATCATGAACACGAAGCCGGATTTACGATCGGGCAATAGCATCATCATCGAATACATGCCGCCCAAGGTACCGGTATGCGACACCGTCCATTGCCCGTCCACATCGGCCAGCCGGAAGCCATAGGCATAGGCGTAGTAATGGGTGTTGTCCCACTGCCGACGTTGCCGGGAAATGGGCATGGGTGTGCGTGCCTCCCACAATTCAGCGCGCTGCACAGGTGACAGCCATTGCAGTTGCGCAGGCGTGGGGGCAAGAAAATTATTCGCCCACACCAACATATCGTCCAAGCTGCAACGAACGCCGCCCGCAGGTGCCGACGCAATGGCCGGCACCTGCGCCGGGTCTGGACGCGTGGGTACGATCTTGTCGCCATCACGGCCGTGCGGCTGCGCCACGCTGCCGGCCTCGCGCAAGACAAATGCACCCACCTTGCAATCGTGCAGTCCGAGCGGTTCAAATAACTCGCGCTGGATTAACGCTTCATAGGTTGCGCCGCCAGCAGCTTCCGCGACTTTGCCAGCCACCACGTACAACAAATTATCGTAGGCATAGCCGGCACGAAACCCGTAAGCAGGCTTGATATAACGCAAGCCATGCACGATGTCGTCACGGGTAAATGCGTTGGGCTCGGGCCACAGCATCAAATCGCCGCCACCTTCGGGCAGGCCACTGTTATGCACCAGCAGATCATTCACGGTCATATGCGCGGTGACCCACGCATCGTGCATGGCGAACTCTGGCAAATACTTCACCACCGGGTCATTCCATTGCAATTTGCCCTGTTGCACCAAGCGTGCCAACAGCGCGGCGGTCATCGCCTTGCTGTTGCTGGCAATCTTGAACAAGGTGTGCCGCGTGATGGGGTCGCCACTGCCGTGCACGGTTTCGCCATAGCCACGTGCGAATACCAGCCGGCCATCCTCGATCACGCCCACTGCAATTCCCGGCAACTGATAACGCCGGATAGTGGCGCGTACCATGGCGTCGATCATCTCTGCCGTTGGCGCAGGACTGCTCGCGATGCCGACTACGCTGGCTTGTGACGGCACTTGAGCCGGCGCTTGCGCCGCGCCAATCAGCAGCAACAGGGCTAGGCACATCGTGGCTGTAGACGGCTTCATGGGCTGTTCCAAACGCTAGCGGGTTGCTCGTCGGCAATCATCGCATCGAATGTCTGGCGTCGACGAACCAGCGCATAGCGGCCTCCGTCCACCAGTACTTCCGCAGGCAATGGGCGCGAATTGTAGGTCGACCCCATCGACGACGCATACGCACCGGTGCCCAATATCGCGACCAACTCGCCGGCAGCGCAGCGCGGCAATGTCCGATCCATCGCGAAGGTGTCGCCGGTTTCACACACCGGCCCCACCACGTCATAGGCCAAGGATTCACGGCCAGCATCGTCACCAATACGCACGATGTCATGCCATGCCTCGTACAAGCTGGGGCGCAACAGATCGTTCATCGCCGCATCCAGCACCAAGAACCGGCGCGCCTCGCCCTGTTTTACCAACACCACGCGCGACAACAGCACGCCCGCCTCGGCCACTAGCCAGCGACCTGGCTCCACCAGGATTCGACCATCAAAGCCGGCAAATGCGGTGCGCAAAATGTCGGCGTAGTCCCGCGCTGCGGGCGCATGTTCGCCCTCGCGATAGCGCACACCCAAGCCACCACCCACATCCAGACTTGCAATGCTGTGCCCTGCAACCACCAATTGCTGCCAGAACGTGGCCATCCGCTGAACGGCCTCTGCCACCGGCGCAAGGCTGAGCAGTTGCGACCCAATATGCATATGCAAGCCATCCAGCTGCACGTTGGGCCATGTTGTGTGCGCATCGAACCACGCACGCGCTTCACTGATCGCAACCCCGAATTTGTTCTCGGCTTTACCGGTGGAAATCTTGGCGTGGGTTTGCGCGTCCACGTCGGGATTGATGCGCACCGAAGCAGTGGCCATGCAACCGCGTGCAGCGGCAATCCGCTGAACCGCATCAAGCTCTGCACGCGATTCCAGATTGAAGCGGCCCACACCCGCAGCCAGCGCCATGCCGATTTCTGCATCGGTCTTGCCGACACCGGAAAACACGATGTCGCACGCGGCAATGCCTGCCCGCAGGGCACGCTGTAATTCGCCTGCAGACACGATATCGGCACCCGCGCCCTGCTCCGCCAACAACTGCAACACGGCCAGCGTGCCATTGGCTTTGACGGCATAGCGAATGCCCGCGTTCAACCCCTGCAAGGCATCGTGCAAGGCGCGCATACGGCTGCGAATCGCCGGCGCGGAGTACACATACAAGGGCGTGCCTTCACGCAGGGCCAGCTGTTCCAAATCCACACCGGCAAACACCCCGGTGCTCCAGCACGAAGTCACATCCTGCATTTTTCAAACCTCAAAAAAAATGGCGGCCCGGCGAAGGGCCGCCCCCAGGGGAACCACACACTGCCGTGACTACGGGTTACCGCAATCAGAAGTTGTAGGTCAGCACCAACTGTGCGGAACGTGGCGCCGCCCAATTGGAGCCTTCACCAAAGGTTTCACGATAGACGCCGGGAGTGACCTCGTAACGGGTCCGCACACGCACCGTGGTTTGCTTGTTCAGCAGGTTGTACACCGACAGGCGCACCTTCAAGTCCACGTCCGGCACCGGCATGGTCCAGGTCACGCTTGCACCCCAGTCAAAGGTCCACGGCATCCGGCCGAATGCACCCAGCCCGGTGTACTCGTACTGCCGCAGGTTGTACGCTTGCTTGCAGTTGGCTACGCAGATCCAACCGGAACCACCGCCGCTGAATTCACCCGATGAGCCCGCCGCACGGTTGTCCCCCGGCCAGTAGGTGCCATAAGCGGTAATCGGCCCGCCCGACAGTACGGTCAACGTGGAGCCAAATGACCACATGTCGTTCAACTTGTAGCTGCCGCGCAACTTCACCTGATGACGGTGATCATTGAACAGCACCCCATAGCGTTCGTTCACCGCCGGATGATCGTAGTACTGCACCATGCCAGTGTCGTTGTAGCCGGTATCTGAATTCACCGGACCTTCAAAGTTTCCGGTCGATTTTGACCACAGATAGCTGGCATTGAACGACCACTTGCCATCCCAGGCACGATCCAGCTGGAACTCCAACGCCTTGTATTCGCGCTTGGGCTTTTTGTAACCGATGATTTCACCGTTGGTCTTTTTGTACCCATCGACACTGGTATCCAGCTCCACCCAACCGCCTTGGCCATTGCCGATGTCATCGCACCACAGTGTGTTTTTCTCGCCAGGGTTGATGATCGGCCAATTGAAACCACTCGGGCAGTTGGAATGCGTAATGCGGGTATCTTCGATGGTGCGGTTCATTCGACGATAGGTGGCATTCACACCCCACGACCACGCCTCATTGATGGCGCGCTCGTAGCCGAAAATCGCCTCGTCTTGATAAACCGCCTTCAAGTCCTTCGGGAAGATACCTCGCAGGTCATCCCCACCGGTGTTCATGCTTTTGTCGGTAGGGCCAATTTGCGCGCCGATAATGGGTGCCATGTAGGTGGCACCGGTTTCAGGATTGGTGGCCTGTTGCCAACCATTGAGCTGGAAGAAGCTGTACTCATCCACCAACCCGCCGGCAAATGACGTACTGATGATATTGGTTACCGGCAGGTAATAACGCCCCAAATTGCCGTACAACTTGGTGGTGCCGTCGCCCTTCATGTCCCAGCTGAAACCGCCACGCGGGGCCACCAAGTTCTTGATGTTGATGAAGGCATCGCCCGCCGCAGTCTTGTTCTTGAAATTGTCGATCCGCACACCAAGATTGAGCAAGAAGCTATCGGTGATATTCCAGTTGTCTTCGATGTAGTAGGCATTATTGACGGTTTCAAATGCCCCGCCAAGTACGCGATGCCGTTTGCGAATGATGTCGGTATTTTGAGACAAAAACACGCCGGAACCATCCACGATTTCAGTGCCGGCAGCAAGCGTCATTGCCAACAACGCATCACCGCCAGGACCAGGGTAATACGAGCTTTGCTGCGTGGTCAGCTTCTCTTGGTCCAGGCCAAACCGCAGCAGATGGTTGCCCAATGCCCACTCAAAATCCAAACGGCCGATTTTGCGGGTGTTGTCCATCTTGGTCACGGAATCACCGGTCGGGTGACAACCTACGGTCTTGCCTACCAATGCACCGGCCCCTGCATAACTGCCATCGACTGAAATCGGATTGCAGTCGATATCCAGCACTGAATGGGTAAACGCATTGCGGTCGTTTTCGCCATACATCGCTTTGGCAACGAAGTTTTCACCGAAATGACCGGTATAGGTCAACGTCCAGTTCTTGCCGCCGGTCTCATTCATGGTGTCACCGCCGTAGGCACCAATCCTTTCGCTTGACCAGTCGTAAGCATAAGCCGAAGCAGCAGAATCCGCCTTGTCGGAGAAGGCCATCAGCGACAGCACATGATTGTCGGTGATATTCCAATCCAACCGCGTACCCCAAAAGCCATTATTCGATTTGGTGCGCGTCCAATCGGAGCCGGTGTTGTCGGTATTGCCAGCACGATAGTCCTGGTTTTCGTACATCGCAAAGAAGAACAGGCGATCTTTCACAATGGGCCCAGATGCCCAAATATTGGTCTTGGTCAAGCTGGACTTGTCACGACTGCCCCGCACATAGGTCGTGGGTGCGGTGGGATGGGTGAACACATGATCATCGGTGGCAGCACTGAAGGCTGCCGGCTCGAAGGTCAGTTCCGCGCCACCATGAAATTCATTGCCACCGGCGCGTACTGAAGCATTGACCACACCACCGGTACTGCGCCCGAATTCCACCGAATAGCCACCGGTCTTGACCTGAAATTGATCAAAGAACGCAAACGGCGCACTGGAATTGCCCTGCCGGCGGTAAAAATCCGTGACATTCAAGCCGTTGACATAGATTTGATTTTCGGCCACCGATGAGCCGCCAAATGAAATACCACCGAACGACGAATTACCCTTGATGACACCCGGTGCAAGCAACGCTACCGCACCCATGCTTTGATCCACAGGCAACCGCGCCAATTCTTGACGGTCGATAACGGTGGCGGTTTCCGTGCTGTGCACGTCCACGCGATTGACCACGCCACTACCGATCACCTGCACGGCCTCCAGGTTGGTCGGACTGCCTTCGGATTTCAGATTGACCGTGGTGGTGTTGCCCAAGTCAACCGCAAACGCGATGGGATTACCCTTGCCTGTTGCCAGCGTGTAACTGCCCGGCGGTAACTGGCCGATGCGGTACGTGCCGTCCTTGTTGACCGTTGTTGTACGGCTTTGTCCAGTGGTGGCGCTGGTGACAGTGATGGTGTCACCAGCATTCGCACGCCCCGCTACACCGCCAGTTGCGGTTTGTGCCAGCGCAGGTACCGATGCCAGCGAGGCAATGCACAGCCCCATAGCGATGCTCAAAATGGATTTACGCAAAATACGGTCATTGCTCATGACGTTTCCCCGATCGTGTCCGATATATGTGTGAACGACAGCAGCATCCAGACCAAAGTCCCCATCGACACTGCGATGCATGACAGGTGTAACACCACGCCGATCCACTTGTCAATAATTTATTCTTTAAGTATAAAATACTTGAATCATGTATTCCAAAAGCATCACTTCCTGCACACTAGGCAACGCGTTGCCCAATGCACAGACAGCAGCACACACTTGTACGGCTTACCCGCAAAGGATTGGCATGGCTCCCCTCCGCACCTCGCTCCACCCGTCCTGGCACCGGCACCTGCTGGTGGCAACGTTGTTGCTTGCCACCGTTCCGGCAGCTGCTCGCACGCCATCGACAAGCCCGCTGCAACTGCCTGCCAGCGGAGTGATCGGGATACAAGACGCACAGCTGACCCCCGCGTTCTGGCTGGCACGCACCCAGCAGCCCGCACAGTTGCTACTGACGCCGCAACAGATCGAAGCGCGTAATGCGCGACTATTGCATGACGATCCTTCCATGCACGATCTGGCTGCGCTTCCGGCCAGCTTGACGGGTGCGCAAGTGCGCACCTGGATCGAGGAATCAGCATCGGCTCCAACCAAGCCACTCTGGGATGACACCGGAAAATCGATCCCTCAGGCAACACTGGATGCCATCGTCGCCAATCGCGCTCTGCCTGCAATCCCGGCCAATCAAGCCACCCGCTATGGCATGGCCGTGCGCCGCACTGCACTGCGCACATTCCCGACCACCTTGCGGGTATTTTCCAGCCAAGGGGATACCGATATCGACCGTTTCCAGGAAAGCGCGCTGTTCCCCGGCGACGCCGTGGTCATCACCCAATCCAGCGCCGATGGCCAGTGGCTATTTGTGCTCAGTCAGCGCTACGCGGCGTGGGTGGAGGCCAGCGCAATTGCCGAAGGTGGGCGTGATGCCGTGCTGGGTTATGCCACCCGCGCGCCATTTCGCATCATCACCGGGGCCAAGCCGCGCACGCTGTTCACGCGTGAGCAACCGCACCTGTCCGAGCTGCAATTGGACATGGGCACGCGTATTCCGTTGGCGGACGTTGCCGTCAACAAGCCAGTCAACGGCCAGCATCCATACACGTCGTGGATCCTCGACTTGCCCATGCGCAACGACGACGGCCGGCTTGCCTTCGCGCCCGCGCTACTGCAGAAAAACACCGATAGCAGCCCCGCTGCGCTGCCCCTCACCCGTGCCAATGTGATTCGCCAAGCCTTCAAATTCCTCGGTGAACGCTACGGCTGGGGGCATAGCTACAACGGTCGCGATTGCAGCGGCTTTGTGTCCGATGTGTATCGCAGCATGGGCGTGCTGATGCCGCGCAATACCAGTGCGCAAGCGGTCAGTCCGGTATTTTCGCGCATCCATTTTGATGCCCGCACCCCCCGCCAGCAGCGCATGGCCGCAGTCGCCACGCTAGACGTCGGCGATCTGATTTACATCCCCGGTCACGTGATGCTGTTTTTGGGTCGCATCAATGGTGCCCCGTATGTCATTCATGACACCAACGGCGGCAGCTATCTTGACAGGGATGGCACACTGCACAGCATGCATCTGAATGGCGTATCCGTCACCCCGCTCCTGCCACTGCGTTTCGACAAGGACACCGACTACGTGGATCGCATCACCAATATCGTGCGGGTGGGCAAACTCCAATGAAGGCCATGCCATGAAGATCACCGACATCCGTTTTGGCATGCTGCGCGTGCCGCTGAAAACCCCTTTCAAAACCGCGTTGCGCGTGGTCGATCAAGTCGAAGACGTGGTGGTGATGGTGCACACCAACGATGGCCATGTTGGCTATGGCAGTGCCCCTGCGACTGCCGTCATCACTGGCGACACCCACGGCTCCATCGTCGAAGCAGTGCGTCATTACATTGCCCCGCGATTGATTGGCCAAGACATCGCCAACCTCAACCATCTGACCGCACTGGTGCAGTCTTCGATGGAGAAAAACACCAGCGCCAAAGCGGCGGTGGAGATTGCGCTGTATGACTTGTGGGGGCAGCTGTACGGCGCGCCGCTGTACCAATTGCTGGGCGGTGGCGAGCCGGCCATTACCACCGACATCACCATCAGCGTGGACTACATCGACAAGATGGTGGCGGATTCACTGGCAGCGGTGGAGCGTGGTTTTGAGTCGCTGAAAATCAAGGTGGGCAAAGACATCGGCTTGGATATCGAACGCACCAAAGCCATCCACGCCGCCGTGGAAGGCCGTGCCCTGCTGCGACTGGATGCCAATCAAGGCTGGACGGCGAAGCAGGCGGTGTATGCGCTGCAAACCCTGGAAGATGCAGGCGTGAAGCTCGAACTGGTCGAACAACCGGTCAAGGCGCACGACTTGGCCGGCTTGCGCTATGTCACCGAACGCGTGCATACACCCGTGATGGCCGATGAAAGCGTGTTCGGCCCCCGCGAAGTGGTGGAACTGATTCGCATGCGTGCCGCTGATATCGTCAACATCAAGCTGATGAAAACCGGTGGCATTTCCAATGCCATCAAAATTGCCGATATTTGCAGCTTGTACGGCATGGACTGCATGATTGGCTGCATGCTGGAATCCAGTATTGGTGTTGCCGCCGCCGTGCATTTGGCGGTAGCCAAGTCCGACGTGATCAGCAAGGTGGATCTGGATGGCCCCTCGTTGAGCCAATACGATCCGGTGACCAGCGGTGTGCTATTCAACGAATCGGAGATCAGTGTGACCAATGCTCCGGGGCTGGGGATTCGCCATATCGACGGCTTGATGCCCGCCAACAACCTAGCCGCATGAGGGTGCGCACATGAGGCTGCTCGCATGAAACTTCGCGCATGAGCACGGCGCTGGTCATTCTGCGTTCCGAGCGCGATCGCATGTCGGCGATCGAGCGCCGCATCGCCGATTTCATTTTGGAAAACGCCCACCTGCTGCGCGACTACAGCTCGCAGCAGTTGGCCAATGCGCTGGGCATCAGCCAATCCAGCGTGGTCAAGTTCTGCCAGAAACTGGGCTTCAAGGGCTACCCCGATCTCAAACTGGCCATCAGCGAAGCAGTGATCCGCGCCGACAGCAACGGCGGCACACCACTGCTGCCGGAGGGCACACCGGCAGTGGCTGCGCAAGGCTATGACTTGTGGCTGCGCAAATCCGAGGCTGAAGAAGCTACCCGCTTGATCAACCCACCCGGCACGCTCACCGCCGTGGCGGAGACACTGGGCCACGCCGGCACCGTATTTATCGTCGGCATGGGCGAAGATGACCTGCACGCGCGCGCGCTGGCGCTCCGGCTTGCGCAGCTGGGCATTCTGACTGTGCACAATTTCGATGCCGCACACATGACCGCCAGCCTGTCCGCGGCAAAACCAAACGATGTGCTGCTGGCGTTTTCCGAACACGGCCTGCAACCGGCACTGTGCCAACTGGCACAACACATGCGCGCGCAACGCGGCAAAGTGATTACGGTGACCCGCCACAGCGCCAACGCCTTGCGCGCACTGGCTGACCAGACGCTGCTAGTGGCCGCGCACGACGAGCGCCCGCAAATCGAACGCCTGCTGTATCACTCGGCGCTGCAGCATCTACTGGATCGGCTGTTCATCCGTCTGTACGAAACCGATGCCGCGCGCCGCGCGCGTCTGCAAGAAACCCTAGAACGCCAAAAGGGGACGGAGGCAATCAAGTGTGCTTGATAGCCTCCGTCCCCTTCTGCTGCCTGGTAGCCCAATGATGCCAATCCACCGCACTGCCTCGGCGCTGCTTGCACTGTCACTCGCCGCCTGCACGCACTTCCCCGCCGTTTCCAATGCAAACCGCTGGGCCAATGCCCAGCAACTCGTATTGGTAACCGCTACCGACTGGAATGCAACCGGTGGCCAGCTGCGCCGCTTCGATCGCAACCACGGCCATTGGGTGCAAGTGGGCGATGCGGTGCCGGTCATGCTGGGCCGCACCGGCAGCGCGTGGGGTATCGGTTTGAATGCGCAACGCCGCGATGGCCCGATCAAGCAGGAAGGCGATGGCAAAGCGCCGGCCGGCGTGTTCGCCATCGGTACCGCGTTTGGCTATGCCGCCACCGCAACCACTGGCCTGCCCTATCAAGCGATGACCACCAATGACTGGTGCATCGACGTGCCGGCATCGAACTACTACAACCGGATCATCGACCGCAGTCTGGTGAAAGCTCCGCATCTGGATGAATCCAGCGAGCCGATGCGGCGCGATCTGCATGCCGATGGCGACCAGCGCTATCGCGAAGGCTTCGTGATCGAACACAACGAAGGTGGCGTAGCAAAGCAAGGCGGCAGCTGCATTTTCGCCCACTTATGGAAAGCCCCCGGTGAAACCACCGCCGGCTGCACCGCAATGGCACCGGCCAGCATGGACGCGCTGCTGGCGTGGCTGGATGCGCGCCGCAAACCCGTGTTCGTGCTGCTGCCAAATACACAGTACACCGCGCTGAAACACGACTGGAACCTGCCCGAGGTAGCCCTGTGAGCCAAACCGCACGCGTCCTGACCGGCCTGATTGCCGGCATTGCCCTTGGCATCGTGCTGGCGTGGCAAGCACCGGACACGGGCTTGCAGATTGCCGCGATTGTTGAGCCATTCGGCAAGTTGTGGCTCAACGCGCTGCAGATGACCGTGGTGCCTCTGGTCTTTGCGCTGGTAGTGGTAGGCATCAATCAAGCCAGCGATGCCGCGCATTCCGGTCGTGTGGCCAAGCACGCCATTGCCAGCTTTGTAATCCTGCTCACCGCCGCCGCCGCGATGGCCGCGCTGTTGGCTCCGTTGGCACTGTCGATGCTGCAACCAGATCCCGCCGTTGCCGCCGCATTGCGCGGCCACGCCGACGCCATCACCGCGCCGGCAGGCGGCTGGGCCAACGCACTCACCGCCATCGTGCCCAGCAATGCAATTGCGGCGGCGGCCGCGTCTGCAATGCTGCCACTGGTGACGTTTGCGCTGTTTTTCGGCTTCGCCCTGACCAAGCTGGAGGCTGCCCCACGCGCACAGGTGGTGGGCCTGCTCAAAGCGATCAGTGACGCCATGATCGTGATCGTGCACTGGGTGCTGTGGGCCGCACCGGTGGGGATCTTCGCGCTGGTACTGGCGCTAACCGCACGCGCAGGCCTTGGCATGTTGCAGGCGCTGGGTATCTACATCGTGCTGGAGTGCGCGCTGTATGTACTGGCCGTGGTGCTGCTGATCGCCGTGGCCGTCACCGTTGGAAAACGCAACTTCAGTCACTTCATGGGTGGCTTGGTGCCGGTGCAAGCAGTGGCCGCCAGTACGCAATCGTCACTGGCCACCCTGCCGGCGATGCTGGACAGCGCGCAAAACCGGCTTGGCATCCCGGCGCGTATTTCCGGGTTGGTCCTGCCGATGGCGGTATCGCTGTTTCGCATCACCTCTCCCATCCAATACATCGCCACCGCCTGCTTCATTGCATGGGCACTCGGTGTTCACCTCAGCCCCGCGCAATTGGCCACCGGCGTGGCGCTCAGCGTGCTGGTCAGCATGGGCTCGGTGGGCCTGCCCGGCCAAGCCATCTTCCTGGCCACCAACCTGCCCATCACCTCCGCGATGGGCCTACCGATCGCTGCGTTGCCGGTACTGATGGCGGTGGACGCCATCCCCGACGTGCTGGCCACGGTCGGCAACGTGACAGGCGACATGACCGCGACGGCGGTGGTGGCGGCGCGCAGTGAGGATGTTCTAGACCCAGGCTGAGCTGATTCGTGAGCAGGCGAATCGTTCGGTTTCACCTGTTTGTTTTCACCCCAGCTCCCACCCCAGCAACTCCGCCTGCTCGTGTGCGGCGGCAAACCGCCCTTTGTCATCGCACACCACTTGCGCCATCGCACAAGCGGCATCGTGGGTGAAAAACAACTGCACATTGCGCGCCTGCATGTCCTGCAAGAATGCGCGTTTCTCGTCGATCAAGGTTTCCGCACAGCGGTCGTAGCCCATCGTGATCGGCACGTGCACCCACGGCCGGCCGGGGATCAAATCGGCGCAGAACACCACGCCGCCCTGCGCCACGCCGTCATCACGTTGGGCACCCGCAATCTCGGCCAACATCAGCCCGGGGGTATGCCCATCACTGTGATGGAAGCGCACTGCTTGACCCAGCGCCTGCGAATAATCACCGTCCACCAACTCCAACCGGCCACTGGCTTGCAACAACGCCGGCAATTCCGGAATGAAGCTGGCACGATCGCGTGGGTGCGGATGCAGTGCGCGCTGCCAATGTGCTTTACCAATCACGAAGGTGGCGTTGGGAAACAGCAATTCGGGTGCGCGCCCGTCCACCCACGGCGCCAGCAGGCCACCGGCGTGATCGAAATGCAGGTGCGAAAGCACCACCACGTCGATATCCTCATGCTGGAAACCAGCCTGCACCAATGATTCGAGCAATACGTGCCGGGTTTCCAGTACCCCATAGCGTTCACGCAATTGCGGCGGGAAAAACGCGCCGATGCCGGTTTCAAACAACACCGTTTTGCCATTCAGTGGTGAGGCCAGCAATGCGCGGCAGGCTAGATCAATGCGGTTTTGCGCATCCACTGCCACCCAGCGTTCCCACAGTGCACGCGGCGCGTTGCCGAACATCGCGCCACCATCGAGCTTTTGCGAATTACCGAGAACAGACCAAAGTTTCATGGCGCAAGTGTACGCCGCAGGCCTTACGGCTGCGGCAATACCATGGCCTTGCCTTCCGGGGCCCGCGGATCACTGCCGCCTTGCAATGTATTGCTGCGACGATCCCATTCCACGGTTTGCAGATTGCCCCAGACATGGCTGGAGCCGCGCCCGCCTTCGGCCGCATCGGGCGGCAGCTCAACCGTATGCCCCATGGCTTGCAGCTGCTTGGCCGCCGCTGCGGAAATGGCGTTGGGCTCGGCATCAATCGCATCCGGCAACCATTGGTGGTGATAGCGCGGCAATGCAGCAACTTGCTGCGCATTCAGGCCTTGGTCGTAGCCCAGAATACCCAACAGCACCATGGTAATGATGCGGCTGCCGCCGGGTGTCCCCAGCACGGCTACTGTGTCTTTCGACTCCATGAAGGTGGGCGTCATCGAGCTAAGCATGCGCTTGCCGGGCTTGGGAGCGTTGGCTTCATAACCCATCACCCCGAATGCATTGGGAGTGCCGGGCTTGAGCGCAAAATCATCCATTTCATCGTTCAGCAGCACGCCAGTACCGGGCGGGATCAGACCCGAGCCATACAGCAGGTTGACGGTTTGGGTGGCCGCTACCCGGTTGCCATCGGCATCGATAATCGAAAAATGCGTGGTTTCTTCGTCTTCCAGCGGTGTCGGCGCACCCGATAGCAAATTGCTGGGGGTGGCTTTGTCCGGATGGATGGTGGCGCGCAGACCGGCGGCGTAGTCGGTACTGGTGAGCAATTTTTGTGGCACTTTCACGAAATCCGGATCACCCAGATAGAAAGTGCGGTCGCGATACGCACGCCGCATCGACTCCACCACCAAATGCACGCGCTCTGCTTCGGGCAGTGCCTTCAAGTCATAGGGTGCCAAAATTTGCAGCATCTCGGCCAAGGCGATGCCACCGGATGACACCGGCGGTGCAGTGGTGACATCCCACTCGTGGTAGCGGAAGCGGATCGGGTCGCGTTCTTTCACCCGATAGCTGGCCAACTCGTTCAAACTCCACTGACCGCCTTGTGCATTGACGCCAGCGACCAGCTTGCTGGCCACCGGGCCACGGTAAAACCCGTCAAAGCCTTGTTTGCCTAAGCGCTCCAACGTTTTGGCAAGATCCGGCTGGCGGAAAATATCGCCTAGTTTAATGGGTTTGCCTGCTGGCGAAAAAACCGCTCGCGTGCCGGGATAGCGATCCATTTCTGCACGCTTGACCTGATAGCCACCGGCCATCCGTGCATACACCGGAAACCCGTTGCGGGCGATGCCGATTGCCGGGGCCAGTGATTTTTCCAGCGGCAATTTGCCGTATTTTTCAGCCACATGCACCAGCATGGCCGGCAAGCCTGGAATCCCCGCCGACCACGGCCCGGTTTGCGCACGATTGGGATCCAGGTTGCCATTCTTGTCGAGGAACTTGTCCGGCGTGGCTGCTGCTGGTGAAGTTTCACGACCATCCACAAACACATCGCGCCCGGATTTGGCATCGTGCAATAACCACAAACCACCGCCGCCCAGCCCCGAGCTAATCGGCTCGACCACCGACAACGTGGCCGATACCGCCACTGCCGCATCAAATGCATTGCCACCTTGCTTGATGACATCGATGCCCGCTTGCGTGGCCAGTGCATGTGCTGATGCGATAGCTGCACCGGGCGGATGTGCGGGCACTGGATTGGACTGCGCCAGCGCAAGCATCGGCACCAATGACAGCAGGCAAATAGACGCAATTTTCTTCATGGTGCAGCTCCCTCAGCCTGCAGCTGCGCCAGTTTGGCTAACAGCTGTTCCTGCGATTCCGGATGATCGGGATCAGGGTCGATACATTCAACTGGACATACCGAGACACATTGTGGTTCGTCGAAATGGCCCACGCACTCAGTGCAAAGATCCGCTTCGATCACGTAGATGTCTGGCCCCATGGAGATTGCCTTGTTCGGGCAAACCGGCTCGCACACATCACAATTTATGCACAGTTCGTTGATTTTCAGCGACATCGCGGCAATCCGCCAGTTCCCGCACAAGCCCACTGCGCAGGAATGACCAATACGCAACTGCGTGGCCGCATTGTGGCGGCCACGCAAGCAAGACTCACTTGGCTTCTTCGAAGATGTAGTTGACGCCGGCCGGCTCTACCGCAGCCTTGACCCGCTCACCCAGGACGCCGGTACCGATGAAAATCACCTTCACGCCTTTCATGCTGCCAGCCGGAACCGATTTGAACGCAGCTTCGATCATTTCCACCTCTTTCTCGGAGTCAGGCGAAGCAAACACCAACATATTGCCTTCGATAATGCCGCGCCCCAGATCACCCTCCAGCTTTTCCAACTGGCGCTGATACTTGCCGGCAAAATCTTCGACATCACTCTTGGGCAGAAAGTACACAAACGGCGAGCTGGTAATGCCACCCATATGCGGGGTGAGCTTGTATTCCAGATAGGGTTTCCAATCTTTTTGTTCGCTGCTGGTAGGCAACGGAATGGCGGCTTGCGCTTCAACCTTCGGCGCTTCCGCCTTCTTGCATGCGGCAAATGGCAACACAAGACAAGCGACAACAAGCAAACGGATCAACATGTTCATGGGGTTCCCCTGCAGAGACAGCAACAAAAAACGCGAGGCCATGCACCTGTCATGACAGGCTGCCTCGACGATGTGCTTCAAGCGCCACCACTACCGCAGTGGGCACGAAGCCGGACACATCGCCACCCAGCCGCGAAATTTCGCGGACCAGCGACGATGAAATAAAACCGTATTGTTCGGCCGGGGTCAGAAACAGGGTTTCAACCTCCGGGATCAGGTGGCGGTTCATGCTGGCCATCTGGAATTCGTATTCGAAATCCGATACCGCACGCAGGCCGCGCAGCAGCACGCCAGCACCGATATCGCGCACAAAATGCGCCAGCAGTGAATCGAAACCGCGTACCTCCACATTGGCATGGTGCGCCAACGCTTGTTGCGCCAATTGCACGCGCAGCGGCAACGGCAGCGCCGGCCCTTTGGAGGGACTGGCCGCCACCCCCACGATCAGGGTTTCGAATAAAGGGGCGGCACGGTTCACCAGATCCAGATGACCATTGGTGATCGGATCGAAGGTGCCGGGATAAACCGCAATGCGCGTTGCCACGCTCATATCGTTGATGCGTTTCCGCGATCCAGTGATTGCTCGATTGTAGCGCGCCGATACAGGGCATAGCGCACGTCGCGGGTATGGTTTTCGCGATGCAGTGCCCATTCCGGCGGCAAATGCGGGGTGATGTCCGTTGGCGATTCCAGATACAACCACGCTGTTGCCGCCATGCACGCCGGCAACAGCTCCAGCACAGCCGGCCACAAGCCCGCCGCGAACGGCGGATCGACGAAAGCGATATCAAAGCGCGCTTCACTATGGCTGCGCAAAAACGCCAGCGCATCCGCGCGCTGCACCGCCACCCGATCACCGGCCTGCAAGCGCTGCACGGCGTCGCTGAGCGCGCTGGCCAACGGCGGGTCGGATTCCACCAATTGCACCGCTGCCGCTCCGCGCGACGCCGCTTCCAGCCCCAGTGCGCCGCTGCCGGCAAACAAGTCCAGCACCCGCGCACCCGGCAGCGCCGGCATCAGCCAATTGAACAGCGTCTCACGCACGCGGTCAGACGTGGGCCGCAGGCCCGGTCGGTCGGGCACCAACAGGCGCGTCCCGCGCCATTGCCCACCGATAATCCGCACCGTGCCGGGCCGGGCTGCCGCGGGTTTGTCACTACGCTTGTTCATCAAGGACTCGGGGGGCTCGGTGCTACCATGGCCGCCATTTTCCGATATTCGACGGCTTCATGGTCAGCTGGTTCCGCCGCAAGCAACCCGACGCGCAAACGCCCACGCCGGACGCGGCCCAGCCCCCCGCTGCCGTGGTCGCCCTTGACCCCCCTGTCGATGCTGCGCCTGCGGCGCTGCCTGACCCCGCGCCCGAACCTGCATCCGTGCACCTGCCCGCTGCCACTCTCGCCGCGCCCGCAGGCAAGCCAAGCTGGCGCGAACGCCTGCGCGGTAGCGCCTTTGCACGCAGCTTCAGCGGTCTGTTTTCGCGCAACCCGAAACTGGACGACGCGTTGCTGGATGAAATCGAAACCGCGCTGCTCACCGCCGATGTAGGCGTGACCGCCAGTACGCAATTGGTGGAATCCCTGCGCAAACGCATGAAAGGGCGCGAATTTACCGATGCCAATGCGCTCCTACACGCATTGCGCATGGATTTGATCGCGCTGCTGCGGCCGGTGGCCATTCCCTTGCAGATTGATGCGTCGAAAAAACCTTTCGTCCTGCTCACCATCGGCGTCAACGGGGTTGGCAAAACCACCACGATTGGCAAATTGGCACGCCGCTACAAGGATGAAGGCCGCAGCCTGATGCTGGCCGCTGGCGACACCTTCCGTGCGGCTGCCGTTGCGCAATTGCAAGCCTGGGGCGAACGCAATGGCGTGGCGGTGGTTGCGCAAGGCCAGAATGCCGATGCCGCATCGGTGGCATTCGATGCACTGCAAGCAGCCAGGTCGCGCGGCACCGAAGTCTTGATCGCCGATACCGCTGGTCGCCTGCACACCCAGGGCGGGCTGATGGAAGAACTGGCCAAAGTGGCGCGTGTGCTGCGCAAACTCGATGCAGAAGCGCCGCATGAAGTATTGATGGTGATCGACGGCACCACCGGCCAGAACGCACTCAACCAAGTGCGCAAGTTCAACGAAAAAATCCCGGTGACCGGCCTTGTGGTCACCAAACTCGACGGCACCGCCAAGGGCGGCGTGGTGTTCGCATTGGCGCGGGAATTCGGCATCCCGATTCGCTATGCCGGCATTGGTGAACGCCCGGAAGATTTACGCATATTTGATGCCGAAGCCTTCGTGGATGCACTGCTGCCCGAAGCACTGGGCGGCGGATGAATCCGGCCGTCGCACCCCCTCCGCGCATGCGGCGGCTGCGACGGCTGGCGCTGTTTCTGGCCATCGCCTGCTTGCTGGCGCTGTGGTTGCTGCAACCCGAGCGAGCAGGCCGCTTGCTGCTGCGGCAGGCGGGCCAAGCCCTGCATCTGGAACTCCACGCGCAATCCATTCACTACAGTGTGCGTGATACACCACGCTTGGAATTGCGCGGTGTCGTGGCACAGCGCCCCAATGACCCCACTGCACTGCTGCGAGCCCAGCGTGTCTTCATCGCATTGCCGTGGCGCACACTACGCAGCATGGGCGCTGACCTTCGCATCGAACGCATCGCCCTGGATGCCCCCGTACTGAACCTGCCGGCATTGCAACGCTGGCTGGCCACGCGACCACCGTCGGAAACCCGCATCCCAGTCATCACCCACGGCGTGCAACTGCGCGATGCCCGCATCGTCAATGACGATTGGCAAATCGACCAACTCGCCATCCACATCCCCAGCCTGCACCCCACGCAACTGCTGCGCATGCATGTACAGGGCCGCTACCGGGCGGCATCACTGCGTCTGCCCGTGGATTTGGCGATCAGTCTGCAAACCCCGCAGCGCCTGCTGGAGGGTCAGCGCGCCGGGATCGCCGGGGCCGGGCACATGACACTGGCCGATGCGCAATGGCGCGTGCCGCTGCAGATTTTTCTCGCCGGCCCACTGCGCATCGGCAAGGACTCGGCCTTGCTGCAACCGGCCAAACTCGGGCTTGCTGGGCGCTACGAAAATGGCAGCACCCAGCGTCCATTCCGGCTAGGCCTGTTCGGGCCAATGGCCTTCAATAGCGCCAGCTGGCGGTTTGTGCCGGCAACACTTGTATTGCACGGCGCCGGCCCAATCCCCAACACGCAAGCACGCGGCAGCCTTACCTTGGGGCAAACCCTGCGCCTGCATCTGCAGGGGCAACTGGCGCAATGGCCGCAGCAATGGCCCGCCCTGCCCGCGCCACTATCGGCATCGCACTCGGCCTTGCCGTTCGTGCTGGATTATCGCGGTGCACTGGGGTTGACCGATGCACTCTCACTTTCGCTACGTCGCGATGCCACTACCTTCGATGCGCAGTTGCGTCTACCCGCCGTTGTGACTTGGGTGAATGCCGGCAACACCGGCTCACCGCTGCCGCCACTGACCGGCACGCTCAGCACCCCGCGTATCGATATCGGCGGCGCAGTGCTGGAAGGTGTGGAAGTGGACATCAGTCATTCACCATGATTCCAAACCAGGACATTTCCACCCGCCTGCTGGCGTGGTTTGACCAGTACGGTCGCCATGATTTGCCGTGGCAACATCCACGCACGCCGTACCGCGTCTGGCTCAGCGAAATCATGTTGCAACAGACGCAGGTGAGCGTGGTTACCGCTTATTTCCAGCGCTTCGTCGATGCCCTGCCCAACCTGCCCGCACTGGCCAATGCTCGGCAGGACAAGGTGTTGGCATTGTGGTCGGGGCTGGGCTACTACGCACGTGCACGCAACCTGCACGCGGCGGCAAAACTGTGCGTGGAACATCACAACGGTGATCTGCCGCACGAGCTTGCCGCACTCATCGCACTACCCGGCATTGGCCGCAGCACCGCCGGTGCGATCTTGTCGCAGGCATGGAATACGCCGGCGCCAATTCTGGATGGCAATGTCAAACGCGTGCTGTGCCGGGTGTTCGGGATCGAAGGCTGGCCGGGCACACCGGCCATCGAAAAACAGTTGTGGACGCTGGCCGAATCACTGCTGCCGGATGCGCGACAGGCCGATTGGACGCAAGCGCAAATGGATTTCGGTGCCACCTTGTGCACCCGCCACAATCCCGCCTGCCCGCAGTGCCCACTGCAAATGCTGTGCGTTGCATGGCGCGATGGCCGCAGCAACGCATTGCCCACGCCCAAACCCGGCAAAACCCTGCCACAGCGTGACGCGCACATGCTGATTCTGGATGATGGACAAGGCCGCGTGCTGCTGCAACGGCGTCCACCGGCAGGCATTTGGGCCGCGCTGTGGTCGCTGCCGGAACATGCAAATAACGAAACTGCGCAAGTGTGGTTTCAACGCCATATCGACGGCGATTTCGGTGCTGCCCGCGCACTACCCGTCCTGATCCACGGGTTTTCCCACTACCGCCTGCGTATCCAACCGCAGCTGATCACCGTCAACGGCCTGCGCTGCGCGGTGGGCGATAATGCAGATCTGCGCTGGATCCATCGCGCTGACCTTCACACGCTGGGGCTACCCGCCCCCGTGCGCAAACTACTGGAGCAAACACAATGACCCGCAAAGTGCACTGCGTGGTGGACAACATCGACACCGACGGCCTGGACTTTCCGCCGTGGCCAGGCGCGGCCGGCAAGCGCGTGTTCGAGCAGGTGGGCAAACCCGCCTGGCAACGCTGGCTGGCGCACCAGACCATGCTGATCAACGAAAACCGCATCTCACCGATGAACCCAGAACACCGTGCCTTTCTTGAGGCGCAGATGGTGAAATACTTGTTTGAGGGCGATGCGGGCAAACCGCCGGGTTATGTGCCGGAAGCGTGAGGCTTCTCACGCAGCATGGTTTCGGCTGCACGTAGCGCCTTCACATCCAGCGGGCGAATCTCATCGATCATGCAGCTGATGTGGCCACCCGGCACCACGACTTTGTCGAACCGGGTCAGCGTCATTCCGTTGAAGGACGATACGCCCAGAAATGGCGATCCACTTCCCGTGTTCAAACAAGGGGCCATCAGCCGCAACAACCAACTTTCCTGCGGGCGCATCTGCAACACCAGATGCTGGTCGTCGATGCGATCCCAACCGATCGGTTCCATGTAGCGGATCTGCTTCACCGGCGCACCGGCATGCGCCTGATATAACGCCAGCCGATCGGTATCACTCAGTCGATTGCCGGCACAACCGGCCAGCCCCAACGCAACCAGGACCGAAACCAAACCCGAGACAATCAGCGATTTCATGACACACCTCCTTGTTTGGCAACGCCCACATCATCCGCCCCCCAAGCCCAACGCCGGCTTAGCCAGGCAGCCCAAATTCGGCGCAATTCACTGCGCAGGCCGCTTGCCGAAACGGCATTCACCCCGTATCATGCGCGGCTCACACCGATGGCTCGGTAGCTCAGTTGGTAGAGCAGGGGATTGAAAATCCCCGTGTCGGCGGTTCGATTCCGTCCCGAGCCACCATCCTTGGTGGCACAGCCAAGCGAGCTAAATCAAAGACTTACGTGCCGACATCATTGTCGACACCACAGCGCAGGCCGGACGGTCATTGTGCTGATTCTGTGTGGCTGGTCAAGTGCCTCCTCCTGAAAGGCGACGAGCGGCTCTAGAGCCGCAGGATTTCCTGGTGCGCCTGCAACGGCGCGAGATGGGCGTAACGCTCGGTCTGCTTGATCGAGCTGTGGCCCATCAGCTCTTTCACGATGAGCAGTGACCTCCCGCAACATCAGCGCAAATTTGCAAGACTACTTGCTCGACCTGTTCGAGTCTGCAATGAAGTCGATATCGACGACACTGGTGCGCGAGGCAAAGTTCGACACCACCGACTTCGCCAACGCCAAAGCACTCGGATGCGATGGCTTCACTCTATTGATGACTTGCGCCCACCACGATTCACCGGGTGCTTGGCTGGGCTCATTTCAGCGTGGCGATGAACGCCTCGACATCATCGGCCATCTCGAATAGGCATCAGTCTTCTGTCTTGGGCACATCCCAATCGGCAAGCCGTGCTTCGCCGGTTTGATAGAACTGTTTCACTAGCTTCACATACTCCAGGAAATCCCTATTCTCCGTGGCCAGTCGATTGGCCATATCCCAATCGATCTCATCCCTTTCACGGGCCGGAATCAAGACCTGACTTTCTGCCGGGTTGTCCGCATCCAGTTTGATCAGGCCGATGCCGTGCGCAGCGAATAGCATTCGCAGTTCCTTGAGCGTGTCCTGGCCCTCGATCTCCGCTGCGACCAGATAGCCGAAGTTCGCCCACGACGAGTTGGAAACTGCCTGGAAAAAGCACTCGCGCACGTTCGACCGGTTGATCAGCAACTTGGCCTCGAATGACCACAGCTTTGTCCGCTTGTCTGAATACTGGTTCACGCAGTCCCGCACCTCCTGGTGCCAATCCGCGCCCAAATCCTCCATCCCGACCACGTCCGGGTATAGCCAACGGTTGCCGTTTGGCCCACGCTTGTTCGATGAGCGCTTTGAATCGCCCCGGGTTTTGAGGAGGCTCCAACCTCTGAGAAGATGGAGCCATGAACAAATCAAACAAGTATTCCCCTGAAGTTCGCGAGCGCGCTGTTCGCATGGTGCAGGAGCACCGC
>NZ_JAIQDJ010000004.1 GCF_020034655.1 Thermomonas beijingensis | reverse complement strand
CCGCGCTCCATCAAACGCACGGCCTCGCGCTTGAACTCGGCAGTGAATCTCTGTCTTTCCATCCAACACCTCCGGGGTTGTCCCCATTCTCAGGTGTCTATGGAAGGCGGGCCACTCCAGGTACATTTATCGACAGCAAGCAAGTTGCTGCCTTTGTTGTATGCGATGCTGGTGGCGTGCATCTGCGCGAGAACGGGACATTCGGCAGTTCAGCATTGCCTGCCCCATAAACGTCCCGAAAGCTGAAACCCCACCTTCGCATCACGCCACAAGCCCTCATGCCCTATCCATCCCTGCCTTCCCTATCCCCCTCACCACGCCGCCGGCGTGGCGCACGGATAATGCGATGGATTGCTCGGCAAACCCGCGTTCACCAAACCCATAACATGGCCTACGACGGCCTCGACCGGCTGACCAGTGCCAGCTCGCCGATGTTCGGCACCGCCAGCTACGCCTATGACGCGCTGGACAACCTCACCCAAGTCAGCCTCAGCGGCGGCAGCCTGCCACGCAATCAATACTATTGTTACAACAGCGACAACAACCGCCTGCTGTTTGTGCGCAGCGGCCCGCAGTGCACCGACAACGCCAGCCCCGCCGTCACCGCACTGACCTATGACCTGCAAGGCAACCTGGCCAGCAAAAACGGCACCGGCTATACCTTCGACTACGGCAATCGCCTACGCAGCACCGCCGGCCAAAGCTACCGCTACGATGCCGACGGAAGAAGAGTCCGCCAAGACAACGCCGGCACCAGCCTGAAGTACAGCTACTACGCCAAAGATGGCCGCCTGCTCTGGCAACGCGACGAACCCAACAGCAAGCGCATCAACAACGTCTATCTGGCCGGCAGCCTGCTGGCCGAAATCACCCGCCCCATCGGCAACACCACGGCCACCATCAGCTACTTCCACACCGATGCATTAGGCAGCCCCATTGCCAAAACGAATGCAGCCGGCGCTATCATCGAAACCAGCGAGTACGAACCCTACGGGAGGCTACTCAACCGACAAAACGATGACCGCGCCGGGTACACCGGGCATGTGATGGATGCGGTGAGCGGGCTGACGTATATGCAGCAGCGCTATTACGATCCCGCTATCGGACGATTCCTCTCGGTTGATCCCGTCACCGCCTACAGCAACCCGATGGGTGCGTTTAACCGCTACTGGTATGCCAACAACAATCCCTACAAGTTCAGTGATCGTGATGGGCGATGGCCAACGAAGATCCACGAAAACATCATTGACAAAGCCTTTCCTGGCTTGAGTGCAGCACAGCGTGGCACGCTCAAATCCGCAAGCCGCTCTATGGACAGCGTATCGAAGGGCGGCCAAAGCAAGGGAAGCAGCTATCAGCATTCGATGAGAGCGCCATCTCAAAGTCCCGCTGATGCAAAGACGGCTTCGCAAAAATTCATTAGTGGTCAAGAGGCAGCCGCAAAGAAAGAGCAGGGGAAAATGCCTTCGTCGGTTGATGGCTTGAAATCTGAGTCACTGACATCTGCCGGTAACGCTATGCACACTGCAACCGATGGGACGTCCCCTGCGCACACCGATTCTAACGGTGATCCGAAAGTTTG
This sequence comes from Thermomonas beijingensis, assembly GCF_020034655.1. Taxonomy (GTDB): domain Bacteria; phylum Pseudomonadota; class Gammaproteobacteria; order Xanthomonadales; family Xanthomonadaceae; genus Thermomonas; species Thermomonas beijingensis. Next base: position 148,096 of record NZ_JAIQDJ010000004.1, on the reverse strand, counting down.
GTCCGGCTTGGCGCACCCTGCTGCTGCGTATCAGCATAGTCAAGCTGAGGCTGCGATCTCCAATGCTCAAATGGATACTGCGGTGAATGCAGCCCAAGCGGTTTTTCGGGCAACATATGGCGATGATCTTTACCAACAGGCAATTAAGACCGATGGTAACTAAGCTATGGACAAGGGCTCTGCAAACACCAAGAGATGAGGGATGAGAAGCGATGAAAAAGATTCTTGGGTGCATCATCCTTGGTGTCTTGACGTTCTACGCGATATCAGCGATCGACTACTTGCCATATGAATCGAGACTGGTCGATCTTCAGGACATGCTGAACCTTCCAGGTGTGATGGTTTTTGGAATGCTCTGGCCGGAGGGCATACATTCGGAGGGTGGTGGAAATTGGGTAATCATTCCATCGCTGGTAAATGTTTTGTCTTATTCTGTTTTTTGGTTTGTTGTGGTGGCGGCAGTGCGGCGGCTTAAAAAAAAATAAAACAAAGGGAAAACAAATGGGACGGATGGAATTAATCCCCGCCCATGACGCACAAGGCCCGCATTGCGGGCCTTGTTGTTTGTGGCGCTGGTGATTGGCTTAGCGCGTTGCTTGCGCGATCACGGCATCGATCATCTGCGCGACCATGCGTTGTTTGGTGACAGGCAGTGCTTCGATCTGTTGAAACAAAAGGGACGGAAGATGCTCAGCGCTGGGATCGCATCGCCATGCCCTTATTCCCTACAACTCCCCCAGCCCCGTGGCGCAGCCATCTGCGCCGATTTCCAGCAGGCGCAAGGTATTGGTGGCGCCTTTGGTTTCCATGTGTTCGCCACTGGTAAACACCACGCGGTCGCCGGGGTTCAATAAACCTGCTTCGACCAACAGGCGGATGCTGCCGCGGGCGGCTTCGCGCGGGGTTTGGCCGCGGCTGTCGTAGTCCATGGCGAACACGTCGCGCATCAGTGCCATCTTGCGCCGCGCAGCGGCGTGATGGGAAAACGCATAAATCGGTACGGCGGAACGAAACCGCGACAGGTAGCGCGCGGTACCGCCGGATTCGGTCATCGCTACCACTGCGCGCACGCCGACGTGTTCGCACAGGAACATGGTGGCCATGGCGATGGCTTGGTCGGCGCGGGCAAGACCACGCTTGGCTTGTTCGAAATCGGTATCGGCTTCGAATTGTTTTTCCGCGCCCATGCAGATGCGCGCCATCGCCTCAACCGCCTTCACCGGCCAACTGCCGGCGGCGGATTCTTGTGACAACATGACAGCGTCGGTGCCGTCGATGACGGCGTTGGCCACGTCCAGCACTTCGGCGCGGGTGGGAATGGGGCTGTCCACCATGGATTGCAGCATTTGGGTGGCGGTGATCACCACTTTTTCGCGGGCCACGGATTCACGGATGATTTTTTTCTGCAGCCCGGGCAGTTCGGCATCGCCAATCTCCACGCCCAGATCGCCACGCGCCACCATCACCACGTCGCTGGCATCCACGATTTCGGTCAGGTTTTCAATTGCTTCGGCACGTTCGATCTTGGCCACCAGCGCGGCGTTGCAGCCATGTGCACGTGCCACCCGGCGCGCTTCGTGCATGTCTTCGGCATTGCGGCAGAACGACACCGCGATGAAGTCCACCTGCATGCCCGCGGCAATCACGATCAGCTCGCGGTCTTTCTCGGTGATCGCGCCCAGTGACAGCCCGCCGCCTTGTTTGTTCAAACCTTTGCGGTTGGACAACACGCAATCGTTGAGGATGGTGGTGACGATGCGTTCGCCCTCCACCGCCGTCACTTGCAATTGCACGATGCCATCGTCCAGCAACAGCACATCGCCTGCGACAACATCGCCCGGCAATTCCAGATAACTGACGCCCACTTGGGTGGCATCGCCCGGCGGCACACCCAGCCGCGCCACCAGGTCGAAACGGTTGCCGGCCTTGAGTTGCACTTTGCCGTCGGCAAACGTCTCCACCCGGATTTTGGGGCCGGGCAGGTCGGCCAGAATGCCCACTTCGCGGCCAAGCTTGGCCGCCATCGCCCGCACCGCTTCACCACGCGCCACTTGCGCCGACGGGTCGCCGTGGGAAAAATTCAACCGCACCACATCCACCCCGGCACGCAGCACTGCTTCCAACACCTCGGGCGGGTCGGTAGCCGGGCCAAGGGTGGCGACGATGCGGGTGTGGCGGCGTTGTTGTGGTTGTGCGGCGGTCATAAATGGCGGAATGACATCGTTGTCTAAATGATTCTTCCACGCTATCACAGCCGCACGCCAGGTGCTGCATCCTGCAAACGATTAAATCGCACGCGCTGCCAATGCCGCGACCGCCGGCAGGGTTTTGCCCTCCAGAAATTCCAGGAACGCACCGCCGCCGGTAGAAATGTAGGACACCTGTTGTTCGATGCCGTATTTATCGACTGCGGCCAAGGTGTCGCCGCCACCGGCAATCGAGAACGCACTGGAGGCCGCAATCGCACGCGCCACCGCTTCGGTGCCGTGACCAAAGGCGTCAAATTCGAACACACCCACCGGGCCGTTCCAGACCACGGTGCCGGCCTTGGCGATCAGGGCGGCATAGGCGGCGGCGGTTTGCGGGCCGATATCGAGAATCATGTCGTCCGCACTCACTGCATCCACCACCTTCACTGTCGCCGGCGCATCAGCGGCGAATGCGGGTGCCACCACCACATCCAGTGGCAACGGAATCTCGGCCCCGCGTGCTTTGGCATCCGCCATGATCTGTTTGGCGGTATCCAGCAGGTCCATTTCCACCAGCGATTTGCCCACGCCGTGGCCCATCGCGGCGATAAAGGTATTGGCAATGCCACCGCCGACGATCAACTGATCGACCTTGCCCACCAGATTGCCCAGCAATTCAAGTTTGGTGGACACCTTGCTGCCCGCCACAATCGCCAGCAGCGGCCGCGCCGGGTTGGCCAGTGCTTTGTCCAATGCATCCAGTTCGGCCATCAGCAGCGGGCCGCCGCAAGCTTGCTTGGCAAACCGAATGGCACCGTGGGTGGAGGCTTGCGCACGGTGTGCAGTGCCGAATGCATCCATCACATACACATCGCACAACGCGGCGTATTGCTTCGACAACGCCTCGCCATCGGACTTCTCGCCGATGTTCATGCGGCAGTTTTCCAGCAGCACCAATTGCCCCGGCGCAATCTCCACGCCGTCCAAATAATCCTTGATCAAAGGCACATCAAAGCCCAGCAATTCCGACAAGCGCGCGGCCACCGGTGCCAGCGAATCGGCTGCGCTCCACACGCCTTCTTGCGGGCGGCCCAAGTGTGAGGTGACCATCACGGCAGCACCTTTTTCCAGCGCCAATTTGAGGGTGGGAAGCGAGGCCGTGATGCGCAAGTCCGAGGTCACCCGGCCATCGGCCACTGGCACATTGAGGTCTTGGCGGATCAACACTTTCTTGCCGGCAAGATCAAGGTCAGACATGCGTGAGATGGTCATGGGCGGGGCATCACAGTGCGAAAAGGAGGCCCATTGTCGCGTTGCACTGGCGCAGGTTCAAATCCCGCGCTTCGCCGCCCTGTGCCATCAGGCACTGACGCCGTTGCGGCCTGCCGCCTTGGCCCGGTACAGCGCGGCGTCGGCACGATGCAGGAGCGCCTCGATGTCCCGATCACCCGTTTGGCAAACCGCAACGCCAACACTGACCGTCAGCCGCCCACTGGGTGCTTTGGCGTGGGCGATGTCAGCATCAAACACCCGCAAGCGCACACGTTCCCCCACCTGCAACGCCTGCTCGATGGTGCTGCCTGGCAAGAACACCGTGAACTCCTCGCCACCGGGGCGCGCCAAAACATCATCGGCATGCAGCAGCGCACTGCGCACTGCGCCAGCGAACCGCCGCAATGCACTATCGCCCGCAAGATGACCATAGTGATCGTTATAACTCTTGAAAAAATCGATATCGAGTGCAAGCACAGCCAAAGGCGTGCCGGAGATCTTGAATTGTTGCCACAAACGTTCGCCCTCCTCGACGAATCCACGGTAATTCAAGCACCCAGTCATCGCATCGGTTCGGCTGATGAGCTCAAGTTTTTGGACAGCCTGCCGCAACGATTCAGTACGCTCTTCGATCACAGCCTCGCGCTCACCCAACACCTGATTCAATTCCTCGAAGGCGTTGTTCATGCGCCCGCCCAGCTCGCCGATTCCGTCCGCCAATGGCTGCAACTCCTCTGGCAGGCGGCTACGAAGCGCCGAATCCAACTTGCCACCCAAGGCATATCCATGCAGGCTGGCCAACAGGTAGCCGATATTGTGCCGAAGCATTTGTCGCTGCAGCCACAGCGCCCACACCATGCCCAGCAAGGTCACTGCCAGCAGCGCAAACAGCAACAACAAGCGCGGCCGCAACGGTGCCAGCAAGATCTCGCGCGGCGCCACCAGTGCCAGCGTCCACTGGTTACGCATGGCCACGGCTTCCACATAGGTATCGCCAGGCTCGCGCAGCAGGTCGCGCCGGAGCTCTACGCGCCCACTGTGATCTGCGGCGAGCGCCATCTCGCGTAGTGCCATGCCCTGCCGGCCGGCGTCATCCAACGATTTCCAACGGAGTCCTGCGCCGGCGTACACCACGCGATTACTGCGATCCAGCAATAGCAGTTCGAAATTCCGGCGCGCCAAACTTTCGGCACTCAAGCGGGCGATGCTCTCGACAGGAATGGCAGCCTGCAGCACCCCCTCGAAGCGATCCTGACGCAACAACGGCGCAGATACCGCCACCACTACTTCACTGCCATAAATCGGGCGTTGATACGCGTCTGAAATATAGGCACGAAACTGGTTGTGATTGACCTTGAACCAATCTTCAGCAGATACATCGACGACCACTTGCGGCTGCTCCCGCAAACGCGTATCGCGCATTATGACGACCCGTCCATGCGCATCCACATGCAATGCTCGCAACATCGAGGGGTAGATCTTCAGCAGCCGCGACAACTCCTCACCGCTTACAACTTGATCATCAGCCACTTGATCGGCCAACAACCGCACACCGGCCTGTTGTGATTCAAGAAACTCATCGATAAGGCTGGCACTCAAGCGTGCATTGGCGTCCAAACGCAGCATCAAATCGTTGGAGTCGCGCTGCCATTGGCTCCACAACATGGCCACGCTGAACAACAGCACAGGCAGCAGTGCGGTCAGCACCAGCCCCAGCGCCAATCGTTTGCGCAGACTCCACTTCGATGCAGCCACAGCCCCTCCTAAGCTCTTTTGTACCATGCACGCCATCGGTCTGGCGGCAACATCGCCGGATCGTGACCGACTGCAAATCGACGCTTCAGCCCCCGCGCAGCAACGGCAGCCGTGGACCCAATGGAATCGGTGCCCGCCCCGGCTCCGGCAACCCCAACCCATACCGCAAACTGCGGCCAATGCGACTGGCGTATTCGTGCACCAATTCGGCTTGCGTGGGGGTGAGCAGCTCATCGGCAGTGGCGCGCCACAACGCCAACCATTCGATGAAGTGTTGGGTAGTGATGGCATGGCCCTGGTGTTTTGCCATCGGATTGCCGCGATAGCTGGCCGCGCGCAAGATGACCGAACCCCAGAATGAGGTTAGCAGTGCCTTGTGCGCGGGCCAGTCGTGCACGGCGGCATTGAACACCGGACCTAATGTGGGGTGCACTTGAATCTTGTCGTAAAAGCAGTCCACCAGCGTCGCGATTTGCGCATGGCTGGGGATGGCAGCGTCGGGGGCGAGAGTGGTGTCCACGTGTCGGCTCATGCTGGTATAGGGGGAAACAATACGATCATCGCTTCCCCATATTATCTGCGCCTGCCATTGCCAATGGGCCTCGGCTACCATCAAGCTGACAAGCAACTGACATACGGCTAGCGCACACCGGCGGGGAGCAAGGCATGCGGGCACTGTGGTTTGAACTCAAACGCCGCAACGTGTTGCGCATGGCGCTTGCCTACGCCGCGCTGTGCTGGCTGTTGTTGCAAGTCGCCGATCTGCTGTTGCCCACCTTTGGCATACCGCCCTGGGTGATGCGGGCGCTGGTGCTGCTGGCCGTGCTGGGCTTTCCGTTGGCGATGATGTTTGCCTGGACCTACGCCTGGACTGACCGGGGCTTGCAACGAGAAATCCCGGCGGCACCTGCCAGCGCCCCTGCAACCGAATCCCCTAGCGCAGATCCGATTGCCGCCTCGATCGCGGTGTTGCCGCTGGTCAATATGAGCTCGGACAAAGAGCAAGAGTATTTCTCCGATGGTTTGTCGGAGGAGCTACTCAACCTGTTGGCGCAAGTGCCTGAATTGCATGTAGCCGGGCGCACCTCGTCGTTTTCGTTCAAGGACACCCAAGCCACGATTGCGCAAATCGGGCAGGCATTGAACGTGGCCACGGTGCTGGAAGGCAGCGTGCGCAAGAGTGGCGCACACGTGCGCATCACCGCGCAGTTGATCGAAACCCGTGGCGGCTATCACCTGTGGTCACAAACCTACGACCGCCAGCTGACCGACATCTTCGCAGTGCAAGACGAGATTGCCGCAGCGGTGGTCGCGGCGCTCAAACTGAAGCTGCTGCCATCGCACCAGCCCAGCCATGCCGGTCACCACCTGCCCGGCCCCGATGCCTACAACCACTTTCTGCTGGGCCGACAATTCCTCAATCGTGCCACCGAAGAGGGCTTTCGTCGCGCCGGTGAGGAATACCGCAAAGTCATCGCGCTGGAGCCCACTTATGCCGCCGCATTGGCGGGCTTGGCATTGGCCGATGCGTATGCCGCGGACTACACCCAAACCGATGCACAGATGTTGGCGCTGCGGGCGCAGGCGCGGGCCACGGTGGATCAGGCGGTCACACTGGATCCAACGCTGGGCGAGGCCTACACCGCACGTGCCGTGCTGCGCTTTGTGTTTGAACACGACTGGGAGGGCGGGGCCAGTGATTTTCGCCAGGCTCTGCACTTCAACCCCGGCGATGTGATGAGCCTGTGGCAATACAGCCGCTTGCTGGCCGCACAAGGCAAGCTGGCAGACGCCTTGACCCAAGCGCAAGCGGCCACCCGGCTAGACCCGCTGTCGGCGCAAGCGTGGGAGATCCAATCCCGCTACCAAATCGCCTTGGGCGATTTTGCCGGCGCGCGTGCGGCGTTGGATCGTGCCTTGGATATCGCTCCCGAACATGGCCGCGCACCTGTTGGCATGGGCCTGTTGTATTTGTTGCAAGGCGATGCCGCAACCGCTGACCACTGGTATGCGCGGGCCGACAACGCCACCTTTCGCCTGTGCGGGCAGACAATGGCGGCGTTCAGTGCTGGCCATGAGGCGGCATCGCTGCAAGCGCTTCAAGAATTAACCGACACCCAAGCGCATACCAGTGCTTACCAAATCGCCGAAGCCTTCGCTTGGCGCGACCAGCGCGACGATGCGTTTGCTTGGCTGCAGCGCGCGATTGTGCAATACGATGCCGGGGTGCAATACATCAAATACGACCCAACCTTGCGTAATTTGCATAGCGACCCGCGTTATCGGGTGCTGTTGCAGCGCATCCGGCTGCCGCTGGATTGAAATCCAGCCAAGGATACGCGCTGAGCAAACACACAAAACCCCGCACGGGGCGGGGCTTTGCTGAAACGATGGCGGAAAATACGATTACTTCGCCATCACCTTGACCATTTCCAAACACTTGTTGGAATAGCCCCACTCGTTGTCGTACCAGCTCACCAGTTTGACGAAGGTATCGTCCATCGCGATGCCGGCTTCGGCATCGAAGATGCTGGTGCGGGCGTCGCCACGGAAATCGGTAGCCACCACTTTTTCTTCGGTGTAACCCAAGATACCGGCCAGCGCACCTTCGCTTTGCGCCTTCATTTCCGCGCAGATTTCGGCATAGGTGGCGGGCGTTTCAAGTTCCACGGTGAGATCCACCACCGACACATCGCTGGTGGGCACGCGGAAGCTCATGCCGGTCAGCTTCTTGTTCAATTCCGGAATCACCACACCCACCGCCTTGGCCGCGCCGGTGCTGGACGGGATGATGTTTTCCAGAATGCCGCGGCCGCCACGCCAATCCTTGTTGGACGGGCCATCAACGGTTTTCTGGGTGGCGGTGGCGGCATGCACGGTGGTCATCAGGCCGCGCTTGATGCCCCATTTGTCATTCAGCACCTTGGCGATCGGGGCCAGGCAATTGGTGGTGCACGAAGCGTTGGAGATGATCGCCTCGCCGGCGTATTTGGCATGGTTCACGCCATACACGAACATCGGGGTGGCGTCCTTCGACGGGGCCGACAGCAGCACTTTCTTGGCACCAGCATCGATGTGCTTTTGGGCGGTATCGGCCGACAGGAACAGGCCGGTGGACTCGATCACCACGTCGGCACCCACGGCATCCCATTTCAAGTTGGCGGGATCGCGCTCGGCGGTCAGGCGGATGCGCTTGCCGTTCACCAGCAGCGCGCCGTCTTCCACCGCTACATCGCCCTGGAAGCGTCCGTGCACCGAGTCATGCTTGAGCATGTAGGCCAGGTAATCCGGCTCCAGCAGGTCGTTGATGCCGACGATTTCGATAGCGTCGCCAAAGTTCTGCACGGCCGCGCGAAACACGCAGCGCCCGATGCGGCCGAAGCCGTTGATACCGACCTTGATTGCCATTGCGGGAAAACTCCTGAGGGAAGATGCGCCGAACCTGACGCGGGGGCTTATCATTTTAGCCTTTCCCCACTCTGCCGGCTTGACCCATGTCCAGAATCCTGCGTTCTTGCTTCGTGATCTGCCTGCTGTGCGTATTGCCCGTCACCGCGGCCTGGGCTTGGGGTGCGTTGGGCCACGCCTTGGTGGGCGAGTTGGCGCAGCGCCACCTGAACCCCAAAGCCCGCGCCGAAGTGTCCAGATTGCTGGCTGGCGAGCCCAACCCCAGCCTTGCCGGCGTGGCCAGCTGGGCCGATGACCTGCGCAACGACGACCCACCGCGGTTCAAGGAAACCCAACGCTGGCACTACATCAATGCCAAAGGCGGCGGCTGCGATTTCGACCTTGCCCGTGACTGCCCCGACGGCAATTGCGTGGTGGGCGCGATCAACAAACAGCTGGCCATCTTGGGCGACCGCAGCCAACCACTGGAAGCACGCCGGGATGCACTGAAATTTGTGGTGCATCTGGTCGGCGATGAACACCAGCCCATGCATGCCGGCAACCGTACCGACAGCGGCGGCAACCGGTTCCAGATCAGCTTGCGCACCCCCATCGCACCCGAAGCCTACGCGCAAAAAAGCTATGTCGATGGCGTGATGGGCACCAATCTGCATTCGGTGTGGGATTACTACATTCTCGCCAGCCGCAAATTGAAACTGCTGGATTACGCCAAGCTGCTGGACAAACAAGCGTGGGATCCTGCCTCTGCGGCCACCGGCACCCCGCTGAATTGGGCCGAGGAGTCCTGCACATTGATCGATGCCAAGGGCATTTATCCACCCGAGGATCAGCACAAGATGGATCACACCTATCTCGATCAAATGCGCCCATTGGCCGAAGCGCGCGTACATGTGGCCGCCGAGAGGCTGGCGAATTTGCTGAACCAGACACTGGGCCAATAACGCTGCACTGAAGCTTGCGCATCATCCCGCGGAGGCGAAGATGACGCGCAAGTGGGACGCAACTCAGCAGCCTTGTTCCTGCGGCCCGGTGGCCCAGCTGCCACGCAAAGATGCCAGCATCGCGTCGTAGCCAGCCAAGCCGGTGCTGGCCGAAAACACAACAGCGATTGCAGTAGGGCGGGTGGGCTTGACTCGGGTGGCCGCTGACGCACCATCCGGCCGAAACTCAACCGGCACCCGCACCTTGCCGGCAATCGCTTTTCCATTCTTCATCGCCGGTTTGAACCGCCACTTCTGTGCGGCTTCAAGAGTGGCGGCATCCAGCTGCGCATTGCCGGATGTGCGTTCGACCTTCAGTCCAGTGACGCTGCCGTTGGCGGCAATATCAACAACCAGCACAACGGTTCCGCCGATGTTTTTTTGCAACGCATCTTTCGGATATTGCGGCGGATTTGCAGTGCGTGAGACGGCATCTATCTGCCCGGGCTGTAACTGCTTCACTTTCGATGCGGGGACAATTGACGCTGCGTTTGCGCTCTTGACGGGTAACTCCTTCGCCGCCAAATCATTCAATGTGACATCCAGCCGCAACCCCTTGAACGCCTTGCCTTCATTTTCCGCGACAGCTACAGAACCAATCTGGATAGCCGCTGGCTTGCCGTTCAGAGCGATTAACTTTGGCTCTGCAACCTGTTTGCCATCTTCATCAATGCGCAGCACCAGGGCCAATGCGGGCTTACCTTGATGCTTGACCCGGGTCACGGTGCCAACAATGACGAAGCGTCTGCCATTGGCATCCGTTTCCAATGAGAACGGCTTGCCTACTTTGCTCACCACGTGCAACACCTTCGGGGCATTCTCATCTACCCGCAGCACGACATCGGCAGCGATACCATCCGCCGGAACAACTACCGACGGTACAGCCGGCTGCGCCGCCCAAGCCGCATAGCCACCGCCCAGCAACAGGCATGTCAGTACGCTGCGACCCAGCCAGCGCTGTGTTGTGGAAACAGGTTTTGCAAGCATTGCGATTCTCTCCTTGAGTGGGTGGCCAAAGCCAAAATGGCAGCCCAGCGGCGATGCTTGCATCACCAACTGAACTTGCAACAACGCATCGCCATAGCAACGACGGGCATGCGGTTGGCGGGCGAGCACGTCGGCATCGCAGGCCAGCTCTTGGTCGTTGCGCATGCGCAGGACCGCGATGTGAAATAACGGGTTGAACCAAAACAGGCAGCGCAGCACTGCCGCAACAAAGTTGCTGCGCAAGTCCCCGCGTGCGATGTGGGCGTGCTCGTGCGCCAGCACCAGCGCACGCTGTTCGGCATTGAAACGGGTGTCGAAATCCGCCGGCAACACCACTTGTGGCCGCCACAAGCCCAATGTGGCCGGCAGCCCCGCACGGGCGGCCTGCGAGCGCCATACACCTGCGTGCGGCACCAGTGGCGTCACACTACGGCGGAACCTGGTCTGCACGCGCCACATCCACAGCCCACACGCAACCGCACCCAGTAACCACATCGCAACCAAACCCCAGCGCCAATCCAACCAAGCAACAGCGGGGGCCGCACGTACCACCATCCATTGCGCCGGCATCACCAACACCTGCGCCAATGGTGCTGGTGCCAACTGCGCCACCGGTGCCGGCAGCACGCTAGCCAGCAACGCGGCAGGTACCAACAACCACGCGGCATACGCCACACCCACCCCAAACGCACGTCGCAGTGGTCGACGCAGGGCCAGCACCATGACAATGGCGGCACTACCCGCCAAAGTGGCTTGCAACAACCCCGCCAAAAGTTCAGTGCTGGGCATCGTCAAGGCCCTCGATCAACTTGCGCAGTTCGGCAATGTCGTTGCGGCTCAATTCTTGATGCTGCGAAAAATGCGCCACCAGCGGCGCAACGCGGCCATCGAACAAGCGATCCAGCAAGCCGCGACTTTCCTTCAGCACCCAGTCTTCGCGCTTGAGTAATGGCGAATACAAATAGCGCCGCCCTTCTTTCTGCGCACTGATCGCGCCCTTGTTGAGCAGACGATTGAGCAAGGTCTTGATGGTGGCCTCTTGCCAATCTTGCTGGCTGGCAAGCGCGGCCGCCACCTCATCCGCACCCAGCGGGTGCTGCCGCCAGAGCACATCCATCACCACCGATTCGGCTTCGCTGATTTGCATCGTTTACACCCGTAATTTTCTCTAGATTACGAATGTAAACAACAAAGTCAAGCGCCGTTCGTCGGGATCCGAGCCACAATCCATTGCAAGTGCCAAGCTGCAGTGAAACCGCTGTGGCTAGCCGCCGGCCCCGATCCCGCGCACGGCAAATGTCACCTTCACCTTGCCGGCGCGTTGAAACACCAGCGCTGCCTCAAAATGATCACCCTCGATCAGCGCTCGTGTTGGCCCAATCAACATCAGGTGATAGCTGCCGGGTTTGAATTCCAGCTGCCCATGCGCAGGTACGATCAGCCCATCGGTAATTTGGCGCATGCGCATCACCCCGCCATCGTTGCGCATTTCGTGAATTTCGATGCGCTTGGCAATCGGGCTTTCCACGCGCAGCAGGCGGTCCTCCGCGTTGCCCGTGTTGACCACGGTAAAGAAGCCGCCAGCCACCGGGGCAACCACCGGTACCGCACGCGACCAGGCATCGACCACCCGCACTTCGCGTTTATCCGCCGCCGATACCGCCAAGGACAGCAGCAGCACCAGCAATCCCGTCACGATTGTTTTCATCATCTGTGTTCTCCGAACGCAGCGCAGCGATGCCGTGCACCGCTGCGGTGCTTGACGTCAGTGTGCCTGCATTACAACGCGAGGTTGAGTTTCAGCCACAGGTTGCGGCCCGGCTCATGGATGCGCACCGGCAGCGCCGGATAGCCAAAATCCGCACTGCCCGCCAGATTCAGATGTTCGCTGTAAGTGCGATTGAACAGATTATCGATGCCGGTCGTCAGTTGCATCCGCGCATTGAGCCGATAGCCCGCGTTCAGCGCCAGCGTGGCAAAGCCTGCGCTGGGGCCAAGATCACGACCCGTCACATTGCCTTGATTCAAACTGACCCGCGACTGCGCCGCCACCGCACGCAGCAACACCGCTGCACTCCACTGGCCGTTGTCCCATGCCGCGCTGAAACGGCCTTCCAGCGGTGTCATCTGCGGCAAGGGGGTTTGCGCACCCATATTCGCGCCCCATGCCCACGCCACGTTGCCTGCCAGCGTCCAGTCCTTGCCCGGACGCAGCTCGCCACCCGCCTCGAAGCCGTGGATGCGCGCATCGATATTGGAGGCGATGCTGGTCATCCCCATCATGCCGCCACTCATGTAGCGGAACAGGATGTAGTCCTGGATGCGCCCGGCATACGCAGACACCCATGCATTGCTGCGTTTGCCATGCCACTGCGCACCAACATCCAGTTGCGTGGTTTTTTCCGGCTGCACACCGGCAAACGCGTTCGGCGCGCCCAGTGGCCCGTTGTTGGGTGAAAACAGTTCCCAGTAATCCGGCATGCGCTGCACATGCCCCACACCCGCGTACCAACCCAAACCGCTGCCGGCAATGTCGCGCTGATAGCGGACGAAACCGCTGGGTAATGTGTCACGACGGGCCTGCCCGAAGGTGGAATTGGGCATGCCCATCATCCCGGCAGTGCTGCGCTGATCGACCACGTCTGCCCGATCCATGCGCGCGCCCGCAATCACGTGCTGCCCCGCTGCCAAGGTCCAGTTGCCCTCGGCAAACACGCCAAGATAGCGCATCAGTGCGTCCTGCGCCCACGGTTTGGCGGCATACATCCCCCGCCCCATCGCGCTGCGCGAACGATGCTGACTGCGCTGTGCATCGACACCTGCCGTCAGCGCGAAGCTATGCCATTCCCAATCCGCAGCGATGCGTCCACCGCTGGTGACCCGCTCCACATTCGCCGCCATCGGCATCGGCATCGTGCTCATCGGGTTGGGATCGCGCAGCGTGTAGTTATCCATCACATGATCGGCGTCGTTGCGATAGGCGCTGGCGGTGAGCTTGCGCAGCATGCCGCCGAACGCTTTTTCAAAGCGCAGGCCCAGGCTATCGCGGCGAAACTGCGCACCATCCATGCCGCGAGCGGCATAGCGCGCCTGGCCATTGCCAATCCCGGCGGAGACTTCCAGCAATGTGTCTGCATCCGGTGTCCAACCCAGCGCCGCATCGGTATTCCATTTCTTCCATGCAGACGGCACGCGCGCACCGTTGCCATCGGCATAGTCGCCCGCTTGCGAGCGATTGGCGCTCACCCGCGCATAGCCCGTGGGTGCACCGGCAGTGATATCGAACAGCTGATCATTCCGGCCAAAACTGCCGCCCAGCACACTGGCTTGTGCACGCAGCCCGGGTTCGTCGAAGCGCGGGGTTTCACGCTGAAAGCGCACCGTGCCCGCCGATGCTCCCGGCCCCCACAACACCGTTTGCGGGCCTTTGATCACGGTCAGGCTGTCGTAGGTTTCCGGGGCGACATAGGACAACGGGTTGTCCATCCGCGCCGGGCAAGCGCCGGGCATGCCGCCGTCGTTGCTCAGCAGGTTGAGGCGCGAACCGAACATGCCGCGCAGCACCGGGTCGCCATTGCTGCCGCCATTGCGTACGGCGGAAAAGCCGGGAATGGTTTTGAGGTAGTCGGCACCATCACTGGCCGGCACCGGTTGGCGCGGCAGCTTGGGGTCGGTTTCGAAGGTCAGCGCTTGCGTGGGTGTGCCGATGACCACCACGCGATCGAGATTCTTGGCGGTCCCATCCACGCCATTGGCACAGGCGAGGACGGGGAACAAGCAGATGGAAAGCGCACAGGCAAGCGCGCAGCGCGACGGCCGTGCCGTCGCGAAACATGAGGAAGACATGATGGCTCCAGATCACAAGAGGGCGAGGCGATGCCTCGCAGGAATGCGCCGTGATTCAGAGCAGGATCGGCGGCCCTCGCGCACCCAGACCGCGCAGCAGCGGCACAGCACGCAATACGCGCTGCGCCCACGTGGGCAATAGCACGCGCCGCAGTGGCGGCAGCAGCATGACCACCGCCAGCAACAGCGGCGTCAGCGATGCCAGCAATGGGCAATAGCCGCAATAGTCGTCCGGCATCGCGCCGGTCGGTGCGGGTGGTTTGCCCGCATCGCCCAGCAGACTGGCCGGCTGCATCGCCAACCCATCCACGGTACACATCGCCAGCACCGCGTCAGGAAGACGCGGCGCGGTACTTTCCAGCCAACGGCTGACGCTTGGCATCACTGACAGCAACAAGATGGCTGCCAGTGCCAGGCGGGCCATCCAATGCTGAAAGCGGGTCGAACGCAAGATCATCGCAGTGACAAGACTACGCCCGGTTTCACAGCGCGTTGCTGACTTCGATCAAGCGTTCCACCGTGATCCCGAAATGCGGGAACAATTTTTCCGCCGGTGCGCTGGCACCAAAGCTGTCGATGCCGATGACTGCGCCATCCAAGCCAACGTACTTGCCCCAGAATCCCGTCACGCCGGCTTCGATGGCCACGCGCTTGCGGCAGGCCTTGGGCAGCACCGCTTCGCGATAGGCCGCGTCCTGACGCTCGAACACTTCCACGCACGGCATCGACACCACGCGCACGCCATCCCCCAATTGCGCCGCTGCTTGCATCGCCAGACCCACTTCGCTACCGGTGGCGAGCAGGATGATCTCCGGCGCACCCGCGCTGTCTTTCAGCACATACCCGCCGCGTGCGACATGCGCCAACTGCGCGGCATCGCGTGCCTGGTGTGGCAGGTTTTGGCGGCTGAAGATCAGGCAGCTGGGGCCGTGGGTGCGGTCGATGGCGCACTTCCATGCCACCGCCGATTCCACCGCATCGCACGGTCGCCAGACATCGTTGTTCGGGATGTAGCGCAAGGACGCCACGTGCTCCACCGGCTGGTGGGTGGGGCCGTCTTCGCCCAAGCCAATCGAGTCATGGGTATAGACGTGGATGGCGCGAATCCCCATCAATGCGCTCATCCGCACCGCGTTGCGGGCGTAGTCCGAGAACACCAGAAAGGTCGCGTCATACGGGATGAAGCCGCCGTGCAGCGCCAGTCCGTTGCTGATCGCGGTCATGCCGAATTCGCGTACACCCGAATGGATGTAGTTGGCATTGGCATCGCTGCAGGTCACCGACTTGCTGCCCTTCCACAGGGTCAAATTGGAATGCGCAAGGTCAGCCGAGCCGCCCACCAATTCCGGCAGCAGCGGCGCGAAGGCTTCAATCGCGTTTTGCGAAGCTTTGCGGCTGGCAATGCTGGGGCCGTCTTGCTGCAGCTTGGCGATGAAAGCGTCGGCCGCGGCATCAAACCCAGCCGGGAGCGCGCCGGACAGACGGCGCTCGAACTCGGCGGCGGCTTCCGGGTGCGCGGCCTTGTAGGCCGCAAAGCGTGCATTCCAGGCGGCTTCATTTCCGGCGCGGCCTGCACTACGCCACCCTGCATAGATGGCTTGCGGGATTTCAAATTCGCCGTACTTCCAACCCAAAGCGGCGCGGGTGGCGGCCACTTCATCCTTGCCCAGCGGCGCGCCGTGGCTGGATTCCTTGCCCGCTTTGGCGGGTGAACCAAAACCAATGGTGGTGCGGCAGCAAATCAGGGTGGGCTTGTCGGTGGATTTCAGCGCGGTCTCGATTGCGGTTTTGATTTCATGCGCATCGTGCCCGTCCACGCCGCGGATCACGTTCCAGCCATAGGCTTCAAACCGCTTGGGCGTATCGTCGGTGAACCAACCATCGGTGACACCATCAATACTGATTTTGTTGTCATCCCAGAATGCGATCAGCTTGTGCAGCCCCCAGGTGCCGGCCAGCGACGCCGCTTCGTGGCTGATGCCTTCCATCAGGCAGCCATCGCCCAGGAACGCCCAGGTGCGGTGATCGACAAGGGTGTGGCCATCGCGATTGAAATGCTGGGCCAATAATTTTTCACCCAAGGCGAAGCCCACGGCATTGGCAATGCCCTGCCCCAACGGGCCAGTGGTGGTTTCCACCCCTGGGCAGACGTGGTTTTCCGGGTGCCCGGCGGTCTTGCTGCCCAATTGGCGGAACGCCTTCAGATCGTCGATGGAGACGTCATACCCGGTCAGGTGCAGCAGCGCGTATTGCAACATCGAGCCGTGGCCATTGGACAGCACAAAACGGTCGCGGTCGGCCCAATGCGGGTTGCCCGGGTTGCACTTCAGATAATCATTCCACAGCACTTCGGCGATATCGGCCATACCCATCGGCATGCCCGGATGCCCGGAATTGGCCGCCTGCACGGCGTCGATAGCAAGGAAACGGATGGCGTTGGCAAGTTCGCGGCGGCTGGGCGCAGTCATGGCATCAGGGCAAAGCGGAGGGAGCGCCTATTGTCCCATGTCTGGGTGGCTAACCACCCGCCTTACCGCACAATCTCGTCCAGCTTCTCCATCGCCGCATCGTCCAGATCCTTTTCGCCGCTGCGATGCGCAACCACCACGGCGGTAGCCAGGTCACCGGTGACGTTGAGGGAGGTACGGCACATGTCGAGGAAGGTGTTGACGCCGATGATGATGCCGATGCCGGCAGGATCAATTCCGATGATGCCGCAGATCATCGCGATCACCGGCAGCGAACCCGACGGAATACCGGCGGTGCCGATACCCCCGAGAATGCACAGCACCAGCACCATCAACTGCTGGGTCAGTGGCAGGTGCAGGCCATACACCTGCGCCAAAAACAGCACGGTGATGCCTTCGAACAAGGCGGTGCCATGGTGGTTGGCAGATGCGCCCACGGTCAGCACGAAGCGGCTGACTTTGCGCGGCAGCTTGAGGTTGTCTTCGGCCACCCGCAGGGTCACCGGCAAGGTGGCGGTGGACGATGCGGTAGCAAACGCGGTGAGGGTGGCTTCCTGGGTTTCACGGAAAAACACCCGTGGCGACATCCCGCCCATCAGTTTGACCCACAGCGGGATCACCACAAAGCCGTGGATGGCCAGCGCCAGCAGCACGGTCACCACAAACCAGATCAGGCTGCGAATGACATCAAAGCCCAACTGGAAGGTCAGGTTGAACATGAAGCAAGCCACCGCATACGGGGCCAAGCGAATGAACAACCCAATCAGGTGCATGCTGATTTCGAACAGGCCGTGCAGCGCGCCCTTGAAGGCATGCGTGCCGGGCGTGGGCTTCATCACCAAGCCGATACCAATCATCAGCGCAAAAAAGACGATGCCTAGTTTTTGTTTGTCGTCGGCCATCGCGCCCACGATGTTGTGCGGCACGATGTTGACCAGCAGGTCCATCAGGCGCAGCTCGTTGCCCTTGCTGACAATTTCGCCGGCCTTCAGCACATTGCCGCTCATGGTTTTTTGCACCAGCGCCGGATCCATGTGCAGACCCGGTTGCAGCAAATTGACGCAGAGCAGGCCAATCCCCACCGCCGCGGCCGTCACCACAGCGGTGTAGATCAACGTCTTCCAACCCAACCGGCCCAATGCAGCGATATCGCCCAATTCGGCCACACCCAGCACCAGCGCCGAAAAAATCAGCGGCACTACCAGCATGAACAACAAATTGAGAAAGATTTGCCCGAACGGTTTGGTGACGTAGTCAATCAGCCCGTGGATCCACTGCGCATCCAACGCCAGCGCGTGCCCCGCCAGACCCAACGCGGTGCCCAGCACGAAACCAATCAGCACTTTGTAATGCAGCGGCATGCCCTTGGCAGGCGTGGAAGGCGCGGTGACTGTGGTGTGCATGCGGGACTCGAATGACAAAATCAATGCCGCAGCTTAACAAAGGTTTGGCGCTATTCCGGATAGAGCGGCGGCAGGAGGGATTTCGCTTGCTGGCTCGTCCTGCGCCAGTGTGCACCCGCAGAAAAAGCCTTCCGCAGCGCTTGCAACGCCGCCCCCGCATCCCCGCCGCCCCAACGCGCCTGCTGCAGCTGCCGCACTGCGCTGACTTGCACAGGGTCTGCCAACTTCGTACAAACACCCTCAAGAGCATCGGTGGCCAACCCTGCCTGCTGCACCAACGCTTGCCCGATGTCCTGCAACACGCCATCGCGCAATGCCTGTTGCAGCGAAGCCACTGGCCGAGATGCCACCGGGACATCGGCGTGTGCGGCAGACCTTGCGCGGTGTCTGCGATAACCGGCCATCCCCCCCCATCCTGTGCTGACGATCAATATCAACAGCAGCAAAAGCCAAGCGTTGCGCGGCGAGATCCACGCATCCTGCATCCGGGCGGCAGGCGCAGACTGTTGCGGGAGCGTGGACTGCACGGCTTCCACCGGCGCTACGGATTGCGGACGCGTTGCCGAAGCCACTCCAGCGGCCACTTGCAACGACAACGGCGGCAGTTCGGCGATCCGCGCAGTGTGTTGCTCGGCATCCCACCAAGCCACTTTCGGCCCTGCCAACACCACTGCACCGGCTTGATTGGGGACCAGTGAAAACTTGCGGTGCAACGTCGTGCGCGGCCTGCCGTTGAAAAACTGATCCTCCACCTGCGGTGGATCAGCAAATACCGAAACCGCCGCCGTTGCCGGAATCTCGATGGTGGGCATTTGCGCAGCGGTAGCACCATCGGCGACAGCTTCAATCTGCACCGTGGTTGCCTGGCCCACTCGTGCGCTGGCCGGCTGATTGAGATAACGCAACGTCAGTGCGTGCAATGGCAGCCATGGCTGCGCGGCATTGACCGGAATCGGCTGTACCTGCAAGGCTTGTCCAGAGGACGCAGCCGATAACGGATGACGTGCCTCATCAAACAGTTGATCGACGAAGCCGCCACCCGCCAAACCATTGAAACGCGCGCCCGACAAGCGCAACGGGCCGCTACGTTCGGGGATCAATAAGTAGTGGCGCTCCACCACGTGATAGCGGCGCCCGCCAATGTCACGCTCATAGGTAGCGTCCTCCCCCACTTGCTGCAGGCCGGCCGTGTCTGGGGTATCCAAATCCAATTGCCCAGACAGCAACGGCACCGCGTAATTCAAGCGCACGGTCACCCCTACCGCCTGCTGCACATAAGGCTGGCTGGCATCCACCTGGGTTTCCACAAATACATCACTATGCGCGCTGGCCTGTTGCACCGAGGGCGGCTGCACCAGCAATCGCAACGGTGCAGTCACCGCGTTGCCCACACGCAGTGCAGGCAGCGTCAATACCCCCGGGCCGCGCGGACGTAACCCAATCGAAAACACGGTCGTTGCACTGGCGCGACCGTTCACCAAGGCATAGCTTCGACGCACGCTTTGCCCGCCAATCTCGAACTGGCGTTGCAGTGGTGCATAGTCGATCTGCTGCACCCCTTGGTCGGTCTCGATGGTCAGTACAACGGTTTCACCAAAGGAAATGGTGGTGCGGTCCAGTACCGCCCGCGTCTGCGCGAAGGCCGACGTCGCCCACAGCAACATCAGCAGCAACATACCCAGGCACGCACGCTTCATGGCCCGTCACCACGCCGACGCCGGGCTTCCAATTGGAAGCGTGCGCGCAGCAGTGCACCGGGGTCGTCCGGCACGCGCTGCAACGTCGCTTGGTCTGCCAGCCGCTGCTCACGCTGTGCAGAGGTTTCTGGTGGCTGGCCGACCCGCAGCTTGCGGGGCAGCTTGGCAGCGGCATCCCGCTGCGGGTTCTGCGTATCGCGCAACGCTTGCTGCATGCGCTGTTGCTGCGCGGTATTGGCTTGCTGCTGCGCTTGTGCATCCTGCGGTTGTGGTGATCGCTGTGTATTGGATTGATGCCTCGATGGAGCATTCTGCTGCGAAGCGTTTTGCTGCGAAGCATTCTGCCGGGACCCATCCTGCTTAGGTGACTGCGGTTGGCCCTGCGCTACATTTTGATTCTGCGCTTGCTGCTGTTGCGTATTACCTTGTTGGCTGTCTTGTGGCTTGTTTTGCGAATTGGCTTGCTGCGCACCTTGCGAGCGCGGCGACTGCTTGCCGTCCTGTGATCGACTTTTCTGTTGTTGCTGCTCACGTTTGGCCTGCTCCACAACGCGCTTGTTGAACTGCGCATCGGCCATGTATGGTTGTTGTTGCAACGCGCGGTTGTAAGCGGCAATGGCGTCGTCATACCGCCCGGCGCGGGCCAGTGCATTGCCCAGGTTGTATTGCGCATCGGCGCTGGGTAACGTCGATAGCGTGGCAATCGCTTGTGCGTAGTCGTTTTTGTCATAAGCGGCGATACCTTGCAGCATCCGCGCATGGGCCATCTGATCGGCGCGCTGCCACAGTGATCCTTTTCCCAGCACGTCGGTTTGCGCGTATGCGGGCGTGGATAGCAGCGGCAAATACACGCCGCACGCCAGTAGCAGCACGAGAATGCCACCACGACGAAACAAAGGCAGACACAACAGCAACACGATCGGCAACAACCAGTAACCATCATCCCGCCAACTGGCAACCGTGCTGCCCTGTGCCGTTGCCAGCGCCTTGCCGGTCGCTGTTAATACGCCCAAGCTGCGCAGATCGGCATCATCCGTAGTCAATCGCACATACTCGCCGCCACCTCGGCTGGCCAAGGCGCGCAAGGAGTCGGCATCCAGACGCGCACGCTGCAAACCGTTGCCTGATTGGAACACGCCGCCTTGCGCACTGCCCAAGCCCAATACGGACACCCGATAGCCGGCTGTTCGCGCCAGCGACGCAGCGTTGAGGTCGTCGGGTCTGGCGTGATCGGTGAGCAATAAAATATCGCCGCGACTGAAGCCGGCTTGCTGCAGGAGTTGCTGCGACCAGCGGATGGCTCGATCCGGCCGCTGCCCATCCTCCGGCATCACATCCGGTGATAGCGCATCCAGAAACAGGGCAAGGTTCGCGGCATCTGATGTCAGCGGTGCAACGGTGTAGGCATCCTCGGCAAACACGACCAAGGCCACCTGGCCGCCCGCGCGCGCGCGCAACAAATTCGCGATTTTGGTGCGTGCCTGCGCCAGCCGATTCGGCGGCAAATCTGTCGCCATGCTGGCGCTGGAAAGATCCAGCGCAATCACCAAAGGCATGCGTGCCTGCCACAACGGCCGCACGTCCTTGCGCAGGCTGGGCCCCGCCAGTGCCAGCATCGCCAGCACCAGCGCACATACCCCCCAGCGGCCATGCCACGCATTTTTCGATGACGGGTGATCTGCTTCCAACAGGTGCGGCAACAAATGCGCATCCACAGCATCGCGCCACACATTGTTTTGCCGCATGCGTGATCGTTGCCACCATAGCAAGGCCGGTACGCACAACAGCACCAGCAACCACCACGGCCGCAGGAAATGTAGCTGCGCCAGTGTGCTGAGCCATCCACTCATGCTGTCCGCCTTGGCCACAACACTGCCAGCAAACCAAGCACCAGAGCCGCACTCAACGGAGCCGGATAGCGTTCGATCAAGGGCCGCACAGCTTGGCCTTGCCGCTGCACCGGCTCGAGCTTGTCGATTTCCTGGTAGATACCGACCAACTGTCCGGTATCGCGGGCACGAAAGAACTTGCCACCAGTCACCTTGGCGATACGTGCCAAGCCTGCTTCATCTACGTCATCACCGCCCCCAAGCGGCAACTGAAACCCCAGTAGCGACACCGCAGCACCATCACCGCCAAAGGCAATGGCATGGATCCGTACACCTGCCTGTTTTGCGATCTGCGCCGCTTTTTGCGGATCCAATGTCCCGGCAGTATTGACGCCGTCGGTAAGTAAAATCAGCACTTTTTCTGGATTCGGTTGTTGTTGCAAACGCTTGGTGGCAAGCGCAATGGCATCGCCCATTGCAGTGGATCTTCCCGCCAAGCCCACCACCATTGTCTGTAGTTGCTGACGCACACTGGCGCGATCTTGCGTCAGCGGGGTGAGTGCAAACGCACGATCTCCGAACACGATCAGGCCGATGCGGTCACCGTCGCGTCGATCCAGAAAATCCGACACCACGGCCTTGATCGCCGTCAGCCGATCCACGGCACGCCCGCCCAGCGCCATGTCCTCCTCGCCCATGCTGCCCGACAGATCGACCGCCAACATCATCTCGCGCCCGGCCTGTGGCGGTGCCACCGCTGGGCCCAATTGCTGTGGCCTTGCGACGGCCACACACACAAGGCACCACGCCAGCCAAGCCAGCCATGGAAACTTGTGCGGGCTGACTAGACCGCGGTTGCCCGCAGCCACCTGCTGCAACCTGTTTGCCCACGGCACCTGCAATGCCGGCTGCTGATCCCCGATGATCGGCGGCAACAAGCGCACCAGCCATGGCAACAGGCACAACAGCAAACACCACGGCCATGCAAATCCGTCAAAGGCAAGCCAGGCTGGTAACAGACTCATATGCCACGCATCCACAGCACATAGCGCTGCCGCGCATGTTGGCGCAAGGCATCCACGGCGTGCACCTCAACTTGCGGCCGAAATGCACCCTCCAATAACGTGGCGCCGATGTCTGAAGTACCTTGATTTGATGTAAATACCGGGTGCGGCAAGCCAGCATCGAGAAATTGCAGCCAAGCAAGCCCCGCCAATCGATCCGCCAACGGATCAACACTGCGCGCTGCGCGCCGCAGTAATTCCGACATCGCGGCCACCTGTGCCGCCGGTGTGATCGCCTGCGCTAATGCATGATCGAAATAATGCATTAGCGCGTTAGTGCGTTTCCGCTTTCCATGCAGCCAGCAGACGACTCCACCCGCCAGTAACACCACCACCAGCAGCACCAGCCACCAACCCGGTGCCGGTGGCCACCACGCGGGTGAAAGCCCAGGATGCATCGCCTTGAGTGGCAGTGCTGGCAGCGCGGGAACCGAGGCCGGCGTCATCGCCGCTGCCCCGCAGGTGCGCGCTGCAGCAGCGACAACCAGACATCACTCGCATCCTCGCTGGACACTCGCATCACACGGGCACCCTGCGCTTGCAACTTGGCGACTGTCTGCTCAACGGGGTCTGCAAATACATGTTTCCAACGCTGCCGAACAGCGGCACTGTCCAAATCCAGCGCAATACGCGCAGCATTGCGAGTGCGAAACGGCAATCGTGCAACCGGTGGCCGGCATTCCAACGGATCGGTCAACACCACCACCAGCAATTCATGATGTTGCGCCAAGGCAGGCCATAGTGCGTCGGGAACGGATGGCAGGCTGGCAGGATCGGCCAACACCAGCAATCGCGAGCCAGGCCGCAGCAAGCGCTGCGCCTGCTTCAGTGCCTGCACCAAGCCGAGATCATCCGTTGGCGGATGGGCATACCAGCGCACCAATGCATCCAACACCCGCAGCGCTCCACGTGAACCAGAGGCTGGTGCAACGGGAGCCTCTTTTGAAGTGCCGCGCAAAGCAGCAATACGATCACCGTCTGCAGCCGCCAACCATGCTGCCAGCGCACCCGCACGGGCGGCCTGCACCGATTTGAAGCGCACGCGTGTACCGAAATACAGCGCCGGCGCGGTATCGGCCACCAGTAAAGTTAGCCGTTCTCGCTCGGCTTGATACAGCTTGGTATGCGGCTTTCCACTACGTGCGGTCAGCCGCCAATCGATATGCCGGGCGTCGTCACCCATCGCATATTCCCGCGACTCGGCGTACTCCATCCCGCGCCCACGAAGATTTGATTGCGCGTGGCCCTGCACACCTGAACTTCCGCGCCGCGCCACCCGCCGCCCCGCAACCTGCGTGCGCAGGGCGATGAGCTCGGCGAGTGTCGGAATGATGCCTTCATGCATAACGATGCCAACTCACGGCAACGGCACCAGCCGCACTAGCTCGTTCACCAAGCGCTCGCCATCCCAACCCTCGGCGGTTGCCTCGAAACTAGGCAGCACACGATGGCGCAAGACATCGACCGCAACCGCACGCACATCCTCGGGTGTCACAAAATCACGCCCGGCCAGCCATGCACGGGCACGCGCACAGCGCTCGAGTGCAATCGAGCCACGTGGACTGGCACCCCACGCAATACGTCTTGCCAAGCCAGCGTCATACCGCGCAGGATCACGCGAAGCCAACACCAGCTCGATCAGGTAACGCTCCAATGTCGGCGCCATGTGCAGATCAAGCACCGCCCGACGTGCGGCAAACACATCTCCCTGTGAAATACGAACCGTAGTACGCGGTTGTGGCTGCATCGCTTCGCGTGCGCGCTCGCGTGCCAAGCGCAGGATTTCGGTTTCCGCTTCCACCTGCGGGTAGCCGATACGCACGTGCATCAGGAAGCGATCCAACTGCGCCTCGGGTAATGGAAACGTACCCTCTTGCTCAATTGGATTTTGCGTTGCCATCACCATGAACAACGCTGGCAACGGATAAGTTTGCCTACCCACTGTGACCTGGCGCTCGCCCATCGCCTCCAGCAAGGCAGACTGTACCTTGGCTGGTGCGCGGTTGATCTCATCCGCGAGCAGAATTGAATGAAAAATCGGGCCTGACTGGAACTCGAATTGCCCCTGCTGCGGTCGCCACACTTCGGTTCCGGTCAGGTCAGCAGGTAGCAAATCGGGGGTAAATTGCACGCGCGCAAAGTCAGCATCCAAGCGTGCCGCCAAGGCCCGCACTGCATTGGTCTTAGCCAAGCCGGGTGCGCCCTCCACCAATAGATGGCCGTCGGCCAGCAAGGCAATCATCAAGCGCTCGATCAGCATGGCCTGCCCGACGATTTCTCCGGCCAGTTCCTCGCCAAGCCGACGAAAGGTGTGGTGCAAATGACTGCTAACGGTTGCCTGACTCTCCATCGTCACTCCTGATTGCTCTGCAGCGGGTTCGACCACGACACGCCAAAATGGTTCGCTCACCGGTTTGCGGTGGCCCGAAACGACAACGGGAGCCTTGCGGCTCCCGTTGCACAACTGGGGCGATTGCCCGCAATCAACGCTGACTGACGCGCATCACCTTCGGGGTCACGAACACCAGCAATTCAGCCTTGCTCTTGCTGCGATTCTTGTTACGGAACAGATTCCCGAGCACCGGGATATCGCCCAAGAAAGGCACCTTGGACAGCTCGGTGGTGTCACTGAACTCATACACCCCGCCGATCACCACGGTTTGGCCATCTTCCACCAGCACCGCCGTATTCACTTCGCGCTTGGCAATCTGAGGCACTGAACCGAAGCTGCCCAAGCTGACCATGCCATCCAGCTCATCTTTCTTCACCCCCATATTCAGGAACACGCGACCATCATTGGTGATGGTGGGCGTGACCTTCAATTCCAGCAGTGCTTCCTTGAATTGTACCGTTGGCACATTGCCACCCTGACCACCAGATACAGTCAGGTAGCCGATTTCCTTGCCTTGGCGGATCACCGCTTCCTTCTGGTTGCTGGTCACGATACGCGGGTTGGAAATGACTTCACCACGGCCTTGCGTCTGAATTGCGGACAGCTCGACGTCCAATAAATACCCGGCATTGAGAATAGACAAGGCCAATGAGCCCGGGCTTGTCCCACTAAGCGCAGCCGGCAAATTGGTCATCAAGCCACGGGTAATGGTGTTGGTCAGGAACTTGGCAGTCTCCAGCGTAGGCTGTGTCGGTGGGGTTGGTGCTGCCGTAGTGGGATCACCCTTTGCCTGCCATGCTGCCAAACTATTCTGGTACGCCTTTGTATCCGACTGATACTGATTCAATATCTTGCTATTTGCAGCATTGACACGTGCGATTTCATTGCGATTTGCCAGATCGGTACTGACAATTGATTGATTATTCGTGGTGTTTGTTTCCAAATTTCCACTGAAATAGGCATTATCACGATTGCCACTGATACCAAATCGCGCACCCAGCTCGCGCGCCACATTTTCGTTGGCGATCACGATGCGGGCTTCAATCACTACCTGATCAACCGGCTTGTCGAGTTCCTGCACCAACTTCTTGATGGCATCTACTTTCTTTGCGATATCCACGACCAGCAACGTATTGGTCCGCTTGTCGTAACTCAAGCTGCCACGGCTGGACAAGAAACCACGATCTTGTGAATTTTGCCCACCTTGACTACCGCCACCACCACCGCCGCCACCGCCGCCTTGGTTGCCCTTGCTCTCTTCGGTCAGCAATTTGGCGATATCTTCCGCGCTGGCATAATTCACCGGGATGTATTCGGTCACTTTTTCCGAACGCTCTTCCAGGTTGATGCGCGCATCTTCCTTGGCCTGTTCGAAATCGGCGATTTCCTTCTGCGGGGCCACCCACACCACGTTGCCGTTACGACGCTTGTCCAGCGACTTGGCTTGCAGCACCAGATCCAAGGCCTGATCCCAAGGCACATTCATCAGGCGCAAGGTGACATTACCCTGCACATTATCGGCGGCCACAATGTTGAGCCCGGACTCTTCGGCAATCAGCTGCAAGACCGTGCGGACGGGGACGTCCTGGAAGTTGAAGGTGACAGACTTGCCGCTATAGCGGGTACCGGCATCGCTACTGGCCGCGTTGCTCTTGACCGCGCCCATTGCGGGCGCTTTGCCTGAGGTCTTGGCCACACTGGCTGCGGCAGCACGCGGCACGATTTCAACGATGTACTCGTTGCCACTCTGATAGGCCATGGACTCGAAATTGCCCTGTGTACCCAACACCAGCTGCGTGCCGCTGCTGGTTGCTCGTGCCTCGATGCGCTGCACCGGGGTGGCGAAGTCCGTCACATTCATCGGCCGCTGCAATGCCGCTGGCAGCTGTGCATTGCCGACATCGACAATGACGTTTGAGCCCATGTTGCGCAGATCAGGCGCAGCACCGTTACCCGAGAATTTCAGGATCAGCTTGCCTGATCCACCATCTCCGCGCTTGAAGTCAATCGCGGAAACAGTCACTGCATCGGGGGTACGCTTGGCCGGGTCGGCCAGTGCACCGGTTGCAGACTGCCCGATACCAACGGCGGTGATAGATAAAGCAGGCGTTGCGCTTGCGCCGCTGGCAGACAGCCCCACCATGACGGCGGCGGTGAGCAGGCCCAGAGGCAAGGAGCGCCGGATCGGCTGCGTTTGCGTGGCGTTGTTGAAGGTCATCGGTTTATTCCCCAATCAATTGTCTTCGAGCGCCATCTTGGCGGGGCGTTCAAGCCAGCCGCCCGCGCCATCCGGAACCAGTTCGACCAGTTCAATCCGGTCTTCGTACACGGCGGTCACGCGACCGTCGCTTTGCCCCATGTAGGTGCCTGGCTGCACGCGATAGGTCACCTTGTCAGGTGCCATCACCAGTGCCACCAGCGCCTTCCCGGTACCCAACGTACCGACCATTTTCATGCCGTCCAGAGAAAACATTTCCAAGGTCTGCTTGCGCCGACCAGGATCCGGACGCGGCCCATTGCCACCTTCGCCAGTGAAGCTCTGATCGAACGGATCGCGCAGGTTCTGGGCGGTGTATTCAAAGGTTTCAAACTGCTGCATCACCGGCAACGGCTCCAGCGGCGGGGCCGGCTTGGCCTTCACCTCGGCAACCCACTTCTCCAGCTCCCCACGCCCGCCGCCACAAGCGGTGAGTGCGGCGCAGAGCAGCAGGAGCAGCAGCCAAGGCAGGCGATTGGACAATGACATACGCATGCTCACTTGCCCCCCTTCTTGTCGACAGCCGGTGCAGCCTTGGCCGCTGCCTCGGATTCTGCCGATTCTTCTTCATCCAGATAGCGATAGGTCTTCACGGTGCCTGCCAACTCCAGCGCACTGTTGGGACCAATGCGGGCATTTGGATTGTTCTTGGCATTCTTGGGCTGCAGCGAGATGTCGTGCATGGTCATGATGACCACCCGTGGCAATGAGGCCACACCACTGACGAATGCCCCGAACTGGTGGTAGGTACCCACCATGCGCAACATGATTGGCTTTTCAGCATAGAACTCTTGCTTGGTTTCCGGACCCGGCTGGAACAAGTCATTCTGGATGCCGGTGGCCAGTGCCGTCTGCGAGATATCCACAATCAAGTCAGGCATTTCGGTCTTGCTGGGCAGCTGGCGCAGCATTTGCTGCAGCTGCTGTTCCATCTGCACCAATTGCTGTTTGAGTGGCTCCAGGTTGGCGGCCTTGCCCTGCTTGGTCTCGAACTCTGTTTTCAGATCGGACTCTTGCGCTTCCAGCGACTTCAATTCGTCCTGCTTGCCTTTCACCATCAAAAACCAGGCCAGCACTACGATGAACAACGCCACCAGCCCGCAAAAGCCCAGCTGCGCTTCGCGTGGCCAGCCACCGATGTTGTTGAGCTGCAACTCGTTGAGTTTGATTTTTTTCTTTTCGTTCACGACTTGCTCCCTCCTGCGGCAGGTGCAGAGGCAGGTGAGGCTGGCTGCACTGCGGCTGGAGCGGCCGTTGCCGGGGCTGCCGGAGCTGCCGGAGCTGCCGGAGCTGCAGCCGGAGCAGCTGCCGCATCCGCGGGTGCAGTGGCGTCCGTGCCCTTGGTCTTGCTGGGATCGGACAACTTGACTTTCAGGGTGAACTCGTACGGCAGACCCGGGTTACCCTCCTTCGCCTCAATGATATTGAGGTCGGGCTTGGTCATCCAGCCGGAGCTTTCCAGTTGCCGCATATAGGTCGACACCCGCGCATTGGACTGCGAACGTCCACTCAAGGTGAGGATGTCGCCCTCTTGCTTGATCGCGGTCAGTGCCACACCATCGGGAATGGTGCGCACCAGCGAGTCAAACAGATGCACCATTTGTGAACGATTGGCTTGCAGCTGCTCAATGACTTCCTTACGCGCCAGCAACTTGGCCTTTTTCTGGTCAAGCGCTTCGATTTCCTTGATCTCACCGTCAACCTTGGTGATTTCACCGCGCAGGAAATCGTTGCGTGCAGCCTGATTGGAAACGCGCCCGGTATAGAAGCTGTAGATCAGGATGGAGAGCAGGATACCGGCCAACACGGCCAGCCCCAGCATCCCGACGAATTCCTTCTGCCGTGCTTTGCGGCGTTCTTCACGCCACGGGAGGAGATTGATCCGTGCCATCAGTCGAAGCTCCTGAGTGCGAGCCCGCAGGCAATCATGAGAGCGGGCGCGTCCTGAGCCAATGCATGCGCTTGCACGCGCGGCCCGAGGGTCATTTGCGCCAGCGGATTAGCCATCACGCTCGGAATCCCGAGCTGCTCTTCCACCATTGCCGCAATCCCCGGAATCGACGCGCAGCCACCGGCCAGCACGATCTGATCGACCCGATTGAATTCACTACCGGCATAGAAGAACTGCAGGAGACGGCTGACTTGCTGCACCATCGCTTCCTTGAATGGCTCCAGCACTTCGATTTCATAGCTTTCCGGCAAACCACCCTGGCGCTTGGCCAAGCCGGCTTCTTCGTAGCTCAGGCTGTAGCGACGCATGACTTCGTCGGTCAACTGTTTGCCACCAAACACGTTTTCGCGGGTGTAGATGCTGCGGCCACCGCGCAAGACATTCAGCGTGGTCATGGTTGCACCGACATCCACCAAGGCTACCAAGCCATCCCGCGGAACGTTGAGGGTGGACGCCATCAGCGCAAACGCGTTTTCGATGGCGAAGGCCTCGACATCAATCACCTTGGCAGTCAAGCCACCCAGTTCGAGTGCCGAGGCGCGCACCTCGACGTTCTCCGAGCGCGAGGCCGCCAACAGCACCTGCACCGACTCGGAATTGCCCGGTACTGCACCGATTACCTCGAAGTCCAGATTCACTTCCTCGACGGGATACGGAATGTAGTTGACCGCCTCGAGCTCAATCTGAGACTCCATTTCGTCTTCGTCGAGTGCCGCCGGCATGGTAATCACCTTGGTGATTACCGACGAGCCAGACACCGCCGCAGCCGCATGCTTGACCCGCGAGCCAGAGCGCGCCACTGCACGGCGAATCGCTTCGCCCACAGCCTCGACCTCGACCAGATTTTTCTCCAGCACCGCATTTGGCGGCAACGGCTCCACCGCGTAGTGCTCCACGCGATAACGATCGCCCGTCCGCGCAAGCTGCAACAGCTTGACTGCGGTCGAACTGATGTCCACGCCGATCAACGGCGGTTGTGTTTTTGTCCCCAAGCCCACGGCTTCTCCCCTTCCCACAGTCGCTTGCGCGCACTAGGTGCTGTAGTACATGAATAACGGACTTTTTACCGCAAGGCAAGCCAAACATAAAGCCCACCCGCCGAAAACCCCATTTTCCGTCCCGCTCGGCTCGATCAACGCAAGCGCAGATCTGAACCGGCCACCCCCGTGGGCCGGTGATTGCCGGCGCATCATCATATACTCCGCGATCTTGTTTACTGCAATCGGAATTTGCGCCAATGCCCCGTTTTTCTCGCCTGCTGCGCTGGTTTTTGCTGGGTTCCGTCGCAATTTGCCTGATCGGAGCGCTGGTTGTCGGGGCCTTGGTGTATGCCATCAACTCACGCCTGCCGGATGTCCAGAGCCTGCGCCATATCGAGCTGCAGGAGCCGATGTACGTGTATGCACGCGACGGCCGGCTGATTGGTTTGTTCGGCGAAATGCGCCGCTATCCGATCGATATCCGCAAGGTGCCGGCGCGGGTCAAGCAGGCGTTTATTGCTGCCGAAGATGCCAATTTTTACGAACACCACGGGGTTGACTTCACCGGCGTGGCGCGTGCGATCTGGCTGCTGGCCAAGACCGGCGGACAAGAACGGGTGGCCGGCGGCTCCACCATCACCCAACAAGTTGCCAAGCAATTTTTTCTGAGCTCCGAATACAGTTTCCGTCGCAAGTTCGCTGAGATGCTGCTGGCGATGAAGATGGAGCGAGAGCTGAGCAAGGACGAGATTTTTGAGCTGTACCTGAACAAAAGCTTCTTCGGCAATCGCGCGTATGGGGTGGCCGCTGCCGCCGAGTACTACTACGGCAAAACCCTGGATCAGCTGAACCTGGATGAAGCCGCCACGCTTGCCGGCATCCCCAAGTTCCCGTCCAGTGGCAACCCGATCAGCAACCCCGATCGCGCCCGAATCCGGCGTGACAATTACATCCTGCCGCGCATGGCAG
Source organism: Thermomonas beijingensis (assembly GCF_020034655.1). Taxonomy (GTDB): domain Bacteria; phylum Pseudomonadota; class Gammaproteobacteria; order Xanthomonadales; family Xanthomonadaceae; genus Thermomonas; species Thermomonas beijingensis. The sequence continues at coordinate 116,649 of NZ_JAIQDJ010000004.1, read as the reverse complement.
AGCTCGGCTTTGCCAGCCGTGTCGAAGTCGATGCCGCACGCCAGGTACCCATGCACGCTGCGCCGCATGAGCGTCAGATCGAGGTATACGCCCCGTACGTGGCCGAAATGGTGCGCCAGCAAATGGTGGAACGCTATGGCGGCGACGTCCTCAACAAGGGCTACCACGTCACCACCACCATCGACCCCACCCTGCAAGCGGCCGCCGATCGCGCAGTGGTGGATGGTCTGCGGGTGTATGACCGTCGCCACGGCTGGCGCAAGCCAAACAAAACCGTGCAAATTCCAGCAGGCGCTGATGCCAAGGCGATTGGGCACCTGTTGCACGACATCCCCGTGCAAGGCGGCCTGCTGCCCGCGGTGGTGACGGCCAACGAATCGAGCCAATTGCAGCTGGTGCTTGCCGATGGCCAAACTTTGACGCTCGCCGGAAGCGCCCTGTCCTGGACCGGCAAACCCGCCGCTGCGTTGGCCCAACGTGGTGATGTGGTGCGCGTGCGCCGCCTGCCAGTGCCTGCCGACAAGCCCAATACTCCGCCGCAATGGGAGTTGGATCAATTGCCGCTGGCCCAAGTGGCCCTGGTATCACTGGATGCCGACAACGGCGCGCTGCGGGCGTTGGTGGGTGGATATAGCTTTGCCGGCAACAAGTTCAATCGCGCAGTGCAGGCGCGTCGCCAGCCGGGCTCCAGTTTCAAGCCATTCCTGTATGCGGCGGCGATGGAACGCGGCTTCAACCCCGCCTCGATCGTGCTGGACGCGCCGGTGGTGTTCAAGGATCGCAAAGGCCATGAATGGCGGCCACAAAACGATGGCGGCAACTTCGCCGGCCCGATGCGCTTGCGCGAGGCGCTGGTGCAGTCCCGCAACCTGGTTTCGGTGCGCCTGCTGGACACCATCGGCGTGGATTATGCACGGCGCTATATCAGCCATTTCGGGTTCGATGAAGCCAGCCTGCCGCCCAATCTGTCGATGTCATTGGGGACCGCCTCGTTGACCCCGATCTCGGTGGCGCGTGGCTACACCGTATTCGCTAACGGCGGCTTCCTGACCACACCTTGGTTCATTGACAGTGTGCGCGATCGCGACGGCAAGGAACTGTTCAAGGAAAGCCCCGCCATCGCCTGTCCCAGCTGCACAGTCGCCGCCACACCCGGGCAAGCTGCTGCACCTGCACCATCAGGCAAAGTGGATGGCTTTGACCTGGGCCCCGCCGGTACTGCTGCGGCCAGCGCGGCGCCGGCGCAGGCGAGCACCGGCAAAGCAGCCACGGCCAGCATGCCTGCAAATACCCTAACGTCCAGCACCCCGGCTGATTCCAGCTCGAAAGTTGCGCCACGTGCGATTGATTCACGGGTAGCGTGGCAGTTGGCCTCGATGATGCGGGATGTAGTCAAGCGTGGCACCGCCACCGCCGCACGAGTACTGAACCGTGATGACGTAGGCGGCAAGACTGGTTCCACCAATGACCACCGCGACGCGTGGTTTTCCGGTTTTGGCGGCCCGTACGTCACCACCGTGTGGGTGGGCCGGGATGACTTCCAGTCACTGGGCTATCGTGAATACGGCGGCAAAGCAGCCCTGCCGATCTGGATCAGCTACATGGCAGTGGCCCTGAAAGACCAACCGCTGCGCCTACCCGATCCACCGGAAGGCATGGTCAAGGTCAGCGTCAGCGCCAGCGGCCGGCTGTTGCCGGGGGTGGAAGGCGGCATCACCGAGTGGGTGAAGGCAGAAGATTTGCAGCGGATGGAAGAAGACACCCTGGCCATACCCGACACCGATACTCAGCCCTCCGAGGAATCTTTCGACATTTTCTGATACTCGAAGATGACGACCTGCCCTGGCTCGGGTACAGTCGGGGCAGGCCGTTGTGCGGGGATCAACGATGTCGACCAGCCATCCACACGCCAAACCGCACGCGCATATCCACGCCCAGACCCGCGTGCGTGAGCGCCGACACCAGCTGGCCACCGAAGCGGCCCGGCTGATGGCGGAAGGCGGCATCCGTGATTTCCACTTGGCCAAACGCAAGGCGGCGCAGCGACTTGGCATCCTTGATGATGCATCCCTGCCGCGCAATCGCGAAATCGAGGACGCCCTGCGCGAGCATCAACGCCTGTTCCTGGGGGATCACCGGCAGGCCGAATTGCAACGCCGGCGCGAAGCGGCCTTGCCGGCGCTGGAATTCTTCCAGCACTTCCAGCCACGGCTGGTGGGGCCAGTGCTGGACGGCACCGCCGATGCCCACTCCCCGGTGAGTTTGCACCTGCACAGCGACGATGCCGATGCCGTGCCCCGCTGGCTGGAAGAGCACCGCATTCCCGCAAGTGCCCGCAGCCATCGGTTACGGCTGGATCACGAGCGCAACATCGATGCGCCGGCGTGGTTATTCAGTGCCGAAGGCCTGGAATTTGACGTGACGGTGTTGCCACAGGACAGCTTGCGGCAAGCGCCGCTTTCAGGGGTTGATGGCAAACCGATGCGACGCCTCTCACTTAACCAACTCCGCCTGCTATTGGCAGAGCCTGGGATCACCGGCAATATTGCGGACTTGAAGTAGCCCACCCAGAAAGCAGCCCACCCAGACAAACGCCCCGCACTGCGGGGCGCCTGAGCGTGTCGCGGTGGTGCTGCCTGACTCAGCGCTGCGCGATTCCGACATAGTCGCGGGTCGGGGCGCCGGTATAGACCTGACGCGGACGCCCGATCCGGTTTTCCGGGTCGTTCTGCTGCTCCAGCCAGTGGCTGACCCAGCCGGCAGTACGCGCGATCGCAAACATCACGGTGAACATTTCCACCGGGATCCCCAGCGCCTTGTAGATGATGCCACTGTAGAAATCAACATTCGGGTAGAGCTTGCGCTGTACGAAGTAATCATCCTTCAGCGCCGCTTCTTCCAACTTCATCGCCACGTCCAGCAGCGGATCGTTGACGCCAAGCTCGCCCAGCACTTTGTAGGTCATCTCGCGGATGATCTTGGCGCGTGGATCGAAGTTCTTATAGACGCGATGGCCAAAGCCCATCAGGCGGAAGCCGGATTCCTTGTCCTTGGCCTTGTCCACCGCCGACTGCACATTCTCCGGACGACCGATTTCGCCCAGCATTTTCAGCACCGCCTCATTGGCACCACCATGTGCCGGGCCCCACAGTGCGGCAACGCCTGCGGCGACGCTGACATACGGATTGGCACCGGTGGAGCCGACCAAACGCACGGTGGAGGTTGATGCGTTTTGTTCGTGATCGGCGTGCAGGATGAACAGCAAATCCAGCGCCTTGGCCGCCACCGGGTTCAGCTCCAGCGGCTCGCTGGGCACTTCCATCATCATGTGCAGGAAGCGGGTGGTGTATTCCAGATTGTTACGCGGGTAGCGGATCGGCCAGCCGATCGAATAGCGATGGCAAGCAGCGGCAATCGTCGGGATTTTGGCGATCAGGCGGATCGCCGCCAAACGCCGCTGTTCCGGGTCTTCGATGTTCAGATCATTGTGGTAGAAGCTGGCCAGAGAACCCAGCATCCCGGTGAGCATCGCCATCGGGTGCGCATCGTGGCGGAAGCCATACAGGAAAGTACGAAACGCCTCATGCATCATCGAGTGGTGAGTCACCTCGTGCTCGAAGCCGGACAACTGCAGCGCGTTGGGCAGCTCGCCGTGCATCAGCAGATAGGCAACTTCAGTGAAGCTGGACTTCTCAGCCAGTTGCTCGATGGGATAGCCGCGATACAGCAACACGCCAGCATCGCCATCAATGTAGGTAATCGCCGACTTGCAGCTGGCGGTGGCGCCAAAGCCCGGGTCATAGGTGAAGCAGCCGGTTTCTTTTGGCAACTTCGCAATATCCACGCAGGGCTGGCCCAGCGTCGGGTGCAGCACCGGCATGGCGATCGATTTGTCACCTGCATTCAGGGTGATCTGGTCAAGGTTGGACACAAGAACCTCCAGTGGGGAGCGCGGCAACGGCCATTGGCCATGCGCCTGCGCATGGGGAAACCCGAATTATCGCATACGCTTGCCGAGCTCGACCTTGGACTAACGTCACAATCGCCTGATGTGAGCCTGCCACGCACAGCAAAACGGCCGCCTAAAGGCGGCCGTTGCAACAACAAGCGCCAGGTGCTTATTTCTGGTAGCGCTTGCGAAACCGATCCACGCGACCACTGGTGTCCATGATCTTGTTTTGACCGGTGTAGAACGGGTGCGAAGACGACGAGACTTCCACTTTGATCAGCGGATATTCATTGCCGTCTTCCCACTTCACCGTTTCTTTGCTGGCGAGGGTGGAACGGGTCAGAATCTTGAAGTCCGAGGTCACGTCCTGGAAGACGACGTCGCGGTATTCGGGATGGATGCCGGCTTTCATGAGCAAACTCTAGGAAGTGGAACGGATTGTGAGCCGCGCATTATAGACGCGCCGTGGCCGGGCGTGCAACTGTACCGAATTCAGGCCCCGCCAGGGGCCGCCAACGCGGCCTCGATCATGGCCTCGAAACGTGCCTGGTCATAGCGCATCAGGATCGCCACATTATCTGCTGCGCCGGTTTGCCGGTTCCAATCGACAATCGTGGCTCCGCGTGCGTGCTGACCGGCGGTTTCCACCACCAGCGGCCGCTCCCGCAGCTCCAGCGCACCCTCCGGCTGCAAGGCCAGCGCCATCGCCAGCGCGTCGGCGGCATGCCAGCGCTCGCCGCGGCCGGCCTTGGCCCAGGCGCGGGTATGGGCGGAGATGCCGGCATAAAAACGCGCCCGCGGCGAGTCCGCCGCCAGCCAGCGCTCGGCATCGTCATGGCGGAAGCCGTGTGCCAGCACCGCTTCCCAGTCGGCCAGCTCGATCTTCGGGAATGCGGAAAACACGATATGCGCCGCCTCTGGATCAAAGGCGATATTGAACTCGGCCGCTGCGGTGATATTGCCGTGCGCGCTGACCGCCGCGCCCATCACCACGCAGCGCGCAATTCGCGATGGCAAGCTGGGGTCCAGTTTGAGCGCCAACGCCAGATTGGTCAGCGGGCCCAACGCCACTAGCAGCAAGTTGCCGGCGTGCTCGTGCGACAGCCGCAAGATCGCCAGCGCCGCGTGTTCGGCCTCGGCATGGCGGGCTGCAGGCGCATAGCCGGTATCGCCAAACCCATCGCGCCCGTGCACATAAGCGGCATCACGCGCGGGGAACACCAGCGGTGCATCGGTGCCGGCAAATACCGGCACCCGCACTGCGCAGACTTCGCACAGTTTCAATGCATTGGCGACGGTGTGCGCAAGGCCCACATTGCCGGCGGCAATGGTCAAGCCCACCACCTCATGCTGCAGGTCGTTGAAGGCCATCAGCAGGGCCAGCGCGTCGTCCACGCCGGGGTCGGTATCAATCAACAGAGGAATACGGGATGTCTTCATCACCCGATTATGGCCTACGCCCGGACTCAGGGGATTGTGCAGTCCGATATTTATATTAGAATTATCTTAATTATTACGGATCCTCATGAAGCTCCTGCGCAGCACCGTCGTCCACTTAGTCTTCGTGGTCATCGCCAAGGTGATCGTGCTGGCACTGCTTTACGCCCTGTTCTTCACTCCTGCACATCGCCCGGACGTCGACGCAGACGCCGTGGGCCGCCGCCTTGAATCCCCCCCGAGGTAAGTGTCATGCCTGACCTGCACGTCGTCGATCTGTCGCGGCTCCAGTTCGCGATCACTGCCCTGTACCACTTCCTGTTCGTCCCGCTGACGCTGGGCTTGGCGCTGCTGTTGGCGATCATGGAAAGCGTCTACGTGATGACCGGGCGCGTCATCTGGAAGCAGATGGTGAAGTTCTGGGGCGTGCTGTTCGGCATCAACTTCGCCATGGGCGTGGCCACCGGCATCACCATGGAATTCCAGTTCGGCACCAACTGGGCCTACTACTCGCACTACGTCGGTGACATCTTCGGCGCGCCGCTGGCCATCGAAGGCCTGATGGCGTTCTTCCTGGAGAGCACCTTCGTCGGCCTGTTCTTCTTCGGCTGGGACCGCATGAGCCGGCTGCAACACATGGTGGTGACCTGGTTGATGGCGCTGGGTGCGAATTTCTCGGCCCTGTGGATCCTGATCGCGAACGGCTGGATGCAGAATCCGGTGGGTGCCGAGTTCAACTTCGAGACCATGCGGATGGAAGTGACCGACTTCGCCGCCGTGCTGTTCAATCCGGTGGCGCAGTCGAAGTTCGTGCACACGGTGAGCGCGGGCTACGTGACCGGCGCGATGTTCGTGCTGTCGATCAGCGCCTACTACCTGCTGAAGGGGCGCAACCTGCAGTTCGCGAAGCGCTCCATCACGGTGGCGGCCAGCTTCGGCCTCGCCTCCGCGCTGTCGGTGGTGGTGCTGGGCGACGAGAGCGGCTACACCGCCTCGGAGAACCAGCACATGAAGGTGGCGGCGATCGAGGCCGAGTGGCATACGGCCCCGGCACCGGCGTCGTTCACCCTGTTCGGCCTGCCCAGCATGGAGGAGCGCGAGACCAAGGCGGCGGTGCGGATCCCGTGGGCGCTGGGCATGATCGCCACCCGCTCGCTGGACGAGCAGGTGCCGGGCATCCATGACCTGGTGGAGCAGAACAAGCAGCGCATCCGCAACGGGATCGAGGCGCACGCGGCGTTGGCCGCCGTGCGCGCGGACCGGACCAATCCGGCGAAACAGCAGGCGTTCCTGGCCAAGCGCGAGGACCTGGGCTTCGGCCTGCTGACCCTGAAGTACGTGGACGATCCGGCCAAGGCCGACGAACGCGTGATCGACCAGGCTGCCTGGTCGACCGTGCCGAACGTACCGGTGCTGTTCTTCTCGTTCCGGATCATGGTGGCGCTGGGCTTCTTCTTCATCGCGCTGTTCACCTGGGCCTTCTTGCTGGCGAGCAAGCGCAAGCTGGAGAACCCGCGCTTCCTGCGCATCGCGCTGTGGAGCCTGCCGCTGCCATGGATCGCAGCGGAACTCGGCTGGATCGTGGCCGAGTACGGCCGCCAACCCTGGGCGATCGACGGCGTGTTGCCGACCTTCCTCGGTGTCTCGTCCACCAGCAGCGCACAGGTCACCGGCAGCCTGATCGGCTTCGTCCTGCTGTACACCACGCTGGCCGTGTTCGACGTGTTCCTGATGCGGCGCATGGTCAAGGCCGGCCCCGAGGGCCTGAGGCTGTGGCCACTACCGGACGCGCAGCAGGCGCACGAGACCCACGCCACCGCCAAGGAGAACGGCCATGTTTGACTACGGCACCCTGCGCGAGATCTGGTGGCTGCTGCTGGGCATCCTGCTGATCGGCTTCGCCGTCACCGATGGCTACGACCTGGGCCTGGGCGCGATCTACCGGTTCATCGCCCGCGACGACACCGAGCGCCGGATGGCTCTGGAGGCCATCGAACCCCATTGGGAGGGCCACCAGGTCTGGTTCATCCTTGGCGGTGGCGCGGTATTCGCGGCGTGGCCGATGCTCTACGCGGCCTCGTTTTCCGGCTTCTATTTCGCGATGCTGCTGGTACTGCTGGCACTCATCCTGCGGCCCGTCGGCTTCAACTTCCGCAACAAGGTCCAGCACCCGGCATGGCGCAATGGCTGGGACTGGGCGCTGATGGTGGCCGGCGCGGTGCCATCGCTGGTGTTCGGCGTGGCATTTGGCAACCTGTTCCTGGGCGTGCCCTTCCACTTCACCGACAACCTGCTGCCGGTCTACGACGGCCGGTTCTTCGGCTTGTTCCATCCGTTCGCGCTTGTCGCGGGCGTGGTCAGCCTGGCCATGCTGGTGATGCACGGTGCCACCTTTGGTGCGATGAAGGTCGAAGGCCCGGTCGGCGACCGTGCGCACCGCGTGGCACGCGTGGCCGCGGTGATCACGCTGGCCGCCTTCGCGGCAGCCGGCGCCTGGCTCGCGTTCCTGCCGGGCCACGCCATCGTCGCTGGCGCCATGGCGGACGGCCCGTCGAATCCGCTGGGCAAGCAAGTCGTGGTGGAAGCCGGCGCCTGGCTGGGCAACCCGCGGGCCCACCCGGTGCTGTGGCTGGTGCCGGGACTGGCCGCCCTGTCGATGCTGGCGGTGGCGGTGGTGCGCCAACGCGTGATCGCCTTCGTCGCCAGCGCCGTGGCGGTGGCCACCGTCATCCTGACCGCCGGCGTCGCGCTGTTTCCCTTCCTGCTGCCATCGGCCACCGATCCCGGCCATGGCCTCACGGTCTGGGACGCCTCGTCCAGCCAGCGCACGCTCGGGATCATGCTGTTCGCCACCGCGGTGTTCCTGCCGCTGGTGCTCGCCTATAGCACCTGGGCGTTCCGGATCATGCGCGGCAAGGTGACCCGCGCCCACGTCGAAGAACAAGCACGCAACGGAGGTGGTTACTGATGTGGTACTTCACCTGGATCCTCGGCATCGCGTTCGCCGCCGCGTTCGCGATCCTCAATGCCATGTGGTACGAGCTGCACAGCGACCGCGCGCGCGGCGTGAAGCGGCCGTTCGAAGCCCCCTGAGGGCGCCGCGTTGGCCCGGTTGCTGTCGCTGCTGGGCGGGACCGGTCTGGCGCTGGCCCTGCTGTTCCTGCCCGCAGCTCGCGGGCAGGCACTCACGGCGTCCGAACACGGGCGGATGACGCTGGTGCTGCTGGCGATCTGCGCGCTGTTCGTGCACGGCAGCGGGTTCCGCTTCCATGCGCGCTGGGCCACGCACCTGTTTTCGCCATGGGTGCTTTGGCCCGCGGCAGCCGTGACCGCCGGTCTGTTCTGGACCGCCTGATCTGTTGGCTCAGCGGTAGCGGCGCAGGTAGCGCTTCTCGAACGCCGCCTTGGCCCAGTGCATCATGCGCAGCGGCGGCAGCGCGCGACCGCCGGCACCCTTACGGGTCACCAGCAGGCCGCGATCGAGCGTGTCCACGATGCACACCAGCTCGGCGGTGAACGCTTCCTCCGCCGGCTCACCGCGCAGGGTGCGCAGCAGGTTGCGTGCGGCCACCTCGGCCTGCAGATCGGCCTGGTGGGCCTGCTTGGGCAGCCAGTCGGGACCGGGATAGCTGCCGCCGTCGCCGGCCACGTAGGTGCAGGCCACGCCGGGCACGCGGCACTGCGCATCGCCCTGCACGAAGCCACCGGGCGACCGCGGCAACGCCGTGGCGTCCAGCCACGCCTGCCCGGTCAGCCCGGGCATGAACACGGTCATCGCACTGTCCAGGCGGGTGCGCTCCAGCTGCACGGCGTCAGCCTCGAAGCGCTGCGGTTTCTCGCCCAGCACGGTGTCGATGCCGCGCTTGCGCATCTCGCCCAGGATCAGGCCGACCGCCTTCTCGCCCAGGCGCTGCCCGGGTTTCTCCGACGGACTGAAGAACGCCAGCCGGAAGCGGTCGCGGCGGCGCTGCTTGCGCAGCAGGGTGTCGATGCCGAACACGAACTCGAACACCGGGCCGCCGCGCATGGCGATGGGCTCGTTCGGGTTGCTGCCGAAGCCGAAGCAGAGCGTGCCGCCCTCCAGCGCGGCCAGCCGGTCGCGGATCGCCTCGCCGGCGTCCACGCCCTCGCAAGGGATGATGGCGTGCTCGATGCCCGGCAACTTGCGGATGAAGCGCGCGCCGGTGGCGACGATCAGGCCGTCGCTCGCCATGTCGCCCGCGTCGGTGTGCAGGGTGCGCGCATCCGCCGACAGCCCGGTGGCGCGGGCGCGATGGAAGGCGATGCGCTCGCGGCGCAGGAAGGCGTCCAGCGGCACCACCAAGTCGGTGCGGCTGCGCAGGCCCGAGGGAATCCAGATGGTACCGGGCAGGTAGTGCAGCGCCGCCTCCGGTGCCACCAGGGTGAGTTCGGCGTCCGGCGCGTGCCGGCGCAGGGTGCGCAGCGCGGTGAGGCCGGCGAAGCCAGCGCCCACCACGGTGATGCGTGTGGTCATCTCGCGCCCCTTATTCGCCGATTCCCAGCGCTTTTTTCAATACGGGTTCGATGTGGGTGACACCCGCTTTGCGGCCCAACTCCAAGGCCGACTGCGCAGACGCGCCATCAAAGTCTTTTTGCTCCAGTGCCAACAACGCCCCCGCGCGATTACCGCTGGCGCAATGCACCAGCACGCCGCCACCGTGCCTGGGGGCCAACGCCACATGCAACAAGCGCGCATTGGCCAGATTGATGCCTTCGCCACCTGGCACCGGGATTTCCAGGTAGTGCAGGCCCGCTGCCTTGACCTCGGCGGCCTCGTTGCGGTCTTTCAGTTCCCCCGCTGCACGCAGATTGATGACGGTACGAATGCCGTCGGCTTTGATCAGCACCCAGTCATTCGCCGCCGGTTGGCCGGCGGTAAACAAACCCGGCAACGGCTGCATCAGCGGGGTTTGCGTACCGATGGTGGTGGTCATCGGCGCGTGTGCGCAGCCGCTCACCAGCGCCGCCAGTGCTGTGCCACAGGCGATGCGATGCAGCGTGTTCATGTACTGGCTTCCGGTGCCGGCGAAAGCTCATCATAGGCGCGCAGTGCTTCGGCGGCATAAATCATCGAGGGCCCTGCGCCCATGTAGATCGCCATCGACAAGGTTTCCAGGATTTCCTGCCGGCTGGCGCCGGCACCGATGGCCGCCTTGGCATGGAAGCCGATGCAACCATCGCAGCGCACCGCGACTGCAATGCCCATGGCGATCAATTCCTTGGTCTTCACGTCCAGCGCGCCGGGCTTCAGCGCTTCGCGCGCAAGCATGGAAAACCCCCGCATCGGCTCGGGCGCGCCCTCCCGGAACTTGCCAATGGCGGCGTTGAGATCATCGATCAAATCCGGAAACGACTGGCTCATGTAACACTCCTTCGATCAAAGAAACTGGTGCGTCCAGCGCACGATATCGGCAGTACCCATGGCACCCGACTGCCGCGCAAGCTCATGGCCCTGGCGAAACAATACCAAGGTGGGAATACTGCGGATACCGAAGCGGCTGCCCAGCGCAGGCTGCGCTTCGGTATCCACCTTGGTCAGCCGCAGCCGCGGCTCCAATTGCCTGGCCGCCGCCTCGAATTGTGGGGCCATCATCCGGCACGGCCCGCACCATGGTGCCCAGAAATCCACCAACAGCGGCAAGTCCGCACGCTCGACGTGGGCATGGAAGCCGGCACCATCCAGCGCCAGCGGATGGCCGGTGAACAGCGCAGCGCCACACTTGCCGCACTTGGGGGCCTCCGCCAGCCGCGCATCGGGCACGCGGTTCAGGCCGTTGCAGGCCGGGCAAGCGATGATAGTGGATGGGGCGGCGCTCATGCGGCCTTCCCCGCGCCGCCGGGCACGTATTCGGTGCCATCGGCGTCGATGATGCGGACGTCCACCTGCATGCCCTCGCGCACGCTCTGGGTGACGATGCAGAACTCCTCGAACTGGCCCAGCACGCGGTCGAAATGCTCCAGCCCGGTCGCGGCATCCGACAACCGGATCACCACCTCAGCGCGTGGGATGCGCCAGCGGCCGGCGGCGTTGCGCACCTTGTCGGCGACGATCTCGGTGCGGATCAGGCCCGGCGCATTCTTGAACTTGCGCAGCGCGAACAGCAGGCTGGCCGATAGACAGTTGGCAATACCCGCCAGCAGCAGGTGCGACGGAGTAGGGCCCGCACCCGCGCCCAGCGGCGTGCTTTCATCGGTGTGCAAGGCGTCCAGGCCGGCGCCTTCGAAACTGATCCGGAACGCGTAAGGCCCGTCCTGTTCCAGCAGCAGCCGGATGCCGTCTTCGCCACTCATCTTGCTCCTCCATTTGTTTGCTCGGCATGGCCGGCATCCGCTGTCCTGCGCTTGAGCACGTAATACAACAACGGGATCACCACCAGCGTGAGGACGGTGCTGACCAGGATGCCGAAGATCAGCGAGATCGCCAGCCCGTTGAAGATCGGGTCATCGAGAATGAAGAATGCACCCAGCATCGCCGCCACACCAGTGAGGACAATGGGCTTGGCACGCACCGCGCAGGCATCGATCACGGCATCCACCAACGGCACGCCACGCGCGGTTTCCTGGTTGATGAAGTCCACCAGCAAAATGGAATTGCGCACGATGATGCCGGCCAGCGCGATCATGCCGATCATGCTGGTGGCGGTGAACTGCTTGCCCAGCAGTGCATGCCCCGGCATGACGCCAATCACGGTCAGCGGGATCGGCGCCATGATCACCAGTGGCACCAAGTAGCTGCGGAACTGCGCGACCACCAGAAGATAGATCAGCACCATGCCGGCGGCATAGGCAATGCCCATGTCACGGAACGTTTCATAGGTGATCTGCCATTCGCCATCCCATTTGATCGCATAGCTGCTGGTATCGGCAGGTTGGCTGATGAAGGTTTGCGCCAGCGTTTGCCCTGCGACCTTGTGGTCATTGAGTTGCGACACGATATTGAACATGCCGTACAGCGGGCTATCCAATTTACCGGCTTCATCGGCCATCACATACACCACGGGCAAGCCGTCTTTGTGATAGATCGCACCATCCCATGTGGTTTTTTCTACGCGCACCAGCTCCGACAGCGGCACCAGTTGGCCCTGCATCGCGCGCACCTTGATCGCCAAAACCCCCTCCAGAGCGGCTTGATCTTGCGCAGGCAAGCGCAGCCGCACCGGGCGTGGATATTTTGAAACGCCATCGTGCACATACGTTGCGGCCAACCCGGCAACACCCATCGCAATGGCATCGGTAATCGCCGATTGCGGCACACCTAGCCGTGCAGCGCGCTCGCGATCCACCACAATCTGCTCGCGCGGGGCATTGGCTTCTACGCTGGTATCGATATCGACAATACCTTCTGTGCGGACGAAGTGGTCTTGCTCCAAAGCTTTGGCAATCTTGCGTTGCCCGGCGTAATCGGGGCCATAGACTTCCGCCACTAGGGGCGAGAGCACCGGCGGGCCGGGCGGCACTTCCACCACTTTGACGGATGCGCCGTATTTTTCACCCAGCTTGGCAAGTGCGGGACGCACCGCCAGTGCGATGGCATGACTCTGCCGTTTGCGGTGATGTTTGTCCACCAAGTTGACTTGCAGATCCCCCACGTTATTGCCGCTGCGCAGGAAATATTGGCGCACCAAGCCATTGAAATTGATCGGTGCTGCGGTGCCTGCATAGCCTTGGTAGTTCAGCACTTCTGGCACGCCATCAAGCTTGGCGGCAAGCTCGGTCAGCAGCGCATTCGTTTGCTCCAAGGTGCTGCCTTCGGGCATATCCACCACCACTTGTACTTCAGACTTGTTATCCAACGGCAGCATCTTCAACACCACCAGCTTGAAGACGGCTAGCGACGCCGACAGCAAGACCAAGCCCAACATCGACGCAAATAGCAATGCCCGTTTTTTGCCTGCTTGCTCGCCTTTCAAAAACGGCGACATCACCCGTTCGAACAGACGGTGCAGCCAGCCCGCTTGTTGCGCTTCGTGGGACTGTTCGGCATGTTCGCTTTGCCCATGCCGCGCCAGCAGCTTCAACGACAACCATGGGGTGACGATCAGCGCAATCGCCAGCGACAGCAGCATCCCCACCGACGCATTCACCGGAATGGGCCGCATATACGGGCCCATCAAGCCCGACACAAATGCCATTGGCATCAGCGCGGCAATCACGGTGAATGTCGCCAAAATGGTGGGACCGCCGACTTCATCCACGGCGGGCGGGATGGCTTCGATCAGCGATTTGCCATCGCGTGCCATATGCCGGTGGATGTTTTCCACCACCACGATCGCATCGTCCACCAAAATGCCGATGGAAAAAATCAACGCGAACAAAGACACCCGATTAAGGGTGAAGCCCATCATCTTCGATGCAAACAAGGTGACAGCCAGCGTGAGTACCACCGCCGTGCCGACCACAACCGCTTCGCGCCAGCCGAGTGCGAACAGCACCAACAGCACCACGCTGCCGGTCGCGAAGATCAATTTTTGAATGAGTTTTTGCGCTTTATCGCTGGCAGTGGCGCCATAGTCGCGGGTGATATCCACATGCACGTTTGCAGGAATCAACTCGCCGCGCAGCTGCGCAATGCGCTTGCTAACGGCGGTGGTGATATCTGCGGCATTACTGCCTGGTTTTTTGGCAATGGCAATAGTCACTGCGGGCGCGGTGCCCGCTTTGGGGCCTGCGCGCCCGGCAGGTGCGCCGTACCAAACATATTGCGATGCGATATCGCCACGCGCTTGGATGTGGGCGACATCCGATAGCAACAGTGGTTTACCGCCTTGGCTACCAATCACCAGATTGGCCACATCTTCCGCATTGGCCAAATAGCGGCCCGCCGTCACCGGTACCGCACCGGTGCCAGCATCGATACGTTCCCCTGCCTGATGCACAACATTGGCCGCTTGCAACGCTTGCGCCAGGTCATTACTGGCCATGCCGTAAGCGGCAAGCTTGGCAGCATCCAGCGTCACCAAGACACTGCGATTAGGTGCGCCGATGGTGTAGATATCGCGTGTGCCGGGGATGCGTTTAAGATCCGCCTCCAAGGAATGGGCCACTTCGGCCAGCGCAGTGGCGTCCACCCGCGCGTCATCACTCCATAGGGTTAGCGCCATCACCGGCACATCATCAATCCCTTTGGGTTTGACGATGGGTTGCCCCACACCCACACCTTGCGGCAGAAAATCACCGTTGGAAAACACCTGGTTATACAGGCGCACCAGTGCCGGCTGCCGCGCCACACCCACTTCAAACTCCACCGTGAGCACCGCCATGCCGGGACGGCTGATCGAATAGACGTGTTTGACACCTTCGATTTCAGATAACTTTTGCTCCAGTGGCGTTGCCACCCATTGCTCGACGTCACGCGCGCTGGCGCCATCAAACGGCACCATGACATTGGCCATGGTGACATCGATCTGCGGCTCTTCTTCGCGCGGGGTGACGATCACCGCCAGCAGGCCCAGCAACAATCCCACGATCAACAAAATGGGCGTGAGCGGATTGTTTTGGAAGGCTGCGGCCAGGCGCCCGGAAATGCCCATGCGCGGGAGCTCAGTCACGGCCAGACTCCATCGCTTTGCGCTGCTGGGCCAGTGCTTGCGTGGCCGCAACCGGGTCTTTGGCCACCACATCTCCCGGGTTCAAACCAGCAATCACCTCAACGCGGTCACCGCTGCGTGCACCCAAACGCAATTGCCGCAACAGCAGGCGGCCGTCTTGCACCACATACACCGCACTAAGTTCACCGCGCTGGGTGATGCTGCTTGCGGGAATGCGCACAGCGCCTTTGCCTGCCTCCGTATTGGCGGCTTGCGTGTCTGCAGCGAACACCACTTTCGCGGTGGTCCCCGGCGCAGGCGGCACCGCCAACTTGGGCAAATTCACCCGCACATTGACGCTATGCGTCGCCGGATCTGCGGCCGGAAACACGATAACCTCGGCAGGCACCACACTACGCCCATCGGCCAGCAACACCTGTGCTTGCGTCTGCTTGCGGATGGCATCGGCGCGGGTTTGCGGTACCGCCACTTCAATCCGCAACGCATTCGGCGCGTACATGCGCATCAGCGGCATGCCGGGGGCTACGGTTTCACCCGGTTCCACAGTGCGTGCCGATATCACACCGGCATACGGCGCACGCACCACCGTGTACGCCGCTTGTTGCGCCGCCTGCGCCGCGATTGCGGCAGCGGCATTGCGCGCCGCCACGGCAGAATCACGCGCCGCACGCGCTTGGTCGATCTGCGCTTTGGAGACATATTGCGCATCGGCCAGCGCGGCAAAACGCTTGTAATTTTGTTCCGCTTCCGCCGCTGATGCGTCTGCCGCACGCAGTTGCGCGCGTGCGGCATTGGCCCCGGCGTCTTGCTCCACCGCCGTAATACGCAGCAGCACATCACCCGCCTTTACCGGCTGATTCACATCCACCAAGACCGCCGCCACCCGGCCTGCGGTTTGCGCGGCCAAATCTGCGCGCTGTACCGCCTCTACCACACCATCCCAACCACGCCCGGGCAAGCCCGCCCCGGCATCCACCGCGAACGTGGCAAGGTCTTTGGGTAATGCCGGCGTGGCGACCGGCTTGTCGTGGCTGCACGCGGACAGTGCCAGCAGCAGCGGCAATAGGGTCAGTGAAGTCTTGGACATGGCGTTTCTCTGGATTGGATGCAGTGGATCAACAGCGGTTGCAAGACGACTCTTGACCACGCCCGATGCCAAGTTTCTTCATCACTTTGGCGGCAGGGCAAAAGCCGGTGAACGCGGACTGGAACAAATTGAAACCGATAAACACGGTCATCCAGAAGAAATAAGGATGGACGAATTGGGTCAGCAACACGCTGATCAACACCATCACGCCGGCAAAGGCTTGTACGGCACGGTCGAGGCTCATGGGGAATCTCCTTGTGTAGTGGTCGAAATCAGGAAGAACGCTTTACGTCTTTCAGCCGCTCGATGCCAAGCAGGCTCAAGATGTGTTTTTCATAGATGGGCTCGCTGGTACCGTTGCGCATCTTGTAGAGGAAATATTTTTCGAACCCGATTTTGGCCAGATGCACCCATTTGCCGATTTTGGTCCAGGTGACGTTGCGCGGCGGAATCTGTGGCAGCGCCACGAACGCCGCGCCGGTATCGCCCATATCAGCCAAGCACACCGCGTTCCACGTGCCTTCGAAATTTGCTACCTCGCCTTTGAGTTCGGCTTGGATGTTTTTCACGATGGTGGTAACCATCGACTCAATCATGAACCCCGTTTTCGGCGCACCAGTGGGCACTGGCGTCGCTTCTACGGGCGGAATGGCCACGCACACGCCGGCTGAAAAAATCTTGGGGTATTTGGGGCTGCGCTGCTGCTTATCCACGATCACAAACCCGCGTGGATTGCACAGCCCTTCCACTGCAGCCACCGCATCCACGCCTTTGAAGGCGGGCAGCAGCATCGAAAACTTGAACGGCAGTGTGCGTGTATCTGCTGGCTGGCCCTTGGCATCGTGCTCCAGTACGGTCATTTCGCCATCGCGCACTTCCGTCACTTTGCTATTGACCACCCAGTGGATATGACGCTGGCGCATTTCCGATTCCATCAAGCCTTTGGAATCACCCACACCGCCCAACCCCATATGCCCGATATAGGGTTCGCTGGTGACGAACGTCATCGGCACCTTGTCGCGCAATTTGCGCTTGCGCAGATCGGCATCGACAATCATCGCGAACTCATATGCGGGGCCAAAACAGCTGGCCCCGGCTACCGCGCCAATGACCACCGGGCCGGGGTTCTTCACAAATTCCTGATACGCCTCCCATGCCTGCGCGGCATGCGGTGTGGTGCAGATCGACTGGGTGAATCCACCGTGCGGCCCGGTACCGGGCACTTCTTCAAAGGCGAGTTTGGGACCGGTGCAAATCAACAAGTAGTCGTAATCAATACGGTCACCTTTGCCCGTCACCACCGCATTGCCTGCCGCATCGATCTGCGCCACCCCGCTACTGTCATAACGAATGCCGTGTTTGCCCACGTGCTCGCCCACCGGCAAGGTGATGTCGTCCTGCTTGCGCCAACCCACCGCCAGCCACGGATTGGAGGGCGTGAAGCCGAAACTCTCGCCCACCCCAACCAACACAATGTCATGCCCCTTGCCGAGGGTTTCGCGCAGCTCGTACGCCGCACTCATGCCGCCCAGCCCCGCGCCCACCACCACAAACTTCGCCATTGCAATGCCCCAAGTCATGCCACTTCGGCAACAACCATACATTAGTACTTGCTTATATTAGAGTCAAGTGATATTTTGCCGCGATGACAAAAAAGGACTCCCCAATAGATCCAGAAGCCATGCGCGCACACGCCGCCGATGCCGCGCAACTGCTGCGCGCACTGGCCAATGACAAGCGCCTGATGCTGTTGTGCCTGCTGGTGGAAGGCGAACGCTCGGTCGGCGAGCTCAACGCCCGGGTGGATCTCAGCCAATCGGCGCTGTCACAGCACTTGGCGGTGTTGCGCAACGACGGCTTGGTGACGACGCGGCGCGAAGCACAGACGATTTACTACACGCTGGCCAAAGGCCCGGCGCAGCGCATCATCGAAACCCTGCACGGGATTTATTGCGGCACACCCGCCTGCGCGACCTGAATCAGCCCGATAGCATCGGGCGTCATGCGCGCATGTCGTCCAACGCCTGCTGGATCGCCGACCACTCTTTCTGCTTGGGCATCACGAAGCCAAAACCCTTGCCCGCGCGCCTGGCCCACAGCGCACCGATACGGCGCTTTTCCACCTGATCGGGGTCGTTGTACAGATGCGCGCCTTTGTACTCGACCACCAGCATGCGGCCGTCCTGCATGCGCAGCAGGAAGTCGGGATAGAAACGCTGTTTCGAGGTCGGCAACGAGAACGCGCCGTGCTTGCGTTCGATATTGCGCACCCAGTCGCGCACGCCGTCCAGACGATTGGCGATGAAATCCGCGCACTCGAACTCTTCGCCTTGCGATTTCAGGTTGCCGATCTGCGGGAAGAAGTGCTTGGGCAGGGTGATGAAGCCGTTGTACAGCGAGTCCCAGGCATAACGGCCGCTTTTGAACACGCATTGCAGGCGCGCATCCGCGCTCATCTGCGTCTCATCGCCCAGCAAATCGAGAAAGCGCTGGCGATGTCCCATGCGCCGTGCCGCCGCAATCCGTTCACCCAGCGCCTCGCGCAGGCGTGGCCGGCGATAGGCCAGCTCGTCGATGGAAAAACCGCGTGCTTCCTGCAAGTGCCGCAGCACACCGGACAGCCACGCCGAAAGCTCATCCGGTTCCAGATCCGCTGCCGAAAGATGCTGCTCCAACGTCCACAGCAGATCTTCCACGCTGGCGGTGTCGCGCACGCCGAACAGGCCCATCTGCACGTCGAGCTTTTCCAGCGGATCAAGGTGCAGCCTGCCGGCGTCATTCATTTGCAGGCGCCGGCGTTGCAGGGTTTCCAGTTCACGCGGATAGGCCGCCTCATCCAGCAAAGGATCGATCTCGCCCAGCGCCAGCGTGCCTTCCAGTGGCGGCGCGTCGCCCAGGTCCACCAGCCAATCACCCTGCGACCACGCCAACAGCGGCAGGCTGAACGCCTCGCCACGCTCTGAAGGTGTCTGCACGGGCAATTCGACGGGTGCGGCCAAGCGGTTGAACGCCCGCTCAAGGCCCGCCGCCGCCGTGGTACCGGCGAATGCGTCCTGCAGTGCTTTCTGTTCCGCAGGCTTCCACTGCCCGCGCAAGGTCATGCTGCCGGTTTCCGGCGAAATATCCAGCTTGCCTTCGATCCGCTTGCGGGTGGCGTCCGGCATTTGGCTGAAATCCGGCAACACCACCGCATCGCCAGCCATCGGCAATGACAACGATACACTGGCGTTCTGCCGTAACAGGTCTTCCGCGCCATCTGCCTGCGGCATGACGGTACGCACCAGATCATTGATGTCTTGCCGTTCAAACCCGGCCTGCACCAAACCATCACGCAGGGTGGCGGCCACCTCGGCGATATTGCTGGACACCGCGAAGGCATAGGCGCGGTTAAGCGCCTCGTGCTGCTTGCGGGTCACCTGCGGCATGCGCAGCACGCGGCCCAGCACCTGTTCCAGCGCCATCTGCGTGCTGCTGCCGCGAAAGCTCATCAACACATACGCCGCTGGCCAGTCCCAACCTTCGCGCAATTTGTCCGAGGTGATGACAAAGCGCAGCGCGGCCGCATCCACATCCACCAGCTCATCCACGCCGGTGGCGGAACGTGCGATCTGCGCGGCGGGGATGCCGAATTCATCGATCAACGCCGCACGCACGCGGTCCACGGTCATCGCGTCCGGGTTGTCTTTCTGCTGGCGCTCGGCCTGCAACAGCATGATCGGCCGCAGCACTTCGCCGGTGGCCACGCATTCGGCATCGGCCTCGCGTTGCAGCGCACCCAACTGGGCGATGGCCTCACGCAGGGCAATGCGCCAGTCCGGGTGTACGGCCATATCCACCGGCAGCTTGATCATGTCCTCGCTTTGCAGGGTGGAGGCGGAAATCGACACCAGCACATTGGACGGTTGATGCAGGCGGTCCGGGGTGGCGGTCAATTCCAGCACCGCACTGGGGGCCAGCCGAGCCAAGGTATCGAAGGCCAGTTCGCTGCCTTGGTTGTGCGCCTCATCCACCACGATGAACGGGCGGCGCAGCGCCAGCGCTTCCACCAGCGACCAGCCGCTGCCTTCGATACCGCGAAAATGCTCCATCAGCGCGCCATTGGCGCGATACACCGCCAAGCGTTCGGTATCGGCCTGTTTGAACGCCTGCATGGTGGCCACGATGATGGTGTCGTGGCCATCCAGCACCGAGGGCGGCACCGCCAGCGCCTCGTCGATATCCAGCACCGCCACCTCACCAAACAATGTGCGCAACTCGCGGTAGAGCAACTCGCCGGGGGTTTTCAGCACGCGCAAGGTTTGCGTGCGGATAGCATCGGTAGGCACCAGCCACACGGTCAGGCTGCGCTCGCCCAGCGGCAATGCGCGCTTGGCGCGGGCGATGGCATGGCCGCCAATCACCGTTTTGCCACCACCGGTGGGCACGCGCAGGCAGACCACCGGCACATCGTCCGCAGCCAATGCTTCAGGCGCGTGGTAGGGAATGCGGAAGCCGAAATTGGCCTGCGTGCATTGCTCGAACGCCAACCGGCTGGCCTGCCGGGTGCCGGGGTTGGCCTCGGCCTGCGCACGCCATGCGTGCAGGAAGGCCTCGTAGCGATCCAGCACTTCGCTCTGGTAGTCCTTCAGGCTCATGCGCCCGTGTCCTTGGTTGATCGCGGTGGTTGGTGTTGGGCTTCGCGGTGCTCAACCCAACCTACTCGGTTGGTCGTGTGGCATGGCGGGTGTTGGGCTTCGCTGCGCTCAACCCAACCTACGCAATAACTCGGGCTTGTTCCCGTAGCTTGGGCTGAGCGCCGCGAAGCCCAACACCCGGACTTGAGCATTACTCGTATGTCATTCGCCATAGCAATGCGCATCATCATTGTTCACCACGCCCCAATCAGGCGAAACCAATCCACGCGCAGCATATGCATGCAACGTCGAGTGCGGCCAGTCTGCGGCGGCTGAAACCCAACCATGCTTGACTGGATTGAAATGGGTGTAGTCCACATGCCGCGCAAGGTCGTCCTCGTCACGAATTTGGTGCTCCCAATAGCGGCGTTGCCATAGCCCACGCTCGCGCTTTGCTGCGCGACTCTGACTGATGGATTCCCCTGCCTGCACGCGGCGCGAGAACCCCGCTTTGAGTAAAGCCCAACGCGTGGAATAGTCCGCATCACCAGCCGGAAGCCGCCAGATGGCGTGCAAGTGCTCTGGCAATACCGCCATTGCAACAAGTGCAAACGGATGTGCCGCTTTCATCGTGTGCAAGCTTTCACGCAAAGCGTCGATGTGCCTGACCAACGTGTCTGCCTGCCGGTCGGCAAGGTTCACCGTGAAGAAGTACGTCCCGCCTTCTACGTTGGCGCGCCGGTACCTCATGACAACCGGCCCGGTGCTTGACGTTGGGCTTCGCTGCGCTCAGCCCAACCTACGGGGGTGGCATTGAAACATTGCGTAGGTTGGGCTAACGGCAGGAAACCCAACTCAAATACACTTTCTGTCTGAACTATTCGAAATTTCCGAATGGTTCGTTCAGGTTCAAGTGCATCCGCGTCACCAAACGTAGGTTGGGCTGACGCAAGGAAGCCCAACGGGTAACGCGGATGACGTTGGGCTTCGCTGCGCTCAGCCCAACCTACGGGGGTGGCCTTGTGGCATGGCGGGCGTTGGGCTTCGCTTCGCTCAACCCAACCTACGGAGGGATTGCGTAGATGCGCGATCACGGCGCTACCCGCAGGTGGTAGGGCAATTGCTTGAAGGTGATGCCGAGTTTGCGCAGGCGCTCGGCACCGATGGCGCAGCGGGCGGCGTACACCACCTTGGGGCCGTCGTGGGCGGGCAGGTGCTCTAGCAGCAGGGAGGTGAGTACGTTGCCGCCGTCGATGCTGCGGTCTTTCAGGATGCCGTTGTAGAGCAGATAGACGGCGCGGCCTTCGTGCATACCCAGCAAGGGGCTTGCGGTATCGGCGGTATTGCGGCTGGCGCGTTTGGCGGGCAGGCCCATGCCGGTTTCCACGAACCAGACGAAGCGCGCCAGCTCGGCAAAGCGCACGTCATTGCTGATATGGCCGCGGGCGTCGAACAGCGGTTTGCCGAGTGTGCAGAATTGGAAACCGCCGCCAAGGCCTTCGACCGGTTGGCCTTTGCCGTTGGTGTAGCCCTGCGCGACGCGCTTGACGCGCTCGGCCGTCACGTCGCGGGCGATGCCTTCGTCCATTTCAACCAGGATGAAGCGGCGGTTGCCGCCGTCTTCGGCGTTCTGTTTCAGCACGGCGTGGGCGGTGGTGCCGGAGCCGGCGAAGCTGTCGAGGATGATCGAATCTTTGTCGCTGGCGATTTGCAAAATGCGTTGGATCAATAGTGAAGGCTTGGGAGTTGCAAAGTCAGACACTGAAGGCACGTCATGCAGCACTTCACGCAACTCTTTGCGCGAACCGTCCGTATGCCCAGCAAACTCATGCGGCCACAGCGTTTGCGGAATGATTCCATCATTACGAAGTGCATGTTTGTAGCGTTTGTACGCCGGGACTTTGCCCCTCCCATCCTTGCCCCAATAGATCAACCCTTCTGTCACATGGCGCTGATGCTCTTCCTGAGAATACGCCCAGACGCGGGTGCGCTTTGGCCAGATTTCTTCGCCGGTGTTGGGATTGATAACCGAGTAGTACAGGTTGGGACGCTCTTCAACCGTCTTGGCGCAGGTGTAATCGCTACTTCGAAACACACCCGCATCATCCTCAAACTTGTACTGCGAATCCTTTTCTTCACCTCGCGGCAAAAGATTGCGACGCCAACTTTCCGTTCGTTGATACAGCAGCACGAAATCATGCATCGGTGCGATCGTTTTGTGGTCGTTGGAAGCGGCGTACTTCTTCTGCCAGATGACGGTCGCAACGAAATTTTCAGATCCAAACACCTCGTTCATCAACAGTCGCAAACTCGCCACTTCGTTATCATCAATCGACACGAAGATCGCCCCATCCTCCCGCAGAAACTGCTTCAGCAGCATCAACCGCGGATACATCATGCACAGCCAGCGGTCGTGCCGGTCCAGGGTCTCGCCTTCCTTGCCCACCACCTCGCCCAACCAGCGGCGGATCTCCGGCGAGTTGACGTTGTCGTTATAGACCCAGCCCTCGTTGCCGGTGTTGTACGGCGGGTCGATATAGATGCACTTCACCTGCCCGGCGTAGCGCGGCAGCAAGGCCTTGAGCGCCAGCAGGTTGTCGCCTTGCACGATCAGGTTGCCGGTTTCGGTATCCCCGCAGGACAACGATTGCGCCGGCTCCAGCAGGCGGAACGGCACGTCCTGGTGGTGGTTGACGACGGCGGCTTTGCCGATCCAGTTCAGGCTGGGCATGCGGGATGTGTTCCAAAGAGAATTGCAGACAGTGTGCGGATGCACGTCGCAGCGGTTGCGACGGCGGTCATGCGTCTTCTTCCATCAAGGCTGCAAGCCCGCGTGCGCTGTTCCAGATACGCAGCACTTCAACGTGGGTGGGAAGGTCGAGGTAGTAAAGCAGATAACGTTCGAAGTGCTTGATCAAGAAATAGCGCAACGGCGCAGGCAAGCCCGTCACTGCGTTGGCGTGCCGCGCTGAGCCTACGGCGGGATGCTGCCGGATAAGCAGGGATGTGGATTCCACCGCTGCAATGAAGCGCGTTTCCAGCAGAAACCCGCCTTGTTGTGCGTACCAGCTGGCAGCATCCTCTAAATCATGGCGTGCGGGATCGCGCCAATGAATGGGCTTCACTTAGCGCTTACCTTGCTCGGCACGCTGGTGTGCACGCTGGCGCAAG
Source organism: Thermomonas beijingensis (assembly GCF_020034655.1). GTDB lineage: Bacteria > Pseudomonadota > Gammaproteobacteria > Xanthomonadales > Xanthomonadaceae > Thermomonas > Thermomonas beijingensis. The sequence goes on along the minus strand of NZ_JAIQDJ010000004.1, from coordinate 92,823 downwards.
TTGTCGAAAAAATCTGGTTCCTGCGGTGTAGCAGGGCCCGACGCCATGCCTTCCGCAATCAGTTGACGCAAAAACTCTGCCGCTTTGGCGCGTTGGCGCTGGCGGATCAGGTCGCGCATGTAGTCGGACGTGCTGGAAAACCCGCCTTCGCGCACTTCTTCATCGACGAATTGCTTGAGCGGATCGGTCAGGGAAATATTCATCGTCGCCATGGCGCAGCTCCAGTAATGGCAAAGTTTGCCATTGGATTGTGCGCTGCGGGGCTACCAAGGGCAAGCGCACGGGTTTTACACCGCTAGGCCGAGGCGTAGCGTGCGGCCGCGCCAATCCAGCGCTGGATGATGCCATCGGCCACCACCGGCGCAGTCTGCAGCAGGTCATCCGCCAGTGCATGCACCTGCGGCAGCAAGTCGGCATCGCGCACAAGATCGGCCATCCGGAAACTGGCGATACCGGTTTGACGCGTACCCAGGAGTTCGCCGGGGCCGCGCAGCTCCAGGTCTTTTTCGGCGATTGCGAAGCCGTCATTGGTCTGCCGCAAGGTGTCCAGCCGCTGCCGCGCCATCTGCCCCAGCGGGCTTTGATACAGCAGCACGCAGCTGGATGCCGCGCTGCCGCGCCCGACCCGCCCGCGCAGCTGGTGCAATTGCGACAGGCCCAGACGCTCGGCATTTTCAATCACCATCAGCGAGGCATTGGGCACATCCACGCCCACTTCAATCACCGTGGTGGCCACCAGCAGGTCCAGTTCACCGGCCTTGAAGGCGAGCATCGTGGCCTGCTTGTCCGCAGCCTTCAACCTGCCATGCACCAGCCCGACACGCACGCTCGGCAGCGCGTCCTGCAGCGCCTCAAACGTGGTCTGTGCCGCTTGCGCCTGCACTTCATCACTCTCGTCGATCAAGGTGCACACCCAATACACCTGCCGCCCTTCGGCACAGGCGACGTGGATGCGGTCGATCAACTCGGGTCTGCGTTCGGAGGACAGCACCACCGTGGTCACCGGTGTGCGTCCGGGCGGCAATTCGTCGATGGCGGACACATCCAAGTCGGCATAGGCGCTCATCGCCAGCGTGCGCGGGATCGGGGTGGCGGTCATCACCAGTTGATGCGGGATGCTGCCACGCCCTTTTTCACGCAGCGCCAACCGCTGGTGCACACCGAAGCGATGTTGCTCGTCGATGATGGCCAATGCCAGATCATGAAATGCCACACCCTCCTGCATCAATGCATGGGTGCCTACCACCAACTGCGCCGCGCCCGAGGCCACCTCGTCCAGCGCTTTGGTGCGCGCTTTGCCGGTCACCTTGCCCGCCAACCAGCACACGCGCAGCCCCAGGGGCTCCAACCATGCCCGCAAGTTGGCAAGGTGCTGTTCGGCCAACAGCTCGGTCGGCGCCATCAGCGCGGCTTGGCGACCATCGGCAATCGCCAGCAGCGCCGCCATTGCCGCCACCACGGTCTTGCCGCTGCCCACGTCGCCCTGCACCAGCCGCAACATGGGTTTGGGCTGGCGCAAATCCTCGCGCAGCTGTGCATACACCCGCGCCTGCGCGCCAGTGAGCTTGAAGGGCAGCGCGTTTTTCAATTTCGAAACCAGTCCTTCGCTGCCGCGCAAGGCGCGCGTGCCCTCGGCTTGCAGCGCCAACCGCTGCCGCCGCAGGCTGAGTTGGTGGGCCAACAATTCTTCCAACGCCAAGCGCCGCTGCGCCGGATGCAGGCCGCTTTGCAACAAGGCCACGTTGGCATCACGCGGCGGCTGATGCAAATACACAATCGCTTGCCGCAACGATGGCAAGCGCAAGCGTGCAAGCCATGCCGACGGCAACAATTCCAGCGCATCCTCACTCGGCAACCGTTGCAACGCCTGCACGATCAACTTGCGAATGCTGGCCGCACCGAACCCTTCAATTTCGGGATACACCGGATCCAGCGACTGGCTCAGTGCGTGCTCGTCGTCATCCAGCAACCTATAACTGGGATGCACGATTTCCAAACCCAACTGGCCCGGGCGCGGCGTGCCGAACACCCGCACCCGCACGCCCTTGGCAAACTGCGTCACTTGCTGCGCGCGGAAATGGAAAAACCGCAGGGTCAAGCGCTGATTCCCGGCATCGACCAAGACCACCTTGAGCACCGGGCGGCCACGAAAACTGCGCTCCACCAACTCCACCCGGCCTTCGGTCTGCGCCGCAATTCCGGCCCGCAGTGCAGACATCGGTGTGAGTTGGGTACGGTCTTCATAACTGCGGGGCAGATGCAGCCACAGATCCTGCAGGGTCAATAACCCGCGTGCCGCCAACTTTTCGCGCAGCGCGGGGCCAACGCCAGCCAATACCGTGAGTGGCGTTTCAACGTCGGCAATGGCGATGGGCGCTGCCGCAGGCATGCGTCAAGCGGTCAAGCGAAAGACTTAACCCAACACCATGATGGCATCCACTTCGAATGCCGCGCCCTTGGGCAGAGCCGACACTTCAATGGTGGAACGCGCCGGATACGGCTGCGCAAAATATTCGCCCATCACCGCATTGACGGTGCCAAATTGCGACAAATCGGTGAGGTACAGACCGACCCGCACGATGTCGTCCATCGTGCCGCCAGCAGCCGTACACACCGCTTTCAAGTTATCGAATGCGCGCCGTGCCTGCGCTTCGATACCACCGTCCACTAGCGTACCAGTGACAGGATCCAGCGGAATCTGTCCACTGAAGAACACCTGATGGCCAGCGCGGGTGGCCTGCGAGTACGGGCCAATGGCGGCGGGGGCGGCGTCGGTATGAATGGCGTTACGAGGCATGCTGAAGTCCTTGCACGTGGGAAATCGGCCTATTGTAGAGCGCCACTGCTCGATAGCTCATTGCCCGCACGTCAAGCGCGCTCCAATTTCAACAGCGCTGCACGTCCTGCACCACATGCAACCGACGCACACCACGAATCACTTCATCCAAATGCCGGCTATCGGTCACGTCGATACCAAACCGCAATACCGCGATATTGCTGTCGCGCTCCAGATATTCCACACGGTCGATATTGGATTCGGCCTGAGCAATCGCGGCTGCCACTTGCGCCAATACGCCGGGACGGTTTTCCACTTCGATCCGAATGGCTACGCTGAAGTCGCCCGCCACCTCGCGATCCCAACCAATCGCCACCCAACGGTCCGGCGATTTGCGGTACTCGGCCACATTCGGGCATTCCAGTCGATGCACCACGATGCCTTTGCCGGCACTGTGATAACCCATGATCTCATCACGCGGGATCGGCAAACAACATTGCGCGAAACTGATCACGCCGCGCTCGGCACCGGTGATCAGAATGCGCTCCTGCGACAGGGTGGCAGCCGGGTTGCGTGCACCCGGCTTGGCGGGGCTTTGCGGTTGCTCTTGGGCCAAGGCCTGCGCCACTTGCACGGGCATACGGTTGCCCAACGCAATATCAGCCAGCAGTGCCTCCAACCGCGAGTAACGGTTATCGGCAAGGTAGGCGTCCAACCGCGGCATTGGAATCCGATCGAGTGCCGTGCCTTGCGCGCCCAACGCACGATCCAGCATGTAGTGGCCCAACTGCACCGCGTCTTCATGCTCGAGCTGTTTGAGCTGCTGGCGGATGGCAGTACGCGCCTTGCTGGTGGCCACAAACTCCAGCCATTGGGTGCTGGGCGCAGCGGATTTCGCCGTAATGATTTGCACGGTTTGCCCACTGACCAGCTTGGTACGCAGTGGTGCCAATTTCTTGTCCACGCGCGCGGTGACCGCATGATTGCCCACATCGGTATGCACCGCATAGGCAAAGTCCAGCGCGGTGGCATTGCGTGGTAACGACAGGATATCGCCTTTCGGGCTGAACAAATACACTTCGTCCGGGAACAGATCGACCTTGACGTTTTCCAGAAACTCCAGCGAGGAACCGGTGCCACGCTGACTTTCCACCAGATTGGCAATCCAGTTGGCAGCCCGGGTTTGCGCGCTATTGCCGCCGGTTTCGATCCCCATCTTGTAGGCCCAGTGCGCTGCCACCCCGCGCTCGGCGATCAAGTTCATCTCGAGGGTGCGGATCTGCACCTCGATCGGCGAGCCATACGGCCCGAACAACACCGTGTGCAACGACTGGTAGCCATTGGCCTTGGGAATCGCGATGAAGTCACGAAACCGCCCATCCAGCGGCTTGTACACCGCATGCACCACGCCCAACGCGTGATAGCAATCGGGCACGCTCGCCACCACCACCCGGAAGCCGAACACATCCATGACCTGGTCAAAACTACGCCCTTGCGAACGCATCTTGGTATAGACGCTCCACGGTGTTTTGATCCGCCCCACCAATTGGTGGTCCAGCTTTTCCAGCGCCAACCGCTGCGCCAATTTCGCTTCGATCTGGGTCAAGGCCTCGCGCCGCACCAGCGGTTGGCTATGAATGCGCTTGTCAATGATCGTATGCCGCCACGGATGCAACGCGCGAAACCCCAGATCCTGCAATTCGGCCTTGATCAGATTCATGCCCAGCCGCTGCGCAATCGGGGCAAAAATCTCCAGGGTTTCGATGGCGATCCGCCGGCGCGCTTCGGGTGACTGTGCGCCCAATGTGCGCATATTGTGCAGACGATCGGCCAGCTTGATCAAAATCACGCGCAAGTCACGCGACATCGCCAACAGCATCTTGCGGAAACTTTCAGCGGCCGCTTCCTGCCGGCTACTGAAACTGAGCTTGTCCAGCTTGGTGACGCCATCCACCAATTCAGCCACGGTCTCGCCAAATTGTCGGGCGATATCGGCACGTGTGAGTGGGGTGTCTTCGATGGTGTCGTGCAGAATTGCCGCCACCAAGGTCTCCACATCCAACCCTTGTTCGGCCAACACCTGCGCAACCGCCACCGGATGCGTGATGTAGGGTTCCCCGGATTTGCGGGTCTGCCCCTCATGTGCGGCTGCGCCCACCGCCCATGCCTGACGCAACAGGCCCCGCTGCGCTTCGCTCAGATAGCTGGCGGCGCGCTCCAATGCGTGCACATAACCTGGCACCGCGTCCCCTGCGGGCACGGCTACGAGCATGGCGAGCGCAGGATCTCCTGGGGTCATGTGTGGAGCCTAACCTTGCCGCCGCGCAGCCGCAAACGAATTTCATTCGAAATTCATTGGCAACCACCAAAAACAAAAGCGGCCCCGAGGGGCCGCCGTGGCACACCACTCAGTGCGTGGGTGCTCAGTCGTCGCCCTTCATGTCGTCGTCGGCAGCAACAACCTCAGCAGCAGCCCATTCCAGCGCCTCGCGCTCTTTGCGCTCGCGCTCGGCCTTTTCGACGGCATCAATGAAACCGGTGTCGATGGCACGCGCTGCGATTTCACGCAGCGCCAGCACAGTGGGCTTGTCCTGCGCTTCGCTGTTGTCCAGCTTCGACTCCACGCCACCCGCCAATTGGCGCGCACGCTTGGACGCCATCATCACGAGTTCGAAACGGTTATCGACAACCTGCAGGCAATCTTCAACGGTAATACGGGCCATGTCTGTCCTGCGGCGATAGGCCGCGCAAGTGATACGAGGGGTTGGCAAGTATAGCTTGGCACAACACAACTGGCAAGCTCATGTCTTGAAAATCAAGCACATAGCCGAAGCAACTTCTGTATCACGGGTCCACCAGCAGCGAGGTGAGCAAGCGCGCATGCCGCGCCACCTGCGCATCTTTGCGCAGCCGGCTGGCGGTGAAGATGCTGCACATTTCGGCCACCGCCAGCTCGAACACTTCATTGACGATGACATAATCGAACTCGCCGTAATGGCTCATTTCCTCGCGTGCAGCGGCAAGACGCTGCGCGATGACCGCCTCCGAATCCTGCCCGCGCTTGCGCATGCGCTCTTCCAGCGCCGCTTTCGAGGGCGGCAGGATAAACACGCTGACCGCATCTGGGATCATGGCCCGCACTTGGCGTGCGCCCTGCCAGTCGATTTCCAGCAACACATCGCGGCCCTGCGCCAGGTGTGGCTCCACCGATTGCCGCGCGGTGCCTTTCCAATCGCCATGCACCCGGGCATGTTCGAAAAAATCCCCGGCGGCCACCATCGCCTCGAATTCCTGCGCAGTGACGAAGTTGTAATGCTCGGCGTGGCGTTCGCCCGGGCGCGGCGGCCGTGAGGTAAACGAAATCGACAGCCGGATATTGGCGTCACGTGCCAACACGGCATTGACGATGCTGGATTTGCCGGCACCCGAGGGCGCCGCGACGATGTAGAGGGTTCCGCGCATGGGCTGCTGACTGCCTGTCACTCGATGTTCTGGATTTGCTCGCGAATCTGGTCGATCAACACTTTCAGTTCCACCGCGGCGTTACTGGTGCGGGCATCGACCGATTTACTGCCCAGGGTATTGGCTTCGCGATTGAACTCCTGCAGCAAAAAGTCCAGGCGCCGCCCCACCGCGTCCTTGCCACCGTTGAGAATACGGCGCAATTCGGCAAGGTGACTATCCAGCCGGTCCAGCTCTTCATCCACATCGAGTTTTTGCAGCCAGATCACCAGTTCCTGCTCCAGGCGGCCGGGGTCCAACGCGGTGCCCAGATCATGCAAGCGCGCTTCCAGCTTTTGTCGCTGCCCGACGCGAATCTGCGGCACCAGGCCACGCACTTCGGCAGCGATCTTGCCGATGGCATCGGCGCGTTCGGCAATCACCTGCGCCAACTTGCCACCCTCGCGTTCGCGGGCGCGAACAAAATCGTCCAACATCCCATCCAGCAAGACCAACACTTCCCGCTGCAAGACATCGGCATCCACACCACGCGCTTGCACCACACCCGGAAATTGCAGCAACTCGGTGAACTGCACCTGCAAGCGCGGGAAGCGGGTATCCAGGCGCTGCGCCAGATCCCCCAGCCGCGCCAGCAACGCCTCGTCCACTTGCAGCGCATCGCCACCACCGGTACTGCGCAAGCGCAGCACCAGATCCAGCTTGCCACGCGACACCCTGGCCGCCACCCGCTCACGCAATTGCGCTTCGAATGCACGCAACTCATCGGGCAGGCGCAAGCCAAGTTCAAGGAAACGGTGATTCACCGCCCGCAATTCGCCGGAAAGCACACCCCATTCGGTGCTGCGTTCGCCGGCGGCAAACGCGGTCATGCTGCGGATCATGGGCAATCCAAAGCCTACAAAGAGGCAATGGTAATCTAGCGCCCCGTAGATTGTCGGCTTTCAGCAATGTCTCTCTCCCGTCCCAGTGGCCGCAGCGCCAGCCAGTTGCGCCATGTGTCCATCCAACGCAGCTTTACCCGCCATGCCGAAGGCTCGGTGCTGGTGAGCTTTGGCGATACCCGCGTGCTGTGCACTGCCAGCGTGGATAACAAGGTGCCGGGGTTTTTGCGCGGCAAGGGCGAGGGCTGGGTGACCGCCGAATACGGCATGCTGCCGCGCGCCACCCACACCCGCAGCGATCGCGAAGCCGCGCGCGGCAAGCAAGGCGGACGCACACTGGAAATCCAGCGCCTGATTGGCCGCAGCCTGCGCGCCTGCGTGGATCGCAGCCTGTTGGGCGAACGCACCATCACGCTGGATTGCGATGTGTTGCAGGCCGATGGCGGCACCCGTACCGCCGCCATTACCGGCGCCTATGTGGCCTTGGTGGATGCGGTCAATGGGCTGCTGAAAAAAGGCGACATCAAGCGCAGTCCGATCTTTGGCGCAGTGGCCGCAATCTCGGTGGGCATCTATCGCGGCGTGCCGGTGCTGGATCTGGATTACGCCGAAGACAGCGATTGCGACACCGACATGAACGTGGTGATGAACGACGGCGGCGGTTTCATCGAAGTACAAGGCACCGCCGAAGGCCATGCGTTCCGGCGCAATGAGCTCGACGCCCTGCTGGTGCTGGCCGAGCAAGGCTGTACCGAGCTGTTTGCCGCACAGCAAGCCGCGTTGGCCGAATGAAATTGGTGTTGGCCAGCGGCAATGCCGGCAAGTTGGCCGAGTTGCGCGCCCTGCTGGGTGACGGCTTTACCCTGCATGCGCAATCTGAATTCGGGATTGCCGATATTGATGAAACCGGGCTGTCCTTCGTCGAAAACGCACTCCTGAAAGCACGCCACGCCGCACGCGCCAGTGGCCTGCCAGCATTGGCCGATGATTCCGGCCTGTGCGTGGATGCCCTGCACGGTGGGCCGGGCTTGTATTCGGCACGCTATGCCGGCACACATGGCGATAGCAACGCCAATATCGAAAAATTGCTGGGCGCACTTGCCGGTGTGGAAGACTCCCGGCGCAGCGCGCGTTTTGTGTGCGTGCTGGCGCTGCTGCAACACGCCGACGACCCACTGCCGCTGCTTGCACAGGGCGTGTGGGAAGGGCGCATTTTGCATGCCCGCCAAGGTAGCAATGGGTTTGGCTATGACCCGGTGTTTTTCTCGCCCGCGCACGGCTGCAGTGCGGCAGACCTGCCCGCCGAGATCAAGCACCGCGACAGCCATCGCGGGATGGCGCTTATCCAGTTGCGAAACCTGCTGCAACCATGCTGACTCCCCCAGCACTATCGCTTTACGTCCACCTGCCGTGGTGCGTACGCAAATGCCCGTATTGCGATTTCAATTCGCACACGGCCAAGGGCACGCTGCCCATCGAGGCCTATGTTGATGCGCTGCTGGCCGATCTGGATTTTGATCTGCCGCTGGTGTGGGGCCGAGTGGTGCATAGCGTGTTCTTTGGTGGCGGCACGCCTTCCCTGTTCCCACCGGAGGCGATTGATCGTTTTTTGCAGCAAGCCTGCGCGCGCCTGCGGTTTGCCCCCGACGCGGAAATCACGTTGGAAACCAACCCCGGCACGGTGGAACATGGCCCGTTTGCCGGCTACCGCGCCGCGGGCGTCAACCGCCTGAGCTTTGGCGTGCAGAGTTTCGACGACGGTTGCTTGCAGCGTCTGGGCCGCATCCACTCCAGCCGCGACGCCGAGCGCGCCATCCAGTCCGCGCAGGATGCCGGCTTCGACAATGTCAACCTTGACCTGATGTATGCGCTGCCACAGCAGACCTTGGCGATGGCCCGGCACGATGTCGAACGCGCGATTGCCCTTGCCCCCACCCATATCAGCCATTACCAATTGACGCTGGAAACCGGCACCCAGTTTGCCGCGCGCCCACCCGCCGGGATCCCTGATCTCGACAGTGCCTGGGACATGCAGGAGGCCTGCCAGGCGCAACTGGCGACTGCCGGCTACGACCAATACGAAACCAGCGCCTACGCCAGACCCGGCCGGCAATGCGCGCACAACCTCAACTATTGGCGCTTTGGCGACTACCTGGGTATTGGTGCCGGCGCCCACGGCAAGCTGACCTTGGGGGCCAGCCAGCAAGTCTTGCGACGCTGGAAACTCCGTCACCCGGAGCTGTATCGCGAAAAAGCCGGTACCGCCGACGCCGTGGGCGGCGATGAATACCTGAGTGCGCAGCGGCTGCCATTCGACTTCATGCTCAATGCCTTGCGCCTGAACGAGGGCGTGCCGCTCTCCCTGTTTGAAGCGCGCACCGGGCTGCCGAGGGATGTCATCGCCACCCGGCTTGCCAAGGCCCGCGCCAATGGCTGGCTGGAACCCGATCCGGACTGGCTGCGCCCCACCGAATTGGGTCGCCGGTTTGCCAATGACGTGATTGGCCTGTTCCTAGACTGAATTGCGTGTCAGCGATGGTGACGATCGGCACGGATTGAGGCAACGCCGGTTCGCGCATACCATGCACATCTTGTCCGCGCATCGGGGGCGCAGATGGCCAACGCCACCTTTATCACATCCACGGGCACTGCATCGAATACGCTTGCCAAAGCGCGCCTGCCGCGCTATCCGAAACAAGTGCTGGAACACTTGCTGGGTGTGGCGCGCAATGCATTCGATGAGCAATTGCCTTTTATCTTGCACGAGGCCGAGCTGGTACTCGCGCGCACGCCCATCGGTAGCGACGCCAAACAGGAAGATGCACGCCTGACATCGATTCGCAGCCTGGGCGCCGGCTCCAGAACCTTTGTGCGGATTTTCTTGGCGCATATCGAGTCGGCCATGGCCAGCGTGGGCAGCAACCGGTTGGCCACTGCGGCATCGACTGCGGATGCCGAGCCCCCCCCCGTCGAGCTGAGCTTGCTGGACGATGATGAGGTCAGCGACGATGCCACGCTGGACAATATGGCCAGCCGCATGGAGGCACGTAACAGTCTTGGCCTGCAGCTGATGGGCCTGCGATTTGGTGTGCTGGCAGGTACCCCGGCATTGCAAGGTGAATACCTGCCGTTAGGACCGCACACGTTGTGCTATGCCTTGGCGGAAGCGGCCGCTGCGTTGACCCTGTCGCGTTACGCCAGACTGCAACTGTTCCAGCAGTTTGAACGCAGCATGGTGGAGTTTTATCCGACATTACTGGAAGCGTTCAACGCCCGGCTGATTGAAGACGGAATCTTGCCGCATTTGAGCTTCGTGCCGGTGCGTGTACGTCCTGGCTCCGCTGCAAGGAGTGCCACAGCCGAAAGCACCGCCCCCTCCACACCGCCACCCGCGATGTTTGAAACCGTCCCCTTGCGCAGCTCCGATCCCGGCGAGTTTGCGCCGCCGCCGATTGTGCAGGTTCCGCCCGAACCATCGACCACCGCAACCGACCCCGGTTTCAGCATGCTGCAAACGCTATTGGATCAACGTCGCAGCCTGCTTAGCAAGTTGCGCCCGGGTGCGCGTGACGAGCGCGTCCGCCAACTCTTGCAGCATGACGACGTGCTGACTGGGCTGCAGCGGATGCGCGCCGGCAATGTCAGTGCCGATTCGGTGAATGAATACCGGCAAATCCTGCTGGCTCAGGCGCGCCAACTGCATGGGCATGGCGTGACGTTGTCGCAAGCCGACCATGACACCTTCGACTTGCTGGTGATGTTCGTCAACCAGCTGCAGGGCAATCTGCGTAAATCCAGTATTGGAGATGCATTGGTCGATCGCTTGAAACTGCCGCTACTGCAAATGGCACTGCGTGATCAAAGCTTCTTCGTGGATGCCAATCATCCCGCCCGCCAATTATTGAATTCGGTATCGCAAGCCGGTGCCAAATGGCTGCCGGAAGAGGATCTGGATCCACAGTGGTTGGGATTGCTGCAACGTGCGGTGCTGACTATCCAGCAAGAACCCGACTGCACGGTTGATACATTCATTGAGGCCAATCGAACCCTGCAGTCGGGCCTGCAGGCGATGACCCGCAAAGCAGAAATGGCCGAACGCAGGCAAGTCGAAGCCGCGCGCGGGCGTGAAAAATTGGAAGTGGCACGCAGCCGTGCACAGATTGAAATTGCCCGTCGCACCCAAGGCCGTAATTTGCCGGAGTTTCAAACTGCATTGTTGGAACAAGCGTGGGTTGACGTGCTGTCACTGGCACATCTGCGCAGTGGTGACCACTCCGATGCGTGGCACCAATTGCTGGAAGTCACCACCCGCATCATCGACACCTGCACCGATGGCAGCCAGGGCGCGCTGCCGCAGGCCGATATCGAATGCATGCGCAGCTCGCTGGAACAAGTGGGCTATCACGCCGAAGGCGCCGAAGTCATTACTCAGCATCTGATCAATGGCCATGCGGCAACCGCCGATTCCTGCCAGGAATTGCTGTCGAAATACGGCAACCAATCGCGTTTGGGTGAGGGCCAGGTGGCTGCCGCAGCCCCCCCCGAAACGCAGCTGTCCGATCAAGAGCAATTGGCACAGCAAGCACTGCGCGGCCTGCAGGAACCCGTTTGGATGGAAGTCCAGAACGAACATGGCCAGAGCCATCGCTTCAGGCTGGCATGGGTCAGTGCACAGACCGGACAAATCCTGGTTGTCAATCGTCGTGGCCAGCGCATCGCCAATGACGATCTGGATTCGCTATCGCGCAAACTGGCAGCCGGCCAAATGCGTTTGTTGGTCGACGATGCCTCACCCACCGAAGCCGCATGGAGCGCCACTTTGGATAGTTTGAAGCGATTTGGGCATGACGCCGACCAGCAAGATCCGGAGGCTCGCCATGGGGATTGAATCGCGCCGCCAACCGCGCCGTGCTGTGTCCGGCATCGTGGAGGTCATCGACACCATGACCGATGAAGTCGTGGGCCATCTCGGCAATCTATCGTCTGGCGGCATGTTGCTGATTGCCAACCGCGATCTACCCGAGGATGCATTGTTTCAGCTGCGTTTCAACCTGCCCGACGAGATCGACGCAGCCCAACCGATTATTACTGGCGGGCATGTGCTGTGGCAGGCACGTGGGCATGCACCGGGGCAATATTGGGTCGGCATGCGATTTTTGGGGTTGTCACGCGATGCCGGGCACCGGTTGCGCATCTGGTCCACGCAACCGGCCAGTTGAGTGCGTCAGCTGCAGCGCAACGATCAATGCGCGACAATCGCATTTTCCTCGCGGCACTCTGCTCATGTCCTCAGCTACGCTTGCCTCGCTGTACCCGCAGCACATTGACACCCTGCTGGCACGCAGCGCCGAAGCCTTGCAACGCGGCGGCTTCGACCACCTGTTGATTCCCAGCGGCACGCTGCACTACCAAGCCTTCGATGACCGTGATTACCCGTACGCGGTCAATCCGCAATTCAAAGCGTGGCTGCCGCTGACCCGTGCGCCCGGCAGTTGGCTGCTGATCAGCCCCGGCCAGCGCCCCAAGCTGCTGTTCTTGCAGCCGCATGATTATTGGCATGTGGTGCCGGATGCACCCAGTGGCTACTGGGTAGAGCACTTCGACATCCTCACCATTCGCACAGCAGACGAAGCGTTGATGCATCTGCCGCAAGACCTCGCCAGCTGCGCGATCGTGGGTGAGCCGCACAGTGCACTGGGTGATTGCACCCCGAACAATCCGGCCGCCGTCGTGCACTATCTGGAGTATCACCGCGCGTTCAAAACCGCATATGAAATCGAGATGATGCGGCAAGCCAACCGCATCGGCGTACGTGCGCACCGCGCCGCCGAGCGCGCCTTCCGCGCCGGGGCCAGCGAGTTCGGCATCCATCTGGCCTATTGCCAAGCCGCCGGCCAGGACGCCAACGACTTGCCCTACGGCAACATCGTGGCGCTCAATGAACACGGCGCCGTGCTGCACTACACCGACCGTGACCGTGTGCCGCCCAAGCCAGTGCGCAGCTTCCTGATCGACGCCGGGGCCAGCTTCGGCGGCTACGCCAGCGACATCACCCGCACCTATTCCGCCGCGGAGGACGAATTCGCCGCGATGATCCGCGCGGTTGACGCCGCACAGCTCGAACTTTGCGATCGCGTGCGCGCCGGCACCGATTACGCACACATCCATCTGCAGGCGCACCTGCTGCTGGCCGGTGTACTGCGTGAATTCGGGGTCTTGAACGTGTCACCGGAAGACGCCCTGGCCAGTGGCGTGTCCAGCGCGTTCTTCCCGCACGGGATTGGCCACGGGATTGGCTTGCAGGTGCACGATGTGGCTGGCTTTGCCGAATCGGACAGTGGCGGCCGGATTGCCAAGCCCGACGGCCACCCCTATCTGCGCCTCACCCGCACGCTGGCCCCCGGCATGGTGGTGACGATTGAACCGGGGATCTATTTCATCGACATGCTGCTGGACGAAGTCAAAGCCAAGGGGCTGGGCGATGCGGTCGATTGGTCACGCGTGGACGCGTTCAAGCCATTTGGCGGCATCCGCATCGAGGACGATGTGGTGTGCACCGAGGATGTACCGATCAACCTGACGCGTGAGGCGTTTGCAGCCTAAGACTTCATTCTCCCGCCGCGAGATCAGCCCGCCATCAACCCCTCTACATCCTCTGCGCTGCGTTCCAGCGCAGCGGTCAACACCCGGTGACCCTCGCGGGTAATCAACACGTCATCTTCAATACGGATACCAATCCCGCGCCACTGCGCCGCAACCGACGTGTCGTCGGGCGGGATATACACGCCAGGCTCGATGGTGAACACCATTCCCGGCTCCAACAGGCGCGATGCGCCATCGATGCGGTACTCGCCCACATCGTGCACATCCAGCCCCAGCCAGTGCCCGGTCTTGTGCCGATAAAATCGCTTGTAATCGCCATTGGCAATCACCTTTTCCAGCCTGCCCTTGAGCAAGCCCAGCGACAGCAAACCCTCTGCCAGCGTGGCCACTGCCGCGTCGTGACCAGCCTCGTAAGGCACACCCGGACGCGCCTGTGCCAATGCAGCCGCTTGTGCCGCGCACACCAGCGTATGCAGCGCACGCTGCGGCTTGCTGAAACGTCCATTGGCCGGAAACGTGCGCGTGATGTCCGCCGCATAGCCAGCGTATTCGGCACCGGCGTCGATTAGCACCAACTCGCCGTCGCGGCATTTCGCCGCATTATCGCGATAGTGCAGTACACAAGCATTGGCACCGCTGCCCACGATGCTGGCATACGCCGGTTGTGCGCCATGCTTGCGGAATACGTATTCCAACTCTGCCTGCAATTCAAACTCATGCATGCCAACGCGGCTGGCACGCATCGCCGCACGATGCGCTTCGATACTGATATCGGCTGCTTTCTGCATCATGCGGATCTCATCTGCCGATTTGAACAAACGCAGCTCGTCCAGCAAATGTCCCAGCTCAAGGAATTCCTGCGGCGGCTGCGCGCCCTGTCGCACCTGGGCGCGCACACGGTTGATCCAGCCGATCAATTTCAGGTCAAAGTCGGGATCGCGGCCAAGGTGGTAATGCACGCGCCGGCGGCCTTCCAGCAAACCGGGCAGGATGTCGTCGATATCCGCAATCGGATAGGCATCATCCAAACCCAATACCGCAATCGCACGCTCCGGCCCCATGCGTGCGCCATCCCAGGCTTCGCGCTCAAGGTCGCGCTCGCGGCAAAACAAAATCGCCTCGCCATGCTTGCGCCCCGGCACCAAGGCCAGTACCGCCTCGGGCTCATCACAGCCGGTCAGATACCAAAAATCGGAATCCTGCCGATACGGATAATACGTGTCCCGACTGCGCACACGTTCCGGTGCAGCCGGCAAAATCAGGATCGACCCCTCCCCTGCCGCCTGCATCAGCTGTTGGCGTCGCCGTGCAAAATGCTTGCGATCACTCACCGGCAAGCTACTCCATCAGTGCAGACGCTGCCGTTGCTGGCTACCCAGTACGCAATCTGCGTGCAGCAACAACACCGCCATGCGCAGGTATTCCTCGATTTCGGCCAAGGCCTCCTCGTCATCGTCCTGCTCACCCTCATCCAGCTGCGCGCCGCCCAGATTGGCCAGATCGGACAAGGCCTCCTGCGCTTCCTCGGACAAGGTGGCTTGGCCCAAAGCCAGCCCGAACCCGCCCAAAAAGGCACGGCACCACGCAAACAACTCCATCGCACGCACACTGACGGCAGCGTCCTCTGGCAGCAGCATTTGGAAGCCGAAGTCCGGATCCCGCAACTGCTCAACGCTGGCCCTGCGCAAGCGATCCAGCGCATCCCCAGCCACCGGTGTGGACAAGGCCGAATCCACCATCACCTGTGCTGGCCAATCGGCCACATCCGCACCGCCCGCCGCCAGCCAACCACACAGGCTGCCATGCAATTCGGCAGGGCTGCTGGCCAACGCCAGTCGATTTGCGGCTTGCGCCACTTCGGTCCAGCCCGGCAACTCGTTCTCGCTCACGCACACAATCTCGGCGAAGGGAGATGCGAGTGTAGCAATCGCCGCCCCGGCTTGTTGTCTTCCGGTTGCCTTGGTCTACACTCGACACATGGGGAAAGAGCTGTTTTCAGCGGCAGGAACAATCCTTGGCAGCGCACAGCGTACGCTGGCGACAGTGCCTGCGGTTGCGGTTTCTGGCAACTTGCCGGGCAGCCACTATTTGTTGTTGGTCTTGGTCGCTCTGGTGCTGGTGCTGGCCGGCACAACGCTAATCAATTACCGTCGCCGCGAACGCGTGCAACGCGAACATCTATCGGAGACCCATGAACGTGAACAGCGCCTGCGCCTGTCACTGTGGGCGTCCAACGAGTTGTACTGGCAGTACGACTTGCGCTCACGAGAACTGGAAACCACTCGGGTACTGCCAGACCAAGCCAACGACTTGGTGGTGTACAGCATCCTCGACACCAACCCACAAATCCATCCTGACGATCTGCAGGATGTACTGCAGCGCTTGCGCGAGTATTTGCAGGGCAAGTCTGCGATTTTCCTCTCCGAACATCGCATGCTAGGGGACGCCGGGCAGTGGCAATGGATGCTGCTGCGCGGCCGCGCAGTTGAGTATTCTGATGATGGCCGGGTGGTACGTATCGCCGGCACGGCGCGCAATGTCGAATCACTCAGAGAGTTGGAAAGCCAACGCCAAATTGCCGCCAAGGTGATGCACAGCATGGCCGAGTCAGTCGCCGTGCTGGATGCGCAATTTCACTTCGTGACCGTCAACCCGGCGTTCAGTCAAATGACAGGCTATACCGCTGAAGACGTGGTGGGTGAAGATGCAGCGCTGATCAACTCCACCCGCCATGACCCCCAATTCTATGCAGATGTCCGCAATGCCGTACGCAACAACGGCAGCTGGGTGGGCAACATGTGGCAGCAACGCAAGGACGGTAGCGTGGTGCTGTGCGCAATGCAGTGCAACCAGATCGAGCAATCGGGCGCTGCCGCCCCGCTGTATGTGCTGGTGGCCAATGACATCACCGAGCGCCACCGGATTGAGCAAGAGCTGCGCTACCTGGCCAATTTCGACACCCTGACCGGCCTTCCCAATCGCACCTTGCTGGCCGAACGCCTGTCGCGCGCCATCGTCAACGCACGCCGCAAGGGCAACAAATTGGCGCTGCTGTTTCTTGATTTGGATAACTTCAAGGACGTCAACGATTCGCTGGGCCACGCCACTGGTGACCGCGTGTTGCGCGCAGCCGCACAGCGTTTGCAGGACGTCGTGGGTGCGGAGCGCACAGTTGCACGGGTCAGCGGCGATGAATTCACCGCACTGCTGGAAGATCTGCACGATGCTTCCGAGGCTGAAGCATGTGCACAACGCATTCTGACTGCATTTGATGCGCCGCTGCGGCTGGATGACCGCTTCGAATTCACCATCACGCCCTCGATCGGCATCAGCCTGTTCCCCGAGCATGCGCAGGTGCCCACCGATCTACTTAAATACGCCGATACCGCGATGTATCACGCCAAGGCTGCCGGCAAACGCACCTGCATGTGCTACACCGACAGCATGGCCGTGGATCTGCGCAGACGCGCACATCTGATCAGCTCGCTGCGGCGCGTGGTGGAACGCGGCGAATTGCGATTGGTATTTCAACCGCAGCAAGTGCTGGCCGACGGCCGCATCGATGCAGTGGAAGCATTGCTACGTTGGGATAGCCCTGAACATGGCTCGATCCAACCCGATCAATTCATCCCGTTGGCAGAAGACTGCGGTGCCATTCTTCCCATTGGCGAATGGGTGTTGCAAGAAGCGTGTCGCACACTAGCCGCCTGGCAGCGTGCCGGTGTCAGCACGCAGCTCTCGGTGTCGGTCAACGTATCGGCGCTTCAGTTTCTGCGCAGCGATCTGACGCAAACCGTCCACGCCGCGCTCACACAAAGTCATTTGCCGCCCAGTGCATTGGAATTGGAGTTGACCGAGAGCGTGCTGATGGCAAATGCCGATGTGGCTACCGAGCGGTTGCAAGCCTTTCGGGAGATGGGGGTGTCGATTGCGGTGGATGATTTCGGTACCGGCTATTCGTCGCTGGCCTATCTGCATCGCCTGCCGATCAATACCCTGAAGATCGACAAAGCGTTCGTCGACGGTCTGCAATTGTCCGGCGACAGCGAAGACACCACCATCACCACCACCATCATCGCAATGGCCCGTTCACTGGGCTTGCTTGTGGTCGCTGAGGGCGTGGAAACCCCCGAGCAACTCACCTTCTTGCAACAACAACACTGTGATCTTGCGCAGGGCTATCTGATTTCTCCTCCATTGGAGGCCGACGCCTGCCTGCGCTTTATTCTTGATGTTCAGCAGCACACTGCTCGGCACGCGTTGGCACAGCCCACCACGCATCTTGACCAAGCACTGCCACCTGCCTAATGTGGGCAGATGACAAACCGCGACCTGCATGCTGAATTGCACAAACTGCTGGCACGCATCGACCTGCTTGCCGTGCGCACGCAACGTCTGCACGACGAGAACCGCAGCCTGCGCCAGCAAGTGGAGCAAATGAGCGGCGAGCGTGCGCAACTACTCAGCAAGCAGGAACAAGCACGCAGCCGGGTGGAAGCGATGATTGGCCGCTTGAAATCGCTGGAGCAACACACATGAGCGAGCCGGTCACCGTCCGTATTCTGGACCGCGAATACACCGTGGGCGTGAGCGATGATGAACGCGATTCGCTCACCGCAGCGGCACGCATGCTGGATGCGCGCATGCGCGAGCTGCGCGGCGGCAACAAGATGGTGGCCCCCGACCGGCTGGCGGTGCTGACCGCGCTCAATTTGGCGCACGAATTGCAACAAAGCCAAACGCCGGCAACAGCGCGCAGCGGCGATCCCTTCGCCCTGCTGGATGATGCCAATCGCAAACTGGATGCGCTGCTGGCGGCAAGCTGAACCACTCAAGTCCGCAGCCCACCTTTCTGCTTCACTAATCGGCATCGCCAGCTATACTGGCGATGTCCTCTGCTGTGAGCGACGGCGCGCGCAACATTCGCCTTGTCCCTTAATGACGACCACGGGGACGCATTGGTTGCCGGGAGTGCAAGTCCGCTTCATGCGGAAAGCCCAATGGCCGCCACGCGTTCCCACTTGAACCCCGGGTTCAAGGTCGTTTCGCTCGCATCGCCACAGCGGAGACATTCCCCCCTTTTGCTGCAGGCGTTTGCCGCGTGAGCCCGCCTTCCAACCGCGCCATGCTGCGCAAAACCCTGCGTGCCCAATTGCGTGAAGTGCGCCGCAGCCTGCCGGCCGCGCAGCGCATTGCCGCCGCCGATGCCCTCGCCCAACGCTTGCTGGCGCTGCCGATGCTGGCGCAAACAGACCGGTCGGCCGGTGGTTATGTGGCCGGCTATTGGGCAATGGATGGCGAAATCGGCTTGCACGCCTTGCAATTAGGCCTGCCCAAGGGCTGGATCTATTGCCTGCCGATCCTGCACCCCGATGGTACGCTGCGCTTTGCGCCGTGGCACCCGGGCGATTCGTTGGTGACCAACCGCTACGGCATCCCCGAACCCGACATCAGCCCCGACGCGGCATTGCGCGCCGACGCAATGACGCTGGTGCTGCTGCCCTTGGTCGGGTTTGATGCGCACTGCCACCGCTTGGGGATGGGCGGCGGTTGGTACGACCGCAGCTTTGCATTCCGCAACACCCAACCGGCCCCACCCTGGCTGGTCGGCGTAGGCTTTGCCGCGCAGCAAACCGACGCGATTGCCCACGAATATTGGGATATCCGGATGGATGCCATTTGCTGCGAAAGCGCCACCTACTTCCGCGAGGATCACGCATGAGCCCACGCAAACGCTATTGGATGATGAAATCGGAGCCGGATGCATTTTCGATTGATGACCTTGCCCGCGTTGGCACTGAGCCGTGGAATGGGGTGCGCAATTACCAAGCGCGCAATTTCATGCGCGACGGCATGCAGGTGGGCGACGGCGTGATGTTCTACCACTCCAATTGCAAAGTGCCGGGCATCGCCGGGCTGGCCCGCGTGGCCAGTCATGCTTATCCCGATAGCACCCAGTTCGACCCGAAGTCCCACTATTTCGACCCCAAAGCCACCCCCGAAGCCCCACGCTGGTTTTTGGTGGACGTGGCATTCGAGCGCAAGTTCAAGCAGGTCATTGCGCTGGAAGACATTCGCCAGCACGCCGATGCATTGGGCGAAGGCTTTGCACTCACCGCACGTGGCAGCCGGCTGTCGGTGTTTCCGGTAACCACCGCGCAGTGGAAACTATTGCTGGGCCTGGAAAAGCCCTGACCTTCTCCCCTTGAACTTGGTGCACCCCATGTCTGAAGCCAAAAAACTCGCCGCAGAAAAAGCCATTCAATACGTTGAAGACAACATGATCGTGGGCGTAGGCACCGGCTCCACCGTGGCCTATTTCATCGACGCGCTGGCCGCCTGGAAAGATCGCATCCAAGGTGCGGTGTCCAGCTCCGAGCAAAGCACCGCACGCCTGCAGGCGCATGGTATCGACGTCATCGACCTCAATGCCGCTGGCCCGTTATCCCTGTATGTGGATGGTGCCGACGAATGCGACCCCGACAAATGCCTGATCAAGGGTGGCGGTGCCGCACTCACCCGCGAGAAAATCATTGCCGAAGCCAGCGAACGCTTTATCTGCATCGTCGATCCATCCAAGCAGGTACCGGTGCTGGGCAAATTCCCGCTGCCGGTGGAAGTGATCCCGATGGCGCGCAGTCTGGTGGCTCGCAAACTGCTGGAACTGACCGGTGGCCAACCAGTGTGGCGCGATGGCGTCATCACCGACAACGGCAATGTGATCCTCGACATCCACAATCTGGCCATCACCGACCCGGTGGCGATGGAGCGCGCCATCAATCAAATCCCAGGCGTCGTCTCGGTGGGTCTGTTTGCACGCCGCCCCGCCGATGTGGTGATTGTCGGCGGGCAGCCACCGCTGGTGCTTTGAACGATACTCGCAGGAGCACACCACAGGGGTGCGAACGCTTTCGCGAAATCCCTGGAAATGCATCGCGCCCCTGCGGTGCGCTCCTGCGGCAGTGCGCTCTACTGCTCCAGCAACGCCTGATTCCGCACCGCGCCCTTGTCCGCGCTGGTGGCCAACAGCGCATACGCTTTGAGTGCACTGGAGACCTTGCGCGCACGCGGAAATGCAGGCTTCCAACCTTGCGCCTCTTGCGCTGCGCGGCGTGCGGCCAACTCGGCCTCCGGCACCAGCAAGGTGATGCTGCGCGCAGGAATATCGATGTGGATGCGGTCACCTTCGCGCACCAAACCGATCGCGCCACCGGCGGCCGCTTCCGGTGAAACATGGCCGATCGACAAGCCCGAGGTTCCACCGGAAAACCGGCCATCGGTGAGCAATGCGCAGGTTTTGCCCATGCCCTTGGATTTCAGATAGCTGGTGGGATACAGCATTTCCTGCATGCCCGGCCCGCCCTTCGGACCTTCGTAGCGAATCACCACCACATCCGCGGCGCGCACCGCGTCGGCCAAGATGCCAGCCACCGCTGCGTCCTGACTTTCATACACCCGCGCACGCCCCTCAAACACATGGATGGATGCATCCACGCCGGCCGTTTTCACCACGCAGCCATCTTTCGCCAGATTGCCGTACAACACCGCGAGGCCACCTTCTTGCGAATACGCATGCGCAACATCACGGATACAACCCGTGCTGCGATCCATGTCCAACGACGGCCAACGTGTGGCTTGACTGAACGCCACTTGGGTGGGAATACCGGCAGGCCCGGCTTGGAAAAACTCATGCACCTTGGCATCGCCGGTTTGGGTGATATCCCAATGCGCAATCGCCTCGCCCAATGTCCTGGCGTGCACCGTCGGCACATCCGTGTGGAGTAATCCGGCGCGCGCCAATTCACCCAGGATCGCGATCACGCCACCGGCGCGATGCACATCTTCGATATGGTACTTCTCGGTATTGGGTGCCACCTTGCACAACTGCGGCACCTTGCGTGACAAGCGGTCGATATCACGCAGCGTGAAGTCCACGCCGGCCTCTTGCGCGGCGGCCAGCAGATGCAAAATGGTATTGGTGGAACCGCCCATCGCGATGTCCAGCATCATCGCGTTTTCAAACGCATAGAAGCTGGCAATGCTGCGTGGCAATGCACTGGCATCTTCCGCGCCATACCAGCGATGACACAGCTCGACCGCCGTCACACCGGCTTGCTTGAACAGCGCTTCACGGTCGGCATGGGTGGCCAGCATCGTGCCGTTGCCGGGCAGCGAGAGACCCAGCGCCTCGGTCAAACAATTCATCGAATTGGCTGTGAACATGCCACTGCAACTGCCACAGGTGGGGCATGCGCTGCGCTCCACCGCGTCCAACTGCGCATCGCTGACATTGACATCGGTGGCCTGCACGATGGCGTCCACCAAATCCAGTTTGCGCGGTGATAGCGCGGTCTTGCCGGCTTCCATCGGCCCACCCGAGACAAACACCACCGGGATGTTCAAACGCAGCGCCGCCATCAACATGCCGGGAGTGATCTTGTCGCAATTGGAAATGCACACCAGCGCATCGGCGCAATGCGCATTGACCATGTATTCCACCGCATCGGCAATGAGTTCACGGCTTGGCAGCGAATACAACATGCCGTCGTGGCCCATCGCGATCCCGTCATCCACCGCAATCGTGTTGAACTCCTTGGCCACGCCGCCGACACGCTCGATTTCACGCGCCACCAACTGCCCCATGTCCTTCAGATGCACGTGCCCGGGCACGAACTGGGTGAAGGAATTGGCAATGGCGATGATGGGTTTGTGGAAGTCGGCATCTTGCATGCCGGTGGCGCGCCAGAGGGCGCGGGCACCAGCCATGTTGCGCCCATGGGTTGATGTTTTGGAGCGATAGTCGGGCATGAAGGGTGCTCAATTCCAGTGGGGAAGAATCATGAAAGCCTTGGTGCAGAAAGCTTTCAACGATTTCAGATGAAATCGTTTTGCGGCTCCGGATTATTTTTGCGCGAGGCTTGACAAACCCGATCCTAGCGTGTTTTCCTGCAATTATGTTGCAACGCCACATGCCCCTGCCGACACCTTCCGTGACCGCCCTTTCGGCGGCAAGCGCGCTCGTACTCGTACTCATTATTCCGCCCACATCTGCGGGACGATCCGGCGTGTAAGCAACAAACGCACAACGCCAAAATCGAAAACCCCGCATCGCAAGGTGCGGGGTTTTTCGTTTTGGGTCTTTACCAACCTCTCCCAACAGGAACCACCGCAATGACCAGCAACAAACCCCGCATCACCATCGTCGGCTACGGTAGCCAAGGCCGCGCACATGCGCTCAACCTGCGTGACTCCGGCTTCGATGTCACCGTGGGCCTGCGCCCCGGCGGCCCCACCGAGCTGAAAGCCAAGGCCGATGGCTTCACCGTGAAAACGCCGGCCGACGCGGTGAAAGACGCCGACATCGTGGCGGTGCTGACCCCCGACATGGTGCAGCCGCAGCTGTATGGCGAAGTGCTGGAGCCGAATATGGCCAAGGGCGCGTGCCTGCTGTTTGCGCATGGCTTCAACGTGCATTACGGCCAGATCAGCCCACGCGCAGACCTCGATGTGGTGCTGGTGGCACCCAAGGGCCCGGGTGCCTTGGTGCGTCGCGAATACGAAATCGGCCGTGGCGTGCCGTCGGTGTATGCGGTGCACCAAGACACCAGCGGCAAGGCCGAACAATTGGCGCTGACCTACTGCGCCGGCATTGGTGGTGCGCGCCAGAACGCGATCAAGACCAGCTTCAAGGAAGAAACCGAAACCGATCTGTTTGGCGAACAAGCCGTGCTGTGCGGCGGTGCCACCAAGCTGGTGCAGGCCGGCTGGGAAACCCTGGTGGAAGCCGGCTATCAGCCCGAAGTCGCCTACTACGAATGCCTGCATGAGCTGAAGCTGATCGTGGATTTGTTCTACGAAGGTGGCGTCACGCGCATGCATGAATTCATCAGCGAAACCGCGCAGTACGGCGCATTGACTCGCGGCAATTACGTGGTGGATGACAACACCCGCGCGCAAATGCGCAAGGTGCTGGCAGAAATCCAGGACGGCACCTTCGCACGTCAATGGATCGCCGAATATGCCGCCGGCAATGCCAATTACAAGGCGATGAAACAGGCCGATCTGGATCATCCGATCGAAACCGTGGGCAAGCAACTGCGCGCCAATATGCAATGGCTGAGCACCTCGCAAGCCGCCAATACCACCGCCAAACAGAGCGAGGCCGCGTAATGAACGGTGCCCGCTGGTTGGCGCAAGCCTTGGTTGCAGAAGGGGTGGACACGCTGTTCGGGTATCCGGGTGGCGCGATCATGCCGTTCTACGATGCGCTGTACGACGTGCCCGAACTCCAGCACGTGCTGGTTCGCCACGAACAAGGTGCCGCGTTTGCCGCCAATGGCTATGCGCGTGCCAGCGGGCGCGTGGGGGTGTGCGTGGCCACCTCCGGCCCGGGTGCCACCAACCTGTTCACTGGCATTGCCGATGCACTGGTGGACTCGGTGCCGATGGTGGCCATCACCGGACAGGTGCCCACCGGCTTGATGGGCACCGATGCATTCCAAGAACTCGACGTATTCGGGATGAGCTTCCCGATGGTCAAGCACAGCTTTCTGGCGCGTAGCGTGGACGAATTGCCAAACATTGTTGGTGAAGCCTTTCGCCTCGCCCGCAGTGGTCGCCCCGGGCCGGTGTTGATCGACCTGCCCAAGGATGTGCAAAACGCCGATGCCAGCCATCTGCCACCGCATGTGCCGCAGCCCATCGACGATGTCGAGGCGCCCAAGGATGCCTCGCTGCACGAAGCCTTGGCCTTGATCTCATTGGCCCAGCGGCCGGTGATCTACGGCGGTGGCGGCATTGCCCTGGGCGATGCCGTGCAGGACTTCCGTACCTTCGTGGATGCCACCCAAATCCCCACCGTGCTGACCCTGAAAGGCTTGGGCGCACTGTCATCCAAGCACCCGTTGAACTTGGGCATGCTGGGCATGCACGGCTCGCGCGCGGCCAATCTGGCCGTGCAAGAGGCCGATTTGCTGATTGTGGTGGGTGCGCGCTTTGATGACCGCGCCACCGGCAAACTGGCCGAGTTCGCGCCACATGCGCGTGTGGTGCATATGGATGTGGATGCCTGCGAAATCGGCAAATTGCGGGTGGCCGATGCCGGTGTGCGTGGCGATATTTGTACCACCTTGGCCAAGCTGACCTTGGCGTGTGCAGCGCATCTGCATGGCCGCAACGGCCCAGCACGCAAGGCCTGGCGCAGCCAATGCCAGCAACGTGCATTGCAATTTGCACCGCGCTACGACGCCCCTGGTGCCACCGTGTATGCGCCAGCCTTGTTGAAGCGGCTATCGGAAACTGCCGCCGATGCATTCGTGGTCTGCGATGTGGGTCAGCATCAAATGTGGGTGGCACAGCACTGGCAAATGCAGCACCCACGCAAACACCTGACTTCGGGCGCACTCGGCGCGATGGGCTTTGGCCTGCCGGCCGCCATCGGTGCGCAACTGCAAGACCGCACTGCGCAAGTGATCTGCGTCAGTGGCGATGGCTCGATCCAGATGAACATCCAGGAGCTGGCCACCCTGCGCCGCTACAACCTGCCGGTGAAGATCGTGCTGTTGGACAACCAGGCACTGGGCATGGTGCGGCAGTGGCAGGAGCTATTTTTCGAACAGCGTTATTCGGAAATCGACCTGTCCGACAACCCCGACTTCATCGCCTTGGCCACCGCCTTCGGCATCGAAGCCCTGCATGTGGATCGCGCCGGAGACGTGGATACCGCCATCGCCGCACTGCTGGCTGCAAAAGGCCCGGCACTGCTGCATGTGGCCATCGACACCACCGCCAATGTGTGGCCACTGGTGCCACCCAACCGCAATAACGCGCAAATGATCGACGACGCTTCCTCACCCAAAGAGACCCCCCATGCGCTACCAGCTTGAGTTGACCTTGCGTCGTGCCGAAGGTGCACTGACCCGCGTGCTGGGCACAGCCGAACGCCGCGGTTTTGCACCGCTGTCGGTGGATGGCCATGCGCATGCCGATGGCGAGCGCTGGCAGTTGCGCATGACGGTGGAAGGTGAACGCGAAGCCGAAGGCCTGCAACACCAGCTGGCCAAGCTCTACGACTGCCTTGCGGTCGAGGTGCAACCATGCGCGTAACCATGCACAGCGCAGTCTGCTGATGGAGCCCTCCGTAGCCATCGCCTCAGCTGTTTCTGCCAGTGATGTCCTGGCAGCACAGGCCCGTTTGCGCCGCTATCTGGACATTACCCCCACCCATTACGCCGAACGTTTTGGCTGCTGGTTGAAACTGGAAAACCTGCAGCGCACCGGCTCGTACAAAGTGCGCGGCGCGCTGAACGCGCTGCTGGCCGCGCGCGAACGTGGCGACAACCGCCCTACCATTGCCGCCTCGGCCGGCAACCACGCGCAAGGTTTGGCATGGGCGGCGTACCGGCTTGGCCTGCAAGCGATCACGGTGATGCCGCGCTGCGCACCGCAAACCAAGATTGCCGGCGTGGCGCATTGGGGCGCCACCGTGCGCTTGCATGGCGAGAGCTATGACGAAGCCAAAGCATTTGCCGCCGAGTTGGCCGCGCAGCACGACTACCGCCTGCTGTCGGCATTCGATGATCCCGACGTGATTGCCGGGCAAGGCACGGTGGGGCTGGAAATTGCCAGCGTGTTGTCGCCGGATGTGGTGATCGTGCCGATTGGCGGCGGCGGCCTGGCGGCGGGCGTGGTGCTGGCACTGAAATCACAAGGTGTGCGGGTGATCGGCGCGCAAGTGGAAGGCGTGGATGCAATGGCGCGCGCATTGCGTGGCGATGACCGCATCCTTGAGCCGGTGGCCACCTTGGCCGATGGCGTGAAAGTGAAAGAACCCGGACAACTGACCCGGCGCGTGCTGCGTGAGCTGCTGGATGATGTCGTTATCGTGCGCGAAGCCGAACTACGCGAAACCCTGGTGCGCTTGGCGCTGGAAGAACATGTAATTGCCGAAGGCGCGGGTGCGCTGGCGCTGGCCGCCGGCAAGCGCATCGCCGCCAAGCGCAAATGCGCGGTGGTGTCCGGCGGCAATCTGGATGCCGGCGTGCTGGCCAGCCTGCTGCAAGACGTGCGCCCGCGGCCGCCGCGCAAACCGCGCCAACGCAAACAGGAGCGACTTATGCCGCCGGCAGCGCTGCCAAGCGCACTGCCTGCCGGCTTGCTGTCCAGTCTTTCACATACCCTCCCAACGCCGCGCAAGCCGCGCGTTTCCCGCACAGAAGAGCTTCCCGCATGAACAGTCCCAACAACCGTATCCGCATTTTCGATACCAGCCTGCGCGACGGCGAACAATCGCCCGGCTTCACCATGAGCGGCGCGCAAAAAATCGCCTTCGCCCACGCCTTGGCCGAGCTGGGCGTGGACGTGATTGAAGCCGGTTTTCCCAATAGCTCGCCGGCCGACTACAGCGCGGTGCAGACCATCGCCCGCGATGTGCGCGGCGCGTCGATTGCCGCACTGGCACGCTGCCACGAAGGCGATATCGAAGCCTGCGCGCGCGCATTGGAGCGTGCCGAATCCCCACGCATCCACGTATTTATTTCCAGCAGCCCGCTGCATCGCCAATACAAATTGAACATGAGCCGCGAGCAAGTGATCGAGCACGCCATCATGGGCGTCACACTGGCACGCAAGCATGTGGATGATGTCGAGTTTTCGGCCGAAGATGCGTTTCGCACCGAGCGTGATTTTTTGGTTGAACTTTTCAATGCTGCGGTGGCCACCGGTGCCACTACCTTGAATGTGCCCGATACCGTGGGCTATGCCACGCCCGATGAAATCCGCGAATTGTTCCGCTACCTGCGCGCCAATGTACAAGGTGCCGATGGCGTGGTGTTCAGTGCGCACTGCCACAACGATCTTGGACTGGCGGTGGCCAACTCGCTGGCCGCCATTGAGGGCGGCGCGCGGCAAGTGGAGTGCACCATCAACGGCATCGGCGAACGCGCCGGCAATGCCGCGCTGGAAGAATTGGTGATGGCGCTGAAAGTGCGCCAAGGGTGGTACGGCGTGGACACCGGCATCACCACCCCCAAACTGCTGGACACCTCGCGCCTGCTGTCGCGCATCACCGGCATCCAAGTGCAGCGCAACAAAGCCATCGTCGGCTTGAATGCCTTTGCGCATGAGTCCGGCATCCATCAACACGGCATGCTGAAAAACCGCGACACCTACGAAATCATGCACCCGCAAGATGTGGGCTGGCCGGCATCGCAATTGGTGCTGGGCCGCCACAGTGGCCGTGCGGCGGTGGCCGACCGTCTGCGCGCGTTAGGGCATGTATTGGACGATGCACAGCTGGATCTGGTCATCGCGCAGGCAAAGGCACTGACCCACACCCAGCATGTGGTGAGTGATGCCGACTTGCTGCGGCTGGTGGCCGGCGACCACGGTGATACCGGCTGGCGCATCGCCTCGATGAGTTTGATCGACGAGGGCCAACATACCCGTGCGCATGTGGAACTGTCGGATCCCGATGGCCACCGCGTCAAGCAGGATGCCAGCGGCGACGGCCCGATTGCGGCGCTGTTTGCCGCACTGGCCAAGGCTGCCGGTGTGGATTTCGAACTGGAAAGCTATGAAGTGCACAGCATGGGCATCGGCCGCGACGCCCGCGGCGAGGCCAACCTCAGCGCACGCATCGGCGGCGAAACGTTCAGCGGTCAAGGCACCAGCCGCGACGTGCTGGAAGCCTCCGCGATTGCCTGGCTGGAGGTTGCCAACCGCCTGCTGCGCAGCTATGCCATGCAGCGCGTACCGGCCTTCGCTTAATCCATTTTCCAGGGAACACCATGAAAGCCCATATTCTTGTCTTGCCAGGTGACGGCATCGGCCCGGAAGTCACCGCCGCTGCGGTCGAAGTGTTGCAATGCGTGGCCCAGCGCTTCGGCCATGAGTTCCAGTTTGATGAACAGTTGATCGGCGGTGCCGCCATCGACGCCACCGGCACGCCGCTGCCCGACGCGACGTTGCACGCCGCACAGCACGCCGATGCGGTGTTGCTGGGTGCCGTGGGCGGGCCCAAGTGGTCAGACCCCAATGCCAAGGTGCGCCCCGAGCAAGGCCTGCTGGCCATCCGCAAAGCACTGGGCTTGTATTCCAACCTGCGCCCGGTCAAACCGCACGCGGCCACGCTGGGCGCATCGCCCATCAAACCGCATCTGCTGCAAGGCGTGGATGTGATGGTGGTACGTGAACTCACCGGCGGCATTTATTTTGGCGAAAAAACCCGCAGCGCCACCGATGCCTCCGACCTGTGTCGCTACAGCGTTGTCGAAATCGAACGCGTGGTGCGCCACGCCGCCACCTTGGCGCGCAGCCGCAGCGGCAAACTGACCTCGGTGGATAAAGCCAATGTGCTGGAAACCTCACGCCTATGGCGCGACGTCACCAGCCGCGTGGTGCGCGAGGAATTTCCCGATGTCACGCTGGAGCATCAACTGGTCGATTCGATGGCGATGCATTTGCTGGCACGCCCGCGCGAGTACGACGTGATCGTCACCGAAAACATGTTTGGCGACATCCTTACCGACGAGGCGTCGATGCTGGCCGGCTCACTGGGCCTGCTGCCCAGTGCTTCACTGGGCGATGGCAAGGTCGGCATCTACGAACCCATCCACGGCAGCGCCCCCGACATCGCCGGCAAAGGCATCGCCAACCCCTACGCCACCATTCTCAGCGCCGCCTTGCTGTTGCGGCATTCACTGGGGCTGGAAGCAGAAGCGCAATGCGTCGAAACATCCGTTGCCGAAGCTCTCGAAGCCGGCGTCTTCACCGCCGACCTTGCCACACAAGGTCACGCCGTCAGCACCCACACCGCCACCGCCGCCGTGCTGGAACGCCAGCAAGGCTGCCAGGTGTTGGCGTTGCGGGATTGAGGAGATCGCGTGACCCGCAGGGGCGGGTTTGAAACCCGTCCGTGCAAGCCCGTCGCCCCTACCTCCCAAACAACCACGGCCGCGCAGTGCGGTGGCGGGTTTCAAACGCCTCGATGGCGGCTTGGTCTTGCAGGGTCAGGCCGATATCGTCCAGCCCATTGAGTAGGCAATGTTTGCGGAAGGCATCGACGGCAAAGGTATGCGCCACACCCTCCGGGCGGGTGACGGTTTGTGCGTCCAGATCAATGCGCAACGTATAGCCCTCGCTGGCGTCGCATTGGGTAAACAGGGTGTCGATGGCGGCTTTGTCCAGCACGATGGGCAACAGGCCATTTTTGAAACTATTGTTATAAAAAATATCGGCAAAACTGGGCGCGATGATGGCGCGAAAACCATACTCGGCCAAGGCCCACGGGGCGTGTTCGCGGCTGGAACCGCAACCAAAGTTTTCCCGCGCCAGTAATACGCTGGCCCCCTGGTAGCGCGGCGCATTCAGCACAAAATCGGGGTTCAGCGGGCGCGTGCTGCAATCTTGCCCCGGTTGGCCCTCATCCAGATAGCGCCACGGGTCGAACAGGTTGGGGCCAAAGCCCGTGCGTTTGATCGACTTCAAAAATTGTTTGGGGATGATCTGGTCGGTATCCACATTGGCACGATCCAGCGGCACCACCATGCCGGTGTGTTGGGTAAAAGGCGTCATT
Source organism: Thermomonas beijingensis (assembly GCF_020034655.1). Classification (GTDB taxonomy): domain Bacteria; phylum Pseudomonadota; class Gammaproteobacteria; order Xanthomonadales; family Xanthomonadaceae; genus Thermomonas; species Thermomonas beijingensis. The sequence goes on along the minus strand of NZ_JAIQDJ010000004.1, from coordinate 62,528 downwards.
GCAGGGCTCGCACGTCGATGAAGTGGCCGGCAATCGCAGCGGCGGCGGCCATCGCCGGGCTGACCAGATGGGTGCGGCCGCCGTTGCCTTGGCGGCCTTCGAAATTGCGGTTGGAGGTGGACGCACAGTGCTCGCCGGCTTGCAGGCGGTCGGGGTTCATCGCCAAGCACATCGAGCACCCCGGCTCGCGCCATTCAAACCCGGCATCGATAAAAATTTTATCCAGCCCTTCGCGCTCGGCCTGCGCTTTCACCAAACCGGAGCCCGGCACCACCAAGGCTTGTTTGATGGACGCGGCCACTTTGCGGCCATTGGCAACGGCGGCGGCGGCGCGCAAATCCTCGATGCGGGCATTGGTACACGAGCCAATAAAAATACGATCCAACCGGATCGAGGTGATCGGCTGATTGGCGTGCAAGCCCATGTAGTGCAGCGCGCGGGTGATCGCGTCTTGTTTGACGGGATCGGTTTCATGCGCGGGGTCTGGCGTGTGCGCATCCACTGGCAACACCATTTCCGGCGATGTGCCCCAGCTGACTTGCGGGCGAATATCCTCGGCACGCAGCACGACGTCGGCATCAAACAGCGCGTCGGCATCGCTCACCAAATTGCGCCACTGCGCCACTGCGGCATCCCATTGGGCACCAGTGGGCGCAAACGGGCGGCCGTGCACGTAATCCAGCGTGGTTTGATCCACCGCCACCAGGCCCACCCGCGCGCCCGCTTCAATCGCCATATTGCAGACCGTCATGCGGCCTTCCATCGACAAGGCGCGAATGGTACTGCCGGCAAATTCCAGCGCATAGCCGGTGCCACCGGCGGTACCAATCTTGCCGATGATCGCCAGTACCATGTCTTTGGCAGTGACGCCGGGTGGCAGCGTGCCGTCCACCAGCACGCGCATGTTTTTCATCTTTTGCGCCACCAAACATTGAGTGGCCAGGACGTGTTCCACTTCCGATGTGCCGATGCCATGCGCCAGCGCGCCGAATGCACCATGCGTGGAGGTGTGCGAATCACCGCAGACCACGGTCATACCGGGCAAGGTGGCACCTTGTTCGGGGCCCACCACATGCACGATGCCTTGGCGTACATCGTTCATTTTGAATTCGAGGATGCCGAAATCGGCGCAGTTTTCGTCCAGGGTTTGCACCTGCACGCGCGATACGTCATCACTGATCGCCGCCAACCCACCGGCGCGCTCGACGCGGGTGGTGGGCACGTTGTGGTCGGGCGTGGCGATATTGGCCGCCACCCGCCACGGCTTGCGCCCGGCCAGCCGCAGACCTTCAAACGCCTGCGGCGAGGTCACTTCATGCAGGATGTGGCGGTCGATGTAGAGCAGCGACGAGCCATCATCACGGCGCACCACTTCATGCATGTTCCACAGTTTGTCGTACAGGGTTTGGCCGGGCATGGTGCACCTTGGCAGCACAAGTCGGTGCCAGAGTGGCAGCTTTCCTTTCATCACTCAAATGGATATTTTTCATCCAATTGATTCCCATTAGGAATAGTGATGGAACTCGCTAATCTTGCTGCATTCCTTGCGGTGGCCGATGCCGGCGGGTTTTCCGCTGCGGCCGCCGCCCTGCACCTGACCCAGCCGGCGGTGAGCAAGCGCATTGCGCAGTTGGAATCCGAACTTGATGCCCGCCTGTTCGACCGCGTGGGCCGGCAAGTGCTACTCACCGAAGCCGGCCAACTGCTGCTGCCGCGTGCACGGCAATTACTGGGCGATGCCAACGATGCGCGGCGCGCCCTGCGCGAGCTCGAGCACGGCATTGGTGGCAGCCTGCGTTTGGTCAGCAGTCACCATATCGGCCTGCACCGGCTGCCACCGCTGCTGCGCAAGTTCAGCGCACGCTACCCGCAGGTGGCGTTGGAATTGCGCTTCATGGATTCCGAGCAGGCCTGGCACGAGGTGCTGCACGCCCGCGCCGAGTTGGCATTGACCACGCTGGGACCCACCGCATCGCCGTTGCAGGCCACGCCTGTCTGGCACGACCCGCTGCATTTTGTCGCTGCCCCAAGCCACCCATTGGCACAGCGCACACGCCTCAGCCTGAGCGATCTGTCCGCCCATCCTGCGGTGCTGGCCGACCCCGGCACCTTCACCCATCGCATCGTGGCCGATGCCTTTGCGGCGCGTGGCTTGCCGCTGCAATTGCGGATGACCACCCACTATCTGGAGACCATCAAAATGCTGGCCAGCGTCGGGCTGGCGTGGAGCGTGCTGCCACAAACCTTGCTGGATCGCAGCCTGCTGCGGCTGCCGGTGCAGGGCGTGGCGTTGTCGCGCCAATTGGGGTTGATCACCCATAGCGGGCGCACTCCATCAAGGGCGGCACAGGCGTTCACACGGCTGTTGCTGCAACAGGCAGAGCGCGGCTGAGTACCACCACAGGATAGCCGGGCCTGGATTGCCGTGGTCACCGGATCCCCATATTAAGTAAACCGCACAGTATGGTATAGTGTTGCATCTGCATTGAATCCATGGCCGCCATGAATACGCCTGCACCCGCTGGAAAGCCTGCCCCCCCGGGGCGCCCCAAGGACATGGCCAAACGTGCCTCGATTTTGACCGCCGCGTCCAAACTGTTTGTGCAACACGGCTACGGCGGGGTCAGCATGGATCAGATCGCCGCCGAGGCGGGCGTCTCCAAACTGACCGTATATAGCCATTACGGTGACAAGGACAGCCTGTTTGCGGCGGCGGTGCAGGCGCATTGCGAACGCGGCATGCCGACTGAATTGTTCGTGCCGGCACCGAATGTACCGCTGCGCGTGCGACTCAGTGAAATCGCACATGCGTTTTTGGCGATGGTCATGACCCCGGAAGCGATTGCCGGTCATCGTGTGCTGTGTTCGCCGCATGTGGCCAGCAGCAATTTGCCGAAAATGATCTGGGACGCCGGCCCCAAGCGCATCAATGACGCATTCACCGCGCTGCTGATGCGCCGGATTGAGGCCGGCGAGCTGGAGATCAATGAACCGGCCCGTGCCGCCGGGCATTTCTTCACCTTGCTCAAAGGCGAGTTGCACGCGCAAGCCGTGTTGGGCAATTACTGCGGTGCCGGCAACACGCAAGATGGCAATCTGGATGCCCATATCGAGAGTGTGGTGGATCTGTTCCTGCGTGCTTATGCCAAAGCCTGAACACTGCCTTGCATTGCCATTGGTGGCGATGACTTCCGGCACTGCGTGCTGGTGTACCAACACGCTCACACTGCGCACCAGTCAAAGCCCTTGGCGCATTAAACTAAGCGGTTTCCAGTATCGGAATTCCCCCGTATGAACATCGACTTTGCCCGTACCCGCGAAACCATGGTGGAACAACAAGTACGCCCTTGGGATGTGTTGGATGTCCGCGTGCTGGACACCATCGGCAAGCTGCCGCGTGAAGCTTTTGTGGCCGATGACCTTCGCAACTTGGCGTATGCCGATGTCGAACTGCCGCTGGGGCATGGCCAGGTGATGATGAAGCCGGTATTGGAAGGCCGCCTGCTGCAATCGCTGCAACCGCAGGCACATGAAAGCGTGTTGGAAATTGGCACCGGCAGCGGCTATCTGACGGCTTGTCTGGGGCAGTTGGCGCGCGAAGTGATCAGCATTGAATTGCATGCCGATCTGGCCGACGCCGCGCAGGCGCGCCTGGCCGCGCAAGCCATTGGCAATGTGCAGGTGCGCTGCGCCGATGTGCTGAGCTGGAACCCGGGCCGCAGCTTTGACGTGATATGTGTCACTGGTGCCATGGACAGTCTCCCGGCACGCTTCGTGGAATGGCTCAACCCGAATGGACGCATGTTTATCGTGCATGGCCAATCGCCAGTGATGGACGCAGTGCTGGTGCATCGCACGGTCAACGGCAGCCGCATTGAAACGTTGTTTGAAACCGACCTGTCCTATCTGGCCGGCGCAGCCCCTGCCCCAGCCTTCACCCTGTAAGCCCCGTCAAGGATCCCTCCTCATGTTGCGTCGCCCGCTCACCCTTGCCCTTGCCTTTGCCCTGCTGCCGATGGCGGCGCAGGCCGATGACCTGCTCCAGAGCTATCAGAATGCGCGCAACAGCGATCCCCAATACGCGGCCGCAGAGGCCAACCGCTTGGTCACCGCTGAACGCCCGGTGCAAGCGCGGGCGGCGCTACTGCCCAATATCGGTGGCAGCATCGGCGCCAACCGTGTCGATCACGGCGTCGGCGGCGTACGCACCGGCTCGTGGGGCATCAACATGCAGCAGTCGCTGTTCAATTTCGGCAGCTATAAAGCATTGGAGGGCGCCAAGTCACTCGATCGCGCCGGTGGTTTTACGCTGCAAGCCGCGGGCCAAACCCTGATCACCCGTACTTCGGCAGCGTACTTCAATGTGCTGGTGCAGCTGGAAACCCTGAGCGCTGCCGAAGCAGCAGAAACCGCACTGAAGAAGCAATTTGATTTCGCCAGCAAGCGTTTGGAAGTGGGCCTGGCCCCGATCACCGACGTGTATGAAGCCCGCGCCCAGTACGACGGCGCACGTGCCAACACCCTGCTGGCTCGCAATGCCGCGCAGGATGCCTATCAGGCATTGCTGGAAATCACCCATGCCGCAGCGGGCAACCTCAAGGGCCTGCCAGACGACTTCAAGCCTGCACTGTCCAGCGACAAGAACGTGGATGCCTGGGTAGCCAATGCCTTGGCCAACAACCCCACCTTGAAAGCACAACAAGCCAGTCTGGATGCCGCTGAATCTTCGGTGGCCACCGCACGTGCCGGACATCTGCCCACGCTTGGCCTGCAAGCCTCGTATGGCAAAGCCATCACCGGCCTGTATGACCCGGCGTTCATCGGCGCCAACAAGGCCTCCACCAGCGTGGGCCTGACCTTGAACATACCGATTTTTTCGGGCATGGCAACGCAATCGAATATCCGCAGCGCTTTGGCGCAACGCGACGCAGCGGCCGATGCCGTGGAGCAAACCAAGCGCGCGGTCGAGCGCAGCACCCGTAGCGCCTACCAGACCATGGTGGCCGGCATCAGCCAAGTCGAGGCACTGCATTCCTCGCTGCTGTCCGCACAAAAGGCGTATGACGCCTCGCAAGTGGGTCTGGAGGTAGGTACCCGCACCGTGCTGGATGTATTGAACAACCAGCGCACCTTGTTCAGCGCGCAACAGGCCTATGCGCAGGCCAAGTACAACTTCCTGCAAAGCCGTCTGCTGCTGGAACAATCCGCAGGTGATTTGAATGTCAGCGATGTGGAAGACATCAACCGCTTGCTGACCACCGACAAGGCCATCGACAAGAGTCTGGCCGGCGGCTGATCCGTAAAGACGGGTTCACGCTCACGCCGATGCCACTGGTGGCAGCATCGGCTCGATCAAGGTCAGGGTGCGGGCCAGTGCGCCACGCCCGCCTTCCAACAGGTGCGCGGCATGCATTGCGAGTGCCTGCCTGGCTGCCGCATCATCAAACAACTCGCGCAACGCCGTTGCCAGCGAAGCGGCATCGGCCACCAGGCGCATTGCCTGCGCCTCGCGCAGACGCCGCGCGATATCCACAAAATTATGCAGATGCGGCCCGCTCAGAATCGCGGTGCCGGTGGCGGCAGGTTCCAGCAAATTATGCCCGCCGATGTCTTGCAGGCTGCCGCCCACAAACGCGATCTGCGCACAGGCGTAAAACGCCAGCAGCTCACCCAAGGTATCGATCACGAACACATCCGTATCTGCCGATGGCCAGTGTTGCTGCGAACGCGTCATCACCTTCAAGCCTGTATCAGCAATGCGTTGCTGCACCGCACGAAAGCGCTCCGGATGCCGCGGCGCCCACAACAGCAAAGCATCAGGATGGCTGCGACGCAGCGCCAGATGTGCCTCCAGCACCGACTGTTCTTCGTCCTCATGGGTGCTGGCGGCAATCCACACCGGTCGTTTGGCGCCTGATGCCGCAGCAAACTCCAATTCGAACGCAGCCGTTTGTACCGGTGCCATGTCGAACTTGAGATTGCCCGTCACCTGCACACTGGCCGGCCGCGCACCAAGCTCCAGGAATCGACGGGCATCATCCCCCGATTGTGCCGCCACCAGCCCCACGCTGGCCAAGGCGCGCCGGATCAATGGGCCCAGCACCCGATAACCTCGCAATGATCGCGCCGACAAGCGTGCATTGAGGATTTGGGTCGGGATGTTGCGATCCCGGCACGCAAATAACAGATTCGGCCACAGCTCGGTTTCCACGATCAGCGCCAACACCGGGCGAAAGTGATCCAAAAACCGCCCCACCGCACCAGGCAAGTCATACGGCAAATACACATGCGCCACGCTATCGCCCCACAGCGCACGCGCACGCGCCGAGCCAGTGGGGGTAATCGTGGTCACCACCAATTGCAGATCCGGGCGCAATGCGCGCAACCGTGCAACCAAAGGTGCGGCCAGGTTGACCTCGCCCACCGATACTGCATGCAACCACAACGGGGCTGGCGTGCGGGGATCGGCATAACTGGCGTAGCGCTCGTCCCAGCGCTGGAAATAGGCACGCTGACGGAACCCGCGCCAGATCAGGTGATACAAGGTGATGGGCAATAACAGATACAACGCAGCCGAATACAGACCACGCAGTACCCGCTCAATGAGATCGGTCCGCATGCCGACAGGATAGCGAAGCCGCGGCGCCGGGTAGAATCCTTGCATGTCTGCAAGTACAGAAACACCCCCCGGCATTGCCCCCCCATTGGCCCCAAAGCACTGGCCGGTGTGGCTGGGCGTGGGCTGTTGCGTCCTGTTGGCGCGCCTGCCGTGGCCCTTGCAACGCGCGCTGGGCAAAGCACTTGGGCCGTTGCTGGGGGTACTGTCGCGCAGCCGCCGGCAAGTGGCGGCACGCAATATCGCGCTGTGCTTTCCCGAACTGTCCGCCGGCGAGCAAGCCCAATTGCTGCGTGAAAGTTTTCAGCAGCTGGGCATTGGGCTGTTCGAATTTGCGCGGGCGTGGTGGGGTTCGGTGGCACCGATGCAAGGCACGACGCAAGTGGAGGGACTGCAACATCTTGCCGCCGCGCAGGCCGGTGGGCGTGGTGTCATCATCATTTCCGGGCATTTTGTGACCTTGGAAATGGCGGCGCGCCTGATGTGTGCGCACGCGCCCTTGGCAGGCATGTATCGCCCGCATGACACCGGCCCGATGGAATGGGCAGTGCGGCGTGGCCGCATGCGCTACGCCAGCGCGATGTTTACCCGCGAAGAATTACGCCCCGCACTGCGCCACCTCAAGCAAGGCGGGTTGCTGTGGTTTGCCCCCGATCAGGACACTCGCCGTGGCGACAGCGTGTATGTGCCGTTTTTCGGGCAAACCGCGTATAGCCTGACCTCCACCCATCAACTGGCGCGGTTGTCGGGCGCGGCGGTATTGGGATTTGCCCACATCCGTAATGCCGATGGCAGTTATCGATTGCGGCTGACCCCGGCATTGACCGACTTTCCATCACCCGATGCCAGCGCCGATACCGCGCGGGTAATGGCCTTGATCGAAACCATGATTCGCACGGTACCCACCCAATATTTGTGGATCCATCGGCGTTTCAAACGCCAACCCGGTCAGCCAGACAACACGGTGTATCAGTAAATCGGCAGCTCACCGGGTGGCCGTGTCTTGAACCTGCGATGCACCCACAAATACTGTTCGGGTGCAGCTTGCAAGGACTCGCCAATCCACTGCATGTAACGCGCGGCGGTGGCGGTGTCATCGCTGCTGGGCCAATCCGGCCATGCCGGTGTCAGCGTGATCTGCTGCACGCCTTGCGCATCCCGCTGCGCCCATAGCAGCAGCACGCGCCCACCACACCGTTGCAGCACGCCGCCAATCGCCCCCAAGGTGGCCGCTTGCACGCCTAGAAATGGAACGAACACGGTGCGACGGGCAGCGTTTTGATCGGGCACGTAAAACACCGCCTTGCCGGCGCGAACTTGCGCCGCAAACCCGGCGATGTCTTTTTTGTCGAAGATCTGCCCGGCGTAGCGCTCGCGCGCCTGCGCGATTGCGCTTTCAATGGCAGGATTATTGTGCCGCCGCACCAGGATCGGCATCGGCTGCCCCATTGCATCGGCCACATGCCGCATCGCCAGTTCGATCCCGTCATAATGCGCGCCCACCACCACCACGCCGCGTCCTTCGGCCAGTGCAGCGTGCAGATGCACAAGCCCGCTGATGTGCGCGCCGCCAGCCAGTTGCTCGCGGCTGGCAAACCACGCGCACAAGGTTTCCAATGCACCGGTGGCATTGGAGCGCAGCGTCCGTTGCAACAGCGCACGGTGTGCAGCGGCATCCCACTGCGGAAAGCACAATGCCAGGTTGATCGACGCGATCCGCCGCCGACGGGTATTCACCCAAGGTAGCCGCACCAACCCATGCGCCAGTCGCGCACGCGCCGGCGGCGATAAGCCGGCTACCTTGCGCCCCAGCCAGACAAATCCTCGCGCCAGCCACTGTGCCATGCGGTACTGCTCAGTCGCTGTCGCGGCCAAGCAAACTGCCGGCATACAGCGCTGCCAGCAGCAACAGCACACTGCCCCAAAACGTGGAGTACGCGGCCAGATGGGTATTGAGCGGGAACACACTGACCGCCAATGCCAGCATCGCCGGGCGTGCGCGGGTGCGTGCTGTGGCATCGGCAAACCGCCACGCCCGCAATGCAAGTGCGGCGCCGGCCAACCAAATCATGAACCCCACCAACCCGGTTTCGGACAACACTTCCAGCACAATCTGGTGGGCATGCAGCGCAACGCCAGTTCCCCATGCCGCCACTACGCCAGGCTGGGGGTCGCAGCCGGGGAAGGCATCACGAAACCCGCGCACACCCACACCATTGATGGGATGTTCGCGCAGCATGCACACCGCTGCCGACCAAATCCGTCCGCGCCCGGTCAATGCGGCATCCACGCCTTGTTCGTTGGCCGACAACGCCTGTGCGGTCAATTGCATGCGCCCGCGCACTTGCGGCGAAACAACGGTTGCCAACGTCATGGCTAATGCGCCGGCGGCGAACAGCAGGCCCAAACGCTTCCAACCCAAGGCACGCCAACCGGTCCACAACATCACCAGTGCATAAGTGATCCATGACGCCCTTGAGCCAGCCAAAATGATCACCAAGCCAATACCCAACGCCGCCAGCAGCCAGCCTGCCCGCCCAAATTTGCGCCACGCCAGATCCAGCGCAAACGGCGACAGGCTGGCCAGCAAGATTCCCAATTTGAGATTGCACGGCCCAAGCACGCCACCCAGGCGATCGGCCACCACCGTGGAACCTGCGCACATGCTGTGCCCGGTCAGCGCAATACGTGCATGATCCAGTAACCAAAACACGGGGCTATGGCCGATAGCCGCTTCCATCAAGGCATCCAGCGTCCACAGCAAGGCGATGACACCCAACCCGGTGAACGTTTTACGCCAGCCGCGCTGGGTATCCACCGCTGCGGCCACCAGCCATAAAAAAGGCAGGTAACGCAAATCAATCAACACTTCCCGAAGTGAGCGCCACGTATCCACCGCATCCAGCGCCGACACCAATTCCGGCAGCCAATATGTAAAAAACAGCACGCTGGTCAGTGCCCACGCCGGCCCACTGAGCAGCCGCGTACCGCCACGAAACCGCTGCACCAGCAACGTGGCCAGCCCGGTCAGCGCACCCAGCACCAGTAACAATTCTGCAAACCCGTGCAGTGGCCACAGTGCAACAAACGCCAACACCCACGCTGGCGCCCAGCGCAGCAGTTTTGGCGCACTTGCCGCAGGTGATGGTGACACCGCACTCATACGTCCATGATTTCCTGATACAGCGCCAATGTCGCCTCCTGCATCGCATCCAATGTGTAGGGCATCGTAACCGGCAACGTGGGTAACTGCGCCAACAGCATGCCTGCACGCCGTGCCATCTCGCTCATTTCAAAGGCTGGCACGGCCCCCTGCGGGAATAGCTGACGCAGCAACTCACCCACGCCGCCGTGATCCCAGCCCACCACCGGCCGCCCCACCGCCAGCGCTTCCAGCACGGTGCGTCCCAACGCCTCGGGCTTGCGTGACAGCTGCAACACCAGATCGCAGGCGGCATACGCCTCGCGCATCGCATCAGTGGGCGCGGTGATCGCCAGCGCATCGGTCACCTGTGCCGCCTGTGCCAACTGTTCCAGCTCACGCAGATACGCCGCGCGCCCTGCTTGCTGCGCACCTGGCATCCACAGGCGTGCATCCAAGCCACTGGCGCGCAGTTGCGTCAGCAGTGCAATCGCATCGGCATGGCCTTTCAAGCGGGTGCCGCGCCCGGGCAGAAGCAGCAGCGGCCCGTTGCCTGCCAACTGCGGATAGAGTTGGGCAATGCGCGCGCGCGCCGCCGTATCCGGCATTGGCGCAGGTGCGAATGCGTGTGGGTCAATGCCACGCGGAATGACCCGCAGACGCGTTGGATCGGTCTGTGGATAGTGTTGCAAGAGATAGTCGCGCACCGTATTCGACACGCAAATCACGCGCTCGCCACGCGTCATGATCGCGCTGTAGCGGGACACGGAATTCAGCCCATGCGCGGTGGTGATGAAATGCGGCTGCTGCGTCGCCGGCAGTGTGTGCAGCGCCCACCAACCCAGCCATGCCGGCAGCCGCGAACGCGCATGCACGATGTCGGCCTGCGCGCACAGCCGCCGCAATGCAGGCAAATGATGCAGCACCCAAGGTGACTTGCGGCCAATCGCCAACGGCGCATGCTCGGCACCGATGGCATCCAGCTGCGGCAGCATGCGGCCACCGGCAGACACCACGATGGCGCGATGCCCCGCGCCCACCAAGGCCGCGGCGACTTCCAGGGCGGAACGCTCAACGCCGCCGGCATCGAGCGCCGGCAGCAGTTGCACGACGGTCAGGCGGCGCATCGCGCCTGCTCGCTCAGTCAACCAGGATGTAGATATTGCCGCAGTACGGACACTGGCTTTGCCCGCCATCTTCCACGATGGACAGATACACGCGCGGGTGTTCGTTCCACACCGCATGCGCGGGCAATGGGCAACTCAGCGGCAGGTCGGCGCGATGCACCTCGTGGCGCTGCTGCGGCTTGGCGGTGGTGGATGGGGTGCGGGCGGACTCGGCCATAGTGAGACAAACGTTGCGGGAACCGCGCCAGTTTAGCAGCGCGTCACCGGCAACACTCAGGCGGGCAGCGCAAACAGCAACACCTCGCTGGTGGCCGCCCCGCCGCGCAGGGTCAGTGCACCAGTTTCTTCAACAAACCCCAAGGCATCGCCAGCCACCAGGCTGCGGTTATCCAGCGTGATTTCACCGCTGGCCACATGCAGCCAATACCGCTTGGAAACCTCCAGCACGACCTCCAGCACATCGCCCGGCTGCAAGTGCGCGATGGCCAATGTGGTTTGCTGACGAATGGCGATAGTCCCTGCCACGCCTTCAGGCGAGGCTACCACGCACCAGCGCCCACGCCGCGCATCCAGCGGGAAGTGTTTTTGATCGTAGGCGGGCTGATGGTTGAGCCGCTCCGGCTGAATCCAGAGTTGCAGGAAATGCACCGGCTCGGTTTGCGAGGCGTTGTATTCGCTGTGCTCGATGCCATGCCCGGCACTCATCCACTGCACATCACCGGCGCGAATCACGCCGCTGTGGCCGGCGCTGTCTTGATGCGCCAGCGCACCTTGCAACACCACGCTGATGATTTCCATATTGGCGTGCCGGTGCGGCGCAAAGCCGCCACCGGGGGCCACGGTATCGTCATTGATCACCCGCAATACACCGAAGCCCATCCACGCCGGGTCGTAGTAATGCCCAAACGAAAACGTGTGCCGGCTATGCAGCCAATCCAGCGCAACCTCGCCGCGTGATACGGACGGGCGTTCGATGATCACAGCTTCACCTTACTTTGCGGTCGTTGCCGCATCGGCCAACATGCCTTCGGTGGTGATGCGCAAATGCACCTCGTCGCTGACATTGGGGGCATACGCACCCACACCGAAATCGCTGCGTTTGATGCTGGCGGTGGCGGTAAACCCAATCGCCTGTTTGCCTGCCATCGGGTGTTTACCCGCACCATTCATGGTCACCGCCAAGGTCACCGGCTTGCTGATGTCCTTGATGGTCAGATTGCCGACCACGGTGAACTTGTTGAGCCCCGCAGGCTTGACGGAAGTACTTTTGAAACTGGCCATGGGGAATTTGGCCGCATCAAAAAAATCTGCGCTTTGCAGGTGCTTGTCCAATTGCGGCACGAATGTGTCGATCTGCATGATCGGGAAGCTCACTGCCACGCTGGACTTGGCGACGTTTGCGGCATCAAACACCAGTGCCCCTTCACTGATGCGAAATTCAGCGGTTGGCTGCGAGAACCCGAAATGCGTCCACTGCGCCAATACATTGGTGTGGCTAGGATCAAGCATGTATGTCCCGGATACCGGCTTCAGTGCGACCACCGCCGTGGTGGCAACCTTGCTGGCAGGTGCTGCCACAGCCATCGGCTGGGCAAAGGTCAACACACCAGCAACCAGGGCGGTGGACAATAACAGGGGGCGAATCTTGTTCATGATGAGCTCCAGATGAGGACACAACAACCGAGGGATCACGCGATCTGGCAGGCTTCGTCGAAGCCCAAACGCGGCGAACGCGGGAAAATGCTGGCGGGGTCGCCGTGGCCCAGATTGACCAGAATATTGGAACGGATCGTGGTTCCCGTGAAGAACGCCGCATCCACCTTGGCATTGTCGAAGCCGGTCATCGGTCCGCAGTCCAGGCCTAATGAGCGCGCAGCCAGAATCAAATATGCGGTCTGCAACGCACTGCTGCGCATCGCCACCCATGCCAGATTGGCCTCGTCACGATGTTCGAACCACGGCTTGGCATCGGTATGCGGAAACAGCACCGGCAGTTTGTCGAAGAAGCGCATGTCATAGCCAATGATCGCCACCACCGGTGCGGCCATCGTCTTCTTGTAATTGCCCTCGGACAGCGCCGGCCCCAGCTTGGCCTTGGCGGCATCGGACTTCACGAACACGATGCGCGCCGGGGTGGTATTGGCCTCGGTAGGGCCAAATTTCAGCAAGTCATACAGCTGCTGCAAGGTGGCGTCGGAGATGTCACCACTGAATGCGTTGTAGGTACGCGCGGTACGAAACAACTGGTCGAGGGCGGCATCGTTCAGGGGCTGGCTCATGGCATGCTCTGCGGGATGAAAGGGAATGACGCACAGTGTATAGTTCCACTGGAGCAAGTAAATGGCATATTCGGAACGAATTAATACGAATTATGCAACAATCAATAACTCAGACCAATGCCCTGGCTTGTACGGCTCTCCACGACGGCCGTGCCGGCAATGCACGGCAGGCGCTGGCCTTGGCCCACGCCCTGACCCTGCACGCCACCGAACTCGTGTTGCAGCCGCGTGCGCCGTGGCGCTGGTTGGCCCCACGCGTACTGCCGGGGGCGCAGCACGGCTTGGGGCCGGCCTTTCACGCCCGCTATCAGGTAGCGCCGCAGCTGGCAATCGGCTGTGGCCGGCAAGCGGCACTGGCCACCCGCCTGCTCCGCACCCGCGGCGCGCAAGCCGTGCAGATTCTCAACCCGCGGATTGATCCCGCGCATTGGGACATCGTGATCACGCCCCAGCATGACCGCCTCGTGGGCAGCAATGTCGTGCACACGCTGGGCAGTCTGCATCCGGTGGATGACGATTGGCTGCTACGCGCAATTTCCGTATTTCCCAACCTCGCCATGCTGCCCACCCCGCATAGCGTGTTGCTGGTGGGTGGGCCGACCCGAGCGGCGGCGCTGGACGATGCTGGTTTTAGCGCGCTGCTGCAACAACTCAGCGCACGCGCACGCGCCGAAGGCGGAAGTTTCAGCGCGATTGCCTCACGCCGCACCCCCGCCGCTTGGCGCGCCGCCATGGGTGCGGTGGATGTGCGCGTGCCCGGCCTGCGTTGGCGCGACACCGGCGACGGCACCAATCCGTATGCCGGGCTACTGGCCAATGCCGACCGCCTGATCTGCACCCCGGATTCGGTGAACATGCTCAGTGAAGCAGCGGCCACCCATGCGCCCCTGTTCGTGTGGCAACACAAGCGCGTGCAAGGCCGCAGCCGGCGCTTGATCGAGGCGCTACTTGCCAATGGCCGCGTGCGTGCACTCGACGAGACCCTGGCCGAATTCGCGGCCACGCCCCTGCGTGAAACCGAGCGAGTGGCGGCCGAAGTCCGGCAGCGGTTGCAAATCAATCCCTAATCCATTTGCACAGTGCGCTCACTCACCCAGCACGTGCACGACCTCGGCCCGAATCGCCGCACAGGCGTGCGTGATGGCATCGTTGCGCAGCGCGCGGCGCGGGCGCCGATCCAAGGTGCAACGCAAGCCCGCATCCAGGAGTACGGCATGCGCTTGCAGCAAGGCGGCGGCGCTGCCTGCAGCCAAGCAATGCGCGGCCTGGGCCGCACCCAGCAAGGCGGCGGTGGCGCGCGGCCGCAGCAAGGCAGGCTGTTTGTTTGCATCCCGCAGCACCAGCCATTGCAGCAGGAATTCCAGATCCACCAAACCGCCTTCGCCTTGCTTGAGGTCGAGCATCGCGGCATCGCTGCGGTCGAGTTCTGCACGCATCCTGGCACGCATCAAACGCACATCTTCGGCAAGTTTTCCGGCATCGCGGGGTTGCGCCAACACGTCATCGCGAATCTGCTCGAAATCGGCAATCAGCGCTGCATCACCGGCAACGCCGCGTGCGCGCACCAAGGCTTGATGTTCCCACGTCCAGGCGCGATGGCGCTGGTAGTCGGCATAGCTGGACAGGCTGGAGACCAGCAGGCCCTTGGCACCATCCGGGCGCAGCCGCACATCCACATCGAACAAACGCCCCGCGCCGGTGCGCGCACCCAGCAAGGCCACCATTTTCTGCCCCAAGCGCGCATACCAGCGCGGCGCATCCAACGCACGCGTGCCGTCGGACACCGCATCGATCGGCGCATCAAACAAGAACACCAGATCCAGATCCGAGCCAAAGCCCAGCTCTTCACCCCCCAAGGTGCCATAGCCCAATACCGCAAACCGGCCACCAGCAATGACCCCATGCGCCGCGCGCAACTCGGCATTGGCCAGCTGCAACACGCACGCCACCACCGCATCGGCCAACCACGCCAAGCGCTGCGCACACTCGGCAGCGTCGATGCGCGCATCCAGCAGGGCAAGCGCAAAGCGGAAACTCAGGGCTTGCCGCAGCTCATTGAGTGCATCCAGCGACGCCTCCACATCGTCCTCGCGCAGCACCGCCACACATTGCGCGCGCATGCCGGCGCGATCAGGCAATTCACTGCCCACACGCACATCCAATAATTCATCCAGCAACAAGGGGTAGGCGGCCAAGCGCTCACCCAACAGCGCACTCCGCGCCAACACATCCACCAGCCGCGTCAACGCCGCCGGCTGTTCATCCAGCAACGCCAGATAACTGGCCCGCCGCAGCAGGGTGTGCAGCAGCGGCAAGACCCGCCGCAACACGGCATCGGGCTGGGCGCAACCGGCTGCCTGTTGCAACAGTGCAGGCAACACCCGGTCCAGCCGCGCACGCGCCGCATCGGACAACTCACGCACCCCCGGCGCACGCGCGAAATCACATAGGCTGGCGTGCAGCGCCGCCGGTTCGGCAAAGCCTGCGGCCTCCAGTTGCGCGGCTTCACCATGCTCGGGCAGGGCGCGCCAGTACAGTGCCAAGGTGTCGCTGTCATGACTGCGGCGGCGGCGCGGCGCCAGCAATGCCGAAAACTCCTCGGCAACCCGTGCCCGCCACTGCGCAAGCTCGGCGTGCAGGGCAGCCCAGTTTGGATAGCGTAGCCCCAGCGCCAAGCGTGCCCGTAGAACCGCATCCTCCGGCAGCGCATAGGTCTGTGCATCGGCCAACATTTGCAGGCGGTTTTCCAGTGTCCGCAAATAGCGATACGCCCGGGTAAGCGCGGCGGCGGCCTGCGATTCGATGTGCCCGGCTGCTTCCAGTGCGGCAAGTGCAGTCAGCAGCGAGCGACTGCGCAACGCCGGCTCGCGGCCACCCCGAATCAACTGCAGCGCCTGCGCCAGAAATTCGATTTCACGAATACCACCCGGCCCGCGCTTGATGTCATCGGCCATGTCCTTGCGCGTCACTTCGGCGGCAATCAGCGCCTTCATCGCACGCAACCCATCCAGCGCGCCGTAGTCCAGATAACGCCGATACACGAACGGCCGCAATGTTTCCAGAAAGCGCGCGCCGGCCTGCAAATCACCCGCCACACAGCGCGCCTTCTGCCACGCATAGCGCTCCCAGTCACGGCCCTCGCGCTGGAAATACAATTCCATCGCCGCAAACGACAATGCCACCCGCCCGGCATTGCCGAACGGCCGCAAGCGCAAATCCACGCGGTGACAAAAACCATCGGCCGTGACGTCATCCAACAACCTGGCCAACTGCTGGCCCAGCCGCGCAAAATAATCCTGCGCATGCAGCACACGTGCGCCGTCGGACTCGCCCTCGCTGTCGTAGGCATACACCAGGTCGATATCGGAACTGAAATTCAACTCGCCGCCACCCAGCTTGCCCAGGCCAAACACCACCAAGCGCTGCACCTGCCCCTGCGCATCGCGCACCACGCCAAAGCGCTGCGCGAATTCGGCCTCCAACGCGGCCAGTGCCAGCTGCAAGCAGCCCTCTGCCAGCACACTGCTGCCGGCCAGGATTTCCTCCACTGGCGCAGTCTCCACCACATCGCGCCAAATCAAGCGCGTACTTTCCGCACGCCGATAGCGGCGCAACAACTGCGCCCATTGTTCACGGTTCTCCGCGCTCAATTGCGGCGGCGGCAATGGTTGGCGGGCGTCGGCCAGCAACTGCGCAAGCACCGCCGGCTGCGCCTGCAACACATCAATGGCGAAATCGCTGGCCAGCGCCACCTTCTGCAACATCGGCGTGGCCGCCTCAGGCCATGCGCAGCCAGCGGCATGCAGGCGCTGCAAGGCGCGTTCGCCATGCGATTGCAGCGCGGTTTCGATATTCTCGTCCATGCGTTGATTGTGGCATTGCCAATCGGCCGGTATCGTTTTCACATGAGTGAATTGCTGGATTTAGTGGCGCTGATCCGCGCCGACACCCCGCTGCTGGTAATCGAAACCCCCGACGAAAGCCGGGTGATGGACTTGTTCCGGCAGTCGCTGATGCATGTCTGGCGCGCGCTGTACCGCTGGAGTGTCACCGAAGGCCTGCGCCGGATCGACATGGATAGCGAATCTGCAACCGAGCTGGCACCCGACCTCAGCGCCACCTTGCGCGACATGCAAAGCGCCAATCAGCGGGGCATCTACCTGTTGATGGATGCCACTCCATATCTGGGCTATGCCAGCTACCAGCGTGCCCTGCGCGACATCATCCAGCGTCGCGGCAGTCAGCCGCATGTGCTGGTACTGGTAGGCACCAAGGTGGAATTACCCGAGTCACTGGAACCGTTTGCAGTACGCTTTCCGCTGCAACTGCCGGATGCCAATACGCTGCTCAAGCTGGTCAAGGATGAAGCGCGCGAGTACGCCGTGCAAAACGGCGGTCGCCGGGTGGAAGTGGAGGTGGAGGCCGTCCAGCAGATCGTGCGCAACCTGCGCGGGATGAGCTTGGTGGATGCACGCCGGATCACCCGCCACCTGATCTGGCGCGACGGCGCGCTGGGACCACACGACCTGCCCGAGCTGGCGCGCCTGAAGTTCGAGCTGCTCAACAAAAGCGGCCATCTGCATTACGAATACGACACCGCGCAGTTCGCCGATATTGGCGGCGCGCAGCGGCTCAAACACTGGGTCGCGCAGCGCCGTGCGCCCTTCGTTGCCGACCCGCCACCGGCCGGCCTGCCTCCCCCAAAAGGCATGCTGTTGCTGGGCGTGCAAGGTTGTGGCAAATCACTGGCGGCGAAAGCGGTGGCCGGCGGCTTCAATGTACCGCTGGTGCGGCTGGATTTCGGCGCCCTGTACGACAAATACCAAGGTGAAACCGAAAAAAACCTGCGCCAGGCGCTGGCCTCCACCGAGCAACTGGCCCCTTGCGTGCTGTGGATCGACGAGATCGAAAAAGCGCTGGCCACCGACAGCGGTGAAACCGATGGCGGACTGTCGCGGCGGGTGTTGGGTTATTTGTTGACGTGGATGGCCGAACGCACCGCACGCGTATTCCTGGTGGCCACCGCCAACCAGGTGCAACAACTGCCTGCCGAACTGCTGCGCAAGGGGCGCTTCGATGAAATCTTCTTCATCGACTTGCCCGATGCCGCCACCCGCGCCGAAATTTTCACCCTGCATCTGGACCGCCGCAAACTGCCGCGTGACGGCATCAACCTGTCGGCACTGGCCGCCGCCAGTCAAGGATTTTCTGGCGCGGAGATCGAACAAGTCATCGTCAGCGCGCAGTACGCCGCGCACGCCATGCAAGCCACGTTGGACACCCAGCTGCTGATGCAGGCCATCGGTGACACCCGCCCGCTGTCGCTGCTGATGGCCGAACAAGTGCAGGCCTTGCGCGACTGGGCGCTGCCACGCACCGTACCGGCCGACTGAATCAGTCATGCAATAAAAAGCCCGCTTAGACCGAAGTCTCAGCGGGCCTGCTCCCTCCCCCACGTCGGGACGCCGGTGGATCGTGCCGGATCGGCGCGTGGCAATGCACGCTGCACCGCAAAAAAAAACTTGCGCGTTCAGTAATATTTCATATGCGTTGTTGCGCCAATCCACGCTGCGCGAGCACTGCCAATGCAGCTTTCTCGCCCGATTCACAGCCGCCTTCCATGAAGCCTTGCGCAGCCAATGAACAATGTTCGCCGGCGAAATGCAGACCGCCTGCCGATGTCCCCATCACGCCACCCATCGTCGCCCAATCACCCGGTTGAAAGCAGGCGTAGCTACCCAGCACCCACGGGTTAGACGGCCAATGCATGCGCGCCTCGGCAGCCTTGCCACGGGCGCTGGCAAGGCCGGGAAATACCGGATCCAGTGCAGCCACTGCCGCAGCCGCCTGTTGCTTGGCACTGCCTTGCCCCAGCGCGATGCCGTGCGCACCACCCGTGAAATTGGTCAGTACCCCGGCGGTACCGGCTTGTTTGCGGCTGGTCTCCCAACTGGTCTGATAGGCCAGATCACTCATCGACGCGCCATTGGCGTGATGCTCGCGCCATGCGCGGTGTTCAAACCCGATCATCAATTTCGCATTGCTGCCATAGGCCAAGGTAGCGATGGCGTGCCGTTTGTTGGCGGGCAAGGCCACCCCCAGCCGCACCTTGCGCAGCAAGGTAAACGGCAACGCCAACACCACTTGCTGCGCACGCAATTGGCGTGATGCGCTGCCATTGCGGAAACTCAGCACATAGCCATTGGCATCGCCGTCCAGGGCTTCCAGCACATGTCCAGGCTCGATGGCGTCGTGCAGGCGCGCGGCCAGCGCCTGCGGAATCAAATCGTTGCCCCCGCGCACATGGAAGCGCTCGTCGCTGGTGCCAAAGATATGCAAGGCTTGTGCATCGCTGGTGCCGATAAAGGTGAGGAAATTCATCGCTGATTGCTGCGTAATTTCCAAGCCCATTTCGGTGGTATAGGCCACATCCAGCAGCTTGCGCAACCAGCCGATGACGCCATTCCTGTCCAACCACTGCGCGATGCTGAGGGCATCCAGCGCACGGAATGCGGGGTTGTGGTCGGTACTGTCGAAGCTGCCTTCTCCGGCTGCTGCAAGGTCACGCTGGATAGCAGAGGCAACCGGCACGAAAGCGCGCACGATCTCGGCTTCATCGATCAAGCGACCATCAAAATACCAGCAATCGTGATCTGCATCGCCATCCAGCAGATCATCCAACTGCAAGCCCAACTCACTGGCCAGTGCACGAATTTGCGTATGGTCACTATCGATCAGCTCCCCGCCCAACTCCACCACCTGCGCATCGGCAAAATGCCCGCGCAGCGACAACATCCGCCCACCCACGCGTTGCTGCGCCTCGAACACCTGCACCCGCACACCTTGCTGACGCAACCTCCACGCCGCTGTCAGCCCGGCGATGCCGGCCCCGACAATGACCACATCCGCCTGCCCGGCCGGCGGTATCGGTTTTGCAAGGCTGGCGCAACCGGCCAACACCACACCGGCACCGGCGCCTTGCAGCAAACGCCGGCGCTGCCGATCGATGCGCTGCTCCTGCACCTGTGCGTGGAATTCATCCAATGGCATCCGCGATTGCTGCGCGATGCGAGCGATTGCGGCGGCGCGTTGCAGTAACCGGAACAAGGGCGTGCGACCCATAGCAAGACTCTGCCACTGTGACGTTACTCACTTCAACGCAGGCATCACCAGCAACAGGTCACCGGCACGCGTAATTGCAACAAAACGTGCTCAATCAGGACGGGGGCTTTTGCGTAGATCCTTGAGAATTTCACGTGCGGCATTGCGCCCCGGCAAGCCGGTCACACCGCCACCGGGATGACTGCCGGCACCGCATAAATACAACTGCTTGAACGCGCCGCGATACGCCCCCTGCCCCAATAGCGGGCGGGCGCTGAACATCTGATCGAGCCCCAACGCGCCATGAAAGATATCGCCGCCAAGCAAGCCAATGCGGCGCTCCAGATCCAGCGGGCTCAAGGCTTCATAGCCGAGTACGCTGCTTGTGAAATTAGGTGCGTAAGTGTTCACGGTATCGATCATCAATTTAGCCACCGTGTCGCGGTGCGCATCCCAACCGCCATCCACCTCCGGGTGGACTTGCTGACAAAACAGACTGGCAACATGCTGGCCAGGTGGTGCAAGCGTGTCGTCCAAGGTTGATGAAATCACCACCTCGACAATGGGATTTTGTGCCCAGCCGGCGTTATGCACCTTCGATTTGGCATCGAAATACGCCTGCTCGAAATACTGCAGCGATGGCCCGATCAAAATGCCACTTTGATGATGCGGCTGCAGCTGCGTGCCCGGCATCGCAGTGAAATCCGGCAACGCGCTCAACGCCACGTTCATGCGGAACGTCCCCGACCCGCAACGATAACGCCGCATGCGCTGCATGGTGTCGTCATCCAATTGCGCCGGATTCACCAGTCGGGTGTACAGCAATTTCGGATTGAGATTGCTGACAAGGGTTGCGGCACGCAGTTCACGCCCATCGGCCAGGGCAACGCCCACCGCCTTGCCGTTTTCCACCAACAGCTGTGCAACCTCGGTATCGGTTTCGATGACAACACCGCGCGCCTCGCATTCAACCCGCATCGCCTGCGTGATCGCACCCATGCCACCGATCGCATGCCCCCACGCACCCGCCTTGCCATTGACCTCGCCGAACACGTGATGCAACAACACGTACGCGCTGCCTGGGGTGTACGGGCTGGCAAAATTGCCCACCACCGAATCCCAGCCCAGTGCGGCTTTCAGCGGCGCGCCTTCGAACCAGTCATCCAGCAGTTCGCCCGCAGATTTGGTGAACAGATCCAGCAAGTCGCGGCGGCCACGCATGTCCAGGGTTTTGAGCTGTTTGGCCACGCTAGCCGAATGCAGCCAATCGGCCAGCACGAAGCGATCACTGACATTGGGCGGCGTGCGCTGGATCAATTCGCGCAACACCACCACGATGCGATCGAGCATTGCGTAGTACTCGGGCAGCCGCTGTGCATCACGCGCCGACCACTTCGCGACCTCGGTCTGCGTGTGTTCGCCACCCAACCGGAAACTGCGCCCATCGGGCAGCGGAAGAAAGTTTGCATACGGCCGTTCGACCACGCGCAAGCCATGCTGTTGCAGGCGCAGATCACGGATGACATTTGGGTTGAGCAGACTGACGGTATAGCTGGCCAACGAGTTGCGGAATCCGGGATGAAATTCCTCGGTCACCGCCGCGCCGCCAACGATGTGGCGGCGCTCCAACACCCGCACCTGCAAGCCCGCTGCGGCCAGATACGCCGCACACACCAAGCCGTTATGGCCACCGCCAAGAATCAGAACATCGTCACGTTGCATCGGCCAACCCCATCACGGCATCCGTAATGGGTCAGGATAACCCTCTCACAATCCGACCAGAGGCCACCGGCAGGCGAAGCCCCTTCCGCGAAATCAAGGAGGAGGCAGCGGCAAAGCCGCTGCCGGAGGACATTCGCGGAAGGGGCTTCGCCTGCCGGTGGCCCGCTTGATAGCTCAATGCAGCGGCACGCCCGTCTTCTCCACGGCTTCCCCACGGCTCACGCCCTCGGCCAGCTCGACCAGCTTCAGGCCGTCCGGGGTGACATCGAACACGCCCAGCTCGGTGATGATGCGGTTGACCACGCCCACGCCGGTCAGCGGCAGCGTGCACTGCGGCAGGATCTTCGACGTGCCGGCCTTGGTGACGTGCTCCATCAGCACCACCACCTTGCGCACACCGGCCACCAGGTCCATCGCGCCGCCCATGCCCTTGACCATCTTGCCGGGCACCATCCAGTTGGCCAGGTCGCCCTTGTCGGTCACCTCCATCGCGCCGAGGATGGCCAGGTCGATATGGCCGCCACGGATCATCGCGAACGAATCATGGCTACCGAAATAGCTGGCACCCGGCCGCGCGGTGACGGTCTGCTTGCCGGCATTGATCAGGTCGGCGTCGAGTTCGGCTTCGGTGGGGAATGGGCCGATGCCCAGCAAGCCATTTTCACTTTGCAGCCACACATCCATGCCCTCGGGAATGTAGTTGGCCACCAACGTGGGCAAGCCGATACCAAGGTTGACGTAGGCACCATCGGTGAGTTCTTGCGCGGCGCGCTGCGCCATTTGTTCACGGGTCCAGGCCATGTCAGTTGTCCTCCGGCTGGCGAATGGTGCGTTGTTCGATGCGCTTTTCCGGGGTGGCGTTCACCACGATGCGCTGCACATAGATGCCGGGCAGATGCACGTGGTCGGGCTCGATCGCACCGATCTCCACCAACTCTTCCACTTCCACCACACATACTTTGCCCGCCATCGCCGCCGCCGGGTTGAAGTTGCGCGCGGTCTTGTGGAACACCAGATTACCGGCCTTGTCGGCCTTCCATGCCTTGACCAGCGACACGTCGGCCTTCAGCGCGGTTTCCAGCACATACATGCGACCATCGAACTCGCGGGTTTCCTTGCCCTCGGCCACGATGGTGCCGTAGCCGGTGGCGGTGAAGAACGCAGGGATCCCGGCGCCGCCGGCGCGCAGGCGCTCGGCCAGCGTGCCCTGCGGGTTGAATTCCAGCTCCAGTTCGCCGCCCAAAAACTGGCGCTCGAACTCTTTGTTTTCGCCCACATACGACGAAATCATCTTCTTGATCTGGCGCGTGGTCAGCAATTGGCCCAAGCCAAAACCGTCCACACCGGCGTTATTGGAAATCACGGTCAAACCGCTCACCCCAGAATCGCGCAGCGCCGCAATCAGCGCCTCGGGGATGCCGCACAGGCCGAAACCGCCCACGGCAAGGGTTTGACCATCCGCCACCAGCCCATCAAGGGCGGCGGCGGCACTGGGGTACTGTTTGCTCTTGGCAGTTGCCACGGGCGCTGCTCCAACGCGGGGTAGAGCAGCCATTCTAGCGATTCGTGCGAGAACACCCAGCGTACCTTCGGGCAATTCCCGATTTTCTGCGGCCGCCGCCGGTGTCCGCTAAAATGGGGGGCTAGGCCCGAAGGCCCCGTTTTCCGCATCTGCAAGGACTGTGCACGGTGAAAATTCTCGTCGGTTACAAGCGCGTGGTGGACTACAACGTCCGCATCCAGGTCAAACCAGACGGCAGCGGTGTGGTCACCGATGGCGTCAAGCTGTCGCCCAATCCGTTTGACGACATCGCGCTGGAAGAAGCGCTGCGCCTGCGCGATGCCGGCATCGCCAGCGAAGTGGTGGTGGCCAGCATTGCCCCGGCCGATGCGCAGCCGCATCTGCGCAATGGGCTGGCGATGGGCGCCAACCGTGCCATCCACGTGGTGGCTGATGCCGCCATCCAGCCGCTGACGGCGGCGCGTGCGCTGCTGAAGCTGATCGAAAAAGAACAGCCCGACTTGGTGCTGCTGGGCAAGCAGGCGATCGACGATGACGCCAACCAGACCGGGCAGATGCTGGCCACCTTGTGGGGCCGCCCGCAGGCCACCTTCGCCAGCAAGCTGACGATTGCCGATGGCAAAGCTACCGTGGTGCGTGAAGTCGATGCCGGACTGGAAACGCTGGAAGTGGACTTGCCGGCGGTGGTCACCGCCGACCTGCGCTTGAACGAGCCGCGCTTCATCAAGCTGCCGGACATCATGAAGGCCAAGAGCAAGCCGCTGGAAACCATTGCGCTTGCCGATCTGGGTGTGACCGCGCATGACTCGCTGACCACTACCGCGTATGCCGCACCGGCCAAGCGCAGCCGTGGCGTGATGGTCAAAGATGCGGCCGAATTGGTCGCCGCGCTCAAGCAAAAGGGGTTGCTGTAATGTCCAAAGTCCTCATCGTCGCCGAACACTTGAACGGCGAACTCAACGCCGCCACCGCCAAATGCGTGTCTGCTGCGCAGGCACTGGCACCGGCCGTCATCGACATCGTGGTGCTGGCCGCAGACCCCGCCGCCGTGGCCGCGCAAGCCGCGCAGATTGCCGGTGTGAACAAGGTCCTGAGCGTGACCAATGCCGCCAACGCGCACGCCATCGCGCAAGTACAGGCCCCGCAGATTGCCGCGCTGGCCGCAGGCTACAGCCATGTGCTTGGCCCCTCCACCACCTTCGGCAAGGACCTGATGCCGTGCGTGGCCGCGCTGCTGGGGGTCAACCAGATCTCCGACTTGATGGCGGTGGACGGCGCACATGCCTTCAAACGCCCGATCTACGCTGGCAACGCGATCATCAGCGTGCAGGCTCCGGCGGATCAAACCGTGGTGGCCACTGTGCGCACCGCATCATGGCCGGAAGCGGCGCAAGGTAGCAGCGCCAGCATTGAAGCGGTCAGCGTCGATGCCGCATTGCCCCGCCACACCCGCTTCGTGGGCTTGGCCGCCGGCGCAACCGACCGCCCCGACCTGCAAAGCGCCAAGCGCGTGGTCTCCGGTGGCCGCGGTGTGGGCTCGGAAGAAAACTTCAAAATCATCTACGCGCTGGCCGACAAACTCGGTGCCGGCGTGGGCGCATCGCGCGCGGCGGTGGATGCCGGCTACGTGCCCAGCGACCTGCAAGTTGGGCAAACCGGGAAAATCATTGCGCCCGAACTCTATGTGGCGGTGGGCATCTCCGGTGCCATCCAACACCTGACCGGAATCAAGGATGCCGGCACCATCGTGGCCATCAACAAAGACGGCGATGCACCGATCTTCGAGATCGCCGACATTGGCCTGGTGGGCGACTTGTTCCAGATCTTGCCGGAGCTGGAAGCCGCGCTGGGTTGATTGCAGGATTGGTTGCGCCGCCTGTCATTGCGGGCGGCGTAGACACCACACTTCGATATCGGGTGGCAACACCGCGAGGAGTGGCACCAGCAGTGTGATAGCCACTGTCAGCAGCAGCGCCTTGACGGCCGGCACATCGCGTGCGTAGCGAATCCGCGCATACAGTCCACGCACGGTCACCGCTGGCAGTCGGCTGCGTGCCTCCAACTCGAATCCCGCCTTGTGCGCCAGCAGCGTCAAATTGGTGGTTGCAAAATAGTGCACATGCGGCGATGGGAAGCCCCGCTGCCACATGCGGTCAAATGCGCCACTCAACCCAACTCGTGCCAACAGCACCGACAAGCGATACAAAAACCCACGGCTCGATGGTGCGTTGACGATCACACAGCCACCCGGCGCAAGATGTTGCCAACAAGCCACAAGCGTGGCATTGACGTTGGGAATGTGCTCCAACACATCGTTGAACACGATGACATCAAAGCACTCACTCGGCGCCAATGCATCCGGGAAAAACCCACTGCGCACCGTCAATCCACGTGCGCGGGTGGCCGCAGCAACGCCAGGGTCAGGCTCGATGCCAGTGACATCAAATCGCGACGCCGCGCATTCGATGAACCAGCCATGTGCGCATCCCACGTCCAACAGCCGCGGGGTGGATTCGGTTGCCGGCATCTGCAGCAATAACCACGCCAGCAAGCGTTCGAAGTTGGCCTGCCGCAAATGGGTAAGTCCCTGCTCGCGCGCAGCTTCGTCCAGATCGCCACCCGCAACTTGCTCAAGGATATGCGGCGTCAGCGTACTGCCCTCGTAATGGCAAGACGCACAACGCAGGTGCCAATGCCTTGACCCAACTGCCAGCGTGCTGCCGCAAGCAGGGCATACCATCACGTACGCACGCCCCATGCGGTGATCGCGATCCCGCACAAGATGACCGCCCCCCCCACCAGCACCTGCCAACGCAAGGCTTCACCCAGCACCACTGTCGCCAGCACAGGCACCAATAGAAATGCCAACCCGTAAAACGGAAACGCGAACGACAGTGGAACCCTCGTCAACACCAGCAGCCACAGCAAAGTCGCGATGGCATAGATCACTAGCGCACCCAGCAACGGCAACGACAACCAACTCATCGGCTGTTGCACCACCAGTTGCGTTGATGCGCTCTTGAACAGTACCTGTCCCAACGACAACAACACGATCGTGCCGAGGATCATCAGCACATTGACGGGGGTGAGGAATTCGGATTTGAACATGACAGCCATCGTCTCCTGCAATGAGACTGCTATTTGTAGATCCAATACCGGTACGCAAGAAAACTCACCCCTGCCAGCGCAACTTCCACGACAGGTTTGGCCAGCCATGCCCACTGCATGCCGGCATACGCATGAATGGCCTGCATGGCAATGGTGCTGATGGCGGTTACCACGATCCACGAGGATGCAAACCGCGCAAAACGCCGCCAGCCCAACCGGCTTCCTTGCGGGTCACGGAACGTGAACATGCCGTTCAGCATGTAGGCGATCCCTGCCCCGCTCAGGCGCGCCAGCAAATTTGCCGGTGCGGTGGCAATCCCGCACCAGGTCAACAACACGAAGCAACTCCAATCCACGACCAGTGCGAGCACGCCGACCACGCCATAGCTCACCCCCTGCTTGGCCAGCACGCGCAGACTCATCGCTGCCGTACCAGATGACCCTGCTGCTCGACAAAGCAGGACCCTTTTGCCGCCGCACACGGATCTCCCCCTTGCTGCAATACCGTCACTTGTACTTTGATGGTGTTGTCGGCATGCAAGATGCGCAATGCATCCCCAGAACCCCACGAGAACGGATCGAAATACGCTTCGGAGACTGCAATCGTCACCGGAGATGCCGGCGTGCCGTGCTGCACCAGCCGCGCATAGTCGTAATACAGGGTCTTGCTGTAGCTGCCCTTGATCAGCACGAAGTTGCGCGCATCGCGCAGGAAGCCGGTATGCACCGGCCAATACAACAGCAGCGCCACCGCAAATGTCAGCGCCATGCCCACGATACGGCGTCGCGGGAAGAGCGCGCACAGCGCGAGTGCAATGAAGAAATGCGGTACGTACAGGTACAGGGGATGCCGCTGCTTGCCCAGTAGCAGCACCGCTGCCATCAAAATTGCTGCGGACCCCAAGGCAGCTATTCCAACCCGGCTACACAATGCAATCATCAATACTGCGGCCGCAAACAGCAACCCGATACCCACATGGGTTTCGTTGCTGCCGGGCGTAAACGCATAGAACGCTTGTGCGAAATACCAGCCAATCCCCTCTAGAACACCTTGTGCAGATAACGACAAGCCGTAGCTGCTGCCCTCCAGTTTGCCTGCCTGCTGGCGATAAAGCTGCGCATAACAAACCAGCAACACCAGTGCCAATAAGGCGTGCGGCGCCAACCGCAGGCAGCGTTTGCGCCAGTCGTCGTGGCGCAACAGCAGCACATCCCAAAGCGCCAGCACCACCACCATGCCCAACGCGAATTCCTTGGTTCGGATCGCGGCCAGATGCAGCATCACCGATAAGCCCAACCACC
Organism: Thermomonas beijingensis; assembly: GCF_020034655.1. Taxonomy (GTDB): domain Bacteria; phylum Pseudomonadota; class Gammaproteobacteria; order Xanthomonadales; family Xanthomonadaceae; genus Thermomonas; species Thermomonas beijingensis. The sequence goes on along the minus strand of NZ_JAIQDJ010000004.1, from coordinate 34,609 downwards.
ACCATTTGCGCGTGCTGCCCAATACCGCCTGCTGGTAACTCAGTAACGTGCCCAACACCAAGGTTGCCCCCAGTAAATCGAACACTGCGCCGACCCAATGCACGGCGGTTAATGTCGAGAACCAACATGCCGACAACACTGCCGCGAGCGTCAACCGGTACGGATCCAACCATGGCCGAGCAAGCACAACCAGCAACGCCACGTTGATGGCATGCAAGCACCACCAAACCTGGTTCCATGCACCATGCCGGAGCCAGAACACCTCGTACAAGCCCCGAATCAGCAGCTCGCCTGCCGGCCTGTCGTTATAGATCGCAGTGGGCAGCAGGTGGATGCTGCTCCGCCATGGCCCAAATTGTGCACGCTCCAGCCAACCCCAATCATCGGCAAAGAAAAAATGCGCCGAATCCAGTATCCAGCGGTTGAACCACAAGGCCGCAATCACCGCGACCACCAATGGCAACCACTTTGCACGCCACGACAGCGGTGACCTTGCTTCAGCGACGAGCATGGCGCGAGGGCACATATTGCTTAGTGAAATAAAGTGGTCTGCCTTTGACCTCATTGAACATACGGCCGATGTACTCGCCCAACATGCCCAGTGCCGCCAACTGGATACCGCCAAGGAACAAGATCACGCACATCAACGATGGGTAGCCTTTCACCGGATCACCGTACAGCAGGGTTTTTGCAATCAGCACCGCCATCGCAACAAATGCCAGCATGGCCACGAGCAACCCCAAGTACGTCGCCAACTTAAGTGGGGCGATGGTGAACGAGGTGATGCCCTCGATTGCGAAATTCCACAATTTCCAGTAATTGAATTTGGTCTGCCCGGCAAGCCGGGGATCGCGATCGTACTCGACTGCGATCGACGGATAACCGATCCATGCGAACAAACCCTTCATGAATCGGTGCTGCTCACGCAACGCCCGCAATGCCTCTACTGCGCGGCGGCTGAGCAGACGAAAATCGCCCGTGTCCTGCGGGATCGCCACCCGTGACAACTTGCCAATCAAACGATAAAACCACGATGCACTGGCCTTTTTCAGCCACGTTTCACCATCGCGCTGACGGCGACGTGCATACACGTTGTCAAAGCCGGCGCGCCACTGTTCCAGCAAACGCGGAATCAATTCCGGCGGATCTTGCAAGTCGGCGTCGATCACCACCACCGCCTCGCCACGCACGTGGTCAAGCCCGGCAGCCATCGCGATTTCCTTGCCAAAGTTGCGGCTCAAATCGACCAAGGCCACATCCGGATCATCCGCGCATAATTGCTGCAGCCACTGCAGCGACCCATCGCTACTGCCATCGTTGACGTACACCACTTCATACGTATCAACACACGTGCGCAGCACCGCCGTCATGCGCCGGTGGAACTCGGGCAGCACTTCGATTTCGTTATACACGGGCACCAGCACACTGAGCACTGGTGCCCCCAGTGCGATGCTGCAACTTGCAGAATCCGGCTGCATGCCCTGCTTCGTCAGTTGCAGGGGGTAGCCTTGACCGTCAATTCGGCCAACGGCTTCTCGCTACCACGCTCGACCATGACGAACTTGGTATCCGGGAACACCCAATTTCCCGTGGTGGATTCGCCGCTTGCACCACCATTCAACCACAGCTTCTTCTCGCCTTTGGGATCAACCACGTAGATCGAAACTTCAGCAATTTTCTTGGCAGACACATCCCACTTCGCAGTCGAGGTAATCGCGCCATTTTCGGCATCGCAGATGCGGAATGAACCCGGGTTGATGGACAACGTGGCATCACCGATGGATGGCTGTACTTGTTTGGCAGGGGCGGCCACAGCCGTGGGTGCCGATGGCGCTGCCGTTGCATCAGCACTTGGAGCTGGCGGCGCCTCTTGACTGCAAGCGGCAACACCGACCAACAACATGGCTACTAGGAGGAACTTGGCATTCATGGCAAACCGTCTCCGGGAGGTTTTGTGCGAATGGAGGCCCCCGTACCAAGCCGGCGCGGATGCCAGTGTTTGAGCTTCAACGCGGGACGCTCCAGACACCACCAGGACACATAGCCCATGCAGGTCGCAAGCACCGCCGCCAGCGCGAAATTATGCCATGCACTGATCGCCGGCATCTTTGCCACCAACACCTGCTGCAACGGCCAACCCCACAAGTAGATGCCATACGATGGATCGCCCCATTGCTCCAACTTGCGCCACACCGGCGTGCGGTAGGCAAACCAGAAGCAGAAGTAGGCCAGCGCCAACGCAAACAGCCAAGGCATTGCTCGCGAACGCATCGACAAATACACCAGCAACAGCAACATCAGCATCGCCGTATGGCGAACGTGCAACCTGTCCTTGTGCAATTGAACGAGGATCCCGACCGCAAAAAAACCAGCCAATCGGAACCAGTCCGGATGCAGTGGGATGTATTCCGGACGGGTGATCCCCAATACCACCAGCAGCAACATACAGGCGGTGCCTAGCCAGCGTTGCGTGAGCAACCCAAACACCCCCAATGCGGCGGTCAGCACATACATGCGCATCTCGGCTGGCAAGGTCCAGATCGAGCCATTCACGGCATCGCGCATCTGCCCCTGGAATACACCCGGCAACTGCCAAGCCATATCTGAGCTGAACCGCAAGTTCTTCCACGCATAGGCCGCCACCGCAGGGTCGCGAAAATAATCGCCCATCGGTTGATTGGACAGCAATGGGCCGATGCCGTAAGCACACACCACCAGCACCAATGCGAATGCCGGAACGATCCGCAACAACCGTGCTTTGGTGAATTCCCACAAGTCGCCACGTACCAAATAACTGCCCGAGACCATGTAGCCGCTGATGACAAAAAACATCGCTACCGCCATATCACCGCTGTACATCGGCCAGCCACTACGGACAAACATGTCGCCCAAATCACCGGGCTTGGTCAACGCGAAACTGTGGCCGTAGATCACCGCCAGCGCGGCGAAAATCCGCAACAACAGGAAGTTGTCGCTGCGCCTGGCCAGATGTGCCGCGATACTGGTTTCGCCGTTGGCTGGTTGCAACGCACGCCCATCCGAGTGGCTTGATGGTTTGCTCATGGGTGGCATCCGTCAGCGACAGACATCGGCATCTCGACGGACGGCACGTTACTGAGCGCGATACGCGGTACGCTGGCGATATCGTGTGACAGAAACGCCAGCAGCAGTTGCAGGCCAATCAACACCGGCATTGCCGCCAACATGATCACGCCCGTGGCCGCGACCTGCCCCGTACTCACCGACAACCACCAATGCCAACCGCCGTACGCTACGCCAAACAGCAGCAGGCCAATTCCCGCCACCAATTCCAGCGATGCGGCAGACACGTCACGCAGAAAGTAATTGTAGAAAAGTCGCTTGGCGAAATTGCGAAGATGCTTGCCTAGAAATTCCGGCCACACCTTGCCGATGCGCAGGTTACTCACTTCATCGGCGTAGCGCGCATCCATCGGCACATCACGCACGACTGCGCGAAAAGTACCCAGGCGAAACAACATGTCCGACTCGAAAAAATAGCGCTCACTGATCCGATCAAGCGGTAGCATCGCCGCGACTTCCGCGGAAATTGCGGTATATCCGTTGGTGGGATCGAAGATATCCCAATAGCCGGTCGAGAACTTGTTCAAAAAGGACAGTGCGGCATTGCCCAGCATCCGTACCATCGGCATGCGGGTGATATAGCGCAAGTCGTAAAACCGGTTGCCCTTGCTGTAATCGGCGGCCCCCGACAGAATCGGTGAAACAAGGCGCGGCAACTGCGCCGGATCCATTTGCCCATCGCCGTCAAGTTTGACGATGATGGTGGCGCCCTGGGCAATCGCGCGACGGTAGCCACTGATGGCCGCGCCGCCCACACCAAGATTGTGGGCATGGAAAATCACATCCACCCGCGGGTCTGTGCAACGTGCCTGCACCACGGTACCGGAGCCTTCCGGACAAGCGTCATCCACCACATACACGCGCGTTACTTCCGGCCCGATACCGGCCAGTACACCCAGGATCTTGTCGGCGACGCGATAGCAAGGAATCACCACCGCGATTGCATGCGCACAATCTTGACCAGCACTCATCAATGGCTCCCAAATTGAAAATGACGGCGTGCTTCGTCACGCACGGTTTCCAACTGCCCCCGACAGATGCGCGCCTGTGAGTCTGCTGCAGCCCAAACCCGCACCGCACCTTCGGCATCAATGACCGCAAATCCACGCTGCTGCAAAGCGGTGCGCAGTGGCAAGGAAGGGGATTGCGTGGTCATTACATGCGAGCTGCCCAATACCGCGAATGTCTGCTGCCAACGCTGACCACTCGCATCCTCATCGGCCCAGGCGGCAGTGTTACCCACACGTGGATCCTGGATTTTCTTGGTGGTTACGGCACGCCCAGCGGCGGTTGCAGCGAACGGAGCGCGCTTGTCGGTCATCAGGATGCAGGCCTGTGGCGAAGCCATCAAAATCCGCCGCAACACCACGCGCTCCGGAGCACGGCTGGCTTCAATGGCGGCGCGTGCTGCAGGGCCTTGGCGCAGCAATAGCGCCCACACATCATCGTGCATGTACCACACCGTGGTCGGCACTAGCGCAAGATTAGCCACCAGCAACGCCGACAGCGCCACAGGAAAGAGCTTTGCCGGCAATGCTCGCGCCAATCCCAACACTCCGATCACCACCAGAATCGCGGTAGCCGGGAACACGTAGCGCAGATACTGGATCTGCAAAAACAATAGCAACCCAGTAGCTGCAAACCATACTGCGATGGCCCGTGATGCCGGTCGCCGCACAACTTCGATCACCAGCGCTGGAAGCAGCGCCAGCAAGGCAATCCCGAACGCACCCGGGTAGTGTTCGCCATAGCGATCGCTATGAAAGGTCATATCCCACAACGATCGCCAAGTCACCCCGGCCATCCAATGCTGGTCGATGAAATTGATCGTTGCAAAATACGGCGACTTGAAGCTTGCGTTGAATAGCGGAAACAGCGGGCTGCCGGTTACCCATGCCGCATAGACATAGCTGGATCCTCCCAACAACACCGTCAGCCCCAACATCGACAGCAACCAGCGCCATTGCCGTTGCTGCACCGCCAACCAAGCCAACCAGCCCAATGCGGGCAACACATACACGCCATTGCTTGCCTTCAAGCCAGCCAATAGCGCCAACAGTGCCGCCGTTGGCAGGAGCGGCGGGAGCGATCTACCCGACACCGCCAACATTGCGGCAAATCGCATCAGGACCGCTGCAGATGCGCCATCCACCTGCATGGTGGTGGTGAAATAGCCGGTCAATGGCAGACTCGCAAACAACGCCGCCGCCGCTAGCGCGACCCGTACCGATGCCCCCATGGCCCGCGCCAGTTGCCAAGCTCCCTGCACGCCCAGCAGTAGCCATAGCAAATCCACCGCCGCCCGCGCTTCAGATCCCGCGAGCATTGCCGCGATCGCATGCAGAATGTTGTTGCCCCAGGGTGCCAACGCCCAGACCTGGCCGGACACATCCAAATGAAAATAGCCATCCCGCAGCAACTGGTAGGGCAGGGTCAGATGGGTGGTGTTGTCGTCATAGCTCACGCTCGGCAACCACAACCCCAGTCCGGCCAGGCAGGTGACCACGACGGCTAATACCAGCCAGCTGCCGGCCTCTTGCTCCAACCCACGCCAGCCTTGCCACATGTCCTTGCAATGCGCCAGCACGGATTGATATCGCACTACACAGATCGCAACGGCAATGCCGCGATAGCCCATGCTGGTGTGGATCGGAAACGGCAGAAGCCAGCCGACCAATGCCACCAGTACCGCCAGTCCGATGACGATCCTGGATGCCGGTTCGGATGCCTGCTTTGCTCCCGGCGACCTTGGGGCAAGTGCTGCCGCACACAGCATCAGCAACAAACAGGCAAGCATCGTGGCGATTCCGGCGTAGGCCACCACGCCCAGCATCCCTGCCAAGGTCAACCATCGCGCTGGATGCCGCCAACCCGCATGGCCTGCCTGCGCATAGGTTACCCCCAGCATAGCGGTAACACTTGCAACGCCCAGCAGCCACCACCAGCTCGCATTGATTTCGGCAAACAAGCGCAGTCGCCAAGCCAACGCAAGCACCAGCAGCACCGCCCCGCTGGTGACCGTTGCGATCAGCGCACGTTGTGCCATGGATTCGCGCATCACAAATCGCTCAGGCCGTGTATCGAAGCATCACGCTTCACTGTGCCCCGCCGCTCAACGACAGGGGTGATGGATGACGACATGGGTCGCAAGCTCCTTTCCGGTGGCAGCATCAAGTAGATGAAATTGCATTCCCTGCGCGACCCAGTTCCCTGTGGTTGCCTCGCCGTTGGCCCCTCCTTGTGCGAACAACTTCCGCACCGAATGGGGATCCTCGCTGATTTCCAGCGTCACCCGAGTGATGGCGGCGTCGGTCACCTGCCAGTGTATTTTCGCCGCGATCTTCGCCAATGGGTCACACCCTGGAATGACATCTGGTTTGACTTGCAATGTGGCCCCAGGCATCGCTGTCGAACCGACGACTGACGGCGCGGCCACCGTGCCAGTAGTCGCTGCCGAATCGGTACGAGCACCGATATCCTTGGCGCGCAGCGGCTGGTAGTCGGCCGGCACCGGTAGATGGTCTTGCGGCAAGCTCACCAGCTTGCTGCAGCCCACAAGCATGTAAAGCGCAACTGCACCCACAACCCCGCGTATACCACGCCCCATGCTCACCCCCCCAAGCTACCCGTCACGATACTGCCACACCCCTTGCGGTTGCCGCTTATGCTGCTCGTATCGTTCGCCCCGACGCCTTCGCCAGCTGTGCATCCAGTACCCGCCATAGCGCAGCTTGCGAATATTCCGCTTCGATAAAGTCGATGCCCGCGCGCGAGGTGGCACACCAATGCGCGTCATCCTCCAACAGGCGGCAGATATTGTCCGCCAACACGGCTGGGGCATCGGCATGCGGCAGAAACTCCGCGCCAGCCAGCCCCTGCACGCCGACCGAGGTCGTCACCATCGGCAGGCCGTGGCACATGCTTTCCAGTACTTTGCCCTTCATTCCGCCGCCAAACCGCAGTGGTGCGATGGCAACGCGGCAACGTGCGTAGTAGCCGGCCAATTCGGCGTCGCTGACATACCCGGTCACATGCACTTGCGCACTGGCCAGCGCGGTCACTGCGGCTGCCGGGTTCGAGCCTACCAGATGCAAATGCACCTGCGGGTGACGCTGCTGCACAAGTGGCAAAATTTGCTGCACCAACCACGTTGCGGCATCCACATTCGGCGGGTGCGCGAAACCGGCCACGAACAAAATGTCGCGGCGCATGGCCAAGCTGGCAGTTTGATCGCCAGCGACATCGGCATAGCCATACAGCGGGATGGTGTAAGCCTGCGCCTTGCCCGCATGCGCGTGCAGCCATTGGCTGACGTGCGTGGTTTCTTCATCGGAGGGATACAACACCACATCGGCATCGCGCCACATCGCCCATTCCATATCGCGAAACCGCAGCATCTCGGCCTGCACGGTGGCATCGTGCTGCAACTGCAATTGCTGCTGCATGCGCAGATGGTGGATATCGTGCCCGTAGTACAGCACGCGTGCGGCGCTGTGGCGGCGCAATGGCACGACATAATTCACCGAAATATGCGGGCGGTTGAGTATGGCCACATCCAGATAGCGGCCATTGTCGGCGATCCATGCGTCGAATTTCCCGGCGTATTCGGCTCCGTGCAGCACTTCCACACCCAATTGCTGCAGGGCCGGTGTGTAGCCTGGATCGAAATGCAGATTGTCCGGCCAGAATTTGACGTTGCAGCCGTGCGCCACCAATTGTTCAAGTACCTGCCAGGTCGCGCGCGAGCCAGCATCGCGGTCGGGCTGCGGCACGTAATGATCTACCACCAACACAGTCTGGCGCTTGAACTGGCCACGATCACGCGCCAAAAACACCTGCTCGGCGTTGGCAAAATGCCCCGCCTCCAGCACGCTGCGCCAACGCTCAAAAAATACCTGCGCATTGCGCACTTGATATGCCTTGATGCCAGCACCGGTGTCGGTGCCATTGGACACACCTTCGTGATGTACCACCCGCGACGCCGGTTGCAGATAGACCTGCAAACCCGCCTCGCGGATGCGGAACGCAAGGTCGGTGTCTTCGTAATAGGCCGGCACATAACGCTCATCAAAGCCGCCCAACTGGCTCCACAATGCCCGCGGCAGCAAGATCGCCGCGCCTGACACGTAATCCACCGGCTTCACGTAACCGTAGATGGCGCGCGCCGGGTCATCCAGCCGGCCGAAATTCCATGCGCTGCCATCGCGCCACACAATGCCGCCGGCTTCCTGCAATCGACCATCGGGATAGATCAGTTTCGCTCCTGCCATGCCGGCATCGGCGTGCCGGGCAAACACATCCAGCAACGCATCCAGCCAACCCGGCTGCACCTCGGTGTCGTTGTTGAGCAGACACACGTATTCACCCCGTGCCAGCGTCAACGCCTGGTTGCACGAACGCAAAAAACCGAGGTTTTGCGAATTCTCGTGGTAACGCAGACCCGGCACATCGCGCAGCGCTTGCATCTGGGCATCACCGGAAGCATCTTCCAACACCAGCACTTCAAAACTCGCCGTATCGCCACTGCGCAACAGCGCTTGCAGGCAACGGGCGGTGTAATCCAATTTGCCGTAGGTGGGGATCACAATACTGACTTTGGGTGCATCCAGCTGCGGGAACACCAATCCCTGCAACAACCTGCTGATATCCAGCGTGACTGCCTCATTACCCGGTGTTGCCGGCGCCAGTACAGCCGCCGCAACTTGCAACCGTGGCACCGGTGGTTGCGGTAAGACGGGTTCTGCCGCAACACCACGCAGTTTGGCCAATAGACGCCGCAACGGACGCATTAATTTCCAACTGGTGGATGTCAGGATGCTGCGTGAAGTCTGCTCCAACTGGCTGGCATACGCTTCGCTGTCTTGGCGTGCGGCGCGTTCGCAGGCCAACGCTTGCTGGCCATGCACCACTTCGGCATCGCGCTGTTCAAGCGCGCTTTGCAAGCTACGCTGCTGCATGGTCAACTGGCCCAACTGATCCAGTGTGTCCTGTTGCTGTTGCTGCAGCGTTGCCAGCTGCGCACCACGCTCATCAAGCTGGGTTTGCAGTGCCTGCGCAAGAGCAAGATTTTCCACGCGCCCAGCTTCGCTTTGCGCATGCAGACTTCGCGCATCGTCCAGTTCGACTTGCAGCGAACCTGCCCACTTGGAACGTTCTTCATGCTCGGCTTGCAGCTTGCGATGCAGCAGCTGCAATGCACCCAATTCCTGCAGCAAGGACTGCGCCCAATGCGCCTTTTCATCGCGGTCGCGTTCGGCATTGGTATACAACACTTGCAGGACATCGATTTCGCCCTGCAAGGACTGCGCCCAGCTCGCTTTATCGTCGCGATCGGCTTCGGCCTGCTGATACAAGCCCTGCAATGCTGTCAGCTCGCCCTGCAAGGACTGCGCCCAGCTCGCTTTATCGTCGCGATCGGCTTCGGCCTGCTGATACAAGCCCTGCAATGCTGTCAGCTCGCCCTGCAAGGACTGCGCCCAGCTCGCTTTATCGTCGCGATCGGCTTCGGCCTGCTGATACAAGCCCTGCAATGTTGTCAGCTCGCCCTGCAAGGACTGCGCCCACGCCACCGCCTGTGCATGCTCATGGGTCAATTCACCGTGCCGCTGATGCAGTGCATGCAAGTCGTCATCCAACTGGCGTGACCACTGCCCTTGCATATCCAACTGCCCACGCATGGCGTCTGCATCCCGCTGCAACTGTTGCGCGTGGTTGCGGCTAGTTGCCAGCAACTCCGCATACGCGTCGACTAACGGCGCTAACGGTTGCATGTGTGCCGCAAAGGCATGCTCTATCCGGATACTGGCCGCTGGCTCGGGGAGCGTAGTCAGTAGCGGCAGCAGCGCCATCGCTGCAGCACTGTCTGCGGTGTCTGCCGTTTGGTGGTGGCGCAATTGCGGGTCAAGGAAAGCATCTATTTGACGGGCAACATCCGCGCTCGCGTGCAGCTCGACCCCCAACACTTGTGCAACCCTCTGCAGCTGTGTCCGCCAATCTGCCAGCAGCGCATCGTAACGCAACAACACTCGTCGACAGCCGCTGCTGGCGTGTACCGACTCCAGCAAATAGCGCGCCCACAGCAATTCGCCAATGGCAGGCGGCAAGCCATCTCGCCGTGCCAGCGAACCCACCACTTCCTTTGGTGGGCGCGACACCAACACCACGCGCAGCGCTACGCCGCAGCGTTCCAGCACACGCTGCCACAACGGCAGCAGACGACACAGGCGCGGGTCTTTGACCGCCCACAGCGAAACACCGGCAAAGTCGCGCTGCACGATCGCAACCAGCGCATCGAATGCCGTTTGCGCAGCCGCCGATGCCAGCCAATTGTCCGGCAATGGCCGCGGGTCATCCCAAGTGCGCTCCAGCGCAGCCAGCAAGCGCTCGTGCACCGCCACCACATCGGCATGCTCCCAGAACCCGGACGGGTTATCCGGGCCGGCCGGCATCAGGTTCTCTCCCAATGCCACGCCGTGCAGATTGAGCACACGTGTGAATGCCGAGGTGCCGCTGCGGTGCATCCCCAGCACCAACAAGGCTACTGGGGAAACCGTTACCGCCTGTATTTTTTTTACCTTGGCCATGCCACAGCAGTACGCAGGATCAATTCGGTTTCGCTACCGACGCAGGGAGCGGCGTAGCGGGTTGCGGCACTGCTGGCGCAGCTTTGAGAGGAGGCATCGCCGGTGACAAATCGAGCAACTCGAAGCGCTGACTCAACGAGCGGGTTAGTTCCGCCGTCTGATCATCGGATTCAAGGATATACGGCACGATCATCAGCACCATCTCGGTGCGATTGGTGCCATGGGTCTGCGACTTGAACAGGTTACCGAGAATCGGTACATCCTTGAGGAAGGGCACACCGCTATCCCCGGTGGTGCGGCGCTGGGACATCAGCCCGCCGATCAAGATCGCGCTGCCATCGCGCAGATTCAAACTGGTGGAGACCGATCGGTTGAAGATCGCCGGCGAATTGACCGACGAATCGGACCCTACCGGCAATGCTTCACTGACCTCCTGGCGCAGCTCGATATCGACCCGGTCATCCGAATACACCACCGGCTTGATGTTCAGCAGGATGCCGGTCTTGCGGTATTGGATGCTTTGGATGATGCCGGTGTTCCCGCCGGTCTGAATACCGGAGGTTGCCTGCGCGCTGATGGTGGGTACTTCGGTGCCAACATCGATACTCGCATCTTCGCCACTCTTCACCATCAAGCGCGGGGTGGACAGTACGGTGATGCGGTTCTTGCTGGCCAACGCGGTCAAGGTGGCGCGGGTTTCGCCGCCAATATCCAGCAAGTAACTCAAGCCAGATCCGCCGGTGGCTGCGGCCAATTTGCCGGAACTGATATTGCCGTTGAACTTGCCCAAGTCCGCATTGTGGGCCAACCACGACACCCCGAATTGCTGGTCGTCGGTCAACGTCACTTCCGCCACGGTGACTTCAATCATCACTTGCCGTGGCGCCTTGTCCATCTGCTGGATCAAGGGCAACAGCCGCCCCCAATCGGTAGCGCTGCCTTGGAAAATGACCGCATTGCGCGGCTCATCCAAGGTCAGTTTGCCACCGCTGAGATCACCACCCGATGTACTGCCCGAGGCCGTACTGGTGGCGGCAGCGGCGGGTGCAGCGATTTGCCCCACTTTGCTGCCATCGATGGCGTCGCGATCACTGCCTTTGCCACTCGATGAATTACCGCGAATTCCGGTGATGGTCTTGACCAACTCCGATGCTCGCGTGTTCTTCACCATGTAGTAGAACAGGCCATCGGTTCCGGCGGTGGGGTTGGGTTTGTCGATACTGCGCGCCCAGTCGATGGCGTGCTGCAAAATCTTGCGGTCGGACGAAAACACCAACACCGTATTGGCGGCACTGACCGGCAACACCAGGATGGCGGCACTGCCGCCACCGCCACTGGCATACACCGAGGCACCATAGCCTTCGGCGCTGAGTACATCAACCAAACGCTTGGACAATTCATCGGCCGATACAAACGCCGGCTCCAACCGCGCACTGGCACGCCCACGCATATACGGCTGATCAAACACCTTGATCGCGTCCAGCGCCTGCCGCACCAACTCCGGGCGCCCCATCAGCAACACCGCATTGCGGCTGTTGTCCGGCTGGATGCTCAACGCTTCGGATGATTTGAAGGCAACATTCAACAGGCTGATCACGTCGTTGACGCGCACTGATTGCAATTCCACCAGTTGAAATACCGGCCGATGACTGATCGGTACAGCGGGCAATGCACGCCCACTGACCACCAGCGGCGGCACGATGCCGGCCCCATCACGGGCGCGACTGAAGAACACCGTGCCGGAACTGAAATCGGTGGCCACGCCATAGTTGCGCAATACCTGTACCGCCAACCGATAAAACTCTTTCGGTGACTGCGGGCCTGCAGTGCGCAATGTAACCAGATCATTCATCTTCGAGACTTGCACATCCATCTGGAAACCCGCGCCCAGAATCTGTCCGAAGAATTCATTGATGAAGGCCGGAACCGGCATCCCTTCGATATTCACATTCACCGCGCCACCTTTCAGCGGCGGCATCGGTTCGCCTTGCACACCGGACACACTGGCCGCGCCACTCTCTGGAATGGCAGGGGTTTCGCCGACCGACAATGCCTGACGTGGCGGTGACGCGGCATTTTGTCCGAGCAATGCAGCCGCTTCCTGCTGCGTGCGGGTCGCGGTCGGCAACGGCTCAGGCAACACCAGGCGTGGCGTCGTGCAGGCGCCGGTCAACAGTGCGATACCGGTGGCAGCAAGGAGGGGACGGAGATTGTTCATGCCAGAGACTTGCCTGAAATTTGACGATATGAGGATGACGATTGGGCACCGTTACGCGGTGCTGTTGTGCCTTGGGGTGGCTTGCTTGGCGGCTCCACCGGTGCCACTGGTGCACTTGGCATGACCACAGTCGGCTTGTCGGTACCCGCAGCTGGTGTAACAGGTTTGCCATCCGGACCAATGCACCCTTCAGGGTCGGGGTGCACGCTGTTTTGATACAACGACTTCACCCGCTTGCAGTCATCCTTGGTAACCCAGATGCGGTCACGAGTGACGGCGTTGAGCACGGCACCATCGGGTAGTTTTTCGCCAACCCTCACCCAGGTTTGCACGGGCTGACCTTGCTTGCCGGCCTCGCTCACCGACACCTGCACCACAGGGCTGGTAACGATTCCGGTCAGCGTCCACGTCGCCTGTTTTTTCTCGGCACCACGCTGGCCTGGCATCAGCAAATCACCCCAAAACTTGGCGCTGCGCACCGCTTGATAAGTGTTGTCACTGAAACGCTTGAGCGCCTGTGCATTGGGTAGCGACCATGTGGCTTCCTCCGCCTTGGGCGGATCGGCGGCGCGGATCGGCAGAAACAAGCCCACCACGGTACCCATGATCGCGCCCGCCACCACCGCAACCGGCATGGGTTTGCGCTGCAACAGATCAACCAGCGCCATTGCTTGCCCCCTGCGGCTTACCTGTGCCCACGCGGTAATACGCCGCCAGCGTCAGCGACATATTGGGCAGTCCTTGCACGAAAGTGAAGGACAACTCTTCCACCGTGACCAAGCGGTCTGAATCTTCCAGACGGCGCAAAATTTCCAGCATCTGCGGCTGGCTGAGGACACCGCGCAAGGTCACCGGAATTTTCCATACGCCTGGCTGGCCAGTGACTTCTGCCGGCGGCCGCGCCTCACTGGTCAACTTATTGCCAAACGCCGTCATCAACTGCCGCACCATCGTCTGCGCTTCTGCTTGCGCAAGGCCGATGGTGGCTGCATTCGGAATTTCCGCCTGCAACGCTTTTTCCGCTGCCTTGGCATTTTGCGCGCGCCCCAACCAGTGTTCCTGTCCGGCCAATGCACTCATTTTGTAGAGCTGCAATGTGCGCTGCTGATATTGCGCATGCAGATCGCTGCGCCAATCCATCAGCACCAGACACAGATAGAGGAACCCCACTGCAGCGGCGGCCATCACCCCGATGCGCAGCCGCAGATTGCCGCGCCATTCTTCGCGCATCCCGCGCAAACGCACACTCGCCATGCCCGCACTCATTTGCCTGACCCCTTGCCGGATGCGCGCACCACATGCGCCTTGACGACCACGCTATTGGGCTGTTTGCCCAATTCCGCAGTGACATCCGTAAACCGTTTCGAAGCCTCCCAGGCCGTCACTATCGCGCGCGGATCGGGGTTGACCATGCGTGCCGTGACTTCCAGCGTGCGCGCATCGGGCACCTTCCATTCCAGCAATTGCCACTGCCCGCGCATCAAGCCTGAGACCAGCCCCATCAATTCGATCTGTCCGGCCGGCGGGCGCAACGCCAACCGCGCATCAATCGCGGCACGCGCTTGCAATGCGTCATCGCGGGCGGTGATGATTTTATCCAGCACTTGTTCCTGCTCTGCGATTTGCTTGTCAACCTGCCAAATCGAGATTTTCAGCGCCACCACCCCCACCAGCAGCGCCATCAACACCGCCGTTGCAATGCCGGCTGCCGCCAATGCCAAATAGCCGCGGTAGTGGCCAAAGGCTTCGCGAATATCCGGGCTGCCCGACGCCGCCCACGGCTGTGCCTGCAATTCCGACACCAGGATGTCCGGGGCGGCAGCGGCTGGTGACAGCCCGGCACCACGCCGAAATTCGTTCCACTCGGCCAATTCTGGCAGTTCGCTCCACCAGCGCGACGCCACCATCACGTTGTCGCGCCAGACCCGGCCTTCCAGCCCTTCATCCAGTTGCACCAGCTGTTCACCGCTGACTTGCGGTGCACCACGGAACATCGATTCGGGTAACACTCGGCGGGGTTGCGGCAACTCCATGCCGTCGGGCCCAGCCAGCACCCGCCCACGCGACCATGCCCACGCCATTGCACGGTCACCCACCCACTCCACATGCGATTGGGTGTCGGCAAACGGCGACCAGCGCGCCAGTGCCATCTCCACGAAGCCTTTGCGCTTGCGGGCAGGTACGGCAGCGCCATCCAGTACCGTGTAGGCACACAGATGCCGCGCCAGCAGCCATTCCTGGCCATTGCCGCCTTCGCTCAGCTGACGCAGGCCATTACTGCCGCGCAGCCACCGGCTTGCGGAAAAGCCGCGAACGAACCGGTTCAGCAACGACATCCGTTGCCGGGGCTTGGGATTGGATAAGCTCATAGTCCTCACGCCAGGGGCGACCCTTGTCCTCGATCGGGGTCATCGACCAATGCATCAATGTCACCTGTCCCCCATGCGAAGGCCACAGCTTCAAAGTGCCAGACGCCGCAGGATACACGGCCACCGGGGCCTCCATCGACTTTTCCAGTCCGATGAACTCAGAAAACGCCACCGCGCTCAGGAACGGTTGAACTTTGCGGAACGCAATGGCGCGCGCCGCTTTCTCCGCATCCATGCCGTCAATCGTCAGCAATACCCGCGCCGGGGCCGTATTTACATTGATGATGGAGGCCGGCTCCACCGTCAGTGTCGAGGTGATTTCGGCCGGGCTCAAGAACGACAAGGCCTGCTGCCAGCCAATCACCCGCATCAACTCCATCGGCGTGGCCACTGGCAGATTGGTTGGCGGTGCCATCCCTGCGGCAATGTAGCCTTCGGCTTCCATACTGTTGAGCCGGTACAAATTGTCGCGATCCTGATAGTCCATCAAGCGATTGAACAGCGCGCCTGCCGACACTGGCCGTGGCTGCCCCCCTTGCGCCAATAGTTTTTCCAGCTTGTCAGGGGGGTTCCAGTTCACCCCGAACAGGCCGTAATCGTCTTGCAAGGCAAAACGTGCGCCGCCTAAACCTTGGTTGGCGCGACCGTCCAGCGCCACTTCATTGCCAATCGGCAACCACGACTCCAGATCGGCATCACTGACCGCCGGGCGCACGCCATCCTCACCGCCGGAAACCATGTTATCCACGGTCAGCCCGCCCAAGGTCATGCGTTGGGTGCTGAGCAGATACAGCGCGGTTGCACGGGTGCTATCCATGTCCAACGCGTCCTGCATCGCCTGTGCCCGCTGCCGTGACTGTTCCAGCAAGCGCGAGGTGACTGCCGCGATGGAGCCGGCCAACAGGCCCAGTACCACCAGCATGGCCAACACCAGCACCAGCACGAACCCGGATTGGTGACGATGCCCCTTCATTCCATGGTCTGCTCATCGCCATACAAGCGCTTGGGTGGCAGCAACGGGCCCAACACTGCTGCCAGTTGCGACACGCCATCACCGCGCCCCTCGCGCACCAGCCCGATCAGCGCCGGCAAGCCTTCGGGGTCAATCAAGCCCAACTGCGGCGGCCAGCGATCGGTCTGCTTCAAGGTCGCATCGACATAAATGAAATGCGCCCCGGCAGCACCCTGCAAAGGCAAGCTCCAGCGCTCCTTGCCGGCCTCCGCATACACCACTTCGGTGCCGCCATCGCTGGTCTTGCGCAGGCTCCACGCGATTTGTGTGGGCGTGCCTTCCTGCGCATACAACGGGTTCAACGTGGTGCCGGAAAACTGCTCGGCGCTGCCATCCAAATGCAATTTGGGCGCGGCATACAGGCCATGCACACTGTCGCGGAACCACGATTGGAACAAGGCCTGGCGGTCGATCAGCCCGGCCTGCGCTTGCACCCGTTCCCGCGCCACCCGATAGCTGCCCAGCATCTGGAACATCAGCATGGTGGCGAACGAAATCAACACCAGCGTCACCAGCATCTCCATCAAGGTGAAGCCAGCCACGGCATTGCGGCGTTGCACGATGCGCCTGATCACATGTCCACCGGCGTGGCCATCACCTGCTTCCAACCCACTTGCCGCACCTGGAACGTTTGCAGCAACTGGCCATTGCGCGACACCCGCACGCTGACCTCGTACAGGCCCACCACGAAAATTCCTGGCCGCCCCGACTGCACCACATTCGGCTTGGCCGGCTCCAACAGTGCACTGATCCAGCTGACTTTCAAATCCCCCACCTGACGCTCCCCAACCGGGGTATCCATCGGGTTGGTGCGCCGAATCAGATCCAGCGCCGAGTGCATGGTCAGCTCCAATTGCTGCCGCGCACGGATTCGGTCAAGGGTGATGATATTGGTGGACAACCAGCCATACAGCGCCAGTGCCCCCATGGTGAACACCACCAGCGCCACGATGGCTTCCAGCAAGGTAAAGCCGGCTTGCGCGCGCCGCATCACGGCGTAATCACCGGATCACAGAACGGTGCCGTAACCTTGATGTTGCGCACGCCGTAGGTATTGCCCACGGCCAGCTCGCCAGCGCTGCACACGCCACTACCCGCTACCGTCATCGCGGTGGGTGCCGTCAGCGTCCAACCGTCCTCAATGGTCAATGGCGGGGGTTTGGATGCCAGTGTTTTATCGTCGATGACAATCGTTTTGCCATTGGCCCGCGCCACGCCGGGCAGTGCGCGAATCTGGTCGAGCACTGCATCCATCGCCGCCTGTCGGCGCCAACTGTCGATGCCATGCAGCATCGATGGCACCACCATCGCCGTGACCAAGCCCAACAGCGCCAGCACCACGATCATTTCCAGCAAGGTAAACCCGGCGTGACGCATCGTTGCCGGTTACTGCGGGTTGGCCGTTGTTTGGCCCGGCAAGTAGCCCACATCAGCATCTTGCCCTTGACCACCGGGTTTGCCGTCGGCACCGAACGAGTACAGGGTGAATGGATTGTTGCCGCTGGGCTGCGGCGAATATTGATAAGGCTGACCCCACGGGTCGCTTGGTACCGCCTCGTCCAGATACGGCCCGGCCCAACCGCGTGCGGCATCGGCATTGGCCGGTTTATTGGTCAGCAGCAGCAAACCTTCTTGTTCGGTCGGCCAGCGGCTGATATCCAGGCGCATCGTCTGCAACGCACCGCGCAGCATCTTCACCTGCGTTTGCGCCGTCTGCACCTTGGCCTTGTCGGCCTGCCCGAACAGGCGCGGCCCGACCAAGCCCATGATCAGGCCGATGATGACCAGCACCACGATCATTTCCAGCAGGGTGAAACCTGCCTGGTGCGGAAGGGATTGCATATTGCGCTGTCGCATCGAGGAGTCCTGTTGATTCAAGTTGGCGCTGAATGTGTTGCTGCAGATGCCGCTAAACCGCGAGGTCATTGGCGCTGGTAATGGCCAGAATCACGCCTAGGATAATCGTGCCGATCACGCTGCCGATCACCAAAATGGCAATCGGTTCCAGCAGGATCAGTACCCGTTTCATGCGGTTGCGCCCGGCCTCTTCATACAGCTTGGCCAATGAATCCAGCATGGATGCCAATTTGCCGGAGCGCTCGCCCACCCGCACCAGGTTGTAACCGGTGGCGGTCAGCGCATCGTGATCCTCCAGCGCATCGGCCAAGGATGCCCCGCCGCGCACCGCGCGCGCCACCTCGCCCATGCGGGCGCGCCGCTGCGGTAACTGCAAGCCGGCCTGGGCCAATTCCAGGCCACGCATCAACGGCACCTTGTTGCCCAATAGCGCGCCCAGCACCTTGGCCCAGCGCGCCGTGTCGGCCTCCACCAGCCACGGCCCCACCACCGGCCAGCGCGACAATTTATCCATCGCCGCCGCGCGTAATTCCGGTTTGCGCAGTGCCCAAGTGGTCCCCATCGCTGCCAGCACCAGCAGCACCGACAACAGCCCAAAGTTGGCCCGCGTCCAAGTGCCCGCGTGCAGCACCAGCCACGCCAGCAATGGCAGATCCTTGGCGTGCTGCAACAACGACGCAAACTTGGGCACCACGAAAACAAACATGATCGCAACCGCCGCCACCCCGGCCATGACCAGCACCGCCGGGTAGATCAGCGCATTGCGCATTTCGTTGCGTAACTGCTGCTCGTATTCCAGCTGGGTGGAAGCATCGCGCAGGGCGCGCCCCAGCTCACCGGTCAATTCACCCGCACGCGCCAGCTGGATCACGTACTCGGGCAAGGGCAGCCCGCATTTGGCCAACGTGGCGGAAAATGCCTGGCCGCGCTGCAAATCGCGTGACATGGTGGCAAACGCGGCCACGATTTTGGGATGGTGCGCGCCCACCGCCTGGCTGCCCACTGCGTCGGCAATGCTGACCCCGGAGGTCAGCATGGTGGCCAATTCCTGCAACGCCAAAATCACATCGGCATGCCGCAGCCGGCCGCGCTGGGTGCGTCCAGTGGATTCGCCGGAGCGGATTTCGACCACCGACAAGCCACGCCGCTCCAACTGGCGCGCCGCGTCGCGCTCGCTGTCGGCACGCAACATGCCTTCCAGGCTCACGCCTTGCGCATTCAGGACTTGATAGTGAAATCTGGGCATCGGTCAGTCTCAGCTCCCCGCCACGCGCAGCACTTCTTCCACCGTGGTCAACCCTTGCCATGCCTTCAGCAAGCCATCGTCGCGCAGGAACCGGCAACCTTCCTCGCGCGCCAGTTTTTTCATGTCATTGACCGAAGCGCCACTGACGATCAAATGCTGCATCGGCTCGCTCACCGGCACCAGCTCATAAATGCCCAAGCGCCCGCGATACCCGGTATTCATGCACTGGCTGCACCCCACCGCGCTCATCCAGCGCGGGGCCACGCCGGGCAACACCTTCTCGGCAAACACCCGCGCCTCGGCTTCAATCTCGGCCGGCACCGGATGCGGCCGCGTGCAATGCGGGCACAGCCTGCGCACCAAGCGCTGCGCCTGCACGGCGCGCACGGGGGTGGCCACCAGGAAAGGCTCCACGCCCATGTCCACCAGGCGCGTGAACGCGCTGATGGCATCGTTGGTGTGCAATGTACTCAACACCAAATGCCCGGTCAGCGCGGCCTGCACGGCAATTTCGGCGGTTTCCAGATCGCGGATTTCACCGATCATGATCACGTCGGGGTCTTGCCGCAAAATCGAGCGCAGCGCATTGGCGAACGTGAGCCCAATCTCCGGGTGCGCTTGAATCTGGGTGATCGCCGGCAGCTGGAACTCCACCGGGTCTTCCACCGTGATGATTTTTTTCAGCCCGTCATTGGCCGCTGCCAGCGCCGCGTACAAGGTGGTGGATTTACCCGAACCGGTGGGGCCGGTGACCAACACAATCCCGTTGGCCTCGGCGGTCCAGGCTTTCATCAAGGCCAAATGGTCGGCTTCGAAGCCCAGTCGTTCCAGCCCCAGCTCCTTGCGTTCCTTGGGCAGCAGACGCATCACGATGGATTCGCCATGCACGCCCGGCAAGGCCGACACACGAATATCCATTTCCTGCCCGCCCACGCGGGTGGACATGCGCCCGTCCTGCGGCAGGCGGCGCTCGGCAATGTCCATGCCGGAAATCAGTTTCAAGCGCGACGCCACCGCGTCAAAGCGGTCACGCGGCAAGCTCAGGCGGTTGTGCAAGACACCGTCGATGCGGAAACGCACGCTGAAGGTACGCTCTTCCGGCTCCAAATGGATATCTGATGCCCGTTGTTCTACTGCCTGCGCCATCAGATTGCTGACCAGCTCCACCACCGGCGCTTCTTCGGCCATCGCGCGCAGTTGCTGCTCATCGCCGCCGCCAAAAAAATCATCCGCACGCGCACTGTGTGCCAGCCCGTCCAGCATCCGCTCCAGATCCTGCGCCCGACACAAGCACCAATGCACCTTGCGTCCCGGATAGGCGTGCTGCATGGCTTCACGCAAGGTCGGCAGCAGCGGGTCACGCGCCGCGCACAGCAGATCATTGCCCTCTCCCGGCCATACCAGCACCTGCTGATCCAGCAACCAGTCGATGCCGGTCGTGGCCTGCCCTGCGGTCAGCCGCAGCATGTCCTCGTCTGGCAGCGGCACCTCGGCGCCCATCAGCGGCAAGCCCAATTGCCGGCCCAGCACTTGCAGCAAGTTGTCCTCGCTGACCGCACCAATGCGCATCAACACACTGCCCAGCCGGCCGCCGATTTTTTCCTGCAACGCCAGCCCGCGCTCCAGGTCGGCCTCGCCCAGCAAACCGGCGTCCAGCAGCAACTCGCCCAGCAAGCGGTCGCGCGGGGCTGCGCGCAGTGCAACATCAGAGGACATCAGCGAATCCTTTCTTGAATTTGGTAAATGCCCACAGGCCGAACGCATACGCGACCACGGCAACCAACGAATACTGCGCCAGAGTCTGCCAGTCTGGCCACTGACCGTCGAACAATACGCGGCGAATCTGTTCCACCGGAATGGTGATCGGGTTCAGCGCCAACCACGGCTGCGCCAGTGCCGGCATCGCTTGGCGCGGGTAAAACACCGGCCCCAGAAACATGCACACCATCACCAGCGGCCCAACCAATTGGGTCAGGTCGCGCAAATACACCCCCAGCGCGGCCAGCAACCAGCACAGCCCCAACAGCAGCAGGGCATAGGGCAGCACGATCAAGGGCAGCGCCAGCACCGTCGGCGACAAACCGGTGCCCCAGACGGCATTCAGCACCACCAGCACCAGCAGCGCCATCAGCGCATGGAACAACGCGGTCAACAGCGCCACCCAGCCCAACACTTCCAGAGGAAATACCACCTTGGTGACATAATTGGGCTGCCCGGTAACCAAGGTGGGCGCACGTTGCAGCAATTCGGCCAACAGCCCGTGCACCACCATCCCGGCCAGCAGTCGCAGCGCAAACATGCCCATGCCCTGCGCTTCGGCACCCGGCCAGCGGGTGGGGGCCACCACGCCAAACACAAAGGTAAACACCGCCAGCATCAGCAGCGGTGTCAGCAGGGCCCACAGCCCCCCCAGCAGCGAGCCACGGTAGCGACCGCTGATGTCGCGCCAGCTCAGAATGCGGATCAGCGCGGCATGCCGCCACGGGTGGACAAACACATTGGGCAAGTTCAAAACTCCAGGCAGACGCCGCGCACTTCGGCGCGCAATAGAGTACTAAAGAGATCGCACTCGCAACGCCAAGGCATGGGTGTTTGGCGATCGGACTAGGCCACAAAGCCTAGCGTTTGCCGCATTCATATTGCGCTGCCCCCCACCCCCCCGCATCTACGGGGATTGACGCACCCTGAACATTGGGTTAGCGTCCGCACTGCAACTTGATCAACTAGGGGAGCAGGGGGGTTTGCGTCCGGTTCATACCGCCGCAGGTTCGTCAAAAGATTCATCAGAATTCAAGCAAGCCTAGAAGAAGCCGGATGCCGGAGGCCCAGCCTCCTGGTACCGGGCATGGGCCGTGCAGCCGGAGCAAGTTGCAATCAACCGTTTTATAAACTGACAGGAGTTAGTTAGACATGTCTAGCATGAAGAAGAACGTCCTCGCCGTTGCCCTCGTGGCCGGTCTGGGTCTGGCCGGCGCC
Source organism: Thermomonas beijingensis (assembly GCF_020034655.1). GTDB lineage: Bacteria > Pseudomonadota > Gammaproteobacteria > Xanthomonadales > Xanthomonadaceae > Thermomonas > Thermomonas beijingensis. The sequence continues at coordinate 12,246 of NZ_JAIQDJ010000004.1, read as the reverse complement.
GCTGCGGCCTACACCTATGGCACCTTGAGTCAAACCGCACCAAACGTTGACCCGCAGTCCAGCCCGGCCAACGCCGCCGATCTGGCCACGCCGGAAAACGTGGCTTACCAGCTGCTGCTGGGCCCGAACTACAACTACACCATGACCGAAGACCTGGTATTCGACATCAATCCGCCGGATAACGCGGTGCAGGTGTCCACCGGCTTCACCGTTCGCGTGAAGTTGAACCGTAACAACTGCGTGGCCTCCGGCCTGCCTTACCCGCAGCCCGACACCACCTGCGCGGATACTGCTGACGGCGCACTGTTCGCCGGTATCGCCCCGACCGCTCCTGAAATGATCCTTGAGCCCTCGCTGGCAGGCGCTGGCTGGACCGTGGCGTTCGATGCCTTCTACGACGGCAACCGCACCGCATCGTTCCGCATCATCCCGCCGGCAGGCAACACCCTGAACCCCAGCGCCGGCATTCTGTTGCGCTGGCGCAATGCCCGCCTGACCAGCCTGAACGAATTCGCAATGGGCGCTGCCAATGGCGGTACCGACAAGGTTGACGCCGAATTCTGGATGGTCAACGCCACCAACGACAGCCGCTACCAGGGCTCCACCACCAGCCGTACCATCCTGAAGCGCGTCAGCGGCGTCACCGCTTGCGCCGACCGGACCCGTTCGGAAGTGGACAAGTACATCGACGTGGCTGACGACTATACTGAAGATCAGCTGCCGAAGACCCTGTTCAGCTTCGACGGCAAGCTGGGCTCGGCCAATGACAACAACCTCGGCGGCAGCGTGACCGCTCCGAGCGATTATGACTCGCAGGTCATCAACCTGGGTGACGTCACCATCAACAACACCGGTGCCGGCAACTTCGTGTTCCTGGGTTCGGATACGTTCACCACCACCATCACCGGCAACGGTGGCGATGACTGGAACGCCTTCGACGACGCCGGCATCAATGACCGCGTGTACCTGATGTACGGCGGCACCGACTGCACCGACGGCACCCTGGTCACCCTGACCAATGCCGGCACCGGCGGTACCGTGTCCGGCAACCAGGTGAGCTTCACCTACACCGCAGCTGCGGCCAACCTGAACATGGCCACCGGTGCGTTCACCAACCGTCTGCGCGTGTGTGCGTTCCAGAACACCAACCGCGTGATCGACGACCATCCGAACCACGTCAACACCACGTTCTTCCGCGCCGGTGCAATCGCCACCCCGGCGTTCAACGACGACCACGCGGGCCAGGTGTGCGACGTGCTGCCGCTGCGTTACAACGGCTCCACGATGGAAATCTTCACCATCAACCCGGGCAGCAACACCACCCAGCGCAGCTTCATCCGCCTGACCAACCGCAGCGCCACCGACGGTTACGTCTCGCTGGAAGGTATCGACAACAACGGTATGCACGGTGCATCGCAAGTGCGCGTGTGGGTGCCGGCCGGTGCCTCGGTGCAGCTGAACTCCACCGACCTGGAAAATGGTACCGGCGGCGCGATCGGCGCTTGGGGTGCTCCGAGTGCTGGCAAGTGGCGCGCAGTCGTCACCGCCGAGTTCCCGGGTCTGGTCGCTTCCAGCCTGGTGAACAGCTCGTTGCCGAACGTGCTGACCAACGTCACCGACAGCGACACCCGTGGCGAGCAGTACCTGCGTGATTACGAAGAAGGCAACTTCTCCGTGCAGGCAGGTCAGCGTCCGTCCGACTTCAACCAAGAGTGGACCCCGGACTTCCACGGCAACGGTGGCTCCACCGGTGAGCCGGGCGGCCCGAACGGTGGTCAGGCTCCGGATGGCGGCCCGAGCGGCGGCCAGACCACGCCGGACGGCAACCCGGGTCTGTAATCGGGAAGTCGGTTTCATCGCTTCAAATCACGGGTGGCCTTCGGGCCACCCGTTTTTTTTGTGCCTTTGGCAGCCATGGGAACTTGCCCTGGCGCGGCTACAATGGCAGTTCAATTTTGATTGCAGCCCCCATGTCAGCGGACTTTCCACTCGCCCATTCGCAGCCGGTCATCGTGGTCAAGGATGTCTGCAAAACGTTCCGAATCTGGGCCAGCCCCGCGCAACGCTTGATTGCCCCCGCCCTACATCGCGCAGGCACGGCGCTGGCGATTGCATCACCCAGCTTCGCGCAGCGCCTGCACGCCTCTGCGCAGCGCAGGCTGCACGTCCATGAAGCCCTGCACGACATCAGCTTCAGCCTGCAGCGTGGGCAGGCGCTGGGCATCATCGGCTTGAATGGCAGCGGCAAAAGCACCCTGCTGCAAATCATTGCCGGGGTCTTGCCGGCGAGCTCGGGGACGGTGTACACCCACGGCCGTGTGGCGGCGCTGCTTGAACTGGGTTCGGGCTTCAACCCCGATCTGACCGGGCGTGAAAACATCTACATCAATGGTGCGATTCTGGGCCTGAGCAGCGCACGCATCGACACCCTGTTGAGCGACATCATCGCGTTCGCCGACATTGGCGATTACATCGACCAACCGGTCAAGACCTATAGCTCGGGCATGGCGGTACGGCTGGCGTTTTCGGTGCAGGTGCATGTGGAGCCCGACATCCTGATCGTGGACGAGGCGCTGGCGGTGGGCGATGCCGCATTCCAAGCCAAGGCCATGACCCGTATCCAGGAAATTCTGGCGCGCGGCACCACCCTGCTGTTTGTCGGCCATGACCTCAATGCGGTGCGCACCTTTTGCCAGCACGCCATCTTGCTGGAGCAGGGCCGCATGGCGATGCTGGGTGCCCCCGAGGAAGTGATCGAGGAGTACTTGTTCCGTGTGCATGCCAAGGCCCAGGCAGCAGGGCTTGCACCTCCGATTCGCACCGCACAGGGATTTCGCTGCGAAGACGGTGGTGTATTGGCCCTGCAGTTTGCCAATGGCATGCAACATTTGGCCCTGGGTTTCGATGCGCCATTCCAGGTTTGCGTTGCGCTGGAAGTGGATCCCGGGCTGGCTGATGTCGCCTGTATCCTGGATATCCTGGATGAGCATGGCGTACCGCTGAGTGGCCGCCGCATTCGCCTGCCGCCGCGCACACCGCAGCAACCGCACGTGCGAATACAGGTGGAGTTTCGTGCGCAATTGGCGCACGGGATTTACCGCATTCGGGCACGACTCGTGCAAGCACCCGATCTGCACCAGCACCATCGCCGCGTGCTGTGCCGACACGAATCCGACTTGTCGTTCGAGGTCATCGACAACTCAATCGAGCGCTTCAATGGCCTGTTCCCGTTGCCTGCCGACGTGCAGGTGCAGGTGTTGCCCGGCAATGACCAACACCCCGACTGAGCCACGCATCGCGTTTTTGATTGGTGGCGTGCAAAAGGCCGGCACCAGCGCGCTGGCGCAGTACTTGTCTGCGCACCCGCAATTGCGCTTGCCATACAACAAGGAAGCGCATGTGTTCGATGCCGAAGACTTTGATGACGGCGCAGACACGGCGGCCATTGATGCGCGGTTTGCCCCCCTGTTCACTGCCGATGCCGGCACTGCCGATACCGCCGCTACGCTGCATGGCGATGCCACGCCGATCTCGTTGTTTCTGCCGCAATGTCTGCCGCGCATCACCCGCTACAACCCTGCACTCCGCTGGATTGTGCTGCTGCGCGAACCGGCCGAACGTGCGCTCTCGCATTACCGCATGGAGCGCGCGCGCGGCTGGGAACACTGGCCGCTGTGGCCGGCCATGTTGCTGGAGCGTTGGCGCTTGCGCCTGGACCGCGATCCACTCGCAACTGACTCGCATCACCGCCGCCACAGCTACCGCGCACGCGGCGACTACGCGCAGCAATTGGACCGGCTGTACGCACAGTTCCCGTCACAGCACGTGTTGCTGCTGCGCAGCGAGCAACTGCGTACCCAGCCTGCGACCTGCGTGGCACAGGTGTGTGCATTTCTGGGGGTGCCCGCGCCACCTGCAAACATCGACTACGCGCCCGTTTTTGTCAGTAACACCCCACCGCCCGCCCGCAACAGCCTGACCATGCGTCTGCTACGCTGGCTGTTGCGGCGCGAACGCCGCGCCCTGCGCGAACGCTACGGGATTACGTTCGACTGATACGGACGCGTCAGCGCGCGCGGCGGCGCAGGTAATCGAGCAGGTCGATGCGGGTAATCAGACCAAGAAACTGTTCGCCATCCATCACGATGGCCACATGGCCACGATCAAACACCGGCAACAGCGCTTCGATCGGTGCGCGCATGTTGACCTTGTCCAACCGCGCCACCATCGCCGCCGACACCGGATCGGCAAACCGCGCTTCATCGCCATACACATGCAGCAATACGTCGGACTCATCCAGCATGCCCACGATGCGCGTGCCCTGCATCACCGGCAGCTGCGAGACATCGCTGGCCTGCATCCGTTGCCATGCCAGGCTCAACGCGTCTTCGGGGGACACCACGATCATGTCCTGCCCGGCAAATGGACGTGGTATCAGGTCACGCAGGTCTCCGTGCGTCGGCCCGCCGGCGGCCTCGGGGAGGCCGCGCAACGCGTTCTGCATGCCCTGCCGAGCCGTTTCCAGCCACTCTTGCAACTGCGCCGGTGCGAGTGCTTCGCGCTGCGCCAAGTCCTGCAAGGTCGTCGCGCCCTGCAACAGCTCCAGCACGCATGCCAATTTTTGGTGCAGTGGGGTGGGGTTTTTTTGTTCGCTCATCGCAACACCGCAGTTTCCAGCGACAGGTTCCAGTGCTCAGGGTAGCATCCGGGTGTCGCTGTCTTGGCACTGGAGTGGCATATCCATGCCAAGGCCAGATCGTGCGCAGCTGCGCCTATCCCGATCTGACCATCGGCGCAGCCGCAGGGATGGCAGCGCCTTGCAACGCCGCCACCCCTGTCCGCGCTTAGTGCGCGCGATCGTACATCTGCAACAAGCGTTGCTTGGCTACCAATTTTTCGCGTTTCATCATGCCAAGGGTGTTGTCGTCCAACGGCAGCACACCCAGTTCCGCATCCATGACTTGGCGGTCGAGTTCGCGGTGGCGATAGAACAGCTGCCGGAACTCGGTATTGGCTTTCATCAACGTTTCGATTTCAGCCTGTGATTGCCCTTCAAACATGGAAACCTCCTGCGTCAACAAATTGCTTCGGGCGGGTGCCCGAAGGCGTGGGGATGGCAACCCAAGGTTGCCGGGGATTGCGCAGCCAGCAGTACGCCGGTTGCGAATACGCGCCAACAAAAACGCCCCGGCGCTGGGCGGCACGGGGCGTCTTCGAATTTGAATTCAACGTTTGCTGCCGACACCGGAACCCGAAACACTGGCCCAGTACGACCGCGCAACTGGCTTGCGGCGGCGATCTCCGGGTTGTCGAACGGGTGCTGCATCGGCCGGTCTCCGGCCAGATGGGGGTGGCAACATCAAACCATCTGGTGGCTTGACGCTACGCCTGCCAGCGCGACTTGGCAAGCCCCCATCGACAGTATTGATTAAGATTCAGCCCCCCCGGAAAGAACATAACCAATTGATTTTATTTAACTTTCGAAATCACGACCTCGACCCGGCGATTTTTTGCACGGCCCGCCGCGGTGCGATTGTCGGCCACCGGCGCGGCCGCGCCCTTGCCTTGCGAGCTGATTTGGTTACGGCTGACCCCTGCCGCCACCAAGCTCGCCCGCACCTGCTGTGCACGCCGCTCCGAAAGCGACTGGTTGGCCGCAGGCTTGCCCTGATTGTCGCTGTAGCCGATCACTTGCACGCTGCCGCTGGGCATTGCCGCCAGGTACATCCCCAGCGCCTTGAGGCTGGCGCTGCCAGCCTTGGTCAGCTGTGCCTGCCCACCGGCAAACACATCACCTGCCAGCGTGTATACGTCGCCACGGGCATCCTGTTTCATCGGCGGCAGCTTGGCCCCGGCCACCAACTCGGCCTCCTTGCGCGCCAGAGCAGCTTCTTTGGCGCGTGCCGCATCCACCTTGTCCTGTTGCTCCACTTGGGCACCATCCAGCACCGCTTCGGCCTGCGCGGCCTGGGCGCGTGCACGCGCCGCGTCTTCGGCCTGGATTTGTGCCTGCAAGCGCAACTGCTCAGCCTCCGCCATGGCGCGGTCGGCGTCGCGCCGGCTGGCCTCCACACGCAGCTCGCTGCGCTCGCTGGCCAAGCGCTCCAGCGCACGCTTGGCCGCTTCGATACGGGCTGCTTGTTCGGCAATCCCTACCCGACGCTCGGCCAGCGCCATTGCCGCAGGCAAATTGCGGCGCGATACGGTGGCCAGCGCGGTCACTGCCTGCTGCGCTTGCAGGCGTTCGTACTGTGCAAACGGGTTGAGCCGGATATCCGCCTCCAGCAGTTGCAGGCGCTGTTCGGGGGTACCGGTGGGTACCACGATATCCAGCGGATTGGCGCTGGCCGGCGTGGGTTCCAGCTTCAGGCGCGCTTGCAAGCCGGCGACTTCGGCTTGCTGTTGCTGCAAATCGGCTCGCGTACGGGCAGCGGCACTGCGTACCCGCGCCAGATCTGCATCGGCAGTGGCGGTAACGGCGGCATCCCGCGCCTCATCATCACGCCCCCGCGCCATCGCCGCCTGCGCGCGCTGCAAACCCGTGCGCGCGTTGGCCAATGCGTCGGCGGCGTATTGGTCGGCATCGGCCGCGTCGGCGCGATTGACCGCTTGTTGCGCGGCATCCAGTTCGGCGGTGGGCGGCGGCAAACTGGCGCAACCGCTGATCAACAAGGAGCCACACAGCAGTGGGGCATACAGGGACGCCGGAATTTGTGCGAAGCTTGAGCGCATGGGAGGTCGCATCTCGTGACGAAATCGCGACCATTGTGGGAATCTGGCGTCGGGCTTGCAACGCCAGGCACGGCAACTTGGGGAAACAGTATGGATATCAGCCACTATTTCAAGCTGATGGCGGAGAAAGATGCCTCGGACATGTTCCTGTCCACTGGCGCACCGATCAGCATCAAGATGGAAGGCGTGTTGCAGCCGATGAGCGACGCCACCCTGACCGCTGGCGAATGCAAAATGATTGCCTATTCGCTGATGGACAGCGCGCAAATTTCTGAATTCGAGCGCGAAAAAGAATTGAACATGGCGATCTCGGTGCCCGGTAGTGGACGCTTCCGTGTCAACGTGTTCCAGCAACGCGGCGAAGTGGGCATGGTGATCCGTACCATCCGCAGCATCATTCCTACCATCGAAGACTTGCAGCTGCCGCAGGTGTTGAAGGACATCATCATGGCCCCACGCGGGCTGGTGCTGATCGTCGGCTCCACCGGCTCGGGCAAGTCCACCACGCTGGCCTCGATGATCGACTACCGCAACACCACCAGCACCGGCCATATTCTGACCATTGAAGACCCGATTGAATATTTGCATCGGCACAAGCGCTCGGTGGTCAACCAGCGCGAGGTAGGCCTGGATACGCATAGCTTCCACGCCGCACTGAAGAACGCGATGCGCGAAGCGCCCGATGTGATCCTGATTGGCGAAATCCGCGACGAGGCCACGATGGAAGCGGCGATTGCTTTCGCCGAAACCGGGCATATTTGCCTGGCCACGTTGCACTCCAACAACGCCGACCAGACCATCGAGCGCATTCTCAATTTCTTCCCTGAAGGCGCGCACAAGAACGTGCTGATGAACTTGGCGCTGAACCTGAAAGCGGTGGTCAGTCAACGCCTGGTGCTGGGCGTGGATGGCCGCCGACTACCGGCCACCGAGGTGCTGATCAACACCCCGATGATCCGCGACTTGCTGCGTCGCGGGCAGGTGCACGAGGTCAAGATGGCGATGGAAGAATCCCTGCAAGATGGCATGCAGACCTTCGACCAGTGCCTGTTCCGGCTCTACAAGGAAGGTCGGATCGAAATGGAAGAAGCGTTGAAGGCCGCCGATTCACGCGATGGTTTGGCGCTGAAATTCCGCTTGTCGGAAGGCGCCAGTGGCGATCACGACCCCTACGCCGACGTGTTTGCCGCGCACTGAGGTTGCGGGCTTCAGCGGGGTGCGTCCGGTTGATTTTCCGGGCGCGCCGCATCGAACGCCGGCAATTGCAAACAGGTCTGTTCGATTCGCTCGATCGTCGGATAATCCGCCATCGTGATCCCGAAGCGACGTGCGTTGTACACCTGCGGCACCACGCAGCAGTCGGCCAGGCTAGGCACATTGCCCTCGCAATAATCACCGGTGGACGGATGCCCGGCCAGCATGGCCTCCAGTGCGGCAAAGCCGTCCATGATCCAATGCTTGACCCATTGCTCACGCTCGAGTGCAGGCAGGCTCCATTCGTGCTCGAAGTACTGCAACACCCGCAGATTATTGAGCGGGTGGATATCGCAGGCGACCAACTGCGCCAAGGCGCGCACCCGTTGCCGTTCGCGGGCGGTGGCCGGCAGCAATGGCGGGGTTGGCCAGACTTCGTCCAGATATTCCAGGATCGCAAGTGATTGGGTGAGCTGACGCTGACCATGTTTCAAGGTCGGCACCAGTTCTTGCGGATTGATCTGCCGGTAGGCCGCAGTATGTTGCTGACCACCGTCCTGCACCAAATGCACAGGTACGGTGGTGCAGGCCAAGCCTTTCAAATTCAGCCCAATGCGCACCCGATACGCCGCACTGGAACGCCAGTAGGAATACAGCAGCAAGGATTCGCTCATGGCGACACCTTAGCGCGATGGCAGCCGTGTACTGCCACCGCTGGCACCGCTGCCACGACCGTCCAACCGATTGCCATCAAGGCGCTGGCTGGTGTTCGATGCGCTGTTCGATTGCGCCAAAAATGCTGGCGCCGGCACGGTCAAGCACTTCAATCCGCACCACATCGCCAAACGCCATGAACGGCGTGCTGGGCTTGCCATCGCGCAAGGTTTCCACGGTCCGCTGCTCGGCAAAACACGAGGCCCCCAGACTGGTGTCCTCATTGGCCACCGTGCCAGAACCCACCAGGGTGCCGGCCGACAATGGCCGCGTTTTTGCGGCATGCGCAACCAATTGTGCAAAGTTGAACTGCATGTCCACGCCCGCTTCCGGTGCGCCAAACCAGACACCGTTGATGTGGGTGAGCATCGGCAGATGCAGTTTGCTGTCCTGCCACGCATCGCCCAACTCATCGGGCGTCACCAACACTGGGCTTAACGTGCTGCGCGGTTTGGACTGCAAGAAGCCGAAGCCTTTGGCCAACTCCGGTGGAATCAGATTGCGCAGCGACACATCGTTGATCAAGCCAATCAACTGGATGTGCCCGGCCGCCTGTTCTGCGGTCACCGCCATCGGCACATCATCGGTGACGATGACCACTTCGGCCTCCAGATCGATGCCGTAGTCTTCGCTGACCACGCGCACCGGGTCACGCGGGCCATTGAAGCCGGCACTGACCGCTTGGTACATCAGCGGATCCACATAGAAACTTTCCGGCACCTGCGCGCCACGCGCACGTCGCACGCGCTCGACATGTGGCAAATATGCACTGCCATCGACAAATTCATACGCACGCGGCAGTGGTGCGGCCAATGCGTGCATGTCCAGCGCGAAGGCAGCATTGGCCGTGCCGGCATTGAGTGCTTCCGACAGCGCGTTGAGGCGCGGCGCGGTGTTCTCCCAGTCCTCCAGCGCTTGTTGCAGGGTCGCGGCAATGCCGGTGGCTCGCACCGCCTGCGACAAATCACGCGACACCACTATCAAGGTGCCGTCGCGCCCACCTTCTTTGAGAGACCCCAGTTTCATGAACACCTCGCCTGCTGCGTAATGGTTGCAATTGTAACTTCATCCGTCATAAACGACAGCGCGGGGCTACCGCTTGGAGGCTTCTCGGCAACATGAATGTTGCCGAGAAGCCTCCAAGGATGGATTCACGGCATGTCCGACAAAGGGGAGCCCCGCGCTGTCCACGCGATTGGACTGGGTTTGGTGATGGCACTAGCCCCCCAAAAAACCCGCCGCCCGCAACGTCAGCACCAGCGTATCGCGATGCCCGGCAACACCGTGCAACGGCTGAATGGGGGTCGATTCGTGGATCACCCGCGCATCGTCCATCAACAATAATGACCACGGCTGATCCAGCGTAAAGCGCTGACCATTCGGGCCATGCGCATCAAACACCCGGGTCTCCCCCCCCTTGATCGCATGTCGTGCAACCAGCAGCACCGCCACGAAATCCACGCCATCACGATGCGCGCCTTCCGGCGTAGGCCGGCCTACGCCATCACTGGTGTCGATCCGGAATTGATGTGCTTCCACATGCCAGCGTGGCACCGGCCGCTGCGCGCTGCATACCCGCGCCAGCGCCAGAATCAGCGCCGACCACGCCGCTTGCCGCACGGTCTCGGGCAACACCGGTTCAAACCAGCGTTCCATCCCACCGTGCAGTGCGTTGTATTCCACCGGCTGCCAATGCATCCGGTGTGGCACCTGCTGCAACTGATCGTCTTCAGCAATAAAACACGCATGCCGTCGTTTGCGATAGCGACCGCCATCTTTCAGATAACGATCAAGGCATAAAGACTCCCACGACGGCTCAAGCGCCTGCAACGCGGACAACGGCACACCCGCCAACGCCGCTACATCCGCTGCCGCCAACACGACATACCCGCGCTGATGCAGCACACGATCCAAATCAGGCAACGCGATGGCAGGGGGTGCGAAAGCAGTGACAGGCGACATCAGACAACTCCGGGCAAGCGCTGCATTGTCGCACCGCTAACACGCACGCAAAACAAAACTCGCCTTGGGTGGGTCAACTTTGTCCAGCCGATGGCTGGAAAACAGGGGTCAGAGTCGACTTTCTCGGGCTTTCCCTAAAGGGAAAACAGGGGTCAGAGTCGACTTTCTCGGGCTTTCCCTAAAAATTCGACTCCGACCCCTGTTTTCACTGATGGTGCCCAAGCGTGTATCGGTCAGATCGAAAACTCGACTCTGACCCCCGTTTTCTCCCCGTTTTCTCTCTTTTTGCTGTTTCAATCCCGGTAATGGCGGGATGATTCGGCACTCGATGTCCAGGTTCGTTGCACAGTTGCGTAGTACCGAGGGCCGGCATGTCGTCGGTGCCATGCCATCTACTGGAACCTGCTTTCATGAAGAAGCGATTGATCCTCGGCTTACTGTCCGTCACAGCACTCGCGGCGACTGGCCTGTACGCAGCGAACGCGCAGCACCCCGCGACCATGCTGGTGCTGGATGCCTCCGGCTCGATGTGGGGCCAGATCGGCGGCAAAGCGAAGATCGCCATTGCCCGCGAGGCGGTCGATGCGATGCTGGATGGCTGGAATGGCGGTGACCTCGGGTTGATGGCGTACGGCCACAATCGCAAAGGCGATTGTGGCGACATCGAAGTCCTGCAAGCAGTTGGCCCCGCAACTGCGGCCGGTATCCGCGCACGCGTTGCTGCGCTCAACCCGAAGGGCATGACCCCGATCAGTGCAGCCGTGCGACAGGCCGCGGCGCAGCTGCGCTTCACCGAGCGCAAGGCCACCGTGATCCTGGTCAGTGATGGCGAGGAAACCTGCAACGCCGATCCATGCGCGCTCGGCAAGGAGCTGGAAGCGGCCGGGGTGGACTTCACCGCGCACGTGGTCGGCTTCGATATCCAGAAGGGCAGCAAGGCGCACAAGCAATTGCAGTGCCTGGCGGCGAACACGGGCGGACGCTATGTGGATGCCAAGGACGCCGGTGAATTGAACCGCGCGCTGCAATCCGTTGCGTCAGCCGACAAGCCCCGGCAGCGCGATGGCGACCCCGACATGACCGGGCGCATGTACGACACGAGTTTTGGCCGACTGACGATCTCCCAGTGGACCAGTGACCGCATGGCCGGTCGGTACGCGGGTGCAGCGAGCGATGGTTCCGACGCCGGCCGGATCGAGGGCGTGGTGACGCAGGATGCCCGCGACGGCAGCGCCAGCCTCAAGGGATTCTGGACCCAGAAGACGGCCGGGCAGCGCTGCGAGACCCCCAGGGACGGCACGCACTACTGGGGTTCGGCGACGCTCATCTTCAATCGCAAGCGCACCGAATTCCAGGGGTACTGGGATTATTGCGATGCGGGCGGCGCAGCGGAGGGTGCGTGGCACGGGACGCTGATCGGACCCGATCCGGCCCTTAAAAAGTAAAAGGGAAACAGGGCTCAGAGTCGACTTTTCCCCGGATGGTGCGCAGGTGTGAACCGGTCAAATCGGGAAAGGGGTCAGAGTGGAGTGGCCCGCCTTCCATAGACACCTGAGAATGGGGACAACCCCGGAGGTGTTGGATGGAAAGACAGAGATTCACTGCCGAGTTCAAGCGCGAGGCCGTGCGTTTGATGGAGCGCGG
>NZ_JAIQDJ010000003.1 GCF_020034655.1 Thermomonas beijingensis | reverse complement strand
GTGCACGCTCCAGCATCAGGGCAATGGATCTGATGCTGAAACAGGCTTCGTGCAGGGCGTGGATGCGATATCGTTCGTGCAGGTTCAGGCGGCTTGCGGCCATGGGCAACTCCACTTGGCGGTGAGGTTGCTCAGGCTAAACCGCCTGAACCCCTTTACCACCGCTGGTGTTGCGTTACGGAGTTGAACTCGCCCGGTATCTGCCCCTAGAGGACACGGCCTGCCCCAGCGTTGCAACATAGGGCTTACTCGGTGCCACCAATCCAGCTATGCCGCACGTGGAGGTTGGCATCTAGCACCACAAAGTCTGCGCGGTAGCCTGTGGCAATGCGGCCAAGGCGGTGGCCTAGGCCCAGAAATTCGGCTGGGTATTGCGCGGCCATGCGGCAGGCTTCGTCCAGGGGCAGTCCCAGCAGGTGCACGCTATTGCGTACCGCACTGGCCATGTCCAGTGCGCTGCCCGCCAGCGAGCCGGCGGCATTGCGCACCACGCCATCCACTGCGGTAATGGTTTCGCCATAGAGATTAAAACTGGCGTCGTTGCCGCCGACCATCGGCATCGCATCGGTCACCAGCAGCACTTTGCCGCGCGGCTTGGCCGCAATTGCCACGCGCAGGCTGGCCGGGTGCACATGCACGCCATCCACAATCACGCCCACCCAGCTGTTGGCATCCTCCAGTGCTGCGCCCACTACGCCGGGTTCGCGGCCTTGCAGCGGGGTCATCGCGTTGAACAAATGGGTGAAGCCGGTGATGCCGGCCTCCAGCCCGGCGCGGGTTTGCGCGTAATCGGCGGCGGTGTGGCCGGCGCACACAATCGCACCACGTTCCACCATCGCAGTCACGCTGTGTGTGGGCACACATTCGGGGGCCAAGGTGATGACGGTGACGCCATTATCCAGCGCGGTGGCCAGCGCGATGTCATCGGCATCCGGCACCCGGAACTTGCTTGCATTGTGGGTGCCTTTGCGCGCAGCGGCCAGATACGGGCCTTCCAGATGGATGCCCAAAATACCCGGCACGCCTTGCGCGATGGCGTCGTGGGTGGCGTCAATTGCACGCCGCATGACGTCGATATCGTCACTGATCAAGGTCGGCAACATGCCGGTGGTGCCATATTTGCGATGCCCGCGTGCAATCGTGGCCAGTGCTTCGACGCTGGTGGCGTTGTTGAACAACACGCCGCCACCGCCATTGACCTGCATGTCGATAAACCCGGGCACCAAGCTGCCGCCCTGCAGGTCGATATGCTCGCCAATGGCAGGTGGCGGGCCATGCAGTACGGCAACGATATGGCCGTCTTCCACCACCACACAAACACCGGTTTCAAAGCCGCGTTCGGTGAGGATATGGCCGTTGTGGAAGACCTGCGTGGTCATACGGTTTCGGTCACTTTGTTCAAATGCGGCGGGACATCCGGGTCAAAGCCGCGCGCCAGTGACAGTGCGTTGGCGACCGCATAGAACGCTTGTACGGTGAGGATGGGCGTGAGCGCGGGATGCGGGGACACCGGCAGCGGCAGGATACCCGGGCCAGCTTCGCCGCTACTGGCGAGCCACACCGGCGCACCGCGCTTGCGAAATTCTGCCGCCACGGCGGCGGTGCTATCGCCGGTATCATCGTCCTGGGCGAACGCCAGCACCGGGAAATCCGGGCCCACGATGGCCATCGGCCCGTGCTTCACTTCGGCCGACGAAAACGCTTCGGCATGCAGGCCGCAGGTTTCCTTGAATTTCAGTGCCGCTTCCTGTGCGGCTGCCAGCCCCAGGCCGCGCCCCAGCACAAACATCTGCCGTGCCAAGCGCAAACCGGAGACCAGTTCCGACCAATCTTGCGCCCACGCGGCGCGCATCGCGTCGGGCAGGGCATCGACCGCAGCCAGCAGTTTGGCATCGCCACTCCAGCGTGCGGTCAATTGCAGCAATGCGGCCAGCGAGCACAGGTAACTCTTGGTCGCCGCCACGCTGTTTTCGGGGCCGGCATACAGCGGCAGCACGGTGTCGGCGAGTTGCGCCAGCGGCGAATCCACCACGTTCACCAACGCCACCACAGTGGCACCACCGGCCTTGGCGATTTCCGCATTGCGCAGCAAGTCCGGGCTTTTGCCCGATTGCGAGATGGCGACAAACAGTGCGCCCTGCATGTGCGGCTGCACCGCATACACCGAGCCCACCGACGGCGAGGCCGACGCCGTTACCAGGCCGAGTGCGGTTTCAAACAGATATTTGCCATAGGTGGCGGCGTGGTCGGAACTGCCGCGTGCGCAGGTGACGATGAAGCGCGGCGGCTGCGCGCGCAGGCGTTCCACCAAGGCGTCGATGGTGGCCGCATTGGCGGCAAATTGACGGGCAACGGCGGTGGCCGCTTCGGCGGCCTCGGTGTACATCCAGGTACTGTCGGGGGCGGGCATGGGGGTGTGCTTGATGGGGGGTAAGAGGTCAGGAATTGGGACGCGGCGGCGCGGTGGAACCGCGCACCACCAGTTCCGGGTTGATCCCGGTATTGGCTTGCACGGTCAGTGCTTGCTCGCGGATATCGGCCAGCAGGCGGCGTGCAGCCAGCCGGCCGATGTCTTCGGTGGCCTGCTTGGCGGTGGTCAGGGCAGGCCAGCTCTGTTTGGAGAACGGGCTGTCTTCGAAGCCGGCAATCGACAGGTCATACGGCACATTGAGCCCGCCGGCGCGTGCCGCCGCCAATACCCCGGCGGCGATTTCGTCATTGCTGCCAAAGATCGCCGTGGGCCGCTGCGCCAGCGCCAATAATTTGCGCGCACCCCGGAAGCCGTCGTCGAACGAATAATCGCCCTCCACCACCAGTGCGTCATCCAAAGCGATGCCGTAATCGGTCAGCGCATCGGCATACCCGTTGTAGCGCTCCCACGATGAGCCATGGGATTTTCCACCCCACAAAAACCCGATGCGCTGATGGCCCAATTGAATCAAGTGCTCGGTGATGGCGTAGGCGGCGTCGCGGTCATCCACATAGATGCAAGCGCTGCCGTCTTGCGGGTCCTTGGCGGCAGAGACAATCCGCACCAGGCGAATGCCATGCGCCGCCAGGATCTCCACCAGCGCCTGGTTTTCCGACATCGGCGGGGCCAGCACGATGCCAGCCAGCCGCGCATTGGCCACCAGTTGCACAATCTCGTTGGCCAGCGTGGGTGAGGTGGCATCGCACGGGTGGATCTGCAGGCCGTAGCCGGTTTCGCGGCAGACCGAGAGCACGCCGTTTTGCATCGCAATCACGTAATACGGATTGGGGTTGTCGTACAGCAAACCGATGGCATAGGACTGCGCGCTGCGCAGACTGCGTGCCGATGGATCGGGTTGGTAGGCCAGCTCGGCGATCGCCTTGCGCACCCGTTCGCGGGTGCGCGCGTGCACGCCGGTTTCGTCGTTGATCACCCGCGACACGGTCTTCAGCGAGACCTGTGCGCGCGCGGCAACATCCTTGATGGTGGATTTACGCACGATGATTCCTTAGCGCCGGCCCACGTTATGGCCACGTGTGCCGAAATACAGAATGTAGAGGTAGCACGGCACCATCAGCAGCGCGAACACCAGCTGGAAGTGCAGGGTTTCTTTCAGGTGCACGAACAATTGCGGGATCACCGCGCCGCCGGAAATACCCATGATCAACAAGGCCGAACCGCGCTCGGTAAAGCGCCCCAGTCCTTGAATGGCCAGCGGGAAAATCGCCGGCCACATCATCGCATTGGCAAACCCCAGTGCCGCCACGCAGGCCACCGAGGCCATGCCGGCGGTGGCATACGCCGCAATCGTCAACGCCACGCCCAGCAGCGAGGACAACGCCAGATAGCGCGACTGCGAAACGAAGCGTGGAATCACCAGCAAGCCCACCACGTAGCCCAGCAGCATGCCGAACAACGTGAATGAGGTGAAGAATTTGGTTTGATCAGGCAACAGGCCAAAGCCGGCGCCATAGGTGCCGATGGCATCACCGGCCATCACTTCCGCGCCCACATACATGAAGATGCACAGCGCACCCAGCCACACATGCGGGTACTGGAAGATGCTGGATTTTCTGGAGGTGCTTTCGGTTTCCGAATTCACATCTTCCGCGCGCAGCTCCGGCAATGGCGAGAAAAAAATCCCCACCGCAAGCAGCGCCAACAGACCCGCCAATGCCATGTACGGGTCATGCACGCGCGCGGCAAATTCGTTGAGCAACTGTTCTTTGCCGGCAGCATCGGCACCGGCCACTTGCGCGGTGAGATCGCCCATGCCGTGCATCACCAGGGTGCCGATGACGAACGGCGCCGCCATGCCCGCCAACTTGTTGCAGATCCCCATCACCGCAATGCGCTGCGCGGCACCTTCAAGCGGGCCCAAAATACTGATGTAGGGGTTGGATGCGGTCTGCAAAATCGCAAGCCCGGCACCGATGATGAAGACGCCCGTCACCGCACCGGCATACACGCGACCGGTGGTGTATTGGCCAAACACGAAGGCACCTACCGCCATCACAAACAGGCCCAGCGCCATGCCCTGCTTCATGCCGGTCTTGCGCAAGATGGCCGATGACGGCAGCGCGAGGAAAAAGTACGACAAGTAGAACGCGCTGGGGATCAAGAAGGCCAGCGTGTCATTGACGTTGAACGCCAGCTTGGCGAACGCAATCAGCGGCCCGTTGAGCCAGGTGACAAAGCCGAAGATAAAAAACAGCGCGCCAACAATGGCAATTGCACCGTAGTTGGTTCGCACGGGAACCGCAGTGGACACAGTGGGCATGATGACGGGCGCTCCGAGGGCAATGCGGACGATAGCAGTGGACAAGGGTTGTCCTATCCGACAATGAATTGACGCGCGAGACAAGTCAAGCACCAGGATTGTGCGGTATGCGTTTCCCGGATCGACATCCATAGAGGCCACGGAAAGCCTCTCGCACACACACGCCAAGCAGTCATATCACCTTGTTCTTAAATGTGAATGGGGGATATTTTCCTGAATACGGCGGTTTTGTGAAAATCTCATGGCGCCCTGTTGACAACGTTGTCTAATTGCATGCAGAGTCGACACCCAGCACGAGGGGAAGACGGGCATGGGTGAGGCAGCAGGCATTGCAGGGGACAGGATGATGGCGACGATGGCGTGCGCCACGCGGGCCGTTGCACCCGCACAGCCGTGCTTTATTGCCGCCGATGTGGGCGGCACCAATGCGCGGGTCTCGCTGGTGCGCACCGATGCCAATGGCGCACTACAGGTCTTGTCCTGGCAGCGCTATCCCTGCGCGGATTACCCCAGCTTGGCGGCAATCCTGGCCGAGTTCGTGGAAGGCCATCCGGCGCGTGAAGGCATCGACTGCATGGTGATTGCCAGCGCCGGGGTGGTGCTGGATGACGAGGTCATCAACTCCAATCTGCCGTGGCGGATCAAGCTGGCCGAGCTGCGCGACAGCCTGCATCTGCGCGAACTGCACGTGGTCAATGATTTCGCTGCCGCCGCGCATGGTGTGGGCCGCTTGGGCGCAGCAGACACTCGCCTGCTCACACCGGGCGTGATCGCTGCCACCACCATCGGCCCGGCACTGGTGGTGGGTGCGGGCACCGGCCTGGGTGCGGCGGTGTGCATCCCCACCGGGCACGGCGTGGTGGTGCTGCCCACCGAAGCCGGCATGGCGGCCTTCGCGCCGGGCAATGCTCGCGAGATGGAAATCCTGGCGTGGTTGCGCAAGCAGGGCCATCGCCATGTCTGCACCGAACAGCTGTTGTCCGGGCCGGGGCTGGTGAATCTGTATCGCGGGTTGGCCGAGCTGCACGGCACGCTGGCAACCCTGCAAACACCGGCGCAGATCGTGCAGGCCGCACAGCAAGACGAAGCCCTCGCACTGGAAGCCGTGTTGCTGTTCTGCGGCGTGCTGGGCAGCGTGATTGGGGATCTTGCCATGATCACCAGCGCCCACAGCGTGTATGTGGCTGGCGGGGTGGTGCCGCAACTCATCGACTTTCTGCCGCGCAGTGAATTTCACGCCCGGCTGGTGGACAAGGGCGCCATGCGCGCCGTGCAAGAGCGCATTCCGGTGCGCTTGGTAGAAAACGAAAAGCTCGGCGTACTCGGTGCGGCGAGCTGGTACCTGCAACACCTGCACGCACGCGATCACCGAGAACAGGCCACACCAAGACCGGCCACCACCAACTGACCCAATGCACCAGGCCCGAAGGAGAGCGGGATCTGGTGCCACCACTGCCCTGGAGAGACAACCATGCAAGTCCGCAAGAACGTATTGACGTTGAGTATCGTGGCCGCACTGAGCGTGTCCGGTATCGCCGCAGCACAAGACAAGCCGGCCGATCAGAAAGCCAAAGACCTCGATGCGGTGGTGGTCACCGGCATCCGTGGCGCGATGGAAAAATCACTCGATGTGAAGCGTGAAGCAAAGGCGCATGTCGAAGTGGTGAGTGCCGAAGACATCGGCAAAATGCCTGACAAGAATGTGGCCGACTCCCTGCAACGTCTTCCCGGTGTGACGATCAGCTCGGCAGGTGCCAGCGAAGGCGGTTTCGACGAGAACGACCGGGTGTCGATGCGCGGCACCAACCCCAGCCTGACGCTGACCCAGATCAATGGACACTCGGTGGCATCGGGTGACTGGTTCGTACTCAATCAAAGCGATAACGCCGGTCGCAGCGTGAGCTACACCCTGCTGCCTTCCACCTTGGTCAATCAAGTGATTGTGCACAAAACCTATCAAGCCAAATTGCAGGAAGGTGGCGTGACCGGAACGGTGGATATCAAAACCCGGCAACCGGTGGAATTTGCCAAACAGTTCACCGGCAATGTGTCGATTGGTGGCGTGTATTCCGACCTGCCCGGCAAGACCGACTCACAATTCAGCGCACTGCTGAACTATCGCAATGCCGCCTCCACCGCTGGCATCTTGCTGCAGGTGTTCGACGAAAACCGCAGCCTGCGCCGTGACGGCGTGGAAGTATTGGGCTATGACCAAATTTCAAACAAAGCGGGCGACCCCACCAAGCCGGTTGCTGACGCCCACCCCGACCTCAATGGCGTGTGGTATCCACGCATGATTGGCGCGGCGCTGTTCGAACAAAAGCGCGAGCGCCGTGGTGGTTTGCTGGAGGTGCAATTCAAGCCCACCGACAACTTCAGCATTGACCTGTCCGGCTTTGTCTCCAAACTCAACGCCTCCAACTACAATCGCAATTATCTGCTGTACAACCCGCGCACCATCGGTGCGGGCATTTCACCGGCAGCCGGCTATGTGGTGCGCAACAACACCTTGGTAAGCGCCACCATTCCGGGTGCAGCAGGTACCCAATACGGGCTGTACGACATGATTGCGCGCCCGGATGAAAAGGCCAGCACCACCTACCTGGCGCTGGATGCCGATTGGAAGGCCAGCGATGCGTTGAGCCTCAACTTCAAACTGGGCACCTCCACCGGCCATGGCGAAACACCCACGCAGGATGTGGCGGAGTGGCGCGTGGGTGGCACCGGCGCATCGTGGGGATTGAACGGCATCAAGAATGCCGCCTCGTTCTCGCTCAATGAATCCACCGCTGCACCGCAGCCCAATCTGGCGCTGGACTGGATTTTCGGCCTGCAAAATCTCGACATCGTGGACAAGGACAAGTGGGGCCAGATCGATGCCGAATATTTCGTCGACAAGGGTGCGCTGAGTTCACTCGAATTTGGTGTGCGTTTCACCAATCACGATCGGTCCTCGGAAAACGTGATTGCACAGGGACCGGCGTGCATCGACAGCAGCGGCAATGTGGTCGGGTTCGACTGGTCACAGACTAACTGGTGTCCGGTGGGTACGCGCTCGCCGGCGGATCGGGCCAACTTCCCATCGACGTTCCAGAACTACCCGGGCGGCTTCGGCAGCGGCTTTGGCGGCAGCTTCCCAAGCAATGTCTGGTACTACTCCGCCAGCGATATGCACGCCTACAACCAGTTGACCACACGCGACCCCGTAGGCCGTCGCTATCCAGTGTATGAATTTGGCTTGAAGGAAAAGACCAAGGCCGCCTACCTCCAATTCAATCTGGAAGGTGATCGCTGGAACGGCAATATCGGCGTGCGCCTGGTCAAGACCAGCCAGGACGTGCTGCAATACTTGGCCGGCGGCAGCGCCTCGACCACCGGTTCCATCAATACCGCGTGGGGCTACTTCACCCCGCAGCTGGTCAGCAACAACTACACCGACGTACTGCCCACGTTGAACTTCAAGTTTGACCTCAGCGACACGTTGGTGGCGCGTGTGGCCGCGACCAAGACGATTGCACGCCCGGATTACTCGGCGCTTGCCGGTGGCCTGAGCTTGTCCCCCCCAGCCAGTCCGAATGACGTCGGCGGCGGCTCCTCCAGCAACCCCAACCTGCGTCCGATCCGCTCCACCAATTTCGATGCTGCGCTGGAGTGGTACTACGCACCACGTGCCCTGCTTTCGGCAAGCGTGTACTACATGGATTTGAGCAGTTACATCGGGCAAGGCCAGAGCACGCAGCAATTTCTGACCTTCGATCAAGCCCATCCGAATGGCTATATGGGCAACTACCTTGTCACCTCGCCGATCAACACCAAGGGCTCGGTGAAGGGCTTGGAATTGGCGGTGGAGCAGCCGCTTGGTGAAAATTTCGGCATCAATGCCAACGTGTCGTTTACCGATGCCGCAGAAAGCAATGGCAAGCCCTTGGTGGGCGCATCACGCAATGTATTCAACCTGGTGGGCTACTACGAGAACAGCCATTTGAATGCACGCATCGCCTACAACTATCGTTCGCATTTCTTCAACGGGCTGGATCGGCGCTCGGCGTTCAATCAAGACAACACGCAATCGGTATCCGCATCGGTGGGCTGGACCTTCAATGACAACTTCAGCGTGTCGCTGGACGGCATGAACCTGACCAATGAAAAGCTGCGCTACTACGCCGACAACAAGGATCAGCCGCGTGGCATCTACCAGAACGGCCGCCAGTACTACCTGAACTTCCGCTTCAAGTTCTGATCGCTTTCCCTGTTCCATTGGCGTAACCCTCCCTTCGGGGCCCGCAACCCGGGCCCCTTTTTTTGCCCGCTACACTCGCTGTATCCCGCAAGGAGTCCACCATGACCACCCGCACCGCTTGCTTGAACTCCGCGCTTGCACTGGCCCTGTTGGCCGCCGCGCCAACACGTGCCGCCGATGCCGGCAGCGTGATTCCCAAGCTGATCCCGCAGCCCGCGCAGATCGTGCAACTGCAAGGCAGTTTTGTGGTGACCGCACAAACCGCTGTGCGCACCGGCGATAGCGAAGTGGAGCGTGCAGTAGGCGCTCAATTCCAAGCGATGCTGGGCGATGGCTGGCCATTGCCGCTGGATTTGAGCCAGGACGGCAGCGGCCAAGGCAAGATTGCATTTGCCCTCGATCACAGCCACACGTGGGGATCACCCGATGCCTACATGCTGGATGTGGATGCAGCTGGCGTGCGCGTGCGGGCAGGGTCTGACAAGGGCTTGTACTACGGCGCGGTGACGCTGGCGCAATTGCTCAGCTCGGGCGATCCGGCGGCAACTTCAGTGCGCCTGCCGGCTTTGCATATCGACGACGCACCGCGCTTTGCTTGGCGCGGCGTGATGTTGGACTCGGCGCGGCATTTCCAGAGTGTCGATGAGATCAAGCAATTGCTCGATGCAATGGCGCAATTGAAACTCGACACCTTTCATTGGCACCTCACCGACGACCAGGGCTGGCGTTTGCCAGTACCGGGCTGGCCGAAGCTGACCTCGGTCGGTAGCTGCCGCATGCCTGCCGGCGATGGCGGCGTGGATGCCGTCACCGGCGCACCGGTGCCGTATTGCGGCTTCTATACCGAAGCACAAATCCGCGACGTGGTGGCCTATGCCGCGTCTCGCCATATCGATGTGGTGCCGGAAGTGGATATCCCCGGCCATGCCACCGCGGCCATTTCCGCCTATCCACAGTTGGGCGTCTCCGGCACGCCGATCGCGGTCTCCAACGAATGGGGCGTCAACAAAAACCTGTTCAATGCCGATGCGAGCACGATGCAGTTTTTGGACGACGTGTTGACCCAGGTGGCCACCCTTTTTCCCGGCAAGTTTGTCCATATCGGTGGCGATGAAGCGGTGAAAGACCAATGGAAGGCTTCACCCAGAATGCAGGCACGCATACGCCAATTAGGTGTGAAAAATGAAGCTGGCTTGCAAGCCTGGATGGTGGCGCGGCTGGAGAAGACACTGGCTGCGCGCGGCAAACGCATGATCGGTTGGGATGAGATTCTGGAAGGCAAATTGCCGGCATCAGCCACGGTGATGAGCTGGCGCGGCACCAAGGGCGCTATCGACGCTGCCGAGCAAGGCCACGACGTGGTGATGACGCCCGCGGACACGTTGTATCTGGACTATCTGCAAACCACATCCAGCGATGAACCGCCGGGCCGCCCCGCCACCATTCCACTGGCGCAGGTGTATGCCTTCGAACCGGTGCCCAAGGCGCTGAACGCAAAGCAGGCCACGCATATCCTGGGCGTACAGGCCAACGTGTGGACCGAGCACATGCGCAGCATGGCGCGCGTGCAGCATGCGTTGTTCCCACGCATCGCCGCCTTGGCGGAAGTGGCGTGGTCCCCCGCACAAGCACGCGACTACGCAAACTTCCTGCAACGCCTGCCGGCCATGTTGCCGCGCTGGCAACACGCGGGCATCGCCTATGCGCAAACGCCATTCCAGGCACAGTCAGAGCTCCAGCCGGGTACGACAGCCAATACCGCGCAGGTCGCGCTGCAATCGCCACTGGGCTACACCCTGCGCTACACCACCGACGGCAGCGCGCCCAGCGCCAGCGCGCCGCAGTACTTCGCCGCGCTGCAACTGCCGCTGCCCACCACACTCAGCGCGCAATTGTTTTTCGACCAGCACGCACTGGCGCCGGCCACCACTCTGCAACTCACCCGCGCATCGCTGTTGACCCGCAGCGATGAAGAGGTGGCGATGTGCACCGGCCAATTGATGCTGCGGCTGGAAGACGACGGCCCGCGCACTGGCCCGCGTGCGGTGTTCAACGTCGATATTTTCAACCCATGCTGGTCATGGCGGCAGGCCACGTTGGCAGGCATCAACACGATTGAAGTGCGCGCCGGACGCATCCCGTATTTCTTCCAACTGGCCGGCGACGAATCACACCGCACCTTCAAGCCCGCAAAAAACAAATACGGTGAGCTGGAACTGCACGCCGGTTGTGACGGCCCGCTGCTGGCCAGCGTGCCACTGCCCGCCCAGCCCGATGCCGATGGCTTTGTCAGCTTGCACGCACCCTTGCACAACCCGCCAGCCCGCACCGACATCTGCGTGTGGTTTACCGGCGATACCCGCCCCGCGATGTGGGTGCTGGATCGGATCACGTTGAAAAGCGACGGAGACGATTAAGCACGCTTGATGCCCTCGGCCTCCTTCAGGGTTCGTTTCGGGTTGCAACAAAGCCCGCTTGCGCGGGCCTTGTTGGGTCTTCGCGGCCGCCGGGCTTATTTCCTGGCGGTCAAAATCGGCGTCAGGTAATCCGGCTTGCCGGGGATGCGCTCCAGGTGCGGGTAACGCAGGCCGCCGCGGTAGTCGAGCTTGACCGTGCGGTAGCGGTCGAACTCCTTCACCAGCAGCACGATCGGCGCCTTGCCCTCGGTGTTCGCCTTCACCGCTTCCTCCAGCACGTCGGTGCTGAAGGCCTGGTCGTTGACCGCGACCACGGTGGCGCCGGTGCCGATACCGGCGTTGAATGCCGGGCTGTCCCAGCGCACGTCGCCGATGCTGCCGTCCTTGCCCAGGCTCAGGCCCAGCGAGTACACGAAGTCCGCGCCGCCCCAGCGCGCGTTGGCCTTGGCGTAGGCGCTCGGGGTGTCCTTGAACACCAGCTTCCAGCCCGCCGCCTCGATGCCGCCGGTCAAGCCCTTCTTGCCGTCCAGGCGCTCGCGCAGGAAGGTCGCCCAGTCGTACGGCATCACGCCGTTGAGCGTGGCCACCACGTCCTCGAAGGTGTAGGTGTTCTGCTGTTCCCACTCGCCGTCGTTGACGCCGAAAAAGGCCTTGGCGAAATCATCCAGCGATTTCTTGCCGCCGGTCCGGGTGCGGATCAGCGCGTCGGCCTCCAGCCAGATCATCTGGCCGCCGGTGTAGTAGTCCTCGCTCATCTGGTAGTTGCGGTACGCGCGCGGCGCCCGGCTGGCGATGATCGGGTCGTTGGTGGTGTCCTGGATGTTGCGCCAGGACAGGCCCGGGCGGTTCTCGGCGTAGGTGGCCGCCAGCAGCGCCAGCGCGTCGATCGACGCCGGCAGCGGGCGCATGCCGCTGCGCGCCGCCAGCACGTTGCCCCAGTACTGGGTCTGGCCTTCGTAGACCCACAGCAGGCTGTCCTGCATGGAGACGTTGAAGTTCGGCGTCCACAGGTCCTTGCCGCGGCGGTACTTGCCGTTCCAGCTGTGGGTGTACTCGTGCGCCAGCAGGTCGGTGAAGCCGGTCTTCTCGTTCCAGCCGGTGAAGTAGTCGGTGCCGACGCCGTTCTCGCTGGAACGCTGGTGCTCCAGGCCGTTGCCGCCCATCTGCTCGGACAGCGAGAACAGGAATTGGTAGTGGTTGTAATGCTGCGCGCCGTACAACTTCAGCGCTTGTTCGACCATCGCCTTGTGCTGTTCGATCTGCTTGGGCTTGGTTTCCAGATATTTGGCGGCATCCGCCACCACGCCCAACTTCACCGGCACCGTGCTGCCGACCGGGGTCAGGTCGATGTTCTTTGTGTAGCGGCCGGCGTACACCGGCGAGTCCACCAAAATATCGAACGGCACCGCCTTGTAGTTCACGGTATCGCCGCTACGGCCGGCTTCATCCAGCGCGGTGAACGCGGTCCAACCCGCCGGATAGGTGACGTGCGGATCCATCATGATCTGATGCATGTAATGCCCGGCCGGGTACAGCACCGTGGACAGGAACTGCACATTCAGCATGTTCGGCGTCATCACCACCCGCCCCTGCGCACCGCTGGTGGGCGTCAGGAAATCGAACTCGGCGGTGATCTCGGTGGCCCCCGCCGGCACGTTGATATGGAAAGCGGCCACGTCCAGTGTGTCGCGCTTCCAGTCCAGTGTCTGGCCATTGGCCTTGAAAGTGATGCCGGCGATCTTGTCGAGCGCATTGCGCGGCGTGTGCCCACCCGGCACCCACATGGGGTACAGCAGGGTCAGCGGGCCGGCCTGCGCGGGGATGGTTTCCTTGACCCGGATGATGCGCTGGCTCAGGTTGCTGGCATCCACTTCCAATTTGATGGTGCCGGGATAGGCCACATCCTGCGGCGCGGGGATATTCGGTGAGCCGCTTTGGGCATATGCGCCCCCAGCCAACAATACAGACGACAGGGCAAGGGCCAGCAAACGGTGCTTCATCGACAACTCCAGAACGCAGGGTGGGCTTGCATCGTACCGACCCGCCCGCCCGCGCCCACCTGCCGAAAGCCATGCCCACTCCTTGCAAATCAGGCCGTCGGTTCCACTTTCGCAGTCTCTGCACGCGGTTGCGGGGTAGCCGACAAATGCGCCGGATCGGTAAACCGCCAAGCCACGAACACCGCGACTGCCAGCAGGGCCGAGGCGATCAGGAAGGCGATTCCGGGTAAATGCACAGGCGTATGCGGGCCGATGAAAAAGCCGAACGCAGCGGTATAGACCAGCGGCGCAACAACGCCGGCCAGCGACACCAACCCGCTCATCGCGCCCTGGATGCGGCCCTGCGCATTGGCCGGGACTTGCCGGGTAATCAACGCCTGCGTGGCCGGCCCGGCGATGGCCCAGAGCGCGCTGATCGGCATCCCGATCAAAAACAGCCAGCCCACCGGAGCCAGGCCATACACCAGAAAGCCGGCGACCCCGCAGCACAAGCCCAATAGCAAGGCGCGGCGCTCGCCCAAGACCTTGACCACCCGCCCAATCAGCCCGACATTGACGATGACACTGAGCACGCCGACCAAGGCCAGCACATAGCCGGCCTGTTTTTCCTTCCAGCCATAGGCGGCATCGGCAAACAGCACGAAGGTACTGGGATAGACGTAATGGGCGAAATTGGCAATGAACACTACCGCCACCAGCCCCCAGATGCGCGGGTTTTCGCGCAGCAATTGCACGCCGCCCAGCGGCTTGGCGTGCTTCCAATCAAACCTGGCGCAGCGTTTTTCCGGCGGCAGCGATTCGGGCAGCACAAACAGGCCGTAGCAGAAATTCAGCAACGACAAACACGCCGCAAACCAGAACGGCAGGCGATGGTTGATATCGCCCAGCACGCCGCCAATCAACGGGCCCACGATAAAGCCCAGCCCGAACGCCGCGCCGATCATGCCGAAACTTTTGGCGCGCTGCTCGGGTGCACTGACATCGGCGATATACGCATTGGCGGTGGTGAAACTGGCGGCGGTGACGGCACTGATCAAGCGCCCCACAAATAGCCATGCCAGTGAAGGTGCCAGTGCCATGAACACGAAATCGGCACCCAAACCCAAGCACGACAACAAGATCACCGGCCGCCGCCCGAACCGGTCAGACAGCGCGCCTTGAATGGGCGCACTGAAAAACTGCACCAACGCAAAGGTGAAGCTGAACAACCCGGTCCAATACGCGGCGGTGGACAGATCGCCACCCACGAATTGCTGCACCAGATGCGGCAGTACCGGGATGATCACGCCAAATGCCAGCACGTCGATCAACACGGTGATGAAGATGAACATCAGCGCGGCTTTGCGCGCGCCGAGGTGGGGGATGGCGTTCAATTGGGGGTCCGATGCATGGGGCGATGTGTTGGCGATGACTAAGCGATTGCCCGGCGATTTCCGGTGTCATCACACCTACCCAGCAAACGCATCCACCGAAAGTAAGCTGACGTGATCGCGCACATCATCCGGCCACGACTGGATGAGCACCTCAAAGCGGTGGTTATCGCCGGCGAACAAGGCGCGGGCAGCGTCTTCGAAACCGGCTTCATTGCCGGCCATCACCTGCATGAAGCGGTAGGCAGCTTCTTGCGAGGCGCGGCGCTGATCCTCTGCGGACAACA
Source organism: Thermomonas beijingensis (assembly GCF_020034655.1). GTDB lineage: Bacteria > Pseudomonadota > Gammaproteobacteria > Xanthomonadales > Xanthomonadaceae > Thermomonas > Thermomonas beijingensis. Next base: position 135,793 of record NZ_JAIQDJ010000003.1, on the reverse strand, counting down.
CCTTGCGCGCCGCTTCCACCAGTTTGCGCAGAGCCACCGACGCACCACCCGGTTGTGCGGCCAGCCAATCCCAATGGCGCGGCAACAAGGTCACTTCGCGCGCCACCACGCCCAGTTTGGGCCGGCCCGGTTTGCGCGGCGACGCGGGGGGTTCGGCCTGGCGCAGCAACGGCTGTGCGACCAACCGCAACAGATCGGCGGCGGGCAGTTCCAATGGCAGATCCAGTTGCCCGCCGCTGGCATCTTCAAAAATCAGCACCGGTCGTTGCGGGTGCAGGTCGAATGCCTGCTTGGCCTTCAAGGCCACATGCCGCAGCTCGCCGGTGGCGATGCGGTTGGGGCCGGAAAATGCGGTACAGCGCAGGGATGGGTTGAGCACGGGGCAGACTCCTGAATTCGGAGTCTATTATTACCCGGATAAATCAGAGCTGCAACCCCATCAACGCCCACCGGGCATTTCGATCAGCTTCAAGAACTCGCTGCGGGTGCGCGCATCCTCGCGGAAGCTGCCCAGCATCTTGCTGGTCACCATACTCACCCCACGCTTGTGCACGCCACGGGTGGTCATGCATTCGTGCGCACCCACCACCACCACGCCCACCCCGCGTGGTTGCAGCGCACGCTGGATGCAGTCGGCAATTTGTGCGGTCATTTTTTCCTGCACCTGAAAACGCTTGGCATAGGCCTCGACCACCCGCGCCAGCTTGCTGATGCCCACCACCTTGCCGGCCGGCAGATAGCCCACATGCACCTTGCCGATGATCGGTGCCATGTGGTGCTCGCAATGGCTCTCGTACTCGATATCGCGCAGCACCACCATTTCGTCGTAGCCGCCCACCTCCTCGAAGGTGCGCGCCATGTAGGCATCGGCATCCAGCGTATAGCCGCCAAACCATTCTTCGTAGGCCCGGGCCACCCGTCGTGGCGTGTCCAGCAGCCCCTCGCGGGTGGGATCATCGCCGGCCCATTGCAGCAGCGTGCGCACCGCGGCTTCGGCCTGTTGGCGGCTGATGTTGTTGCGGATGTCGTCGGTCATGGCTGTGCAAATGGCGCGGCGGGGCGTGCATGGTAGCGCGCCGGCATGCCGATCAGGCAGTCAACGGTCTTGCCCCGCCCAGCAGACGCGCCGGCAGCATCAGCAGCGCACGCAGAAATGCGAACAGCGCCGAAAACGTGATGCCCACCAGCCGAAACGGCAATGCCAGCAACCAAACGAAGGGCCACAGCACCAGTGCAAGCAACGCCAGCGGCCAGCACAGCACCCATAGCAGGCACCACAGCAGCAGGATGGTCAGGAACTTCATCGTGGTCCTTGGTTTTTATGGAACGCTGCACATGCAGCGCTTTGCACGATGCAAGCGTGCACCCGGCACGGCAAGTGTTTTGCGACGAAATAGGGATAGATGCGATGAAATGGCAGGCCCGCATCCCCGGGTAGCCGCGCAATAATGGCGCTGGTTTTCTTGTTGGATGCAGCACCATGCCCGACTCCCGCATTCACCATGCCACGCTGCGTCAGCGCGTGGTGGATGCCGCACACGCGGCCGCCTTGATCCAGCCGGGGGAAACCGTGGCGATGAGCGGCTTTACCGGCTCCGGCTATCCCAAAGCCGTGCCGCAGGCGCTGGCCGCGCACATCGCGCAGACGCATGCACGCGGCGAGGCCTTTCGCATCCAGTTGCTCACTGGCGCGTCCACCGCGCCGGAATTGGACGGCGCGCTGGCGCAGGTGGATGGCTTGGCGATGCGCATGCCATTCCAGAGCGACCCCAACGCACGCAAACAGATCAATGCCGGCAAGCTGGATTATCTGGACATCCATTTGTCGCATGTGGCGCAGCATGTGTGGTTTGGCTTCTACAACGAGATCGATACCGCCGTGGTCGAGGTCTCTGCAATCCTTGAAGACGGCGCGCTGGTGCCCACCACCTCGGTGGGCAACAACAAGACATGGCTGGACTTGGCCAAGAAAGTCATCATCGAAGTGAACCAATGGCAGCCGGTCGAAATGCTGGGCATGCACGATATTTACTACGGCACCGCACTGCCACCGCATCGCCTGCCGATCCCGATGGCGCATGGCGATGACCGCATCGGCCAGACCACCTTGCGCTGCGACCCCGACAAAATTGCCGCGGTGGTACTCACCGATGCCCCCGACCGCAACAGCCCGTTCAACCCGGTGGATGCCGACAGTGCGCGCATCGCCGGACACTTGATTGATTTCCTCAAACACGAAGTGGCACGCGGCCGCTTGCCAGCCAATTTGCTGCCCTTGCAATCGGGTGTGGGCAATATCCCCAATGCAGTGCTGGCGGGCTTGGCCAGCAGCGGATTTCACGGCCTGGAGGCATACACCGAAGTGATCCAGGACGGCATGCTGGAGCTGCTCAAATCCGGCGTGCTGCGCTATGCCTCGTGTACCGGATTTGCATTCAGCCCCGAGGCGAACGAAGAGTTCCGCCGCAATCTGGCGTTTTATCGTTCACGCATAATCTTGCGCTCGCAGGAAATTTCCAACCATCCGGAACTGGTGCGCCGCCTCGGCTGCATCGGCATGAACGGGATGCTCGAAGCCGACCTGTACGGCAACATCAATTCCACCCATGTGATGGGCAGCTCGATCATGAACGGCATCGGCGGCTCCGGTGATTTCGCCCGCAATGGCTTCTTGTCGGTATTCCTCAGCACGTCCACCGCCAAACACGGCAGCATTTCGTCGATCGTGCCGATGGTCAGCCACGTGGACCACACCGAGCACGACGTGGCGGTAATCGTCACCGAACAAGGCTTGGCCGACCTGCGCGGGCTGTCACCGAAGCAACGTGCGCGTGCCGTGATCAGCCATTGCGCACACCCGGATTACCGCGATGGACTGCAAGATTATTTTGACCGCGCTTGCCGCGACAGCTACGCCAAACACACCCCGCACCTGCTGCCGGAAGCGCTGTCCTGGCACCAACGCTGGTTGCAGACCGGGACGATGCAGCCCAGCGCAAATCGGTGACTCAGGCACCGCCCCGCGCCAGCGCCGCATCCATGCTGGCCTTGGATGCCAGCGTGCCAAAGCTGGCCGAATGCGCTGCTGCCAAACGGCTGACGCACCAGTGGGTGGCCAGCGGATTGTTTGCACGCAGCAGGGTTGCGCCTTGCAGCAGCAATGCCAGGCGTTCGACGAGGCGGCGTGCATCGGCTGGATCCACCGGTTCGGCCAGCATCGCCATACCGGTTGCGAAGGCGGCATCGAAATACGCATCAACGCCTTTCGCCTGTTCCAACTCGCTACGCAGTGCGTGCAGGGTTTCTGGCTCGCGTGACAACGCACGCAGCACATCGAGGCATTGGATATTGCTGCAACCTTCCCAGATCGCATTGAGCGGCGATTGCCGAAACAGCCTGGGCATTTGCGATTCTTCGATATAGCCGATCCCGCCGCAACATTCCTGCGCTTCAGCGGCGACCGTGGATGCGCGTTTGCACACCCAGAATTTGCCGATGGCAGTGGCCACCCGCGCCAGTGCGGCGGCATGCGGGTCGTGCGCGGCGCGATCCACCGCACCGGCCACACGCAATGCCAAGGCGGTGGCAGCTTCGGATTCCAGCACCAGATCTGCCACTACATTGCGCATCAATGGTTGTTCGATCAGGCGTTTGCCAAACGCGCTGCGGTGGCCAATATGGTGCAGCACGCGACGCACGGCCATGCGCATCAAGCCCGCCGAACCCAGCATGCAATCGAGACGGGTGAACATCACCATTTGCAGAATGGTGGCGACACCGCGGCCTTCGTCACCGATGCGGAAGGCCCATGCGTTTTCGAATTCGACCTCACTCGAGGCGTTCGACCAATCCCCTTGCTTGTCTTTCAATCGCAAGATGCGAAGCGCATTGGCATGGCCGTCGGGTCGCCAGCGCGGCAGCAAGAAACAGGTCACGCCCGCAGGTGCCTGCGCCAACACCAGAAACCCATCGGACATCGGCGCCGAGAAAAACCATTTATGCCCGATCAGCGTGTATTCGCCATCCGCCACCAATGGCGTGGCGCGCGTGCTGTTGCTGCGCACGTCGCTGCCGCCCTGTTTTTCGGTCATGCCCATGCCGAGGGTGATGCCTTGCTTGTGCGTGATCGACACGCAGCGGGCGTCGTAGTACGGCGCGGCGGCTTTGTCCGCCCATTCACGCAGCGCAGGCACTTGCTGCAACACCGGCACCGCCGCGTGGGTCATGGTCAGCGGGCAACTACTGCCGGGTTCGGCTTGATAGTGCAAAAAGCTGAGCGCCGCACGCGCAACGTGCGCACCGGGGCCAGGCTGCGTCCACGACAATCCTGCGACACCGTGCTGGATCGCGGCGCCCATGACCTTGTGATAGGCCGGATGAAATTCGACCCGGTCCTGCCTGCGTCCATAGGCGTCATAGGCGAGCAGTCGCGGACGATCGCGGTGGGCATCGTCAGCCAGGTACAACAAACGGCCACCGGCGAGTGCGCCATACTCGGCAAGGCGGATGGAAAACGCTTCGCCACCTTCGCGGCAGACGGCTTCGCGCAGCGCGGCATCGTCGTCCCAGAGATTATGCGTGCCGAACGGCGGTGGCTGGTTGTCAACAATGTGGGTGGCGAAAGCCGTGTGCATACAGTGGTGCTCCGATGCATGACGCATGACTGCCGCAGAATACGCCCGCAATGCGGTCAACTGCGCACGTGAAGCGTGCATCTTCACCTGATTTTGGCAGTCCGGGGTGTAGCCTCGGCGCCCGTTGTTTTGCCCGCATTTCCCTATGACATCACCCCCCCCTGAGCACCCCGAACACGCGCGGCTGCGTGAGGAATCGTCCAATCAAGCGCTGCCGCTGGCCCCCGGGCTGGGGGTGAGTCTGGAAGCCGCACGCATGCCGCGCCGGGCCAGCTTGATCGAGCCGCGCGTGCTGTGGATCTGCGCTTTGGCCATCGTGCTTGGCGGCGGCGCAGCGTTGATTGCGCGGGTATTGGTGGCGCTGATTGCACTGGTGACCAACCTCGCGTTTCTCGGGCGGTGGTCGCTGCAGGCGGTGTCACCAGCCGACCACAACTTGGGCGCTTGGGTGATCGTGGTGCCGGTACTGGGCGGTGTGATCGTGGGGCTGATGGCGCGCTGGGGGTCGCGTGCGATTCGTGGCCACGGCATCCCCGAGGCGATGGAACAGGTGCTGCTCAATGAATCCAGGATTCCGCCGCGGATCACCTTCCTCAAACCGATCTCGTCGGCGGTCGCCATCGGCACTGGCGGGCCATTTGGTGCCGAAGGCCCGATCATCGCGACTGGTGGTGCACTCGGCTCGTTCATCGGCCAAGTGCTGCATGTGACAGGCCATGAACGCAAAGTACTGCTGGCCGCCGGTGCCGCCGGTGGCATGACTGCGATCTTTGGTTCGCCGCTGGCCGCCGTGGTGTTGGCGGTGGAGTTGTTGTTGTTCGAATTGCGCGCACGCTCGCTGGTGCCGGTAGCGCTGGCCACGGTGGCAGCCGCCGGTGTGCGCTATGCCACGGTGGGCAGTGCACCGGTGTTTGCGATGCCGGCGGTGGCCGAACCGGGCTTGGCGGCACTGGCGATGTATGTGCTGTTGGGCGCGGCGATTGGGCTGGTCAGCGTGGGCGTCACGCGCGTGCTGTACGCCATCGAAGACGGCTTTGAACGCTTGCCGATCCACTGGATGTGGTGGCCGGCGATCGGCGGCATTGCAGTGGGCGTGGTGGGCTACTTTGCGCCGCGCACGCTGGGGGTGGGCTACAGCAATATCGAAGACATCGTGGCCGGGCACTTGGCGGCGGGCGCGTTGGCGTTCCTGTGCGTGATGAAGTTCATTTCGTGGTCGATCGCGCTGGGCAGCGGCACCTCCGGCGGCACCTTGGCACCGCTGTTCACCATCGGTGGCGCGCTGGGTGCATTGGCTGGCGTTGCGATGGTGGCGCTGGCACCGCAGTTGGGCATTGACCCACGGATTGCCGGTCTGGTGGGTATGGCCGCGATCTTTGCCGGGGCTTCACGTGCGCTGTTGACCTCGGTGGTATTCGCGTTTGAAACCACCCAGCAGGCGCATGGTTTGTTGCCGCTGTTGGGCGGTTGCACCGCCGCGTATCTGATCTCGGCATTGCTGATGCGCAATACCATCATGACCGAGAAGATTGCACGGCGCGGCGTGCGTGTGCCCAGTGACTATGCCGCCGATTTCCTTGAACAAGTCGCGGTGGGCGATGCCTGTACACGCAACGTCATCTCGCTGCGCACCGCCGATGCGTTGGGTGATGTGCGCGCACTGCTCCACTCGGGCCGCGCCGAGTACCAACACCAAGGGTTTCCGGTCATCGACGATGCCGGCCGTGTGCGCGGTGTGATTACCCGGCGCGATTTGCTGTCGTCCGGGCATCCCAACATGCGCCGCATTGGCGAAATGCTGACGCGCGCACCGGTGGTGGTACATGCGCAACATTCGCTGCGCGAGGCGGCCGACCACATGGTGGCCGAAAACATCGGACGTGTAGTCGTGGTCGACGCTCAAGCGCCGCACGGCTTGCTCGGCATCCTGACCCGTGGCGACCTGTTGGCCGCGCATAGCCGTCGCTTGAAGGAAGCACACGAGTCCGGCCGCCACATCCGCATACGCGAGCGTTTGAAACGCCGTTGGCGTTGATGGTGTCGCTGCACGCAACACGCAGCGTTCCACGCGGAAGATGTTTGCCGATGCACATTGCAGAGCGAATGCGCGATAATTCCTGCACTCGTTAGTTCAATTGCTTGCCCCTTGTTCAGCCAGCGCCAAGCAAGCTATACAGCCCTGCATCCACGCGCGCCACTTCTCACGTTAGTCATCGCATGTCTGTTTCTCCCGCCACCGCCGTGCGTTTGTCATCGGTCCGCCTTGATCGCGGTGGACGCGCCATCCTGCGTGGGCTGGACTTGGACATTCCACAAGGCAGCATGACCGCCGTGCTGGGGCCATCTGGCACCGGCAAATCCACCCTGCTGGCGGCGATCACCGGTGAACTGGTGCCGACGGAAGGCCGTATCGAGGTCTTCGGGGAAGAAGTGCCGCGAACCCCGGGTGGGCTGCTGGAGATGCGCAAGCGGCTGGGCGTACTGCTGCAAGGCAACGGCCTGCTGACCGACCTGACCGTGACCGAAAACGTGGCGCTGCCATTGCATGCGCATACACGCCGGACGGACGTGGAGATTGCACGCATCGTGGCGGCCAAACTCGATGCGGTAGGCTTGCGCGCCGCCGCCAACTTGTATCCACGTGAACTGTCCGGCGGCATGGCCCGCCGCGCCGCACTGGCGCGGGCGCTGGCACTGGATCCGCCGCTGCTGCTGTGCGACGAACCACTGACCGGACTGGATCCCATCGCCAGCAGCGTGATCATGCAACTGCTGCGCCGACTCAACCAAACGCTGGGGCTGACCTGCATCGTGATCAGCCACCACGTCCATGAAACCCTGCCGGTCTGCGATCAAGCGGTGGTGATTGCGAACGGCGGCATCGCGTTTGCCGGCACGCCACAAGCATTGCAGGCCAGCGATGATCCGCTGCTGCGTCAGTTCCTCAATGGCGATGCCGAGGGCCCCCTCAGTTTCGAGGGCGCAGGCTTCGCAGCTGCGCCGATGGCGCGGGATGCCGCCTGATGGCTTTCGCTGCTTCCATGCGTTCGTTGGGGCGCGCCGGCCTGTTTGCGCTGTCAGTGTTGCGCGCGTCCAAACCCACTGCGGATTTGTTCGCCGAACTGGTGAAGGAAATCTACAAGGTGGGCGCGCGCTCGCTGCCAATCATCGTGGTGGGCGGCGCCTTCGTCGGGCTGGTGCTGACCTTGCAGGGCTACCGCACGCTGGCCACGTTTGGTGCCGCCGATGCGCTGTCCACGCTGCTCGGGCTGTCGCTGTATCGCGAACTGGGTCCGGTGCTGACCGCGCTGCTGTTCATCGGCCGCGCCGGCAGTTCGATCGCCGCCGAACTTGGCCTGATGCGTGCCACCGACCAGATCAAGGCGCTGGAGCTGATGGCCATCGACCCGCTGGCAAAGGCAGTCGCACCGCGCTTTTGGGCGGCAATTTTGTGCGTACCCCTGCTGACCGGCTTCTTCTGTTCACTGGCGATCGCAGCCAGCTGGTTTGAAGCGGTGCGCATACTGGGCCTCGACAACGGCACGTTCTGGTCGGCGCTGCAACACAGCGTGGACGCGTGGGATGACTTCGGCGTGGCGTTGCTGAAGTCGGCGGTATTCGGTGGCACCTCGGCACTGGTGGCCGCGTATGCAGGCTTCCACGCCGAACCCACCATCGAGGGCACCTCGGTGGCCACCACCCGCGCGGTGGTGAACGCCTCGCTGCTGGTGCTGATGCTCAACTTCGTGATGTCGGCCCTGTTGTTCAATTAAGGAATTTCCCATGGCAATCCGTGGCCCCAGGCTTGAATTCGCGGTCGGCGCCTTCCTTCTGCTGGCGCTGGCCTCTCTGTTGGTGTTGGCGTTCGCCTCCACCAATCGCCAGTTTGGTGGTGGCGGCGACAGCTATCCGCTGACTGCGCGCTTCTCCACCCTGGGCCAGCTGCGCCTGCAGGCACCGGTGCGGATCGGCGGCGTGGCGGTGGGCCGGGTGGCGAAGATCGACCTTGACCCCAAGCGCTTCGACGCGGTGGTGACGCTGGACATCGACCAGCGCTACCCGCTGCCCGCCGACACCTCCGCCGGCATCTTCACCAGCGGTCTGCTGGGCGAAAGCTACGTTGGCCTGCAGCCGGGCGGCGACCCCGAAAATCTCAAGCCCGGCGAAGAAATCGCCTACACCCAACCCGCTGTCGATCTGATCCAGATGGTCGGCAAATACATGTTCGGCGGCGCAGGCGGCACATCGGCGCCGGCATCGAAAACCGAACCGTCCCCCACGGAAACCAAGCCATGAAATCGTTGCTCCTGTCCGTTTCACTCGCCCTGTCTACGCCGCTGCTGGCCGTTGCACCACTGGCCACGCAGGCCCAACAGGCCACCGCCACCCCGGGCCAGCAAGTGGTCACCACCGGCAGCCGCGTGCTGACGACCTTGCAACAGCGCCGTGCCGAGTTCAGCAAGAATCCGGCCGCACTGCGTAGCTTCATCGATGGCGAACTGCGTGGCAGTTTCGACAGCCTGTATGCGGCGCGCTTGGTACTCGGCACCCACGGCCGCGGTGCCAGCGAGGCCGACGTCAAGCTGTTCGCCGATGCGATGGTGGACAACCTGATGCAGCGCTACGGTGCCGCCCTGCTGAACTTCGAAGGCAAACCGCGGCTGCGCCTGAAGTCGGAAAGCCCGCTGCCCGGTAATCGGGGCATCAAGGTATCCACCGAGCTGCTGCGCGACAATGGTGCGCCGGTACCGGTGGATTACCTCGTGCGCAACAACGGCGGCTGGAAAATATTCGACGTGATGATCGAGGGTGTGTCCTATGTGCAAACCTTCCGCAGCCAGTTCGATTCACCGCTGACGCAAAAATCCATCGCGCAAGTCGCCGCCGATTTGCGCAGCGGCAGCCTCAAAGCCGCGGCTGGCAATGGCGGCCACTGATCGATACCTCTGCACGTGCATCCGGATTTGATTCGGTTCGAAGGAATCCCATGACTCGCCTGCTGATCAGCGCCACGCTGGGCATCCTGCTCATCACTACCGGCTGCGCCAGCCAGCTGCCGTTGGCGCGCACATCGCCTGCTGCGACCGACGTCGCGCCGCCCACATCCGATGCTGCCCCGGCAGGTATGGCTGCGCCCGCAGCAAATGCAGCCATCGGCAATGCCGCTGCACCGCCCACCGGGGCAACAGCCGATGCCGCAGCGGCAATGGCAGATGCAACACCCAACGCTGCCCATGCAATCGCCGCCAGAGTTGCGTCCAGTGCCGAGGCCACCAGCGCCGACGACGATTTTGCCGCCATCTACGGCACCCGCGCCGCCAACGGTGCGGGCAGCAGTGACAGCCTCGATCAGCTGGATCCGTGGGAGCCAATGAACCGCCGCGTGCATGCATTCAACACCGCCATCGACCACGGCATCATGCATCCACTCGCAGTGGCCTACACCAAGATCACCCCCGCCCCGCTGCGCAAGGGCATCAGCAATGTGTTCGACAACCTCGCCGCACCGCTGGCGTTTGGCAACCTGCTGCTGCAGGGCCGTCCGCGTGCATCGGTGGAGACGCTGGGACGGTTCCTGGTGAATACCGTGATCGGCATCGGCGGCATTTTTGATCCTGCCACCAAAGCACTGAAGATGCATCGCCACAGCGCCGACTTCGGCCGCACCCTGGCGCGTTGGGGCTGGCACGAATCGCGCTATCTGGAACTGCCCTTGCTTGGCCCGCGCACCGTGCGTGACGCCGTGGGCGCGGCCGGTGATATCACGATGGCGCCGTTGACCTATGTCGAACACGACAGCTCACGGCTCTCGCTGGAAGCGCTGTGGCTGGTGGATACCCGCGCCGGCCTGCTGCCGCTGGATGAACTGCGCGAAGCCGCGCCTGACGAGTACGTCCTCACCCGTGATGCGTGGCTGGCGCGGCGCCGCTATCTGATCAACTCCGATCGCAGCCAGAATGACGAAGGCAACGAATCACTGCCGGCCTATCTGCTGGAAGACGAACCTGCCAGTTCGCCGGTACCATCCGCATCGCACTGACCACCGTGCGGCTCAGGCATCAGCGTGCGGCGCTTCCTGTGCAATCGCCGTCGCCATCTCGCCGGGTAGGCTGTCCACCTCGCGCAGGCTGCGCTCGATCGCGCGGGTGCGCACGCCGGTGTGTTCAATCTGTTTGCTGGCTTGATCCAGTTTCTCTTTCACCTTGTCCAGCACATCGCCGAATTTGCCGAATTCGCTCTTGGCTTTTTCCAGGATGCGCCACACTTCCGCCGAACGCTTTTCAATAGCCACGGTACGAAAGCCAATCTGCAAACTGGTGAGCAAGGCCAGCAAGGTAGTGGGGCCAGCGATGGTGATGCGTTGCTCGCGCTGCAAGGCTTCAAACAGGCCTGGACGGCGCAGGACTTCGGCATACAGGCCTTCGGTGGGCAAAAACAAAATGGCAAATTCGGTGGTGTGCGGTGGGGCCACATATTTACTGCGAATACGCTTGGCCTCCTCGCGCACCCGCCGCTCCAGTGCATCGCCGGCACTGCGCGCATCGTCACTGTCGGCACGCTCTTGCGCGTCCAGCAAACGCTCGTAATCTTCCCGCGGGAATTTGGCATCGATCGGCAGCCATACCACGCCGTCATCGCTGCTGCCGGGAAAGCGCACCGCAAACTCCACCCGCTCGCTGCTGCCAGGGATGGTGGCGATATTGTCTGCATATTGATCGGGTGCAAACACTTGCTCCAGCAAGCCCGCCAACTGCACTTCACCGAAGATCCCGCGCGACTTCACATTGGTCAACAAGCGCTGCAAGCCACCCACATCGGTGGCCAGCTTGCTCATGTCACCCAAGCCCTGGTGCACCTGCATCAGCATGGTTTGCACATTGGCGAAACTTTCGGTGAGCCGGGTTTCCAGCGTGGCGTGCAATTTTTCATCCACGGTCGCGCGCATTTGCTCGAGCTTTTGCGCGTTATCGGCTTGCAAGGATTGCAGCTGCTGCGCCAAGGTGGCGCGCATCTCACCGATGCGCGCTTCATTGCGCGTACTGAGTTCGCGCAGCTGCGTGGCCAGCGTCTCGCTATGCCGCTGCTGTTGTTCTGCGCCTTCCTGCCGCGCCTTGCGCGCATCTTCCGTCAAGGCTTCGCGCAGCGCGTCCAGCCGGGCATCGGTGCGGCTGGTCAACTCATCCAGCCGGGCATCGGTGCGCGCGGCCACCGCCTGCAACTGACTGCCAAAGCCGTCGATGCGCTGGCCTTGTTGCAGGGCAAAGCTATCCAATTGCCCACGCAATTCATCGCGGCCCATGCGCTGCTCATCACGCAACACATGGCCCATGCGCTCTTCCGGACGACGCAGCAGCAACAAGGCGATGATCGCGAGCGCCGCGACCAGCAAGAGAAGCAACAGCAGGGTATTGAGATCCATCTGCCTAGTGTAGCCAGCGGTTGTCGCAAATCCTGCGACGGCTTAGCCCGTGCTCACCCCAAAAGCCCAGCCAATCAACGCGGTGGCGGCCTGCGCCAGACTGCCCCACAGCAGAACCCGCCACGCACCCTTGAAGCCGCCACCGCCGGCAACGCGCTCGGCCACATAACCCAGCACCGCCAATAGCACGGTGGTGCTGACCACAATCGCGATACTCAAGCCTGCGCCCTGCCATAGCCATGCCAGCAGGATCGGCGGCAACGCGCCGAGGGTGAACGAACCGGCCGATGCCAAGCCCGCCTGCACCGGCCTGGCACGCTGCATGTCGTGGATGCCAACCTCATCACGCAGATGTGCCGCCAAGTCGTCATGCGCGGTGAGCTGCTCGGCCACTTGCCGTGCCAATGCAGGCTCCAGGCCACGGTGGACGTAAATCTGGGTGAGCTCAACGAGCTCGGCTTCCGGGTGTTCCTGCAGGGCTTTTTGCTCGATCCGGATATCAGCATATTCGGCATCTGCTTGCGAGCTCACCGACACGTATTCGCCCGCCGCCATCGACAATGCACCTGCCGCTAGTCCCGCAATCCCTGACAACAAAATAGTGGCGGGGCTGGCCTGCGCGGTGGCCATGCCCAACATCAGGCTGCTCGTCGAGATCAGGCCATCGTTGGCACCCAGCACCGCGGCGCGCAACCAACCACTGTGCTGGCTACGATGGGGTTCGTGATGATGGTGGTGTTCAAGCTGCATGTGCGGCGATCGAAAAATTCAGTCGTCAGGCATTGTAGATCAGCATGCTTATTCATCGTGCCAAATATCGTGCGCATCCACCAGTACGCGTAGTCTTGCTTGCTCGGCATCGGCACGGGCGGCGGCCTCCAAGCCAACCATCTGGTTGTGCTGGCGCTGCACCAGCAACCATTCCGACAATGCAATTTCGCCCAGCTCCCAGCCGCGCTTGACGCGCTTCAGTACCGCTTCACTGGCGGCAAGTGCGTCCCGCTGCGCCTGCCATTGCGCCGATCGGCGGGTGGCACTGGTTACGGTCAAGACTGCCTCATGCTGTATGTCACGTCGCATCGCAGCGGCATCACCGTGCAGTGCCGCCGCATTGGCACTTTCGGCAGCCGCCAGTGCGCTGCGATAACGCCCGCCCAGGGGGAGGCTCAAGACCACGCCATTGACCTGTTCGGCACCACCGCGCTCACTCAAACGGCGCAGGCCCAGCGTGGGGTCAGCGATGCGGTCGGCTCGCGCACGTGCCGCACGTGCCTCGGCTCCGCGCGCGTCTGATTCCAGCGCGCCGATTTCATGGCTGCGCGCGATGATGCGGGCAATCCATGCCTCGGCGGTTCCTTGTAACACCAAAGGCGCGGCCACATCCGGGGCGTGTGCGGGAATCGGCAGACTGGGAAAATCGCTTTGCATCGCCAGCCGTGCACTGTCCAAAGCGGCCTGCGCAGCCAGTTGCGCCGCTCGTGCCTGCGCACGCTCGACCTCAAGTAATTCCACTTCTTTTTGCGCGACATCACCCAACGCCAACCGGCGCACCAAAACACGCTGCTCTTGATCAAACGACGCAAGTTGCACGCTTGTCCGCTGCACCGCCTCGGCTGCGCGCAACCATGCCATCCAGTCCTCCAACAAGAGCCGTGCGGCTTGATGGCGGGCATCGTCCAAACGCAATTCAGCGGAGTCGATACCCGCAGCGCCGATGTCACGATCCAACCGTGCCTTGCCCGGCAAGCGCAATGCACGGCTGATTCCGATTTCAGATTCCGCAAACCGCTGCCGCCCACCCAGCTCGTCGGTGCTGCGGCGTTGACTGACCACAGTGACTTGAAACTCGTGGCTACCCACGCGCAACGCGCGTGCCTGTGCCTGGGCTGCGTCCAGACGCGCGCGCGCCGCCACCACATTCGGTTGTGCATCGATGGCCAGGTGCACCGCGTCGTGCGGCGGCAACCACTGCTGCGCGGATGCAGGCACACTCAGCAGCAACCCCGCCATGCCCAATATCCACCTCATTCCAATGTCCCCATCGCCAGCACCGGCTCGATCCACCAACGTACTTCGTGCATATCCACTTGCGCCCGCAGCACGGCAAGGACTGCCTCGACCTGGACATGCGGCAACAACATCCACAGCACGCGCCGCTGCACCCGGCCACGCACCTGCTCGGCAATGGATGCGTGCATAAAATCGCTGGAATGCCCTTCCGCATGCAGCACGGTGAACCCGGGCAGACCGGCTTCGGCCACCAGGGCTTCGGTGATGGCCGCTTCCAAACGCGGTGAGAACACCACATTCAAGCGTACGTGTTCGCTCATGCCTCGTCCTTTTCGACTACAACACCAAACCGCTGGTACAAAATTGGCAGCAGCAGCAAGGTCAATGCGGTAGAAGTCAACAAACCGCCGACCACCACGATGGCCAACGGTCGCTGGATTTCCGAACCCGGGCCGTTGGCTAACAGCAAGGGCACCAAACCCAGTGCCGTGATGCTGGCGGTCATCAACACCGGGCGCACCCGCGCCAACGCGCCACGTCGCACCACTTCGGCAATCGGCAGGGCGCTGTCGTGCAATTGATTGAAGCAGGTCACCAGCACCAAACCATTGAGTACCGCGATGCCCAGCAGGGCGATGAAGCCCACCGCTGCCGGCACCGACAAATATTGCCCGGATGCCCACAGTGCCAAGATGCCGCCGACCAAGGCAAACGGGATGTTGCACAAGATCAAGACCGCCTGCCGCAATGACCCGAAGGTCATGAACAACACCAAAAAAATGGCGGCCAAGGCCAGCGGAATCACCAAGCCCAAGCGTGCAGCCGCACGTTGCTGGTTTTCAAACTGTCCGCCCCATTCCATGTGATAACCGGGCGGCAGTGGCACCGCCTTGGCCACCGCAGCCTTGGCGTCATCGACAAAGCCAACCAGGTCACGGCCATCAACATTGGATTGCACCAGGGCAAACCGCGAACCTTGTTCGCGCGCCACTTTTACCGGGCCATTGCCCGCTTTGAGTGTGGCGATGGCTGCTAATGGGATTTCACCGCCGCCCGGCAATGCCATGCGCATCTGCTTGAAGCGCAATGCCGACATGCGGATGTCATCACCACCACGCACCAGAATCGGTGTGCGCCGATTGGACTCCAACACCATGCCCGCAGGCATGCCGTCGATCTGCGCACGCAGCTCGTCTTGCACATCGGCCACCGCCAAGCCATTGCGACCGGCAGCGATGGGGTCAATCACCACTTGCAGATAATCCACGCCTTCGGTGGTTTGGGTGATGACATCCTGCGCACCACGCAGCTGTTCCACCACGCCGGCGGTGCGCTGCGCCAATGTGCCTAGCACTTGCAGGTCAGGCCCGAAGATCTTGATGGCCAAATCGCCGCGGCTGCCGGTCAGCATTTCGGACACACGCATTTCGATGGGCTGGGTCAGGCCGGTATCCATCCCCGGAAAATCCGCCAGCACCTTGCGCAGTTCCTCGGCCAACCATGCCTTGTCCGGCTTGCGCCATTGCGATTTGGGTTTGAGCTGCAAAAACATATCGGTTTCATTCAAGCCCATCGGATCTAGGCCCAATTCGTCCGAGCCCGCCCGCGCCACGATGTGCGCCACTTCCGGCACCTTGGCTTTGATCGCACGTTCCACTGCCAGATCCAATTCCAGCGAGCGTTGCAGAGAAATTGCCGGCGACTTGGCCAGCTGCACCAAGATGTCGCCCTCATCCATCGTTGGCATAAAGCTTTTGCCTACGCTCAGATAGCCCACAGCGCCCAATAGCAAGGCGATGCCCGCAGGGATCAATGCCCGTTTGGGCTTGGCCAACACCGCATTCAAGACCGGCCGATACACCCGCCCCACGTGCCGCATCAGCCACGGCTCGTGATGGGCATGCGGCTTGAGCAGCAGTGATGCCAACACCGGCACCAAGGTCAGCGACAACAGCAGCGATGCGCCCAAGGCAAACACAATGGTCATCGCCACGGGTGCAAATAATTTACCTTCCAAACCCTCCAAGGTAAGCAGTGGCAAGAAGGTGAGTGCAATGATCAGCATCCCTGCGGCCACCGGTGTGGCCACTTCGCGGGTGGCCGCATACACCCGGTGCAGGCGCGGCAAATGCGCGCTGCCAGCATCCGGCTCTAATCGGGTGACGGTGTTTTCCACCACCACCACCGCCGCATCCACCAACATGCCGATGGCAATCGCAAGGCCACCTAGACTCATCAGGTTGGCGCTCTGCCCGGTCCAGCGCATCAGCAGAAACGTGTAGAGCGCGGCGAACGGCAGCATCAACGCCACCACCAAGGCAGCACGCAACTCACCCAGGAACAACAACAGCAAGACCACCACCAGCACGGTGGCTTCCAGCAAAGCATCTTGTACGGTGGCCACCGCGCGCTCGATCAGGCTGCTGCGGTTGTAGAACGGCACCACCTTCACCCCTGGCGGCAAGCTCGCTTGCAGACTTTGCAATTTGGCGACGGCGGCATGCACCAGTTGCGAGGCATCAGCACCCCGCAGGGCCACCACAATCCCTTCCACTGCTTCGTGCTGGCCATCGCGCGTCACCGCGCCGTAGCGGGTCATGGCGTCGATGCGCACCGTGGCCAAATCTTTGATCCGCAGTGGCGGCATGCCGGCTTTTACCACCACATTGCCGATGTCGTCCGCAGTTTGCAGCGCGCCTTCCACCCGCACCACCACGGCGTTTTCACCGGCGTTTATGCGCCCGGCACCATCGTTGCGATTGTTGCGCTCCAAGGCTTGCACCAGGTCACTGAAATGCAAGCCATTGGCCAGCAAGCGGGCGCGGTCTGGCACCACCACAAAACTTTTTGCCTGCCCGCCCAGCACATTCACATCGGCCACACCCGGCAAGGCGCGCAGCGCCGGGCGCACCGTCCAGTCCAACAAGCTGCGCTTGTCTTGCAAACTCAACCCCGCGCCCTCGATGGTGAACATCAATACATCGGAAAGCGGTGTTGTAATCGGTGCCAAACCACCTTCGACACTGGCCGGCAGCGTCGTGGCCACACCGGCATAGCGCTCATTCACTTGCTGCCGCGCCCAATAGATATCCGTGCCTTCCTTGAAATCCAAGGTGATATCGGCGATTGCATACTTCGCTGTGGAGCGCAGCATCACCGCATTGGGGACACCCAAGAGCTCCATTTCCAGTGGTGCCACCACCCGGCTTTCCACCTCTTCCGGGGTCATGCCGGGTGCTTTCAAGATCATCTTCACCTGCGTCGGCGAGATGTCGGGGTAGGCGTCGATGGGCAATTGCAGATACGCCTGCAAACCGGCACCGGCCAGCGCCAGCACGGCCAGCAATACCAATAAACGTTGCTGCAAAGAAAACGCGATCAAACGGTTGAGCATGGCTTACTCCACCGGTGCCAAGGTCTTGAGCAGGTTGCCGCCACTGGCCGCGACATTGACCCCGGCGTGCACACCCTCGCCCACGACTACGGCGCTGCGTGCATCACCGCCCAGCAAGTGCACCACCACGCCATGCCATGCCTGCCCTTGGCGCACATACAGCACGTGACGCTCACCTTGTTGTAGCAGGGCCGAAGCCGGCACCGTCACCGCTGCGGTGGGTGCCGGCAAATGCAGGCTGGCTTCCAATTGCTGCCCCGGTAGCAGCGCACTGGCTGCTTGCACCTGCGCACGCACACGCAGGCCTTGCGCGCCCGCATCGGCATCGCCACCCACCGCCATCACCTTGGCACGCGCACCCGCCGGTAATTCCACCGCAAGCCCCGGCTGCACCGCATCGCGCAGCGCCAGCGGGATGTTGAATTCGACATCCAGACTCTCCCCGGTCACCAGCGTGAAGGCAGATGCCAAGGCATCCAAGGCTTGCCCGGGCTTCACCGCGCGATGCAATACCCGCCCCGCCTGCGGGGCCAGCAATTCAAACTCCCCCGGCGCCCCGCGCGTGCTGGGGCGAAGCTGCGTCAATTGCAGACTGGCCTGCGCCACACTGGCGCGGGCAATGGCCGCACGCGCGCGGCTTTCTTGCGTGCGCGCTTGCGCAATCAGGCCTTCCTTGAACAACACTGCATCGCGCCGGGCTTGCTGCTGCGCCACACCGGCCTCGGCCCGTGCACGCGCCAACTCGGCTTGCAGCGTCACCAGTTCGCGGCTTTGCACACGCAACATCGGCTGCCCACGTTGTACCTGGCTGCCTTCATCGACCAACACTTGGGTCACCACGCCAGCATAGGGCACGGTGACCTCGGTGCTGGCCGCCAACGGTGCGGTAATGTGCGCAGGCAAGCCGGTGATCGGCACCACCGTGGCGGCCGTGGCCGCAACCTGGGTGATACCGAGATTTTTCAGCTGCACCTCGGTCAGCACGATGCGGCCCTGCGCATCCGCTTGGGGGCTGCTGTCCTCGCTGCCAGCCTCTGGCTTGCCGCCACAGGCCAGCAAGCTCAACACGAGCGGACTCAACAGGGCGATACGGCGGGCAGAAACAAGGCGCAAGCGCGGCATGGCGGCATCGTGAAATTTACGGGTGCCGCCAGTCTGGCGAACCAAGCTTTGAGAATGCTTAGGATCCCCTACAGCAACTCAATGCTGTTGGCGCAAGTGTTGCCGCAACTCCTCATAGCCGCCGATATGCGTGAGCGCCGCATCACCTTGAATGAAAATTTGCGGCAAGCTGCGCACCGGCGTGCCGACCTTGGCGTGTAGCTCGTCCACGCTGATATCGGCACCCACCATGTGATAATGGAAATCAAGGGATTGCATCTGGCACAGCAGTTTGCTTTTTTCACAATTGACGCAGCCGTCTTTGCCGTAAATATGGATATGCATCGCGGTTCCTTGTGCTTGAAATAGGTGCGGTTTAGAAGTCGTCGTCAAACACTACGTCTTGGTCGGTGCGACGCATCACCCCAACCTTGTATGCGGCGATGTCTTGTTCTTGCGGCGAGGCTTGGGTCTTGCTGATGTTCAGCCACTTCTCCATGAACTTCAGCGGATTGCTGGCGGGCAGCGCATGCTTGCGGCTGGCAAGGCCCAGGGTTTGATACACATCTTTGGCGCAATACAGCGTCCATGCCGACAGGCGGTCGGCATTCATGCCCACCAGTTCGCGGCCATCGGAAAACAGGTAATCGATCCAGCGCAGTTCGCTGTCGATCACTTCCTCGATCAAGGCTTGGATTGCGTCATGGCATTGCGCAAACGCGGTCTGCCCGCGTTCGGTGGACAGTTCATTCAGGAGCACCGCACGGTCTAGCTCGGCGTGGATTTCCAACTCGTCTTGCGCAATTTTTTGGATGGCTTTGCCAATCGGCTGAAACAGCCCGGTATCACAAATGGCGAAAGTCACCGCGAACGAGGCCAAAAACTGAATCCGCTCCATGCAGAACAGCCCGACAATCGTGATGAACACCGCGTTGTATGTGGTCTGGTCGTTGGGCAATTGGCCAATGGCGTATTTGTGTGAGGTCTCGTAGCCATCGGCAAACGCCCGCGCCACGCAGCTCAGCCTGTCGTGCGCCGCTTGCACGCGCAGGATCTCATCGAGAATGACGGATGGGTCATCAAACGAATTGCGCACAATTTCCGAGTACGTGGCCGCATGCACCACTTCGTTGTCGGACACCCGTTGCCATGCTGCCCACAACTCGGATGACGTGATGAACGGCGCCAGCACTGGCGCAATCGCACGCGAGGCCACGCTGTCGGCTTCCCACTGCCAGGCCAGCGTCTTGATCATCATGTCGTAGGTGCCGCGCGAGCACGATTTGAAATCGGCATTGCACGAGGAATAGTCGAATTCGTTTTCATCCCAATCCAGCGATTTTTGTGCCTTGTACAACTTCCAAATGGCGGGATAGTGGCGGTTGACAGTATCGAACAGCCCCTGCCGCTGACCCAGCAGCAGCAGCGGTTTTTGATAGTCGGTTTTGGCGTAGTTGAAGACGGTGTCGGTCATCGGATGTCCTTACAGGGTGCAGGCTTCGCAATCGCTGCCATGTTCGGCGGCGGCCAGTTCCTCGGGGCGTGCTTTGGGAATGTTCAATTCCAATTGGCGCATGCCCGCTGAGGTTTTCTGGTTCATGTAGTACTTGGATTTCAGCCCCAACTTGACCCGATACAGGTAATCGCTGATCAGCTCGGTGGATTCAATCGAGGCATCGCCCAGTACCTTGCGGTAGAAGTCGGCAGAGATGCCTTGATCGGTCCACTTCTGCACGATGGCGTACAACTCGGTCATGTCTTTGGCCGGAATGTCCCACGCCGATTGATACGCCTCACCCAGACGGTCGCCATCCGGGGCGGCCCAATAGTTGACGCGGTGGTTGTCGGTTTTGATCAAGGTGAGTTCGCGGATTGGGTACAGGCCATTGGTGGTGCCCGAGGCATTGGCCGAGGTCTCGGTGGGCATATGCGCCGCCAACACCGAATTGCGAATACCGCCATTGGCGATAATTTCGCTACGCAACGCTTCCCAGTCGTACTGCAGGGTGAAGGTGGCGATTTTTTCGACATTGCGGTTGCTGGTGTCCAGCGGCAACCAGCCTTCGGGCCAGCGCGTCTTGTGCATCCACGGTGCATTGCCCAACTCTTTGCCCAGCTGCAAACTGGCGCGCAGCAGGTGGTAGTAATGGCGCTCGGCAACGTTGTGGATGAACTGTTTGCCTGCGGGCTCGGTATAGCGCTGGCCGTGTTTGGCCATCAAATGCGCCAGCCCCAAAATGCCAACGCCCGCATTCAAACGATTGCGCGAGGTCATGCCCACCTGCGGCAGCTCGTAATGCGCCAGATGGATGCATTTGTCGATCATCAGCAAGGCGTAATAAGCCACTTCGGCGTATTGCGCTTCCGAGGTGATGTTGTCCACGCAGATGCCGGCTAGGTTGCACGTGGCCACCTCACCGGTGTCGGCATCATCTGCGTACAACTCGGTGATGTGCTGGTACGGTTTTGTCGGTAGTGCGATTTCCGCGCACAGATTCGAAGAAAAAATGGTGTCCTTGAACGGCGTGTGGCGGTTCATCTCGGCGATGTTGTGCTCGTAGATGCGGCCGGTTTCGTTCCACTCATTGCTGGCGGTGATCAACAGCTCGCGTGCATTGACCCAGGTCTTGGTGAACGTTTCATCCTGTTCGTACTTGGCATACACCTGTTCGAATTGATCCTCGTCGGCGCTGTACAACGCGGCCTGCAAGTCTGGTGCGGTGTGGCAGTTGAACAAGAACACATCCTCGTTGCGCGCCACCTTGCGTGCAAAAAAGCGATTGCCGCCCCACGAATAATCCATTCCGCGGATTTTTTTATCTTCGGTGGACATCGGGTTTTTCAGCCGCAACAGCACGTCCACTTCCGGGTCAAAAATCGAGAAGTAGGTGGTGCAAGCACCGCCACGGCCGTTTTGCAAATTGGATTTGACCTCGGCCACCAGCGCCCGGTAGTAGGGCAGCTTGCCTTGATGCCGAATCACCCCGCCACGCACCGGGTCATTCACCGAGCGCGTTTGCATATGCGCGCCGATGCCGGCACTCATGTAGGTCATGGTGTTGGCGATGTGGTTGCCCACCGCGATCGAGCGCGCATTGTCATCCACCGTGTACAGGCAACAACTGGCGTAGCCGCGCAGCGGTGTGCCTAGATTCACATGGTTGGGTGTGGGTGCGTTGATGCGATTGTTGGAAAGATGCTCGTAGAAACAGGCCACATCGTGCATGCGGCGTTCGGCCGGCTGATCCACCGCCAGCGCCATTGCCATGCGCATGTAGATAAATTGCGGCGATTCGAAATACACGCCACCGACGCGATCGGCAATCGCATATTTGGTCAGGTGGGTGTGCAGCTGGTAGTGCGCGTAATCGAAATCGCGCTCGTGGTTGATCAGTGCTTCGACCTGCGCGTATTCGACATCGGAATAGGCCAGCACTTCCATCAATCCCAGCGCCTGCAATTTGCGATGCAAGGCGAGCACCGTGGGGCGGTCATTGCGATACAGATCTTTGCGGATCAAGGTGGCGTACAGGCGGCCGGCCATGCGGTTGTACGACCAGGTATCAAAGTTCAGGCAGGTGCGAATCAGCTGTTGTTGCAGCTCGCGGGAATGGGCGGTGTCGGACATCGCCGACACGGTGTCTAGCACCGCCGACGGCCAATCCACGGCATCGCCCAAGGTGGCCGCAGCCCACTGGCCCCACTGGTTGAGTTTGGACGGGGTGAACGGCTCAACATGGCCGTCGCGTTTGATGATGGTTTGCAGCATGAGGTGTCCCCACCGGGAACCGCAGCGTCGTACGCGGCGATTCTTGACCAAGTGCCTGCTCCCGCGCGCAGGGCCAAGGGGTTGTCGCTGACACGGCAAACGCGCACGCCACGGGCATAGTTGCCCGCATCGCGACGCGCTTCCCCGCGGAAGCGGCCACCCGCACCGACATGCTGAGTCACGGCTGTCGCAACAGCTGCGACCGGGCAAGCCCGGTGTGCTGGCAGGTCTTCGGACTTGTGGACGTGGGGAGTCCCCGCCTACTGGGCGCCGCTTCCCGGGGTTACCCCCAGTGCCATTGACGCCGTTCGTTTCCACTTACCGCTGCGGGGCAGTTCCGGACTTGCACCGGATTCCCTTTTAAACCGGCCTGACGATCGCATCGAAGCCGGTACCAACCAACACAAGATATTGTGGTTTTCAAGATTGGTCAACACAGCATGTACGGATACTTCGGAGTCAATTTACAGCGCCGGGATTGGCCCCAACCGCGCTTGCAATTCACCTGCGTGCAAGTCGAAATGCAGCTGTAGGCCCAATGCATGCGCCATCGCCAGGACCAAGGCCAATCCCAGCCCGGCATGTTGGGGGTCGCCATCGCACTGCCCGCGCCAGTGGCGCTCGCCAAAGTGGCGGACGTCTTCTTCACGCAAATGACTTGCGCGGTTGCGCACGTGCAGCCACCAGCCGCCATCCAACTGCAAGCCCAATTGCACCGGTGCATCGGCATCACCGTATTCCAACGCGTTGTGCAGCAGATTGGTCGCGATGCGCTCCAGCATGCCGGCATCGCACACCACCCACGCCTCTGCTGGCAATTGCAGATGCAAGCGTGGCTGCGCCAGTGATGCTGCCAACTGGCGCAGCAACGCGGCGGCATCCAAGGGATCGGTTTGTGGCGGCTCTTGCCCAGACTCAAACCGCGCCAACGCCAATAGCGCTTCAATCCCGCGCTGCATGCGGACATTGGTGGCGTGCACGGTGGTCAGTGCGCGCTTGAGCACATCCGCATCTTGTTGGTTCTGCGCCAGCTCGGTGACGGCGGCGATTTCCGCCACGGGTGTGCGCAGCTCATGCGCCACACTGCGCGACACGCGGCGTTCGCGTTCGGCCATGGCCCAAGAATTGCGCAACGCTGCGTGTGCGGCCTCAACAAACGGCTGCAACTCTTGCGGGGTTTCGTTGAGTGCGCCCTGCACAGGCGGCCCATCGTGCGGCAAACGCTGCGCTTCGCGGGTAATCGTGCGAAAGGCTTGCCGCACCACCAGCAAGCACAGCAATACCGCAGCGATCACCGCCGCCAAGATGCCAAGCAACAGCACCCCGTGCATGCGGCGCTCGGTGCTATCCCAGCTTTCGCGCTCGGTGGCGACCAACAGCCTGCCTTTGGCGAAGGCACCACGTTGCAGCAACACCACGTGATAACGGCCGCGATGCCCATCCGGTAACAACACATTCCCCGAACGCGCCGTGGTTGCCGGCAAGGCCAATGGGGTGCGACCACTGTTGATCGATGCCGCCCGCAACCGCCCACGCACATCGTAAACAGCGAAAAACTCGGTGTGCCCTGCGATATCCCACGCCGGCAATACCGCCGGTAGCGGTTCGTCGGAATTCTGAAGTTGCCGTGCCAGCGATGCCGCCCGCGACGACAACACTTGATCCAACTGTTGGAACATGGCGCGATCGACCAAAGCATCCAACGTCAAGAACAACCCGCCCAGCAACACGCCAATGGCCAGCACCAATTGCCACAGCAGGCGCGTGCGCAGCGACCACCGGTGCGGTTTATTCGATGACATAGCCAAATCCACGACGTGTGGCGATGGGGTCGGGTGCCCCGGCTTTATGCAGCTTGCCGCGCAGGGTACTGATGATGACTTCGACCACTTTGTCGGACGCTTCGCTGGTACTGTCATATAACCGATCGAAGATCGCAGCACGGGTGAATAATTTGCCGCGCTGCCGCAGCAACAATTCCAGCAACGCATATTCCTTGGGTGAAAGCTGCATGTCCTGGCCCTGCCAGCGTGCACGGCGGGCGTGCGTATCCACTTGCAAGGCTTGCCAGTGCAATAGCGACGTGCCGCCGTCACGTGGGCGTCGCGCCAGTGCGCGCACCCTTGCCAGCAATTCGTCCAAGGCAAAGGGCTTGCTCAAATAATCATCTGCCCCAGCATCCAGCGCGGCCACGCGGTCGGCCACGGTATCGCGTGCCGATAGCATCAACACTTGCGTGGGTGCCTGCGCGGCACGCAGCGCACGCAACACCCCCAGCCCATCCACACCAGGCAACATCCAATCCAAAACCAGCAAGTCATAGGCATTGCTGGCGATAAAACGCAGCGCCGCTGCACCATCGGCGGCATGGTCACAGGCGTGCCCTTCTGACTCCAAGGTGGCCCGCAGACTCTCCGCCAAGGTTTGCGAATCTTCGACGATCAGCAGCCGCATCGGCGCAGGCCGCCGTTAGTCCAGCACGCGGCAGAACACCGCCTTCAAATAGCGCGACTCCGGCACCTGCGCCAGCCACGGATGATCGGCACCGGCACCGGCCACCTTCAGCACCTGCACGGTGCGGCCAGCGTAAAACGCGGCACGCCGCAGCATGTCGAGGAATTGCTCTTCGCTGACCAAACCGGTGCAGCTGAACGTGGCAAACAGGCCGCCCGGTTTGACCGTGGCCAGCGCCAACTTGTTCATGTCGAGGTACTTCTTCAGCGCGGTGATGACCTGTTCGCGGTCGCGGGTCATCTTCGCCGGGTCCAGGATGACGACGTCATACAGATCGCCCTTGGCGGCCGCTTCGCGCAACCACGGAAAGATATCGGCCTGCACGAAACGCGGTTTGACGTGATTGAGATGCGCGTTGTCCTTGGCAATGTCGATCACCGCCGGGTCGATATCAATCCCCACCACGTCCGCTGCGCCGCGCACCGCGGCATACACCGCAAAACCGCCGGTGTTGCAGCACAAGTCCAGAACGCGCTTGCCGGTGCATTGATGACTCAGCCATTCGCGATTTTCGCGTTGGTCGGCAAAGAAACCGGTCTTGTGCGCACCGGCCGGATCCGCGCGAAATTGGATGCCGTATTCGCGGATGATGGCCGGCTGCGTGCCCAAGGTGTCCTTGTAGTCGAAGCTTTCCTGCTTCTGCACATGCTCATCGGCAAAACTGTGGAAACGGCAACCGGGAAAGAGTTCGCGCAGTGCGTTGAAAATCCATTCGCGATGCCGCCATGCGCCAGCGCTGAAAAACCCGACCACCAGCAAATCATCGTAGCGGTCGATCACCAGCCCGCTGATGCCATCACCTTCGCTATGGAAGACCCGCCATGCATTGCTCACCGCATCCAGCTGCAGAAACTCGCGACGCAACCGCACCGCTTCCGCAATCTTGCGCAAGAACCAGCCGGCATCCACCGCCACATCCGGGTCGTTTTCCAGCATGCGCAGCGCAATCCGCGAATGCCCGTTGTAGAAACCGCGCCCCATGAACACGCCGTCCACGCCCACCACCTCGACAATGCTGCCGGGCTTGGGCCGCTGCGCGGGCTTTTCGACCAAGCGCTGGAAAATCCACGGATGGGTGGAATGCCAGGCGTTCTTCAGGCGGACTTGGGGCAGGGGCTCGGTCATGGCGATATTCATGTTTCGGACGCAGGAATTGTGTATTGTCGCCCAAGAAGGGGAGTAACTCCGCGTACGGATGTCGTCAATACGGGTCTGCTGTTGCTCAGCACACATCCCGGCACCGTGGCAGGCCACTGGTCTGTGAGTGAGACCTTCGCCGAATGGCGAAGCGTGCCTCTTCCTTGCATCCTGCATGGACACGTCCGTCACTCACATGGCGGAGTTGGCATGCAAACGATTGGAACCCCCTTGCTGTGGCTGGTATTTGCCGGCGTGGTCGTGGCCGCGCTGGTGATCGACCTGGTGCTGATGCGCCACGGCGGCCCGCACAAAGTGACGTTCAAGGAAGCCACCTGGTGGAGCCTTGGCTGGGTGGCACTGGCACTGGCCTTCAACGGCTGGCTGTGGTGGTACACCGGGCAGCAGTTGGGCGTGGCGGCCGGCAATCGCATCGGCATGGAGTTCCTGACCGGCTATCTGGTGGAAAAAGCGCTGGCGATCGACAACATCTTTGTGTTCCTGATGTTGTTCGGCTATTTCGCCGTGCCCGAAGCGCAACGCCAGCGTGTGCTGGTGCTTGGCATCCTCGGTGCCATCCTATTGCGCGCGATCCTGATCTTCATCGGCGCAGCCTTGCTGGCACGCTTTCACTGGGTGCTGTACCTGTTCGGTGCATTCCTGCTGCTGACCGGCGTGAAAATGTGGCGGGCGGCGGGCGACCCACCGAATCTGGAACACAACCCGGTACTGCGCTGGGTCACCGCGCATTTGCCGTTCCTGCGCCGCTATTACGGCAGCGCGTTGTGGATTGGCGCAGGCAGCCGCCGCAAGTTCACCCCGCTGTTCATCGTGCTGGTGATGATTGCGATCACCGACGTGATCTTTGCGGTGGATTCGATCCCGGCGATCTTCGCGATCACCGCGGATCCGTTCATCGTGCTGACTTCGAACGTGTTTGCCGTGCTCGGCTTGCGTGCGATGTTCTTCCTGCTGCAGGGCATGGCCGACCGCTTCCATCTGCTGCCTTACGGGCTGGCCTTGGTGCTGTGCTTCATCGGCGTGAAGATGCTGTTGGCCGATCTCTACAAGGTGCCAATCCCGCTGGCATTGGGGATGGTGGCGCTGATCATCGGCAGCACGATTGCGTTGAGCCTGCTACGCCCCGCACACGCCAAGCCGGAACCGCCCTTGTCCTGACCGCCACGGCACCCCATTTTGACAGGATGTCCACGCCACTGCCCCGTGACGCCCAACGCCAAAGCGACCGCCGTCGCTTTCGGCGTGCCCTCAATGGCAGCCTTGCCTTCACGCTGCTGCTGTGGCTGTGCTTCATCGCCCAACAGACGTTCAATTGGGAATTCCTGAGCGTCACCCCGCATTCGATGGCAGGCTTGTTGGGCCTGCTGACCGCGCCCTTGTTGCATGGCTCGGTGGAACACATCCTGGCCAATACCACCGGCATATTGCTGCTGGGCACATTGGCCGGTACCACTTACCCGAAGGCGACCCTGCGCGCACTGCCGCTGCTGTGGCTGGGTTCCGGACTAGGCGCATGGCTGCTGGGCGATCCCGGCTCGCATCACTTGGGGGTCAGCGGCGTCACCCATGGGCTGATGTTCCTGGTGTTCACGTTGGGCCTGTTGCGCCGCGACCGTGCTGCCATCGCGGCCGGCATGATCGCGTTTTTGTTTTTCGGCGGCATGTTGATGACCATCCTGCCGCACGAGGCCGGCGTGTCGTGGCAGTCACATCTGGGCGGCGCAGTAGGCGGCGTGGTGGCTGCGTTCCTGTTTCGTCGCAGTGATCCGCTGCCGGTGCGGGCGAAATACAGCTGGGAGATTGAAGAAGAACTCGAACAACAGCGCAATGATCACGCCCACGACACCTTCGAACCCCGCGCCCCCGACGATGTACCGGTGTTGTGGCAGCACGCGGCCATGCCCGAAGAGCGCGGCAAGGTGCTGCCGTTTCGGCGGCCGGATTCCGTGGAATGAATCTGCATTGAGCTGCGGTTGCGGGTTTGCGCATTAAGCTTGCGCCCCATGCGTATTCCAGCCTTCAGTCTCACCAGCAGCGTGCTGTGTACCCTGCTTGCCGCCTGCGCCAGCACGCCTGCCCCCAAAGCGCCTGCCATCACCGCACCCACCGTGCAGGTACCGCCAGTCAAGGTTGGCTTGGCACTCGGCGGCGGCGCAGCCAAAGGGTTTGCGCATATCGGCGTGATCAAGATGC
Source organism: Thermomonas beijingensis (assembly GCF_020034655.1). Lineage (GTDB taxonomy): Bacteria > Pseudomonadota > Gammaproteobacteria > Xanthomonadales > Xanthomonadaceae > Thermomonas > Thermomonas beijingensis. The sequence continues at coordinate 107,600 of NZ_JAIQDJ010000003.1, read as the reverse complement.
TGGACGCCAACGGCATCCATCCGGTGGTGGTGGCCGGCACCAGCGCCGGCAGCGTGGTCGGTGCACTGTATGCCAGCGGCATGGATGCCTATGCGCTGCAACAAAAAGCGGTGGCGTTGGATGAAGCATCGATTCGCGATGTCAGCCTGTTTTCCGGTGGTGTAGTGAAGGGCCAGAAGCTGGAGGATTACGTCAACGCGCAAGTGGGTGGGCGGAAATTCGAACAGCTCAAAAAGCCCTTCGCCGCAGTGGCAACACGGCTGGAAGACGGGCAACGCACGGTCTTCGTGCGTGGCAACGTGGGCCAGGCGGTGCGCGCCTCCAGCTCGATCCCGGGGGTGTTTGAAGCCGTGAGTATCGGCAAGTATCACTATGTGGACGGCGGCGTGACCAGTCCGGTGCCGGTGGATGCCGCGCGTGAGCTGGGTGCCGATTTTGTGATCGCGGTGGACATCAGCAGCAAGGCCAATGGCGTGGCCGATTCCGCCAGCTTGCTGGGTAATGTCAATCAGAGCATCACCATCATGGGCCAGAAATTGGGTGCGCTGGAATTGACGCGTGCCGACGTGGTAATTCGTCCCAAGGTCAACGACATCGGCGCTGCCGATTTCGCACAAAAAAACCGTGCGATCCTAGAAGGCGAACGTGCCGCGCAAGCCCTGCTGCCGCAAATCAAAGCCAAGCTTGCGCAACTGCAAGCCCAGCGCCAGGCACAAGCACAGCAAACGGCCAACATCAAAGCCGCACAAGCCCGTGAGGCCGAACGTACCGCCCGCTGCGCGCAGCAAACCGGCTGGCTGGACAAGCTGCGCCGCGATGCCGATTGCCGCGCCGATTAGCGCCCAGCCACCCCCACCCCATGGCGATACACCAGTTGACCACCCAGCCAGCCGGTGACCAAGAGCACCAGCAAGCCCGCACCGCTGAGCAGAAGCGCCAGCACATCGGGCGCGATGAATTGTTGATGCTCGATTCGTAGAAACAAGCTGCCGGCATACAAACACCCACTGGCGAGTGCAAAGCTCATGTGGACGTTTGCCTTGCGCTCGGCAGGATGCCCAGCCGGCAGCTTCAGCAGTTCGACAAACCCTGCCACCGCGGCCAGCAATCCCGACCCACAGCCAATGGCGATTAACACCGCTGCCAACAGATGCAATTGTGCGGGCCACGCAAGCAATGCCACACCATCCGCGCAGCTGGCCAATGACCAGCAGGCAATGGGGAAATGCACCAAAGCAGGATGCGCAGGGTGTTTCATTGCATGGCCACCGCCGCAATCAACAGCAATGCACCAGTGACTGCAAGACTTGCATGGGTGAGCACCACACGCTTGAGTGCAACGCGCTTGCCATAGTGGATGGAGGCCAGATAGAAACCAAAACACGCGGTCACCAAAAACACGCACAGGGCCACCACCGGCAGCATGCCGATATGCTCTGCCGTCAAAATCGCCGCCCCCAGCAAGAGTAAGCCGCTGGCTCCCAGCATGGCATGCAATAGCGACACCACCCACGGCGCCAATTTTCCGCGCAATACAAACGAGGCTAACACCAGGCCACCACAGGCAGCCACCAAAAACACGATCAAGGCATACAGCAGCATAGGAATTCTCCGTGTGGCTCTGGGTTTTGCAGTGAATCAGGAATGCGTGATGGGGAGCTGCGCCACCCGCACCATCACCGCTTCGGTAGTGCGCGCACAGCGCTCGCCCATAAATGCAAAAGCATCCGCTGTGCTGCTGTTGATCCGGGCTTGCAGCGCCGCACGCAGTTGCCGGCGTGCACGGTGCAGACGGGTTTTCACAGTCTCTTCGCGAATCCCCAATGCGGCGGCGGTTTCCTCCACCGAACAGCCTTCCACATCGCGCAACAAATAGACCAAGCGAAATGCCTCCGGCAGTGCATCCACCGCATGTTCCAGTAATCGCCGCAGTTGCCCACGCGCTGCCGCATCCGCCGGATCATCGGTCAATGCATGGCCGGGAAAGGCGATGACCTGTGCCGATGTCGCCGATGCCTGTTCCAGTTGTTCGATGTCCACGGTCTCGCGCCTCCGACGCAGGCGGCCATAGGCTTCATTGAGTGCGATGCGGGTCAGCCACGTGGCCAGCGAAGATTCACCGCGAAAGCTGGCGATTTTTTCGTAGGCGTGCACATAGGCTTCCTGCACCACATCTTCGGCTTCACTCTCATCACGAATCACCCCGCGCACCACCCGGAACATGCGTTGGTTGCAACGCTGGGTGATCGTACGAAATGCTTCACACTGGCCGGCCTGCACGCAGGCCACCAAGGCGGCATCGGCCATGTCGGCATAGTTGGGTGCAGTGGTATTGGCTGCTATCGGCATATGTCCTCTCCCGAAATCAAGCGGATGCTGACAACGCTTTGAGAATATCGCTGCGATACGGTTCGTGCGCACACTCCCCCAGCAAGCGCCGGGTCACCATCGCCGCGCCATGGGCATGCACGCCGCGTGTGGTCATGCAGCCGTGGCTGGCCCGGATCACCACCCCCACCCCACGTGCTTGCAATGCATGCTGCAAGGTATCGGCAATTTCAGCGGTCAAACGTTCCTGGATCTGCAATCGCCGCGCATACGCATCCACCAACCGCGCCAGCTTGGAAATGCCGACCACGTTTTCACCCGGCAGATAGGCCACATGTGCCACGCCTTGAATCGCAGCCATATGGTGTTCGCATACTGACTGCACCGGGATATCGCGCAACAAGATGAAATCGTCATAGCCGGAACGCTCAAACCGCCGGCCCAGAATCTTGACCGGGTCACGCCAATAACCACCGAACCATTCTTCATACGCCCGCACCACACGTGCCGGGGTGTCCTGCAACCCAACACGTGCGGGGTCATCACCTGCCCAACGGATCAACATGCGTACCGCTGCTTCCGCCTCAAGGCGACTGGGGCGTAGATCATCACGGGCTACTTCATGGAGGATGCTCTCGGTGGATGCTGCGGCAAGATCAAGCATGGCGGGCCTTCATCGTTGGTCTTGCCATGGCAGATGCAGTGGCGCGAAAAAGGTTCCGATAAATTTCAGTATCTGGATTTGCAACCTTTTCACGCGTTTTGCATCTGCCGTGCAAGAAGCTACCCACACATCGACCAGAAGGAAATTGCAATGGGCAACACCACTTCGGTAACAGGTCCGGATTTCAGTCTCGGGATTGCACGCTCTGAAATTCCCACGCATGGCGTCTTGTCTGGCCATGTGCAGGGTACGGCAGTCCTGCTAGCCATGGTTGATGGCGAGATACATGCGGTTTCCGGCAGTTGTACCCATTACGGCGCACCGCTTGGCGAAGGGCTGCGCGTGGGCGATGACATCCGCTGCCCCTGGCATCACGCCTGTTTCAGCCTGCGCACCGGTCAGGCGATTCATGCACCTGCGTTTTCACCACTGCAATGCTGGATGGTGGAAACCATTGGCGAAATGATTTTTGTGCGCGGCACTGCCAACCCCGTCCATACACCAGCACCTGTAGCCATTGCCACGCCACAAAAAATTGTCATCGTCGGTGGCGGCGCAGCAGGGTTTGCCTGTGCACAACGCCTGCGTGAACGTGGCTACGCCGGCAGGTTGACCCTACTCAGTGCCGACACGTCGCCACCAGTGGATCGGCCCAATCTCTGCAAGGATTATCTGGCTGGCAGTGCACCAGAAGAGTGGATCCCGCTGCAGCCTGCTGCGTTTTATCACGAGCAACGCATCGAGCTTCACCTTGATTGCGAAATTGGCCACCTGGATTGTGCCGCCCATCAAGTCAGTACCCACACTGGAATGACCTTTGATTACGATGCACTGCTACTAGCGACTGGCGCCGAACCGAATCGACTGCCCGGTTTCGATTTCCCGAATGTATTTACCCTGCGCACGCTAGACGATAGCCGTAAACTCATTGCAGGCCTTCATGCAGCCAAGACCGTGGCCATCATCGGCGCAGGCTTCATTGGCCTGGAAGCCGCCGGCGCACTACGCAGCCGTGGCCTTGATGTGCATGTGATCACCCCCGAAGCATTACCACTTGCACGCATCGTGGGTGATGTTCTGGCTGCCGATCTACTCAAACGGCACCGCACGCAGGGCGTGGTGTTCCATCTGGATTGCAAACCGCATCACTTCGATGGCCAGACACTGACGCTGAGCAACGCCGACACACTTGCCGTCGATGCCGTTCTGATTGGCGTGGGGGTAAAACCACGCACCGCATTGGCTATCAGCAGCGGGCTCATTGTCGATAACGGCATTCGCGTGGATGCGCAGCTACGCACCTCTGCACCCGATGTGTATGCCGCAGGCGATGTCGCCAGCTACCCGCACGCAGGAACGCATGTTCGCGTCGAACATTGGGTGCATGCACAGCGGCAAGGTCAATGCGTTGCCGATGGCATGCTGGGGGATGTCAGCACGTTTGCTGTACCGCCATTTTTCTGGACGCACCATTACGGCATCGACTTGCGCTACGTGGGCCACGGGCGTGGTTGGAATCGCGTTGAAATAGACGGCGATCCCGCTACCGATGATTGCCTTGTCCGCTATTTCAAAGATGCAGTGTTGGTGGCCGCCGCCAGTATCGGGCGCGACCGCGACCTGTTGGAGATCGAAGCCCAGCTTGCGACTCGTGAGTGATCGCTGCCAACAAGAGCTTCAATCATCGTACTGCATTGATAACAAACGGCCCGCTTGCGCGGGCCGTTCGTGTTTGCCTAATGCCAGATCATCAACTGACGCTGACTGCACTCCATGCCGCGGCCACCGCGTTGTACTCGGCAGAACCATTGCCGTACAACTCCGCTGCCGCACTCAAGGTCGCACTGCGCGCACCGGCATAGTTGGTGGTGGAGGTCATGTAGGCGGTCAGTGCCAGATACCAGATTTTGCTGGCCTTGTCGCGACCGATGCCAGCAAGCGCCGTATTACCGTTGCACACCAGCTTTGCAGGAGTCAGGTTGGCCCACGTGCCGGCACCAAACCCACTGGGTACCACCGCACCTTCCGCCAGCAGATAGTAGAAATGGTTGGCTACACCCGAACTGTAGTGCACATCCAGCGAGCCGACCGAGGATGAATAGCAGTCGGCCGAAGCCTTGTCCAAACTGGGCTTGAACATCCAGCGAATCGCCTTCTTCATATCGGCATTATTCGGAAACAGCTTCTCACCCATCACGTAGTCGCCTGGATCCGCGGCATTGCTGGCGTAGTACTCCACCATGGTGCCGAAGATGTCGGAGGTGGCTTCATTCAAGCCGCCCGACTCACCGCTGTACACCAGTGCTGCCGAACGGCTGGTGACACCGTGCGACATTTCATGGCCAGCCACATCGATGGCGACCAATGGATAGATGGTGGCACCGTTATCGCCATCACCGAAGGTCATGCAGTAGCAACCGTCGCTCCAGAAGGCATTCTGGTAGTTGCGGCCGTAATGCACGCGGGTGATGGCACCCGTGCCCGCGCCGTCGATGCCGTGGCGGTTATGCACGTTCAAGTAGTAATCCCACGTTGTCGCAATGCCGTACTGTGCATCCGCACCCACGGTCTGCGAGTTGGTGACCAAGTTGTTGCCCCACGTATTGCTGCTGGCGGTAAACACATTGCCCATGCCGATGGTCTTCATCGCCATGTTGTGGGTAGCGCCGCCACCGCGGGTGGTATCCACCATGCTGTAGCTGCTGCCACACAGGGAGGTGTTCAGCGTCACGTTGCCTTCGGTCAGTGTCTTGCCAATGCCCACGGCCGGGGTGCAGCTGCCGCCACCGCCACCAGGACCCGGCTTGGCGGTATTGACGCCGTCCCATTGATCCAGAATCTTGCCACTGCGGGCATCGACGAAATAATGCATTTCGGTCGGGGTTTGGTCGGCCTTGATGCCGTTGAAGACCACTTCATGCGCTAACACCGGCACGGTGTTGCGGGCATACACCACGGTGCGTGCAGTCGGTGCACCGAAGAACTGGGTGCCAAAGTGCGCACCGGCTTCGACGATGGCCTGATCACGGCTGACCTGTGCACGCAACGACGGACGCTGTGCACTGGTCAAGGTCTGGCTGACGCTGGACAGCTTGCCATTGCGCGAATGCACTACGAAATCGCCACCGATGACCGGCAGGCCATTCCACGTCCGGTTGTAGCGTACGTGCTCGGTGCCCTTGGCATCGACCACCGCGTCTTTGGCCACCAATACATCGGCCGGTGCACGACGCAGCAAGTTGGCGTTGCCACCAATCAGCAGATCCGCGCGGGCAATGGCCGCAGACTTGAGGGATACCGCTGCATCCGCCGGCGCCGCAGCAACGGCCAGGGTGGACGCAATGGCGAGAGACAACAAACTGGCTTGTACTTTCATGGCGCGTTCTCCGTTGTAAACAGTTTCCGACCGTTGCCGTGCCGGGGATGGGTCAACTCTTCAGCGGGTGGCAGCACGCCCGCCTGGTAACGCTTGCATCCGGATCGGTGCCGGCGTCAGCAAAATGGCATCCTCAAAATACGCCACGCGCAATTGCAGGCCGCGCGGCGAATAGCCAATGAACACTGCCTCAAATCCAGGCACGATGGCCTGGTTATAGGCATGCGCGATCTTGGCGTTTTCGATTTCCAGCAAGATCCCCAAACCTTCGGCCTGCGCCAACGATTGGTTATACGTTTGCAGCACCTGTTTGCATGCCTGATAAAACGCCAGCTCCTGATGTTGCCCGCGCAAGGCCTTGGCAAAAAACTGGCGGTAGTAATACATCGGTTGGCGCAAGCGCGGCAGCACTTTGACTATCGCCGTGCCCACTCCACACAACTGGCCGGCATCATCCCGCGCGACGCACACGGCTTGCTCGGCACGCGCATTCGCGACGGCTTGGTCGCCAATTGCATTGTGCTGTTTCCAGAACGCAACGATTTCCTGCGCCAATTCCGGCGTTACTTGCTTCCAGACCGGATGAAACGTGGCCTTCACTTGGCAGCGCCCTTCGCAGCTTCCTTGGGCGCCAAGGCTTCCACCAACTTCAAGTACTCACCGAACTCCAACTTGCCATCGGCATTGACATCGAAGCGGGCCAGTGGCGGTGCCGTCTTGCCGGCATTTTTGATCAGCACCAGATTGCCGTATTCACTGGCGTCGATGGCACCATCGTGATTGGCATCCAGCGTGGCAAATTGGCGGCGCAATTGCACCTGCAGTTGTGCAGCCGCCTGCGCCTGCTGCCAGCCGGCACGAAACTCCGGCAGCGACAATTGGCCATCGGCATTCTTGTCCCACTGCTTGAAGGTTTCCGCCGCCATGTCTTTGGTTGCGGGTGCAGCTGGCACCGCTGCCGTGGCTGGCTTGTGGGTCTGCGCTTGTGCGCCCTGGGCGATCAGCATGCCCAACGCCAGTGCGGCCAGAGAAAGTGAATGCATCATGCGATTGCAGCCTCCGCCGGGATGTCGGATTCAAATGTGATCAAGTCGCGAATTTCCGTGGTGCGCAGGCCGATCATCATCGGGTGCTTCACATTCGGCAGAAAACTGATATCGAAGATTTCAGTGATGTCACCTTCGAATCGGATCCAGTTCATCACGTCGCCATTGGTCAGCGAAATGATCTGCACGCCGCACCACGGATCGGCATCTCGCTTCTTCAATTCTTCGTCAAGCTGCAAGCCTTCGAAGCGCTGATTACGCGGCTTCGAGAGCCCCACCGCTGCGACATTGCCAATCATCGACAAGCCGCGTGCAAAGCCTGGCACGAAGGCGTGCGGCACAAAGGCTTTTTTGTCGAAATCCACCCAGCCCAAATAACCGGTGCCGGCATTGAGCAGCCACAGCTTGCCGTTATGCCAACGCGGCGAATGCGGCATCGACAGGCCTTCGCACACGATTTCATCGGTGTCGATGTCGATCACCACGCCACCGTCATGCCGGCGGTCGCGCCAGCCGTCGACACTGTCGCTCTTGCACACCGCAGTGACGTATTTGGGTTCGCCATCGACCATCGCAAGACCGTTCAAATGGCAGCGGTCCTCCGGCGCCAGCTTGCTGATGAATTTGGGCTTCCAGATCGCCTTGAAGCTGTGGGTCTGGCTCAGTTCTGACAAGCAGGAATATTTGGTGTTGATGAACACCACCTTGCCATTCTTGCGGATACCCAATTCGTGGATGTCCAGATCGCCGATGGTCTGCGCGTTGCGCGGTACATAGCACTTATCGAACTGGCCATGGATGACCTCGTTCGGACGCAGCACATTTTCGAACCGCCACAACTGATACAAGCCACCCAGATAGATGCGTTGGGCATTGCCCACCACACCCATTGCGCGCTCGAAAATGCGTTCGAAAAACGACACGCGACCCTGCTGATCGCTGCCGACCAAATAGATGCGCCCGGTTTGGTAGGAGGTGATGGCCAGTGACAAGCGATGTTGTCCCAGCCATCCGGCCAGCCCACGCGAGCAGCCTTTTTCAACCTTGAGTTGGGTCAGATCACGCGGTGCTTGGCCTGGCTTGGCGGCATCGGCAGAAGTTCTGGCTTCGGTGGTTGCTGGCGCTGCCGGAGCCTCCGTTGTCAGAGCGTCCAGCCCGGTGTCCAGCTCAGGGGTGTCCTGATTTGACTGGATCGAGGACTGATCAGGTACTACATTCGGATTGTTTTCGTTGGCCACGTGTTATCCAGACTACAAATTACGAATTCCGGGCCCGACGGCACGCCGGGCCCGGGATCAAGCGGTTACCAAGAGAAGCGCACGCTGGCCTGGCCACCCACAAAGCTCTTGTAGGCGCCGCCATCGGCCCAGTTGGCACCAATGTTGAAGCCGAAGCCCCCCTTCTGCACACCCAGGCCCAATTCCGCCATGGCACTGGTCCCGCGAGTGTCGGTATTGCCGTAGAAGTTGCCGACGGTGTAGGTGCTCTTGCCGTTGATATCGCGCACGGCGTTGAGCGAGCCATACGGCGTCCAGCGCACATCACCTACCTGGAAGGTCTTGTTCATTTCCAAGCCCAGGCGGGCGCGGGTGAAGGTGCCACCGTGCGATTCGAAGTTGACGCGATCACCAAAGAAGTTCTTCAGATCTTCCACATGGGTGCGGGTGTACTGCACCTGTGGCACCAAGTTGAAGGTACCCACGTTCCACTCGTAGCCCGCTTCCAGGCTCCATGCGGTGGTGTTCGAACGGCTGGTCAGCAAGCCCGCTGCCGACGTCGAGCGGATATCTGCACCCATCTTGCGGGCATTGAAGTCGACGTAGAAGCTGCCCGGCACGTACCAGGTGGCATAACCACCCACCGTTGCACCGTTCAAGCGGTTTTCACCCACGCCGCCATCGGCTAGGCGCTGACGGCTGTCCGCATTGCCCAACACCAGGCCGGCATGCAAGTTCTCGAACAGGTTGGCATTGATGCCAAATTCACGACCCCAGCTGGACTGGCTGTAGTTGAAGTGCCCACCCTGCCCAAAGTTGCCGGCCAGGTGATCAGGCTGCATGTCGCCTTGATCGGTATAGCCACGAATGAAGGCGCTCAATACCTTGCCGGCATCACCGTAGGGATTCACACCCAAACGCTGACGGAAGGTGCCCATCTGCGTGTTCATCACGCCGGCAGCACCCGCAGCAGCCGAAGCGGCCAATGCACCGGTATCGTTCAAACCGTTGACATCGATATTGACCGAGAACTTGTCCGGCGTGGTGTTGGTGGCATCCAGCTGGCTGCTCACGGTCAGGCCCACATCAAGGAAGTTGGCTGCGTAGTTGTAGCCGATCATCTGCCCGGCGACGAAGTTGCCAGCTGCCGAAGTGCCACTGACGGTGGCAAATACCGACGAGGCGTGCGCCGTCAACGGCATGCCGGTAAACAGGACATTGACTTTCTGCGCCGCCGTGGTGGCCATATTGCCGGTGACTGCAATCTGATCCACGCTGTTGTTGACCAGATTCAGATCCAGGTTGAGGTTACCGGAACCTGCAAAGGTTCCCGTGATAGCCAGCTTGTCGGTGGTCGCCCCATTGAGGAAGTTCAGCAAGCCACCACTGGTGAAGGTTCCGGCAGCCCCCACGTTAATGGTGTTGCCGCTGCCGATACTTTGGATGGTGCCACCATTGATGAAGCTGTTGGCACCGGCCCCCATCTGGATGCTGCCGCCGGTCAGGGTGATCAGGCCACCGTTGTTCACCAGGTCGTTACCATCGCCGAAGCTGACCACACCGCCTGTACCAATGGTCAGCGTACCCGCATTGACCCAGCTGTCATCGCCGGCCCCCATTTCGATCTTGCCGCTGCCCACGGTGATCTTGCCGCCGACCGAATTGTTGACCGTGTCATTGCCGTCGCCGAAATCGGTATGCGTGGTACCCATTAGATCCCACACACCGCCGGCCAAGTTGTTGAGGACATCATTGCCCGCATACAAATTCAGCGCACCCATCAGCTTGCCGCTGTTATTGATGACTTCAACACCATCACCACCAATCACCGCAAACGCATAGCCATCCGCACCATCCGCACGGACCATGCCCGCGGCAAGATTATTCAGTGTGTTGGTGCCGTTGGTGCCCTTGAACACCACACCCGCCGACAGGTCGCCACCGCTGGCATGAATCTGACCGGCGTTATTGACCGTGGCGTTGCCGCTGGCGCTGGTCAACTGGATCCCAGCTGCCATGCTGCCGTTGCCGGCGTCCACCGAACCGGTGGCGGTGTTGTTGACCACGATATTGCCATACGCCTCGGCAACGATACCGATGGAGGTTCCCGTCGATGTGGCCGACACACTGCCGCTGTTGTTGATCGTTGCCATCCCGTGAGCGGCTTGTACCGAGACACCATAAGCGCCGTAATCGCCGCCCTGCGCGGAAATCATGCCGCCGTTGCTGGCCTGCGCATTGCCCGCTGCCGAGTAGCTGGTGACACCAATCGCCATGCCGTAGGTGGATTTGGCGGTGATATGACCGGTATTGGTGGCACTGGAGTTACCGCCACCGCTATAGGCCTGAATCCCGACGCCGCCACCCAGCACACCCGTCGCACTGATGTCGCCGGCATTGCTGATCGCAACATTACCGAGTTCCGAGCGCCCTTCGATACCGATCGCCACCAACAACGCGGAGGCGTTGATATGGCTGCTTGAGGTGGTGCTGACGAGGGTGCCATAGTACGAACGCGCTGCAATGCCCGTGGCCGTGTAGTAGGCATTGGCGGTGATGTTGCCGCTGTTGCCCACTTGCGCATAGGCCCCGCGGGCAAGCACGCCATAGGCATTGGTTCCCGGGTACAAATCGCCACCGGAAACTGCCGTGATATCACCACTGTTCACCACCGTCGCGGTACCGTAATCGGCGCGTGCAAACACACCCACTGCCGGATTGTTTCCGCTTTGAATCGTGATGTGGCCGCTGTTGCTCACGCCAGCGTCACCGGCAGCAGCAAGGGCGAAGACACCCACTGCCTGACCGTAGGCGTAACCTTCAATTGTCCCGGCATTGACCACACCGACATCGCCCGAGTAGGCAATCCCCAATACACCAAAGCCCCTGCCGAGATAGGAATAGAAGCCAATTTCACCGCCTGCGGCGTTGTTGATGCCGACGTCGCCTGCCGCCGAGGTCGCGAAGACACCGTAGGCGTACTTGCCGTTGGCATAAATCGAGCCGCTGTTATACAGCGTTGCTCCCTGCTGGCCCTGCACGTCCACGCCACGCGTAGGTGCACCGAGCAACGCTTGCGAAACGGCACTGACACTGCCTGTATTGCTCACTGCCGCCGCGCCATTGCCGGCAAATGCCACGATGCCGGTGGCACCGTAATAGGCCGTTGCAGCCGAACTGGCGCTGATATCACCGGAATTGACCACCAGTGCATCACCTGCAAACGACAGTGCCGCCACGCCAATTGCCGCACCCTCAGAGGCTGCCGTGATGTGGCCGCTGTTGCCAACGGCGGTATCGCTATCGCCTGACGCAAATACACCGTAAACACCCGCGCCGTACTTGTTGGCCTGGCTGGCAAGAATATCGCCACTATTGACCACCGTTACCGTACCGCCAATACCGCTGGACACTGCGGAAATACCGAATGCACCGAATGTGCCGTTGGCGGTGATGTCAGCCGAATTCACGACCTGCACGGCTGCGCCCTCACCACCGCTGCTGGCGGCGATACCGGTGGCCAGTTGGGTGCCGTAATACAGGGTGTAACCGTAGCCCATGTCGTACTGGTTCAAACCTGAGCCGGCATCGATATTGCCGCTATTGGCAACACTGATGTCGCCCAAGGACTGCACTTCGATACCCGTGGCGTAACCTGCGTCGACTGCGATGCTGCCGCTGTTGACCACCACCGCGCCGCCTTCACCTGCGGTGGCGTAAATGCCGAACGCAGTACCCCCATTGGCGGCGGCAACGATATTGCCATCCGGATCAGCCACCTGGCCAAACACGCCGGCAGTAGCGCTGATGGCAGCAGAATTGGTGACCGTCACGGCGTTGCTGCCCTGCGCTTCGATACCGGCGGCCCATGTGTTGCCGATGGCCTCCAGTGCGCCGCTGTTGGCCACACTCACATCCATGCCGGATGCGAAAATGGCATCGGCAAGCCCGTTGTAGGAGTCCGCAGAAACGCTGCCTGAGTTGGTCACCGAGGTATTGCCGTACATCGAATAGCCATACAGACCAATCGCACTACCTGCGTTGCTGTAAGTCATGACGCTGCCGTGGTTTTCGATCACGACATCGCCGCCAATCGAATAGCCGCGAATGCCATTGGCATCGCCATACAACGACAACGCCTGGATCGCGCCAGTATTGCCAACGGCCACATTGCCAAGCACCGAACTTGCAGCGATGCCGTCCGCCCCCAGTACCGCACCAATGGCCTGGATGTCACTGGCATTGTCGACCACGGCATTACCCACCGCCGACATGGCCTCGATCCCGGTCGCCTTGCCGGTGGCAAGCACCGTGATGGTGCCCCCGGTGGTGGTGACGCTGGCACCGTAGTAACCGGTTGCGATAAGGCCGGCGGCGGCCAGATACCCATTGGCATTGACGGTACCGCTATTGGTCACGCTGGCAGTACCGTAGTCGGAACGTGCAAGCACACCGTAGGCCACCGACTGTGCGGAATAGGCGTCCACGCTGCCGCTATTGTTCACCGCAGCATTGCCGTAATCGGCACGCGCGAAGATGCCCACCGAGGCACTGGTTGCACTCTCGGTAGCGATGCTGCCACTGTTGGTGACGCTGACATTCCCCGCCGCCGCCAACCCGAAAACCCCCACCGCCTGGGTGTAGGCATAGCCGGCAATATCACCCGCATTGTCGATGCTTACATCGCCCAAACTGGCGATCCCAAGCACACCGAACCCTTGGCCCAGATAGGAATAGAACCCAATGCTGGCACCGTCGGCATTATTGACCGTGACATTACCGGCGCTGGAGCTGGCATATACGCCAAACGCATACTTGCCATTGGCGTACAGCGAGCCGGTGTTGGCAACGCTGACGTCACCGAAGCCTTGTGCCCGAATCGCGTAGGCATTGGAATAAAGAAGTCCGAGCGACGCTTGTGCCGAGACCGAACCACTGTTGCTGACAGACACATCGCCATTCGCGCTGAATGCCAGGATGCCGGTAGCGTCGTACCCGAGCGCTGCGGTACTGACGACCTCGATGTCACCCGAATTGGTGACGCTGGCAGTGCCGGCAAACGAGAGTGCCGAAATGCCTGTCGCGGCACCTGCGGACACCACTGTGATCGCACCACTGTTGGTGACCGAGGCGTCGCCATCGGCCGAGGTGAAGATGCCGTTGGCACCTACGCCATATTTGGTGTACTGCGAGGCGTAAATCGCACCGCTGTTATTGACGCTGGCAGTGCCACCCAGTCCGCTGGATACCACCGAGATCCCGGTCGCGCCGAAATAGCCGATAGCATTGATATCACCGCTGTTGGCCACACTGACCGCCGCCGCTTCCCCACCGCTGGTGGCATTGATGCCCGTTGCGAGGGCTGAGCCATACACGGTGGTGGTGCCGGTGTAGGGGTCGTACACGGCATCAATCGAACCCGCATCGATCGCGCCGCTATTGTTGATGCTGATATCGCCGTAGGAACGCGCTTCGATACCGGTGGCGTAATAGCCCTGTGCGGTAATGGCACCGCTGTTGATCACGGTGACGTCACTACCCGTGGCGTAAATACCGAAAGCCTGTCCGGTGGCATACACACTGGCGCTGATATCGCCGGAATTGTCAACCGACACCGCATCGGCGGCCTGCGCTTCGATACCGGCAGCCCAATCGTAACCGTCGGCCTGGATACCGCCGCTATTGGTCACATCGACATTTGCGCCGGACGCGAAGATGCCGTCCGCCAGGCTGCCCGCAGAATAGGCATAGATATCTGCCGCATTGTGGATAGAAACATCACCGGTGGTGGAGTACCCATAAATGCCGATCGCGCTGCCCAGCAACGACATCGCTTCGAGGTTTGCGTCGGCTTGATTGGTAATGTCCACCATGCCGCCATTGCTGTAGCCAGAAATGGCTATGGCATCGCCGAATTGGATTTCACTGATCGGATCGGCATTGTCGATCACGATATCGCCAATGCTGTATTCATTGATTGCCAGCGCCACCAGGGGTGCACGGTGGCTGTCGATGGCAAAGCTGTCGGTAACCACCGTAAGGTCGACAACCGGGACGTGATCAATCGCAGCGCGCTCGATTTGCAGGGCATGCACTGCGGCGACGTGGTGGTTTGCCGCCGTGACATTGCCCGCAAACCCAATCGCCAAGGTCAGTGCCGAGACACTCAACGCCGAACGCACGGCGCGCGTCATCGGATCAAGCCTGATGATGCGGCGATTATGTGCCTTGCCAAGCGTGCGGCTGTTCCGATTGTTGCTCATGTAACCCCCAAGTCCGTTCTGGAATTTCGTCTATCCGCCATACCCCGGCGGTGCTCAATTACTTGCAAAATGCGCCCCCGCAGCGCGGCACACATCGGAGATGACTCATCCGAAACTGTGCGGCCTATTCGATGGTGTTATCACCTCTAACGTGATGAGTTGTCAACCTGAACCCGGAAATGCATCACTGTTTGCAGCTTTCCGATCAACCTGAATAGGCGTTAATACGCATTCACGCGCAGCTAACAATTCTCGTCCATCGCGCCTTTCAACTGGCGGCCACCCGCTCGCCGCAAGGCCGACCTCGCACTACTGCGCTCATTCTGGAATAATCCGGCTCTTGACGGCCGCAATCGGCCATTTCATGTGGGTGCACTGTGCGGACGACTGACCTCGCTTTCCTGAAGCGCTTTTCGATGGTGATTGCCTTTCTGTTCCTGGTAATGGTGGGCCTGATCCTGTTTGCCCATCACCTGAACGGCAAGGTGGAATACCCCACCGATCCCGCCGCGCAACAGCGCCTGCAAGACCGCATTGGCCCGGTCGGTGCGGTATATGCCGGCGCCACCGGTGCTGCCGCGCAAGCCGCTGCCGCGGCTGCCGCCACGGCTGCGCTGACCGCCAATGTACCGTTTGAAGGCCGCACCGATGGCGCTGAAATCTTCAACAACGGCCCCTGCACCGGGTGTCATACCGCTGGCGTAGGTGGCGCGCCCAAGTTGGATAGTGCCGGCATCGGTGCCCGCGCCAGCGCACAGGGTATCGAGGAGTTGATCAAGAAGGCGACCGCAGGCTTCACCGGCACTGCCGGCACCATGCCCGCCAAGGGCGGCAATCCGGCGCTGACTGACGACCAGATCAAGGCAGTCGTCGAGTACATGGTGGCGCAAAGCAAGAAGTAACCGCGCGCATCGCATGCTTGCAAGCGCCGCCGCAGGGCGGCGTTTGTGTTTTGTGCACCAGGATAGAACACCATGCCTTGCCACTTGCGGCATCATGTTGACATGACAATCGGCACCACCACCTCTTGCAGCGTCCTTATTCCCGGCCCGGCCGGGCAGATCGAAGTCGCCTTTGACCCTGCCGAGGGCACGCCGCAGCCGCTGTTGGCGGTGGTTTGCCATCCCTTGCCTACCGAGGGCGGCACGATGCACAACAAGGTGGTGACCACCACCGCACGTGCCTTGCGCGAAACCGGGATCGCTACATTGCGCTTTAATTTCCGTGGCGTGGGTCACTCCGATGGCCAGTTCGACAACGGTCAAGGCGAGCTGGATGACCTGCGTGCCGTGGTCGCGTGGGCAGCGCTGCAGCATCCCGACAAGGCGCTGTGGCTGGCGGGGTTCAGCTTTGGTGCGTGGGTATCCCTGTGCGGCGCGGTGGACCTGAGAGCCAAAGCGCTGATCTCGATTGCCCCCCCCGTGGGCCGTAGTTGGGCGTTCGATGACATCGCGTTGCCGCAGGTGCCATGGTTGGTGATTCAGGGCCTGAGTGATGAAATCGTGGATGCACATGCGGTCCGCACTTGGATCAGTGGCTTACCGCAGCCGCCACAACTGATCGAAATGCCTGACACCAGTCATTTCTTCCATCGCAAATTGATTGACCTGCGCGGCCTGATCCGCAACAGCGTACGGAACTGGCTGCCGGCATGACGGCGGTGGCAACTCCGTCGCAGCGTTACGCTGCAGGCGTGGCGCGTGGCGATTGGTTGGACGACCCTGCGCAACACGCCGCGCTGACTGCGCTTGATCACATCCATCAGGCGCTGCTGGTGCCGCCACCTGCACGCAGCCTGTTCGCCTGCTGGTTCGATCACACCCCTGACGCCGGCCCGCAAGGCCTGTACTTGTGGGGTGGTGTTGGGCGTGGCAAGACGTTCCTGATCGATCTGTTTTTCGATGGCCTGCCGTTCAAGGAAAAACAGCGCACCCATTTCCATCGCTTTATGCGCGATGTGCATGCACGCCTGCGTGCGCACACCGGTGAAGCTGATCCGCTGGTAACCATTGCCCAAGAGTGGCGACACAGCCTGCGGATTTTGGTGCTGGATGAGTTCTTCGTCGATGATATCGGTGACGCGATGTTGTTGGGCCGCCTGCTGGAGCATCTGTTCGCACAGGGCGTGACCTTGGTCACCAGCTCCAATACCGCGCCGGTCAATCTGTACCAAGACGGCCTGCAACGCGCACGCTTCCTGCCGGCGATTGATTTGATTACCCGGCATTGCAATGTAGTCGAGCTAATCAGCAGCACCGATTATCGACTGCGCGCACTGACCCGCTCACCTGTATATCGCACACCCCTGGATGCCAACGCCGATGCGTGGCTGGAGGAACGTTGGCAAGCGCTGGGCGGTGATGCTGCACATCGCGATGCCGGTATTGTCATCGACGACCGCCGCATTGCGGTGCGCGCACGTGGACAGGGCTTGTGCTGGTTCGATTTTGCCGCACTGTGCGAGGGTCCACGCGGCACTACCGACTACATTGAAATTGCCCGCGAATTTCACACCGTGTTGCTGGGCGGTATTCCGGCGTTTGATGCCAATAATGAGGATTCCGCGCAACGCTTCATCAACTTGATTGATGAAATGTACGACCGCCACGTCAATCTCGTGTGCACTGCGGCCAACCCTCCGATGGCACTGTACGCCGGGCAGCGTCTGCGCGGCGCATTCGAGCGCACCGCCTCGCGCTTGGTGGAAATGCAGTCCACCGACTATCTGTTGCAGCCCCATCGTTCATGCTCTGCTGGGGCTGGCCGCGCCCAGCCCGTTAGAATGGGCGGCATCACACCTGTTTGATTGCTAGGAATCCCGATGATGCCAGTGCCCCGCTTCCTGTGCCTGCTCCTCGCCGCTGTGGCTCTGACTGCCTGCAACCGCCAAGGCCCGCAGGTGCCCAAGCCTGTGGATGACAACACCAGCGTGCCGCAGCGCCACGACGATGGCGTGGAGTCGGTCGTCGTCAACCCGAATGCGGCCAAGGCCGGTGCCGAGGTCGATGGCAACGGCGACATCACCACCCCGCTGCGCGAATTCAAGAGCGGACAAACCGTGTACATCTCGGTGCCCACCAAGTTCGGTCGCAAGCAAGGCGAACGGCTGGAAGTGTTCTGGTTCAATCAGGGCAAATCGCAGAAAGAAGACACCAAGAACATCCAGGGGCCGTTCACGGTATTCGAATTCGCCCCCACCGATACCGGCGCCTACAATGTCGAGGTCGATGCCAATGGTCGACCGGTGGCGCTGGTGCAGTTCGAGGTCAAGTAAGGCCTGCAATGACCATCGAAGGTTCACTGTTGGGGCGCGAGGTTGTCTATCCCGCGCACTATGACCCGCGCCTGCTGTACCCGATCGCGCGGGCGCTGGCACGTGCGCAATTGGGGATTGATGGCAATGCATTGCCGTTCATCGGCCATGACCGCTGGCAAGCGTTCGAGCTGTCTTGGCTGAACCCTCATGGCTTGCCGCAGGTGGCCACCGCGACCCTGCAGGTGCCCGCTACCTCGGCCAATTTGATCGAATCCAAGTCGCTCAAGCTCTACCTCAACTCGTTCAACGCAAGCGTGTTTGAAAGTGCCGAGCATGTGCGTCTGCGGATTGCAGCGGACTTATCGCAAGCAGCCGGCGCACTGGTCAGCGTGCAATTTGGTGTGCCTGCCATCGGCAGCGACGATGCCGCCGGCAACCTGGATGTTCAAGACATCGCGATCACCTGTTATGGCCCGCCCGATGCCAGCCTGCTGCACGCCGATGCGGACAGCCTGGCAGAAGAGGCCCTGCACAGCGCGTTGCTCAAATCCAATTGCCCGGTCACCGGCCAACCCGACTGGGCCGATGTGAGCATTGCCTACTGCGGCCCACGCATCGACCGCGCCGGGTTGTTGCGCTATCTGGTCAGCTTCCGCGACCACGCCGAATTCCACGAACAATGCGTGGAACGTATCTTTATCGACATATTGGCCCACTGCCAGCCGCAACAATTGTCGGTGCATGCGCGCTACACCCGGCGCGGCGGTCTGGATATCAATCCGTGGCGCGCCACCCCCGGCAGCCCCGCGCCCAACGCGCAGCGCGCCCACCGGCAATAAAGCCATGCGCCTGCTGCACAGCTTGCCTCTGCTCGGCGTGCTGGCCGGCTGCCAACCCGCCACCACACCCGCCGCACGCATGCCAACGGCAACGCTGCCCGCAACCACCCCCGCCGCGATGCACTCGTTGCCATCCGCCAATACCCCTGCCATTGCCCGCATCGAATTGGGCAACGCGCTTGGCAGCGACCAGCGCGTGCTGGCCCCGATGTTGCGCTTTGCTCCCAGCGACACGATCTATGCGTCACTCGTACTCAGCGGCCAGTCCCCCACCCCGCACCGCCTTGATGCCCGCTGGAGCCACCTGGACAGCAAACAAACCGTGCTGGCCGAGGGTAAGACCTTGGTCTTCAACGGCAATGCCGTGACCACGTTCCAGATCAGCAGACCCAACGGCTGGCCAGCGGGCCACTACAAACTGGAGCTGCTGCTGGACCAGATGCTGGTACAAACGCGGTTGTTTGAAGTCGATGCGCCGCTGCCGGCTGCAAGCGTGGCGTCTGTCCGCTAGGCACCATTCGCGCAAATGGCGCGCCTGGAGGGGTGAGCGGCACCGCTTGCGAAGCGCAGCTTCGCGGTGACAGCGAACGCCTTCGCGCTGTGTGCGAAGGCCGGCAATCACGACAGGAAGCCATCTGCAAGATGGCGCGCCTGGAGGGATTCGAACCCCCGACCAATGGCTTCGGAAGCCACTACTCTATCCGGCTGAGCTACAGGCGCGTTGCGCACGATGGCGGTGCATCGCGGACGCGCATTCTCGCATGATTGCACCAAAATGTGCCGCTGGTAGGCTAATGGGATGGCATCTTCTTCCCCTGTTGAGGCTCCCGAGCCGGATT
Organism: Thermomonas beijingensis; assembly: GCF_020034655.1. GTDB lineage: Bacteria > Pseudomonadota > Gammaproteobacteria > Xanthomonadales > Xanthomonadaceae > Thermomonas > Thermomonas beijingensis. The sequence continues at coordinate 87,772 of NZ_JAIQDJ010000003.1, read as the reverse complement.
GGCGCGCACGTTTGCGTCACTACGCACAATTGACCCGCGCCGATCGCCCGATCGGTTGGCTGTTGTTGTTGTGGCCCACGTGGTGGGGATTGTGGCTGGCGGCCAAGGGCTTGCCGCCGGTGTGGCCGTTGCTGGTGTTCACTCTGGGGGTGTGGCTGACCCGCGCCGCCGGTTGCGTGATCAACGACTACGCCGACCGCTGGCTGGATGGCAGTGTGGCGCGCACCCAACTGCGGCCATTGGTCACCGGTGCGGTGTCCGGGCGCGAGGCGCTGGTCTTGTTTGCGCTGCTGATGCTGCTGGCATTTGCACTGGTGCTGACGCAGAACCGGCTGACCATTTACATGAGCGTGGTCGGCGTGGTCTTGGCGGCCAGTTATCCCTATTTGAAACGCCATACCTATCTGCCGCAGGTGTATTTGGGGATGGCATTTGGTTGGGGTATCCCGATGGGGTTTGCGGCGCTGACCGGCAGCGTGCCGAAACTGGCGTGGGTGTTGTATGTGGCCAATATCTTCTGGGCCACCGCGTATGACACTTGGTATGCGATGGTGGACCGCGACGACGATATCCGTATGGGCGCCAAATCCACCGCGATTTTGTTTGGCGACATGGATCTGGCCGCGCAGGCCGTGCTGTATTCCGGCATGCTTGCAGCGCTGGTGCTGGTGGGCCGCGACGCCGGCATGGGCCTGTATTTTTGGCTGGGGCTGGGGCTGGCCTGCGTGCTGGTGGTGTATCAGTTCGGGCTGGCGCGTGGACGCGAGCGCGAGGCCTGTTTCCGCGCGTTCTTGCACAACAACTGGGTGGGGATGGTGATCTTTGCCGGCATCGCCGCAGATTTCGCATTGCGCACGAAAGCGGCGGCGGCCTGAGGCTGCGCGGATCCAGGCAAGGCTGGATTTTTCTTGACGCCGCAATCGGTGACAATAAGCGCCTCCTCCGCGCCCGTGAACCGCCATGTCCAAGATCCTGTACACGCTGACCGATGAAGCGCCCTTCCTTGCCACGGCATCGTTTCTGCCCATCGTGCAGGCGTATGCGCGCAGCGCCGGCGTGGTGGTTGAAACCCGCGATATCTCGCTATCCGCACGGATTCTGGCGCAATTTCCGCAGTTGCTGGGCGAACGTGCGGTCAGTGATGATTTGGCCGAGTTGGGCGAGCTGGCCAAAACGCCGGAAGCCAACATCATCAAGCTGCCTAATATCAGCGCCTCGGTGCCGCAGCTGAAAGCGGCGATCAAGGAATTGCAGGACAAGGGCTACCCGCTGCCGGACTACCCAGACGCACCGCAGGGCGAGCGCGAAAAAGACATCAAGCAGCGTTACGACCGCACCAAGGGCAGCGCAGTGAATCCGGTGCTGCGCGAAGGCAATTCCGACCGTCGCGCACCGGCGTCGGTGAAGGCGTATGCCAAGAAGCATCCGCACCGCATGGGCAAATGGGATGCAGCTTCGCAATCGCATGTTGCAAACATGGAGTCCGGCGATTTCTACGGCAGCGAGCAGTCTTACACCATGGTCAATCCGGGCAATGTGCGGATTGAATACACCAGCGTGACTGGCAGCAGTTTCCCGCTACGCGGGCCGGTGCCGGTGCAGGCCGGTGAGGTGATCGATGCGGCGGTGCTGGATGCCAAGGCGCTGGCCGATTTCGTGGATGCGCAGATTGCAGACGCCAAGGCACGCGATGTGCTGTTCTCGCTGCATTTGAAAGCCACCATGATGAAGGTCAGCGACCCGATCATGTTTGGCATCGTGGTGTCGCGTTTTTACGCACCTGTGCTGGAAAAACACCCGCGTACGCTGGCCGAAATCGGGTTTGATCCCAATAACGGCATCGGTGATTTGTACGCCAAGCTGGGTCAGTTGCCGGAATCACAACGCGCTGCAATCGAGGCCGACATCAGCGCGCTGTACGCGCAGCGACCGGCGCTGGCAATGGTGAACTCCGACAAGGGCATCACCAATTTGCATGTGCCGTCGGACGTGATCGTGGACGCATCGATGCCGGCGATGATCCGCGACAGCGGCAAGATGTGGAACGCACAAGGCCAGCTGCAGGACACCAAGGCACTGATTCCAGATCGTAATTATTCGGGCATCTATCAAGCGGTAATCGACGATTGCAAGGAACACGGCGCGTTCGATCCGGCCACCATGGGCAGCGTGCCGAATGTGGGCCTGATGGCGCAGGCCGCCGAAGAATACGGCAGCCACGACAAGACCTTCAAAATCAGTGGCGATGGCACCGTGCGCGTGATTGACGAGCACGGCACCGTGTTGTTGCAGCACCCAGTCAAGGCGGGTGATATCTGGCGCATGTGCCAGACCAAGGATGCGGCCATTCGTGACTGGGTCAAACTCGCGGTGACCCGTGCGCGCCTGTCGAATACGCCGGTGATTTTCTGGTTGGATCCGCGTCGCGACCATGACCGTGGCTTGGTCGCCAAAGTGGCCGCCTACCTCAATGAGCACGACACCAATGGCCTTGATATCAGCATCCTGAGTCCGATCCGTGCGATGCGGCAAACCCTCAAGCGCGTGCGCGCAGGCTTGGACACGATCGCCGCCACCGGCAATGTGCTGCGCGACTATCTGACCGACCTGTTCCCGATCATGGAGCTGGGCACCAGCGCCAAAATGCTATCCATCGTGCCGCTGATGAATGGCGGTGGCTTGTTCGAAACCGGTGCCGGTGGCAGCGCGCCCAAGCATGTCCAGCAGTTCTTGGAAGAAGACTATTTGCGCTGGGATTCGCTGGGTGAATTTTTGGCGTTGGGGGCTTCGTTTGAACACCTGGCCAACACCACCGGCAACCAGACCGCGCAGGTGTTGGCCGATGCACTGGATGCAGCCAACGCACTGTTCCTCGACAACGACCGCTCGCCAGGCCGCAAGTTGGGCACCATTGATAATCGCGGCAGCCATTTCTATGTGGCGCTGTACTGGGCACAAGCCTTGGCCGCGCAAACCACCGATCCTGCACTGGCAGCGAAATTTGCCGTACTGGCCAAAACCCTGACCGATAACGAAGCCAAAATCGTGGAGGAGTTGATCGCCGTGCAGGGCAAACCGGTCGACATCGGCGGCTACTACCAACCACAGATGGACAAGTTGGTGCCGGCGATGCGGCCATCGGCAACGCTTAATGCCGCACTCGCCACACTGTAAATTTTTTTGCGTCCAAGCACCCCCCACGCAGCCCGGCTATCCGCCGGGCTGCGTGCATTTGCGGCTACGATGGCCGCACACCCCTGTGAGGTCTTCCGCATGCTCCGCTCCATTGTGATCAGCCTTGCCGCCTTGCTGGCGTGCAGTGCCACCCATGCCGCGCCCGCACCGGCCGACAAACCGACGGCGGCCAGGCCGCACGCCAAGCCGCATGCCACCGCGTTTGATGCCGCCATCAACGGCAGCTGGCGCAATGCCAAAGACCGCGCGCGCGACCAATACCGCCACCCGGCGCAGACGCTGGCGTTCTTTGGGGTGAAACCGGATGACGCCGTGGTTGAAATCACTCCCGGTGGCGGTTGGTATGCCGACATCCTGGCACCTTACCTGCGCAACCGTGGCCACTATGCTGCCGCGATTTGGGATGACGCCATCCCCAACCAGCCCGAGTACCGTTACCGCCTGAACAAGGCGTTGAGAGAAAAGTTTTCGGCGGCACCACAGATCTATGGCACCCCGGCGTTACCGGTGTTTGACCCGGCCAAGCCGGTGTTCGGCACTCCGGGGTCGGCCGACATGGTGCTGACCTTCCGCAATGCGCATAACTGGGTGGCCGATGGCAATGCCGATACCTATTTCCGCGCCTTTTTCGACGTGCTCAAACCCGGTGGCACCCTGGGTGTGGCCGATCATCGCGCCAAGCCCGGGACATCGTTGGAGACGATGAAAAAAACCGGCTATTTGACCGAAGCCCTGGTCATCCAATTGGCCACCCAGGCCGGTTTCAAACTGGAGGCCAAAAGTCAGATCAATGCCAACCCGAAAGACAATGCCAATCATCCCAATGGCGTGTGGACATTGCCGCCCACCAATCAGCACGACGCCGCTGACGATGCCAAGTATCAAGCGATTGGTGAAAGCGACCGCATGACCCTGCGATTTCGCAAACCGCGCTGAATTGCGGATGCTGATTGCCTTCAACAAGCCTTTCAACGTGCTGTGTCAGTTCACCGACCGCAGCACGCCAACGCGGCGCACGCTGGCCGAGTTTGACCTGCCGGCAGGGGTGTATGCGGCGGGACGGCTGGATTTTGACTCCGAGGGCTTGTTGCTGCTCACCGACGATGGCGCGTTGGCACATCGCCTCACCGACCCGCGTCATAAGCTGTCCAAAACCTATTGGGTGCAGGTGGAAGGCACGCCACAGGACGCGCAACTTGTGGCGTTGCGACAAGGCGTGTTGCTGAACGATGGCCGCACTTTGCCGGCGCAAGTGCGGCGCATCGAAACACCACCACTGTGGCCACGTGACCCGCCGGTGCGATTTCGCAAAACCGTGCCGGATGCCTGGATCGAACTGCTGATCCACGAAGGCCGCAACCGACAAGTGCGGCGGATGACGGCAGCGGTGGGCTTGCCCACATTGCGGCTGGTGCGGGTGGCAATTGGCAAGCACACGCTGCAAGACCTGCAACCGGGGCAATGGCGAGGTGTGGACAAACAGTAATGCCACCCGTGCCCGCTGTTTGTTAACGTAGCAGCTGATTTCGTGAACGATACTTGCGCGGATGCCTCATCGAGTTGTCACTAAGGGTCGCGTACTGGTTGTAATGCCCGAACCCAGTACCGATGCGGTATTGGTGCAGCGGCTGCTGCAAGACGGGCACCACGTGGAGGTCTGCGGTGGCGATGCTGCGGTGGCAACCGCCGTGGCCCAGCAACCGGATTTAATCGTGCTCGATACCCCGCTGCCTGGCGCCGTCGGGCTGCCGGTGCTGGGCGCTTTGCAACAATCGAGCGTGCGCGCAATTCCGGTCGTGTTTTTGACCATCGCGCATGATCACCAGCGGCTACTCAATGCCTTCGCCGCTGGCGCGGTGGCCTGTATCCGCAAGCCCTATGACGACAATGAAGTGCTGGCGCATATCCGCGTGCATTTGTCGCTCAAGCTGACCCAAGACCGCTTGGCGCAAGTGGCGCGTGAGCGTGAAGAACTCCTGAATTTGGTCGCGCATGATTTGAAGAACCCACTGGCCAGTGTGCTGTTTGCCAGTGAAATGCTGGCGCTACCGGATTGCAAACCCGAACGCAGGCCGCGCTATTTGCAAATCATCGACGACAGCACGCGCGAAGCCTTGGGCTATATCCGCAGCTATCTGCAAAGCCAAGCCAAGCCGGCATCCGCATTGCCGCGCAACACGCACACCTGCGCGCATCTGGCCGACATCGTGCAGTGGCTGGCCGCGCGCTATGAATTGCAACTGGAAGCCAGCGGGCTGCACCTCCACATCCACACCACCAGCAGCACCGCCTGTGTCGCCATCAGCGACCAACTGATGCGTCAGGTGGGTGAGAATTTGGTCAGCAACGCGTTGAAATATGCCCGTGCAGGCGGCGAACTGGAATTGCTGATCCGCAACGGACGCCAAGGGACGTGGCAACTGGTGGCGCAAGACCGTGGCCCGGGCGTGTCCGCCGATTTCCAGGCAAACCTGTTTCAGCCCTTCCAACGCGCCGCAGGACCGGCCGAGGTTAACGACCACTCCAGCGGCCTGGGTTTGGCGCTGTCGCGCCAATGGATTGCCAATGCCGGCGGCAATCTGTGGTACGAAGACCGCGAAGAGCGCGGCGCACGCTTTGTGGTGGAACTCCCCGAAGCCGATTGCGCGCATTGCTCCGGGTAACCGGGATTACACGCCGTATTCGTCCTGTTCGGCATCGGCGTGTCGCAGGCGTGTGGCTTGGCCATCAATCACCGCGGATTTTTTGGCCCGCTGGCGCGCCGCGTACCAAAGCACCCCCGCGCCGACCACCGCCGCCCCCACCAACACCGGGTTGCGCCGCACAAACGTGCCCGCCACTTTCGAGCCGGCCCGCAACGCACCAATGGCAGCACCGGTTTCCAGCCATTGCACCGCTTTGTCCGGCACCTTCTTGCGCAAGCCGTCGCCAATCTCGCCGATCAACTCCAGCGCGCGATCTTGTGCTTTGTCGAGTTTGCTCATGACGTACTCCTTGGCTGTGTACGGATGGTCTGATTCGAGTATGGCGATATTTGGGTCGCCTTGCAGTACCCCGTGTCCGGTCATTCAGGTGCCACGCGGTTTGGCGCGATGGGTGGCGGTGGCATTCCACGGGTCGTCCGGCCATGGGTGGCGCGGGTAGCGGCCTTTCATTTCCTTTTTCACTTCGGCATAGGTATTGGCCCAGAAGTTGTGCAGGTCGGCGGTCACTTGCAGCGGTTTTCCGCCGGGCGAGAGCAGATGCAGCAGCAGCGGCACGCGGCCATCGGCAATACGCGGGGTGTGCGCCAGCCCGAACAATTCCTGCAACTTCACCGCCAGCACCGGCGATGCCGGTTGGCCGTGGTCATCAAGCGGGTACTCGATCGCCCGTTGCAAGCCCGAAGGCACGTTGATGTGGGTGGGCGCGAACTGGTCGATGCGTTGCCGCAGGCTCCAGTTGATGCCGGATTTCAATGCGCCGGAAAGTTCACTGGGGTCGAGGGCATCCAGGCGCGTCTTGCCGCTGAAGGCGGGCTTCAACCATGTCTCCAGTGTGGCAAGCAGCGCGACATCCGATAGATCCGGCAGGCCCAGCTCCGGCATCCACACCCGTAGGCATTGCACACGGTTGCACCATTGCGTGAGCGCTTCACTCCACGGCAAACAGCCCAATCCCAAGTCACGCACCGCATCGATCAAGGCCTGCGCGGCCAACGCAGGATCCACTTTTCCGGCAGATTTTGTTGCCAGCACGATGCCATCGAAGCGTTCAACGCGCTCGCTCAGCAGCGCACGTTTGCCGGCATCCCAACGGACGTCATCGCTGGTTTGAAAATGCGCGGCGAAGGCGTGGCGCAGATACACATCATCCACCGGTGCAGCGCGCAGCAGCAACGCATCCTTGGCCTCGAAACGCAGCTCGCTGGCCACCAGCCACGGCTCGCCATACAACGCGGAATCGTCGAACAAGCGCAACATGCGGCCGTTGGCCAGCTGATAGCGTTTGGGGTCTTGCGGATGCTGTTTGCCGATGCGGTCGGGAAAGGCGTGCGCCAGCAGATCGCCCAGTGCATGCGCAGGTGCAGAGGCGGGCGGCAGCGCCGTACAACGCAGGCGGCGGCGCCATTGTTTGGCCGCGATATCCATCGCTGCCAAGCCGCTGCGGTTGGCATCGACGGGCACCCGACCATTGCGAAATGCCGCCAAGGCCTGCCAGCGCTGCGCCAGCGCATCGGACCGTGTGCGCAGCGGATCCCGCGCTTCCACCAGCGCGGCAAGATCACAAGCCAATGCCACCTGCTGCGGCTCGCCGCTTGCCAGCAGCATGGCAGCCAAACGTGGATGCGTGCCCAAGCCGAGCATGCGTTTGCCGCGTGCGGTGATGGCGCCTTGCGCATCCAGCGCACCCAGCCTCTGCAACACCTCCCGCCCCGCCGCCAATGCGCCGGAGGGCGGCGCATCCACGAAACGCAATTCACTACTCCCCCACACGGCCAATTCCAGCGCCAGTGCCGCCAATTCCACCTGCGCGATTTCCGGTTTGCGCTGCGGCTCCAAGCGCTGCGATTGTGGCCACAGCCGATACGCAAAGCCCTCTGCCACTCGCCCGGCACGGCCGGCGCGCTGGTCGGCACTGGCTTGCGATATGGCCACGGTTTCCAGGCGCGAAAACCCGCTGTTGGGCTCAAATTTCGGCTCGCGTGCCAACCCGGCATCAATCACCACGCGCACCCCTGGCAGGGTGACGGAGGATTCCGCCACATTGGTCGCCAACACCACGCGGCGGCGACCATCTGCCGCAGCTTGCAACACGTGGGTTTGTTGTTCGAGGGGGAGCTCGCCGTGCAGGGGCAGCACCTCGATGGTCGAAAGCTGTGATGCCGGTACCTGGGGTGTTGCGTCAAGCGCGCCATGGATGGCGCGCGCCCGAATCGGGGCAGGATGCCCCGACTGAGGGGAAAGCAGCACCCCAGGTACCGGCAGCGCAGCCGCGAGTAGCCGCTCCACCTTCGCAATCTCCCTCTGCCCCGGCAGGAACACCAACAGATCCCCCGGATGCGTCGCCAGCGCATGTTCCACGCAGCGCCGCACTTGGTGCTCCAACGCTTCTTCACGCTTGGCAGGGAAATGCGAAACTGCGACCGGATAACTTCGCCCCGCACTGGACAGCCGCGGAGCATCCAGGAAGCTGGCGAGTTTTTCGCCATCCAGGGTGGCCGACATCAGCACGATGCGCAGGTCTTCGCGCAGCCCCGCTTGCACATCCAGTGCCAGCGCCAACCCCAAATCGCCGCTTAAATGGCGTTCGTGGAATTCATCAAAAACAATCGCGCCGATCCCTTCCAACAACGGGTCATCCTGCAACATGCGGGTGAGGATGCCCTCGGTGACCACTTCAATCCGAGTCTTTGCCGACACCTTGTTTTCAAACCGAATCCGATAACCCACGGTTTGCCCAACGTCTTCCCCCAACTGCTTGGCCATGAATACGGCGGCGCTGCGCGCGGCGACGCGGCGCGGTTCCAGCAGTACGATTTTTTGCTCGCCCAGCCAATCGGCATCCAGCAGCGCCAACGGCACCTGCGTGGTCTTGCCCGCGCCGGGCGGTGCTTCCAGCACCAAACGCGGATGCGTCGCAAGCGATGCGCGAATGTCTGCCAACAGTGGCGCGATGGGAAATGAGGTTGACGACATCGCTAAAGATTAACCGCCCGCCACCAAAAACCACTGCCACCTGCGAAGGGATACGCCATAACGTTGACCCTCACGCAGCAGCAGCGTAGCCTTGCCGCGCCTGCCTTGGATGGTGTGTGTCATCGCCCCCAAGCCCGGCATTCCCAGGAGATTTTCACGATGCCAAGCGACAGTTGCAGTCGATTGCCCATGCTGTCGTTGCGCGCACCGGACTGATTGTTGACCGGCTCACGCGGCGACAGCCGCAACCTTGTTCACAGAGGTGAGCCATGACCCCGATCTTGCAGGCGGTAGCGCCTGAGTTGTTGCCCTTTGCATCGCAAAATATTGCCGATGCCGTTGAGTCCTTGAATGCCCGCAGCCTTGATGCGGCCACCGACATTGTTGCGGGCTTGCCGCTGGCCCGCGTCATCGACATGTTCGACCGCCCCGAGCTGCAACGCGCCGGCAACTTGATTGCGCGGATGCCGGATGCACGTGCCGCTGCGCTGCTGGAAGGCATGGCCGATGACCGCGCCGCCGACGTGCTGCTGGAGTTGGACGAAGCCGACCGCACACGGCTGTCCGGGCGGATGCGCAGCGGCACCCTGGAGGCCCTGCGCCAGCTGATGCGCTACCCGCCGCATACTGCGGGCAGCCTGATGACCACCGAATTTGTGTCGGTTCCCGCCGATTGGACGGTGGCGCAAACCTTGGCGCATATCCGCGATGTCGAGCGCAGCCGCGAAACCGTGTACGCCATCTATCTGTTGGATCCCGCCACGCATGCGCTGGTGCGCACGGTGTCACTGCGGCGCTTGGTGGCCGGCGAACCGGATGCCCCCGCGCTGTCGCAAGCGCAACGCACCGAGCCGGTGTGGGTGTCGGCCAGCACCGACCAGGAAGAAGTGGCGCGCTTGATTCGTCGCCATGACCTGTTGGCGATCCCGGTGTTGGATGAAGCCCGGCATGTGCTGGGCGTGGTGACGGTGGATGACGTACTGGATGCGCTGATTGCCGAAGGCACCGAAGACGCGCACAAATTCGGGGGCATGCAGGCCATCGCGCAGCCTTACATCAATACCGGGTTTTGGGCGATGATCAAAAAACGCGCCGGCTGGTTGTGCGCGTTATTCCTGGGTGAAATGCTCACCGCCAGCGCGATGCAGCATTTCGATGACGAGCTGGCCAAAGCGGTGGTGTTGACCTTGTTCATTCCCCTGATCATGAGCTCGGGCGGCAACTCTGGCTCGCAGGCGACCTCGTTGCTGATCCGCAGCTTGGCCTTGGGCGAAGTGCGCTTGCGCGACTGGTGGAAAGTGGCCTTGCGCGAATTGCCCACCGGCATGTTGCTGGGCGCCATGCTGGGTGCGATCGCCATCATCCGCATCAGCATTTGGCAATACGGCGGCATCTACGACTATGGCCCGCATTGGGTATTGCTGGCGCTGACCGTGGCGGCGGCCTTGATTGGCATTGTCAGTTTTGGTTCGTTGACCGGCTCGATGCTGCCATTTGCACTGCAACGGCTGGGCTTCGACCCGGCCAGTGCCTCGGCACCGTTTGTGGCCACCTTGGTCGATGTCACCGGCCTCGTTATCTATTTCAGCATCGCCGCAATGATCTTGGGCGGCACGCTGTTGTGAGTGACACAGGTAACATCACGCCATGGATTTGATCGACATCGGCCTGAACCTCAGCCACGACAGCTTCGACCGCGACCGCGAAGCGGTGTGGCAACGCGCCGTGGCGGCGGGGGTGACCCGCGCCATCCTGACCGGCGCATCCCGCGAACATTCGCCCAAGGCACTCGAATTGGCGCGCAGCAAACCCGGGCAGTGGTTTGCCACCGCCGGTGTGCACCCACACCACGCCGGCGAATACACCGCCGAATGCGATGCCGAGCTGCGCGCCCTGCACGCGCACGCGGAAGTGGTGGCGGTGGGCGAATGCGGGCTGGATTACTTTCGCGATTTTTCGCCGCGCCCGGCGCAACGCAGTGCGTTCGAAAAACAGTTGCAGATTGCAGTAGACACGCAAAAGCCGCTGTTCCTGCATCAGCGCGATGCGCATGCCGACTTCATGGCGATGCTGCAAAACTTTGATGGCCAGCTTGGCCCGCGGGTGGTGCATTGCTTTACCGGCAGCCGCGAGGAGCTGTTCGACTATCTGGATCAGGACTGGCATATCGGCATCACCGGCTGGCTGTGTGACGAGCGTCGTGGCGTGCATCTGCGCGAACTGGTGAAGCACATTCCCGCCCAGCGTTTGATGATCGAAACCGACGCGCCCTATCTGCTGCCGCGCACCATTAAACCGATGCCAAAAGACCGCCGCAACGAGCCGATGTATCTGGCCCATATCGTCGAAGAATTGGCGCACGATCGTGGCGAGGACGTGGCCACCACAGCGGCCAACAGCACGGCAACGGCGACGGCGTTTTTCCGCTTGCCAGCACGCGCCGTGAGTTAATAGACCCATTGGTTTAGTTATATGCTAGGCTGCGCGCCACCGCCTCCCATCGGATCGTTGTGTATGCGCGCTTGTTCACGCCTGCTGTTGCCGGGGCTTGCCCTGTGCTTGACGCTACTGGCCACCGCCTGCCACAAACAGGACAGCACTCCCGCCGCGCTATCGGCGCAAGCGGTCAGCGTGATGCCGGCACAACTACAAACCCTGTCGCGCAACGTGCCGGCCGCCGGTCCGGTGGCGGCGTGGGAAGAGATGCAGCTTGGGGTGGAACTGTCCGGCCTGCGCGTCACCGCGCTGCACGTGGACGTGGGCCAACAGGTGCGCAAGGGCGAGCTGCTGCTGGAGCTGGACCATCGCAGCCTGGACAGCGATCTGGCGCAGGCCACCGCCGCGCTGCGGCAAGCCGACGCCGGGGCCGAGCTGGCGCGTTCGAAATACACCCGCGGGCAATCGCTGGTGGATGGGCATTACATCAGTGCGATGGCGCTGGATGAACTGCGCGCCGCCCGCACCCAGGCCGAGGCCCAGTTGGGCACCGCCCGTGCGGTGCGCGATGCCGCCGCGCTGCGTCGCAGCTATGCGGAACTACGCGCCCCCGATGCCGGCACCATTTCCAGACGCTTGGTGCAGCCCGGGCAAGTGGTGGGTGCCGGCAGCGAGTTGCTGCGGCTGATCCGCCAAGGCCGGCTGGAATGGCGCGCCGAGCTGCCCGAAGCACAACTGGCACAGGTACAGCCCGGACAAGCGGTGCTGCTGGAAGGCAGCGGCGTGCACGGCCGCGTGCGCGCCGTGACACCCGGCGTGGACAGCACGACCCGCACCGGCACCGCCTATGTGGATCTGCCCGCGCCCGGGCCGGTGCAGCCCGGCACCTATGTGCAGGGCCGGATTGCGATCGGGCAGGGCAGCGCACTGGTGATCCCGGTGGCGGCGGTGGTGCGCCGCGACGGCCACACCTATGCCTTCCGCGTGGGCCGCGAGCAACGCGCGCAGCAAGTACGTATCGACACCGGCAGCACCCAAGGTGCTCTGATCGAAGTCCGCAGTGGCCTGAAGGTCGGTGACGCCGTGGTCAGCGCAGGCGCCGGCTTTCTGGCCGACGGTGACCGCGTGCGCGTGGTGCCAAGCGCAGGCAATTCTCCAGGCAAGACCCCATGAGCGGCGGCGGCAATCTGTCCAGCTGGGGCATCCGCAACCCGGTGCCCGCCATCATGCTGTTCTTCGTGCTGTGCGTGGCGGGGCTGTGGAGCTTCCATCAATTGCCAGTGGCGCGCTTCCCCGACATCAGTTTCCCGATGGTGACCGTGGTCATCAGCCAGCCAGGCGCCTCGCCGCAGCAGTTGGAAACCGAAGTGACGCGCAAGGTGGAAGATGCGGTCGCCACGCTCAACCACGTCAAGCGTGTGTTCTCCACGGTGGTGGATGGGCAGTCCACCACGGTCATTGAATTTCGCATCGACGCCAATTTGCTGGAGGCACTGAACGACAGCAAAGACGCCGTCACGCGGATTCGCATGGATCTGCCGCAGGACATCCAGGAGCCGGTGGTGTCGAAAGTGGAAATCGTCGGCTCGCTGCTCACCTATGCGGTGGATGCGCCGGCGTTGCAGCCGGACGACGTGTCGTGGTTTGTCGATCGCTACGTGGCGCGCACCTTGTATGGCGTCAACGGGGTGGCGGCTGTCACCCGCATCGGCGGCGTGGACCGGCAGATTCGGGTGGATCTGAACCCGCAAGCCCTGCTGGCGCAGGGCATCACCGCCGGCGCGGTGAACCAGCAATTGGCGGCGATGCAGGTGGACCGCCCCGGCGGCAAGACCGAGCAGGACGGCGGCCAGCAGAGTGTGCGCACGCTCAACACGGTGGCCGATGCGCAGGCCCTGCGCGCCTTCAGCATCGCCCTGCCCAATGGCCAGCACACCCGGTTGGACGCACTGGCCACGGTGCACGATGGCAGTGCCGACCCCAGCCAGATCGCGCTGCTCGATGGCAAGCCGGTGGTGGGGTTTTCGCTGGCGCGCTCACGTGGGGCCGATGAGTTGAAGGTGCGCGATGCCGTGCGTGCGGCGCTGGCCGAGCTGGCCACGCAGCACCCCGGCGTGAGGTTCCGGCAAGTGACCGATATGTCGGAAGAAACCCAGCGCTCGTATTCCTCCTCGATGACGATGCTGTGGGAAGGCGCGCTGCTGGCACTGGCGGTGGTGTTCTGGTTTTTGCGCGATTGGCGCGCCACCTGGGTGTCGGCGATTGCGCTGCCGCTCTCCATCATCCCCACCTTTGCGGTGATCCAGTGGCTGGGCTTCAGCCTGAACATGATCACCCTGCTGGCGCTGAGCGTGGTGATTGGTTTGCTGGTGGACGATGCCATCGTCGAAATCGAAAACATCGTGCGCCATCTGGGCATGGGCAAGAAGCCACTGGACGCCGCGCGCGATGCTGCCGATGAAATCGGCACCGCCGTCATCGCCACCTCCATCACCTTGGCGGCGGTGTTCGTACCGGTGGCCTTCATGCCCGGCGTGTCCGGCAAGTTTTTCCGCGAATTTGGCTGGACCGCCGCCACCGCAGTATTGTTCTCGCTGCTGGTGGCGCGCCTGCTGACGCCGATGATGGCCGCGCATTTGCTCAAGCCCAAGCCGCATGCCGAGGAAGACGGCAACCTGATGCGCCGCTATCTGGTGTGGGTGGACAAGGCGCTGCAGCATCGCTGGAAAACTCTGGGTGCGGCGGCCCTGCTTTTTTTTGCCTCGCTGGCCTTGATTCCGCTGATCCCCACCACCTTCATCCCGGTATCCGACCAAGGCCGCAGCATGCTGTCGCTGGAGTTGGCACCCGGCGTGCGCATCGAAGACACCGCCCGCATGACCGAGCAGGCGCGCGCGCAACTGCACGCCATCCCCGAACTCAAGCAAGTGTTCACCCAAATTGGCAGCGTGCCCAATCTGGGCGACCCCGGCAAAAGCGGCTTGCCCGATCTGCGTCGCGCGGTACTGACCTTGGAATGGGGCGCATCCAACACCCGCCAACGCAGCCAACGCACGCTGGAAACCGAGGTGCGCAACCGCCTGGCCAACCTACCCGGCGTGCGCCTGAGCTTCATGAGTAATGAGCCCGGCGAGCTGATGCAATTGGTGCTGGCCGGTGACGATGCCGATGCGCTGTACGCGGCGGCGGCGAACGTGGAGCGCGAACTGCGCACGCTTCCCGGGCTGGGCAGCGTGTCCTCGTCGGCCTCGCTGCTGCGCCCGGAAGTGCAGATCCTCCCGGATTCGGCACGCGCCGCCGAACTGGGTGTGTCCACCACCGCGATTGCCGAAGCCGCACGCATCGCCACCAGTGGCGACTACGTGCAGCGCATGGCCAAACTCAATCTGGCCGACCGACAAATTCCGATTCGCGTCGGCTTCGACCAAGCCACCTTGGCGCAGCCGGACCTGCTGGTGCAATTGCGCGTGCCGGGTGCGCGTGGCGCGGTGCCGCTGGCGGCGGTGGCCACCCTGCGTGATGGCAGCGGGCCGTCGGTGATCAGTCGCTACAAGCGCCAACGCAACATCACCTTGACCGCCGAGCTCAATGGCCGTCCGCTGGGCGAGGTGATGGCGCAGGTGCAACAACTGCCCGCGGTGAAAGCCTTGCCGCCGGGGGTCTCGTTCATCAACACCGGCGATTCGGAAATCTTCGTCGAACTGTTCACCGGTTTCGCCATGGCGATGGTGGCCGGCATCACCTGCATCTACATGGTGCTGCTGTTGCTGTTCCGTCACCCAATGCAACCGCTGACCATTTTGAGCGCGATTCCGCTGTGCGCCGCCGGTGCATTCGGCGCACTGCTGATTACCCGCCACATGCTGTCGCTGCCGGCCTTGATCGGGCTGTTGATGCTGATCGGCATCGCCAGCAAGAACTCCATCCTGCTGGTGGACTATGCGGTGATGGCCGAAGACCAGCACGGCCTGTCGCGGCACGCCGCGCTGATCGACGCCTGCCACAAGCGCGCCCGCCCGGTGATCATGACCACGATTGCGATGGGTGCCGGCATGCTGCCGCTGGCGCTGGGCTTTTCCGGCGAATCCAGCATGCGCGCGCCGATGGCGTGGGCGGTGATTGGCGGCCTGGTCACTTCCACCGCCCTCAGCCTGCTGGTGGTGCCCGCCGCCTACACCGTGTTGGATGATGCTGGCGCATGGATCGCGCGGCACTGGCACCGCACGATGACGACTTAACTGCGCAGCCCCACACCTTTCTTCAACAAGGCCAAGGCAATCGTGGCCAACACCACCACGAAGCCCAACATCAAGGCATATGCCACCCACAACGGCACATCGCTTTGCCCCAGCAAGCCATAGCGGAAGGCATTAACCATGTAGAAAATCGGGTTGGCATGGGTGGCCGCCTGCGCCCAAGCCGGCAGCAAGGTGATCGAATAGAACACGCCGCCCAGATAGGTCAGCGGGGTGAGGATGAAGGTGGGCACGATGGCCACATCGTCAAACTTCTTGGCAAATACCGCGTTGATGAAACCGGCCAGCGAGAAGATTGTGGCGCCCAGTAACACCGCGCTCAGCGTCACCAGAGGATGCGGGATATGCACGCGGGTAAACAGCATCGCGATGCATAGCACAATCGCACCCACCATCACCCCACGCAGCACCGCGCCGGTCACATAGCCGGTCAGGATGACCCAATTGGGCATCGGGCTGACCAGCAGTTCTTCCACATAGCGGCCGAACTTGGAGCTGAAAAACGACGACGACACATTGCCGTAGCTGTTCTGGATCACGCTCATCATCACCAGCCCCGGCACGATGAATTGCATGTAATCCATGCCACCCATCTTGCCCACGCGTGAGCCAATCAGCCCACCGAAGATCAAGAAATACAGCGTCATGGTGATGGCGGGCGGAATCAGGGTTTGTGTCCAGATGCGCAAGATCCGCATCACTTCGCGCCGCGCAATGGTGGCAAGCGCGACCAGGTTTGCATTGGTGTTCATGCGGCCTCCTTGCCGGTCAGGCGAACAAACAATTCTTCCAGCCGGTTGCTCTTGGTACGCATCGAGCGCACCCGAATGCCGGCGGCCTCGAAGGCGGCAAACACGCGATTCAAATCCATCGCTCGCGGCATGTCCAACTCCAGCGTATGCACATCGCTGGCCAGCAGCACGGCACCGTCGATCTGCGGCAATACCGATGGCAGCCCGCCTTCGATATCGAACACGAAACCTTCCACGTCAAGCTTGGCCAGCAGCGACTTCATCGGCCCCTGCTCCACGATGCGACCGTGGTCGATGATGGCCAGATTGCGGCACAGGCTCTCGGCTTCCTCCAGATAATGCGTGGTCAGAATGATGGTTGTTCCAGCGGCATTGATGTCCTTCAGCGTCTTCCACATGCCGCGGCGGATTTCGATATCCACCCCGGCGGTGGGCTCATCTAGGATCAACAATTTCGGCTGGGTCATCATGGCGCGGGCAATCATCAGCCGCCGCTTCATCCCGCCAGACAATGAGCGGCTCACTTTGTCCGCCTTGTCCCACAGCTGCGCCTCTTTCAGCACCTGTTCGGCACGCGCCAATGCCTGCTCGCGCGGGATGCCGTAGAAACCCGCGTAATTCACGCAGATATCCAGCGGCTTCTCGAACATGTTGAAGTTGAATTCTTGCGGCACCAGACCAATTTGGCGCATCGCCAAGCTGCGCTCGCGTTCGATATCGATGCCAAAAATTTCGACACTGCCGCCACTTTTGTTGACCAGCGAACTGACGATGCCAATCAGCGTGCTTTTGCCGGCACCATTGGGCCCCAGCAAGGCGAAAAAATCACCGGGTGTCACATCCAAACTGACGCCTTGCAGCGCCACGACACCGTTATCGTAGG
The DNA here is from genome assembly GCF_020034655.1 of Thermomonas beijingensis. Taxonomy (GTDB): domain Bacteria; phylum Pseudomonadota; class Gammaproteobacteria; order Xanthomonadales; family Xanthomonadaceae; genus Thermomonas; species Thermomonas beijingensis. Next base: position 70,572 of record NZ_JAIQDJ010000003.1, on the reverse strand, counting down.
TTTTGCGCAGCGCATTGACGCGCAATGCCGGCGCGGAAGTGGAAATGCTCATGAACGCCCTCGTGCGCGAAGGCCGCGCAAGTTGGCTGGTAGTATAGGCAGCCTTGTGGCACCACTCTTGCCACGCAGTGTTGCAACGCCGTGGCCATTGTTCACTTTCCGCTTAAATTGACCGCCCGCCGCATGATTGCGCCGACCGTGGCGCATCTGTCCTTTCTGCGTGATGACGGCCAGCCGTTGCCGTGCATCCCCGGGCAGTTCATCCAGATCCATTTCGAATACGCCGATGGCAGCGCGGCCAAGCGCAGCTATTCCATCGCCATCGGCCGGCAGCCTGACGACGCCCCGGATGCGCAGGTGGATATCGCTGTCAGCTACGTGGCCGGCGGTGCCGCCACCGCCTTGTTCGAAGGGCTGGCCATCGGCGCCACGGTCGATGCCAGCGGCCCGTTTGGGCGCTTTTGTCTGTATCCCAATGATGCCAATCGCCGCTATGTATTGATCGGCACCGGCACCGGCATCACCCCGTACCGGGCGATGCTGCCGCAGTTGGCGCAGCAAATGGCCCAGCGCGGCGTGCAGGTGGTGCTGCTGCAAGGCGCACGCACGCCAGCGGAATTGCTGTATGGCGATGAATTCCGCGCGTTTGCCGAGGCGCATCCGCAATTCCGTTATATGCCCTGCCTGTCACGCGAATTGCCCGCCGCCGATTCCCCGCATGCGCACCCCGACGTGCGCCACGGCTATGTGCAAAACGTCTTGGCCGAGCTAGTGCCCGATGCCGCTACCGATATCGCCTATCTGTGCGGCAACCCGGACATGGTGGATGCCAATTTCGAAGCGCTCAAAGCCATCGGCCTACCGATTCCGATGATTCGCCGCGAGAAGTACGTCAGCAACAAGTGACTGCCTCATGCTTCGACGCATAGTGCTGTAAAGGGGACTTGACAAGCCATTTTTGATGCGTGCATCATCTTGTCAAGCAAGCTTGACAAGTCACGGCGTACCGCATGAAAACCCAACACCCCACGAAAGCCTCCGGAATCAGCTTCCTCAGTATCGGGATCGCGTTTATGGCGGTTGCCGCCAGCGGCCAATCCGCCTTCTTGGGGGTAGGCATGGCCTTCATCGGGCTGGGGATCGCGTTCATCGCCAAAGCACGCAAGGACAAACAGCCGTGACCCTGCGCCGCTGGATCTGGGGCTTCGTGCTGATCGGGCTGGGTTCGTTTGCCCTGGCCGGGGCCGGCAAGTGGCTGTTGCAATGGCCGCAGAACGCCGTCAGCACCTGGCTCGGGATCGGCACCGGTTATCTGGCCGGTTCCGCGCTGATGCTGCTGTTGCCGCGCTGGTGGCGCGAGCATTGCGACGAGATGTACGCGCAGCCGGCCGGCAAACGCTATATCCGCGCGCTGCTGCCGATCATGGGGTTCTATTCACTGGCCCTGTTTGCTTCGATCTGGGTGATCAAGCAGGGCATCGCATCGATCCCGCTGCGCGCCGTCATCGCCGTATCGCCGGCACTGGCCATCCTGATGCTGATGTGGGCGGCCCTGCGCTACCTGCGCGAGATCGACGAACTGCAACGGCGGATCGAAACCGAAGCCATCGGCATCGCCAGCCTGCTGGTCTCGGTGCTGTATTTCGCCGGCGGCCTGCTGGACAAAGCCAAAGTGCTGCACTTTGATGCCGCGATGGCGATGATCTGGGTGTTCCCGCTGCTGATGCTGTGCTACGGCGCCGCCAAATTTTTTGTCACCAAGCGCTATCTATGAACAACCGGCTGCGCGAATTGCGTGAGGCCCACGGCTGGTCGCAGGGTGAACTTGCAACACAGCTGGAGGTCTCGCGACAAACCATCAACGCGCTGGAAACCGGCAAGTACGACCCTTCTTTGCCACTGGCGTTTCGCATCGCCCGCTTGTTTTCACTGCATATCGAAGATGTGTTTCTGCCTGATGCAGGCTGACGCCAGTTCCTTTCCAACCACAACCATCCAACGAGGTTGTTTCCGATGAATTCCCGCAAGACTCGACTTGTTCTGGCCATCGTCGCGGCTGTCGCCGTGTTCGGCTACAAGACGCTACACCACACCCCCGATACGGACTCCGGCAAGACCATTGCCAGCAAGCAAAGCACCGCACCGGTTGCGCCCATCAAGCCCACGCTATTGGGCACGCTGGCATTCACGCCCTGCAGCTTGAGCTCACCGTTCAGCAAAGACGCCCTGGAAGCCCAGTGCACGCGCCTTGAAGTGCCCGAAGATCGCGGCCAACCCAATGGCCGCAAGATCGCGCTGAATATCGCGTGGGTACCTGCTTCGGAGAATGGCTCTGCCACGCCCGATCCGGTGTTCTTCATCGCAGGCGGCCCCGGACAGTCAGCAGTGGACTCCTATCCCGGGCTGGATCCGGTGTTCAAGGAAGTGCGCAAGCACCGCAACGTGATCTTGGTCGATCAACGCGGCACCGGCAAATCCAATGTGTTGTCATGTGCAGCCGACGATGACGACGGCAGCACCGGCACCCCCACGCCCGAGGTGATGCAAGCCAAGGCGCTGGCCTGCGTAGACACCTTGTCGAAGCAAGCCGACCTGCGCCACTACACCACCACCGATGCGATTACCGATCTGGATGCGGTGCGGCAGGCCATCGGTGCCAAGCAGATCAACCTGGTGGGCGTGAGCTATGGCACCCGCGTAGCGCAGCAATATGCGATGCGCTACCCGGCGGCCACACGCAGCATCGTGCTGGATTCGGTGGTACCCAATACGCTGGGGCTGGGCAATATCTTCGCCCGCAATCTGGATGATGCGCTGGCCCTGCAATTCGGGGTGTGCAGCAAGAATCCTGCGTGCAAAACCGCCTTGGGCGACCCGCGTGCCGAACTCGACACGTTGCTGGCCAAACTGCGCGCCGCGCCGCCCACCGTCAGTTATCGCGATGCCAGCAGCGGTGAATGGAAGCAGGACGTGCTGCATGCCGACAGCGTGGCCGGCATGGTGCGCATGTATGCCTACATGCCACTGGCAAGTTCACTGCTGCCCAAGCTCATCCACGAAGCCAATGGCGGCCACTACGAAGGCTTGCTGGCGCTGATCAAGATGATGTCCGGCGAGATGAAAGACGCGATGGCGATGGGCATGCAGCTGTCGGTGGTGTGCAGCGAAGACGCGGCCAGCATGGTGGCGCGTGAGGAAGACAGCCACACCTTGCTTGGCAACACCATGTCGGAAGGGATGGCTGCGATGTGCAAGATCTGGCCCAAAGGCACTCCGCCGACGGATTTCCACAAGGCGCTTGCCACCCAAGTGCCGGCGCTGGTGTTGGAGGGTGAGTTTGATCCCGTCACCCCGCCGCGCTACGGCAGCGAGGTGGTGAAGACCCTTCCCAATAGCCGCCTGTTTGTACTCAAAGGCCAGGGCCATAACGTGATTGGTGCCGGCTGCATGCCGAAACTGTTTGCGCAGTTCATCGAACAAGCCGATGGCAAACACCTGGACGCCAGCTGCCTGGACACGTTGGCCTATGCACAGCCCTTTACCAGCTTCAACGGCGCCGCGCCGTAAGCGCCCCTACCTTCAAGGAACAACGCAATGATCGTTGCAGAACATCTTCGCAAAACTTTCCCCGGCAAGGGCAAGGACAAGCAGCGCGTGATCGCCGTGGATGACGTCGGCTTCACCGCACACGACGGCCAGATCACCGGCTTGCTGGGCCCCAATGGTGCCGGCAAAACCACCACCTTGCGCATGCTCTATACCCTGATGACACCGGAAACCGGCCGCGTGCTGGTGGATGGCATTGATGTGGCCGCCGATGCCGAGCGCGTGCGCCGCAGCCTGGGCGTGCTACCGGATGCACGCGGCGTGTACAAGCGTCTGACCGCACGCGAGAACATCGACTACTTCGGCCAACTGCACGGCATGTCCGCGCAGGCGATTGCCCAGCGCACCCAAAAACTGGCCGCCGCGTTGCAAATGGAAGACTTCCTCGATCGCAGCACCGAGGGCTTTTCACAAGGCCAGCGCACCAAGACCGCAATCGCCCGTGCGCTGGTGCATGACCCCAAAAACGTCATTTTGGATGAGCCCACCAATGGCCTCGATGTGATGACCACGCGTGGCCTGCGCAGCTTTTTGAAAGAGCTGCGCGGCGAAGGCCGCTGCGTGATTTTTTCCAGCCACATCATGCAAGAGGTGGCCGCGCTGTGTGACCGCATCGTAATCATCGCGCACGGCAAGGTGACCGCGCAGGGCACCCCCGATGAGCTGCGTGCGATGACCGGCGAAGACAATCTGGAAGACGCATTCGTGACTTTGATCGGCAGCGAAGAGGGCCTGCACGCATGAACCAGCAACATTTTTTCAGCACGTTATTCACGGTGATGCGCAAGGAATGGCGTGACTTCGTGCGCGATCGCCGCACCTTCCTGTTGACCTTGCTGGTCGCGCCCTTGCTATATCCGGTGCTGTTTCTCGGGATCGGCAAGCTCACCCAAATGCGGGCCGAAACCCAACTGGAAAAAAACCTGGATCTGCCCGTGGTGGGCATTGAACGTGCGCCGAATTTGATCACGTTCCTGGCCAGCTACGGCATCGACACTCATGCCGCGCCGGCCGACATCGACGCCCGCGTGCGGGCCCAACAGGAAGATCTGGCGCTGGCGATTGACACCGATTTCGACAAGGACTGGGCGGCGGGCAAGCCAGCCAAAATCGACATCATCACCGACTCCACCCGCCGCAATGGCGATGTCAAAGTGGCGCGGGTCACCAAGGTGCTGGAAGGCTACGGCAACAGCATTGGCGCGATGCGGCTGCTGATCCGCGGCATCAACCCGGCCATCGCCACGCCCCTGCGCGTGGGCACCCGCGACATGGCCACTCAGGAAGCCAAGAACAGCCAGTTCATGAGCGTGCTGCTACCGATGATCCTGACCATTTTCGCTTTCATCGGCGGCGCACACTTGGCGATGGATACCACCGCCGGCGAACGTGAGCGGCAATCCCTTGAGCCACTGCTGGCCACACCGGCATCACGTGCAGCATTGGTCGGCGGCAAGATGCTGGCGGCGGTATCCTTGGGCCTGCTGTCGATGCTGCTGATCCTGGTGTCCTTCAAAACGTCGGCATCACTGGCCAGCGGCGGCATCGGCAGTCAGATGGATGTGAGCTTCGCGGCGATGGGCAAACTGCTGCTGACCTTGCTGCCGCTGGTATTGATCGGCACCGCCTTGATCACCACCTTGGCCGCTGGTGCCAAGAGCATGAAGGAAGCACAGAGCCACATGATGTGGCTGATGATGCTGCCGATGCTGCCGGCCTACGGGCTGATGGCCTACCCGTTGAAGGACACCGCGGTGTGGCAGTACGCGGTGCCGTTCCTGTCGCAGAACCAGCTGATCCAGAAGATCTCGCGCGGCGAAGTCGCCTCGCTGCAGCAATGGGGCGTCTACCTCGCCAGCTCGCTGGCGCTGGCCGCGCTGCTGTGGGCGCTGGCGGTGTGGCGCTACAAGCAGGAAAAATTGGCGATCTCGGCCTGACCTGACGCGGGATGTGCAAACAAGAAAAAGCCCGGCGCAACGCCGGGCTTTTTTGCAGCCTCCATCCGTTCGGAATTACTCGAACGAAATCGTGCGCCGACTGGTGGTGGCCTGACCCACCGGTTGGAAGCGCCAGCGCTTGACCGCAGCCAGTGCCTCACGTTCAAAATCACGCTGGAACTGACGTGGGGTATCGCTCGACACCACGCGCGCGCTGGACACCGAACCATCGGTACCCACGGTGAATTCCACCTGCACCGAACCGGTGCCACCGGCGCGCTGCGCCGCCGGCGGGAAGCGCGGGCTGGGCGTGGAGATCGGGCGCAATTCGTTGGATGCTGCAGACGGCCGTGCGGCCGGTGCTGCAGACGGTGCGGCCGCTTGGGTTGGCTTTTCTGCTGCGGCTGCCGCTTGTTTCTGGCGTTCCGCCTCGGCGGCGGCGGCGGCTTGTTTCTGGCGTTCCGCCTCGGCGGCGGCCTGCTGCTGGCGCTGCTGCTCTTGTGCTGCGGTTTGCTGCTTCTGCTGTTCTTGCAGCTTCTTTTGGTCTTCTTCGCGCTTCTTCGCCAAATCTGCCTGCTTCTTGGCTTCTTCTTCCGCCGTCAATTTCTGCGTTTCGGCCTCTTTCTGAGCCTTGGCTTCATTGCTGGCTACGCTGGCCTTCAAACGCGCCAGCGCCGGATGGTTGGCATCGGCCTTCCCAATCAGCGCCAACAGACGATTGGCTTCGGCATAATCCTGCCGAGTCACACCCTGCTCAGCTGCCACCACCGCCATCGGCAGTAAGTCATTCAGCGCACTCGACGCGCCGGCATCGCCTGGCACCTTGTCACGCAGGGCCAAGTAATACTCCATCGCATTATTACCCGCCGGTGCATACAACCGGTTCTCGTTGTAGGCCTTGCCTGCGGCTTCACGCAATTGATCGGCCCCCATGGATGCCACGCTGGCCGACACCACCGACTCCGGCGTGGGTTTGGCGGCGGCTTGTGGCGCTGCTGGCCCAGTGGCTGCAGCATCGTCTTTTTTACAGGCACCAAGCGCACAGGCGATGGCCAGCGTCAGGGCAACCGGTGCGACCCCGTGGAACAGCTTTTTGCTTGCAGACATGAGTATTTCCCCCGTTAAACCATGGCTTGTCTGACGATAGCACGCGGCAACGCAGCGTGTTTGTCAAGCGTGCGCCATCCGAAAGTCATTTTCCGATGCAAAACGTCGAAAAAATGTGACCCAGTAATCCATCTGCGTCAATTGCGCCGCCAATGGTGCCCAAATCCGCGTGCGTCTGCGCCAGCGCCTCCGCTGCCAGTTCCAGTCGCTCGTGCTGCAATTCAAGGGTTGCCTGCTCAAGCCCATGCTGGGCATGCCGCAACGCCTGCACATGTCGGCTGCGCGCAGAAAATGCACCGCTGGTGGCCTCCCCCCCCACCAGCGCCAGCAACCGCGCATGCAGCGCAGGCATCCCGGCACCGGTTTTGGCCGACACCGCCAACGCATCTTCGGCAAGCTCCAGATGCGTGGCCAGCAAATCCATCTTGTTGTACAGCCACAACACGTCCGGTATGCCAACCAGCGCCGTTTCGACCGCCTGTCGCCCCGCCTGTGGATCGCGTGCATCGACCACCACCAGCGCCAAATCGGCACGCGCAAGCTCGTGTTGTGCACGCCGGATACCCTCGGCTTCGATGGCATCACTGGCGGTGCGCAGACCCGCGGTATCCACCAATGTCAACGCCACACCATCGACCTGAATGGTTTCTTGCAGCAGGTCGCGGGTGGTTCCTGGGATGTCAGTCACAATCGCACGATCGCGGCCGGCCAAAGCATTGAGGATCGAGCTTTTGCCCGCGTTCGGTGGCCCCACCAGCACCACATGCAAACCATCCCGCAAGGCTTGACCATTGCTGGCGGCAGCCAATAATTGCGCCAGCGTGTCCTGCGCTATGTGCAAATTGTCCTGCAACGCGCGCCCACCCAGCGTATCCAAGGGCTCGTCGGCAAAGTCGATCGCCGCCTCCACGTGTACGCGCAGGGCCAACACTTGCGCCATCAACGCGTCCACCCGCCGTGAGAACACACCATCCAGTGAGCGTCTTGCAGCACGCGCCGCACGCACATCTGCCGCAGCGATCAAATCGGCCAGTGCCTCGGCCTGTGCCAGATCCAATTTGCCATTGCCAAATGCCCGCTGGCTGAACTCCCCCGGCTGTGCCTGCCGCGCACCCAGTGCGATGCAGCGGCCCACCAGCTCGCGCAGCAGAACTTGGCTGCCATGCGCCTGCAACTCCACCACATCGTCCCCGGTGAAACTGGCCGGCGCGGCAAAATACAAGGCGATGCCATCGTCAAGGATGTCGCCATTGGCATCGGCAAAACGTGCGTACTGCGCAACGCGGGGCGACAGGCTGCGCCTGCAGATCGTTTCAGCGATGCTGCGTGCCGCCGGGCCGGACAACCGCACAATCCCAACGCCAGCGGCACCCGGTGCGGTGGCAATGGCAACGATGGTGTCAGTGTCTGCGTGCATCGACATAGGATCGTGATAAAGCCCGTCAAGCATCCACGGCCAACATTACCTGGGTTACGCCTTGGCCGGCTCCTCGGCAAACCTGCGCGTATTCCACCACTGCTGCGCCAGCCCCAAGGTGCCATTGGTGACCCAGTACAGCACCAAACCGGCCGGGAAGAACGCAAACATCACCGCCATCACCAACGGCATCATCTGCATCATCTTCTGCTGCATCGGATCCATCCCCACCGCCGGGGTCAGGCGCTGGGTCAAGAACATCACCGCAGCATTGAGCAAAGGTAAAATGAAGTACGGGTCTTGCGCGGTCAGATCACTGACCCAACCCACGATCCACGGTGCCTGGCGCAACTCCACCGCCTCCAGCAGCACGTAATACAGCGCCAAGAACACCGGCATCTGGATCAATACCGGCAAGCAGCCGCCGGCGGGATTGATCTTTTCTTTCTTGTACAGATCCAGCATCGCCATCTGGAATTTCTGCTTGTCTTCGCCATAGCGCTCTTTGAGCTGAGCGATGCGCGGCTGGAACTTGCGCATTTTGGCCATCGACTTGTACTGCGCAGCCGACAGCGGATACAGCGCCAACTTGATCAACACCACCAACAGCACGATCGCCCAACCCCAGTTGTGGGTGAGTTTGTGCAATTGGGTCAGCAACCAGTGAATGGGTTTGGACAACACCGTGAACATGCCGTAGTCCAGCGCCAACTCCAGCCCCGGTGCGGTTGCTTCCAGTTTATCGGCCAATTTTGGCCCCACCCACAACGTGGCATTGCTCGCAAACCGCTGGCCCGGGGCCAGACTCACCTGTGGGCCACGGGCGGCGATTTCGTATGTGCGGCCCTTTTCAGCCAAAGTGAACAACGCCGCTTGATCTTTCTGCGGCACCCATGCGGTTAAAAAATAATGCTGCGATAGCGCCACCCAACCCCCGGTCACAGTCTGATCCAGCGGGCCATCTTTGGTGAAGTTGGTGTATTTGCGCTTTTTGTATTTGTCCGTGGCGCTGTACCACGCCGCGCCACTCAGGCTGAAACTTTCCGGATTGGTGAACCCGGTTTTGACCACCGGTGGCACCCGATCCAGCACCCGCGCGACATTGCCGGTCCACGCCACATTGCCGGTATTGACGAGCTCGTCGTGCACTTGCAGCGCATAGCTACCACGCGCCAGGGTCACGGTGCGCTGCAGCTGAATGCCATTGGCGGCATTGGCGACAAACCGCGCACTGACGGCAGCGGCACCGTTGGCCAGGGTAAATTCACGCGCTGGGCCTTCCGGCAGCGGCACCAACACAGTGCCATCGACGCCACGCCAAATGGCCTGGGCAACAAAAAACTGGGCCTGCTCGGGGTTGAACAAAACCACTGCCGGGCTACCCGGCGCACGTGCCTGCCGGTATTGCAGCAACTCGGCACGCACCACATCAAGGCCATTCAATTGCAGATCCAGCACGTCGTTGCGCAACCGCACCAGCGGGCCGGTCTCGGCGGTGGCACGCAGTTGTGCGCTCGCAGCACTCGCCGCTACGCCGGGAATCGCGCTGGCGGTGGGCAAATTGGACGTATTGGCCAAATTACCGGGTGTAGTCTGCTGGGCTGCCGGAATGGCCGCCGGCGTTGCCGCCGGGGCATGCTCATTGCCCCATTCGCGCCACAGCAAAAAGGCCACCATCAGCCAAGCCATCAACAGGAAAGTACGGGTCTGATTCATTGGACAGGCTTGCCTGGTTCCACAGCCATGATCGGCCCGGAAGCATCTTGAGGAAGGGAAGGTGCGGGCGGCATTGTGCCCCGCGCCTGTATTTGCGGCAATGCACAAGCGCGCTTGAGCAGGCGATCGAAACAATCGCGCAGCGCTACGTTATCGGCTTGTCGCGCCGCTGCACGTGCCACAATCACGTACGCACCGGGGCGTAACTGCGGCCGCAGATGACGGAAGGCGTCGCGCAGAACGCGCTTGATCCGATTACGACCTACCGCATTCGGGTCGACCTTGCGCGACACCGCCAAGCCGATCCTGGGTGCATGCGTATCGTGCAACCAATGCAACGCCATCAGCGGTTCGGCCACGCGTTTGCCGGTCTCGAACACCTGCGTAAACTCGGCCTTGGCGCGCACTCTTGCCTGCGGCGGCAACCCACATGAACCCGCAAACGCGATAACGCCGGCATCCTGAGTGGATACCGGCGTTAGGTTCAAAGCATCCTGCGTCATCGCATTCCGGCCGAAACCGGAGAGCTGACCCCGCTTGGGGGTCAGACCGTCAGACGGCGACGGCCCTTGGCGCGGCGACGCGCCAACACCTTGCGGCCATCGGCGGTTGCCATACGGGCGCGGAAGCCATGATCACGCTTGCGCTTGAGGTTGCTGGGCTGGTAAGTGCGCTTGGTCGCCATTTCGGGCCTGCTTGCTTGTTTTGAACGGAAAAGACTCGGAATGATAGCGGCTTTATGCGGCCTGTGCAAGCCAAGCGATACCCGAAACCCTACGCCGTGGTTTGGCGGGAATCGTTCGGGATGCTAATCTGCCAGTCTTCCCCAATGTTATCCACAGGCCCTCATCTGCGCCTGTGGGTTTTCGTCTCTGAGAGAACGCACCAACGCATGGACGTCTGGCTCGCCTGCCTGCATCGCCTGGAATCCGAAGTCGCACAGGAAGATGTGCTGGCCTGGCTCAAACCCCTGCAATCGGTACCACGCGATGATGGGCTGCTGCTGTACGCGCCCAATACCTTTGTGCGCGACGAAGTATGCGATCGGTTTTTGCCGCGAATTCGCGAATTGGCGCGCCATTTTGGTGGGTTTGACGATGTCTCGCTGAACGTCGGTGCGCCGACACGCACGCTTGCCGAGCCAACATCACCACGCGCTGGCACCGCACCAGCTGCGGCTGCCGAGGAACCGTTTCGGGGCAATCTGGACACACATTATGTGTTCGGGAATTTCGTTGAAGGCCGCAGCAATCAGCTGGCTCGTGCTGCGGCATGGTCAGCCGCGCAAAAGCCTGGCGAGCGTAGCCACAACCCGTTGTTGCTGTATGGCGCCACCGGCTTGGGCAAGACGCATTTGATGTTTGCCGCCGGCAATGAAATGCGCCGGCTCAATCCGGCAGCCAAAGTGCTGTACCTGCGTTCCAACGATTTCTACAGCGCGTTTTTCCGTGCGCTTCAGGAAAAATCTGCTGATCAATTCAAGCGGCAATTCCAGAAAATCGACGCGCTGCTGATCGACGACATCCAATTCTTTGCCGGCAAGGATCGCACCCAGGAAGAATTCTTCCACACCTTCAACGCCCTGTTTGATGGCAAGCAGCAGATCATCATGACTTGCGACCGCTATCCGCGTGAAGTGGAAGGCTTGGAGCCGCGGCTGAAGTCCCGGCTGGGCTGGGGATTGTCGGTGGCCATTGACCCGCCGGATTTCGAAACCCGCGCACAGATCGTGTTATCCAAAGCACGTGAACGGGGCACGTCGATTCCGGATGAAGTCGCCCAGCTGATCGCCAAGAAGATGCCCAGCAATGTGCGTGAGTTGGAAGGCGCAATCAACAAACTGACCGCCCAAGCTGGCTTGCTGGGGCGACCGGTAACGTTGGAGTTTGCGCAGGAAACCCTGCGCGATCGTTGGCGCGCGCTGCAGCAATCGATCAGCATCGGCAACATCCAAAAAGCCGTGGCAGACTACTACGGGCTACAGCTTCGAGAGATGCTGGGGAAGCGCCGCACCCGGTCATTGGTGCGTCCGCGGCAAATGGCAATGGCACTGGCCAAAGAGTTGACCGAACACAGCCTGCCCGACATCGGGGATGCGTTTGATGGCCGCGACCACACCACCGTGTTGCATGCGTGCCGTCAGATCAAGAAACTCAAAGACAGTGATGGCAAGTTGTACGAAGATTGGGAAAAATTGATCCGCAAGCTCAGTGAATAAGCCAGGCAAGAGTTGTGGATAACTCGGGATGGCACAACGCCGCCAAAGTTATCCACAAGTTTTCCGCAATCTACCCGTGCTTTTCCCGCAGCCTTTTGGATTGCGAATTTACTTTTTAAAACAATAACTTAATGAAGTTTTACAGATAATTTCGTTGTACCAACACCACCTGCTTTCTAGATTTATATCCTTTCAAAAGCCGGAGCTTGCCAAGCGGCAACGCTCCACCACCCAATTAGGGCAAGGGGTTGATATGCGGTTTTCCCTGCAACGCGAAGTTCTACTCAAGCCATTGGCACAAGTCGTGAATGTGGTCGAGCGCCGCCATACACTGCCAGTACTGGCCAACTTGCTTGCTCGTCTCGATGGCGGCCAACTGTCGCTGACCGGCACGGATCTTGAAGTGGAAATGGTCGCGCGCGTGGCCGTCGATGGCGCTCAGGATGGCGAACTCACCATTCCTGCACGCAAATTGTTCGAAATCGTGCGCGCCCTGCCCGATGGGAGCCTTGTCACCATCAGCAAGACGGGGGACAAAGTTGCTGTTCAAGCAGGACGCAGCCGCTTCACACTCGCCAGTTTGCCCGCCAACGACTTCCCGTCGTTGGATGAAGTCGATGCCAGCGAACGCCTGCAGATTCCGGAAGCCTCTTTGAAAGAACTGCTGGAGCGCACAGCATTTGCCATGGCCCAGCAGGATGTCCGGTTTTATCTCAACGGTCTCTTGTTTGATCTGCGTGAAACGTCGTTGCGTTGTGTCGCAACCGATGGCCACCGTCTGGCGCTATGCGAAGCGGCATTGGAGCCAGGACAAGGCGGTAAGCGTCAGATCATCGTCCCGCGCAAGGGTGTACAAGAACTGCAACGCCTGCTGGAAGGCGGCGATCGCCTGCTGGAACTGGAGCTTGGCAAAGGGCATATCCGGATCAAACGTAACGATGTCATTTTCACCTGCAAATTGATCGAAGGTAAATTCCCGGATTACGAGGCGGTGATTCCGATTGGGGCCGATCGCGAGGTCACGGTTGATCGCGAGGTGTTGCGTGCGGCATTGCAACGAACCTCGATTTTGTCCAATGAAAAATATCGTGGCGTTCGGGTTGAAGTTGCTCCCAATTTGTTGCGGATCAGTGCGCATAACCCCGAGCAAGAAGAAGCGCAGGAAGAAGTGGAAGCCGATACCCACGTTGATGGGTTAGCGATTGGCTTCAATGTCACCTACTTGCTGGAAGCGCTGAGTGCGTTGCGTTCCGAATCGGTGGTTTTGCAATTACGCGATGCGAATTCATCGGCTTTGGTGCGCGGTGCCGACAGTGCACATGCACGGCATGTGGTCATGCCGCTGCGTCTGTAAATGATCCTGCTGCGTTATGTGAAACACGTTTGGCAACGCCCGGCTTCCCCGGGCGTTGTTGTATGTGCCTGCACGTGATCCTGGCATGTTGATTCAACGCCTGCACCTGCATTCGTTCCGTCGGTTTGCAGAGACCGAGTTTTCGCCGGTGGCGGGCTTCAACTTGATTACCGGTGATAACGGTTCCGGCAAAACCACCCTGTTGGAAGCATTGCACTTGCTGGCGCATGGCCGCAGTTTCCGTGCCCGGGTACGGGATGGTCTGGTGCGGCAAGGAGATCCGGCCTTGCAGGCCTATGTGGAATGGCGCTTGCCGGATCAATCCACCCACCGGGCCGGGTTGCGGCACACCGGTAGCCAATGGCAAGCACGGCTGGATGGCAGTGACCTTCGGCAGATCAGTCAGTTGTGTGAAGCGTTGGCGGTGATCAGCTTTGAACCCGGTAGCCATGCCTTGGTCGATGGTGGCAGCGAGGGACGCCGCCGTTATCTGGATTGGGGCATGTTTCACGTGGAACATGACTTTTTGCCGCAGTGGCGCCGCTATACACGGGCGTTGAAGCAACGCAACGCGTTGTTGCGGCAATCCGGCGGCCGTGGCCAATTGGACGCGTGGGAGCATGAGCTGGCGCAATCGGGTGAAGTGCTGACCCAGCTGCGTGAAAGCTATGTCGCCAGTCTGCAAGAGCATCTCGTTGCGTTATTGCCACAACTACTCCCGGCCGCGGGCGCGGTGGTGTTGACGTTATCCCCTGGCTGGAAGCGGCAAGAACTCGCCCTGGCCGATGCTTTGCTGTTGGCCCGCGAGCGCGATTTGAGTCTTGGCCACACCAGTGTGGGCCCGCATCGCGCCGATCTGCGGTTCGGTTTGCAGCACCTGCCGGGTCGCGAAGGCTTGTCACGCGGGCAAACCAAACAACTGGCATTGGCCTTGTTGCTGGCCCAGGCCACGCAGCTGGCGCAAACCTTGGGGCATTGGCCGGTCCTGCAGCTGGATGATTTGGGGTCGGAATTGGACCGCCAGCATCAACAGCGCGTCTTGGCGGTGCTGGCCGCGAGTGGGGCGCAAGTACTGGTGACCGGCACCGAGCCCCCCCCGGCATTGGCGACGATGGCGTTGCCAGTCACGATGTTCCACGTGGAACATGGCGTCATCACCGGGCCACTGCATCCCTAGCGAGGGCTGGTCCGCCCCGGGTCGGCTATACTGCAGGTTCCTATTGCTAATGTGTCTTGGCGCGTCTTTCGGCGCGCCTCGGGAGCCGAACGCGCTGATGTCGCAGAACGAACAGATTCCGGGCCAGACGCCCCCAACCATCACCCCAGCGGCAACCGCCGGGAATTACGATGCCAACAGCATTACCGCCCTGGAAGGGCTGGAAGCCGTCCGCAAACGCCCGGGCATGTATATCGGCAACGTCAACGACGGTTCCGGCCTGCATCACATGGTGTTTGAAGTCGTCGATAACGGCGTGGACGAAGCGCTGGCCGGCCATGCCGATCAGGTGCGCGTGACGATTCACGCCGATGGTTCGGTCTCGGTCTGGGACAACGGCCGCGGTATTCCGGTAGGTCGGCACGCCAAGGAAAGCGAAAAGCAGGGCCGCGACATCTCCGCTGCCGAAGTGGTGATGACCGTCCTGCACGCCGGTGGCAAGTTCGACGACAACAGCTACAAGGTCTCCGGCGGTTTGCATGGTGTGGGTGTGTCGGTGGTCAACGCGCTGTCCGAGAAGCTGTTGCTGGATATCTGGCGCGATGGCTACCACTTCCAGCAGGAATACCGCCACGGCGAGCCGGTGTACCCGCTCAAGCAATTGGAAGCATCCAGCAAACGTGGCACCGAGGTTCGCTTCTGGCCGTCGGTGGTGGCCTTCAACGATAACGTCGAATTCCACTACGACATTCTGGCCCGGCGCTTGCGTGAGCTCAGCTTCCTCAACTCCGGGGTCAAGATCGAATTGATCGATGAACACCTGGACGGTAAGCATGATGTCTTCCAGTACGAAGGTGGCATTCGCAGCTTCGTTGAGCACTTGGCCCAGTTGAAGACCCCCCTGCATGCCAATGTGATCTCGATCAGCGGGGAGCAGGACGGCATCGTCGTCGACTGCGCCGTGCAGTGGAGCGATTCCTACCAGGAAACGATGTACTGCTTCACCAACAATATTCCGCAAAAAGATGGCGGTACCCATCTCACCGGTTTCCGGGCTGCGCTCACCCGTACCCTGACCCGCTATATCGAAAGCAGCGGCATTGCCAAGCAGGCCAAGGTCTCGCTGTCGGGCGATGACATGCGCGAAGGCATGATCGCGGTGCTGTCGGTGAAGGTGCCGGATCCTGGCTTTTCCTCGCAGACCAAGGAAAAACTGGTCACGGAGCCGGTACGTGCGGTTGTCGATTCTGTTTTCGCCGCAAAGTTCGAGGAGTTCCTGCAAGAGCACCCGAACGAAGCCAAGGCCATCGCCGGCAAGATCGTCGATGCCGCCCGTGCCCGCGAAGCGGCGCGCAAAGCGCGTGACTTGACCCGCCGCAAGGGCGCGCTGGATATCGCTGGCTTGCCCGGCAAGCTGGCCGACTGCTCGGAAAAAGACCCGGCATTGTCCGAGTTGTTCATCGTCGAGGGTGATTCGGCCGGCGGCAGCGCCAAGCAGGGCCGCAACCGCAAGACCCAGGCGGTGCTGCCGCTGCGCGGCAAGATTTTGAATGTGGAACGCGCCCGCTTTGACCGCATGTTGGCCAGTGCCGAGGTTGGCACGCTGATTACCGCATTGGGTACCGGTATCGGCAAGGATGAATATAACCCGGATAAATTACGCTATCACCGCGTCATCATCATGACCGACGCCGACGTGGACGGCAGCCATATCCGTACCCTGCTGCTGACCTTCTTCTACCGGCAAATGCCGGAGTTGATCGACCGCGGCCACATCTACATCGGGCTGCCGCCGCTGTACAAGATCAAGCAAGGCAAAAACGAGTTGTATCTGAAGGACGATGCCGCACTGGACGCCTATTTGGCCGGCAACGCGGTGGAAGGAGCACAGCTGATCCCGGCGGAGGCCGAACCTGCCATCACCGGCCAGGCGCTGGAAACCTTGTTGCTGGCATTTGCGCGTGCCCGCGAGGCGGTGCAACGCAATGCGCATCGGTTTGACGCTGGCGTGCTGGATGCACTGATTGATTTCGTCCCGCTGGATGCGGTACATGCGCCCACGCAGGCCGATGTCGACAGCTTGGCTGCCCGCCTGAACCAAAACGGGCTGGGCAAGCCGCGCTACCAACTGCATTGGCAGGACGCACAGGAAGGCCGCCCGGCGGCATTGCTGGTGACCCGCGTGCACATGGGCGAGGAACTGACCCAGATTTTGCCACGGGCGCTGTTTGAGCATGGCGAACTCAAGCCCCTGCGCGAGGCGGCCAGCCTGCTGCATGGGCTGATCCGGGACGGTGCGCGCATCGTGCGCGGCAGCAAGGTGCAAGCCATCACCCGCTTTGCCCAAGCGCAGGAATGGCTGTTGGAAGAAGCCAAGAAAGGCCGCCAGATCCAGCGCTTCAAGGGTTTGGGTGAAATGAACCCGGAGCAGTTGTGGGATACCACGGTGAACCCGGATACCCGCCGCCTGCTGCAAGTGAAGCTGGAAGACGCCGTGGCTGCCGACGCCATCTTCAGCACCCTGATGGGCGATGTGGTGGAGCCGCGCCGCAATTTCATCGAGGAAAATGCGCTGAAGGTGGCCAATCTTGACGTGTAAGGCGCACCGCTGGCTGCTTGCCGCTGCCAGCCTGGGGCTGTTGGTGGCATGCGCCACTACCACGTCGCCCACCGGGCGTACCCAATACGTGGGGGCGGTCTCGCAGCTGCAGTTGGATCAGATGGGGGCACAAGCCTTTGCGGAAGCCAAAGCCACCACGCCACTGAGTAAAGAGGGGCGCTTGACGGCTTATGTAGGCTGTGTGGTGACAGCCATTGCCACGCAACTGCCTGCACCATGGAATGGTTTGCATTGGGACTATGCGTTGTTCCAAAACGATGAAACCAATGCCTGGGCCCTGCCGGGTGGCAAAATCGGCGTCTATACCGGCATTTTCAAGGTCGCCAAGGATCAAGATCAGCTGGCCGCGGTGATTGCCCACGAGATTGGGCATGTTGTTGCCCGGCATCACGACGAACGTATCACACGGCAGGCTTATGCCCAGCTTGGGTTGGGCGTGGCGGGTGCGGCGGTGGGGTCGCGCTATGGGGAAGCGGTGCAGCAGACCACGGGACAAGTTGGCGGGGCATTGCTGCAAGGGGCATTCCTGTTGCCCAATTCGCGCGCACAAGAATCTGAAGCCGATGTCGTGGGCCAGGAAATGATGGCCAAGGCCGGCTTCAACCCGAATGGGGCAGTGGCATTGTGGCGTAACATGGGTGCAGCGGATGGTTCGCGGCCACTGCAATGGCTGTCCACGCACCCAGATCCAGAATCTCGATTGCGTGAGTTGCAGCAGCGTGCCGAAGGTTTGACACCAGTCATGCAAGCAGCGCACACAACCGGACACCAGCCACGTTGCCAGCCGCAGAACCAATAGCACGCGCCAAATTGCCTCGTTTCTGCTAGTTTTTTAACACCGCCGTATTGCTCCACGCGGCGCTCAACTCATTGAGGTGTTGTATGTTCTTGTCGATGCGTCGTCCTCTTATTGTTGCCATGACAGCGGCTTTGGGTTTGATCACGTTGGCGCCGTTGGTGCATGCGGATCCACAAAGCAGTGCTCGCGAAGAGCGGGCCAAGCGGCAGGCCGAATTGGGACATGGCAAGGTGACCAAGGCCGAGGCCGAGGCCGAGAAGAAGCCACCGATGTACCCCAATGCTACCCGCCAGTCGCCCGAGGCCAAGGCCTCACCCAAAACGATCAAGTCCTTGCAAGCGATGCAAGAGCTTTATGAAAAAGACGACTGGGCGGGGGTCATCAGCAAAGCGGATGAATTGGGGGGGATGGCATCGGCCAACGCCTACGACAAAGCGTTTGCCTATTCGATGGCCGGCAATGCCGCTGCAAATATGAACGACCAAGCCAAGGCCGCCACTTATTTTGGCAAGGCCGTGGATGCCAACGGGCTGGATAACGATAGTCACTACGCAACAATGTACAACCTGGCCATCATTCAGTACGGCGAAGAAAAGTACGCCGATGCTTTGGCCACGATCGATCGCTTTTTGGCGGAAACCAAATCGGGCAAAGCCGATCAGCTAGCGTTCCGTGCGGGCGTGCTGGCAGGCTTAAACCGCAATGACGAAGCGGCCGCAATCTACAAAGACCTGATCAACAAGAATCCCACCGATAAACGCCTGTTGATGAACGGTGTTGCCGCGCTGCAGGGTGCGGAGAAATTTGACGATGCCAACAAGTTGCTGGAACAGGCCTACCAACGCGGCATGCTGACCGAACCAAGAGAGTTGCGTGCACTCTATATCGGTTACATGAATGCCCAGCGCTGGACGGAGGCACAGAAGGTGGTCGATGACGGCGTGGCCAAGGGCATCTTGCAGCCAGGCCCGGAGCTTGCACGCGACTACCAGATCTTGGCGCAAACGGCCTATGCCAACGACAACATGCCGCTGGCGATTGCCATGTACAAGCGTGCCGCACCGATGGCAGCGGATGGTGAGGCTTACTTGAACCTGGCCAAGGTGCTGGATATGGATGGCAAGAAAGCCGAGGCCAAAGCCGCCGCCAAATCGGCACTGGACAAGGGTATCAAGAAGCCCGAGGATGCCAAACGCATCCTTGCGCGATGAGACCGACCACGCAGTTTCTTGCTTACACCAAAAATAAGACTTGGAACAAGTCCACTAGCTTGGTATAAACTACGGGATTCCTGCGGCCGAAAAGCCGCACTGTTGATGCCTCGCCGGTAACGTGCGGGGCCCCCACCTCTAGAGCCGTGCGCATGTCGGAAGATCTCGCCCACATCGAGAATAGAAACAGCCGTGAACTCGGCTTGAGTTGGCCGCGCATCACCGGCATCAGCTTTGCGGTTGCTCTGCATGCGGCAGCGCTGCTGTTGTTGCTGTCTCCAGTGTCGCCGCCACCGCAGGAAACCGAGAAAACCGATACGGTGAGCGTCACCTTTATCGAGCCGCCACCGCCGCCGCCGCCACCGCCGCCACCGCCGCCGCCGACGGACAAGCCGCCGCCGCCGATCAAGACGTTGGCGCCGCCGACCATCAAGACGCCGACGCCGCCGCCGCCGGAAGATCCGCCGGTGGTGCTGGATACTCCGCGTGCCGTGGATCGTCCTGCGCCGCCGCCGTCGCCCCCCGCTCCACCGGCAGCGATTTCGGATGTAGGCTCCAGTGTTGATCCTTCATCGCGCGGCATGAATCCGCCGAAGTATCCGCCTGAAGAAATGCGCCGCAGCATCACCGGTACCACGATCCTGATCGTCAGTATTGACGCTAGCGGCGGGGTGCTGGATGTTGAAGTCGAAAAATCCAGCGGCAATCGCAATCTGGATCGTGCCGCGCAGCAGGCTGCACGCAAGTGGCGCTTTAATCCGGAAGTCCGGAACGGACAGAAGGTCGCAAGCCGCGTTCGCGTTCCAGTCGAGTTCAAGTTGTAAAGCTGTTTGATTGTGCCCTGTACTACTCTCGTGTTATCCGTTTTGAACTACCTCATCCACGACATCAAAAGGTAAGCGTATGTTGCAAGAAACTGCTGCCGCCGCACCTGCCGCTGCCGGAGGCAACAACGCCGCCGCGCTGCAGCAGATGGGCTTCGACCATCTGATCCAGGGCTTCGACGCGGTGGGCTGGGTTGTGTTTATCACCCTGTCCGTCATGTCGGTGATGTCCTGGTACTGGATCATCATCAACTTCATCAAGAACATGCGTTTGCGTGGCCGCGCAGATCGCGTGGTCAGCACGTTCTGGGAAACCTCGAACGCGCAGGATGCGATTCGCTTCATGGAAGAACAGCCGAAATCCGAGCCGTTCTCCAAGATCGCGCTGGATGCGGCCCAAGCTGCCGCCCACCATCAGCGTCACGATGGCTCGCGTCTGGCCGAGTCGCTGAACCGCTCCGAGTTCGTCGATCGCGCCCTGCGCCAGGCCGTGACCCGCGAATCGCTGGGTCTGGAAGACGGTTTGACCGTGCTGGCTACCGTGGGTTCGGCTGCACCGTTCGTCGGTCTGCTGGGTACCGTGTGGGGTATCTACCACGCATTGATCAAGATCGGTTCGTCGGGTGACGCCTCGATCTCGGCAGTGGCCGGTCCAGTGGGTGAAGCGCTGATCATGACCGCCATCGGTCTGTTTGCCGCGATCCCGGCGCTGTTGGCGTACAACGCCTTCGTGCGCTTCAATCGCATCACCAACAACCAGTTCGATACCTTCGCGCACGACCTGCACGACTTCTTCGCCACCGGCGCACGCGTCGGCGAAGTGGCCGGCAAGCGTTGATCGAAGCGTACGGATCCTGACGGAGGCCCCTGACCATGGGTGCGAGTGTTGGTAATAAGGAAGACGGCGCCCCGATGGCGGAAATCAACGTCACGCCCTTGGTGGACGTGATGTTGGTGCTGCTGATCATTTTCATGATCACCACACCATTGATGAACCATAAGGTCAAGGTCGCACTGCCGGAAGCGACGCTGGTCAAGAAGGAAGAGAAAAAGCAGCAGATCCCGCCGATTACCATCTCGGTGACAGAAACGGGTGAGCTGTTCCTGAATGACGAGCCGACGACCAAGCAGGCGATCGAAAGTCGCCTCTCGGTTGAAGCACAAAAAGTGCCGCAGCCGCCATTGCAGATCCGCGGTGACAAGACCACGGCCTACCATCTGGTCAGCGATGTCGTGAAGATCGCGCAGGCTCAAGGTATGGCCAAGGTCGGCTTCATCACCACGCCGCCGAAGAAAGGCTGAGGAGAACGTTAGATGGCCTTTTCGTCCAAGTCTAGCCAAGGTGCGATGGCTGATATCAATGTCACGCCACTGGTGGACGTGATGCTGGTATTGCTGATCATCTTCATGGTGACCATGCCGATCCAGTCGATTCCGGTGGATGTGGATCTGCCACAAAAGACCGATAAGCCACCGGAAAATCCGAAGGAACCACCGGAGCCGATTCGCTTGCGAATCGACGCTTCGGGCGCAGTGTTCTGGAATGATTCACCGGCGGATGTGAATGGTTTGCAAAAGCGCATGCTCGAAGAAGTTGCGCGTGACCCCAGCAACCAGCCGGAACTGCAGATCGAAACCAATGACCAGGCCGAGTACGGTGTCCTGGCCAAGGTGTTGGCTTCGGCCAAGAATGCAGAGATGGCCAAGATCGGGTTTGTGCAAAACTGAAACACTGCTACAGGCTCCGGATTGCGGAGCACGTCGTGGATGACGAAACGCCGCCCAATCGGGCGGCGTTTTTTTTGATTCATGGCGGACTGCGGGGGCGAGCTTGCGCGGCTATCAACAGCATCAAGCGGAGCAAGCGCCGCTCGACAAGATGTGCGGACATCAAGCTGGGCCAGCTCCGTACAACAGCGCGGCGCGATCGACGATGCACCGATAGGCGCGCACGGTGGCTTGCAAGCCTGCATACAGGGCATCGCCGATCAACGCGTGGCCGATCGAGACTTCCTGCACATTGGCGATAGCCTGCAAAAGCACAGGCAAATTGTCCTGATTGAGATCGTGTCCTGCGTTCACGCCTAAACCTGCTGCTTGTGCGCGCTGGGCGGTGGCCACGGCGGCAGCCAAGGCAGGCTGGATGTGGCCTGTTGCAAAGGCCTCGGCATACGGGCCGGTGTACAGCTCGATCCGGTCAGCACCGAGAGCAGCGGCTTGTTCCACGTGGGGGTCGCCCACATCCACAAACACGGACACACGGCAGCCAAGTAATTTGAATGCGGCGATCAGTGGCTGCAGCGCAGCGCCGTCACGGACGAAATCAAAGCCATGATCCGAGGTCAGCTGGCCGTCGCCATCTGGCACTAGGGTGACCTGCGCCGGACGGGTCGCTTCACACAGCGCCAACAGACCAGGATACCCGGTGCGTGCGGGTGCAAATGGGTTGCCTTCGATATTGAATTCGACACCACGTTGGGTGCACAGGTCGCCTAACAGCAGCACATCGGCGGCTCGAATATGGCGGGCATCCGGGCGAGGGTGCACAGTCAGCCCGTGCGCACCGGCGTCCAAACAGGTGCTGGCCGCACGCAACAAATCCGGTTCAGTGCCGCCACGGGAATTGCGCAATACGGCGATTTTGTTGAGGTTGACGCTGAGTGCGGTCATTGCGGAGGCAGGTCTTGGTTTTCGGCCTTGCGTGCGTGTACCTGATCGCGCAATCTGCGCATTTCGCTGGGGTCGATCATCAGGCTCACGTCACGGCCACTGCCGGCCACCCGTGCTTGGTACATGCCCAGGATCCACAACACGAACAGCACCAGTGCCGCCAGCAGGCAGCTCACCAGTACCGCCATCGAGGTAGTCAAAAATCCAAACGCCATGGCCGCCAGGGCCAGCAGCAGAAACAACCAATGCATGCACGCAACTCCATGACAGGACGCGCGCAGTGTAACGCCAGTCGGCGGGCTTACAGCAGGGGGGCCAGCAAGCGCGCCAATGCTTCTGGGAGGCGCGCGCTGAGCAGGGGACGGGGGCGATCTGCACGAACGCGTGGCGCCGAGGCGAATTCGCGCTCGATCAACTGCGCCAGTTCCGCGGCCATGCCGGCATCTTCCAGCAGTAGCGAGGATTCGAAGTTGAGCCGGAAGCTGCGGTTGTCGAAATTGGCGCTACCGATGATAGCCAGCGCGTCGTCCACCAGCAGTGCCTTGCTATGCAGCATGCGCGGGCCGTATTCGTACACCTTGACACCCGCCGCCAGGAGGTCGTCATAAAACGACCGCACGCACCAGGTCACTAGCCGGCTATCACTCATTTTGGGCACCAGCAGGCGCACATCCAGCCCACCCAATGCCGCCGAGGTCAGCGCCATCATGGCGGCTTCGCCGGGCACAAAATATGGAGTGGACAGCCAGACCCGCCGCGAGGCCGTGTAAATCGCGCTGACGTGCATGCGGTGGATCGCTTCCCACCGCGAATCCGGGCCGGAAATCAGCAGTTGTGCACGGATTGGGCCGGGTTGCTTGGGAGGCATGGTGCGCACCACGTCGCCAATGAAGTCGGAGCGCTCGGTGGCGTAAGCCCAGTCCTCGACAAAGACATCCTGCAAGGCGTGTACCACGTCGCCCTTGATCTGCAAATGCAAGTCGCGGTAGGCGTCTTCGCGCAGGCGCTCGTCTTCTTCGTCGGTAATGTTGATGCCGCCCAGAAAGCCGATCTTGCCGTCGATCACCACCAGCTTGCGATGGGTGCGCAGGTTCAGCCACGGCCGCCGCCACGGCAGCCACAGGCGGGTGGGGTGAAACCATGCCAGTTCGCCGCCGGCCTCGAGCAAGGGGGCAAAGTAGCGACGGTTGGCCAATTTCGAACCCATCGCATCCACCAGCAGGCGCACTTTGACACCAGCGCGGGCGCGCTCCACCAGTGCCTCCAGCAGTGCGCCACCCGTGCGGTCCGGGTTGTAGATGTAGTACTCCAGATGGATATGCTCGCGCGCTTGCGCAATGGCCGCCAGCAAAGCCGGATATTTATGCCCGCCATCCACCAGCAGGCGTACCTCGCACGCGGTACTCGGAGGCAGCCCCGTTGTGGTCAGTGCCAGTGTGCGCAGTTCCGCGCTTTCATCGCCCGAACCGGTGTCCTCTCGCGGCAGGCGCGCGTAGTGACGCTGACGGCGTGCCCGGTGGCGCACGATGCGTTGTGGCCCAAGCACGTAATAAATCAAAAACCCGATGTACGGCAATGCCGCCAAACTGATCAACCAACTCAAGGTGGCTGCCGGTTCGCGCTTTTGCAGCACGATCCAGCCACCCAGACCCAGCAAATACACCACCCAGCCGGCGGTCAGCCAGGCGCGAAGATGTGGCAGATGTTCAAGTCCATACCAAAGCTGCAACCAATACTCCATTGCGCTAGTGCTCCGGCAGCGGGATGCGCTCGACATCGTCGCCGGGAATCAGGCCGAACGCGCCGCTGTCCCAATCCCGCTTGGCTTGTTCGATGCGTTGCTTCGACGATGACACAAAGTTCCACCACATGTGGCGAGGCGCATCCAGCGGCTCACCGCCAAACAACATTGCTTTCACTGGTGTCCTGGCGCGCAGGACGTGACGCGTGCCGTGGTCGAGTACGACCAGATGTTTTTCCGGAATATCGGCACCATCCAACTGGGCCTGCCCTTCGAGTACATACAGTGCGCGTTCCACCGCTTCCGCTGCGATGGACAGCTCGGCGTTCGGCACCAGATCGACGGCAACGTTGAAGGTGTCGGTGAACACCTGCACCGGTGATTCCAGACCGAAGCCGCGCCCGGCGATCACCCGCAGCGATGCCCCGGCGTGCTCGCGCATCGGCAGGCTGGAGGCGGCATGATGGTGGAACGACGGTGCGATTTCTTCGTCCGGCCTTGGCAGCGCTACCCACGTCTGCATCCCGTGAATCGCGTGGCCGGCTGCGCGTGGCTCCGGCGGGGTACGTTCGGAATGGGCGATGCCGCGCCCCGCGGTCATCCAGTTCACGTCCCCGGGCAGGATGTCCTGCACGCTGCCAAGGGTGTCGCGATGGCGCAGCGCGCCAGCCCACAAATAAGTGACAGTCGCCAGGCCGATATGCGGGTGCGGGCGCACATCAATGCCGCGACCGGGTTCAAACAGCACCGGACCCATGTGATCGACAAACACGAATGGGCCGACGCTGCGGGCTTGCAAGGTGGGCACCACGCGACGGACTTGCAAACCACCCAAGTCGTGGGTGCGTGGCGCAATCAACAGGGTCATCGCGCAATCCTCGATAGCAAGAGCATGCAGCGTGCAGGTTTAGCCAATATGCGGCAATAGCGGCCCACCCATCCACAACCAGCGCGCCATCCACGCGCTGACCAGACCAATCAGCACGGTCAGTGGCAGACCCACGCGCAGGAAGTCAGCAAAGCTGTACTGGCCGGGACGCAGGATCAACAAATTGCCGTGATGGCCGATGGGGGTCAGGAACGCCACCACCGCACCCAAGGCGGTACACATCACGAACGGTGCTGGCGGCAGCCCCAGCACTTGCGCGGTGGCGATGGAAATGGGCCCCAGCAAGGCGGTGGTGGCGGCATCGCTCATCACCTGCGTGAGCAGCGCCGCGATCGAGAACATCACCAGCAGGATTGCCAGTGGTGGCCAGTGCGCGATCCAATGCGACAAGCCTTGTGCCAGCAGGGCGGCGGTACCGGTGTTTTCCATTGCGATCCCGAGCGGAATCACGCCGGCGATCATCACGTAAATGCGTAAATCAATGCTGCGATAGGCTTGTTCCACATCAATACAGCGGGTGGCTACCATCGCGACTGCACCAAACAGGAAGGCCAAGGGTGGCGACAGCCATTCGGTGGCTGCAGCCAGCACGGTCAAGCCGAGGATCCCCAACGCCAGTGGTGCGCGCAGGCGGCGTTTGGCTTGCCCGGCAAACGGCACCAGCATCAAAAAGCCGTGGTGCGCCGCCAGTTCGGCAAAGCGCGATGGCATGCCCCATAGCACCAATAGATCGCCCTCGCGCAGGCGTGCATCGGACAGGCGGTCGGCCATGTCTTCGCCGCGTCGCCACAGGCCGGCGATGACGGTGTGGAATTGGCGTGCAAAGTCCAACTCACGGATGCTGCGTCCGATGAATTCCGAGCCCGGCGCCACCACCGCCTGCACCAGCTGCGCCTTGCCCTCACCGGTGGCCAACTTGCCGAAACGGGTAATCGCATTGAGATCCAGACCAGCATCGTCGTGCAGCGACATCAATTCGTCGGCGGCGGCTTCGACCAGCAGCACGTCGCCGGCCAACAATGGACTGTTGTTGCCAAGATCATCGCGGCGTTGACCATCACGCAACCAACCTAATTGGCGGAAACGTTCGCCCAATGCTTTTTGCAGCTCGGTCAATGGACGCGTACACCAATGGCCTTCCTTCACGATCACCAGCTCGGTGCGGTAGCGATCCAGCCGCAGGTAGTCGTCATCATTTTGCTCGCCACTGCGCTTGGGCAGCAGCCACCGGGTCAACAGCATATAGGCGGTGCCCACCAACACTAATGCCAGGCCAATCGGAGTGATTGAAAAAATCCCCAGGCCTTCGGCACCGGCACGCTGCAGCATGTCATTGGCCAGCAGAAACGCGGGCGCACTGAACAAGGTCAAGGTGGTACCCAGTGAAGCGGCCAGCGACATCGGCATCAATAAGCGTGAGGCCGGCAATTGCCGGTTGCGTGCGTGTCGCAGCAGCAGCGGCAACATCATCGCGGTGACCATCACATGATGGGTAAATGATGCCAACAGCGCTACTAGTGGCATCACCACTGCAATCGTGCGCCATTCGGCATTGCCGGAAGCGCGTTCCATCCAGCTGCCCAAGCGTTCGCTGATGCCGGTCGCGCCCAGCGCACCGGAGATCACAAACACCGCCGCCACGATGATCGCCGGCTCGCTGGAGAACCCGGATAGGGCTTGCCGGCTATCGAGCACCCCCGTCACCACCAAGGCCAGCAGGATCAGCATCGCGGTGACATCGACGCGCAGCTTCTCGCTGATGAACAGATACAGCCCACCAGCCAGAATCAGACCGAAGGCAAGTTGGGGCCACAAGTGCGGATCAAGATGCATGGGTACATTCTGCCCAAGTTGCGGGCAAATGCCGCATCACTTGACCGAATGGCGTGATGACGAGATAGGCTGGCGCAGGTTTAGTGCGCCTGTGCGTCATGCGCTTGGTGGTAGCCCACTGCCGCGTCCACTTCGGCTTTCGAGCCCATGAACACCGGCACTCGCATATGCAGGCCGGAGGGGGTCACCTCCAGCATGCGCATGCGCCCGGTACTGGCGGCACCGCCGGCTTGTTCGACCAAGAAGCTCATCGGGTTGGCCTCGTACATCAAGCGCAGTTTGCCGCCCTTGGCCGCGCATTTGCTGTCCAGCGGATAGCTGAAGAGGCCGCCGCGGGTCAGGATGCGGTGCACATCGGCCACCATCGAGGCGATCCAGCGCATGTTGAAGTCCTTGCCACGCGGGCCTTCGCTGCCCTTCAGCAAATCGCCGATATAGGCCTGCATCGGTGCTTCCCAGAAGCGCTGATTCGACATGTTGACGGCAAATTCCCTGGTTTCCTGCGGAATTGTCATTCCGCGCGTGGTCAGCACAAAACTGCCCGCTTCGCGATCCAAAGTGAAGGCATGGGTGCCGTGGCCAACGGTGAGCACCAGTGTGGTTTGCGGGCCATAGACGCAGTAGCCGGCGGCGACCTGCGCAGTGCCGGGCTGCAGGAAATCGGCGTCGGTGGGTGAGGTCACCCCCTCGGGGCAGCGCAGCACCGAGAAAATGGTGCCCACCGACACGTTGACGTCGATATTGGAGCTGCCATCCAAGGGGTCGAACAGCAATAAATAATTGCCGCGCGGATATTTGTCCGGGATCGGCTGCGAGGTGTCCATTTCCTCGGAGGCAAGGCCGGCCAAGTGGCCGCCCCAGGCATTGGCTTCCAGCAGGATTTCATTGCTGAGCACGTCGAGCTTTTTCTGCGCCTCGCCCTGCACATTGATGTTGGCCTGCCCGCCTTCACCGGCATCCCCCAGCACCCCCCCCAGCGCGCCCTTGCCCACCGCAATTGAAATGCGCTTGCAAGCACGCGACACCACCTCAATCAGCAAGCGCAGCTGCGGGTTGACGCGCCCGGCGCGTTGTTCTTCGATCAAAAATTGGGTGAGGGAAATATTGGAAGACGTCATCGGCAGGTCAGACATGGGCGAGGGTGTGGGTATTGTCGCCGATGTGGGTGCGGAAGGCGCGAATCCGTCGCGGTTGTTTACGGAGTGAGGGCGAAGTGAAGTAGCGTTTGATTGAGGCTTGCGGACCAACTTCCCGAGCAGGAGATAGGACTATCCTGCACACCGCACGGGCGGTGACTGGCGGTTGATGAGCGAGGGTCGTTCCAGAAAAGAACTTTGAAATAACATATTGCCGTTAAAATTAAATATTTCTAGATGTGCAATGCTTTGTAGATTTAAGGGATGCGTCATGCGGGGTCGATTGAAGTACTTTGCGTCAATCTTAGTCGCCATAGTAATAGTGGTCGTCTATGCAAGGAAGAGCCATGATGTCAACGTGCTCGATAAAGCGCATGCAACTGTCATCGAAAATTCCGCTTCGGCTACTTCCTCGGAAGGCGAGTTGGCAGCCACTACTTTAAGACCGGAAATAAAATTACTGGATGCTTCTTCAGCTAAAGAATTAATTAAATCTATTCAAAAAAACGCATCGTCAGGAACTGAAATATTTACCAGAATTCAAATTGCATCCGCCTGCGAGCCATCAGTCGGGCGGGATGTTATTACACAGAGATCGGCTTCACAGAATACAATTCTTTCATTCAAAGCATCTTTTTGCGTTGGGTACAAAGGATCGATCGCTTTGGAACAACAAAAACTACTATCACTACCTGCAGGGGATCCCTATAGTCAAGCCTATGGTATGGCGAGCGAGCTTTTTGATGGGATTAACAAAAGTCATCAAGATCCAAATAAGGTTACCGTAATTACGAAACAGTTAGATGCCATGTTAATGGCGAGAAATTCACAGATGGAGACGCTAGTGGCTGCCGAAGCCCTGAATCAAGCAGGAATAATAGCGCCGTCAACGACTGAATTTGCGAGGAAGAATGGCTGGCAACTGTCCTCTGAAGAACTCGCGCAAGTGCAGCTCCTTAGTGTTCAAATGAAATCATGCACGAATTTCGGTGGCTGCGGCACCAATCAGTTACTAACCATGAAGATATGTAGCGAGCAATCTACTTGTGCTCCAGGCGCAACGGCAGATTCCATATGGCGCAGAGTATATGCACCAAGCGTTTATGATGTGGCAAGGAAACTCAGTGCATCAGCAACTGAATTTTAAATGCCGCCGCAACAGCGCGGTTTGCAGCGGTTCCGCAGTTACAACACCGCATCCCCGTCCAAAACCGCATCGGCGGGGATGGGGTCTTGCCCGGCCAGCCGGGCATACAGTGGGGCGAAGTCGGCCAGCGTGGTGCTGATCAGCTGTTCGAAGCTGTCGATCACGAAATAGGTCTGCTGGAAGCTGTCGATGCGGTAGCGAGTGCGCATCACGCGCTCTAGGTCAAAGCCCAGGCGGTTGGGGGCGGCGCTTTCCAGACTGTAGATGGATTCGCCCTTGGAGCTGACGATGCCGGCACCGTAGATGCGCAGGCCATCGGCTTGCCGGATCAGGCCAAATTCCACCGTGTACCAATACAGCCGCGCCAGTTGCATCAGCGCATCGGGGCCCAGCCCATGCGCCTTGATGCCGCCCTGCCCGTAGGCTTGCAGGTAGTCGGCAAACAGCGGTTCCATCAGCAATGGCACATGCCCGAACAGGTCATGGAACAGGTCGGGCTCTTCCAGATAGTCGATCTGATCCGGGCGGCGAATCCACCAGCTCACCGGGAAGCGGCGGTTGGCCAGATGGGTGAAGAAATCCAACTCCGGTAGCAGGCCTTCCACCGCCACGATCTGCCAGCCGGTGGCGGCAGTCAGGATCTGGTTGAGGTCGGAAAAGTGCGGGATGTGATCGGCCGGCATGCGCAGTTTTTCTTGCGCCGCCAAAAACGCATCGCAGGCGCGGCCCACCAACAATGCTTGCTGGCGGGCGTACAACTGCTGCCACACCGTGTGGTCGGTGGCGGTGTACTGCGCCCACGGCTGCTCCACGGTGCCGGTGGCGTACACCGGGATCGAGCCGCGTTCTGTCTGCACGCTTTCAAGGCGGCGCGGTTGCTCAAGCATGGGCGGTTCCGGAGTGGCAGAGGCAGCCTTCAGCATAGGCGCGGCAACGCGCATAGTGGCAGCGTTGTTGCGTGAAAATAGCAAAGAGATGCATGATATCTGCAGCAATTCAATAATTTGTGATGAAAATGAGCGTAACGGAACTGGATCGCATCGATTTGCTGTTGCTGGCCGAACTGCAACGTGCCGCCCGCCAGACCCATGCGGAATTGGCCGAACGCGTGCATCTCTCGCCCTCGGCCTGCCTGCGCCGGGTGCAGCGGCTGGAGCGGGAAGGCGTGATCACTGGTTATCGTGCCGAAGTGGACCCGGAGCGCTTGGGGCTGGGCTTGCAGGCCTTCGTGCGGGTGCAACTGAAAAGTCACGACGCCGCACGCATCGACACGTTTGCGCGCCAGGTCAACGCCTGGCCAGAAGTGGTGGCCTGCCATGCCCTGACCGGCGACATGGATTACCTGCTGCACGTGGTGGTGGGCGGGCTGGAGCATTTTTCCCGCTTCCTGCTGGACAAACTGCTGGCGCAGGCCGAGGTGGCTGATGTCAATTCCAGTTTCGTGCTGCGCACGGTCAAGCGTGCACAGGGCTTATCGATGCCAGCGGGATAGACCTGCTTAGCGCACAATCAAATCAATCAGCCACTTGGCTTTGCTGTAGGGCGGTTTGAGCAGGTCGCCACCACTGCGACGGGCCTGCCAGAATACCGGCAGTTGTTTGCTCATCGCATCAAACCCGGCGCGGCCATGGTAGGCCCCCATGCCGCTGGGCCCGACTCCGCCAAACGGCAGATTGCCGATGGCGAAATGGAACAGGGTGTCATTCACTGAAACCCCACCGGCCAAGGTGCCGTGCAGGATTTTTTCCACAGTGGCCCGGTTGTGGCTGAACGGATACAGCGCCAAGGGCCGGTCGTGGGCATTGATGTAGGCAATCGCTTCATCAAGACTGCGATAGCTCTTGATCGGCAACAGTGGGCCAAAAATTTCTTCCTGCATGATCAGCGCGTCATCACTCGGATCCAACAGTAGCGTGGGTGGCAGCAGGCGCTGGGCCGGATCGGCGTGGCCGGCCAAGGTGACGCGTTCGATACCGCGGGACTTGGCATCGTCCAAATAGCCTTTCAGACGGTTGTATTGGCCAGCATTGATGATGCGGGTGTAGTCGTCCAGGTTGGTCAGGTTTTCGCCGTAGCGTGTAACCGCCTCATCGCGCAGTGCCTTGACCAAGGCGTCGCGCTTGCCTTTGGGCACCAGCACGTAATCGGGGGCGATGCAGGTTTGCCCGCAATTGAACCATTTGCCGGTGGCAATACGGGCTGCGGCGTGTTCAATCGGGTAGTCCTCGGCAATCAACGCCGGCGATTTGCCGCCCAGCTCCAGCGTCAGGGGGGTGAGATGGGCAGCAGCGGCGGCCATCACCTTGCGCCCCACCGCAGTGGAGCCGGTGAACACCAGATGGTCAAACGGCAGGCCGGCAAAGGCGGCACCGATGTCGGCACCGCCGGTGGCCACCGCCACCCGACCCGGGGCAATGGCTTCGGCCAGCAGGCTGCGCAAAAATCGCGCGGTGTGCGGGGTATGCTCGGACGGTTTCAAATACACATGATTGCCAGCGGCCAGTGCAGTGGCCAACGGGATCAGCGCCAGGTTGACCGGGTAGTTCCACGGCGCAATCACCCCCACCACGCCCAACGGCATCGGTCGCACCTGCGCCCGCGCGGGCAGGAACCGCCAACCCACGCCCACGCGGGTGGGTCGCATCCATTTGCGCAGATGTTTGCGCAGGTGGTCGATGTCGTTGAGTACGGTCATGCCATCGGCAATGCGGGTTTCGGCTTTGGCGCGATGGCTGAAATCCTTGCCAACCGCCTCGGCCATTTCATCCATTCGCAGCCTCAGCGCATGCCGCAGTCGCCCAAGATCGTCCATGCGCTGGGCGTAGTCGGGCTTGCTGGCCTGCCAGTTGCTGCGCAGACGCTGCAAGGTGGGTGCAAGTTCGCTGGGCTGGGTGTCAATGAAGTTTTCCATACGCGGCAGTGTAGTCGTGCGCGGGCTAGAATCCAGCGCATGAACATTCGACCGTATCGCACCATTGCCCCCACGCTTGGCCAGCGTGTTTTCGTGGATCCGATGAGTACCGTGATCGGTGACGTGGTGCTGGGGGACGATGTTTCCGTCTGGCCGTTCACGGTGGTGCGTGGCGATGTCAATTTCATCCGTATTGGTGACCGCACCAATATCCAGGATGGCACGGTGATACACGTCAGTCACGATGGCCCACACGCCAAGCGCGGCGGCTTTGCCACCCGGATTGGCAGCGATGTCACCATCGGCCACAAGGCCATCATCCACGCCTGCACGATTGAAGATGCCGTTTTGATTGGCATGGGTGCCATCGTGCTGGATGGCGCGGTGGTGAAAAAGCACGGATTCGTTGGCGCGGGTGCACTCATCGCACCAGGCAAGGTGGTCGCTGAGGGGGAACTTTGGTTGGGCAACCCCGCCAAAAAAGTGAGGCTGCTCAGCGATGCCGAAATCGAAGCCTTGTATTACAGCGCCGGTCACTATGTGCGTTTGAAGGACGACTATCTGGTGGCCGCGCCCTGCGAAGGGTGACGGTAAAGAAGGACTCCGGCTAAAGTTGCCAGCAGGGGAGCATGTTCACGCAACGAGGAAGGGGATGCATGGATCCGTACAACAGTGCCGATGCGCTCAACATCAGCAAACAACAAGACAATCCCTATGCCGTGCCAAGCGCCAAGTTGGCCGAGTTGCATGAGACAGGACAATGGGAAAAAGCCGGTCGTGGTGTTCGCTTGGGCGCGGTGCTCATCGATGGCGTGCCGATCGCCATTGTCGGCATTCTTGCCGCGATCCTGATTCCAATCGTGGGTAATGATGGCAAGGGTGGAGTCAGTGCGTCAGGCATGGCACTGTTGGGGATCATTGTGCTGCTGATGCTGGGGTATGTGGCGTATCAGCTGACCTTGTTGCACCGCCATGGCCAGACGTTCGGCAAGAAGATGCTAGGCATCAAAATTGTGCGCAGCGATGGCAGCCGGGCTGGCTTGGGTCGAATTTTCTGGTTACGCATGTTCGTACCCGGCTTGATCGGTGCGATTCCGTTGGTTGGCGGGTTGTTCAGTCTGATCGATCCGTTGTTCATTTTTGGCGAAGAAAAGCGCTGTGTACATGATTTGATTGCCGACACCATCGTCGTTACCGCTTGATGCTGGACACTGCCCACGAGGTTTACACCCCGGAAGGGGTGGCATTGCGATTGCCGGCCGCCGGGCCAGTACCGCGTGCCTTGGCGTGGGGCATCGATTTCTGCATCCGGATGGCGCTGTTGATGGTTTGTTCGATGGCGTTCGGCTTGTTGGGTAGCGCCGGGATGGGGTTTTATCTGGTCTGCATGTTCATGGTGGTTTGGTTGTACCCCATCGTTTGCGAGGGCATGTTTGATGGGCAGACACCGGGCAAACGGGTATTGCATCTACGGGTGATTTCCAGGAATGGCGCGCCAGTAGGCTGGTTGGCGACGTGTGTGCGCAACTTGATGCGGACGGTGGATATGCTGCCGTTTGGCTACGCCTGCGGCTTGCTGTCGGGCTTGCTTGATCCCTGTGGTCGTCGGCTAGGCGATTTAGTGGCCGGTACCTTGGTGGTGCATGTGCCGCAACATCGCAGCAGCATTCAATTATTGGTCGATCTTCAGGTCACCCGCCCATTGCAGCCGTTATTGCCATCCGAACAAGCAGCAGTCGTGGCATTTGCCGAGCGTGCCGGCCAACTGACACCAGAGCGTCGCATCGAACTGGCCGATATCGCCAGTGTCGCCACCGGTGCCACGGGTGCGGCAGGTGTGCAGCAGCTGTTGGGGATTTCCAATTGGCTGCTGGGCAAACGCTGACTGCGCATGCGCCAGGAACATTTCATCCAGCGCCACCAACAGGAATGGGCTGATTTCGAACAGTGGCTGGATACGCGTGCCAGCAAGCCCAAGCGCGCGCGTGCTGATTCCGGCTGGCGCGGGCTTGCCGATGAAGATGTTCCTGCCACCTATCGACGTCTCTGTCAGCACCTGGGGCTGGCGCGACGGCGCGGTTACAGCCCGCAATTGTGCGAGCGCTTGCAAGTGTTGATGCAACGCGGCCACGCGGCGATGTATCGGCCACCGCTGCCGCACTGGCAGCGCGCGTTTGAATTCATCCTTGCCGATTTTCCCGCGCTGGTGCGCGCCGAGCGTGGCGTGATGTTGGCCGCATTGGGGTTATTCGTGTTGCCACTGGTGCTGAGCTTCGTGGCGGTGCAATGGCAGCCGGAGTTGATCCACACCTTGATGCGCCCGCAGCAAGTGGCCGAGATGGAGACGATGTATGCCAAAGCTGCAGAAAAATTAGGGCGTGATTCCGGCACGGATTTGGCGATGTTCGGGTTCTACATCTTCAACAATATCAGCATCGGGCTGCGCACCTACGCCAGCGGTCTGTTGGCTGGGGTTGGCCCGGTCCTGGCGATTGTCTTCAATGGTTTGATGATTGGTGCAGTGGCCGGCCATCTGCAAGCGGCGGGGCTGGGGGATCCGTTCTGGCGTTTTGTGTGTGGACATTCGGCATTCGAGTTGACCGCGATCGTGATTGCCGGCGGTGCCGGGCTGCGCTTGGGTTTGGCATTATTGGTACCGGGCCGGCGGCGGCGCGTGGATGCCCTGCTGGAAGATGGCCGACGTGGCGCCAAGCTGTGTTTGGGCGTGTTCGTGATGTTGCTGCTGGCGGCGTTTATCGAAGCGTTTTGGTCGTCGATTGGCTGGATACCGGCCAGTGTGAAATATTCGGTAGCCGCGTTGTTGTGGAGTGCGGTCGCATTGTGGTTGTGGCGAGGCGGGAGCGATCGCGATGCGCGCTGAGCAACTACGTGTGGAGTTGTATCCGCGTTCGCAGTGGGAGGCGATGGAGCTGGGGATCGCGCTGGTACGCATGCATGCGCGCGCGATCTGGTTGCCGTGGCTAGTGTTGAGCTTGCCGTTATTTGCCCTGCTCAATGCCCTGTGCCTGTGGCTGGGTCAAGTGTGGTGGGCGGCGTTGCTGTTGTGGTGGTTGAAACCGGTGTTCGACCGCATTCCCTTATACGTGTTGTCGCGTGCCGTGTTTGGCGATGCACCGGCGCTGCGGGAAACGCTGCAAGCGCAGTGGGGCTGGGGCTGGCGGCCGATGTGGGGCTATCTGTCGTGGCGGCGGTTGGGGCCAGCGCGGGCGCTGTTGTTGCCGGTGGATTTGCTGGAGGGCGGCGTGCGCGTGGCCGATCGGCGGCGAGTGATCGGTGGTGCGGCGCGCGGCACCGCAGCGCTGTTGACTTGGGTGTGCGCCAATTTCGAATTGGTATTGGTGCTGGCTGCACTGGCCTTGGCCCTGATGTTTGTGCCGGTGGAACTGTTGTCCGAATCGGCCAAAGCCGCGTGGGCCTTGATCGCCGACGATCCGCCTGGCTGGGTGCAGGTGCTGCTCAATGCGCTGACTTGGCTGGCCACCAGTGTGATCGAGCCATTTTATGTAGGGGCCGGGTTTGGTCTGTATCTGGATCGACGTACGCGGCTGGAAGCCTGGGATGTGGAAATCGGACTGCGTCGCATGCGCACCCGGCTGACGTCTGCATTCAGCGTGCTGGCCTGTGCGGGAGTGCTGGCACTGGCCCTTCCGCACACTGCCGGTGCGGTCACACCCGCAACCACGGTGGCGCGCGAGAATACACTGGCCAAAGTATTTCCGCGCATCCAACAAGACCCCGATTTCGCCCACGCCGTACAAGCGACCAAGCACGACCCACTGTTGCACCCGCAGCGCACGCAAACGGTGTGGGTGCCGATCAAGAAAGGGCAAGCACCCGGCAAACCAAAGCAACCGGCATGGCTGCAGGCGATTGCCAAAGTGATTGCGCTGCTTGGCGAATATGGCCTGTGGCTGGTCATGGCCTTGTTGGTGGGCCTGTTGCTGGCAACGTGGGGCAGATGGTGGCCGTGGTTGCGCGGGATGAGCAAGCCGCCAGCAGTGGTGCCCAGCCCGGTCTGTAGTGAAGCCGACACTGATGCAGCCGCATTGCCGGTAGATATCGTGGGCAGTGCACGCATGCTGTGGCAACAAGGGCGGTGCCGACGTGCGCTGGCATTGCTGTATCGCGGCAGTGTCGAGACGATGATGACGCAAGCGGGCGTGGTATTGGTGCCTGGTGCCACCGAGGCCGACTGTCTGCGTGCGGCGCGTGCATGGCCGGATATGCAGGCACGCGACACCTTCATCGGCATGGTGCGAATCTGGCAATACGCCGCCTATGCCGAACAGCTGCCAGATACCGACACCTTCGACGCCTTGTTGCAGCGACTGGCCGGCAGCTTCGGGTGGCGCACATGAGTCGTGCGCGCAGTGTATTGCCGTGGCTATCGGGGCTGGCACTGATTGGCGTGCTGGTGGCGTGGTTTTTGCTCACCCACAAACGCGAGCTGCAAACCATCCCGTTGCCTGCCCGCGGTGAAGCCAGCTACAACCCGTTGTACGCACTGAAATTGAGCCTGCATGCACAAGGCCAACAGGTGCAGTCGCGCCAGCGTTTGGACCTTGCAAAGATGCATTTGGGCCGGCACGACACCGTTCTGATTTACAGCGACCCGCGCACGCTTGGTGACGCCGAACTAGAGGCGTTATTCGCCTTCGTTGAAACCGGCGGGCACCTGATTTTGCGTCTGCCAGCATGGCAGCAAGGGGCCAGTCACACCACGTTGGCGCAGTGGCTTCCGATCGAAGCCAACTTGCATAAACCTGCGTGCATGGCGCTGAACGTAGCGGGGCAAACACCGCATCGGGAATTCTGTAACGGCGCGCAATTTGACCTGAGCAAAGGGGCCAAGACCCGCGCCGCGTGGCACACCAGGCAAGGCCAACATGTGTTCGCCCGATTTGGGTATGGGGATGGCAGTGTGGATGTGCTGTCGACGCTGGAGATGCTGAATAACGACAGCCTGATCGAACCACCGCACAGCGACTTCACGCGGCAGTTGTTGGCGCCCAACTGGAATGCGGGCCGCATGCACCTGGTGTACGCCGCCGATATGCCACCGTTGTGGCGCTGGCTGTTGATCCATGCATGGAAAGTACTGTTGCCGTTGCTATTGGCGCTACTGGCATGGCTATGCCTGCGTGCACAACGCTTCGGGCCGTGGCTGCCTTCACCTATGCAGCCGCGCCGCGCATTGCTCGAACATGTCGATGCCAGCGGCGAGCACCTGCTGCGCTACGGCAAGCTCACCCTGCTGCATCGTGCGCTGCGCGAGACGGTGTTGGCGCGTTTGCGCCGGGTCGACCCGTTGATTGCCGCGCAACAAGGCGACACCCAGGCGCGTCTGCTGGCGCAGCGGCTGGGCTTGCATCCGGATACGTTGCGCGCGGTGCTCGATACCCGCCCGCCTGCCACCCCACACGAATTCCGGCAACGCATTGCCCGTCTGATCGCCTTGAGGAAACGTCTATGACCACCACTATGCCCCCGCCGCTGCTGCCGGCCACCCCCTCCGCCAGCAATCCCATGGCCGAGCGCGCCAATACCATCCGCGAACAAGTGGCCAAGGCCTTCATCGGCCAGGATGATGTGTTGGATTTGGTGATGGTGGCGCTGCTGGCCGGTGGTCATGTGCTGCTGGAAGGCGTGCCCGGTCTTGGCAAAACCTTGTTGGTGCGGGCGCTGTCACAGGCGCTGGGATGCAGCCATGCGCGGGTGCAGTTCACGCCGGATCTGATGCCCAGCGATATCAGTGGCCACGCCGTGTTCGATCCCAAATTGGAACGCTTCGAGGTACGCAAGGGGCCGGTGTTCACCAATCTGTTGCTGGCCGATGAAATCAACCGCGCGCCGGCCAAAACGCAGTCGGCGTTGTTGGAGGCGATGCAGGAACAGCAGGTGACGATTGAAGGCCACAGCTTCCCGCTGCCGCCGCCGTTCATGTGCCTAGCCACGCAAAACCCGTTGGAACTGGAAGGCACCTACCCGCTGCCGGAAGCACAGTTGGACCGCTTCTTGCTGAAGGTGCTGATTGGCTATCCGAAGTTGGAAGATGAAAAGCGCATGGTGGCCGCCGTCAGTGACGGCAAGATGGCCGCGGAGTTTGATTTGAGCCAGATCGCGCAAGTGCTGCACGATGATGACGTGCTGGCGTTGCAACAGGCCACCGCCACGGTACGGGTGGATGCGGCCGTGTTGGACTACGCCGTGCGCATTGCGGCTGCCACCCGCAACTGGCCGGGGATTGCCTTGGGTGCCGGTCCTCGCGGCAGCATTGCCTTGGTGCGCGCAGCACGTGCACAGGCGCTGCTGAATGGGCGTGATTTTGTCACGCCAGATGATGTGCGCACGATTGCCAAACCAGCCCTGCGCCACCGCATCGCATTGGCACCGGAGCTGCACATTGAAGGCCAATCAGCCGATGCCGTGCTGCATGCGTTGCTGGCCAAGGTGGATGCGCCGCGCCAGTGAGGCCAACCCTGCTGCTACCGCTGTTGTGCATCGGCTGGGCGCTGCTGGGCGTTGCTTGCAGTGTTGGTCTGTTGCCGGCAGATACCTGGTGGACGATGGGCGCTGCACTGGTGCTGGTGTCGCTGGTGGATGCCTGGCGCGTGCGCCGCCTGGCCGCGCCGGACGTGGTACGCGATGTGCCCGATGCCTTGCCGGTTGGCGTGCAGCGCACGGTGACACTGGCGCTGGACAATGGCCCACGCACGCTGCGCGTGGATGTGCATGATCTGCATCCAGAGGCGTGGGCGATCGAGGGATTGCCGCGCACGCTGCAACTTGCAGCAGAAAGCACAACACGATTGCACTATGCACTGCGACCCACCGCACGCGGTGATGCGGTGTTTGCCGGCGTGCAATTGCGCGTGCATTCGCCATGGCGGTTATGGCGACGCAGCCACAGCGTGGCAGCCAGGCAGACCGTGCGGGTGTTCCCCAATTTCGCGCCGCTGGCCAAGCTGGCGATGCTGGGTTCCGAGCAGGCGTCGCGCACGGTGGGTGCGCATATCCGTCGCCGCCGCGGCGAAGGCACCGACTTCCATCAAATGCGCGACTACCGGGTGGGCGACAGCCTGCGGCAAATTGATTGGAAAGCCACTGCCCGCATGCGCCGCTTGATCTCGCGGGAATATCAGGACGAGCGCAACCAGCAACTGGTGATGTTGATCGACACCGGTCGCCGCATGTTGGCGCGGGATGGTGCGCTGACCCATTTCGATCATGTGCTGGATGCCGCACTGGTGGTGTCGTACCTGGCCCTGCGCGAAGGCGATGCGGTGGGCTTGCTGGCCAGCGGCGGCGCGCAGCGCTGGGTTGCACCGCAACGGGGTGGTGGTGCGATTGATGTGCTGCTGCGCGCCAGCTATGACCTGCAACCGCAGCCAGTGGCGACCGATTATCTGGCCGCCGCCACCGAGCTGTCGCTGCGTCAGCGCCGGCGCAGCTTGGTGATGTTGGTGACCAATCTGCGCGATGAGGACATCGACGACTTGCTTGCCGCGGTGCGCATGCTGCAACAGCGGCATCATGTGGTGGTGGCCAGCCTGCGCGAAGAAGCGCTGGACGCGGTGCTGGAGACCGATGTCCACAGCCTGCACAATGCGCTGCGCGCCGCCGCCACCGCCCGCTACCTGCAACAACGCTCCGCTGCCCACGACCTGCTGCGTGCACAACGTGTCAGCGTGCTGGATGTCACCTGCGCGCAATTGCCCGGCGCGCTGGTGGAACGCTATCTGGCGATCAAGCGCGAGGGGCTGTTGTAGCGCGGTAGGTGGCTGGCGTTGGCCGCGCCGGATGGGGTATGCCACACTTTCTACAAAGGAATTGGCCAACACCACACTGCAATGGGGAGCAACAAAATGAAACGAGTTCTACTTGGGGGGCTACTGGCAATCGCTAGCATGCAGGCCGCGCCTGCGGTCGCCGTGACGCCGGTGGTGGGTGAAAGTGTGTTGACGATGCGGGTGAATGGCGAACTCACCATCGGCACCGAAGGCCAGGTGTTGAGCTACAAAATCCGCAGCAAGCTTGACCCGGCACTGCAAGTGATGCTGGATAAATCGATTCCGCGCTGGCAGTTGACGCCGGTACGGCAAGGCGGCAAGCCGGTCAATGCGAAAACCCCGATGCGTATCACCTTGGCGGCTACCCAAATCCCGCAGGGCTATGAAGTTCGGCTCGACAATGTGGTGTTTACGCCGATCAGCAAAGAAGACTATGAGGCCAAGGCGGCCGCAGCCCGTGCAATCCGCGAAGGCGGGGAAGCCATTACGGTAGGTGATGCGCCGCCATCGCAACCGGTGGTGTTCGATTCCGGGCGAATGTTGCAACCACCGCGTTATCCCGTGGGCCTGATGCGCGCCGGGGTGAGTGGGGCGGTCTTGCTGCATCTGCGCCTGAACCCCGATGGCACGGTGGCGGATGTGGTGGCATCGCAATCCAGCCTGTTCGATATCAAAGGCGCTAGCGCCGTATTGGACAAGGCGCGTGGCTTGTTGGAGAAAGAATCCATTCGTGCCGCACGGAGTTGGTCTTGGCATGTGGATGCCGCGCATCCGGAGCTGTTGACGGCGGATGACCTTACGGTGTGTGTGCCGGTTGAATTCAGAATGGATAGCCCTGGCAAACAGGGTGATGACAACACCGCCGTGTGGCGACAAGAATTCCGTGGTCCCAATCTGCCGGTGCCGTGGCTGGTGGGCAAGGCGGGGCAGCAACTGGTCGGCGTCTCGGACCTGACCGGCAGCGACCAAGTGGCGGGCGGTTCGGTATTTCAGCTGACGGATCGCAGCGTGTTGGGCCGGGTGCTCTGAAGAACTCTCGGAATTGAGCAACCTGCAATGCGGGTTGCTCAGTCCGCCGTCAGCAAGGCATCGGCGCGGCCGCTGAGTTCGGCAAACACGGCCGCGGTGTCCGGGCGCACGCCGTGCCAGAGCAGAAAGCTTTCGGCGGCCTGTTCCACCAGCATGCCCAACCCATCCACCGTTTGCGCGCAGCCTGCGGCGCGGGCCCAGGCCAGAAACGGCACGGCGGCTTCGCCATAGCTCAAGTCCACGGCCACGCTGCGCGGGGCAACCAAGGCCATCGCCAAGCTGGGGAGTTGGCCGCCACGGCTGGCCGAGGTGGCATTGATCAGCAGATCAAATTCGCCCAATGCGGGCAGTGTGTCCCATGCGCGTGCATGGGTGCGACCCGGTTCACCCATTGCATCCACCAGGGCATCGGCGCGTGCGGAGTTGCGGTTGATGACATACAGCGAATGGATGCCGGCATCCAGCAGCGCCGGGGCCACCCCGCGTGCGGCACCGCCCGCCCCCAGCAACAAGGTGCGGCGACCACGCAAGTCTAGGCCGTGGCGTTCGGTGAGGTCACGCACCAGCCCCAAGCCGTCGGTATTGTCGCCGCGCCATTGCGCGCCGTCACGCAGCACGGTGTTGACCGCACCGGCGCGTAGTGCACG
Source organism: Thermomonas beijingensis (assembly GCF_020034655.1). Classification (GTDB taxonomy): domain Bacteria; phylum Pseudomonadota; class Gammaproteobacteria; order Xanthomonadales; family Xanthomonadaceae; genus Thermomonas; species Thermomonas beijingensis. The sequence continues at coordinate 28,793 of NZ_JAIQDJ010000003.1, read as the reverse complement.
TGCGCTGACGTTGCCGGCACATAGCGCAAAGGCGTCTTCCTTCAGCGGCAGGGTGATATTGGCGCCGACCACGCCACTGGCATCGAGCTTGGCGCGGAAGTCATCGTGATTGGCTGCAATCGCCACGTAGTCCATGCCGATGCCGGTTTGCTTGGCAAACGCGGCATGGATGCGCGGGGATTGCGAATGGGTGATGGGGGAGCCAAATACCGCGTAATGCTTGCTCATGGCCGAACCTCGCAATCAGGAGACGACGAGAGCGTCGGGTGAATCGCGTAGCGGCATTTGAGCCGCGTAGCGATCACCCGGCGGTAGGCGTCGTCGTGGTAGGCATCAATAATTTGACTCACGCAACCATCTTGCCGCATCCAGCGCGAAATAGGTCAGCACGCCATCGGCACCGGCGCGCTTGAACGCGGTCAGCGCTTCCATCGCCACCATCTTCTCGTCGATCCAGCCGTTGCTGGCGGCGGCCTTGATCATCGCGTATTCGCCGCTGACCTGATACGCATAGGTGGGCCGCTTGAACTGCTGCTTGACCCGATACAGCACGTCCAGATACGGCAGGCCGGGTTTGACCATCACCATGTCGGCGCCTTCGGCCAGATCCAGCGCGACTTCGTGCAGCGCTTCGTCCGAGTTGGCCGGATCCATCTGATAGGTGTATTTGTTGCCTTTGCCCAAATTGCCGGCGCTGCCCACCGCGCTGCGGAACGGGCCGTAGAATGCGCTGGCGTACTTGGCGCTGTAGGCCATGATCCGGGTGTGGATGAAGCCATGGGCTTCCAGTGCGTTGCGGATCGCACCGATGCGGCCATCCATCATGTCGCTGGGCGAAAGCACGTCCACCCCGGCGGCGGCGTGTGCCAGCGACTGCTTGATCAGCGCTTCGATGGTTTCGTCATTGAGGATGTAACCGGTGTCGTCGATCAACCCATCTTGCCCATGCGTGGTGTACGGATCCAGCGCCTGGTCGCTCATCACACCGAGTTCGGGAAAGCGCGATTTCAGTGCGCGGACGGCGCGCGGAATGATGCCGTCCTCGTCCCAGGCGATGCGGCCGTCGGCGGTCTTGGCCGACGGATCCGGTACGCCGAACAGGTCGAGTACGGGCACGCCCAGTTCCAGCGCCTGCTCGCCCACGCGCAGCAATTCGTCGATCGACAGCCGCTCCACGCCCGGCATTGAACCGACTGGTGCGCGGCCTTGTTCCTCGTGGACGAAGACCGGGTAGATCAGGTCATTGGTGGTGAACGTGGTTTCGCGCATCATGCGGCGCGAAAAATCGTCATGACGCATGCGCCGTGGGCGCACCGGGAAGTGATTGTTCATGCCGGTATTTTACGCCCGAGTGAAATTCGCAGCGTGATCCCGGTCAGACAAGCGTGCGGCCGTGCCTGCGCACAAAAAAACCGGCACCCGAAGGTGCCGGTTCGAGATTGCCACTTCCGCAAGTATCAGCGGCGATACTGGTCCGACTGGCGCTTGATGCAGGTATTCAACTTCAATGCCTGCTGTTGCGTGATCAAGCCATCGGCCAATAGCCCATCACGATACTTGTACATGCAAGACACATAGTTGTTGCGCAAGGCGTTGGTGTCCTTGCACAGCTCACTGGTGGCAGCCATGTTGGAGCCGATCACGATGCCGTAAGCATCACTGGCAGCGGTGCCGGTATCGCAATTGGCAAAGGTCGCGCCACCTTGATGCAGTTTCCAACCGATATCCGCAAACAGCGCGGGGGTCAGATCGACGTTGTATTGCGCCTGCACGGTGGGGGAGTCAAACGGCTCCATCAGTGCATCGGGGTGCAAGGTGGTGTCAAAGTGCGAGAACGTGGAACCGGTGGCCACGATCCATGGCGAGTACAGACGGGTACGCCCGGCGCTATCCATGCCGGCCTTGGTGGCCGGCAGGTCGACCATGCCGCCGGTGATCGGGGCATTGGTCTTGAAGTTTGCGCCATCGGCATACTGCACGATGATCGAGGGGATGGTGATGGTGGGATCAGCACCCCCCATCGAGCCCCAAGTCCCCGTGCTGGAGTTTGCAATCACAACACCAATTGCACCGGCATTCTGTGCATTTTTCACCTTCACCGCAAAGCCGCAGGTGCCACGGTCAATGATGGCGATCTTGCCAGTCACGGCAGCGCCATTGGTGATGGCTGAGCAACCGTCGGTGGTGAGGGGGCCGGCACCATCCGCAGCGTCAAGTGCGACGACCCATTGGCCATTGAAGTTGGCAGCGGAGGCCGGCGCACCGAAAGCCGCACCGTAGAAACCATAGTTGCCAGTCAAGGGTGCCGGCGCGGTGACGCGCAACACGCTTTCATGGAAGTTGCCATCCAAAATGACATTGGCGGCGGCATTCACTTTCGGGCCTGTCCACACGGTGCGGCCGGGGGTACGCATGGCCGCTGCACGCATGGCATTGGTCATGCTGGCGTCTTCGAAGCTCTTGTTCAGCTCGTTATCGTAGGCATACTTGGTGTAAGCGTCGGAATAACCGTTGTAAAGCGCACCGGTGCTCTTGTTGATGAAGCCCTGGGCGCCAAGGCCATGGCCAATTTCATGCATGACCACGTTCAAGAAGTTGATCTTGCCGGCCGGGGTATTGCCATCGATGCCGAAATACCAACCCGAGCCATCCAGGCACCCGGGATTGCCCAGATTGCCATTGAAGCGCGAAGCGATGTCACCCGGGTCATCGGGATCGGGAACAATATCGTAACCGAGGATCGAATCGGCCAGTGCCGAACCGTAATAGCGGGTACGCACGCCGTCATTGAGCCGGATCAACCAGTTGGTACCGGCTGAGCCGAGTACGCCTGAGGTGGAGGTGCAGGTCAATGGGGCAAACGAGGCGTACACCTTGATCGGCACTTTGCTTTCCAGCACCGAACCCCACATTTTCATGGCGAATTCGTACACAAAGGTGGCTTGAGCGCCTTTGGTGGTTCCGGGGTTGCCGCCAACCGGGGCCGCTGGGGTGGTGTCGTTCAGGCCCACGCCAGGGTTGTCGAGGTTCAACAGCTGGAGGTCTGCGGCAGTGGCAGAACCTGCGGCCAGCAGTGCCGAGGTGGCAAGCGCAAGCAACGTCTTATTCATTGCCGGCCTCCGGGGTCTTCTGGGCTTTAGCGGACATGACATCGCCATTTTCGAGGATCGTCAGGCTGCCGTCGGCATTTTTCTGTACAGTCATCTCGCTCAGGCTTTCAGCCGGTGGTTTGATCACGGAATAACCGTTGTAGGTGGTTTCGGTGGCCAATGCTTCTTTCTGGGTGGTGGGCAGGCGGAACAGGCGCTGAGCGCGTGACGGCAGCTGCGTGCGAGTGCCAGCGCGCAAGCTATTGTTGTCGCTACCTTGCTGGGCGGCTTGTGCGTCCAGTGCGGCGCTTTCTGCGTCGGTCAGCGGGCGCAGCTTGCCAGTGGCCTTGTCGATGCCGACCTTGACGGACGGGGCGGAAGCTGCGGCTTGTGGAATGGGATCACCAGCCAGCGCGGTGCCGGCTATTGCGAGCCCTGCCGCGAGGAGCAGGTATTTTGTTTTCATCTGAATTTAACGTCCTTGACGTGAGCATGGAGTCGAAAGCCAGTTTGGCCGGGTTCCGACGGAATCTGCGTATGTCAGAAATTCCCCCTGACCGGGCGAGTGTGCCCGTCCGCGCAGCAAAGCTCAAGCGAGCAAAGCTTGATGACCGTCACAGCGGCAGTTTGGTGCCATGCAGCATTTTGCTGAATACGCAGTGTTATTCGTGACTGCCGTCGATCTCGACCAACAGTTCGTGTCGGCACACATGTCCATGCAGCACGATGCGCGGCACCGTGGGTAGCCGTGCAGCCAGCACGGCGTCCACCTGTGCCAGTGACTTGGCATCACGCACATACACCTTGATGCGGGTGCCGGAGCCCAGGCTCGGTGGTAGTGCAAGGCGGCTGTGGCGGGCGGTGTCGATCAGGCTGTGCAGGTTGGCCAGAATCTCACCCAGCTGCGCATCTAGCGAGTCGTGATGCTGCGAAGCGTGCCCGACTACCGCAGCGGTGCCAGACAGCAGTAGTGGCATGCGGAGTGACGGCGGTAGCAGAGCACGCGCAAATCCTGGTGGTTGCGGGCCGTACTGCCGCGGGTAGCGCCAAGCCTGCACTTGGCGCGGGTTTTCCAGCGGGGTGCCGGCCTGTTGCGCAGCCAGCCAATACAGTTGCATGCGGCCGGTGCGCTGTGGATGGCCAATGGCGGTGGCAGCAGGCAACTCGCCGGGTGCCAGCTCGCGGCCAATCCCGCGTGCGCGGCCCACGCAGAACCGGCGATAGCGCTCGGCATCACCATCGCCCTCGGTAATCGCATCCAGATAGTTCCAGATCCGCAGCGGGTGTGCGTAGGCGCTACTGGCAAGCCAGTGGCGCAGGCGCGTATAGGCGTGCGCGGCGGCGGCTTCAACATCGCCGTCATCGGCGATTTCCAACGCACCAAATTGCAGGCCGCCACCCTGTGCCCAAGCAATGTCGCCAGCGTGGCCGTGGCTAACGTCAGCATCCACTTGCCAGCACTCCAGCGGAGCGCGGCCCAAGGCGGGCAGCGCGACCTGCAAATAGCGCGGGTCGGTCGGCGCGGCGGGCGCGTTCGCACCAAAACCAAACACAGCCAGCGTGCCGGGCGTGGTCAAGGCGGTTGCCGCCGGCACATCGCGGTAGTCGATATGCAACCGGCAGGCAGTGTGCGGGGGGGACTCGGGAAGTGCAGCCATCGGGGGCATGATAGCGCGCCGCCCCACTGCCCCCGACGATTGGCAGGGGCACGCTGCCGGCGAGCGCGCTAGCATCGGAAGATGCCGAGGGGCGAACCACGACGAGGATCGGGATGGATGCGAAGCAAATTCTACTGGGCGCATTGCTGGTGAGCGGCGCCGCAACCGGGCAAGCACAGGCGCAGATGCAGCAGGTCACACGCGCAGATTACGTGCGCGCCGCTGGCATGTTGGGCGACCGCACCGGCCCGCTGGTGGATCATCTGGTGAGTGCGCCGGCATGGTTGGACGATGGCAGCGTGGTCTATCGCGAGAGCAATGCGGGCAAGGCACAGACGCTGCGGTTTGATCCTGCCACTGGCAAGTTGGTGCCGGCGTTCAAGGCGCAGGCCTTGGCCGATGCCATGAATTTGGCCGCTGGCGGCAAGGGGCGGCCGGCACAGGCCGACAAATTGCCGCCATTGAGTTTTCGCCGCAATGCCGATGGCTCGCTGCGGGTGACCAGCGTCATGGGTGGCGAGGCGTATCGCTGTGACGTGGCCGGCTGCAGTCCGCTGGTGGTCGCCAAGTCTGGCGATGAACCCGGCACCGCCTCGCCGGATGGCAAGCGTGCGGCATTTATTCGTGCCGGCAATTTGTGGTTGCGCGAGCTGTCCAGCGGCAAGGAAACCCAGCTCACCTTCGATGCCCAGCCCGATTACGGCTATGCCACCAGTAATGCCGGTTGGCAGCATTCGGATGACGCCGTGTTGGTGTGGTCGCCGGACGGCAACAAGATTGCCACCTTCCAGCAAGACCAGCGCAAGACCAGCAGCATGACCTTGGTCGGCACCAATGTGGGTGCGCCGAAGGTGGAGCAGTGGAAATACCCGTTCGTGGGCGACAAGGACGTGACCATGATCGAGCGCGTCATCATCGATGTGTCCGGTGCTGCACCCAAGGTCATCCGTCTGCAAATGCCGGCCGATCAGCACCGCTCCACCTGCGCCGATGACGTGGTGTGTGATGGCGGTTGGGACGATGTGCAGTGGGCCAAGGATGGCAAGACGCTGGCCTTCATCAGCACCGATCGTGGCCATAAATCCGCCACCTTGCGGGTGGCCGATGCTGCCAGCGGCAAGGTACGCGACGTGTATACCGAAACCGTGGCCACCCAGTACCAGAGCGCGCCGGCCTTGGGCAATGTGGCATGGCGGTACTTGCCCGAGAGCAACGAATTTTTGTGGTTCTCGCAAAAAAGCAATTGGGGCCATCTGTACTTGCATGACTTGAGCACGGGCAAAGAAAAGCGCCAGCTCACCAGCGGTGATTGGAATGCCACCAAAATCGGCTATCTGGATCAAGCCTCACGCACGCTGTGGTTCAGTGGCGTGGGTCGCGAGCCGGGTGACCCGTACTTCGTGCATTACTACAAGGTCGGATTGGATGCCGGTACAGTGCAGTTGCTGACGCCTGAGGATGCCAATCACAGCATCACGCCTTCGGAAGATGGCAAGTATTTTGTCGATGTGTATTCGAAGATCGACACGGCGCCGATAGCCGTTGTGCGCGATGGCAATGGCAAGCAAGTGAAAGAATTGGCGCATGCCGATCTCACTCGTTTGAAAGCCGCCGGCTGGGTGGCACCGGAATCGTTCACGGTAAAAGCTCGCGACGGCAAAACCGACATCTATGGGCAACTGTTCAAGCCCTCGCATTTCGATGCCAAAAAGAAGTATCCGATCATCACCTACATCTATCCAGGTCCGCAGGTGGGTTCGATTCGTTCGCGCAGCTTCGTGCCGGCCCACGGTGACCACCAGGCATTGGCCGAGCTGGGCTTCATCGTGATTGCGGTGGATGGCATGGGCACGCCCCTGCGCAGCAAGGCGTTCCAGGATGCCTATTACGGCAACATGATCGACAACACCCTGCCCGACCAAGTGGCCGCGCTCAAGCAATTGGGCGAGCGTTACCCGTGGGTGGACACCAGTCGCGCTGGCATCTGGGGGCATTCCGGTGGCGGCAATGCCACCGCCACGGCGATGTTCACCTATCCCGATGTGTACAAAGTGGGGATTGCCGAATCGGGTAATCACGACAATCTGAGTTATGAAGACGATTGGGGTGAGCGCTACCACGGTTTGCTGGAAGACAAAGGCGACGGCAAGACCAATTACAGCGGGCAAGACAACGCCTCGATCGCGAAAAACCTGAAAGGCAAATTGTTCCTGCTGCACGGCCTGATGGATGACAACGTGCCCCCGCAAACCACGCTATTGGTGGTGGATGCATTGATCAAGGCCAACAAGGATTTCGACCTGTTGCTGTTGCCCAAGGCGCGTCACGGCTACGGTGCGGATAGCTATTACGTGATGCGTCGGCGCTGGGATTATTTCGTGAAAAATCTGCTGGGCGCAGAGCCGCCAAAGGAATTTGAGCTCAAGCCGCAGTACTGACCGCGGTACCCCTTGAGACGACAACGGCAGCGCAGGCTGCCGTTGTCGTGCGGGGGACAGGTTGGCAATGTCGCTGGTTTATTCAATCAGCAGACTGGCCACAACCGGGAAATGATCGGAGGGATAGCGCTCACCATTGGAGTCAGTGAGCACGCCGTAGTCGAGCACGCGAATGCGCGGGCCGAGAAAGATATAGTCGATGCGTGCTTCAGGCGCTTTGCCAATAGCAAAATTATTGAAGGTTTCGGTAGGGCCGTAAGGTGGTGTCTCCGACACTGCGCGAGCATCCCGCAACGAGGCCTGCATGCGCTGGATTTGTATCGTGTCAGGGGTGGAATTGAAATCCCCCAGCGCAATCAGTGCGTCGCTGGAGTCTTGTTTCGCCAACCATTGCAACAGCAGGTTGGCCGATTCGCGGCGTGCAACCTGGCCTTCATGATCGAAGTGCACAGACACCACGGTCAGTGTGCTGCCGCTGCGCGTGTCACGCAGGCGCACCCAACTGGCCAGCCGGTTGCAGCAATGCGCATCCCAACCTTTCGACGGAACCTGCGGGGTTGGGCTGAACCAGAAATCGCCGTGTGCAAGCAAATCGAAACGTGCGCGGCGGTAAAAAATGGCGGAGTGCTCACCGGCTTGCTGGCCATCATCGCGGCCAACGCCAACGTGTGCGTATTCGGTAAGCGCCTCAAGGTCAGTAATCTGATTGGGAAGCCCTTCTTGGGTGCCGAATAGATCGAACCGGTGATAGCGGATCAGTGCTTTCACCGCGTCTCGCCGCTGCGCCCAAGCGTTGCGGCCATCAACGGGTGTATCCAGGCGCAGGTTATACGTGGCCACATGCAGTGGCTCCGGGGTGCCCGCCGTGGCGATGCTGGCAAGCAATGCCAGTGCCACTGTTGCCAGTCCCCGCAAGATGCCTTGTGGCTGCCGGAGTGAAGCGTGGATGAAACCGGATGGTTTCGACATGGCCGCGGCCCTACAGAGTTGCGAGGTTGAAGCCAAGCGGCCCGCCATTGGGCGGGCCGCTTGGGGGTTGCCTAGGGTCAGAACGAATAGCGTGCGCCGATCAGATATTGGCGGCCGTACTCGGTGTATTCCTCCGGGAAGAACAGGCCTAGGCCGTTGGAATCGCTGACGGTGGTGCGGAATGGTTCGTTGTTGAGGTTATTGATCTGGAACAGCAGCGACAATCCGCGCAAGCGGCTGGCATCGGCAAAGTCGTAGCCAATTTGCATGTCCAGTGTGCGTTCATTACGGGTATAGCGATAGCTGCGCTGGCCGAAGATGTAGCTGTACTCACCGCGGTAGGGGTCACGGAAGCGTTCGCTGAGCCGGGCCGAGAAACCGTTGCGCTCGTAATACACGGTGGCATTCGCCACGATCTTTGATAAGCCGGGGATGGTGTCGGTACTTGAGCCGCCGGGGCCATCGGGGTCGATCGAAGACTCGGTGTACGAAACGTTGGCCAACATCCCAAAGCCGTTCAAGACTCGATGCAGCAATGCACCTTCCAACGCAAGACTGAATTCGGCGCCACGCATATAACCACCCTTGCCATTGGCAGGGGTTGAGAAGGTACCGATGTTGGACTGCGGTGGCACTGGTGTATCGAACTCGTAGCCGGTGAAGTCCCATGGAATCGTGCTGGTGTACACGTAGGATTGCAGATCCTTGTAGAACGCAGCCAAAGCGACATAGCTGGCTGGGCCGAAATATTTTTCAACCGAAAGATCCACGGAATTGGCACGGAATGGTTCTAGGCGCGGGTTGCCGCCACTGCCTGACCACTGGGCCACGCCATTGCCCACATTGACGCCAACGTTGGCATACGCACCCATGTCGTTGATGCGCGGGCGCATCTGTTCCTTGGCGGCGCCAAAGCGCAGATTCCAGCCATTGTTGAAGTCGAAGACCAGATTCAGGCTGGGCAGAACGTCGTTGTAGCTAGCACCTACGCCGTTGACATCTGCGGGACCGGTTGGAGTGATGCCGACGCCGTTCGATTTCTGGTTGGTGTGGATGTATTGGAAGCCGATATTGCCGCGCAGCTGAACATTGCTACCTAACGAGGTGTCGATATTGGCCTTGGCGTAGAACGTACCGATGTCCTCAAGGATGCCGTAATCCTTTTGCAGATCGTCGTTGGTTTCGCTCAGGTACACATGGTAATAGCGGCTCAACAGTGCACGCGGGTCGTAGGTAAGCACCTTGCCCATGCCGGCGAAGCCGAGGTCGGTAGGCGATTGCAGCAGGGAAGGATCCACCAGCATCGGCGTGCGTCCCGGCAGGTCGGCGAAATACACACTGGCCTGCTTGTTCTTGCTGCGGCGGCTGTAGTTGTAGCCGATGTCGTAGCTGGATATGAAGTTGTTGTCCAACGCCTGATTCATGGACAGCCTGAAGGCTTTGAGGGTATCCACTTGGCGGGAGTCTTCCATGCGGCCATCGTGGCCCCAGCCTTGCGCATCACGCAAATAGACGGTGGTTGGGCTGGAAAGATCCGGCAGGCCGTAATGGGCATAGCCCGGTGTCAGTGGGATGTTGAAGTCCACATTCAAGCCACCCAGCATGCCGGCGTAGGTTTCCAGCGTGGACTGATCGCGGATTGCGCGCGAATAGCTCAGGTCTGCGGCAAAGGTGAAGGCCCCGGTCTTGAACTCGTTGTTCCAGCCGAATGCAGACAGGCTGTCATCGCGCAGGTTGTTGTCGTTGCGGATCACCGGCTGAATGCCGCTGAGGGTGCCGCTGGTGACCACCGGCGTACCGTTGTAATTGGTGGTGTTAGCGCTGGTATACGTGACGGCGCCGTTGTTCCACCACGGATCATTGGTCCACATCGCGCCGCGCATCCATTCGCTCTGGCTGAATTTGGAGTGATACGCATCGAGCACACTGTGCCAGCTGTCATTGGGCTTGAACTCGAGCACGGCCATCACGCCATCGCGATTGGAGTCGCGCGATTTGACCCAGGCTTCGGCGCCTTGCAGAGCAATCGCATTATCCGGTTTGGCGCCTTGTGGCGCGCCCCACAGCGTGGTGTTTGCCCACCACCAGGATTTGTAATGCTTTTCCTGGAATGGGGCATTCAGGCGGGCCACGCCGATCGCAACACCGATGGTGTTATTGGCAAATTGATCGATATACGACGCAGACATCCGATAGCCGGAGTCATGCCCGCCGGGGGTGATATTGCCAAACGAATTGCGCTCACCCTGGCCAGACACCACGATCTTGCGGCCTTGCACATCCAGTGGCCGCACTGTTTGCATATTCACCGTGCCGGACAACCCCTGGCCAACCAAAGACGCGTCGGGGGTCTTGTACACAGTGACGCTGTTGATCAGCTCGGCAGGGTATTGATCGAACTCCACGCCGCGGCTGTCGCCAGTGCTGACTTGTTCGCGGCCATTGAGCAAGGTGCCGGCAAATTGTTCGGACATACCGCGGATATGGATGACTTGGCCGTGGCCGTCCACGCGCTGCATGGTCAGGCCCGGCAGGCGTGAAATGGCATCGGCAATGCTGATATCCGGCAGCTTGCCGATGTCTTCCGAAGAGACCGCTTCAACAATGGAGGCGGATTCGTTCTTGGTTTCCACCGAGGTCGCAATACTGCGACGGATGCCGACCACTTCCACCTTGTCCAGCGTTGTCGTGCTGTCTTTGGCTTTTGGCTTCGCAGACTGTGCCTGGTTTGCGGGTGGTTGATCGGTGTTGCCGGCTTGCTGAGCCAACGCAGGAAGCGCCAAGACGGCGCTGCAGGCAATGGCTAAAGCACTGATGCGCGGGGCAAGGCGAGACGATGTTGTGTGGCGATGCTGTGATGACGTATTGGTGTGATTGGCTGTTGGCATGGAAATCCCCTCCCGAAGTATTGACAGCGCTGTCATATTGAGGGCAAATACCCTGTGAATGTCAACAGGTTCGTGCAAAAAGATATGCGAGGATATGCAAATGCCAACAATTTCAATTGCTTGCGATTCGATGGCGGCGCGCTTCAGGCTGCCAGAACGCGGTGCGTGGCGGCCTGTCCGTGCTGCTGATGGCTGGGCTTGTCGAAGCTGGAGAGGGGGGCGACGGGGCATGGTGGCGGCATTGGCGCTCTTGCTGGCGGGCTGTGCAAGCCATCCCGCAGCGTGGGCGGAGCGCGCGTCAGTACAGGCAAGCGCGGATGTCTGGATAACGACCTCGGATCATCGGCAGTTGTTGGCCCATGCCAGCATTCCATCCGGCACGATCGATGCCAGTCACGAAGCCGTGAGCGTGATCGATGTTGCGCCAACGCAGCGGTTCCAACAGGTTGCAGGGTTTGGCGCGGCGTTAACTGATGCTTCGTCGTGGTTGCTGCAGCAGCGGATGACGCCGCAACAGCGGCAAGCACTGTTGCAGGAGTTGTATTCGCGCAAGAACGACGGACTTGGGTTTGCGTTCCTGCGGCTGACCATTGGTGCATCGGATTTTTCGCGCCACCACTACAGCTTGGATGATTCGCCAGACGGCAAGCCTGATCCACAGTTGTTGCACTTCAGCCTTGCGCCGAATCGCGAGGATGTCATTCCGGTTGCGCAGCAAATTGTGGCGATCAACCCGCAGTTGCGCATCATGGCCTCCCCCTGGAGCGCCCCGGCGTGGATGAAAGACAGTGACAGCCTGATCACCGGGCGCTTGCGGCCGGAGTATTACGCTGCGTTTTCGCGATATCTGCTGCGCTACATCGAAGCCATGGCCGAAGCGGGTGTCCGGATTGATGCATTGAGCGTGCAGAATGAGCCGGATTTCGAGCCGCGCGACTATCCGGGGATGCGGCTCAACGCGCCGCAGCGCGCACGCTTGATCGGTGATCACCTTGGCCCACTGTTGGCGCAGCACGCGCCGCAGGTGCAGCTCTGGGATTGGGATCACAACTGGGACAAGCCGGCGGAGCCTTTGGCGGTGTTGGCGGACCCGGTTGCGGCACGCTATGTGTCCGCGGTGGCGTGGCATTGCTATGGCGGTGATTCATCCGCACAAACCCGCGTGCATGCAGCGCATCCCACCTTGGATATGTACATGACCGAGTGCTCCGGTGGCGACTGGGAGCCGCTGCACACTGGCGGATTGACCTTGCAGGCCAGGCAGGTGCTGGTATCAACGATGCGTCATTGGGCGCGCGGTGTGTTGTTGTGGAACCTCGCTCTGGATGAAAGCAACGGCCCGCATACGGGTGGTTGTGGCAATTGCCGAGGCGTGGTGACCATCGACTCGCGAACTGGTGAGGTAACGCGCACCGATGACTACTACGTGTTGGCGCACGCCAGTCGATTCGTGCGCCGGGGTGCGTGGCGGGTGGCATCAACGGAAGGACAGGATGGCGTGGATAACGTGGCATTTGTGAATGCCGATGATGGCAGCCGCGTGCTGATTGTGGTCAATTCCAATCCCGAAACGCGACGCATTGGCGTGCGCGAAGGCGCACGTAGTTTTGAATGGGCGTTGCAGGGCAAGAGTGTTGCCACCTTGCGCTGGCACAGCGCGGCACACTGAAGCGGCCTTGTGGACAACACACGGCCGCAGCGACGGAGGGTGCTGCGTGGATAAGGTTATCGCGTTGGGCAATCCACCTTGTGGTCAAACTCGGTGCTGGCGCTGACCTTGGAGATTGCCAGTTGCACGCCATCACTTGCGTGCAGCGCAAAAGGCTGACGGAGCTTGCTGGTGTCGGCCCCGGCCACGCGCAGGCAACGCAGTTGAATACCGAGCCGTGTCCATTCGCCCCTGGGCAAGGTAGCCAGGGTGCTGCCAAGTGCAATCGTGCCGCTGCACCCATCGCCGCAACCTGCCGAAAAAAGTACCTTGCTGTCGAGTGGCAAAGCATCCACGCGCAATCGCGCCACCACGAAGACATCACCATTGGTCTCGCGGACCAAATCCAGTGGTGTATTGGCGTGCAGTTCCACCGCGCCCTCGCCATGGAAGGCAAACAGGCGCGCACCTTCCTGGATGTCGGTATTGATGGCACTCATGGCAACGCTGCCATCGGCACTGGCGGCAACCGGGTGAATCACATCATTGGCAACGCCATTGGCGCCAACCAGACGCAAGGTCAAGCCCGTTGCTGACACGCCGCGGTCAAACCAAACATTGCTGCGTGCCGCCATTGGGTCAAGACCGGGGTCTTCGGAGAGCATTGCCAGCGGCGCATGATCGACATAGCGCAGGCCATAGCCAAACGGGAACAGCGGGGAATAGTGTTTTTGGCCGATATTGTTGGCGTATTGGTCGGCACGCCGCGGCCATGAAAAACTCAGCCTGCCGTGGAAATCGTATTGCGGCGCACCGTCCTTGCCGCGCAGCAGGACGTCGGCAATACCCGCACCTTCCGAGCCAGGGAGCCATGCCGCTACGAAGGCATCAGCCGCATTGATTTCGCGATTGAGCCACAGCGGTCGCCCGCTCAAAAAGATGGCAACCACCGGGATGCCATCGGCTTTCAGGCGCCGGATCAATGCAAGGTCGCCCGACTTGCCGGCCTTGAACATGAGATTGGGAAGGTCTCCTTGGAATTCCGCGTAAGGGTCTTCGCCAAACACCACCACGGCCACATCGGGCTTGTGGGTGTAGTTACCGTCCACGGCCAGCTCCGCCTCACCACCCGCCGCAGCTACCTGCTGGCGAAAGCCATCCCAGATCGAATCGGCATTCGGGAAATCTGCACGTGTGGTGCCATTGCCCTGCCAGGTCAGCGTCCAACCGCCGGTCTGTTTGGCAAGATTATCGGCACCATCGCCGGCCAGCAAAATGCGCGCGTGTGGATTCAGCGGCAACAAGCCGTGGTTGTTTTTCAGCAACACCAGGGATTCACGCACGGCGCGTCTGGCCACGGCGCGATGCTCAGCAGAGCCCAGCAGTTCAAACTTGCCACCCAGCGCACGCTGTGACGGCTTGGGCTTTTCGAAGAGGCCCATGCGGAACTTGACGCGCAGGATGCGACGCACGGCATCGTCGAGGCGCGCCATTGGGATGTCGCCTGCTTTGACATGCGCCAGGGTCGATGTGTATAGCCCCTTCCAGCTGTCCGGAGCCATCGCCATATCGAGGCCGGCATTGAAGGTCTGCGCGCAATCGGTATTACTGCAACCTGGAATCTGGCCATGACCGTTCCAGTCGCCCACGATCAAGCCACCAAACTGCATGCGACCCTTCAGGATGTCGGTCAGCAGGGTCTTGTTGGCGTGCATCTTTTCGCCATGGAAGCTGTTGTATGACGCCATTACCGACTGTGCGCCGGCTGCAATCGCGGGCACGTAGCCGGCGGCATGCACATTGCGCAATACCGCTTCACTGACCTCGGTATTGCCCTGGTCTTTGCCATTGGTGGTGCCGCCATCACCAAGGAAATGTTTGACCGATGTCATCACATGGTGGTCATCCAGGAAGTCGGGTGCGCCGGCTTTGCCTTGCAAGCCTTCCACCATCGCGGGTGCCAGCAGCGCAACGACCTTCGGGGCTTCGGAATAGCCCTCGTAGCTGCGCCCCCAACGGTCGTCCTGCGGCACCGCCACGGTGGGTGCAAACGTCCACTCCATGCCGGTGGTGCGGGTTTCGACAGCGGTGATGCGGCCGATCTGTCGAATCAGGTCTGCATCACGGGTCGCACCAAGGCCGATATTGTGTGGAAACAAGGTGGCGCCGATGATGTTGCTTTGTCCATGCACGGCATCGATGCCCCAAATGACCGGGATTGCCTTGCCGCCTTGCGAGGTGTCCATTGATGCCTCCCAGAATGCATCGGCAAGCGCCAGCCACGCCTTGGGTGGTGCGTTGTATTTGCCGCCCGGGTCGGAGCCGCCTCCGGCCAGGATCGAGCCCAAGCGATAGGTGCGCAAATCTTCGGGCTTGATCGAATCGATATCGGCTTGAATGGTCTGTCCGACCTTTTCCTCCAGCGTCATGGTAGCCATCAATGCGTCAATCCGGTGTTCGATGGCGGGAGTGATTGGCAACGGCCATGCCGGCTGCGGCCATAGCGATGGATGCAGCGGGACGGCGACGGTCGCGTGCCCGGAGTGCGCGCTGTGGGCGCTACCGGCAAATGCGATGGCGGCGAGCAGGGCGATGGCTAGCCGTCTGCGATGGCGCGGCAAGGGTGAGTTGGGTTGGGGCATGGCAGTGGCTCCATCTGCGATAAAGTGAACACCGGAGTTGTCGCGTTGCATCATGACAGCGCTGTCAATAGTAGGCAGAATATAACCGACTTTGTGGCACATGGTCGGCCCGTTGCTGGTGCCGCGCTTGCGCAAGGTAGGGACAATGCTCATGCGACGGACAACAACAGGGAAACGCACAGGATGAAAGCATCGCGGGTACGCATCGAGGACGTGGCAGAACAAGCGGGCGTGTCGATGAAGACCGTTTCGCGCGTACTCAATCATGAGCCCAACGTCTCGGAAAGCACGCGCAAGCTGGTGGAGGCGGCAGTGGAGAAGCTGCGCTACCGGCCGTTGCCATCGGCGCGCATCCTGGCCGGAAGCCGCTCGTATCTGGTGGCGATGCTGTTCGACAATCCGTCCAGCAACTATTTGATGGAAATCCAGATGGGCGTGCTGGATGCCTGTCGGGATCGGCATTACAACTTGATGTTGGCACCCTTGACGTTGGCGGATCGGGGTTTGGTCAGCAAAGTGGAGTCGCTGATCCTGCAGTCGCAACTGGATGGCTTGCTGTTGACCCCGCCGTTGACCGATGACCCTGCGCTGTTGAAGCGATTAGTCGAATTGGAAGTGCCCTGGTCCAGCGTCTCGGCGAAAGAACAGAACCGCAAAATCGGGGTGGTGGTAGATGAATTTGGCGCCGTGTGCGCGATGATGAAGCACTTGGTATCGCTGGGGCATCACCGAATTGCCCATATCAGCGGGCATCCAGCGCACGGCGCCACGGGTTGGCGTTTGGCGGGCTACAAGGAGGGCTTGAAGCGCGCGGGTTTGCGCTTTGATGCATCGCTGGTGGTCGCAGGCGAGTTTTCCTACGATTCCGGGTATGCCGCAGCCAATAGATTGCTGGACTTGAAGCGCCGGCCAACCGCGATTTTTGCGGCCAATGACGATATGGCGGCGGGGGTGATTTGTGCCATCCGCGAGCGTGGTTTGTCGGTGCCTGAAGACATTTCGGTCTGTGGTTTCGATGACACGCCCATCGCACACCAGATTTATCCTGCGCTGACCACGGTGCGCCAGCCGACCCGTGAGATGGGCCGGTTGGCTGCGCTGGAGCTGCTCAACGAAATCCGGGAACCCGCCAGCGGCAGTGTTGTGGATGTGCCGTATACCCTGCAGCTACGGCGCTCCACCGCGGCGGTGGCCACCGCCGGGAATGGATGAACCCGGCGATGGTGGCAATGCCGGGTTGCAAGTGACACTGTGAATTAATGACTTGTGCCGGCCGCCAGCTGGTCCAGATCAATCCCTTGTTTGCGCAGCAGGCTGGATGCGCGCAGCGCATAGAACGCCAGGTAGGCAAAGCAGACCACGCCCACCCAGAAGCTCATGTGCACACCCACCACATCGGCCAGTGCGCCTTGTGCCCAGCTCACCAGGCCGCCGCCCATGATCATCATGATCAGCAGGCTGCTGCCCTGATTGGTATTGCGGCCCAGACCGGTAATCGCCAATGCAAAAATGCACGGCCACATCGTGCTGCAAAACAGGCCCACACTGATAAAGGCGATGGTGCTGGTCATGCCGCTGCTGAACATCCCGATCAGCAGCGCCACAATGCCGCACACTGCGAAATACAGCAGCATCCGCGCCGGGTTACCACGGCTCAGCCAGGTGGCGGCAATCATCACCACGATCACGCCGGCATAGCCGTAGAACTGCGACACATCATGCTGGGCGATGGCATTGACCGCCAGATACACGCCAAACGCAAGAAACGGCAGCAGCAACAGCAACATCGATTTGGTGCTGCGGCCAACGTCAAATGCCCCCGCTGCGCCAGTCCAGCGGCCAATCATCAAGCTGGCCCAGTACAACGAAACATACGGCGCCAAGTGCTGGGTTTCGATGCCCAAGCCTTCGTGCAAATACGCCGGCAGATTACTGACCGTGGACACTTCCACGCCCACATACACAAAGATTGCCAGCATCCCCAATACCAGCTGTGGATAGGCAAATGCGGAGGGCTTGTGCACCAGCTTGCCGGCATCTTGCGCCTCATCGCTGGCCAGTGCGTCCAGATCAATCTGGTTCGGCACGGAGGAAAACTTGATGAACACCGCTACCAGCGTGAACGCCGCACCCAACACCAGGTACGGGATTTTCACGCTCTCGATGCTGGCATCGGTATTGCCGGTGGAGAGGCTGCCGAAAATGGCAAAACTGACCAGCAATGGGCCAATCGTGGTACCAAAATTATTGACCCCGCCCGCCATGGTCAACCGCTGTGCACCGGTGGCCGGGTTGCCCATCACGATGGCCAGGGGATTGGCCGCGATCTGTTGCAGGGCAAACCCAAGCCCGACGATAAACAAGCCCGACAGCATCAGCGGAAATGAACTGTTATTGGCTGCCGGATAAAACAACAAGGTGCCCAGCGCCGAGATCAGCAGCCCCACGCAAATGCCGTTCTTGTAGCCGATCTTGTTCAGCAGATCCTGCCCGGCCAGTTTGGAAATGCCGAAATAAATCAGCGAGCCCACGGTGTAGGCCACGTAAAACGCCACCGCCACCAGCTGGCTTTGCGACTGACTGAGGTGGAACGCTTTTTTGAAGACAGGAATCAGGATGTCATTGCTGGCGGCAACAAAGCCCCAGAAAAAAAACACGGTGATCAGGACGCCGAACTGCGCCCATCGGGTTTGCTGCTGTGCCATGGATCCCCCGTGGATGAGTGGTGGTGTTGCGCCGACGCAAATTCCCGAGGCAAGGCAGACGGGCAACCTGACGGCTTTTACAGGATGCTTGACAGCGCTGTCAAACTTGGTTGCGCCGATAACAAATTCATGGTGCCCCCGGTGTGGGCAGCGCATTCCCCACACAAGCAACGGTGAAATGCATGGAGGGGATGGAAATTAGGTTGACGCCACCCCTGCTTGCACGTTGCAATGCAGCATCCTCGATCCGAACGGTTGCCGATGTTGCCTGAATCCACTTCCCGCCTGTCGCCGATGTCCGCGCTGATATTTTCCTCGCGCTGGCTGCAGTTGCCGCTGTATCTGGGCTTGATCGTGGCCCAAGGCGTGTATGTGTTCCTGTTCGTCAAGGAACTCTGGCACCTGATCCACGATGCCGCCAGCCTGAACGAGCAGGGCATCATGCTGATCGTGCTGGGCCTGATCGACGTGGTGATGATCTCCAACCTGCTGGTGATGGTGATCGTCGGTGGCTACGAAACCTTCGTCTCAAGGCTCAATCTGGAAGGCCATCCCGACCAGCCGGAATGGCTGTCACACGTCAATGCCAGCGTGTTGAAGGTCAAATTGGCGATGGCGATCATCGGCATTTCCTCGATCCACCTGCTCAAGTCCTTCATCGAAGCCGGCCAGTTGGGTTTGCCGCTGTGCACCGTTGACCTGCTGGCGGCCAAAGCGCTCTGTACCAAAGCCACCGCACAGGGTGTGATGTGGCAGACCATCATCCATATCGTATTCATCCTGTCGGCCATCGGCATCGCATGGACCGACAAGTTGATGACCGGCAACGCCAGCAAGCGCGAACACGCGGGCCATTGAGGCCGCCCATCCCGGTAAAATCCGGCGGATGGATGTTTCCCACTTGCTTGATGGGCTGAACCCGGCCCAACGCGAAGCCGTTTCTGCCGCACCCGGCCACTATTTGGTGTTGGCCGGGGCCGGTTCCGGCAAAACCCGTGTGTTGACCCATCGCATCGCATGGCTGCATGAGGTGTTCGGGGTGCCGCTGCACGGCATCCTGGCGGTCACCTTCACCAACAAAGCCGCCGGCGAGATGCGCGGACGCATTGCCGCGCAACTGGGTGGCGAGCCGCGCGGCGCGTGGATCGGTACCTTCCACGGCCTGGCCCATCGCCTGCTGCGCCTGCACTGGCAGGAGGCGAAGTTGCCGGAAGGGTTTCAGGTGTTGGACAGCGACGACCAGCTGCGGCTGGTCAAGCGCGTGGTGCAGCAATTGGAATTGGACGATGGCCAATTTCCGCCGCGCCAGCTGACCTGGTGGATCAACGCGCAAAAGGACGAAGGTCGCCGCCCGCAGCATATCCAGCCCACCCCGCATGACCCATGGGGGGATGTGCAGTTGCGTGTGTACACCGCCTATGAAGAGCGCTGCCAGCGCGCAGGCTTGGTGGACTTTGCCGAACTGCTGCTGCGTGCGCATGAATTGCTGCGCGATACCCCGGCGTTGCTGGCGCATTACCGGCATCGTTTCGGGCAGATTCTGGTGGACGAGTTTCAAGACACCAATGCCATCCAGTACGGATTTATCCGGTTGTTGGCAGGCAGCTCCGGGCATGTCTTTGTGGTGGGTGATGACGACCAGGCCATCTATGGTTGGCGCGGTGCGAAGGTGGAGAACGTGCAGCGGTTCTTGGGTGATTTTCCAGGTGCGCACACCATTCGCCTTGAACAAAATTACCGTTCCACCAGCACCATCCTGGATGCCGCCAATGCGGTGATCGCGCATAACAGCGACCGGCTGGGCAAGAAGCTGTGGACCGATGCCGGCGAAGGTGAGCGCATCGACCTGTATGCGGCCTACACCGAGATGGACGAGGCCGCTTATGTGGTCGATCGCATCCACCAATGGGTGCGCGAGGGTGGCAGCCGTAGCGATGCGGCGATCTTGTATCGCAGCAACGCGCAGTCGCGTGCCTTTGAAGAAGAATTGTTGAAGCGGCAAATGCCGTATCGCGTGTATGGCGGCATGCGCTTTTTCGAGCGCGCCGAAATCAAGGACGCACTGGCGTATCTGCGTTTGCAGGCCAACCGCGATGACGACGCGGCATTCGAGCGCGCCGTGAACACGCCACCACGCGGCATTGGCGAGCGCACTCTGGATGAAGTGCGCCGCACCGCGCGAGAGTATGGGCAATCGCTATGGCAGGCCGCGCAACGCCTGTGCCAGATGTCCGCCCTCAGCGCCCGCGCACGCAATGCGCTGGCCGCGTTCGCGCAGTTGATCGACGGGCTGGGGCAGGCAACCACCGAACTGCCGCTGGCAGAAAAAATCGACCATGCACTGTTGCGTTCCGGTCTGCGTGCGCATTACGAAAAAGAATCGCAAGGACAGTTGGATTCACGCACCGACAACCTCGACGAACTGATCAGTGTGGCCAGCCGGTTTATCCGCAGTGATGAAGACGATGCGGCCGCCATGCCGGAGCTGGTCGCCTTCCTCAGCTATGCCGCACTGGAGGCCGGCGAAGGCCAAGCGCAGGCCGACGAAGACAGCGTGCAGCTGATGACCCTGCATAGCGCCAAGGGCTTGGAGTTCCCGCTGGTGTTTCTGGTCGGGTTGGAAGACGGTTTGTTTCCGAATGCACGCAGCAAGGAAGAACCCGGCCGCATGGCCGAAGAGCGCCGGCTGGCCTATGTCGGCATCACCCGTGCCCGCCAGCAATTGGTGTTGTGTCACGCCGAATCACGGCGCATCTACGGCAGCGATGTGCTCAACGCACCCTCGTGCTTCCTGCGCGAAATTCCGCAAGCGCTGCTGCGCGAGATCCGCCCCAAACCCAAGCCGCAGCAGTTTGTACGCGGCGCAGCACACATCCCTGCACGCAACTACGGCCACGCCGCCCTGGAAGCCCCGCCGATCCGGCTGGGCGCGAACGTGCGCCACCCCAAGTTCGGCACCGGCTTCGTGACCGACGTCGAAGGCAACGGTGCGCACGCCCGCGTGCAAGTCAATTTCGAGGACGTCGGCAGCAAATGGCTGGTGCTGGCCTACGCGAATTTGAGTCCGGCGTGATGATCCAACTCAGTTGCTGTACCCACGGAGCAGAATGCTGACTGCATAAACAGCCTTGATGCATATCGGTGTGCTTGGGGAGAAGAAGGCCGACAGTACCAGTGGGGCTTTGCTTACCAGCTAAACAGCTTGTAATAGGTCATCGGGCCGCCCTTGCTGTCGCGTTCGTCAATCACGCCATCGCCGTTGCGGTCGTAGATGTAATAGGTGGCGCCGCGTGCGGGCACAACCTTGACCATGGTCAGGCGGTTGTCGCTGCGATATTCGGTGATGACATCGCCATTGGCCTCGGTGTGTGTGGCCGGGGTGGCGTCCTTGGCCAGCATGTCTTCGGGGGCAGCGGTGGCGCAAGCGGCAAGCGTCATGGCCAAAATAATGGGAAGTGCGTTGCGCATGGCGGTGGCCTGAAGTGTGGGTGGGGTAAGTATGCGACAAGAGCGCCCATTTTCTCCCCTCACCTTCGCGGAGTGGGCATGCCTTTCGGGCAACTTTTCACGTATGCTGGGAAAAGGGAGATCACTTGCTTGGGGAGTAATTTTGATTTTTCCGTAATTTCCATGCGGGCGGGAATTTAGGTTTCGTGGCAGAAAAATTTTATTGATATAGAAAGGGGATACTGCGCGTGATCAAAGCGAGAATAATTGCAACTGCTATATTCCTCACGGGCGGGCTTGTCTTGTCGCCACAGACAGTCGCCTTGCAATATGCTGGCGATGGCTGGTGGTGCGAGGAAAGTACTGGCTACTACGATGGTTCTGGATGGGTTGTTACAGGGGGTGCGTGCTACTACAGCCCTTTCTCAAGTCCTGGTGAGTCTGGAGGTGGAGGTGGTGGGCCCGGGGGCGCGGGTGAGGGAGGCGGTGGGGGTGGTGGCCTTGGTGGCGGTTTACCAGCACCGGATGACCCCAATGAAGTCCGTCAGGATTTGGATATCTCTCCTGATCTCAAGTGCGTACTGAAAAATTATCTCCACCCAGATTCAAAACTGCCGCTGACAAAGACTCTGAAAAGAGTCGAGACTTGGGCATTTAAGGAATTCATCAACGGCGCCCCGCAATACGGTTATAAATTCTCGGACAACAACCAATCGCCCGGCCCAAATTGGAAACCAGTAGGCGGAGTGTCAGGTTATGGCTACGCATACGGAAGACTCTATAATGCAGCATTCAAATCAGGGGTGCTCACAAAAATTGGCGAACATTACACTGGCAGCAACAAAATCGACGAAAATCTATCAGCTACTGAAATGTCAGTATTTGCCTCTGGCCATGAAGCCGCACATTTAGTGGTCGCCAATGCAACCGAAGCGATGGCAGACTGGTATGGAATATACACTCTCCAAAAATACAGAGAAGACAAAGAGCGGAAATGCAGGTAATTAGAAATTGCACGCTCAATACCTACGGATTTATTTGCAGCGAAATTTACCGCTAAAAAGATGGAAGCCACCATCTCAACACAAATTCGGCCATAAGCATGAAAAGTTTAAGGATTTACATCATCTCCGGGCTTGCTTTCGTGTCTCTTTCGACATTATTTATTCGGGAAGTAGGATTTCCTCACAAAGCAAACCAGCCGACACCGGCAAATGAAACGCACCAAAAACCCCCAAAATCTATCAACCCAGCTCACTCCTTACCAAGCACAGACTCCAGCGAATGGGCGCGCCGACTGGCCGCACGAGGTAACGCCAGCGATTTGAAGTCAACTATCGAAATTTTCAAGGAATCTGGAAATTGCTTGCAATACTTTGTTGCGCTGCATGAAATTGCAGCCGCCCAAGGCAATGACCACCTGAATAGCGTGCCACAAGCAGCCACTCCGGCCAGTGGCAGGATATATCCGAACTTGCAAAGAGCATCCTCCGTACTGGCGCAAACGAAAACTTTTTGCTCTGGATCGGACGAAGAGTCCGTTGCCAGAGTCTACATGTCATCTTTATTGAATGCCGCATTACTTGGGGATGCAGACGCTCAAAGCTGTTTCATTATTACCGGTGCAGCAATTCCATCACCCAAGGTGATGCTGTCTGGAAGGTATACCCAATACCTGGAAAGTCGATACATTGAACATTCAGCCGTCTTCACACAAAGCGCACTTGAACGCGCTGACCCTTATGTTGCAGAAAATGCAATTTACAAATACATCGAATCGCCGTCACTACACCCTTCCGCACGGGATAATCTGCCATTACCGAACCCGTACTTAACATTTCGCGCTGCACGACTTGCTTCGCTCAGAGCTTTACCTGAGCAAAGCGTATCTCTTCAAAAGAGCTTGACTACATTCGAAAAACTGGACCTTCTCACTGATGATGAAATCGCGAGTGCTGATGAGTGGGCACAGGCAACTTACGCACGTGATTACTCAAATGCCCCAAAGCTCGACTTAAACCGCTTCACCCCATGTCATTCACTCAAGGAAACAACACCTTGATGATTATCCTACCTATTGGCCCACACCCAACCGAAATTCATCCGCATCGCACAGGGCCGTGTTCCTGCAGCGGCACGGCTTGCAGCAGCATGGTGGGGCCACTCCGGCACCGGTGGCTTCGCTGAGTGGGGGTAGGTCAGTGTTTCGTTAACGAAGGCAAGCTAGCCGGCATCCAGCTCCAAAAACCCACCCGATTGGCGTTGCCACAGCTGCGCGTACAGGCCGCCGCTGGCGAGCAGTTGCTCGTGGCTGCCGGTTTCGACGATGCGGCCTTGGTCCATCACTACCAGCCGATCCATCGCGGCGATTGTGGACAGCCGATGCGCAATCGCGATCACGGTTTTGCCTTGCATCAAGCGATACAGATTTTCCTGGATCACCGCTTCCACTTCCGAATCCAGTGCCGAGGTGGCTTCGTCCAATACCAGGATGGGCGCGTTTTTCAGCAGTACGCGCGCAATCGCAATGCGCTGGCGCTGGCCACCGGACAGCTTTACCCCGCGTTCGCCCACTTGTGCATCCAATCCGCGCCGGCCTTTGTTATCGGCCAATTGTTCGATGAACCCATCGGCGTTGGCCTGGCGTGCGGCGTCCAGCAACTCGGCGTGGCTGGCATCGGGGCGGCCGTACAGAATGTTTTCACCCACGGTGCGATGCAGCAGCGAGGTGTCCTGGGTGACAACACCAATCTGCGCACGCAACGAGTCTTGCTGCACCGACGCCACATCGATGCCATCGATGGTGATACGGCCGGCTTCGACGTCGTGAAAGCGCAGCAATAAATTGACCAGGGTGGATTTGCCCGCACCACTGCGGCCCACCACGCCAATTTTTTCACCGGGCGCAATATGCAGGTTGAAATCTTGCATCACCCCGCTGCCTTTGCCGTAGTGGAAGCTGACGTTTTCGAACCGGATATCGCCGCGCACCTGCGCCAGTGCCGGCGCATTGGGCGCATCGTCCACGGTTGGTGGCAGGGCAATCGAACTGATCCCATCGTGCACGGTGCCGATGTTTTCAAACAGCGCCGAAAGTTCCCACATGATCCAATGCGACATGCCCAGAAAGCGCAGCGCCAAGGCCAGCGCAACCGCCAGCGCACCGGCGCTGACCTGCCCATGCAGCCACAACCAAATACCCAAGGCGCCGGCCGCAAACAACAGCAGCATATTGAGTGTGTAGAGCACGCTGTAGGCGCGGGTGGCCAAGCGCATCTGCTGATACACGGGGGTCAAGAACCCGGCCATCGCCTCACGGGCATAGGCTTGCTCGCGTTGCGAATGCGAGAACAGTTTGACCGTGGCGATATTGGTATAGCTGTCCACAATGCGTCCGGTCATTTGCGAGCGCGCATCGGCTTGGTGCTGCGACACCGCGCCCATGCGCGGCACAAACCAGCGCATCAACAGGGCATAGCAACACAACCAGCCAAGGAACGGCAGCATCAAGCGCCAGTCCGCGCTGGCCGCCACCAGCAAGGTGCCGCCCACGTACACCAGAACATAGTTGCCGATGTCGAACAACTTCACCACGGTCTCGCGCACCGCCAGCGAGGTCTGCATCAATTTGGTGGCAATCCGGCCGGCAAATTCGTCCTGGAAATAGCCCATCGACTGGCGCAGCAAATAGCGGTGCACATTCCAGCGGATGCGCATCGGAAAATTGCCCAGCAGGGTTTGGTGCTGCACGGTAGAATTGAGCAGCACCAGCAGCGGCAGCACCAACAGCACCAATGCCGCCATCCACCACAGGCGCGCGCCTTCTTCGCCCCAAAAGCGCGCCACACCCAGCGCTGACATGCGATCCACCAATTTGCCCACGTACGCATACAGCGCCACTTCGCCCAGTGCGAATGCCGCTGAAGTGGCCGCCATCAACAGCAGCCAAGTTTCCGCGCCGCGCGTGAAGTGGCGGCAGAACGCATACAGCGTGGCCGGCGGCTGCGTGGGGGGCGCGTCCGGGAACGGGTCAAGACGGGATTCAAACCAGCGCAGCATGGGCAGCGTCCGTGGGCAGTGCGGACATTGTGCCAGCGCAACCACGCGGACTGCCGCGGGTAGAATCGTGGCATGACAAAACTTGTATTGATCGACGGTTCGTCCTATCTCTACCGCGCCTTCCACGCGCTGCCGCCACTGAGCAATGCTGCCGGCGAGCCCACGGGTGCGCTGTTTGGGGTGGTCAACATGCTGCGCGGGCATTTGAAGGAAGCGCCCGAGCACATGGCCTTTGTATTGGATGCCAGCGGCCCCACGTTTCGCGATGCGCTGTTTCCGGCATACAAGGCGCAACGCCCGCCGATGCCGGACGAGCTGCGTGCACAAGTCGCACCGATGATGGAGATCGTGGCCGCGTTGGGCATCCCGATATTGCGTGTACCCGGGGTCGAGGCCGATGACGTGATCGGCACGCTGGCAGTGCTGGGCGCGGCGCAGGGCATGGCGGTGGTGGTGTCCACCAGCGACAAGGACATGGCGCAGTTGGTGCGCCCCGGCGTGGTGTTGGTCAATACCATGAGTGGTAGCAGGCTGGATTCGGATGCGGCGGTGCTGGCCAAGTTTGGCGTGCGCGCCGAGCAAATCATCGACTACTTGGCGCTGATGGGCGATGCCGTGGACAACATTCCCGGCGTGCCCAAATGCGGGCCGAAAACAGCGGCCAAATGGCTCGCCGAATACCACACGCTGGACGGCGTGATCGCCAATGCTGACAAGATTGGCGGCAAGATCGGCGAGAGCTTGCGTGAAGCCTTGCCACGGCTGCCGCTCAATCGTGACTTGACCACCATCAAGACCGACGTGGTGCTGGAACAGGGGCCGGCGGAATTGGCCTTGCGTGCACGCGATGTGGAGGCATTGCGCGGCCTGTATGCGCGTTACGGCTTCAATCAAGCACTCAAAGAATTGGATGGTGATGCGGCATCTTCTATTGCGGCACCGGCCAAACTGCCCAGCACCAGTGGGCGTGGATTTGTGGCACCACTGCCAACCACCGCCACTCCAATCGACCCGGGGCTGTCGGCAGCAGGCGAATACGCGTGCGTGCTGACGCCTGCGCAGTTGGATGCATGGGTGGCGCAATTGCACGCCGCCGATGCCTTCGCCATCGACACCGAAACCGATTCGCTTGATCCACTGCAAGCCAACCTGGTCGGCATCAGCCTGAGCGTGACGCCGGGCAAGGCCTGCTACATCCCACTGGCACACGACTCCCCCGGTGCGCCGGCGCAGTTGCCACGCGAAGTGGTGTTGCAGACGCTGCGCCCGCTGTTGAGCGACCCGGACAAACACAAGATTGGCCAGCACGGCAAATACGACCTGCATGTGCTGGCGCGGCACGGCGTGGCGCTGCAGGGCTATGCCGATGACACCATGCTGGAAAGTTTTGTGCTGGAGGCAGGCATCGCGCGTCACGACATGGATACGCTGGCACAGCGGCATCTGGGGTACACCACGGTCAAGTACGACGCGGTGACCGGCAAGGGTGCGAAGAAAATCCCGTTCGCGCAGGTGAGTGTGGACGATGCCACCCGCTATGCGGCGGAAGATGCCGACATCACCCTGCGCCTGCATCGCGTGCTGGGCGCAAAACTGGCCGCAGAACCGGCCCTGCAGACGGTGTATCGGCAGATCGAAATGCCGTTGGTGCCGGTACTGGCGCGGGTGGAGGACAACGGTGTGTTGATCGACATCGAGGTCTTGCGCAAGCAGTCGGCTGAACTGTCGCGGCGCATGTTGGCCGCGCAACAACGCGCCACCGAACTGGCCGGGCGCAGCTTCAATCTGGATTCGCCCAAGCAGCTGGGCGCATTGTTATTTGATGAATTGAAATTACCGGCGCTGGTGAAAACCCCGGGCGGTGCGCCGTCCACCAATGAGGAAGCACTGGAAGCCATCGCCGACCAGCACGAATTGCCGCGCATCATTCTGGAGTATCGCGGGCTGGCCAAACTGCGCAGCACCTATACCGACAAATTGCCGGAGATGGTGAACCCGCACACTGGCCGCGTACACACCAGTTACCACCAAGCCGGTGCGGCCACCGGGCGCTTGTCTTCGTCGGATCCCAATCTGCAAAACATCCCCATTCGCAGCGAAGACGGCAGGCGCATCCGCACTGCATTCATCGCACCGCCAGGCCGCCAATTGGTGGCCTGCGACTACTCGCAAATCGAGCTGCGCATCATGGCGCATCTGTCCGAAGACCCCGCCTTGGTACGCGCATTCGAGCAGGGTGCCGACATCCACCGCGCCACTGCGGCGGAAGTGTTCGGCAAACCCATTGGCGAGGTATCCGCCAACGAGCGCCGCGCCGCCAAAGCGATCAACTTTGGCTTGATTTACGGCATGGGTGCGTTTGGGTTGGCGCGACAATTGGGGATTGGCCGTGGCGAGGCGCAGGACTACATCGCGCTGTATTTTTCGCGCTACCCCGGCGTGCGTGACTACATGGAGCGCACCCGCGCATTGGCGCGCGACCGTGGCTACGTGGAAACCGTGTTTGGGCGCCGGCTTACGCTGGAATACATTCACTCACGCAATGCCGCGCAGCGCGCCGGAGCCGAGCGTGCCGCGATCAATGCGCCGATGCAGGGCACCGCCGCCGATATCATCAAACGTGCGATGGTGGCGGTGGATGGCTGGCTGGCCGGGCATCGAACGCAAGCCTTGATGATCTTGCAGGTGCACGATGAACTGGTGTTCGAAGTGGATGCGGATTTTGTGCCGGAACTGCTGCACAGCGTACCTGCGTTGATGACCTCGGCAGCGCAGTTGAAGGTGCCATTGGTGGTGGACAGCGGGGTTGGTGAAAATTGGGATCAAGCGCACTGAAAATGCGTGATTTCAGGCCGGGAATCAGTTTCGTCCGAAACAACGAAAGCCTTGTCTGGTGCGGCTTTCGAACGAATGGCTGCCCACGCGGTGAATGCTTCCTGAACCGAACAGTTTTTTAACTGAAATCTTCACGAACCAGCAAGGTACACAGTGGTCTTATACGTGCAACAGGTGCAACGCCTGTTGCAGATCACAACCCCTCCCCTGGTAGTGATCACCGGAAGGCAATCGGTTCTCCCCAGCCGGCCTTCCCCGGCCCCGCAGCCCCCCCCTGGCTGCGGGGCTTTTTATTGGGGTATCCGGATTTTAGTGTGGGAAGCCTGTCCTAGCTGTTGCCTGCCTTCCAACTCTTGCCTGTAGGTTTCAGGCTTCTCCAGCCCTTCCTGTCTTCAGCCTTAAATGTGGGATTTGA
>NZ_JAIQDJ010000002.1 GCF_020034655.1 Thermomonas beijingensis | reverse complement strand
CCAATCGGCTATATCCCGCCGGCCGAAGCTGAGGCAAACTACTACCGGCAAATCGCCATGACGGCAGATGCCATTTAACTTAAACCAACCGGCCTCCATGAAAGCCGGGGCGATTCACTTCTCATCGATGCGCTTTGAGTAAACCCCAAACTCTTCCCACAGATACAGCGAGAGCAGCGGGTACAGCGCGTGCTCTCCCTGCGACTTTCCACTTGCGTCTGCAGCAGGCGTGGCAATCACGCTCTCGACCGCAGCCACTTCAGCGACATCGGACATTGTCGAGTAGTAATACTTGCGTGGCCGCCCCTCGGTTGTCTTTAGCTCCGGGTTACGTTTCTGCAAGCGAGGTCGCTGAGAGCTGATCTCCGCTACTAGTTGTTGAACCAAGTCGGCATCGGTCTTGATGTAATCGCCCCGACTATTGGATCGCTTTTCTTGGCATTCTGTAGGATAAGTTTCAAAAATCCACTCGGCGATCTGTCGAGCGGAGAACTTCTGTTCTGGATGCGTGGCCAGGTAGTCCACAACCACTTTGCCAAGGTTCAGTGCCATCTATGTTTCCCCAATCTTCTTTGGTCTCAAGCCGGGACAGCGTTCAAGTTGTCGGCCCGGGTTTTACTTGAATTGTCCTGAATGAATGCGACGTCGAATGCTGGCGAAGCTGGCAGCATGAGTTGGCGCTTCGTGAGGCAAAACGGCAGCACCCAAAGGCGCATCCCGATGGCCTTCGGAAAGTCAAAGACTGGCAACGGCTCTGTGAAGGTGTCCGTCTTTGGATAGATCAATACGATGTCCCCGGTGCCGTCCAGGTAGTGGTGACCGTAGGCGTACAGCTGATAGAAGTCGGCCTGGCTGAGTTGGTACTTCTCGCGTCCGTTTTTCTTTGCCGCATCCAGCAGCTTCCACTTCGTATCCAGGACCAAGCGCGTGGTTTGCTTCTGCTTTACCAACAGGTCGGGCTTCAAGCGGAACCATCGCTGGTCATCGTGCGCAACGAGGTGCTGGCTGCTTGCCTGTGCCTTCAGGACGAAGTCAGCACGCAACTGCCTTGCCAAGTGCTTCTCGACATAGGCCTCGAACACTGCTTCCATCGGAAACAACAGCGACGGGGCATGGTGACTTCCCATCCCAGAGATGGGGCTGAGACCCTGCAGGATCAGCTTGGCCCAGTCCAGTGCGGACTCGTAGTAGCCCATGCCTCGATCCAGCCTGATTCGCTGAATGTCTTGGGCAACATCGACTGACGGCGGAACATCTGAAAAGACAAAGCTGAGTTCGCGTGCGACACGCTGGCTCTCCTGCGATCTGCAGAGGGTCAGAACATGGCGAAGCGCCGTGTGAATCAGGCGGTTCTCTGCACGGTCCTGCGAAAACTCGTCGTGCTCGGTAAAAAACCGGTCACGCCTGACCAGATTCTGGGTGATCTGCCGTGCCACCAACAACCGCCCACGAAGCGCAAAGAGGTTGTCCTGTCGCGCGACATAGTCACTGCGCAGTCCGCGCTTGACGAGCGAACCGACGGCCAACAGGAACTGCTGGATGAAGACCTCCAGGAGGGGCATGCGCTC
Organism: Thermomonas beijingensis; assembly: GCF_020034655.1. Classification (GTDB taxonomy): domain Bacteria; phylum Pseudomonadota; class Gammaproteobacteria; order Xanthomonadales; family Xanthomonadaceae; genus Thermomonas; species Thermomonas beijingensis. Next base: position 487,433 of record NZ_JAIQDJ010000002.1, on the reverse strand, counting down.
AGCGACCAAGTCCGCGTTGGCTGTCTTGATGTGCCGAAACCCGGCCAGGCACTTCAACATCTCGATGAGGAGCGCGCGTGCTTCGTCAGGTGACGTATTCCTCCCAGTCTTTGGCAGTACCTCGATCTGAAATCCGCATGGGGCGCGAATGACGCCCACATAGCTGGTGACCTGAATGGCCCGCTGGCCGCTCAGGTGGGTCGGCTTGAGCCAACCAGGGGCATCGTCATCATTTCGCAGGGACTGCATGTCCAGCCAGGCGAAGACACGTCTGGGCACAGCAAGTCCGACCGCTCCGGCCTTTGCTTCGACGACCTTGTCGAACTCAAAGATCGTCAGGGAATTCATCCGGCGGTCACGGCAGGTTTGGGCGCATAGATGCCTACGTAGGCGTCCGGCTGATCGAGCGCGGATGCGTTCAACTGGTAGCGAGAACGAATCGCGTACTGATCCAGCTCGTGCTCGCGGCCGAAGAGAGCCAGCAGGTCCTCCTCGCGGCCGATTTCATGCACGAATTGGTGGTCCTGCTTGGCCTTCTGGTTATCGCCCAGAACCAGTCGAATCTTCTGCCAGTCCTCGAAGAAGTACTCCTCCAGGAGCGGAATGATCTTGTTCCTGAACACGGTCCTCAACTCATTGAAGCGATCGGCATCTTTCAGGTCTTTGATGCGTGTGAAGTAGGCATGTCCCACCGTGTGGTCGCGGTCGTACAGAGCCTCGATCCGCTTGTTCAGCATGGTCAGCAGCTGCTCGATGTCGATGTCCACGCCGTTGTGGGAGACGATGGTGCCCGCAAGAATTGAGGGCTTGGGCATCGACTCGATGAACTCGAAGCGACGGCGAAGCGCGGTATCGACCAGCGCCAATGAGCGGTCCGCCGTATTCATCGTACCGATGACATCAACGTTCGACGGCACGCTGAAGGTCTCTGCGGAATACGGCAGCGTCACGGCGACGGGGTACTTCGCACCCTCGCGCTTGTCGACTTCCACGAGTGTGATGAGCTCGCCGAAGATCTTGCTGATGTTCCCGCGATTGATCTCATCGATCACCATCGCGTACTGCCGCGACGGGTTCTTCCGCGCTCTGTCACACAGCCTCAAGAAGGCGCCTGGTTTGATCTCGTAGCGCACCTCCCCATTTGACGACGAGGCTGCCTCGCTTTCCGCCGCGCGCTTCTTGCCTCGCTTGGTGATGACGGGGCGCAGGCCCTCCACGAACTCCTCATACCCATAGGACTGGTGGAAGGTGACGAACTCGTAGCGCTCGCCGTACTCGGCATCGGTGTAATCAGACACGAGCAGGGCTTGCAGGTCGAACGTCTTGCCGGTGCCGGGCGGGCCGTAGTAGATGACATTCTTTGGCGGTTTGTCGCTCTTGGGCTCGTCTTCAATGTCGTAGTCATCGGGCCAGTAGCCGTTGCGTCCAGACCGCGCCCCAAGCTTGGCCGGCCAACTGCCTTCGTCCTTGTCGGCGGCTTCGAAGATTTGGACAAGCTCGCTCGTGAGATCAGTTGGCTCAAGCTCATCCAACCCGGCAAAGGCGGACCAACTGACTCGGATGCCGTCCTTGCGCAAAAACAGCCATCCGACTGGACCGCCTTTCACCACACCCTTTTCCTTGCGGCCGAAGCGCAGCTGGCTGTTGGTGGCCCGGATGAACCACCAGTCCAACCCCATTTCGTTCACAGCACGGGCAAGTCGGCCGAACAGCTCAGTCGTGGTGCTGGTCCACAGCGGCTGCCGTTCAACGAAGTCCTCGTGCCCCTGGAAGTGGGCCAGCAGGCTCTTGTGGTCCTCGTCTGCGGACAGACCCAGCTTTTCGGCGACATCCTCGTAGCTGATCTTGAAATTCTTGATGGCTTCTGCGCTCCAATCCACCAGTGCCGTGAAGTCGAGTGCCAGACCATCTGCGATGGATTTGATGGCCACGATGGGGGAGGCCGTGAAGCTGCCGCGAATCTCTTCATACTTCTTGCGCAGACCGGGGTCGCTAACCTGGGTGTCAACGAGGTCTATCTTGACGATGAAGCCGAGAGCGGCATCAATGCCTACGGTGTATGCCAAGCCCTTGTGAGATTTCTGCTCTGGGTAGATCCGTGCCCAGTTGTAGGCCGTGAACTTCCCACTGCGATCCGCGGGCTTGCGGACCGTCTTGGTCCACCCATCCTTGAACAGTTGCTGTTGCAGCGCCTCGGCCCAGTGCTTGGTGACGTCGTAGGCTTGCCCAAGCTCCTCATAGACGCGCTGCTGCTCCGGGTTGGTCTTGTCGTAGACCGTCCCCTTCCATTTGTTCAGCAGCTTGAAATGGTCGTTGTTGAAATAGTTCTGTGCCATCGCCTCAAATCCCTTCTACGTCCATGCCGTGCTCGGCCAACCAGGTCTTTCGCCGTTCGAAGTCAGGCAGTGCTCGCTCGACTCTCTGCCAGAAATCCGGCGTGTGATGCGGTTGATGCAGATGTGCCAGTTCATGCACGACCACGTACTCGGCAATGCGTGGCGGCAGCAGGATGGTCTTCCAGTGGAAGTACAGCCAGTCGCCTTTGCCGCATGAGCCCCAGCGGTAGCCCAGGTCCTGCACTTTCAGGCCGACGGGCTGGACCTCCATGCGCGCCACGTAGTCCTGCACCTTGTCCCAAAGCCATACCTTGGCCCGGGCGCCGTACCACTGAATCAAATGGCCGCGGGCGGTATCGACCACGTCACGGCGCAACATGAAACGCCCGTTGAGCAGCTTCAAAGCGGCGTCTTGCTCATCCACCAAGCGCAGCCGGTAGCTTCGACCCAGGTATAGAAAGCCCTCGCCATCGACATAGCTCTTGGTCGGCACGGCCTTCTGCAGGCGATCCTTCTCGGCCAGCTTGGTGTAGATCCAGAAGCGCTTTTCCAGAACGAATTCGCGCAGGCGCTCCTCTTCGACATCGGGCGGTGCCGACAGCACCAACTCACCGCTGCGATCCACGGTGATCTGAAGGGTCCTGCGCCGGGTGCTCGGCTTCAGTTCGAAGGAGAGATCGTCTACGGTCAGCACGCTCATGCCTTGGTCAACCTCTCATGGTTGGCGCGGGCGAGTTCAAGCAGGCGATCTTTCAGGGCTGACACATCACCGGGTGCAACCAGGCGGGATGTGCGCAGCGTTCTGAAGATGCGTGCCCCTAGAGCGTCTTGTGCCGGGCGCTTGTGTGGCTCCCAGAAGGTGTCGGTCAGTTCGCCGGCAATCATGTCGACGAGCTCCACAGTCAGGTCGCGAATCTTCAGCAACTGCTCGTCACTCGGACGCTCGGTGCCCACCACGGCCTCCAGCAGCATGCGCAGGAACGGCACGTAGTGTTCTGGCATGTCGGGCAGGCCAGCGTCATCGCTGGAGGCGCCCGCGCGCATGTCGCTGATGATCTTCTGCAGCGCTGCGATCAGGTCATCCCACTGATCTGCCAACGTCTTCAGGATCTCGTTCAGTCGTTCGCTGAGCTTGCGGAACAGCACCGGGTCCTCATCCAGATGCTTGCGGATGTGCGAACGGATGGCGTGTTCCATCTCGGACGCCTTGGCGCGGTCGTTTGCCTGCCGCGACAGATGCGTGTCGAACTCAGCATCGGTCAGTGCAATCGGCGGGATCTTCGGATCGATGCCCAAGGAAATCACATGGTCATCGATCAGCTTGCGGACCTTGGCGCCGACATCCTTGCCGAGAACCGGCGTGTCCTTGTAGCGGTTGCGGGCTCGGGCGTAGATGTACGAGAGGGTCTTGGCGTCCTTGGAGAAGGGCAAGCCTTCCGGGCGCGGCAACACCATGTCCAGCGAACCAAGGAACTGCTTGAGCTTGACGGTGAATTCCGCGCGCAGCCGTTCGTCCGCCAGCACTTCAACGCAGGCCTCCACGTCATCCAGTGACTCGATGCCGCGGCTGCGGAACAGGTCCACTACGCGTAGGTGCCGATCGCGCAGCGCCGGCACTTCGTCTTTCAGGCTTTGAAGTGCGCCCTGAATGTCCTCGTCGGCGTAGGCCGCCAGGGCTTCCTTCAGGTGCTGGGCGACGCCGTAGTAGTCCACCACGATGCCGCAGCGCTTGCCAAACCCTGTGCGGTTCACGCGGGCAATGGCCTGCAGCAATTCCGCCTCGCGGATTGGGCGATCGAGGTACATCACGCCTTCAATCGGCGCATCGAAGCCGGTCAACAGCATCGACTTCACGACCAGGAAGGCCAGCGCGTCGGTCTTCTCTGGCTTGGTGTGGAACAGCGGCTTCTTGAAGCGCTTGATCCTCGTCTCGTTGGCCGCCGCGTCCGTCCATTGCTTCCAGGCCGGATCGTCGTTGTTGCTGCCGGAGATCACTGCCGCGAACTCGATGTTCTTCAGCGTGTCGCGGTAGCGCCAGGCCTGCACGATAGCCTGCACCTTGGGCGGCCGCTGGCACAGCGCCTCGTCGTCCAGCGCCTTGTCTTCGGGTGGAAGCGCTTCGGCCTCGGCCAGCAAATCGGCCCTGGCCGTTTCAAACGCGGCTACGTAACGCACAGCGGCCAAGCGGCTGTAGGCCACCACCTGCGCTTTGTAGCCATTGGGCAGAATGTTGGTCACGTAGTGGCGCAGCATGTCGCGTGCTTTGTCCGCGATCAGCAGCGGGGCGTCGAAGATCTGGCCCTTGGTGGCGTACTTCTGCTTGATCGCCTCCAGTTCTTCCGCGCTACGCTCGCGGAACAAGTCCTCGAACAACTCATCCAGACTGGCCCCGTCTTTGACTGCACCCTGCGCGGTACGCCCCTCGTACAGCACAGGCACCGTTGCACCGTCTTCCTCGGCCTCTTTGATCGTGTAGCGGTCAATGAATTCGCCGAAGATCTCGTGGGTGCGTTTTTTGTCACCCATGATGATCGGCGTGCCGGTGAAGCCGATACGTGCGCAGTTGGGTAGCCCGGCCAGCAGGTTGGCGTGCAAGTCACCCGCCTGGGTGCGGTGCGCCTCATCGACGAGCACGAGGATGGTGTCGTCCTCGTTCAACACTTCGAAGGTCTTCGCCGCAGGCTTGGCCACATAGGTGGCCGCAGCAGGCTCCTTCACGCCCATCTGCCCGTCTTGCCAGCCCTCCGGGATGTCGTCCTCGGTCAAGCCCGGCTCACCGGCGGCATCCGGGTCCCGGTACTTCTGGATCGTGGCAAACAGCAGACCGGGGCCCTTGCGGCGCACCAGCTTCTGCGCGGCCACCGTCGAAGTGGCCACCTCCACCACTTCGCCGGTCAGCGTTGCGGTGGCGCTGAGCTGGTCCTGCAAGTCTTTGCGGTCTGTAACCACCACCACTTTGAAACGGCGCAGAGTGGCATTCGTTCGCAGCTTGCGCACCAGGAACACCATGGTTAGCGATTTGCCAGAGCCCTGGGTGTGCCAGATCACACCCCCGCGCCGGTCGTACTCGCCATCCTGCAAGCGAGTCTTGCCGCTCTGCAGGCGCTCAATCGCCTTGTTCACGGCGCGGAACTGCTGATAGCGACAAGCCACCTTGATGGTCTGCCCACCGGCCTGCATGAACAGGGTGAAGTGGCGCACGATGTCCAGCAGGTTTGCTGGGGTGAGCATGCCCGCTACCAAGCGTTGCTGCTCGGAAAGATGCTCAACACCAAGGCTGGCCGCAACGTCTGCCTCTCGCGCCGGGGCCACCGTCTTCCAGCTGGCGAAGTGCTCGAACAAGCCGCCGATGGTGCCCACGCGCGCCTCGTCAAAGCTGGTCGCGATCAACAGCTGATTGGTGAAGAAGAGCGGCTCGTTGCCCTCAAAGTCTTCCACCTCGTAGTTGGCGTGCCGCTGGTTGCTGTAGCGGCGCAACTGGTCAATCGCCTCGGCCAGCGGTTCCGGGACGGAGGGGCTCTTGCACTCGACCACCACCAGCGGAATCCCGTTCACCAGCAACACCAGATCCGGCACGATGAAGGCTTTGCCGCTGTTGTAGCCGGGCGGGCAATCCACGCGGTACTGGTTAACGACCGTGAAGCTGTTGTTCTCGGGAGTGTCCCAGTCGATGAAGCGAATGGTCTGGCCACGTCCACCATCCCAGCCGGGCAGGCCATCAACGGTGATGCCGAGCAACAGCAATTCCGTCGCCGCCTGGTTGGCCTCGATGAGTTTGGGCCGCGCAATGCGCGTGATCGCGGCGACGGCCTCAGACAGGCGTTCATCATCCAGCCAGGGCACGAGCGCCCCATCGACTTCGCGCAAGTTGATTTCGGCCAGCTTCTTGCGCAGCACGCCTTCCTGAATGACTTCGGTGAAGCTGCTGCGCCCGGTGATCACGGGGTCGTCAATGCTTCCCTCGATGTGCGTCCAACCCAGACCTTCCAGTTGCGTGACGAACGGTTTTTCTACGTCTTCAAGTTCCCATCCCATATTCCGGCCCTTTTCTTATTGCGCCAGCAACGGCGTGACCCGGACGCGGCCGGTGAGAAGGTCGTCCATCAAGCCGGACTTCATTTCGCGCATCTTCGACAGTTTTTGATCCTCGAATTTTGCTTTGGCGTCCTGAGCCATCAACCTAGCAGCTATTGCCAACTGCTCATCGCGTTCCGGAACCGGCAACGGCACCGAAGCAAATTTTTCTTGAGTCAGGTGAGCAATGCTTGTTTGTGAAACGTAGTCAGCCAACATGTCACGACTCGTCCAGTATCTGAGGAAGGCCAACATTAAATGGGGGCTATAGCCGCGCAGAGGACGAAGCCGGTGCAGCGCCTTTTGGTAGTAGCACTCGTCAATCGGCTCGTCCCAAATGGCAGCGCGTCCAACCTCCCCGCCTTCGCAAACAAGTAGATCACCCTTTGCAAGGCGAAAGCGCACGAGGTCAGAACGTGTCATCTTCACGAACTGTGCCGCGCCCATATCGATACCCCCCCATTGCACCGCTTTGTTACCGATGTAGGTTTTGTAAACGCCAAGGTTCTTCTCGGCATCAAGCATTTTCCCAAGCTGAATCTCAAACTCGAGACCTACTGACTCCAGTGACCATGCCTTGGGTATCCATCCCATGGGTGATGACTGGTAGAGCTCTGGTGCTTCTGTGCGGGATGGACGCAGTTCACCATTGGCATCTACACCGCGCGTCAGCAGGTCATGCAACAAGCCCTGCTTCACCTGCTTCAGCTTGTCGACGATGGCCTCGGTTTGATGGATGGCTGTGTCGAGAGTGTCCAGCAACTCAGCGATCTTCAGCTTCTCCTCGGGCGAGGGGCTGGGCAACTGGATCGAGCCAAACTCTGCTCCTGAGATTTCCAAGAAGGTGGTCCCGGACGCGCGACGCACCAGCTCAGGCTTCACCTTCTCAAATAGGTGGTAGTAGTAGCTGGCTTCCTCTGGCTTCTTGAAGACGATCGACTTGAAACCCTGATTGGTCGCCATTGGCACTGCATTGATCACACGGGCTCCCAGCGTTGCTCGTGTCGTCACCAGCAGCGACCCGGCTGGCAATAGATTCGCGCCACTCCCGGCCAAGCCTGACGGGCTGATGTGCTCCTGCGTATCGTGAAGCAGCTTACTGGCCTCGCCGCTGACTTCGCCAGGCGTGACCCAGGGAATTGGGCCTCGCCAGAACGATGGCACCTCACGCGACGGCGTGCCTCCCCCAACGACAGCACCAAGCTGCGTGATTTCTTGGTGATCCCAATCGGCTGGCAGTTGACGTAGAAATGCCTCGTACTGATGACGCGGAGCGGTGTTGACGGGCTCAGACATATTTCAGCCCCTTCAAAAATGCCTGCAACTGTTTGGCCGCCTGATCGCGGTCGTGCTCGATCTCAGTGAGCGTGACCTTGTACTTGTCCCACCAGTTCTCAAACGCCGAAACGATTTGCTGACGTTGGTTCGTGATGTATCGCTCGACGATGCGCTTCATGTCGTCGTGCAGGATGGTGAGCAACAGGCTGCGCGCCGATTGTTCGTCGAGTTGGCTTACCGCCTTGTCCAGCTCTTGGGTCAGGCTGTCATTTCTGGCCTTGATCAGTTTCTTCAGTGCGGTCAGTTCCTTCTTCCAGGCTTTGAGCTGCGCCTCATCCACGGCGTTGTCTTCGTCCGCTTCTTCCGCTTCGGCAGCCTCATCGCCATCGTCACCTTTTTCCGGGTTGGCTGCCTTGATCTGCGCTTCCAGCTCCAGCTTTTTGGACTCCAGTTCTTCCAGTTCGGCCACAAAGCTGCCCATGAGGAACTTGACCAGCTTGTGTTCCAGCGGGCTTTCTTTCTTGGCCTTGTCTTCCAGCGCAGTGACGATGCTGGTGCGCCAAGCATCGACCACGCCGTGCGATCCTCGTGCCATCAGGGTGAGGAAGTCGTACTTGGACTGGTTCCAGAATCCGGCCACGATGCCACGCACCTGGAATGGATCAAGCAGGCCAATCTGCTCCAGCGAGGTGCTGAAGCTGGCCAGCAGCTCGTTGCGCAGCGCTACAAAACTTTGTGCTCCTGCCAAATCGGTAATGCGCTGGCTGTGGGCAGCCCACCAAGCCTCGAAAGCTGCGCGGATGTCGGCTTCCTTGGCCTGCAGCCCGGCGTTGGACTCGATGGCCGGTTTGAGCTCGATCTTCGCTGTGAATGTGGGTTTGAAGTCGTAATAGGTGGCGTCACGCTCGACGAAGAAGTCCGTCGGGTTCAGGCCGTGTGCATCGAACAGGGCCTTCTTCGCTGGGTGCGCCACCTCGGCCTTCGGAATGCCACCTAGGAGATGAGCGCGCACGTCGTGCGGCTCGGGCAGCGGGGCGTTGTCGGCATAACGGCGGATGTTGAGGTTGTAGCCGTTGGCCTTGAGCGTGGCGTTGTCCACGATGGCCGAAAAGCCCGGCTCTTCCTTGAAGGCCTCAAAGGTGGTGACGATCTTTTCGATGTGCTCCGGCATCAGAAAGTTTTGCGCCCGGCCCTCGAAGTATTCGCGGTCGGCATTGATGAACAGCACTTTGCCTTGGCGATCCTTCGGCTTGCCGCTGACTCGCTCTGCACCGTTCTGCACCCGTTGGCGCAGCACCAGGATGCACGCGGGGATGCCCGTGCCGTAGAACAGGTTGGGGGCGACGCCGATGACGGCTTCCAACAGATCGTTTTCGATCATGCCCGCGCGGATGGTCTTTTCTTCGCCACCCCGGAACAGCACGCCGTGGGGCATGACGGTTGCTATCTGCCCGCCATCGGCCAAAACCGCCACCATGTGCTGCAGGAACATCAAGTCCGCCTTCTTGGCACCGAGTGGCACTTCGCCGTAGCTGAAGCGCTCGGAACGGAACTCGGGGGCCCAGGTGGACTGACCGCTCTGGTCTTTGTCGGTGGTGCCCCAGGGGATGGAAAACGGTGGATTGGTGAGGATGCGGTCAAAGCGGCGCAGCTCGCCGCCCTTGACGTGCTGCGGCTTGGCCAGCGTGTCTTCGTTGTGCAAGTCGGCAGTACTGATGCCATGCAGCAGCATGTTCATCTTGGCGATGGACCACACGGTGCCGTTGGCCTCTTGCCCGTACAGGTTGGCCTTGCGGCCTTCTTGACCTTGCTCGTCGATGTATTCCTTTGCCGCGATCAGCATGCCGCCGGAGCCACAGCAGGGATCGTAGATGTGATGGTGCAACTCGGGCTTGATCAGGCGCACCATCATGCTCACGACTGTGCGCGGCGTGTAGAACTCGCCACCTTTTTTGCCGGCGGAGTCTGCAAAGTCACCGATCAAGAATTCATAGGCGGCACCCAGCAAATCGGGGAACTCGAAATCCTCATTGCGCAGGCGGTGCAGGCTGAAATGGGTGATCAACTGTCGCAGTTTGATGTCGGGGATCTTGCTCTGTCCGACCTTGCGGGTGAAGTTGATGTGTTCGAGCACGTCGTAGAGGCTGGTGTTGCCGGTTTCCAGTCCGGCCAGCGCCTTGTTCAGAAAATCACCGACGTTTTGGTGTGCATCGTTCAGCAGGTATTCGTACCGTGACTGCGGCGGCACCCAAAACGAGCCTTCTTCCATGTACCAGTCTTTTTGATCGGCACTCTCGATGGCCTCGGCTTCAGTCAAACCTGCCGCCATTTCCTCCTGGATGATCTTTTCGCGGTGCTGGTCGAACACGTCGGAGCAGCGCTTGAGGAACAGCATCCCGAAGATGTATTCCTTGAATTCGGAGGCATCCATCTTGCCGCGCAGGATGTCGGCGGCTTTGAAGAGGTGGCGTTCTAGCTGTGGCAGGGTTAAGGGCATGTAGGAAATCCAGTCAAATTTGGTTGTTCTGTCGTGGCGTGGCGTGGCGCATCAGTCGGCCTTGCCCATGATGTTTTGCGAGTCAGGCGATCGGTAACCCGGGGCCAGCACTGCGTTTTTTACGCCGTAGAGCGCCAGATGATCTCTCAGCCAGAGTCGGTATTCGTGGCCGCGCAGGCTGTGGTCTGGCGAGCAGTCGACGCTCCACTGACGCAAGATGTACCCGGCTGTAGCGGCGCGCAGTTTCATGCGCAGCACACCACCATCCATGCTGTAGTCCATCTCGGTGATTTCCGGCCGGGGCTGGTCTGGATGCGGGACAAGCTCCAGTTCGACGATGCGCGTCCACTGGATGTCTTGATTGCTTGTTTCGTGCGGGGCGACGGGATGGTCCTTGAGCACCACTGGGCACTTGATCCGGGTAATGACGAAATCGCGGAACTCCTGGGACTTCCGGTCGAAGGCGCGGACGTGCCAGCGCAGGCCGTTGTCGATCAGAGCAAACGGCACGATCTCCCGCTCCGTGCGGCCGCTGGAGATGGAGTGGTACTCGATGCCGAGCGGACACTCCTGGTGAATTGCCCGGGTCACGCTCGCCAGCACATCCAGATCCGGATACGTGAGCCGCGACGGACTCTCGCTGGCCACCCACGCCTTGAGCCGCATCGGCTCGCCGTCGCCAAAGCCCTGCGTCAGCCAAGACAGGACCCGCTCCGGAGGAAAGTCGAAGATGGGGCGAAAGTCCGGCCCCAGGACGTAGGCCTTGCCTTTGGGGTCATAGTCGATATTGCCCGGAGACAACTCCTTATAGAGTGCCAAATCCCGGGTTGCCGCTGCGGACTGGATGCCAAACCGCCCAACCAAGTCCTGCCTACGGATCTCCCCCACGAAGCGCACACGCAGCTCAATGAACGCGAGCCGATCGCGCTGAGGCTGGGTCAGTTCTGCAAGTTGGTCTTTGGGCATTCCTGAGTGCTCTATCGGGTTAACGAATACTTGTGCGGGTTATTGCGGTAAGTATATAAGCTGCTCTAGAATGTGGCAATGCAATGTTTTTGATTCTTGTATGCGTTGCATTGTGATTACCACATGACGGGTGATGCCCGCACTTTGGAGCATGGGAGTGAAAGCAGACAAAGCCATCGCGACCTACCGGCGCATGCGGGCGCAGCCGCTGTGGCGTCTGCTTGCCTCGACTACCGGGCCTACCGTCATTGGCCTGCTTCAGTCCCATCTGTATGAGGGCGAGCGAAGCCTCCCTGCCTCCATTTTTCACGAACGCATCGCAAGGGATCTGGAAGAGCTGCGCGCCCAAGGCGAAGACTTTCCCCAAACGGCACAGGCGTATGTCGCCAGCTGGCTCGCCGATGGGTTCCTCGAGCGACGCTTCCCGGCTGGGGCTTCAGAAGAGGAATATGAACTCTCCACGGCGGCCGTCGAAGCCATTCGGTTTGTCTCTGGACTGGCACAGCCGCACTCAGCCGCGACCGAAAGCCGCCTGACGCTCGTCATCGAGGCCTTGGCCCGACTTGCCGAGGACACAGACACCGACAAGTTCCGCCGCATCGACCGGCTCATGGCCGAGCAAGCCCGCATCGACAAGGAGATTGACGCTATCCAGAAGGGGCAGATGCGCGTGCTGCCCCATACGACGGCACTCGAGCGCACGCGGGAGATCATCACGCTGGCCGATGATCTGGCAGGTGATTTCCGCCGTGTTCGAGATCAGTTCGACCAGCTGAATCGCGATCTGCGTGAACGCATCATGGACAACGATGGCAATCGTGGAGATGTGCTGGATTCGCTGTTTGCCGGAATCGACCTGATTTCAGAGAGCGACGCCGGAAGGACTTTCTCCGCTTTCTGGCGATTGCTGACGGACCCAGAACAGGCGGCCACGCTCGACCAGGCGCTCGATAACGTCATGTCGCGGGAGTTCGTGGGGCAGCTCGAAGCCAAGGAGCGACGATTCCTTCTGCGGCTGACGCGCACCCTTCTTGAGCAGGGCGGCATGGTTCACGAGGTGCTCCAGACCTTCGCGCGCAGCCTGAAGTACTTCGTCCAGAGTCGTGAATACCTCGAGCAACGCCGACTCAATCACCTGTTGAAAGACGCCCAGCGCGCAGCACTGGCCCTGAAGGATGAAGTCAGGGCCACAGAAACCCTCCAGTACACGCTGGAACTCACGAGCAGTCGGTTGCGCTCCTTGTCTCAATGGGTTCTGCACGACCCATCCCTACAAGCATTGCCCGGTCAGATGGCAGCAGGGGATGCGCCGCCCATCGATCTAGAGTCTGTGAGCGAACTGGTCGCACAGTCCGAGATCGACTTCCGAACCCTGAAGGCCAACGTGCTGGCAGTCCTGGAGCAACGCTCCCAGGCATCAATTGCCGACGTGCTGGAGCAGTTCCCTGCTGCACAGGGGCTGGGCAGCGTCGTCGGCCTGCTGGCGTTGGGTAGTCGGCATGGGTTCAAGGCCGACCACAGTGAAACCGTAGGCTGGGTTGGAGGCGACGACGAGCGTCGTAGCGCCCGAATTCCAAAGATCTTCTTTTTGAGGGAGCGGGCCAATGAACTGGTCTGAAAATGGGTCCATCAGCGACGAATCGGCAGTGCCAGCCGAAGCACAGGCTCCAGATGCTGCTCAGGCACCCGCCAACACCCTGTTCCTGGGCGACAGCGGCGAGTTGCCACTGGATACCCGGCGCGCCCTGGTGCAGCTGCTGGCAGGGCCATCGCTCGACGGACGTCGGCATCCAAAACTCTGGCCGATCTTGGTACGAGACGAAGCGGTGATCCGTCGGCGTCTTGCCGAGCTGTTTCTCGAACTGGTTATCGACCGAGACGTACAAGTGGCTTTCACGCGCCAGGCAGATACCGGCGACCTTGAGGTGCCTCTCCTGTTGCGTCGTGCCCAGCTGACGTTCATTGACTCCATTCTGCTGCTCCACCTTCGCCAGCGATTGACCCAGGCGGACTCGCAGGGCGACCGTGCCGTGGTGTCGACAGACGAGATCACGGAGTTTCTCTCCCTCTATGAGCGCGCCGCCAACACCGACCGTGCAGGGTTCGTGAAACGGGTTCATGCCTCCATCGAGAAGATCAAGAAGCACAGCATTCTTCAGAAAATTCGCTCGAGTGAGGATCGCTTCGAGATTTCGCCGACGCTGAAGCTCCTCTTCTCGGCAGAGGAAATACAAGCGCTGACGCACCTGTATCAGCGCATGGCGGCCGGAGAAACGCCAGCGCAGCTGGTTCAGACTGAAGCTGATGAGGAGGCTGACCAATGATCCCGGAACCCCAAACCGCCTCCTTGTTTGCCCGCGAGCAGTTCCGGATGACCCGCCTGCAGGTTTACAACTGGGGTACTTTCTCCGGCCTGCACGACGTGCCGATCAGCGAGCGAGGCTTTCTGTTTGTGGGTCGATCCGGCGCTGGGAAGTCGACGCTGCTCGATGCATTTTCGGCGTTGCTGACGCCACCTCGCTGGATCGATTTCAATGCGGCTGCGCGCGAGGCAGACCGCAGTGGCCGAGACCGGAACCTCGTCACCTACATACGTGGTGCGTGGGCAGAACAGAAGGATGGGGAGTCGGGTGAGATCGCAACGCGCTACCTGCGCTCGGGGACAACGTGGTCAGCCTTGGCACTGAGCTACCAGAACGCCTTGGGCCAGTCTGTGGTGTTGGTTCAGGTGTTCTGGCTGCGGGGCAATGCGAACGGCAGCACCGACGTCAAACGCCACTACCTTGTCATGGAGCGGGCCTTTGACCTGCGCGAGCTGGAGGACTTCGGCCAATCCAACTTCGACATCCGTAAGCTCAAGCAGTCCTTCCCGGAGGCATTCGCCCGCGACGAATTTCGTCCCTATTGCGAACGGTTCTGCCGTCTGCTCGGCATCGAGAGCGAAATGGCGCTGCGTTTGCTGCACAAAACCCAGTCGGCTAAAAACCTCGGCGACCTCAATACCTTCCTGCGCGACTTCATGCTCGACAAGCCCGAGACCTTCGAGGTGGCGGATCGCTTGGTCACCGAGTTTGGAGAGCTCAATGCGGCCCACCAGGCAGTCGTCACGGCCCGCGAGCAGGTTCAAACGCTCGCGCCAGCGCGGGACCAGCACCTGCGCAGGGACTCGCTGATGCTGCAGCGCAATGGCTTGGATGAGCTTCGGTTGGGGGTTGATGGCTACCGTGAGACTCGCCGTATTGAGCTCCTCAAAGAGCACGTGGCATCCCTGGGGGTGCAAGCCAACGGTTCAGAAGGTGAAGTGGGGCGACGTCAAAGCAAGCTGGATAACCACGCCGCAATCCTGCGCGATCTGGAGCGGCAGCACCGTGAAGCAGGCGGTGATCAGATCGAGCAATGGGAAGCCGAGAAATCGGGGCTGGAGGGCCAGCGCACGGATCGCCTGCGCAAACGCGGTCAGGCCGAAGATGCGTGCAAGAAGCTGGGCTGGAGCCTTCCTGATTCGCCTCAAGCCTTCGCAGAACTGTTGGGCAACGCGCGGCAGGAAGTCGAAAATTGGGAACAGCGCAGTAACGATAGCCGGGCCGAGCAGTTCCGCCTGGACCGAGAAAAGAAAGATGCCGAGACCGCGTTTTCGCAAGCACTGAAAGAAGTGCAGGCACTTCAGCGCCAACCATCGAACATTCCGGCGGACATGCTGGAAATGCGTAGAGACATCGCCGCCGCCATCGGCATCTCGGAGTCGGCACTTCCCTTTGTTGGCGAACTCGTCGAGGTGAAGCCTGACGAGGCCGAATGGCAGGGGGCCATTGAGCGCGTACTGCATGGATTCGCGCTCTCACTCCTGGTAGACGAGCGCCAGTATTCAGCGCTAGCCAACCACATCAACACCACCCACCTCGGCCAGCGCCTGGTTTATTACCGGACTGGCCGCCCGGAGACCTGGCAGGCCAAGCCCATTGGTGGCAACTCGCTTGTCCTCAAGCTGAACGTCAAGGAGGGGGCGTATGCCGATTGGCTCCAGGCCGAGCTACGGCAACGCTTCGATTACGCGTGCGTCGATTCCATTCAGTCGTTCAGGAGTGCTGATCGCGCCATCACCCGCGAGGGTCAGGTCAAGCACAGCAAAACCCGGCACGAGAAAGACGACCGCAGAAGTGTCGGCGACCGGCGAAACTGGGTGCTCGGATTCGATAACCGCGAGAAGCTCGGGCTCTTTCAAGCTCAGGCTCAGGAGCTGGCTGACACCATTTCGCGCCTCGGCGGGGAGATCGACAAGCTCTCCGACCAGGACAAGAATCGTGCGGCCCGAGCGATGCAGTGCCAGACTCTGGTGAATCTCCAGTGGCAGGAAATAGATGTGCTCCCATTGCTGGATCGCATCTCCAGCATTGAACGGCAGATCCGCGAAGCGCGGGAGGGAAATACCACCCTGCTGCAAATCAGCGAGCAGATCGGTGAACAAAAGAAGCTCGTCGAGGATGCTGACAAGGAGCTTCGCCAGGCAACACGCGCGCACGACTCGATTCTTGACCAGATCAAGACCAGCACCCAGAAACTGGAATCCCTCTTGCAGGACGCGTCTATCGTTCCATTGACGCCCCATCAGGTGTCGGGTCTCGACGAGCGCTTCGCCAAGCAGTCAGATGCAGTCCGGCTCGACAACCTCGACAAGGTGACAACGACCGTAGAACGCGCACTCAATGCGGAGATCGAAGAGGTCAACCGTGGGATTGGTGCCTGCGAGAAGGAAATAGAAGCACGCTTCGCTGATTTCAAAAGGCAATGGCCGATGGACGCGGGCGACATGGACACGAGCCTTGCCAGCGCGCCAGATTTCTTCGCCAAACTGGTTCGGCTGGAGACGGATGGACTGCCCGCCTATGAGCAGCGATTCTTTGAACTGCTACAGAACCAAAGTCACCAGAATCTGGCGGCGCTTTCCACCTACCTGAACGATGCGCGTAAGGCGATCCTGGAACGGATGGATCTGGTCAACGACAGTCTTGGCCAGGTGCCCTTCAACCAGAGTGCCAATCAACGCACCTATCTCCACATCGACGCCAGTGACCGGCAGCTTGTCGACGTCAAGGAGTTCAAGCAGGAGATCCAGCAGGCGCTGAGTCATGCATGGACGGAGGATCGCGAGTTTGCCGAGGCACGGTTTCTGGCCTTGCGACGACTTGTTGATCGACTCGCCAGTCAGGACCCCGAGCAGAAACGTTGGCGTGAGACTGTGCTCGATGTTCGACAGCATGTTGAGTTCATCGGACGGGAAATCGACGAAAGCGGTGTCGAGGTCGAGATCTACCGCAGCGGAGCAGGCAAGTCCGGCGGCCAACGACAGAAACTGGCCACTACGTGCTTGGCCGCAGCCCTGCGATATCAACTGGGCGGGAACGACCACGGCGTGCCGATGTATGCGCCCGTCGTGCTGGATGAAGCCTTCGACAAGGCGGATAACGAGTTCACTGCTTTGGCGATGAACATCTTTACCAATTTCGGATTCCAGATGGTGGTCGCTACGCCATTGAAGTCCGTCATGACCCTTGAGCCATTCATCGGTGGCGCCTGCTTCGTGGATATCAGCGACCGACGCGTGTCAGGCGTTCTGCTGATCGAGTACGACGGTGATCGTCAGCGGTTGAAGCTGCCAGAGCACGCACGAGAGGAGGCTGGCGTTGAAGCTTCCTGACGATGTTCGGCAGTTCCTTGCCCGTCGCTTTCAAAGCAAGCACCGCGAGTGGTTGATTGGTGATGCGGGCGAGGATCAATGGCCGCTGGAAGTTCCGCTCGGCATACCGACGGAACAGGCTGCGCTAAGGCAGGTCGACGGCGTTCGTGCTTGGGTGAGCGCATGGCAAGGTTGGCAAGGAGTCGGCTCCTTGTCCTGGTGTGAGCGCAGGTGGAAAGCGCTTGGCGTTCAGCGACTACCGGAGAAGCTAGCGTTGGGCGGCCCAGAGGATGTTGCCATGTGGATTGGTGAGTCCGCGCGATGGGAGCGTGCTCAATCTCGCTACCGGACACTCACCGCTCGCTGGCCGGTACTGGCGCAGCCGTTGCCAAGGTACTTTGATGTCCTGGCGGACTACGGCGATGCCGATTTTCGTCGGCTTGCAGAGATGCTGGATTGGATCGCGAACCATCCACAATCCGACCTCTACCCCCGCCAGCTGCCGGTGTCCGGGCTGGATAGCAAATGGCTTGATGGGCGCAAAGGGCTGCTGACGGATCTGGTGGCCGCAATACATGAGGACTCCTCCAGCGACCTGGACTTCTACCAGCGCTGCGGACTGAAGGCACCTCCACTCCTTGTGCGAATGCGGGTGCTGGATCAGGCATTGCGAGCCAGGGTCGGCGGCGTGGGTGACATCACTGCACCCGTGGAAGATCTGGCAGGTCTCAATTTGCCGGTCTCACATGTGTTTATTGTCGAGAACCTTCAAACGGGACTGGCAATGTCCGACATGCCGGGCGCTGTCGTGTTCATGCGCCTTGGCTATAACGTCGACGTGTTGGCCCGTTTCCCATGGCTTGCCCGCGCAAAGTGCATTTACTGGGGTGATTTGGACACCCATGGATTTGCCATCCTGCATCGAGCCCGTTCATACATTCCAGAGTTGCAATCCGTGCTCATGGACGAAGACACCTTGCTGCAACACAAAGCGCTGTGGGTGGATGAGTCGGCGCAGCATCCATCAACGGAACTGACGCTTCTGACGGAGCAAGAGCAGCAACTCTATCGGGATCTCAAGCAGCAGCGCTGGGGGCAAAACGTTCGCTTGGAGCAGGAGCGGATCGACTGGGCTACCGCATGGAGCACGTTGCAGCGGGCATTGGCCTAAAGCCACTGGCCCGCAGTGGTTGACTGCCGATGGCAGAACCTGATCAGCGCAGCGCGTTCAGTACTTTTTCGGCTTCCGGCCAGGGCAGCCGTCGCTTGCCAGACTTCATTCGGTCAAGTGCCTTGAAGGCGTCGTCGACTGACAGCAGCTGGTTCTCGATCATGGCGCACAGCAGCCCGATGGTGCCCATGACGTTGACCTGCTCCTTGTTGGCAACAATCCGCAAATTGGCGTCGCCGGTCAGCAAAGTGCAAGTCTCTTGCTTTGCAAGCGCCAGTGCCAAGTAGTCGTTGTGACTGGGCTTGGGACCGTTTTTCGCGGGAAGCAGATGGTTGTGCTGGCCTGGCAACTGCTCGGCATACGCCACGAAATCGCCGTTGACCTCCATGACCTGCAAGCCCAGGTCTTCAAGGCCAGGGCTGCCCGGTTCAATTTCTTCGTAGTACAGCAGATCAGGGATACCGAACTGCATCGGAAGCTGGAAGAGCGTCTCCATCAACGCTCCCGCTTCCATATCGATCAAGATGTTCGCATCACTGATGAGCAACCGCATCCGATGACTCCAGCTGGCGTTCTTTGTGGAAGCGCATCATCGGGATGCCCAGCAATTCCGCCGCCTTGCCTTCGGAAATGTATTGCTCGGCCAAGGCGCGGTACACCAATTGATCAAACAGTCGTGGATGCTCTTGCGGCAGTGGCTGGCCAGGCTCAGTCTTGCGCCAGCCCTTGGCCGAAAACCGCTTGAACATGGAGAGATGAGCCGCCTCGGTGATCACGCCACACTGTTTGGCGCGCTGCAGCCATCCGGTCATCGACAGACCGAACTCGTGCTTAAGCACATACAGCTCTTGCCATTCCAGCGCATGGCGTTGTGCCCCAAGCAACTGCAACACCGCGACACGCGGAGCCAGGAAGGCACCGGCGAACCGGTCGCAGGCTTTCTCCTCGTTGATGCCGTCAGCCAGTCGCCCTTCGAGCAGCAGGTGCCCCAGCTCATGCGCCAGGGTGAACCGTTGCCGATCACCGGGCCAGCGTTTGGAAACAGCCACGACCGGGTACTCCCGGCCATCTTCGGTCTGTGCCTTGGCCGTCAAGCCAGAGAAGCCCGGGTTCTCTTCATCGACCACGATGACCAGCAAGCCAAGGCCTTCGAGGGTGTCGGTGAGGTCAGCAATCGGATTCAGCCCCAACTGCCAAGCGTTGCGGACCGAATCCGAGAACGCATCGATCTCATCCAGCGAGGTGATGTGCTCGGGCAGATTCGCGGGCGGCGCAAAAGCCGGGAACGGCAGTTCGGGAAATGCGCCGAGCAACTCCACGCGCTTCTCCACCAACTCGACGACCTTGATCTTCAGCGCATCCTGCGCCGTCTTGCCAAAGGTCGAGAGCTTGCGGAACTCGGGCTGCAGCAGTTCAACCGTATGCGTACGAAAGAAGTATTCGGTCCGAATGCCGCAGGCGCGGGCCAGCTTGAGCAGCTGAGTCGACGAAGGCGTCAGCAGACCCTTCTCGTACTTCTGGATGGCGGTGTGAGAAACACCCACCTGTTCGCCCAACGCACCCAGGGTCAGACCTGCCGCCAATCGTGCTTGACGAATGCGATCTGCAATCATGACGCCTCCTTGAGTTGGGTTTAAAACAACCGCAATCCTACAAAATTTTTAAACCAAAGAGAAGCCCGCCCGTCTCGGCGGCCGTGGTGTCAGTCGTGGGCAACTGCTTCCATGTAGGGGCGCATCACGGCGGCGACGCGGCAATCCTGAGCGTAGCGCCACAGATCATCGGCAGACGCCTTGCGCGTCCTCCAGGCGTCTTTCAAGGCCTCCAGCGCCACATCCAGACCGATCTTGTTGCGATGTTTGAAGCAATCGACCACGGACTTGGCCGGGCTGTAGATCCGCGCCTTCACCCCGTTGCACAAGTGCTCCTCGACGCCTGCCAGATGAGCGCTACCGGCCATCTGAACCATCCGGATCGGCGGATAGTCGATCCGGGGTGAGTGGCTGCCGCGTGGCATGGCGATCCAGACTTGACGCGGTAGTTGGGTGGTCAGCCCGTGAAACTGGAGTGCGGTGAGCAGGCAGAACACGGCTTGTGGCACCCTGGTGGCGACAAGGGCAAGACTCTCAAATTCCGTCACCTGTGCGCCTGGCAGACGGTAAAGACCACGCCCGACCCGTTCCAGCAGTCCTGCTGCAGTCATGCGCGTCAGGATGACCCGGGGCGAGCCGATGGCGTCCAAGTCGCTGGCACGTAGCAGCCCTCTCCGGCTGGCCAGATCAAGGATGCGCTGGGTGTGGGTCTCGGAGAGCATTGATGGAGTGTGTTCCATTTGTTCTCCAATTTCAACTAATCAACGAAATATCGGAACTTAGGGCAACACACTTCGCCACGCCCCGTCCCAACTACGGGGCATCAGCATTCCCTTTTGCCGGGTACCGGCATGGGCGCAGGTGATGCATCTCCCAGAGGAAGAGTTCCTCGATGCTGAAGCGGATGACGTCACCGTTTGCGATCCGGTAGAAAGGAATGCCGAGCCGCAGGCGTTCCTGATTCTGGTGAATCCAGTAACCGGGCAAGCCAGTGATGTCGACTACATCTTTGGCGGAGTAGAAAACCCGGTCACGGCGCTCCGGCCGCTTCAGCATCATCTGCTCGATGGCGTCTTCGCGTGCTGTGGGTGACGATTCGGACAACGGGCGTCCGGTTGGGGATTTCCAAGTGACCCGAGCCTTGCGCTCGAAGGCCTCGACCTCCATCAGAAGGTAACGGATAGATCTGTTGAGGTGCCAGGCGGGCGGGCCGATTCCTTCCGAGCGCCACTTTTGCAGCGTCTTGGGTGAGAGATTCCACCTCGAGGACAACTGGTTTTCATCGAGGACCGGATACGTGATGACTGGCTCATCCGGGCTGGGCGCAACGCCCTGCTTGTTGGCATCAACCTTGGGCTTCATCGCGCGCCTCCGTCAGCGCGGCCTCGGCCGCTTCAAGACTGCCGTACTGCGCGATGAGTGCGAAGGCCTCGCTCAAGTAGTACCGCTTTGGTTCGGGGGCGGCGGGCGCGGGAGATTCGACAACGGGCTGCGCGTCGCATAAAGATGGCAACGGCGCTTCGTTGGACATGCCCTGGCGGATCGCCTGCTCATAGGTGACGATCTCATCCACTGGATAGCGGACAGCCTTTGAGAGCTTGATATACGGCGGGCCGCGTTCTTCGCTGCGCCAGCGTTGTAGGGTCTTGATGCTGACGTTCCACCGATGTGCAAGCTCCGTTTCGGTGAAGGCGGGTTCGGTTTGCATGGCATTTCCTTTCGTCGTTCGTGCCGGGCATTACGGCGACAAACGAGAGGAAAGCCAAGTTGCGGCCCCGAGATTCCCCGGCAGTCGTGGCAACTGCGAGTGCCAATCTGCCTCTCTGAACTTACAATCATGGGCATGTGCGGTTGCGCGAAATCCTTCCCCGGAATCGCGCGAAGGTCTCAAGGCTTCCGACCGGGGCTGAGAGCCTACTGATATGTGGGTTTGGTTTTCTGTTAAACTCCACCACCAATACACAACGCCCAACTGTTCTCAGTTGGGCGTTTTTGTTTGAAGCACCCGGTCATCATGCAGGTATTACTGGCCACTGTGCGTCAACGATCTGCCCTGCGTGGCGACTGGTCGCTACATGAAAAACCGCGCCGTAGCGCGGTTTCATCGATATTACGGCAAGTCTGAGGAAACTAAATTGGTGCCGAAGAGAGGAATCGAACCTCCGACCTACTGATTACGAATCAGTTGCTCTACCGACTGAGCTACTTCGGCGCAGCTGGCTATGATACCGGCTGCCGGCTCAGTCTGCCAACACACGCAGTTCCTTGGGCAGGGCAAACACCATGCTCTCGGGCTCGCCGTGCAGTTCTTGCACATTGGCCGCGCCTAACGCATGCAGGCGGGCCAGCACGCCCTGCACCAGGACTTCCGGGGCGGATGCGCCTGCCGTTACACCGATGCGTACGCCGCCTGCTACCCACGCCGGGTCGATTTCGTCGGCTCCGTCGATCAGCCATGCACGTGCACCCTCGCGCTCGGCCAGCTCACGCAATCGATTGGAGTTGGACGAATTGGGGGAGCCCACCACCAACACCACCTCACAGCCATTGCGCACCAGATCGCGCACCGCGTCCTGGCGGTTCTGGGTGGCGTAGCAGATGTCGTCGTGCTTGGGGCCTTGAATATTCGGAAACTTCGCCCGCAGCGCAGCGATGATGTCGCGGGTATCGTCCACGCTGAGGGTGGTTTGCGTGGTGTAGGCGCAGTTGTCGGGTTGCTTGAGTTGCAACGTGGCTACGTCGTCACTGTCTTCCACCAGATGGATCTGGCCATCGTTGCCGCCGCGCCCCCACTGGCCCATCGTGCCTTCCACTTCCGGGTGCCCGGCATGGCCAATCAGCACCATGTCGCGGCCACGCCGATGGGTACGACTGACTTCCAAATGCACCTTGGTCACCAGTGGGCAGGTGGCGTCGAACACCTTCAAACCGCGCCGACCGGCTTCGGCGCGTACCGCTTGCGAGACGCCATGTGCGCTGAAAATCACGGTGGCGCCGTCAGGCACTTCATCGAGCTCTTCCACGAACACCGCACCGCGTGCTTTCAGATCATCAACCACGAATTTGTTGTGCACCACTTCATGCCGCACATAGATCGGCGCGCCGTAAATCTCCAGCGTCCGTTTGACGATTTCAATCGCGCGATCCACGCCGGCGCAAAAGCCGCGAGGGTTGGCAAGCATGACGGCCATAGCGTGATTATCCTTGCTTCGATGCGGGTTTGCCGCCCAGCACGCCAAACAGCGCCATGCCGATCGCGCCCCCCACTACCGCGCAATCGGCGATGTTGAATGCTGGCCAGTAATGCGTGCCCACATACCACTGTATGAAATCCACCACGTGCCCATGCGCGAAGCGGTCGATGACATTGCCCAGCGCGCCGCCGATCACCAGCGACAGCGGCAGCGCCTGCTTCCAGTCACTGCGTGGCGTGCGCGCCAGCATCCACGCCATCAAGCCACTGATGGCAAACGCCAACACTACGAAAAAATATGTCTGCCAACCACCGGCATCGGCCAGAAAACTGAACGCCGCACCGGTGTTGTAGGTGCGGTACCAGTTCCAGAAACCATCGATCACCGGTACTGCGGTGTATTCGGGCAAGTTGGCCAGCACCCACCACTTCGACCATTGGTCGAGGCCCAGAACCAGCATCGAGACCGCCAGCCAGGGAAGTGCATTGGGGCGAAGTCTGTTCATCAGAACCACTTCCGCACTTCGCCAGCACCGTCCACATTGCTCACGCAGCGGCCACACAACAGCGGATGCGTGGCGTGTGTGCCAACGTCTTCGCGATGATGCCAGCAGCGCACGCATTTGTGCTTCTGCGTTGGCTGCACGGAAACCGCAATCGTCTTGGCATCGGCATCCGGCACCAGTGTCACATCGCCACTGATCAGCAGGAAGCGCAGCTCATCGACCAAGGGCGAGAGCCAATTCTGATCGGCCACGCTGCAATGCAGTTCGATGTCTGCCTCCAGCGCCGCACCGATCTTGCCCTCGGCACGCAGTGGCTCCAACGCCTTGGTGACATGTTCGCGCAGGTCCAGCAGGCCTTCGAAATCCTTGGCTGCCAGCGGTGCGTCTTCCGGCAGCGCGGTCAGCCCGGTGAACCATGTGGCCAGCAGCACATTGCCTTCACGCTGGCCAGGCAAATGGCCCCACAACTCGTCGGCGGTGAAGCTCAGGATCGGCGCAATCCAGCGGGTGAAGCTTTCCGCAATCAGATACATCGCGCTCTGCGCGCTGCGTCGGCCGGCTGCGTTTTCCGGCATCGTGTACAGACGATCCTTGGTGACGTCCAGATACAGCGAGCCCAAATCGACGCTGCAGAAATTCATCAGCGTTTGCACCACCAGGGCGAAATCGTAATTGGCGTACGCCGCCTCGATGGTTTGCTGCACCTGCCAGGCACGATGCACGATCCAGCGATCCAGTGCCACCATGTCTTGCGCTGCAACCAGATGCTGCGCCGGATCGAAGCCGGACAGATTGCCCAGCAAGAAGCGTGCGGTATTGCGAATGCGGCGGTAGGCGTCGGCATTGCGCTTGAGGATTTCCTGCGACAGCGACATCTCGTTGCTGTAGTCGGTGCTGGCAATCCACAGGCGCAGGATGTCCGCGCCCAGCTTGTTCATGATGTCCTGCGGCTCGATCCCGTTGCCCAGTGATTTGGACATCTTGCGCCCGTGTTCATCGACGGTGAAGCCGTGGGTCAGGCATTGCCGATACGGCGCAGCCTTGTCCATCGCCACACCGGTCAGCAGCGAACTCTGGAACCAGCCACGATGCTGATCGGAGCCTTCCAAATACAAATCCGCCGGCTTGCCCAAACCGCGCGCGGCCACCACGCATTCGTGGGTGACACCGGAGTCGAACCAGACATCCAGAATGTCGGTGATCTTGTCGTAGTCCTTGGCTTCGTCGCCCAGCAACTCGGAAGTGTCCAGTGAATACCAGACATCGATACCACCCTGCTCCACCTTGGCGGCCACCTCGTGCATCAGCGTGACCGTGCGCGGGTGGATGTCGCCGGTTTCGCGATGCACGAACAGGGCAATCGGCACGCCCCAGGTGCGCTGGCGCGAGATCGTCCAGTCCGGACGCCCATCCACCATGCCGGCGATGCGCGCCTGTCCCCACTCCGGGTACCACTTGACCGTTTCAATCGCGGCCAAGGCATCGCGGCGCAGGCCGGCTTGCTCCATCGAAATAAACCACTGCGGGGTGGCACGGAACGCAATCGGCGTCTTGTGCCGCCAGCAATGCGGATAGCTGTGGGTGATCTTGCTGAAAGCCAGCAGCGTGCCGTTGTCACGCAGCACCTCGACAATCGCGTCGTTGGCTTTCCACACATGCAACTGGGTCAGGTCCACATCGCCGGCGTTCGGTGTGGACGGCAGATACACGCCGCGCCCATCGACCGGATTGAGCTGCGCTGCCGTGTACTTTTCGATCAAGCCGTATTTTTGCCCCACCACGAAGTCTTCTTGGCCGTGGCCGGGGGCGGTATGCACCGCGCCGGTACCGTCTTCGGCACTGACGTGATCGCCCACCAGCACGGGGATATCGCGCTCGGCGTAGAACGGATGCGCAAACAGCAGGCCTTCAAGCTTCTCACCCAGCGCGCGGCCGTGCACTGCCTCGTCGTTCACGCCATAACGCGCCAAAGCTTTTTCCACCAACGCGCTCGCCAGCACCAGCCAGCGCGGCGTGCCGTCGGCCTTGGCCGGGCCTTCCACGAGGCTGTATTCCAGCTCCGGCCCCAACGAGATCGCCAGCGAGGCCGGCAGCGTCCACGGCGTGGTGGTCCAAATCGGGATCGCCACCTCCACACCTTCCGGCAATTCGCTGCCAAACGCGCGGCTGACTTGCTGCGGGTTGCGCGCGCTGTAGGCCACGTCCACCGCCGGCGATGTCTTGTCCTGATATTCGATCTCGGCTTCGGCCAGTGCGCTGCCGCAGTCGAAGCACCAGTACACCGGCTTCACCCCGCGCAGCAGATGGCCGTTATCCACCACCTTGGCCAGCGCGCGGATTTCATCGGCCTCGAATTTGAAGTCGAGAGTGCGGTACGGGTTGTCCCAGTCACCCAATACGCCAAGACGCTTGAAGTCCTTGCGCTGCACGTCGATCTGCGCGGTCGCGTATTCACGGCACTTCTGCCGGAACTCGGTGGCATCGAGCTTGACGCCAACCTTGCCGAATTTCTTTTCGATGGCGATTTCGATCGGCAGCCCGTGACAATCCCAGCCGGGGATGTACGGTGCATCGAAACCGGCCAAGGTCTTCGATTTGACGATGATGTCTTTCAGGATCTTGTTGACCGCGTGGCCCAGGTGGATCGCGCCATTGGCATACGGCGGGCCGTCATGCAGCACGAATTGCGGGCGGCCTTTGGCGGCGCTGCGAATTTGCGTGTACAGGCCTTCCGCTTCCCAGCGCGCCAAGGTGTCTGGCTCGCGCTTGGGCAAATCGCCACGCATCGGGAATGCGGTGTCCGGCAGCAGGATGGTGGACTTGTAGGGGTTTTCGCTCTGTTCGCTCACGCGGATGCCTGTTGGGTCGATGCGTTCGTAAGAAGGATAGCCCGTGCACGTGCTTCATCCAGACGCATCTGGGTGACGAGTGCGGGCAAGCCGGGGAATTTTTCTTCGTCGCGCAAATGCGCCACGAATTCAACGTCGATGCGACGACCATACAGATCGCCAGAAAAATCAAACAGGTGCGCTTCCAGCAATGGCTCCACGCCATCCACGGTGGGCCGCGTGCCAAAACTCGACACCGAAGGCCACGGCGTGTCCGTCACGCCATGCACCCTCGTGGCATAGATCCCGTGCAGCGCCGGAGTCTTGCCGCGAAAGCGTAAATTGGCGGTAGGAAACCCCAAGGTGCGGCCCAATTGCCGTCCACGCACCACATGTCCGCCAATGGCATACGGCCGCCCCAACAGGCGCGTGGCCTGCGCGAAGTCGCCCCCCTGCAAGGCACTGCGGATGCGCGTGCTGGACACGCGCTCGCCATCTGCAAGTACCGGTTCAATCGCCTGTGCGCTAAAGCCCAAGGCCGCGCCCATGGTTTGCAGCAGTGCCAGATCGCCGCCGCGTGCATGCCCAAAGCGAAAGCCAGGGCCCACCCACACTTCGCGTGCGTCCAAGCGCGCCACCAGCACCGTGCGCACAAACTCCTCCGCAGGCATTTGCGTCATCGCTGCATTGAAGCGCAACAGACCCACGCCATCGCAGCCCAGTGCGCGCAGGCCCTCGGCCTTGGCACGTGGCAGCATCAAGCGCGGTGGCAGTTGCGCGGCAGCGAAGAACTCACGCGGCAAGGGTTCGAAGCTGAGCCCCACTGCCGGCACACCCAACACCCGCGCACGCGCCACCGCGTGGCCCACCAGCGCACGATGCCCCAGGTGCAGGCCATCGAAAGCACCGATGCAGACCACGCATCCTTGTGGGCAAAGCGCCGGCCCGGTGGTGTCGCGGAAGAGGTGGTTCATGAGTATCGCCAAGTATAGCTGCGGTGCAGCATCCGGGGCGGCCCCGCAAGCACCTCAGTGCTCGCGGAAATCACGCGGGCGGAAGCCCAGCGCCAGCATCGCCGCGCCATACGTGGCCGCGCCACCACCCACCAACAATGCCAGCCAGCCCAACCGCTGCCATTTGCCGACTTCGGTGAAGTCCGGTGCCAGATGCAAGCCATACAGCACCGCCGCCGCCATTGCCGCATTGGCCAGCAGCGTGCGCAGCAAGAAACTTGACCAGCCCGGCTGCAAATCGAACACGTCGGCCTTGCGCAGCCAGCGCCACAGCAGCAGCAAATTGAGATAGCTCGACAGCGCGCTGGCCACGCCCAGTGCAAAATGCAGGCCCGGCACATTGGCCAAGGTCTCCATCACCCCGCCCGTCTTGGCCGATGCGGGCACCCACAGCTGATACAGCAGTGCCAACATGCCCACGTTGAACACCATATTCGCCACCATCGCCACCAACCCGGCGCGCACCGGGGTTTTGGTGTCTTGCCGTGCATAGAACGCCGGCAACACAGTTTTGACCAATGCAAATGCAGGCAAGCCAAAGCTCAAACCGAACACCGACAAGGCGGTCATGCGTGCCGCTTCGGCGGTGAATTTGCCATATTGAAAAATGGTGGACACCAGCGGCAGCGACAGCAGCATCAAGCCCAGCATGGCCGGCAGGATGATGATCATGGTCGTGCGCAGCCCCCAGTCCAATGATTTCGAAAACCCGATACGGTCGGTATTGACGTGATGGCGCGACAGCGTGGGCAAAATCACCGTGCCCAATGCAATGCCGAACACGCCCAGCGGAAACTCCAGAAAGCGGTCGGCGGTGGATAGCCAACTCTGCGAGCCGTGCACCAGCATCGCCGCGATGAATGTGTCAAACAGCAGGTTGACCTGCGCCACCGACGAGCCCAACAGCGTGGGCACCATCAAGGTCACCACCCGGCGAATATCCGGGTGATGCCAGCCCCAGCGCGGCAGTACCAACAAATCCAATTGCGCCAATTGCGGCAACTGAAACAACAGTTGCAGCACGCCCGCGGCCAGAATGGCCCAGCCCATCGCCATGATCGGCGGGGTGGTGAATTTCGAGCCCCACAGCGCACCGGCGATCATGCACAGGTTGAGGATGATGGGGGTAAACGCCGGCCAGCCGAACCGCTGGAAACTATTCAGCGCACCGGCCGCCAATGCTGTCAGCGAAACAAACAGCAAAAATGGAAAGGTCAGCCGCAGCAGATCGGTAATCAACTGGTTTTGGCCCGGCGCCGGATCGGCTTGGGTAAACCCGGCGGCCAATTGCGGCGCAAAGATCATCCCCAGCGCGGTCACCAGCAGCAAGATGCCGCCCAAGGTGCCGGCGGTGCGCGCCATCAACTCGCGCAGTTCGGCGTGGCCGCGCTTTTCCTTGATTTCGGTGAATACCGGCACGAAGGCGGTGGAAAATGAACCTTCGGCAAACAAGCGACGCATGAAATTGGGAATGCGAAACGCCACCCAGAATGCATCGGTCATCCAATTGGTGCCAAAGGTAGTGTTGAACACCTGATCACGCACCAGCCCGAACACTCGGCTGAGCAGGGTCATGCCGCCAAACGAAAGCACCCCGCGGGCCATGCTGCGCGGCTTGCCGCCGCCGGCCTGTACTGGTTTGCTCACGCTTGCGCAGCCCGCCGGGCGCGCAGTCGCGGGGCTTGCTTTGGAGGTTTGTTGACCCAAGCCATTGAATCCGCCATAATTCTTAGTCTTCCCGAATCCATCGTTCGCCGGCTATTGTGCCAGCGGACGCATCCCGCCGACACCCCAGACACTTCAGGATTTCCAGTGGCCAATATCAAGTCCGCCAAAAAGCGCGCCAAGCAGACCGTGGTGCGCAACGAACGTAACGTTGCCCAGCGCTCGCAGCTGCGCACTGCCGTCAAGAAAGTCATCAAGGCGCTGGACGCCAATGACGCTACCGCCGCCACCGAAGCATTCGCCACCGCCCAGCCGCTGCTGGATCGTTTCGCTGCACGTGGCCTGATCCACAAGAACAAGGCCGCCCGTCACAAGTCGCGCCTGACCGCCCGCATCAAGGCGCTTAAAACCGCCTGATTCCGGGCCCGTTGGATTCGGTCGAAAACCCGGCGCAAGCCGGGTTTTTGTTTGGGGGTTGCTTGTACCGCAAGCCCCGTTCAAGGCGCCGAAGCTGCCGCCGCTTCCAGCGCGTCTTCACGCAACCGGTCAAAGAAGGTCTGCACCGCCAGCATGATCGGGCGGGTGCCTTCACGGCCCAGCGCTGAAACCAGGTACCACGGCTCGGTCCAGCCCAACTCGGCCACAATCGCTTCAGCAGCGGCTTTGGCTTCGTCTTCGAACATCAAGTCGGCCTTGTTCAGCACCAGCCAACGTGGTTTTTCCAGCATCGCCGGGTCGTATTTGCGCAGCTCGTTTTCAATTGCGCGCACCTGTTCGGCCGGGGAGGCTTCGATACCGCCTTCCATCGGCGCGATATCCACCAAATGCAGCAGCAGGCGGGTGCGCTGCACATGGCGCAGGAACAGGCTACCCAGCCCCGCGCCATCGGCCGCGCCTTCGATCAGGCCGGGAATATCGGCAATCACGAAACTGCGCCCCACTTCCACACTGACCACGCCCAAATTCGGGTACAGGGTGGTGAACGGGTAGTCCGCCACTTTGGGCGTGGCCGCCGACACCGCACGGATGAACGTGCTTTTGCCGGCATTGGGAAAACCCAACAGGCCCACGTCGGCCAGCAGCTTCAATTCCAGCCGCAGCACGCGGCTCTCGCCCTCGGTACCCGATGTCGCCTTGCGCGGGGTGCGGTTGACCGAGCTCTTGAAATGCATATTGCCCAGTCCGCCCACGCCGCCCTTGGCCACCAGCAGGCGCTGACCGTGCGTGGTCAGGTCACCGATGATTTCATCGGTATCGACGTTGTGCACCACCGTGCCCACCGGCACCGTGATGGTCTTGTCCTCGCCGGCCTTGCCATACATCTGGCTACCCATGCCGTTTTCACCGCGCTGGGCCTTGAAGCGGGTTTCGTGACGAAAATCCACCAAGGTATTGAGATTTTCGTCAGCCAGCAGCCAGACATCGCCGCCAGCACCGCCATCGCCGCCATTGGGGCCGCCCAGCGGAATGAATTTCTCGCGCCGAAACGCAATGCAGCCGTTGCCGCCATTGCCGGCGGTCACCATGATTTCTGCTTCGTCTACGAGTTTCATGCCTGCCTTCTCACCACTCCCGCCTGGGCCGGAGCTTTCAGTATCTTGCTGTCATTAAAGCAAAGTTGTCAGACGCCCGCCTGCGGAGCCGCGCGTCGTAGAAACGAAAAGCCCCGCCGAAGCGGGGCTCTTCGCAACACGCCACCACCAATTATTGCGCGGCGACGATGTTGACCGTGCGACGCTTGTTCGGGCCCTTGGTGGTGAACTCCACCTTGCCATCGACCAGCGCGAACAGGGTGTGATCGCGACCGAGGCCCACGCCGGTGCCCGGGTGGAACTGGGTGCCACGCTGACGCACGATGATGTTGCCGGCTTCAATCGCCTGGCCGCCATACATCTTCACGCCCAGGTACTTCGGGTTGGAATCGCGGCCGTTACGGGTACTGCCGCCTGCCTTTTTATGTGCCATTGCTTGAATCCTCCAGGCTGACGATCAGGCGTTGATGCCGGTGATCTGAATTTCGGTGTAATGCTGACGGTGACCCATCTGCTTGCGGTGATGCTTGCGGCGACGGAACTTGACGATGCGCACCTTGTCGGCGCGGCCGTGGCCAACCACGGTAGCGGTGACAGCGGCATTCTTGATGGCATCGCCAATCTTGATACCGTCGGCATCGCCGAGCATCAACACATTGTCCAACTTGATCTCGCTGCCGGCTTCGGCTTCGAGCAATTCGACGCGGAGCGTTTCGCCCTGCATCACGCGGTATTGCTTACCGCCGGTGACTACAACTGCGTACATGGTAGGTCTCTCGATTCTGTAGTTTTTCTTGAGTAGTGCTTGGATGGTTTTGCTACGTCCTGCCGCCCAGCGGGCAGACAGGAGCGGAATTGTAAGGGATTCATCGGCTTACGGTCAACCAAGCACCTGAATGAAGCAAACCAGGCGATTTGCCCGCAAATCCCGCACTCGCTACGCTTGTCCATTGGCCTGCGCACAGCGCTGGCCGCCCCCATCGGCAGGACATACGGCAATGGCGCTGGACACAATCCGCCTACGCGGCGCACGGACGCATAACCTCAAAAATATCGATCTCGACTTGCCGCGTGACAAGTTGATCGTCATCACCGGATTGTCCGGCTCGGGCAAGTCGTCGCTGGCATTCGACACGATTTATGCCGAAGGCCAGCGTCGCTACGTGGAATCGCTGTCGGCGTATGCGCGGCAGTTTTTGAGCGTGATGGACAAGCCCGATCTGGACCATATCGAGGGCTTGAGCCCGGCAATTTCGATCGAGCAGAAATCCACCAGCCACAATCCGCGCTCGACGGTGGGCACGATCACCGAAATCCACGACTACATGCGCCTGCTGTACGCGCGCGTGGGCAGCCCGCGTTGCCCGGACCATCATTTCCCATTGGAAGCGCAGACGGTCAGCCAGATGGTGGACCAAGTGCTGGCGATGGAGTCCGATGCAACGCTGGCAAGCCAGCGCTGGATGTTGTTGGCACCGGTGGTGCGCGAACGCAAGGGCGAACACCTGCACGTGTTCGACCAGCTGCGTGCGCAAGGCTATGTGCGGGTACGGGTGAACGGTGTGCTGCACGAAATCGATGCGGTGCCGGCATTGGCACTTCGGCAGAAGCACACCATCGAAGCGGTGATCGACCGTTTCAAGCCACGTGCCGATATTCGCCAACGGCTGGCGGAGTCGTTTGAAACTGCGCTCAAATTGGGCGACGGCATGGCCATCGTGCAATCGATGGACGATGTCACGCGCGAACCACTGCTGTTTTCCTCGAAATACGCCTGCCCGGTGTGCGACTATTCGTTGCCGGAGTTGGAGCCACGCCTGTTTTCGTTCAACTCCCCGGTCGGCGCCTGCCCCGGTTGCGATGGGTTAGGTGTGGCGCAATTTTTTGACCCGGTGCGGGTGGTGGCACACCCGGAGCTCTCGCTGGCGGCCGGTGCGATGCGCGGTTGGGATCGCCGCAACGCCTATTATTTTTCGATGATTACCTCGTTGGCCAAGCATTACCGCTTTGATGTGGATATGCCATGGCAGGAGTTGCCGGAAGCCACCCGCAACATCATTTTGCACGGTAGCGGCACTGAGGCGATCACGCTGACTTACGTCAGTGAGTCGGGCAGCAAACATCAGCGCAAGCATGCATTCGAGGGCATCGTGCCAAATCTGGAGCGCCGTTATCGCGAAACCGAAAGTGCGGCGGTGCGTGAGGAACTTTCGAAGTACATCAGCGAACGGCCCTGCACCGAGTGCGGTGGCGCACGCTTGAATCGACAGGCACGCAATGTGTTCGTGGCCGACAAGCCGCTGCCCGAAATCGCGGTATTGCCGATTGATGCCTGCCTGCGCTTTTTTGAGACATTGTCGCTGCCCGGTTGGCGCGGGGAGATCGCCGCCAAAATCGTCAAGGAAATTCGTGAACGCTTGGGGTTCCTGGTCGATGTGGGGCTGGATTACTTGAGTTTGGAACGCAAGGCGGATTCGCTATCCGGCGGCGAGGCGCAGCGCATCCGCTTGGCGTCGCAAATTGGCGCGGGCTTGGTGGGGGTGATGTATGTGCTGGACGAGCCATCCATCGGCCTGCATCAGCGCGACAACGAACGCCTGCTGGGCACACTGACGCGACTGCGTGATCTGGGCAACACGGTGATCGTGGTCGAGCACGATGAGGATGCGATCCGACTGGCCGACCACATCGTGGACATCGGCCCGGGTGCCGGC
Source organism: Thermomonas beijingensis (assembly GCF_020034655.1). GTDB lineage: Bacteria > Pseudomonadota > Gammaproteobacteria > Xanthomonadales > Xanthomonadaceae > Thermomonas > Thermomonas beijingensis. The sequence continues at coordinate 454,394 of NZ_JAIQDJ010000002.1, read as the reverse complement.
GTGCACGGCGGCGAAGTGGTGGCACAAGGCAGCCTGCAAGATGTACTGCAAGCACCGCGCTCGTTGACCGGGCAATACTTGTCGGGCAAAAAAGCCATTGCCGTGCCGGCGCTGCGTTATCCGCCCAACCGCAAACTGCTGCTCAAGCTCAAGGGTGCGCACGGCAACAATTTGCAGCACGTGGATTTGGAAATTCCAGCGGGGTTATTGACTTGCGTAACGGGTGTGTCTGGCTCGGGAAAATCCACCCTGATCAACGACACGTTGTATGCATTGGCCGCCAATGAAATCAATGGTGCCTCGCACACCCCCGCACCCTACAAGGACATCATCGGGTTGGATTTATTCGACAAGGTGGTGGATATCGACCAATCCCCGATTGGCCGCACCCCGCGCAGTAACCCCGCCACCTACACCGGCCTGTTTACGCCATTGCGCGAACTGTATGCGCAGGTGCCGGAAGCGCGCGCGCGCGGCTATTCACCGGGACGCTTTTCGTTCAATGTGCGCGGCGGTCGCTGCGAAGCTTGCCAGGGCGATGGCTTGATCAAGGTGGAAATGCACTTCTTGCCGGATGTGTATGTGCCGTGCGATGTCTGCCAAGGCAAACGCTACAACCGCGAAACATTGGAAATCCTGTACAAGGGCCACAGCATCCGCGACGTACTGGAAATGACGGTGGAGAACGCGCTGGATCTGTTCGCACCGGTGCCCAGCATCGCGCGCAAACTGGAAACGCTGATCGACGTAGGTCTGAGTTATATCAAGCTGGGGCAGAGTGCGACCACACTCTCCGGTGGCGAAGCGCAGCGCGTGAAATTGTCGAAAGAGCTCTCGCGCCGCGATACCGGGCGCACGCTGTACATCCTCGATGAACCCACCACCGGCCTGCATTTCCACGATATCGAAGCCCTGCTGGATGTACTGCATCGCCTGCGCAATGACGGCAACACGGTGGTGGTGATCGAACACAATCTGGACGTGATCAAAACCGCCGACTGGGTGGTGGATCTGGGCCCGGAAGGTGGCCATCGCGGCGGGCAAATCATCGCGCAAGGCACGCCAGAGACCGTGGCCGCCAATCCGGCCTCGCATACCGGCCGTTTCCTTGCGCCTTTGCTCGAAAAAGCACGCGCATCCTCTGCCGCAGGCAAACCCGTCAAATCGAAGAAGAAAACCAGCACATGAGCACACCCTTCCGTACTCCGATCCATTTGCGCTGGAGCGATCTGGACGCGTTCAACCACATCAACAATGCGCGTTACCTGACGTTTCTGGAACAGGCGCGCATCGAGTGGTTTGCCACCATCGGCGAAGATTGGGTGACCGACACTGCCGCGCCCGTGGTGGCCTCGGCCACCCTCCACTTCAAACGGCCCATCGAATATCCAGCCGATGTATTCGTCGAACTTTTTACCGAACGCCTGGGCACCACCAGCGTGGTGATTGGCCACCGCATCGTGGCTGCAGATGGCACACTACATTGCGATGGCAATGTAGTCGCGGTGTGGGTGGAACGCCGCAGCGGCAAGCCAACCCCGCTCCCCCCTGCAGTACGTCGAGCTTCTGAGCGTATTCAGACGGTTTGAGCTTCAAACCAGGTTGCACGTTACATTGCAGGCCGAGTTGCACAAGGAATCGCCATGTCCCTGATTGAAAGCAGCGTTCATCACAATATCCACGAACTGCGCCTGCAGCGTGCGCCCGTCAACGCGCTGAACCCGGAGCTGTGCAATGCGTTGACGCATGCAGTCCAGGCGGCAATTGAGCAAGGTGCGCAAGGCATCGTGCTGGCCGGTGGCCCCAAAGTCTTTTCTGCCGGATTGGATGTGCCGTACCTGCTTTCACTAGGCGATGATCAGGACGCACTGCTGCGCGCATGGCGGGCATTTTTCAATGCGGCACACGCACTGGCCAGCTGCTCCGTACCGGTCGTGGCCGCGATGGCTGGGCACGCGCCGGCGGGCGGCTGCGTGCTGGCACTGTGCTGCGATTACCGCATCTTGGCCGACGGCCCATACCGCATTGGCTTGAACGAAACGCAAGTGGGCCTGGTCGCCCCGGAAGGTATCCAGGCTTTACTGTCTCGCGCCGTGGGTCCCCATCGCGCCGAACGCCTACTGGTCGCCGGGGCAATGCCAGAAGCTGCCGAAGCCCTGCAGATCGGGTTGGTAGACGAGTTGACCGATATCGACAACGTGGCGGTACGCGCCCGTGCATGGCTGGAGGATTTATTGAAGCTGCCCACGATGCCAATGCGCGAAACCCGCCGCATTGCACGCGCGGCAGTGGTGGACTGCCTGCGTGATGAGCGCATCGATCTGGATCGTTTCGTGTCCGCGTGGATGGAACCGGACACACAGGCGGCGCTGCGTGCAATGTTGGCGCGGATCGGGAAATAAGCCCGACTTCAGAGCAGATCCAGCACCATCTCCGGCGGCCGGCACAGACGGACACCCTTGCCGGTAAACACAAACGGGCGATTGATCAGCTTCGGCGTGGCAACCATCGCATCCAGCAATGCGTCGTCACTCAGCACGGGATTACCCAACCCTTGTTCGGCGTATTCCGGCTCCTTGTTGCGCATGGCCTCGCGCACCGTCAACCCGGCATCGGCAATCGCTTTGCGTAATTGCGCCTGACTGGGCGGATGCCGGATGTAATCCACGATCACAGGCTCGATGCCGGCTTCACGAATGAGTTCCAATGCCCCGCGTGAATTGCTGCAAGTTGGGCGATGCCAGATTTCAACTTGAGCCATGTTCAAGCGCCCGTCGCCACCGGCCGGGTAGGATCGGTGATCCAGCCGCTCCACGATCCGGTGTACAGGCGTGCACCGCGCAACCCTGCGCGCTCCATCGCCAGCAGCGTGTGGCAGGCAGTGACACCTGAGCCGCACATGCTGACCACTTCAACGGGGTCGCGCCCGGCTAATAATTCACGGAATTCGGCAGCCAATTGCATCGGTGATTTGAATCGGCCATCTGGCCCCAAATTTTGCGCATACGGCCGATTGATCGCGCCCGGCACATGCCCGGCAACTCGATCAATGGGTTCTTCCTCACCGCGAAAGCGCACCGCTGCACGTGCATCCAGCAACATGCCGCCATCATCCAAATGCGCTTGCACGGCGTCGGCATCCAGCAAATACGTGGTATCAAACACCGCGGGATACGGGCGCACAGTCATCGGCGCACGCTGCATCGATGTGGTGGGCAAACCCAACGACACCCAGTGTGACCAACCACCATCCAGCACCGCAACCTTTTCATGGCCAAGGCTGCGCAACAAAAACCACAGCCGCGCCGCGAATGCACCATCACCGTCGTCATAGGCAATGACCTGGGTCGAAGGATCGATCCCCCATTGCGCCAATTTACTGACGAACGTCTCTACCTGCGGCCACGGGTGTCGCCCCTGCCCCTTCTGGGTCATGTCCGACAGATCGCGCTCCAGATGCGCGTACTGTGCACCTGGCAAATGCCCTTGCCGCCACGCTTGCTCTCCCAACACCGGATCCAGCAGCGAAAACCGGCAATCCAGGATCACCACGTCGGTGCGGTTCAAGGCCATCGAAAAAATATCGGCCTGCACCACGGTTGTCCATCCAGCCATCACGTTCTCCCGGTTGTTGCACTGGCCAACCGTTGCCGCAGGTTGTACAGAATCGAAGCGGTCACACCCCAAATACGCTGATGTGCATAGCGGTATTGGAACACGTGGCGCGTGCGTCCGCCCAATTGCAGTTCGATGGTATCCAGCTGAGCAGGATCCATCAGCAACTCCAGAGGCACTGCGAACACATCCGCCACCTCGTCAGGGTCCGGCTGCGGATGAAATGCCGGATCCACCCAAACCACGGTGGGCAAGATCTGAAAGCCGGTCAGTGTGAGCAGCGGATCCAGATAGCCCAGCGCCTGCGCCTGGGCTGGCAAAAGGCCCACCTCCTCCCGCGCCTCGCGCAGGGCAGCGTCGGCAGGATGCAGGTCGCCCGGCTCGATGCTGCCACCGGGGAAACTGACTTGGCCAGCATGATGTCGTAACCGATCGGTGCGACGGGTCAGCAGGACCTCTGCGCCATCCACACGCGGGATAATCCCCACCAGTACCGCTGCGGGCCTGGGCATGGCCGGCAAAGGCAGGCCGTCCAACTCAGCCAGATTCCATGCTGGCGTCTGCGGCGGTGCGGACAATGGGTGGATTGCGCCGCGCAACCTTGCCAGCAGGGTGTCGGTGGGCTTCACATGGGTTCCCGACGTGCGGCACGTTCTGGCAGCACCACATCCATGATATGCAGGCGCAGGTCGTCGTGCATCACCGACCACGCCGCAATTTCACCACCACTACGATGACAACCAATGCACAGCCCATCGTCAGCCAACGTGCATATGCCAGTGCAGGGACTCAGGACGGTGTGATAAGGCGTGCTCATTGAACGTAGTTTACTAGCGGCCAAATGCAATGCGCCGGCACGAAGCCGGCGCATTGGAACCACATCAACGCAAGCTCGTACTTATTTCACTGCGCCCAACTCGATCTGCAAAGCCACGGCCTGCTGCGCGAACTGTTCATTCTGAGCCCCACCCAAGCCCTTACCCGGCGGAATGATGACCTCGTACACGGTGCCCTGCTGCATCAGCGGCAGGGTTTCCTTCAGCGCGGCGATCGGCGCATCGGATACTTTGAATGCCGGCGGCGTCTGCACGCCACTGAGCGGCACGCCAACGGCAGCCAGGAAGCTGCGGAATGCGATCTGCACTTCACTGTTGGCGGTCGGCTTGGCGCCGGTGCCGGCCTTGGCCACACGGTACATGATGCCGCTGGGCATGGTGATCACGCCGGTCTGGGCCTTGAACTTGGTGACGAAATCAGCGGACTGCGCCTGATTGTCGGCCAGTGCCTTGCGGAACGCTTCCTGCGCCTTGATTTCCATGCGCTTCTGGAAGCCGGAATAAGCGGTACCCAGCTGCTGCTCGGTGTAGGCCGGCTGCTTCTTGGCATAAGCATCTTGCACGCCGCGCACAACGGTAGCGATGTCGATCGGCTCATCGGTATTGGCCAGTTCCTGGCCCAGTTGCCAGCCGAAGGCGTAGCTGGCATGAGTCTTGTCGACCACCGGCATTGCAGCAGCACCAGCGACGGGCTTGGCAGCAGGTGTTACCGCTTTGGCCGGTGCGGATTTGGTCTGCGCCGTTGCGATGCCGGCGGTCAGGGTAAGGGCCGCCACTGTGGCAGCAAGCACGCGCAACTTCATTTACAAACCTCGTTCAAAATTTGGGGCGGCAATGCCGCCCTGGGATCCGCCACAACCGATTGGCTGTGCGGTATTTGTGGCACTCCGGTCGAACCGACCCGGATTGGACACGCTAGGATAACGGCCAAGAGGCTTAACCGCCACTGAGGCCACTTTGCGACCCGGTCATGGGTGGAAAGTTCCCGGCTTCGACTTAACCACTTGGTATCCAAACGCAAATCAACTCCGCAAGAGGCCGTATGAGTCCAACAATCCTGCAAATTGACACCTGCAATGGCATTCGCACTGTCACCATCAACCGGCCCGACAAGCTCAATGCGCTCAATGCCGCCACGCTGGACGCGCTGGACGCCGCCTTCGCCGATGCCGCGGCTGACCACTCCGTGCGCGTGGTGGTGCTGACCGGCGCGGGCCCCAAGGCCTTTGTGGCCGGGGCTGACATCGCGGAAATGAACCGTTTGAGCCCGGTGCAGGGCCGCGATTTTTCCTTGCGTGGCACGCGCATGATGCGGCGGGTGGAAAAGCTGAACAAGCCGGTGATCGCGATGATCAATGGCTTTGCACTGGGTGGCGGGTTGGAGCTGGCGATGTGCTGCCATCTGCGCATCGCCGCCGATAGTGCCAAACTGGGTCAACCGGAAATCAACCTCGGCCTGATCCCCGGCTTTGGCGGTAGCCAACGCCTGCTGCGCCTGTGTGGGCGCGCCGCCACGCTGGAGCTGTGCCTGACCGGCGCGCCGATCAGCGCCGAACGCGCACTGCAACTGGGCATCGTCAACCGGGTGGTGCCTGCCGCCGAGTTGGAAGCCGAAGCCACCAAGCTGGCCACGCAATTGGCCAATGCCGCACCGCTGGCGCTGCGCGGGATGATCGACTGCGTGAACGTGGGCAGCGAATGCGGGATCGAGGAAGGCCTGGAGTATGAGTCGGCGCAATTCGGGCTGATGTTTGCCACCGACGATATGCGCGAAGGCACCGGCGCGTTTCTGGAAAAGCGCAAACCCGGCTTCCACGGCCGCTGATGCCTACCCCATGCCCGCATTGCTCGTGCGCAGCCGATGCCACCGCGCACCGGCTGCACCGGGCGCTGCAGGAAGAGGATTGGGATGCAGCATTGACACTCGGCTTGCTGCAGGCCACCGCCTGCCCAACCTGCACGCCCGCATGCACTGCGCGCTTGCTCGCCGCTCGCGATGCACGCCGTTTCGCGCTGGCCGCACGCGAGCGCTACCGCAGCCGTACCCTACGGCTGGCCCGGATCAAGGCCGAGCGGGACGCCGCACGCCGCCCACCGCCGGCCCCTGCGGCAACGCAAGCCGCCGTGTTGCCGTCGGCCGCGGCCGATGCACTGGCGCGGGCCTTGGCGAAAGTGAAGGCGCGCCACACATGACCGCGTCGCGCAAACCGCGAGCTGCACGTGACAGCAAGCTGTCCCCGGATCAGATCAGCGAAGTATTCACGCGCCTGCGCGATGCCAACCCGCATCCCACCACCGAACTGGAATACACCACACCCTTCGAATTGCTGGTGGCGGTGGTGCTATCCGCGCAGGCCACCGATGTGGGCGTCAACAAAGCCACGCGCAAGCTGTACCCGATCGCCAACACGCCGGCAGCGGTCTTTGCACTGGGGGAAGACGGACTGAAGGGCTACATCAATACCATTGGTCTATATAACGCCAAGGCGGCGAATGTGATTGCGCTGTGCCGGCAGTTATTGGACCTGCACGCTGGCGAAGTGCCGCGCACCCGCGACGCGCTGGAAGCCTTGCCAGGCGTGGGCCGCAAGACCGCCAATGTGGTGCTCAATACCGCGTTTGGCGAACCCACGATTGCCGTGGACACGCATATCTTTCGTGTGGCCAATCGCACCGGCCTTGCGCCGGGCAAAGACGTGCGTACAGTGGAAGACAAACTGGTGAAATTGGTGCCCGGCGAGTTTGCCCGTGATGCGCACCACTGGTTGATCTTGCACGGTCGCTACATGTGCAAAGCACGCAAACCCGATTGCCTGCACTGCCCCATCCACGACCTCTGTCGCTGGCCTGACAAGGGGCCGTCGAGCTGGGAAACCTGATCACGAAAACGGCGGGCCGAAGCCCGCCGCAATGATGCCGCAGCACGCAAACGCGCGATCAAAACCGGAATTCGCCCCACACGCCAAATTCGTCGGTCTTCAGATCCTTGCTGCGCAGCGTGTTGCGCTGGTCGGTGTGCTTGTACACCGTCGCCAATTTCACACCAGGTGCCACCGGCCACTCAACGCCGATGTTGTAGTAGCGGTCCTGCAAGCTTGGATCCAGTGTCTTGCTGACATCGGTGTTGTCATACCGGCCAAACAGGGTGACGCCCTTGTCGTTCAACCCCACGCTGCCCCACAACGACCAACCACTGGCCTTGTCGGATGCAACGCTGGTGACGTTGTTCCAGTTGTTGGCTTGGAAATACTCGACGCCCAAGCGGGTATTGCCGGACATGTAGGCGGCAAGGAAATCCACACGATTGGCCGTGTGCAGGGCATTCACCGTTTGCTTCTCCTTACCCAAGGTGCCGGAATACGCGCCCACGCCAATCACGGTTTGCTCGGTCGGCGCAAAGCTCAGGCGGCCTTCAAAATCCAGTCCCTTGCTGCGGCTTGGGTTCTTGTAGCCATTGCCATTGAGCGCAGCCACTGCGTACTCCACGGCGCCGCCTGCCAGCTTGCCACCGGCATGCACACCCCAGTCCGCCGAAGTGCCGAACTTCAGGCGATCAGTCAGGGTGTTTTCGATATAACGCATGCCGTAGTAGTTCTCGGCAAACGGCACCCATGGCAGATCGGCGGCACCGGCGCGCAGCACGAAGGCATCGCTGAGTTTGTATTGGATGTAGGCCTTCTTCAGATACACCTCGGTGGAGGAGATTGCCGAGGAGTACTGGAAGTCGGTAGTCAAATTCATCGACCACTGATCGTTGAACTTGTGGTCTACACCCAAATAGAAGCGCTTGATGTCGAAGGCGAAACCGGACTTGTCGGTCTTCACGCCCTTGCTGCTGTCGTTGATATTGGTCAGGTCGTAATACAAGCGGCCGCTGAGCTTGGTGTCGTTGACCAATTTCTTCAGTGAGTCGATGGTGGCTAGCGATTCATTCGCCTTGGCCTGCTCCACATTGACATCGGATTGCGCATCGCTGCGCGCCTCGAGATCTTGCGAGCGATCTTCCAAGCTCTGGATCTGAGCTTGCAGCGCGGCGATCTGCGCCTTCATTTCGGCAATGTCTTTGGCGCTGGGCGCGCTCTGTGCCGCGGCATTGAAACTCATATTGCCAGCAGCAATCAGGACAATCGCGGCGGCTAATCGGGTGGTGCGCATGGAGGTGCTCCAGTGTCAGTGAAATGGCTGTATGGTTCGGGACTGCGCGCAGGTCTTCCCCCCGTCACGCATGTCGTGTATTTCACCTGCCAACGGTTGCAGATTTATTTCCGTTTACGATTTTTTTCTGTTTTCAAGTTGCCCGCCGCCAAACAGCCACGCGCATAACCCGTGGCACCGCGCAGCCGCTCAGCGTCATGAATTTGTCATACAAGCGACGCCTGTCTGTCACGAACTCGCGCTTGAATGCACTGCGAAACGGGCAAACCCCGTCGTATCCGCACACTCAGGAGCTCTTCGTGTCCAAGTCTTTCACGTTCCGCCTCGCTGCACTCGTACTGGCAAGCGGCTTTGCCACCAGCGCATTCGCGTCCGATGTCACCGGCGCAGGCGCATCGTTTGTGTACCCGGCCATGTCCAAGTGGTCGTCTGACTACAAGGCAGCCACCGGCAAGGAAGTGAACTATCAGTCCATCGGCTCCGGCGGCGGCATCGCCCAGATCAAGGCTGGCACCGTGGATTTTGGTTCGTCCGACAAACCACTGCCGCCCGCAGAACTGGCCCGCTCCGGCCTGGGGCAATTTCCGTCGGTCATCGGCGGCATCGTGCCGGCGTTCAACCTGCCAGGCATCGCAGCCGGCACGATGAAGCTGGACCCGGATGTGCTGGCCGACATCTTCCTCGGCAAGATCACGATGTGGAACGATCCGCGCATTGCTGCCAGCAACCGGGGCCTGCCCCTGCCGGCATTGAAGATCACCGTGGTACATCGCTCTGATGGCTCCGGCACCAGCTTCAACTTCACCAACTATTTGTCCAAGGTCAGCCCGGCGTGGAAGTCTGCGGTGGGTGAAGGTACCGCGGTGAAGTGGCCGGTGGGGATCGGCGGCAAGGGTAACGAAGGCGTGTCAGCCTACGTCAAGCAGATCAAAGGCAGCATTGGTTATGTCGAACTGGCATTTGCCGTGCAAAACAAACTGCCCTACTCGCGTCTGAAGAACGCCGCCGGAAACTACGTCAACCCGAGCGATGACAGCTTTGCCGAAGCCGCTGCCAGCGCCGACTGGAAGTCGGCCAAGGATTTCTTCCTGATCGTCACCAATGCACCGGGTGCCAATGCCTGGCCGATCACCGCCACCAATTTCATGCTGGTGCACAAGAACGGCAAACCCGGCACTAAGGCCGCGGTGGAGTTCTTCCGCTGGGTGTATGCCAATGGCGATGGCGCTGCCAAGTCGCTGGGCTATGTGCCGCTGCCGGAATCGCTGGTGCAGCAGATCCAGGCCTACTGGGCGCAAAACGTCAAATAAGCAATATGGTTTTGAACTAACAATGGCGGGCCCTCGGGTCCGCCATTTTAGTATCTGGCGAGCATCATGACGATTCTTCGAATTACGTCATCGCACTGTCATAAAAACATCGAATCATACACGCACGACGAACGCCACCTGTTGCCCATTTGCCAGGGCAGGACACGCATATTCCATGAGTGCTATCGCCACTTCCACCGCCACACTCCCCAGCCATCGCGATGCCACCGATGCCCGCCACGACCGGCGATTTCGTTGGCTGCTGACCGTCACTGCGGTATTCGTATTGGTGACCCTTGCCGGTGCGGCCTTGTCGATGCTGTGGGGCGGCCGCAGCGTGCTGGCCAGCGAGGGTCTGAATTTTTTCCTGTCCAGCGACTGGAACCCGGTTGAGAACAAATACGGCGCACTGGTGCCGATTTACGGCACCTTGGTGACCGCCTGTATCGCCATGTTGATTGCGGTGCCGGTGAGCTTTGGCATCGCCTTCTTCCTGACCGAAGTGGCACCGCGCTGGCTGCGCACGCCGGTCAGTACCGCGATTGAATTGTTGGCCGGCATTCCGTCGATCATCTACGGCATGTGGGGCTTCTTCGTGCTGATGCCGGTGATGCGTGAAAGCTTGATCCCGTGGATGGATGAACACATCGGCCCGCTGCCGGTGATCGGCGCGCTGTTTAGCGGGCCACCGATTGGCGCAGGCATGCTGACCTCGGGCCTGGTGCTGTCGATCATGGTGATTCCGTTTATCGCCTCGACCATGCGCGAGGTATTCCTGACCGTGCCCACCCGCTTGAAAGAATCGGCCTACGCATTAGGTGCCACCAAGTGGGAAGTCAGTTGGGACATCGTGCTGCCCTACACCCGCTCGGCAGTGATCGGCGGCATCTTCCTTGGCCTTGGCCGGGCACTGGGCGAAACCATGGCGGTGGCATTCGTGATTGGCAATAGCGTGAGCTTCACCACCTCACTGCTGGAACCCTCCACCACGATTGCCGCCTTGATCGCCAATGACTTTGGCGAGGCCACCGAAACCTACCGCGCCGCCTTGCTGCTGCTGGGCTTTGTGTTGTTCATGGTGACCTTCGTCGTGCTGGCACTGGCACGCCTGATGTTGTCAAACCTGGCGCGCAAGGAGGGCAACCGATGAGTACGTTTTCCGCAGCGTTGTATCAACGGCGTCGTATCATCAATGCCATTGCCATCACCCTGGCCTGCGCTGCCGCCGTGTTTGGCCTGGTCTTCCTGGGTTGGATTTTGTGGACGCTGGTTGCCAAAGGCCTCGCCCATTTGAACATGGCCTTGTTCTTGCAGGATCAGCCGCCGCCGATGGAAGCCGGCGGCTTGCGCAATGCCATCGTCGGCAGTTTGTTGATGTGCGGAATGGGCGTCGCCATCGGTACCCCGATGGGGATTGCCGCAGGCACCTGGCTGGCGGAAGTGGGGGGGCATAGCCGGTTGGGTACAGCGGTGCGCTTCGTCAACGATATCTTGATGTCGGCACCGTCGATCGTGCTGGGCCTGTTCGTGTATGCCGCCTTCGTGATGAATACCGGAGGCAAGTTCTCCGCCATCGCTGGCGCGCTTTCGCTGGCGTTCATCGTGTTGCCGGTAGTGGTGCGCACCACCGACGAAATGTTGCGACTGGTGCCGGTACAAATGCGCGAAGCGGCGTTGTCGTTGGGTGTACCGCAGTGGAAAGTGACCGTACAGGTGTTGTACCGCAGCGCGCTGCCCGGCATCGTGACGGGTGTACTGCTGGCCTTGGCGCGCATTTCAGGCGAAACCGCCCCCCTGCTGTTCACTGCATTTGGCAATGAATTTTTCAGCCTGAAAATCACCGGCGCAATGAGCGCGGTACCACTGGTGATGTACAAATTCGCCGGTGCCGGCTTTGAAAATTGGGAGCAGCTGGCATGGGCCGGTGCGCTGCTGGTTACCTTGTTCGTGCTGGCCATCAGCTTGCTGGCCCGCTTCCTGCTTTTGCGCAATCGCGCCACTCATGACTGACCTGCGAACTCCTCCGATGAACACAGCCCATTTCGCCACTGCGCATGCAGTCCAGCACACTGCAGCATCGCCCCCCCCGCCGGTGAAAATTGCCGCACGCGGATTGAACTTCTGGTACGACAAGTTTCATGCGGTCAAAAACATCAACCTGGAGGTTCCGGAAAAGCACGTGACCGCGCTGATTGGCCCGTCCGGCTGCGGCAAGTCCACGTTGCTGCGCGTGTTCAACCGCATCTATGCGCTGTACCCGAAGTTGGAAGCCAAGGGCGAAGTACTCTTGGATGGCGAAAATATTCTGGCCCCTGCGTACCCGATGAACCGGCTGCGCAGCAAGGTGGGCATGGTGTTTCAAAAACCGGTGCCGTTTCCGATGACCATTTTCGAAAACGTGGCCTATGGCATTCGCCACCATGAGCGTCTGAACAAAGCCGACATGGAAGCCCGCGTGGAACTGGCACTGCGCCAAGCCGCGCTGTGGGACGAGGTGAAAGACAAGTTGAAAGACAGTGGCCTGAGCTTGTCCGGCGGCCAGCAGCAGCGTCTGTGCATTGCGCGTGCCGTTGCGCTCAAGCCCGACGTGCTGTTGCTGGATGAACCCACCTCGGCATTGGACCCCATTTCCACCAGCCGCATCGAGCAGCTGGTAGAGGAACTCAAGCAGGAATTCACGATCATGATTGTTACCCACAACATGCAGCAGGCGGCGCGCGTGTCCGACTACACCGCCTTCATGTACATGGGCGACTTGATCGAGCATGGCGCCACCGAGCAGATCTTTTCCAACCCGGTCAAACAACAGACCGAGGATTACATCACCGGGAGGTTCGGCTAATGAACGAGCAACATCAGCATATCGTCAAGAGTCACGACGACGAACAAACCGCCTTGCGTGACACGCTGATTTACATGGGCCAGTTGGCCACCAGCCAATTGGAATCCGCACTGAATGCGCTGACCCAGCGCAATGCGGCCGCCGCGCATGAAGTGATCACCAATGACGAACGCATTGATGCACTTGAACAGCAAATCAATCATGATGCGATTCGCCTGATCCAGCGCGGCCCGCTGGCCAGCGACCTGCGCGTGATTTTGGCGGCGTTGCGGGTAGCTTCCGACATCGAGCGCATTGGCGATTACGCGGCCAATATCGCCAAACGTTCCCTGGTACTGAACCAGTCGCCGCCACTCTCCCATACCCGTGGGCTGGATGCGTTGGGGCGAATGGCGGCGCACCAATTGCGCGATGTACTGCGCGCTTATCAGCAACGCGATGGCGACGATGCGTTGCGGGTGCGCGATGCCGATGCCGAGCTGGATGCGCTGTACACCGGGCTGTTCCGTGAACTGCTCACCTACATGATGGAAGACCCGCGTGCGATCACGCCGTGCACGCATCTGCTGTTCATGGCCAAAAATCTGGAACGCATTGGCGACCACGCCACCAATATCGCCGAGAACGTGTGGTTCTTGTTGCATGGTGATACACCGCTGCCACCGCGCAATAAACGCGACGACAGTTTGAAACCCGTCGCATGACCCGTGGCGGGCCTATTGGCCGGCAGACTGCGACTTGCCGCGCAACAGGCTGAACGCAATTCCGCCCACCAGCAGTGCACCCAGCACCAGCAATGCCCACAAGGTCAGGGTTTTCCAGTCACGGGGCTTGGCAGGCGGCGTGTAGGCGGCGCTGCCTGCGCGCGGGCTGACCGGCCCCAGCGTTGCCACCGCCGGTACCCATTGCGCACCGTGACGTGCGCGCAAGGCTGCCAGCATGGGCGCTACCGCATCTTGCGTGTTCTGTGCGGCGGCGCTTCCTGCCACCAGGACATAGGGCGGCGTGCCCTGCGCCAAAAACACAATACTGGCGGGCTGATACCCTAACTTCAGAGTGGGAGCAGAGGCTGGCAGATCGCCCGATTCCAGCTGCAAGCGCCACTCGCGATCGCTGATGCTGGTATTCAGATCCAGCGGCGGCGAAGTTTGTGTGCTGGCACCATCCTGCAACTGCCATGTGCTCCAACCATAGGCGCGCGGCGTCCATGCCATTGATGCCTGCGCAGACGTGCCCGCATCCGCATCGCGGCTGAGTACAGACCAACGCACACTGGTATTGGCGGGCATCACCACATCCACGCGCTGCACCGGGAAGCGGCCATCGCTGTGATAGTCAAAGCCCCCCTTGGCCGGCGTGCCTGCGGCCACGGGCACCGGTTGCCACTGCCAATTGTTGGTGCCGGCTGCTGCGCGCCATTCACCCTGCACCGCTCGCAGCGCGATCGCCGGGCTTGCTTGCAGCGGCAGTAATCGCAAATAACGTGGCGGCGTATCCAACGCAATCCGGTTGCTGCGCAGTTCCTGCCCTTGATTGCGCAATTGCACAAGGCGCACCTGTGGATCCAGAGTGCGCCAATTGCGCAGATCATCACTGCCTTCCAGCCGATAGCCAGCATCCAACGGCTGCGCGACATCCGCCCAATCCAGCAGCAGTGCGTGCATGTGGGTGCTGTCTTTGCCCAGATCGACCAGCCACGCAGACGCGGTGACCACATCATTATTGGCCACTGCACCACTGCGCACCGACACGACCGCGCCATCGGTGGAACGCTGCACCAGCACGCTCAAATCGCTGTCTTGCGATGCGGCTGTCACCGGCAGCATGAACCAGTGCAGTGCGACGTGCTGCGCTTGCCCGGCCGACGCATCCGGCCGTGCTTGCAGCACGCTGGCCACCGGCTTGCCGCTGGCATCCAGTACCCGCACATCGCGCAGGTCGCGCCAATACGCCGCACGATAGACCGCCGCATCCAGCGTCACCCGATACGCACCGGCATCGGGGCGCGATAACTGCAACGGCCATTGCTGCGCGTAGTCATCACCTGCGTGTGCGGCCAATGGCAGCAACAGCACCCCCAGCATCCACCGCTTCATGCTGTCTCCTCGCCTGTGTATGCGTTGTCGATATGTTCCGCATCCTGCGCTGCCGTTCGCCGTGGCGGTACCGGTGCCAGCCAGCCCACCAAAGTACACAGCAGACCGTAGGCGATAAACGCGCCGATGCCGAGCAGATCACCCAAATTGCTGCGGTCGATCAACAGCAGTTTCAGCAGCACGATGCCCATCAAAATGGCACCGGCCAACCACAAGCCCCACTGCCCACGGCGCGAACCCGAGACCCAGCCGGCCATCCCCAGCAAGCTCCAGACCACGGTCAAACTGGTTTGCGCCAAGCCCGTGCCCAGCAACGCGCCATCCCATGCAATCGCGCCCCAGTGATGCACGCCGCGCAAGGTCATCACCGTCACCAACAACAAGCCCGCCAGCGCCAGCGCCATCACCGGCTGCGACGCCAGCGGCGTGCGTGCAGACACACCATCACGCAGCCACAGCGCCAGCAACAGCAGCACCGAAAGCTGCGCCAAATCCAGCGGATTGAGCACCGCCAGCCACGGCAGCGGTGCACTTTGCCCGGCATTGAACAGCATCAGCAACCACCACAGCCCGAGTGCAATGAATACCAACAGCCGCAGCACGGATTGGAACGGTGCAAACAGCTCCGCCAAGGGTGCCGACAGCCACACGTCCCGGCGCAACGACACCAATGCCAACACCAACCAAGGCAGGGCCAGCAACATCCCCACCCAGCCATCGGCCAGCTCAAAGCGCGACCCAATGAACGACGCCAACAACGACAGCACCGTGGGCCACAACAACCACCACAGCAATTGCGCCAGCCCCGCCACCGAATCACTGCTATTGCGCAAGCACAACAGGCTGCGCAGCCCCAGTGCCGCAAACAGCGGCCACACCCATACGCCTTGGCCTGCAAATGGCTGGCCATTGCTTTGCATTTGCGCAAATGCCAATGGGAACGCCAGCCCAAGTCCGGCCAATGTGGTCAATGCCAATGCGCGTGCCGGCTGCCGGCGCTGTACTTCTGCGGCCAACCAGCCGGTAGCGCCAGCCAACAGCAAATAGGCATGCAGGCGATCCGCTGTTGCCGCGAAACTGTTGATTTCATGGAGGCCATTGCCGGCCCACCACAACACGCCCCAGAGGTAGGCCAACACCGCCACCACAGCATCGCCATGCTGGCGATACAGCCATGCCGTGGCAAATCCGCCGGCGGCAATCAACAACGCGCTCATGAAGTTGGCGTTGATCACCGCGATTGCGGTATCCCCGCGGCCCAACAAATTTGGCTCCGCCAACACCAGTGCCAGCGCGGCGGCCAACTGCAAACCGATCCCGGCCCAACGCGGCAGGCGACGCTGCTGGGTCAGACCCAACCACACCAAGCCGGCCCCTTCCAATGCAAACACCGAGGCCGTGGCGTGCGCAGACAACGCCAGCGGGATCGACAAGGTGGCAAAGCCCACTGCCAAGATCGCGTAGCCACGTCCCAGCAATTGCAGCTTTTCTTTATGTCGAAGCGCCCATGCCAGCGCCACATACATCACGGCCAGCCCCAAGGCACACAGTGCCAGCGGCATGCGCTCGCCCTGCAACAACCCGGCCTGTAGCGAGAACGCAATCAGCGGCGTGCCAAACAACAAACTGCCGTCGATCCGCGCACCGCCCGGCGTTTGCGCCTTGCGTGCATACAGCAAGGGCAATAGCAGATAGAACCCGAAGAACAGCAGCAGGAAAGGCTCGGTGCTGGCGAAGTGCTCCGGCTTGTATTGCAATACGCCCCATACAGTGCCGATGCCGAAGGTAAACGCAAATCCGAGCAGATTGAGAATGCGCCACGGCCGCACCCATGCAATTGCAAAAATGCCCGCATTGAGCAGTGCGTAATAACTGAACAAGCCCACATGGTTGCCACTGCCGGTGGACAGCCACAGCGGCGCAAGGAAGCCGGCCAACACCCCCAAAATGGCCAGCGTGCGCGACTCTTGCAGCACCGCCATCACCGCCAGTCCGGCAATCAGCATCACACTGATGGCAAATGCGGGCGCGGGGTCAATCAGGGCATACAACTTGACCGCAGCAAACGTCACCAGCAACAACACCCCAATCGCGCCGCCCTGCAGCGCCAGCGCAAAGCTGCGGTGGCTGTCGCGCTTGCGCCATGCAAACACCAAGGCCACCAAGGCCGCCGCACTGATGCCCGCCAAGCGCAGCTCAACCGGCATGCGCAGCCAGCCTTGGTCACTGGCATAGCGCAGCAATGCCGCCACCCCCGCAAACAGTACCAAGATGCCCACCTTGACCGGCACATTGCCGGTAGTGAACCAGCCCTTGACCCGTTGCAGGGCGCGTTCGATTGCGTCGGGTTCTGCTGGCTGCCGTGAGGATGGTAGAAGTGGCGGAACAAGCTGCGGCGCTTCTTCAGTCTGGGATGCTCGCGCAGGTTCAACATCAGCCGCAGCCTGGGTTGTGGCCGCGACATCAGGCAGCGGCCGCATCACGAACACCGGCGCTTGCATGGAAGCCGGCGGGGCAGCAGTCTGCGCACGATCGACTACAGCTGCAGCCAATGCGCTTGGTGCGAATGGCTGCTGTGCAACCGCCGCTTCCAACGCATCCACCCGCTGCCGCAGCCCCGCCAACTTCACCAGGGCCACCACCAACAAAATGGGCACGGCCAACACCAGCAACACCAGTAATACCGCCAGTCCTTCCATGACACCCCTTCGCCGTGCATTCACAGGCTTTGCAGCGCGTCACAATATCCGGCCTGTACAAAAACACAAAATCCAGCACTTGCCGGCTTGCACTAGCCGCAAGCACTCGCGCGCAGTAGCATCGGCAGACTGACCCGCGCTGACGCGCCAAGGAGTTGTCTATGTCGAACACCCGCACACCCATCACCCTGGCCATCAGCGCCGCCATCGCCAGTGCCGGCTTGGCCGCAGGCAGCTTGTTTTCGATGGACGCGCTGGCCAACGGTTACCTGCAAGACGCAGGCAAGACCAAGCCCGCCGCTACCGAAGGCAAATGCGGCGAAGGCAAATGCGGCGCGGCAATGATGGCCGGCAATGAGGCCAAGCCCGCCCCAGCAACCCCCATGCATACCTTTGAAGGTTTGGATACCGACAAAGACGGTCGCATTTCGCGCACTGAATTTGCCGCGGCGCATGCTGGCAAGGACGACAAGTTTGCCGGCATCGATGGCAATAGCGATGGCTTCATCAGCAAGCAGGAATTCGACGCCCACCACGCCGCCATGCAAAAGGCCATGGGCGAAGGCAAATGCGGTGGTGATGCCAAAGCGACCGGTGCCGGTGGCAAAACCGCAGGCAGCGAAGGCAAATGCGGTGAAGGCAAGTGTGGCGAGGGCAAATGCGGCGGCAGCATGTAAAGCCGCATGCACACCGCCCTGCCCCCGCGCAGCACCGGCCTTGGGCTGCGCCGCGCATTACTTGATTCACTCATCGAAGCGCCTGCGGGCGCTTTCGATTTTCTGGAATGCGCACCCGATAACTGGATTGGCGTTGGCGGCGTATTGGGCGAACAACTCACCACATTGACCGCGCGCTATCCGCTGAGTTGCCATGGACTGTCGCTGTCGCTGGGTGGCCCCGACCCGCTGGACATCGCCTTGTTGCAGCAGACCCGGCAATTTCTGGATCGGCACCACGCAGTGCTGTACAGCGAGCACCTGAGCTATTGCAGCGCAGACGGCCATTTATACGACCTGCTGCCGCTACCGTTCACCGAGGACGCCGTACACCATGTCGCTGCCCGCATCCGTACCGCGCAAGACGTGCTGGGCCGGCGCATTGCGGTGGAAAACGTGAGCTACTACGCCGCGCCGTTCCAACAACTTTCCGAAATCGACTTCATCGCCGCAGTGCTGGCCGAAGCGGATTGCGATTTGCTGCTGGACGTCAACAATGTGTACGTCAATGCCATCAACCATCGCTACGATGCGCGCGCATTCATCACCGCCATGCCCAGCCAGCGCATCGCCAGCTACCACATCGCGGGGCATTTCGACGAAGCCGATGACTTGAAAATCGACACCCACGGCATGCCGGTCAAGGACGCTGTGTGGCAACTCCTCGACTTCAGCTATGCCCACCACGGCCTGCGCCCCACCGTGCTGGAACGTGATTTCAATTTCCCGCCGTTCGCGCAACTGCTGGATGAAGTGGCCCTTATCCGCAGCGCACAGGCACGCGTCGCATGAGCACGCTGCATACCCAATTGCAGGCGCTGGCTGCACACGTGCGCGACCCGGCCCATCATGCCGGACCAGTGGGTATTGAAGAGCGCCGGCTGCGCGTGTATCGCGAGCTGGTCTTCAACAATTTGCAGGGCCTGCTCGCCGGCACCTTTCCGGTGCTGTGCAAGACGTTGGGCGAACGCGAGTGGCAAACACTGTTGCGCGATTTCCTCATCCACCATCGCAGCGAAACGCCGCTGTTCACCCGGCTGGGGCTTGAATTTGTCGCCTTCCTCGAAGCCCATGCCAACCCCACACGCCCATGGCTGGCCGAGCTTGCACATTACGAATGGGCCGAGCTGGGCCTGCAACTGTGTGATGCCACCGCGCCACCGCATGATCCGCAAGGCGACCTGCTGGAGGGCGTGCCGGTGCTCTCGCCACTGGCGTGGCCACTGGCCTACCAATGGCCCGTGCATCAGATTGGCCCGCACTACCGACCTGTCGATTTGCCAGCCGAACCCAGCGTGATCTTGCTCCATCGTCAAGCCGACGGGCGCGTGCAGTTTTCGCAGCTCT
Source organism: Thermomonas beijingensis (assembly GCF_020034655.1). GTDB lineage: Bacteria > Pseudomonadota > Gammaproteobacteria > Xanthomonadales > Xanthomonadaceae > Thermomonas > Thermomonas beijingensis. The sequence continues at coordinate 434,778 of NZ_JAIQDJ010000002.1, read as the reverse complement.
CGCCGGTGCTGTATCGCCTATTGGCATTGCTGGAAGCCAATACCCACTACACCGGGCAGCAATGTTTGCGATCGCTTGCAGCCGAAATAGGCCATCCGGACTTCAACGCGTTTGTGGCCGATGTGCACCCGATGTTGGCGCGTCTGCATGCCAGCGGGGTGCTGCTGGGAACCCGCATCGGGTAACCTTTCACGATGTCCGAGCCCACACCCCCCAACCCCATCACGCCGATGGTCGAACGCTTTCGTGGCTACCTGCCGGTGGTCGTGGATGTGGAAACCGGTGGTTTTGATTGGAACAAGCACGCGTTGCTGGAAATCGCCGCGGTGCCCATCGAACTGGACGAGGCCGGCAACTACATGCCCGGCGTAGTGGCGCACGCCCACATCGCGCCCGCACCCGGCACCAGCATCGACCCGAAATCATTGGAAGTGACGGGCATCAAAATTGGCCATCCATTGCGCGGTGAAGTGGACGAACGCACAGGCCTGGATGCGATCTTCGTGCCGGTGCGCGCCGCGATGAAAAAACACGCCTGCACCCGCGCCATTTTGGTCGGCCACAACGCCCACTTCGATCTCAATTTTTTGAATGCTGCGGTGGCGCGCGTTGCCCACAAGCGCAACCCGTTTCACCCGTTCAGCGTGTTTGATACCGTCACCATGGCCGGCCTGTGCTACGGCCAAACCGTGCTGGCCCGCGCAGCGATGGCCGCAGGCCTGGGCTGGGACCCCAACGAGGCGCACGGCGCGGTGTACGACACCGAACAAACCGCCAAACTGTTTTGCACGATTGCCAATGGCTGGCGCGGGCGGGATTGCAACACGCCATGAGCAAACCATGCACGGGCTCTGCTCCGAAACCAACACAACGCACACGTCGCACTAACGCGGTGGCTGCGCGCTCCGCAACTTCAGCGTGCGCATGATGCCGTAGGCGCTGATCGCCATCCATACCGCTTCCAGCACAAACACCGAGACATTGAACTTGCCCAGCAGCGACACCAATACGCCGCCGGAGCCAAACAGATTGAGCAGCTGATAGACGATGCCGGTGCCGGACAACTTGCCGGCTTGCAGCAAGAAAAACGCCACCAACACCGCCAGCGTGCCGGCGATACCCACCCAGTCGTACCACGCCAATTCTAGGGCCATCACGCGCTCCGCTGGCGTACAGCTTCAAACAGGGCCACACCGGTAGCCACCGATACATTGAGACTTTCGAAATTGCCCGGCATCGGAATCTTGACCAGTTGGTCGCAGTTGTCGCGGGTCAGGCGGCGCAGGCCGTCGCCTTCACTGCCCAGCACCAAGGCCACATTGCCCTTCAGGTCAATGGCGTAGAGCGAGGCATCGGCTTCGCCAGCCAACCCATAAATCCACACCCCGAGTTTTTGCAGTTCACGCAGGCTGCGCGAGAGATTGGTGACCGAAAAAATCGGCAGGATGTCGGCCGCACCGGCCGAGGTTTTGCGCACGGTGGCATTGATCTGCACCGCTTTGTCTTTGGGAATGATGACCGCGGTGGCACCCGCCGCCGCCGCGCTGCGCAGGCACGCGCCAAGGTTGTGCGGGTCTTGCACGCCGTCCAGCACCAGCAGCAAGGCGCGGCCTTCGGCGGCTTCGACCAACGCGGGGAGCTCATGCTCGTCCCAGGTCCTGGCCGCCGCATAGCGCGCCGCCGCGCCCTGATGGCGCACACCACCGGCCACGCCGTCCAGCGCCTGCTGGTTGACGCGCCGCACGTCGATATCCTTGCGGCGCGCTTCTTGCTCGATCTCGGTGATCCGCGGATTCTTGCCACCGGCTTCCAGCAGCACTTCGCGCACGTTCTCGGCGTCGTGCTCCAGCGCGGAAGCCACCGCGTTCAGGCCGACGATCCATTGGGTAGGTTTGCTCATCTGCGTAGTTTGCCAGCTCAATACTTCTGCTTCACGCGCTTGGCCGGTTTGCCGCGCTCCGGCATTGGCGGCAGAGCACCGGTGCCCTCCTCCTCCACCAGCCGGAAGTCGATCTTGCGCTCTTCCACACTGGCTTTCAGCACCACGATGCGCACGCGGTCACCCAGCCGATATTCGCGGCCACGACGCTCCCCGGACAAGGTTTTACGCACTGCGTCGAAATGATAAAAATCGCGTGGCAGTTGGGTGACGTGCACCAAGCCATTAACCTTGGATGCATCCAATTCGATAAACAAACCAAAACTTGTCACCCCACTGATCGTGCCGTCGAATTCCTTGCCAATGTGGGTTTCCATCCACGCGGCGCGGTAGCGTTCGTCCACTTCGCGCTGCGCTTCGTCGGCACGTCGCGAGCGTTCGGAGCATTGCAGCGATAACGCGGCCATGGCGTGCGGCGAATAGGTGTACGTTTCCGGCTTGCCGCCGGCCAACGCATGCTTGATGGCGCGATGCACCAGCAGATCCGGGTAGCGGCGAATGGGCGACGTGAAATGCGCATATGCCTCCAGCGCCAGCCCGAAGTGACCGATGTTGTCCGGCGCGTACACCGCCAGCGATTGGCTGCGCAGGATCACGGTTTCCAGCAAGGCGGCATCGGGGCGTTCGCGGATTTTTTCCAGCAAGGCGCGAAAATCCTTGGGCTTGACCTTGCCCCATGGCGGCAGCCGTAATTGGAATTCCTTGAGGAATTCCTCAAGGTCGGCGTATTTGGATTCCGGTGGCTTGTCGTGGTCGCGATACGGTGCAGGGATATGCGCGCCCAACAAGAATTTGGCCGCCTGCACATTGGCCGCGATCATGCATTCTTCAATCAACTTGTGTGCATCATTGCGTTGCAGCATGCCGGCTTGCGACACCGCGCCCTTGGCATCCAGCACGAAGCGGACTTCGCTGCTCTCGAACTCGATGGCACCGCGCTTGGCACGTGCCTTGTCCAACACCTTGTACAACTGATGCAAGTGTTGGATTTGCGGCAGCAACGTGCCGATCTTGGCCAGTGCCGCGTCGTGGTCATCGGCAGGGATACCCTCGCCCACCGCATTCCACACATCGGTATAGGTCAACCGCGCATGCGAATGCATCAGTGCCGGATAGAAACTGCTTGCGGTGACACTGCCATCGCGCCCCACCTGCATATCGCAACAGAAGCACAGCCGCTCTACCGCTGGGTTCAGTGAGCAAATGCCATTGCTCAGCGTTTCCGGCAGCATCGGCACCACAAAACCGGGGAAATACACCGAGGTTGCGCGCAATTGCGCCTCGTCATCCAGCGGCGTACCCGGACGCACGTAATGCGACACATCGGCAATCGCCACGATCAGGCGGAAGCCATCGGCATTGGGTTCGCACCACACCGCATCGTCAAAATCCTTGGCATCTTCGCCGTCAATCGTCAGCAGTGGAATCTTGCGCAGATCCGCGCGCTTGAGGTTATCGGTCGCGTGCGCCGAGGGTGCTGGCGAGAGCACGGCATCCGCATCCACCGTCAACGGTACCGCCATCGCCTGCGCCAGCACCTCCGGCGAAAATTCATGCGGAATATCGTGGCCGTGGATCGCCGCTTCCACCGCCTGGCTGGCGGTGAGCTTGTCACCCAGCACCGCCAACACGCGGCCAATCGGCGGCCGGTGCGTGTCTTGCGGGGTGGTGATTTCAGCCACCACCAACTGCCCCGATTGGGCCCCGTTGCGCGCATCCTGCGGGATCATCACATTGCGCTGGATGCGTTTGTCATCCGGCACCACATAGCCAATCCCCGCTTCCTCAGCATAGCGGCCCAGCAGGCGGGTCAGGCGGCGCTCCAGCACCTCCACGATGCTGGCTTCACCACGCCCGCGTCGGTCCACGCCGGTGATGCTGACCAATACACGGTCGCCGTGGCTGACCTTGCGCATTTCAAACGGCGTCAGGAACAAATCATCGCCACCGGCCTCTGGGCGCAAGAAGCCAAACCCATCCGGGTTGGCAATCACGGTGCCGGCCAACAGATCATTGCGCGATGCCGGCACAAACCCGCCACGTCGGTTTTGCAATAACTGGCCGTCGCGCAACATGGCCTGCAAGCGCTTTTCCAGCGCGGCATAGCGGTCGTCGGCGGTCAGCGCCAGTTTGTGCGCCAATTCGTCGGCGCTCATCGGGCCGTCGTGCGCGGCCAACACCTGCAAAATCATTTCGCGGCTGGCAATCGGGTTGTCGTAGCGCTGCGCCTCGCGCTGCGCATGTGGATCAAACCGTGGCGCGGTGGGATGGGTAGCCACGCGCGGGCCTTTTTTATCCGTGCCGGGCTTGCCAGTGCGCCCCACGCCTGCCTGTGGTGATGCCGGCAGCCAGCCCGGCAATTTCCCGGATCCTTTGCGTGGCGTAGTGCCGGAGCCGCTTGCCGCGCCCTGCTTGCCGCGGCCGTTGCCGCGCTTGCCTGATGGTTTCTTCATCTTCTGATAGTACAGCCTGCGATGAACTCGATCTTTTCCATGCCAGCACAACACCCCTATTGACAGTCATGGCCGATCACTGGAAAATGCGCGGCTTCAACCGGCCCGGATGGCGGAATTGGTAGACGCACTAGCTTCAGGTGCTAGCGGGGGCAACTTCGTGGAGGTTCGAGTCCTCTTCCGGGCACCAGGTTGAATACAAAACACCCCGCCATGGCGGGGTTTTTTGTTACCCGAAATTTGCGATAACAAGCAAATAGAAGGCTCCCAACGCCTGAACATTGCTCACCACGCCGGCCTGCTTCATCGTCATTGCCGATGAGGTGGCCACGGCCGAGGTGCCGCCAATACGCAAGCGACTCAGGCCAGCATCGGCACCCGCAACGCAAGCCGTCTTAGCAGATACTCGCAACGCCACCCATATACGGGCGCAACACGTCCGGCACATCGATGCTGCCGTCGGCGTTCTGGTAGTTCTCCATCACCGCGATCAATGCACGGCCCACCGCCACGCCGGAGCCATTCAAGGTATGCGCCAATTCCGGCTTGCCGGTAGCCGGATTGCGCCAGCGCGCCTGCATGCGGCGGGCCTGGAAATCGCCGCAGTTGGAGCAGGATGAAATTTCGCGATAGGTGTTTTGCGAGGGCAACCAGACTTCCAGGTCAAATGTCTTGGTGGCACCAAAGCCCATGTCGCCACTGCACAGCAGCATGCGGCGGTACGGCAGGCCCAGTTTCTCCAGCACAGCCTCTGCGCAAAGGGTCATGCGCTGGTGTTCGGCGTCGGATTCCTCGGGTTTGCTGATGCTGACCAGTTCCACTTTCTCAAACTGATGCTGGCGAATCATGCCGCGCACGTCGCGACCACCGCTGCCGGCTTCGGAGCGAAAGCACATCGAATGCGCGGTCATCCGCAGCGGCAGTCGCTCGGCATCGAGGATGTCGTCGCGCACGATATTGGTCAGCGGCACTTCGCTGGTGGGAATCAAATACCGCTTGTGCTCGCCCAGTTGGGTGGAAAACAAGTCCTCCTCGAACTTGGGCAATTGCCCAGTGCCGCGCATTGAATCGGCATTGACGATCACCGGCACATTGGTTTCTTCGTAGCCATGCTCGCCACTGTGCAGATCCAGCATGAACTGCGCCAATGCGCGATGCAGGCGGGCCAGTTGCCCACGCAGCACGGTGAAGCGCGAACCCGACAACTTGGCGGCGGTTTCGCCATCCAACCAGCCATGGCGTGCGCCCAATTCCACGTGATCCTTGACCTCAAAGTCGAACACACGCGGGCTGCCCCAGCGGTGCTGCTCAACATTGCCATGTTCATCACTGCCGGCAGGCACCGATGCATCCGGCAGATTGGGGATACCCGACGCGATCGCTTCGATCTGGCCGCGAATGCGCTCCAGCTCCACTTCCGAAGCCTTCAGCTCTTCACCAAAGCCGGCCACCTCGGCCATCACCGCAGACACATCCTCGCCCTTGGCTTTGAGCATGCCGATCTGCTTGCTGCGGGTATTGCGCAAGTTCTGCAATTCCTGGGTGCGGATCTGAATCTGCTTGCGGCTGGCCTCCAACGCCTCCAGTGCAGGCACATCCAGCTCGAAACCGCGCGCGGTGCGCAGGCGGTCGGCAAGCTCGGCAGGGTTGGAACGCAGCAAATTGGGATCAAGCATGGGCGCGGGCAGGACGGTCAGGGAATGCCTATTATCGCCTGAGCAGATCGCCGATGGCGGTATTGCGCCTTGCACATGCCAGAATGCAGCTATGTCCGCACCCGACTCCACCCCGAACGCACGCACGCCACTTTTGCCACCACAGGCAGTAAAAGTGCTGGCAATCGCTTTTGCCGCTGGCCTGTTGCTGTTTCTTCTGGTGTGGCTGAAATCGCGCCACCACTATGATTTTTATAAAGCGGATGGCACCGACGCCAGCGCCAGCCAGACCAGCACCTTGCCTGCCCCGCTGCCGCCCGATCTGGCCAGTGGCGATGGCAACCCCGGCAGCAATGCCAGCGGCCTGAGTCTGCCCAAGGATGGGCCCGTTGTAGCACCTCCGCCACCTGCAAGACCACCGGCACCCCACCCGCCAGCTTCCCCTCCTCCGACCACTGCACCACCTGCATCCACACCTGTCATCAACGATGCTGTTGCGCAACGCTCACCCGCTCCGCGCTATCCGCAAGCAGCGTTGCGGCGTGGTGTGGGGGGCACCGTCAAGGTGCTCGCCAATGTCGCACCCGATGGCAGTGTGGCGAAGGTTGAAGTAGCCGAAGGCAGCGGCAATCGCGACCTGGATCGCGCGGCATTGGATGCTGTCCGTCGCTGGCAATTCAAGCCGGCCACCCGCAACGGGCAACCGGTTGCCAGCGAAGTTCGAGTGCCTATCGTGTTTTCTCCAGTACGGTAAGCGCAAGGATGTCCGCCTCGTTTCTGTTTTACGACCTGGAAACCTTCGGTGCCGACCCACGCCGAACCCGCATCGCGCAATTTGCCGCGATCCGCACCGACGCGCAGTTGCAGCCAATCGGCGAGCCCATCAGCTTCTTCGTGCAGCCCGCCAATGACCTGCTGCCCGCACCGATCGCCACGCTGATCACCGGCATCACTCCGCAAGCCGCATTGCGGGATGGGGTCAACGAGGCCGCTGCGTTCGCTCGCATATTGGATGCCATGGGCTGCCCGGACACCTGCAGCGCCGGCTACAACTCATTGCGCTTTGATGATGAGTTCGTGCGCTATGGCCTGTATCGCAATTTTCATGACCCGTATGAGCGCGAATGGCGCGCCGGCAACTCGCGTTGGGATTTGCTGGATGCACTGCGCCTGATGCATGCACTACGCCCCGATGGCATCGTGTGGCGGCAGCGTGAGGATGGCCAAGGCACCAGCTTCAAACTGGAGCATCTGGCCGAAGACAACGGCCTGCGTGAAGGCATCGCGCACGAAGCACTGAGCGATGTGCGTGCATTGATCGGCCTTGCCCGCCTGTTTCGCCGGCATCAGCCCAAACTCTGGGACTACGCACTGCGCCTGCGCGACAAACGCTTTGCCGCATCCTTGCTGGACCCCATTGCGATGACACCACTGCTGCATATTTCACAGCGCTACCCGGCAGTGCGCCTGTGCGCCGCGCCGGTATTGCCGTTGGCGCAGCACCCGTCGATTCCATCGCGCTTTATTGCCGTGGATTTGGATACCGATCCCGAACCGCTGCTGAGCTTGGATGCCGACGCCATCGCCGAGCGTCTGTACATTCGCCAATCCGATTTGCCCGAAGGTGAAACGCGGGTTGCGCTGAAAGAAATTCATACCAACAAATGCCCGGCACTGGTGCGCTGGGAACACCTGCGCCAGAACGATTTCACGCGCCTTGGAATCAGCCCCGAGATCGTGCAGCAACGCGCCGATCGGCTGCGTATGCACGGCCCTGCCATCGCCGAAAAAATGCGCTTGGTGTTCGCACGTGACCGTCCGGCGACGCCAGTGGATGCCGATGCTGCGCTGTACGATGGCTTCATCTGTGATGCCGACAAAAAACTGTGCGCGCAAGTCCGCGGCACCCCGCCGCAACTGCTGGCAAAAGCACAGTTCGCATTCCGCGACACCCGCCTGTCCGCGTTGTTGTTGCGCTATCGCGCCCGCAACTGGCCAGACAGCCTGCTGCCGTCCGAACAGGCACAGTGGGACAGCTACCGCCGCCAACGCCTGCTGACGGATGCCGGCCAGTCCGAGCTGACACTGGAGCAGTTCTTCGCACAAATCAGCGAACTGCGCGCCACCTATGTGGGCGATGGCCGCAAACAAGTGCTGCTGGATCAGCTGGAAGATTGGGGCCAACAGCGCGCCCGCGAGCTGGCGTAAGCCTCGAGAATCCCCAGTCAGCCTCAAAACTGTGACCGATGCCGCAGTGCGGCATGACTTTGCCATACCGATGCGTATGCTCGCCGTACCGGACAGTACGGGGGTGCTGTCGGGGTTGTTGACAAAGCCCGCCGCAGGCCACGCGGCATCCTTTGGGGAGAGTCCATGCGTAAAGTCGCCTTGGCCGCGCTGTTATCTTGCGCCGCCGCATTCACTGCCACCACCGCTTATGCCGCCGATGTCACCGGCGTTGCCTTTGTCCACGGCACCGGCAAGCAAACCAATGCCTATCAAGACTATTGGCAACCCGCCATGGTCAATAATGTCCGCGGCGGCTTGGCCAATCCATCCAATTACGTGGTGGTCAACTGCGATTTCAATCAATACATGTGGGATAGCCGTGCTGCGGGGTGCTTGGCCGACCAGCTCACCAATTTCATTCAAAGCAAAAGCATCACCCGCCTGATCATCATCACCCATTCCAATGGCGGCAACGTCATGCGCTGGGTGATGTCCAACCCAACCTATGACAGTCGCTACCCCAACATCATCAACAAGATCGTGCGGGTAGACGCATTGGCACCCTCCTCTGCCGGTACGCCGTTGGCCGATGCCGTGCTGAACGGCAATGTATTTGAAACTTCACTGGGCTGGCTATTGGGCTATAAGTCGGATGCGGTACGCCAACAGCAAGTCAGCTGGATGGCCAGCTACAACGCCAACAACCTGTATGGCACCTCCGGACGGCCATCACTGCCCAAGCTGTTCCGCGCAGTCGTCGGTACCGACGTGGAAACTGCCGTATGGGATAGCGATAGCTACTGCGGCGGATATGCGGAAAACCTAGGTTTGGAAACCACGCAATGGTGGCTGGATAGCTGTTCCGATGGCTTCCTCAATTGCAGCAGCCAATCGGCCGCCGGCGCGGTCTGGTTCAAGGACAAATCGAAGATGGCAGGCCAAGAGCCGCTGAGCCATAACCAAAGCCGGCGCGCCTGCTTTGGCCTCGACACCGTCCTGCGCAACGACATGAAGTGAGGCCAGACCACCATGCACACCTTGAATATCTCTCGCCTTGGCCTGTCCTGCGTCCTCGTACTGGGCATGGCCCAAGCCGCCCACGCCGCGCAACGCTTGCTGCCAGCAACCACCAGCGACCAAGTTCCCACCCTGTTGAGTACCCAGCCGGCACCGAAAGGCGTCATCGAGCGTAAGCCGGTGACTTTTGCCTGGGCCTTGGATCCCACTGCTGCATTGACACAGCCAGCGCCACTGGCCGCCGATAGTCGTGAATATTGGCAAACGGTGGATGCTGCAACCTTGGCCAAAGGTGTGGACTTGCCGATGACCACCGCCGGCGCACTGATTCGCATCAGCCCGGCGCAAGGCGCAGCCCCTTTGCCAGCAGATGCACTGTCGTTTACGGCCGGTCGTCGCTCCATTGCCATCGCACAACTGGCCGATGCGCAAAGCCTGCAACAAGCCGGCATGCCGGTCAGCAATGGCACGCAAGTGCTGCGGCTGGGCGCAGGCAGCGGTGCCGGGCACGTCCAGCTACGCGCCACCAATGCCCGCGGCAACTACGTGGTGCATGTGTTCGAGCCGACCAGCGATATCGTCTTGAACGCGCAAGCCAATCGAAATGCGGTGTTGGCCGGCCAAACCATGCGCGTAAGCATTGTCGCCAGTCGTGCTGCACAGGCTCTGCCCTTGCAGGCGCAGGCCTTGCTGGTAGCACCTGATGGCAGCAATGCGCCCGTCAAGGTGCAGCGTGCCACCGATGGCAGCTTGGAAGCGATATTCACACCAGCACTGCGCAACAACCGTGTGGCGGGGCTTTGGGAGCTGCAAGTGTTCGGCATGCTGGGCGACACCCCGCGCGATGTGCGCACCGCATTTGCGGTAGGCCAACCGACCGCACGCTTCAATGGCAGCGTTGCCCAGTCTGCGGACTTGCACGTCAGCCTGCCGGTGCAAGCGGCATCTGCAGGGCGTTACGAAGCCAGGGGCACCTTGTACGCAACTGCACCCGATGGCCAGCTACGGGCGGTGAGTGAGGCCCATGCGGCGGCATGGATGCAGCCCGGCCAGCACACGCTGCAACTTCCATTCTCCAAAGCGCATCTGCCCAGCGGCTATGGCGCACCGTATGAACTGCAGCAGTTGGAGTTGCATGACCAAAGCCGGATGGCACCGCTGGAAATTCGTGCGCACGCGGCACGTTTCTGATTGGCGTACAGGTTGAGGCGACGGCCGGGCTTGCCCGGCCGTCTGCATTTTTGCAGGATGCACACATGAAACTCACTTCTCGCATCCGCTGGTTGCTGGCCAGCCCGCTCCTGCTCCTGCTACTTGCCGTGTTGGGCTATGTGGCTGCCGGCCCTTTCCTTGCCATCCACAGCATCCGCGATCTGGTAGCCCGCGGTCAGACTCAGGAACTTTGGCGTTTTGTCGATTTCGACAGCCTGCGCGAAAGCGTGCGCCCGCAGCTGCAACAGAAAATCGCACAAAGCATTCTCGCCCGTACCGGCAATACGCAGAGCGCGCGCAACGTGGGAGAAGTCACCGTCATGCTAGCCAAACCGGCGATTGATGCCATGACCTCGCCACAAGGGTTTGCCGTGCTGCTGCAGGGCAGCTCATTGGCCAGAAGTACGCCTATCTCGACGTCCGGCAAGGCCCCCCCCAATGATCCATTGAAGACAGCCGTCACCCATTTCGAATCCACAAGCCTGCTCACCGCCACCGTACAAAATGCCGAGGGGCAGCCAGTGATCTTCGAATTTCATCGGCACGGTTTGGCGTGGAAATTGGACGGCTTGCGTTTGCCCCTATAAGCATTGCAACACCGCGTTCAATCGGCGTTGGCCACCCCGTGCGGAACGTGGCCAGCAGCGACATGCCGACGTGCCGAATCGATGTTATGAGGTGAGTCATCGAAAAAAATATCGGCGCCAAACGCTTCCAGGAACGGGCCTTTATCGCGCCCACCCAGAAACAAGGCTTCATCCAACCGCACATTCCACTCGCGCAAGGTGCGAATCACGCGCTCATGCGCGGGTGCCGAACGCGCAGTGACCAAGGCGGTGCGTATGGGTGAATCCTCACCCACCGGAAACGCTGCTTGCAGCCCGTGCAATGCGGCCAAAAACCCACGGAACGGTCCACCCGACAGTGGTTCATGCGCCAATGCGCGCTCGTGTCGTCCAAACGCTTCCAAGCCTTGCTCGCGTGATACACGCTCACTTTCATCACCAAAAATCACCGCATCGCCATCGAAGGCGATGCGCAATTGGCGCTGGCGCGGCTCACTGGCACGCTCCGGCAAAATAGTGGCCGCTGCGACACCTGCCGCCAACGCCGCACGTACCGATTCTGGATTGGCCGACAAGAACAGCTGCGCACCAAACGGCTTGATATAGGGCCACACCGGAGCACCAGCTGTGAAGGTGGCGCGCCGAATATCCAAGCCATGATGCTGGATCGAATTGAACACGCGCAGGCCGGTATCCGAGGAGTTGCGTGATAGCAAGATCACCTCAACTCGCGGCGCATCCACGGTGGCCCCCTGGTTGAGTGCCAACAACTTGCGCACCAACGGGAATGCGATACCAGGCGGCAGCACGTCATCTTCACGCTGGCGCTGGAAATCGGCAAAGGCTTGAATACCTTCACGCTCGAACAAAGCATGACTGTCTTCCATGTGAAACAATGCCCGAGCGGTAATCGCCACCACCAGCGGCATTGCAACCGCAGCACGCGCGGGCGAATCAATCATTGCCATTACGCTGGAAGCACACGCGCTGCGGATGGTGCAAGGCGAAGCCTTGCGCGTAGTCGACCTGCATCGCGGCCAGCATGGCCAACAGCTGCGGTGATGACACCCATTCGGCTACCACTTGCAAACCTTGCAGGTGACCAATTTCCGTCACCGCACGCACGATGGATTGCGACATCGCATCCCCGGCCAGATTCTGCACGAAACTGCCGTCGATTTTCACCACATCAAGTTCCAGATTTTTCAAATACCCGAACGAGGACATGCCTGCACCGAAATCATCCAGTGCCACTTTGCAGCCCAAGCCGCGCAGGCGCGAAATCAACACACTGGAGGCAGCAAAATCACGCATAGCCACAGTCTCGGTGATTTCAAAGGTCACCCGCTGCGGTGTCACGCGGTGCTCGGTCAAAAGCTCGGCAATGCAATCAAACAGACCCTCATCCTCCAAACTGGCGGCCGACAAATTGATGGCACAGTTCGCCAAATCTGCGCCATCGGGATGCAGCCGATCCAGCTGACTCAGTGCGGTTTCAACGACCCAACGATCGATCTGCGGCATCAATCCATAGCGCTCGGCTGCGGGCAGAAATGCACCCGGAAGCACTACGCCACCATCCTCGCCTCGCAAGCGCAGTAGCAGCTCGATGTGCACGCCACCGATAGCATTTGCTTGCAACGCATGCAGCTCTTGATAATCCAGTAACAATCGGTCATCACGCAGTGCATCACGCACCCGGTTGGCCCATTCCATCTCGCTCATCCGGTGGGTAATGGCGGCATCATCTTCGGCATAGGCATGAATGCGATTACGGCCGGCTTCCTTGGCCAAGTAACAGGCAGCATCGGCATGGGTAAACAAGGCCTGCATCGAGCTCGCATTGCGCAGCATGACCACACCAATACTCGCACTGCTGGTGTAAGTGCGCCCCTCCCAACCGAATATGAAGGCCTCAATGCAGCGGCGCAGCCGCTCGGCGGCCTGTACCGCAGATTCAAGTTCAATGATGCCTGGCAATAACACCCCAAACTCATCCCCACCCAAGCGCGCCAGCACATCAACCGGGCGCAACTTTTCCTGCATCACCGCGGCCAACTGCGCCAGCAATTCATCCCCAGCGCGGTGACCGGATGTGTCATTGATCAACTTGAATTGATCCAGATCCAAAAACAGCAATGCACCGTCGTCACGCGCCGGGCTGGCCAGCAAGGTCTGCACCCGCGCTTCAAACTCACGGCGGTTGTACAAACGCGTCAACGAGTCATGGCTGGCCTGATATCCCAATTTCTCGGTCAACTGGCGTTGCACGGTGTTATCGCTGGCCACCAACAGCCACATCGGGGTACCGTCAATTTCTATACTGCTGATCCAGGTGCTGGCCCAAAACAAGCTGCCGTCGGCGGCCTGCAGCTGGATGTCAGTACCGGCCATTGTGCCGGCAACTGGCGATGCAGCAGCATCCTTTGCGACTGGCTCTGACAGAGGCAAACCGGCCAACTCGAGCCGGTCCGCAAGCCGCTCCCGCGCCACGGCATTGCGGTATACGATTGCGCCGTTATCTTTTCGAATCAGCAAAACCAAGCAAGGCAATAGTTCATTGAGCCGCCGAAAACGTTCCTCACTGGCGACAACCCGTTGGCTCAGCGCGGTTCCCAACACCAGGGCACGTTCGCGAGTGCTGGCCAGCGACCACGTCAGTGCTGCCAGCAACATGCTGATGACGCCCCCGACCCACAGCACGGTCTTCCAATTGCCGGCCGCATAAATATCGTGCCTCGCATGCGCAGTAACACTCCACAAGCGACCGCCAAACTGCACTTTCACCACATGCGCAGGCAACGATGCCGGGGCATCAAAGTGGCGAGCAAACAAGGTTCGAGGCTCGCCATCGGTCAGATCATTGATGGTGACATCCGCCAATGCGATCGGATCCCTGGGAATGGCCGCCCCGAGTAAATCATCAATCCGGAATGATGCACCGATCGAGCCAACCAGCGCTTGCCGCCGTGCGTCGACACTGGTCGGGACCTGGCCCGCCGCGTACACCGGCAACCGCAAGATAAAGCCATCTGAATGCTTGTTGCCGTTGCCGCTTTGCACCAAACGAAACGGGGCCGACATCGCCACTTGATTGCTGTCACGGCTGCGCAACAGAGCCTCAAGATTCATCGGCTGGGTGGCCACGTCCAGCCCACGTATGGCTTCGTTTCCAGGCTGTGGTGCAAACAATAACGTCGGAAAGTGATCGCCATCTGGCTTCACCTGCCGCTGTGCATAGGCCAATGCCAGCAAACCAATACGCACCTCGGTATTGGTTTGCATGTTTTGATAAGCGCGTGCGTATTCATCAGCAGTCACCTGGTCGGATGCTAGGAACACCGATTGAAATGCGCGAATCAAGCGTTCGCACTGCTCGAGTTGGGTTTGGATACTGCCGGCAATCTTCACCGTTTCCGCAGTGAACCCATGCCGCGCATCGCGGATATCACGTTGCTTTTCGCCATAGGCCAACCACAACGTCAGGCCGATACCCAGCAAGAATGCCAGCAATGCCCACGCCCACGCGGGCACCCGTCGCGAGGGTGATGTTGGGTCTGGCACGGTGCTGGTGTTGTCAATGGCAAATGGCATCGTGCTTCCTGATGGGACCATGCTGCGCTCCTTGCCGGGCAAACCTTACACTGCAAACTGCTCGATCAGAATGCGTTCTTCCAGATTGTGTTCCGGATCAAACAATAGTGTCACCTGTCGATCACGTGACTCACGCACCAAGACCTCAGTCACATCGCGCACCTCATGCGAATCCGCAGTGGCGCTGACCGGACGCTTGTGTGGATCCCGCACCCTAAACCGCACCTCGGTGCCGGATTTAAGCACAGCACCGCGCCAGCGCCGTGGCCGGAATGGAGCAATTGGAGTCAATGCCATCACATTGGCCCCCAGCGGCAAAATCGGGCCATGTGCAGAGAAGTTATAAGCCGTGCTGCCAGCAGGCGTTGCCAGCATCACACCGTCGCAAATCAACTCGTCTAATCGCACTTCACCATTGAGTTCAATACCCACATGTGCAGCCTGCCGGGTTTGCCGCAACAACGATACCTCGTTGTACGCCAACGAGCTTACGCTGGCGCCAGACTCGGTTTGTGCCAGCATCTCCAGTGGGTGCAGCACGGCGGGTTCGGCGGTATCAATGCGGGTCGATAAATCATCGTCTTCTCGAAAATGATTCATCAAAAACCCCACTGTCCCCAACTTCATGCCATACACCGGCTTGCCCAAATGGGCGTACCGGTGCAGGGTTTGCAGCATGAAGCCATCCCCACCCAAGGGGACGATGACGTCGGCATCTTGCGGGGAATGGGTACCGTAGCGCTTGACCAATGCCGCGAATGCGGCTTGCGCGTCATCGGTCGGGCTGGCTAGCAGGGCAATACGGGGATTCGTCATGCGCAGCAGGATAGCAAGAGCCGCCAGCGCCCGCGTTCGCTGTCCTCTCCCGCGAACGGGAGAGGGCAACTTGCAACAGGACGCTTAGCCGCGTTGCGCCAACTGTGCCACGCGTTGCACCGCCACCGAGCAGGTGGGGTAATCGAGGGTTTTTTGTGCTGCCAACTCGGTCAACATGGCCAGGGTGAAACGCAGCCCACTGTCGTCACGTTCCAGCCACGCCTTGACCTTGGCATCGGCATCCTTGCCCGGCATCGCCAACACCAGGCCGGTCAGTGCGCGCATTTGTGCCGCCAATTCGTCGCGCAGCACGCCGCGTGCCACGGCATGCCAACGGCCATCCACCTTGAGCCCATCGATTTGCTCGCTCAACCACGGCTCATGCAGGGCATCGGCCAGGCGGAAATACACCTTGGCCACGTCGATTGGGCGCATCTTGCGCTCACGCGCCAACTCGATAATGTCGGGGCTGGCTTGCAGGTACGGCAATGCAGCCAGCTGATCGGCCAATGCCGTCGGCACGCCTTTTTCACGCCATTGCTTGCGGCTGGCCTCGTACACCGGACGCTGCGACGGCGGCAAAATGCCTTCGCCAGCACGAATGTCGCGGAAGCCATCGTGGTAACGCTCCACCGCAGTGGTAATCGCCGGTACTGCACCGGGGCGCGAAAGTAACCAGCGGGTGAAGCCGCGTTGCAGCTCCCAAATGACTTGCAGCGCATCCACCTGCACACTGCCCGGCACCTTGCCGTCCAGCCCGTCGATCTTGGCCCACAACTCGCGGGCGTCCAAGGTTTCCCGGGTAATCGTATAGGCCCGGGCGATCTCACCGATGCTGCGACCACTGTCTTCCTGCATGCGCATCAAGAAAGTCGCGCCCATGCGATTGATGGTTGAATTGGTGACCGCAGTGGCGATGATTTCGCGCTTCAGGCGGTGGCCTTCCATCGCTTTGGTGTATTTTTTTTGCAGCGGCTCGGGGAAGTAACGCACCAGCTCCTTCGAGAGGTACGGATCTTCCGGCACATCCGAAGCCAGCAACTGCGGATATGCCACCAGTTTCGAATACGACAGCAAGATGGACAGCTCCGGCCGGGTCAGACCTTGGCCGCGCAGCTTGCGTTCGGCAATTTCAGCATCGGTCGGCAGGAATTCGATCTGCCGATCCAGCAAGCCCTCGGCTTCCAAGGTGCTGATGAAGTGCATCTTCGAGCCAAGACGGGTCGCGCTCATGCGCTCCATCAAGGTCAGCGCCTGGTTTTGCCGGTAGTTGTCATTCAATACCAACTGCGCCACTTCGTCGGTCATCTTGGCCAACAACTTGTTGCGTTCGGCCAATTTCAAGCGATTCTTCTGCACTTCGCCATTGAGCAGAATCTTGATGTTGACCTCGTGGTCGGAAGTATCCACACCCGCCGAGTTGTCGATAAAGTCGGTATTGAGCAACACACCGGCTTGCGAGGCTTCAATACGGCCCAGCTGGGTCATGCCCAGATTGCCACCCTCACCCACGATCTTGCAGCGCAGATCGGCTCCATTGACACGCAAGCCGTTGTTGGCGCGATCGCCGGCATCGGCGTGGGTTTCCTTACTGGATTTGACATAGGTACCAATGCCGCCATTCCACAGCAGATCCACCGGTGCACGCAGCGCCGCATGCATCAACTCGTTCGGTGTCATTGACTTGATTCCATCGGCAATGCCCAAGGCTTCGCGCACCTGCGGTGTGATGTCGATGGATTTCAACGAACGCGGATAGATGCCGCCACCCTTGCTGATCAGTTTGACGTTGTAATCGGCCCAGCTGGAACGCGGCAAGTCAAACAAACGCTGGCGTTCCTTGAACGACACCGCCGCATCCGGGTTCGGGTCCAGCACGATATGGCGATGGTCGAACGCGCATAGCAGGCGGATATGTTCGGACAACAACATGCCATTGCCGAACACGTCACCGGACATGTCACCGATTCCCACACAGGTGAAATCCTGGGTTTGGCAATCGCGACCCAGCGCACCGAAATGGTGTTTCACCGATTCCCACGCGCCGCGTGCAGTGATACCCATGCCCTTGTGGCTGTATCCGGCGCTGCCGCCGGAGGCAAACGCATCATCCAGCCAATAACCATGCGCCTGCGCAATGGCGTTGGCGATATCGGAGAAGCTGGCGGTGCCCTTATCTGCTGCAACCACCAAGTACGGATCATCGCCGTCATGCCGTACTACTTGCGCCGGTGGCAACACCTTGCCGGACACGCTCAGATTGTCGGTAATGTCCAGCAATCCATTAATGAAGCGCTTGTAGCAGGCGATGCCTTCGGCCAACCAAGCATCACGATCCACCGCAGGATTGGGCAATTGCTTGGGATAGAAGCCGCCCTTGCTGCCCACTGGCACGATCACGGTGTTTTTCACCATCTGTGCCTTCACCAAGCCCAATACTTCGGTGCGGAAATCTTCACGACGATCCGACCAACGCAGGCCGCCGCGGGCCACCGGCCCAAACCGCAAGTGGGTGCCTTCCACGCGCGGGCCACACACCCAGATTTCGCGGAACGGACGTGGCTTGGGCAGATCCGGCACCTTGGCAGTATCGAACTTGAAACTGATGTAGTCGGCCGGACCACCGTCCTTGCGCAGGCCATCCTTGTAATTGATGTAGTAATTGGTGCGCAACGTCGCGTCAATGACGCCGATGAAGCTGCGCAAAATGCGGTCTTCATCCAAACTGGCGACGCGATCCAAAAGCCCTGTCAAGGCGCTGCGTGCAGCGTCGATTTGTTGCTCGCGATTACCCTCACGCACGGCGACCAGAGCTTGCAGCGCACCCAACGCGGCATCATCGCCGGCAGCTAACAACTTGAGGCTGCCGCCAAAGCGCTGCATGCCCTGCTTGATCTCGGCCGCACTCTCGTTACCCGTGGCCGGGTGGAAACGCGCCTCGAACAATTCCACCAACAAACGCGACAACAACGGATAGCGCGCCAGCGTGGCCTCCATGTAACTTTGCGAGAACGGCACACCCGTCTGCAACAGATATTTGCAGTAGGCACGCAGCATGGCGACCTGCTTCCAAGTCAGCCCTGCTGCCAACACCAGCCGGTTGAAACCGTCATTTTCGGCATCGCCACGCCAAACCGCCGCAAAGGCATCTTCAAAATCTTCATCCAAAGCATCCACATCCAGCGGACCAAGCAGAGACTGCACTTCAAATTCCTGAATCCATGCCAGCCCGGCCTCGCCATCCACGCGGTACGGGTGTTCGGTGATCACGCGCAGACCCATGTTTTCCATCATCGGCAACGCATCCGACAGCGGAATATCCTGCAACTGGCGGTATAACTTGAAGCGCATGTCTTGTTTGCGTGGATCCACGTACAACGACAGGCGCAAATCTTGTGGGCCGGTCAATGCTGCAATGTATTCCACGTCGTCAGCAGCGATGTCGGGGCTGACCTCTTCGATATAGCCTGCCGGCAAGGCATTGCCAAAGCGAGCGGCAAGACGCAGACCGGCTTCTTCACCGTGACGTGCCACCAGACGCTCGCGCAGCTCATCGCGCCAATCGCGCACGATCTTTGCCAGCCCCGCCTCCAACGCTGGCAGGTCAATGCTGACCTCGTCGTTCCGTTGGCTGGGGCGAATGATGATGTGCATTTGGGCCAGTGGTGAATCGCCGATCTGCACATTGGTATCCACACGATCGCCGCCCAAGGCATCGCGCAGCATCGCCTCGATGCGATGGCGCACCTGGGTGCTCATACGTTCCCGCGGCACATACGCCAAGGCCGAGAAATAGCGACCATAGCGATCACGCCGCACGAACAACTTGCTGCGCACGCGCTCTTGCAAACCCAGAATGCCCATGCAGATCTTGAATAGCTCGTCTTCGCTGGCCTGGAACAGCTCGTCGCGTGGCAGGGTTTCCAAGATGTGGCGCAGGGCCTTGCCGCTGTGGCTATTGGGATCCAACCCGGATTGCTCCATCACGTAGGCGTGGCGCTCACGCACCAACGGGATGTCCCACGGCCGACGGGTGTAAGCACTGGAGGTATACAGACCAACGAAGCGCTGTTCAGAAATGGCGCGCCCTTTGCCATCAAAGCCCAGCACACCGATGTAATCCATGTAGCCTTGCCGGTGAACGCTGGCGCGTGCATTGGTCTTGGTCAGGATCAACGCATCCACCGAACCAGACTGCGGCATGTAGTGCGCCGCCAATGACTTCACCGGACGTGCCTTGCCGGTATCGTCCCCGCGCAACAGGCCCATGCCACTGCCCGGCACCGACGCCAGCACATCATCCTTGCCCTGTTTTTCGATCTTGTATTCGCGATAGCCGAAGAAAGTGAAATGCTCGTCTGCCGCCCAACGCAAAAACTCTTGCGCCTCGTGTTTGCCGGCATCGCTTACCGGCAGTTTGCGCGCACCCAACTCCTCGGCGACTTCGCGCATACGGTCGCGCATGGGCTCCCAGTCGTTGACGATGGCGCGCACATCATCCAGCACCTTGCTGATCTGCGCCTTGATGTTCGCCAGCGCCGCCTGCGGCTGGCGGTCGATTTCCAGATACATCAGCGATTCGTTGCTGCCGTCACCCACCGCCACCAACTTGCCGGTCTTGTCACGATTCAAACGCGCCACCGGGTGACCCAACAGATGTACACCGATGCCAAGTTCGGCCAATACCATGCTCACCGAGTCCACTAGAAACGGCATATCGTCATTGGCAATTTGCAGCACGGTGTGTGGCGACACCTTCGCGTCAGCCTTCAGCACCGGGTTGAACAGCTGGATATTGGCCTTGCCGCGCTTGCGCGTACGTGCGAACTCGAGCATCCCGACAATACGCTCGGCCCAGCCGGCGGCGCCATGGCGGCCAATTTCCTCGGCATCCATGCGCCTGCAGAACGCTGCCGCAAAGGCGCGAGCCTGCTCAAGCGTGGCCTTGTCTACCCGCTTGGCCAAGGCATCGAGAATCGGTTTCAGAGGTTCGCCTGCGTTGGTTTCGGCTGACTTGTTCATTTGACGCGTCTCCAAAGGGAAGCGGCCGCGCAGAGGGCGCGGCCGCAGGGATGTGAGGTAAGGGTTATCGCAAACCGGTTTCGTGGCGGGCAATGACCAGCCGCTGGATTTCACTGGTACCTTCGTAAATCTCGGTGATTTTGGCGTCGCGGAAATAGCGTTCGATGGGCATCTCCTTCGAATAGCCCATGCCACCGTGGATCTGTAGCGCTTGATGGGTGATCCACATTGCCGCCTCCGACGCGGTGAGCTTGGCCACGGCGGCCTCGGTGGAAAACCGCTGACCCTGGCCCTTCAACCACGCTGCGCGCAGCGTAAGCAGCAACGCGGCATCCAGCTTGCACTTCATGTCCGCGATCTTGGCTTGCGTCATCTGGAAGGTGCCAATCGGTGCGCCAAAGGCGTTGCGTTCTTTCACATACGCCAAGGTGGCTTCATAAGCAGCACGGCCGATGCCAATCGCCTGTGAGGCGATACCAATACGGCCGGCATCCAGCACGCTCATCGCGATCTTGAAGCCATGACCTTCGCTGCCCAATACATCTTCGGCGGATGCCACGTAATCGGTAAATTCGATTTCACAGGTGGCTGACGCGCGTATGCCCAACTTCGGCTCGGTTTTGCCGCGATGAAAACCGGCACGCGTGGTGTCGATCATGAACGCGGTGATGCCACGTGCGCCCTTGTCGGCATCGGTCATTGCGAACAGCACGATGTATTTGGCCACCGGCCCGGAGGTGATCCAGCTCTTCTTGCCGTTGATGACATAGCTGCCATCGACCTGCTTGACGGCCTTGCAGCGCATTGCGGTGGCATCTGAACCTGATTGCGGCTCGGTCAAGGCGAATGCGCCAATTTCGCGTCCTTCGGCAATATCGCGCACGTATTGTTGCTTCTGCGCTTCGCTACCGAAGGTCAAAATGCCATTGCAGAAAAGCGAATTGTTGACCGACATGATGGTGGAATGCGCTGCATCCGCAGCTGCAATTTCGATCATCGCCAGCACATAGCTAACTGAATCCATGCCGGCCCCACCGTATTCGGTGGGGACTTCGATCCCCATCAAACCGTTTTCGCCCAAAGCACGGATATTCTCCAGCGGGAATTCGCCGGTTCGGTCGTGGTGTTCTGCACTTGGCGCGATTTTTTCGCGCGCAATGCGGCGGGCAACATCCTGCAGCATCCGCTGCTCTTCGCTATATCCGAACTCCACAACCGCCTCGCCTGCTTCGAAGAAGCGTCATTGTAGCAACCTCTGGCACCGAAGTCGCTTGACCGCAATCCCGCATCGCGCAACAATTATCTTTGAATCGCGATGGAAAGATATAAATGGATCTCGAAACTTGGTCGTCGCATCTGAAGGTTTTTGCCGACGCCACCCGGGTGCGCCTGCTGGCGCTTCTGGAAGGCGAGGAACTGACGGTGGCAGAGCTTTCTGCAATCACCCAGCTGGCCCAACCACGCGTCTCCACCCACCTTGCCAAACTCAAGGATGCCGGGCTCGTGCGCGACCGCCGCGCCGGCGTCTCTGCCTATTATCGTTTTGACGATAGCGCGATTGAGCCCCCGCAGCGTGCGCTATGGCATTCGATCAGCCACGGCAGCGACGACCCACTGCTGCGCCAAGATGCCGAACGCGTGCCTGCCGTGCTGGCGATGCGTGCCGCTGACCAAAATTGGGCCGACTCGGTGGCAGGTGACATGGAGCGCCATTACTCGCCGGGGCGCACGTGGGAGGCCTTGGCACGCACCGCGATTCCGTTGCTATGGCCGGGCGATGTGCTGGATATCGCCTCGGGCGACGGCGTGCTGGCCGAGTTACTGGCACCACATGCACATCGTTATGTATGTATTGATTCCAGCCAACGCGTGGTGGCGGCGGCCAGCGAGCGCCTGCGCCGCTACGGCAACGTAGAGGTTCGCGAAGGCGATATGCACGCGCTGCCGTTTGATGACGAAAGTTTCGATCTGGTCGTGCTGATGCACGCCCTGACCTACGCCGCCAGGCCTGCACAGGCGGTTGCCGAAGCCGCACGTGTGCTGCGCAAGGGCGGACGCTTGCTGCTATCCAGCTTGGCCCGCCATGAACACCGCGCCGTGGTGGATGCATATGGCCATATCAACCTCGGGTTTGGCGAAAAGGACTTGCGCAAATTTGCCGAAAAAGCCGGCTTGAGCATTGCCAATTGCGGCACCGTCACCCGCGAGCGCCGCCCGCCGCATTTTGAAGTGATTTCACTGACCGGCATCAAGCCGTAAGGAATACGTGTCATGTCCCTCCCCTGGCTTCATCCGGCGCGGGTTGCCGCGCTACAAGCTGCTTTGAGCCAACGTATCCTGATCATTGATGGCGCGATGGGCACCATGATTCAGCGCCATGAATTGAGCGAAGCCGACTATCGCGGCACACGCTTTGCCGACGGCTTCGATGCGTTGTTTACGCAGGCAGGCCACCAGCACGGCCCCGGCTGTGGCTGCGAAGGCCATGACCAGCGCGGCAACAACGACCTACTCAGTCTTACCCGCCCCGACATCATCGGCGGCATTCATCGCCAGTATCTGCAAGCCGGCGCTGATCTTGTTGAAACCAACACCTTCAATTCCACCAGTATCTCGCTGGCCGACTACCGCTTGCAGCATCTGGTGCGCGAGTTGAACCGTGAAGGTGCACGCTTGGCACGCGTCGAATGTGATGCCATGCAAGCGCATACACCCGGCCAACCACGCTTTGTGATTGGCGTATTGGGCCCCACCAGCCGCACCGCTTCACTGTCGCCGGATGTGAACCGCCCGGGCTTTCGTGCCATCACCTTCAACGAACTGGCCGAGGCCTACCGAGAATCGGCACGCGGCCTGATCGAAGGCGGTGCCGATGTGCTGATGGTGGAAACCGTGTTTGACACCCTCAATGCCAAGGCCGCGCTGTTTGCCATTGATGATGTGTTCGACGAAATCGGCGCACGCCTGCCAGTGATGATCTCGGGCACGATTACCGATGCCTCCGGCCGCACCTTGTCCGGGCAGACTGCCGAGGCGTTCTGGTATTCCTTGCGACATGTGCAGCCACTCGCCATTGGTTTGAATTGCGCACTGGGTGCCAAAGACCTGCGTCAGCATGTGGATGTGCTGGCGCAAGTGGCCGACACCTATGTCAGCTGTCACCCCAACGCCGGCCTGCCCAATGCGTTTGGTGGTTATGATGAAACCCCCGAAGACATGGCCGAAGTACTGCGTGAATTTGCCCAAAGCGGCTTGATCAATCTGGTCGGCGGCTGCTGCGGCACCACGCCTGAACACATCCATGCGATTGCACAAGCGGTACATGCGCTACCGCCACGCGTGGTACCACAGTTGGAGGACGTGGCATGAGCCGCCTGCTTCGGCAAACCCGCCTCAGCGGCCTGGAACCGCTGACCATTACCCCGGAATCCAACTTCATCAACGTGGGCGAGCGCACCAATGTCACCGGCAGTGCGCAATTCAAGAAATTGATCATGGAAGGCCGCTTGGACGAGGCCGTGGTGGTGGCGCGGCAGCAAGTGGAAAACGGCGCGCAGGTGCTCGACGTCAATATGGACGAAGGCCTGCTGGATTCCAAGAAGGCGATGGTCGAGTTCCTCAACTTGATCGCCGCCGAACCGGACATCGCCAAAGTGCCGGTCATGGTGGACTCATCCAAATGGGAGGTGATCGAAGCCGGTTTGCAGTGCTTGCAGGGCAAAGGCATCGTCAATTCGATTTCGATGAAAGAAGGCGAAGCCGAATTTCTGCGGCAGGCGCGCCTGGTGCGGCGCTATGGTGCAGCGGTAGTGGTGATGGCGTTTGATGAAGCGGGCCAGGCCGATACCGTCGAGCGCAAGGTTGAGATCAGTTCGCGCGCGTACGCGCTGCTGACCGAAGAAATTGGTTTCCCGCCGGAAGACATCATCTTCGATCCCAATTGCTTTGCCATTGCCACCGGTATCGAGGAGCACAACGATTACGCGGTGGCGTTTATCGAAGCCTGCCGCGAAATCAAACGCCGCCATCCGTTTAGCCATATCTCCGGCGGCGTTTCCAACGTGTCGTTTTCGTTCCGTGGCAACGAGGCCGTGCGTCAGGCCATTCACGTGGTGTTTTTGTATCACGCGATCCGCGCCGGCATGGACATGGGCATCGTCAATGCCGGCGCACTGCCGGTGTATGACAGTCTGGATGCGGATCTGCGCGAACGCGTGGAAGACGTGGTGCTTAATCGCCGCGATGATGCCACCGAACGCTTGCTCGAAATCGCCGACCGCTTCAAAGGCAAGAAAGGCGAAAAGAAAGTCGAAGATCTGGCATGGCGCGACAAGCCGGTAGGCCAGCGTTTGGCGCACTCGCTGGTGCAAGGCATCGACGCCTATATCGAAACCGACACCGAAGAAGCCCGCAGCCTGTCCACGCGCCCGCTGGACGTCATCGAAGGCCCGTTGATGGACGGCATGAACGTGGTTGGCGACCTGTTCGGTGCCGGCAAAATGTTCTTGCCGCAGGTGGTCAAATCCGCGCGCGTCATGAAAAAGGCAGTGGCCTATCTGCTGCCCTTCATCGAAGCTGAAAAACTGCGCACCGGCGACGCCGGCAAAAGTAATGGCAAGATCGTGATGGCCACGGTCAAAGGCGATGTCCACGATATCGGGAAAAATATCGTTGGCGTGGTACTGGCCTGCAATAACTTCGAGGTGATCGACCTTGGGGTGATGGTGCCGGCGCAAAAGATCTTGGATACCGCGATTGCCGAAAACGCCGACATGATTGGCGTATCCGGCCTGATCACGCCGTCACTGGAGGAAATGAGCCACGTTGCCCGCGAGATGCAGCGGCAGGGCTTCACCATCCCGCTGCTGATTGGTGGTGCCACCACATCGCGTGCGCATACCGCGTTGAAAATTGACCCGCATTACAAGTCACCCACGGTATGGGTGAAAGACGCATCGCGCGCGGTAGGTATCGCGCAAACGCTGCTGTCGCCGGAGCTACGCGGACCCTTCATGGCCGCCAACGATGCCGACTATGCCGATATCCGCCAGCGTCATCGCCAACGCGATGGCAAACGTTTGGTGACGTTGGAAAAAGCCCGCGCGCACAAGTTCACTTTCGACTGGGCCAACTACACCCCGCCGGCGCCATTGCAACCGGGACTGCATGTGTTTGATGACTACCCGTTGCAGGAACTGGTGGATTGCATCGACTGGTCGCCGTTCTTCAATGCGTGGGAGTTGGCCGGAAAATTCCCGGCGATCTTGACCGACAGCATCGTGGGCAAACAGGCCAGCGAGTTGTACGCCGATGCGCGTGCGATGCTGAAGCAAATCGTCAGTGAAAAATGGCTCACTGCCAAAGCAGCCTGCGGGTTCTGGCCGGCCAATACCGTGGGCGACGATATCGTGCTGCAAAAAGACGGTGCCGATGTGTGGCTGCGCTGCTTGCGTCAACAGGCCGACAAACCCATCGAGCGCCCTAACCTGTGTTTGGCCGATTACATCGCCCCGCAAGACAGTGGCAAACAGGACTGGGTGGGCGCATTCGCGGTGACCACCGGACTGGGGATCGAGCCGCATCTGGAACGCTTCCGCGCCGAGCACGACGACTACAACGCGATCTTGCTCAAATCCTTGGCCGACCGCTTGGCCGAAGCCTTCGCCGAACGTCTGCACCAGCGCGTGCGTACCGAATTGTGGGGCTATGCCGCGGACGAGCAGTTGAGCAATGACGATTTGATCGCCGAGCGCTATCAAGGCATCCGCCCTGCCCCCGGCTACCCGGCCTGCCCCGAACACAGTGAAAAACGCGTGGTGTTTGACTTGCTCAAAGCCACTGATAACGCCAATATCACCCTGACCGACCACTTTGCGATGTACCCCGCAGCCAGCGTGTCGGGTCTGTATTTCAGCCACCCCGATAGCCATTATTTTGTGGTAGGCCGGGTCAGCAAAGAACAAGTGACCGACTACGCCAAACGCAAAGGCGTGGATTTGGCGCAGGCCGAACGCTGGCTGTCGTTCAATCTGGATTACGACCCGGAATAGGTTGCGCACCCAAAGCCGAAACAGCAACGCCCGGTCGGGCCGGGCGTTGCTGTTTCAAACTACAGCGCAAGCATCACGCCGCAACGGTATCCGCAATCGCCCTGTACTCCTCGATCCGGTCGAAGTTCATGTAGCGATAGATCTTGTCGCCATTGGCATTGATCACGCCGATGTCGGCCATGTATTCCTCACGCGTGGGAATCCGGCCGAGGCGTGCGCAAATCGCCGCCAACTCGGCCGAACCCAGGTACACATTGGTATTGCGGCCCAAGCGGTTGGGGAAGTTGCGGGTGCTGGTGGACATCGCGGTGGAGCCTTCACGAATCTGCGCCTGGTTGCCCATGCACAGCGAACAGCCGGGCATTTCGGTGCGCGCACCGGCGTTGCCAAAGGTGCCGTAGTGGCCTTCCTTGGTCAGCTCGCTGGCATCCATCTTGGTGGGCGGTGCAATCCACAAGCGGGTGGGCAGGTCGCGTTTGCCTTCCAACAATTTGGCAGCGGCACGGAAGTGGCCGATATTGGTCATGCACGAACCAATGAACACTTCGTCGATCTGCGCGCCAGCTACATCGGACAGGGTTTTCACATCGTCCGGATCGTTCGGGCAGGCCACGATGGGCTCGTGCACGTCGGCCAGATCAATGTCGATGACCGCCGCGTACTCGGCATCGGCATCCGGCTCCAGCAATTGCGGGTTGGCCAACCAAGCCTCCATTTTCTCGATGCGGCGCGCCAGCGAACGCGCATCTTGATAGCCTTCGGCAATCATGTTTTTCAACAGCACGATATTGCTGTTGAGATATTCAATGATCGGCTCTTTGTTCAGGCGCACGCTGCAACCAGCGGCGGAGCGCTCGGCCGAGGCATCGGACAATTCAAAAGCTTGTTCCACCTTCAAGTTCGGCAAGCCTTCGATTTCCAGGATGCGGCCAGAGAAGATATTTTTCTTGCCGGCCTTGGCCACCGTCAACAAACCCGCCTTGATCGCGTACAGCGGGATCGCGTTGACCAGATCACGCAGGGTGACCCCCGGCTGCAATTCGCCTTTGAAGCGCACCAGCACCGATTCGGGCATGTCCAGCGGCATCACCCCGGTGGCGGCGGCAAATGCCACCAAGCCGGAGCCGGCCGGGAACGAAATCCCCACCGGGAAACGGGTATGGCTATCACCGCCGGTGCCCACGGTATCAGGCAGCAACATGCGGTTGAGCCAGCTGTGGATCACGCCATCGCCGGGGCGCAGCGAAATGCCACCACGGGTGGAAATGAACTGCGGCAAGGTGTGATGGGTTTTCACATCGACCGGCTTGGGGTAGGCGGCGGTGTGGCAGAAGCTCTGCATCACCAGGTCCGCGCTGAAGCCCAGGCAGGCCAAGTCTTTCAGCTCATCACGGGTCATCGGACCGGTGGTGTCCTGGCTGCCTACCGAGGTCATCTTCGGCTCGCAATAGGTGCCCGGGCGCATGCCCTTGCCTTCCGGCAGACCGCAGGCGCGGCCCACCATCTTCTGCGCCAAGGTGAAACCCTTGCCGGTATCCGGCGGATTGACCGGCAGGCGGAACAGGTGGGTGGCCGGCAAGCCCAGCGCTTCACGCGCCTTGGCGGTCAGGCCACGCCCGATGATCAGCGGAATACGGCCACCGGCACGCACTTCGTCCAGCAGCACGTCGGATTTGAGTTCGAAGCTGGCGATCACTTCGCCAGCTTTCAGTGCCTTGCCTTCATACGGACGCAGCTCGACCACGTCGCCATGTTGCATCTGGCTGACATCCAGCTCGATCGGCAGCGCCCCGGCGTCTTCCATGGTGTTGTAGAAAATCGGCGCGATCTTGCCGCCGAGGCACACACCACCGGCGCGCTTGTTGGGGATGTAGGGGATGTCATCGCCGGTCCACCACAGCACCGAGTTGGTGGCCGATTTGCGGCTGGAGCCGGTACCGACCACGTCGCCCACATAGGCCACCAAATGACCTTTGTCCTTCAGTGACAGGATATTTTGAATCGGCCCGCGCTTGCCGTCTTCTTCCGGTTGGAATGGTGCATCCGGGCGCGCATTTTTCAACATTGCCAGTGCATGCATCGGGATGTCGGGGCGGGTAGTGGCGTCCGGCGCCGGCGACAGGTCATCGGTATTGGTTTCGCCGGGTACTTTGAACACGGTGATGGTCAGGCTGGCCGGTACTTCCGGCTTGCTGGTGAACCACTCGGCCTCGGCCCAGCTTTGCAGCACGGCTTGCGCATTGGCGTTGCCGGTCTTGGCCTTGTCCTGCACGTCATGGAAGGCATCGAACACCAGCAAGGTGTGCTTGAGTGCATTGGCCGCCACGCTGCCAATCTCGGCATCGTCCAGCAATTGCACCAACGGGGCGACGTTGTAGCCGCCCAGCATGGTGCCCAGC
This sequence comes from Thermomonas beijingensis, assembly GCF_020034655.1. Lineage (GTDB taxonomy): Bacteria > Pseudomonadota > Gammaproteobacteria > Xanthomonadales > Xanthomonadaceae > Thermomonas > Thermomonas beijingensis. Next base: position 405,826 of record NZ_JAIQDJ010000002.1, on the reverse strand, counting down.
AACTCGGTGGCGCGGGCGCGGGAAATCAGCGCATTGGTTTCGCTGCCAAACGCAATCGCCGCCAAATACGAGGCCTTGACCTTGGCGGCATCGTCCACGCCGGCCGGCACGCGATTGACCAACAAGTCCAGCAGGCACTCAGCTTCCTCCGCCGGCGGGGCTTTCAGCAATTCAATGACCTCGGCGGTCTGCTGCACCGTCAGTGGCAGTGCGGGGATGCCCAGCGCGGCACGCTCGGCAAGGTGTTGGCGGTATGCATTCAACATGGGGGAGGTCTCCAGTGAGGTGGTGCGATCAAACGTTTGGCACGATCAACTTCAAGCCTTTGAAGTAGTCGCGATGAAATTCGGCATCGAAGGTGAGTAGCGCATCGCATTGCAGCAGCGCGTGGGCACCAGTCAGGAAATCGGAAATCGGGCGTGTGGCGGCCCCACGTTGGCGTTGCCGGCGCTGCATTTCGCCAGCACGTAAGGCGGATTTGGGTTCAATCGCGGCAAAATGCACGCCCATTTCTTCCAGCGCGGCCAGTGCGTCGGCACCGTTACGCAAACTGGCGCACAACTGCGCCAGTGCGGCATCGCAAATCACCACCCGGCCCGCGCCAAGGGCTTGCCGCAACCCTACTTCCACCGCATCGGCGCGTGGGCCATTGGCCAGCAATTCCACCAACACCGGGGCATCCACCGCAATCACGCGGCCTTGCCTTTGTTGGCTGGGCTGGCATCCAGCGCAAACTTGCCGCGCACGCGCGAAATCGCATCGTCCACATGCTTGCTCAGCACAATGCGGCTGCCATCCAGTTCCACTTTCAGCACGCTGCCCTTGGCCAGCCCCAATGCATCGCGCACGGCTTTGGGCAAGGTGATTTGGCCGCGCTCGGCAACGGTGGCTTCCATCGCGCACATCCACTTTGGTATGCATGAATTATACATACTTTTTCAACCCTACTTAATCCCGCAATTGCCGCCTTCAAGGAACTGGTTGCTACACCACTGCAACGGAATGCTTACAGTTCAGCGCATACACTTGCGGCATCCCTGCAATCGGAAGCCTGCCATGTTGAATTCCTTTGCCACCCGCGCCCAGCTTGATGTGAATGGCAACACCTATGCCTACGCCAGCCTGCCGGCGCTGGGGCAGCGGTTTGACATCGCGCGCCTGCCGTATTCGCTGAAAATCCTGCTGGAAAACCTGTTGCGGCATGAAGACGGCGTCAGCGTGCTGCCGGCGCATATCGAAGCGCTGGCCCAGTGGAACCCCGCCGCTGAACCTGCCACCGAGATCGCCTTCATGCCGGCCCGCGTGATCTTGCAGGATTTCACTGGAGTGCCTTGCGTGGTGGATCTGGCGGCGATGCGCGACGCGGTGGTGAAACTGGGCGGCCGGCCCGAGCAGATCAACCCGCTGATTCCGTCGGAATTGGTGATTGATCATTCGGTGCAAGTGGACGTGTTCGCCCGCCCCGATGCGCTGGACGCCAACGGCCGGATCGAATTCGAACGCAATACCGAGCGCTACGGCTTCCTGCGCTGGGGGCAAAAGGCCTTTGGCAACTTCAAGGTGGTGCCGCCCAACACCGGCATCGTGCATCAGGTCAACCTGGAATATCTGGCGCGGGTGGTGATGACGCGTGAGCTGGATGGCGTCCAGTGGGCCTTCCCTGACACCCTGTTTGGCACCGACAGCCATACCACCATGGTCAATGGCATCGGCATTCTGGGCTGGGGCGTGGGCGGTATCGAGGCGGAAGCCGCGATGCTGGGGCAGCCTGCCTCCATGCTGATCCCGCAAGTGGTGGGCTTCAAGCTGACCGGCAAACTGCCGGAAGGGGCGACCGCCACCGATCTGGTGCTGACCGTCACCGAGATGCTGCGTCGGCACGGTGTGGTCGGCAAGTTTGTCGAATTCTTCGGCGCTGGGCTGCAACACCTGCCGCTGGCCGACCGTGCCACGATTGGCAATATGTCGCCCGAATATGGCGCCACCTGCGCCATTTTCCCGATTGATGCCGAATCACTGAATTATCTGCGCCTGTCAGGTCGCAGTGATGATCAGATCGCCCTGGTGGAGGCCTATGCCAAGGTGCAAGGCCTGTGGCACGACGCCAGCAGCCCGCACGCGCAGTACAGCGCCACCTTGGAACTGGACATGGGCACCGTGCTGCCCTCGCTGGCCGGTCCCAAGCGCCCGCAAGACCGGGTCTTGCTGACCGACATGCCAAGTGCCAGCCGCGCGGCAATCAGCCAACTCACCGCCGCCCGCGACAAGCGCAGCAGCGAGGTGGCTGATTTCATCGCCGAAGGTGGTGGCGCGGCCGTGGGCAACGAACAACATGGCAAAGGCCAGGCCGATATCGCCATCGACGGCAGCCACATGCGGATCAAGGATGGCGCGGTGGTCATTGCCGCGATTACCTCGTGCACCAATACCTCCAATCCGGCCGTCATGGTGGCCGCTGGCCTGCTGGCGCGCAATGCGGCCGCACGTGGGCTGACCCGCAAACCGTGGGTCAAAACGTCGCTGGCACCCGGTTCACGGGTGGTCACGGATTACCTGCAACGCGCCGGGCTGCTGGCCGAGCTGGAAAAAATCGGCTTCTACACCGTGGGCTATGGCTGCACCACGTGTATTGGCAATTCCGGCCCGTTGCCGGTCGAAGTCAGCGCCGGAATTGCGGCCGGTGATTTGTGCGTGGCCTCGGTGTTGTCGGGCAACCGCAATTTCGAAGGCCGCATCCACGCCGAAGTGAAGATGAACTATCTGGCCAGCCCTCCGCTGGTGGTGGCCTACGCGCTGGCCGGCAGCACCGAACTCGATATCACCAAGGAGCCGCTGGGCACCGATACCCATGGTGCACCGGTGTATCTGAAGGAGTTGTGGCCCAGCAACCAGGACATCCACAACACCATTTTGGCCACGCTTGGCCCGGACATGTTCAAGCAGAACTACGCCGACGTGTTCAAAGGGGATGCACGCTGGAACGCCATCGCCTCACCGGATGGCGAACTGTATGCCTGGAATGCGGAGTCCACCTACATCAAGAACCCGCCCTACTTCGACGGCATGACCATGCAGGTGGGCCGCATCGACGACATCCACGGCGCGCGCGTGCTGGGCTACTTCGGGGACTCCATCACCACCGACCATATCAGCCCGGCCGGCAGCATCAAGAAAGAGTCGCCGGCCGGCCGTTACCTGATTGCCCGTGGCGTGGCCCCGCAAGATTTCAACAGCTATGGCAGCCGGCGCGGCAATGACGATGTAATGGTACGCGGCACCTTCGCCAATATCCGCATCAAGAATTTGTTTTTCGGTGGCGAAGAAGGCGGCAACACCCTGTACTTCGGCGCGCAGCCGCCGGAGAAAATGGCGATCTTTGATGCCGCGATGCACTACAAAGCGGACGCCACCCCGCTGCTGGTGATCGCCGGCAAGGAATACGGCACCGGTTCCAGCCGTGACTGGGCCGCCAAAGGCACGTTGCTGCTCGGCGTGAAAGCGGTGATTGCGGAAAGTTTCGAGCGCATCCACCGCAGCAACTTGGTGGGCATGGGCGTGCTGCCGCTGCAATTTCGCGCGGGACAGAACGCCGCCAGCCTGGGCCTGGATGGCCATGAGACCTACGCGGTATCCGGGCTGGCCGATGGCGCTTCGAAGCTTGCCACCGTCACCGCCACCCGCGTCGATGGCCGCATCATCACTTTTGAAGTCGATGTATTGCTGCTCACACCCAAGGAAGTGGACTACGCCCGTCATGGCGGCGTGTTGCAGTATGTGCTGCGGCAGTTGGCGGCGCGCGCAGATTGAAACGCATTACAACGCAGGCTTCCAACTTGCGTTGCGCAGCAGCCAGTGGCCGTCGATGTACTGCCAACCGGTTTCCACCGCGAATACTTGGCCACTGTCGGGCAGCAGTCCACCACTGCCGCCCGTGGCCAGCAGGTTGAAGCGGGCGATGGCGTTGCTGGGATCGAGCACCTCGACCTGGATCGGGCCGATCTTCGCGCTTACCTCGCGGTAGCGCAGAAACAGGCCAGCAGCAAGTTGATGCGCGCCGCGTTTTTCCAGCCCCTGCTCGCCGATGAAATCGGTTGCCAGCAAATCGCGCACTGCAGTGGCGTCGCGGGCATCCATTGCCGCCTGCAACGCCGCAAGCTGCGCCCGCACGGCCTGTTCCGGCACTTGTTTGTGGCAGGCCGCGGACACCATCAGTAGCAAGGCCGGCACGGTGGCGAGCACAATGCGGGGAAATACATGGAAATTGCGCATTGCAGCATTCCTGCTCTTGACCAGATCGGCTTGTCACGCATCGGAGGCTATGCTCAAATCAAAGCGGAATCCATACGCCGCCGCACCTACTGCGCCGGCTCACTTGCAGGGGAACAGTGCATGCGTTCGCAACAGCCTTGGTTAGACCACTACCCCGCCGGCGTGCCCGCCGAAATCGACATGAACGAGTTCGCGTCGATCACCGATGTGTTTGACAAGGCAATTGCGCAGTATGGCAATAAAACCGCCTTCATCAATATGGGCAAATCGATCACCTATGCCGAACTGGATCGCCTCAGTCGTGATTTTGCCGGCTATCTGCTTGGCGAGTTGAAACTTAAAAAAGGTGATCGCGTCGCGATCATGATGCCTAACTGCCTGCAATATCCAGTGGCGATTTTTGGCGTCTTGCGCGCTGGGCTGGTCGTCGTCAACACCAACCCGATGTATACCCCGCGTGAGCTCAAGCACCAGTTGGCAGACTCCGGGGCCAGTGTCTTGTTGGTGATGGACAACTTCGGCAACGTGGCGCAAGAAGTGTTGGCGCAGATGCCGGGCGTGCGTGCCATCACGACAGGGTTGGGCGACATGCTGGGCTTCCCCAAGGGCGCGCTCATCAATTTCGTGCTCAAGTACATCAAGAAAATGGTGCCCGACTACAATATTCCGGGTGCGGTGCGCTTCGGCGACACCTTGACACTTGGCCGCATGCACCAGCTGCCCCAACTCCGCAGTACGCTGGACGACTTGGCCTTCCTGCAATACACCGGCGGCACCACCGGTGTCTCCAAGGGCGCGATGCTGACCCATCGCAACCTGGTGGCCAATATGCAGCAGGCGGCGGCGTGGGTGGGGGCCAATATCAGGCTTGGCGAAGAAACCATCGTCACCGCGTTGCCGCTGTACCACATCTTCGCGCTGACCGCGAACTGCCTAGTGTTCATCAAGTTCGGCGCAAGTAATCTATTGATCACCAATCCGCGCGATATGCCCGGTTTCGTCAAAGAACTCAAAAGTACCCGCTTCACTGCGATCACGGGTGTCAACACTCTGTTCAATGGCTTGCTCAACACCCCCGGCTTCGAGCAAGTGAATTTCTCGCATCTGCACCTGACCTTGGGCGGTGGTATGGCCGTGCAACGGGCCGTGGCCGACAAGTGGAAACAGGTGACTGGCACCACCTTGGCGGAGGCCTATGGCCTGACCGAAACGTCACCCGCGGTGTGCATCAACCCGCTGGATTTGCGCGCCTATAACGGCTCCATCGGCATGCCGGTGCCATCTACGCTGGTCTGCATCAAAGGGGAAGATGGCCAAATCCTGCCCATGGGCGAAATTGGCGAGCTCTGTGTCAAAGGCCCACAGGTGATGAAGGGCTATTGGCAGCGTCCCGAAGAAACCGCCAAGGTCATGGATGCCGACGGTTGGCTGCATACCGGCGATATGGCCAAGATGGACGAACAAGGTTATTTCTATATCGTCGACCGCAAGAAAGACATGATTCTGGTATCTGGCTTCAACGTCTATCCCAATGAAGTGGAAGACGTGATTGCAATGATGCCCGGTGTGTTGGAAGTGGCCGCCATCGGCGTGCCGGATGACAAATCCGGTGAGGCTGTGAAGGTGTTTATCGTCAAGAAAGACCCGGCATTGACGGCCGATGCAGTAAAGGCGTTCTGCCGCGAAAACATGACCGGCTACAAGCAGCCGCGTTTTGTCGAATTCCGCAACGAATTGCCCAAAAGCAATGTCGGCAAGATCCTGCGCAAAGAGCTGCGCGAGCCCGCCAAAACCTGAGTATCGGCGCTGTCAGCGCCACGCATCAACCCACCCCGGATGCCCTGCACCCGGGGTTTTTTTGTTGCACTTTCAACCATTTGGGCGCATAGAGAGCTCGGGCCAACACACGCCGCTTCCTCCGCACCCTGCCGCGCTGGCCCACGCTGGCAGCCTCTGTCTGGAGCGATCATGGCCACTGCAACTATTGAACAACTCTCCCCCAATCCCCGCTACTCCACTCTGCGCACACACGCCACTTCCGATGGCACTGTGCATTGGTGCCACATGCACGCCGATCTGGTGCAACGCGCCGGCCGTGCCTGCTTCAAGCCGGCACTGGTAGCCGAAATTCTGCAATACCAACATCTGCTCGGCGCTCGCCTGCAAGTTGAAGCACAACAACGCGACGGCGGGTTGCACCACGTGGTACTGGCCTCGGACTGCGATGCATTCAATCTAGGCGGTGATCTGGAATATTTTTGCGATGCGATCCGCAGGCAAGATCGCCCTGCCTTGCTGACCTATGCACAGCAATGCGTGCGTGGCGTACATGCATTTCATGCGGGGCTGGATGCGGGCGCCCACAGCATTGCGCTGGTGCAAGGCGATGCCTTGGGCGGTGGCTTTGAAGCTGCACTGAGCTGCCACACCATCGTTGCCGAGGAAGGCGTGGGAATGGGCTTGCCGGAGGTATTGTTTGACCTATTCCCGGGAATGGGCGCGTATTCGTTCCTGTGCAAACGCATTGCTCCGCATCAGGCCGAAAGACTGATGCTCTCCGGTGATATTCATTCCAGCGATGAGTTGTACCGAATGGGCCTAGTGGATGTGCTGGCGCCCCGCGGTCAAGGCCAGTTGGCGGTGGACGAGGTCATTCGCGGCAATCGCCGCATCGCGCACGCACGCAGCGCCATGCACAAGGTACGCGCGATGGCCCAGCCGATCAGCTTGGAGGGCATGATGGCCATCACCGCAGTGTGGGTGGAGACCGCATTGCAGTTGGGAGAAAAATCCCTGCGCACCATGGAACGGCTGGTACGTGCGCAGTATCGCCGCCACGGCGAGCCGGTAACGGCACACGCCTGAGTCCCCGCTATGGTGTTTCCTCGCGCGCCGGCACCCAGCTGCCGCGCGCCGCGAGTGCTTGCTCACCACGCCGCAGGCAGTCGGCCAGGGTATCGCAATGACGCTGACCATCACGGGCCAGCTCGATGCCACTCATTCGCATCAGCGCACTGCTCAAGGTGCTGCATTGGCGCAAGCCAAGATTGCTGGCCACGCCCTTCAACGCGTGCGCCTGATCACGATACTGCTCCCAATCAGCCACCACGATCGCCTGCCGCATCCGAACCAAGGCCATCCGCGCATCGGTCACACATTGGCCGATAAATTCGGTTTCGAAAGCTTTGCCCATGCCGAGTGCGGCAAACTCATCCAATGCCGTTGCATCGAGTACTTGCGCGTTGCTGTCATGTTGCAATTGCACCACCGGCTCGGCTTCACCCGGCCGCTCCCCGGACACGATTTCGGCAATGGCTTCAAGTAACCGGCCTGCGGTAAACGGCTTGGTGATATACGCGCGTGCGCCCGCATTGCGGCAGGCTTGCAGGGTGTCGGCCATCGCATCTGCACTGACCACAATGACAGGTGTCGCCTCATGCCGGCCAGCCTCCATCACCCGCAGCTGCCGCAACAGGTCAATGCCACTCATGGATGGCATGTGCAGGTCAATCAACGCCAGATCAAAACCGCCGCTGGCCAGAGCCTCCAATGCCGCTTCGCCATCTTCCACTGCCATCACCCGATGCCCTGCCTTTTGCAACACGGTCTGCAGCAGCAGGCGATTGGCAGCGTGGTCATCGGCGACCAAGATACGCAAGGGCTTGACTCGTGCACGATGACGCAAGAAGGGATCGGCAAAATCGATAATATTCAGCGCCGGTGCCGGACTTGCCACCTGCACAGGTGGTGGTGTCGGAGCGGATTCAAAGCTTGCGCATTCCAACGCAACTGGGACTTCAAACGGCAATTCAATCCAGAAACGACTGCCAACATGCTCACGGCTTTCAAACCCGATGCTACCCCCCATCGCTTCGGTCAAACCCTTGGCAATGGCGGTACCCAGCCCGGTGCCGCCGTGCCGGCGCACCAAGCTGTTGTCGGCCTGTTCAAACGCATCAAACAAGCGCGCGCGCGCTGACGCAGGGATGCCAATTCCAGTATCCGATACGGTAAAACGCAAACGCACATGGCCATCGCTGGCAGCCGCTTGCGCCACCGTCATCCGCACCTCACCCTTCCGGGTAAATTTGATGGCATTACTGAGCAGATTCACCAATACCTGCTGCAAATGCCTGGGATCACCGCGCAACCTTGCCGGCACGTCGGTCATCAACGTAACCACGTAATCCAGCTGCTTGTTGCGCGCCTGCGGGCGCAGCATCAAGTTGATCTGATTCAGCAACACGGGCAACTCGAATGTTTCCTGGCGTATCTTCAACTTGCCTGCTTCGATCACTGAAATGTCCAGCACATCCTCGACCAATGCCAGCAGCGAATGCGTTGCTGCTTGCAGGGTTTCCAGATAACCGCGTTGCTCGGCATCCAGACGGGTGCTGGCCAACAATTCGGACATACCCGAAAGCCCATTCAATGGGGTGCGAAACTCATGGCTCATGTTTGCCAGGAAGCGGCTCTTGGCCTGATTCGCGCGTCGCGCGTCTTCCATCGCAACAGTCAAGGCTTTCAACAAACTGGCGAAATACAGCGGTACCGCCACCACCCCCAACAGCAATCCCCATGACAGATAGGGATTTTGCTGCCAATACGCCGTCATCGCCGCCATGCTTCCAAAGGACAGCGCCGCCAACACGGTTGCGGCATATAGATAACCCGAGCCGTAGCGCAAACCATTGCCGATGGTGACCCACAGATACACGGCATACAGCGGCGCGGCCTGCTCGCCCTGCAAGTACATGACGCCGCCCATCGACGCATAATCCGCCAGCATGCCCAGCCATCGACGCGGGTGCGAGGGGGCCGGCGACGCTACGATGGCCGCCAGCAATACCACCGACAGCCCCAACTCGGCCAACAAAATCATCCACGTGGCGCGCAACTGCGGACTAGCGTCGCCTGAGCCGACTAGCCACCCCAAATACAGGCAGAACAAAAACGTGATGACAATGCGCACAAAAACTTGCGTGTGCTCGCTGTCATCACGCTGTTGCAACTTTGACCAAATGAGGCCGATACCCACGTGCAAGCCCTCAACCCGTGGCTCGGCCGGGTTGGACATGGGAATACCGATCGCAGATGTCGTAGATGCGCGGCAAATTGTTCATCAATGCACGCACGCACCCTGGATCCAGCATAGTGCCGCTTTGTGAGCCGATGTATTCCAGTGTGCGCCCAATGCTCCACGCCTGCTTATAGGGCCGTGGCGACAGCAACGCATCGAACACATCGGCCACCGTCACCACCCGCGCTTCAATCGGAATGGCGTGTCCTCGCAACCCGTCCGGATAGCCGCTGCCATCCCACCATTCATGATGGCGCAGGGCAATTTGCGCGCCCACTTGGATAAAACGATTCTGGCTGTCTTGCAACAGTTCGTAGCCGATCCGCGGGTGCTGCTTCATATGGTCACGCTCATGCGGTTCCAACGGGCCGGGCTTCATCAAGATGGCATCGGGAATGGCAATTTTGCCAATATCGTGCAGTGGTGCCGCCAATTCGATCAAACGCACTTGTTCTTCGGGCAAGCCAAGTCCTTCTGCAATCACCCCTGCCACATGCGCCATGCGTTCCAGATAAGCGCTGGTGCCGGTATCACGGAACTCGATGGCGCGCGCCAGCCGCGACAGGGTTTCGCGCTCGCGCTCTTCCACTTCATGCATGCTGGCCAGCAAACGCTGCTCCAGTGACAACGCACGTTGCTTGACCGATTCGGACTGCTGCCGAAGTTGCAGCAGATTACGACAGCGCGCACGCACGTCACGAGGTTTAATGGGCTTGACCACAAAGTCGATGACACCGGCATCCAGCGCCGCCTGCCGCACTGGCGCATCCTCCACCACCGTGACCAGCACGATGGGCACATCCCGATTGCGCAGCGATTTGCGAAATGCCCTAGCCAGTTCCAGCCCATCCATGCCCGGCATGCGGTAATCCAGCAGCAGCAAATCGGGACGATTGTCCTCGCACCAATTCAGTGCGTCTTCGGGCACGCCAAAATCATGCACATTGAGCTGCGGCCCGATTTCCTGAACAACATGCCGCATCAACGTGCGGGCCGACGGCAGATCATCCACAATCACGACGTCCATGCAGCACCCCCTTGCTTCCGGCAAGCGCAAGACACGCGGTAGGCCTGATCCTCCGCGCATTCATCGATAATGGCAATAGGCTGGGTGGACTACAACGACTCGATCAATTGGCAAGCCGTTCAATCTGCATGTTTGCCAACCACAGCTCGCCCGCAACTCGCTGCCCGGCTCCACCCGACACCGGGTTGGTGAGCCGTAACCACTGCCCCTGGCAGCTTTTATCGGGAACTTCGAAGTCTCCGGTCAACTGGCGCCAACCAAAACTACCATCTGCTGGCAGGCTCAACGCCACTATTTGTGGGCCCGACTGACACGCCAACACCCACCGCAACCCCAATTCGCTCGCCAATGCCTGCCCGCGCACCTGCACTGTCAACCGATAGTGCCCTGGCATCAACAACAAGGGATGCTCCAACCCCGTACTGGGAATACCGCGATCCATAAAACTAACGTGCACCTGATGCGTGGGTGCTGCCGCCTGCCGCTCCACGTTCAACAACACACCGGGGATGTCGCGCAGGTACCAATCGAAGCCAGCGCTACTTGGAGCCGTACTGAAGTCGCCATTGAAAAGCGTCGGCAGCCTGCCGCCAGGCTTGACCACGGTATCCGCCCAGCGCGCATAGGCCTCGCCCCAACGGCCCTGTGCCATCAGGCTATTCAACCAATGGGAAAACTCCTCAACACTGAGCCCACCACGTGATTGCAGGCTTTGCATCACTTGCGCCTGCGCCTTGTCATCCGTACGCGATTGCAACGCCTGTAGCATCGCGGCACGCCACGGCGGATTGGTACGCAAGCTGGCGGCCAGCGCATCGGCAAAGGCCGGTTCCTTCGCCATTTGCACCAAGGCTGGGGCCAGCCTGGCCAGTCGCTCCGGCGCCTGCCGAAACACGATGTCAAACTGCTGCATCGCACCGGGATAGTCGTGCTGCCGCAGCGCATATTGGGCTAACCACGCATGCGTGGGGAGGTCTCGCGGCGCGCGGCGTGCGGCGATGTCAAACAACTTTTTCGCCTGTGCGCGATCGCCGCGTTGATCGGAGATCATCCCCAATTCTCGAAATGCCTGCCCACTCAATGGCTCGTGTGCCAGCAATTGGCGTGCTGTCTGCGCAGCCGACGCAAGATCCTGCCTGGTGCGTTGCTGTTCGGTGAGCTGCAGGAGCGCTACCGGATCCGCGGGCCGCCAGGACAAGGCTGCCACCGGATTATCGGTCGCATCGCGTTCGGCCAGTATCTGCCCAACCAGCCGCCACGCTGCGAACAACAGCACACCAGAAACGATAATCAAGACAACGTTGCGAGCCGTGGTCATCATTGCTCCTGCCCCATTCCTACCCCGGTCACCAGCCAACGGCCTTCGCGCCATTGCAGTACGGCAGTGAACGTGCCACCACCGCTACCATCCGGTTGCGATGGAAACCGCGATACAAGGTCTGCGGCATCGGTACCAATGCGCCATTGCACAGCGCCAAAACGTGGCGCCCCCGCAGCATTCAATGTCTTCCGCATCTGCTCCGCAGAGACCTGAATCACGGGGCTATTCCAGATCGACGGTGACGGTCGCTGCAATTGCTGCATATACCGCAACAACTGGTCCGCGACCTGCTGCGCAGCAGCGATTTGTGCCTGTGATGGCAATGCCGCATGGGGTGGTGAGATGGGTTCGACAACAGGTGCTGTCATTGTCATGTCGGCAACCACTGCAGGTGCCGTCACTCCAGGTTGCGATGATCGACTATTGCGATGCGAAACAGGGCTTGCCGCCGTTGTCATCGGAATGGATGCCGCTCTCGCCTCGCCCAATCCGTGCGAAGGCACCACAGGAAGTGCACTTGCCATCCTGCCAGGCTTGACGTGCGCCGCAGTCGCGGCGGGAACCCGCGGATCCGGTGGCGCTGCATGCTGGTGCCGCGCTGCTTTGGTAACTGGCTGAGAAGTACTCGATATTGCTGACTGCGCTTGCGCGGGTGCCGAGGCAACGTCAGGCTCGCCCCATGCCAACTCAGGCTCACGACGCCAATCTTGCAACACCATCCAGAACAAGCCACCACACACCAGCAGCAACATCAGCAATGGCAGCCGGCGCAGCCAACGATGCAGCGGCGGAACGGGTGGCGGCTCTGCACCCCATACCCGCACGACCGGCATGGCGCCAATATCCAGCGCCGCTGGCAAATGGTCTGTTTGGCGCAAGTGGGCATCATATTGAGCACGCTGTGCGGTATTGCGAAGACGCTGCCACGCGACGTTCACCCGCGCTGCAAATACCGCATCTCCGGCATGTTGCAATCGATCTGGATGCAGCCATCGCTGCAACAAGCGATGGTGGGTTTTGATGACGTCCTGCGATGCGTCATCGCTGACACCCAGGATGCGGTAGGCATCTGCCTGTGGAAACAGCAGGATTTCGCGAACATAGAACTGGGCAGCTTCGCGCATACGGGACTCCGGTTCACCGAAGTGTTTGGCCGCAATGGCCAATGACTCAGGCGAGGTTGTCGCGGCTATTCCCAGCAGTTCGGTGATCCCATCCGGCAACGAGCGCTGTCGCAACGCATGCCGTTCACCCGGCGCATGCAACAGTGCTACCGCCCACTCCAGCGCGTCCCCATTCGCGCCGCTCATCGATCAGCCCTTGGTCAGCCTTGGCTTGTTGCCATAGGCGTAATACGACTCGTATTGGTACCCGTAGCCATACCCATAGCCGGCAGTACGCGCGTCGTATTTGGTCAGCAAACAACCGACGATACGTGCCCGTGCCGTTAGCAGTCGTTTCAGCGCAGCTTGTGCCGCACCGCTCTTGGTTTTGCCACTGGAGATCATCAACAGCGTGCTATCCACCGAATTGGCAAGTATCGGCGCATCGGCCAAACCCAATACAGGCGGCCCATCAACGATGACGTGGTCGTAGCGCTCGGATGCGACGGTGAGCAATGAAATCAGTTTGGTACCGGACAAAAGCTCGGCAGGGTTCGGTGGCAGCGGCCCGGCCAGAATCAAATCCAGACGTTCCTCTCCCGATGGCTGTACCACGTCGGCAAAGCTGCATGCACCTGACAGCAGGCTACTGAGGCCATGCTCCGCACGCAGGCCAAAGGCTTTATGCAAGGAAGGATTGCGCAGGTCGGCGTCTACCAACATGACACGCTTGCCAAGCTGGGTGAGGTTGCGCGCCAACGCCTGCGCGGTGGTCGATTTACCCTCCCCAGGGCCACTGCTGGAAATCAACAACGTTTTGGGCACGCCATGATCCGTTGCAAACTGCAGCGCCGTGCGTACCGAGCGATAGGCCTCGGAGAACGACGACTGCGGATTGCTTGCAACCGCCGCCATGCTCTCCTTCGGCCCCAATTTAGGCACCACACCCAACACCGGCATTTTGAGTTTCTGCTCGATGTCTTCAGGGGTCTTGAGTGTGTCGTCCAAGAACTCCAGTAGAAACGCAATCAGCACACCCAGCATTGCGCCCAACAAAACCCCCAGTGCCAGATTCCGGATCAGGCTGGGCTTGAAACGCCCATCAGGCACTTCGGCACGGTCGATGATGGAAATGTTGTTGGAACGTACATCACCGGCAACGCCCACTTCCTTGTAGCGCTGCAGCAGGCCGTCATAGAGCTGACGGTTGGTGTCCACTTCGCGCTTCAGAATGTTGTACTGGATGCTGCGTCCATCCACATCCAGCGCCTGCGTGCGCAGCGCTGCAATCTGGCCCATCAACATCTGTTCCTGCTTCGCGGCAGCATCATACTCGGCTTTGACTGATGCACGAACCCCTCCAATTTCCTGCCCAATCTGGCGATCCAGCTCATCCACCTGACTCTTGAGCTGCCGCATGTCCGGATAGTCCGGCTTGAAGGTCTGCAGCTTCAGCTGATACTGCGCCTGCAGCGCACCCTTTTGCTGCTGCAAATTGCGAATATTGGAATTACCGATCATATCCGCCGGCATCGCCCCACCGGAAGCCTGCTGCCAACGCGCCTGCGCGCGGATGCGCTGATCCTGCGCGGTGGCCAACGCCGCATTGAGCTGCGTCAGATTCTGCACCGCAAGCGATTGCCCTTTGTCACCGGTATCGACCAGATTCTCCTGCTGCGCGAACAATACCAACTTGCGCTCGGATTCTTCCAACCGCGCCTTGGTCAGCTTGAGCTGGTCTTCCAAATAGGTCTTGGCATATGACGACGCGCCAAAGCGGCGCTCCAATCCGGCAGCAATAAAGCCATCGGCAAGCGCGTTGGCAGCGCGTGCCGAGAACTGCGCCGACGGGCTATCGAAGTTGATAACCACCAACTTGGAATTACGAACAGGATCGACGCTCAAACCTCCAGCAACGATGCCGGAAGCGCTCTTCAGCAAATCCTTGGCCTGATTGGCGGGTTTGTCAGCTTTGCCACTCGTCGCCTGCCTGGATTTTGGCTGCAACAGGGCCAACATGCGGTCCAACCACCCGGGCGCATATAGACGATCCATTGCCGCTTGATCCATGTGCAATTCACTCGCCACACGCTCACTCAAGGATCGGCTCTTGATCAACTCGATTTGCGTCTGCAGGAAGTCTGGATCCCACCCACCCAGATCGCTTCCCGGCTGAATTCCATCAACCTGAATGACCTGACTACTTTGCTTTTCAATTTGCAATACCGCCGATGCACGATAAATCGGTGTCGCCAGCAAGGTCGCCAGCAAGGCCAACGCAACCACTGCAATCAGAATGCTGGCAATCAATCGACGCCGTTTGACCAGAATGTGCCAATACGCCAATAGGTCGATCTCGTCCTCATCGCGGCGATCGCTTTGCTGCAATTCATGTACCAATAACGCGGATGCCCCGCGTTGCGGCAAGGCTGGATAAGCGACAGATGATTGAAGCTGCTGGCCAGCATCAGCCGAGGGGGTAGGCAAGCGATCATGCGGCATGCAATTTCGTCCTTGAATGAATTCAGAATAACCAACCGAAAACACCAAGCGCCGGCATGGTTTCGATGAAGCGGCGATAAGCCGACTTGCTGCCGGAAGCCTCGACGACGATGATGTCGTCTCCATAAACCTGTGGATCTTCCATTTTCCCGCGTCGTACCGCACGCAGGTCATAGACGGCAGCCATGCGCTTGCCATCGATTTGCCGCATTAACACGATGCCACCCAAATCGGCAATTTTGTCATCCACGCCACCCGACAATGCAATCGCTTGCAGTAATGTGGTTTTACCCGTAATCGGATAGATGCCCGGCTTGACGATTGCGCCTTCAAGGGTGATGCGCTGGCTTGCGTACTCTTTGACAAACACGCTGACTTGGGGGTTTTGCAGGAATCCGCTGGCGTACTTCCCGGCGAGGTCTTGCTCCAATTCCGGAATCGTGCGGCCACCGGCCATCACACCGCCAATCAAGGGCAGTGAAATCTGACCGTTGGAATTGACGCGCACCTCCTTATCCAGGTCCTGCACACCAAACACGCTGATCTCAAGCAAGTCCTGTGCACCAATGCGGTAATCACTTGCGCCCTCATAAGCACCCGATGCGCTGGTGGTATCCGGGGGTGGCAGCTTGTTGCCAACAACCTCATTGCTGACGATTGAGGAATGCGACTGGCCACTGGATGTGCCTGTGCTCGCGCATGCCGAAAGCAATAACAGCATGGAAACCAGCAAGATGGAAAGCACGTTGCGCATGCACGAACCTCGTTCTCGGACCTAGCATTATGCGTGGTGCGTCGCAGTACGCAACTTCGCAGCTGAACGCAGCCACTGCAGGCAAGCACAGTTCAGCGACAAATTGCCCTTGCTCGCCTGCAAGGGCTTGCCATCACAACCTACTCCTGTAGAATGCGCGGCTCGCAACACCGGGCGGTTAGCTCAGCGGTAGAGCATTGCCTTCACACGGCAAGGGTCGCAGGTTCGAACCCTGCACCGCCCACCAATCAAATCAACGGCTTAGGCCGTTTTTTTGTGCCTGCAATAATGCAGTCACCACTTCATCCGCCAACGCCACCGGGTCGGCGGCATCGGTGCGCAGATGCAGCTCGGGTGTCAGCGGCGCCTCATAAGGTGAATCGATCCCGGTGAAGTTGCGCAGCTCGCCGCGCCGCGCCTTGGCGTACAGGCCTTTGACATCGCGACGTTCGGCTTCGGCCAGTGGCGTGTCCACGAACACTTCCAAGAATTCGCCCGCATCGAACAGGCTACGCGCCATGTCGCGTTCGGCACGGAATGGGCTGATGAAACTGACCAGCACGATCAAGCCGGCATCCACCATGAGTTTGGCCACCTCTGCGACGCGACGGATATTTTCCACCCGGTCCTCATCGGTGAATCCCAGATCTTTGTTCAGGCCATGCCGCACATTGTCGCCATCCAGCACATAGGCGTGCCGCCCCATCGCCAGCAGTTTCTTGTCCACCAAGTTGGCGATGGTGGATTTGCCGGCACCGGACAGGCCGGTAAACCACAGGCAACGCGGGCTTTGGTGTTTGCTGCGTGCACGTGCAGCCTTGTCCACATCCAGATGTTGCCAATGGATATTGCCGGCGCGACGTAGTGCGAAATCCAGCGTGCCGGCGGCGACGGTAGCATTGCTTTGACGGTCGATCAGGATGAAGCCACCCAGCACCTTGTTATCGGCATAAGGGGCAAATGCGATGGGCTGATCCAGATGCAGATTGCACACCGCAACTTCATTCAACTCCAGATGCTTGGCGGCCAGCGCATCCTGCGTGTTGACGTCCACCTTGTGCTTGATTTCGGTAATGGAGGCACCCACGGTACGCGCCCCCACTTTGAGCAGGTACGGGCGCCCCGGCAGCAGCGGCGCATCGCCCATCCACAACAGATGCGCGGCAAATTGATCGGCCACTTCCGGCACATCAGACACGACGGCAATCACATCACCGCGGCTGGCGTCGATCTCATCGGCCAGCGTCAAGGTGACGGCTTGGCCTTCGACTGCCTGCGCCAAGTCGCCGTCGGCAGTCACCACCCGCGCCACGCTGGAACGGCGACCGGATGGCAGCACAATGACCGCATCCCCGGGTGCCACTTTACCGGCGGCCACGGTGCCGGCAAAGCCGCGGAAATCCTGGTTCGGCCGGCATACCCATTGCACCGGCATGCGGAATGCGGCATGTGCCGAAGAGCCTTCTACCGGCACGGTTTCCAGATGTTCCAGCAGTGCCGGGCCGTGATACCACGGCATGGCTGCCGAGCGCGTGATCATGTTGTCGCCGCGCAATGCCGACAGCGGGATGCAGTCCACATGCGCGATCCCCAGCTGCGCTGCCAGCGCACGGTAATGCCCGGCAATGCCCTCAAACACGGCCTGATCGAAACCGACCAAGTCCATCTTGTTGACGGCCAGCAGCACCCGCTTGATGCCGAGCAGTTTGACGATGTAGCTGTGGCGACGGGTCTGGGTGAGCAGCCCCTTGCGCGCATCCACCAGCACCACTGCCAAATCCGCGGTGGATGCGCCGGTGGCCATATTGCGGGTGTACTGCTCGTGGCCGGGGCAGTCGGCGACGATGAATTTGCGGCGATCAGTACCGAAGAAGCGGTAGGCCACATCAATGGTGATGCCCTGCTCGCGCTCGGCCGCCAGCCCATCGACCAGCAACGCAAAGTCGATCTCGCCGTTCTGGGTACCATGCTTGCGGCTGTCGGCTTCCAGCGCGCTGACTTGATCGTCCAGCAGCAATTTGGTGTCGTGCAGCAGGCGACCAATCAAGGTGCTCTTGCCATCGTCCACGCTGCCGCAAGTGATGAAACGCAGCAGGCCTTTGGTTTCGTGCTGTTGCAGGTAGGCGGCCACCTGCGCGTTGGCATCATCCATGCGCATCAGAAATAGCCCTCTTGCTTTTTCTTTTCCATCGAGGCGGTGGGATCGTGGTCGATCACCCGCCCCTGCCGTTCCGAGGTGGTCGCCACCAGCATTTCGGCAATGATTTTTTCCAGCGTGTCGGCCTGTGATTCAATCGCGCCGGTCAATGGGTAGCAGCCCAGCGTGCGAAAACGCACTTGCTTGTGCATCGGCACTTCACCCTCACGCAGCGGCAAGCGATCGTCATCGACCATGATCAATGCGCCATCGCGTTCCACCACCGGGCGCTGCGCAGCCAAATACAGCGAAGGCACCGGGATGTTTTCGCGATAGATGTACAACCAGATGTCGAGCTCGGTCCAGTTGGACAATGGAAAGGCACGCACTGATTCACCCTTGTGGATGCGCGCGTTGTACAGATTCCATAACTCCGGGCGCTGGCTCTTCGGATCCCAGCGGTGCTGGGCGTTGCGGAAGCTGAAGATGCGTTCCTTGGCACGCGACTTTTCTTCATCGCGGCGGGCACCGCCAATGGCGGCATCGAAGCCGTACTTGTCCAGCGCCTGCTTCAAGCCTTGGGTTTTCATCACATCGGTATGCACGGTGGCACCGTGGCTGATCGGGCTGATGCCCTGCGCCACGCCATCGGGATTCTGATGCACGCGCAGCTGCACGCCGGTTTCGGCGGCACGCTGGTCGCGGAAGGCGATCATTTCGCGAAACTTCCAGCCGGTATCCACATGCAACAGCGGAATCGGCGGACGCGCCGGATAAAACGCTTTCAGCAGCAGGTGCAACAGCACCGAGCTGTCCTTGCCCACTGAGTACAACAGCACCGGGTTTTGAAACTCGGCGGCCACTTCGCGCAGGATGTGCAGGCTTTCGGCTTCAAGCCGATCCAAATGAGACAGTGAGATAGTCAAGGCAGCAACAACACGTTTTTGATGCAGCAAAGAGTATCAGCTGGCCTTGCTGCCACGCAGCTCCAGGACATTCGCAGGTGGCATAAAGGCATCACTACGCGCCGTGTCCCAATAATCGCGGAACACCGCATGCCCCGGATCATCACCGCGCAGCAGCACGCCTGGTGCCAGATAGCGGTAGCGTGCAGCCAGCGAGCGCACCTCGGTGGGCGAGACCCGACGCAGGATGTGTTCCGGGCCTAACTGATCCGGGTGGCTCAACCCCGCCGCGCACAACAAGTCGCGCAGGGCGCGCAGGGTGTTGTCGTGGAACTCGAACACGCGGGTGGTTTTGTCGGGCACATCCAGATGCCTCCAGCGCGACGGGTCCTGGGTGGCAATCCCGGTGGGGCAGCGATTGGTATGGCAATTCAAGGACTGGATGCAGCCCAGCGCAAACATGTAACCGCGCGCGGCATTGCACCAATCCGCGCCCATCGCCAAGGTGCGTGCAATGTCGAAGGCGCTGGTGATCTTGCCAGCCGCGCCGATTTTGATGCGATCCCGCAGCCCCACACCCACCAGCGTGTTGTGCACCAACATCAGACCTTCGTGCATCGGCACGCCCACATGATCCACAAATTCCGCCGGAGCCGCGCCGGTGCCACCTTCAGCGCCATCGACCACGATGAAATCGGGCAGCAGACCGCTTTCGTGCATCGCCTTGGCGATGCCAAACCATTCCCATGGATGCCCCAGCGCCAACTTGAAGCCGGTGGGCTTGCCACCCGACAACTCACGCAAATGGGCGACAAATTGCAGCAACTCCAGCGGCGTGGAGAATGCCGAATGGCGCGCCGGCGAGACGCAATCCTGGCCCATCGGCACACCGCGGGTGGCGGCAATTTCGGCGCTGAGTTTGGCCGCCGGCAACACCCCGCCATGGCCAGGCTTTGCGCCCTGCGACAGCTTGACCTCGATCATTTTCACCTGCGCATCACGCGCCTGTTCGGTGAAGCGCTGGGCATTGAAGCTGCCGTCATGATTGCGGCAACCAAAATAGCCCGAGCCCAATTCCCACACCAAATCCCCGCCGGCCTCGCGGTGATACGGCGAAATCGAGCCTTCGCCGGTGTCGTGATAGAACCCGCCCCGTTTGGCACCGCCATTGAGTGCGCGAATGGCCGCTGCCGATAATGCACCGAAACTCATCGCGGAAATATTGAAGACACTGGCCGAATACGGCTGCGCGCAGTCCTCGCCGATCGTGATACGAAAATCGTGATTGGCCACTTCGGCCGGTGCCATCGAATGGTTGATCCATTCGTAATCCACGCCGTACACGTCCTGCAAGGTGCCAAACGGGCGCACGTCGTTGACATGCTTGGCACGCTGGTAGATCAACGCGCGTTGCTCGCGAGAAAACGGCACCCGCTCGGTATCGGACTGGATGAAGTACTGCCGCATCTCCGGGCCGATGGTTTCCAGCCCATAGCGAAAATGCGCCAGGATCGGGAAATTGCGGCGCAGCGTGCTTTTGCGCTGCAACATGTCCAGCGTCCCCAGCAGCGCCAACCCGGCAAACACTGCTACCGCCCACCACGCATGCGGGTGCCACTGCGCCAGTGCCAACGCGCCGAAAGCCAGCGCAATGCTGGCGGCATAAGCGGTATAGCGCGACATGGCACCTCCAAATGCGTGGCTGCAATGGTGCCTGGGGAGGGACTCGAACCCTCATGGTCTTGCGACCGACGGATTTTAAGTCCGGTGCGTCTACCGATTTCGCCACCCAGGCATGGGTGCAAGCTTACGTCATGGCAGGTCCAATCGACCGAAAAAACAAAGCCCCGCGTGAGCGAGGCTTCAGACCACTGGAGCGGGAAAAGGGACTCGAACCCTCGACCCCGACCTTGGCAAGGTCGTGCTCTACCAACTGAGCTATTCCCGCTTGAATTGTGGAGGCCGAGGTCGGAATTGAACCGGCGTACGCGGATTTGCAGTCCGCTGCATAACCACTCTGCCACCCGGCCGGATGACGCAACACATGAACCAAACACTTAAACAATAAAGCCCCACGAATGGGGCTTCGCTGAAACTGGAGCGGGAAAAGGGACTCGAACCCTCGACCCCGACCTTGGCAAGGTCGTGCTCTACCAACTGAGCTATTCCCGCGTTGAGCCCGCTATTGTACGGAAAGTTTCGATTGAGTCAACGCCTGCATTTCAACTTTTTTCATCTTCGGCAGTCAGTGAAGGCCAAGCCGCGCGCAGGTACTCAAACCCTGACCACAACGTCAGCAGCGCGGACGCTGCCAATAGCCATTCGCCAATCAGGAAGATCGGCATCCCCCACAATGGCTCGCGGTACAGCAAAAATCCCAGCGCGATCATCTGCACCGTGGTCTTGACCTTGCCCACCATCGCCACTGCGACTTTGCCGCGCAGGCCCAATTCAGCCATCCACTCGCGCAATGCGGAAACCGCGATCTCGCGGCCAATGATCACGCTGGCCCACAGCGCCATCCACACGGTGTGATGGTGTTGCACAGTGATGACCAATGCGGTGGATACCATCAACTTGTCGGCCACCGGATCCAAAAATGCACCGAATCTGGAAAATTGCTGGTAGCGGCGCGCAATCCAGCCATCCAGCCAATCGGTAATCGAGGCCAATGCAAAGATCGCAGTTGCGGCGATATTGGTCCAGCGATAATCGAGGTAGTACACCACCACCAGCACCGGAATCAACGCAATGCGTGCCAAGGTCAACCAGGTCGGGATGGTCAGTCTCATGCGTATATTCTACGGGGCACTCGTCGTATCTGCGTCATGCGACAGGCCGTGCAAGCTGTTCCAGATGCGTTCGGCCAAAGCCCGGTTGACACCATCGACGCGCGCAATGTCATCCACCGCCGCTGCTCGCAGCGCCGGCAGACCGCCAAAATGCTTGAGCAAGGCTGCTCGTCGGCGAGGCCCGATACCGGCGATATCTTGCAAGCGGCTGGTGGTGCGCGCCTTCTGGCGCTTGCCACGGTGCCCGGTGATAGCGAAGCGGTGCGCCTCGTCGCGCACTTGTTGCACCAGTTGCAATGCCGGCGATGCCGCACCTGGCTGCACCTCACGCCCATCCGGCAGCAGCAGGGTTTCATCCCCCGCCTTGCGCGCCGGCCCCTTGGCCACACCCACCAGAATCACACCTTGAATGCCCGCATCAATCAAGACATCACGCGCCTGCGCCAGTTGCCCGGCACCACCATCAATCAGCAGCACATCCGGCAGCACGACATCGGGCTGCCCTTCCGCAGCAGCCCGAAACCGCCGTTGCAGGGCTTGATGCATGGCGGCGTAATCATCACCCGGCTCGATGCCATTGATGTTGTAGCGTCGATATTGCTTGCGCACTGCGCCCTGGGCATCGAATACCACACACGACGCCACCGTAGCCTCGCCCATGGTGTGACTAATGTCGAAACATTCAATCCGCGCCGGTGACTCCTGCATGCCCAGCAAGTCACGCAAGCCTTCCAGTCGTGCGTGTTGCGCACTGCTGCTGGTCAACTCGGTGGCCAATGCCAATTGCGCGTTACGCCGCGCCATATCCACGTGTGCGGCGCGCTCGCCGCGCACGTTGAAGCGCAACTCAACCTTTCGACCCGCGTGCTCGCTCAGCGCTTGCTCGATCAAACCACGCTCGGGGATGTCGTGCTCCAGCACGATCTCGCTGGGCGGTGCCTGTTCTGCGTAATACTGCGATACGAATGCAGCCAATACGTCAGGTGCATTCTCTTCGCCATTGGTTTTAGGAAAGAACGCGCGCGTCCCCAAATTTCGACCATCACGGAATGCCAGCAACAAGACACAGGCCATCGCGCCCTGTTGCGCCACTGCCAACACATCCAGATCAGCGCTGCGACCATCCACAAACTGGCGTACTTGCAACTTGCGAATGCCAGCAATCAGATCGCGCAAACGTGCGGCCTGCTCGAACTCCAGTTGCTCACTCGCCGCCTGCATGGCCATTTCCAGCTCGCCGGTCAGCGCATCGCTGCGGCCTTCCAAAAACAATGTCGCACGACGGACCGATTCGGCATAGTCGTCGGGCTTGATCAAATCCACACAGGGCGCGCTGCAGCGCCCAATCTGATATTGCAGGCAAGGCCGGCTGCGATTATTGAACACGCTGTCTTCGCAACTACGCAGGCGAAACAATTTCTGCATCATGTTCAAGGTGTCGCGCACGGCACCGGTGCTTGGATACGGGCCAAAGTAACGCCCCGGCACCGATCGCGGGCCGCGATGCAGACCTATCCGTGGCGAGGCGTGCTTGGTCAACAGAATATAAGGGTAGCTTTTGTCATCCCGCAGCAACACGTTGTAGCGTGGCTTGAGTGATTTGATCAGCTGGTTTTCCAGCAACAAGGCATCGGCTTCGCTGCGGGTGACAGTGACCTCCATTCGCGCCACCTGCGCCAACATCGCCATGATGCGTGCGACCTTGGGGGTGGCATTGAAGTAACTGCTCACGCGATTGCGCAACGCCCGCGCTTTGCCGACGTACAACACTGCATCGTCAGCGTCGAACATGCGGTACACACCCGGCACCAAAGGCAATGATGCCGCAAACGCGCGACCATCAAACACAGCCGCATCGGGCGGGTGCTGGCTCATCTACGCTGCAGATTCCTATGCAAATGCACGCTCACATCGATCACTTAAAAGCGTCGCTCGCGTACCCGCTCAACAATTGCTGATGCCGCGTTATCAATCAATTTGAATGCCTGTTCGAAGTCGCGTGTACTGCCGTAGTACGGATCGGGTACATCTTTCTTCCCCATCCCCGCCCATTCCAGCAGCAACTCCACCTGCGCGTGCGAGGTGCGTGGTTTGCGGATGCGCGCATCGTGCAAGATGGTGCGGTCGGCACATAGCAACACATCGAATGCATCAAAATCTTCCAGTGTCAGCCGGCGTGCGCGCAACATGGAAATATCCACATCGTGTTTACCGGCACAAGCAATGGCGCGCGAATCCGGGGCTTGCCCCACATGCGAATCGCCAGTCCCCACTGAATCCACGTGCACCCAATCGGCCAGCCCCGCCTGCGTCAACCGGGCGCGTAACACACCTTCGGCGGTGGGTGAGCGGCAAATATTGCCCAGGCACACCATGAGAATGGAAAATGGCTTAGCCACGTGCGCTCCTTGAGTTTTGCTCCATGAAAATACGTTCGGCGCGCGCCAAGTCCTCGGCAGTATCTACCCCTGGTGGGAAGACGGACGGGGCTAAGGCCACCGCAATTCGCCAGCCGGCCTCCAACGCACGCAACTGCTCCAGCGATTCGGTACGCTCAAGCGCGCCGACTGGCAGTGCGGCAAATGCACGCAGGGACGAGACCCGATAGCCGTAAATGCCGATATGCCGCAGCCATTGGCCCTGCGGCATCACGCTGCGATCGTGTGCAAACGCATCGCGTGGATACGGAATCGGCGCACGGCTGAAATACAGGGCATCGCCTTGACTGGCGCGCACCACTTTCACCACGTTGGAATCCAACAACGATTCAATATCGGCAATCGGTGTAGCCAACGTGGCAATTCCTGCACCGCTATCGACCACAGTGCGCGCCACGCAGGCAATGCCATCGGCGGGTGCAAACGGCTCATCCCCCTGCAGGTTGACCACGATGGCATCGTCCGGCCAACCCGCGATGCGTGCACATTCGGCCAGCCGATCAGTACCGGATGCGTGATCCGGCGAAGTCATCGCCACGTGCACACCGCTGCTTTGCAATGCCTCGGCAATACGGGCGTCATCCGTGGCTACCCACACGGCACGCGCACCGGCGGCAAGCGCACGCTTCGCTACGTGCAACACCATCGGTTCGCCGCCAATCAAGCGCAGCGGCTTGCCCGGCAAGCGCGATGCGGCAAAACGGGCGGGGATGGCGACGAGGAAATCCTGGATGCTCATGTGTGCATTATGACCGACAGGACATTGCCAAACCGGGCCAGCGCACACGGTGGCAACCACTTGCAGCATCTGCCCCGCATTGGCCGTACCAGTGGTTTACAGCAAGCGCCCCCATCGCTGCCAAATCCATTGCTTTGCACCTGATTGCAGGATACCCCGACGCTTAAATGGGCCCACCCCGGTTGACATACGCATGCGTACGGCATAATCTCAAACAAGCGTTTGATTCGATGTGGAGCCTGCATGAGCCTGCAACACTTCTCAACCAAGGATCGGATCCTGCACGCGGCGGAGGATTTGTTCGCCCAGCAGGGATTCGCTTCAACCTCGCTACGGCAGGTGACCAGCCGCGCCGACGTCAATATCGCGGCGGTCAATTACCACTTCGGCAGCAAAGACAACCTCATCAACGAGGTGTTCCGCCGGCGCATGGACGAGATGAGCGCGCAGCGTATTGCCGCCTTGCAGCAAGCCATCGATACCGCACCCGGCAAGCTGGAGCCGATCCTGGCGGCGTTCGTGGAGCCGGCACTGGCGATGGCGCAAGACCGCCACGGTGGTGCGGCGTTCATTCGGGTGATTGCGCGTGCCTATGCCGAGAGCAATGCCGGCTTGCGCAAGTTTTTGTCCGACCAATACGGCCATGTCCCACGCACCTTCGCCAAGGCCATCCACGCTTGCGTGCCGGAGTTGAGCAAAGAAGAGCTGTACCGCCGGCTGGATTTCTTGTCCGGCGCATTGACCTATGCGATGGCCGATTTTGGCCTGATCAAACGCCCCGCCGGGGTGTCCGATGCCACCCATCGCCAGCGCGCCGCCAAGGCGCTGATTCGTTTCGCCGTTGCCGGCTTTCATGCCGACGCTTCTTGATTTGTCCAGGAGTTGATGCTCATGTCTCAGAAAATGCTTGTACGCCGCGCCGCAGTCTTGGGTGCGGGTGTAATGGGCGCGCAAATTGCCGCGCACCTGACCAATGCCGGTGTGGATACGGTGCTGTTCGACCTGCCAGCCAAGGACGGCGACCCCAATGGCGTCGTGCAAAAAGCCATTGCCAATCTGGCCAAGCTGTCGCCTGCGCCGCTGGCCGGCAAAGGCTTGGCCGAGGCGATTACGCCAGCCAATTACGAAACCGGTCTGGAGCAGCTCAAGACCTGCGACTTGATCATCGAAGCCATCGCCGAGCGCATGGATTGGAAGCAAGACCTGTATCGCAAGATTGCACCGTTCGTGCCGGCGCATACCGTATTGGCCTCCAACACCTCGGGCCTTGGCATCAATGCGCTGGCGTCGGTGTTGCCGGAAGAATTGCGCCATCGGTTCTGCGGCGTGCATTTCTTCAATCCGCCGCGCTATATGCATCTGGCCGAACTGATCCCGGCCAACACCACCGACCCGGCCGTGCTGCAAGGGTTGGAAACCTTCCTCACCACCGCGCTGGGCAAGGGCGTGGTGATTGCCAAAGACACCCCCAACTTCATCGGCAACCGCATCGGCGTGTTCTCGATTTTGTCGGTGATCCATCACACCCATGCCTTTGGGCTGGGGTTTGATGAAGTGGATGCACTGACCGGCCCGCTGCTGGGCCGACCGAAGTCGGCCACGTATCGCACCTCCGACGTGGTGGGGCTTGACACCATGGCGCACGTCATCAAGACCATGGCCGATACCCTGCCCGCCGATCCGTGGCATGCCTATTTCGCATCGCCAGCGTGGTTGCAAGCATTGATCGGCAAGGGCGCGCTGGGGCAGAAAACCGGGGCCGGCATCTTCCGCAAAGTCGGCAAAGACATCGTGGTGCTGGATCTGGAAAAACAGGACTACCGGATTGCCGACCGCGCCGCTGCACCGGACGTCGTGGAAATCCTGAAACTGAAAAACCCGGCGGAAAAATTCGCCAAATTGCGTGAATCCTCGCACCCGCAAGCGCAATTTTTGTGGGCCTGCTTCCGCGATTTATTCCATTACAGCGCCTGCCATTTGGCCGATATCGCCGACACCGCCCGCGATGTGGATTTCGCCATTCGCTGGGGCTACGGCTGGAAGCTTGGCCCGTTTGAAACCTGGCAGGCCGCCGGCTGGCAGCAGATTGCGCAGTGGATCAATGACGACATCGCCGCCGGCAAGAGCATGAGCCAAGCGCCACTGCCGGCATGGGTGACCGATGGCCGCACGGGTGTGCACAGTGCCGAAGGCAGCTACAGCCCGGCACGCAATGCCATGGTGCCGCGCTCGGCCCTACCCGTGTATCAGCGCCAGCGCTTCCCGGACCCGGTCCTGGGTGAGCGTTTTGCGCCGGGAACCACCGCCTTCGAGAACGACGGCGTGCGTCTGTGGCACGACGGTGACGGCATTGGCGTCATTTCGTTCAAAACCAAAATGAACACCGTTTCCGGCGCAGTGCTGGATGGTATTCAACAGGCGATTGCGCTGGCCGAACAGCAGTTCGATGGCGTGGTGATTTGGCAGCACGCTGATGTGTTCTCGGCCGGTGCGGACTTGGCCGGCGCACTGGGCGCGTTGCAGGCGGGCCAACTGGATGCATTCACCGCGATGGTGGAAAACTTCCAGCGCACCAGCCAGCGCATCAAGTACGCACAGGTGCCGGTGGTGTCGGCGGTGCGTGGCTTGGCGCTCGGTGGCGGCTGCGAATTCCAGATGCACAGCGCACGCACCGTGGCGCACTTGGAGAGTTATATCGGCTTGGTGGAAGCCGGTGTGGGCCTGCTCCCGGCCGGTGGCGGACTGAAAGAGCTGGCCACGCGCGCCTCGCAACATGCCACTGGCGGCGATGTGTTTGCCGAATTGAAGAAAGTGTTTGAAACCATCGCGATGGCCAAAGTATCCACCTCGGCGCTCAATGCCAAGGAATTGGGCTTGCTGCGTGCCGATGACAAGATCGTGTTCCATGCGCACGAACTGTTGCATATCGCCAAGGCCGAAGCGCGCGCATTGGCCGAAGCCGGTTATCGCCCGCCGCTGCCGGCGCACCGGATTGCAGTCGCCGGCGATGTGGGCATCGCCACCTTCAAGATGCTGCTGGTCAATATGCTGGAGGGCCGCTTCATCAGCCCTTACGACAATGAGATTGCCGAACGCATTGCCACGATCCTATGCGGCGGCAAGCTGGACCGCGGCGCATGGGTGGACGAGGAATGGCTGCTCACGCTGGAGCGCACGCACTTCGTCACGCTGGCGCAGCAGGAAAAAACCCAGGCGCGGATTGCGCATATGTTGAAGACCGGCAAGCCGTTGCGGAATTGATCCTCGCCCTTCTCACCCGGCGCTTCGCGCCACCCTCTCCCCGCCGGGAGAGGGAACATTACTTCGCTTCCGGAGTTGCTTCATGAGCACACATATCCAAGACGCCTATATCGTCGCCGCCACCCGCACCCCGGTGGGCAAGGCGCCCAAAGGCATGTTCCGCAATACCCGCCCCGACGACATGCTGGCGCATGTGCTGCGCAGCGTGATCGCGCAGGCTCCCGGCGTTGACGTCAATCGCATCGACGACGCCATCATCGGCTGCGCCATGCCGGAAGCGGAGCAAGGCATGAACGTGGCACGCATCGGCCTGTTGCTGGCCGGATTGCCCAATACCATTGCAGCGCAAACCATCAACCGCTTTTGCTCCTCCGGCTTGCAGGCCGTGGCATTGGCAGCCGACCAGATCCGGCTGGGCAATGCCGATTTGATGCTGGCCGGCGGCACCGAGTCGATGAGCATGGTGCCGATGATGGGCAACAAGATTGCAATGGCGCCCAGCGTATTCGACAACGACCACATCAATATTGCCTATGGCATGGGCATCACCGCCGAGAAAGTGGCCGAGGAATGGAAGGTGAGCCGCGAGGCGCAAGACGCCTTCGCCGCAGCCTCGCATCAGAAAGCCTTGGCAGCGCAGGCAGCCGGTGAATTCAAGGATGAAATCAGCCCATACGAAATCGTCTCGCACCAGCCGGACCTGGCCGATGGCCGGCGCATCCTGACCCGCAACACAGTGGCCGAGCACGATGAAGGCCCACGCGCCGACACCAGTGTGGAAGGCTTGGCAAAACTGCGCCCGGTATTTCGCAATGGCCAGTTTGGCGGCACCGTGACGGCCGGCAATTCTTCGCAAATGAGCGATGGTGCCGGCGCGGTGCTGCTGGCTTCGGCACAGGCGCTCAAGGATTACGGGCTGACCCCGCTGGCCCGCTTCGTGAGCTTCAGCGTGGCCGGCGTGCGCCCGGAAGTGATGGGCATCGGCCCGATTGCCGCCATCCCCAAAGCGCTCAAGCAAGCCGGGTTGAGCCAAGACCAACTGGATTGGATCGAGCTCAACGAAGCCTTCGCTGCGCAATCACTGGCCGTGATCCAGGACTGCGGCTTGGATCCGGCCAAGGTCAACCCACTGGGCGGCGCGATTGCACTCGGCCACCCGCTGGGCGCCACCGGCGCAGTGCGCACCGCCACCCTCGTCCACGGCCTGCGTCGTCGCCAACAGAAGTACGGCATGGTGACCATGTGCATTGGCACCGGCATGGGCGCAGCGGGGGTTTTCGAAGCGTTGTAACCCCACCCGCTGCACTGGATCACACAATAACGCCGCCCATGGGCGGCGTTATTGCTGCAGCCGATGATGGCTGCGTTACGCCAACTTCATTGTTGTGCGTGCCGACGCGCGCGGCCATGCCCACGCCAGGCAAACAATCGCTGCGCACAACATGATCTCGACCGTGCTGTAGGCAAGGTAAAACCACCATGCGCCGGGCATGGTAAATGCCACAAACGTGGCATAAAACAATGCCAGCCCGATGTGCAGCCAGCGCGCTAAACGCGCCTGCAGCACAAAAGAAATGAATACCATCAGACCGGGAACGATCAGCAACGACGCAACAAACAACAGCGAGCCCTGGCTGATCGCGCCCATCGGTCCTGCGCCGTCCAGCATGTGCTGCAATTTGCCCGGCTTGTATAAACCAAAGTAATCGCCATACAAATAGCAAAACGTCAAGCTGGCCCATGCTGCCGACAGCTTTAGGCGTTGCGGCAACGGTGGGTCTGCCAATGCTTTGGGTGTGACTGCTGTTTGCATGTTGACCTCAGATCGAATTTCAGGCCGAATGAGTACGAACAACGCCAACACGCACGCCAAACAGCAGCAGCCATAGACAGCTACCGATTTCGCCAAGTGCAGCAGGCAAGGTGGCGTAGTTGGACAGACTGGAGTTGGCAAAGCCTGGCAGCAGGCCACCGAACACCTGCAGCACATAGCCC
The DNA here is from genome assembly GCF_020034655.1 of Thermomonas beijingensis. GTDB lineage: Bacteria > Pseudomonadota > Gammaproteobacteria > Xanthomonadales > Xanthomonadaceae > Thermomonas > Thermomonas beijingensis. Next base: position 375,503 of record NZ_JAIQDJ010000002.1, on the reverse strand, counting down.
ACACCCCCCAGCAACAACAGCAGGCCCAACACGCGCGGCAAACGGCCTGAGCGCAGCACCAACCAGCCAAACGGCAGCAGCCACAAGCCCCAGAACAATTTGGCGATGAACATGCCGTGTCCGTAGCGCTGCAAACTCAGTTGAAACGCAGCATCGACTGAAGCAGGCGGATGCTGACCGATACTCTCGAGCAACGCCAAGGCCTCCAACCGGTGGCTGAGTGTCACCAGCCCAATCGGCACACTGACGGTGGCCAGCGCCACCATTGCCACAGCGGCATGTCGGTTGATATCGCCCAACACGCGATACATCGCCAGCGGCAACAATAAAAAGGCGACTTGCATCAGCAAAAATGCAGCGATGCCCGCGCGAAATACACCCACCTGCGCGGCAGCACCCGCTGCATCTGTCCCCAGTTGCGATGGCACCCACGCCAAACAGAAGATGCCGGTCAGCACCACCACCAAATACAACGCACCAGCGACACGCCCATCACGACGCAGTGCCGATGCAATACCTACATCGCCCAAGTCATGATGCAAGCTCATGTTGGCGCCGCCCTACGTTCAGCCCGCGTCATCCTTGCGCGGACGAGCAGATGTGAGCTGCCGCTGCGCAGGTCGTCCAGCATTGCGTAGATGGTGGGCAGGAATAGCAGACTGACCACAGTCGAGAACGCCAAGCCACCGGCAATGGCACGCGCCATCGGGTAGTACGGTGGGCCATCACCCGCCACCTGGGTGCTGGAAAGTGCAATCGGCACCATCGCCAGAATGGCGGTCCCCATCGTCATCATGATCGGGCGCAGACGCTCACGGCTGCCTTCCACTAACGCATCTGTTCGGCTCATGCCGCGTCGGCGCAGATTATTGATGTGTTCGATCATCACGATGCCGTTGTTCACCACCACACCCATCAGCACCAGAATGCCGATGAAGGCCATGATGTTGAACTGGGTGCCAGTGAGCCACAGCGCCCAGTACACACCGAAGATCGAAAACACCACGCAGCTCATGATGGCCAGCGGGAACAGCAATGATTCAAACACTGCCGCCATCACCACGAACATCAAGATCAGCGCGATGCCGACATTGCGCAGCATTTGCTTGTTCATGTCCATGTTCATGCCAAAGCCGCCACCTTCAAAGGTGTAGCCATAGCCGGGCGGGAAGTCGATGCGTTTGAGGGTGGACTCGATTTCCTGTTTTGCATTTTCCATGCTGGCCCCAGGTGCAAGGCTGGCTTGCACCTTGAGCATGGTCTGCCGGTTCATGCGCTGGATGGTATTGGCCCCCGCTTGGAAACCCACATCCACCATCGCCAGCAAGGGCACGCTGCGACCATCGGCAGTGCTGACAGTGAATGATTGCAGCTCGGACGGCCCGTAATTTTCGGCACCCTTGAAGCGCACACTCACCGGAATTTCCACCTCGCCACGCTGGAATTCACGCAGGCTGGCACCGCGCAGCGCCATGCCCACAAACTGCGCCACTTGTTGCGCGGAGAACCCATAAGCCGCCGCACGCTCGCGGTTGACGTGAACCGCCAGCTCGCTGTTGGCATCGCCGGTATCGATGCGTACATCGCGCAGCGACTTGCCCTTGCCCAAAATCGGCAAGATGTCGTCGGCGAGGGTCTTCAGTATTTGGGTGGAATCGCCGGTCAGGCTGAACGAAATGCTCTGGTCGCTGCCGCCGCCCATGCCGCCTTGCCGACCAATCCCGATATTGGCGCGTGCCGATTTCGGCAGACCTTCGCGGATCTTGTCCTGGATCGCCTTGGCCTTGATGGGGTCCTTGACCGTCAGCTCGACCTGGGTCATCGCCCAGCCCTGTTCGGCATAGCGCGAATACACCTGCTTGACATCGAAACGCTTGCGGTTGGCGTCGATGTATTTTTCCACGTCCGCCACGACCTTACCCATTTCCTCTTTCGAGTACGAGCCCTGCCATTGGTAGAAAATGCCGACCTTGGTGGGATCTTCGTCGTTGCCCGAATCGCCCTTGCTCATCTGGATCGGAATGAAGCTCAGCGCAATGATCAGCACGATGCCAGTCAGGCTCCAGCCGCGATGCTCCAAGCTCCAACGCAGCACCTTGGCATAGCGTGTTTGCAGACGGGTGATGAAAGGGGATTTCACCGCCGGCGGGGTTTTCATGCGTGCCGACAGCATCGGAATCAGGCTGATCGCCACTAGCCACGAAGCCAGCAGCGACACCGAAATCGTGACCGCCAATTGCGCAAGGAAAATGGTCAGCATGTTCTTTTCGCCGAACATCATCGGCAGGAACACGATGCAGTGGCACAAGGTGCCGGCGGACAGTGCAATGGCCACATGCCGGGTGCCGATCACCGATGCCAAACGCGGCTGGCCCGGGTATTTTTCGCGCTCCTGATAAATGCTTTCCACCACCACCACGGCGTTGTCCACCAGCATGCCCACCGCCAGCAGCAAACCCATCATTGACAGGATATTGAGGGTGATCCCGGCAAAATACATGAAGCCAAGCGTCATGATGAAACAGATCGGGATGGCCAGCGTCACCATCAAGGTGGATGGCCAATGGCGCAGGAAGAAATACAGCACCGCGATGGAGAGCAACAAGCCAATGCCACCGGCCTCGGCCAGCGCCGACAGCGAGCTGATGACTTGCTCACCCTGGTCATCCACCACCGTGATGTTGACGCCCTTCAGCGCAGGATCTTGCTTGAGTAATTCCAGTTCGGCCTGCACCGATCTTGACAGATCCACCAGATTGGCAGCGCGCTCTTTGTAGATGTCCACGCCCACGCTGGGGCGGCCATCAATTTGCCGCACATAGTTCATGCGTTGCGATTGCAGGGCGACCTCGGCGATATCACCCAAGCGCACGCCACGGGCATTGATGGGCAACAGCCGCAACTGCTCCAAGTCGGTCATCTCGCCTTTGGGCTGGATGCGCAAGCGGCGGCCACTGTCGGTAATTTCGCCCGCGGATACCGAAAAATTGGCTGACTGCAGGCGGCTGACCAATTCGTTCAACACCACGCCATTGGCGGTCAAGCGGTCGGGCTCGATGGCCACCACCACTTCCTGCACCGGTACGCCTTCCACCTCGATCCGCGCCACGCCCGGCAAACGCTCCAAGCGGCGCTTGATGCTTTGGTCGATCAACTCACCACGCGCACTCAAGTTTTCATTGCTGGTCAGGCGCAAGCTGATGGCTTCCTGATCACCGGTGCTCCAGCGCCGCACGAAATAGCGCTTGAAGTCATCCGGCAACTGGTCGCGGATCGCATCAATGTGCTCGCGCGCCTCGGATGCCGCCAACGCCACGTCGCGCCCCCAATCGCTGAACTGCACAAACACCCCGCCGCCATCGGCGCTGGCATTGGCATTCATCGACTTGATACCGGACATGGTGGACAACGCTTCCTCGATCGGCCGCACCAAGTTGCGCTCCACTTCTTCCGGGGTTGAGCCCGGATAGGGCAGCTGCACGAAGAAGAACGGCGCGCTGGCTTCCGGCTGCGATTCCAACGGCAAGCGGAACGAGGCGATCAAGCCAATCACCACCATCGACACGAACAACATGATGGTGGTGACCGGGCGACGAATGGACAGCTCGGTGATGTTCATCGCATCAGCCCTTCGCGCCGCCATTCAACGGATCATGCTCATGCGACAGCACGCTCGCCACGGCTTCGGCATCCTTGCGCGCGCGCCGGCCACGTTCGGCATAGAACTCGTCTGGCTTGCGGTCCAGCAAGTCATACACCACCGGGATCACCACCAGGGTCAGCAAGGTGGAGACCAGCAAGCCACCGATCACCGTCACCGCCATCGGGCTGCGCACTTCCGCGCCATCGCCAAATGCCAGCGCCAGCGGCAGGAAGCCGAACACCGCGCACAAGGTGGTCATCATGATGGGACGCAACCGCGAGCGTGCACCTTCGACCAGGGCTTCGCGCTTGGCTACACCGTCTTCGCGCAATTGGTTGACCTTGTCGATCAGGATGATGGCGTTCTTCACCACCAGACCCACCAGCAAAATCAAGCCAATAAACACCACCACCGAAATCACCGAACGGGTCAGCAACAAGGCCGCCACCGCCCCCACCATCGCCAGCGGGATGGTGAACAGAATCACGAACGGGTGCAGTAGCGATTCAAACTGCGAGGCCATCACCAAGTACACCAGGAACACCGCCAGCGCGAACGCGAACAGCAGCGAACGAATCGACTCATCCAACTCCTGGCCCTGGCCGCCAATCCGCATGCCGATCTCCACCCCCAGCGGGGTAGCTGCCACCATCGCGTCCACTTCACGAATGGCATTGCCCAAGTCAATCCCGTGCAGATTGGCCGAGACGATGGCTACCCGTTTATGGTCGGCACGATGGATTTCGCTGGGGCCGGTGGTGGCCGTCACCGTGGCCACTGCGGCCAATTCCACTGGCGCGCCCTTGTTTGAATTCACGATCAAATGCCGGATGTCATCCACCGACGCGCGGTCGCTTGCTTCGGCACGCACCAACACATCAATCTTGCGATCGCGGAAGCTGTAGCGGGTGGCCACATTGCCTTTGACCTTATTGACGACGGCATCGGCGATCTGGCGCGTGGTCAAGCCCAGCGCCGCTGCACGGTCCTGATCAAAGCGGATCTGGATTTCAGGAAAGCCCTGCTCCACCGTCGACTTCACATCGGCGTAGTGGCCATTGGCACGCAGCATGCGCGCCAACTTGTTGCCGGCATCGCGAATGGCATCCAGATCTTGCCCTTCCACCTCGATTTCCAGTGGCGGCGACAAACTGAACAGCTCGGGCCGGCTGAAATCCACCTGCACGCCCGGATGCTCGCGCATGGTCTTGCGCAGCCCTTCGGTCAATGGACCTTCGTGCTGATTGCCGTCCATCACCACGGTCAACTTGCCGATGTTCTCACCGCTTTCGGTAGGGCTGGCATCCAGTCGGGTACCCGTGCCGGACACGCCATACAGCACGCGCGCCCCCGGATCCTTGCCATGTGCGGCCTGCACTTGGCGCACCAAGGCATCGGTCTGCGCCAACGGCGTGCCCGGGGGCAGTTTGGCGGTCATTTCGAAGCGATCCTGCGCCAACTGCGGAATCAGATCCGTCCCCAGCAGCGGCACAACCGCCAGCGTCAACGCGAATGCGACGCCGGCCACCAACAAGATCGGTACCGGCCGCGACAAGGCCGCAGGCAAGATGCGCAGGTAGCCACGTTCGGCACGCGCATAGGGGGCCATCGCCACATCACTGGCCTTGCGCATCACGGGACCGACGACCGCCGCAATGCCGCGCCAGATGCGCACGATCAGCCATGCCACACCAAAGAAACCATAACGAAACAGTGCGCCCACGCCGCGGCCGCCATACATCACCGGCTTCTGCCACGTCTTCTGCGCCTGCCAACGCGGATGCGCCGGCTCGTCAGGGAAGCCCATCGGCGCGCGCCCCTTGAGCGAGCTCAACATCGGGATCAGGGTCATTGCCACCACTAACGACACCGCAATGGCAATGGCCACCGTCAAGGCTTGGTCGCGGAACAACTGCCCGGCAATACCCTGCACGAAGACCAAGGGCAAGAACACCGCAATCGTGGTCAAGGTGGACGCGACCACCGCCATGCTGACTTCACGGGTACCGGCAATGGTGGCTTCAAGGATGCCCAGCCCGCGCTCACGTGCTTTGGCAATCGATTCCAGCACCACGATGGAGTCATCCACCACCAGCCCGGTGGCCAGCGCCAAGCCGCCCAGTGACATCACGTTCAAACTCAGACCCAGCTGCCCCATGATGAAGAAGGTGGCGATGATCGATACCGGCAGCGACAGCGAAATCACGAACGTGCTCCAGCCATCGCGCAGGAACAGGAAGATGATCAGGATCGACAGGATGCCGCCCAGCACACCATCAAATTTCACGCTGTGGATGGCATTGCGGATGAAGATCGACTGGTCTTCAATGGTGGTCAACTCCACCCCGCGCGGCAATTTTTCGCGAATCTCCTTGAGCTTTGCTTCCAGCGCATCGGCGGTGGCCACGGTATTGGCATCGCCTTCCTTGTACAGCGCCAGTTCCACCGTTTCACGACCATTCAAACGGATGATGGCTTCGCGTTCCTTGTAGCCTTGGCGCACCTCGGCCACATCTTTCAAGCGAATGGCTTGGACACCGGCGGCATTATTGCTTCCACCCTGCGACAACGCCGCCATCACGCTGGCATTGCCGCTGGCTGCGGCCACCCGCATCGCTTGCTGGGTGCCGCTATTGCTGCTGGCCGCCGCACGCGTGGTGAGCAGCATGTTGCGAATTTCATCGACATTGGCAAACTGGTTCACCGTGCGCACCAGATAGCGCTGCGCACCTTCTTCCAAGCGCCCGCCGGAGACGTTCACGTTTTCCTGCTGCAAGCGCTGGATCACGTTGTCGATGGTCAGCCCCAGCTGCGCCAGTTTGCGCTGGTCCACATCCACCTGCACTTCATCTTCCAGGCCGCCGCCGACCTTCACCGCAGCGACGCCAGCCACCGGTTCGAGTTTGCGTTTGAGATCTTCATCCGCGTAGCGGCGCAGCTCCATCAACTGACGAATCTCATCCGCACTGCTGCTAGCCTGTTTGGGCGAGAGCGCCAACCGCATGATCGGCTGGGTGGACGGGTTGAAACGCAGCAACACCGGCGCCTTGGCGTCCAGTGGGAATTGCAGTGCCTCCATCTTGTCGCGCACGTCCAGGCTGGCCTGATCCATGTTGGTGCCCCACGCAAACTCCAGCACCACATCACTTTGCCCGGTGCGCGATACCGACTTCAGCTTGCGCAAGCCCTTGACCACGCCCAAGGCTTCTTCCGCTGGTTGCGAGATCAGGGTTTCCACTTCCGACGGTGCCGCACCGGGGTAGTCGGTGCGCACGGTCAAGGTGGGATAGCTCAGGTCGGGCAACAGATTGACCTTCAAGCTGCCCAGTGCGATCAAGCCAAACAGCACCAAGGTCAACGTCATCATGGCAACGGTGACGCGCCGACGCGTGGCAAATTCCACCAAGCTGAAACCACCGCCTGGCGGGTGCAGCGGATCGTGCAGATCGTCGGACGGGCTCATTGCGCGGCCTTCGCCGGTTGCGCGGAAGCTGCGCCATCCAAGACTTTCACCGCACTGCCATCGCGCAGCGCGGACTTGCCAGCCACCACGACTTGATCGCCGGCCTTCAGGCCACTGCGCACTTCCACCCACGGGCCATCGTCATAGCCCAGTTTCAGGGTGGCGCGTGCCGCCTTGCCGCCGCGCACCACAAACACTGCCGGTGCATTGCCGTCTTCCAGCAAGGCATTGCGCGGGATCACCAAGGCATCGGCACGTTGGTCGTAGCGGATTTTGATGCGGCCGAACATGCCCGGTTGCAGCAGCCCGCCGCCATCAAATGCACTGATCACGCGGAAGGTACCGCTGCCGGCATCGACCACCGGCGAAACGCGGTCGATCTTGCCGTCAAAGGTTTTGCCCGGTAGTGCGTCCACCAGCAATTGCACCGGCTGACCCGCCTTGAGCACTTCGATTTCGCGCTCGGGCACGTTCAATGTGGCCTCCAGCCGCGAGGTGTCCACAATGGTGAAGATCGGCGTGTTGATCTGCACGAAATTGCCAGGCTTGATGTCGCGGGTGGCCACCACCCCCGAAATCGGCGCAGTCACATTGCCATAGGCCAGTTCCAGCTTGGCCATACGCAACTGCGCACGTGCGTTGTCCAAGTCAAACCGCAGCTGATCCACATCGTTGGCACTAACCATCTTTTGCTCGGCCAACTGGGTGGCACGACGGTAATTGGCTTCCAGCTTGCGCACCTGCGCATCGGCCTGTGCCTGCTGCAACACAGCGCGGTCACGGTCGATGCTGACCAAGGTTTGCCCTGCGCTGACGTGCTGCCCCACATCGGCCAACACCTTCAAGGCGATACCGGAGGTCTTCGATACCACTTGTGCATCCGCGCGGGCTTCCAGTGCAGCGGTGCCGTTATAGCTGGCACTGATCGAACGCTGGCCAGCCGTGGCCACTTCCACCGGCACGGCTTCCGGGCCTTTGTCGGCCTTGGGATCCAATTTGCCACCCGGGCCATTGGCACCCCCCCCCTTGCAGGCGGCGAGCCCGAAAGTAGCCAGCCCCAGGGCAATGGCCAGCAGGCTCAAACGGGCAAACTGAAGCGTGCGACCAGGGCGATCGGCGGTGGTCGTGGGCATCTTGGGCATGGGTTCAGGTCATTGACTGGTGTTGTAGTCAAGTATATCACCAGGCAAATTCCTATTTACATGCGCCGAAGGTCATGCATGCCATCCAACATTCTCTGGTCCGCGCCTTGCGTTCATCTTCAAGGATGCGGATGAGACGCATATGTGGCGAACGGATTTCACCGTTATACTCGTCCTGAACGGATGCCGACTATCGGCATCGCCTTCACCCACCGACTTTCAACCGGAACAGCCCGATGATGCGACCGCTGCCGATTGCCGCAAGCCTTGCCCTGCTGCTTGCGACATTTGCCGTCACTGCCCAAGAGTCCACCGCTCCAGCACCTGCTGCAGCCCCGGCGGTTGCCGCCGCTACGCCCGCAGCCGCTGCACTGACAGGCGATTCCAGCCGCGGCAAGGGCTTGGTGTACACCTGCAAGGGTTGCCACGGGTTGACTGGCTATAAAAACGCCTACCCCAGCTACCACGTGCCGATGATCGGTGGCCAGTCGGAAACCTATCTGCGTAATGCGCTGGGCGAATACCGCACCGGCAAGCGCAAACACCCAACGATGCAGGCCCAAGCGGAGAGTTTCTCCGAACAAGACATTGCCGATATCGCCGCCTACCTGTCCAGCTTGAAGAAGTGAGCCGCGCCATGACCAAGACTTCCATGACCCTGCTCGCCTTGGCCTGCGCACTTGCCCTGTCTGCCTGCGGTGGCAAAGCCGAGAGTGAACACGCCAGTGCTGGCGCAGAACACACCACGTCATCCGCCGGCCTGCCCAAGGGTGATATTGCCGCTGGCCACGACATCGCCACCAAGGGCACGCAGGGCGTCGCCGCCTGCACCTCCTGCCATGGCGCGGAAGGCAATGCCCCAATCGACGGCATGTATCCGAAAATTGGCGGCCAGTATGCCGACTACCTTGGGCATTCGCTGCAAGCCTACCGTGGCGGTACCCGTGCCGGTGCCACCGCCGACGTGATGGCCGCGCAGGCCAAGGGCTTGAACGACCAGCAAATCGCCGACTTGGCCGCCTATTTCGCCAGTGTGCCGCGTCAGTTGCGTGACCTTCAAGACATCAACTGATCGCGGTTGACACGTGTTGCAAACGGCCCCCCCGGGGGCCTTATTGTTGTCTGCACTGCAATTGACGCGCATCAGTGCAGGTATTGATTTGAATGCCGAAACTCACCCCATGCAAGCGCGCACGTCACCCAAAGCCATCCCCATCGAGCTCAACCCGAAGCTGGAGATCGAGATTGAAGCAGCCCCGATTGCCACTGCATTGGAGTTGCCAGTCGATATGTTTTTGCAACTGCTGAAGCAACACAAAATCAACCAACTGTGCGAACGCGGCACTGGCGAGGATGCGGGTCTGTATCGCGCCAGCTTCTATCACGCCGGCAAACGGGTGCGCGTGGTGTTGGATCGCGATGGCCAGCTGCAGGGTGACGTCGAGCTGCGCACACGCTAGGCACGTCATCGGCGCAAAAAAGACCCGGTCTCGCGGGCATTGCGCCTGGAGGGGACCGGGTCGGGTGGCCGGAGCGATTCTCCGTGACGTTTTGCGCGCCGCGAAGTTTTTCTCCGGAACCGGAACCTTACGCCGGGTGATGTTAGAAAAGAGCTAAATCGCACATTCAAACAGTGCCGTTCGTCGGCAGTGCGCATTCACGTTGCAGCAAGGCGTGCGCGGGCAAGAATCCTCCGGAATTCCTTGCTTAAATTTTCCCGCGCTTGGCGCGAAAAAAAGCCGTCAGCATCGGCCCGGCAAGCTCTGCCAACAGCCCGCCACGAACCTCCACGCGGTGATTGTGGCGCGCATCTTGCAACAGATCGAACACGCTCCCTGCAGCCCCGGTTTTGGGATCGGCTGCGGCATACACCACGCGTGCGATCCGCGCATGGACCATTGCCATCGCGCACATCGCGCACGGCTCCAACGTCACATACAGGGTGCAACCGACCAGGCGATGATTGCTGAGCGCACGCCCTGCCTGGCGCATCGCGATAATCTCGGCATGTGCGCTCGGATCGTGCTCGCGGATATTGCGGTTCCAACCTTCACCCAGCAACCTGCCAGCAGCATCAACGATGACCGCGCCAACCGGGATTTCGTTGTCTTCATCGCGCGCGCGCGCCGCGAGTGCCAACGCATGCTGCATCCATTGCAGATCCCGCGTGTGCTCTGCGGTGGGACTCACCGAATCGCGCATATCCGCTGGTGCATCCATGGACCACGAGAACCGCATGATTCAACGTTCTCCGGTATCGTTCTGCAATGTGCAAAAGTGGCGGAGAGAGTGGGATTCGAACCCACGGAAGGTATAACCCTTCGCCGGTTTTCAAGACCGGTGCCTTAAACCGCTCGGCCATCTCTCCGATTCAGTGCGCGCTATTGTCGCATGCCACACCCGGTTGGCACTACGCCGACATCTGCGCGAGTTGCTCAGGATTTTGGCGGGTGCGCTTTTTCTGGCATTCCGGGCTACTGCACTCCAACCGTGCGGCCTCCAGTAAGCGTGGCATTTTTTCTGCCAAAAAATCAATGAACACCCGCACTGCTGGCAACATGCCACGACGCGAAGCAAACACCGCATGCGCGATCCCTTGCGGCAGCCGCCATTGCGGTAACACCACTTCCAGTTCGCCGCGGCGTACCGCTTCGGCACACACTGTTTCCGGCAACAAGGTGATGCCCATGCCATCGCGCGCCATCGTCAACATCATTGGAAAATCAAAGCCAGTGATGCGCGGTTGCAACTCAATGCGCCGAACTTCGCCATCAGGGCCATGCAATTCCCAGCGCTGGCGCGCATCGTCCTCGCTGACGCTCAGGGTGACATGCTCGGCCAATTGCTCGGGCAACTGCGGCCGACCCGCGCGCTGCAAATAGTGCGGGCTAGCCACCAGCAACTCCTGGATTTGGCCAAAACTCCGCATCACCAGGCTGCCATCATCATCCAGCTTGCTGCGTACGCGGATCGCCACATCCACGCCCTCGTTGATCACATCCACGCGGCGATTGCTGACGGTCAACTGCATCCGCACCTTGGGATACAGCGCCAAGAACTCAGGCAGCAACTTCGGTAACTGTTGCTGCGCCATTGACACCGGCACACTGGCCCGTACGGTGCCACGCGGCTCGGCGCTGAGTTGATCCACCACCTCGCGTGCGGCCTGCGCCTCAGCCAGCATTGACTGTGCGTGCCGATACACGCTGGTGCCCACATCGGTCACCGCAAACCGTCGCGTCGAGCGCTGCAACAAGCGCACGCCCAACTCGGCCTCCAATGCGCTGATGCGACGACTCAAGCGTGACTTGGGGATACCCAGCGCGCGCTCGGCTGCGGCAAACCCGCCGTGATCGACCACCGCAACAAAGTAATACAGGTCATTGAGATCCTGCATACAGACACTTCCATTATCAGAACGATACTTACAATTTGAGCACGAATGAACTCAAATTTGCAACGAAACATCTGCTATTTGACTGCAAATGCCCGCTGTAGCAGCTGCCCATCAAATCCGGTGGACGTCTCTTGGCCCACGGCGTAGCGGTACAACGCTGCCGAATAAATCCCGGAGAGCGCCGCGTGGATCAGTGCTGCCAGCAAGAAGGCGATCACCACCAACGCAACCACCAGTCCGATGACCACACCACTACCGCTCATTGCCGCACCCACAATTGCCAGCGCGCCCAACGTGGCCATCGCAACGAAAATCAGGCTGAACACCAAGCCCACGCCGCCCTGGCCAATCAGGTTCTCGCCCCAGGTCTTCTTCAGCAGCAACGCACTTTCCTTGATCGCATCAATCGGCCCCACATTGCGGCTGACCAGCACCGGCACCACCAGAAAGCTGGCGACCGTCCATGCCACCCCCAAGAACCCCACTGCAATACGCCCCAACCAGCCCGCACGTTCTTGCAGCGAACGCAGAATCAAACCCACCGTGGCGGCAACTGCCGCATACCCCAGAATCGACACCCATTTGCTGCCTGCAATACGCAACCCATCACCCAGCGTCGGATTACCGCCATCCAGCCGGATCAACGCAGCTCCCACCAGTGCCGAGTTGAAAAAGAAAATTACGAAGTACTGCACCAAGTAAAACAAAAACCCCAGCACATACATCGCCAGTGAAGCGCCACCGCCCCGCACCCCATCCAAAACCCCAAGCCCCAGCGCTGGCAACACGAATGCAGCAACCACCAGCAACGTGCAAATGGCCGACAGCAAGGGAAATACCAACAGCTCTTTGTCCTGGGCCAACACACCCGCACTGGCCTTGATCAGGCTCCAACTCCGTGACAGTCGCGCAAACATGCGGGGAAACCTCTTCATAGGTGTGATCGAGTGAGTGCGCATCCTACTGCAACCGCGTCGTATTGCTCATCCGGCGTGGCATCTGCAACTTTCTCAAACGGGGAAACCGTCGCCGTGTACCCCGGCCCACCATTCACCAAGCCGTTGATTCGTCCCGATGTTTCATTCAACTCTACCGCGTCAACCGCCACGCTGAGTGGGGCAGTCGCGCCAAAGATGCCAACCCCTGCGCATGGGTCAAGTACCTTGCCTCCCGAGAAACCCAGCTCGCCAAGCATCGCCCAAATGCCTTCGGCAATGGGCTTCGGGGTGTAGTACTCATACGCACTGCCGGTCTTGCCGTCCGCGCCTGTCAACGCGCCACCTAGGCCGGAATACTTCGCCAATGTCGCCTTGTCTGCATCCGTCAACCGTTCTGGCGCAAGCTCGCCCGCATCAATCTTGCGCAGTAGCGCCATCGCCTCCGCATTGTCTTTCTTGCGTTGCGCGTGTTTGCGGTTCGGGTCGAATTCGTAGAATTGGCTGGTGGCCTTGCGTGGCTCACGCACTTCCGGCGCGGATTCCTGCGCAACTGCCGGTGCCGCACGGCCAAGACCAAGCGCCAGACGCGCCTCATTGCGCGCCTTGAGCGCCTTTGCCTTCAACAGCGGGCTTGTTGCCGTCTTGTAGTCGGTGGCAGCCATCGCCAAGGCGCGTAGCCATTTCGCACGAGCAAGCGCGGACAGGCCAGCGCCTGCATCGTCAAGTGACATATCCACCACGGTAAGCGAAAGGTTGCTGCCATCCTGCAAATCAACTAAGATTTCCGTTGGCTGGCTTGAACTACAGAAAACCTGCTCCTGCGACGCCCGCCAAGGGCGAGGATGAAGGGAACTTCGGGGCAACCCGTTTTGCAGTCCTTCCAAGTCAGCCGAATCAAGCTCGCCACTGGCAAGATAGCCACTGATCGTTCCTTTTCATCCCTTGTATGCGTTTACCATCATGGTTAGCCCATGATCCTTATTCAACTCAAGGACGATTAAGGATGCCCCCTTGTCATCAAATGGGTAGATCAGAAATACGCTATCTACGCGCTTTGGGTTCTTGGCGAAGCGTGCTCTACCGCCGATGATGGCTTTCAGCTTCGGTGCGATTGCAACCAAGTGCTCATGGTGCATTTCGTCGGCATGCTTCAATGCCCGTCCTGTGACAAAAACCATTGAATCACCAGCAAAACCTGCCCGAAATTTCGCTAACTTTGCCACCGCATCTGACGGCAGCCGCCCAATTTCAAACAGCGCATCAGGCACCTGCTCGCCCTTTGGCTTGCCATAAACATTGGCGGCCAAATAAGCCGCCACATCTGAGAATGGAGCCGCTTGTACACTAGATGAATCGAGTAATGGCTTGATTGCTTGTGGTTGGCTGTTCAGCACGGCGGAAATTCTCCTAGAATGCGCGTCCATCATGGCGGACGCGCACCCTAGACCTACCGCGTATTTTCCTACTGCGTCGCCTTGTCTAGCGCATCACTGACAATATCCATTGCTTGCGTCAGCAAGCTGGAAAGCTCCGTGTCATTCGCACTCTCCGCACGCTCTGCGATCTCGATCAAGGTGTCAAAATCAATGGATAGCGGGTCGGTTTGGCCGTCGATGATGTTGGACAAGAATGACATGTCGGCGGTACGTTGCGGTTCGTGGCCGCGCGTTCTTCACGGCGGACGGCGACAACTCAGGGACTCGTTTCGGCATGTCGTACCCCCAAAGATTTCCACTACCCCCAAACCATACCCCCAAACTTGGGGGTAGTGTAGGGGTACGGCGGGAAGTCACGGGATCAACATCGGCGCCAAGACAATAAAAAACCCCTGAAAATCAGGGGTTTAGTGGTCTTGCGGGATGTTGCGGGAAACTCAAATGGTGCCCAAGAGGGGACTCGAACCCCTACGACCTAAATCGCTACCACCTCAAGGTAGTGCGTCTACCAATTCCGCCACCTGGGCAATGCTGCGGCCGTATGGCCGGTTACTGCAAGTTTAAAGCGTGTCGCCAAATGCGTCATTTAGCCGGTGCTGGTGCCGCCGGTTGCTCAGCCTTGGGGGCTGCGGTCGGCGCAGCAGGCGCTACCGTGGCAGTCGTCGCTGCAGGCGTGGTCTGCACAACCGGCGGTGCGACAACCGAAGCCGTCGGCGCACTCTGAGCAGGTGCCGTGGGAATGCTGGGAGCCGGCTTAGTTGCGGGTTGCTGCGCCATCACGCCCAAGTCCACCTTGGCTGGGCCGCGAACGGCCTGCTTGCTGGCATACATCGCCATACCCATGCTGGTGACAAAGAACACGATGGCCAACCACTTGGTGGACTTGCTTAGGAAGTTCGACGCGCCGCGCGCACCGAACACGGTGGAGGATGCGCCGCCACCAAAGCCGGAGCCGGCCTGCGCACCAGAGCCTTGTTGCAGCAGCACAAAAGCAATGATGCCAATGGCCACCAGCACATACAGAATATTGACAAGTTGCAACAGCATCGGGGTTGTCTCTGAAGTCGGTCAGGCCAGCGCAGTTGCGATGGCCAGGAAATCTGCGGCGACCAAGGAAGCGCCGCCAATCAACCCGCCATCCACGTCGGCCTGCGCAAACAGGCTGGCCGCGTTGTCGGGCTTCACGCTGCCACCATACAACAGCGGCAGTGAATCAGCGATTTTAGCATCCCTATCGGCCACTTGGCTACGGATGAAGGCATGCACCGCCTGCGCCTGCTCTGGGCTGGCGGTGCGGCCAGTGCCAATCGCCCACACCGGCTCGTACGCCACCACCGCATCGGCAAATGCCGCCACGCCCACCAGATCCAGTACCGGGCGCAATTGGCTGGCAATCACCGCCTCGGTCTGCCCAGCTTCGCGCTCCTCCAGACGTTCGCCCACACACAGGATGGGAGTGATGCCAGCGGCCTGCGCGGCCCGGAATTTCTGCGCCACCAATTCGCTGCTTTCAGCATGGTATTGGCGGCGTTCGGAATGCCCCACCAAGGTATAGCGTGCGCCCACATCGGCCAGCATGGCGGCAGCCACTTCGCCGGTGTAGGCCCCCTTTGCATGCGCGCTGACATCCTGCGCCCCCACTGCGATGTCTGCACCTGCGCAGCGGGCCAGCACTTCCCCCAGATACGGATACGGAGGCAATACGATCAAGCCAACGCCGGCAGGCGCGCCTGCCTTGATGGCATCCACCAAGGCTGCGGCGAATTCACGGCTGCCCTGCAGCTTCCAGTTACCGGCAACGATCTTGCGGCGCATGCGCTACTCCATTCAATTTGTCAGCCAAGTTTAACAACCCACACGCATCGGCTCGTATAGTCGCGCCCATGAGACCCCAATTTCCACCCACGCCAATGTTGCGGATGCTGCCTTACCGCAAGCCCACCGAAGGCCGCGACTACTGGCTGTTCGATGATGTGCTGCCCAATGCCGATCGCGTGCGCGAGCGCTGTCTGGGCAAACAGGATTGGGCGCTGGGCTTCCCGCATACCGGCGAAAGCTGGCCGGGCCGGCGCGCGATTCCGGCGCTGGATGCCGAAGAACTTACCCAGGTAGAAGCGCGTGTCATGCAGGCCACCGGCACGCGCAAGCTGTGGGTACAACCGACACCGGACGGCAAGACCCTCAACCACAATTGCGTGCAAGTGGTCGGCAAGCACGAGGCCGGCCCGCGCCCGCATACCGACTCACTCGCACTGTGCCGCTATGCCGGCGTGTTGTACTTGAACCCGGATGCGCCGCAGGAATGCGGCACCAGCTTTTATCGGCAACGCATGCCCAATGGCCAGCTGGGCGGCAATCTTGTCACCCGGCCGCATACCAATCTGGTGGAAGCCCTGGGCACCCGCTTCGTGCCGCCCAACTCCTTTGTGGAAGATGTGCGCATCCCCCACAAATTCAACCGCCTGTTGGTGTACAGCGCCGCCCTGATCCACACCGCCACCGCCTACTGCGGCAGTGTGCTGGCCGACGAACGCATGGCCGCGGTGTTTTTTTGGATGAGTTGATGGCACGCCACGCCGCAAGGTGGGCCCCCCCCCCCAATTACTTCAGCTTGATCTCGCGCAAGCGTTCTTCCAGATAACCTTGTGCGGTGATCGGCTCGGGGTAGCGGCTGGGGTTGTCTGCACTGATGCACGACGGCAAAACGTCGATCAGGAAATCGGGGTTGGGGTGCAGGAAGAACGGCGTGGAATAGCGCGGCTGGCGCGCCTTGTCACCCGGCGGATTGACCACGCGGTGGGTGGTGGATGGATACACATGATTGGTCAGGCGTTGCAGCATGTCGCCGATGTTGACCACGATGGTGTCGGCGTCGGCGGTGAACGGCACCCACTCGCCCTTGCGCGACAGCACTTCCAGGCCTTCCGCGCTGGCACCCACCAGCAGGGTGATCAGGTTGATGTCCTCGTGCGCGCCGGCGCGGACATTGGGCACATCATCGGTGGTGATTGGCGGGTAGTGGATGGGGCGCAAAATTGAATTGCCGCTGTCGGTCTTGTCGGCAAAATAGTCCTCCGCCAGCCCGATGTGCAGCGCCAGCGCCGACAGCACTTGCGAGCCCAGTGCATCCAACGATTGATACAGCCCGTAGCCAACCTGCTTGAATTCGGGGATTTCCGAAGGCCACAGATTCTCCGGCATGTCGGCGGCATACTTGGAGTCACGCGGGATTTCGCGGCCGATGTGCCAGAACTCCTTGAGATCGAAATACTTCGAGCCTTTCGCGGTTTCCACGCCAAATGGCGTATAGCCACGCGCACCACCACCACCGGCAACGTGATAGTGCTTTTTCACATCGTCGGGCAGCGCGAAGAAGGCCTTGAAAGTGGCGTAGGCCGCGTCGATCTGCGCCTGCGGGAGGCCGTGATTGCGAATGCCGGCAAAGCCCCATTCGCGATAGGCCGCGCCGAGCTCGTCGATGAACGCCTGCCGATCTACGGGGCTGGCCGGATGGGTGAAGCGACGAATGTCGAGGGTTGGAATCTGCGAGGTCATGGGAAAGTCTCTTCGATGATTGCCACACCCACTGGCACGGGAATGACAGGTTAAATCGCCGCAGCGCGCACCGCATCTGCCAACGTGGTCAACGTGGCTTCCATCAGTACCGCATCGTCGGCCTCCACCGTGACGCGCACCACGGGCTCGGTTCCGGATGGGCGCAAGAAGGCGCGGCCACGCCCTTCCACCGCACGTTGTGCAGCTTGCAGCGCGGCTTTGACACTGTCCGCTTCGGCCGGTTTGCGGCCTGCTTCAAAACGCACGTTGATGGTTTTTTGCGGCACCCGCTGCAGACCCTGCAGTGCTTGCACCAAGCCGATGCCGCGCCGCTGCAACACTTCCAACACTTGCAGCGCACTGACGATACCGTCGCCGGTGCTGGCACGATCCAAACACAAAATATGCCCGGACGCTTCGCCGCCCAGCACGCCCTCATGCGCCAACAATTGCTGATGCACGTAGCGGTCACCCACCTTGGCACGTACAAAACCAATCCCACGTGCGGCCAGCGCCTGCTCCAATCCGTAATTGGTCATCAAGGTGCCCACGACTGGGCCGTGCAAACGCCCGCTGTCTTGCCAATCACAGGCCAGCACGTATAGCAGATCATCGCCATCGCACACACGACCTTCAGCATCGACAAACAACACCCGATCGCCATCACCATCAAACGCAATGCCGAGGTCAGCGGTGGTTTCACGCACCCGCGCCACCAGTGCTTCGGGATGCGTAGAACCCACGCCATCATTGATATTCACGCCATTGGGTTCCACCCCAATTGCATCCACCCGCGCATCCAGCTCACGCAGCACCAGCGGCGCCAATTGGTAGGTTGCGCCGTGGCCGCAGTCCACCACGATGCGCATGCCACCCAAATGAAAGCCTTTGGGGACAGAGTTTTTGCATGCCTCCACGTAACGACCGATGGTGTCGCGGGTGCGTACTGCCTTGCCTAACTGCTCCGAAGGCACGGTGGAAAATGGTTTTTCGAGTGCGGCTTCGATTGCCAACTCAGTGGCATCATCGAGCTTTTCGCCTTGTGCTGAGAAAAATTTGATGCCGTTATCGTGATGCGGGTTGTGTGACGCAGAAATCACGATGCCGCCATCGGCGCGCATCGAATGGGTCAGATGCGCCACCGCCGGGGTCGGCATGGGCCCCATCAGTTGCACATCCACACCGGCGGCCACCAGGCCCGCTTCCAACGCAGCTTC
This sequence comes from Thermomonas beijingensis, assembly GCF_020034655.1. GTDB lineage: Bacteria > Pseudomonadota > Gammaproteobacteria > Xanthomonadales > Xanthomonadaceae > Thermomonas > Thermomonas beijingensis. Next base: position 356,712 of record NZ_JAIQDJ010000002.1, on the reverse strand, counting down.
GAACATGTAATTGGAAATGCGGGTGTCCTTGCCGATCACCACGAGGGGTTTGCGCCACTCCTGCCCGGCGCGGGCGGCGGCGGTCAATGCGTGGCCATAGGCATTGCCCAAGCGCAGCACGAAATCGGCCGAGATCGGGCCTTCGCCGACACGGCCGCGGATACCGTCGGTACCAAAATATTTGCGTGCGCTCACGCGACCTCCGTACTTTCCGCAGGTGCCGGCTGACGCATCAGCATCGCCAGGATGTGGGCCAAGCGCGCACGCATTTCACGACGATCCACGATCTGGTCGACGGTGCCGTGCTGGAGCAAAAACTCACTACGCTGGAAGCCTTCCGGCAATTTCTCGCGCACGGTTTGTTCAATCACGCGCTGCCCGGCGAACCCAATCAGTGCGCCCGGTTCGGCCAAATTCAAATCGCCCAACATCGCAAAACTGGCCGACACGCCGCCAGTGGTGGGATGGGTGAGCACCGAGATATACGGCAGGCCCGCCGCACGCAGGCGGCCCAGCGCGGCGGAGGTCTTGGCCATCTGCATCAGCGAGAACAAGCTCTCCTGCATGCGCGCGCCGCCACTGGCGGAAAAATTCACGAACGGGCAACGCAGCACCAGTGCACGCTCGGCGGCAAGGGTAAAACGTTCACCCACCACTGACCCCATTGACCCACCCATGAATGCAAAATCAAACGAGGCGGCCACAAGGTCACGCCCCATCAACTTGCCTTCCATGGCGATCAGCGCATCACGCTCACCGGTGGATTTTTGTGCCGCCTTGATGCGGTCGACGTATTTTTTTTGGTCCTTGAACTTGAGCACATCGGTAGGGCCCAAGCTGGCACCTATTTCACGCCCAACGCCGTCATCCAACAGTGCCGCAAGGCGGGCGCGTGCTCGAATCGGCATATGAAAACTGCACTTGGGGCACACCTCAAGATTGGCTTCCAGTTCGGGGCGATACAACGCCGCACCACAATGCTCGCACTTTTCCCACAAGCCTTCGGGAACGCTGCGTTTGCGCTCACTGCCTGCCTCGGTGCGGATGCCGGCACCCGGCATGATTTTTTTTAGCCAGCTCATTTGAATTCAATCACCGCAGTTGCGTTGTGTACCCGATAGCCATGCCGTTGCCAAAGGGTGCGTCAAACGAAAGATGTTGCAGTCTAGCTCAGGCCGAAACAGCCAAGCCGTTCAGTGCATCACGCAGCGGCTGCAAGAATGCCGCTGCACTGTTGGCGACATCAGCGGCCTGCGTGCACGACTCCATCACAGAAACCAAGGCGCTGCCGACCACTACGCCATCGGCGTGGGCTGCCATTGCCGCGGCGCTGGCGGCATCACGAATCCCGAATCCGGCAAATACCGGCACTTGTGCCATCGCCTGTACCTGCGACAAATGGCGCGCCGCCTCAACCACATCCAAGTGCGCTGCGCCCGTCACGCCGGCATAGCTGACGTAATACAAATACCCTTCCGCCTGCTGGCAAAGCCGCTCCAACCGCGCTTGCGGTGTGGTGGGTGAGGCTAACGAAATCAGCGCCAGCCCATTGTGCGCAAATGCTGCGCGGTAGGCATCGGCTTCCTCGGGCGGCAAGTCCACCAGCAACATGCCATCCACACCTGCACGCGCTGCGTCCTTGGCGAAGGCAGCAGCGCCGCGAATCTCGACCGGATTCAGGTAACCCATTAGCACCACGGGTGTAGCGGAGTTGGTGATGCGAAATTCGCATACGCAATCCAGTACGTACGCCAGCCCGGCCCCGCGAGCCAACGCACGCTCGGAGCTGCGCTGGATCACCGGGCCATCCGCCATGGGGTCGGAAAACGGCACGCCCAATTCGATCACGTCCGCACCCGCTTGTACCAGTGCGTGCATGACCGGCACCGTCGCCGCAAGTGAAGGATCACCTGCGGTAATGAACGGCACCAGTGCTTTGCGGCCTGTGTTGCGCAGGCCGCTCAACCGTTGTTGCAAACGGGTCATTCGTTCGCTGCAGCCACTTCGCCAGCCGACTTCAGGCGGCCAATCTGCACGCCAGCGGCCTTGTATTCATCGGCCAACTCGGAATCACCGACATCAATACCACGCTCTTCGCCCATGCCATCCAGATGCTCATTGAGCATGCGGCGGTACATGGTGCTCATGTAGTCGAGGAACGCAGCGCGCTCTTCGGCAGCCGCGATCGGCTTGACGTTATTCAAGAATACGTGGGCATTGAAACGGGCGCTGGCAAACAGGGCCGCCAGGCTGATGTTCTTGTCGCCATACTGCTGCGACTGTTTGTTGGTCAGTTCCAGGTATTCATTGACGCAATCAAAAAACTGCGGCGGGAACTGGGTGCCGCCTTGGTTGGCATCCTGCGCTTGTTGTACTTGCTCGTCGGCCATGGCCAGACTCCTGCTGTTAAGGGTGAAATTGACCGCGTATTGTCGCCGAAAGCGGCGCGCAGTCCAAATGGCGATCTCCGGCACGCTTTACAGAACGATGCCTTCGCGTGCGGCAATCGTGTGCACATCCTTGTCGCCACGGCCAGACAGGTTGCACAGCACTATCGCGTCTTTTCGCATGTCCGCAGCCAGTTTGATCGCTTGCGCCACTGCATGACTGGACTCCAGCGCCGGCAGAATGCCTTCGGTGCGGGTCAGCCGGTGGAAGGCGGCCAGCGCCTCGGCATCGGTGACGCCCACGTACTCGGCGCGCCCCATGTCCTTCAGGAAGGCGTGTTCGGGGCCGACACCGGGGTAATCCAATCCGGCGGAAATCGAATGGGTTTCGGTGATCTGGCCATCGTCATCGCAAATCACGTAGGTACGGTTGCCGTGCAATACCCCCACCCGACCCGCGGATAACGATGCGGCATGGCGGCCGGTTTGGATGCCATCACCCGCCGCTTCCGCCCCCACGATGCGCACCATGGGGTCATTCAGGAACGCATGGAAAATGCCGATGGCATTGCTGCCGCCCCCCACGCAGGCGGTGATGGCATCCGGCAGGCGGCCGTATTCGGCCAGCATCTGCTGGCGGGCTTCACGCCCCACCACGGAATTGAAATCACGCACCATGCGCGGGTACGGGTCGGGGCCGGCCACGGTGCCGATGATGTAGAAGGTGTCCTGCACATTCGTCACCCAATCGCGCATGGCTTCGTTCAGCGCGTCTTTCAGGGTGGCACTGCCACTGGTGACCGGCACCACGGTGGCCCCCAGCAACTGCATGCGATGGACATTGCTTTTTTGCCGCTCGATATCGGTGGCGCCCATGTAGACCACGCATTCCAGACCCAAGCGTGTGGCCACGGTGGCGCTGGCCACGCCGTGCTGGCCGGCGCCGGTCTCGGCGATGATCCGGGTCTTGCCCATGCGCGATGCCAACAGCGCTTGGCCGATGGTGTTGTTGATCTTGTGTGCGCCGGTGTGGTTCAGGTCTTCGCGCTTGAACAAGATGCGCGCACCGCCGACTTCACGGCTGAGCCGCTCGGCGTGGTAGATCGGGCTGGGCCGGCCAACGTAATGGGTAAGATCTTTGTAAAACGCGGCGATGAAGCTGGGATCTACCCGCGCGGCGTCATACGCGGCAGCCAGCTCTTGCAGCGGGCCAATCAAGGTTTCCGCGACAAAACGGCCGCCGTGGCGACCAAAATGCCCATTGGCATCGGGGTAGGCATGAAAGTCGATGGCCGCGCTGGCATCGGCGGTTGGATGGGGCGTAGTCACGCGAAAGTCTCCGGAAATACCTGTGCGCCTGTGGCGAATGTCGCCTGCGCGAATAATGCTGGAAGTCGAAAGCCGGTTCCGTTGGCAACAGGAAACTGGTGGACTTATCTCACTGCTGCCGCAGGCACGCGCCGCCAACGCCGCAAAGAGCGTCCAAACGGGGCAGCAGGTCGAAACGATGAATTCATGAGTGTGTATAGCCTAACCGATCGCCGCCTGATGTGCGGCATCCTCGGCGCGCACTGCCGCCACAAACCGGCGCATCGCGGCAGCATCCTTTTGCCCCGGCGCGACTTCAATACCACTGGCAATATCCACCCCCCACGGCTGCGCCGTGCGCAATGCCTGCGCCACATTGCAGGCGTTCAGACCCCCCGCCAACAAAATGGGGGTCTGTTGATCACGTGGCAACCTTGACCAGTCAAAGCGCTTGCCACTACCGCCCTGCTCGCCTGCACCATGACCATCCAGCACAAAGCCTGACGCACCGGGAAACGCCGCCATGGCGGGCAGCGGATCGGCCGTATCGCCCATCGCGATTGCCTTGAAATACGGCAGCCCGAAGCTGGCGCAAAACTCCGCCTCCTCGTCGCCATGGAATTGCAGCAAATCCGGTTGCGTGCGGGCGATTATGGCGTCGATATCGTGGCGTGCGTTGTTCATCAACAAGGCCACCACCCGCGTACTTGGCGGCACCAATACACGCAGGTCGGCAGCCTGCGTCAGCGCCAGCTTGCGTGGACTGCGTGTGGCAAAAATCAGGCCAATGAAATCCACCTGCAAAGCCACCGCCAACTGCACATCCTCGCTACGCGTCATGCCGCATAACTTGATGCGCGTCGCCCTATCTGTCACAGCGTAACCTCGGCTGGCAGCCGGCATTCGACGGGGTATTTCGGCCCAAGAAACAACAGCCCCGCGGATGGCGCGGTGGGACCGGCCACGGTGCGATTGCGGCCCGCCAACAATTGTGCGATCCACTCCGGCGCACGCTCGCCGCGCCCAACTACCAACAGTGATCCCACGAAATTGCGCACCATGTGGTGCAAGAACGCGTTGGCTTGCACGTCCACCACCACTTCATCACCACTACGCTGCACCTGGATGGTGTGCACATTGCGGCGTGCATGACTGGCTTGGCATTGCGCGCTACGGAACGCGGAAAAATCCTGTTCACCCAGCAATGCCTGCGCCGCCGCATGCATGGCTGCTGCATCCAGCGGCATGCGTTCCCAGCTCAAATACTGGCGCTGCAAGCCGGGCCGCACCGCCCGGTTGAGAATGCGATAGCGATAACTGCGCGCGCACGCCGAAAAACGCGCGCTGAAATCGTCGGCCACCGGTACACACCAACGCACCGCCATCGTCGGTGGCAGGTTGGTGGTAGCGCCCAAAACCCAGCCACGACTATCCCGCAACGCTTCGGTATCAAAATGCACCACTTGGCATTGCCCGTGCACACCTGCATCGGTGCGGCCTGCGCACACGGTATCAATCGGCGCACCAGCGACCCGCGACAGCGCGATCTCCAGCGCTGTTTGCAGGCTGCCATCGGGCACCAGGGTGCCGGCAGCAGTCAGCCGCTGCCAGCCAGAAAAGCCGCTGCCGTCGTATTCGATACCAAGAGCAAGGCGCATTGCGTTTGTGGCAACCCTCAGCCCATCAACTTGCTCAGCATGCGGCCCGCTTTCTCGCTGGCAGCATCATCCTCGTCGTTCAACAACTCGGCTAGGATCTGCTGCGCCGAAGTTTTATCGCCCATATCGAGGAACGCGTCCACTAGCTTGAAGCGCTGCTCGATGCTGGCATGTGCTGGCGCTGCTTCAGTTGTCGCTGCGGCTGGCGCAGCGACCGGATTGGATTGCACAGCGGCTTGAGCGTCCGCTGCAGGTGCGGCAGGCTCCGGCTCGGGCTCGGCCTTGACCCAGCCCGAATGCCACGCGGGTGTGTCGGTGCGTGCCGGCGTCGGCGCTGTACTCCCAACTTCAGCCGCTTGCACAGCGTCGCCGGCGATCGGCTTGAAGATGGGCTCTGCCGCAGTCTCCGCCGTGTCCTCAGGTGTCGTCATTGCCACCATGCTGGCCGCCAGCGCTTCGCTGTCAAACACACTGCGGCGCACCGGAGTGGCAGCAGGCTTGCGGCGGCCTGCCAATAGCCAAGCCAACAGCGCCAGTGCAGCAAAACCGACCCCGCCCCAGACATAGGGCATTGCCTTGTGCTTGGGCGCATCAGGTGCAGGCGCGGGTTGTTGGCTCGTGGTGGTTGCGGCTACTGGCGCTGCGGTTTGCGGCTTGGCCGGTGTTTGTGCCTGCGCTTGTGCCTGCGCTTGTGCTTGGGCTTGTGCCTGGTTGGCTTGTGCCAGGTGCGCCTGTGCAGTGGCCAATTCCGTGTCTTTCAGCGCGATGAGCTTTTGCTGCTCGTCCTTGAGTTTTTCGAGCGAAGCCACGCGCTCTTTCAACTCGCCAATTTCGGCCGTTTTTGCGGCGATATCTTCGTCACGCTGACGCAATTCTTGTTGCAACATGCTGCCCTTCCCGCCGGCGTCGGTGCCGGACTTCATACCTGTGGCCTTGCCCGGCCCCGTGGGTGGCACGATTTGCAACCGCGCTTCGTTTCGACGCTGTAGTTTGGCCTGCGCGTGTTCTGGCGCAGGTGGATTGGCCGCCGTTGCGGGTTTGCTGGACGCAGCGGGTTTGCGCGAGACGGTTGCAACGTTCTTGGTAACAGACGTGTGCGCCGGCGCTTGCTTGGGTTCGGTGGCATCTGCTGTAGCGGCACTATCAGCAGGCTTACGGGTGGGCTCCGCCTGCGTGGCAACGGTCTCCTCTGACAGCCGCACCGCATGACGTGCCTGCTGCCACTGCTGCATCTGCTGGCGTACCACCTGAGTGGCCTCGTCGGCATCGATCTTGGCGACATCGTCATGCCCGGGGACACGCAAAATCGCCCCGCTGCGCAGGCGATTCACGTCATCACCCAGGAATGCCTCTGGGTTTGCGCGCAACAGCGCCAACATCGACTGGTCAAGGCTAAATGCAGATCGCAAACCAACCGCACCAACAATTTTCGACAGGGTTTCACCGCGCTTGACCGGGCCATACTGCGCCTCTGTCGGCGCACTGGCTGCTGCCACTGGTGCTGCTGGTGGAGGCACCGGTGTTGGCGGTACAGGTATCGATGCAGGAACTGGTGCGATGTTTGCGGTTGGCGCAGGCAAGGGCTCTGGCGGGGACGCAGCAGGAACAGGTTGGGCGGGTGCCGTGCTTGCCTGGGTTGCAGCAGCAACTGGCGCAGGGGCCGCCGCTGGGGCAAGCGGGGCCGGCAACGCAGGTTGCGGGCGTTGCACCAAATTCGCCGCCGGGGCCTGCGGCAACTGCACTGACGGCTGCACTCCGGCAGCAGCGGTGTCGGGGGTATCTACCAAAGCCGAATATTCGCGCACCAGCCGGCCGGTGCCCCAATCGACTTCAACCAGGAAATTGAGCGCGCCTTGATCCACCGGCTTGAGCGTGGTGACGCGAATCACCGGGCGCCCCTTGCTATCGCTGCCTAAGCTGAACTGCAAATCTGCAGCCGCCCCGCTGGGAGGCGACAGCCCGATACGGCGAAACGTCTCCGGAGAGGCCAGCCGTGCTTGCAGCGCAGCCAGCTCGCCTGGGGTGGTGGAGATGATGGGAATTTCTGCTACTAACGGTTGATTACGCTTGCTCTTGACCTGAATTTGGCCCAGCCCAAGTGCCCAGCTATTTCCCGCCGCCAGTAACAACGCGGTCATCACCGCTGTGCGCAATGCTCGATTCACACGCTCTCCATCCCCGCTAGTAGGCGTTGCGACTCTAGCCCCCAGTGGCCTTCGGCGGCAAGCCTTCTGCCACTAATAGTTCGGCAATCTGCACCGCATTGAGCGCCGCACCCTTGCGTATGTTGTCGGCCACCACCCACAAATTGAGCCCGCGCGGGTGCGAAAAATCCTCACGGATGCGGCCCACAAACACCGGATCCTTGCCGGAGGCATGGGTGACGGGGGTTGGGTAGCCGCCGGCCTTGTGCTCATCCACCACTTCCACCCCTGCCGCCTTGCCCAGCAGCGCACGCGCCTGCTCGACCGTGATTTTGTGTTTGGTTTCGATATTCACCGCTTCGGAATGCCCGAAGAACACCGGCACGCGCACTGCGGTGGGGTTCACCTGGATCGTGCTGTCCCCCAGGATTTTCTGGGTTTCCCACACCAACTTCATTTCTTCCTTGGTGTAGCCGTTGGGCTGGAATTCGTCGATATGCGGAATCAGATTGAAGGCGATCTGCACCGGAAACTTTTTCGGTTCGATGTCCTGAAAACTCAGGAGCTCGGCGGTTTGCCTGCCCAACTCTTCCATCGCGCTGCGGCCACCGCCGGACACCGACTGATAGGTCGCCACATTGACGCGCTCGATGCCGTATTCGCGATGGATCGGTGCCAGCACCGGCATCAGTTGCATGGTGGAGCAATTGGGATTGGCAATAATGCCGCGCGGGCGGTTTTTTGCTGCGTCAGGATTGACTTCACTCACCACCAGCGGCACATCATCGTCGTAGCGGAAGGTGGAAGAATTGTCGATCACCACCGCGCCGGCGGCGGCGAATTTCGGTGCGTATTCCTTGCTGGTCGCGCCACCGGCCGAGAACAGTGCGATATCGACACTGGACGGGTCGAAGTTGGCCAAGTCCTGCACCAGTACCTCGTCATCACCAAAATCGATATGGCTGCCGGCAGAACGTTCGCTGGCCAATGCCACCAATTCGCTGATCGGGAACTTGCGTTCGGCCAGGATCGACAACATGACCTCACCCACGGCGCCAGTGGCACCCACCACCGCGACCTTGTACTTGTTGCTCATGACTCTTTGCCTTTGAAATTTTGAGTGCGGCGCAGCCTGCGCCGACAGAAGGAAACCAAGCTCGTGTGCGGTATTGCCTGCGGCGCGTCGCTGCCCGTGGGGGGCTAAGCCGGCGGCGCGCCGCTATCGTTTCGCGCCGGTAATGTTGATGTTGCCGGCAATGCGCGGGGACATCTCACCCACGTCGCCACACTGCGCACGATGACGCAACGCTTGATCCATCAGCACCAGCGCCAGCATCGCCTCGCAAATAGGGGTTGCGCGGATGCCGACGCAGGGGTCGTGGCGGCCGGTGGTGACCACATCCACCACGTGGCCGTCCACGTCCAACCCTTGCACCGGCAGCCGCAAGCTGGACGTGGGTTTGAAGGCCACCGATACCGAAATCTGTTGCCCGGTGGAAATACCGCCGAGGATGCCGCCGGCATGGTTGCTCAGGAAGCCATCCGGCGTCATCACATCGCGGTGCACGCTGCCCAATTGCGCCACCGAAGCAAAACCATCGCCGATCTCCACGCCCTTGACCGCGTTGATCGACATCATCGCCGCTGCCAGCTCACCGTCCAACTTGCCGTAGATCGGCTCGCCCCAGCCAGGCGGCACGCCATCGGCCACCGCCATGACCTTCGCGCCGACCGAATCGCCGGACTTGCGCAGCGCGTCCATGTAGCTTTCCAGCTCGGCCACCTGCTCTGCGCAAGGCCAGAAGAACGGATTGCCTTCCACCGCGCTCCAGTCGTGCAAACGTGGCACGACATCGCCGATCTGGGTCATGCAGCCGCGCACGGTGACGCCACGCTGGACCAACCACTTCTTGGCGATGACCGCGGCAGCCACGCGCAGTGTGGTCTCGCGCGCGCTGCTGCGCCCGCCGCCGCGCGGATCGCGGGTGCCGTACTTCTGCCAATAGCTGTAGTCGGCATGGCCGGGGCGGAACTGCGCGGCGATCTTCGCGTAGTCCTTGCTGCGCTGGTCGGTGTTGCGAATCAGCAGCGCGATCGGCGTGCCGGTGGTGACGCCTTCATACACGCCGCTGAGGATTTCGACCTCGTCCGCTTCGTGCCGCGCCGAGGTATGGCGGGTCTTGCCGGTGGCACGGCGTGCGAGGTCATGCGCGAAGTCTTCCGGCGCGATGGCGATGCCGGGCGGGCAGCCGTCGAGGACGCAGCCGATGGCCGGCCCATGCGACTCGCCAAAAGTGGTGACGCGCAGCAGATGGCCGAAGGTGTTCAAGGGCTGATCCGTGACCCCGATGGGGACGATGAAAACGGGCTAACGGCGGAAAGATGCCGCATTGCAGCAAATGTAACAGCATTGAAATGCTGCAGCGCAAATCTTCGGTCTTTGTGCCATAAAAAAACCGGATGCCCAATGTGAATTGGACATCCGGTCTGGATCACGACTACACATCTGGTGGGCACTGAGGGGATCGAACCCCCGACCCGCTCCGTGTAAAGGAGCCGCTCTACCGCTGAGCTAAGTGCCCGGAGCCGACATTATCGCAGGCCAGTGCGCGCAGCGAAACCACCAAAATGCAAAAGCCCGGCATTTAGCCGGGCTTTTGCGCGAAAACTTTGCGCTGCGATCAGTTGACCGCGTCCTTCAATGCCTTGCCTGCCTTGAATGCGGGGTTCTTGGAGGCCTTGATCTTGATGGTGTCGCCAGTACGCGGGTTGCGGCCGGTGCGGGCGCCGCGCTTGCGAACCGAGAAGGTACCGAAGCCCACGAGGGTCACGGTGTCGCCCTTCTTGAGGGCCTTGGTAACGGCAGCGATCATCGCATCGACAGCACGGCCGGCATCGGCCTTGGTCAGTTCAGCGCCATCGGCTACGGCTTCGATGAAATCAGCTTTGTTCATTGGTGTATTGGCTCCGTTGCGGTTGTTGGTGCAAGAAATCGGTTGACCAAAATAAAGGCGCTCCCCTGCCTGTGCTTTGGGCTTACCGCAGCGAGAACAGGTGCACGCCACGGTTGCCAAACTTTATACCAGTGCCATTTCCTGCATGCAACACGAAAACAAGCTCTGGTGCGGGTTTCAGCGGTTCATTTGGGATCAGGTCGCATTTTCCCCATATTCAGTGCTTGAGCGAAGGGCGGGTGGTGCCCTTCCCCCTGCCTTTTGGCACTGCGGCCCGCACGCGCACAGCGGGCGTTTTGGCCGCCGCCTTGCCAGCCGTCTTGCGTGCTGGAGCCGGTTGCACCAGCGCAAGCTCCAGCACTTCGTCGATCCATTTCACCGGCACGATCTTCAAGTTCCGGGTCACTGTCGCCGGCAGGTCGGCAAGATCCTTGCGGTTTTCCTCCGGGATCAGCACCGTCTTGATCCCACCACGCAAAGCCGCCAGCAATTTCTCTTTCAACCCACCAATGGCGCTTACACGGCCACGCAAGGTGATCTCGCCGGTCATCGCCAGATCATGCCGCACTGGCACTTTGGTCAGCATCGACACCAGCGCGGTGGCCATTGCAATACCTGCACTGGGGCCATCCTTCGGTGTGGCGCCATCGGGCACATGCACATGCACATCGTGCTTGTGCAGGAAATCAATTTCGATGCCCAGTTGCGCCGCGCGCGCGCGCACCACCGACAGCGCCGCCGATGCCGATTCTTTCATCACATCGCCCAACTGCCCGGTCAGGATGACCTGCCCCTTGCCCGGCACCAAAGTGGACTCGACTTGCAACAGATCGCCCCCCACTTCGGTCCATGCCAAGCCGGTGACCAGGCCGATTTCGTTCTCTGCTTCGGCACGGCCAAAATCAAAGCGCTGCACCCCCAGATACTTGGCCAGGTTCTTGCCATTCACGGTGATCGTCTTGGGCGTGCTGCCTTTGACCTTCGGGCCTTGCAACGCAATATCCTTGACCACTTTGCGGGCAATCTTGGCCAGCTCGCGCTCAAGGTTGCGCACGCCTGATTCCCGCGTGTAATAACGAATGATGTCGGTAATCGCCGCCTCGGCAATCACCAACTCAGCCTCACGCAGACCGTTGGCCTTGATCTGCTTGGGCACCAGATAGCGGCTGGCGATATTGAGCTTTTCTTCCTCGGTGTAACCCGGAATCCGGATCACCTCCATGCGATCGAGCAATGGACCTGGAATGTTCATTGAATTGGACGTTGCCACGAACATCACTTCGGACAAATCCAGATCAACTTCCAGGTAGTGGTCGTTGAAGGCGTGATTTTGCTCGGGATCCAACACTTCCAGCAGGGCCGAAGAAGGATCGCCACGGAAGTCCATCGACATCTTGTCGATTTCGTCGAGCATGAACAGCGGATTCTTACTACCCGCCTTGTTCAGATTCTGCACGATCCGGCCGGGCATCGAGCCCACATACGTGCGCCGATGGCCGCGAATCTCGGCTTCATCACGCACGCCACCGAGTGCCATGCGCACGAATTTGCGGTTGGTGGCCTTGGCAATACTTTGCCCCAGCGAGGTTTTGCCCACGCCAGGCGGCCCCACCAAGCACAAGATGGGGCCCTTCATTTTCGAGACCCGTGACTGCACCGCCAAATATTCCAGGATGCGGTCCTTGACCTTCTCCAACCCGTAATGGTCTGCATCCAGCGTGTCTTGCGCGGCCTTCAAATTCTTGCGCACCTTGCTGCGCACGTCCCACGGCACGCCCAATAACCAATCCAAGTAATTGCGCACCACACCCGCCTCGGCCGACATCGGTGACATCTGCTTGAGCTTGGCGAGCTCGGTCTTGGCTTTGGTTTCCACCGCCTTGGGCATCTTGGCAGCAGCAATTTTCTTGGCGATTTCTTCCAGTTCATTGGGCGCTTCATCCAGCTCACCCAGCTCTTTCTGGATAGCCTTCATCTGCTCGTTGAGGTAGTACTCGCGCTGGCTTTTTTCCATCTGCGTCTTGACCCGCCCGCGAATGCGCTTTTCCATCTGCTGCACATCAATTTCACCCTCTACCAACCCCACCAACAATTCCAAGCGCTCAGCGGTATCCAGGGTTTCCAGCAGTTTTTGCTTATCGGCAAGACGCACGCCCAGATGCGCAGCCACGGTATCGGCCAGGCGCTCGGGCTCTTCAATCCCGGCCAAGGTTTGCAGCAGCTCCGGCGGCAATTTGCGATTGGTCTTGATGTACTGCTCAAACAGCGCCAGCAGCGTGCGCCCGATGGCCTGGACTTCACGCGGCTCGCGGCTGATCGGGACAGGCACATCCTGCGCATCGGCAAATAGCGCACCATCATGCGCATGCACGTGCTGTACGCGCGCGCGCGTCACGCCCTCCACCAGCACCTTGATGGTGCCATCCGGCAACTTCAGAAGTTGCAGCACCTGCGCCAAAGTACCCACCGAGTGCAGATCGGTGGCACCAGGGTCGTCGGTCTCCGGGGAGGTCTGCGCCACCAGCAAAATGCGTTTATCCCCTTCCACGGCAATATCGAGTGCGCGAATGGATTTTTCGCGCCCCACGAACAGCGGGATCACCATATGCGGGAACACCACCACGTCACGCAGCGGCAACACTGGGAGGATGTGGGCAGTAGAGTCAGTAGGGGCAGACATGCAAGATCTCCTGGTGCGGCACTGCAATCACAATGCCTGACTCGTTTATGGGGTTGTTGTCGCCGTGTTGCAAGCATTTTTGCAACAACAGAAAAACAATCTGAAAATCAATACGTTACCGAATCCAAAAAACAAACAAGCCGCCCGAAGGCGGCTTGCGGGAGCCACCGGCAGGCAACTCAATCGGCAGCTGCCACCTTGGCCGGGGCACTTTGGTAGATCAGATATGGCTCGGACTTGTGCTCGATCACGGATTCATCCACCACCACCTTGCTGACGTTTTCCAGCGAGGGCAGGTCATACATGGTGTCCAACAATACTGATTCGACGATGGTGCGCAGGCCACGTGCACCGGTCTTGCGCTTGATTGCTTTTTTGGCAATCGCAGCCAGCGCGTCGGGACGGATTTCCAGCTCCACGCCCTCCATGTCAAACAATTTCTTGAACTGCTTGGTGATGGCATTTTTGGGCTCGGTCAAAATCTTGATCAGCGCCGCTTCGTCCAGCTCCTCCAGCGTTGCTACCACCGGCAAGCGGCCGACAAATTCCGGAATCAAGCCATACTTGATCAAGTCTTCCGGTTCCACTTGCGACAACACCTGGCCGATATCTGCCTTGCGTTCGGCACTCTTGACCTTGGCGCCAAAGCCAATCCCGCCAGATTCGCTGGAACGTTGCTGAATCACCTTGTCCAACCCGGCAAACGCGCCACCCACAATGAACAGGATATTGCGGGTATCGACTTGCAAGAACTCCTGCTGCGGATGCTTGCGGCCACCCTGCGGCGGCACGCTGGCCAAGGTGCCTTCGATCAGCTTGAGCAGCGCCTGCTGTACGCCCTCACCAGAGACATCGCGGGTGATCGACGGGTTTTCGCTCTTGCGCGAAATCTTGTCGATTTCATCGATGTACACAATGCCCTGCTGCGCTTTTTCGACATCGTAATCGCATTTTTGCAGCAGCTTCTGAATGATGTTTTCCACGTCCTCACCGACGTAACCGGCTTCGGTCAGGGTGGTGGCATCGGCCATGGTAAACGGCACATTGAGCATGCGTGCCAACGTTTCCGCCAGCAGCGTCTTGCCCGAGCCGGTGGGGCCCACCAGCAGGATATTGGATTTTGCCAGCTCGATGTCGTCCGACTTCTGTCGACTCTCGATGCGCTTGTAGTGGTTGTACACCGCCACCGCCAGCGTTTTTTTCGCACGCTGCTGGCCAATCACGTATTGATCGAGTACTTCGAGAATCTCGCGCGGCTTGGGCAGCGAACTGCGGCTGGACTGCGCCTTTTCCTCAAGCTCCTCGCGGATGATGTCGTTGCACAACTCCACGCATTCATCGCAGATGAACACACTGGGCCCTGCGATCAGCTTGCGTACCTCGTGCTGACTCTTTCCACAGAAGGAGCAGTACAGGATCTTGCTGTTGTCGCCGGTGTTGCGTCCCTGACGGTCTTCGCTCATTCGCCACTCACTTGCCGCGCATCCGCGCTTTCGGCCCGAGAATACCATATGCACCCGCCGGGCCTGACAGGCCGGTGCATCCCTGATTTATCGCCGGCGCAATCCAGTATCGGGGCTGCGCAGGCTGGTTCAATTGGCTTGAATCGACTCGTCCGGACGCCGCACCAGCACTTCATCTACCAAGCCGTATTCACGCGCAGCCTGGGCACTCTTGAAGTTGTCACGGTCGGTATCGCGGGCAATAGTTTCGATCGGCTGGCCAGTGTGGCGCGCCAAAATCTCATTCAAGCGTTCGCGCATCGTCAAGATTTCACGTGCCTGGATGTCGATATCAGTGGCTTGGCCCTGTGCACCGCCCAGCGGCTGGTGAATCATCACGCGCGAATTGGGTAGCGCATAGCGCTTGCCCGAAGCACCCGCTGCCAGCAACACCGCACCCATCGAGCAGGCTTGCCCCACGCAAATGGTGCTCACGTCCGGCTTGATGTATTGCATGGTGTCGTAGATCGCCATGCCCGCAGTGACGATCCCGCCAGGCGAGTTGATGTACAGACTGATGTCTTTCTCGGGGTTTTCCGCCTCGAGGAACAACATCTGTGCCAACACCACATTGGCCACGTGATCGTCGATACCGCCCACCAGGAAAATCACGCGCTCCTTCAACAGGCGCGAGTAGATGTCGTAGGCGCGCTCACCGCGGCTGGTCTGTTCGACCACCATCGGCACCAAATTGAGGGCTTTGATCGGATCCATGGGTACTCGCTGCGAAAGACGTGTGTTGCGGGATGACTGTCGACTACCTTGCCAGACCGCCGCCGAAGCGGCGAGTTCCGGCAGTCGCAGGCTTACGAGTTAAGTGCGTCCTGGAAGCTCAGCGCTTGCTCGGTATGCTGAGCACGCTCCGCAATCCAGTCGATGACCTGTTCTTCCATAACGCGGTTCTGCAAGCCCTGCATCAACTGTTGGTCATTGCGATACAGCGCGATCACCTGTTCCGGCTGCTCGTAGGTCGATGCAATCAGGCGCATGGTCTCATTCAGGCGCTCGGGCTCCAGACGCAGATCATTGCGGCGGGCAACCTCACCCACCAACAGGCCGACCAATACGCGCTTGCGCGCAGCCTCCTGGAACGCGGACGGATCGGCATTCAATTGCTGACCTTGGCGGCGCGCTTGTTCGGCGGCATTGGCTTGCAGCGCATTGGCTTCGTTTTCAACCAGACGCGGCGGCAATTCCACATCCTTGTAAGCGGCAACCAATTGGTCACCCACTTCGCGGCGCAAGCGGTTCATCAGCGCACCCTTGAGTTCACGCTCCAGGTTGCTGCGAATGTCTGCCTTGAATTGTTCGATGTCACCGCTCTTGACACCGAAGCTGCGAATGAAAGCGGCATCAATGTCAGGCAACGCCTGCTCAAACACTTCACCCAGTTTGAAGGTGGATGTCAACGTTTTGCCGGCAAATTGCACGGCGTGCCAGTCTGCCGGCAGGGTCACATCCAGCGTTTTTTCTTCACCCGCCTGCATTCCAACCAGTGCGGTTTCAACCTCCGGATACATCGCCGCAGTGCCCAGCACGGTACTGGTCTTTTCCACGCCTTCCGCAGGCATACGGGCGCCGTCGAGGATGCTGTAGGTTTCCACATTGACCAGATCGCCGGCCTTGGCAGCGCGCTCGACCTTGCTCCAGCTGCCGCGCTGCTGACGCAGGTTTTCCAGCATGCGATCGATATCGGCATCAGTCACTTCCGCTGTATGCCGAACCACTTCCAGCTTGGTCATGTCGAGGTCGCCAAATTCCGGCACCAGCTCGACCGCAGCCACATACTTCAGCTCACCTTCGGCAGCATCTTCTCCCGGCGTCACTTGTGGCAGACCGGCCACGCGCAATTCGTTTTCGCGCACGGCTTGATCCAGCCCCTGGCGCAACAGGCCATCCACGATTTCGGCGCGCACCTGGCCGCCATAACGCTGCTCAACCACCTTGGTCGGCACCTTGCCTGGGCGAAAGCCCTTGATGCGCACGTTGTGCGCGATTTCGCGCAGGCGGCTGCCGATTTGCGCTTCGACGTCGCCTGCGGGCAGGCTGAGGATGACGCGGCGCTCGAGGTTGCCGGTGGATTCGACCGAGACTTGCATGATGCGATGACTCCTGGGCGGGCATGTCACAGCCCGGTTGCGGGTACGAAGGGTTGGACGGGCGCAGCATGGCCGCGCGGAACGTACTAGTTTCGCCGATTTTGCCCGTTCGCGCCACCTGTCTGATGGAATGGCGTTGACATGCGACGCCTAGCGCTGGACAATGCCGGGCCTTTCGTAGCGCTGGCGTGCCACGACAGGGAACAGGAAGCATCCACCAAGTGTCTTCGAAATGTTCGGTTCCATCGTCGGGGTATAGCGCAGTCTGGTAGCGCGCCTGCTTTGGGAGCAGGATGTCGGGGGTTCGAATCCCTCTACCCCGACCATTTCGGTACCGTACGATGCACCACTCCGGATCGGGCGCCCGTAGCTCAACCGGATAGAGCACCGGCCTTCTAAGCCGGTGGTTGCAGGTTCGATTCCTGCCGGGCGCGCCATTGTTGTGAAGGTTTGAGGTTTTTTGTGGTGGCTGTAGCTCAGTTGGTTAGAGTCCTGGATTGTGATTCCAGTTGTCGGGGGTTCGAGTCCCCTCAGCCACCCCACTTCTTCGCTTGTTGTTGCATTGCAGCGCTTGCAAGAATTGGATTGTTTGCTACAATTTCGCTTCTTTCGGGGCCGTTAGCTCAGTTGGTAGAGCAGTTGACTCTTAATCAATAGGTCCAAGGTTCGAATCCTTGACGGCCCACCAATCCCGAAACGCCCGGCCTTACCGCCGGGCGTTTTCTTTCGCGCCACATCAAAGATTCGAACCAAGGTTCACCCGTTATGCGAGCGGCTTTTCGTGCTTCGCATCAGGTCACTGCGGAGTGAATATCCCGGATGTCGCCCAGCTCACGCAGCAGCGTCGTGGCATAGCAGCCCGGCGGCAGGGCAAAACGCAGCTCCAATGCGCCGTCACCGTGCCATGCCCATGCCAGTTCTACCGGCCGCAGGCGCAAGTTGCGGCGTTCTTGCTGCAGCTCGGCACGCTCCAGGCCGCGCTGCAATCTTGATGCGGTATCGCCTGCCAGTGCAGCCAATTCAAACGCGCGTGCGGGCCCACTCGTGCGCAATTGGCCTGCGCCCCACAACGGGCCGGTGGGATGAATATCGAATGCCTGCAGCCGTGCCTGCAACTCGGGCGTGAGGGCTTCCGGCCCGAACACGCTACGGCTGCCGTCCAGCATCCACACTTCGCCGTCAAGCGCAGCATTCCAGGTGCCCGCCGCAACCCGCGCCGACAACACGCGGTTGAACAATTCAGCACGTGCTGCCGACAACAGCAGACTGCGCTCTTCGCGCTTGACCCTGCGCCCGGCAAACATCGCCACCGCCTGCTGTACGTTGTCGCCTTTGCGGCCAAAGCGCTGTTCGCCGAAATAGTTGGGCACGCCGTGTGCGGCAATCGCCTGCAAGCGCTGTTCAATCGCCACACGTTCGCCCTCCAACTCACGCAGCACCAACACGAAGCGGTTGCCCGCCAGTGCGCCACGCGGCAGCTTGCGCAAATGCCATGCGTGTTCCAGCACACGCAAATCGTCGCTTTGCAATAAGCCGATATCGGGTGCGATCTTTTTCGGAATCCACACCGAAAACCGCTGCCGGGTGACGGCATGGCGATCCTTCAGGCCCGCATAGCCAATTGCGGATTCGGCAACGCCGGCCCACTGCGCAATCCTTTTGGCGGCGAACGCGGTGTTCATGCCGCGTTTTTCGATGCTGATGAGCAGATGCTCACCCGCACCACTGGGCTCGAACCCCGGCAATTCTTCCACGAAGAAATCTGCATCCGTGCTGCGAATATGCGCACCCAGTACCGCAGCGCCGTGAGCGCAAGGCAGCTCCATCACGGCCGCTCCAACAAACACACCGCCTGCGCGGCGATGCCCTCGCTACGCCCGGTGAAGCCCAAGGTTTCGGTGGTGGTGGCTTTCACGCTCACCGCGTCCACCGCAATCCCAAGATCGCAGGCAATGCACGCGCGCATCGCCTGCGCATGCGGGCCCACTTTGGGTCGCTCGCAAATCACGGTGATATCGCAATTGCCTACCTGCCAGCCACGCCCGCGAATCAGCGCGGTGCAGTGACGCAAGAAACTGCGGCTGTCTGCATCTTTCCAGCGCGCATCCGTGGGCGGGAAGTGCATGCCGATATCGCCTAGCGCCAACGCGCCCAGCATGGCATCGCACAACGCGTGCAGCACCACGTCGCCATCGGAATGCGCCCGCAAGCCATGCGTATGTGCGATGCGCACACCACCCAGCATGATGTGATCACCACTGCCGAAGGCATGGACGTCAAACCCTTGACCAATGCGCATGCTCATGCCGCCCTCGCCAACAAAAATTCCACCAACGCCAAATCCGCCGGGGTGGTGACTTTGAGATTATCTTCGCGGCCTTCCACCAGTACCGGATGCAGGCCCAACCGCTCTACCGCCATCGCCTCGTCCGTCACCGTCACCCCTGCGGCCTGCGCCGCCTGCAGTGCGCGTTGCAACAGGTCACGGCGAAACGCTTGTGGCGTCAGTGCGCGCCACAGGCCGGCGCGTGGCACGGTGGCTTCGATGCGGTGATCGGCATCTGAAGCCTTCAAGGTATCGCGCACCGGCGCGGCCAAAATCGCACCATCTCGCTGCGCGTTGGCAGCGGCAATCAATGTCGATAAATCACAGCCGCGCACATTGGGGCGTGCGGCATCGTGCACCAATAGCAAAGCATCGTGCGCCACGTTTTCTGGCAGCGCATACAGCGCCGCCAGCACCGAATCGGCGCGCTCAAGGCCGCCCACACAGGTCACCACCGGCTTGCCGTGCAGGGTTGTCCAACCCGGCCAATGCGGGTCGTCCGCTGCCAACGCCACTACCGCGCCATCCATCTGCGGGTGCGCAAGCAATGCCTCCAGCGCGTGCCCAATCAACGGTTTGCCCGCCGCATGCAGATATTGCTTGGGCACATCGCCACCGAAGCGGCGGCCGCTACCGGCAGCCGGTACCAACGCCCAGATCATGGCGTAACGTCATCCGGGTCGGCTACTGGCTCATCGACGGCGGCATCGGCAGGCGCCGGTGCAGCCGTTGTTTGCGGCGTTCCAGGTTGCGCAACAGGTAGCTTTTCTGGAGTTGCCACAGGCGCAGGTGCAAGTGCTGGCTCCGCAGCTCGCGGTGGCGCAGATTGCACCGCCGCGTGGTCGATCACGCGGTAAAAGGTCTCGCCAGGCTTGACCAGACCCAGCTCACTACGCGCACGCTCCTCCACTGCTTCGCCACCACTTTTGAGGTCAGCCACTTCCGCTGCAAGCGCGTCATTGCGCGCTTGCAGCTTGCCGTTCTCGGATTGCTGGGCCAGCACTTGTGCATTCAACGCCACCACATCGGCCTGCCCGCCGTGGCCGTACCACAGCTTGTATTGCAATGCGGCCAGCAGCAACGCCAGCGCGAGCAACACACCCAGCAGTCGCATCCAGGGGCTCCGTCAGCGCTCGATCGACACGAAGGCATCGCGCCCGGCGTAGCGTGCCGCGCTGCCCAACTGCTGCTGGATGCGCAGCAATTGGTTGTACTTGGCCACGCGGTCGCTGCGACACAGCGAGCCGGTCTTGATCTGGGTGGCGGTGGTGGCCACCGCGATATCGGCAATCGTGGTGTCTTCGGTTTCACCCGAGCGATGCGAGATGATCGCCGCGTACTTGGCCGCATCGGCCATCGCGATGGCTTCCAGCGTTTCACTGAGCGTACCGATTTGGTTGACCTTGATCAGAATGGCATTGGCCACACCACGACTGATGCCGTCGCGGAAGATGCGTGGATTGGTGACGAACACATCATCGCCCACCAATTGCACCTTGCCGGCCAAGCGATCGGTGAGCTGCTTCCAACCGTCCCAATCGTCTTCGCCCATGCCGTCTTCAATGGTGATGATGGGGTACTGCGCGCACCAATGCGCCAGGAAGTCCACGAACTGTTCGGAGCTGAGCCGCTTGCCTTCGCCAGTGAGATTGTATTTGCCATTTTCGTAAAACTCGGTGGCCGCACAATCCAACCCCAGCATCACGTCTTCGCCAGCCTTGTAGCCGGCCTTGCCGATCGCTTCAAGGATCACTTCCAACGCCTCTTCATTGCTGCGCAGATCGGGGGCGAAACCGCCCTCGTCGCCCACCGCAGTGGACAGGCCGCGCCCCTTCAGCACCGACTTCAGCGCATGGAAAATTTCGGTCCCACTACGCAGCGCTTCGGAGAACGAATCAAAGCCGACCGGCAGCACCATGAACTCCTGCAGGTCGACGTTGTTGTCGGCATGCGCGCCACCATTGATGATGTTCATCATCGGCACCGGCAACACCGGGGTTGCGCCAGTCAGGCTGGCAAGGTATTGCCACAGTGCCAGCTTTTTCGATGCGGCCACCGCATGCGCCGCCGCCATCGAAACGCCCAACAAGGCATTGGCACCCAAGCGGCCTTTGTTGTCGGTGCCATCCAGATCAATCAGACGTTTGTCCAGACCGGCCTGATCGGCCGCATCAAATCCGCGCAGGGTGTCGGCAATCGTGCCATTGACGTGGCCCACCGCTTTCAACACACCCTTGCCCAGATAGCGGGTTTTATCGCCATCGCGCAGTTCCACCGCCTCCTTGCTGCCGGTGGATGCGCCCGACGGTACCGCGGCGCGGCCAAACGAGCCATCGCTCAGTGCGACCTCCGCTTCCAAGGTGGGGTTGCCGCGGCTATCCAGAATTTCGCGGGCGTGGATGTGGGTAATCGTGGTCATCGTGTGGGCGTCGCTGAGTAGTCGTAGGGGATTACAGGGAGTGTTCCAGAAAACCGCTGCGTTTGGTAATCGCATCGAGTTCCAGCAAGGTGGTCAGCAAGGCTTCCATCTTGCCCAATGGCCACGCATTGGGGCCGTCGGACAACGCCTTGCTGGGATCCGGATGGGTTTCCATGAAGATACCGGCCACGCCTGCCGCAATCGCAGCGCGCGCCAGCACCGGCACGAATTCGCGCTGACCACCGCTGGTGCTGCCCTGCCCGCCCGGCAATTGCACCGAGTGAGTAGCATCAAACACCACCGGGCAACCGGTCTGGCGCATCACGCTCAGCGAGCGCATGTCGCTGACCAGATTGTTGTAGCCAAAACTGGCACCGCGCTCGCACACCATGATCTGCTGGTTGCCGGTGGACTTGGCCTTCTCCACCACCGGGGCCATGTCCCACGGCGACAAGAATTGGCCTTTCTTGATGTTGACCGGCTTGCCGGTGGCGCAAACTTTGGTGATGAAGTCGGTCTGCCTCACTAAAAAGGCAGGTGTTTGCAGCACATCCACCACCGAGGCGACTTCGTCCATCGGCGTGTATTCGTGGACGTCGGTCAGCACCGGCACGCCGATCTGACGTTTGACTTCCGCCAACACACGCAGGCCTTCTTCCATGCCGGGGCCGCGGAAACTCGATATCGATGTGCGATTGGCTTTGTCGAAACTCGACTTGAAGATGAAGTGGATGCCAAGCCGGCCGGTGATTTCCTTCAATTGCCCGGCCACATCCAATTGCAGCTGTTCGCTTTCCACCACGCAGGGTCCGGCAATCAGGAACAACGGGTGTTCCAAGCCCACATCAAAGCCGCAAAGTTTCATCGATGCACTCACTTCTGGTTGCTCGCCTTGCGCTCACGCGCGGCCTTGATGAACCCCACAAACAGCGGATGCCCGCTGCGCGGGGTGGATAAAAATTCAGGGTGCGCTTGGCAGGCCAGGAACCACGGATGCGCGGTTTGTGGCATTTCGATCATCTCCACCAACAAGTCATCCATCGACTTGGCCGAGATCACCATGCCCGCGGCTTCCAACTGCTCACGATAGCCGTTATTGAATTCGTAGCGATGGCGGTGCCGTTCACCCACCACATCCTTGCCGTACAACGCATGCGCCAGCGTCCCCGGCTTGACGCGCTGTTCTTGCAAGCCAAGACGCATGGTGCCGCCCAAGTCGGAGCCCTCATCGCGGCGTTCGATATCACCGCTTTGCGTGCGCCATTCGGTGATCAGACCAATGACGGGGTGCTTGGCTTGCTTGTCATTTTCGGTGCTGTTGGCACCCTCCAACCCAGCCAAATGGCGGGCCACATCCACCACTGCCGCCTGCATGCCATAACAGATGCCAAAGTACGGCAGTCCGGTTTCCCGCGCATATTTCGAGGTCAACACCTTGCCTTCGAAACCGCGATCGCCAAACCCGCCGGGCACCAGTACGCCATCCACGCCGGCCAGCACCTGCGCCGCGCCTTCGCGCTCCACGTCTTCGGCTTCCAGCCACTTCAGCGTCACCTTGGTGCGCTGGCGAATGCCGCCGTGCTTGAGCGCTTCGCCCACCGATTTATAGGCGTCCTGGTGATCCACATATTTGCCGACCACGGCAATAGTGACGGCATCGTCCGGGTGGCTGGCGGCATCGACCACCGCATCCCATTCGGACAGGTCCGCCTCGCGCGCAGACAAATGCAGCTGATCCACCACGATCTGATCCAGCGCCTGCGCATGGAACCAGCGTGGAATCTTGTGGATGTTGTCCAGATCAATGGCCGAGATCACCGCTTTTTCCGGCACATTGGTGAACAGCGCGATCTTGCGGCGCTCGCCCTCGGGCAGCGGCTGTTCGCTACGGCAAATCAGCACGTCCGGCTGAATGCCAATACTGCGCAATTCCTTCACCGAATGCTGGGTGGGCTTGGTTTTGAGTTCGCCGGCGGCAGCAATGTAGGGCACCAAGGTCAGGTGCATGAACATCGCCTTGTCAGCACCGCGCTCGGTACGCAATTGGCGGATGGCTTCCAAAAACGGCAGCGATTCGATATCGCCCACAGTGCCGCCAATTTCGACGATGCCCACATCAAATCCATCGGTGGCGGCATCAATACAGGTCTTGATTTGATCCGTCACATGCGGGATCACCTGCACGGTGCCGCCCAGATAATCACCGCGCCGCTCCTTGCGGATCACCGCCTCGTAGATTTTCCCGGTGGTGATCGAGTTCAGGCCCGACAGCCGCGTGTTGACGAAGCGCTCGTAGTGGCCCAGATCAAGGTCGGTTTCCGCGCCATCGTCGGTGACATACACCTCGCCATGCTGGAACGGGCTCATGGTGCCCGGATCCACGTTCAGATACGGGTCAAGCTTCATCATGGTGACGCGCAAACCACGCGCCTCAAGAATGGCGGCAAGCGAGGCAGCGGCAATACCCTTGCCAAGCGAAGACACCACGCCCCCGGTAACAAAGAGCAAGGGCGTATGGGAATTGGGGGTTGTCATGTGAGCAGCGCGGCGCTGGAAACCCGTATTCTAGCGATTTCTGGCGGCAAGTTGCCTTTTTGTGGCCGCAGCAGCCCCCAAATTCTTCAAGCGTGCGTGCGCGCGACGTACCACGCCGCTGCGCCAATCAAGCCCAATTGGCCGTGTTCCAGCGTGTACACCGGCACCTCACGCAAGGTGTCGGACAGCACCCCCTTGTCGATAAAGCGCTGCATGAAGCCGCCCTGCCGCAGGTAGTGCTGCAAATGCCCCGTCAATCCGCCCGCCAGACACACCGAACGGGCGCGGAAGGTAATCGCCAGATCGCCGGCAAAACTACCAAACCAACGGCAGAACAACGCCACGCATTCGGCCGCCAGCACATCGCTGCCGGCATCGGCGGCATCCACCAGATCGGCCGGCATGCGCCAGCGCGGCTGGATATCGCGCAGCTCGCACAGGACTTGATACAGATTGATCAGCCCGGGCCCGGAAAACACGCGCTCGCTGGCCACATGACCAAAGCGCGCCTGCAGCAGGCGCACCACATCCAACTCAAACGGGGTGTTGCCCGCCAACTGCGCGTGCCCGGCCTCGCTCGGCTGCACCCCAATGCGTCCGCCCTGATCCACCACTAGCGCCGCGCCAAGGCCCGTTCCCGGCCCCAGCAACAGTGCCGGCAGTGACAGCCCGCTGTCATCGCCCTTGCCGAGCACCTCCAGCTGTGACAACGGTACCTGTGGCAGTGCCCAGGCCAGTGCTTCGAAATCATTGATCAGGTGCAACTGCGCGATCCCGGCGGCCTGCCTGGTTTCGGCCAGCGACACCTGCCACGGCAGGTTGCTATTGAGCAGCACATCGCCTTGCAGTACGCCGGCAATGGCCACCACACAGGTATCCGGAAACTCCGCGCCAGCGGCGTCGGCAAGCGC
Organism: Thermomonas beijingensis; assembly: GCF_020034655.1. Classification (GTDB taxonomy): domain Bacteria; phylum Pseudomonadota; class Gammaproteobacteria; order Xanthomonadales; family Xanthomonadaceae; genus Thermomonas; species Thermomonas beijingensis. The sequence goes on along the minus strand of NZ_JAIQDJ010000002.1, from coordinate 331,789 downwards.
CTGCCGAAAGGTGCACAAGATCTCCGCCAGCCCGGAAAACTCGGCACAGGCATAGCGCTGATGGAAACCCAGGGTGATGGTCTGGCCATCCACCTGCACCAGCCCGATCCGCGCATAGGTGCCGCCCACATCGGCGGCAAGCAACGGCAACGTGGCCGCGTGCGTTGTGCCGCGCCCTTCAACATCCCCCACAAAACCCCCTCGAACAGCTGGCCAATTCACCCTGTGCGCCTATTGTAGGGCTTGCCGGGCGTGAACCGACCGCACCGCATGTGCAAATCGCGCCGCAAGACCGCACACTTGCACGCCCAAGCAAGACCCGTAGGATTTGTTTTCGCCAATGAATACCCGCTACAACGCCGCCGATATCGAAGTTCTCTCCGGTCTGGATCCGGTCAAGCGCCGCCCCGGCATGTACACCGATACCACCCGTCCCAATCATCTTGCACAAGAGGTGATCGACAACGCGGTGGACGAAGCGCTGGCCGGCCATGCCAAAGCCATCAGCATCACCCTGTTTGCCGATGGCAGTTGCGAGGTCAGCGATGACGGCCGCGGCATGCCGGTGGATATTCATCCCGAAGAAAAAATTCCCGGCATTGAGCTCATCCTCACCCGGCTGCATGCCGGCGGCAAATTCAACAACAAGAACTACACCTTCAGTGGTGGCCTGCACGGCGTGGGCGTCAGCGTGGTCAATGCGCTGTCGTGCAAGGTGGATGTATTCATCAAGCGCGACGGCAACGAATACCACATGGGCTTTGCCAATGGGGATCGTGTCTCCGCATTATCGGTAGCTGGCAGCGTCGGCAAGAAGAACACCGGCACCCGCCTGCGTTTTTGGCCGGATGCCAAGTATTTCGACACACCCAAATTCAACCTGCGCGCGCTGAAACACCTGTTGCGCGCCAAAGCCGTGCTGTGCCCCGGCCTTACCGTGAGCTTTTGGGATGAGGCCAGCGGCGAGCGCGCACAGTGGTATTACGAAGATGGCCTGCGCGATTATTTGAAAGGTGAACTCACCGATCGCGACTTGCTACCGCCGGAGCTATTCGTTGGCAGCCTGAAAAAAGACACCGAAGTGGTGGACTGGGCGGTGGCGTGGCTGGCCGAAGGCGAGCTGGTGCAAGAAAGCTATGTCAATCTGATCCCCACCGCCCAGCACGGCACCCATGTCAACGGCCTGCGCAGCGGGTTTACCGACGCGCTACGTGAGTTTTGCGATTTTCGCAATCTGCTGCCGCGCGGGGTGAAACTTGCGCCGGAAGATGTGTGGGACCGGGTGGCGTTTGTACTCTCGTTGAAGATGACCGATCCGCAGTTTTCCGGGCAAACCAAAGAGCGCCTATCCTCACGGCAAGCGGCCGGCTTTGTGGAAAGTGCGGCGCACGATGCATTTTCGCTGTGGCTCAATACCAACACCGAGTTCGGCGAAAAAATCGCGCAATTGGCCATCGACCGCGCCAGCGCAAGGCTTAAAACCGAAAAACAAATCGTCCGCAAAAAAGTGACGCAAGGCCCGGCCCTGCCCGGCAAGCTGGCCGACTGCATTTCGCAAGACCTCTCGCGCACCGAACTTTTTTTGGTGGAAGGCGATTCAGCCGGCGGCAGCGCACGGCAAGCTCGCGATAAAGACTTTCAGGCCATCTTGCCGCTGCGCGGCAAAATCCTGAACACCTGGGAAGTGGCTTCCGGACAAGTGCTGGGCTCGCAGGAAGTGCATGATCTTGCGGTCGCCATCGGCTGCGACCCCGGCAAGGACGACATCGACGGCCTGCGCTACGGCAAGATCGTGATCCTGGCCGATGCCGACTCCGACGGCCTGCACATCGCCACGTTGTTGAGCGCTCTTTTCCTGCGCCACTTCCCGGCACTGGTGCGCGCCGGTCATGTGTTCGTGGCGATGCCGCCTTTATTCCGTGTCGATGTGGGCAAGCAAGTGTTCTACGCACTGGACGAAGAAGAAAAACGCCTGCTGCTGGAAAAAATCCAGCGCGAAAAACTCAAAGGCCAAGTCAACGTCACGCGCTTCAAAGGCCTGGGTGAAATGAACCCGCTGCAATTGCGCGAATCCACCATGCACATCGACACCCGCCGCCTCGTACAACTCACCGTGGATGACGACAGCGCCACCCGCGCACTGATGGACATGCTGCTGGCAAAAAAACGCGCACCCGATCGCAAGACATGGCTGGAACAGAAGGGCGATTTGGCGACACTGGAGGTATGAAGCCACTCCGGCACACCCACAATCAACGATTCGTGATTGGCCGCTGATGACAATCCGATGGATTACCTCAATCCGGGATGCCCTATTGCATCTTTCCGCCACGAAACCGTTAAAATCGACCCTGCCGTGCTGGGGAGCAACGGCCATCACATGGACAGGAAACCACATGAGAAAACAATACCATGCGCGGCATATGCTCGCGTCACTCTTGCTGTTTTCCGCTACGGTGGCAACAGCACAGACACCCAGTGCCGAAGATTTCGCAAAACGACCCGATGCCTGGGAGTTGTCCCTTTCTCCTTCCGGCCAATACGTGGCAATGGCGGTACCAACTGCGGATGGAATGGAAACCCGACTGGAAATCTTCAACATCCAAAGCGGAAAATCGCAAATCCTTCGCTTCGGCCCACAACAGCATGTCTCTGACATTACCTGGACCGCAGACGACCAACTGGTTGTTGCCCGCGCAGAAATGGAACCATTAAAAGCCCGCCCAAGCACACAAGGCGAGCTCTATACCACCGACGTAAAGGGCAAGAACCAAGACGTGCTGTTCGGCTACGTCCCGGAGCACGAAGGCAAGCGTGGCAAGCGCAATGACCACGGTTGGTCTGTACTTGCCAAGGTCCTCCCTAACGAGCCCGGCATGGCGCTGGTGAATTTCCTGTGTTGGGATTGCGGTACCGAACCCAATACCGTGATCTTCAAAGTCGACACCCGCACAGGTGCACGCAAAGAAGTCGAACGCACTAGCGGCCGGGCGTATTACCAGTTTGACGAAACCGGTGAGGCGCGACTTCGCACCACTTGGGACGATAACGATGAACCCGTTCAGTACTACCGTCGCAACAAGGGTGCAGATTGGGCACCGCTGCCGAAATCGATTGCCGGCCGTCAGATATACAGCGTCCGTTTCGCCGCCGACAACAACACTGCGTACGCCCTGATCACCGACAAACTGGAGCCCGCACAGGCTTACCGGGTCGACATCCAATCAGGCACGCGCACCAAGCTGGCGAGTAATCCCGACGTTGCGGTCAGCGGCTTCATGTACGGCGGGCTGGAAGGATTGCCATTTGCTGTCACCTTTGACGCACGCTCACCGTCGATCCAGTACATCGACCCCGAATCGGAATGGGCAAAACTGCATGCTGGCTTGATGAAATCCTTCCCCGGCGAAATGCTGTCATTCAACAGCTTCAGTCGCGACGGCAACAAAGTGCTGTTCTCGGTGTGGTCGGATCGCGATCCCGGCAGCTACTACACCTTCGACCGCGCCACCGGCAAGGCACAGAAATTGGTCGATTATCGGCCTTGGCTCAAGCCTGAAACGATGGCAAAAGCCCGCCCCATCACGTTCGTCAACCGCGGTGGCCAGAATATCTTCGGCCTCTATACCGCGATGGGCACAGGCCCGAAGCCGATGGTTGTCATGGCACACGGTGGCCCATTCGGCATTTATGATACATGGGGCTTCGATGACGAAGTCCAGTTCCTCGCCAGTCACGGCTACGCGGTATTGCAAGTGAACTATCGTGGCTCGGGTGGCCGCGGCGAGGAGTTTGAGCAGGCCGGTTGGAAAGGATGGGGTACGACGATCCAGGATGACATCACCGACGGCGTCCGCTGGGCTATCGATCAAAAGCTGGCAGAGCCCAACCGCATTTGCACCTTTGGTGCCAGCTTTGGCGGCTATACCGCACTATTCCAGCCAATCCTCAATCCAGGCATGTACAAATGCGCAATCGGCTATGTCGGCGTGTACGACCTGCCACTGATGCGCAAGACTGACAAAAACATGGGACAGTCAAAACGCACCGCCCGTTTTTTTGATCGCACACTGGGAACTGACATGGATGCCCTTGCGAAGGTATCACCGGTGCAACGTGTGGCTGAGATCAATGTTCCCGTGATGCTGGTACATGGCGGCGATGACCACACTGCCGATCTGAATCAATATAAAGCAATGACCGCAGCACTGAAGGATGCCGGCAAGCCAGTCGAGACATTTCTGGCACCCGGTGAAGGGCATGGCTTCTACAAGCCTGAAAATCGAGCCGAGTTGTTCCGCCGCATGGATGCATTCCTGAAGAAACATATCGGATCAAACGCAAAATAATCCTGCGCTGCATCAAACAACCGAAGGCGGCGCAGGCCGCCTTCGGTTGTTGTGAGCGACTTGATCCTAGAGCCGCGAATAACTCCGGCCTGACGTCACAACGCCGCCCTGACCGCAGCGATCAGGGTATGCATCTTGTCCGGGAACGCCATATTCAGCAGCCACCAGATGAAATAGGCACCCAACAACGCTGCGGCCAGGCCCAGCAGTTGTTGTAAGACACTGTATTTCCGTCGACTTGCAGGGAGCATCGATTTGCCTCCGGTCATCCATCGTCACATACGGTGCCAGCAATTTAAGCTGATTGGGCGACCAACCTGCTGCCGGACGCCACCGGGCGTACTCAGGTAAACCGCGCCGGGTCGAACGGCGCAGGGTTCACGCAGGGTGTGCGACCGGCAATCATATCGGCCAATAGCTGTCCGGTGCTGGCACTCATGCTGACGCCCATCATGCCGTGGCCAACCGCCATCCACAGATGGGCATGCCCCGGGGCGCGCCCAATCAGCGGAATGTCATCACGGCTCATCGGCCGCCAGCCACACCATTGTTCGCGTACTTCTGGCCCCACGGGATGCTGCAGGAACTGCGCAGCCCCGCGCTCCAATGCACCCAGACGCTGTGCATTGAGGCGGTCGTCGTAGCCGCTGAACTCCATCGTGCTGCCAAGTCGATAACCACTTGGCCACGCGGTCACGCATACGGAGGGTTCATACAGAATCACCGGGCGCTTCGGTGTCAACTCAGGCGAGCTATAGGTGATCGAATACCCCTTGCCTGGCTGAATGGTCTTGCGCAACCAAGGCAGCCCCACGGCATTGGCAATACGCGGCGCCCACGCACCGGTGGCCAATACCACGTCGCGTGCACGCAGCCGGCCCTGTGCGGTATTCGCCACAACGCCCTGCACACCGGATTCCAGCGAAAGCAAGGCGCATTGTTCAAGGATGCGGCCACCGCGTTCGCGCACTACCCGCGCAAGTTCCGCAACGTAACGGTCGGGGCGCAGAGCGGCATCACCACGAAAACACAATGCGCCAGCCAGACCAGGCTTGAAGGCGGGGTCGCGGGCCTCATAATCGCGCCCCTCCACCACTTCGACATCCACACCCAGCTCACGCAGCATTGGCACGTCGCCCAACTCCCGATCCATGTCGCGCCGGGTTCTGAACACGTAATCTTCACCGGTTTCTGCAAATTCGCAGTCCAGCTGATAGCGTGTCACCCACTGCTGGATGCGCTGCCGTGAGTCTGCCAGCAACGTGTACTTTGCACGCGCACTGGCCTCGTAATCGCGATGATTGCAGCGCAACGCAAACCCCAGCATCCAGCGCAGCGTGTCTGGATTCAGCGTGGGCTTGATGTATAGCGGCGCATCCGGCGTGAACATCCAACGTGCGGCACGCTGCAATGTGCTGGGCCCCGCCAGTGGCGGTGCATGACTGGGCGTGAGGGTGCCGCAATTGCCGTGCGATGCCCCCTTCCCGATCAAGCCCTGATCAATGATGGTCACCTCGCGACCGTCATCCAACAAGGCCAAGGCGGTCGCCAAGCCGGTAACACCGGCACCGATCACCAAACAGTCGATGGTAGTTTCAGGCTTGGCAGCATTCACGATGCACAGGACTCGCTAAATGATGTAACGCAAACGACGGAAAGCGGAGACGTGCGGCCGTCATTAATGCTGGTGACCACCCTCGCCGTGCACATGACCGTGCGCCAATTCTTCTTCGCTGGCCTCGCGTACGTCGATGATGTCGATGTCGAAGGTCAGATCCTTGCCCGCCATCGGATGATTCAGATCCACGTCCACCACGCTCATGCCGACCTTTTCGATGGTCACTGCACGCGGCCCGAAATTGGTTTGCAGCACCACTTGCATGCCCGGTACCAGTTTTTGATTGCCAAAATGCTTTTTGGGGATGCGCTGGCCAAGCCCTTCACGGCGCTCACCATAGGCCTCGGCAGCGGTCACGTCCGCCTTGAACGATTCGCCGGCTTCACGGCCTGCCATCGCCTTTTCAAGCCCCGGGATGATGTGGCCGCGACCAAACAGAATGGCCAAGGGTTCACCGGCATCCTTCGAAGTTTCCAGCGCCTCCTGTCCAGTTTCGGCAACGGCATAGTGGAAACGGACGACACGGTCTTGTTCGATCTTCATGGGGGCCTTCATGCTTGCGGTTGGGCGCTTGCCACCGCGAAACGATGCGGCAACACTGCGCAAATGATGAAACCAGCCGACTGTCAGCAGCGACCGGACGCCTATTATCGGTGTAATGGCCTGCCTTCGCCATCACCGGTACTGGTCATTGCGATTGTGAGCGTGCTGCTGACGGCCTGCGGTGGCAGCCCGTTGCGGCCCAATAGACCGCCGCCCAATGCACCACGCACAGATGCCCGCCCAGTGGATCCGGCCAAGGCCAACGCCGTGCTGATGCGTGCCATTAGCCTGGTGGGAATTCCGTATCGCTATGGCGGCAATACGCCTGAAGGTGGCTTTGATTGCAGCGGACTGGTGGGCTATGTGTTCCGTGACATGTTGGATCTGCGTCTGCCACGCACCACGCGTGAACTGGCCAAGCTGCAAGGGCCAAAGATTGATCCGGCGCGATTGGCCAGCGGCGATCTGGTGTTTTTTGGTGATGCAGGCACGGTCAGCCATGTGGGGATCTATGTGGGTGATGGTCGCTTTGTGCATGCTCCCAGCAGCGGCGGCACGGTACGGCTGGATCGGCTCGATGGCCGCTGGTGGCAGACGCATTACAGCGGCGCGCGACGCCTGCTGTTTTGAAATGCCTGAGGTTCGGTGTGATTTTTTCCACAGATTCACGAATATGAACGGGTAAATTCAGTGTTTTACCCATTCATATTCGCCCGCCTAACGTTTTTTTGACCCTTTCGCCGGCCATCCCGGGCATAGTCGCCGCTGCTTTGCAATGTGATGACCGCGTGAAGACAGCCCAACTGCCCGACGGCCGTGCCGAAATTCACCCCAATCGTGGGTTTCGTCTACTCATTGCCGGCCTGCTGCTTGCCGCCAGTGTTCCGGCATTCGCCATGAACCCGATCACGGCAAAAGCAGATCCCACTGCAGCGACCACCACAGGCGCATCTGTCCAATCGGCCTTGCTGCCAGCGACAACCGCCATTGCGACCCCGGATGTCGCCACAGCCGCCAGCATCCAAGACAACACCGCGAAGACACCGAACACCGCAGCCAGCATCAGCACCGTCAGCCGCGCGCGTACCGCCATCCAGAATGCATTCGCACTGCTGGGTACGCCTTACCGCTGGGGCGGCAACAGCCCCGATGGTGGCTTTGATTGCAGCGGCTTGGTCGGCTATGTATTCCGCACGATCGGGATTGATCTGCCGCGGGTGTCCCGCTCGATGGCCGACCAAGGCACCAAGGTGGCCAGCCGTGACGCACTTGCCGAAGGTGATCTGGTGTTCTTTGGCCGCCGGGGCCATGTGGATCACGTGGGCATCTATATCGGCAACGGCCAGTTCCTGCATGCACCACGCACCGGCCGCGACGTCACCGTTTCCAGCCTGACCACCGGCTACTGGGCACAAAAGTACCTGGAAGCCCGCCGCTTGGCCACAGGCAGCTAATTCGGGGTACCCCGCCAGATAACGCCGCCGCAAGGCGGCGTTTGCATTTGGGCTTGATCGCTGGCTCAGGCCTACTCTGCCGCCGGGTGATAGCGAGCAATCGTGGATTCGATGCCTTTGCTCAGCTCCATCACCTTCAGTGCGTACTCGGACAGACGTACATCCTCATCGCTGTCCGGCGTCCAGCCGGGCACGGCGACCGGCTTGCCCGCGTCGTCCACGGCCACGAACACGATCACGCAATGCGTGCAGAGCCGCGCCTGTACTGCATCCGCACGGGGGTCGCGGGCGCGCACATCCACCGCGAAATGCATGGAGGTGGTGCCGGTATGGATCAGGGTGGCCTCCACACTGACCAAGTCCCCAATCCGGATCGGGGCGACAAAGCGAATGCCGCCCACCGCCACCGTCACGCTATAGCGGCCACTCCAACCCACCGCTGCGGCATAGCCACACTGGTCGATCCAACGCATCACCTGCCCGCCGTGTACCTTGCCGCCGAAATTGACATCCGACGGTTCGGCCAGGAAGCACTGCGTCAACTGGCGCTGGGAGCCACTCATGTGGGTGTTTGATCAGAACGGAATGTCATCGTCAAACGGCACGCTGCTGTCAAAATCCTGCACCTTCGCCGCGGGTGCCGGCTCGCGCCGTTGTGCCGGGGCACTGCGCTGTGGGCGCTCACCACCATAGCTGCCGCCGCTACCGCCGTCACGCGAATAACCGCCCTCACCACCGCTACGCTGCTGCGAATAGCCGCCACCTTCGCTGCCACCACGCTGGCCGCCGCCTTCGCCGCCGCCGATCATCTGCATTTCATCGGCAATGATGTCGGTGGTGTAGTGCTTCACACCGTCCTTCTCGTAGCTGCCGTATTCCAAGCGGCCTTCGATATAGACCTGACGGCCCTTTTTCAGGTACTCGCCGGCGATCTCGCCCAGCTTGCCGAACAGCTTGACCCGGTGCCACTCGGTCTTTTCCTGCTGGTTGCCGTCGCGATCCTTGCGCACATGGGTGGTGGCCACGCTGAGCGTGGTGATGGCCATGCCGCCCTGGGTGTACTTCACATCCGGATCATTGCCCAGATTGCCGACCAAGATGACTTTATTGACGCCGCGTGCCATGGGATTCCTCGATGTAATACCGTCCAATCCGGACGATGCCATTGAAGTATAACGGCCCTGTCGCCGGCTATACGGTGGATTCCGCATCCGGGGGTCGGGAAACCCCGCACCGCCTATAATTGCGATTGCCCATTGTCGAACTTGCCCCATGACTCCATGCCGCAGCGAACCACCTGGTCTTCCTGCCATCCAAGCGCTGGCCGCCGCCGATATGGCTGCGGTGGATGCGCTGATCCGCCGTCGGCTGGCCTCGGACGTGGTGCTGATCAACCAGGTGGCCGAATACATCATCGGGGCCGGCGGCAAGCGCCTGCGGCCAATGCTGTTGCTGCTGGCGGCCGGTGCCCTGGGTCATCGCGGCGCGGATGCGCACCAGCTGGCGGCGGTGGTGGAGTTCATCCACACCTCAACCCTGCTGCACGACGATGTGGTGGACGAATCCGACCTGCGGCGCGGGCGCAAGACCGCCAATGCGGTGTGGGGCAACGCGGCATCGGTGCTGGTGGGCGACTTTCTGTATTCGCGCAGCTTCCAGTTGATGGTGGAGCTGGAATCCATGGCGGTGCAGCAAATTCTAGCCAACACCACCAACATGATCGCCGAAGGTGAAGTGCTGCAATTGCTGCATGTGCGCAACCCGGACACCGACGAGTCCGCGTATCTGCGCGTGATTGAACGCAAGACCGCCATTCTGTTTGCGGCGGCCACCCGGCTTGGCGCGCTGCTGGCCGGCGCCGATACCACCACCCAGGATGCACTGCACACCTATGGCCTGAATCTGGGCTATGCCTTCCAGATTGCCGATGATGTACTGGACTATGCGTCTGACGCGGCCACCTTGGGCAAGAACCTCGGTGATGATTTGGCCGAAGGCAAGATGACCCTGCCGCTGATTCATGCGATGGCGCAATCGGATGCCGGTACCCGCGATACGCTCCGCCACATCGTCGCGCATGGCGATCTGGATGGGCTACCCGCCGCACAAGCCGCTATCACTGCCTGTGACAGCCTGGACTACAGCCGGCGCTGCGCACTGGCGTATGCCGAAACCGCCAATGCGGCGCTGCGCGGCTTGCCCGATAACGATTACACCGCCGCACTACGCGGACTCGCGCATTACGCGGTCAATCGCGATCACTGACTCGGGTCACTCGCGCAGCGCAAATCGCCCAGCGAAAAAGCCATGCATCATGGCGTAGGCGCGACGTGCGGCACGCGGATCGTACTTGCAGCCGGGTTTGTTGGCGGTTTCCAGCGCGAAGCAGTGCACCGCACCACCGAAGTTGACGAACTGCCAATCCGCGCCCGCGCTGTCCATTTCATCTTCGAACGGCACGATCGCCGCTTTCTGGCTTTGATCTGCGGCTCCATTCAACACCAGAATGGGTGTCTTGATGGCGCCCGGCGACGCCGGGAGTTCGGTGTGCAGCCCGCCGTGGAAGGTCACGATGCCGGCCAGCTTCACGCCGCTGCGCGCCAATTCAAGTACGGATGAGCCGCCAAAGCAGAAGCCGAACGCCCCGATCCGCGTGGCATCCAGCGGCACCGCCGAAGCTTGCGCCTTGAACGCATCCAGCGCTGCCTGCATGCGCGCGCGCATCAGCATCGGCTTTGGATACAGCACCTGCACCTGCGCCAGCGCCTGCTTGTCGTCGGCCGGGCGCACGCCCTTGCCATACATGTCCACCACGAACACCACATAGTCGCTACCAGCTTGCTGCCTGGCCTTGTCCAGCGCAGCAGGTGTCACGCCATACCAGTCCGGCACCATCAGCAAGCCGGGGCGCTTGGCGGCACTGGCATCGTCATAGACCACGTAACCACTGAAGTGATCGTGGCCAGCACTCCATTCGACAGGCCGGGTTTTCATGGCAGCCACCGCAGGCAAGGACAACAGGGCCAATCCAATGGCCATCAACAGACGGGTCATGGCAAATCCGAGGGCGTAAAGCGCCAACAGTAGCGCGCCCGGGTTCAGTATGCGTGAATCCGGCCTCAGCCAATCCCCATCCCCGCAATACTGCTGATGATGTCCGGGTCAAAGCCGGCCAATTCGGCAAAATGGCGGCCGCGGGCCACATAGTTTTTATACGCCCCAAAGCTGGGCGCGCCGGGCGACAGCAAGATCACGCCACCCTCGGGCAAGGCCTCGCGGGCTTTGGTCATCGCATCGGCAAGATCATTGGCCGCACGCAGTGCAAAGCCGGCTTGCGTGGCCAACGGCGCCAGCAGGGCATGGATCCGCGGGCCGTTCTGGCCCATGGTGATGATGGCGTTGGGCGCATGCACGCGCATGGCATCGGCAAATTCATCCCACGGCAGGCCGCGATCATGGCCGCCCACCAGCACCGCTACCGGGCGATCTGCATATACGTCCAACGCCGCCTGGGTGGCCATCGGCGTGGTACTGATGGAATCGTTGACGTACAGATAACCGCCGTGTTTCCCCAATGCTTGCAGGCGGTTGGGCAACGGCTGAAAGCTGGCCGCATGTGGCGCCAAGGCCACGGCATCCAGACCGTAGGCTTCCAGCGCAGTGAGCACGGCGCACAGGTTGCTGCGGTTGTGGCGGCCCGGTAGCGGCAGCGTGGCGGTCGCCATCACGAAGGCATCGCCGCGATACAGCGCGTCCTCGCGCAGGTGCCAACCGGCGGCATTGCCGTACCAGCGAATATCGCAGCCGGGCAATGCCAGTTGCGCCAGCAGCGGGTCGGCCGCGTTAAGCACGGCGATGCGTGGCTGGGCCGCTGTCACCAGTGCCAATTTATCTTCGATGTAGCGCGCCTGGCTGCCGTGCCAGTCCAGATGTTCGGGGTGCAAATTGGTGACGATGGCAATCCGCGGGTGTGCGCCAGATGCCGCCACATCGCGGGTTTGGTAGCTGGACAGTTCAATCGCCCAGATATCGGCATGTGCGTTCAACAGCGAGAGCAATGGCACGCCGATATTGCCGGCCAAGGCCGTGCGCAACCCCGCAGCGCGCAGCAGGTGCGCCAGCAGCGAGGATGTGGTGCTCTTGCCCTTGGTGCCCGTCACACAGATCGCGTTGGCAACTTCGCCATTGGTATCGGCATGCTCGGCAAACCACAACGCGGTGCCACCCAGCAAACGCGTGCCGTGTTGCGCAGCGAAGAGTGCTTCGGGTGTGTACGCACTGATGCCCGGCGATTTCACCACCACCTCAAATGCCGCCAAACACTCGCCGCTGGCCTCAAGCTCAATTGCCAGCAACGCATCGTTCAAGGCCGCCGCCTCGCAGGCTTCGGCCGCGCTGCAGAACAACGTCAACGGCAGACTGGGCAAGCGTGTGCGCAAGGCACGATAGGCGGCATGGCCTTCATGCCCCCAACCCCATAACGCCACCCGCCGGCCGGCAAGGTCGGCGATGCGCAGATACTCAGGCAGCGAAACGGACACGCAGACGCTCCCACAACGCGGCGGGGATACGGTGTTCGTTGCTCAATGCCAAGAGTGGCTCGATCACCCATTCGCCAGCATCCAACTGCGGTGCAATCTGATTGGCAAAGCGTTTGACCAGCACGTCTTCACGCCATTCCGCGCGCTGCGCCAAGGTGGCCATCGCCGCACGCGATTCGCGGCCTTCGCCCACGCATTCAAACGGCTTGTGGTCGCCATATTCCAACAGCGCGTCATAGCCCGCCTGTTGCGCGGCATCGTCCAGCAGGTTGCGCCCCACGATACCCACCAAGCGCAGCTTGGGCAGGAACGGGGCCAATGCCAGAAACACGAAATGGCACTTCGGGCAGACCCCGCACCAGCGGCTGGTGGGGCGTTCACCCAGGATATGGAAGTTGCGATTGCAGCTGGAAAAATGCGCGTCATAGCGGTCGGTCTTGGCAAACTGCCGCGCCACCGCCAGCTCGCTGAGTGGGCGCAGCAAGGAGTAGTACTGCAAATCCGCGGCCACATGCGTTTGCAAGTAGTCGCCAAATGCCGATTCAAATGCCCAGCCCTTTGACCACTGGTGGTTGACCTCGCCGGTGACCGTGCCGTCGGCGGACACGATCATCGAGCCGTAGCTGGCCGAACGTTCGTTGGAAAACACCACCTGATCCACACCCGACACCACCGCCGCGAACGCCAAGATGGCCGAGTTCACTGCGGTGACGGGGATATGCCCGTTCCACGCGCCCTGCCGATTGAAGTCGAACAATTGCGGCGCAAGCTGGCGGCCGATATTGAGCGTAGGCAGGCCGGTGTGCGCGGCGCAGGCGGCGATCAGCTGCGAACCGCCGATCCAGGTGACGGTCTGTTCCACGCCCTCGGCACGCAGCGCCTCGATGCTGACCAGCGAGTCCTTGCCACCGCCAATGGCCACCAATGCGTGCGTACGCAGGCCCAGTGTGGGCGCGGCGGCAGCATTCGATGCCGCAACCGGAAACCGGATCTTGCCACGCAACTCCAAACCATTGCGGTAGGCGAACTCGCCCAAGCCGTTGTGATAGATCTCTTCCAACAGTGCAGCGGTTTCGGCATCGATGCTGTAGTCATCAATGCGAATCCCGGAAGGCACCGCTGCCTTGTAATAACTCACCCCGGCGATGAGATGCAGCAGGCGCAGCGCACGCTGGGCGGCGGCCTCGCGCTGTGCATCCAGCGCAAATGGCGCGCCCGGAAGGGTCACGGTTTCGGTCAGCTCGGGGCCGTCATCGAAGGCATACACCAACTGCGCCACGCCGGTCTGCGTATCAAACGCGCAACGCATGAAGCGGAAGCAGCCAATGGTGTCGCGATTGAAAATCCAGTCGGTCATGGTCTCGTTTCTTGCCATCTCAAGCGCTGGGCAGAATCGATTCTGCCGGCAGCGAACGTAGATTGTAGGTGCTTGCCATGCTGAACCCGTAGGCCCCGGCATCGGCAATCACCATCACATCACCGGCGGCGGTAGCCTGCGGCAGCTTGACCCGTTGGCCGAACACATCGCTGGATTCGCAAATCGGGCCGACCACATCGAAGTCCTGCACGATCGCATCATTCCAACGCGACAGGTTGCCGATGTCGTGCCAGGCGTCATACAGCGCGGGCCGGATCAGGGTATGCATGCCAGCGTCCAGGCCCACCCGCAGCACGCCGTCTTTTTCCACCACCTGATTGGCATGGGTCAGCAGCACACCGGCCTCGGCCACCAGGAAGCGGCCCGGCTCGATCGCCAGTTGGAACGCCGGGTGCACGGCTTTGATGGCGGCCAACCCGTTTGCCCATGTCTGCAGATCAAAGGGCTCGTCGTCTTCGGTGTACGGGATTGGCAAACCGCCACCCAAATCCAAAATTTCCACACTGCCGATGCGGCGCGCAAAGCCGGCCAGCTCGTCCACCACTTCCTGCCAGTGGCCCACGGTTTCAATACCGCTGCCCAGATGCGCATGCACGCCGGTGATGCGCACATCCAAGGTGCGTGCAAGACCGACCAACTCGTCCACGCGCTGCGCCGACAACCCGAATTTGGACTGCTTGCCGCCGGTGTTGACCTTTTCGTGATGACCATCGCCATGCCCAAGGTCAATGCGCAGCCACAGCTTGCGGCCACGGAACACCTCTGGCCATTGCTGCAGCAGCTCCACATTGTCGATGGTGACGTTGACCCCACGCGCCAGCGCGGCGGCGTATTCGCCAATCGGCGCGAAACTGGGGGTGAACAACACGCGCTCGGGTGCCAATGTGGGCACGGCTGCGAACACGCGATCCAGCTCGCCCTGCGACACGCATTCCAGCCCGAAACCTTCGTCCACCAGCGTGCGCAAAATTTGCGGGTGCGCGTTGGCCTTGATCGCATAGAAATGCCGATCCAGCGCCGCAATGGCTTTCAGCTGGCGCGCCCGCTCTCGCACGGTGGGCAAGTGATAGGCATAGCGCGGCGTGCCTTGCTGGGCACAGGCCAGCAGCGCCGCCTGCGCGCCGGCGGCTTCCCACCAGCGCGCTGGGCGCGGCCGGAAGCTGCCTTCAATCTCGCGCCAACGCGGGCCGAACACGGCCGCTTCATGCACCGGCATCGCGCCGGAATCAATCAGGGCCGCGTGCAACTTCGGCAACATGCCATCGGCGGCCGATTCATCGACCACAAAGGTCAGATTGAGGTCGTTGGACGATTGCGAAATCAGGTGCACGCGCTCGCGCCCGAACATCGCCCACACATCCTGCAATTTATGCAGCAGCGAACGCATGCCGCGCCCGACCAAGGTGATCGCCGCGCACGGAACAATAATCTTGACCCGGCAGATGCCGGCAAGGTCGGCCGACAGCGCCGCCAACACGTCGCCATTGACCAGATTCTCGGATGGATCCAGCGACACCGTCACATTGGTTTCGGCCGAACCAATCATGTCTACCGACAAGCCATGTTGCTTGAACAGCGCGAACACATCGGCGAGGAAGCCGACCTGTTGCCACATGCTGATGCCTTCCATCGACACCAGCACGATGCCATTGCGGCGGCTGATCGCCTTCACTCCCGGCACCGGCTCGGCATCACCGTCGATGCTGGTGCCCGGCAACTGCGGGCGCTCGGTATCCAAAATCGCCATCGGCACGCCGCTGTTGCGGCAGGGGCGGATCGCGCGCGGGTGCAGCACTTTCGCGCCGGTGGTGGCGATTTCCTGCGCCTCGTAATAATCCAGGCGCGTCAGCAGGCGCGCATCCGGCACTTCACGCGGGTTGGCGCTGAACATGCCGGGCACGTCGGTCCAGATTTCAACTCGCTGGGCACCCAGCAACGCACCGAAATAGGCCGCCGACGTATCCGAACCGCCACGCCCCAAAATCGCGGTGCGCCCATCCTGGTGCCGGGCGATGAAGCCCTGCGTGATCAGCAAGCGCGTGGGCTGCTGCGCAAAGCGTTGGCGGAAATCACCCTCGGCCTGTGCCTGGCAATTGACGGATAGCCGCTGCGACCATGCGCTTTGATTGGGCTGTGGCGGCAGCGCGGCCAACCAGTGGCGGGCATCCATCCATCCGATGTCCAAGCCCTGCGCATGCAAGTACGCCGCGCCAAGGGCGGAAGACAGTAGCTCGCCCTGCCCCAGTACTTCGGCCTGCCAATCCAGCGGACGGGTGGCGGCACGCGGGTCGGTCAGCAAGCCATGCAGGGCGGCCAGACGTGCACCCAGCACGGCATCGGCATCGAGTTCGAGTTCGGCCAGAAATTCGCGATGGCGCACCTCCAACTTGGCCACGCGCTGTGCGCTATCAACCGCGCCATCGGCAATCGCGGTCAGCTCATTGGTGACGCCCGACAGTGCCGACACCACCACCAGCACCCGCGCATCGTTGTCCTTGGCACGGCCAGCGGCGAGCTTGCCGATGTTGTCCCAACGCGCCCGTTTCGAGACCGATGTGCCACCAAACTTGAGGACAAGCCAGCGATCTGTGGAGACGGGGGATGTCGACGACATGGCATCTGAATGGGTTGCGGAAGGGGATGTCGCGAAAGCTGCGACGTCAGGCATTCTAGCGGCCCTACACGCTTGGATGATGCATCGCAACATGACACGTCGTTATATGCAACTGGATGTTTTCGCCTCGCGCCCCGGAGCTGGCAATCCGCTTGCCGTGGTGCTGGATGCGGAGGGACTGGGCGATGCCGCGATGCAGGCCATCGCCCGCTGGACACGGCTACCGGAAACCACCTTCGTGTTCCCATCCACCTCGCCCGATGCCACCCACCGCATTCGCATCTTCAGCCCGCGCCGGGAAGTGCCGTTTGCCGGCCATCCCAGCGTCGGCACCGCCTACGCATTGCTGGATGCAGGGCTGGTGACGCCGCGCAACGGCCTGCTGGTGCAGGAAGGCATCGCCGGCCTGCTGCCACTGCGCGTGCGCGGCGAGGGCACGGCGCGCACGGTGGCCGTGCGCACACCACGTGCGTGCGCGCAGGACATCGCCGCGCCCGACGATGCGCGCTTGGCCGCCGCACTGGCCGGGCTGGACCTGGGCGCCCTGCCGCCGGTGCTGATGGACGGTGGTCGCCGCTGGTGGCTGGTGGAACTCGCCAGCGAAGCGCACCTGCGCAGCGCCACCCCGAACTGGGATGCCATCGCCGCGCTGGCCGAGGCCACCGACAGCATGGGCCTGTTCGTGTATGCGCGCAGCCGTGATCCGGTTTATTACTTTGCCGTGCGCGCCTTCGTCGGCGCACCTGCGCGCTTCGAGGACGCCGCCTCCGGCGCGGCCAACGCCACCCTTGCGGCGTGGCTGGCCGAACGCGGCGCCCTGCCGGGCAACGACGGCTTCTACCGCGTGAGCCAGGGCCGCGAAGTGGGCTTCGACGCCATCATCGAGCTCACCGTCGATACCGACGGCGAGGTGTGGTCGGGTGGCCGCGCGGTGCCGGTGGTGGCCGGCACGCTGGATTGGCCCGACGTCTGATGCCGGCCCGGCCCGCCCCGTTGTCGCGTGGAGCCGGCGGGGCGCGCCACGCACACCCGGCACGTCGTCACCGGGCCGCCACCGGCACCAGCCGCAAGTCCTGGAAGTCGAAGCTGAAATCGGTCAGCGGCGACACCGGCTCCATCCGCATTTCCCGAATCTTGCCGTCGGCGTCCAAGGTGAAATTGACGAAGGCATCGGCATTCAGGCCGCGATCGCGCCAACGCACGATGAAGCTGTCGTGCTGCCAGTGTTCGATGTCGCCCAGCAGCTCGGCGGTCTTGCTGAACTGCATCTCCAGGCCCTTCGCGCCCTGGCGGATCACGACATCGCCGTACCACGGGTCGCGGTAGGTGCCGGCGTACTTGGCCAGCGGCAGCGACGGCTTGCTGTCGGCGTCGCGGGCGGCGACGTGCTTCTGCCAGTCGGCGTCGGCGTTGCCCTGCGATTTCTCGAAGGCGATGCCGTAGCCCTTCAGCCACTCGTGGCCGCCGTTGCCCAGCATCATGTCCAGCGCTTCGTAGGTGATTGCGTTGAAAGCCACGCCCACTTCGGCGCTGGTCAACACGATCACACCCATCTTCTTGTCCGGCACCAAGGTCAAGCGCGAGACCTGACCCGGCCAACCGCCGGTATGCCACACCAGCCGGTTGCCGCTGTAATCGGACAACTGCCAGCCTTGCCCATAGCCGGAAAAATTGGGCGTGGCCGCAACCAACTCCGGGATTGCGGCAGGGCGCACCGGGATCGGCGTCAGCACCGTCCACATTTCACGCTGGCGCTGCTCGGAGAACAGGCGCTTGGCCGTCTCGCCACTGCCCGCATACACGCCGCCATACAGCTGCGCGTTCATCCACTTGGTGAGGTCATGCACGCTGGAATAAATGCCGCCCGCACCCGACACATTGCGCCATGTTGTCACGCCCACCGGGCGCAGGTCCTTGAAATCGAACTTGGCGTTGCCCACCGCCACGTTGTCGGAAGGCTTCAGATCATCGCTGTTGAAACGCGTCTCGGTCATGCCCAGCGGTTGCCAGATGCGGCTTTGCAGGAACTGCTTGTAGGGCATGCCCGAGGCTTGCTCGACCACCAGACTGGCCACCCCGAACAGGATGTTGTCGTAGGCATATTGCTCGCGGAAACCGCCAGTCAGCGGCACATCTTTCAGGCGCTCGGCCACTTCGCGGCTGGAATACGTGGTGGTGGGCCAATACAGCAAATCCCCTGCCCCCAAGCTCAGACCGCTGCGGTGCGCCAGCAGGTCGCGGATGCGCATCTCACGCGTGACGTAGGCATCGCTCATGCGGAACCACGGCAGGTGGTCGATGACGCGGTCGGTGGTTTTCAGTTTGCCGTCGTCCTGCAGCATGTTCAGCGAGGCAGCGGTGAATGCCTTGGTGTTGGACGCGATGGCAAACATCGTGTGCGCATCCACCTTGGCCGGCTTGCCCAACTCGCGCACGCCGTAGCCGCGCTCCATCACCACCTGCCCGTCCTTGACGATGGCCACCGCCACGCCGGGCACGTCGAAGCGCTTTTGCACATCCGCGACGAACGCATCAAAGCGCGCCAGCCGCGCCGCATCGGGCAGTTGCGTGGCCAGTGGCGCTGCCGTGTCATCCACCCGAATCGGTGGCGCTTGCTGCGCCAGCACCGGGCTGGCGGCACCCAGCGCCAACAGCAAAGCCAAAGCAAGTGGGGCGATCCGCATGGCAACGCGTCCTATCCATCGAAAGCGCGAAGTATGCCGCAGCCGCCCAGCCATGGGATGCGCCATCGGTCATGCCGGGATGTTGGAAACTATGGAATCGTGCTGCCGTGGATAATGGGACGATGTCCGCCCTCAACACCCTGCCCAACACCACCCGCGCCCTCTGGCAAATCCATTTTTGTGTCCTGCTATGGGGCTTCACCGCGATTCTGGGCAAGCTCATCACCCTGCCGGCGCTACCGCTGGTGTGGTGGCGGATGCTGATTGTGGTGGCCACGCTGGCGCTGCTACCCAAGGTCTGGCGCGGGTTGGCCGCGATGCCGGCACGCACGCGCTGGGCATATGCCGGGATTGGCGTGCTGGTGGCGCTGCACTGGCTGACGTTTTATGGCGCGATCAAGCTGGCCAATGCCTCGGTCGCCGCAACTTGCATTGCATTTGCCACGCCGATCACCGCACTGCTGGAACCGCTGTTTACCCGCCAACGCTTCCGCCCGGGTGATTTATTGCTGGGCGTGGTGTCGCTGCCCGGCATTTGGTTGGTGGTCGGCGGGGTCCCCGCGGACATGCACGCGGGGATCGTGGCCGGGGTGGTGTCGGCGCTGTTTGTGGCGATGTTCAGCAGCCTCAACAAGCGCATGGTGGATGCCGGCGATCCGCTGACCGTCACGGCATTGGAATTGGGCGCAGGCACGCTCACCTTGAGCCTGCTGGCCCCGCTGATGCCGACGCTGGTCCCCGCATTTGCCGGGCCTCTGCTGGTAGTGCCTACGGGCATGGATGTGCTCTGGCTGTTGCTGCTGGCGCTGGCCTGCACCTTGCTGCCGTTTGCACTGTGCCTGGTGGCGCTGCGCCATTTATCCGCATTCACCGCGCAGCTATCGGTGAACCTGGAGCCGGTGTACGCGATCGTGCTGGCCGCGATTTTGTTTGGCGAGCAGCAGCAGTTATCGGCCAAATTTTATCTTGGCGTGGCCATCATCCTGGGCGTGGTGTTTGCACAAGGCTTGCTGGCTGCCCGGCGCAAACCTGTTCACACCGAGCAGGTGGGCGTGAGCGAAGCCCACCACATTGCCGATTAGAACTCGGCAGTGAGGCAAGACAGAACACGCCAAGACATGGCACGCTAGGCCCATGTATCTGCGCTATTACGGCCTGACCGAGCCGCCGTTTTCGATCACCCCCGACCCGCGCTTCGTGCATCTGAGCGAGCGCCACCGGGATGCCTTGGCGCATCTGCTCTTTGGCATCGACAAAGGCGGTGGCGGCGGATTTGTGCAACTCACCGGCGAAGTGGGCACCGGCAAAACCACGCTCAGCCGACTGCTGCTGGAACAACTGCCCGAGCACGCGCGCATCGCGCTGGTACTGAACCCCAAGCAAAACGCCATCGAGCTGCTGGAAACGATTTGCGAAGAATTGCGCATCGACATCACCGGCAAGCGCGGCAGCGCCAAGGGCTTGATCGACGCGCTCAATGCGTTCTTACTTGCGGCCTATGCGCAAGGCCTGCGCGTGGTGGTGTTGATTGACGAGGCTCAAAACCTGCCGGCCGACACGCTGGAGCAAGTGCGGCTGCTCACCAATCTGGAAACCGACACCCAAAAGCTGCTGCAAATCCTGCTGCTGGGCCAGCCCGAATTGCGCAGCTTGCTGGGCAAACCCGAACTGCGCCAACTGGCGCAGCGCATCACCGCGCGCTACCACTTGGCCCCGCTGGATGCGAAAGAAACCGATGCCTACTTGCGTCATCGTTGGCGCGTGGCCGGTGGCACCCGCTTTCCATTAGATGGCAAAGCAGTGGCACGCCTGCACGCACGCTCCGGCGGCGTGCCACGTTTGCTCAATGTGATTGCCGAACGCGCGCTACTGGCCGGGTATGCGCGCGATGCCGCCGGCATTGATGCCAAGCTCATCGACCTTGCCGCCGATGAAGTGCTGCCACCCGTGATGCAATCGCACCATTGGCGCTGGCTGGCGATTGTCGCAGCTGTTGCGGCCATGGCTACATTGGGGTTTGCCGTCGTGCAGTGGCGCAGTGCGCCGGCATCCGCAGCACCCTCCGCCATCGCATCGGCAACCACCGGCAACCCGCGCACGCAAAAAACGCAGAGCCTCGATGCCGATCAATTCAGCAGACGCATCGCCGCAACCGGGGCATCGCCGCTGCCGGCATGGCAAGCACTGCTGGCGCAGTGGTCACTGCCATCCAATGCCATCACCGTGGATCCGGCCGGTCCATGCCAGCGGCTGCAAGACCAGGTGCACTGCGTCCAAGGCCGTAGCCGGCTGGACACGCTGCTGGCGGTCGATCGCCCGATCCTGCTGCGTCTGCATGCCAGCAATACCCGTGCCTGGGCACTGCTACTCGGCGCCGATGCGCGCAGTGTGCGATTGGAGCTTGGCGGCCAGCGGTTCGATGTGGATCGGCAGGTATTGCAAGCCCAATGGGATGGCAGCTATGCCGGGCTGTGGCGCGGCCCGGCGGTGCTGGATACCCCCCCGACTACGGGTAGCGTGGGCCCGGCCGTGAACTGGCTGTGGCTGCGCTTGTTGCCGCAATCGGCCAGTGCTGATGCCGCCTATGACACCACTCTGCGCGATGCCGTGCGCAATTTCCAAAATGCCCGCGGCCTGCCGACGGACGGCGTGGCCGGTCCGTTGACCCTGATGGCGCTGGCCAATGGCCTGCCCGGCCCGCGCCTGTTGCGCGCACTGGATTGAACCGATGTCCCTGATTCTGGAAGCCCTGCGTAAATCCGAAGCCGAACGCCGCCGCGACAGCACGCCCGACGTTGCCCTGGAGCTGCCCCCTCCCGCCCCCCGCGCCAGCCGCGGCATGCCCACCTGGCTATGGCCGGTACTGCTCTGCACGGCGGCATTGCTGGCACTGGGCGTGTGGTTGGGCACCCGGATGGCCGTGCGTGACCAAACCGCTGCGGCCACGCCATCCGTCGCCACACGTTCGCCGCCAACTCCAGAAGCGCCAGCGGCATCTGCCCTCCCTACCATGAGTCAGCCCACTGCGCCCGTGCGCGCTCCGGCCCCGGTCCCGGCCGCACCCACACTGGCACCCGCAACAACGCCTGCGGCATCCATGGCCCGCCCCGACGCGTCCATCCTGCCGCCACCGCCACCGGTGGCCACGGTACCCTCGCCTGCACCTGCCCCACCAGCACCCGCCCACACCGCACGGCCGGTTGCCAGCAATGACGCCCCCGATATCGGAGACACCAGCTTGCCGGCGGTCAAATTGAGCATGCATATGTGGGATGCCGACCCGGCGCGGCGCTTTGTCATTCTGGACGGTCAACGCATGGGCGAAGGCGATCGCAGCGGCGCACTCAGTGTCATTGCGATTGAACGCAATGGCGTCGTGATCGAACGCAACGGCCAACGCGCACGGATCCCATTGCCATGAATCAGCACAAGCAAGCACTCCACTTCGCACTGGATGCCGGTCGCGAATTCATCGAACTCAACCAATTATTGAAACTGGTCGGCCTGTGCGACTCGGGCGGTGCCGGCAAGCAGTTGGTAGCCAGCGGCGCGGTGCGTGTCGATGGCGTGGTGGAACTGCGCAAGACCGCCAAAATCCGCGCCGGGCAGCGGGTGCAAGCAGGTGCTGTCGAGATCCGGGTGACGGCCGAAGGCTGACATTGTCTTGGTGCCGGGTGTGAGAATGCCCGCCCTGGTACGAATCATGGTTCGACACGCGCCCTCACCGCGCCAGGAGCACCATGCACACCATTGCCTCCAACCCCCAGGATGACCCACGCAAGGCCTTCGGCACGCTGTTGCAGCAACACCGCGGCATCGTGTTCAAAGTCGCCAACAGCTATGCGTGGCAAGCCGACGATCGCGACGACCTGGCGCAGGAAATCGCCACCCAGTTGTGGCACGCATGGCCACGCTACGACCCCGCGCGCAGCTTCAGCACATGGATGTATCGGGTGGCTTTGAACGTGGCGATCAGCCATGTGCGCGAACACAGCATGCGCCTGCGCCACGACGCCGTGCCACTGGATGCCGAGCTGCACGAGATTACCGGCACCGATACCAGCGACCACGAGCACCGGCATCACCTTTTGCTGCTGCAACGCTTCATCCAGCAGCAAGCCCCGCTCGATCGCGCCTTGTTGCTGCTGTATCTGGACGAACGACCACAGCGCGAGATCGCCGACATTCTGGGCATCAGCGAAAGCAATGTCTCCACCAAGATCGGACGCCTCAAGCAGCGCATCCAGCAAACCCTCTGACTGCAATCACCCACATGGACACGATCATGGAACTCGACGACTTCAAATCCGCTTGGCAGAGCCTCGACCGCCGCCTGGAACTGGACAACCGGCTCAAGCTGCACGCCTTGCATGAGCGCAGCACCCACAAGGCCCGCCGCGCACTGCGCCCACTGGCCTGGGGACAGATCGCACAGATCCTGTTTGCACTGCCATTCATCGCACTTGCCGCCCTGCTGTGGATGAGCCATCCCGTGCATCTCGCCACGATTGTCGCCGGCGTGCTGGTGCATGCCTATGGCGTGCTGACCATCACCTGTGCCGGTGTGGTGCTGGGCCAGCTGGGCAAGGTGGACTACGGCAAACCGGTGCTCGATATCCAAAAGCAACTCCTGCGTGCCCGCAGCCTGTATATCCGCAGCGGCATGCTGGCCGGCCTGCCATGGTGGTTCTTGTGGGTTCCGCTGCTGCAAGTGCTGGCCGGGTTGGGGCATGTGGACTTGCTGGCCAAAGCACCCTCGCTGGTGGTCAGTGGCTACGCTATCGGCATCGTGGGCTTGCTGGCAACGGGCTGGTTCCACCGCTGGGCACGCCGCCCGGAACGGGCCGAATTGGGCCGCAAGATCGATGACAGCCTGACCGGCGGCAGTCTGCGCAAGGCGCTGGCACAGCTTGAAGATCTGCGGCAGTTCGAACGCGATTAATTGCGGAACCCTGCCCTGGGGTCGGAATGAAAATCCGGACAAGGTCTTGGCGTTTTGACTGCGCGATTGGCCCGGACTGCCGCGCTGACCTGCAATCTGCGTTTACCATGCTTGAACGCAACCGGGAACGCGGCAATGGCAATAGTGGTTGTCTTGATGTGTGCCGTGCCGGCACTGTGGGTGATGCTCACGTTCAACCGGCTGGTACGGCTGCGCAACCAATCGCGCACCGCTTGGGCCGATATCGACGTGCAACTCCAGCGCCGGCACGATCTGGTGCCGCGCTTGGTCGAAGTCGTGAAGGGCTATGCCGCCCACGAACGCGCAACGCTTGCCGCGGTGACTGAGCTGCGTGCACAAGCACAATCGGCGCATGGCGCAGCCGTACAAGGGCAGGCCGAAGACGCGCTATCGCAAGCGCTGGGTCGCTTGATCGCACTTCGCGAAGCCTATCCGGAGTTGAAGGCCAACCGGAATTTCGCGCAGCTGTCGGCGGCACTGGTGGAGGTGGAAGACCATCTGCAATATGCGCGTCGCTTCTACAACGGCGCGGTACGCGACTTCAATGACGGCATCCAGCGTTTTCCGGCCATGCTGATTGCCGGCGTGTTCGGTTTTCGCAGCGCAGAGTTTTTTCAAACCGAGAACGGTAGCCAGCAGGCGCCAAACGTGGAGCTGGGCCGATGAATCATCCATTCGCACGACGCTTGCTATGCCTTGCGGCGCTGCTGACGTTTCCAGCGCTGGCGCAGACCACGCCAGCTCAGGATGCCCACTCGCCCGCAAGCGCACCCCGCAGCGAGGACGTTGTGGCGCAAATCAATCCCAGCAGCGGCAGCGAACGCATCCTGTCGTATGCCATCGACGTCACCGCGCATGCAAACAACACGCTGGATGTCACCGAAACCATTCGCGTGGTGGCGCAGGGCGTCCAGATTCGGCGCGGTCTGTATCGCGATTTTCCGACTCGCTACAAGGACCGCTACGGCAACAACGTGGTGGTCGGGTTCGACGTCACCGGCCTCAAGCGCGACGCTCAAGCGGAGCCGTGGTTTACCGAATCCATGTCCAACGGCATTCGGGTGAATTTTGGCAACGATGATTTCCTGAAAGTACCCGCGACTTACACATACACCCTGCGCTATCGCACCAATCGCCAGGTCGGTTTTTTCAGCGATCACGATGAGCTGTACTGGAATGCCATCGGTACCGGCTGGGATTTCCCCATCGAGCACGCCAGCGTCAGCGTGCATCTGCCACAGCCGGTGCCAGTGGCCGATATGCAGGCCGAAGGCTATACCGGCGCGCAAGGCAGCAAGGGGCAAGGCTATGCCGCCTCCATTCCCGAGCCCGGCGTGGCGCGCTGGATACTGACGCAACCCCTGATGCCGCACGAAGGGGTGACGATAGTGCTGCGCTTTCCCAAGGGCATCATTGCCAAGCCTTCCACCGGGCAATACGTGCGCTGGTTCCTGCATGACAACCGAGCCATCCTGCTCGGGCTCGGCACGTTTCTGCTGATGTTCTGCTACTTGCTGCTGAGTTGGTTGCGCGTCGGCCGCGACCCCGACCCGGGCATCATCATCGCCCGCTACACCCCCCCGGCCGGCTATCCGCCTTCAGCGCTGCGCTTCATCCGCAAGATGGCACCCGATGACGCTGGCTTTACCGCGGATCTGGTGGACATGGCGATCAAGGGACTGATCCACATCTCCTGCGAACCCAAGCTGCTTGGCAGCAAAGAGTGGACGCTGCAACGCACCGAGCTGCAGCCCGGTGAAGACTTGCCGAAGCTGCAGCGCGAGTTGCTCCAGTCGCTGTTTGCATCCTCCAGGACACTGGCAGCGACACCCGCCAATCGCGAAAAATGGATGGCTGCCAAACTCGCCTTGTTCAAATCGCTGAATGCTGCCTACAACGGTCGCATGTTCAAGCGCAACGGCGGCCCCTCGGGCTGGGCGTTTCTGATTGGCCTTGCCGGCATGATCGCGGCATTCGTGATCGCCAACGGTGCCGGCACCGTTGTTCTGATTGTGACCTGTGGCGCAATGTTCATGATGCTGGTCTGGTTTGGAATCCTGCTCGCCGCACCTACCCCGGAAGGCCGCAAGCTGCTGGATGAAGTCGATGGCCTGAAGCGCTACCTCAGCGTGGCCGAGCGTGACGATCTGGCGCGCATGCAGGCACCCTCGCTGGACTCCGATCAATTCCAGGCACTCCTGCCCTATGCCATCGCACTCGACGTGGAAGACGCGTGGACAAAAAAATTCACCGCCGCCGTGGGCGCAGCCGCCGCACAGCAGGCCACTGCGCAGATGGGCTGGTATAGCGGTAGCGCATTTTCCAGCATGAACCAGTTCACCAGCGGGCTCAGCGGCAGTTTCAGTGCGTCGATTGCCTCGGCATCCACCCCCCCTGGAAGCAGCTCAGGCGGCGGCGGTGGTGGTTCTTCCGGCGGTGGCGGCGGCGGCGGTGGTGGCGGCGGGCGCTGAGTCGATCACGGGTGCGCAACTTCAGGATGCGGCTTGCCCGGTTGTGCAACGCTTGGCAGGTTGCTGTCCACCGCCTGCTCGTCTTCATGCTTGGCCTGCAGGGCTTCTTCGGGCGGTGTTGAGACGGGCATCGCCAACACCGCGCCATCCAGTTCGGCCATTGGGCTTTCCACCGGACACTTCGGGTCGGGAAAGCCGTATCGGTGGCGCAGTGTCAGGCCACAGGTGTTGATATCGGCCACATCCTGGTGTGCCGCGTCCGCAGGTGCCACGCACTGCGCCTCGTATGCACGTCGAAAATCATCGCGCCGCTGCAAAAATTCAATCCCGCAACGGCGCGCCAGGCGAATGCGATCCAGATCATCTTCCACCGCGTTGGCCCCGGCCAGGCCAAACTTTTCCAACTCATCATCGGTAAGAATCCGCAAGGTACGGTTGGGCACCGTAGTCATCAGATCATAGACTTCGATGGAAGCACCATTGCGCTCCAGATAGTTGCGCAATTCTTCGCTGAGGCGACGCAATTCTTCACCCAACTCCTTGCGGGAGGTCGCGGTGGACCTAACCCGAATCATTCGATGCACCCCCACCGGGCCCACGATCACGCGCATATCGCCAGCCGCCAGCAGCAGCACACAGGCGCTATGGCACACCGAATCGCCACGCACCCAGATCGTCCAATCGTTCTCACCAATGGCATCGCCGGCACGCATCGCTGCTTCCACGCTACCACCACCCGAATCAATATCGAGAATGCGCTTGCCGACTCCCAGATCACTGGCCACCTTGCCCACTCGCTCGGCCAACGCCGCAAAACTGGCCGACACCTTGCCTTTGTAGCGCAGCCGAATCAGCCCCGAGGTACGGCAGTCTTGCATGGTGTTGCGCAGGTCTAGATAAGCCAGCGACAACACCGGGCGACCATCGCCTTGGCGGTAGTCCGCGCTGCAATCAACCCACGCATCGCCGGCTTCCAACCGCACCGGCGACCAATCAATTTCAGCCTGCTCCTTGCGCTGCACCACCTGTGCAGGCGGCTCCAGCGGCCCCGCATTGGTTTGTACAGCCGCGGGTTGACGACTACAGGCGCCGGCCAGCAGGTACAGCAACAACAAACTCCAGCGCAGGCGCATCGAGAACATCACACATGAAAGAGGCAAGCCAAGTTTAGGGCCACCTCCACGGTCTGCCCATAACCTTGGGTGAACTAGCGTGCCGCCAGCCGGCGTACTGCCGTCAACACCGGCTACTGCCACGCCGGACATGCGACTGCACAACGGCCCATGCCTGCACCACCGGCAGGGCATAGTCGAAGGCAGCGGCAGTGACCATCGCCACTTCAAAAGGCCTCGGCCAAGCAAAATGCAAGACCCACCGCGTCACTGCGGCAACATCACCCCATACAAATCCCCCCCTCCCGCCGATTGCCTGCGATCATAGGCAATGACCTTCCCCACCGCATTTGCCGAACTGGCGCTCGACCCCACCCTGCGTGCGGGTCTGGATGCGCTTGAATACACCACCCTGACCGCCATCCAGGCGCAGGCCCTGCCTGCGATTTTGCAAGGCCGCGACTTGATCGCGCAGGCCCCTACCGGCAGCGGCAAGACTGCGGCATTCGGGTTGGGCCTGCTGCACGCCATCGACGCCGGCAGCCTGCGCACGCAGGCTTTGGTGCTCTGCCCCACCCGCGAGCTGGCCGACCAAGTGGGCAAGCAGCTGCGCAAGCTGGCCACCGGGATTGCGAACCTGAAATTGTCGGTGCTGTGCGGCGGCATTCCGCTGGCACCGCAGTTGGCCTCGCTGGCGCATGCGCCGCATGTGGTGGTGGGCACGCCGGGGCGGGTACTGGAGCTGGTGCAAAAAGATGCACTGGACCTGCGCGGCGTGCGCACGCTGGTGCTGGATGAAGCCGACCGCATGCTTGATATGGGCTTCGAGGAACCGATCCGCGCACTGGTCAAACGCACCCCAAAAGAACGCCAGAGCCTGCTGTTTTCCGCCACGTTCCCGGACAGCATCCGCAGCCTGGCCACTGCCATGTTGCGCGAACCGCTGGAGGTCAGCGTGGATGGCGGTGCGCAACCGGCCACCATTGCCGCGCATTTCTTCGATGCCGAGCCTGCGCGCCGCGCACCACAACTGGCCGCCCTGCTCTTGGAGTTCCGCCCCGATTCGGCGGTGGTGTTTTGCAATATGCGCCGTGACACCGAGGAAGTGGTGGGCTCGCTGGCACATTACGGCTTCACCGCGCTGGCCCTGCATGGCGATATGGAGCAACGCGACCGCGAAGAAGTCCTGGTGCGCTTTGCCAACCGCAGCTGCACGGTGCTGGTGGCCAGCGACGTGGCCGCACGCGGGCTGGATATCGATGATATCGGCGCGGTCATCAATTACGAATTACCCACCGATGCCGACACCTATCTGCATCGCGTGGGCCGCACCGGCCGCGCCGGCCGCAAGGGCTTGGCATTGAGTCTGGTGGCCGCAAGCGAACGCAATCGCGCAAGTTTGATCGAAGAACGCCAAGGTCAGCCGATCCGCTTCGAACGCATCGACGCGCTGGCCGGCAAGCCCAGCGGCGTGCCGCAGGCAGCGATGGCCACCTTGCGCATTGACGCCGGCCGCACCGACAAACTGCGCCCCGGCGATATCGTGGGCGCACTGACCGGCGATGCCGGCCTGCACAAGGACAGCATTGGCAAGATCGACGTATTTGCCACCCGCAGCTATGTGGCCATCGCCCGCAATCACGCCAGGCACGCGCTGGCGCAGCTGCGCGCCGGCAAGATCAAGGGGCGCAAATTTCGGGTCAGTTTGCTCTGACCCCAACCGCGCAGGTGCATCATGCGTAGGCACTCAGGGGACTGCCGATGACCCAACTCAAGCGCGAGGATTTCGACACCGCCGCCAAAATGCACTCGCAGAGGTGGTTCATCTATCCGTTCTTCGGCATTCACATGTTGATGTTCGGGCTGTCAGGCTTTCTTTTGGCCTACGCACCCGAGCATGCGGACCTGACGTTTCTGTATTTGCATGGCGGCATCGCGATTGTCGTGTACATCGCGTTTTATCTGCTGATTTTCGGTCGCGATGAAATCCGGTGGATGTTCATCAATGCCGCGCTCGGCATCCTTGGCATTTATTCGCAAATTGGTTGGCTGTTGGCACGATTTGGCAAGAACATCGACAACTACCCCTGGCCGGTACACGTCACCCCGTTTTTGTACTACGTGTTGTACACCTTCTTGCTGCGCCAATTCTTGCTGGACATCACCCACAGCCGTGACAGCCAGGTACGGCGCAAGTGGGTCAACAACGGCTACGTCTTGGTCTCGCTGGCAGTCTACGGCGGGCTGCTGTGGCGCGGCGGATAGCCACGTCGACGGCCTGTTTTCATCTGCAAATCATGATCCCCCGTGGCGACTTTTTTGCTGCCATCTCGCTCCATGCACAGAGGGATATGCTCACCTGAAATAGGCGTACACTCGAATCCAAGATGAGCACGCGCGTCCAATACGGGGGGCCGCGCGATGCGGGGGGCGCTGGCTCAGGGACTGGGCCAGGCATCGACTTCGTATCGGCGCTGTTTTCCACGACCAGTCTCGATGACATCGAGGTTCTCACTGCGCGTGAAGCCGAGTCACGCTTTGGATTGAGTAAACTGCGCCTGCACTGGGTCGCAACGACGGTGGGCAGCTCGCCACTGGCGGACGACACGCATGCCGTGGTGCCACTGCATGCACCGCGACTCGCGTCGGACAAGCGGCCGTACCAGTTTGAACTTGTGGGCACACCGCCCGGTACCTGGATGTCCGCCGAAGGTGTGGTGACCGGCCGCAAGTTCAATCCTGCGTCCTCCGAATGGGCCGACTTCCTGGTGCTGATCGCCGCCAGGGTCCGCACTGCACTCGAACTGCGCGATCAGCAGCTTGCGGCAGACCGCTTAGGCAAGACGGCCCGGCTGCAAGCCGCCCTGTTCGAAGTGGCCAACCTCGCATCGGCACGACTGGACATGTCGGACATGCTGCGCCGCATCCACCTTGTGGTGTGTGAATTGATGTATGCACCCAATTTCTTCATCGCCCTGCATGACAGCAGCAAAGACAGCATTCGCTTCATCTATTTTTCCGATGAAAAAGATCCGCGTATCGTCGATCCCGAGCACGAATTCAGCGCGGAGGAACTAGGCAACAGCTTGACCTTGAGCGTCATTCGCGCCGGACGCCCGGCGATGGGGCCATCGCGCAAGGTGAGCGCGGAATTCGGGCTGCCCATAACCTCCGAAGAATGCGGGCCCGAGAGCGCCGATTGGCTGGGCGTACCGATGATCGACGATGGGTTGGTGCGGGGTGCGATCGTGCTGCAAAGCTATGACCAACCCAAACGCTACACTTTGGAAGATCAGGCCCTGCTGCAATTTGTATCGCATCACATCCTGATTGCGCTGACCAGACGGCAAGCGCGGGATGAACTCGAACACCGCGTAGAGGAACGCACTCAAGCCCTGACCGAAGAAATCCGCGAACGCAAACGCGTGGCCAAATTGCAAGCCGCGCTGTATTCCATCGCCGATCTGGCCAGTAGCCAGTTGAGCATGGAAGACATGTTGCGGCGCATCCACCTCACCGTGGGCGAGTTGATGTACGCACACAACTTCTATATCGCCTTATATGACTCGGGCAACGATAGTGTGCGTTTCATCTACTTCGCTGATGCCAAGGACATCAACTTTTACGAAATTGACCGCGAAATGCCGGCGGCAGAAATGAAGGACAGCCTCACGTTGGGCTTGATCCGCCATGGCAAACCCGTGCATGGGCCCGCGCGCAAGGTTGCCGAGCAGCTTCACATCGCTACCGGCATTGGCCTTGGCACGCCTGCGCTGGATTTTCTGGGGGTGCCGATGATCGATGACAATGGCGTGCGCGGCGCAGTGGTAGTGCAAACTTACGAACACGACGTGCATTACAGCATGGAGGACAGCGCACTACTGGCGTATGTGGCGCAGCACATCATGACCGCGCTGGAGCGCAAGAAAGCCCAGTCCGAACTGGAGCGCCGAGTCGAAGATCGCACGCAAGAATTGGCCAAGGTCGTGGATGAGTTGCGTGAGCAGATCACAGTGCGTGAACAGGCCGAACAACGCTTGCAGCACGAGGCCTTGCACGATGCGCTGACTGGCCTACCCAACCGTGCCTGCTTGCTCAATGCGCTCGAGCTGGCGTTGGCGCGCTTCCACCGTGATCAGCATCAAATCTTTGCCGTGCTGTTCCTCGACCTGGATCGATTCAAGGTGGTCAACGACAGTGTGGGCCACATGTTCGGCGACAAGATGTTGCAAGAAGCCGCCCATAGGCTGTCTCGTTGCATCCGTGGCCAAGACATCGTGGCGCGGCTGGGTGGGGATGAGTTTGCCATTCTGATGACCGGCTTGAATGGGCCTGAAGATGCTTGTCATACCGCACAGCGCACCATCCACGCACTATCCGAGCCGATGTTGATTGATGGCAAGGAACTTTTCACTTCCGCCAGCGTTGGTATTTCCTTGGGCGGGTCCCGCTATCGGCAGGCCGAGGAATTGCTGCGCGATGCAGACGTGGCGATGTATCGTGCCAAGTCACGCGGTCGCCAGTGCTTTGCGCTATTCGACGAACGCCTGCATCAGGAAGCGCTGCATTTGCTGGAGCTCGAAAGCGAGCTACGCCACGCAGTCACGCGACATGAATTCCAACCCTATTTTCAACCCATCGTCGATCTGCAGTCCGGTCATATCGTTGGCTATGAATCCTTGCTGCGCTGGCACCACCCCACCCGCGGGGTGTTGGCTCCCGGTGAATTCCTGAAAGTGGCAGAAGACACCGGAATCATCGAGCAAATTGATTGGCAAATGCTGTCGTTGACCTGCCAGGCCATTCCAGCGCTTGCACAGGGTGACCGTTATGTCACGCTGAATGTCTCACCCAGACGCTTCCACGCACCGGACCTGGCCCAACGCCTGCTGGCACAACTGGATCGCAATCAGGTCGATCATCACAGCATCCGTATCGAAATTACCGAAGACGCGATGCTGGAAAACCCCGATCAAGTTCTGGCAACGCTGGCCCAGCTACGCGATGCCGGCGTCATGGCCGCGCTGGATGATTTTGGTACCGGCTATTCCTCGCTCAGCTACCTGCATATCTTCCCTTTGCACGCGATCAAGATCGATCGTTCGTTTGTGCGCGACCTCGAACCAGAGGCTGCCGGTGGAAGTGCTGCCGTGGTGCGCGCAGTATTGGCGATGGCCGCATCATTAGGGCTGCAAGTCATTGCAGAAGGCGTAGAAACCGAGGCGCAACGCCTGCAGTTGGTTGAGCTCGGCTGCACGCGTGGGCAAGGCTTCCTGTTTGGTCATTCCATGCCCAGCAATCATTGGCTGGAGATTGCGGCTTAACGCACATCGCGGGCGCGAATGAGGTTGTCCAATGCCTGCGCGAATCCAGCACCGTGGCGTGGATCCACACCCAGGTAGAAATCCGGCTCGATCAGCTCCGCTTCCATCAGCAGCCAGCGGCCGTCGGCATCCGGCACCATGTCGATGCGCGCGTACAGCAGCGGCTCGCCGACGGCTTGCAGCACCTGCTCTGCCAGCGCCACCGCAGCGGCCGGCGGCTCGGGCACCAGCGCGTACTGGCCGCCGAATTCCTCCTGGATGCGGAACTCGCCGGCCACCGGGCGCTTGTTCACCGCGTGGCTCAGGCGTCCGCCGAAATACAGCAGCGAGGTTTCGCCCTCGGTTTCAATGGTCGGAAGGAAGGGCTGAAGCAGCATCGCCATGCCGTCCGTCGCACCGACCGCTTCGCCGCGCCGCAGCCGCCGCGTCTTCCATGCGCCGCCGGACACCGCCGGCTTGACGATCAGTTCGTCCGTGCCGGTGTCGGCGAAGGCGCGTTCGACCACATTCTGCGACAACGCATCTGTGAACGTGGTCGGTGGAATCGCCACGCCGCGTTCCGCCAGCTCGCGCAGGTAGCGCTTGTCGGTGTTCCAAGCCAACACTTTCGCCGGGTTCGCCAACCGCACGCCTTCGCGCTCCCAGGTCGCGCAGGCCCGCTGCCAGCGCGCGGCGTCGTGGTGGTAGCCCCAGACCAGCAGCGGCAGCACGCTGGCGTAATCGCGCAGGCCAGCCGCATCGTCCATGTGCGCCGTCCACGGCGTCGGCACGGCCTCGATGCCCGCACCGTCCAGCGCGCGTTGCAGGCGCGCCAGCACTTTCGGCCACAGGTCGGGATACGCGACTTCCGCCGGATCGGGAGTGAGGATGGCGACGCGGGTCATGGGACGTCCTGCAAGGGAAGATCGAGATAGCTGCTGCCGTGCCAGCGGATCTCCAGCGGCGCGCCGGCATCGGCCACGGTTTCGTCGGAAGGCTCCTTGCCGCTGCCGAGGTTGAGCTGGCGGTCGGGCTGCTTGATGACGCCGAGCGCGACGACGATCCGGCTGCCGGCGGCCAGTTTGCGGCCGAGCAGGCGCGTGTCGCGCACGTCGAGGCGCTGCGGCTGATCCGGCGTCAGCAGATGGCGCTGGCGGCGGTCGGCGTTGTAGCTGGCGCGCTGCAGCCAGAACGCGAGGTCGAGGTATTCGCCGGCGGCGTTCAGTTCGTACACGCCGATGGCGACGTCCACGTCGCGCTTGTTGACGGTGAACTCCAGCGCACCGGAGAACGGGCCGGACAGTTCGGCATCGCGCGGCAGCGGCTCGCCGACGAAGGCCAGGCCCAGGTGCGGATCGAGCGCGGTGTTGACGACGTTCGGCGGCTGCGTCCAGTCCGCGTCGCTGCGGTCGGCGAAATCGACGCGCTGCACGCTGACGGCCTGCGGCTGCGCCTGCGCCGACAGCGCGTGCGAAGCACCGCTGGCGCCCGGCACCAGATACAGCCGCTGCGTGCGCGGCGCCATCGCCTCCAGCGTGTGCGCGTGCCGCCACGCATCCGCGCCCATGACCTGCCAGTTCACGCGGTCGGCCAGCAGGGCCGGCTTCGGCGCGCCCTTGAACACGTGGTCGAACCAGTCCAGCCGCAGCCCTTGCAGGTCGATACGCGCGGACGGATCGAGCGGATAGCCCTGCACCACCGGCGGCACGCCGGTCTGCATCGTGAAATGCTCGTACGGGCCGATCACCAACGTGTGGTCGGCATCCGGGCGATGCCGCAGGTGTTCGCGGAAGTAGTGCAGCGCGCCGATCTGCGCGCCGTCGAAATAGCCGGTCGTCGCCAGCACCGGGATGTCGATGCCCGCGAATGCGTCGCCCTGCGGGATCATCGCCTGCCAGTACGCGTCGTAAGCCGGCTGGGTCAGCCATTTGGCGAACAGCGGATTGGGCGTGCCGTCGATGGTGGGCAGATCGTGGTAGGCGCGGCCGCTGGCATACCAGTCGCGATTGACGCGCGCCCAGCGCGCGGCGTCGCCGTAGTCGGCGTCGTCCAGGGCGCGGTTGCTGGCGACGTACGCCGGCCACGCGTACATGAAATTGAGGAAGATGCCGCCTTCCTTCGGCGTGTCGATGCCGGGCGCGGCGGTGGCCGAGGTGGCGATGGCCTTCAATGCCTTCGGCCGATGCTTCAGCGCGGCCCACTGGGTGAAGCCGCTGTAGCTGCCGCCGTACATGCCGACGCGCCCATCGCTCCAGGGCTGCGCGGCGATCCAGTCGATCACCGCCGCGGCGTCGTCGCCGTCGCGCTCGAAGGGAACGATGGCGTCGGGGCTGCGTCCCTTGCCGCGCGAATAGGCGACCACGCCGACGTAACCGCGCGAGGCCATCTTCTTGGCGTCGGCCCAGGCCCAGTCGTCGTTGGCGTAGACGGTGAAGGTCAGCAGCGTCGGCAGCGGTTGCGCGCCGGCCGGACGCACGACCAGCGTCGAAATGCTCGCGCCGTCCGGCGTGCGCACCAGCGCGTCGCGGTCGATGGCGTAGCGGCGCGCGTCGTCCTCGGCCAGCGCGGCGGCGAACAGGGGGACGAAGCTCGAATAGGCGTCCTGCACCTGGTACTTGCGGATCAGCTCCAGCGCATCCGCCAGCGGCATCGTTCCGTGCGCCTGCGCCGCGCGCGCCGCGTCGAAATCGGCGCGCATGCGCACGAGGTTGCCGCCGAAGGCGAACTCGGCCTGCAGTGCGGTCGCGTCGTCGAGCGTACCGAAGCGGTCGCGGAACGCACTGCGCCACGCCTGCGGATATGGCACACGCTGCTGCGCCTGCAGCAGCTTCGCCCGCGCATGCAGTTCGTATTGCAGATAGAGCCAGCCGCTGCCCGCGCCGCCGCGCGCGCGCACCGCGTCGATGCTGGCCAGCGCCTCCCGGTACTGCCCCGCCGCGAGTTGCAAGCGGAACAGCACGCCCGGATCGGCATCGCCCGGATGCTCGCCGCGATACGCGGCCAGCGCCTCGCGCGCCAGCGCCGGCATCGCGCGTCCGTCGCCGTGCAGTCCGGCGGGAACGCGGATGTCCCGCGCCAGCGCCGACCACGCGACCAGCGCCCACAGGACCAGCGTCAGCAGCACTCCCGGCAGGCGGCGCATCGGCTTACAGCATCGGCAGCTTGAGGCCCTGCTCCTTCGCGCATTGCTGCGCGATCTCGTAGCCGGCATCGGCATGCCGCATCACGCCGGTAGCGGGGTCATTCCACAGCACGCGGGCGATGCGCTTGCCGGCGGCTTCGCTGCCATCGCACACAATCACCACGCCGCTGTGCTGCGAATAGCCCATGCCCACCCCGCCACCGTGGTGCAGGCTGACCCAGGTGGCGCCACCGGCAACATTGAGCATGGCGTTGAGCAGCGGCCAGTCCGACACCGCATCACTGCCGTCGCGCATCGCTTCGGTTTCGCGATTGGGCGAGGCCACGCTGCCGCTATCCAGATGGTCGCGACCAATGACGATCGGTGCTTTCAATTCGCCATTGCGGACCATTTCATTGAACGCCAAGCCCAGCTTGTGGCGCAGGCCCAAACCCACCCAGCAAATGCGCGCCGGCAAGCCTTGGAAGCTGATGCGCTCGCGCGCCATGTCCAACCAGTGGTGCAGGTGGGCGTCGTCCGGGATGAGTTCCTTGACCTTGGCATCGGTCTTGTAGATGTCCTCGGGGTCTCCCGAGAGTGCCACCCAGCGGAACGGACCCACGCCACGGCAAAACAGCGGGCGCACATACGCCGGCACAAAGCCGGGGAACGTGAACGCGTCCTCGCAGCCCACATCGAACGCCATCTGGCGGATGTTGTTGCCGTAATCGACGGTCGGGATGCCCTGTGCGTGGAACGCCAGCATGGCTTCCACATGCACACGCATCGATTGCTTGGCGGCATCGCGCACGGCGTCAGGATTGGCTTTTTGTTCGGCCAACCATTGCTCGACCGTCCACCCTATCGGCAGGTAGCCGTGTACCGGGTCGTGCGCGCTGGTTTGGTCCGTCACGCAATCGGGCTTCACGCCGCGCCTGACCAATTCCGGCAAGATTTCTGCAGCATTGCCCAATAGCGCGATGGACTTGGCTGCGCCGGCTTGCGTGTATTTTTCGATGCGCGCCAATGCGTCATCAATATCGCTGGCCTGCTCATCCACATAGCGTGTCTTCAAGCGGAAATCGATGCTGCTCTGGCGGCATTCGATAGTCAGCGAACACGCCCCGGCCAGCGAGGCCGCCAATGGCTGCGCGCCGCCCATCCCACCCAAACCCGCCGTCAAAATCCAGCGCCCCTTGAGGCTACCGCCAAAGTGCTGGCGCCCCATTTCGACAAAAGTTTCGTAAGTGCCCTGCACGATGCCCTGGCTGCCGATGTAGATCCAGCTGCCGGCGGTCATCTGCCCGTACATCATCAAACCCTTTTTATCGAGTTCGTTAAAGTGCTCCCAGGTGGCCCAGTGCGGCACCAGATTGGAATTGGCGATCAGTACACGCGGTGCATCGGCATGGCTGGGGAACACCCCCACCGGCTTGCCCGACTGCACCAACAGGGTTTCGTCATCGCCCAGGGTTTTCAGCGTGTCCAGAATCTTGTCGTAGCTCGCCCAGTCCCGCGCGGCGCGACCAATGCCGCCGTACACCACCAGCGAGGCGGGGTCTTCCGCCACTTCGGCATCCAGGTTGTTCTGCAACATGCGATATGGCGCTTCGGTCAACCAACTTTTGCAATTGAGCTGGTTGCCGCGCGGCGCGCGAATCTTGCGGGAGGGATCGAGGCGGCTGCTGGTGGTCATGGTGAGATCCGGGACAGGAAGTGCGGTGTGCAAAATTTTGCGCCGAGTCCCCGCGTACCACCACCACCTGACCCCGCAACCCATCGGCATTGGCAAGCATTCAGCCTGAAATTTGCCCAAACACAGACCCATTGCGTACGCTGTACGCATGACTGGCACACCCACCGCACAGCGTATCGTTGCCGCCGCTCGCGGCCTGCTGCAGCGCGAAGGTGTTGCTGCGGTGCATATGCGCAAGGTGGCGCAATTGGCCGGCATCAGCCCGATGGGCATTTACCGCCATTTCGCCAACCGCGATGCCTTGCTGCAACGACTGGCCGACGACAGTTTCGACGAGATCACGCATCACTGGTTGGCCATGCGCAGCGGCAGCGATGTGCTGGCGCAACTCATCGCCCTGCAACGCATTTATCTGGATTACGCATTGGCGCATCCACATGTGTTCGAGCATGCGTTTTCATCGCATCGCGGCAATGCGCGGCGTTTCCCGGAGGATTTCCACGCACGTCGCTCACCCACATTCAACGTGGGCCACGATGCCGTGGTCGCCGCACAAGCGGCGGGGGTGTTGCGCGCAGGCGAGCCGTGGGATATCGCGATGACACTGTGGGCGCATTCGCATGGCTTGATAACGCTGTATCGCGCCGGGCGGTTCAGTTTTGATGAACATAACTTCCGCAGCTTCCACGAAACTTCGTTGCAGCGAATCCTGGACGGCTTGCGCGCCTGATTCCTTCGCCAACAATCGCTATCATCAATATATGCCTAATTTGCTTCGCGCCACGCTGGCGCTGGTGTTCCTGCTACTGGCTGGCTGCGCCACTCAGCCAGGCACATTACAACCGTCCACCGTGCTGCTGGTCTCGGTGGATGGGCTGCGCCCCACTGATGTCACAGCCACCAACATGCCGACATTGAATGCACTGGGTGATGCCAATGTGCGCGCGGTGGGCATGCGCCCGTCGTACCCATCGCTGACCTTTCCCAACCATTACGCGCTAGTTACAGGGCTGCGCCCGGATCGTCACGGCATCGTTCACAACTCGATGTCCGATTCCATACTAGGCAAGTTCCGCACCGCCGACCGTAGCGCAGTGGAAACCGGAGACTGGTGGGGCGGCGTACCTGTGTGGGTGAGCGTGCAACGCGCCGGGCTGCGTAGCGCCACCATGTTCTGGCCGGGCAGCGAAGCGGCGATCGACGGTGTGCATCCCTGGCAATGGCGCCACTATGCCGAAAACACCCGCGCCATCAACAGCGTCCAGCAAGTGCTGCAGTGGCTGGCATTGCCAGCAAACCAACGGCCACGGTTCATCACCATGTACCTGGATCAGGTGGATGATGCCAGCCATAACCACGGGCCAAATTCACCGCAAGCCGATGCCGCACGGCGTGAGGTGGATGCCGCCATCGCGGCACTGCTGCAAGGGCTGGCCAACGACAAGCAAATTGCCAACACCAACCTGCTGGTTGTGTCCGATCATGGCTTTGACACCGTCCCTGCGGGGCACACACTCAATGTGGAACAGATGGCCCCACCCAGCGTGGCCGAAGCCGTCAGCGATGGGCAGGTGATTGGCTTTGCACCGATCCAAGGCAAAACCCCAGACGCCGAACAGCTGTTGTTAGGTCGCCATGACCACTACCAGTGCTGGCGCAAACAAGACTTGCCCGTGCAATGGCATTACGGCAGCCACCCACGCATTCCCGCCATCATCTGCCAGATGGATGCCGGCTGGGATGCCTTGTGGCCCAAGAAATACGCCTACCGCATGCAACAGCCACCCACCACGCGTGGCTCCCACGGCTACGACCCCGACCTGCCGCAGATGCGTGCCACGTTTATAGCTGCCGGCCCTGCATTCGGTCATGGCGTGCAATTGCCCGTGTTCGACAATGTGGACGTTTACCCGCTACTGATGCGCTTGCTGCAACTGCCGACCGAGCGTAATGATGGCGACATCACACCGCTACTGCCCGCACTGCGATCATCACATTAGCAGCGCTTGCACCCCCGCCTACATTTGATTGCAGTGGTGAGGTACTCCCTCCACCGGCCGAGCGTAGACATTTACCATTGGATCCAGTCGCATTCGGTGCCAAGTCGAGCTGCCCCACCCTCAGGTCACGTTCATGCCTAATCCATTGATTGCCCCACTGGTGCGCTGGCTTGGCAAGCTCAGCCATCCTCGCCTTTTCCTTGTGATTGGCGCGCTGTTTGTTGTGGATCTCGCGATCCCGAATTTTGTGCCCTGGGACGACATTCTGCTCGGACTGGGAACCCTGCTCTTGGCCCGCTGGAAAAAACCATCTGGCGAAACACCACCATTACCCTAACCATGCGTTTGATCGACAGCCACTGCCATTTCGATGCCGCAGAGTTCGACGCCGATCGCGCCGCTGTGCAAGCACGTGCACGTGCGGCAGGTGTTACCGACCAAATCGTGCCAGCGGTCGATGCCGCCGGCTGGCCCAAGCTGAAAACCATTTGCGCTGCGCAAACCGGCCTGCATCCTGCCTATGGCTTGCATCCGATGTATCTGGACCAGCACCAGCGCAAACATCTGGATGAACTACGCCACTGGGTTGAACGCGAAACCCCGGTGGCAGTGGGCGAATGCGGGTTGGATTTTTTCGTGGGTGGACTGGATGCCGACACGCAGTTGTTTTATTTCGACGCACAACTCAAATTGGCGCGCGAGTTTGACTTGCCTGTCATCGTGCATGCACGACGCGCCGTGGATGCGGTGATTGCCGCGATTCGCCGCACCGGCGGACTGCGCGGCGTCATCCACAGTTTCCCCGGTAGCCCTGAACAAGCCGCGCAGCTGCACCAACTGGGGTTCCTGCTCGGCATCGGCGGGCCAGTGACATTTGAACGCGCCAATCGCCTGCGCAAACTGGTGGCCCACATCCCGCTGGAACAATTGCTGCTGGAAACCGACGCCCCCGATCAACCTGGATCGGCGCATCGCGGCCAGCGCAATGAACCCGCCCATCTGGTCGCGGTACTGGACGTGGTGGCGAAGTTGCGCGGCATCTCGCAAGACACGCTTGCCGCAGCGACCACGGCCAATGCACAACGTTTATTCAACCTCACGCTGCAATAAGCGGCCGCGTGCGCCGCCTGAGGCTGCGAGCTCCAATAGCATCAGGGCTGCTTCGGCTTCAACAACAACTCCATCGCCTTGCCTACTGCGGCAAATGCAAACGCGCCCGTCACATGGGTGGCTGCCCCCAAACCCGCGCCACAATCGAGCTTCAACGCCTCGTCCTTGCCCAACTGCGGGCGTACACCGCACACGCTGCCATCGGCCTGCGGGTAGCGCACGTTTTCCAGCGAATACACCGCCGGCACCCCGAAGTAGCGGTCATGGTTTTTCGGGAAATTGAATTCGCCGCGCAGTTTTTTGCGAATCAACGACAGCATCGCATCGTGCTCGGTGCGCGACAGATCGCGCACGCGAATCTGGGTGACATCGCTGCGCCCACCGGCCGAGCCCACCGCAATGATCGGCTGCTTGCGGCGACGACACCAGGCAATCATCTCCACCTTGCTGCGAAAACTGTCACAGGCATCCAGCACCAGATCCACCGGCGTTCCCAGCAGTGCATCCAGATTGCCGGGGGTGACAAATTGCGGGTGCAAATCCAAGTGGATGTGCGGATTGATCGCACGGCAACGCTCGGCCATCGCCTCGATCTTGGCGCGCCCGAACTGTCCATCCAACGCCGGCAATTGCCGGTTGGTATTGGACACGCACAAATCATCGGCATCGATCAAGGTCAACCTGCCGACACCGCTGCGCGCCAGCGCTTCCACCGCCCATGACCCCACACCACCAATACCGACCACCGTCACATGGCAAGCGCGCAGCCGCGCCAACGCGCCGCTGCCATACAGGCGGTCGATACCGCCAAAACGTTCTTTCCAAAGCGTATCCATGCGCCATTTTACGCTGCGCCGGCAAGCGTGTTTCCGGTCAGCAGTTGCAAGCGCTGCTGCACTGCGCCATGCTGCGCATAGTGCAACTAGAGTCATTGCTCAATGTCTGCAATTCGTGTTATCAAGAAGTACCCCAACCGTCGTTTGTACGACACCGAAATTTCCAGCTACATCACCATCGAGGATGTGCGCCAGTTGATCGTGGATGGCGAATCCTTCGAAGTGCGTGATGCCAAAACCGGTGAAGACCTGACCCGTCAGGTCTTGTTGCAGATCATTACCGAGCACGAGCAGGATGGGCAGCCGATGTTGTCCACCCAGCTGCTGAGCCAATTGATTCGCTTTTATGGCGATTCATTGCAGGGCTTCATGGGCAACTACCTGGAACGCTCGATGCAATTATTCTTGGAACAGCAGCAGCAGTTCCGCTCGCAGATG
The DNA here is from genome assembly GCF_020034655.1 of Thermomonas beijingensis. Classification (GTDB taxonomy): domain Bacteria; phylum Pseudomonadota; class Gammaproteobacteria; order Xanthomonadales; family Xanthomonadaceae; genus Thermomonas; species Thermomonas beijingensis. Next base: position 289,558 of record NZ_JAIQDJ010000002.1, on the reverse strand, counting down.
GGTGGCATGCTGGGGCAAACCCCGTGGGCGATGTTGAACCAGTTGACTGATCGCAATATGGCGCTGTGGAAAGACTTCCAGCAAAACCTGGGCAATAGCATGGGTACCGGCCCCGGCAGTGTGCGCAATAAAGAGACGCGCAAGCCGCGCTGAACCGCTACGCAGCGGCACCTTGCAATACGACCGGGTGGAAATAACCGCCGCGCTGTTTCAAGTTCGACGTATTCAGTGCATGCCACTGGCAGCCTGCGCACCCCCACACAACTTTGCCTTGTAGGCTTCTGCCTTGGGCATCAATGCCTCCAACTGATGGATCCGGGTGCCGGCGCTGGGGTGGGTGGACGCAAACTCCGAGGGTGCCCTGCCCCCGGAGGACTGATCCATGCGCTGCCATAGCGGAATGGCTTGTTGCGGATCAAAACAGGCGGAAGCAGCTAGCATCAGGCCCAACTCATCCGCCTGCGTCTCCTGGCTGCGTGCATACGGCAATGCGCTGCCATAGCCATAGGCCGACATCACCGTCTGCAAGGTACCCGAATCCATCCCGCTGGCCGCACCTGCCATTTGGCCGAGTTGCTCCAGCTTGCCGCGAGTCATCCGCTGCGCACCATGGCGTAACAGCGCGTGGGCGATTTCATGTCCCATCACCACTGCCATGGCATCGGCATTTTGCGCCACCGGCAACAAGCCGGTGTACACCGCAATTTTGCCGCCGGGCAAACAGAAGGCATTGACTTGATCCGACTGCAATACCGTCACCGCCCAGTCAAAGGATTTTTCGATATGGCTGGCCTGCAGATGATGCTCGGCAGCCAAACTATCGGTCACTTGCGGGATCTTTCCAATTAAACGCTCGGCGATGGCTTGCACTTGTTTGGAAGCCTCGGCATCGGCGGGCAAAGGCTTTTCTTGTTGCAAGACTTGTTGATAGGCCTGCAAGCCCAGTGATTTCTCCTGTTCCGGTGAAATGCTCTTGTCAATCACCACCGCTTGCCCGGTCAAGGGATCAATACTGCGGTTGGAAAACCAATACCACGCTGCATAACCGGCAAACAGCAGTAACACCCATAGCCGCAAGCCGCCGCGGCGTTGCCCCGTACTTTGCCCGCTTGGATATTGATTCATGCCTCGATTCCTTCTGTGCCAATGTGACTGTCGCGGTGTCAGTTTTTCAAGCTTTTGCCAACACCTGGTTTCAAAGTTGCCGCACCAAGCGAAAACCGATCCGTGCATTGGTGATATCCACGCCTCCCGAAACGCGCCATGCAGAACGCGCTTGTACTGGCGCACTGGACCATGCCCCACCACGATACATCCGGTTACGGCAACCCGGGTTCACCCACGCCTCACCGCGCGCCGGCGCACGCCGATAGCCTTTGTGCCAACAATCGACCACCCATTCACTGACGTTTCCGCCCATGTCATACAGGCCAAACCGATTCGCCGTGAAACTCCCAACCGGTGCCGGCCCCCACCAGCCATCGGCATATCCGGCAAATGCGTTATTCCAGTGTCGGCCGCGGGGCGAAACATCTTTGCCGCCTGCCAGATTTTCAACCCCCGCTGGCGGCAATGCATTGCCCCACGGATAACGCCCTCGCCCCCCGGCACGCAGCGCGTATTCAAATTCCGCCTCACTGGGCAAACGGTAGTGTGCGCCGGTCTGCTGGCTCAGCCATGCCGCATAAGCTTCGGCATCGCGCGCGGTGACGTGAACCACAGGCATGGCATCCACGGCCGGCTGCCCGTCATACCCGGATCGCCAGTCAATGCCGCTGCCGCGCACGAAGTTGCCGCTGCGCACGTCATAGGCCATCGAATGCCCGCGCTGGGTAGCGCGCGCCACGTAACCGGTGGCCTCCACAAAGCGACGGAACTGCCCCACCGTGATTTCGTAACGCCCCATCGCAAATCCACGCTCGAACGATACTCGGTGCTGGGGTTGTTCATCCGCATTGGCATCGATCTCACCATTGGCAGACCCCATTAGAAATTCGCCAAACGGCACCACCACCATCGATGGGCCACGGCTGGCATCAGGCATTTCATCCGTAAACACTTGCCTGGGCTGAAATACGTCGTACCGGCTGACCATATCAATGCGTTGGCGCAACTCCACACTGGCGGCATCGCCGGGTTTTGCAATGCGCAGCATGTCCGCCAATTGCTCACGTGCAAACTGCAGGCCACTACCGGTTCCCAATGCAATCAAACCGGCATCGCGCATACGTCGCAACCGTTCATTGCGCGCGGCTTCGATGCGCGCACCCACCACTTGTGCAAGCAACGGGCTACCCCGTACCTGGCCGGCACGCGCCAGCAGGCCATAGGCGGCATCGTAATCACCTGCTGCCGCCAGCATCTGGGCCTTGGCAACCAAAACATCCTCCACCGATCCCAGTCCACGCTGCGCACGCAACAGCGGCGGCCACAGCACCAAAGCCTTGCGGAATTTCTCGAGGGCGCCTCCGGCGCTGTCCAATTCCCCTGCACGCAGTTTGGCCTCGCCCGCCAAGGTAAGGTCAAACGCTTGACCCACCTGATCCACTGCAGCCAGATATTCCTGCACATGCGGATACTCCGGCCACAAACTGCGCAATACCGTTGCTTGACGTTGGGCATAGCGCAGGGATGCCAGATCTTCGTCTTCCGCCAATGCCGACCATGCCTGGGACAATAACGCGGTGCGCGATTTCTCCAACAGCTTGGCGTCCTGCAAATTGCCCGGCTGCAACTTCTGCAGGGCCAGCAATAGAGGAATGGCCGATTGCGCAGTCTCGAACAGATCACCCTTGGCCAAGGCCCTGCGCGCCGCAGAGCGCGCAGCTGCTGGATGGGAGATGGCTACCTCTGGCAGCGACCAGCTCAACACCACCGCCAATGCGTCGTCCCCCTGTACGCGCACCTGCCCTTGCGGTTGAGCAGATTGCGCCGGCCTGGCGGGGGGGGACGTCGGCAGCTGGCGGGGTTGCGCAGTCACGGCATGCGGATTGGCCGCAGGCTTGCACCCGACCAATAGCAACAGCATCAACGTGAGTACACCGCGTGTGCGCAAAGCATGCTCCATGAACGCCTTACCCTGCCCGGCGCAGGCTGGATATTGGATGCTGGGTGACGTTAGGTGATCCCCCACGCGCCTGCAACCGCATAATGCACGGATGACACACTGGATCGACACCCCCGACGCGCTGCATGCGCGCTTACAACACCTGCCTCCTTGTATCGGGCTGGATACCGAATTCATCCGCGAGCGCACCTATTGGCCACAACTGGCTTTGGTGCAGATTGCGCTGGGCGAAGCCGACGACGACATCCTGTTGGTCGATCCGCAAGTCCCCGGCATCTGCACGGTCTTGGTCGCAATGCTGGAAAATCCTGAAGTGCTCAAGCTGATGCACAGTCCCAGCGAAGATCTGGTGGCATTCCAGCACAGCTGTGGTGCACTGCCTGCGCCCTTGTTCGATACCCAGGCCGCCGCCGCCCTGTGCGGCATGGGGGCCGGATTGAGCTACCAGAAACTGGTGCACGCCATCACCGGCGTCGAACTGGCCAAGGGGGAAACCCGTTCGGATTGGCTGCGTCGGCCACTCTCGCCCGCACAACTGGACTATGCCGCGGACGATGTGCGCCATCTGCATGCGCTGCACCGTCAGTTGCAGACCGCGCTTACCACCAATAGCCGCGCCAACTGGCTGGCCGAAGACAGCCGCCGGCAACTGGCCAATGCAGCGCAGGACGATGGCGAACGCTGGCCGCATTTGGCCCTGCGCAGCGCGCAATTTCTCGACCCCGCGGGGCAACGCCGCTTATTGCGGCTGTTGCGCTGGCGTGATGCGCAAGCACGCAGCAGCGATCGACCGCGCAGTTGGATTCTAGACAACGAACTGGCGGTAACCTTGGCGCGCCAGAATCCGCCCGACAAGCGCAGCTGCGATGGCCTGCTGGATACCTCGCCCAAATCCCCGCGCAGCCTGCGCGAGGCGCTATGGCTCGCGTTGAGCACACCGCTGGCCGACGAAAACGAGGCGCCACCCATGCGTGGCGACGATCGCAACAAAGCGCAGTTGCGCGCCATGCAGGCCGCCGTAGCCAAACTGGCCGCCGACCTCGGCCTGCCCGAAGGTGTCCTGGCCTCCCGCCGCCTGCTGGAAGGCTTGCAGGACGGCAGCGGCTGGACCGGCGCACTGGCAGGTTGGCGCCGGCAACTCCTGGAACCCAATCTTGCGCCACTGCTGGACTCGTGAGCCCCGCCACATTGCCCCCCTTGCAGATGTCGCATCTTCTCCATAAAATGGGCGGCTCACCATCGGGGTGTAGCTCAGTCTGGTAGAGCGCTACGTTCGGGACGTAGAGGTCGCAGGTTCGAATCCTGTCTCCCCGACCAATAGATTCAAGGTGTTACGACAAAACCGCCGCAAGGCGGTTTTTTCGTTGCCAGCTTGGTGTCACAACAAGATTGCAAGCACCAACGTGCAATTGCGCTGCTTCTGGATCCATTGCAGGCATGCTGTAACTGCACTCGAATCGCACCCCTCTTCATGATTGGCTAGGATTCGGGTCACGTGACTGGTGCATGGACGCATGGGCAGCCTACTTCGCCGCTTCTGGCTTGTTTGGCTAGCAGGGCTGTTCTTTGCAACAGCCATTCCTGTTGTTCGGGCTTCTGCCCCCCTCGCCAGTCTGAAGGCACAGTTCGCATCACCAGATCAGCAGGTGGACTTTGCCGCCGCCAAATTGGCTGTTGATCGCCTGATTGATGCCGGCGACCCAAACAAACTCCCTTTGCTTGGGCAAGCTTGATTTCATGGGTAATGAAAAATCCCGTGCTCTGCAGAACACCTGATTCGGGAGCAGTCAAAGACCGCCGCAAGGCGGTTTTTTGTTTTGCTGGCATCATGGATTGCATCTGGCCCGACAACCCCGCAAATTGCGTAAAGATCGGCAACCGCCAGTTCAATATGCGCATGCAGGCACCGTCCTCGTCATCTCCCCATTCAGCTTCCCCGACAGGTCAAGCTCCTTCGCTGCTGCGGCAATGGGCCATTGCCGTGGTATTGCCACTGGTCATGGCCGCGCTGCTGGCGTTTGGTTTGTTGGCGCTGGCCGCACTTCCATTGGATACCCAGTTGCCCGCTGCCCAATTACGGTCAGCGCTATGGAAGGCGGCAGGCTTGTTGTTGATGGCGGTGCTCGTGGTGTTGGTCATCAGCTGGGGTATCGCCCAGCGTTTCCGCGCATCGATACATGCCTTGACGCTGGCGGTGCAGCGTCTGGGCAAGGGTGCCCCCCTGCAATTGGCGCTGGATGGCCGCGACAATCCATTGTGGCAACTTCAATACGCGATCCAGGAAGCATCCAGGTCGGTGGCCCAGGTACAGAACCGGATGCAAAGTGCGCTGGGGCGCACCAGTATTGAATTGGCCGAAAAAAACGCAAAGCTGGAATCCGCCAACTTGTCACGCGCACGGCTGCTGGCCGCGGCCAGCCACGATCTGCGTCAGCCGTTGTATGCCCTGACGTTGTTTTCCTCGACACTGCGCGCCGGCGAGACCGATCCTGACAAGATCACCCGCATCATGCATATCCAGGAATGCGTGGCCTCGCTGGATCAACTGTTTGCCGAATTGCTGGATTTGTCACGCCTGGAGTCCGGCAGCATGCAGGCCAGCGTGTCCAATGTGCGGCTGGATGATGTCTTCGATGAAGTCAGTCGCAACTTCCGCATGCTGGCCGAATCGCGCGGCCTGCGGCTGGTTGTACGCAAGACCGATGCTTGGGTGCAGGGTGACCGCACCATGCTGGCACGGATCCTCAACAATCTGGTCAGTAATGCGCTGCGTTATACCGATAGCGGCGGTGTTTTGGTCGGGGTTCGTCATCAAGACAACGGCCAAGTGCGCATTGATGTCTGGGATACCGGTTGCGGGATTGCACCGGAACACCAACAGCGGGTGTTCGATGAGTTCTATCAGGTCAAACAGAGCACCTTGCCCGCCGGTGAGCGCAAGCGCGGCCTTGGGCTGGGACTGGCGACCGTGCGGCGTTTGGCAGAATTATGTGGCTGCGCGCTGACATTGTCATCGCGACCCGCACGCGGCACCTTGGTTTCACTCACCTTGGATCGCAGCGTGGAAGTGATGCCTACGGATAACGACAGTCTCGATTTTCCGCTCGATATCAGTGGCCTGCGCGTGCTCGCCATTGATGACGAGCCCAGTATTCTGGAGGGGCTACGCGCGCTGTTGCTGGAATGGGGGTGCGAGGTGCGTACCGCCCACGATGTTGACAGTGCTCTCATCCAACTCGAGGACTGGAGTCTGCCACCGGATCTCATTCTCAGCGATCTACATCTTGGCCCGGAGCTCAGTGGCCTTGATGTGCTGGATGCGGTCAGCCATCGCTATCGGTGTGACCCCGCACATCCGAGCTTTGCCAGGCTTTTGGTGACCGGCGAAACCCGCCCCGAGCAGATTGCAATAATTACATCCAAACGCATCCCTGTGCTGTTCAAACCTGTAGCACCGCAACGCCTGCGCGAAGCAATGCTGGCCGCGGTCTTGGCGGCCAAAGCGCTCCCCAAAGAGGACAACCCGTGACCGCAGCATTTGCTTACGATGCCCTGCAATACCCGGCGCTGATTTTTCCGCAGATGCACCCATCGCGATTGGCTGCAATTGGCCGCCTGCATGGACTGGCCAGCGCGTCGCCCATCCAATGCCGATTACTGGAAGTAGGTTGCGGTGATGGCCTGCAATTGCTCAGCTTGGCGCTGGCCTACCCGCAAGCACAATTCGTCGGCGTGGATATGTCGCAGACCGCGATTGCGCGTGGTGAGGCGATGCGTCAGCAATTGGGTCTGACCAATCTGCAACTGCATGCGGCAGATGTTTGCCAATGGGAGTGCGGCGCGACGCCATTCGACTATATCGTCGCGCATGGGTTCTTCTCATGGGTTCCGGCCTCGGTGCAGGACACACTGCTGGCGCTGTGCCAGCGCATGCTGACAGCGAACGGCATCGCATATATCAGCTATAACGCCCTGCCCGGCTGCCATCTGCGCCGAATGATGTGGGACATGCTGCAGCAACATACCTCCAGCATCAACGAACCATTGCAGAAAATTGCGCTGGCGCGCGAGTTTCTGACCTGGCTACAGGCATCGGTGACCACCAAGACACCCTATGCAGATGTGGTCCGCCATGAAGCGCAGGATTTGCTCGAAAAAACCGAATCGGCGGTGTTCTACCACGACGACTTGGCCGAATTGAATCTGCCGTATTCAATTACCGATTTCGCTGCACGCGCGCATACTCACGGCCTGGGTTTTCTCGCCGAAGCGGAATATCACGACTCCAGCGGCGCCTCGTTACCCGACCACACCGCAGCGAGCCTGGCTCAACTGGCGGCCGGTGATGTGATTCGCCGCGAACAATATCTGGACTATCTGAAAGGCCGGCGCTTCCGACAAACCCTGCTCTGCCGGCAAGAAGTAGCGATTGTGCGCCCAGCACAAGCGGATGCGGTACTGCAGATGCAAGCGACAGGACATCTGTACGAAGACGCCGCCTTTGCAGACACCGACATAGGAAAGGCACACCCGGGACTACGACGTTTTTGCGCCAGCGGTGGGGCAGCTCTCACCACGCCGAATACATTGGTCGCCAGTGCATTGACCGCCATTGGCAACGCGTTTCCCTGCGCTCTATCGGTCGACACACTGCTGCAGCAACACCTGGCAACAACCCAGGGTGGCGGCAACCTGCATGAGGATCAGCACGAAAATCTGCAGGAAATCCGCGGCACACTCTGCAAGGCTTTGCTCATCGCCTTCGAATACGGCCTACTGACCCTGCATATCGATGCGCCGGCGTTTGCCAATTCGCCCAGCGAATACCCTTGCTTGAATCCGCTATCCCGCGTGCAGCTGGAGAATGGGCAAGACATGCTGACCAGTCTGCGGCCCTCCATGGTGCGCCTCGACAGCCAGCTGGGGCTGGAGCTGGTCAAGTTGTTGAACGGCAAGCGCGATCGCATCGCCTTGCTGCAAGCACTCGTCGAGCGCATGCAGGCATTTCCTGTCGTGGGCGCAGATGGCAAAGAGTCAATTCAAACCAGTGCCTGGTGGCAAGACCACCTTGCTGGCCAACTGGAAAGCGGCCTGCAGCTTGCGTGCAAGATGGCGTTATTGGATGCTTGATACCAATAACGAATCAGCGCTTAGCACTCGATGCTCAGCGCACCATGTAGTTTTGCGAGTTCAACTGCAGCACCGCATCGAACTGCACTTTTTCGTTGTCTGACCCTAATACCATCAATGCATCGACCCGAAAGCGCAGAGCGCGATCTAGCTCGCGCTGCGGCTCCAACGTCACTCGAATTCGGGTCAAACGCGCTTCGTGCAGGCTGATTGCTTGCTCCAGCGAGCGACGGATACGGTCTCGATCCTGTGGGCTGAGCAAGCTGTAGGAGGAAAAATCAAGGATACCGAAGGTCAATGATGACGCTCGGCACTCCTTGAACGTCTCAGGAATCAGCCGTGCCGCTTCCGAGCGCGTGTTGAGCAAGTTTTCAAGATCCGCCGCAATTCCTTTGCGAATTTCAGTCACCGAAATGCCCCTGCCAGTATCCTCCGGCAGGGGCACATCGACCAAACGATCCATCAAGCCACGTGACATCGGTATGCGATGTTATGCGCCACTCTTGTCGTTCTTCTTGATGTTCCACTTCATGCCGGTATCGCCTTCCTTCGACCCATCTTGCTTCTGTGCGGTGTAGGTGTATTCGATATGGCCGTAGTTGAACGAAACAGTTTCAGAATCATCACCCGAGCCCGACATCGAGATGCTGGACACCAGCAGATCCGACAGCGTGATCTTGACGTAATCCATCTGCTGGCCACCCTGCTTGCGCGCAATCAGTACGGCCTTCTTGATGTGGGTGCCATCAGCGCACTTCTCCATCATCTTCGGGCTGCTCTTGTCGATGCGCTTGGTGATGCTTAGATCCTGGAAGGCGACCTTACCGGTACCACCACCACCGCCATAGGCCATCGAACCGGAGTTGGTGGCACCCACCGACCATGCCAGCACGTCGATCTCGCCTTTGTGTTTAGCATCTGCAGATTCGCCATCGATGCCGTCAATCTTCATGAAAATATCACTTGCCATTGCAGTTCTCCGTGAGTGAAATCAGAAAAGTAGTGCGTTGTTTTTATTCAGGTCAGCGTGCCGACTTCGGCAATTCCGCGACCATGCGCAGCGAAACGCTGAGCTCATCCAGCTGATAGTGGGGCCGCAGGAAAGCAACCGACTTGTATGCACCCGGCTTGCCGGGAACATCCACCACTTCCACGCGCGCTTCGCGCAGCGGGTATTGCGCCTTCATTTCCTGCGACGCGTTATCGTCCAGCAACACGTACTGGGCAATCCAGTTATTCAGGAACATTTCGACACTGGACTTGCTGGCGAAACTGCCGATCTTGTCGCGCATCATCGACTTCAAGTAATGCGCGATACGACTCACCGCAAAGATGTACTGCAGTTGCGACGACAAGCGCGCGTTGGCGTTGGCGGCATCGGTGTTGTATTCCTTGGCCTTCTGCGCTGATTGGGTGGAGAAGAACGCCGCGTAGTCAGTACCCTTGCAATGCACCAGCGGAATCATGCCCAGATCGGCGAGCTCTTTTTCACGCCGATCGGTGATGGCGATTTCAGTCGGGCACTTGAGCGCAACTTCGCCATCGTCAGTGGCAAAGGTGTGGGTCGGCAAGCCCTCGACCAAGCCGCCACCTTCCACTCCGCGAATGGCCGCACACCAGCCGAATTTGGCAAACGCATCGGTTACCTTAGTACCCAGCGCATACGCCGCATTCATCCACAAGTACTTGCCGTGCTCTGTGCCATCTGTGCGCTCGACAAAGTTGAATGCCTCCACCGGATCGGTGTCTGGGCCATACGGCAGGCGACCCAACACATGCGGCATTGCAAGGCCCACATAGCGGGAGTCTTCAGATGCACGGAAGCTCTTCCACTTGGCGTATTCAACGGTATCGAAGATCTTGGCCAGATCACGCGGGCCGGACAGTTCGGTGAAATCGTCAAAGCCCAGCAATTCCGGCGACGCGGCACTGAGGAACGGCGCATGGGCAGCGGCACACACGTGGGAAATTTCTTCCAGCAAATACATGTCTTCCGGATGCCGACCGAACTCGAAATCGCCGATCAAAGTGGCAAACGGTGCGCCACCAAAAGTGCCGTATTCCTCTTCATAGAGCTTCTTGAACAGCGTGCCCTGGTCGAAGTCCGCTGCATTTTTGAAGTCCTTGATCAACTCCTTCTTGGTGGTGTTGAACACCTTGATCTTCAGCGTGGTGCTGGTTTCAGAGTTATCGACCAGGTATTTCAAACCACGCCAGCTACCTTCCAGCTGCTGAAACTCAGGTGCATGCATCACTGCAGATAATTGCTCGGATAGCACACGGTCGATTTCGGCGATACGTGCATCCAGTGCGCCAATCGCATCCTTGGAAACCACCATTGCACCATCGCTGACCTGCGCCACCAATTCCGCGATCAGATCACGCGCACGGGTACGTTCGGTATCCGAACGGGCAATTTTGCTCTGGGTCAGAATCTGATCCAACAGCCCGCCTTCAGCGGCTTCTGCAGTGGCGGAGGTTGCAGCCTGGGTTTCGGTATTGGCCATGTTGTTTGCTCGTTTGACGGTTTGGAATCAAAAGTTCAGGCGAAGTGCCAGTGGTTCGTCCACGCAGGCTCGAATCACTCTTCGGACTTGGGCCCGACTTCCTTGCTCAGCTGGGCGATCTTGTCGGTATTGGCGAGTACGTCATTGAGCAAATCTTCGAATTTGTCATTGCCTGCTGCTTTGTTACGCAGATCTGCCAGCTTCTGGCGCGCCTCCAGCAACTTGCGCAATGGCTCGATTTGATTGGCCACGCGCTCCGGCGAGAAATCTTCCAAGCTGCGGAAGTTCAACTCCACACCCAGCTTCGAGCCATCACCAGCAAGCTTGTTTTCCACTTGCATTTGCGCACGCGGCTTCATGCCCTTCATTGCATCGTCAAAATTGTCTTTATCGACGTTGACGAACTTGCGATCCTTCAACTTCGCCAGTGGCTCGGCAGGCTGGCCGCTGAAATTACCCACCACTCCCGCCACGAACGGTAGTTCCTTTTTCTCGATCGCATCCCCCACTTCAACGTCATAGGTGAGCTGTACGCGCGGGGCGCGGACGCGATCAAGTTTGTGCTGGGTACTTTCCTTCTTGGCCATTTGAATCCCCGTACGCGTTGTGGGTTGCTGAGTGGGTTGACGTTAGTTGCGCCTGCCGGATTGGCGAAGCGCTCCAGAACATTCAATGAGTCTAGGAAGCAGGCGCTGACGAAACATCCATCGGACGGCCAGACTTGGGCATATGCCGTTCGGCGTGCCCACACTTGTGGGTGCCTGGCGGGGGGGATGATTCAGCTTGGCGGCAGGCCCACGCGCTCACGGATCGACGACAACGTGGTGTCATCCCGCACCACTTCGGCCAACCATTGCTCCAAAGGCATATTGGCCCAGGCCACTGCGCGCTCCAGCAAATAGGCCACCGGGCTGTGCGGCTCGGTACGCCGGAAATAACCGGCGATATCGCCCAGCGCACGCAACGCAGACTCCTTGGAGGCAAGATTGACCGAGCCAAGATTCAACGCAGCGCCACTACCGCCGCTTGCCATCAATGCGGGCGCTACTGCGCCATCTGTTGCTGCCGCGTCATCCTCCGCCGTGACGCCGACCATGCCCTTGGCAGTGGCAAGCCGGGAATAGATGGTTTGGATTTTCTTCAGCGCATCGTCAATCGCTGCAAGACTGGGCGCTTCCCGTCCGAGCCTGGAATCGGACATTGCGCTGAAGCGAGCAAACGCGTCGCGAGCAGCTTGCGCTTGATCCATGCGCTCGCGCACCACCGCGTCAGGTGTTGCAAGCATGCGACTGTCATAGGCGTCCCCACTGATGCGACCGCTATCCAGCGCAGTCTGATAAGCCTCTGCGTTCTGCCGCCCCATATTGTCCACTTCACGCGAATCAATCCATTTGGCGAGGGTCAACGCACCCTGCGGATCATCATTGAGCATCATCGTCTGCAACGCACGACTACCCCAACTGGCAAACCACGCCAACTTGCCAGCGCGCTCCTCCAGATCACCGTCATCGGCACGGGGGTGCAGGCCTTCCCAGTAGGTATCCAGCAACCCGGTGAGCAGGTCGAAACTATCTTTGGCGCCCTCCAGGCCATACCGTGAAATCACGGCTTCGCCCAACCACACCGCAGCCTGCAGGTCTTTGCTGGTACGTTGCAAAATATCCTCGGATAGCTTTTGCGCTTCGCGCCAATCCGCCACTTTCAGCTCGGTCTGCCAGTCGCCCTGGGTCAGATTGGGGTCGTCCGCACGCCGTGCCTCGCGGATACGATCAAACTGGTCAGAAAAGCTGGCATCACTGCCAGCAGGATCGCTACCCGGAATGGGAGCTAGTAGTTCGTTGACATCGATGGCCATAAAGTCTCCACAACAGGCTTATTCAAGGATTTCACTTGGCACTTCGGCATGCGCCGTGCTGGCGCCCAGGTACCGTTTCATTTCGTCCGACAAATCCACCTTCAGGAACACCCGCACCCCACGGAACCCGGCGGCATCAAGCTTGGGACGCAGTTGCGTCCATTGCGCCGGGCTGTAGCTATCACGGAAATCCTCAACACCAAACGCATGCGCGCCATTGGCGAAATCCTTGATCAGTGCAGCAAAACCATCGACCCCAGCATAAGTCCGCACCAGGCTCAGCTCGGGTACTGCGGCAATCGGTGCTGCCGGCTGCATCTGACTGGTGGCAGGATCGAACTCCTGCACCGGGGCAGCCTCGGGTTGCTTCGGCGCCGGGGCCGCCACGCTGATGCGAATCCGCGCCTGCATGCAGCTGGACGGGGACCAGAACACCTGTGCAGTGGCCTCTGCCAATGACGCGCCTGCCGAACTTGCGCGATACACGCGTTCGCGGCACTCGACTTCCAGCACCGTGCCCTCGGCCCCTTCATCCAACGCCCCCAATTGACTGGGCTGGGTCAGAGTGAAACTGCCGGCTTGGAACGGTGCCACATCTCCTAACACTGGCTGAAATTTGCGCTCGGCAGCCACCATGCCCTGATAGGCAGCACTCAGCGGGATAGCCACGCCATCCACCTTGACCGGCAGACGTTCTTTTTCAGTGATGAAGGGCTTTAGCCAATCGTTGACGAAGGCCGACAACTTCCCTTGCGGCCCATACAGCGCATCCACTTGTTGCTCAGGCGGTAATGTCGAAAGCGGTTTGACCACACTTTCGCGCCAGCGCTGCTGCACATAGGTTCCGGCTTTGTGCACCGTTAAAAACAACAATAATTTGGATGGCCCCTGCACTATCGACCATGCGGCAAGATCATCGCCTTTGAAGCTTGTTGCGTATTTTTCGGCGGGTTTGTCCACCGCATCAATCAATTTGGTGTAGTCACTGGCTGGCGGTTTGTCAGCCTTGCCTTTGCTGGTAAACAGATCGGAAGCCAGTTGATAGACATCCTCACCCGAACCTTCGGCCTGCAGACGCAAATAGGCACGTGCGTAGTCGGCATCCTGTCGATTCAAGACCACCGCTTGGCTATCGTGCATGGCGAGCAACCACACAGGTGGGGTTACCTTCTCACCACCAAACCGGAACGAATCGGCAATGAACCGCCCAAACGGCCGCCATGACGACAGCCATTTTGATTTCATCTGCGCCCAGGTGGCAGCCCAGCGCGACGCAAGCGGCCAGTCAAACGGCAACTCGTACAGATTGCGCTGGGCTGCGACGAAAAAACGGGCATACGGGTTATCCGCGCCACCGGCACGTGCCAGCAGCTCCTCATACCGGCCACGCCACAGCGTGATGCCATCACCGAAGCGTGCCTGGAATTTCTCCCACTGCGTGAAATAATCTTGGAAATAGGCATTGCGCAAGTCATCAATCCGCGAAGCACGCTCTGGCGCTTGCTTGCGCAAGGTCGCCAACATGGGTTCTATCGCGCCTTCCCAAGTGTCACGCGTATAGGCACTTGAAATAGTGGCAAGCTGCCCGGTTTCGGTCCCCACGACAGCACCTTGCGGCAACCAGAAACTGCCCAGATCCATGCCAACGCCGCGTGCATCAGCCCATTGTTTCAGGTCAGCGGCACGTGGCGTGTAATTGGCAAGCAAGCGTGTCAACAAGCCTTCGAGACGGGCATGTTCGGCTTCACGTATGTTTTTTTTTTGCCACCTCAGGTAACCCAGATAGGTGGCAAACAGGGCATCGGCATTATTGCGATCTCGCCGCGTATCGTTGTCGGCACTGACGAAGGGAGCGAACAATCGCGAGCGGGCATCGAAGCTGACGTTGTTCTTCAATTCGCGATTACGACATACCGGATTGCTGCTATCGCAGTCTTCCAGCAGCCGCAGGCGTTGGGTGATCGCCAGCACATGCTCGATACCAGCACGCCGCTGGTCGATGTCGGTTGCCAGCATCTGATCCTCGGGGGCAAGGATCAAATTGGCGAAGTCATCGACCACACGCTGCCGCAACTTGGCGATATCCGAATCCGCACGGCGAATACCGAAACTGAGCATCGTATCGCCCTGCGCGGCTTCCAGCTCCTCGATGGTGCGGCCACAACTGGCCACCCACTCGATGCGTCCAGTCGACGTGCTATGCGCAACTTCAGAGCAGGCACTGCGGGTCTGTTGCAACAACGCGGCATCATCACGATGTGCCGACTTCAAGCCATAGGCAAACGAGGCCGACAGACCCAGCATCGCCAACACCCCCGCACCCGCAATCGCCATGCGCCCGGCATTGCCACGGAAGCTGGTTCCGGCCAATGGCTGGTCACTGGGCAAAAAGCGGGTGAACAAGTCGGCAACAAACGCCCCGCTACGATGCGCCGCATCGGCGGCACCGGCAAAGTACAAGCCACGCCAGCGCGGCGTGCGTTGGAACGGGTTGTCCTCCAGCATCAAGCTGACAAACATGGCCAACCCAGGGCGTGCTTGCCGCAGCGATTCGATGAAGTCAAATACCGCACGCCGCTGTTGCGGACCATGCTGCGCACGCAAGGCCGTCATCCGCAGGGCATGCAGGCGATCTTCGATCGGCTGAATCACCTCGTCGATGCGCCGGCTGGCGGCGGCATTGGTATTTTCGCTTTCAGTAAAGCGATGCCCCAAGGCCTGCGCGAAGGCTTCATCCGGCAAGGTAGCGCGCATTTGCGCATAGCCGGGCAGGCGCTCCAGGCCACTGACCACGAAGTACACCGGCATCTGCACCTGCAGATGCTCCATTGCTTCATCGACAAGTCGACGCAGGCGCGTGGCGGTCTCCTTCAGTGCATCGGCAGGCCCCAGCAAGCTCTGCACGGACACCGCAACCACAAGTCCGTTGAGCGGCAACTTTTCGCGCTCATCGGCCAGCTTCATCAAGCCCTGGTACCACAAGCCACGATCCAATCGCGCGCTGGAGTCACACACCACACGCGGGTGCATTTCAATCGCGATCATCGATTTGTGAAACCACCAGCGCCAGACATCATCGGCGTCCATGGCTGGTTTGTCGGATGCGGGGAATGGTGACACTTCGCTACCGGCACGCAGCAATCCATCGACATTGGCGCTGCCATCTCCGATAAACAGGAACCACGGGATGCGATACAACGGGGTGCGCCCCTGCGCCATCTCAGGTGCGCGGGCAATGGTGCGTTTGGCCTCAGTAATGGCGGCCGTCATGCGTGCGACGGGGGCCCGCTCTTCCTCGTCATTGGCAGGCCCCAAGTCACCAATACGCTTGCGTGTACGCCCTTTCAGCGAAGCCTTGCGCTGGCCAGCCATGAACCACCACAGCACCACCGCCACCACCACGCACAAGCCCAATACTTGCCAGAAACGCATTGGCAATTGCGGCAACACGGCCAAGGCAAGAAACACCAAGCCGACCACAATCGCCAATAACACCAAAGTCACCACGATGCGACGCAGCCAAGGCTTCTTGGCCGTATCCGACCCCTGTTGGTACAAGTAGGCAATACGCGTGAAGATGCTGCCGATATTCGAGAACAGCGTTTCAATCATGCTCAGCGGGCTCATTGCGCGGCCTCCGGTTGCGGCGCTGCGGCCTCGGGTGCTGAGCAGGCGGTCAGTGCAGCCTGCTTTTTGGCGGGATCGGTTTCGGGTTCGGTTTGCATGAACAAATGTGCGGCCAGCAACTGGGCATTGCCACGGTTGGCCTCCAACATCTGTCGCAGCTTCGGCAGATAGTCCTTGGCATCAAACTGGACCTCTGGCAGAGCTTCTTGATAGAGCGGTTTCGGTGACGAAATCACCGTGATCAGCTCCTGCCCGAACGGCGCACAGACTGTCCACGTCTTACTGGGGGTGGCCCCAACTTCAAACTGCTCCAGCGCCTTCAACAGCCGACCGCTATTGGGTTCACCCGTATTGGGGTAGATGTGCGCCACTGCGCCATTGACGGTGTAGTAATCGACATACAGGTAACCGTCGTAATTGGGCTGCTGCAATTTCACGATCACGTTTTCACCTTCGATGAAGCGATCGGAATGCCCGGTACTCGGTGTGATCGCCAAATGCTGGCCACTATCATCGTTACGCGCCTTGAACGGCTCCAGCAGCTTCACCACCTCGCAATGCGGCCAGATACGCAATTGCAATTGCGCATCCACCGACTTCACACCCTCAATCGCGGCGATCTGTTGCCGAGCCGTCGACATATCATCCGGGCGCGACACATAGCCGCTGAGTTTGACGGTGCCTTTGTCTTCATCCACCGTGGCCTTGATGTCCGCACACTCGAATTTGGCCACCACCTGCTGTACCGGCACGGTGATTGACGGCTTGGGCGCGGCCAACAAGATATAAATCAGGTAGACCACTGGAATCAGCAGGGCCAACAATGCACCAATCGCCAACAGCGCGCGATCCCATTGCCGCGGCAATTTGGGGCCGGACGGATCGGTCACGCCATAGGGCTGCGGGGTAATTTTCTCTTCGCGCAGCGTATGGATGGGTGCAGGGGCAATTGGCAGTTGCCGACCGTGCAATTCCTTGAGTTTGCCGAGCTCGCCGGTATCGCCATTTTCGTAGTAATACTGACCCACGAATCCGCATAACAGCGCGTGGTAATAGACTTCGCGCACCTCATCCTGATCCTGTTTGAGGATCGACAGGTGGGTAAAAAACTCGTTCCCGGCATTGTTGGTGGTGAACATCGATACTT
Organism: Thermomonas beijingensis; assembly: GCF_020034655.1. Lineage (GTDB taxonomy): Bacteria > Pseudomonadota > Gammaproteobacteria > Xanthomonadales > Xanthomonadaceae > Thermomonas > Thermomonas beijingensis. Next base: position 272,225 of record NZ_JAIQDJ010000002.1, on the reverse strand, counting down.
GCAGCGGTGTGGCCCCGCTGGTCAGCCAGGCTGGATTGCGCGCCATGATTTCGTCAATCCAAGCCACCACCGCAAACGCGGCATCATCAGCCTGTTCCGGGCGCTTGCCATCGGCCAGTGCAGCGGACTTCGCACGCTCGATCAACTCACGCGCACGGGTCGCTACCGATATCGCCGTATCGCTGGCCTGATTGGCGCTGACCTTTTCATCCAACGCCAAGCCAAAGGTGAAAACCGGTGAAAAATGCTGGAGCAGTCTGGCCATGGCTTACTCCTGGCCCGCGACCGGGAACAGCTTGATGACGGTGGAATCCGGTGGCAGATCCGAGAACACCGCAATGTTGCGGCCGTTTTTGATCATCTGCCAGAACGGATGCGTGGTGTCGACCAGGAAATACGTGGTGTTGGGGCTCTTCTGCGGCAGCTCTTCGGGCGGCACTGGCAGCAGATTGATTTTCAACCCGAACAACGCCGCCGACAGCAGGCGTGGCATTTCGTCCATCGATGCGATCTTGCCGGTACGCGATAGTCGTGCGAACAAATCAGCCCCCTTCTGCTCGGATTCAAACGCCAGATAGAAGCGGGTCTTGTCGCTCTCAAACAGGTTCACTGGCAAATCGGCGCGATAGAAGCGGCCGTCGTACGCTAGCGTGATGCCGACCTCGGCCCCCACAGTCAGCGCCTTGATCAGAACCTCGGCGCGGTCAAACCCAATCCGGAAGCAGCGCCGCAAATCGTCGTGATCGTAATCTGGCAGCTCGGTGTCACGCGGATTGCCCGCCATCTCGCCGAAATAGCCGATGTCTTCGGAAAATACCGAAAACTCCGCTACCAATTGCCGCAAATCCTGATACATCGCGTAGGCAGATACCGTGTTCAGCCGTGCATGCTCCTGGAACATCGGGATGAAGCGGGCAAAGGTCTGCATCATCAGGACGCGCATCACCTCTTGCGCCGAGGTGGATGCGGCACGAATTCCGCGCTGACGCTTGATTGCAGCAAAATCCTGCCCACGCGACACCAGCAGGTCCCGCAGTGCGCGCGTCCAACGCGCCAAATTGCTTGCCGCTAAAATCGCGGTGGCGGGTGGAATGTAGTCGTTCGAAAGCTTGTATTTGCCTGGCCCGGCGGGCATCAGTTCGGCGATTTTGTAGCTATCGGAACCACGCACGATGGCTTCGGCATTTTCATCCGCGCCGGTGATCAGATTGGCTTGATACAGCAGAAAATCCACTGCTGCCTCTGGCGCCTGCGGGTCGTGTGGGTCAGCAAGATTATCGGTCGCCAAAGTGTGACGCGCGGTAAGCCGCTCCGATTCACGCTGCGACAGTCCCTGCAATGTACGCTCGGCGTTGAAGACCAAAAACAGCGGGATCGGGTCGCTGCTATTGACCCGGATATCAGCAATATTGCGTTGCGGCACGCGGGTGTTGCCGCCGGCGGTGTCCAGGCTGCCACCGCGCAAGCGCTCACCACTTCGGGTGACCAGTGTGAACTGCTCGACATCGACCATGCCACTGGCCAGGGCGTCCTCACGGATACGCAACGACTCAAAGCCCCACGGAAACGGTGTTACTCGCAAATGCAACGCGTGCCGGCACGCCTGCGCCCACGCATCTTGTGCCTGCAAATGTTGCGGGCTCAGGAATGCACCCTGCCCCCAATGCACCTGCCTGTCTCCGCTCATGCCAAAAGCCATGCCATTGATCCTTTACTTTTGCAAACCAACATTCAACAACACATGCACCCAACTGACATTACGTAATTCATGCATCAAAACGGTACGGCTTCTACCGTATAACCATCCCGACGTAGCCGTGCGACCAAGCCATCGGCACCAACCAGGTGAATGGCACCTACTGCCACGAAACTGGGCGCATCCTGAAACACCGTCTCCAGCGGCCCAATCCAGCGCGCGTTGCGATCTTCCAGCAAGCAAATGCGTGACCGTTGCTCAATGGCACGTGCCGAATCACTGAGCCCGTCCATCCGGTCAACACTTGCCAACCATGCATCCAAATTGCGACTGTGGTAGTAGGCCATCGCCTCAGCCGACTCAATCCGCAATATCCACGACTTCTGCAGGCGTTCATTCAGTACCGCGGCATGTTCAGCCGCCGGCACGCAATCCAACGCCTGCAACTGTTGTTCCAGTGTTTCCAGATGCACCAGATGCTTGCCTGCTGCACCTGCTACCTGTTGCAAGCGTGCATCCATGCTGGTCTCCCCGGCACTTTCACCGCGTGCCTCCAGCAGCGCCAACACCGCCCACGGCTTCATTCGCTGCAAGTCCTGCGGCCGCACTGCGGGTAACAGGGCCTGCGCCTTCAGCATGGCATCCTTGCCGATCATCCCTCCCAATGGGGTTGCCGCGGGCAGCCAGCGATAGGCATCGAATTCCGGCTTCCAGGCTGAATTCACATCGGCCTCGTTGACGAAGTTGTCTGTCGCATCGATCAACTTGCCCAACACGTCGTAGTCGATGGCTTGCTCTTGCGGTGTTCCAAAATGGATGGTCCCCAACACATAGCTGGCACCCACCGGCGCAACCGCTGCAGGCACCACGGGTGCTGCGGGTTTGTTGCCAGCGTCCGTTGCCACGGGCTCCGCAGGCAACGGCACCGATGGCGGCGGGGTGACTTTGAACAGCACACCGCGATCACGCATCGCCTGCGCCATGCTGGGTACAGGCTGCGCCACCGGCGCAGTCGCTGGCTCAACCACTGGTGCAGTCATGGTTACCGGCGACGCTGCCTCTATGGCGACAGCAGGTACGTCTTGTGCTGGTCGCAATTGCTCGGTGGCAGCCTCACTGGCCGCATGTGCAGAGATGCCACGGGTCTGTGGCAGCGGCACCGATGCTGTCTGCGCGTGTGCTCCCACCAACACACCACTCAACAACAGAGCCAATGCACAGCCTCCCAACCCGCGGGCAGGCAGCAACACGACATATTTTGCAGGGTCAGCAGGCATTGGGATGATTGCAGCAAGACTCGCGGCACCTGACATGGCGCGCACCTTGAGCATTCTTCGGTGTGCATGTGGTTTGCAACCATATGTCGTTGGGCCTATCCCATAGGAACGGCACAAGCTGCTTGCCCTGCACTCCCTGTGCCGACTATCGTGCAAAGTGCTGGCGGGCGTCTGCAGCGCCTCCTGCAGCTAGGTTATGGAACGCGTCCCCACTGGACGCAGCCTGTTGGGGATTTGCGTGAAAGTACTGTTGGCAGACGACCATCGCCTGATCATCGAAGGTGTGAAACTCAAACTGGCCGAACTCGACCCGGCTGTCGAAACTGTGGTCGCCATGAATCTCGAGGAACTGGAAAGCCTCATCCAGACCCACGGCGATAGCTTGGATCTGGCCCTGATCGATATCACCATGCCCGGTACACATGGGCACGAACATGTTGCAAAGTTGCGCAGCGCAGTCCCCAAACTACCGGTCATCGTGCTGTCGGGATTGGAAGATGTGGAGTTGATGCGCGCGCTGATGGACCTGGGCGTGCTGGGCTTCATCCCCAAGGCCTATTCGCCGGATGTGATGTTGTCGGCAATCCGGTTGGTCTTGGCCGGTGGCGTGTATATCCCTCCGCTTTTACTATCCAATGCACAGGCACAAGGCTGGCACCCCGGCGACACGCGTGCGCTCTCCAGTCATCCAGCCAGTGCTGTAAGTGGCCCCTCGCATTCGATTGACGGCCTGCGAAAATTACTGACCGAACGGCAGATCGACGTGATGCGCCTGCTTTCACAAGGCAAGCCCAACAAGCTGATTGCGCGTGACCTTGGGATTAGCGAAGGCACGGTCAAAATCCATCTGGCGGCCATCTTTCGCGCCTTGAACGTGCGCAATCGAGTTGAAGCAGTCGTGGCATCCCGCAAGTTGCAAGGACTATAGCCACCCGGGCGCATGGACTCGCCTGCGGCCATAGTGCATCTGCCGTATTGTCCGCATCAAAGGGACGGCGCAGTCTGGCGCTAACCGGCACGGCCATCTTGGCTGTGGAGAATGGCTCATGACGCGCAGCAAATCCACCCCGCACCACTTCTCTCTGTTTGCACGCTTGCGCAGCCCCGTGCTGATGCTTGGCATCGCAATCAGCACGATTGCTGCAGCGCAAAGCGCGCAAGACGTGCCCCCACAAATACCCGCCAATCCCGATTTAGGGCCGGCATTCTCCACCCGTAATGCGGCCTATGTCCCGATCTTGCTGGATGAAATCCCGGGCTGGGAGGATGAGAGCCTAGGCGACATGTACTCCAATTTCAGTACCAACTGCAAAGCGATGAAGCGGCGCAGTGCGTGGGCTCCGCTGTGTGCAAAGCTGGCGCGATTGCCACGTGAAGACGCCGCAATGCGCCAATTCATGCACGACGAGTTCTATGCCTACCAGATGCTGACACCCACGCGCAGCGCCACCGGCAAGTTGACTGGCTATTTCGAGCCGATGATCTCCGGGTCATTGACCCAACAGGGTGCCTATCGCTATCCGATCTACGGCATCCCCAGCGACATGTACATGATTGATTCGCGCACCGTGGCCGGCCAGCAAACCCGCTGGCTGAAAGCCGATCAGGGGCAATTGAGTGGCGCAGAGACCGGCGAAGCCGGCGCGCGCGAATACCGCATTGACCTGGCTGGTGGTGCACCCAACCCGCGCGACAAACGCTACCGCGTGCGCATTGATGGCAGCACCATTCGCCCCTACTACACCCGTCAGCAGATCGATGCCAGCGGGATCAACGCACCGGTACTGGCTTGGGTGGCCGATCCGTACAAGCTGTATTCGATGCAAATTCAAGGCTCGGGCAAAATCCAACTCAAGGATGGCGGCTTGATTCGCTTGGCCTACGCCGAACAAAACGGCCACCCGTTCATGCCCAATGCCACTCGCGGCGATACCGATGCGATGTTGCTGGCGATCAAGGCGCGCGGGCTGGATGAACCCTTGGAAATCGACATTCCCGGCGGCACCCGTGGCATGAAAAAGCCCGGTGGCAATAGTGCGGTGGATGCCGAAGTGGCGCGTATCGTGGCTGCGCTGCAAGGCGGTGGCACCGCATCAGCCGGCAACACCCCGGTTGCGCATGCCAAGCCCCGCCCACAAGGCAAGTCCAAGTTATCCCGCCCAGTGACGCACATCGCCTCGAGTGGGCAGAGCGGCGGACAGGGGAAAGTGGATTCCAGCTCCGTGGAGGCCATGATCCAGCTGCTGCTGACTGCACCCGTGGCCAATGAAAATTACAGTGCAGCCGACGATGCCAGTGCCGTTGCCGATGCATTGAGCGCCCCGAAACCCGCAACCTCCAAATCATCGGCAGCCACCGGCAGCGACAAATCCGCACCACGTATAGACATGTCGCAATACGAGGGTGTTGCGGGCGCCAAAGCCGCTGGCCAGGCGGTGGGTAGTGGCGTGGCGGTACCCAGTACCGGTATTCCCGACCCAAGTTATGTCTTCTTCCGTCGCATCGGTGATGGCCCGGAAGGCCCGATTGGTGCGCTAGGCGTGCCCCTGAGTGCTGGCCGGTCGATGGCGGTGGATCCGCGCGCAACGCCGTTGGGTGCACCCGTATTCATCTCCGGCACCCAGCCGGGCAGCAGTGCGCCGATGCGGCGCTTGATGTTCGCGCAGGATACTGGCGGCGCGATCCGCGGTAGCGTGCGTGGCGACTTCTTCTGGGGCTTTGGCGATAAGGCCGGCAAGATGGCATTGGCGACCAACCAACCCGTGCAAATGTGGCTGTTGCTGCCAAAATCGGTTGCGGGCAGTGCGGCCGCCAGTGGCATCAAGACCCGTGGTGCACCGATGGGCCTGCGTGATTGTGCCGTTCCTGATGATGAGTTGTGCGTCGAGGAATAACCCGATGACGCCATTTGCCGGCATGGCATACACCTTCCGGCAAATGGCCGTCTTGTCGATGGCTATTTAGCCTGTGCTATCGCCGGGGGCGCATGCCGCGCTGCCCGGTCCTTGCTGCAGGAACGCCATGCTCGACGATCTGCTGCCGTATTACGAAAACGAACTGACCTACCTGCGGCGTTTGTCGAAGGAGTTCGCGGCCAAGTACCCGAAAATCGCCTCGCGCTTGCAGATGGAAGGTGAGGTCTGCGAAGACCCGCACGTTGAGCGGATGATCGAGTCGTTTTCATTCCTGACTGCGCGCATCCACAAAAAGCTCGACGACGAGTTCCCGCAGATCACCGAAGCGATGTTGTCGGTGCTGTACCCGCATTTTTTGCGTCCGGTTCCCTCGATGTCAGTGGCCCAACTGCAACTCGCCCCGGGCACCGACATCAGCGAGATGCAGGAGCTACCGCGCCATAGCCAATTGCTCAGCCGCCCGGTGCAAGGCATGCAGATACGTTATCGCACCGCATATGCGGTGGATGTATGGCCCATCCGAATTGCACAAGCGCAGCTGGAGGCCGCCGAACGCTCGGCGTTTGCAGTGACTCGCAATGACACCGTTGCAACCTTGCGCTTGCGCATCGAAACCACCGGCCAGCAACCACTCTCGCAACTGCCCATTCAACGCCTGCGCCTGTATTTGGAAGGCGAAAGCCCGCTAGTGCATGCCCTGCACGAATTGCTGCTCAACTCTGCTGCCAGCATTACCCTGCGCGCGCCCGAGGGCGAGCCACAGGTCGCACCGGTGCGCCTGCCGGCATCGGCTTTGCAGCCTGTAGGCTTTGCCGAAGACGAAGCACTGCTGGACTACGACCCACGCTCATTCCTGGGTTATCGGCTGCTGCAGGAATATTTCGTCCTGCCCGAGAAATTCTTGTTCGTTGATCTTGTCGGCCTGGATTTTTCGCGGTTCAAACAAGCAGTTGAAATTGCCATCGAGTTCAACTCATTTGGTCGCCCGGAGCGCCTGCAACGGCTGGAACAAACGGTCTCTGCCGATACCTTCCGGTTGTTTTGCACGCCGGTGGTCAACCTATTCAAACAACAAGGCGAGCCCATCCGGTTGGCGCACGAGCGTCACGAGTATCAGATTGTCCCGGACGTACGTCGACCATTGGGGCTGGAGGTGTATTCGGTGGATTGGGTGCGCAAATTCAGCCGCAGCCCCACCGGCAATGATTCGGTGGAATTCCACCCGGCGTATTCGGTACAGCATGCCCTGCATGACGATGGCGAAGGCCACTATTGGTATCTGCAGCGACGGCCCTCGCTGCTGCCCAATGATGACGGAACCGATGTGATGCTGAGCTTGGTGGATCGCGACATGAACCCCAATACTCCGTCGGTCGATACGCTTTCAGTCAGCCTGACCTGCACCAATCGTGACCTGCCTTCACAATTGCCATTTGGCGGCGAAGACAGCCTGCTGCAACCCGAACAAGGTGGCGTCATTTCAGGTGCGCGCATGCTCAAGAAGCCTAGTGCCACTTGGCGCGCGCCTATGCGCCAAGCCAATCAGTGGCGACTCATCTCGCACCTCTCGCTCAACCATCTATCCATCGTCGATGGTGGTCGTGAGGCTTTGCTTGAAATCTTGAACCTCTACAATTTCTCCGAATCGGGCACTTTGCGCAAACAGATTGCCGGCATCGTCAATGTCGCAGGCCACCCATCGGTAACGCGCATCGGGCGCGCACCGCGGCAAGCATTTGTACGCGGCACCGAAATCGAATTGACCTTCGATGAAAATCAATACGTCGGTTCTGGCGTATATCTCATGGCGTGTATCCTGGATCGCTTCTTCGCCCTGTATTGCACCGCCAATTCATACACACGCCTGAGTGTGCGTACCGAGCAGCGCGAAGATTGGATGGTGCAGTTCGCACCACGCAGTGGGAGTCTGCCGCTGATATGAGCAGCGAATACACCACTCTGACTGCGCATGCGCATCAGGACTATGTCGATCTGGATCCGATGCGGCCGGCAATGGAGCGCTTGCAAGCACAACCTGGACGCTTCGGCTTTTTCCAAGCTGTGCGCCTGCTGTATAGCGCCAATGGGTTTGATGGTCGTGGCAGCGGCGCACGCCCGGGCCCGTTGCGCTTCATCACCCCGGCGTCACTGGCATTTCCGCCCTCGGAACTGCATTCCATCCAGGTGGGTGACAACAACACCCGCCTGTGCGTTAATTTCATTGGCCTGACCGGGCCATCGGGTGTATTGCCGCGCAGCTATACCGAATTGCTGATTGCCCGCCGCGTTGGCCGCGACAACAGCGCGCAGGAGTTCCTGGATCTATTCAACCATCGCATCGTGGCCTTGTTCTGGTTGGCCTGGGCCAAACATCGCCCTGAAATTGGCCGCCAATTCGGCTTCCAGAATTCGGTACTGCGCTATCTGGAACACGTCGTCGGCCTGGGCACCCCTGCCTTGCAGGCACGATTGCACCCGAATCGCCGTACGGCCAACACAACCAAGCCATTGCCGGGGGCGGCGATGGTGTATTTCTCCGGCCTGATCGCACAACGCCCGCATGGCGAACGCGCGATTGCGCAAGTCCTCTCCGCCGTGGTGGGTGCGCCTGTGCAGACCACCGGCTGCCTAGGCACTTGGCAACCCATTACCCGCGAGGCGCGCACCCGGCTTGGCGTGCGTGGCCACCAGCTGGGTGATGGCTGCGTGCTGGGCAGCCACTACTGGGATCGACAAACCACTTTACGACTGAGCATTGGCCCCCTGACACGCAGCAAATTCAATGCGCTGCTGCCGCGTGGGTCGCGTTTGTCCGATGTGATGGAGCTCACCCGTTTCCTCACTGGGTTGGCGCTGGATCTACGTGTGCAGCTCTCGCTGACGGCCGATCAAGTGCCGCCGCTGCGGCTGGGTACGCTTGGCGACGACCGCCCGCAATTGGGCTGGAACACATGGCTGCGTGGGCGTCAAAACCCGCTGCCGGCCAACGACTGCGAATTTCACTTTTCTGCAATGGGAGGTCAATCATGGCACTGAACCTGCGTGCGCTAATCGCGCGACTGAACACCACTGTGCGCGGCGCGATGGAGGGCGCAGCAGGCCTGTGCATGTCGCGCGGGCATTACGAAGTGGAAGTCGAACATGTGCTGGTGAAATTGATGGAGGTGGAAAATACCGACATCCGCCGCATCCTGCGTCAATTCGAAATAGCGCCCGAAGCCTTGGAGCGCGAGCTGGGCAAAGCACTCGACGGGTTCAAGACCGGCAACCAGCGCACGCCGGCGCTGTCTGCCATGTTGCCAAAATTGTTTGAAGCCGCTTGGGGCTGGGCATCCATCGAATTTGGTGAGGCCAAGATCCGCAGTGGACACATCCTGGTGGCGCTACTGGCGGATGCCGAATTGCGACGTTTGGTGAGTGTCAGCGCACGCTCGCTGGAAAAAATAAACTTGGAAACCCTGACCAAGAACTTCCACGCACTTACCGAAGCATCCTCTGAGGCACGTGATGCTCGCGCCCTGGGCGATGCCGGCACCGCAATGAGTGGTGGTGATGCCAGCATGCCGGGTGCAGCACCCAGCGGTGGCCGCCCCAGCAAGACCCCCAATCTGGATCAGTACTGCGTCAACCTGACCCAGCGTGCGCGCGAAGGCAAACTCGACCCGGTGCTGGGGCGCGATTCTGAAATTCGCCTGATGATCGACGTGCTCACCCGCCGTCGGCAAAACAACCCGATTCTCACCGGTGAAGCCGGCGTCGGCAAAACCGCAGTCGTAGAAGGCTTGGCGCTGCGCATTACCGCCAACGATGTGCCACCACAATTGCAGGGCGTGGAACTGCTGTCGCTGGACCTGGGCCTGTTGCAAGCCGGCGCGTCGGTAAAGGGCGAATTCGAAAATCGCCTGAAAGGCGTGATTGATGAAGTCAAATCCAGCACCACGCCGATCATCATGTTCATCGACGAAGCGCACACCTTGATTGGTGCCGGCGGTGCAGCTGGCCAGAACGACGCCGCCAATCTGCTGAAACCTGCATTGGCACGCGGCGAAATGCGCACGATTGCGGCCACCACGTGGAGCGAATACAAGAAATATTTCGAAAAAGACCCGGCCCTGACCCGTCGTTTCCAAGTGGTCAAGGTGGATGAACCGGACGATGCCAAGGCGATATCGATGCTGCGCGGGGTGGGCCAGGCGATGGCGGCGCATCACAAGGTGCGTATCCTCGATGAAGCCATCACCGAAGCGGTCAAGCTCAGCTCGCGCTTTATCCCGGGCCGCCAATTGCCGGACAAGGCGGTCAGTGTGCTGGATACTGCCTGCGCCAAAATCGCCATCGGGCAAAACGCAACGCCGGCCAAAATCGAAGATGCCCGCCGGCACTTGGATGTACTGGCGGCTGAGCGCGCCCAGCTTGAAAAAGAAGCCGCAGGTGGTACCGACCACAGCAAGCGGCTTGCCGAAATCAGTGAAGAAAGCACCCGGCTCAGCGCCACACTGGCTGCAGACGAAGCCCGCTTTGCACAAGAAAAAGAGCTGGTTGCAAAGATCCACGCCGAACTGGACAAGGTGGAGGCACTGGCTGCCGATGACCCCACCCGCGCCGATGCGGTGGCCACACTCAATGCAGTGCGCAGTGATCTCAAAGCCCTGCAGGGTTTTGAGCCGATGATCTTGCCGGTGGTGGATTCCGGTGCCGTCGCGCAGATCATCGCGGGCTGGACCGGAATTCCTGTCGGCCGCATGGTCGCCGACGAAATCCAGACTGTGCTCAAACTCAAGGAATCGCTGGAAGAACGTGTCATCGGCCAAAGCCATGCGCTGGACGCCATTGCCCAGCGGGTGCGCACCTCACGCGCCAACTTGGAAGACCCGGACAAGCCCAAGGGCGTGTTCCTGCTGGTTGGCACTTCCGGTGTAGGCAAGACCGAAACCGCGATTGCACTGGCCGATGCGCTGTACGGTGGCGAGCGCAGCATGATCACCATTGCAATGTCCGAATATCAGGAAGCGCATACCGTCTCCAGTCTCAAGGGCAGCCCGCCCGGCTATGTGGGCTACGGCGAAGGTGGCGTGCTGACCGAAGCCGTGCGGCGTCGGCCGTATTCGGTGGTATTGCTGGATGAAATCGAAAAAGCCCATCCGGACGTTCTGGAGCTGTTCTTCCAAGTGTTCGACAAGGGCCGCATGGAAGACGGCGAAGGCCGCGAAATCGACTTCCGCAATACCCTGATCATCCTCACTTCCAACGCCGGCACCGACTTGGTGATGCAGGCCTGCAACGAGTCCGAGGAGTTGCCGACGGTTGACTATCTCAACGAACTGCTCAAGCCCGAACTCAACCGGACTTTCAAACCGGCGTTCCTGGGCCGTACCGCGGTGGTGCCCTACTACCCGCTGCGTGATGACAACATGCGCAAGATCGTGCGCCTGAAGCTCAACAAGATCGGCAAGCGGATCAAAGCCAATCACGGTGCCGCGTTCCAATACGACGATGCGGTGGTAGATGCCATCGCCCAGCGCTGTACCGAGGTGGATTCGGGCGCCCGCAATATCGACAACATCCTGACCGGCACCGTGCTGCCCGAAGTCTCCGGATATGTTCTCGAGCGCATGGCCGAAGGTAGCGGCATCGCCAGTATCCAAATTGGCGTCGGTGAGGACGGCCACTTCAGCTATGCGGTGACCTGACCGGATGCGTCCCATGCCCGCGTCGCCATGGATGGCAGCGTGGGTACCAAGCACCCGCTCACCGGAGGCCTACGCCCTTCGCCCTATGCACTGCACCGTTTGCGCCCGCTTGCATAGCACTTCGGACGAATGTTGCAACGCGTGAAATGCAACGACGATAGTCGTTGACAACGGTCGATCCTGCCATGCCTAAAATCACCACCAGCAACCGCATGTTTTTTCTGACCCCCAAGGAATACGGGGAGGATGACTTGCTGATTGAAGAAATGTCCGGGCAGGAAGGGGTCTCCAAGCTCTTCGAGTTCCGCCTCAAGCTGTTGTCTGAGCGGGATGACATCAAGCCGGAAAACATCATCGGCAAAAGTGCGATCTTGCGTATCGAGACCTTTGACTCCCACCACAACGATGGCCAGCGCCACTGGAACGGTTATGTGTCGCGGTTCGCCATCACCGGCACGCTGCCCGCCTCCGGCACCAAAGACCAAGACATCTACTGCTACGAGTGCGACATCGTGCCGTGGTTCTGGTTCCTGACCCAGAACGAGGACTGCCGAATCTTCCAGAACCTGTCGGTGCCCGAAATCATCGACACCATCTTCGGTGAATTCGGATATGACGACTACAAGTTGGAGTTGAACGAAAGCTATCCTTCGCTTGAGTTTTGCACGCAGTACAACGAGACCTCATTCGATTTCATTTCTCGCCTGATTGAACGCGAGGGCATCTATTACTATTTCCGTCATAACGAGGATGCAGATTCGCGGCACATCCTGGTGTTTACCGACAATAAAAGCGCCAATCCGAAGCTGATCCCTTCGCGCATTCCATACCATCATTCTGGCCATGCGGCAGGTGCCGATGCAATCCGCAAACTGCTGTCCGACCAACAGATCCGCACCCGCAAGGCCACGCTATCCGATTGGGACTACAAGAACAAAGCCGTACTTAGCGAAAACACGCCCACCCTGCTCAAAATAGGCAGCGATGTAGATACCGAGCGCTACCGCTACTACGGCGGCTTTGACGCGCAAGGCAAATCGCCGTCTGGCAAGCACTTGGCAAAAATCCTGATGGAGTCGGAAGAAGCCAGCCATATGAGCTACTCCGGCGAAAGCCAAGTGCGCGAGCTCACCCCCGGCCATGTATTCGAACTTGAAGATCATACGCGCGATGAATTCAACATCGAGTACATGGTGCTGACGGTGCAGCATCGTGGCAATAACAACTTGATGGGCAATTTCGACGGCGCCAAATACCGCAACACATTCACCTTACAAAAGCATGATCATGTGTATCGTGCGCCAATCACAACTCCGCGCGGTCTGGTGCGCGGCCCGCAAACAGCGATCGTGGTGGGCCCGTCTGGCAACGAGATCTACACCGACGAAGCCGGGCGTATCAAGGTGCGCTTTCACTGGGATCGCAAGGTCAGCGGCCGAGCCAACAACACCACTGACGACAAGGCCTCGTGCTGGGTTCGGGTAGCACAACTGTGGGCCGGCAACGGCTACGGCACTATGTTCATGCCACGCATCGGCATGGAAGTGGTAGTGGACTTCCTGGAGGGCAACCCCGACCTCCCACTGGTAGTGGGCTGTGTCTACAACGGCAAGAACCCCCCCCCTCTCAACTTCCCAACCGATGCCACCCGCTCCACCATCAAGACGCTGTCCTCCAAGGGCGGTGGCGGTTTCAACGAGCTGCGCTTCGAGGACAAAAAGGACAGCGAAGAGATTTTTGTGCATGCGCAAAAAGATTTGCAACTGCGCACCGGCAATAACCGCACTGAAAACATCGGCGTGGATTGCAATCTCACCATTGGCAAGAACCGCATCGAATCGATTGGTGAAAACGCTGATCTGGACGTCGGTAAAAACCAAACCCACTCCATCGGCCTGAATCAGGCTGTCACCGTGGGGCAAGAGCACTACCTAACCGTTGGCACAAACCATCACACTGATGCTGGCATGAATATGGCGCTTACGGCCGGCATGAACGTAGACATGACCGCAGGTGTCAACACTGCCGTGTCGGCGGGCGTGAATATCGACGTCAAAGCAGGCGTAAACCTGGTACTCGAGGCGGGTGCTGTCCTCAGCCTGAAGGCCGGTGGCAGTTCGATCATGCTCAGTGCCGCCGGAGTGATGATCACCGGCACGATGGTGATGATCAACTCGGGTGGTAGCGGCTTGTCAGCCCAGAAAGCCAAGAAAGCCGAGAAAGCCGACAAGCCGAAAAAGGCCATTGAGGCCATCAAGAACACAGCCGGCAAGATCAACGACCCCGTGCAGCAACTTCAGGCGCAGGGCCTGCGCAACGCACACCGCGAGAAACAGCCGTTCTGTGCCGTATGTGAAGCCGCACGCCATGCACTGGAAGCGCTTGAATCGGCGACCGAATCCATTGGCTACTCAAGCCCGTTCTGAAGTTAATGGAGTGTGCATGTCCGGATTCGGCACAACCTTGCGTATTCAACAGGAGTATCCCGGAAGCGTCGCACCCTGGGGGAGGGGCGATGACAACTCGGGCACCTTCCGCACAACAGCGCACAACGGAAACGTCTTCGTGATTGGTCAGGGACAGTTTGAACTACTGCAACGCGCAATCTTCGGGCAAGGGCGCCCCGCCTTTGCGGTGCTGGATGGTGCTGGCATTGATGACCTGCCAGCTCTGTTGCAACAACACGCCCCAGAGGCCATGTGCCTGTTTTCCGGTGAGCTGGATCCCATGTTGGCAGCTGCCGCGCCCTATCTGGTTCCACTACGGAATGGTTCGCCAGGTACCCAGCTTGTCCTGCGCGATGGCTGGAACTCGCACTGGGGGATCATCTTGGTAACTGATGCCGATACCACCATGCTTTCGCTACGCTCGCATTTGCGCCGCATCTTGCGGGTCGCCGCACCCGGTGGCGAATCCATGTTGTTCAGATTCTATGATCCACGTGCGTTCCGCACAGTGGTTCCCACCTTCGACAAACAGCAGCACAAAGTATTTTTCGGCCCCATCCACGGCTGCTACGTGGAGTCACGCGATACCAATCAAGCGTTGTACTTCGCACGTGACAACCAGCAGGCCTCCGCCCCCCTGCCGCTCTCTGCCGCAGCCTAGGAGCGCAAGCATCATGCTCGAGCTTGACCGCAAGCAACTGTCAACGATCGGCCATACCCAGCTGCGCAATAATCTGGCGGATTTCCTCAACCGTCACCTTGGTGGCAAAGCTCCGCTGCAGCTTGATCAATTGGATGCCGAATTGGATGCCGTAATTGCCCACTGCCAAAAAGAAGGCCTGAAAACGCAACGTGCGATCGCATCCTACGCCCTTGCCTGCTCGCTGTTTGGCAATGATCGAGTAGCGGGTGACCCCTCGATTGTTGGCATCCTTGCAGATCGCAGCAGCTCCCAGATGGATCGCGCCTTGCTGATTGAAATGTGGACTGCCGCTGCCTACAGTGATTTCCGACGCGCGCAGGGAGGCTGAACATGTTCGAATCCTTGTCCGAAGGTTTATCCAGTATCGGTGCGGCTGCAAGCGGAGCCGTGCAACAAGCGCAGCAAGCCGCCAATACCGCTGCGCAGCAGGCGGCCAACGCAGCAAAAGGCGCGATTGGTGAAGCTCAGACTGCCGTCTCCAATGCAGCCACTGCCGCCGCAGGTGCCGCCAATGGCGCGGTTGCCGAAGCACAAAAAGCTGCGCAACAAGCAATTGCCCAAGCCGGTAATGCAGCACAAGGGGCACTGCAGCAAGCAAATTCCGCACTGGACAATGCTCGCAATGCCGCCAACGACATGGCGAACAATGCGTTGAGGCAAGCCAATACGGCATTGACCCAAGCACGCGAGCAGGCCGGGGCCGCGGCACAAAATGCTCTGAAGCAAGCACATGCGGCTGTGGATGCGGCACAACAGCAAGCCAAGACGATGGTCAAAGGCGCGCTGGATACCGCCAATCAAGCTCTAGATAGCGCCATGAATACGGCCGAACAAGCCGCTCAGGAGCAAATTGGCCGCGCCATGGATATGGTCGACAGGGCCAGCGATTTGATCGAAAACGGCGTCAACCAGGCACTGGATACCGCCAACGGTGCCATCGACAATGCGCAGGAAATCCTCCGCAATGCCGCCACCAATGCCTTGCAGAAAGCCCGTAGCGAAGTACTCGATCGCGCACACGACGCATTGGGGGAGGTGCGCGGTGCGCTGGATGCGTTGCCGGCTTCATTCCCCAACCTGCCGATTGATCTACCTTCGTCCAGTTGTCCGTATGTCAATGCGCTACGCGATGCACTTGCTCGCCGTGCAGCACAAGCAAATAGCGCTTTGGGTAATGCGGTCAACGCACTCAACAATGTTGCTGGCCCACTACTGGATCAGGCCGATGACATGCTGGACCAAGCCGACGCCTTGGCCGATCAAGCCTTGGATGCGATGGATCAAGCAATGACTGCGCTGGACGACGCGCAAGCCACCGCCAACCAAGCCGCGCACCAAGCGATTGACACCGCCAAGGGGGCGGTGCAACAAGCACAGCAAACTGTGCGTGACACCGCCAAGACCGCCATCGATCAAGCCAAGTCCACCGTGAATTCGGTGCGGGATCAAGTCAACAACACCGTTAATGATGGCGTTGACAAAGCGATGGCGGTGGTAGATACCGTGCAACAGCAGGCTGGCGATGCCGCACAACAAGCTCTGGATACCGCTCAGCACGCTGCGGAACAGGCGCAACAGCAAGCCAATCAGATGGCCCAACAAGCGCTTGCCCAAGCTAACCAGGCTGCACAGCAGGCCCAACAAGCCCTCAATGGTGCTGCACAAAGTGCCCTCAATTCAGCGCAGGGCGCCGCGCAGGAAGCGGTTACCAGTGCCGGCCAGGCAGCACAGGGGGCAATCTCCAATGCTCAGGCTGCTGTCACACAGGCATCCTCTGCGGCCGCAGCTGCCGCCAACCAGGCCGTTGCCGGCGCGCAAGCAGCCATCGCCGGGGCAACTCAGGCCGTCGGCAACGCCGCCAAATCATTGGGCAATCTCAACGGCTGACATTGTGAGCCCCAGAAACTGCTGCGATTCAATGCCGTTGCAGACACAAAAAAGGCGATCCAAGATCGCCTTTTTTATTGCATATCCAGCACCCCCGAACACACTAGCCCCGCTTTCACAGGCTCATGGAATCATTTCCGTTGCCTGCCCGGGGTTGGTGATCGTGATGAGCCCACCCCACGTACACAGATTGGTGCTGATGTTATCCAATGCAGGCATTCCGCCGATCAACACAGTGGGTGCCCCCACCTTCCAAGGTGATACCACCACCGGAATACACGGCTGCGGTGTCAACACCCCCATGGCAGCGGTAGTTGCCGCGGCCACCATGGGATTACTGGGGGTGGTGCACATCCCAAACGGCATGATGTTCTTCATGGGAATGAAGTCCATGATGTTGGCTGCCGGCTGCATCCCAGACAGTACCCGTTTCTCCGGAGTTACCACCAACATCGAGGGTGCCATACCAAAGACACAGGTCAATGTCGCTAGATTGACAACCTGAATTGGCACCTACCACACTCCTCGCCCGAGAACTGACAGTGATCAGCCGCCGGTTGCCAGAATTTCGACGCGGCGATTCTCCGCGGCAAACGGATCATCCTTGTTCAACAGCTCGCTCTTGCCTTTGCCTACTGCACGCAGACGTGCAGAGGCAACGCCGTGATCGACCAGATAGCGGCGCACCGCATTGGCGCGGCGGTCGGACAAGGCCTTGTTGTATTCCGCTGAGCCCTTGCCATCGGTATGCCCAATCACCGTGAACTTGCGATCTTGCAGCTGCGGCGAGGCCAACGCGGCGGCCAGGTTGGCCATGGTGTTTTCCGAGCTGCCGGAGATCCTGTCTGAATTGAACTCGAAATTGATCTGCATATTGATCGATGCAGGCTTGGCCGGCTTGGTCGCTACCGGAGCGGGTGCTGGGGCCGTAGTCGCCATCGAAGCGGCACCCGGGCGCAATGCCCGCGTTTGCCCTGCAGATTGCTCGGCATTGTCGGTCTTCAACGTGCCGATGATGGAGTCCACCGACGGCGCTTCTTGCGCCTGCGGGGGCGTCTTCTGTGCTTCCTGAGCCAAGAGCGTACCGCAACTTGCAAACAAGGCCGCCACCAAGGCGCCATGCAAAACTGTCTTCATGATCATCGTCGCATCCTCGTCAAATTGCGGCCTGATGGCCGGATTGGTTGCGCGCATAGAGCGCACGTCAGGCAGCTGCCTGCATGAAAGCAGTTTGCACCAGGAAACCCCGGATTTCGATACCACGTTCGGCCTAGACCTGATTGTCCAAGCCACACTTAGATCAACAATACCAGCGCAAACCCCCGAGGTCATCGGGGGTTGCCGGCTGGATTCAGAAGTCACCGCAGCTACTGCGCTTCTCACTATCGAAGCAATTAGTGAGATTCGGGCGCGAGCGCACTTTGGACCATTCATTGGCCAAGGCATCCCCTGTAGAGGCCAAGACTTGATCATCCAATGTTGCGTTCACCGCACACACCGGGGCCGCACCGAAATTGCGGTCATACACATAGGTGTCGACCGTTTCGCGAATGAAATCCACCGGCGTGGAAGAAAGCTGTGGCAGCGGTATGATCTGGAATGCCGCGGCATTGCCTGGCGCTTGGACAAATTTGTAGTTCTTGGCAATCGTGCCACCGACGATCGGGTAGAACCCAACCGGTGACAGCGGCCCGGCCGGGGACGACCAGATATTGCCGCTGCCAAATACGCTCTGCTGGGTATCGCCATTGCGGAAGCCGGCCACGGTACCAGTGAAATCAGGATTTGCGCCGCCCAAATACCGCACGAAGGGATCTGCCGTGAACACCAACGTCGCTTGGGTAATGCTCAAGGTGCCAGGCATCAGCTGGAATTTATAGCCAGCCGCAGAGGTAAAGTTGCCTGTAATCGCATAATTGCCAACATCACTCGCGATAGTGGCACTGGTTGACGCCGATCCGCTGGCAACATTGGCTGCCGTATCACCCAAAATGGCACCCGTCACGGTATAGCTGAACAGGGGGTTCTCCAAGCCGTATTCACGCGTGGCGTTGTCAAAGGTGATGGTGGCAATCGGTTGCTGCACATAGATGAAGTGATTGTCGCCACCCGTCACTGTTACGTCGCAAGCACCCAAATAGGCACATCCGTACAGGTTCGGCAAATTGCCATCCCCGGCAAGACCGCCGCGAGCTTCACCCGTCCAAGTACTGGCCCATACGTGCCAATCGCCGGATGCCGTCAGCGCCGCACCCGAGACGTTCTGCAAGCGCCCCGCGGTGACCAAATCGATGTTGGTAGCGGTCACACCGGCATTGAGGGTCATGTCACCGGCCAAATTGCGAATCAGTGCATCGCCACCCGCAGTGACACCTGTCGACCCCATGCTGGACAACTGACCCGAGCTGGCATTGAAGCCCAGCGCGGAGACGCTACCAATTGCAAGGTCGTTGGCATCCTGGAACTGGAAGTTGCCACCGGCAGACCCGGCCAACGTGGTGCTGGCCACATCATTTTGTGCGAGGCCCAATTGCACGTTGCCACTCGCGTTCGCCAGCAAACTATGCGCAAGGATCGCAGCACTTGCGGTTTGCGTGATATCGCCACCACTGGCCAAGGCCAGTGTGTAATTGCCGACATTCACACCCGCCTGCAAATCAATTCCGCCACCACCACTGTTCTGCAAGGTCAAATTGCCATTACGGGTGATCGCTTCCTGCACATGAATTGCACCCGCATGCTGGCTGCTGCCAATCACCACCTCGGGTGCACTGATTCGGCCCAGCTCATCATTGCTGATGGCAAAACCATCGCCATGCCCGAGCAAAATCTGGTCAGTGATGCGATCGTAAACACCGCCGTTCGCATCCACGCCACCTGGGCGCAGGTTGACGCCAACACTGCTGTGAAGGCTGCCATCCAATACGAGGGCATCGCCACTCCCGCCGTTCGCCGCACGAATGACGATCAGGCTGTTGCCTGCATCCACCACAGCACCGGCCCCCAACCGCAGGCCAGCCGCAGTGCCTTCACCGCTCAATTCAATTCCACCGCCATTACTGGAAATGCTGACTCCATTGGCAATCGCCAGCCCATCCGAGCTTGGCGCGGTGCTACGACCACGCAGATCCACATGCCCGCTATTGGTTGCGATGGTGCCACCACCGATGCTCAGACCACTGCTAGCCCCAACCCCCGCCAGCGTAATGCTGCCAGTCGTCGTGTTGATGCCAGAAGCTGCACCCAGTTGAATGCCGCGCCCGGATGCTGCGATGCCTTGCACATTTACCTGGCCTGCCACTGTGCTGAGGGTCGCGTCAAGATTGACACCCACCCCACCTGCCGCTGAAGCGTCGCCGTTCACATCGACATTGCCACCGGCGCTATCCACGCCGCCATTGGTCAGCGAGACACCCAGTGCCGCACCGCTGCCGGTAATCGCCACCGCGCCGCCACCACTGGTTACCTGATTATTTTGCATCAGCACGCCAGCATCGACGCCCACGCCATGAATGGTGATCGCGCCACCACTGCTGCCGACTGCAAACGGATTGCTGCCATCACCCAACTGCACACCCACGCCACCTGCACTGTTGCCGGTCACCACAATTGTGCCGCCATTGGTCGCCAGGCCCGTGCCCGTAACCCGCACACCGGCGGTGGCATTGGCCGCAGTCGCGGTGCCGTCCAGCGTGATATTGCCGCTGTTAGTCGTGATTGCCCCATTGCCCACATCCAAACCGAATGTGGCACCGGTGCCGTACAAGCCAATGGCACCCGTCGTGGTGGTGACACCTGCGCCATTGGCGAACTGAATACCAACGCCCTGCGCCGCATCGCCATGCACGATAACGTGCCCCGCACCACTGCTCAGCGGTGCGGCAGACAACACCACACCCACCCCATCTGCCGCTGAAGCGTCGCCGTTCACATCGACATTGCCACCGGCGCTATCCACGCCGCCATTGGTCAGCGAGACGCCCAGTGCCGCACCGCTGCCGGTAATCGCCACCGCGCCGCCACCACTGGTTACCTGATTATTTTGCATCAGCACGCCAGCATCGACGCCCACGCCATGAATGGTGATCGCGCCACCACTGCTGCCGACTGCAAACGGATTGCTGCCATCACCCAACTGCACACCCACGCCACCTGCACTGTTGCCGGTCACCACAATTGTGCCGCCATTGGTCGCCAGGCCCGTGCCCGTAACCCGCACACCGGCGGTGGCATTGGCCGCAGTCGCGGTGCCGTCCAGCGTGATATTGCCGCTGTTAGTCGTGATTGCCCCATTGCCCACATCCAAACCGAATGTGGCACCGGTGCCGTACAAGCCAATGGCACCCGTCGTGGTGGTGACACCTGCGCCATTGGCGAACTGAATACCAACGCCCTGCGCCGCATCGCCTATCACCGTCAACGCACCAGCACCCGACGTCAGATCCACGCCGTCGGCATAGACACCGATCGCACCCGCTGCACTGGCATGACCAGTGATACTGAGCGCGCCACCACTACTATCGATAGCGTTGCCAAGTGTTCCAGGGTGCAGCACAACACCACCTGTCGCACCTTCACCGTACAACACAATATCGCCACCAGCACTGCTGACTGCGTAGTAACCAACACCACCCAACACCAAGCCCGTGGCTGCAGTGCTTGAACCGAACACATCAATCAAGCCACCGGCGCTATCAATGCCACCCGTAATGGTTGTGCCATCCGCGCTACCACCTTCGCCATGCACACGGATGTTGCCACCATTGCTGTACAGGTCACCTGCAAAATACACCCCATGTGCGGCACCAATACCTGACAGATCGATGTCACCACCGCTGATCGTCAGCGTAGTAAATGACGCAAACAAACCATCGGCATCAGTACTCTGCCCATGGATGAGCACACCGTCGGCACCTGCCGTGATGCTGCCTCCGTTGAGACTGACCCCACTGGCTGCTCCCGATCCGGTGCCATAAATGGCGACCCCCCCACTCCCCGCATCGATTGAGCTTTCACCCATCGAGACACCAGCACCGGAGCCTGTGCTGGTACCACGCAGCAATACATTACCGCCATCAGTGGTGATCGTCATTCCTGACAGGGAAATTCCAGAAACGGCACTACTGGCATAGCCATTCAGTGGATCCGACTGGCCATACATCGAGATATTGCCGCCCATGCTGAGCAAGCTTGCGCTGCCAAAATCAATGCCGCCCGAGTATGGTGAACCACCCGCCGAGTTGGCGTTGAACACCATATCCAACGGACCATTCGAAGCCGCGATGGAGAACGCGTTACCAAAAATGCTGCCGGCTGCATTCACATCGAACGACAGGCGTGCGGCGTTGTCCGAATAGATCTGCGCATCATCGAACT
Source organism: Thermomonas beijingensis (assembly GCF_020034655.1). Taxonomy (GTDB): domain Bacteria; phylum Pseudomonadota; class Gammaproteobacteria; order Xanthomonadales; family Xanthomonadaceae; genus Thermomonas; species Thermomonas beijingensis. Next base: position 250,234 of record NZ_JAIQDJ010000002.1, on the reverse strand, counting down.
GCACATCCGCATTCGAGTTCAGTACTACGCTGGTTCCGTTATAGAACGCGTAATTGATTTCGGCATCCTGCACCGTGGTGCCGTACTGTGGTGCGTCTTGATTGCCCACGGCACTGCCATTGATCACGGTCAGATCAGGCGCATCCAACGTCCAACGCCCTGCGCTGCCGGAAGACCCCGCATCGACCTGCAAACCACGCAAATCAAATAGACTGTCACTGGAGGTCAGGATCGCCCCGCCCGTCGTTCCACCTCGCGCGATCAAGCTGCCAAAGGCAGCAAGATAATTGGATGCTGAAAGCGAAATCGAGCCTCCCGCTCCACTGTTTCCTTGTGCATTGATCATGCGACCCTGCGGCAGCATCACATCGAAACCGCTGCCCGTGATCTGCCCGCCATTGGTGCCGCCCGATGCCAGCACATCGCCACCAAGCAATAGCGCACCAGCCCCAGCATCCAGCAGAATGCTGCCTCCGTTGCCGGCTTTCGCACTGGCACTTATTTCCGCGTAACTGGCAATACCGCTTCCGGCATTGATTTGTATGCTGCCTGCGGTCCCGGTCACGCTATTGGCGTTCAACCAAGACAGGGAATCGAAATTGACGGCGCCAGACGCTTCGATCTGGATTTGCCCGCCACCAGCAGCGCCGCTGGCATCAATGTGGCTGCCATAGCTGGCAGGATACCCATTGACGGTGTCTGCATCGTTGTGAAGGGTGACTGTGTCACCACGAATCACCACCGCACCACCCGCGTAGGCACCACCCGAGACATCAATGCTGCCGGGGATGAAATCGGTGCTGGCGTCGGTCAGAATTCCAGGTGACCCAACCATTACATCGCCATCGGTCGTCAGCTCCACCCGGCCACCTCGAGTGCTAACACCGCGTGCACGCAATGTGCCTCCGGCAATGATGAGGCCACCGGTCGCACTCGCAGTCATCGCCGTACGCATCTGGATCTGCCCACCATCGGCAGTGATATTCCCGGTATTGGCCACCATCGGAAGCACTGGCCCGGGGCAAGGCAAAGATGGGCATCCAAATGATCCCGGTTTCGCAATTCCTGGGCCAGTGATGGTCAGCATCGTCAGACCGTCGCCTTGAAAATCCAAGGTCACGCTTTCTGCCGAGCCAAATAGCACACTGCCACCGGGAGTGGTGATATCGCCTTGATTGAGTATCTGTCGCCCCAACAGCGCCACGGTTCCCTTAGCTGAAGTGTTGATCTGAGCACCGTAATCAACCATGACAGATTGATCGCCCACATTGGTCATCGGCTCAAACTGATAGTGCCCGCTGTCCACGCCAGTGAGGAAATTGGCATCGCTGATGTCCATGGTGGATGCCACCAGCCCACCGACGTTGACCACCGAACCACTACCGAAGGTAATGCCTGACGGATTGATCAGGAACACATTGCCGTTTGAGGACAACGTGCCATCGATGAACGACTGGGAGATACCGTAGCCGCCACCAACAACGCGATTCAATGTCACGCTGTTGGCACCGAACTGCTGGTCAAAATTGACCGTGAAGCCGTAGGCGATACTGAATGAATCCCAGTTGATGATTGCGCCCTTGGTGGTCTGGGTCACCGTCATGACGATATCGCTGTTGTTGATTGTTGCAGCACCAGAAACGACGTTGCCATTTTCAGGCAGGCTCTGTGCCATGGCGGGTAGTACTGGCATCGCCATTGCAGCCACCAGCGCCGCGGCCAACTTCCGACGCCGCAGACTCTGCAATTGTTCGCGATGTGTCTTGTTCATGCGCATTGCCAGTTCTCCTCAAAATGCTTTTTGGATCGACCAAAACACGCGAGGATTACGATCCCCGCCATCGGTCAGGCCCGGCCCGGTTTCGCGCCAGGCGATACTCAAATTGATCGTGACCTTGTCGGGCTTACTCCAATTGAAGCCCAGGCCATAGCCGCGCAGACTGCGTGAAACATCACCATCGAGTGGCCGTGGCGTATGGAATTGATCGCCATGTGCGGCGTCATAAAATGCGAACAAGGTCGATTCTGGCTTCAGCGCAAAACGCAGCTCTACCGTCCCCAGCCAACCATCGTCGACCAGCACCTCACCTGTGGCATATGCGCGTACCGCCTTGGGCCCGCTCAAGGACAGCTTTTCGTAGGTATCCAGATTCTTGCTGGCGCGCTGCATGCCGCCACCCACAAACAAGCTGAACTTGGGTGCGAGATATTGCAGCCGCGCAAATTGCAATGTGAACTTGCTGAAGCCACCCTCGGTGTCATAACCGAACGGAGGCTTGTCGAAGGCTTGGCTCATGGCATCGCGCAAGTTCAGAGTGCCGTGATAGGCCATTGCGTTCAGACTGGTATAGCCGCCGCCGCCAAGCCGATCGCGATTTTCCAGCGAAATGCCAAGGCCGCCGCCGTTGATGCGTTTGCGGGTTTCATACCCGACGGCCTCAAACCGATCGGTCAGTGACTTGCTATCCAGCACTCCACGCAAAAACAGGTTGGTACTGCGCTGGCGAATGATCGGATAGCTGAAAGAAAGGTCTGCCACATTACCCACGCCGGTGGGCTTGAGCGGCGCAAATGGCCCACCCAATTCGTATTGCACGCGCGCCAAACCACCACCAATGCGCAAGCCGGAGTAACCCACTGGCGATTCGTAGGAAATGCGCCCGAATGCGGTGTGCATGCCTTGCGCGGCCATGATGCGCAGATCGAGATTATCGCCGCGCTCGAACGGGCTGGCCCAACGCATGCTGCCGGTCAAGCGGTAGCGACCGGAATCGCGGGTGCCGTAATCATCCAGTTCAAGACCAAACTTGAGCCGGTCACGCTCACTCACCACGACCTTCAAATCGGTGGCTCCCGAGGTGGTGCCTGCCGAGATGGCTGACTGCGGTTTGATCCCTGGCAGATCCGACAGCAACAACATGGCGCGCTCGTAATTGCGGCTATTGAGCGGCTTGCCAGGTTCCAGGATGGCCAAGGTCTTGGCAACGCGCTCTTTATGCAGTGGCGTTCCGGGGGCAAGTTCAATATTCACATCGCCCAGCTGGCCTTCCACCACTTGCAGCTTGACGCGCCCGTCCTTGACCTCCTGCACCGGCACGAATACTTGCACCAGCGCCAAGCCGTGCTTGCGATAGACATCGGTGGCTTTGGCCGCAATTCTTTCCAGATCCTGGAAGGTTACATTCTGGCCAATCATGCCTGCCGCTGCTGCTTGCAGTTCGCTTTCGGGAACGCCGGTAGCGCCGGCAAACTCCACCCCTTGCAGGACGAAGCTAGCCTGTGTCTGCGCAGCCATTTGCGGCTCTGCCAGTGCTTGTGCTTGCTGCGGCGTGGAGACAGCGGTTTGTTGCGGTCCCGCCTCGCTTCCTTCTGCAGCCTGCGCCAACGGCATACAAGCCAACAACAGCGCTGCAGTCAGCAGATTCCTGTGCATGTTCTGGGTATCCATGGTGTTCGTCCTGTGCCCCTGCCCGAACCGCTTCACTTGACCACCTGCAAGCGCCAGTTGCCGATCAAATTGAACGGTGCCCAGTAGTAGGGGTGCGTGGTTTCCGGGTTGGCCATCACTGCAAGCTGCGCCTGCTGCATGGCGTCTTGCACCTCCAAGCCTTTGGCAAGGTCGGTATAGAGGGTGGTCATCAATTCTTCGGTGGCAGCATCGGACACCGGCCACAACGACACCAACAAGGTTGATGTCCCGGCTGACAAGAACGAGCGGGTGAAGCCCAGCACTTCGTCGCCATTTTCAACGCGCCCCAATCCAGATTCGCAAGCAGACAGTGCCACCATCGCCACGTTGTTCAATTTCATGCCCAACACATCTTTTGCTTCCAAGTAGTTGGCTTGGCCATTTTCATCGGCCAGCAACACTTTGGAATGCAAGGGATCCAAGGTGTCCGCCATGGCATGGGCAGCGATGTGCACCAACTTGGCGTTCGGTGCATTGGCTTCGAAATTATCTTTGCTGGCCTGCTCGCGGAAGAACAACTTGGCACCCGGAAATTCCTTTGCCAACTCGTGCACTTCTTTTTCTGCACCGGGCAGTGGGTTGGCCACCTCCGGGTTAACCGCCGGATTGCCGAATGCCAGCAATTGCGCGCTGGTGGTAGGGGTGCGCTGCGCCAAGCGCGCCGCCACGCTGATCGAGGGCGCAATCGACATCGGATTGCGTTGGATCAGGTACTTGCCATCCAAGCGCAGGGCTTGGAATGGCAAGTAATGCAGCGGCCCATGCGGCACGATGATGATGCGCTTGCCCGCTGGCACACCCAAGGGTGCCAGCAACAGCTGGCCGATCTTGTCGCTGACCGTTTGCGCGCTGGGGCTCAAACGAATCAGCGCATCCCGATAGGCGTCGACCAAGCGCACCAAATCCTTGCGTGGCAAGGTCACCGGAAACTTCACCTCGCGTACGCCGTCCTTGGACAACACCCATGCCACCAAGCGATCCGGCAAGGTGTGATAGGCCACCACCACTTCGTCAGGCTTGAGCATCGCCTGCAAGGTCTGGGCATCGAGTGCGGTTGCCTCACCACGGTCGAGATCGGCACGCCCCGCCACCGCATCCAGCAGCGCACGCGAACGGCTGCGCTCACTGATATCGAACGCCTGATCGGCCTGCCCCAACTTGCTGTGCAGCGAGATCGCACGCTCGAATACTGCCTGCAAATCAGAGAACAAGCCCATCTTGAACTCATCACTGCGGAACTGCGAGCGCGCCTTGTCGAATACGCCAATCGCCTGATCCAGGGATTGTGCGGCATCGGTATCCTGCCCCAAGGCAGCCTGGCTCTTGGACATGCCATCCAATGCCCATGCACGATAGAAATCTTCATCGCCATCGGCCGGCGCATTGGCCAATTGCTGGTACAACGCCAAGGCTTCGGCCGGTTTCTGCTCGGCTAGCAGCAGACGCCCGCGGGTACGCTGCAGTTGTGCACGCTGCCTTGCATCGGCCGGCTCCTTGATGGCATCCAAGGTACTGCGCGCGCGCGCCAAATCTCCTGACAAGATCAGGGCATTGCTAAGTGAGGCATCGACCAGCGGGCGGAAGCGATCGGAGCTTTCACCCTGTGCCTGTTCGTACAACGCGATTGCCTCGGCGTAGTTGGCTTGGCGTGTGCGCACATCGCCTAGAATCTTGCGCGCCGGCCCATTGACCTGAGTGGGATCCTGGCCGGGGTACTTCAGCGCCAGATTGGCGAATTGTTCGGCGCGCTCCAGCTGGCCGCCGTAGCTGAACGCAATGGCCAGATCGCGATAGGCCTTGCCCAGCAGATCTTTATTTCCGGTTTGCAGTGCCACATGCAAAGCCTTGCTGGCGGCCTGCGCACTTTCGCGGAACTCGCCTTTTTCCGCCAACTCCACGGCTTGACTGCAATAGGCGTAACCGTCCAGTTTGACCTTCTCGCGATCATAGAGTGCAGCGCCATCGGCCGCCATCGACAACGCGGTATCCGCATCTTCCAGCTTGCCCAATGCAAGCAGTGCAGTTCTGGTGTCGTTTTCAGCGACATCCGGAACTGCTGACGCCGCCGAGACTTGCGGATCCTGCAGTGCGAGTGGCGAGGCAGCAGGGCCTTGCTGCCGCGTACTGATTTCAACATCCCGTGCCCCCGCATCCGGCGCACAGCCAGCGTGCACGATGGGACTGGCAAGTGCCAAGCTCAACACGGTGAGAATGAGGCTCGAAGCAGAATTCGCTGCGCGTACCATGCGATAAACTCCCAACAGACGATGCAGGCGCAACCTGCGAATGTGATGGAGTCTAAAATTCCGGCATCGGCCTATCCTATTCGCGATAAGGCATAGCACCAATTGCGTATGCTCATCTGTCCGGATAGGGTAAAAATGCCGTTGGCACTGCAGATGCCTGCACCAAGCCACCTCAATCGTGGTCAGTACACGCTCCCCGTACACAACTTTCAGACCCGTTCGTCTGATCTATACGTTGTTACAGGATGAATCCGGCCAACAGGGCTCATTGCAGCCCAACTAGGATGATCTGGTTGGCAACAAAAGGCACGATCCTTTCGATTGTCCTGACTACTGAATCGGGCTGGACAGCAAGTTCGGATGCCGTACCTGGCCGCTGCCATGCACTACAAAACGCTCAATGGTCAGAGACTCCACGCCCATCGGCCCGTAGGCGTGCAGGCGCGTGGTGGAAATGCCGATTTCCGCACCCAAGCCCAGCTGCCCGCCGTCATTGAAGCGCGAGCTGGCATTGACCATCACAGCCGAGCTGCGAATGGCGCGCACGAAGGCATCCGCAGCGGCGGCATCGTCGGTGACGATGACTTCGGTGTGGTCGGAGGTGTATTGCTGGATATGCGCGATGGCCGCATCCAGGCTATCCACGACCCGCACCGCAATGATGAGATCCAGAAACTCGGCGGCGTAATCGGCGTCGCTGGCCGCCACCACACTGGCATCGAAGGCTTGCGTGACTGCATCGCCACGCACTTGCACGCCACGCTGCTTGAGTGCGGCCAATGCAGCCGGCAAGAAAGCATCGGCAATATCGCGATGCACCAACAAGGTTTCCAGCGCATTGCACACCCCCGGGCGCGAGGTCTTGCCATCCAGCAGCAAGGCCAGTGCGTTGTCGCTATTGGCAGCGCGATCCACGTACAAATGGCAGACGCCCTGGTAGTGCTTGATCACTGGCACGCGGGCATGTTCGGCCACGAAGCGGATCAGGCTTTCGCCGCCGCGTGGAATGGCCAGGTCAACCAGGTCGGTGAGCTGCAACAACTCCAGGACATGTTCGCGCGCGGTATCGGTAATCAGCGAGACCGCCGCCGTGGGCAATCCCGCATTGCGCAGCGCCGCATGCAGGCAGGTGGCAATTGCGGCATTGCTGTGCGCGGCTTCCGACCCACCGCGCAACAGCACCGCATTGCCAGCTTTCAGGCATAGCGCTGCGGCTTCGGCCGTCACATTGGGACGCGCTTCAAAAATCATCGCAATCAGGCCCAGCGGGATGCGCTGGCGTTGTACTTGCACGCCATTGGGGCGGGTGTCACTGCGTGTGATTTGGCCGAATGGATCAGGCTGCGCCGCCACTTCACGCAGGGCGGTCGCCATACCCTGCACGCGCACCGCATCCAACAGCAGCCGGTCCAAGGTTGCGTTGCTGGCACCCCCTTCGCGGGCTGCCTGCATGTCCAACGCATTGGCGCTGAGGATGCTGACGTGCCCTTCCAGCAACTGCGCGGCCATGTCTTCCAGCAAGGCGCGGCGCTGCGCGCCACTACAAGCGGCGATCACACTCTGCGCCTGCCGCGCGGCCACGGCCAGATTGCGCACATATCCACTCATGCGGTTGCGTCCTGTTGCAGCAAAACCAGATCATCGCGATGGATCATCGCCTCGTCATAGCGGAACCCCAGCACACGCTCGATGTCGCGGCTGTGTTGGCCGGTGATGCGCGCACTGTCTTGCGCGTTGTATTGCGCCAACCCGTGGGCCAATGCATCCCCCGCCTCGTTGCACACCAGAACCACATCGCCGCGGCGGAAATCACCCGCCACGCGGCGCACACCACCGGGCAACAATGACGCGCCACGCAGCAGTGCCGCCTGCGCACCGGCATCCACGGTCAATGTGCCGGATACCGGCGCATGCCGCAGCCATTGTTTGCGCGATGACAAACGGTTGCCTTGCGCCGCGAACAAGCTGCCGTGCAATACGCCCTGCGCCAGGGCGGCCACGGTAGCGGCATCGCGGCCACAAAACAGTGCGGTGGCGATACCGGCCATCGCCGCCTTGTCGGCAGCCTCCACTTTGGTGCGCATGCCGCCGGTGCCCAATGCGCCCGCCGCGCCCGCCATCGCCAACACGTCTGGCGTGATGGTGCGAATGTAAGTGAGCGGGACGGCGTCGGGGTGGTGTTGCGGATGCGCGCTGTACAAACCGCCGATATCGGTGGCGATCAACAACACATCGGCATCCACCAGTGAGGCCACCGCCGCCGCAAGGTTATCGTTGTCGCCCAACTTCAATTCATCCACCGCCACCGTGTCGTTTTCATTCACTACCGGCACTGCCCCCAGCCGCAGCAACTCCAGCAACGCGCTGCGGGCATTGAGATAACGGCGGCGGTTGCGCAGGTCATCGTGGGTCAACAACACTTGCGCCACCGGTGCCTCGAAGAAGCGTTGCCACAGTGCAATCAACTGCGCCTGCCCGAGTGCCGCCAAGGCTTGTTTCGCCGCAATCGTGGCCGCTGCATCCTTGCCATTGGCCAGCAGCGCACGCCCGGCGGCGACTGCGCCGGACGACACAATCACCACTTCGCGTCCGGCTTGCCGGCTGGTCAACACAAACTGCGCCAAGCCCAACGCAAAGCGCGGGCTCAAGCCACCGCCATCGGCAGCAAGCAGGCTGCTGCCCACCTTCAGCACCGCACGTTTCCATGCGGGAAGAGGCTGCGATGCAAAGGTGCTCATGATTCAGGCCAGCGCCTCCCAGCGCATGTGCAAGGTATCCAACCGCAGATCGGCCGCCGCACCGGGAGAGGTGCGCACTTGCAGGGAACCCTCCGGCGTGCGCCCCAAGCCCGCGCTGTCGGCCGCGGCCGCCGCGGCTTGGTAGGCTTCGCGAAACGGCACACCGGCAATGGCGGCTTCCACCGCCACGTCGGTGGCGTACATGCCCGAATCCATCGCGGCACGCAGCTTGTCCGGGCGCCATTCCAGATTGGCCAATAACGCCGGCAACAATTCCAATGCCGCCAAGCCCCGCGCAAAGCCGTGCACGATGGCGGGCTTGCTGTTTTGCAGGTCGCGGTGATAGCCCGATGGCAGCGACAACAATTGTTCGATTTCGGTCCGCGCCGCCGCCACGCTGGCATGGGTGGCGCGCATCAATTCGATCACGTCGGGATTGCGCTTGTTGGGCATGATCGAGCTGCCGGTGGTGTACTGCGCCGGCAACGCCACGAAGGCATATTCGCCACTGGTGAACAGCGACAGATCCCACGCGATGCGACGCAAATCCAAAGTCGCGCTACCCAGTGCTTCCAAGGCCGCCAGCTCGAATTTGCCACGCGAAAGTTGCGCGTAGACCGGTGAGATCTGCATGCGCGCAAAACCCAGCGCCTGCGTGGTGTGTTCGCGATCCAATGTCAAGTTGACGCCGTAGCCGGCCGCCGTGCCCAGCGGGTTGCAGTCAACCAAGGCAAACGTGCTGTGTGCGCGAATGGCGTTATCGATGAACGCCTCTGCCCAGCCCGCCCACCACATGCCAGCGGATGACACCACCGCACGCTGGATATGGGTATAGCCGGGGATCGGCAACATCGCTTCGGCAGATGCGCGGTCCAATGCCACCTTGGCGATATCACGCGACAATTCGGCAACACGCGCCAATTTTTCTTTCAGCCACAGCCGTGTGGCCACCAGAATCTGGTCGTTGCGGCTGCGCCCGGTGTGGATCTTGCGGCCGGCATCGCCCAAGCGTTCGGTGAGCCGCGCTTCGATGGCGGAATGGCAATCTTCGTATTGTGCATCCAGCACGAATGCACCGGTACTGAAGTCCTCGGTGAGCTGCGCCAGTTCACGCTTGAGCGCCGCCAACTCGTCTGCGCTGAGGATGCCGACGTGCTGCAAGCCTTCGGCATGCGCGGTGCTGGCGGTGATGTCGTGCAGGAAGAATTCGCGATCCAGGATCACATCGTCGCCCGCAAGAAAACGCTGGATTTGTGCGTCCACCGCCACACCGGGTTTTTGCCAAAGCAGGGTTGTCATGCGGCGTGCTCCAAAGGGATTCCTGTCATCTCATCCAACCCGCACGCAAGATTGATGTTCTGCACCGCTTGCGTGGCCGCGCCTTTCAACAAATTGTCTTCGGTGGCCACCACCACCAAACGCCGGCCATCGCCACTCAAGGTAAAGCCGCCAATTTCGACATGGTGACGGCCTGCAATCCGGCTGACCCACGGCGCTGCCTCTTGCACATGCACCAAGGGCTCGCCCGCATAGCGATTGCGATAGCGCGCCAGCACTTCATCCAAATCAAACGCGATCGACAGATGCAAATTCGCAGTCAACGTGATGCCGCGAAAATGCGGTGCCACATGCGGCATGAACTCCACCGAATGCCCCAACTGCTTGGACACTTCACGTTCGTGGATGTGCCCGGTGAGCGCATACGGCATCAGGTTGTCGCGCAGCAATTCCACATTGTTCTTGTCGCTGGGCGTGGTGCCGGCACCGGAATAGCCGGACACGCCAAAACACTGCACCGGGCCATCCAGCACAGTGCGCATCGGTGCGATAGCCAACTGCATCGCGGTGGCATAGCAGCCCGGATTGCTGATCCGGCGCTGGCCTGCGTAGTCATGGCGGGTCAACTCCGGCAGACCGTAATACCAGCCGGGGTCGAAACGGTAGTCGGCCGACAGATCAATGAGGATCGGGTCCACGCCCGCCGCGTCGAATGCCTGCACGATAGCGGAGGCCTTGCCATTGGGCAGCGCCAGGAGCACCACATCGGCGCCGAGGGTTGGCAAGTCTTCGTGCGCTGGATTGCTGTAGCGCAATTGCCCCGTGTAGGCAGCGTTGTGGTCCGCCAAGCGCTGACCGTCCCATTCGCGCGAGGTGACAAACGCCAGTTCCAAGCGCGGGTGCGCTGCAATCAAGCGAATCAATTCCGCGCCGGTATGGCCGCGTGCGCCGACCAAGCCAACTCGCAACGTGCTCATACGGGTTCTTCCAGGGTGGCGGGGCGTTGCGCGCACAGCTGCACATAGCGTTCGATCCGGTCAAACCCGGCGCGGCCATACCAATACACCTTCCATTTGTCCTGTTTGATGCAGCCATCGGATTCCGCGTAATAGAACGGATTGACTGCATTGCCGTGGCGCGAACGCCAGAACAACATCGGGTTTTGCTCGCGCATCACCAACCACACCGCACGTCCCAGGCCTTCACCTTGTGCATCGTCCAGCACCGCAAATTTATCCAGATAAATGCCGGCATCCTCCTGGGTCAAAATGACCGCGGCACGGTAATTTTCACTGACGTAGGCACGGTGCAACTGCGTGCATTCGAAATAGTCCGGCAGCAATTTCCGGCCAAACGCCGAGTCAATCAATCCACGCAGACGTGGCAAGTCGAAATCCGCCCACGATGCGCCCTGCAGAACACGTTCACCGCGCCGCACCAGCGTGCCCGAGCCTTTGTGGGTGAACAATTCCTTGGCCAATTCCGATGGCTTGGTGATCGACACCGAGGAGGCCAACGGCAGGCCTTCCAGCAAGCCCTTGATTTGTTCGATCTTCACCCGCATGCCGCCTTCAATCCACGGCTGCTGCATCAGGTGGTCGTATTCGGTGGACAGATTGATCGAATCAATGATGCGCCCTTGTGCATCCAGCAGCCCGCCGGTACCGGTCAGGAACACGATCTTGTACGGCTGCAACACCTGTACCAATTCGTTGGCGGCAAAATCGGCATTGACGTTGAGAATCTGCCCGCCCACGGTCTCACCCAATGAGGCGATCACCGGGATCGAACCCGATTGCAGGCTGGCCTGGATCGGCGCCAAATCCACGCGCTTGACCTGGCCCACCAAGCCCAGGCGCTCGCGGTCCAGATAGTCGGCTTCAAACACGCCGCTGACAATGCTGGTGGCGCGGGCATCGGCCGCTTGTAGGGCTTCGACCAACTTCAAGTTCTGCGCATGGAACACGCGGCGCACAATGGCCAACGCTTCCGGCGAGGTCACGCGCAAACCATCGATGGTGTTCTTTTCGATACCGGCCGCCGACAGCTCCACATCCAATTGCGGGCCGGCGCCATGGATGACGATGGGCGTCAGGCCCACGTCCTGCAAAAACGCCAGCGATGAGACCAGCGCATCAAGGTCATCGCGCAACACTGCGCCGCCCACCTTGACCACCGCAAAGCGCGCGGCATCCAATTGCGAGAAACGCTTCAAGTACTGCGAAATTTCCTTGGCGCTGCCCATGCTGGACAGCAACCGCACAATGGTCTGGCGGGTTTGCGGGTCGTGCACGGCATGCGAATTGAGGATCGGGGTCACGGCAAATCCACTGTCAAGGTCATTGTCAAAGAATGCGGACGATGGCGTCGGCATAGCGCTGAAGTTGCGCCAGTGCCACCCATTCGTCGGCGGTGTGCGCCTGTGCAATATCGCCAGGGCCATACACGAATGCGGTCAAGCCGGCTTGCGAAAACAACGCGGCCTCGGTCCAGAAATCCACCGCGTTGCCCACCGGCAAGTACAGCGATTCGGCGAGTGATTGCGCGGCTTGCCGGCGCTGTTCGGCATACGTCGCATCGCCCGCAGGCAATGACGGGCCACGGAAGGTTTCTTGGTAGCGGTCCAGCGCGCCGGGGGCAGCACACGTGCCAAAGCGCGCATGCAGCGTGTCGATATCGTGGGAGGGCAAAGGCCGAAACCCGAAGCGCACTTCCGCGCTGGGTGCGATCACATTGGCCTTGATCCCCCCTTCCACCCTGCCAATATTGAAGCGCAAGCCCTGCAAGCCAGCGAAGCAGTGATTGGCTTCGCTGGCTACAAAATCCAGCGCCCCGCCGCCCCAGCGCATGGCCTGATGCAGCGCATTGGCATGCAGCGCATTCGCGCCGGACGCATGCCCCGCCTCGCCTTTGAATTTCAGCAAGACCGAGCTGATCCCGCGATGCGCCAATACCGCTTCGCAGCGCGTGGGCTCAGCGATAATGGCTTCAGAAAAGCCGTGATCGCTACCCAGGAATGCAGCAATGCAACGCGGATCATTGGCTTCCTCATCGGAGGAAAACAAAAACGCCGCATCCCCCTGCGTGGCATTGGCTGCGGTAATCAGCCCGGCTGCCGCGCCCTTGATATCGCAAGCACCAAGGCCAATGGCGCGATCGGCGCTGACCCGCAACGTAAACGGGTCGGCACTCCAGCCCTCCGACGAGGGCACCGTATCCAGATGCACATTGAAGACACGCCGCGGATTGCCACGCACCGCCAGCAGCGACACTGCGCCGTCACCGTGGTCAGTTACCTCACAACGATACCCCGGCAACTGCGCGCGGATGTAGTCGAAGATCCCGCCGCTACCAATCAGGCGCGGCGGGTTGCGGGTGTCGAAGGACACCAAGGATTCGAGATGCTGAAGAATGGTATTGAGCATGGCTTAGCGCTGCGCGTTGACCCCGGCCCACAACGTGCTGCTCATCCCGAACAACTTGATGAAACCCTCGGCTTCCTCCACGCCCCAATCGGCCGATTGCGCATAGGTGGCGCCCTTGCTGTTGAGGATATGCGCGGAGCGCACCGCTACCGCGTCCACGCGACCGCCGTGGGTACGCAACACCACTTCGCCATTGACCATGCGCTGCGAGGACGCCAGGAAGGCTTCAAGATCGGCCTTGATGGGGTCGTGATAGAAGCCTTCGTACACCAGCTCCACCCACTTGCGCGCAACTTCGGGCTTGAAGCGGTTTTGCTGTTTGGACAGCACCGCTTCTTCCAGCGCGCGATGCGCGGTGAGCAGTGCGATCAGGCCCGGCGCTTCAAACACGATGCGGCCTTTCAGTCCAATCGTGGTATCGCCGGTGTACATGCCGCGGCCCACGCCGTATTGCGCAAACATCGTATTGAGTTTGGCCAGGATTTTTTCGCCGGCGAGTACTTGCCCATCCAGCGCCACCGCCTGCCCTTGTGCAAACCGCAAGCTCACCTCCATTGCCTCGGCCGGCCACTGCTCGCGGCGCGCGCACCAACCGCGCGCACCGTCGCCGGGGGCTTCCCAACTGTCAATTTCGCCACCGGACATGGTCAGGCCCAGCAGGTTTTCATTGATGGTGTACGCCTTCTGCTTGGCACGCACAGCAAAGCCGCGATCTTCCAGATACGCCTGCTCATAGGCGCGGGTTTGGGTGTGCTCTTTTTGGATTTCACGGATCGGCGCAACGATGCGGTACTGGCCCTGCGACTTCACTGCCAAGTCAAAGCGCACCTGGTCATTGCCCATGCCGGTGCAGCCATGCGCGATGGCATTGGTACCCAATGCTTTCGCCCGCGCCAGCGCGGCATCCACGATCAGATAGCGGTCCGACACCAATAGCGGATATTGCCCCTGATAGCCTTCGCCGGCCCACACGAAGGGTTTGACGAAATCATTCCACAGCGCCGCGCCGCCATCGATGGTGACATGCGATGCCGCCCCCAGTTCGGCCGCACGCGCTTCGATGGTGGCGCGCTCCTCGGCACTCACGCCGCCGGTATCGGCAAACACGGTGTGCACCTGCCAACCCTGTTCTTGCAGATAGGGCACGCAAAAACTGGTGTCGAGGCCGCCGGAAAAGGCGAGAACGATGTCTTTGGAATCAGCAGCAGTCATGTGAGATCTCGGTGTCTATTCCCCCTGTTTGCAGGGGAGGGTTGGGGGGCTTGATCTTGGGAAATTCAGCGCAGCAGCGCCGCCATGATGGCTTTCTGCACATGCAGGCGATTTTCGGCTTCGTTGATGGCGATACAGCGCGGCGAATCCATCACCGCATCGGTGGCTTTGACATTGCGACGCAGCGGCAAGCAGTGACTGAACACACCGTCATTGGTCAGTGCCATCTTGGCTTCGTCCACGATGAAGTGCCGGTATTGGTCGCGGATCGGTTTTTCCGGTGCCCAGTTGCCGAAGTACGGCAGCGCGCCCCAGCTCTTGGCATACACCACATCCGCGCCGGCATACGCGCTTGCGATGTCGTGACTCACGGTCAGCGAGCCGCCGCTTTCCGCAACGTTGTCGCGTGCCCAGCCCATGTAGCGCTCATCCAATACATACTGTTCGGTGGGGCATAGCAACGTCACGTCCATTCCCATGCGCGTGGCAATGGTCAGCGCCGAATTGGCCACGGCGGTATTCAGCGGCTTGGGGTGGTAGGTCCAGGTCAGCACGTATTTCTTGCCGCGCAAATCACTGCTGCCAAAGTGCTCTTGCAGGGCCAGTGCGTGCGCCAATTCCTGGCAGGGGTGGGTGATGGTTTCCATATTGATCACCGGCACCGTGGCGTATTTGGCGAAACTCCTGAGTACGATGTCCTGGCGGTCGTACTGCCAATCCACAAACTTCGGAAACGCGCGCACGCCGATCAAATCCACATAGCGCGCCAATACCCGCGCCACTTCGGCGATGTGTTCCTCGGTGTCGCCGTCCATCACCGTGCCCAAATCGAATTCGATCGGCCACGCATCCTTGCCCGGCTGCAGCACGATGGCATGGCCACCCAGCTGGAATGCGCCCAACTCGAAACTGGTGCGGGTGCGCATTGACGGGTTGAAAAACACCAGCGCGATGGACTTGCCCTTCAGCGCATCCCCCAACTTGTTGCGCTTGAACTCGGCGGCCTGCATCAACAACGCGTTGAGGTCGGCGCGGCTCCAGTCTTGGGTATTGAGAAAGTGCTTCATGGGTTGGTTTTCGATATGGGCAGAAGGAAAGTGGAGGGCTGAAACGCAAAAACCCAGCCGCCAGGCTGGGTTTTCGGAAAAGTGACGCATGAACGCGATCCGGATTACCCAGCTGGAAATGGCGTTTCCGGTCGGCGCGCACGCGACGTCATGCCGGAGGCCATCCGGGCGGTGTCAGCGTAGCGCGTGGAAAGGTGGGCGTTCATTGCAGCGGCAATGGTCGCATGCCATGCCTGATAGCACAAGCGCAATCAATCGAAAGGATGTGGTGTGATCGAAATGCGGATGCGCAAGCGATTACCGGGGTCGCGGTCCATACGGGTGCGGAACTTGCTGCCGCGGTACATGTAATCCACGTCATAGGCAAGCGTGCGGCGAAATTCCTTTTCCACTGGCTCGACTCTGCAATTTTGCAAGCCAGCCGCCCGCTCTTCGGCATTGGTACCGGTACTGGAGAGGCGATCTTTGACTGAATTGACGATGCGCGCCAAGGTGGTGCCTTTGTCGGCATCCCTCACATCACAGACCCGTTCCATACTGGTGGTACGCAGCACCTGATACACCGGCCGCACCGACAAAACTTGCGCATAGTCGTAACGCACGTTTTCAAACGGCAATGTCACTTCACGCGGAGCGTCTTGCGCGCACACCGCACCGCCAACGAGCAACCCCGCAGACAGGCACAACACTGACATCCCATGGCGCAAGCTCATGACCCAAGTTTATCGGGCTGTCAGGGCAATCGAATGAATCGCCGCTGTCGCAGCGGCACGGCGGCGTTCGCCCAAGGCACCGTTACAATGGTGCATCCCACGCGCCTACTGCCATGAGCCTCTTTCTTTACAACACTCTGAGCCGCCGCCCCGAACTTTTCGTCCCGCTGGCTGCCAACTGCCCCACGATGTACGTCTGCGGCCCCACTGTTTACAACTACGTGCATATCGGCAATGCACGCGGACCGGTGGTGTTTGGCGTGCTGGCGGCGCTGCTGCGGCGGCGCTTCGGTGGCCTGCGCTATGCCCGCAACATCACCGACGTGGACGACAAGATCAACGCGGCGGCAAAAGCACTGGGCACGCCAATCAGCACGATCACCGACAAATACAGTGCGGCCTATCGTGACGACATGGCCGCGCTGGGCGTGAGCGGCGAATTTGCCCCCGATATCGAGCCGGAAGCCACAAGGCATATCGACCAGATCATTGCGATGATCGAACGCCTGATTGCCGATGGCCACGCCTACGCCGCCGAACATCACGTGTTGTTTGCAGTGGGTAGTTTCGCTGGCTACGGCAAGCTCTCGCGCCGCGATACCGACGACATGCTGGCCGGCGCTCGCATCGACGTGGCTCCCTACAAACACGACCCCGGTGATTTCGTGCTGTGGAAACCCTCCAGCGACGATCTGCCCGGCTGGGACTCTCCGTGGGGCCGTGGCCGCCCGGGTTGGCATATCGAATGCTCGGCGATGGCGGCGGCGCATCTGGGGCCTACCATCGACATCCATGCCGGTGGCATCGACTTGCAGTTCCCGCATCACGAAAACGAAGTGGCGCAAAGCGAGTGCGCGCACGGCGGCGCACCGTTCGCACGCTGGTGGCTGCACAACGGCATGCTCAATTTCGGCGGCGCCAAGATGGCCAAGTCGGTGGGCAATATCCAGCGTGTGCATGATCTGGTGCGGCAGCACCCGCCGGAAGCACTGCGCTATGCGCTGCTGTCGGCGCACTACCGGCAACCGCTGGAGTGGTCGGATACGCTGATCGAACAATGCGTGCGCACACTGGACCGCCTGTACGGGACACTGCGGGACTTGGCCGATGTGCAGGCCACTGCCGTGATCCCCGCCAGCATTGACGCGGCGCTGGACGACGACCTCAACACCCCGGCGGCGCTGGCGGAAATCGCGCGGCTTGCCGGTGAGGCACGCAAGGCCACCTCGCGTGAGGGTCGGACCACGCTGAAAGCGCAATTGCTGGGCGCAGGCAAGGTGCTGGGCTTGTTGCAGCAAGCACCTGCCGAATGGTTCGCGCGCGGCGTGTCGGGGGATGACGATGCGCGTATCCAAGCATTGGTGGACGAACGCGCCGCTGCCAAGCAAGCCCGCGATTTCGCCCGTGCCGATGCGCTCCGCGGCCAGCTCGCCGCCGAAGGTATTCTGCTGGAGGACACGCCGCAAGGTGTGCGCTGGAAGCGAGCATGAACACTTCCCCCTTCCCTCTCGAACCCACTGCTGCCGACGCCCAAGCCGCAATTGCAGATGAATTCGGCTTCTTCGGTGATTGGTCGGAACGCTACCAGTACCTGATCGACTTGGGTCACAAGCTGCCGGAGTTTCCGGAAGACTGGAAAACCGACGCGCACCGTCTGCACGGCTGCACCTCGCTGGTGTGGATCGTTGGCGAAGGCGATGCCGACAAACTGACCTTCCATTCGATCAGCGACTCGGTGATCGTCTCCGGCCTGATTTATCTGGCACTGCGCGTGTATTCCGGCCGCAGTGCACAGGAGATTCTGGCCACCACGCCGGACTACATCACACACATTGGCCTTGCCAAGCACCTGTCCCCTACCCGCAGCAATGGCCTGGCCGCACTGCTGGCTTTTATCCGCAATCGTGCAGAGCTTGCCCTGGGCGGCGGATGAACCCATCACTGCCATCGCCGCTGCGCAGCGTCGGGTTCCGCTGGCTGTTGCTGTATCGCATATGCACCTTGTTGTCGTACCAGATCGTGGCGGTGACGGTGGGCTGGCATATCTACGAGGTGACCCACAACACCTTGTCGCTGGGCTTGGTGGGCTTGGCCGAAGTCATCCCGTATTTTTGCGTGGCCCCGTTCGCCGGGCATCTGGTAGATCACTTGCCGCGCCGCAAGATGGGCGCCGCCGCCTGCACCTTGCTGGCCATCAATGCCGGCGTATTGGCCTTGGTGGCCGGCAACATTGCCTTGCACACCCAGGGCACTTGGCCCATCTATCTGGCGGTGGCCGTGGGCGGTATCGGCCGTTCGGTGCTCGGCCCTGTCTATAACGCTCTGTTCGCGCGCGTCCTGCAACGCGACCAATTTGCCACTGGCGCCAGTCTGGGCAGCGTGGTCTTTCAGGCGGGACTGGTATTGGGGCCAGCCTTGGGTGGCGTGCTGGTGGGCCTCTTTGGAAAATCCATGTCGTATGCAGTGGGGACAGGTTTTGCACTGATGGCAGCCGCCACCTTGCTGGCGATGCCGGTCACCGAGCCGGCCAAACTGCAGCAACCCGGCCCCATTTTTGCCAGCATTGCCGAGGGGGCACGCTTCGTGGCCGGCAACCAGATCATGCTGGGCGCGATGGCCTTGGACATGTTTTCGGTGTTGCTGGGTGGTGCTGTCTCCATGCTGCCGGCGTTCATCAAGGACATCCTGCTCGCCGGCCCGGAGGCGTTGGGCCTGCTGCGCGCAGCCCCCGCGATCGGCTCGATTGCGGTAGCGCTGTGGCTCACCCGGCATCCCCTGCAACGCCATGCCGGGCGCATTTTGCTGCTGGCGGTGGCGGCGTTCGGAATCAGTACGATCGCCTTTGCACTCTCGCGCAACCTGTGGTTATCCGCCGTGATTCTGGTGTTGTATGGGGCCTGCGATGGGGTGTCGGTGGTGCTGCGCTCCACCATCATGCAATTGGTGACACCCGACGAAATGCGCGGGCGGGTGTCATCGATCAACGGCATCTTCGTCAGCTCATCCAACGAACTGGGCGCGTTTTACGATGGCGTGATGGCACGGCTGTTGGGACTCGTGCCGGCGATTATCATGGGCGGCTGTGTGACCTTGGGCGTGGTGGCTATTACCGCCAAACGCGCCCCACGCCTGCGCACACTGGACATTCGCCAACTCCACTAAGCCAAAACCCCGCCGTGGCGGGGTTTTGTGGCAGCACGCTCAACCGCAGGGGTCAATCGCCCATCAATTTCTGCGAATGCTCCCAGCGCTCTTGGGCGTCGATGGTGCGCTCGGCCTGTGGGCGTGCAATCAATCGATCCAGGCCAATCTCTTCACCAGTATCCACGCAATAGCCGTATTCACCACTGTCCACACGCTTGAGCGTGCTATCGATCTTGCCGATCAACTTGCGATAGCGGTCACGGGTGCGCAACTCCAGTGCATTTTCGGTCTCGCGGCTGGCGCGCTCGGCCTCATCGCCGACATCACGCACTTCATCCTTGAGATTTTCAATCGTCTGCTTGGATTCCTCAACTAATTCGGCGCGCCGGCTCAGTAACATCTGGCGGAAAAACTCAAGCTGCAGCGGGCTCATGTATTCCTCATCCGCCGACGGCCTATAGCCTGCCGGCAACAGAGGCCGCCCAGTCACTTCATCCATCTGGTAAGCCACTGCTTTTTTCTGGGTGCCCTTGGGCGCAACTTGCGCTTCGGGCGTCTTTTTCACCGCCACCATCACCTTCCCTTTCGATTTCTCTGTTTTGGGCGCCAGCGAAACCGGCGGCGCCACAACTTTTTTGGTGTCCTGCTTGGGTGCAGCAGGCGTTGCCTTGCTGGCTGATTGCGACGCCGGTTTGACCGGTGCAGCAGGCTTCGTCTCCTTCGCCTTGACAGCTCTGTCAGACGGCTTGGCAACCGGTACTCGTGCAGTCGGTTTGCTGGCCGCTGCGGAGGTCGGCTTGCTCACCACTTTTGCCGCAGCCTTGGTCGCCACCTTGGCTACGGGTTTGGCCACAGGCTTACTTACCGGCTTCGCTACCGACTTGGAGACAGGCTTGGCAACCACCTTCGATACCGGCTTGGAGTGCGCCTTGGCAGCTGGCACGGGCTTCTTTGCCAATGCTTTCGCGGGCGTCGCCTTCGCCACTGCCGTTTTTTTCGCCGGGGCGGCCTTCTGTGCAGCCGCCTTTTGGGCCGGCACTGACTTTTTCAGCGCAACCGCCTTTTTAGCCACCGGTTTGGCAGGCGGCTTTTTTAGCGTCACTGGCTTCTTCGCAATAGCAGCCTTCTTCGCTGGTACCACTTTCTTGGCCAATGACTTGCTTGCAGCCTTCTTGGCAGGGGCCGGCTTTTTCGCCGGGGCGACTTTTTTGGCCGATTTGGCGGCCTGTTTTGCGGGTTTTTTCGCAGCCACGTCGTGGATTTCCTCAGTCTTCCCTTGAGAGGGGAAGGCGCGCTGTTATACCCTGCCCAGCGCAAGGCGGCAACCGCATCCATCTGACCGTCGTCGTTCGTACCGGCCAACGTGATCTCAAAACTCCTTATTTTCTTGCTGCGCGGCTACAAACGCTTCATCAGCCCCCTGCTCGGCCCACGCTGCCGCTTCGTGCCTACCTGCTCGGAATATGCGATGGAAGCGATTGGCCGGTTTGGCCCCATCAAAGGCAGCTGGTTGGCGGCGCGCCGCATCGCCCGCTGCCACCCGCTTCACCCCGGTGGGCACGACCCGGTGCCGCCCGCATGAGCAGCAGACTGGCCATCCACTTGGGCGGTATCCGCATCAATGCCACGGGCAAGCACCTGTGGATCGGCCTCGCCTGCCTGCTGCTGCCCCCCCTCAGCGTGGCAACACCGTGCGCGGGTGCAGCTTCGCCTCAGATGCAAAGTGGCGCTGCCGGCCAAGTGGACAGTGTCTTTCCGCCCTCGGCATCGCAAGGTGCCATGGTCATCGGCAAGGTGCCGCCCGGCAGCCGCGTCACCTATGCCGGACGCACACTGCGGGCCACCGCCTACGGCAGCGTGGTGTTTGGTATTGGCCGCGATGAAGCCGGCCCGCTGCAACTTGACGTCCAGCCGCCAAACGCCGCAACCCGGCACATCACCCTCAACGTGACGCCGCGTGACTGGCCGATCGAGCACGTCAACGGCGCGCCGCCGGCCACCGTCAATCCACCGCCCGCCATTGCCGCACGCATCGAGCAAGAACAGGCCCAGGTCACTGCCGTACGCACCCGCGACGGCGATGAACTCGGCTTTACCCAACATTTCATCTGGCCAGTCCAAGGCCGCATCAGTGGTCGCTTCGGCAACCAGCGTGTGTACGACGGCACGCCCAAAGCGCCGCACTCCGGCATGGACATCGCTGCCGCAACCGGCACGCCGGTCAAAGCCCCTGCCGATGGAGTGGTGACCTTCGTCAATCCCGACCTCTATCTCACCGGCGGCACCGTAGTGCTGGACCACGGTCACGGCATCAGCAGCAATTTCCTGCACCTGTCGCGCATCGACGTGAAGGTGGGGGATGTGGTGAAACAGGGTGACAGCATCGCGACGGTCGGTGCCACCGGCCGTGCCACCGGCCCGCACCTGCACTGGGGCATGAATTGGTTCGATGTCCGGATCGATCCCCTGCTGGTGCTGGAGCGGAAATAATGCTGCGCCGCCTCTCGTTGCCAGAACACGTGAGCAACCCGGGCTGATTAACTATTGCGCCCGCTCACGCTGGCCACCGCATCGTGCGGGTGCAGGCTTTCGAAGTGAGCGACGCGGGCGCTCCATGCCACCACGCGAGGATTGGCCGCCAGCACCGCTGCCAGCCGGCGGGCGGCGTCTTCGCAGAACATCAGATTGGCGGCATTGGCCAGTGCAAAGGCTTGTTCGTCTTCGCGCTTGACTGCGGTTTGTACCGGCGTGCCTAACGCGGCCTCCAGTACGTCCACCAGCGCCACCAGTGGCAGCTCATCGAATGCGGGCTTCAGCTCTACCCGGATCTGTGCACGGCTGCGCTGGGCGTGCGGGGTGGCCGCCATGCCACGCGTGCTGTGCAGCCAGTCGCGCACGGCATCATTCGACAAGCTGCGCGCATCCGCAAAGTCTTCGGCAAACCGTTGCGCGTTGGCTTGCCGCGACAATGCGGCAGAGGCGGGGCAAGTGCTCGAGTATTCAATCGAAAAGGCCAGCGCAAGGCGCAGATGACCGTCGGCCAGCTCGGCTTCCACTTCGACGGGATAACGCTTCCAGCCCGCGTTATCACTCAATAACGCCTTGCGCAGCAGCAACTGATCGAAGCGCAGATGCAAGCGTGCGCGGGTGGCCACACCGTTTTGGCTGCCGATGCAGGCTTCCAGCAGACGCCGCAGCGACGGCGCGCCCAGGCTTTCGTTGGCCAAGCCTTGCTGCAGCTGCAAATACAAGCGCGACATATGGATGCCGCGTGCGTCGGGATCGTGCAGATTCACCGCCACATCCACCGTAGCCGGCACCAGCATGGGCTGGCCGGTCTCCGCGCCCAGGCGGATCGGCAACGCCATACCGTCCATCCCCACCCAGTCCAACGGACGTGCCAAGGCGACCGCGTCGAAGGCGACATCGGGCAAAGGCTGCGGTTGGGTGTTCTTGTGCATCGCGTCATTGTAGCGGCTACTGGGTGAGCGCCGCTGCAACGCTGCGATGCGCCAGCGTGCTTATAGCCGCGTGCGCCTAGCCGCGTGCAGCGCGCCAAGCAGCCAGCAGCGCGGCGATCCGTGACGATGCGCCGTCGCGTCCGCTGCGCCGCCGCTGCAGGCGGCGGCGCAGCAGTGCCGCGTGGATGCGCTCCACGCGGCTGCCGTCGGTAAACCGTGGCAAGGCCAACAACCCGGCAGCCCCCAGTGCCCCTTGCACGCCGCTGGGCGGCATCCGCAGGGCGCGCTCACCCAATAATGTGACGGCCACATCCTGTGCTTCGGCTGGCAGTGGTGCGGCAAACAGGCCCGCTGCGGTGGCCGCCAACGCCTGCGCCACCGGTTCCAACCCGCGCAATGCGTTGCCCAGATCGCCTTGTTGCACGCGGCTGGCAGCCAGTGCGGGTAACGCCTGCGCTAGCGTGGCCCAGTCCACCGGCTGCTTTTGCAGCACTTGCCCCAGCGGGTGACGGTAGGCATTGCGCGCCCAGCCCTGCAATTCTTCCTGCCACCATCCCAATTTGGCTGCGCCGGGGACAGGATCAACGCCTGCCCACGCGGCATCGGCCCATTCGCCACGCAAGGCCAACCACGCGCGCGCCTGCTCGCGCTGCGGTACCGGCACAAACACTTCCGCCAGTACCCATTCCGGCCACTGCGTTTGCGCTTTGTCGAGGAAGGCCAGCAGCGCGTCGCGGTCACTCATCGCAGTGCATCCCACAACGCCGGCGTCAACAAGTCCGGGGCCGATGCCGCCAGCACACTCCCCCCCCAGGTTGCCGGATCATCGGCCTCGGGCCGATAGCCCCAGAGTGCGACCACACTGCGCATGCCGGCTGCGCGTGCGGCATCGATATCGCGCTGGTCATCGCCCACATAGACGCAATCACCTATCGCAACCCCCAACACCTGTGCGGCATGCAGCAGCGGCAGCGGGTGCGGCTTGCGCTGGGCCAGGGTATCGCCGCCAATCAAAATTGCACTGCGTGACGCCCAACCCAAGGCCGGCAGGATTTTCCTGGCCAGATACTCGGGCTTGTTGGTGACGATGCCCCAGCGACTGCCGACGGCTTCGATGGCATCCAGCAATTCCACCACGCCTGCAAACAACTGCGCATGTTGGCCGAGTTCTTGCTCGTAGATATCCAGAAATTCGCGGATCATCTCGGCTGGCACGTCACCACCCAATCCCGGGAATGCCGCCGCACTCATCGCGCGTGAGCCTTTGGAGACCTGCGGGCGCAGCTCGGCCAGTGCCATCGGCCCCTGCCCGCGCGCCGTGCGCATGCGGTTGACAGTGGCCAGCATGTCCGGAGCGCTATCGAGCAAGGTGCCATCCAGATCGAACAGCACCAGCTTGGGAAACATCGGCATCGTCATTCCGGTTTGCGTGCACAGGCCAAATAATTGACCTCGGTGCGCTTGCTCAACCGTGCGCCGTTGCGCCACGGCTGGTACAGCAAACCACTGATATCTTCCAGTTCCAGCCCGGCATCGCGCAGCATCCGTGCCAGCTCGGCCGGTTTGATGAAATCGCGATACAGATGGGTGCCCTTGGGCAACAGGCGGGCCACGTATTCGGCCCCCACAATCGCCAGCGCGAACGCCGCCGGGGTGCGGTTCAAGGTGGACAGGAACAAACGCCCACCCGGTTTCAACAAGCGCGCACAGGCTTCGACAATCGCACCCGGATCGGGCACGTGTTCCAACATTTCCATGCAGGTGATGACATCGAAACCGGCTGGCAGCTCGTCAGCCAGGACGTCCACCGCCACTTGCCGATAGTCGACCTTGATGCCCGATTCCAAGCCATGCAGGCGCGCCACTTTCAGCAAATTCGGGGCCAAATCAATCGCAGTGACATTGGCACCTGCCTTGGCCAAAGCTTCGCTCAGCAAGCCACCACCACAGCCCACGTCCAGCGCCGCCACACCCATCAGCGGCACGCGCTGGGCCACATAGCCCAGCCGCACCGGGTTCAATGCGTGCAGGGCCTTTTGCGGGCCGTTGGCGTCCCACCAGCGCTGCGCCAGTTCGTCGAATTTATCAAGCTCTGCTTGCGAAAAATTATTGGCTGCTGCCGTCATGCCCGCACCTGTGCAATTTTCTGCCGCCACTGCCGCGCATTGGCGACGATGGCCGCGCTGTCCATGTCCACCAATTCGCGCTGCCGCAGTTTTTGCACACCGGCAATCCACACATCGCTGACCTGTTGACGGCTGGTTGCATAGATCAATTGTGACACCACGTGGTGCAGCGGTTGGGTTTCCAGCGCGGACAGATCCACGCACACCAAGTCCGCGTCCTTGCCCGCTTCAATCGAGCCGATCCTGTCTTCAAACCCCAATGCCTTGGCACCGCCCAACGTGGCTGCATGCAGCGCTTCGAATGCGTTGAAGCCGGCCGCATCGTTGGCCACGGCCTTGGCCAGCAGCGCGGCACTGCGGGTTTCGCCAAACATGTCCAGATCGTTGTTGCTGGCGCAGCCATCGGTGCCGATCGCCAGATTCACGCCGGCGCTCAGTAGCGCGCACGCCGGGCAAAAGCCCGAGGCCAGCTTGAGGTTGGATTCCGCGCAATGCACCACGCTGACGCCACGTTCGGCGCACAAGTGGATGTCTGCCTCGGTGAGTTGGGTCATATGCACCGCGATCAACCGATCATTCAGCAATCCCAGGCGGTCGATGCGCGCAATCGGGCGCTGGCCGTGCAACTTCAGTGACTCGCTGACCTCATGCGCGGTTTCGTGCAGGTGCAGATGCACCGGCAGATCCAGTTGATCGGCCAGCATGCGGATGCGTTCGAAATTGGCGTCATTGACCGTGTACGGCGCATGCGGCGCAAATGCGGTGCCAATCAGCACATCACCACGCCAAGTATCGTGCAGCTGGCAGGCGCGGTCGAAATATTCGTCATCGCTGGCCGCCCACGCACTGGGGAAATCAATGATCACCGCCCCCACCCGTGCGCGGAAGCCGTACTTCTTGTACACCCCGGCTTGCACATCGGGGAAGAAATAATTTTCGTTGGCACAGGTGGTGCCGCCGCGCAGCATTTCCGCAATGGCAAGCGTAGTGCCGTCGGCCACGAAATCCGGGCCGATCACCGCTGCTTCCACCGGCCAGATGTGCTGCTGCAACCACGTCATCAACGGCAAGTCGTCGGCGATCCCGCGCAGCAGAGTCATCGGGTTGTGGGTATGCGCGTTGACCAAGCCGGGGAGCAGCACCGCTTCCGGGCGCGCCACCGTGTCCTTTGCGGCGTACTGCATGCGCGCCTGCGCAATCGGCAGGATAGCTTGGATGCGCCCGCCGGAGACAGCAACGGCGTGATCGGTCAAGACCACGCCGTGCGGCACCACAGGCACCACCCAGCCGGCTTCGATCAACAGATCGCAGGGCTGTGGGGTGAGGTTGGTCATTGCTTACTTCACTCGGCTGACGTATTCGCCGCTGCGGGTATCAACCTTGATCACTTCGTCCTGGCCCACGAACAGCGGCACGCGCACCACTGCGCCGGTTTCCAGCGTGGCTGGTTTGCCGCCGCCGCCGGAGGTATCCCCGCGCACGCCGGGGTCGGTTTCGATGATTTTCAATTCCACAAAATTCGGCGGGGTCACTTGGATTGGACTACCGTTGAACAAGGTGACCACACAATCCTCTTCACCCTTCAACCACTTGGCGGCATCGCCAACGCCGGCCTTGTCGGCCTGCACCTGCTCGAAAGACTCCTGGTTCATGAAATGCCAGTACTCGCCATCGGAATACAGATACTGCATGTCGGTATCCACCACGTCGGCGGCTTCCACCGAGTCGGTGGACTTCATGGTGATTTCCTGCACGCGGCCGGTGCGGATCTGGCGATAGCGCACGCGGGTGAACGCCTGACCTTTGCCCGGCTTCACGTAATCGGTTTCAAAAATGACCGAAGGTTCGTTGTTGACCAGGATTTTCTGGCCGGATTTGACGTCGTTCATGCCGAGGGTGGCCATGGGTGCTCCTTGGGGCCACCCGGCAGGGCGGCTAAACTGTGGGTTTGACGAGGATTCCGGCCGCGCCGGAATGATGTTTTTACAGCCCGACATGATACCCGCAGCCCCCACCCCATTGCAGCAACCCCTAGCCCACCGCTGGCAAACCCACTGGCGGCAGGCCGTACGTGACCCACGTGAGCTGTTGACACTGCTGGGGCTGGAAGCACAGGCGGCGCAGTTTTCCGACGCCGCCGCGCAGCAATTCCCGCTGCGGGTACCGCGCAGCTTTATCGCCCGCATGCGCCACGGCGACCCGGCGGATCCGTTGCTGCGACAGGTGCTGCCGGTGCTGAACGAGGAACGCATCGTGCCCGGCTTCGGGCTGGATGCGGTGGGCGATCACGCCGCCCGCAGCGGCCACGGCGTCATCCAGAAATACAACGGACGCGCCCTGCTGATTGCCACCGGCAGCTGCGCGGTGAACTGCCGCTACTGCTTCCGCCGCCACTACCCGTATGCCGATGACAGCGCCGCCAGCGGCGGCTGGCGCGACGCGGTGGGCGTGATCGCTGGCGATGCGTCGGTTCACGAGGTGATTCTGTCCGGCGGCGATCCGCTGGCGCTGGTCGACCACAAACTGGCCGAGCTGACCCACGCCCTGCGCGCCATTCCGCACATTCGCCGCCTGCGCATCCACACTCGCCTGCCCATCGTGCTGCCCGAGCGCGTGGACACCGGCCTGCTGGACTGGCTGCGCGGCCTGCCGTGGCCGGTGGCCATGGTGGTGCATGCCAACCATGCCAACGAGTTCGACCCCGCAGTCGATGCCGCGATGGCTCGCCTGCGTGGTATCGGCATCACCTTGCTGAATCAAGCAGTGCTGTTGCGCGGGGTCAATGATGCAGTCGATGCACTGGCCGGCCTGTGCGAGCGTGGCTATCGCGCCGGTGTGCTGCCGTATTACCTGCACCAACTCGACCGCGTGGCCGGCGCGGCCCATTTTGAAGTGGCCGATGACAAGGCACTGGCTCTGCACGCGGCACTGGCCGCGCGCCTGCCCGGCTATCTGGTGCCCAAACTGGTGCGCGAAATCGCGGGACAACCCGGCAAGACCCCGCTCACAAGCCCGCAGAGCGGCATTCTGACCGCTGGATGATGTAGCCTTGCAGTAACTTCCACCACGACCCCCGACGTGTATGGCTACTGGAAAGGACACCGCTCTGCGTTTGCTGCTCGTTGCCGATTTGGTCAACGAGGCCGAAGCCATGGTCAGTCGCTTGCGCAATGCCGGCACCGCAGTGCGCCCGCTGCGTGCGGAATCGCTGGACGAACTGGTATCGATACTGGCGCAGCAACCGGTGGATATGGTGTTGGCCGACTACACCGCCGTGGTCATTCCGTTTGATCACGTCGCCAAGGCCGTGATGGGCTGCGGCAAGGACGTGCCGTTGCTGGCCGTGCTGGACGGCATAACCGACGACATCCTGGAAAACGTGCAGGGCCTTGGCGCACAGGCAGTGGCCTTGCATAGCCGCAACCAGCAGTTCCTGAAGAACGTGCTGACCGAATGGAATGATCTGGAGGCGCGTCGCTCGCAGCGCCGGCTGGAAGCGCAAATGCGCGAAACCCAACGCCGCTGCGACATGCTGATCGACTCCTCGCGCGAGCCCATTGCCTATATCCACGAAGGCATGCACATCCGCGCCAATCAGGCTTATCTGGACATGTTTGGTTACGAGTCGTTTGACGATATCGAAGGCATGTCGCTGCTGGATCTGGTCGCCACTCCCGACGTGGAGGCGTTCAAGGCCTTGCTCAAGCGCTTGTCCAAGGGCGAAGACCCGCCACCGCGTTACGAGCTGACCGCACACGACAGCAATGGCGAAGAATTTCCGGCGGTCATGGAGTTTGTGGCCGCCGAATATCAAGGCGAGCATTGCCAGCAAATCATTTTCCGCCATCAGGCCACCGAATCCGACCCCGAGCTGGTGCAGGAGCTGGAAGAGCTGCGCAAACGCGACCAAACCACCGGCCTACTCAATCGCCCCACATTCCTGCGCAAGCTTGAAGATGCGGTGGTCGATGCCGGCCAGAATCAAGCCCAGTACGGTCTGTTGCTCCTCGAGCCGGACAACTACCAGCGCATCCTGCACGAGATCGGCCTGAGCGGTGCGGATGCGCTGCTGGTGGCGATTGCAAAATGCATGAATGATGCGTTGGCCGCAGAACTCGCCAACGGCGCACAAATTGCCCGCTTCAGCGAGAATAGTTTTGCTGTGCTGACCCGTGGTGACTACCAAATCACAACAGCATTGGCAGAACAGCTGCGTGCCGCGTTTGCCGCATATGTGTTCGAGGTCGATGGCAAGTCGGGCTCACTGACCGCCAGCATCGGCGGTGTACAGATTGGTGAAAAAATCGCCAGCGTGTCGCAAGTCCTGGCAAAAGCCAGCCACGGCATCCAGTCGTCCTCCAGCATGGGGGGCAATCGCGCCGAAATTTTTGACCCGGGTGCGGTAGATCGCGCCGAGGAAGAACGCATCCAGGCCTGGGTACTGCGGATCAAAGATGCGCTGCTCAACGATCATTTTGCTTTGATCTACCAACCCATCATTTCCCTGCTGGGCAGCCCCAGCCCGATGTACGAAACCTATCTGCGGCTGGAGGGCAACAGCGGGGAGTCGGTGGCACCCAAGCATTTCCTGCCGATCGCGGAAGAACATGGCTTGCTGGGGCAGATTGATCGCTGGGTCATCCTCAATGCGATCAAATCAATTGCTGCCCGTGCACGCGCCGGCAAACCGGTCACGCTATTAGTCAAAATTTCACAAGCCTCGCTGTTGGATGAGGCCATGCCGGTATTCATTGCCGAGCAGCTGGCCGAACACAACGCAAGTGGAGCTTCGCTGTTGTTGCAGGTGCCGGAATCCAAAGTCTTCATCAACCTGCGGGCAGCACAGGTGTTCGCAGCGGCGGTTGGCAAATTGGACTGCAAAATGGTGCTGGAACAATTTGGCGCCGGTCTGGACTCGTTCCAATTGCTGGCGCATTTCGTCCCGGGCTTCGTCAAGATCGACCGCAGCTTCATCGACGAGTTGCCAAAAAACAGCGCCAACCAACAGCGCGTGCGGGAGTTGGCACAAAAAGCACGCGAGCACCACATCCAGAGTATTGCGGAGTTCGTGCAAGACGCGGCCAGCATGAGCGTGCTGTTTTCGTGCGGGGTGGACTATGCCGAGGGTGACTTCCTGGCAATGGCCGGGCCGGACATGAACTACGACTTCGACAATTGACCCAGCACGGCGACCCAAAACAAAGCCCGCGCATTGCGCGGGCTTTGTTTTTACCTGTACTCAAGCCGCCTTTTGCAACGCGGCAATCCGCACCTCCAGCGGCGGGTGGCTCATCAACAGCCGCTGCACGCTGCCGCCATTGATGCCGAAGGCTGCCACCTGCTTGGGCAGGGTGCTTTCGCCGTGGGTCTGCGCCAGACGCTCCAGCGCCGCGATCATTTTCTGGCGGCCGGCCAACTGGGCGCCGCCGGCATCGGCGCGAAATTCACGATGGCGCGAGAACCACATCGCAATCATCGAAGCGAAGAAGCCAAACACCATCTCCAGCACAAACACGATGATGTAATAGCCAAAGCCCGGGCCACGGTCACGGTCGCCACTGATCGCGCCATCCACCACCCGGCCCACAATGCGCGCCAACACGATCACGAAGGTGTTCAACACGCCCTGCAGCAGCGCCATCGTCACCATGTCACCGTTGGCCACATGACTGACCTCATGGCCCAGCACCGCCTCGGCCTCGTCACGGCTCATTGCCCGCAGCAAGCCAGTGGACACCGCCACCAGTGCGTTGTTGCGGTTCGCGCCAGTGGCGAACGCATTGATTTCCGGCGCGTCGTAGATGGCCACTTCCGGCATCCCGATGCCCGCCGCCTGCGCCTGCCGCTGCACGGTGGCCACCAGCCAACGCTCGGCCTCGTTGCGCGGCTGCTCGATCACTTGTGCACCGGTGGCGCGCTTGGCCATCCATTTCGACAGCAGCAGTGAAATGATCGAGCCACCAAAACCGAACAATGCCGCCATGATCAGCAAGCCGCCAAACTGTTGCGAATTCACGCCCAACACGGACATGACGATGCTGACCAGTGCCAGCACGGCAAGATTGGTTGCCAGAAACAGGAAAATGCGGTTGAACATGGATAATTCGCCTCGTCTGCACCGGATGCACGGTTTGAAATTGAAAGTGTGGCCCACTCTCCCCCAATTCAATCTCGCATCCTGAACGCCATGTTTAACTCCACCCCCTGCGGCCGGTTTGCGCCCTCGCCCACTGGCCCCCTGCATGCCGGCTCGCTGCTGGCAGCCCTGGGCAGTTGGTTGCAGGCCCGCCAGCGTGGCGGGCAATGGCGGGTTCGGGTGGAAGATGTGGATCTGACCCGCGAAGTAGCCGGTGCTGCGCAAGACCAACTGCGCACGCTGGCAGCGTTTGGCTTGCAGCACGATGGCGAGATTGCCTACCAAAGCCGGCGCAGCGGGTTGTATCAGGCTGTGCTGGATCAGCTGCTGGGGCGCGGGCTGGCGTTCGAGTGCCATTGCAGCCGCAGTGAACTGGCGGCAGTGGGTGGCATCCATCGGCACTGCGTGGCGACCCAGCCGCGTCCAGATCCCGCCATTCGCCTGCGGGTGCCGGCCGATTGCGAAATTGCGTTCATCGATGGCGTGCACGGCGTAATTCACCAGCGCGTGGACTTGGAGGTGGGTGATTTTGTTTTGCGCCGCAGTGATGGCCTGTGGGCCTATCAACTGGCGGTGGTGGTGGACGATGCCGCACAAGGCATCACCGATGTCGTCCGCGGCTCGGATTTGCTGGAGTCCACCCCAAGGCAAATTCTGCTGCAACGCGCCCTGGGGCTACCCACGCCAAACTACGCGCATTTGCCATTACTGCTGGATACCGATGGCCATAAGTTGTCCAAATCCAGTGCCGCACTGCCTGTGGATACCCGCAACCCACTCGTCACACTGACCCGCTTGTGGGCCTGCCTGGGGCAGGTCGCGCTGCCACCATCGGCCACAACGTCCGTGGCCGAATTTTTGCACACGGCAACCGCGTGCTTCGATCTGAACGCCGTGCCCAGACAGTCGATCACGGTGTCCGCCGCAATGCACAACACAATTTCAACACCTTGTGCCTAGAATCAACATCGACACGACCTCTTTCACAAGGAGCAGCACCATGACTTCACGAGTTGCATTGGTTACCGGCGGCACTGGCGGCATCGGTACTGCCATCGTCAAGCGCCTGGCCGACATGGGCCACAAAGTGGCCACCAACTACCGCAATGAGGAAAAAGCGCGCGCGTGGCAAGAAAAAATGAAAGCCGATGGCTACGACGTGTTCATGGCCAAGGGCGATGTGACCTCGCCACAGGAAGCCGAAGCCATGGTGCGCGAAGTGGAAGCAAAGCTGGGCCCGGTCGAAATTCTGGTCAATAACGCCGGTATCACCCGCGACGGCACCTTCCACAAGATGAAGGCCGAGCAGTGGACCGACGTGATCAACACCAACCTCAACTCCTGCTTCAACGTCACCCGCCCGGTCATTGACGGCATGCGTGAGCGCAAATGGGGCCGGGTGATTCAGATCAGCTCGATCAATGGTCTCAAGGGCCAATACGGGCAAGCCAACTACGCGGCAGCCAAGGCCGGGATGCACGGGTTTACCATTTCGCTGGCGCGCGAGAACGCCCGCAACGGGGTGACCGTCAATACCATTTCGCCCGGCTATATCGCCACCGACATGGTGATGGCGGTGCCGGAAGACGTGCGCGCCAAGATCGTGGCCGATATCCCCACTGGCCGCCTCGGCACCCCCGAAGAAATCGCTTACGGGGTGGCCTTCCTTGCCGATGAACAAGCCAGCTGGATTACTGGCTCCAACCTCGACATCAACGGCGGCCATCACATGGGCTGGTAATGGCCTCGCCTCTGGCATATCTGCGCAACCGCAAGGCACAATCCACAGACATCCTCGACAAGGTGATCGCATGTCCACACCCGATCCTGCTACCCAAAAAAGCAACGCTGGCCGCTATTTGTTTTTGCTCATCCTTGGCCTAGTGGTGGGTGTGATTGCCACGGTGATGGCGCTACGTGCACTGGAAGCCCGCAAGGATCACTTCCCGGGAGCACTGATGGAGGTCCAGGGGTGGCATATGGGCCAGCTCAAGTCTGCTATGGAGCAAAACCGTTGCAGTGCCAGTGATGTGGTGCCCCATCTGCAAGCACTGCGGATGACCGCCAACGATCTGGAGCCGGCCTTCCCGGATCTGCGCGATGATGAACGCTTCAAGACTGCCGCTGCTGCCATGCGCGGTGCGGTGGATAAAGCGATCAATGCACCGCCGCTGAGTTGTGAAAGTCTGGCTGGCACCATGAAAGCCGTGGGAGATACCTGCAAAGGCTGCCATCGGGATTTCAAAAACTAAGCCTGGCCTAACAATGCTGGCAAAGGCCGCCCTCGCTGGCGGCCTTTGTTTTTGCCATCCCCACCCTCACCTTGACCCCCATGCACTGGACCCTCCTGCTGTACCTTTTCGCCGCCTTGCTGGTCCTCGCTGGGCTGGCCGGCACGTTGCTGCCGGTACTACCGGGTGCGCCACTGGTCCTTGCGGGCCTGCTATTAGCCGCATGGGTGGATGGCTTTGTGCATATTGGCGGCTGGACGCTGTCCCTCCTCGCGGTATTGACGATCATCAGTCTGATTGTGGATTTTTGGGCCACCGCACATGGGGCCAAACGGGTGGGGGCCAGCAAACTGGCCATGCTGGGCGCGACCATTGGTACCCTCATCGGGTTGTTCTTTGCGCTGCCCGGGCTGATTCTGGGCCCCTTCCTCGGCGCGATCGCGGGTGAACTTCTGCATCAGCGCAGCCTGCACCCGAACACCCTCGGCCATGCCGGCAAGGTGGGCGCAGGCACGTGGTTGGGTATCCTGCTGGGCACCGCACTCAAGTTAGCCTTGGCGTTCACTATGCTGGGTGTATTTGCCTTGGCGTGGTGGCTGTGACCCTCCCTTTTGGCTTCAACCCTTGCCCATGTTGATGATGCGTATTCCTGCCCCCACACCGCACACTCTTCACGATCGCTTCATTGCAGCGCTGGAACAAGTGCAAGACAAGCTTTTGCACTTGTTGGCCAACTCCCCCTTACTGCTGGTTGCCGTCTTGATTGTGCTGGGCGCGATCTGGCTGGGCGGCGTAATCAGCCGTCGCATGCATGTACTGGACCGGATCAGCCGCAGCAACCCGTATATGGACGGGCTATTGCGCAATACCGTGAAGGTATTGGTGGGACTGGCTGGCGTACTGGTGGCACTGGATTTACTTAACGCCACATCACTGGTCGGTGCGGTACTGGGCTCGGCCGGTGTGGTTGGGTTGGTTCTCGGCTTTGCCTTCAAGGATATCGCTGAAAACTACATTGCCGGCGTGCTGCTTAGCCTGCGGCAACCGTTTTCACCCGGCGACAGTGTGCGCATTGATAGCTATGAAGGCAAAGTGATTGCACTCAATTCACGCGCCACCTTCCTGATGACCGCCGAAGGCCATCACCTGCAATTGCCCAATAGCGTGGTGTTCAAATCCGTGCTGTTGAATTACTCGCGCAACCCGCAGCGGCGCTTTGATTTTCAAATCAATGTGGGCAGTCGCACTTCACTGCATCAGGCCATGGATCTGGGGATTGCTACTCTGATATCCACCGGCGGCGTGCTGGCCAAGCCGGCACCCAATGCATTGATCCTGAACTTGACCAACGATGGCGTGACCCTGCAATTTACCGGCTGGATCGATCAGACCCACAACGACCTCTCACGTACCCGCAGCGAAGCCATGCGGCACTTGCGCAGGGCGCTGCGGCAGGCCGGAATCAGTTCGCCGGAAACCGTGCAACGTGTGCAACTGATGCGCAGTGACGGCGAAAATCCTCCGCTACCTGAGAATGGGCATGCCCGGGATACATCTGTCGATCACGCGTTGGATCAGCAACTCGGGCACGCGCAGCAGCAAGAAGGTGACCGCAACTTGCTAGACGCAACTACGCGTGCAGCCTCCTCGCCATCTCAATTTCCGTAGAGCAACCAACGCCTAGCCTCCCCCTCATCGCTGAAGGAATGCACGGCCATTCCCCGCTCGAGACACAGAATCTCGCCGAATTCGCTGCCTTCAATGTCGTCCTGCAGTTCAACAAAGGCGACACGCACCGTCGCCAGCCCCGCGTTCTGCATGGCATCGATAATCGGCACGATCTCGCCGACTTCGACGGTTTCCTGCAACTCTTCCAGCACCAGCAGACGGCTTGCCCCCGTCAATTGGCATTGCTCACCCAGCAACGTCCACATCGCAATCGACACCTGTTGCGAATCGGTGCCATCAAACACATGTGCGCGCAGATAGCCGTCTTCGTTGCTGAAGCGGACCCTGAAGCCGGGCCCATCGATGAGGCGGGAAGCACTCACGTGAGCACCGCCAGTGGAATCTTGCCGATCTTCGCCTGCCACTCACGCGGGCCGGTCTGGTGCACCGAGGTGCCGGTGCTGTCCACCGCCACCGTCACCGGCATGTCCTTGACCTCGAACTCGTAGATTGCCTCCATGCCAAGGTCGGCAAAGCCCACCACCTTGGCGGCCTTGATCGCCTTCGATACCAGATAAGCTGAGCCGCCCACCGCCATCAAATACACCGATTGGTGGTTCTTGATCGCCTCCAGCGCGGCCGGGCCGCGCTCGGCCTTGCCGATCATGCCGAGCAGGCCGGTTTGCGCCAGTACCTGTTCGGTGAACTTGTCCATGCGGGTGGCAGTGGTGGGGCCAGCCGGGCCCACCACTTCATCGCGTACCGGGTCCACCGGGCCCACGTAATAGATGAAACGCCCGCGCAAATCCACCGGCAGCGGCTCGCCCTTGTTCAGCATATCCACCATGCGCTTGTGCGCGGCGTCGCGACCGGTGAGCATCCTGCCGTTGAGCAGCAGCACTTCGCCGGGCTTGAAGGTGGCGACTTCTTCCTTCGTGATCGTATCTAGGTCCACCCGGCGCGCGTTCTGCGGGCTGTAGGTGAGCTTGGGCCAGTCCTCCAGCGACGGCGGCTCCAGCGCCACCGGGCCGCTGCCGTCCAGGGTGAAGTGCGCATGGCGGGTAGCCGCGCAATTGGGGATCAACGCCACCGGCAGGTTGGCGGCGTGGGTCGGGAAATCCTTGATCTTGACGTCCAGCACCGTGGTCAGCCCGCCCAGGCCCTGCGCACCGATGCCCAGCGCGTTGACCTTCTCGAACAGCTCGATGCGCAATTCCTCGACGCGATTGGACGGCCCGCGCGCAATGAGCTCCTGGATGTCGATCTCCTCCATCAGCGACTCCTTGGCCAGCAGCATCGCCTTCTCGGCGGTGCCGCCGATGCCGATGCCCAGCATGCCCGGCGGGCACCAGCCCGCGCCCATGGTCGGCACGGTCTTGAGCACCCAATCGACGATGGAGTCGGACGGGTTGAGCATCGCGAACTTGCTCTTGGCCTCGCTGCCGCCCCCCTTGGCCGCCACGATCACGTCGAGCTTGTCGCCGGCGACGATCTTGACGTTGATGACGCAGGGCGTGTTGTCCTTCGTATTGATGCGCTTGCCGGCTGGATCGGCCAGCACGCTGGCACGCAGCTTGTTGTCGGGGTCCAGATAGGCACGGCGTACGCCCTCGTTGACGGCGTCCTCCAGCGAGCCGGTGAACCCTTCCCAGCGCACGTCCATGCCCACTTCCAGGAACACGGTGACGATGCCGGTGTCCTGGCAGATCGGGCGGTGGCCTTCGGCGCACATCCGCGAATTGATCAGGATCTGCGCCATCGCATCCTTGGCCGCCGGCGACTGCTCGCTCTCATAGGCGGCCGTCACCGCCTTGATGAAGTCCACCGGGTGGTAATAGCTGATGTATTGCAGTGCGTCCTGGACGGACTGGATCAGATGATCTTGCTGGATAACGGTCACGATGGCATGTTCTGGCGGAGGAGACTGGGGGTATTTTAGGGCCAACCCCACTTCCGGCAGCATGTATGAGGCCCACGATGCCAAGTTCACTGTTCCGTGCCCAAACCGCACTGTGCTGCATGTTGCCCTTGGCACTGAATGCCTGCGCGCAGCCGCCAACGGCTGTGCACCAGCAACAACAAGAACTCACCGCCGAAGGTGAGCTGCGCATCGACAGGCTCGCCCACGGTTTGCACCACCCGTGGGCGGTGGCCCTGCTCCCGGATGGGAGCTTTTTGGTCAGCGAACGCCCCGGCCGGTTGCGCAGGATTTCCGCAACCGGGCAACTCTCGGCAGCGCTTGCCGGGGTGCCCAAGGTCTTCGCCGAAGGCCAGGGCGGGTTGCTGGATGTGGTGCTGGATCCGGCCTTCGCCAGCAATCAACGTATTTGGCTGAGCTATGCCGAGCCGGGACCCGATGACACCGCCGGCACGGCGGTAGCCACCGCGACATTGGGCAAAGCTGCGCTTTCCAATATGCGTGTGGTGTATCGGCAAGAACCCAAACTCGAAGGGCCCAATCACTTTGGTTCGCGCATCGCGTTTGATGGCAAGGGCCATGTATTTATCAGTCAGGGCGAGCGCAACCAGAAGGAGCTGGCACAACAACTGGACAAGCTGCAGGGCAAGCTGGTGCGGCTCAATTTGGACGGCAGTATTCCTACCGACAATCCTTTCGTGGGCCGCGCCAACGCACGCCCGGAAATCTGGAGCTACGGCCACCGCAATATGCAAGGATTGGCGGTGGATCCGCGCAGCGGCCGGCTCTGGCAGAGCGAACACGGCCCGCGCGGCGGGGATGAAATCAACCTGCCCGAAGCCGGCAAAAACTACGGCTGGCCGGTGATCAGCGACGGCATGAACTATCTGACCAATCTCCCGTATTCGGAAACTATTGGCCGCCAGGCACCCGGTATGGAGCGCCCGTACCATGTCTGGGCCAAATCACCGGCACTGTCAGGCATGGCCTTTTTTGTCGGCCACCCCGAGAGTGCCTGGAACAACAGCCTGCTGCTGGGCGCGTTGGCCGGACAAAGCTTGATCCGGTTGCGCTTGAATGGCGATCGCATCGTTGCCGAAGAACGATTGCTTGGCACATTGCGCAGCCGTATTCGCGATGTGCGGGCAAGCGCCGATGGTCACATCTACGTGCTGACTGACGAGGACGACGGCCAATTGCTGCGATTGACCCCTCCAAAGCGCTAGCCCCCCTTTTCAGCGGCGCAGATCTGGCGCAGGATGTTGCGGGGACATTCATGGGGGAGCAGGCATGACCGACAGTACTTCTGCGAGTGGCAAGTTCGAAGGCATCCGCGGCGTCATCAATGATATTCGTCTGCTATTGGGCGATCTGTTGGGGCTGGGCAAGCCCGATGAAGACACGCAGATGGTGATCGAAGTGATCTTCGGGCTGATGGGCTATATGGCCAAGGCCGATCGTCTGGTGAGTAGCCATGAATCCAATCTGGCCAACCAGATCATGGACGAAACCGACCTGTCGATGACGGCACGCCGTATCGCCATGGAGGCCTTTGAACGCGGCATGCTACGCAACATCAACGTGCACGCGGAGCTGCTGCGCTTTGTGGATGCCCACCCCGCTGGCTCTGAACCCGCCGAACGCCTCTACAACGCACTGCTGCGTTTGGCCACTTCGGATGGCCGGCTGGATCCACGCGAGTACGAGACAATGGTGCAAGTCACCCGTGACTTGGGCTTGCCCGCGGTGACCTTGGACAATCGCTTGGCAATGTTCAACGTCAAGCGTTGAATTGGCGGGACGATCGCGCCCACCTGCTCAAGCAAGTTTCCTTGTCCGGTACGGGACTCCTGTATCCCGGCCTGCCGTGGACTTGCGCCAGATCAACCGGAATGCTGCGTTGCGGCGTAAAATGATCGCCTGCCTCATCTTCCCTACTTGCCCGCATGGCCGCTCCCTACGGCACCGAAACGGTGCTTGACGTTCGTCACTGGACGGACGCCTACTTCAGCTTCACCACCACCCGTGATGACGGCTTCCGTTTCGACAACGGCCAGTTCGTGATGATTGGGCTGGAGGTCGAGCAAGCCGATGGTTCGCGCAAGCCGCTCATGCGCGCCTATTCCATCGCCAGTGCCAATTGGGAGGAGCAACTGGAGTTCTTCAGCATCAAGGTGCAGGACGGGCCATTGACCTCGCGCCTGCAACACATCCAACCGGGTGACACCATTCTGATCGGCCGCAAACCCACCGGCACGCTGTTGATTTCGGATCTGCATCCTGGCCGCAACCTGTATTTGCTGGCCACCGGCACCGGGCTTGCTCCGTGGATGTCGGTAATCAAGGACCCCGAGACCTACCAGCGCTTTGGGCGCGTGGTTTTGTGTCATGGCGTGCGCGGCAGCGAAGACCTTGCCTACCGCGACTATATCGAACGCGAACTCCCTAACCACGAGCTGCTGGGCGATGTCATCCGCGACCGCCTGCTGTACTACCCGGCGGTGTCACGCGAGGAATTCGAATACAACGGCCACCCCCAACACGGCCGTATCACTGACCATTTGGAGCAAGGCCGCATTGCCCAAGTGCTGGGGATCGAGCCGCTGGATGCTACCCATGACCGCGCCATGATTTGTGGCAGCCCGCAGATGCTGGCCGATTTTCGCCGGATTCTCGACAACAGCGGCATGCGTGCATCACCGCGCATTGGTACTGCCGGGGAATACGTGTTCGAGCGTGCGTTCGTCGAAAAATAAAGCCCGCGATCAATCACTCAAGCGCTCCCATAACGCAGCCAGATCCTGGCATCCGCTTCATTTCCGAACATGCGAATCTTGTAGCCACGCTCCATCGCCATGATTTCGGCTTCTTGAATCCGGGGCATTTGGTCTGCCCGCCCCTCCACATAGGCAATCTTGGCCTGTTCCAGCCCCAAGCCTGCGATGGCCGCGAAGAAGCGTTCCAGATCTTCACTCGACATCACATCGCTTTCCTTGGCATCCAGCACCAATAATTGACTGGCCCCCAGCGCACGCAAACGCCGGATGATGGTGATCCAATATTCACTGGTCACCGGCAGGCTACTGTCCTCATTGCCAAATACTTGCACGCAAAGCAACGGCGGCTGGTAGTCCAACACCAACTGATAGCCACTGCCATGCACTTCCTCGTGGCTCATGCCAATGCCGCTTCGATGTCACTGCGCATCGATTCGGGTGTGTCGGTGGGCGCATAACGGCGTAACGCATTGCCGTCGCGCCCCACCAGGAACTTGGTGAAATTCCACTTGATGGCGTCGATCCCCAACAACCCGCCCTTTTGCTGCTTCAACCATTTCCACAATGGATGCGCATTGCTGCCATTGACTTCCACCTTGGCAAACATCGGGAAGCTGACGTCATAACTGAGTGAGCAAAAATTGCGGATTTCCTCCGCGTCACCCGGCTCCTGATGGCCGAACTGATCGCAGGGAAAACCCAGCACCACCAAGCCTTGCGCGGCATAGTCACGCCACAGCGTTTCCAGGCCGGCATACTGCGGCGTGAAGCCGCATTTACTGGCCACATTCACGACCAACAACACGTGACCACGATATTGCGACAGCCGTTGTTGGCTGCCATCCAACGCCATCGCATCGAAATCAAACGCGTTCATATCCATGCCTGCCTTTGATTTGCCATTTCCGATGATTCTCGTTCCGGCACTTCCGTTTGGCAACTGCCCATCGGCGTAGGCCATGTTGCATGGCTTACCACAACCGCCAACTCGGCGATGCGCTAACCTTAGCGATTGTCTTGTCCCGTTTGCGAGTTGCCATGAAACGACCCGTCGTCTGCACCCTAGCCATTGCCATTGCCACCGTTATCAGCGGCTGCGCCACCTCCACGCCGCTAGCCCACAAGCAGGAAGCGTCCATGCCCGCCGCCCCCACCTATAACGGCATCTTCGCCGCAGCCAGTCCGCTGGAGCTGAACTACCCGCAATTTGACAAGATCGCCGATCGTGATTTTGCACCGGCGTTCGATGCCGGCATGGCGCAGCAGTTGCGCGAGATCGACGCCATTGCCAACAACCCTGAGCCCGCAAGCTTCCAGAACACCGTCGTGGCAATGGAAAAAAGTGGACAGCTGCTCAATCGCGCCAGCAACGTGTTTTTCAATTTGGTCGGCACCGACAAGAATGATGCGCGCGAAAAACTCGAAACCGAGTACGCACCAAAATTCTCAGCGCACAGCGACGCGATTTCGCTCAATCCAAAATTGTTTGCCCGCATCAAGTCGCTGTATGACGCTCGCGACACGCTGGGACTGGACGCCGTTGACAAGCGCTTGCTGGAAAAGCGCTACCAGGATTTTGTACGGGCCGGCGCCGCGTTGAGCGAAGCACAGCAAGCCCGCATTCGCGAAATCAATACGCAGATGTCCAAACTGGGCACCCAGTTCAACCAAAACGTATTGGCCGAAGTGAACGCCTCTGCAGTTGTGGTGGACAGCCGTGAAGAACTCAAGGGCATGAGTGATGAGCAGATTGCCGCCGCCGCAGAAGCTGCCAAGACGCGCAACCTGCCCGGCAAATACGTGATTGCGCTGCTTAACACCACCGGCCAGCCAGCCGAAACACAGCTGGAAAGCCGCGTACTGCGTCAGCGCCTGCACGAAGCTTCGGTGGCGCGCGGCAGCCGGGGCAACCAATGGGACAATACCGGCATCGTCTCGCAAATCCTCAAGCTGCGTGCAGAGCGTGCGCGCATGTTGGGTTACGACACGTCGGCCAATTTTGTGCTGGCCGATGAGACCGCCGCTAATCAAGACAACGTCAACAAAATGCTGCGCGCGCTGGCCCCGAAAGCGGTGACCAATGCCCGCCGTGAAGGTGGCGAGCTGCAGGCCATGATCGACGCACAGCAAAAAGCCGCGCATCAGGCCAGCTTCCAGCTGCAACCGTGGGACTGGTCGTACTACAGCGAAAAAGTACGTGCGGAGAAATTCAGCTTCGACGAAGCGCAACTCAAGCCCTACTTCGAAATGAAGAACGTGCTGGAAAATGGCGTGTTCTATGCCGCCAACCGGCTGTACGGGATCAGCTTCAAGGAACGCACTGATCTGCCCAAATATCGCGCCGATACCTTCACCTATGAAGTGTTCGACAAGGACGGCAGCCCTCTGGCGATCTTCATCTTCGATCCGTATGCGCGCGCATCCAAGCGCGGTGGCGCATGGATGAACACCTACGTGTCGCAGTCCGCATTGCTGGGCGAAAAACCCGTGGTCGCCAATCACCTGAACATCCCGAAACCTTCCGAGGGCAAGCCCACCTTGCTGACGTGGGATGAAGTGACCACCGCCTTCCACGAATTTGGCCACGCGTTGCACGGCTTCTTCCAGGATGTGCGCTACCCGTATTTTTCGATGAATGTACCGCGTGACTTTGTCGAATATCCGTCGCAGGTCAATGAAATGTGGGCTGACTGGCCGGAAGTGCTGGGCCACTACGCGAGGCACTATCAGACTGGTGCTGCGATGCCCAAGCCGCTCTTGGACAAAGTGATTGCGGCATCCAAGTTCAATCAGGGCTTTGCCACCACCGAATATCTGGAGGCAGCCATGCTGGACCAACGCTGGCACCAGCTCCCGCTGGAACAGATTCCGGATGCCCCCGGGGTGATGGCGTTCGAAGCCAAGGCGTTGAAGGCCGATGGCTTTGATTACGCACCGGTGCCGCCACGCTACCGCACGCCTTATTTCAGCCATATCATGGGCGGCTACGCGGCCGGCTATTACGCCTACATCTGGTCGGAAGTGCTGGCCGCCAACACCACCCAATGGATCCGCCAACACGGCGGCTTGACACAAGAAAACGGGGCACGCGTGCGCGCCACTGTGCTTGCTCCCGGCGGCCAAATTGAAGCTGGCAAGCTGTTCCCGAACTTGTCCGGTTACGAGGCCAGGATTGAACCACTGCTGGAAGCGCGCGGCCTCAATAGCAAGTAATCCTTCGCTATTCCGGTGCGACAGCGCCGCCTTCGGGCGGCGTTGTCGTATGCATCTGCTGATTACTCTGCGTGGAACAGCGACTGATACTGCGCTGCCACCAGTGGCAGCAATACTTTTGCCGGTACTTCGGCAGTGCGCGTGCCATCTTCATAAGCTGCCACCTGTTCGGGCGGGAACACGAAGCGCAGCGCGCGAATGCTGCCATCGGCGTTCATCACCGGCTCGAAGCGGGAAAAATGTTTCGGCTCTGGCGTGGTGCCCGCGTCGATCCATTTGCTGCCGCGCTTGAGTTGTTGCGTACGCAAATCGGCTTCACCACCATCATCATCCAGCTGCTGCGATAGACCAGTCATCAGCTGCTCACGCACATACGCAGCCACCGGCACCCAATTGGCGGCATCCGGAATCAATTGCTCGGCGGCCAGCATTTGCTGTCGCTGCGGCAGCCACACAAACCGCTCTACCAGTGGGTTGCCATGGGCTCCACCAATGAAGCTGCTGCCCTCTGCTGCTACCGCCACCACGCGCGAGGTCTCCACCACCTGTGTGAAGGACAAACTGAGGTCATACGGCACTTCCGGCTTTCGTCCGTGCAGGCCGGCCACTGCGCGCATCAGTTGTCCCCGCGTGGCCTCGGCATAGGCATGTACCGCTTGCGCGAGCGCAGGGTATTTGGACGCCACCTGCGGGTAGCTAATGCCCACGATATAAGTCGGTGTGGTTTCAATCACATCCTGCAACACCACCGGTGCAGGCGCGGCAGGGGCTGGTGGTGGCGCACTTGCTGCCGCCTCACTGCCCGCATGCGTGCCAGTGCCGCGATCGCAACCTGCCAGCACAAACGCAGGTACAAGCAGCACAACGGCAATGGTTTGCAAACGCGGGGGCAGGCAAATGCACATGGGCAAAAAAAACCGGTGGGGGAAAATCGGCTGCGGTGCAGTCGCCGCCACTGAAGTTTGCCATGCGGGTGGCACGGTCGGCTATGTGTAGCCTTCATTCACTACTGCGCCGGCATAAAAAAAAACCGACCCAAAGGTCGGTTTTTTAAGATGGTGCGCCCGGAGCGATTCGAACGCCCGACCCCCAAGTTCGTAGCCTGGTGCTCTATCCAACTGAGCTACGGGCGCATGGGCGGAATTATGCAGTTTGATCTGCAATGCGTCAATACATGTTGACGCTCACCGCTGAATCACAATTTCGACAAACTGGCGGAGACTGAGGGATTCGAACCCTCGATGGAGCTTTTGACCCCATACTCCCTTAGCAGGGGAGCCCCTTCGGCCTCTCGGGCAAGTCTCCGTAAGGCGAAATCGTGAGCCGGCAAGGATACAGGCAATTATACAATCCGGCAAACTTCAGGACGATTTTTCTTCATCTTCGCCGTTTTGCGAACTACCCTGGATCCGTTGATAAATTTCTTCGCGATGCACCGACACATCTTTCGGTGCGGTGATGCCAATTCGCACCTGATTGCCCTTGACACCGAGCACAGTCACGGTAATTGCATCACCAATCATCAAGGTCTCGCCAACTCTTCTTGTCAAAATCAACATCGCAACTCCCCTGTCGCTGCGGCCCATATCCACGCATGCACTTGCAAGCATGGCTCTCTCCAGTGTAGTCCATCATACTGAATGATTCGCATGCTGCAATCAGCACGGGATCACACTACCGCCAAAATTTCAAGCGCGCTG
Organism: Thermomonas beijingensis; assembly: GCF_020034655.1. Taxonomy (GTDB): domain Bacteria; phylum Pseudomonadota; class Gammaproteobacteria; order Xanthomonadales; family Xanthomonadaceae; genus Thermomonas; species Thermomonas beijingensis. The sequence goes on along the minus strand of NZ_JAIQDJ010000002.1, from coordinate 205,712 downwards.
CCCCACCCAGCCGGCCACGCCCGCCAACGCAGCAGCCAGTGCCGGGCCATCATCACCGCCGCCCTGCGCCATATCCGGCCGGCCGCCCCCCTTGCCATTGGCCTGCTTGGCCACATCACCCAGCACGTCGCCGGCCTTGATCTTGCCCAGTGCCGCACCACTGACGCCCGCCACCAGTGCGGCTTTGCCGTGTTCTACGCCTGCCAGCACGATGACGGCATCACCCAGTTGTTGCTTGAGCCGGTCCATCGCATCGCGCAAGGCTTTGGCGTCAAAGCCTTCCAACCGTGCGGCCAACACCTTGATCCCGGCCACGTCTTGCGCCTGCCCGGCCAAATCGCCGGTCGCGTTGGAAGCGGCCTGCGCCTTGAGCGTGTCCAGCTCGCGCTCCAGCTTTTTCTTTTGCTCCAGCAAATGACGCAACTTGTCGCCCAGCTCGGACACGTGCCCGCCCAGCAACTGCGCGGCATCGTGCAGGTGTTGTTCTTCTTCGATCACGAAGTCCAGCGCAGCCTGCCCCGTGACGGCCTCGATCCGGCGCACACCCGCCGACACGCCGCCTTCGCTGACCAGTTTGAACAGGCCAATATCGCCGGTGCGGCTGGCATGGGTGCCGCCGCAGAGTTCGGTCGAGGTCGGGCCAAAGCGCAGCACGCGCACATGCTCGCCGTATTTCTCGCCGAATAATGCCATTGCGCCAAAATCCAGCGCGTCCTGCATGGCCATGTTGCGCACTTCACCTTGATGATTTGCACGCACCTCGACATTGACCCGGCGTTCGACCTCGGCCAGTTCCGCTGCCGTCATCGGCTGGAAATGCGAGAAGTCGAAGCGCAACCGATCCGGTGCCACCAGCGAGCCTTTCTGCTGCACATGGGTACCCAGCACGTTGCGCAAAGCGGCGTGCAGCAAATGGGTGGCACTGTGGTTGATCACGATGGCGGCGCGCCGTGCGGCGTTGACCTCCGCCGACAGACGGTCGCCCAGCTTCAGTGCGCCCTGCTTCAGGCTGCCGCGATGCCCGTGGAACTGGCCCGCCAACTTCAGCGTATCAGCCACTTCGAACGCTACACCGAAGGCCGATAACACGCCGGTATCGCCCACCTGCCCGCCGGACTCGGCATAGAACGGCGTGGCCGACAGGATGACGATAGCGGTATCGCCTGCCGCAATGGCATCCACCGGCTTGCCGTCTTTCAACAAGGCCAGCACATGCACGCCATCGGCCGTCAGGCTGTCATAACCCAGGAACTGCGTGGGTGTGAGCGTGGCCACCAAGTCGGCCGGCAATTGCACGCCCCCACCAAACTTGCCAGCGGCGCGCGCGGTTTCTTTCTGCTGCGTCATCGCCGCGTCAAACCCCTGCACATCCACCGACATGCCGCGCTCGCGGGCCATGTCCTGGGTGAGATCCAGCGGGAAGCCGTAGGTGTCGTACAAGCGGAACGCAGCAGCGCCGGGGATGACGTTGTCGCTGACGCGGGCCGCCACCTCTTCGAAAATCTTCATGCCCGAATCCAGCGTTTCGGCGAAGCGCTCTTCTTCGGCCAGCAAGGCACGCTCGGCGGTGGCGCGGCCTTCGCGCAAGACCGGATAGGCTTCGCCCATCAAGTCATCCAGCGTGGCGACCAGTTTGTGGAAGAACGGCTGGCGCACGCCCAGCATCCAGCCGTGACGCAGCGCACGGCGGATAATCCGGCGCAGCACATAGCCGCGGCCTTCGTTCGAAGGCAGCACACCATCGACAATCAGGAAAGCGCAGGCGCGGATGTGGTCAGCAATCACGCGCAGGGATTTGTTTTCCAGATCGTCGGTGGCGGTGAGTTGGGACGCGTGCCGGATCAGGCGTTGGAACAGATCGATTTCATAATTGGAATGCACATGCTGCAAGATCGCGGTGATGCGCTCCAAGCCCATGCCGGTATCCACGCAGGGGGCAGGCAGCGGCGTCAACGTGCCGTCGGCCGCACGGTCGAACTGCATGAACACGTTGTTCCAGATTTCGATGAAACGATCGCCATCTTCATCCGGCGAACCGGGCGGACCACCGAAGTGGTCCGGGCCGTGATCGTAGAAGATTTCACTGCACGGGCCGCAGGGACCGGTATCGGCCATCTGCCAGAAATTGTCGGACGCAAACGGCGCGCCCTTGTTGTCACCGATGCGGATGATGCGTTCCGGTGGCAGACCAATCTGATTCAGCCAGATGTCGTAGGCCTCGTCGTCGGTGTGATAGACCGTGGCCAGCAGGCGCTCTTTAGGCAGCTTCCAGACCTCGGTCAGCAGCTCCCAGGCCCAGGCGATGGCGTCCTTCTTGAAGTAGTCGCCGAACGACCAGTTGCCCAGCATCTCGAAGAAGGTGTGGTGGCGCGCGGTGTAACCCACCGAATCCAGATCGTTGTGTTTGCCACCCGCACGCAGGCAGCGCTGCACATCGGCGGCGCGCACATAGCTGCGCTTTTCCGCACCCAGGAACACGTCCTTGAACTGCACCATGCCGGAATTGGTGAACAGCAGGGTGGGGTCATTGCCCGGCACCAGCGGCGCCGACGGCACGATGGTATGGCCCTTGGAGGCGAAGAAGTCGAGAAAGTCGCGGCGGATATCAGAGGTGGTTTTGGCTGGCGTGTGCATACGGGCATCAAGAGGTGACGGGCAGCACTGCGCCCGCGAACCCAGCACGATGCGGGTACGGAACCGAGTTGGCAACCCAATATCGCCAGTTTACAGGGGATGGGCGCTCCATGGCCCCGTCGCACAACGCCTCAATGCTTCACGCCCGCAGAGTGGTCGATTGGCCGTGACGCTGCCTGGGTTTGCGCCCGCTTACTCATCCGGCGCGATGACGGTATAGCCCTTGGACTGCAATTGCGCCAGGTAACCATGGCTACCCAACATTTTGTTGAGTGGCAATGTGGCAAATGTCACCGCGTTCTTGCCCAACGCCGCCTCTGCCGCGGCCATCCATTTGGCCTCTACTTTCCTGCTGGCATCGCCAAAGCCCAGTCGCTTGCCGATACCCGCTTCACTGATCGCATTGCTGCATGCTTCCCACTGATAGGCCGGCGGCAACGCACGCAAGCCCGCGATATCACCGGTGGCCCAGGCATTGGCGCGGGCACGCATCGCATCGATGTCGGTTTCCAGCTGTGTCATCGTTTTATCGAAGCAGGCCAGATCATCCAAGGTGGTTTTCGACCATTCCTTCAGTAATGGCTTGGGATCAGTGATGACGATTTCCTCCTTCACCACAGTCACCGCAGGATGATGGGTTTCGATGGCTTTGTTGATCACAGGGGCAAGGATATTGTTGCCATCCAATCCCTGCTTCTTCATTGCTTTGCCATATAACTCTTGCGCAGCAAAAATCGGTCGCCACTTTTCCACACTACTGTCGCTACCGATATAGCGGGATTTCAGCACTTGCCAGCGTGCGTACGAAGCCGGCGACACCACCTCTTGCAGTTTCTTGTCGTCCGGATTGTTGCGCGCACCTAGTAGCTTGGGTAACAGCAACATGCCCTTGAACCAGCCCACATCCACCTTGAAGCCAGCATATGGCGCACGGATTACTTCTTGTGCTTGCGCCAACACGCGATCGACCTGTGCGGATTGCCACTGCATCTTTGCAGGCAATGGACTGAGCGTCCCGAGGATATACAAATCGTGATTGTCCTTGCGTACGATCCACATGCCTGGGCCGGGTTGCTCGCCCTCTACCACCACGGTGGCTTCGGTGCGGATGCCGTCATTGGGCACCGACTGCGGCGCTGACGCTGATGGTGTTGGCTGCGCTTGTTGCGCGTGCAGCGGGGTCAAACTCAATGCCACCAGCAATGCCACAGCCAATCCGGAAACTCGCATTCTGCCTATCCTTGTGCAATGGGAAGGGCGCAGTGTGACGGCAGTCAATGATAGATTTCTCGCTGCCCGCTGAATAATGGAAATTGAACAAGCGCTTGCAGTGGTACGGCCTGCGCAGGATGCTAATCACCTCGCCTTTGGGAGAACAGCGATGGCCATCCGTATGGTGCGACTGGGAACGCCACGTGCAGCGGGCGAAGGTCTGCGGATCGGCACCGTACGCCGCCCGCCACGCGGGGTTCCCAAGGCCGAATTTTCCAAGCGCGATTTTTACGATACCTGGTTGCCCACGGTAGCCCCCAGTCAAGCGGTAATGGACATCGCGCACGCCGCCAAAACAGATAAGGACTGGGCCAATTTCTTCAAACACTACCGCAGCGAAATGAAACGCCCGGACGCCGCGCATGCCATCGCGCTATTGGCAGCACTGTCGCACAGCACCAACTTCAGCTTAGGCTGCTATTGCGAGGTGGAGGCACATTGCCACCGCCACGAACTACGCAAATTGCTGCTGGAAGCGGGTGCGGAGATGATTGCGCAGGCGATCAATCCTGCGAACGCTTGACCGCCTGCTTGCTTGCACTGGCGGCATCTGCAATCCGCCACAAGTAAACACTGGCATAGCTGCGATACGGGCCCCAGCATTCGCCACGCGCGGCCAACGCTTTCGGGGTGGGCATCGCGTCCAGTTTGTCTATCGTTTGCGCACCTTTGCGTATACCCAAATCATCAATCGGCAATACGTCGGGCCGCCCCAACCGGAACATCAGCATCATTTCCACCGTCCAACGGCCGATACCACGAATGGGCAGCAAGGCCGCCACGATGGCGTCATCGTCCATGTGTCCCATTTGCCGCAGGGTGGGGATCTGACCCGCCTCTTCGCGCCTGGCCAGATCACGCAAGGCCAAGGCCTTGTTGCCGGAGACACCACAACCGCGCAGCGTTGCATCATCAATCCGCGCCAGCGTGTCGCAATGAAAACGATCGCTACTGATCGCGGTTTCCACGCGGCCCACAATCGTCGCAGCCGCCTTGCCACTCAGTTGCTGATACAAAATGGCGCGCGCCAGCGCATCCACTGGATCGAACGGTTGTTGCCAACGCGGATCGGCTTCAATCAATGGCAGTTTGCGCAGCCATGCACCCAATTTGCGGTCGCGCTTGCACAGGTGCGCAAACGCCGCCTCGGTGTCAAACCCACGCGCCTGCTTGGGCATCGGTCAGCCCCGCAGCCGGTCATAGGCGTGCAGCAACCAACCACTGATCACCAGCCCTCCGCCCAACGGCGCCAACGCCGGTGTCAGCCCCAGCAGCACCGCCGCCAACAAGCTGCCGCCGAACAGCAACACGCCCAGCAGCAGCATGGCCAATGCCAACAAGCTGGTGGGGCGTTGCGCCAGCGGTGCCAGCGCGGTCAGCGCCAACCCATGCAGGAACGCAAACACCGCCGCCTGCAGCAGCCGCGCACTGGCAGCGGGGGCCGCCGCGTGAAAGGCATACGCGCACATGGCTACGGACAATCCCGCCATCAAGCTGCCGATGGCGGCAAGGTAGCGGCGATACACAACAAAACTGGGCGTCGAGAGGCTGTTCATGCCCGCATTGTGCCAAGTTCGGACACCGCACATGCAAACGCCGCGTCAATGCGCGGCGTTTGCGGGAACAATCGGCAGGTGAACTTACTTGACCGGCCAGTACACGTCGAACTGACCATTCTCGGTGAACGCGTTGGCAATCCCAGACTTGTAGTCTTCGTAGGCGCGATCCTTGACTTCATATCCATGCGTCGCCGCCCAAGCGCGCAGAGCATTCCGAGTGTTTTCCAGCTCGGCCATGTAGCCGGTGTACGAAGCCACGGCAACCTTGCCGGCCGGCGCCTGCACAAACTTCACCGGGCCTTGCACGACCACATTGCCGGTGCCCGACTTCTTGCGCACCACTTGCACCACGTCGAAGGTGTACTTCTCGCGTCCCATGTCAGTGGTGACGATACGTAGCGGGCCGACCGCCTCCACGCCGGAATTGGCTTCCAGGGTACGCTTGATCCACTCGGCGTTGGAGGTGATCGAGGCTTGGATCTGTGCGTTGCCGCGATCGACCTGACCTGCACTCACCACCAGCATGTCTTCAGCCGGGCGATCCACCACCTTCGGGGTGCCCATCTTGAAGCCGGGCGCTGCGTAGTCGATATTCGGCACCGAGGTCAGCACGCCGACCAAACGCGACAAGCCCATCTTCATGTCATCGCCGATATGGCGCGTCACGTACAGGCCCGCATAACGACCCAGCAGGTTCCAACCGTAGTCCACGTCATACGTCTGGGTGATTTCGACGTTACGGTTGTTGCGGCCGGTCGGCTTGAAGAAAAACGCCGTGCGCTTGTTCTCGCCACGCTCGATGTTATTGATATTGATCGCAATCTTCTGCTTCGGCACGCTCTCCACGATTTCGTAGGAGCCGCTACCCAGGCGCGGTTCCTGCGAGGTGTAGTCGAGCTTCGCACCCACACCTTCAGCCGGGCCGGACAGCGACAATTGCATGCGCGGGTCGCGCAGCACCAGCGGGTTCCAATCCTTGAAACGGCGGAAGCTGTTCATCGTGTCAAACACGATGGTGAGCTTGCGATTGGTTTCGGTCTTCTCGGTCAAATGACGTGAGGAAGGCAACATCACCCCCACGATCAGAAACAGCGCAAAGACGATCGCAAGGGAAATCAGGATCTCGAGCAAACGAGTCATTCAGGAATCTCCGGGGAAAACCAAGTACGGCCTAATACCGCACAGACCCCCCATCCTAGCAAACTGAACCCCCGCTGGGCGAGAGGCTGATCAGCATAAATCGCGATGCACGGCACCAATTTGCGCTTTCACTCTAAACCAGCTGCAACTCAAACGCCTTGAGTACCGCCCGGGTACGGTCACGCACCCCCAATTTCGACAGGATATTGGAGACGTGATTTTTGATGGTGCCCTCGGCCACCCCCAGCGAATTGGCAATTTCCTTGTTGGAAAAGCCAGACGCCATCAGCCGCAGGATCTCGGTTTCACGGTCGGTCAGGGGGTCAGGCCGATCCAGGCTGACAAACTCGTTGCGCATATGCTCCAGCCCAGACAGCAGGCGCTGGGTCACCGCCGGCTGTACCAGTGAGCCACCGCCGGCGACGGCCTGGATGGCATCCACCAATTGCTCCAACGAGACATCCTTGAGCATGTAGCCTTTGGCACCCGCCTTGATCCCGGCCAGTACCAGCGCATCGTCATCGAAAGTGGTCAGGATAATCGTGGGTGGCAAGGCGCCCACCCGGCCGAGTGCCTGCAGCGCCTCCAGGCCCGACATTATCGGCATGCGCATATCCATCAACACCACATCAGGCTTGACTTGCGGAATCAGCTCCACAGCCTGCTGGCCATCAATGGCCTCGGCCACTACTTCGATACCGTCGGCCAGTGCTAGCAACGAGCGGATACCCTGACGCACCAAGGTCTGATCATCGACCAGAAAGACACGAATCATGCGGTGACTCCTTCGGGTAGCCGGGTGGCGGCATTGGGAGCCACCGGCAAAGTGATGGTAAGTTGAAACCCGTGATTGCGCTGACTCACGATTTCAACCCGGCCACCGTGTTGACGCAAGCGCTCGCCCAGTCCGCGCAGCCCGTTGCCTGCTGTCACCTGATCGCAGCCGCGGCCATCATCGCGCACTTGCAAGATGACGTGGCTGCCTTCACGGCGCGCATTCAACCATAAACCACTGGCACCGGAGTGACGCACCGCATTGGTGATGGCCTCCTGTGCGCAGCGCAGCAGGACATGCGCGCATTCGGGATCATCTACGGTCAGCGGCTCATCAATCTGCATATGAATGTCCAATTTCGGCACATTTTCAGCCAGCAGACGGAGTGCCGATGCCAAGTCGATCGCGCCGCCTTCGCGCAACTGGCTAACCGCCTCGCGCACATCGGTCAACAGTAGACGGGCCAAGGTGTGCGCTTGCTGGACATGCTCCTTGGCCCGCCCTTCGGACAAATGCCCGGCGACTTCCAGATTCAGACTGAGCGCGGTCAGATGATGGCCCAGCAAGTCGTGCAATTCACGGGAGATACGGGTGCGCTCATTGACCCGCGCACTGTCGGCAAGCAATGCGCGGGTGGCACGCAGCTCGGCATTGAGCCGGCGCTGTTCTTCTCGCGCCTGCACTTGCTGCAATGCAACAAGACTGACGACGAATACAAACCCGGAAAACCCCGCATACAGCATCGATTGCATCAAGGCTTCCAACGGCGGGAAGCCCAGCCAGCGGATAAACACCGGCACCACCGCCAACTGACTGGCCAACAGCCATACCACACCCAGCGGCAATGGCAGCAGCCATGGCAGCACGCAGGCCGCCACCATCAACAGTACGCTGCCCATGCCCGTGCCGCTGAAGTAACTGACCCCCAGTGCGGCCACAGTCAGCACGAGCAGCAACAAATAGTCAGCCGGATTGCGGTGGCGCTCGCCCAGATTGCGGGTCAGCCAGATGTATCCGCCGCCAAATGCCAAATAGGCCGCCCAGCCCTGCCAGGGCATTGCCATATTCTCGCTGATGGCTGCAGGCTGCGGCCGCAGCCAGAAATACAGCAGCGGCAGGCCCACCATGGCCCAGGTGAATAAACCAGCGTAGCGCAGCAATCGGGTATGGGAGATTTTGACAAGCATGCCGTGTTATACCCGCTGCCAGCGCGTTCGGCTTGCTCCGAAGGTCATGCTCCGCGCGCCGGGGAGGCATGCGATAATGCCAACTTGCCCCGCGTTGCGGGTGCCTTGCAACAGTGACTGGAGTTTTCAGGAATGTCGATCGCCATCCGCGACGTGCGCGAGCACGAGCTGGATTCTGTCTTGGCCCTCAATAATGCGGCCGGCCCTGCGATCCTCCCCTTGGAGTCCGCCCGGCTGCGGCAGCTGTATGACCATGCCGAATACTTCCGCGTGGCCGAACGTGATGGCGCACTTGCCGGCTTCCTGATTGGTTTTGGTTCGCACGCGCAACACGACAGCCGCAACTTTGCGTGGTTTGCTGAGCGCTACCCGGATTTTTTCTATATCGATCGTGTCGCGGTGGCCAGTCGCCGACGTGGCGGCGGTGTCGGCCGGGCGCTGTATGCGGACGTCCAAAGCTATGCCGAATTACGCTACCCGCAGCTGGCATGCGAAGTCTTTCTGGAGCATGGCGCCGATCATGCGCTGCTGTTCCACGGCAGCTTTGGGTTCCGCGAAATTGGCCAGCATGTGATGACGCAAGATGGTCTGCGCGCTGCGATGCTGATGAAGACCCTGTGCAGCTATCCTTGGGTGCGTGACACCTACGGCAACGTGCTGCCGGATGTCGCTTGGCTGCAACGCCCGCGCAAGCAGATCTTGGCGGTGCGCCCCACCGGAACCGATGCATGAGTACAGCGACCGATTACGCACAAGCAGGTGAATTGAAATTTGGCCAGGTAGGCATAGCCAATCTGCGCGTGCGTACGCTGGATGTGGCACAGCTGGTCACTGAAATGCGTGAGCGGATACAACGCGCACCCAACCTGTTTTCTCGCGCCGCGATAGTGCTGGATTTTGGCGGCCTCAGCCACCCACCCACGCACGCCTCCGCACAAGCACTGGTGGATGGCCTGCGCAGTGCTGGCGTGCTGCCGGTGGCAGTGGCATACGGCACCAAAGAGATCGACGCCTTGTCGCAACAGTTGGGCCTGCCACTGCTGGCCAAGTTCCGTGCCCAATATGAGCGCAGCGAACCCTCCGCACCGGCTGCAGGCCTGCAACCTGCCACGACGCAAGCAGCCGCCTCGCCGGCCGTCGCAACACCCGCCCCGGCAACCGCTGGCAGCAGCGCCCCCGGCCTGATTCAAACCACGCCGGTTCGCTCGGGGCAGCAGGTGTACGCCGAGCAGCGCGACCTCACCGTGTTGACCACCGTGGGTGCTGGCGCGGAGGTGCTTGCCGATGGCAGCATCCACATTTACGGTGCTCTACGCGGGCGAGCACTGGCAGGTGCCCAAGGCAATATGGAGGCACGGATTTTTTGCCGCGAATTTCACGCCGAACTGGTGTCCGTGGCAGGGCAATACAAAGTGTTGGAAGACATTCCGGCCGAGCTGCGTGGCAAACCCGTGCAAGTTTGGCTGGAACACGGGCAGATCAAACTCGTGGCAATGGATTAACGCAAGGTCGGACGTTGCCCGGCTCCCATCAGATGCTTCAAGGCCAGCGCCCTTTGCAGACGCGCTGGCACGACAGGAGGAAGACAACTTGGCCGACATCATCGTAGTCACTTCGGGCAAGGGCGGCGTGGGCAAGACCACGACCAGCGCCAGCCTCGCCACCGGCCTTGCACGCAGCGGCAAGAAAGTTGCGGTCATCGACTTCGACGTCGGCCTGCGCAACCTTGACCTGATCATGGGCTGCGAACGCCGCGTGGTGTATGACTTTGTCAACGTCATCCATGGCGAGGCCACACTCAAGCAGGCGCTGATCAAGGACAAGCGTTTCGAAAACCTCTACGTGCTGGCCGCCAGCCAGACCCGCGACAAGGATGCGCTGAGCAAAGACGGCGTGGAAAAGGTGCTGAAAGACCTGGCCGCTGAAGGCTTTGAATTCATCATCTGCGACTCACCGGCCGGTATCGAGAAGGGGGCTTTCCTTGCCATGTATTTCGCCGACAAGGCGGTGGTGGTGGTGAACCCGGAAGTCTCCAGTGTGCGTGACTCCGATCGCGTGCTGGGCTTGCTGGCCTCCAAGACCCACCGCGCCGAACGTGGGGAGGGCGAAGTCTCTGCGCATTTGCTGCTGACACGTTACAACCCGCAACGGGTGGAAAGCGGGGAAATGCTTTCGATTGCCGATGTTGAAGAAGTGTTGGGCCTGAAAACCATTGGCGTGATCCCGGAATCTGGCGATGTGCTCAATGCCTCCAACAAAGGCGAGCCGGTGATCATGGACCCCGAATCCATCGCCGGCCAAGCGTATGCGGACGCGGTGGCGCGCCTGTTGGGTGAAAGCCGCCCACTGCGCTTCACCACGGTGGAAAAGAAAGGCTTTTTCAGCAAGTTATTCGGGGGCTGACGCATGTCCATTTTCGATTTCCTCAAGCCCAAGAAGAACACCGCGCAGACGGCCAAGAATCGCTTGCAGATCATCATCGCGCAGGAGCGCAGCTCGGCCGGCGCGCCGGATTATCTGCCGCTGATGCGACGCGAAATTCTGGAAGTGATCCGCAAGTACGTGAACGTGGATACCGATGCGGTCAAGGTCGATGTGGTGAAAGACGGCGAGCACGACGTGCTGGATATTTCGGTGTCGCTGCCCGAACGCGGGGCCACGCCGGCCTGACTTCAACCTGTCATGCCATCCCGACCCACGCCGGGATCCGGCTATCGATCACGACATGCCAGAACAACCGGATACGCAGGTACCAGGTGTGCGAATTGATGCCGGCTTGCGCCGGAATGACGAGCACGGTGTACTGATCCTGTCAGACATTGGCTTCAACGCGCCGACCGCACTGTTGGCGCGCTACGGCTTGGTGCTGGAACACATCGCAGACGCCCAACCCATCCCCGGCAGCTACTGGGGCGATTGCGAGGCCGGCATCATCGGCAACACCGTGTATGCGCGCAGCGATACGCCGGTGCATTCGCTGCTGCATGAAGCCGGTCATTTGATCGTGCTGCCGCCCGACACACGCGCCGCCGTACACACCGACGCCACCGATTCGGTACCGGAAGAAGATGCCGTGTGCGTTCTGCAAGCCTTGCTAGGCGAAGCGCTGGGCATCGACCGCACACGCATCTGGGCCGATATGGATGTTTGGGGTTACACCTTTCGTTTGGGTAGCGCCCGCGCCTATGCCGAGCACGATGCCGACACCGCATGGCAGTGGCTGCATACGCATGGCCTGACCGATGCCAAGCGTCAGCTGGTATTGCCTGCGGCCTGACTTGCGGCCGCCCACCTTGGCCTACTAGCCTTGCAACTCCCGCGTCACCCAGAGTTGCCATCGTGATGTTACGCCCCGCCCTGCTCGCCGTTGCCATGCTCACCGTGCTGGGTGGCCTTGCTGCATGTCAACGCAAAGCACCCACACCGGCCCCGGCACCACCGCCCACGCCCGCTGCAAGCACCGGCGAAACCGCCGATCAATTCATCGCCCGCGTCAATCAAGAAGTGCGCCAGCACTACCCGGAATTGAATTCAGCGCAGTGGCTTTCCAATACCGATATCAATTCGGATAGTGAGCTGATTGCGGCCAAGGCCAATGAACGCTGGCTGGCGCACCTCGCTGTGTGGCTTGCCGAAGCCAAGCGATTTGAAGGCCAGCCGATGGCACCGCAAACCGCCCGCGCACTCAAGCTGCTAACGCTGTGGACAGCGATGCCGGCACCGCAAGACCCCAAGCAACGGGAAGAGCTCACCCAAATCGCCAGCCGCATGGAAGGCATGTATGGCGCGGGCCGTGTTTGCAATAGTGAGGGCCGCCACAAAACCTGTCGCGACATCGGCCAGCTCGGCGACGTACTGGCCAAGAATCGTGATTACGATGCACAGCTGCAAGCATGGACCGGCTGGCATAGCATCAGCATCCCGATGCGCAAGGACTACACCCGCTTTGTCACACTGGTAAACATCGGTGCCCGGCAACTTGGCTACGCCGATACCGGCGAACTGTGGCGCGCCGGTTACGACATGCCACCGCCCGAGCTTGCCAAGCAAAGTGATCGTCTGTGGAATCAAGTCAAACCGCTGTACGAACAATTGCATTGCTATGCGCGCGGCAAGCTCGATGCACAGTACGGCAAAGACAAAGGCGAACTGCCAGGTGGTCTGTTACCCGCACATTTGCTGGGCAATTTATGGCAGCAAGACTGGAGCAACCTGTGGGATCTGCTGGCCCCATACCCGGCAGCCGTCAACTTGGACATCAGTGGCACCCTGCAACAGCGTGCACAAGCCGAATTGCTCTACGCGCAGGTCAGAAAGCAGGATGACACCATCGGCACTGCCGCCGCGCGTGCATTCAACATTGAACGCGCCGCGCAACTGGCCAGCGCCAAATTGATGACTCGTGATGCCGAGAGTTTTTATGTCTCGCTGGGCTTTCCAAAATTGCCGGGCAGCTATTGGCAGAAGTCACAATTCATCCGGCCACTGGATCGCGATGTCATGTGCCACGCCAGTGCCTGGGACATGAATATGCAAGGCGATCTGCGCACCAAGATGTGCATCACCCCCAGCGAAGAGGATTACACCACCATCTACCACGAGCTGGGCCACCTGTATTACGACATGGCCTACAACCCACTACCGCCGCTCTTTCAAAATGGCGCGCAGGATGGCTTCCACGAAGCCATCGGCGACACCATCGTGCTGGCGATGACGCCGCACTACTTGGCCTCGGTGGGGCTGCTGCAAGAAGCACCACAAAATTCGCAATCACAGATCAACGCACAGATGCGGATGGCGCTAAGCAAGGTTGCTTTCTTGCCATTTGGCTTGATGATCGACCGCTGGCGCTGGGGGGTGTTCGATGGCTCGATCAAGCCGGCCGATTACAACAAAGCATGGTGGGCACTGAAAGCCCAATACCAAGGCGTGGCCCCGGTGACAGCACGTGGCGAAGACTATTTTGATGCCGGCGCGAAATACCACGTTCCCGCCAACACACCCTACACACGCTACTTTCTGGCCAATATCCTGCAATTCCAATTCTACAAGGCGCTGTGCGATGCGTCCGGCTACAAGGGCCGGTTGTCCGAATGCAGTTTTTACGGCAGCAAGGCCGCCGGCGACAAATACTGGGCCATGCTGCGCAAAGGCAACAGCCAACCGTGGCAGCAAACCCTGCAAGAACTCACCGGCAGCGACCACATGGATGCCGCACCCCTGCTGGAATACTTCGCCCCCCTGCACACTTGGCTGAAGCAGCAGAACGCCGGACTGCAGTGTGGTTGGATCACGGGCAGCACGCCGAACCCTGACCGCAATTGATTCCCTCAAATTCCAGAGTGGCCATCTCAAAAGTCACTTGCATGGCACACATATCGGATGCCAGCCTGACAGGAACATCAGGAATATAGACACCATGACCAATCCCTGCAGGCTCACTGTTTTTTCGCTACTTCTCGCAATCACCGGCTCTGCTTTCACGCAAGCCACTTCTGGCAACATCATAGGCGATGGCAACCCAGGCGATACTGTCGTAATCAGCGGTGATAGCAATGGATTCAAGCGCGAGATTTCGATCAAAAGTGATGGCAAGTACAAGCTGCGCCATGTCCCGATCGGCAGTTATCACGTCACGTTCATTCAAGCAGACGGCAAAATAATTACCCTGCAGGATGTTCAAGTTCGCCCCGATGCTACTTCCCGAGCGTCTACTCCGGGCAAGGCCACTGAAGTCAGTGAAAACACAGGAAATCCCTGAAATTCAGCAAGACCCGACATAGGCCAATACGGGTTGGTCTGTTTTTCTGGAGCATCCAAGCGCCATACTGCCCACATGCAAACCGACCTCGCTCCGCAGCCTGCCGCCACGGCTACCGCCTTACCTGCACGGTTTTATGTGGAACCCGCGATGGCCGATCTCGACCGGCGCGCGCTGTTTGGCCGTGCCTGGCAATGGGTGGCGCATGTCTCGCAATTGCGCGCCGCCGGCGACCACGTCATCGCCAATCTCGCTGGCCTGCCGGTCATTGCGGTGCGCGGCAGCGATGCTGTCATTCGGGTCATGCACAACGTCTGCCGGCATCGCGCCGGGCCGATTGCGCAGTGCGATGGGCTGGCCGCGAAATCGCTGCGCTGCCGTTATCACGGGTGGACGTACACCCTGGAGGGGCAATTGCGCTCGGCACCGGAAATGAAGGGCGCGCAAGACTTCGATGTGGCCGATGTGCAGCTGCCGCAGCTGGCGGTGAAGGTCTGGCAGGGTTTGGTATTTGCCGCTGTCGATGCCGCAAACGCGCCCGATTTCGATGCCTTCGTTGCCGGTATCGACGCACGGCTGGGCGCAGATAGAGGTCTGGACGCTTACGGCGACCACCATCGCGCAAGTTATGACATCGCCTGCAACTGGAAGGTGTACATCGACAATTATCTGGAGGGCTACCACGTCCCGCACGTGCATCCCGGCCTGAACCGGTTGCTGGATTACCGCAGCTATCGCACCGAGTTGTCGATATGGCATTCGCTGCAATGGAGCCCACTCGAAAGTGATGCCGCGCTGTATGGCAACGGCGATGCGCTGTATTACTGGCTGTGGCCCAACACCATGCTCAATATCCTGCCGGGGCGCCTGCAAACCAATACCGTGGTGCCGTTGGGGGTGGATCATTGCCGGGTGATCTTTGACAGTTATTACGCCGAAAGTGATGACTCTGCCAAGCGCGATGCGGATCTTGCTTTCAGCGATGAAGTGCAGCACGAGGACATCGGCATCTGCGAGGACGTGCAGCGCGGGATGGCCTCCGGCAGCTACGTGCCGGGCCGGCTGAACCCGCTGCGCGAGACCGGCGTGCACCACTTCCACGAACTGCTGCGCGCGGCCTACCGCGGGCACGCCGCCGATGCCGCGACCGGTCAGGCCGGGGGCGCCGTCGATGCCCGCGCCTGAAATCGCCGGGGCAGAGGCCACCACGACGACGCCTGCACGTGCCCCGCTGGGCCTGTGGATGGCCACCGCGCTGGTGATCGGCAGCATGATCGGCAGCGGCGTGTTCCTGCTGCCGGCCGCGCTGGCGCCCTTCGGTGCGTCCAGCCTGCTGGGCTGGGCGATCGCGCTGGGCGGCGCACTGCTGCTGGCGGCCACCTTCGCGCGGCTGGCGGTGCACTGGCCGTGCACCGGCGGCCCCTACGCCTACGTGCGGCGCGCGTTCGGCGACACCGCGGGCTTCGCGATCGCGTGGAGCTACTGGGTGTCCATCTGGTCCGGCATGGCGGCGATCGCGGTGGCGTTCGCCGGCAGCCTGGGCGCGCTGTTTCCCGCGCTGACCGCCACCCCCGTGCGGGCGGCGCTGTGCGCGCTGGCGGCGCTGTGGACGTGCACGCTGGTGAACGTGGCGGGCCTGCGCGAGGCCGGCCGGCTGCAGGTCGCGCTGACCACGCTGAAACTGCTGCCGCTGCTGCTGTTCGGCCTGGTGGCCCTGTGGTGGGTCGGCCCCGACCGCTACGTGCCGTTCAATCCCAGCGGGCAGTCGCTGCCGCAGGTGGCCAACGCCACGGTCATCCTCACCATGTGGGCGCTGTGCGGGCTGGAAGTAGCCACCGTGCCGGCCGGCGCGATCCGCGACCCCGCCCGCACCATCCCGCGCGCCACCCTGCTGGGCACGCTGCTGGCGGGCGTCGCCACCATCCTGGCCTGCACGGCGGTGATCGGGCTGGTGCCGGGCGAGGTGCTGAAGGCATCCGGCGCGCCGATGGCGGAAGCCGCCGCGCGCACCTGGGGGCCAGGCGCCGGCATCGCGATCGCCGCGCTGGCCGCGGTGTCCACCTTCGGCGCCATCAACGGCTGGGTGATGGTCTGCGCGCAGGTGTCGCTGGCCGCGGCCGGCGACGGCCTGTTCCCGCGCGCCTTCGCCCGGCGCGACCGCCACGGCACGCCCGTGTTCGGCGTGCTGGTGGGGAGCAGCCTTGCCACCGTGCTGGTGATCGCCAGCTACAGCCGCTCGCTGGTGGACCTGTTCACTTTCATCCTGCTGATCTCCACCTCGGCCATCCTGCTGCCATATGCGGCCAGCAGCGCCGCCTGGCTGCGACGCGGCACCGGCGGCGGGCGCATCGTCGCCGCCCTGGCGCTGCTGTACAGCCTGTACGCGCTATCCGGTGCCGGCGCCGAAGCGCTGGGCTGGGGTGCGGTGCTGCTGCTGGCGGGGCTGCCGGTGTATGCGTGGATGCGCCGAAGCACACCTGCAACGCGATAGACTTGCGTGCTGCCGGAGCTTCGGGCACCCGCAGCGCACGCCGATGGGCATGGGTTTCCCACCGCCCGAACAGCCAGCCGGTCAGCGCAAAAGCCGCCATGCCCAAGGCCTGGTGCAGCCCCCTATTGCTCAGCAGCGGCGACAGCATGCCGGCGATCACGGCATTTGCCCAAGCCGAAAAACGCTTGCAGGGACAGCGGGCGGAAGGCGGGGGCGGGAGGAGGAGGACGCTGACCATAGCATCCACCCCGTTTGCGCAACACCGGGGCCAGTACCCGTGCCAGCCGGCAGGGTATAATCGCCCGGCACAGTGGGAGAAGCGCGCAGGCTTTCGGGTCTCGTCGCGCTGCCGAAGGCGCAACCGCCCGGAATCGCTCAGGCCCAAGACCGCTGTGTGACCACACTCTGGAGAGATTGGCCCGTCGTCCCCCCACAGACGCGGCCGGCGCCGAAGGGGCAAGAAGCTGCGCGGGATCCCCTCCCCATCCGCGCGCTTCCAAACTCTCAGGCAAAAGGACAGAGCGGGCATCCCTTTCACGCGCACTGCGCCCTCGGATGCCGCCATGACTCAGCCCTCGCTTCGCTCGCTCGAACACCACGACGCTTTCATCGAACGCCATATCGGCCCGAATGATGCCGAAATTGCCGCCATGCTTGCGCAGGTCGGCCACGCTTCGCTGGAAGCCTTCACCGATGCCATCGTGCCGGCCTCGATCAAGTCAGCCAACCCGCTGGCGTTGCCAGAGGCGATGACCGAGGTCGACGCGCTGGCCAGGATCCGCGCCATCGCGCAGAAGAACCAGCTGTTCAAGAGCTTCATCGGCCAGGGCTACTACGGCACCCACACGCCCAACGTCATCCTGCGCAACATCCTGGAAAACCCGGCGTGGTACACCGCGTACACACCGTATCAGGCCGAGATTTCGCAAGGCCGGATGGAGGCGCTGATCAATTTCCAGACCATGATTGCCGACCTGACCGGCATGGACATCGCCAGCGCTTCGTTGCTGGACGAAGCCTCTGCCGCAGCGGAGGCCATGACGCTGGCCAAGCGCAGTGCCAAGTCGAAATCCGACACGTTCCTGGTGGTGGGTGACACCCATCCGCAGACCATCGAAGTGTTGCAAACCCGCGCCGAGCCGCTGGGCCTGAAGGTGAACGTGGTGCGCGGCACCGACGCGGTGCACGCCGCGATCGCCGAGGGCGATTACTTCGGCGTGCTGGTGCAGTACCCGGCCTCCAGCGGCTGGGTCGCCGACTGGGAGAAGGACGCCGAGGCCATCCACGCGCACAACGCATTGTTCGTGGTCGCTACCGACCTGCTGGCCCTGACCCTGCTGAAGTCGCCGGGCGAAATGGGCGCCGATATCGTGATCGGCAACAGCCAGCGCTTTGGTGTGCCGTTCGGCTTCGGCGGCCCGCATGCCGCGTTCATGGCCTGCCGCGATGCGTTCAAGCGCAGCATGCCCGGCCGCCTGATCGGCGTGTCCATCGACGCCGACGGCAACCCCGCCTACCGCCTCACCCTGCAAACCCGCGAGCAGCACATCCGCCGCGAAAAGGCCACCTCCAACATCTGCACCGCGCAGGTGCTGCTGGCGGTGATGGCCTCGATGTATGCCGTCTACCACGGCCCGGACGGCCTGAAGCGCATTGCGCAGCGCGTGGCGCGCTACACCGCGATTCTTGCTGCGGGCCTGAAGGAATTGGGCTTTGGCACCGTGCACGCGACCGCATTCGACACGCTGTGCATCGATGCCGGCGACAACAACGCTGCGATTGCCGAACGTGCGCGCAGTCTGGGTGCCAACTTGCGTGTGCGTGGCAATGGCTCGTTGTGCATCTCGCTGGATGAAACCACCACGCGCAACGATCTTGAATTGCTGTGGACGATCTTTGGCGGCGATGCGGCCAAGCTGCCGTCGATCGACGCGCTGGACGCCAGCGCGCCGTCGCTGATCCCGGCCGAATTGACGCGCACCAGCACGTTCATGACCCACCCGGTGTTCAACAGCCACCACAGCGAGCACGAACTGCTGCGCTACCTGCGCACGCTGGCCGACAAGGATCTGGCGATGGATCGCACCATGATCCCGCTGGGCAGCTGCACCATGAAGCTCAACGCCACCGCCGAGATGATCCCGGTGACCTGGCCGGAGTTCGGCAACCTGCATCCGTTCGTACCGGCCGAGCAGGCGCAGGGCTACAAGGAGCTGATCGACGGGCTGGAAGCGATGCTGGTGGAAGCCACCGGCTACGACGCGGTGAGCCTGCAGCCGAACTCCGGCGCGCAGGGCGAATACGCCGGCCTGCTGGCAATCCGCGCGTATCACGTCTCACGCGGCGAGGGCCACCGCAATATCTGCCTGATCCCGGAATCGGCGCACGGCACCAACCCGGCATCCGCCAACATGTGCGGGATGAAGGTGGTCGTCACCAAGTGCGACGCCAACGGCAACGTGGATGTCAACGACATTCGCGCACAAGCTGAAAAGCATTCGGCCAACCTTGCCGCGATCATGATGACCTACCCGTCCACCCACGGCGTGTTCGAAGAAGACGTGGTGGAGATCTGCGAAATCATCCATGCGCATGGCGGCCAGGTGTACACCGACGGCGCCAACATGAACGCGCTGGTGGGTCTGGCCAAGCCCGGCAAATGGGGTTCGGACGTCTCCCACCTCAACCTGCACAAGACCTTCTGCATCCCGCACGGCGGCGGCGGCCCCGGCGTCGGCCCGTGCGCGGTGAAGGCGCATCTGGCACCGTTCCTGCCCAAGGCGTTTGGTGAACATGGCGTGCGCACGCAAGGTACTGGCAAGGGCGCGATGGTGAGTGCCGCCAGCTTTGGCAGCGCTTCGATCCTGCCGATCAGCTGGATGTACATCGCGATGATGGGCCGCGACGGCCTGCGCAAGGCGACCCAGGTGGCGATGCTCAACGCCAACTACATCGCCAAGCGGCTGGCCCCGCACTTCCCCACCCTGTACACCGGCCGTAATGGCCTGGTGGCACACGAGTGCATCCTCGACCTGCGCCCGCTGGAGAAGCTCTCCGGCATCAGCGCCGAAGACGTGGCCAAGCGCCTGATCGACTTCGGCTTCCACGCGCCGACCCTGAGCTTCCCGGTCGCCGGCACATTGATGGTGGAACCCACTGAGTCCGAATCCAAGCACGAGCTCGATCGCTTCATCGACGCGATGATCCAGATTCGCGCCGAAATTCAGGATGTGATCGACGGCAAGCTGGACCGCGCCGACAATCCGCTCAAGCACGCTCCGCACACGGCAGTGCAGGTGTCGGCCAGCGCGTGGGCGCATGCCTACCCGCGCGAGCTGGCCGCATTCCCGCTGCCGGTGCTCAAGCAGGTCAAGTACTGGCCGCCGGTGGCGCGCGTGGACAACGTGCATGGCGACAAGAACGTGATGTGTGCTTGCATCCCGGTGGATGCGTACAAAGACTGACAGTACGCTCGGGGGCAGCAGTCATGGTACCGAACAGACTGTGCGTGATGCGGTGAGGACATTCCCCGATTGACTACGCGCAATTGCGGATTGCAGTGATCGCAACCATCGGGATCTGCCGATGCTGCTTCACCAGCCTGCTCATGACGGCAACCGCATCCGGTGCACACGGATGCGGTTGCCCGGAGCATCCGGGTGGGTGCGTTGCAAGCCGGGCAAGGCAATCCCGGCAGACGCTGGGTGATGACGATGCATCCAAAATCGGCAAGTCTTCGTACCCTGATCCTGTGTTGTATTGCATGAGGCGGTTAACGCTGTGTCCACCGCAATTGTCCTATTCCGGCGTGACCTCCGGCTGGCAGACAATCCTGCTCTGGTCGCAGCGTGCGCCAAGCATGACCGGATCCTGCCGACCTACATCCATGCTCCCGATGAGCAAGCCCCATGGGCACCCGGTGCCGCCAGCCGCTGGTGGCTGCACCACGGGTTGGAAGCGCTGCACGGCCAGCTGGCGGCGCAAGGCGGCGATCTGCACCTGCTGGCCGGTGACACCCTGGATCATCTGCGCGCCCTGATCCGCGCCACCGGCGCCACCGCCATCCATTGGAACCGCCGCTACGACCCGGCGGGAATTGCCCGCGACGCTGCGCTGAAGGCGGCGCTGCACGAGGATGGCGTCGCCGTCCACAGCCATGCCGGCGCGCTCTGGAGCGAGCCGTGGACGCTGGCCACCGATGCTGGGCAGCCGTATCGGGTGTTCACCCCGTTCTGGCGCAAGCTGCGCACCGGCCTGCCGGACGCGGCACCGCTGCCCTCGGCGCACGCGCGGCAATGGCTACGCCAGCCGGGCAGCCTGCCGACCGCAGCGCTGGGGCTGCTACCCACGATCCGCTGGGACGCGGGACTGGCCAGCAGCTGGACCCCCGGTGAAGCCGGTGCGCACGAACTGCTGGAGATCTTCGCCGACGATGCCGTGGCGGATTATGCGAAAGGCCGCGACCTGCCGGCACGCCACGGCACCTCGCGCCTGTCGCCGCATCTGCATTTCGGCGAAATCACCCCGCGCCAGATCCAGCGCATGCTGCAGGACCGCGCAGCGGCCACCGATGCGCGTCGGCACCCTGACCTGGAACCCTATCTGCGCGAGCTGGGCTGGCGCGAATTCGCCCACCACCTGCTGTACCACTTCCCGCACACGCCCGACGCCAACTTCAACCCGCGCTTCGATGGCTTCCGCTGGGCCGCAGCGGATGAGGTGCTGCTGGAGCGCTGGCGGCGCGGCCGCACCGGCATCCCGCTGGTCGATGCCGGCATGCGCGAGCTCTGGCATACCGGCTGGATGCACAACCGCGTGCGCATGGTGGTGGCCAGCTTCCTGACCAAGAACCTGCGCCAGCACTGGCAGCACGGCGCCCGCTGGTTCTGGAACACGCTGGTGGATGCCGACCTGGCTAACAACACGCTGGGCTGGCAGTGGGTGGCCGGTTGCGGTGCCGACGCGGCGCCCTACTTCCGCGTGTTCAATCCCTACCTGCAGGCGGCGAAGTTCGATCCCGAGGCTGTCTATCTCAAACGCTGGCTGCCGGAATTGGCGGGGCTGCCGGCAAAGGTGATCCATGAGGCCTGGCGTCACCCGTCGGTGTTCGCCGGCAAGGGCTACCCTGCCCCGATGGTGGATCTGGGCGCCTCGCGCGATGCCGCGCTGGCGGCGTGGAGCGCGTTGGCGGACTGATCAGACCTGCGCCGCCACCGCCGAGGACAGCACCACCGAAGACCGCATCGGTGCCGCGCTCGGCATCACTGGCCCCACGCTTTCGAATGCAAGCTGATACGCGCAGTACGCACGATCGGATACACACCGCCGCGGGCCTGCTGCATCCGATTCCGGCGGGACTGCGTACAGGCCGCATCTCAAACTATTGCCTTGCCGCCATGCGCAGCCTTGTTGCCTCCGCCCTGCCCCTCCTGCTGACGCTCTTGCTGACCGGCTGTGCCGAGGCCCGCCCCCCCATCCCGACCGTGCAGAACGTCGACCTGCAGCGCTTCATGGGCCGCTGGTACGTGATCGGCATCCTTCCCACCCGGCTGGAACGCGGCAACCACAATCCGGTGGAAACCTATCAGTTGGATAGCAAGGGCAATGTCTGCACTTGGTATCGCTACCGGCCGGATGCAGCCAATGCGCCGGTCAAATTGCTGCAATCCACCGGGTTGGTCGTGCCCGGCACCGGCAATGCGGAATGGAAAATCCGCTTCTTCGGCCTGTTCAAGGCCCAGTACAAAGTGGGCTGGCTGGCAGAAGACTACAGCCAAGTGATGATTGTGCGGGATGCCCGCGACTACCTCTGGTACATGGCACGCACGCCCTCGGTATCAGAAAGCGACTATCAGGCGATGCTGGTGCGTGCTGGCGCACTAGGCTACGACGCAAGCCGCATCGAACGTGTGCCGCAACACTGGCCAGAGACGGATGTTGGCAAGGATACGTTCCAAGGGGCATGCAAATGAGGTATCTGGTCCTCGCGCTGGCGCTGGCGATGCCACTGGTGGGCTGGCTGTCCAACAGCGGATGGCTGGGCCCGACCAACGGCGAGATCTCCAATCGCTACCCCACGCTGATCGTGGCGGCCGGCTACGCCTTCGCTATCTGGGGGCCGATCTTCCTGCTGGATGGGGTGTTCGGCATTGCCCAGGCCGGCGTGCGCGCGCCCGACGCGCGCCTGCGTCGCATCCGCGTGCTCACCGCAATCGGATTCGCGCTGACCTCGCTGTGGATGGTGGTATTCACCCTGCAATGGTTCTGGCTGGCGCTGGCGGTCATCTGGGGCAGCCTGGCTTGCCTGCTGGGCGCAGCGTGGCTGGCGTCGCATACAAGCCAACACCGGCGCGGCCCATGGTGGCAATGGCTGCCGCTATCACTGCACGCCGGATGGGTCTCGCTGGCGGTGTTCCTCAACGTGGCGCAGGTGGTGGTCGCGTTCGAGCTGCTGTCGATCGAGCGGATGCTGCCGTGGACGCTGGTGCTGTTCGCGCTGGCCGGGCTCCTGTTGCTGGCCGTGGTGGTGAAGCTGCGCGGCAACCCGTGGTACGCGCTGGCGGCCGTGTGGGGCCTGCTGGGCGTGCATGCCCGGCAGCAGGCGTCCGATCTGCCCGGCGCCGACATGGCCGCCAATGTCGCGCTGGTACTGGCCGTGCTGGTGGCGCTGACCGCACTGGTCGCAGGCGCCATGGGCTGGCGCGAACGCCGCAAGCTCCGCACGGGATGAATGACCAGCCTGCGCCTGCTGCTGGCCGATCTCGATGCGCTGTCAACACACCACTGCATCCAACCCCGTCGCTGCCGCGTAAGTACTGCCATGCCGCACTGCCGCAGATGGCCTGCGCCCAGCCAGTGTCCCCCTTCCCCAGCCTTCGAGGCCCCTCCATGTCGCAGCCCTTGCGGGATCCCGCATCCATCCATCACCTGGCGCTGCTGCCGGCGTCGCAGCGCGTCCGCGAACGCCTGCGCAGCGCCGGCAGCCGCTTCCACGCCAACGACAACATCGCCGACTACCTCGAGGACGGCGAGCTGGAGGCGATCGAAGGCGAGGTGGCCGCCAAGGCGCAGGAGATGCTGCGGGCGCTGGTCATCGACGTCGACAACGACCACAACACACGCGACACCGGCCGCCGGCTGGCCAAGATGTTCGTGCGCGAACTGTTCGCCGGCCGCTACCAGCATGCGCCCGCGGTCACCGAGTTCCCCAACGCCGAGCGCCTGAACGAGCTGATGATCGTCGGCCCGCTGCGCGTGCGCAGCGCCTGCTCGCACCACCTGTGCCCGATCATGGGCCGGGTCTGGGTGGGCGTGCTGCCCGACGCCGACTCCAACCTGATCGGCCTGTCCAAATACGCCCGCCTGATCGACTGGATCATGAGCCGGCCGCAGATCCAGGAGGAAGCCGTCAGCCAGATCGCCGACCTGCTGGAGCAGCGGCTGAAGCCGGACGGTATCGCCGTGGTGATGGAAGCCGACCACTACTGCATGCACTGGCGCGGCGTGAAGGACGACGAGTCGAAGATGATCAACAGCGTGATGCGTGGCCGCTTCCTGGCCGACCCGTCGCTGCGCAAGGAATTCCTGTCGCTGCGCCACCGCGGCTGACCGGGGCCCACTTCACCAAGACGAACGGCCCGCATCGCGAGATGCGGGCCGTTTCCTTCTGGGACAGGAGAGGCGTTCGGCGGTGGGCCGGGGTTACAGGCCCACCAGCGGCTGCAGCTTGCGCGCCAGCCAGCCGCGGAACTGCAGCGGGCCGTCCAGCGCCGCCACGCAGATGCAGGGCACGCCCGGCGAGGTCACCGGCTGGTGCTCGATGTCGCTGTCCAGGTCGGCCATGTCGCCGGGGCCGAAATGGCCCAGCTCGTCGTCGTAGGCACCCTTGAGGATCTGGGTCAGCTCGCTGCCGCCATGGCTGTGCACCGGCATGCTCTTGCCCGGCGCGATCCTGAGCAGGACCAAGGTATCGCCGCTGCTGCGCGGCGCGCGGATCATGTGCACGCCCGGTGCCATCCAGCGCCAGCGCAGCGCTTTCCAGCTCTTGCCGAAATACGGCTGCAACGGACGTGGCAGCGCGTCCAGCGAACGCGGGGCATCGGCGGTTTCGGACAGGCCATTTGCCGCCGCGGGCAGCGGCTGACTCAGGCGCGCCAGCATGTCCTCGCGCAGGCGTGCGGCCTGCTGCGGCTCCGGCGCCGCGGGTTGCTGCTGCGACAGCAGCACGCCGCCGACCCGCTCGGCCGCTGCCAGCTGCTGGCGGCAGTAGCCGCAGCCTTCCAGATGGGTGTCGGCCACTGCCGCCATTTCCGGCGACAGCGCGCCGGCGGCATGGCTGACCAGGGTGGCCGGATCGAGGTGATGGCGCGGGGTCATGTGGCCTCCTGCACGCCCGACTGCAGACGCAGGAAGGCACGGCGGATGGAGGATTTGACCGTGCCCAGCGGCATCCCGAGTTCATCGGCGATCTGCTGGTGGGACTTGGCTTCGAAATAGGACATGCGAATCAGGCGGGCTTGGGTCGCGGACAGGCGCTCGATGCGTTCGTTGAGGTCGGCGTGGGCAGCAAAGCTCTCCGCGGAGGAGAACGCGGGATTGTCGGTTTCCGCCTCGAACTCCAGCGGCTCCATGTCCACGGCGATCCACTGGTTCTCCCGGCGCAGCCGGTCGATGTGCAGGTTGCGGGCGATCCGGAACAGCCAGGTGGCCAGCGAACTGCGCGCTGCGTCGTAGCTGTCGGCGCGCTGCCACAGGCGCAGCAGTGCTTCCTGCGCCAGCTCCTCGGCGACCGCTTCGCGGGCGCCCAGGCCGCGCAGGTACAGCCGCACCCGCGGGGCGAAGTGGTCGTAGATCCGCATGAAGCAGGTCTGGTCGCGGCGGCGGGCGACCGCCTGCATCTGCCCGGACCAGTAGCCCGGGTCCCCGGGGCTTGCTTCGGCGATCGACATGGTTCGGGCCACCTCGAAAGGTGACAGATTCCCGTGGGTGGCATCGACACGCATGGTAGGACAAACACCGACGATGGAGGATGGTTGCCGGTCTGTACGCACGCAGCGGCGGATCGGATGCAGCGTGATCGCCCTGCCGCGGCTGCATCCAATCGGCGCAAGCGGGCGTACAGGGGGCAACCGAAGCGGAAGACCGCGATGCCCCAACACCCTGCACTCGCCCCTCCATCACCCGACGACATGCCCGTGCGCATGGCTCGGTGCAGCCTGCTGCAATGGTTCGACAGCGCCGCCGTGCCGGCTGCCGGGGGCGCCGATGCGGACCGGGTGGACTGGCTGCGGGTGCTGCCGTTCGTGTTGCTGCACCTGGGCTGCATCGGGGTGCTGTGGGTCGGCGTTTCGCCGGTGGCGGTGCTGGTCGCCGCCCTGCTCTACGTGGTGCGGATGTTCGCCATCACCGGCTTCTACCACCGCTACTTCTCGCACCGCGCGTTCCGTACCTCGCGTCCGCTGCAGTTCGTGTTCGCACTGATCGGCGCCGCCAGCGTGCAGCGCGGGCCGCTGTGGTGGGCCGCGCACCATCGCCACCACCACCGCCATTCCGATGCCGCGGAAGACCTGCATTCGCCCCGCCACGGGTTCTGGCGCAGCCACATGGGCTGGTTCCTGACCAAGCGCGCCTTCGCCACCGACCTCAGCCGGGTGCCCGACCTGGCGCGCTTCCCGGAACTGCGCTGGCTGGACCGCTACGACGTGGCGGTGCCGGCGGCGATGGCCGTGGGCCTCTATGTCCTAGGCGAGGTGCTGGAGCGCGTCGCGCCGGGGCTGGGTACCAGCGGCCCGCAGCTTCTGGTCTGGGGTTTCTTCATCTCCACCGTGGTGCTGTTCCACGCGACGGTGACGATCAATTCGCTGGCGCACCGCTTCGGCAGCCGCCGCTTCGCCACCACTGACGACAGCCGCAACAACCTCTGGCTGGCGCTGCTGACCTTCGGCGAGGGCTGGCACAACAACCACCATTTCTACTCCAGCAGCGCCCGCCAGGGTTTCCGCTGGTGGGAAATCGACCTGACCTGGTACGGCCTGCGGATGATGGCGTTGCTGGGCCTGGTGCGCGACCTCAAGCCGGTGCCCGATTGGGTGCTGGCGAAGGCGGAGCGCTGAGATGCGGATCGCCGTCGTCGGCTCCGGGATTTCCGGCCTGGCCAGCGCCTGGCTGCTATCTCAGGCGCACGACGTGGTGCTGTTCGAGGCCCACGACTACCTCGGCGGCCACACGCATACGCACCCGATCGAGCTGGCCGGCCAGCGCTACGCCGTGGACACCGGCTTCATCGTCCACAACCCGGCCCACTACCCGCTGCTGACGCGGCTGTTCCGCGCGCTGGGCGTGGCCACCCAGCCCACCACGATGAGCTTCTCGGTGCACAACGCGCGCACCGGGCTGGAATACAACGCCGCCACGCTGGACACGCTGTTCTGCCAGCGCCGCAACCTGGTGTCGCCGCGCTTCCTCGGCATGGTGCGCGACCTGTTCCGGTTCTACCGGCAGGCCCCGTCGCTGCTGGACGGCGACGGTCCCGGTCCGGGCATCGGCGACTGGCTCGATGACAACGGCTATGGCGCCGCCTTCCGCGACGACCACCTGGTGCCGATGGCCTCGGCCCTGTGGTCCTCGCCGCCGGAGCAGGTCCTGGCCTTCCCGGCCCGCTACCTCGTGCAGTTCATGGCCAACCACCAGATGCTGCAGGTCAGCGGCCGCCCCGAATGGCGGGTGGTGCGCGGCGGGTCGTCCACCTATGTATCGGCCCTGCGGGCCCGTTGGCAGGTGCAGGAACGGCTGCGCTGCCCGGTGCGGTCGGTGACCCGCGATGCCCACGGCGTGATCGTGGACAGCGTGGTGGGCAGCGAGCGCTTCGACCGCATCGTGCTGGCCTGCCACAGCGACCAGGCGCTGGCCCTGCTGGGCGATGCCAGTGACGCCGAGCGCGACGTGCTGGGCGCGATCGCCTACCAGCCCAACGACGTGGTGCTCCACACCGATGCCTCCCTGCTGCCGCGCCACCGCAAGGCGTGGGCGGCGTGGAACGCCTTCGTGCCCGGCACGCCCGGCGCGCCCTGCACGGTGAGCTACTGCATGAACCTGCTGCAGGGCCTGCGTTCGCCCGAGCCCTTCGTGGTCACGCTGAACCGCAGCGAGGCCATCGACCCGGCCAAGGTGCTGCGCCGGCTGCACTACCAGCATCCGGTCTACAACGCGGTTTCGGTAGCGGCGCAGCGGCGCAAGGACCGCATCCAGGGCCGCAACCACACCTGGTTCGCCGGCGCCTACTGGGGCTGGGGCTTCCACGAGGACGGCATGCGCAGCGCGGTCGACGTGGCGGCGGGGCTGGGCGTGGACTGGCCGGACGACGGCGGATCGGCATGAACACGCCCCTGCACAGCGCCGTGTACGAGGGCGTGGTGCGCCATCGCCGCGCCGCGCCGCGGCCGCATGCGTTTGCGTACCGGATGGCGCAGCTCTACCTCGACCTCGATGAAATCGACACCGTGTTCCGCGGCCGCTGGCTGTGGTCGGCGGCGCGACGCGCGCTGGCCGAGTTCCGCCGCTCGGATTTCCTGGGCCCGCCGGAACGCCCGCTCAAGGAAGCCGTGAAGGACCGCGTCGAGGCCGCCACCGGCGAACGGCCGGCCGGCCCGGTGCGGCTGCTGGCGCACCTGCGCTATGCCGGCGTGGTGTTCAACCCGGTCAGCTTCTACTACTGCTTCGATGCGGACGGCGAGACCCTGCACAGCATCGTCGCTGAGATCACCAACACCCCCTGGCTGGAGCGGCATGCCTATGTGCTGCCGGTGGGGGCCGCCCGCGGCAACGGGCGGATGCTGCGTTGGGACTTCGACAAGACCTTCCATGTCTCCCCGTTCGTGGGCATGGCCCGCCGCTACGACTGGCGCTTCACGGTCCCGGGCGACACCCTGCACGTCAACATGGCCGTGCTGGGCGCGCACGGCCGCGAGTTCGACGCACACCTGCAGCTGCAGCGTCGGCCGCTGGGCACCGCCACGCTGGCGCGGGTGCTGTGGCGCTATCCGCTGATGACCGCGCAGGTGATCGGCGCCATCTACTGGCAGGCGCTGCGGCTGTGGCTCAAGCGCACACCTTTCCACGACCACCCCCGACTTTCAGGAGGCCGTTCTTGAACGCCATCGTCCAGTCCGCACCGGCCAGCGCCTTCGGCGCCTTCAACCGGTTCCTGCGCCAGCGCCTGCTCGAACGCCTGTCCGGCTTCGGCCACGGCCACCTGGAGGTGCGCGACGCCCTCGGCACCATCGCGGTCGGCCGCGCCGGCGATGGCCCCACGGTCACGCTGGAGGTGCTGGATCCGGGCTTCTATCGCGCGCTTGCCGGCAACGGCAGCGTGGGCGCCGGCGAGGCCTACATGGACGGGCTGTGGCGCTGCAGCGACCTGGTGGCGCTGGTGCGCCTGCTGGTGCGCAACCGCGATCTGCTGGACGGCATGGAAACCGGCAGCGCGCGGTTGGGCGGGCTGGCGATGAAGGCCATCCACCTGCTTCGCCGCAACACGCGCAGCGGCAGCCGGCGCAACATCGCCGCCCATTACGACCTGGGCAACGAATTCTTCCGCCTGTTCCTCTCCGAAGACCTGATGTATTCGTCGGCCTACTGGGCCGGCACGGACGACACGCTGGAAGCGGCCTCCACCCGCAAGCTGGACCTGATCTGCCGCAAGCTGGCGCTGGGCCCGGACGACCACGTGGTGGAGATCGGCACCGGTTGGGGCGGGTTCGCCGTGCACGCCGCCAAGCACTACGGTTGCCGCGTCACCACCACCACCATTTCGCGCGAGCAGCATGACCTGGCCGCGGCGCGGATCCAGCAGGCGGGGCTGGGCGACCGCATCACCCTGCTGCAGTCCGACTACCGCGACCTCACCGGCCAGTACGACAAGCTGGTGTCGATCGAGATGATCGAGGCGGTGGGCGCGGATTTCCAGGACAGCTACTTCGCCCAGATCGGCCACCTGCTGAAGCCGGAGGGGCTGGCGCTGGTGCAGGCCATCACCATCGAGGACCACCGCTACGAGCAGGCGCTGGCCTCGGTCGACTTCATCAAGCGCCACGTGTTCCCCGGCTGCTTCATTCCCTCGGTCAGCGCGATGCTGGCCTCGAAGACCCGCAGCAGCGACCTGGCGCTGGTGGGGCTGGAGGATTTCGGGCTGTCCTATGCCCGCACCCTGCAGGCCTGGCGCGAGCGCTTCCTCGCGCAGCTGCCGGCGGTGCGTGCGCAGGGCTATGACGAGCGCTTCGTCCGCATGTGGGAGTTCTACCTTGCTTATTGCGAAGGCGGGTTCCGCGAGCGCTCCATCGGCGTCTCGCACCTGCTGATGGCCAAGCCGGGCTGGCGTCCGTCGGGTTCGGAGGCGGCATGACCTTCTGGCTGACCCTGCTGGCCTACCAGGCCACCTGGTTCGCGGCGGTGATCGGCGCCGGCCACGGCCTGTGGTGGCCGGGCGTCGCCGCCGCCGGGCTGTTCGCGCTCTGGCGGTTGTTGGTATCGCCGCACCGGGCGCTGGAAGCACGGCTGGTGGTGGTCGCGCTGGGGCTGGGTCTGCTACTGGAAAACCTGTGGGTGCGCACCGGCCTGCTCGACTACGCGGTGGCCTGGCCGTGGGCCAGCTCGCCGGCGTGGATCCTGGCGCTGTGGTGGGCGTTCGCGCTGTCCATCGTCCCGCTGCTGGGCTATCTGCACCGGCGCCTGCTGCTGGCGGCGGTGTTCGGGGCCATCGGCGGCCCGCTGGCCTATCTCGGCGCCGCGCGCGGCTGGCACGTCGTCCAGTTCGCCCAACCACAGTGGCATAGCCTGCTGGCACTGGCGGCGGGCTGGGCGGTGGCGATGCCGCTGCTGGCTTGGCTGGCCCGGCGCGGCCTGCAATCCACGTCTCCTGGAGGTACCGCATGACCACCGCCCAACAACTGCCATGGATCTGGCTGCTGGCCGCCGTGCTGATGGTGCTCGGCTGGCAGTGGCAGCGTCGCCGCGACAATGCCGGCATCGTCGATGTGCTCTGGTCCGCCGGCCTGGCCGCCGCGGCGCTCCTGCTGGCGCTGACCGGCACCGGCGCACCCGGCGCACGCCTGCTGGTGGGCGTGCTGGCCACCGCCTGGGCGCTGCGGCTGGCCCTGCACCTGTGGGCGCGCGTGCGCAGCGAACCGGAGGACTGCCGCTACCGCGCCCTGCGGGAGCACTGGCAGGGAAGCCAGCTGAAATTCTTCGGCTTCTTCCAGTTCCAGGCGCTGCTGGTGGTGCTGTTCTCGCTGCCGCTGGCGGCCGTGGCCGGGCATCCGGCGCCCGCACCCTGGCAGCTGGCCGTGGCCGCCGTGATCTGGCTGGTTTCGGTGGGCGGCGAATCGCTGGCGGACGCACAACTGGCCCGTTTCCGCGCCGACCCGTCGAACCGCGGCAAGACCTGCCGCAGCGGCCTGTGGCGGTATTCGCGCCATCCGAACTATTTCTTCGAATGGCTGCACTGGTGCGCCTACGCGGTCGCCGCCATCGGCGCGCCGCTGGCCTGGCTGGGCTGGCTGGGACCGGTCGTGATGTACCTGTTCCTGCGCTACATCAGCGGCATTCCGTTTACCGAACAGCAGGCCCTGCGCACGCGGGGCGACGACTACCGGGACTACCAGCGCAGCACGCCGATGCTGTTCCCCTGGTTCCCGAAATCCTGACACCGCCACGAGGAGCGCGCGATGACCACGACCACCCTGGACGCCAACGAATTGGCCCGCGACCTCCCCGCCCCCGGCCTGCTGGGCCTGGCGGAGCGCGGCTGGCTGCCGGACGCCGCCATCCGCGCCGGCATCCGCCGCCTGTGCGAACAGCGCCTGAAGGACGAACTGGCCGGCGGCGTGGAAGCCCAGTCCGCGCGCCAGCGTGCCCGGCTGGACGAGCTGCGCCACAGCCCGGTGGCGATCGAGACCGAGGCCGCCAACGCCCAGCACTACGAGCTGCCGCCGGCGTTCTTCACCCAGTGCCTCGGCCCGCGGCTGAAATATTCCTGCTGCTACTACCCGCGTGGCGACGAAACGCTGGGCGAGGCCGAGGAGGCCATGCTGGCGCTCTACTGCGAACGCGCCGGACTGGCCGACGGCCAGGACATCCTGGAGCTGGGCTGCGGCTGGGGCTCGCTGACATTGTGGATGGCGGAGCACTACCCGAACGCCCGCATCACCGCGGTGTCCAATTCCAACGGGCAGCGCGGCTTCATCGAAGCCCGCTGCCGCGAGCGCGGGCTGGACAACGTGCGCGTGCTGACCCGCGACGTGAACACGCTGGACCTGCCCGCGGACGCGTTCGACCGCTGCGTCTCGGTCGAGATGTTCGAGCACATGCGCAACTACGACAGCCTGCTGGGCCGCATCGCCGGCTGGCTGCGCCCGGGTGGCCGGCTGTTCGTGCACATCTTCGTGCATCGCACCCTGCTGTATCCGTTCGAGACGCAGGGCGAGGACAACTGGATGGGCCGACACTTCTTCACCGGCGGCCTGATGCCGGCGGCGGACACGCTGCTGCACTTCCAGGGGCCGCTGGCGATCCGCCAGCAGTGGCTGGTGGAAGGCACCCACTACGAGAAGACCGCCAACCAGTGGCTGGAGCACCAGGACGCGCACCGCACCGAGGTGATGGCGATCCTGCGCGACGCCTACGGCGAGGCCGCCGGCCTGTGGTACCAGCGCTGGCGGATGTTCTGGATGGCCTGTGCGGAGCTGTTCGGTTATGCCGACGGCCAGGAATGGATGGTGTCGCACTACCTGTTCGAGCGTCGCTGACGGGGCCGGCCATGCACCGGCGCCCGTTGCTCCGTCCTGGATCGCTGCTGGCCCTGCTGCTGCTCGCCGGCGCGGTGGTCGCCAACCTGCCCGCCATCCGCCCCGTCCCGCACGTGGACCTGGCCCGGTTCATGGGCACCTGGTACCTCGTCGGCGGCATTCCCACCGCGTTCGAGCGCGACGCGTGGAACGCGGTGGAAACCTACACGCTGCGCAAGGACGGCAGCATCCGCACCACCCTGACCTTCAACCAGGGGCGTGCCAACGGTCCGCGCAAGCACATCGAGGCGCCGGCGCGGGTGCGCCCGGGGACCAACAACGCGGTCTGGGACGTGCGCGTGTTCGGCCCCGTCAAGGCACAGTACGTGGTGGCCTGGCTGCGCGACGACTACAGCCTGATGGTGGTCGCCCGCGACACGCGTGACTATGCCTGGGTCTTTTCACGTTCCAAGCAGGTTTCCGTCGATGATCTTGAGCATGCGCGACAGCAACTGCGCGGCTGGGGCTACAACGTGGACAAATGGCGGCGCGTGCCACACACCGCCACACTGACTGCCAATGACTGACGCAGCCGACCGATTGCGCAGCGGCGCGCACTCTATGGCAACCCCCGCGATTCACGCACACTAGCGATTCACGCACACTAGGCACATGGGAATGCTCCAGCCAAGCGCGCAGATGGATCCGTCAATTTTGCTGGTGGGCGGCGAGTTGTGCCAACGTGTCGCGGCAACACTGCACGCCAGCGGATGGCAGGTCTGGCATTTGCGGCGCAGGCCCAGTGCTGCACCCGGCGTGCTCGGCATTCAAGCCGACTTGTCCGCACCGCATACGCTACGCGGGGTGCTTCCGCAGGTTAGCCACATCCTGTTTGCGCCCTCACCGGATCAAAGGACTGCGGCTTGCTATCAGGCCACCTACCCTGCCGGCTTGCAGAATTTGCTTGCCGCGCTCCCTTGCCGGCAGGACCTGCAACGCGTGCTGCTGGTAGGCTCCACCGTGGTTTGGCCAGAAGCGGGCATCGAATCCGCAGCGTCCTGGGTCGATGAGCGCACCCCCACGCTGGCGAATGAATTTCGCAGTCACGCCCTGCTGATGGCCGAAGCATGGTTGCAGCAGCATCTGCCACAGCAGGCCGTCACCCTTCGGTTGGGCGGCATTTACGGCCCCGGGCGCACGCGCCTGCTGGACAGCTTGCGGCACCAGCGTTTGCTTGCGCCGGAGGGTCCCGGACATTGGTCCAACCGGATCCATATTGAAGATGCCGCTGCCGCCTGCGTACATCTGCTGCAAATCACGCAACCGCAGCCCTGTTATATCGGCACCGATGGCAACCCTGCAGAGAAAGCGGCATTTTATGATCAGCTTGCCGATCTGCTGCGTGTCCCCCGGCCTGCGCGTACGCCAATGCCCCCCACCGGCAAGCGGCTGTCCAATGCGCGCTTGCTGGAAAGCGGCTGGCGCCCGCGTTGGCCGGATGCCGTAGCCGCATACCGTGCGTTGCTGCAGGTTTGACCGAGACTGCTTTGTCACTTGGTCAAGCCCAAGCGCACCTGCTTGCGCCCCCCCCAAAGCCCCGTTCTGCGGGGCTTTGGCTGTTTCGGAATGCGCTATTCCAAAAACAAACCTGATCGGAAACACCTATTCCACAGCTCGGCAATACCCGCTAGATTAGGTGACAACCGCATGACGCTCAGGGGAACAAAGAGCGACATCGATTGCAGCGGTCGCAGATGCGGCCGGTCACACACACCACTGGGGAATCGCGATGTCTTCACGCACCACACTCCATATGCGCCGCCTGAGCCTTGCGCTGTTGGCCGCCCTGACCATGCCCGTCATGGCGCAGCAGGCTGACTCCAAAGACAGCAGTACCGATAGCAAGGTCAAAACTTTGGATCGCATGACGGTGACCGGATCGCGCATCCAGCGCACCGACGTTGAAGCGGCGCTGCCGATCACCATCATCCAGCGCGCGGAAATTGATGCCCAAGGCATTACCTCTGCGGAACAGCTGTTGCAGCAGTTGAATGTGGCCAGTAACGGACCGGACAGTCTTGCCGCCAACAGTGGCGTTGCTCCTCCCGGCACTCGCGGCAACAATGGTGTGTCCGGTGCCAATCTGCGGGGGCAAGGAGCCGATGCCACCTTGGTACTGTTGAATGGCCGCCGCGTGGCGGCACACGGTCTGGCCGGGCAAGTGGTGGATTTGAACTCGATCCCGTTTGCCGCCATCGAACGCGTGGAAGTACTGCGCGACGGGGCCTCGGCGGTGTATGGCACCGACGCCATCGGCGGCGTAATCAACTTCATCACCCGCAAAAATTATCAGGGCTACTCGATCAGCGCTGGTGCCGATGTCACCCAACAAGGCGGCGGCAATATCTACAACGCCAGCCTACTCGGTGGTTGGGGTGATCTGGACACTGATCACTGGAATGTGTGGGCTGCGGTCAACGTCAAGAAAAACAAAATCCTGCGCGGCAACCAACGCGATTTTGCCAACAGCTTTCAGCCTGAACGTGGCTTGGGTCCGGATACCCGTGGCACACCATTTGCCAACGTTGTCACCGGCACCGGCAGCATGATTGGTGGCGGCCTGAAAGATCCCGCCACCGGTCTGACCAAGACCACCATCAATACCCTGGATTTGCCCGGTGGTGCCGGCTGCATCAATGGCGGCGACATGATGGGCCCGTACGATGACAAAGCCTGGGCCAGCCCCGGTGCCAGCTTCGGCTGCGCATGGGACTACGGCCGTGCACGTACCATCCAGCAACCGGTGGACACGTTGCAAGGCATTGGCCGCGCCACCTTCAAGATCAATGACAACCATGAATTTTTTGCCGAATTCATGGGCTCCAAAGTCACGTCAACGCGTTTCTTCGAAGCCCAGCAAATCAGCTCCAGCATCAATGCCAGTGCCACCCAGCTGGATGCCTATGAGCTGAACGCCAACACCAAAGCCACCTACGACGCGATCTACAACCAGATCCACGCCTATTTCGGCGATCAGACCAATCTGGCCTATGGCAAGCCGATCACCTACCGCTGGCGTTGCTACGCCTGTGGCCCACGCCAACTGGAAACCGAGACCAAGGCGTACCGACTGTTGTTTGGCCTGACCGGCACCCTTGCCAACTGGGACTACGACGTGGGCCTGTCGCGCGCGCAAAGCAGTGCGCAATCGGTGCTGGCCGGTGGTTATTACTACACCCCGCAACTGAAGGCCGCCTTGAAAAGTGGGCTGCTCAACCCGTTTCTGATGCCAGGGCAAGATCAATCGCAAGCCGCCTATGCGGCGTTGGCTGCAGCCGACGCCAGTGGTTTGCTGCTGTATAAAGGTGTCTCCACCACGACCACGCTGGATGCCAGTGCCAGTGGCAGCTTGGGCTTCAAGCTGTGGGGCGAAGAAGACGTGAAAGCTGCAGTCGGCGTGGATATTCGGCGTGAAGAATATGAGTTCAATGGCCCCAGCCAGTGGGCGCAGGGCAATGCCTTCATTTTTGGCGCCCCGGGTGATGCTTCCAATTACATGTCGCCCAAAAAACGGAATGTCAAAGCCGTATTCGCCGAATTCAACCTGCCGGTCACCAACAGTCTGGAACTGAACATCGCCGTGCGTCACGACCAATACGACGGATTTGGCGGCACCACCAACCCGAAATATTCGTTCAAGTGGCACCCCATCGATTGGCTGGTGTTCCGTGGTGCCTACAGCACCGGATTCAAGGTGCCGGACTTTGCGAAATTGTTCCGTGGCATCACCGAAACCCAATACACCGGCCTGGATCTGGCCGATCCTGCCAAATGCCCGAATGGTCGTTACAACCCGGATGTGGCCAACTGCAATGTGCAAATTCGCCCGGACATCGTCACCGGTGGCAACCCCAACCTGAAGCCGGAGGAAGCCAAGCAGCGCAGCTTGGGCTTTGTCATCGCACCGACGGCCAACTTCAATGTCAGCGTGGATTGGTGGCAAATCGAGCGCTTCAACACCATCCGCAGCGGATTCAATCTATCCACGATGACCGCCAACTACCCCATGTATGCGTCCAACTTCATTCGTGACAGCAGTGGCAACATCATCCAGATCGACCAGCGCTACATCAATACCGGCGGCACCTTGACCAGTGGTATCGAGCTGGATGCCAACTTGCGCGGCGAGCTTGCCGGAGGCAATTGGAACATCCATCTGAATGGCAACTACCTGGATACGTTCAAGACCAAGAGTTTCGACAGCCTGCCCTACACCGGCAACCTGGTGGGCGAATACGAGCGCTACTTCAACCTGCCGATCAAGTGGAAGCACACACTTGGATTTGCTTGGCAGAAGGGCAACTGGGCGCACTCGCTAACCCAGGTCTATCGCGGCGGTTACAGGGATTGGGTGCCGCCGGGAATTGCGAACGGCTATACCCCTGCCGAATACAACCCGAAGGTGGACAGCTACACCTTGTACAACTACAGCGTGAGCTGGACCGGTATCGACAAGTTGAAGCTGACCTTTGGCATCCGCAATCTGCTCAATACCGATCCGCCGTTCACCCTGCGCTACCTAGATGATGGCGATGGTGCTGGTTGGGAAGCACGTGTGGCCGACCCTCGTGGCCGTGCATTCAACCTGATGGCGGAATATGCGTTCTAAGCCGTTCCACTCGCGCAAATGACAACAGGCCCCGCAATGCGCGGGGCCTGTTGTGTTTCAAACCAGTGCGATCAAATACCGTGCTGCTTCAACCACGCATCGATCTGCGGCATCCGTTGCGCACGCAGTTTGACGCGGGTCTGGATGCCTGCCATCACCTGCTCGGCATCGCGGCGCGAGGTTGCTGCAATGTAGTTGTCGGCGAATGCTTTGATCTTGTCGACCATTTTCAAGTCACGCGCTGCGCCGCCCAAGCCAGGGTAGTAGCGGGCACGCGAGGTGCTATCCACCAGTTTGTCCACCTGCTCGCGATGCGCCACCGCGAAATCGAAGGCCAGATCCGGATGCTCCCATGACACCCCCGAGATCATCCCTGCGGAATTGGTAGCGCCCGGCTCGTCGGTCAATGCCATGTCGAGCGCACGCTGCGCCAATGCCTTGTCCTTGCTGCGTGCCAGCAGGCCATAGTATTGATCACGCAACATTGCCGATTTTTCTGTTTTCGCCATCGCGTGCAACTTGTCCCACGTGGCGGCATCGGCATTACGTGCCACCAGGCCAAGCACGGTGCGCCGCAGGTCTGGCGGCAATGCTTGCGGGTCGGTGGCCGCGGCCGCAAAACGACGGCGCGCTTCGGCCAATACCTTGGCATCGCCCAGCCCGCCCAACATGCCAATCAAGCTGGTGCGCAACTGTTTGGTGGAGCTGGATTCACCGGCACGGGTATTCCATCCCAGTTGCTCAAATTTGGGCGCAAGTTTGGCCAACGCGAATTTGCGAAACGCAGCTTGCCGCTTGTCGTTGCCTTTGAGCATGTCATCGATCCCTCCCATGCTGCCGGCCACCATCTGCCACAACTCCGGAGCAGCGCTCATTGGCACCTGCATGGCCAGATCCAGGGTATCCGATTCGGGCTGCAAACCCACCGCTGCCAGTGCGCTGGCATCCATCATCACGCCCATTTGATCGACGACCGGCAACTTGCTGAAGCCGGCACTCAGAGTCTTGAATTGCGCCGGCGAATATTGGGTGCGGAAATACCCTTTCTGCCCGGCATTGATCAGCACCGGCGCATTGCACCCCGGCACGCTGACACTGGCCTTGCCGTCCACCAGCACACGCACCTCGCTACCGTCGCCCGCACGCACGGTGACCGGCACGCGCCAACGCAATGGTGTCTTGTTGGGGCGATCGACCGTGAACTCGCCTTGCTCCAACGCCAGCTGGGTTTTGCCATCCACGCAAACTTGGCTGGCCTTGATCAGCGGCACGCCGGGCTGCAAAGTGAAGTCGTGCGCCACCTGCACAAATTGCTTGCCCGGTGCGGCTTTCTCCATTTCCTGCCACAGCTCATCGGTCACCGCATTGCCGTAGGCATGCTTGCTGATATAGCTACGCACGCCGCTGCGCCATGCGTCCTCACCCACATAGTCTTCCAGCATCGAAATCACCGCCGAGCCTTTGCCATAGGTGATGCCGTCAAACGCCTGACTGGCTTGCTCGACGGTAGCCACGTGCTGCACCACGGGATGAGTGGTGGCATACGCATCGCCACCCATTGCACCACGGCTGGTAAACGCCGCATCCACGCCGCTGGTATCCCATTCCGGATGCAATTTACGTGTGGTGCGGCCCTCCATCCAAGTGGCAAAGCCTTCGTTCAACCACAAATCATCCCACCATCGCATGGTGACCAAATCGCCAAACCACTGATGCGCGATTTCATGCGCCGCGGTGGTAAAGACAGACTGTTTATCACCAATGCTGGACGTGGCAGGATCCAGCAACAGCGCATATTCGAAGGTAAAAATCGCGCCCCAGTTTTCCATTGCACTGAAGAACTGGCTGCGCCCGGGTGCAGCGATGTTATCCAGCTTCGGCAGCGGATACTTCACCCCAAAGTATTCGTTGTACTCTCGCAACACATCGCGGCTGGCCTCCAGTGCAAAGCGCGCCTGCTCGGCCTTGCCTTTCTGCGCGATGACGCCCACTTCCACACCATCATCGGTGTTCAATGTTGCGCGGTCGAAATCACCCACCCCTAGAAACAGCAGGTAGGTGGACATTTTCGGCGAGGTGGCAAACGTGGTGCGGGTCAGCCCATTGCCCAGGTCTTTGACATCTTTGGCGGGCATATTGCCTACCACCATCTGG
Organism: Thermomonas beijingensis; assembly: GCF_020034655.1. GTDB lineage: Bacteria > Pseudomonadota > Gammaproteobacteria > Xanthomonadales > Xanthomonadaceae > Thermomonas > Thermomonas beijingensis. The sequence continues at coordinate 166,291 of NZ_JAIQDJ010000002.1, read as the reverse complement.
CCGGTGGGCGCGTTGACGGTCAAATCGAAGGTGGCCTTGAAGTTGGGTTCATCCCAGGACGGAATGAAGCGACGCGCATCGGAGTTTTCGAACTGGGTGTACAGCGCGCGCTGCTTGCCGTTGGCAGTGGGGTAATCCAGCGCAAAGAAGCCGTTGGCCTGGGTGCCAATCTTGCCGGTGTAATCGGTGGAGAGGACATAGTTGCCGGGTGCCAAAGGTTTATCGAACGCAAACGTAGCGGTCTGCGCCTGCGCGTCCACACTCACTTTGGCCAGCATGGGCTTGCCCTTCGCATTGATCACGATGCTGTTGGCAAACGTCATGTCGATGGCCTGCAACACCACTGCATTGGTGGCTTCCAGTACCTCGATGTCGATCCTCGCCTTGCCATCGAAAGTCATCGCTTCGGCATGCGGAGTCACTTCGATGGTGTAGTGCGACGGCCGCACATTGCGGGGAAGCTGCGTGGTGACCGCATCCATCGACGCAGAAACAGGTTGAGCTGCGGCAGACTGTGCAGCGGCGGCAAAACTGCCGGTGGACAGGGCCAGGGCAATGGCGGAAGCCAAGATACAACGCATGGGAAAACCTCAGGGAGGAACGGCGAAGATGCCGATCATCCCGCCTATGCCGCCCCGCGCACACCGCCGGAAGTCATAGAACCCTGTGGGCTACAGCAAATGCTGCATGACCGAAATGTAATGACAAGTGCTGCCGGCGATCACAAACCCGTGCCAAATGGCATGCGAATAACGCAGTTGTGGGCGCATGTAGAAAAACGTACCCGCCGTGTATGCCACGCCACCGGCCAGCAGCCACAGTAGGGATGCGGTGCCGAGTGCGTGCAGCATGGGTTTGATCGCCAACACAATCAGCCAGCCCATGCCGATGTAAATACCGGTGGACAGCCGCTTGAAGCGGCCGGTAAAAAACAATTTGAACACCACGCCGGCCAGTGCCAATGTCCAGATGGTGCCAAACAGCCACCAGCCGGTAGGTCCACGCAAACCCACCAAGGTGAATGGGGTATAGGTGCCGGCGATCAGCAGATAAATCGCACAGTGGTCAAACACCTTCAAGCGGCCTTTGAGCACCGGGTGTGAAATTGCGTGGTACAGGGTGGAAGCGGTGTACAGCAGCAGCAGCGCGACTCCGAACACGATGGCCCCGGCCAATTGCCAGCCATCGCCAAAAATTGCGGTCAGGGTGACCAGCACCGCACCGCCGGCCAGTGCCGCCGCCGCGCCCACGCCGTGGGTCCACGCATTGGCCAGTTCTTCGCGGGCTTGCTGAATGCCAGGGAGCGGCAGCGATGCCGATGGAGCAGTAAGTGTGCGCATCTGCCCAGCATACCATTGGGTATGGGCATGGCCTGCGCGTGAACATCTGCAAGCAACATTGCAAAACAATGCGCCCGGCACCAGGCCGGGCGAAATGCGTGGCGGTATCAAGCGCGATCAGGCGAACGGGTCGTGCAGCACCATGGTGTGGTCGCGGTCGGGGCCGGTGGACACGATGCTGATCGGGCAACCGGCCAGCTCTTCCAGCGCACGCAAGTAGGCGCGGGCGGCCGCCGGCAGCTTGTCCCACTCTGTCACACCGTGGGTGTTCTCGTTCCAGCCCGGGAACTCCAGATACACTGGCGTGCATTCTTCCCAACCTTGCGCGTCCAGCGGTGCGTATTCGCTGCGCTTGCCGTGGTATTCGTAAGCGATGCAGATCTTCAGCTTCTCCATGCCGTCCAGCACATCGAGCTTGGTGATGCACAGGCCGCTGATGCCGTTGATCGCCACCGCACGCTTGAGCGCCACGATGTCCATCCAGCCACAGCGGCGCGGGCGGCCAGTGGACGCACCATACTCGGCACCACGGTCGCGAATGCCTTGACCGATGGCATCATCCAACTCGGTCGGGAACGGGCCGCCACCCACACGGGTGGCATACGCCTTGGCAATGCCCAGCACGTAATCGATGGCATCGGCGCCCACGCCAGCCCCGGCCAGCGCACCACCGGTGGTGGTGTTGGACGATGTGACATACGGATAGGTGCCGTGGTCGATGTCGAGCAGCGCACCTTGCGCACCTTCAAACAACACGCGCTTGCCCTGCTTGCGCAGCTCGTGGCAGATGCCGGCCACGTCGGATTTCATCGGCTCGACGTATTCGCCAAACGCCACCGCTTCATCGAAGGTCTGCTGGAAATCCACCGCCTCGACGCCCAGATATTGGGTCAGTACGAAGTTGTGGTAATCCAGCGCCGCACGCAGCTTTTCGGCCAGCGCGTCGGGATAGTGCAGATCGGCAATGCGGATACCGCGACGCGCCACCTTGTCTTCATACGCCGGGCCAATCCCGCGCCCGGTGGTGCCAATCGCCTTGCCACCGGCAGCCTTTTCGCGGGCCTGATCCAATGCGATGTGGTACGGCATGATCAGCGGCGCGGCGGGCGAAATCTTCAGCCGTGGGCGCACTTCCACGCCAGCGGCTTCCAATTCCTCGATTTCCTTGCGCAGTGCGGCCGGCGAGATCACCACCCCGTTGCCGATCAGGCACAGCGCATCGTCGCGCAGGATGCCGGACGGAATCAGGTGCAACACCGTCTTCTTGCCGTTGATGACCAGCGTATGGCCGGCATTGTGCCCGCCCTGAAAGCGCACCACCGCGCCGATGTTCTCGGTGAGCAAGTCCACAATCTTGCCCTTGCCCTCATCGCCCCACTGCGCGCCCAACACCACCACTGACTGGCCCATACGCCACACTCCTGAAATTTTCTGGCGGCCATCGGGGCCGCTGGACGGGTGTACTCACTCCGGCAACGCCATCCGCATACCGCCATCGGGGCGGCCTGCAACGCTGCAACAGCAAACACGGAAAAAGCCGAGGCGAGCCCCGGCTTTTGTGCATTCTACCGGGTTCCACCTGCCCCCGCTTGCCCTGCCCGCAAGCGCGCCTTCGGCACCCTCGCCCACTGCGCTGATGCAGGCACGGGATTAGCCCCGCACCACCCACAGCGATACCAGCCCCAGCATCAGCACCACTGCGCCGATGCGGCGCACTTGCTCATCGCTCATTTGCAGCATGTGTTCCACCGTCCGCTTCCATGCGGCGGGGGCGGCAAACAGCAGCAGGCCTTCGAGGATGGCCACCAGGCACAGCGCCGCCCATAACTCGGCCATCAACGATCGCTGCGCATGTACTGCAGGAACGGGTCATTGCGCTCCAGCACGATCACGCTGTCGCCACCGGAAAATGCTTTGCGGTAGGCCTCCAGGCTGCGCTGGAAAGCGTAGAAACCCGGGTCTCGATTGGCGGCTTCGGCATAAATGCGGGCGGCTTCGGCGTCGCCTTCACCACGCAGTTTTTGCGCGTCGCGTTCGGCTTCGGCAATGATCACTTGCTGGTCACGGTCGGCACCGGCGCGGATTTCGTTGGCCTGCTCTTCACCTTCGGCGCGCAAACGGCTGGCCACTTGTTGGCGCTGCGCGCGCATCCGGTTGTACACGTCGTCGATCACTCGGCTATCGGTCGGCAAGTCGAGCTGTTTGATGCGCAGGTCCAGAATGCGAATGCCCAATGTGGCGGCACCGCGATTGATCACGCCCAACTGGCTTTTGACGATGGTGGTGCGGTCGCCCGACACCGCCTGCTGCAAAGTACGCGCATTGATTTCATTGCGCAGTGCATCCTTGATGATGGGTGCCAAACGCGCCACGGCAGCCGACTCATCACCGCCGGTGGCGCGATAGAACGCACGCGCATCTTCAATTTGGCCAATGGCGAAGAAATCCACACTGACGTCCTTGCGCTCGGAGGTCAGGTAGCGCTCGGGCTCGGCCGGCAACACCTGCAAGCGACGATCAAACACGCGGGCGCTTTCCATCAGCGGCCATTTGAAGTGCAAGCCGGGTTGCAGGTTGACCCGCGCCACGCGCCCCAGGTTCAACACGATTGCGGTTTGCCCTTCGCTGACCACGAACATCGAACCCATCAGCAACACCAAGGCCGCGACCACTGCCGCCATCCATGCCGGAAATTTCATCGCACCACCTCCTCACGACCCGCCGGACGGCCACTACGGGCCGGGCGCGCCGAGTTTTGTTCGGTTGCTTGTTCGGTTGCCTGCACGGCGGGCGACACCAGATCTGGCAGCAGAGCCTGCGTTGGCGTCACGGCTTTGGCCGCATCGATCATCGGCACATAGATCAATTGCCGGCCATCACCGCCCACCACCTTGCGGTTCTTCGCCAACACGTCTTGCACGGTTTCCAGCCACAGTCGCTTGCGGGTGACGTCCGGCGCGCCTTTGTATTGCGCCACCAACAGACTGAAGCGCTCGGCATCGCCGGTGGCGCGGGCGATCTCGGCGGTCTTGTAGCCTTCCGACACGGTGCGCACGCGGGCCGCCTGACCACGCGCTTCGGGCACGATCTTGGCGGCATAGGCGCGCGCTTCGGAAATCAAACGTTGTTGGTCTTGCTGCGCGCTGTTGACGTCATCGAAGGCCGGCTTGACCTGCTGCGGCGGGCGCGCATCGGGCAGGTTGAGCTCGGTCACTTGCAGGCCCGTGCGGTAGGCCTCCAGCGATTTTTGCAGGCGCTCGCGGGCAGACACGGCCAGTTGCTCACGCGCACCCAGCACGGTGTCCAAATCGGAACGCCCCACTTGTTCACGCACAGTGCTGAGCGCCGCCTGCTTGAGCACTTCATCGCCATTGCGTGTGCCGAACAGATACAGCTTGGGATCGGCCACTTTGTATTGCACGTTGATCGACACATCCACGATGTTTTCATCGCGGGTCAATACCGGCACGCTGGCCTCGTAATTCTTGATTTGCGTGGCGTTGACCTTGGTGACGGTTTCAACCGGCCACGGCAATTTGAAGTTGGGGCCGGGCTGCATCACCCGATCGAACTGGCCAAACCGGAGCACCACGCCGCGCTGCTGTTCGGCGATCAGGACAAAGCAGTTGAACGCAAGCCATAACGCGAACACCAAGCCCACCCAACGCAGCGGACTACCGCCACCCAAGCTGGGCAGGGAATTCAGGATGCGACCTATTCCACTACCCCCGTTGCCGGTACTGCCACCAGGCCTGTTCCAGGCCATCCAGAGTGCTTTGAGCCCACGCGGGCTGCTGTCTTTTATGGTCATGCCGGGGATTCTACGGGATGCGCCGGCTCTGCTGCCGGCAAAAGGGGGCGCAGCGGTGCGCCATCGGATTGTGCGGCAAGGCGCGTGGCGTCAATCAGCGGCAAATCCACTTGCAATTGCCAACCGTCGCCGTCGTGGGTTTCGCTGCGAATTGCGTCCAAGGCATGCAAGCGTGCACGCAGCCGGCCAGCGTCGGTGGGCAGGATGATTTCACCGGCTACCCTGCGCAGACCCAGCCGCTCACCCAGTGCTTCGCGCAGCAGCTCTAGGCCAGCGCCATCGCGTGCGGACAACCACACCGCTTGCTGGTCTTCACCACGGCTGTCAATGCGTGCCAGTGCCCCTTCGATGCGGTCAATCTTGTTGAACACCAACAACTGCGGGATGTCGCCAGCACCAATCTCCTGCAACACCGCATCCACCTGCGCCATGCGTTCATCACGCAGTGGGTCATCGGCGTCGATCACGTGCAGCAGCAAATCGGCCTCCCGGGCTTCGCTCAAGGTGGAGCGAAATGCAGCCACCAGCTCGTGCGGCAAATCGCGCACAAAACCCACGGTATCGGCCAGCACCACGCCACCACCGGCCAATTCAATCCTGCGCACGGTGGGGTCCAACGTGGCAAAGAGTTGATCTGCCGCGTATGCATCGGCCCCGGTCAAGGCATTGAATAGGGTGGACTTGCCGGCATTGGTATAGCCCACCAAGGCCACCCGTGGCAGCTCGCTACGCACCCGTGCGCGGCGCATCTGGGTGTGCTGCACCTCCACTTTTTCCAAGCGCTTTTGCAGCATCTCCACGCGTTTTTGCAGCAGGCGACGGTCGGTTTCCAGCTGGGTTTCGCCGGGGCCACGCAGGCCAATGGCGCCACCGCGCTGGCGCTCTAGGTGGGTCCAGCCACGCACCAACCGGGTCGCCATGTGCCGCAACTGGGCAAGCTCCACTTGCAACTTGCCTTCATGGCTGCGTGCGCGCTGGGCAAAAATATCCAGAATCAGCCCGGTACGGTCCACCACCCGGCGCTCCAGCGCTTTTTCCAGATTGCGCTCCTGGATCGGCGAAAGGGCGTGATTGATCAGCACCAGATCCGCGCCTACGGCATCGCAAGCCGCTTTGACTTCTTCCAGCTTGCCGCTGCCGATCAGGATGGACGGATTGGGTTTGTCGATGCGCGCCGGCAACACTGCCAGCACACGGGCACCGGCCGAGCGCGCCAGTTCGGAAAACTCTTCCAGCACGCCATCGGCCGGCGGACCGCCGGCATGGGGTTGGATCAGTAGCGCGTTTTCACCACCGCGCGAACGTTCGAACAATTGAGAGGACATTGGCTGACAGATGCGGGCAGTGGCGCGCATTTACAAGCCCGGCCTGCACCCCATCATTCGGCCGATTCAGGCTCGACCTCGGCCCCATCTTGCCCCGCCACGCTCAAACGCACATTGCGCGCCGGCACCACGGTGGAAATGGCGTGCTTGTACACCATCTGGCTGACGGTATTGCGCAGCAGCACCACAAATTGGTCGAACGATTCGACCGTCCCCTGCAATTTGATGCCGTTGACCAAATAGATGGACACCGGCACGCGCTCGCGGCGCAGGGCGTTCAGGAATGGATCCTGCAAGGATTGCGACTTCGACATGGATTCCCCGTGGCTGTCGTGATGTTGTTGTTGTTTGCATGCGCCGATGCCAATGGCATATCCCCGGCCCCGCGCCCGTCCGGCAGCGGCGGGCACAGTCGATGTTAACGCAGCGCCACGCTGCGTGCATCAGCGTAGGGGTATCCCGAGAAAATCAATGACAGCCGCATCCAAGCCGGCACGCTGGGTGATGGGATCAAACCAACGCGCATCCAGCTCGCCGCGCAGCCAGGTGTATTGCCGTTTGGCCAGTTGCCGGGTGGCGGCAATGGCGCGTTCACGAAATTGCTGGCTGCTTGCCTGGCTATCCAAAAACTCCCACGCCTGCCGATAGCCCACTGCGCGTAGTGCCGGCAGGTCAAGGGGGTGTGGATGCGCAGCCAACTCCGGCAGCGCACGCAGGGCGCGCACTTCATCGAGAAAGCCCGCATCAAGCATGGCATCAAAGCGCGCCTCGATGCGTTGATGCAGGATGGCGCGCTCCGGCGGCGCCAGCACCAACTTCAGCACCTTCAACGGCAAGCGTGCACCGCGCACATTGCGCTGCCAATCACTGATGGTGCGGCCACTGAGGCGATACACCTCCAGTGCACGTTGGATGCGCTGGGCATCGGTAGCGTGGATGCGTGCGCCGGCGTCAGGGTCGATGCCGGCAAGCTCGGCGTGCAGCGCCGCCCATCCATGCGCCTGCGCTTCCGCCGAAATCCCCGCGCGCGTCGCTTCATCGGCCTGCGGCATCCCCGACAGGCCTTCCAGCAACGCGCGGAAATACAAGCCAGTGCCACCCGCCAGAATCGGCAGCTTGCCGCGCGCCACGATGGCAGCGATGGCCGCGCGTGCGTCCTGTGCAAACTCCGCCGCCGAATACGGTTGCCAAGGCGAGCGAATATCGATCAGATGGTGCGGTGCCTGCGCCAGCTCTGCGTGTGTCGGCTTGGCTGCACCGATGTCCAGGCCACGATAGACCAGCGCCGAATCCACGCTGATGATTTCGCCATCCATGCGCTGCGCCAAATCCAGCGCATACGCGGTTTTGCCCGACGCGGTGGGCCCCATCAACGCGATCGCACGCGGGCGCGGATCTGCTCCCATCTATCGTTCCACTCAGGCGTTGACGCCTTTGGCCAACACACTGTTGCGACGCGCATAGGCCAGATACACCAGCAGGCCAAATGCATTCCACACCACGCACCACAACTGGGTTTTGGTCGGCAGGCTGGAGAATAGATAGGCACAGCCAAGAATGGCAACCGGCCCGATGACCCACGCCAGCGGCGCACGGAACACACGCGGGCGGTGCGGGTCGCGCTTGCGCAGCACCAACATGCACACCGACACCGCGACAAATGCCACCAAGGTGCCGGCATTGGCCAATGCGGCGATTTCATCCAGCCGTGCCACCCCAGCCAACGCCGAGGTCACCAGTGCGGTGAATACGGTAATGGCCACCGGCGTGCCGCGCTTGCCCACCTTCGACAAGCTGCGCGGCAACAGGCCATCGCGCGCCATCACGAAGAAGATGCGGCTCTGGCCATAGAAAAACGCCAGCAGCACGGTGGGCAGGGCGATCACCGCCGCTGCCGCCACAACCTTGGCCGCCGCGCCATGCCCCAATTCGCGCATGATCAACGCCAGTGGCTCGGGGCTTTGGCCAAAGGTCGTGTAGTGCATCGCGCCCACCGCAGCCAGCGCCACCAGCATGTAGATCAAGGTGCAGCCCACCATCGAACCCACGATCCCGATGGATAGATTGCGCCCCGGATTCTTGGTTTCTTCGGCGGCGGTGGAGATGGCATCGAAGCCATAGAACGCGAAAAAGATAATGGCTGCGGCCGCCATCACGCCATACTTCTTGCCATCGGCCCCCAAACTTTCGGTAAAGCCGTGCGGCATGAACGGGTGCAGGTTGCTGGCATCAAATGCCGGCAGTGCAATCGCCACGAATACCGCCAGCGCGATCAGCTTGGCCACCACCAACACCGCATTGAGCGTCGCGCTTTCGCGGGTGCCGGCCATCAACAAACCAGCCACCACCCACGTAATCAGGATCGCCGGCAGATTGATCAAACCGCCCGAATGTGACCCCACACTGATCGCCAGCGGCACGTCGATCCCGGCCCCCTTGAGGAAGCCCACCGCATAGCCAGACCATCCCACCGCCACGGTGCTGACCACCAACGTGTATTCCAATATCAGGCTCCAGCCCACCACCCACGCAATGGCTTCCCCCAGCACGGCATAGCTGTAGGTATAGGCGCTGCCGGCGGCCGGCATCAGGGTGGCCATTTCGGCATAGGCCAAGGCCGCGCAGGCGCAGACCACACCTGCGACCAGAAATGAAATCAACACCCCCGGCCCGGCCAGATTGGCGGCCACGCCAATCAACGTGTAGATGCCAGTGCCCACGATGGCGCCAATCCCCAGTGCCACCAGATGCGGCCAACTCAGGGTAGGCACCAGCCGCCGGCCTTCTTCGTGCACGGTGACTTGGTCGATATCCTTACGCCGCAGCCAAGTCTGCATGGAAGTCTCGCCTCGATGGATGGAAAGCGCGCAGTGTGGAGGATTGCGTGCGCCAATGCGACTACCGCTTGGCAAGGTCAGACATCGTCCGGCCAAATGATGGATGGATGGCCCGCATCCTTGCGCGGTGCGGGTACGCTGGCCACGGCCTGCCAGACCTTCATCGCATCCACGGTGGCAGCCACATCGTGCACACGCAGCAGCATGGCGCCATGTTGTGCTGCGATCAGATGCGCGGCCACCGAGCCGGCCACCCGTGTTTGGGGCAGCTCGCGGCCGGTCAATTCACCGATGCTGCGCTTGCGCGAGAGCCCCGCCAGCACCGGCACGCCCAATTCGGTGAAACGGCGCAGTTGCGCCAGCAGCTGCATGTTGTGCTGCGTGGTCTTGCCGAACCCGAAGCCCGGATCGACCACGATGCGTTTTCTGTCGATACCCGCCATCTCGGCGGAGAAAATGCGCTCGGCCAGGAAACGATGCACCTGCCCCACCACATCGTCGTAGTACGGCGCGTCCTGCATCGAGCGCGGCTCGCCCAGCATGTGCATCAACACCACCGGCACGCCCAGCTCAGCGGCAGCATCCAGCGCCCCTTCGCGACGCAACCCATACACATCGTTGATCATCCCGGCTCCCGCAGCAACCGCGGCGCGCATGACCTCGGGTTTCGAGGTATCGATGCTGATCGGCAGCGACGTATCCCTCGCCAACCGTTCAACCACCGGAAGGATGCGGCGCAATTCTTCCTCAAGCGAAACCTCATCGGCGCCTGGCCGGGTGGATTCGCCGCCGATGTCGAGGATGTCCGCGCCTTCCTCCGCCAACCGCAGCCCGTGCGCCACCGCTGCATCGGCATGCGCGTCGCCACCGGAAAACGAATCCGGGGTGACATTCACGATGCCCATGACCCGGGGACGATCGAGCTTGAGGAGGCGGCCGGCGCAGTCGAGTTGCGGGGAGGTATCGAACATGGATCAGATTCCAACGGCTTCACTGGTGGTGGGCATCGGCAGGCCAACCGTCTTGCAGAAGTCCGCCATCCTGGGGTCTTGCTTGTAGCGCATGAGCAGCGGATCGATCAGCAGATTGCCGATGCCGGGATCCTGTACTTCGTGTGCCTTGTCCAGCCACTGGAACACGGCCTTGTCGTCACGACGCAATGCCTGCACCTGCGCCACCTGGAACGGCGCGACATCCCCATAGTCCTTGATCAACAACGCCAGTGCCGCATCCGCTGCCTGCCGATCCTTGCCGATCTGCAGCGCCATGGCGCGCGCAATGTCATGCCACACACCTTCGGGCTCGTTGTTGGCGGCCTCAAGCGCGGCTTTCGCATCACCGCGCTGGATTTCGATGATGGCCAGCTGGGCCCACGTTGAACTGCCCTGCGGGCGCAGCGCGATGGACTTCCGGATCGCCGCCTCGGCGTCGTCGGTTCGCCCAAGCCCCGACAGGTAGGCGCTATACCAATTCCACCAATTGGGCGATAACTGATTCTGCGCGATCGCGTTGCCGCTCAACTTCACTGCCTCCGCCAACTGTCCTTGCAGGGCCTTCATGCTGGCCAGGCTGAACTTCGTTTGCTGATTGGAGGGCGACAGGGCCAGTGCCTTCTCATATTCAAAACTTGCCCCTGCCCAGTCCAAGTCGGCGTTTTCAAGCAGCCAGCCACGCGCCACGTGGGCATCGCCCATGTCAGGCGCCAACGCCAGCGCCTTGTCACCGGCAGCGCGTGCCTTTGCATAGGCGCTACGGGCTTCATCACCAGTCAAATACAACGCTGCCAAGGACGTCAAATTGCGCGACAAGGACGCCCACGCCATCGCATAACGGGGATCCAGCGCCGTGGCATGCGTGTACTCATCAATGGCCCGACGAGTATCGTGCTCGCTGCCGAGATCAGCCAGGAAATTGGCCCGCAAAAACGCGTTGTAGGCCTCCAGATTGCCACTGGGCGGGCGATGGCCCATCACGTCGGCAGTCGGTGACAGCAGTTCGACGTTCAGCGTATCGGCAATCGACTTGGAAAGCTCGTCCTGCAAGGCGAACAGGTCGCCGCCGGGCCGTTCGAACCGTTTGGAAAACACCGACGCCCCAGTGTGCGTATCCACCACTTCCGCGCGCACCCGGATCGTGTCGCTGGAGCGCTGCACGCTGCCGGTCAGCAGGTAGGATACGTTCAGCTTGGCCCCGATGGTGCGGGGGTCGTCCTTGCTGTTGCGGAACAGGAATGAAGACGAGCGGCCACTCACCCGCAGTCCTTCGATGGAAGACAGCACATCGATGAGATTTTCCGACAAGCCATCGGAAAAAAACTGCTGCTGCGGGTCACCGCTGGCATTCACCAACGGCAGTACGGCAATGGACTTCAAGCCGGTGCCATCCTGTTCGGCGCTGGCCGTCGCATCCGCCAGGCTGGTGGCATCGCGACGCAGCACAAACTGATTGGTCACCAGCAAAACTACTGCGACCAACAGGACGCCGATGATCCATTTGTCGAGGCGGCGGTCGTGCAAACGCGCGGCCCGGTCATCCGTATCCCACTCGCTTTCCCGTTTCAGTCCGCCCTGCGTGAACTCGTAAAACCATGCAAAGACGATCCAGAACGGGAAACCAATCACCCCCGCGATTATGAACCAGCGCACCGCCCAATCGGGAATGCCAAACACCGGTGCCAATTGCGCAATCCCCTGCGCCAGCGCCCAAACTGCACCGATATACAGCGCCGCCGCACGCAGCACGTTGCGGCGCTTGAGCTGGTGCAACCATTGCGCCAATCTGCCCAATTGAACTTACCCCAAGGGATTCATGGGCAGTATCGGCAAAGCCTGCATTGCCGGCAACTGCAGGCCCCGAAAGCACAAGGCCGAGATTGCTCCCGGCCTTGCGTCAGATGCGCCGATGCCTGTTATTGCTTAACGCTGCACCACCGGCCCACCGATCGGGGCGGCAGGCGGTGCGGCATCGCTGTCGCGCTTACCCTTGTCGGACTTGTCTTCCCAACCCAGCGGCGGGTTGGGCGTACGACCTTCCATCAGCGCTTTGACTTGCTCGGCGTCGATGGTTTCCCATTCCAGCAGGGCAGCTGCCATTGCTTCCACCACATCGCGCTTGGATTCCAGAATGTCGCGTGCAACCGTGTATTGCGCATCAAGAATGCGCCGGATTTCCGCATCCACTTTTTGCTGGGTGGCTTCGGAAATGGTCTTGCTGTGCATGCCATACCCGGCTTCGGCATCGGCGTACACCATGGTGCCCATCACATCGGACATGCCGTACTTGGTCACCATGCCACGCGCAAGCTGGGTGGCACGCTCGAAGTCGTTGGATGCGCCGGTGGACATTTGGCCGACGAAGATTTCTTCGGCAATCCGGCCACCAAACAGAATGGCCAACTCTTCCAGCATGCGGTCCTTGTACTTGCTGATGTGGTCGTGCTCGGGCAACTGCCAGGTGACGCCCAATGCCCAGCCACGCGGCATGATGGTGACCTTGTGCACCGGGTCGGCCTTGGGCAGCGACATCGCCACCACGGCGTGGCCAGACTCGTGATACGCGGTATTGCGGCGCTCATCTTCGCGCATGACCATGCTGCGCCGTTCCGGGCCCATGTAAATCTTGTCCTTGGCGTCTTCAAAATCACGCATGTCCACTTGCTGCTTGTTGCGGCGCGCCGCAAACAGCGCGGCTTCGTTGACCAGATTGGCCAAATCCGCACCGGAGAATCCCGGGGTGCCGCGTGCCAGCACATCAGCGCGCACATTGTCGTGCAACGGCACCTTGCGCATATGCACTTTCAGGATTTGCTCACGGCCCTTGATGTCGGGTAGGCCCACCATGACCTGACGGTCGAAGCGGCCCGGGCGCAGTAGTGCTTTGTCCAGTACGTCGGGACGGTTGGTGGCGGCGATCACAATCACACCTTCGCCGCCTTCAAACCCGTCCATCTCCACCAGCATCTGGTTGAGGGTTTGTTCGCGCTCGTCGTGCCCCCCCCCCATGCCGGAACCACGGTGGCGGCCGACGGCATCGATTTCATCGATGAAGATGATGCACGGTGCGTGCTTCTTGGCGGTTTCGAACATGTCACGCACCCGCGATGCGCCCACGCCAACGAACATTTCCACAAAATCCGAACCGGAAATGCTGAAGAACGGGACCTTGGCTTCCCCCGCAATCGCGCGTGCCAGCAAGGTTTTGCCGGTACCGGGTGGGCCCACCATCAGCACGCCGCGCGGAATCTTGCCGCCCAGCTTGGTGAAGCGCGATGGGTCACGCAAAAACTCCACCAGCTCGCCCACTTCGTCCTTGGCTTCATCGCAACCGGCCACATCGGCAAAGGTCACTTTGATCTGGTCTTCACCTTGCAATTTTGCACGCGAACGCCCGAACGACATCGCACCCTTGCCGGCACCGCCGCCTTGCATCTGCCGCATCATGAACAGCCAGAAGCCAATGATCAGCAGCACCGGCAGGAAGTTCAGCACCAACGACCAAAACGACACGCCCGACTCCGGCGCGGCCTGCTTGATTTCAACCTTGTGCTGGATCAAATCATTGATCAGATCACGGTCACGCACGGGTGCGGTGGTGGTGCCTTTGCTGCCATCGGCGCGCACGAAATCGAGGCTGCGCTCATTGCTGGAAATATCCACCGACTTGATGCGGTCGTTTTCCACATCCTGCACGAACTGCGAATAGACCACGTCCTGGCTCGCCGCCAGCTTGGGCGAAAAGCTCTGGAACACGACCATCAACACGACAGCCACCACTACCCAGAGCAATATGTTTTTCGCAAGATCGTTCATGTCGTCCTTATGTCGCCCGTATCACTTCATTTTCGCCAACTTGCCGGTGGCCAGCACGTACACCTCCGGCGATCGCTTGCGCGAGGCCGCCGGCTTGCGGATCACCACCTTGGCATAACGCCGCCGCAGTTCCCGCAGATAGTCATCCGAACCTGCCCCCTGAAACAGCTTGATCAGGAAGCTACCACCGGTGCGGAGATGACCATCGGCAAAGTCCATGGCCAGCTCCACCAAGTGCATCGCACGCGGTTGATCCACCGCATCCATTCCACTCTTATTGGGGGCCATGTCGGACAAGACAAGGTCCACCGTATCCCCGTTCAGCATGTCCAGCAACTGCGATAACACGGCATCTTCCCTGAAGTCGCCGTGAAGGAAGTCCACCCCGGCCAAACCGGGCATGTCCAGGATGTCGCTGGCGATCACCCGCCCCGGCTTGGACGGGTCCAGCCGGTTGAGCTCCTGCCGCACCCATTGCGACCAACCGCCGGGGGCAGCCCCCAGATCCACCACCACCATGCCCGGCTTGAGCAGGCGGTCACGCTCGGCCAGTTCTTCCAGCTTGTAGGCGGCACGCGAACGCATGCCTTCGGCCTGCGCTTTTTTCACGTAGGGGTCGGAAAAATGCTCTTTGAGCCAGCGTTGGCTGGATTGACTGCGGGTGGCCATGGCCGCCGAAAGCGCGTGAGACAGGGTGTGCATGATACCCTGCACGCCCCCATTCGTTTGCTGTGTGCCGTATGTCGATCGCCCTGACCAATGCCCAGATCCGTTTTTTGCGTGGCCAGGCACATGATCTGAAGGCAATGCTGCAGGTGGGTGGCAAGGGCATCACCGATGCATTGGTGACCGAAGTCGAGCTGGCCCTGGAGCACCACGAGCTGATCAAGGTGAAAGTAGGCGGCGCCGATCGCGAACAACGCGACGCCATGATCGTGGACTTGACCGAACGCGCCAACGCAGTGCTGGTGCAGCGGATTGGGCATACCGCTACGCTGTATCGCCCCAGCAAGGACAAACGGCATATCGTGCTGCCGCGCGCCTGAGCCGGCCATGCACCTGCTGCTGGAACGCCCCGATTACCCGTTTTTCCTGCGCGGTGCCGATGGCAACGCTGCATTGGTCAATGCCCAGCGCTTGACCCGCAGTTTCATCATTGCCCCCGAGACCCTGCAGGAACACTGGCCAATCGTCGATGCGCGCCTGATGCAGCCGTCCGATCTGGATGCCTTGCTGGCATTGCAGCCTGAACTCATTGTGCTCGGTACAGGTGCCAGCCAACAGTTCCCACCCGCACGGGTGATGGCGCATTGCCTGCAACAAGGGATCGGGTTGGAAGTGATGACCAATGCCGCCGCCGCACGTACTTATTCCATTCTGGCGGGCGAAGGACGGCGGGTGGTCGCAGGCTTTCTGTTCCCCGCCCCACCCGAGGTTGCCGCGGGCAGCACCGTCGGCGGAGAATAGGCTTCAATTCGTGAACCCACGGGCGACGCGCCTGCCGCGCCGTCCGTTTTGCTTTGCAGGAGCCGCACCCTATGACCACCCATGCCCAACGCCCCGCCCTGTTGCTGTCCCGCGTCGATGTGGAGCGCATCGAGGATTTGCTGGAGCGCCCGCAATACAGCGGCATCAACACGGCGGCCTTGCGCGAGGAATTGGCGCGTGCAGAATTGACCGAACCCGGCAACATGCCGGCCGATGTCATCACCATGAATTCCACCGCACTGGTGAAAGTCGTGGATGACCAGCAGCAAGTGCACGAATACGAGCTGACCTTGGTGTACCCGCGGGATGCCGATGGCAGCGGCGAGAAGGTGTCAATCCTTGCGCCGGTAGGCAGCGCCCTGCTCGGTCTGCGCGCAGGCAGCAGCATCGACTGGCCAATGCCGGGGGGGCGCAGCGCGCGCCTGCACGTGCTGTCGATTCGCTATCAACCGGAAGCTGCGGGCGCGCTGCATCGCTGAGCGGCCGTCAGCCGTCCCAGCGCGCCCAGCATCTCCCACGACTTCAACCCGCGCCCACTCAAATGGTGCAGTAGCACCGCACGCAAGGGCAGGCGCAGGCTGGCCAAATCCTCACTGCCTGGCTGCGCGTCGCTTGCCAACGCCAACAGCGCGCGCCCGGTGGCCAGTTCGCGGCGTTCGCCTGCGCGCTCGCCCAGCGCGCGGCGCGGGCCATGCTCGGGATCCAGCCGATAACGTGCCGCCGGATCAATCGCATCGCCTTCACCGGCCAACGCATAGTCCAAGCCCACGCCCAGCGCATCCAGGACATCGCGCTCGAAACGGCGCAGCGTCCATGCCAACGGCTCGCCAGCACGCAATCGCTCACGTACCTGCGCATACACCGCATGCAGTTCGGGTTGCGGTGCCTGCCGTGGTGCCAGCCGCAGGCACAGTTCATTGATGTAGAAGCCCGCCAGCGCGGCATCGCCGTGCAGCAACGGCGCCGCATCCACCGCTTCGGCAGCGCGCAGCTGCGCCAGTTCACCGCGTTGCTCGCCATCGAAGCGAATCGACTGTAGAGGTTGCAAAGCCGCACGCAGCAGATGCTTTTTCGGGCCTTGTACCCCGCGTGCCACCAGCCCGATACGGCCGTGTTCAGCGCTTAATACTTCCACCAGCAAGCTGGTTTCACGCCACGGGCGGGCGTGCAGGACAAAGGCGGGCTCGGTGATGTAGCGCATGCGTCATTGTAGGAGCGCCCCGCAGGGGTAGCGATGCTACCTGCAGTAATTTCGCGAACGTATTTGCGCTCCTGCGAAGGCAACCCAGGATTCAATCGTGATAACCCAGCGCACGCAAAGCGGCTTCGTCGTCACTCCAGCCTTCGCGCACGCGCACCCAGGTTTGCAGAAACACCTTTGCGCCGAATAGCCGTTCCATCTGCTGACGGGCGTGCTTGCCGATGTCGCGCAGGCGCTCGCCGCCTTTGCCGATAACGATGGCTTTCTGACCTTCACGCTCCACCCAGATCACCGCGTCGATGCGATACATCACGCCTGTTTTGGGGGAAGGTTCTTCTTCAAATTTTTCTACTTCTACCGTGGTCGAATACGGCAGTTCTTCGCCCAGCCGGCGCATTAATTGTTCACGCACCAATTCACCGGCAAGAAAACGCTGACTCTTGTCGGTGATTTCATCCTCACCGTACATCGGCTCGGCCTCGGGGACCAAGTCCATCAAGGTTGCCACCAGTTGTTCCAGTCCGCTGCGCTTGAGTGCCGACAGCGGGTGCACGGCGGCAAAGTCGCGGCCCTCGGTCACCTTGGTGATAAACGGCAGCAGGGCGGTTTTGTCTTTCTGTTTGTCCACCTGGTTGACCACCAGCACCACCGGCAGGCCCGCATCATGCAGGGCGTCATAGGCCAGACCGTCTTCGTTGTCCCAGCGACCCGCTTCGATCACCAGCAAGGCCACATCCACCCCTTCCAGGGCACCGCGCGCAGCGCGATTCATCATCCGGTTCATCGCCTTGCCGGAGCGCTTGCCCTGCTCGCCATGGATGCCAGGGGTGTCCACCAACTGCAGTTGCCCGCGTGGAAACGTGGCAATCCCCAACAACCGATGCCGCGTGGTCTGCGGCCGGTTGGAGGTGATGCTGATCTTGGCACCCACCAGCGCGTTGACCAAGGTGGATTTGCCGACGTTGGGCCGGCCGATCACGGCCACTGCGCCGCTGCGTGAAGATGTGCTGCTCATGTTTCCAATTCCTTGAGGGCGGCCTCGGCCGCCTGTTGTTCTGCCGTCCGCCGTGAACTGCCCTCACCGGTGGTGACAAGCGCAGGCTCGGCCAGTGTGCAACTGACCTGGAACACCCGCGCATGGTCTTCCCCGCCTTCGTGCAGCAGCGCATAGACCGGCAGCCCCCGTTGCCGAGCTTGCAACCATTCCTGCAGCCGGGTTTTGGCGTCTTTGCCAACTTTGTTGGGTGGCGGCAGCGCGGCAATCATGTCGGTAAACCATGGCAGCACCACCGTGCGGCAGGCCGCAAAGCCGGCATCCAAATAAATCGCCGCCACCAAGGCCTCCACCGCATCGGCCAAAATCGAATCGCGGCGATGCCCGCCGGTTTTCATTTCACCCGGCCCCAGCACCAGCTGGCTGCCGATGTCGAGTTGCCGGGCGATGCCAGCGAGTGCCGATTCGCGCACCAATTCGGCGCGCGCACGGGTCAACGCACCTTCATCCGCCTTGGGCCAGTGCCGATACAAGGCCTCGGCGATGAACTGGTTGACCAGCGCATCGCCGAGAAATTCCAGACGCTCGTTGTTCAGGCTGCCGGCGCTGCGGTGGGTCAATGCCTGCGCCAGCAGTGCCGGCGTGATGAAGGCATGGCCAGCAAATGCACGCAGCGCAGGGTCAGTTATTGCTGGCACCTGCACCACGCGTCAAAGCCTGCTCGGCATGAAATTTGCCGACCACATCAAGGTTGGCAAACAGCTCCTCGCGGCGTTCGTAATCCATGACAAGGTTGTAGCCACCTTCCGTATTTTCGATTTTGAGCATCTCGGGTTTGACCACCGACACATAGTCGATCTGGAAGCGCTTGTTCAGCAGCATGCGGATCTTGTCTTTGGATGCGTTGGCGGCCTCGGGGTCACTGGCAATCCCGGCAAGTGCTTTCTTGACTGAGAAAAATTCCATGTACATCGGGCCAATCTTCATGCCGCAGTAAGCAAAGAAAATAACGAAAGTCAGGGTGATCAGGAACCCGATCATGGTAATGCCACGTTGCATCTGCTTCATTGGTGCTTCCCCTTTGGCTTGAGAACTGCAAACTGCCCAACATTCATTTCAAGGAATACGCGTTCCAATACGGGAAACGTCCACCCAGTGATCGGCATCGGTGTCGATATTCATCCACACCAGGAACGCCTTGCCGCGCAGGTTGGCTTCCGGCAGGAACCCCCAGAACCGGCTGTCCTCGCTATTGCCGCGATTATCACCCATGACGAAATAATGCCCTGCCGGCACCGTCCAGTCACCATCGGCCATGCTGATTTCACGTTCCAGCACAAAATGCGGGTGATTCTGCAAGCCTTCGGTCAATTTATTGTCGCCGGTTTCACCAGCCCCTTGGCCGACTCCGGTGAACACCCCCTCGGATCGATACGGCAATGGCCGACCATTCACGTACACCTTGTGGTCGTGGTAACCAATGCGATCTCCAGGCAAGCCAATCACACGCTTGATCCAGTCTTCCTTCGGGTGCTGCGGCGGTCGGAATACCACCACATCGCCGCGCGCCGGCTCACCATTGCTCAAAAACTTCTTGTTGGTGATCGGCCAACGCAGGCCATAGGAAAACTTGTTGACGAGGATGAAATCGCCGATCAGCAGGGTGGGCATCATCGAGCTGGACGGAATCCGGAAAGGCTCGGCAACGAAGCTGCGCAAGCCCAATACCAAAGCCAGCACCGGGAAAAACGACTTGGCGTAATCCACCAGGATCGGATCCTTGGCCTCACCGACCTCGGCAGCAGCCATGCGTTTTTTGGCGAAGAACAACTTGTCCAGCAACCAGATCAGGCCGGACAGGAGTGTCAGCACCACCAAAATTGTTTCGAACCACACCATCATGCGATGTACTCCAACGGGTTTTTGCACCTTCTCCCGCGGGAGAAGGAAAAAAACATCACTTGCTATCCACCTGCAACACGGCGAGGAAGGCTTCCTGCGGGATTTCCACCCGGCCCACCTGCTTCATCCGCTTCTTGCCTTCTTTTTGCTTCTCCAACAACTTTTTCTTGCGGGTGGCATCGCCACCGTAGCACTTGGCCAGCACGTTCTTGCGCAACGCCTTGACCGTGGTGCGGGCGATGATCTGCCCACCGATGGCGGCCTGGATGGCCACATCGAACATCTGCCGTGGAATCAGATCTTTCATCTTCTCGCAAAGTTCCCGGCCGCGGCGGTCGGCCTGCGAGCGGTGCACGATGATCGACAGTGCATCCACGCGGTCGCCATTGATCAAGGTATCCACACGCACGAATGCGCCGGCTTCAAAGCGCACGAAGTGATAATCCAGCGAAGCATAGCCACGGCTGACGGATTTGAGTTTGTCGAAGAAATCCAGCACCACTTCGGCCATCGGCAATTCATAGCTGACCTGCACTTGGCTGGCCATGTAGGTGATGCCGATCTGTACGCCGCGCTTGTCTTCGCACAACTTGATCACGCTGCCGATGTAGTCCGGCGGGGTGAGGATATTGGCGCGAATGATGGGCTCGCGGATTTCGTCCACCAGATTCGCCGACGGCAACTTGGCTGGGTTGTCCATCGAGACGATGCTGCCATCGGTTTTCAACACCTCGTAGATCACCGTGGGCGCGGTGGAAATCAGGTTGAGGTTGTATTCGCGCTCCAAGCGCTCCTGCACGATCTCCATGTGCAGCATGCCAAGAAAACCACAACGGAAGCCAAAACCCATCGCTTCCGACGACTCCGGCTCGAAGCGCAAAGCAGCATCGTTCAAGCGCAGCTTGTCCAGCGCCTCACGCAGCGCCGGGTAGTCTTCGGCATCCACCGGGAACAGCCCGGCGAACACACGCGGCTGCATTTCCTGGAACCCCGGCAACGGCTTGAGCGCCGGGTCACTGGCCAAGGTCAGGGTGTCACCCACCGGCGCGCCATGCACGTCCTTGATACTGGCGGTGATCCAGCCCACTTCACCGGCTTTCAGCGCTGGCAGCACCTTGCGTTTGGGTGTGAACACGCCCACCGCATCAACCTGATGCGCGCGGCCGGTACTCATCACCAGCATCTTGTCACCGGGCTTGAGCTCGCCCTGCATTACCCGCACCAGCGAGACCACGCCCAGATAATTATCGAACCACGAGTCGATGATCAGGGCTTGCAGCTTGTCGGTGTCGCGCGGCTGTGGCGGTGGAATGCGTTTGACAATCGCCTCCAGTACATCCCCCACATTCAGCCCGGTCTTGGCGCTGATGGCCACCGCGTCCTCGGCATCGATGCCAATCACGGCTTCGATTTCTTCCTTCACCTTGTCGATGTCCGCGGTGGGCAAGTCGATCTTGTTCAGCACCGGCACCACTTCCAGGCCTTGCTCGACCGCCGTATAGCAGTTGGCCACCGACTGCGCTTCCACGCCTTGTGCGGCATCCACCACCAGCAACGCGCCTTCGCAGGCAGCCAGCGAGCGGCTGACTTCGTAGCTGAAATCCACGTGGCCGGGGGTGTCGATGAAATTCAGGAAATAGGTCTGGCCATCTTTGGCGGTGTACGGCAGCGAAACCGACTGCGCCTTGATGGTGATGCCACGCTCGCGCTCGATGGGATTGGAGTCGAGCACCTGCGCTTCCATCTCGCGCGCCTGCAGGCCGCCGCACAGCTGGATAATGCGGTCGGCCAAGGTGGACTTGCCGTGATCGACATGGGCAATGATGGAGAAGTTGCGGATAAACCGCATGGCGTCGTGCTGCATGGGGGGCTTCGATAGAGGAACGGGGGCGGATTGCGGCCCGCCGAAAGTGAGCCGTTCATTATCGCACAGGCCCGTGCGCGCCTTGGTGGACGCGCGCGGATCGGTTCAGCCTTACCCCGGCCTCAGCCTTCTGCCGGGTTGATCGCCATGTAGCGGGTACCGCCACCGCGCTGCACCAGCAGCATCACCGGCTTGCCGGTGCCTACGGCGCGCAACTGGGCATCCAATGCGGCCACGCTGCCCACATCGGTACGCCCCACCGCCAACACCACATCGCCAGCTTGCAAGCCGGCATTGCGTGCGGCATCGCCTTTCACTTGCGCCACCAGCACGCCCTCGCCTGCTTGCAGGCCCAGCCGGGCGCGCTGCTCGGGCAGCAAATCCTTGCCAAGGATGCCCAGCGCATTCCCGGCCGCATTGGCAGGGGCTTTGTCAGGCGCAGCATTGCGGCCGTTGCCGGCCTCGGCCACATTGTCATCCAGTGCATTCAAGGTCGCACTCAAACTGTGCGGCTTGCCGTCACGGATCACGTCCAAGGTCACTTTGGTGCCCGGTGCCATCGCGCCAATAATCGGCGGCAGGTCACTGGCGTCATACACTTGCTGACCGTTGACGCTGCGAATCACGTCCTGGCGCAGCACGCCGGCACGTTCGGCCGGGCTGCCCTGCTCGACACGCGCCACCAGCGCACCGCTTGCATCGGCCAAGCCAAGTGCCTTGGCCGTATCCCGATCCATCGGCTGAATCTGCACGCCCAACTGGCCACGCGTCACCTTGCCGGTGGCTTTGAGCTGCTTGACGGCATTCATCGCCACGTCGATCGGGATGGCGAAGCTGACGCCCATATAGCCGCCGGAATTGCTGAAGATTTGCGAATTGATCCCCACCACTTGCCCACGCGTATCCAGCAACGGGCCGCCGGAATTGCCCTTGTTGATCGCCACGTCGGTTTGAATGAACGGCACGTAGCGCTGGTCGGCACCAGGATTGGCGCGCCCCACGGCGCTGACAATCCCCGCCGTCACCGAGTGATCCAATCCGAACGGCGAACCAATGGCCACCACCCATTGACCCGGCTTGAGCAGCTTGGAATCCCCCACACGCATCACCGGTAGACCGGTGGCATTGATCTTGAGCAGGGCCACGTCGCTCTGCTCGTCGCTGCCCACCACCTTGGCGGTGAACTCGCGACGATCCGACAGCTTGATGCGCACGGTATCGGCGCCGTCGACCACATGATGGTTGGTCAGCACATAGCCATCGCTGGAGATGATGAACCCCGTTCCCAGCGAGGTGCCGCGCGGGCGCGCATTAGGTGCACCGGGCATGCCAGGCATGCCAGGCATCCCCGGCATCGGGGTCATGCCCGGACCAAAGAAACGGCGAAAGAATTCGGGAATTTGCGCATCGCCGGAGCCATCATCCTCATCGTCCTGCGGCATTTGTTGCTGCGCACGCCGCGCCTGCAGCTTGCTGCCAATCTCGGCCTGCACGCTGACCACGGCCGGGCCAACTTGCTCCACCAAACGCGTGAAATCCGGCAGATTGCCGACCAATTCCGGCGCAGGTGCGGCCGGCTGCGCGAGCTGCGGCATGCCCGCATTGGCGGGATTCTGGCCACTGCACGCCCCCACTCCGGCGACGGCCAAAGCGGCGACCAGCAACAGCGGACGCAGGCGAATGATCTGAGTTGCAGGCATAAACAAACACTCCTCGTTCACGGAGATCGTGGGGGAAAAATCACAACACATCTGCCGCAGACCACAGCGACCTTCAGCGCACTCAAGGCTGCGATTGCAGCTCTGCAGGCGCATGCGATTTCAGCTGCGCAGGCACATCGCTGGACAGCAGTTTGGGGGGCGTGGCAAACACCGGCGGTACAAACGGATTGGGCGCAAGCGCGGGCGAGGCATGCTCACCAAAGCCGACGGTCAAGCCGCTGGCGTTGTCGTATTGCGGCAGGATTTTGCGCGGCCACGGACGACTGGTGATTCCGGTTTGCGGCAGGGCGACCGGTGCTGCTTGCGCCAATTCCAATGCGGGCGCTGTCAGCGGAACCACACGCGCAACATTGCGCCGTACAGGCTTGGCCACCGCCACCGTGGCCGCAGCGGCCAAGACGGCCGGTGCCG
The DNA here is from genome assembly GCF_020034655.1 of Thermomonas beijingensis. Lineage (GTDB taxonomy): Bacteria > Pseudomonadota > Gammaproteobacteria > Xanthomonadales > Xanthomonadaceae > Thermomonas > Thermomonas beijingensis. The sequence goes on along the minus strand of NZ_JAIQDJ010000002.1, from coordinate 142,589 downwards.
GCGTCAATGCGGCAGGGATTTGTGGCGTTTCGGGTGCGTGCCTAGGCATGGGCGTGGGTGTGGGTGCGGGCGACGCGGGCACCTGCACGGCCACTTGTGCCCCGCTGGCCGTTGCCGGCGCTGCCGGCAATGGCGAACGCCCCATCAGCGCCACCACCGCCAGTGCCGCTGCAACCGCGGAACCTGCGCCCCACCGCAGCCAGCGCGGCGGGCGTTGTGTGCTGCGCTGCGCCTGCGACGACAGGTCTACACCGTGCAGGGAGGCTGCTACCCGCTGCGCAAAATCCACCGACAGGTGCTGCGTTGGCGCAATGCCGCGCATGGCATCGCCGGCAATACGCCAGCGCTCCCAGTTGGCGGCCAGCTCGGTGTCGTGTTGCAAGCGGCGCAACAGGAAGCGGGTCTGGTCTGCAGGCAAGGCGCCATCCATCAGCGCCGAGAGTTGCTCACGGCTGGACAGTTGGGTGAGGTCGATGCAGTGGCGGTCGGTTTCGGTCTTCATGAGGCTTTCGAACGCTTGGGCAATTCATCGTGATCCAGCAAGGGGCGCATGCGGGCATCGATGGCCTCGCGGGCGCGGAAGATGCGTGAACGCACCGTGCCAATAGGGCAGCCCATGCGTTCGGCAATGTCCTCGTAGCTCATCCCTTCCACTTCGCGCAGGGTGATCGCTTCGCGCAGATCCTGTGGCAAGGCTTCGACCGCAGCGACGACGGTTTGTTCCAGCTGCTGACGCATCAGTTCACGCTCGGGCGTATCGGTATCGCGCAGGCGCAAACCCGATTCAAACTGCTCGGCATCCTCCACATCAATATCTTCGCCGGGTGGGCGACGGTTATTGGCAGCCAAATGATTCTTCGCGGTATTCACTGCGATGGTGTGCAGCCACGTCGAAAACTGTGCATCGCCACGAAAATTCTTGATCGCGCGATAGGCGCGGATAAACGTGTCCTGCGCCACATCCTGCACTTCCGACCAATCGCGGATATAGCGTGAAATCACCGCCGCAATGCGGTGCTGGTATTTGCGCACCAACAGGTCGAACGCGGCGGTATCGCCCCGTTGCACCCTGGCGACCAGGTCATGATCCAGCGCTTGCGACACCCGATCCTCCGTCATTGCGCGCCGGCCTCGAAAATGAGCCCGGCAGAGTCCGAGCGTTGTGACAGCAGGATGCCGCGAAAGTTCCGCAGCCGCGTGTTGCCGCCGGGAGCGACCTGATGGCAATTAGGCAAGTATTCAAGTTTCACCGGGCTAGGATAGGCCTTTCGATTGAATGGATGGCATGCGCATGGCGATTTCCATGACCAACCCCACTGCCGACCGCTTTGCCGGGCTGCCGCTGCGCCACTGGAAACCCCAGCTGCGTGACGATGGCGTGCTGGTGTTGTACTTCGACCGCGCCGACGCGGCGGTCAATGCGTTCTCGCAGGATGCGCTGATCGAGCTGGGCGATGTGCTGGAGCGGATTGCGCTGGAACTGCCGAAAGCGCTGGTGATTGCCTCGGGTAAAACCAGCGGCTTTATTGCCGGTGCGGACCTGAAGGAATTTCAGGAATTTGACCGCAAGGGCACGGTGGACGATGCCATCCGTCGCGGGCAAACCATGTTCCAGCGGCTGGCGCAGTTGCGCTGCCCCACGGTGGCGGCGATTCACGGCTTTTGCATGGGCGGCGGCACCGAAATCGCGCTGGCTTGCCGCTACCGCGTGGCCAGCAGCGATGCCTCCACCCGCATTGGTTTGCCGGAAGTGCAACTGGGCATCTTTCCCGGCTGGGGCGGCAGCGCACGCCTGCCGCACTTGGTGGGCGCGCCCGCCGCGATGGACATGATGCTGACCGGCCGCGCCTTGTCGGCCAAGGCGGCGCTGGGGATTGGCTTGGTAGACAACGTCAGCGCGCCGGCCAACCTGATCGACACGGCGGCCACGCTGGCATTGAAAGGGCGCGTTCGTCCATTCAAACAGCGCCTGCTGGCGTGGTCCAGCAATACGTTGGCCGCGCGCAAACTGCTGGCGCCGCAGATGATCAAGCAGGTGGCACGCAAAGCGCCAAAGGCGTTTTATCCCGCGCCGTATGCGCTGATTGCAACGTGGCAGCGCAGCGCAGGCAAACCGATCCGCGTGCGCCTGGATGCCGAACGCAAGGCCGTGGTCACACTGGCCGGCAGCAGCACCGCCCGCAACCTGATTCGCATTTTCTTCCTGACCGAGCGCATGAAGGGCTTGGGCAAGGGCGATGCCAATATCCGCCATGTGCATGTGGTGGGCGCCGGGGTGATGGGTGGCGACATCGCCGCGTTCGCCGCGTACAAGGGCTTCGACGTCACCTTGCAAGATCGCGAGCAACGCTTTATCGACGGCGCGCTGCAACGTGCGCAAGCCCTGTTCGACAAGAAAGTCAAAGACCCAACCAAGCGCCCGGAAGTCGCCGCGCGCCTGAAGTCCGATTTGAACGGCGACGGCGTGGCAGACGCCGATTTGGTGATCGAGGCCATCATCGAAAACCCGGATGCCAAACGCGAGTTGTATCAGGCGGTCGAACCGCGCATGAAGACCGATGCGCTGCTGACCACCAATACCTCGTCGATCCCGCTGGACGAACTGCGCCCGCACATCGCGCGCCCGGCGCAGTTTGCCGGCCTGCACTACTTCAACCCGGTGGCGCAAATGCCGCTGGTGGAAATCATTCATCACGACGGCATGGATCCCGAGACCGAACGCCGCCTGGCGGCGTTCTGCAAGGCGCTGGGCAAGTTCCCGGTGCCGGTGGCGGGTACGCCCGGCTTCCTGGTCAATCGGGTGCTGTTCCCGTACATGCTGGAAGCCGCCACTGCCTATGCCGAAGGCATTCCGGGTGCGGCCATCGACAAGGCTGCGGTGAAATTCGGCATGCCGATGGGGCCGATCGAGCTGATCGACACCGTAGGTTTGGATGTGGCCGCTGGTGTCAGCAAGGAGCTGGCGCCCTTCCTTGGCCTGCAAATCCCGGCAGCACTGGCCACGGTGGACGCAGGCAAGCGCGGCAAGAAAGACGGCCAAGGCATCTACGCTTGGGAAAACGGCAAAGCCAAAAAACCCGAGCTGCCGGCTGGCTACGCTGCACCGGATGATTTGGAAGACCGCCTGATCCTGCCGCTGCTCAACGAAGCGGTAGCCTGCTTGCAGGCCGGCGTGGTCAGTGATGCCGACCTGCTGGATGCCGGGGTGATTTTCGGGACCGGTTTTGCGCCGTTCCGGGGCGGCCCGATTCAGCATATCCGCACGGTGGGTGCTGACGCGCTGCTGGCGCGGCTCATGGCATTGCAGGCCAAGTACGGCGAACGCTTCGCACCGCGCGCAGGTTGGGACAACGCCGTGCTGCGCGAACCCGTGGCTTGAAGGAAACGCGGGGTCAGAGTCGACTTTTGCGATGAACTCTCGAAGCACTTGGGAGGCAGGGTTGCGAAAGTCGACTCTGACCCCGCTTTTGTTTAGAACTCCGGCCCGGCCAGCCGCAGATTTGCGCGCAGATAGGCACGCAAGCGCGGCCCGGCCGGTTCCGGCGGCGGCCCACCGAGATGGCGTTGCAACAGGGTTTCCATCGCGAACAGATAGGCCTCGCGCGGGATCGGATCGACCGGCGCATGCCCACCACCCGGTTCCACCAACAAGCTGACCGGCTGCCCGAGCGTGCGCAAGCGCGCCACATAGTCAGTCACGTCACGAATTGCGACGGTGCGGTCGGCACTGCCGGCCATGATCAAGAGTGGACGCCGCATCCTTGCCACGTTCACCCGGGGCGACTGTGCATGCAGGCGCGCATAGGTTGCAGGATCACCGCCATCCAACGACAACGCGCGCAGCGTCTGCCGCAACGACCGGTCGGGCAGGTCGCCTTGCTCGCCGGACTCGACCAACCAGCGCATCGCCCAGCCCAAATCAGCGGGCGGTGAACCGGCCACGCCGACCTTGAACAGCTCCGGCTGGAAGGTCAGGCCCAGCAGCGTCGAATACCCGCCGAAGGAATGGCCGACGATGCCCACCCGCGCCTTGTCGCCGATGCCCTGCGCCAGCAGCCAGCGCACGCCCTCCACGATGTCCTGCTGCACGCGGCCGTTGCCGTAATCACCGTTCGAAGAAAACGTATACGCGCGTCCATGCCCGGTGGAGCCGCGGAAATTCGACTGGAATACCACGTAGCCGCGATTGGCGAGGAACTGCGCGGTGCCGTCGTAACCCGCGCGGAAGTGGTTGATCGGGCCGCCGTGCACTTGCGCGATGAGTGGTGCGTGCGCGGCGTCCACGCCCGGCGGCAGCAGCACGAAACCGTGCACGCGCAGCCCATCGGAGGCGACATAGGACACCGCGAGCTTGCGCGCGAGGTTCGATTCGGGCGGCGAGTTGGCGGTGATCCCGGGATCGTCGAGGATCCGTCGCAGGTCGCCGTTGCGCGGGTCGTAGAGGTACCAGCGCGGATCGCGCAGGTTCGCCGCACGTTCGCGCACCAGCCAATGCGCCGAAGGACCGCTGCCGGCTTGCAGGCCGATGTCGCGGCCGGGGAATTTCGCGGCGATGGCGGCCACCGTGGCCTGCGCATCGCCGATTCCGTACGTCGCGGCGACGGTGCTGCGGTAGCTCGCCGCCAGCGGCTGCAAGGTGCGTGGATCGATCACCACGTCATCGAGGTCGGCCTCGCCGCGCGGATCCTGGTGCAGGGTCTGCAACCTGTCGTTTGCGTCCAAGCGCAGCACGCGGCGAAAATTCCCATCGAATCCGTCGCCGGGATTGCCGGTCATCAGCAGGCTGCCATCGGCACGCGCCGCCAGCAGGTCCAGTCGCTGCATCGGCCGCAGGCGCAGCACTTCGCGCAGCGTTGCGTCGGTGTGCAGCCGATACAGCGCATCGTGGCCGCCCTCGAAACGTGTCAGCGCGACGACACGGCCTTGTGCATCCAGTGCGATGTCGTGGATCCAGCGCGTATCTTCGCGCAGTACGGTGCGCTTGCCATATGCGTCCATACGCACGATTCGCCATCGAACGGCAGGCCAGCGTTCGCCCTTGCCGGCGGCGACGCGTTCGCCCAGCAACACGGCGGCCGGCTGCGACAGATCGAGCTTGATCACCCGCCGCCGCTCACTGCCGCCCAGCGGCACGCGCACACCGCTGCGGCCGTCAATGCCGACAATGGTCAGCGCACGTGGCGCACGCAGGAACAACCAGCGGCCATCGCGCGACCACATGACTTGTTCAGCCTGAGTGCTGCCGACCAGCATGTGCGGGTTGCCGTCGCAGGTCGGCAACAGCCACAGCGCGCGCGAATCCTTCTGCTCGCGCAGATAGGCCACCGCATCGCCGGCTGGCGAAAGCTCGGCGGCCACCAGCGTGCGGTTTTCGAGGAAGGCCACGCGCGGCAGGCGTGGTGCTAGCGGCAAGGCGCGCTGTGCGGTCTCTGCGGCGCGCAGGCTTTCAATGGCTTGCGCGTGCAAGGTGTGCGGCGCAAGCAGCAGGGCGCACAGCGCCAGCATGCCACACAGGGTTCGAAGTATTGTCATTGTCGTGTCCTCGTCCCTGCCGGCTCAGGCCGCGACCGGCTGCGCGCTCGGTGCAGCCATCGGCAAGGGTTCGCGACGCGGGTACAGCAACCACAGACTGACCAGCGCCGGCAGCCCGACCACGCCACACAGCACGACCCAGCCGATGCGGCCACGCATCGAAAGCTGCAACCTGCGAGATAGCCAGACCGCGCCCAGCAGCGACAGCAGGCAACACGCACCCGCCAGCCACAGCACCGACGCCGGCATCGGCTCGGGCTTGGCGCGCAGCGGATCCTGCGCCGCGAACAGATCCTGCGCACCCAGGCAGAGCGCGCGCAGCACCGGCGACAGCCAGCTGTTGCGGTTGGTGTAAACCGATGGCAGGTCGATCGACAACGCGCGGCGCGCAACGATCCGCACACGACCCTTGCTGTCCACCCGCAGCACCTGCTGGAACGGATGCTGCAATTCACCGCTCCACACGCCCCAGGTGTAGGTGTAGGACACCAGGTAACCGTCCAGCAGTTCGATCACGTCCATCCGGCTGAGATTGCCGACCTGGCCTGGCATCGCCACCCGCAGCAGTGGTTGCAGCAGGTCGAGCCCGTTCATCGCCTCGCGGCCGGGATAGAAATAGGCGGCGCGGTTGCTGAGCACCAGGATGTTGTCGCCGGCCGGTTGCGGCGGGCTGGCCATCACTTCGCCCTGCGGCAGGCGAATGCGCTCGAACATGCGCTGCTGTTCGCTGTCGTACTGGTAGGCGGCGTCCGCGTTGTACAGGTAGGTGGCGCCGTAGGGCATGGTCGGCGCGGGGAATGCGGCCTGCTGCTCGCCCACGCCCATCTCGCCGATCCGGCGCTGGTCGCGCAGGCCGCGGGTGACGAAACGCGCACGGTCGTGGCTGTACACCAGCCACAGGTTGTTCTCGTCGTCGCCGAATTCCAGCGGCGACAGGTTGGTCATGCTGCCCTGCACCGGCAGGTTGCGCAGCGGATAGCGCGTGTAAACGTCGGACAATGCGATCTGTTCGCGCCACAGTGCGGCCTCGGGGTCGCGGCTGTTCTTGATGCCGAGCAGCAGCATGTCCTTGCCTTCGGCGCGATCGGCCTCGATGGTGCCGTCCATGGGCGGAACCGGCATGTTGAGCGGGTGCGTACCAGCGACCGTCCACGCCACTTCCACGCCGTAGCCAAGCATCCACACCAGGAAATACGCGCCCAGTTGCACCGGCAGCGCGATCACCAGCACCGCCGCGGGATTGCGCGATGGCGCGGCCGGGTCCGGCTTGAACGCGATCGCCAGCATCGCCGCGAGGAAGGCGATGACGACGAGTTGCAGGCCCAGCATCGCCACGCCCGAGGCCTGCGCATACATGAACAGGTTCGGCAGCAGGAATGCGGCGAACGAATAGCGGCGATTGCCGGCCATCGCGTACGCGCCGGCGAGGTAGCCAGACACCGCGATCAGCCATGCCGCAATCGGCAGCAGCCAGTGGCGCAGGTCGACCACGCGCGCAGTCATCGTGTCCTGGTACAGCGCAACCAGCGCGATCGGCAGCGCCACCGCGGCCAGCAGCAATATCATGCCGGCGCCGCTCAGCGCGCCGGCGATGCGCAGGCGGTGCAGCGGGCGATGCAGCAGGCTCAGCCACTGGTTCGGCTTGCGGTACGTGCCCATCTGGTACATGCCCAGCAGGGCACCGGCCACGGCATACACTGCGGCGAATACTTGGTAGACGAACAGCGGCTGCTGCGCCATGTCCACCATGCGACTGAGAAAGCCCAGCACGGCGAGATTGACGATGGCGGCGATGCCGGCCCACAGGCGGAAGCGCAGCAGCTCGCCCTTGAAAAGATCGTTCATGTCGGTGTCCTCAGGCCGTGGCCGGCGCGGCGTGGTGTTTGGCAAGGAATGCGTTGACCGCGCGGTCCAGGCTGACCGGCATCGACTGCGCATTGCGCGCGCCACAGGCACGCAGGAAATGTTCGAAGTCCGCGTCCTGATCCAGCACCAAAAAGTGCTGCAAGCCATCGATGCGCTGGGTTTCCAGCAAACCCGGCACCAAGCGCAGATCCGGCCCCTTGAACGGCAGGTCGGCCACCCAATGGCTGACCCGCGCGGTGAACGCCTCCGGGGCCGACATGTGCTTGAGCTGGCCGCGTTCGAGGATGATCAAATTGTCGGCAACGCGTTCGATCTCCTCCATCTGGTGCGAGCAATAGATCACCGTGCAGTCATCGGCAGCGTTGCTCTGCAACAGCGATTCGAGGAAGGCGCGCTTGGCGACCACGTCCAGCCCCAAGGTTGGCTCATCCAATACCAGCAATTCTGGGCCTTGCGCCAAGGCCAGCGCGAGGTTGAAGCCAGCGCGTTCGCCGCGCGAAAGCTGGCCGATCTTCTGCTCCGGCAGCACGTTGTAGTGCCCGATCACGCCATCGAAGGCCTGCTGGTTCCAGCGCCCGTACTGATGACGCTGCATCGCCATCACCTGCGCCACTCGCATCCAGTTCGGCAGGGTGTGCTCCTCGTTGACGAAGCCAATCCGGCTGCGATCTTGCGGGCTGAGTTGCTGGCTGTCCTTGCCGAGGATGCGGGACTGCCCCGAGGTCGGCGGCATGAAACCCAGCAGGATACGGAACAAGGTCGACTTGCCGGCGCCGTTGGCGCCGACGATGGCGTGGATGCGACCACGCGGAATCGCGAGGTCGAGCTGGTCAAGCGCCAGCTTGCGGCCGTAACACTTGCTGAGCGCGTGGGTTTCGATGACAAAATCAGAATGGGTGAACATAGCAATTCCAATGCCGCCGGCGCGGCGACTTATGCGGATTTACGGGGAAGCAGCAATTGAAATTCGTGAGTGATCCGCGCCTGCACCTGCGCGGGCGCAAAGCCCAGCGGCACCACGTCATTGACCAGACGCCCCACGGCGTCATCCAGCCGGCGTTCGCGCTCGGCATCGGACAAGCGCTGACGTTTTGCCGCCACATACAAGCCCATGCCCTGGCGCGATTCCAGCCAGCCTTCGGTACTCAACTCGGCATAGGCCTTGGCCACCGTGTTGGGGTTGATCATCAGCTGCTGCGCCAACCCGCGCACGCTCGGCAATTGATCGCCGTGGTCAAGCTCACCCGTCGCAACTTTCATGCGCACGGCATCCACGATCTGGCGGCCGATCGGGCGCGGGTCGCCAGTCGCAATTTGGATCATCAAGGGCCGAGTTCGAACCATGTACGCGCTGTCCTGCCTGTACTAGTGGCAGCAGTACAGGGCAGCGTGTCCGCCAGCGTCCAGCCGAATGCGACGAAACCGCCACAGGCGCGACAAAGCCGCGCCAAGCGGGCGCGAATCAATCAGAAAATGGAATCAGCGTAAAGATTCCCGGCAAGCGCGCGGCAACAGGTGGAGCTGATCGACGCTTACATCGTCTGCGTCGGCTGATCGCCACCCAAGGTCCCAGCCAAGGTGGTTTCGATTTTGCTGCGCACCGCTTCGCCCTCGGCGGTGTCGGCAAACTGCACGCCAATCCCGGCGGGGCGGTTGCCCTGTGCACCAGCGGGAGTCACCCACACCACTTTGCCTGCCACCGGCAAACGTTCGGAAGAATCCGGCAGAGTCAGCAGCAGGAACACCTCATCTCCGATGAAGTAGCGCCGCGTGGTGGGCACGAAAATGCCGCCTTGCTTGACATAGGGAATATAGGCCCCGTACAGCGCAGCCTTGTCCTTGATTGCCAGCGACAAGATGCCTTGCCGCGCCCCACCTGTTGGATTACTCATCCTTCCCCCTGCTTGATTGCACCAAGCAAACTATCCGTACATCCATTTTCAATGATTGCCGTGTTCCACCACAACCGCCGTGCCGTAGCACAGCACCTCAGACAGGCCCGTCATGATTTCGGTGGCATCGTAGCGCACCGCGACGATGGCGTTTGCGCCCAACTGGCGGGCATGCATCACCATGTCGCGATGGGTTTCCTGGCGCGCTTGCTCGCATAGTTCGGTATAGATGGTGATGTTGCCGCCCAACAGCGATTGCAAACCACCGAAGAAATTGCCCACCACAGAGCGCGAACGCACCACGATGCCGCGTACCAAACCAAGGTTACGCACGATGCGGTAGTTGGGTAATTCCGATGCCGTGGTCACCATGCTGTCATCCAGCAGGATGCCGGAACGTGGTGCCGTAATCGTGGCAGCTGAATTGTAAGGATCGGTCATACGTTCTCCGCTTGAATCAATGCCACGGCAGCAGCGCGTCCAATACCGTCAAGTCGGCACGCACCGCGGTGCGCAGCAAATCACGGGCACGATTAGCCGCATCAAACCGCGCAGCCAGCCTGCGGGTTGCGGCAGGATCGGTCAAGCCTGCGGCCTCACGCAGGGCAAATTCAGCCAGATGGCGCAAGCGCTCGCCGGCATGGACATCAGCCACCCAGCGCTGTGCCGTTTGTACCGGCTCAATCTGCTTGTGCTGCAAGGCTTGCGCATCTTTGAAGACCTCACGGCGCAGAGCCAAGCCATCCCCCGCCACCCACGCATCGGCCAGCCCTGGGTGGCCGCGTGCCGCATCCAAGGCCTCGCTCGCCACCGCTTCGGCATGCCCGCGCTGGCGCAGCCAATGCAGCGCTTCTGGCTGCGGCGGCAGGCGCACATCCAGTCGCTGGCAACGGCTACGGATGGTGGCCGGCAAACGCGCAGGGTTGCAGGACAACAACCACAGATAGCGGCCCGGCTGCGGTTCTTCGAGTGACTTCAGTACCGCATTCCACGCGTGCCAGTTGACGGCATCGGCCGGCTCGATGATGACCACCTGCGCGCCACCCAGTTGCGCGGTGAGTCCCAACTTCTCGGTCAGTGCACGCACCTGTTCGATCACAATCTCGGCGCGCGGCTTGCCGGTTTTAGCGTTGATTTCATAACCCAGGAAATACAGATCCGGATGCGCGCTGCGGCCCCACGGATGCGCCGGGCTGCCATCCGGGCGCACTTCCAGTGTGTCCATTTGTGCGCGTGAAGCAAACAGCTGGCAGCTCTTGCACTGCCCGCACGCTTCACCATCCGTGCGCGGGGCAAGGCACAACACGCGCTGCGCCAAGTGTTCGGCCAACAGGCGCTTGCCGATTTTCTCAGGCCCGGTGATCAAGCTGGCATGGCCGAAATGGCCGGCGGTGATTGCATCTGCGGCCTGCGCATAGGCGCGCTGCTGCCACGGTGCGAGGGCTGGCAACGTGCTCATGCCAGCGCCTTGCGGTAGTCCGCCAACCGCATGCGTGCCGCTGCGGCCACGGCGGCCGCCTCGGGGCTGGCATCCAGCACGTGGACACGCTGTGGGTGCTGGGCGGCCCGTGTCAGAAAGCCGGCACGCACACGTTCAAAAAACTCGTCGCGTTCACGCTCGATGCGGTCGGGTGACGCACCGCCCAGCAAGTCACGTCCACGCGTGCGTTGCCGCGCATGCGCCACGTCCAGATCCAGCAGCAGGGTCAGTCCCGGTTCAATGCCTACCGCATGGCGCTCCAATTCGGCAATGAAATGCACATCCATGCCACGTGCTGCACCTTGGTAGGCATAACTGGAATCGGTGAAACGGTCGCAGATGACCCACGCCCCGCGCTGCAAAGCCGGCAGGATGATCTCCTGCACATGCTGGGCGCGTGCGGCGAACATCAGCAACAACTCCGCATGCGGTGCCACCGCTTCATCGCCGGCATCCAGCAGCAGACTGCGAATGCGCTCGGCCAGCGGCGTGCCCCCGGGTTCGCGGGTGCTGACCACATCGCAACCGTCGGCTTGCAAGGCATCACGCAGTGCCGCCAGCACGGTACTTTTACCGGCACCTTCGCCGCCTTCCAGTGTCACAAAATGCGGCTGCGTCAACCACCCGGTCATTGCTTTTCTGCCTGCCGCTGCACACGGTAGCGCGCCACGTAATCACGCACGGCAGCATTGTGTTCACTCAGCGAGGCACTGAATACGTGCCGCCCGCTGCCATCGCCGATCGCTACAAAATACAAGGCATTGCCGGGGGCAGGATGGGTGGCTGCGTGCAGCGCCGCCTTGCCCGGCATCGCAATCGGCGTGGGCGGAAGACCGTCGCGGGTATAGGTGTTGTAAGGCGTGTCGGTGGTCAAATCGACGCGACGGATATTGCCGGCATAACTTGATCCCATACCGTAGATCACGGTGGGGTCGGTTTGCAGGCGCATGCCGGTTTTCAAGCGGCGCACGAACACCCCGGCAATCTGTACACGCTCGCTGGCATTGCCGGTTTCTTTTTCGATGATGGATGCAAGGGTCAATGCCTGCTCCGGGCGGTCGAACGGCAAATCTTCGGCGCGCGTGCGCCATTCGGCGTCCAGGGTTTTTTCCATCCCTGCATAGGCGCGCTTGAGGATATCCAGATCGCTGTCGCCACGCGTCCACGCATAGGTTTCCGGCAGGAAGCGGCCTTCCGGATGTTGCCCGGCATGCCCCAGCGCCTGCATCAACGCGGCATCATCGAGTTCGGGCAAAGCTTGCTTCAGCACCGTGACTTTACGAAGTGCGGCGCGCAGATCGCGCATAGTCCAGCCCTCCACAATCGTGAAGCTGCGACGGATCACCTTGCCATCGCGCATCGCCGATAGCAGGCTGCGCGGGGTGGTGTCGGTGGCCAGCGCATATTCGCCCACCTGCAATTTCCCGGCTGCACCGGTTTGTCGCGCCAAGACTTGCCAGTACACGCCAGCGCCGATCTCGATGCGTTGCGCGCGCAATTTGTTCAGCACTTTGCCAAGGTTGTCGCCGCGTTCCACCACCACGCTCGCATCGGCGGCAATGCCGGGCAGCGGCGTATCGGCAAACCGCAAATAGCGCCAGCCGTAGCCCCCCAGTACAGCCGCCACGATCAACCCACAGCACAGCAACAAGGTGCGAAATTTCACGCCAACTCCACAGTGTTGGAATACATCGGATAGTCCTTCGCTAAGGCGGTTTGCAATGCTGCCACTGCCGGCTGCGCGCGCCAGCTGCGCGCACCCAATCGTGCCACTGGCAGGATACCGCGCACGGCGTTGCAAAGGGTCAGCGCGTCAGCTGCGGCAAGCGCGTCCATCGACAATTCAGCCACCTCCAGCATCCCCTGTTCCAACAACCAGCCACGCAACACGCCGGCCACACCGCAGTGCTCGATCGGCGGCGTCAACCAGCGCCCGTCGCAATACGCCAGCAAGTTGGCCGCCGTGGCACACACGGCGTTGCCGGCCATGTCCCGCATCAGGCCCTCATCGCAACCCGCACGTTGTGCTTCGGTTCGCGCCAGAACCTGTTCCAGGCGGTTGCAATGTTTGATCCCGGCCAACAAGGGCTGCGTGGCAAGACGGGTGTTGCACGCATGCAACTGCAACGCGGTTTGCTTGGGTGGCAACGGATGCAACGACAACACCCACACCGGCGGCGCATCCACCGATGGCGCATACCCGCGCCCACCATCGCCACGGGTCAGCAACAGCTTGATCACGCCGGCGTCCACACCGGCGCAGATTTCATGCAGGCGCGCTTCGATAAAGGCCCGCTCCGGCAAGGCGATACCCAGTCGCTGCGCACCTTCACCAAGGCGCGCAAGATGGCGCGGCCACAGCGGCAACCCACCATGGTCCACGCGCATGGTTTCAAACACACCATCGCCGTAATTGAGTCCGCGGTTGTCGGAGGAAACGCAATCAATCCGTGCACACCCCGCATACACAGCGGACACCATGGGGTTCACCGCAGCCGCTCCCCGATACTCGCTTTGTGCGTCGAACCCCATGGCATCCGCTCCCGATTACTTCTGCAACTCGCAGACAGCCCATGATGTCCGCACACGATAAACAACTGCGCGCATCACTCCACCCCCAATGCCCGCAACATGCCACGCGCCTTGGCACGGGTTTCGTCCAGCTCACGTTGCGGGTCGGAATCCATCACGATGCCGGCCCCGGTGCGAAAACGCAGCGTTGCGTCTGCCAGTTCGGCACTGCGGATCAGGATATTCAAATCCATCGCGCCATCGCGATTCAGCCAGCCCATCGCGCCGGTGTAGGCGCCGCGGCCCACGCCTTCCAACTCGGCGATGATCTGCATGCAGCGCACCTTCGGGCAGCCGGTAATGGTGCCGCCCGGGAACACCGCCGCAATCGCCTGGCCTGGCGTCACATCCGTGCGCAGTTGGCCGCGCACATTGCTGACGATGTGGTGCACATGCGCATAACTTTCCACCACCATCAACTCATCCACCTGCACGCTACCGACTGCGCACACACGGCCCAGATCATTGCGCTCCAAGTCGATCAACATCACATGTTCGGCGCGTTCTTTGGGGTGCCCGACCAATTCCTGGATGCGCTCGGCATCATCGTCGCCGGCAAAGCGCGGGCGGGTGCCGGCAATTGGGCGGGTTTGCGCAATGCCTTGCCGCACAGCTAGCAGGCGCTCGGGGGAGGCGCTGACCACACTGCCCCACGGGCTGCGGAAGATGCCGGCGAACGGAGCCGGATTGTGCGTGCGCAATTGCTGAAACAGCGCCGCCGGATCCAGCGCGGCAGCAAAGTGCGCTCGCCAACCGCGCGACAAATTGGCTTGAAACACATCGCCCTTGGCCAGATAGTCCAGCACCCGGATGACGCCATCGAGATACTGCTGCGCCGGATCTTCGTCGATGCAGGTGGGTGGCGACCATGCGGGCAATGGCGGCACGCTGCGGGCACGTTCGGTATCGTCCACGATGCGCTGCAGGACACCGTCGGCAGCGTGTTCTGCCAGTGCGATGCATGCGCCGCTGGCGCGATCCCGCAGCGCCGCCGCCGGGCATCGCAACGCCACTGCAATCGGCAGCGCACCATCGGCCTGTGGTAATTGCAACACCGGCTCGATCTGTTGCGCCAATTCATAGCCCAGCAGCAGCGCCCAGCCACCACGAAACGGCGGCATCTCGGCCGCCGGCGCTTGTTCGCAGCGAATGCCGCGCCAGTGGGCGTCCAGCACATCCAGAAAATGGCCTGGGATGATCTCACCGGCCAGCGTGCGCACCATGCCATCACGATGCAGCGCGAAGCCTTCGCCACTGTGCGCCAGCAGCATGTCCCAACGCCCCAATGCACCACCGCTGGTGGATTCCAGTAGCACCGGGTAGCGCAATGGATCCAATCGATGCAGTGCCAGCAGGTCGATATCAGCGGAAAGCGTGTGCGTTTGCATCATCTCTAACCGCCATTCCCACGCCAAGGCAATCCAGTGATTGCTGCGAACGATAAAACTGGATTCCGGCCGGCGCGGGAATGACGAGCACGACTGCAAACGATCCGAAAATCATCACATCCGTTTGAACACCAAGGTGCCATTGGTGCCGCCAAAGCCAAAGCCGTTGGACACCACCACATCCACCTTGGCCTGCCGCGCCACGTTGGGCACATAGTCCAAATCGCAGCCTTCGCCGGGGGTTTCCAGGTTGATGGTGGGCGGGATGATGCCGGTTTGCAGCGCCTTGATCGCATAGATCGCTTCCACCCCACCCGCAGCACCCAGCAAGTGGCCGGTCATCGACTTGGTGGACGACACCATCACCTTGTGGGCGTGCTCGCCCAGTGCACGCTTGATCGCCAGCGTTTCCGCCAGATCGCCCAGCGGGGTGCTGGTGCCGTGCGCGTTGAGGTAGCCCACGTCCTCCGGGTTCACCCCGGCGTCGCGGAACGCCATCGCCATGCAGCGCGCCGGGCCTTCGCCGTTTTCGCTGGGCGCGGTCATGTGGAAGGCATCCGAGCTTGCACCAAAGCCGGCCAGCTCGCAGTAAATGCGCGCGCCGCGGGCCTTGGCGTGTTCGTATTCTTCCAGTACCAAAATGCCGGCACCATCACCCAATACAAAACCATCGCGGTCTTTGTCCCATGGCCGCGAAGCGCGGGTGGGATCGTCGTTGCGGGTGCTCATCGCCTTCATCGCGCAGAAGCCGCCCATCGCCGTGGGTGAGCTGCCGCGCTCGGCACCACCGGCAAACATCACATCGGCATCGCCGTACTGGATCATGCGCATTGCCATGCCAATCGAATGGTTGGCGGTGGCGCAGGCGGACACCGCAGAGAACGTAGGCCCCTTGATCCCGGTGGCCAGTGACAACTGACCCGGCATCATGTTGATGATGGTGGACGGAATATAGAACGGGCTGATTTTGCGCACCCCGCCCTCATGCAATTTGATCGCGGTTTCTTCGATACCCCAGATCCCGCCGATGCCCGCACCAATCAGCGCGCCGATGCGCTCGGCATTGGCCTCGGTGACCTCCAGGCCGGCATCGTCCTTGGCCATCAGCGAGGCGGCCATGCCGTAGTGCAGGAAGTGGTCCATTTTTTTGGCGTCTTTCGGGTTCACCCATTGGGTGATGTCGAAGCCGCGAATTTCACCCGCAATGCGGGTCGGATAGGTGGCGGCATCAAAGCCTTCGACCATGCTGATGCCGGAACGGCCGTTGCAGATACCATCCCAATTGCTGGCCAGATCCAACCCCAGCGGCGAGATGATGCCCATCCCGGTGACGACGACGCGGCGCTTCGACATGGTGACTCCTCGATCCATCATTCAACACGTTGGACATTCAATACGGCATAACACGCAGGGCCGCAGAAGCGGCCCCGGTGCAGCGGCAATCACGCACACAGCCAAGCCGCGAGGTGATTGCGCAGGTACCCCTTGCGGGGCAAGACTCACGCCTTGACGTGGGCCTTGATGTAGTCGATCGCGGCCTGCACGGTGCTGATCTTCTCGGCATCTTCGTCCGGGATTTCGCACTCGAACTCTTCTTCCAGCGCCATCACCAGCTCCACGGTGTCCAGCGAGTCCGCACCCAGATCGTCCACAAACGATGCGCTGGTGGTGACGTCTTCTTCCTTGACGCCCAGTTGTTCAATGACGATCTTCTTGACGCGTTCTTCGATGGTGCTCATGTCTGGTTGCTCCTCCCGGGAATCGGGTTCAGTGGACAAGTTTACGTGAAAGCCGTGCGCTGCAACATCGCCCGCCCGGCGTGAAAAACAAGGGCACGCCTCAAGGCATGTACATGCCGCCGTTGACGTGCAGGGTTTCGCCGGTGATGTAGCTGGCGCTGGGACTGGCAAGGAAGGCCACCGCATTGGCAATATCGGCCGGCTCGCCCAAGCGGCCCAGCGCGATCTGGCCCAGCATCGCGTCCTTGGCCGCATCCGGCAGGTCGGCGGTCATATCGGTGGCAATGAAACCGGGGGCCACCACATTCACGGTGATCCCGCGCGAGCCGATTTCCTTGGCCAACGATTTGGAAAACGCGATGATGCCGGCCTTGGCCGCGGCGTAGTTGGCCTGCCCGGCATTGCCGGTCAGCCCGATGACGGAGGCGATATTGATGATGCGGCCCTTGCGCGCCTTCATCATCCCGCGCAGCACGGCTTTGGAGGCACGGAACACGGAGGTCAGATTGGTATCGAGGATGACCTGCCAATCCTCATCTTTCATCCGCATCAACAAGTTGTCGCGGGTGATGCCGGCGTTGTTGACCAGAATGGAGATATTGCCAAATTCGCTGGATACCGCCTCCACCAACGCTTCGATTGCGCCCGCTTCATTGACGTTCAAACGGCGGCCGTGGCCACCCGCAGCAGCCAAGCGCTCGCCGATCGCTTGCGCGCCAGCATCCGATGTGGCGGTACCGATCACGGTTGCGCCCTGTGCGGCCAGCGTATAGGCAATCGCCGCACCGATCCCGCGCGATGCGCCGGTCACCAGGACTACTTCGCCCTGCAACAATCCATTCATGCGTTCCATTCCTCGATGGCGGCGGCAAAATCCGCCGGTGTGCCCAACGCACGCGCGTCAAGCGATTTGTCGATGCGCTTGATCAGGCCGGCCAGCACCTTGCCCGGCCCACATTCGCCGATGCGGTCAACGCCGCGTGCGGCCAATGCCTGCACGCAGCCATTCCACTGCACCGGCAGATACAACTGGCGCACCAGCGCGTCGCGGATCGCGTCCACACTGGCATGTGCCTGGGCATCCACGTTTTGCACCACCGGCAGCGCCGGCACGTTCCAATCCAGGCCGACCATGGTCTGCGCCAAGCGGTTCGCCGCTTCGCGCATCAAGGGCGTGTGTGAGGGCACACTGACCGCCAACTTGACGGCCTTGCGCACGCCGCGTTCAACCAACAGCGCCAGCGCACGATCCACCGCCGCCGCATCGCCACCAATCACGATCTGGCCCGGCGAGTTGTAATTGGCGGGCACCACCACTTGTGCACCCGAAGCCTCCATGCACACGGCTTCCACCAGTGCATCGTCCGCACCCAACACGGCCGCCATTGCACCCACCCCAGCCGGGGCAGCGTCCTGCATCAATTGGCCGCGAATGCGCACCAAATGTGCGCCGTCTTTCAACGACAGCGCACCGGCTGCCACCAGAGCCGTGTATTCCCCCAGGCTATGTCCCGCCAGCACGGCAGGCGTTGCGCCACCCTGCTGCTGCCACAAGCGCCACACCGCAATGCCCGCCGCCAACAATGCCGGCTGGGTATATTCGGTGCGGCCCAGCATTTCTTCCGGCCCCGCCTGCGAGAGCGCCCACAAATCCACGCCAGCGCCGTCCGAAGCTTCTTCGAAGGCTGCCTTGATCGACGGATGCAATTCCGACAGTTCGGCCAACATGCCGATTGACTGGGAGCCCTGGCCGGGAAACACCAAGGCGAGTGCGTGGGGTTGATTGGCTGCGTTCACGCGATGAAAACCATACTGAAAAGACGCAGGCCAACGGCCCGCAGTGGGCCGAGCATGATACGAGCAAACACTCTAGGTTGTCTGTACTTGGGCGTATGGAAGAGGCTCAATACCGGCACCCAGCCTCGGACTTGGCTGGCCCCTGACCCCGTTCACGACCACCAAGCCGCCGCCGGATCAGTAGCGGATCAGCGCCGAACCCCAGGCAAACCCGCCACCGAAGGCCTCCAGCAGGATCAACTGCCCGCGCTGCACCTTGCCCGAGCGCACGGCTTCGTCCAGTGCCAACGGCACCGAGCCGGATGAGGTGTTGCCGTGCTTGTCGACGGTGATGATGACGCGCTCCATCGACATATCCAGCCGCTTGGCGGTAGCTTCGATAATGCGCAGGTTGGCTTGATGCGGCACCAGCCAGTCCAGTGCGGTCTTGTCCAACCCATTGGCCACTAGGGCTTCATCGACCACCGCATCCAGCGCCTTCACCGCATACTTGAAGACGTCGTTGCCTGCCATCATCACGCGCACACCGGCATTGGGCTCGTCCGGCTTGAAGCCGGCCGATACCCCCACCGGATTCCACAGCAAGTCTTTTTTGCCGCCATCGGCGTGCATATGCGTGCTGAGGATGCCGGTACTGTCGTCGGCCTTCAGCACCACTGCGCCGGCACCGTCGCCAAACAACACACAGGTGTTGCGATCATTCCAGTCCAGCATCCGGGTCAGGGTTTCCGCGCCAATGACCAACGCGGTCCTGGATGCGCCGCTACGGATGAATTTATCCGCCACGGTCAGCGCATAGACAAAGCCAGAGCAAGCGGCATTGACATCGAAGGCCGGGCAGCCGGCCACACCCAACTTGCGCTGGATGATGGTGGCAGTGGAGGGGAAAATCAGATCCGGCGTGGTGGTGCCGACCACAATCAGGTCAATTTCGTCCGCCGAAACGCCTGCCGCTTCCAGTGCGCGCAGCGCCGCTTGGTAACCGAGATCGGAGGTCAGCTCGCCTGCGGCCGCGATATGCCGCTGGCGGATGCCGGTACGGCTGACGATCCACTCATCGCTGGTATCCACGCCACGCTTGACCAGGTCTTCATTGGTCAATATCTGCTGCGGCAGATAGCTGCCGGTACCGGCGATGCGGGCGAAGATGCGGTTATCGGTATGAATCATGTGTTTGCAAACTCCACGATCAAGTCTGGCAAGTACCAGTCAGCAAGATCGGTAAGGGTAGCCGATCTGGGCTCAAGTCCGGATTGATCTGGCCGGAGCGATGGCGCTACGTAAAATGGCACGCGTCAAAACGCCAATGGCCGCGCTTTGTGGCGCGGCCTGACGTCATGCGTGGCAATGGCATTGTGCTCGAAGACCCCGCGATCACGACATGCGACCGAAGGATCAACGCCTCGAAGATCACTCTTCGTCAGCAACCTTGCTCTTCGGTGCGATGACCTGCTTGCCGCGGTAGTAACCGTCAGCAGTGACGTGGTGACGCAGGTGGGTCTCGCCGCTGGTCGGGTCGGTAGCCAACTGCTTGGCAGACAGGGCGTCATGCGCACGACGCATGCCACGACGGGACGGAGAAACGCGGGACTTCTGAACGGCCATGGGAACAACTCCAAAAGATTATTGCAGCAACACTCAACGCGACATTGTCGCACTTATTTTGTCTTCAGGCCCGCCAGCCCCGCGAACGGGCTGGCCTTGGCCACTTCCTCGGCAGTTGGCGCAAATTCGCGCGTCACCGCTTCGGCTTCGGGCGACACCGGCACTACCGGCAACGCCAGAATCAACTCATCTTCCACCAGCTCAGCCGGATGCAGCATGCCGTCAGCAGGCACCAGCAAGGCTTCGTAATCCGGCGGCAAGGCCGCTTCATCGGCCTCGTCGCGGATCAAACCCAAGCGCTGCTGCAATCGCACCGGCAGCACGAATCGCTGCAAACTGCGCTGGCATTCCAACGGCAACTCGGCTTCGATTTGCAGCTGGGCAAACGGCACCCGCAACGCATCAGTGCCGAACCCCAACACATAGCGAACTTCGCCCTCGCCATCCAGCAAGCTTCCGCGCAGCCGAGTCATCGCCCGCAACGGAATGCGCCCCGCGAACTCGCATGATGCAGCGACCATGCGCCAAGCATCCAAGCTCTCCGGAACCTGACTGGTCAACTGGTTCGACATAAGCCGAAAAATACTACAGAGTGCCACGCCCACTGTCAAATTACACCTGCCCCCAAATCCATAGGGCACCAACCCGGCATTCTGCTTGGGAATTGCGCCATATTCGGTGCTCGCGCAGACTGCACAAATGAAAATTGCATCGTTACTCATTCTTGCAGTACTCGCCGCTGGCGGCCTGTGGCTGGCGCTGCGTCAGCGTCGCGACAGCCTGCATCGCCAGCGCGTCATTTCGCAATTACTGGATGCCGCGGATGCGCTGGAAGCCAGGTTGCGCGCGGTGCGCAGCGAAATCGAAGCAATTGCCGGTGACCACGTAAATCCGGTGCGTTCCGCCATGCAGGACTTGCTGCAACAGCGGCTGTGGTTACAAGACAACGCGCAACGGGCCAGCCTTGCGCAGCTGGAGGATGTACGCCGGAGTCTAGACAGTGCTAGCGCCAGCCTGGACGCTCAGCTGCAGAAAATCGAACAGGCGCGCGCAGGTCAACTGCCGTGACCTTGCTTATTCTGGCATCGACATCGGTGTATCGCCGCGAATTGCTGAACCGCCTGCAGCTACCGTTTGCGGTGGTCCGCCCGGAGGTAGATGAATCCGCGCTTCCCGGTGAGGCGCCGCAAGCCCTGGCGATTCGCCTGGCTGCCACCAAAGCCCGGGGGGTCGCTGACCTACATATCGGGGCAGACTGCTGGGTGCTGGGTTCGGACCAAGTCGCCGAATGCGAAGGTCGCGCCTTGGGCAAGCCCGGCACCCGCGCTGCCGCGATCGCCCAGCTCACCACCATGTCGGGGCGCCTGGTGCGGTTTCACACGGCACTGTGCCTGGCGCATCCGGATGGCCGTCAATGGGCCGATCGAGATGAGACATGCGTGCAATTTCGTGCGCTGAGTCGCGCTGAAATCGAGCGCTACGTCGACACCGAGCAGCCGCTGGAATGCGCGGGCAGCTTCAAATCCGAAGGCCTGGGGATTGCGCTGTTCGATGCCATCGACAATCGCGACCCCACTGCACTGATCGGATTGCCGCTGATCGCCACGGCGCGCTTGCTGCGCCAGGCCGGCTTCAACCTGCCTTGAGCCGGATTCCCACAGGTTACTGCAACACAAACAGCCAGTATTGCTTGCTACCACCGTCCACCTGCAACACCTGCGGTGCTGGCAGCGGCCCGAGCTGTTTTTGCAACTTGTCCTGATAGATGCGGTCGCTGTCAAAGCCCGCATGCGACGGGCTGGCAACCAGCAGCCAGGGGCCAGGCCCCAAAGCATCGCGTGATGCGTGCAACAAATTCCACAATGACAACTGCACCGCACGACCATGCTTTTCGTTCAACGGATGCGCCAGCACCGGCAGATTGGCATCGCCCAAGGCAAAGCCCATCTCCGCGCCGATCTTGAAATCTCCCGCCAACACGCGCGCACCCGCAGGCAAGCGCGCTTGCTGCGTGCGGATTGCATCGGCCAGCACATCCCACCCAGCAAAATTCCCCAATTGCACCCCGCGCAGTGCCGCCAACGTGCGCCACTGCGGTACGCTGGCTACGGCAAAAAAACCTAGTGCCGCCAGCAAGCCCATTGCCGTCACCGCCAGTGTGATGTGACGCAGTATGCGTCCGCTATTCATCAGCGATAACGCGGCCAGTGGCAACAAGGCCACGAACCCCGGCACCGGCCAATGAAAGCTGACCCGTTGTTGGTCGGTAAAAAAACCCAGCAGGAAAAATCCAAGCACAATGGCCATGCCGCTGATCGCCAAATAGCGTGCCGCAGTGCGCGTATCGCGCAACCCACGCACTGCGACGCCCGCCATCACCAACAACAGTACTGGAGTGGTCGGCAGCCACTGCAGCAGACCCAGTTCAAAGCCGCCCCGGCTAAGTACCCACGGGTGGCGGTCTACCAGCTGAAACTTCAGGCCGGCATCTGCGTTGTGCAGGTTCCACCACAGCAGCGGCAGCCATGCCAATGCACCCACCCCAATCGCGGCCCATAGCCGCGGGGAGCGTAATGCTCGGCGCCCTTCGCACAGCACCAACAGCGTCACCAACCCCACCAGGATCACCGCTGCAAACCGATAGTGGGTCAATCCGCCAATCGCCAGCCCCAATGCCAGCTCAGCGGTGGCCAGCGTATCCACCCTGTGCAACACCCGCAGACCTGCATCCAGGCACAGTACGCTGGCAAACAACAGCGGCACATCCGGCAACGCCAGCACCCCCAGGCTGCCGGCTAACGGCATCAGCACACACAAACTTCCGGCCCACCAACCTGCACGCGCACCCAATTCGCGCGCACTCATCCGCACCATCACCCACGGAATGGCCGCGCCCAGCAGCAAAAACGGCAACCGCAGCGCCAGGGCACTGCCCGCGACAAGTGCATGACCCAGCCACGCCAGCCATGCCGTCAGTCCCGGCAAATCCGAATACGCCCATGCCAGATGCTGCCCTTCCTGCCAGTAGAACGCTTCATCGACAAACAGTGGCAGGCGCATTGCCAACACTACTTTCAGCAGTGTCAGCACCAGCCACAGGATGATGAACCCGCGTTTTGCGGAATCCACTTGCTGCACATCCCGCATTCGCATCCCACCCCGCTACACTGATTCAAAATTCATCGAGGCCGCCATGTCTGCATCCACAGCGACGCAACCTGCCACACAACCCGCGATGCTACCCGATGCACTGCATGAGGCCTTGCGCGATGCGCAAGCGCAGGTCAACAGCATGGTGCTGGGCAAGCCGCAACAAGTACGGCTGGCTTTCGTGGCGCTGCTGGCGGATGGACATTTATTGATCGAAGACCTGCCCGGGCTGGGCAAAACCACCTTGGCGCACGCGATGGCGGCGACCTTGGGTCTTGGGTTTTCGCGCGTGCAATTCACCTCGGATTTGTTGCCCGCCGACATCCTGGGCGTGTCGATTTACGAAGCACAGACCCGCAATTTCGAGTTTCACCCAGGCCCGGTGTTTGCGCATGTCTTGCTGGCCGATGAAATCAACCGCGCACCGCCCCGCACGCAAAGCGCCCTGCTGGAAGCGATGGCCGAACATCAAGTGACGGTGGATGGCCAAACCCGCGCCCTGCCCAATCCGTTTCTGGTGATCGCCACCCAGAATCCGGTGGATTTGTCGGGTACCTATCCACTGCCGGATTCGCAACTCGATCGCTTCCTGCTGCGGCTCAGCCTGGGTTATCCCGATGATGTCGCCGAGCGCGCCCTGCTGGCCGGACGTGACCGCCGCGAGCTGATCGCGCAGGTCAGTCCATTGCTGGATGCCCAGCACATCTTGGCTCTACGGCAAGCCGTGCAAGCGATCCACGCCAGCGATGCCCTGCTGGACTACCTGCAAGCCTTGCTGGCACGCAGCCGCAAACACCCGGGCGTGCGGGTAGGCCTGTCGCCCCGCGCCGGGTTGGCGCTGCTGCGGGCGGCGCGCGCGCACGCACTGCTGCTGGGGCGTGAGCATGTACTGCCAGAGGACGTGCAAGCACTGTTTCCGGCGGTGGCAGAACATCGCCTCGTCACCGAAGCCGAGGCCACTCCCACCGCACTGGCCAAACAGATCCTGCACGCGGTAGCGGTGGATTGACGATGCTGGCGAACATGCGCCGGCGCTTGCAGGCGTGGATGCGGCCACGCGGGCCGGAAGCGCTGCCGGTACAACTGGATCGCCATCGCATCTACGTGTTGCCCACCGCCAGTGGGCTGTTCTTCGCACTTTTGTTGGGCACCATGCTGTTGGGTGCACTCAACTTCAACAATAACCCTGCCTTGTTACTGGCATTGCTGCTGGCTGGCACCACACTGGCCAGCTTGATCGCCGCGCACCTGCAATTGTCCGGGTTGCGCATCGAGGCGATTTCGGCCGAACCTTGCAGTGTCGGCGACAACCTGCAATTGCGCATTGCATTGATGGCGAGTGATACCCGCGTACGCCGCGGTTTGCGGCTTGCACTAGACGCTGCAATCACGCATACCCGCGTGGATGCACATGGCTGCACCGCGCTTTTGCATGTCCCCACCCGGCGTCGTGGCTTGCTGGCGCTTTCACGCATCGAACTGCGCACCGTGCAACCGCTCGGACTGGCGCGTGCATGGGGCTATGTATGGCCCGCACAAAGCGTATTGGTATATCCCGCAGCAGAAACACAAGCCCCGCCCCTACCCTTCGCCAGCGGTGGCCAGAGCCAACCACAATTGGCACGTACGGGCGAAGATCCACACCATTTGCGCAGTTATCGCCAAGGTGATCCACCCCGTGCCGTGGCGTGGAAAGCGTCGGCCCGCCGCGACACGCTACTGGTGCGCGAATACGAATTGCCCCGCGGCGGCGAGTTGACATTGGACTGGCAGCACACCCAAGGCCTGCCGTATGAACAGCGCATCCGCCGCCTGGCACGCTGGGTGGACGATGCCGAACGCGCCGGGCAACGCTATGCCCTGCATCTGCCGGCAACACCCAGGATTGATTTTGGGCATGGGGCACAGCATCGCCACTTGTGCCTGCGTGCACTCGCGCTGATGCCCGATGAGGCACGGCATGGCTAAGCGCATCCACTCGCCGGCCATGACCACCCACGCCCGCAAACATGTGCTGCTGGCGGCAGCCGCGTGTTTGCTGCCTCTGTTGCTGCAATTGCCGATGTCACTCGGTATTGGCTATGGGCTGGGCGCGCTGGCAGTGGCCGCCGCATCGAAGCGAAAACCACTGCCTCTGCTGTTGCGTTTGCTGCTGGGCGGAACCGCCTTGCTCGCGGTATTGGCGGTAGCACCGGGGATTGGCCGCGACAGTGCCTGTGCCGTGTTAGCTGCGATGTTGGCGTTGAAGCCGGCAGAAACCGTAAGTCTGCGCGATGGTCGCAGCCTGGTCGGGTTTGCCCTGTTTGGCCCGTTCGCCACCTTCCTGCTGGATCAAGGTCCGGTCAGCCTGCTGCTGGCACTGGCAGCGGTGCTGCTAGCGCTGCTGGCACTGCAGCGTTTGGCAATGGATGAAGGGCAAGCCATGCCAGACCAGGGCGATGCAGGCCAAGGACATGACGCGGCTCATGCAACCAATTGGCAACGCCAAGCCGTATTCAATGTATTGCACCTGTTCGCATTGGGCCTGCCGCTGGCACTGGCCGCGTTCTGGCTGTTTCCTCGCCTGCCCACGCCGCTGTGGGGACTACCCGAGCGCAGTGTTGCCAAGCCCGGCCTGTCCGACAGCATGACCCCGGGCGGCATGATCGACATGCTGCTGGACGATAGCCCCGCTGCACGCGTGCAGTTTTTTGGCCCCGCCCCACGTCCGGATCAGATGTATTGGCGCGGCCCGGTGCTATGGGATTTCGATGGTCGCACGTGGCATCAGGCCATGGCCCTGCAAGGCTTCAGCCCCGCACCGATGCAAGCCGGCGGCCCACGTTGGGATTACCAAATTGAATTGGAGCCCAGTGAAAACCGGCAGCTGATTGCACTGGATGTCCCCACCCAATTACCCGAAGGGGCCCGCATCAGTCTGGATTACACCCCGTGGGCAGAGTCACCGCAGTACAACGTCTCGCGTTGGCGCATGCAGTCGCAACCGGTAGCCGCACTTGAAGCGGATCTGCCAGATCCCTTGCGCATGCGCGCCCTGCTGCTGCCGCAAGGCTATAACCCACGTACTGTTGCACTGGGCAAGCAGTGGCGGCGCGAAGCCGGCAGCGACAGCCAAGGTCGCAGCGATGCGGCAATTGCCGAGCGGGCGCTGGCGATGATCAGGCGCGAATTTACCTACACCCTCAACGTACCGCTGACCGGGCGCAATGAAATTGATGACTTTTTATTCGACCGCAAGGCAGGTTATTGCGAGCATTTCAGTTCCTCATTCGTGGTGTTGATGCGTGCTGCCGGCATCCCGGCGCGCGTTGTCACCGGCTATAGCGGCGCTTATCGCAACCCGATCGGAAATTATTGGCTGGTACGCAAATCCGATGCCCATGCATGGAGTGAAATCTGGTTGCCCAAGCGCGGTTGGGTCCGCGTGGATCCCACCGCTGCCGTCGCCCCCGAGCGCGTACACGATACCCTGGCGGACCGCCGCCCAGGACAGTTTGGCAATTTCAGCGGGCTGGTACCGGTGTTCAATGCCGGCGATTGGCTACGCCGGGGCTGGAATGATTTTGTATTGGGCTTCAATGCCCAGCGCCAGCGTGACCTGCTCAAACCACTCGGCATCGATGCACTGCAACCGCGTGATCTGGTGGCACTGTTTGCATTGATCGCAGGCCTTGCCGTGCTGTGGATGAGCTGGCTGATTGCGCGTGGCGAGCGCCAACGCGACCCACTGCTGCGTGCGTGGCATGCGCTGGAGGCGCGCTATCGAAAACTGGGCCATGGCCGCGCAGTACATGAGCCTGCGCAAGTGTGGGCCGCCAGAGTAGCCGCCGATCAGCCCGCTGCGGGTGAGCACCTCGGCATACTGGCACGCCGGGTATCGAATGCACGTTACGCCAGTGCGGATGAGCGTGGCGCATTGACCCGGCTGCTGCGCGATTTACGCCGGCATCGGCCTTGATTTCAGGGCGTGCCAAACCGCCCCAATGGCGCGCCTGCCAATAGATGCAGGTGGATTTGGAACACGGTCTGGCCAGCATCGCCATTGCAATTCATCACGATGCGGTAGCCATCGTCGGCAAAGCCCTGCGCCTTGGCGTAGCGAGCCGCTGCGGTGGCCAAGCGGCCAATCACCAGCGCGCTGTCTTCGGGCACATCGTTCAGCGTGGCGAAGGTTTGCTTGGGCACGAATAACACATGTACCGGTGCCTGCGGTGCAATGTCGCGAAACGCAACCATATGCGCATCTTCATACACGATATCGGCCGGGATTTCCCGATGGATGATCTTGTGAAAAATGGTGTCGCCCATGACGCAACCTCCACGGTCATTTGTCGGATGGAATTTCGATACGGCTGCCGAATGCATGCTGCAAGGTGCCGCGGTCCACATATTCCAATTCGCCGCCCAACGGCACGCCATGCGCCAAGCGGCTGGGGTGCACGCCACGCGCACGCGCCAACTGCGCCAGATAATGCGCCGTGGCCTCGCCTTCCACGGTGGGATTGGTGGCCACGATGAGTTCGCGCACCTCGCCTTCCTGCAGGCGCTGCGCAAGTTGATCCAAGCCCAACTCATGTGGACCAATGCCATCGAGCGGGCTCAACCGACCTTGCAACACAAAATACAAGCCGCGAAAGCCCGTGGCCTGCTCGATTGCCAACCGATCTGCCGGGGTTTCCACCACGCACAGTAGCTGTGCATCACGCGCACCACTGGCGCAGGTGGCGCACACGTCGGTTTCGCTGAAGTCGCGGCATCGCGTGCAATGGCGAATCTGCTCCATCGCCTGCAGCAAGGCATCGGACAACCGTTTGCCGCCATCGCGCTGACGCTCCAGCAAATGGTAGGCCATCCGCTGGGCGGATTTT
This sequence comes from Thermomonas beijingensis, assembly GCF_020034655.1. Classification (GTDB taxonomy): domain Bacteria; phylum Pseudomonadota; class Gammaproteobacteria; order Xanthomonadales; family Xanthomonadaceae; genus Thermomonas; species Thermomonas beijingensis. The sequence continues at coordinate 114,701 of NZ_JAIQDJ010000002.1, read as the reverse complement.
TGACCCACCCCCGGCAGTACCCGCAGGGCGTCGATCAATTGCTCAAGCAACGCAGCCATCAGAACGGCAATTTGAAGCCTGGCGGCAATTGCATGCCCGCGGTCGCTCCGGCCATCTTTTCCTGCGATGCCAGATTGATCTTGTTCACCGCATCATTGAACGCTGCGGCAATCAAATCCTCGGCCATTTCCGGGTCACTCAAGGCTGCCGGATCAATGCGCACCTTGCGACAATCCATGCGCCCCCCCAAGGTCACGCTGACCATCCCGCCACCCGCATTGCCGGTAGCTTCCAGCGCGGCGACTTGTTCCTGCGCACGCTGCATGTTTTCTTGCATCTGCTGGGCCTGCTGCATCAGCTGGGCGATATTTCCACGCATAGTGCTGTCTTCCGTTATGCAAAAATAAAAATGGGTCAGAGAGTGTCCAACGGACGGATCGAATCCTGCACGATCTGCGCACCATGCTGCTGCACCAGCCGTTGAATGCCAGGGTCCGAAGCAAAGCCGCTTTCCGCATCGGCTTGACGGACATCACGCTCACGCGCATTGCGCACGGTTGCGGTTTCGCCACGCCCTTGCCCAATCTCAAAGCGTACCTGCACCGCCCCCCCCAGCTGTTGTCCGATGGCATCGCTCAGTTGCAGCACCAGGTTCGCCGACTTCAGGTGCTCCTGTTCGGGTGCCAACGCCAAATGCAACACGCCATCGGCATGTGCCACGAACGCAGCATTATCGGCCAGCAGCTTGGGGGCGCCTTTCAGGCCACTGCGCATCACCAGTTCCAGCCAATGTTCACTATCCGTCACCAACAAAGTACTGCTGGCTTGGCGCGACGGTCCAGGCACAGGTGCCGGCTCACTCAGGCTCGCAGGTACAACCGCCGGCGACTTCACTGGCTCTGCCGCAGTAACAGGCGCTTCGGCCATTGCCGCACGGGCGCGGGCCGCCGCCTCTAGCCGCGCTTGTGGCAACGCACTGATAGGTGGTGCCATGGGTGTGGCCGCACGCGGCGCAGCAGTTTGCGCGGGTGCATCAGGCCGAAACGCCAGCATCCGCAGCAAAGTCATTTCAAACCCACTGCGCGGACTGGGGGCATAGCCCAAATCACGGCGACCGTTCAGCGCCATCTGGTACCACAACTGCACCAGTTCGGGGCGCAACTGCGCCGCCAGCGCCTCCACATCAATTGCGTCTTGCCCCACATCCACAGCCGGCACCAATTGCTTGACCTGTACTCGATGCAAGGCCGCCGACAGCGCATCCAGTAGGCTGGCCCAATCTGGCGAAAACTCCGCCAAGTGCCCCGCTTCCTGCATAAGACGCGCACCATCAGACTCGGCCAGCGCCATCAGCAGGGATTGAATCCTGCTGCGGTCTACCGTGCCCAGCATCGTCGCTACAGCAGCGCTATCCAGCTTGCCTCCCGTATAGGCGATGGCTTGATCGAGCAGCGACAACCCGTCACGCAAACTGCCATCGGCTGCCTTGGCCAACTGCAGCACCGCATCGGCTTCGCTGTCGATGCCTTCCGCCGCAAGAATCTTGTGGATCTGGCCGCCAATCTGCGCTTCATCCAAACGCTTCAAATTGAACTGCAAGCAGCGGCTGAGCACCGTCACCAACAATTTTTCCGGGTCAGTGGTGGCGAACAGGAATTTGACGTGCTCGGGCGGCTCTTCCAATGTCTTCAGCAACGCATTGAAGGCCTGCTTGGACAGCATGTGCACTTCGTCGATCAGATACACCTTGTACTTGCCGCGGCTGGGCATGTACTGCGCGTTTTCGATCAACTCGCGCACGTTGTCCACGCCAGTATTGGACGCGGCATCGATCTCCAGCAGGTCGATGTAACGGCCGGCATCAATCGCCTGGCAGGTCTCGCATTCACCACACGGATCAGACGAGGTGCCGCGCTCGCAATTGAGCGATTTGGCGAAAATGCGCGCAATCGTGGTTTTGCCCACCCCGCGCGTGCCGGTGAACAAGAATGCGTGGTGAACACGGCCGGTTTCCAGCGCGTTGGTCAGCGCACGCACCACATGCTCTTGCCCGACCAATTCGGCAAAACGCTTGGGACGCCACTTGCGGGCAAGCACGAGATAGGACATGCCGGCATTGTGGCATGAGCCGGGCAACCCCCGCCGCAGTTCCACGGAATTTGTTGTGGAGTGGCCCACACCCCGCTAGAATGGGCGGTTCCGGAGAGGTGTCCGAGTGGTTGAAGGAGCACGCCTGGAAAGTGTGTAAGCGTCTAAACCGCGCTTCGGGGGTTCGAATCCCCCTCTCTCCGCCAGATCATAACTACGCCCCTTACGGGGCGTTTTTATTGTGCGGAGATGCAAACCCACCGCGGCTTCTCACCCGCTCTTCCCGTCACTTGACCCAAGTCAGCCCAGCCAACTTGGCGGCCGGGGCGTGAAAACGTACAATTTCAGTACCGATTCCCCCGCTACGCCCCGCCGCCATGCTTCGCGTCACCCGGCTCACTGATTACGCCACCGTTGTACTGACTGTGCTTGCTGCGCGGCCGGACGTGGTGTTGAGTGCACCGGAGTTGGCCGAACGCGCCGGTCTGGAGCCGCCCACCGTGGCCAAGGTACTCAAACCACTGGCCGCCGCCGGGCTGGTGTCGGGCTTTCGCGGTGCCAATGGCGGCTACCGGTTGGCGCGTCCGGCCGAGGCCATCAGCCTGATTGCGATTGTCGAGGCGATGGAAGGCCCGCTGGGGATGACCGAATGCAGCATCTCCGGCGGCCAATGCGGCATCGAACACAGCTGCGGCGTACGCGCCAACTGGCGCCGTATCAACGACGTGGTGGCCGACGCCCTGCGCGGCATCTCGCTGGCGCAGATGCTGGCGCCACCGCAACCCCCTGTGCGCGGGCAGATGACTGCCCAGCTGGCGCAGGCTTGAGGATTTCCGATGACCGAAGCACAAAACGCGCAAATTCATGAACAGCTTGGGCGCAAATACGATGCCGGTTTCATTACCGATATCGAAACCGACTCGCTGCCGCCGGGGCTGTCGGAAGACATCATCCGTGCGCTTTCCGCAAAAAAGCATGAGCCGGAATGGATGACGCAGTGGCGGCTGTCTGCGTACCGCCACTTCCTGACCATGAAACAGCCGGACTGGGCGAAGCTCTCAATCGGCCCGATCGACCTGCAGGCGCTGAGCTACTACAGCGCGCCCAAGGGCCCGAAGTACAAGTCGCTGGACGAGGTGCCACAGGAATTGCTCGACACCTACGACAAGCTGGGCGTACCGCTGCACGAGCGCGCCAAGCTGGCCGGGGTGGCGGTGGATGCGGTGTTCGATTCGGTCAGCGTGGGCACCACCTTCAAGAAGGAACTGGCCGCAGTCGGGGTGATCTTCACCTCGATGAGCGATGCCATCCTCAACCACCCGGAGCTGGTGAAGAAGTACCTCGGCACCGTGGTGCCGGTGGGCGACAACTACTTCGCCGCGCTCAACTCGGCGGTGTTCTCCGACGGCAGCTTCGTGTTCATCCCCAAGGGCGTGCGCTGCCCGATGGAACTGTCCACTTACTTCCGCATCAATGCCGGCCACACCGGGCAGTTTGAACGCACCTTGATCATCTGCGAAGAAAACGCGCACGTCTCCTATCTCGAAGGCTGCACCGCACCGATGCGCGATGAAAACCAGTTGCACGCGGCGGTGGTGGAGCTGGTCGTGCTGGACGATGGCGAGATCAAATACAGCACCGTGCAGAACTGGTATCCCGGCGATGAAAACGGCGTCGGCGGCATCTATAACTTCGTCACCAAGCGCGCCGAATGCCGCGGCGCGCGCAGCAAGGTGACCTGGACGCAGGTGGAGACCGGCAGTGCGATCACCTGGAAGTACCCCAGCTGCGTGCTGACCGGCGACGACTCGGTGGGCGAGTTCCACTCGGTCGCGCTGACCCACCACTACCAGCAGGCCGACACCGGCACCAAGATGATCCACATCGGCAAGCGCACCAAGTCGAAGATCGTCAGCAAGGGCATCAGCGCCGGGCGCGGCCAGAACACCTACCGCGGCCTGGTCAAGGTGGCCGCCGGCGCCGACGGTGCGCGCAACCACACCCAGTGCGATTCCCTGCTGATCGGCAAGACCTGCGGCGCGCACACCTTCCCCTACATCGAGGTGAAGAACCCCAGCGCCACGGTGGAACACGAGGCCACGACCTCGAAAATTTCGGACGACCAGCTGTTCTATTGCCGCAGTCGCGGCATTGACCAGGAAAACGCGGTATCGATGATCGTGGATGGTTTCTGCAAACAAGTCTTCCGCGAATTGCCGATGGAGTTTGCAGTCGAGGCCAAGAAACTGCTGGACGTCACGTTGGAAGGGGCCGTTGGCTGATGTCGCCACAGGCCCACTCGGACATCTGCACACAAGAACACACTGGAAACAACCATGCTGAAAATTGAAAACCTCCATGCCACCGTTGCGGGCAAGGAAATCCTCAAGGGTCTGAGCCTCAACGTGAACGCCGGCGAAGTACACGCCATCATGGGCCCCAATGGTGCGGGCAAGTCCACGCTGGGCAATATCCTGGCGGGCCGTGATGGTTATGCCGTGACCGCCGGCAGCATCACGTTTTTCGGCAACGACTTGCTGGCACTGGAACCCGAAGAGCGCGCTGCCGCCGGCGTGTTTCTGGCCTTCCAATACCCGGTGGAAATCCCTGGCGTCAACAACACCTATTTCTTGCGCGCCGCCTACAACGCGCAGCGCAAAACCCGCGGCGAACCTGAACTCGACTCGATGCAATTCCTGAAGAAGGTGCGCGAGAAGCTCGCGGTATTGCATTTGAAAGATGAGCTGTTGCATCGCGCCGTCAACGAAGGATTTTCGGGTGGCGAAAAGAAGCGTAATGAGATTTTCCAGATGGCACTGCTGGAGCCAAAGCTCGCCATCCTCGATGAAACCGATTCCGGCCTCGACATCGATGCATTGAAAGCCGTCGCCGATGGCGTCAACGCGCAGCGCTCGGCGGAACGTTCCTTCCTCGTCATCACCCATTACCAGCGCTTGCTGGACTACATCAAACCCGATGTGGTGCATGTGCTGGCCGATGGCCGCATCGTGGAAACCGGCGGGCCAGAGCTTGCCTTGCAGCTGGAAGCGCACGGCTATGACTGGATCAAGAACCGGCTGACGCCGGAAACGGCAGCCTGAAATGAGTGCGCTTCTGGACTCTCTGGCCGCGGATTTTCAAGGCGATGTCTCCCAGCGGGTTGCGCTGGATGCCTTGCTGCACGACGGTCTGCCGCAGCGCGCGGAAAGCTGGAAATACACTTCCCTGCGGCAGTTGGAGCGGCGCAGCTTCGTGCCGGCACAGCACGTTGCAGTAGAGGCCATGCAACTGGCCGCCATCCCCGAACCACGCATCGTGTTCGTCAATGGGCAATTGGATGCCACACTCAGCAACCTGTCCGGGTTGATCGGCGGCATTGAGGTGCAGGCGTTGTCGCAACAGCCCGATTCCGGCAACGTCATGCCGCTCTCCGCGCGCAGCGACGAGCCATTTGCCCGGCTCAATGCCACGTTGGCACGCGAAGGTGTGTCGATTCACGTGGATGCCGATGCGCACATGGACACACCACTGCATCTTGTCCATGTCGGCAGCGCGCAAAGCAATGGCGATGCGGCGTGGCATCTGCGCCATCGCATCACACTGGGCGAAGGCGCATCGTTGTCGCTGGTGGAACACGAGCTGGCGGTCAGCGAACATGCCCATCTGGGCAATGTCGTGATCCAGGTGCAGCTGGCCGAACGTGCACAACTGGGCCACGTGCGCCTGCAAGATGCGCCGGCACGTGCCAGCGTGTTTGCCCGCACCGATGCCACACTCGCGCAGGATGCGGGTTATCAACGCATTGATCTTGAACTTGGCGCCGGCTTGTCGCGGCATGAATTGAATGTGCAGCTGCAAGGCGACCGCGCCGCACTCAACGCCAATGGCGTGCTGCTGGCCGATGGCCGCCGACATGTGGATACCCGGCTGGGAATCGACCATATTGCCCGCGACACGCGCTGCAATCTGACCTGGCGCGGGCTGGCAGGGCAGCGCGGCAAGGCGGTATTTCATGGCGGCATCACCATCCATGCCGGCGCGGACGGCAGCGAAGCTGCGCTTGCGAACAAGAACCTGCTGCTGTCTGCCGATGCGGAAATCGACACCCAGCCGGTGCTGGTGATTCATGCCGATGAGGTCAAAGCGGCACATGGCGCCACCGTGGGGCAACTGGATGCCACTGCACTGTTTTACCTGCGCTCGCGTGGCCTGCCGGAAGCACAGGCCAGGGCGTTGTTGACCGGCGCGTTCTGCCACGAAGTGGTCAACGGGATTGCCGATAGCAGCACGCATGCCGCGTGTGCAGCGGCGCTGGAGCGGGCATTGGTACGGGTAGGGGCATGAGTATGGATGCCGCCGCTATCGACTGGGCCTCGGTGCGTGCCGACTTCCCCCTGCTCACCCGGCAAGTACACGGCAAGCCGCTGATCTATTTCGATTCGGCCAATACCGGGCAAAAACCGGCGTGCGTGATCAGCGCCACCGACGATTTTTATCGCCATCACAATGCCAATGTCAGCCGTGCAGTGCACGCGCTGGGCAGTGAGGCCACCGAGGCGTACGAAGGCGCACGCAGCAAGCTGGCGCGCTTTTTCAATGTCCGCAGCGACGAGTTGATCTTGTGCAGCGGCACCACCTTTGCCATCAATCTGGTGGCGTATTCCTGGGCACTGCCGCGCCTGCAACCCGGTGACCGCATCCTGGTCACGCGCATGGAGCACCACGCCAATATCGTGCCGTGGCAGCTGATCGCCCAGCGCACCGGCGCTACGCTCAAGGTGGCTGAACTGCTGCCCGATGGCGCACTGGATCTGCCTGCACTGTATGCGGCGATGACGCCCGACGTGAAAGTGCTGGCACTGGCGCACACCTCGAATGTGCTGGGTACCGTCAACCCGGTGGCGCATCTCTGCAAGGAAGCGCGCAAGCGCGGCATCATCACACTCATCGACGGCTCGCAGGCCGCACCGCACATGCCGGTGGATATCACCGCGCTGGATTGTGATTTTTATGCCATCACCGGCCACAAGATGTGCGGCCCCACCGGCACCGGTGCACTGTGGGCACGACGCGAACACATCGACGCCATGCCGCCGTTTCTGGGGGGCGGCGAGATGATCAAGGAGGTGCGTTTCGATGGCACCGTGTTCAACGAAGGCCCGCACAAATTCGAGGCCGGCACGCCCAATATTGCCGGTTTCGTGGGCCTCGGCGCGGCGGTGGATTACCTCTCGCAGCTGGGCATGGCCCATATCGAAGCGCGCGAGCAAGCCTTGCTGGCGTACTTGACCGAGGCGCTGCACGGCATCGACGGCCTGCACATCTTCGGCCGTGCGCCGCGCAAGGCGGCGGTAGTGAGCTTTGCCATCGACGGCACCCACTCGCACGATCTGGCCACCTTGCTGGATCTGGAAGGCGTGGCAGTCCGCTCCGGCCAGCACTGCGCGCATCCGCTGTTGCAGTGGCTGGGCGTGGGCACCACCTGCCGTGCATCGCTTGCGTTCTACAACACCCACGAGGAAATCGACGCCTTCATCGTGGCATTGCACAAGGTGCGCAAATTGCTGGGTTGATTTTCGGCTAGCCGCTTGGCCGCAACCGCCCATGCATGCAAGATGTCCGCTCACGGCCCCTGTTCACGCATTGCAACCTCGATCGGGGACACCGGATCAGGGACACTGGGCGAACCGGCCGGCAACAGGGGATGAAATTGCATGGGACGCAAGCGGCTGCGCGCGGCACAAGCCCATTTGGACGCCACCATGGCCACCCTTGCGGTGTGGTTCATGGATCAATGGGCCAAAATCGAACGCGGCTATCGGCGGCCCTTGACGTGGGTGGCGCTCAAGTTGAAGTTCGCGTTCTATCCCCTGCTGGCCTGCGCTGCATTGGGTTGGCTGAGCTGGGATTGGACGCATGGCCGCAGTCTGGATTCGGCCGAAGACAGCGTGTTCGACAGCATCGTGCAGTGGCGGCCGGTGGAGCCGCAGCCCTCGGGCAGGACCTTCGTCGTGGAAATTGATGATTGCTCGCTGGAGTGGACCCGGGCGCAAGGCATTGGTGGCTGGCCATGGCCACGCACAGTGCATGCGGACTTGCTGGATACGCTGGATCGTGCCGGCGTGCGCGCGGTGGGAGTGGATGTCATGTTCCTCGACCCGCACAAGGACGACCCGGATGGGGATGCCATGCTGGATGCGGTGGCAGCCGGCGGGAATGGACGTTTCATGTTTGCGGCATCGCGCCAAGCGGCGGATTTTGATGCCGCCTCACCTCTGCATGCTGCGCAAATTGCAGGGGCTTATGCGCTGGATGCAAAGGCGCATGCTCCCGGCCCGCCGGTGGCGGTGTATCTGCCGTTTGGTGCGTCCATGGCCAAGCACTCGGCGATTACCAATGTCAGCCGTGGCCAGGACGGCGTATTGCGCGATGTGCCGCTGCGCGAAGTGGTGGATGACTGGGCGCTGCCGACACTGCCGGCACGGCTGGTGTCGCAACTGACACGACAACGCGCGGCATCGCTACCCGATCATGTTCGGGTGAATTGGCGCCGCAACAGCCGCATGCCCTACATCAGTGCAGCCGATTTACTGGCTGGCAAACCCGTGTGTGAAGCGCCAGGCAGTAAGCTTCCAGACTTGCGCGGCTCCGTGGTGCTGGTCGGCTATACCGCCGCCGGCATCAGCGATACCAAACCCACTCCGGTAAACGCGGCGATGCCCGGAGTGGAAGTCTGGGCCGAAGCCACCGATGCACTATTGCACGGTGGCGTGGTTTGGATGCCGCCCAGCAGTTTCAAATACCTGCTGGCCTCGCTGCTATTGATCTTGACCACCTATGCGTTTTGGCGCGGCGAACCGCATGAAGATGTGGACGGCGTGTTCGTCGCTGTCAATGGCCTGCTGTTGACCGGCGCGGTGATCGGCCTGACATTTTTTGGCGTGTTCGTCGATATTTTCGCCAGTATCGGCTTTGTCAGTCTTTGTTTTGGCGTTTGCCGCATGTATGCGGCGATCCAACGCGGTCGCGCTATCGGCAATAATGATTTTCGTGATGAATACGACCCCGATCGCTACCCGTGGCTGGCGATGGTGCGCTTGCGATATGTCAAAGCCGACGGCCTGACTCCCTTCGAAGCCGTGCGCGGCAAGCGCGAATACCGCCGTCTGCTGCGCAGGCAGCTGTATGCCGGTGGGGATGCGGTGATGATTGAAGGCATCGTGGAGCGCAAGAGTTGGCTCCACGAAATCCTCGACGACTTGATGCTGCTGATCTGGAGCGGGGCCGACCGCAGCAGCGTTCTGGAGCAGGTCAAGTCGGACCTGGATCGTCTGCATCAGTCGTTGAATCAGGGCGAACACCCGCTGGATGAGCACGGTCAAGTCATGCTGTGCATCTCGGTCGCCGAAATCGACGACCATCACGACGATACTACTCGCGGCGAACGCATGCGGCTGCGTGAATTATTGGGGCAGGACCTCAACGCTACTGACGAATTTGCCCTGTGTGCCGATAATCGCGAAGCACTCGATCCAGCGCATACTTTGGTCATCGACGACACCTCAGAACCGGATCTTCCATGAAGAACCTCCAGCGCCCGCGCGATCCATCCTCCCGGTTTGCACTTGCCTTGGCCGCTCTGTTGCTGAGCGGCTTGTTGGCTGCGGCTACGCCCACGCCACAGGTAACACCGGCCACCATTGTCAAACCCAGTGTGCAGGTGCACAGCAAACCGGATTTCGCCTCCCCGGCAGTTACGACGCTGACCGAGAACGCACAAGTCAACGTCACCGGTCAGCAAGGCCTGTGGTTCAAACTGGGGTTAGACGGCGGCAAGTCCGGCTATGTGCGGGTCAATGAGATTCGGGTGGCCTACGGCAGCAAGGAAACCGGCGGCTTAGGCAAGGCGTTGTTCACAGGCAAGGCTGGCAAGGGCCGAGTCACCGAAACCGCCAGTGTGCGCGGGCTGGATGAAAGTTCACTGAAAGCCGCCGCGTTCAACCCGGTGCAACTGCAGCAGATGGAGTCCTACCGCGCCAGCCCGGAGGCCGCCGAGCAAGCAGCCACCAAACAAGGCTGGAAAATCACCGACGTGGCTTACGCCGAGGAATACCAGCCGGAGAGTAGCAAGCCGAAGAAAAAAGGGTTCTTCGGGAAATTCAAATCGGATGACGGCAGCAGCAAGGCCACCCAGGCCGAAAAGCGCGAACGTTTCGCGGCGGCGCGCAATTTGTTGGGCTTTGTAAATCCCGGGCTTGCCAACACGGCCGCCTCGGGCGATGCGTTGATTGGCAAATCGGATGCAGAGGTGAGCCAGGAAGAGCTCGAACTCGGCCCGATGATCGCCGGCCGCGTGCTTGGCGCAGCACCGTTGGTCAAGGATCCTGCGATGCAAAAACGAGTCAACCTGGTTGGCCGATGGGTGGCGTCACGCACCAGCCGGCCTGGCCTGCCGTGGACGTTTGGCGTCATCGAAGACAACGAAATCAATGCCTTCGCTGCGCCAGGGGGTTATGTATTGATCACCCGTGGCCTGTATCAATTGTTGACCTCCGATGCGGAGCTGGCCGGGGTGTTGGGCCATGAAATCGGCCACGTGGTGCAACGCGACCACTACGAGGTCATTCGCAAGCAGGAGAAGCTGGGCGCGGCCGGTGCCATCGCCTCCAGTCAAATTCATACCGGCGGCGGTGTCGCAGGCAGCCTTGCGCGTAGTTACATCGAAAAGAACGGTGCAGCAATCATGCTCACTGGTCTCGACCGTAGTGCCGAGTTCCGCGCCGATCACGCCGCCGGCATTTATCTGGCGCGCTCTGGCGGCAATCCACTGGCCTTTCTGGCCGTGCTGCAAAAAATGGCGGCACTGGGTTCGGCGTCGCCTGCCATGGCAACGCTGTACAAAACCCACCCGCCACTGGACAAGCGCATGGATGCCGTGGACAAGCAGGACAATGGTGAACTGGCAGCGTACTTGGATCGCTGAACATGCTGCCATCCCAGCCATTGCTGCAGTCCATGTGGCGCAGCAACTGCAACTGATGGTGGTTATCCGAAGGTGAGGTGATGGTTCGCGCCATCACTTCCCGGCCGCATGCCGCCACAGCGCGCGGGTCAGCGGTGGCAATCGGCCTGCGATACCCAAAAGTGAGCCGCGCAACAAGGTGGGCAGCAGCGCATCGTTGCTGTACACGCGATTGATGGCTTCAAACGCATGCGCACCCAGCGCATTTTCACTTCGCCGCGTGCGCGCCCAGCGTGCCAGTCGCGCCGGTGAGGTGATATCCCCACCGTTGGCTTGGGCGGCGCCAAGCGTGGTCTGCAGTGCAGCCACATCGCGCAGACCGTGGTTCACGCCTTGCCCTGCCAATGGGTGCATCACATGCGCGGCATCCCCCACCAAGAGCACCCGGTCCTTGACCTGGGTGTGCGCCAACTGCCGGCGCAGCGGAAATGCCGCACGCGCCGACTGCAAGCTGAGCGCACCCAGTTCGCCGCCAAATGCAGTCGATAATTCATTCTCGAACTGCGCTGGCGGTGTATCCAGCAGCCGCTGCGCTTCCGCAGTGGGCAATGTCCATACGATCGAGCCCAATCGCGCATCCAGCACGGCATCGCCATCGGCTGAGAACGGTAAAAATGCCACCGGACCTGTGGGCAAAAAACGCTGCCAGCAGGTGCGCCGATGCGGAATCTCACTGGCGACGAAGGCCACCAATCCACGCTGCTGGTAATCGTGCACAGGGGCTTCGATGCCGGCGAGCCGGCGCAACGCCGAATGCCCGCCATCGGCGGCGATGGCCAACTGTGCCTCCAGTACCAAGCCATCATCCAACCCGATGCGCACACCTGTATCCAGCTGCTCCAGCTGCTCCACCCGCGCCGGGCAGTGCACGCGCACGCCTGCGCCCGGTAGTGCCTGCCAGAGTGCATCCACCAGCACCGCATTTTCGACAATCCAACCCAGTTGCCGCTCGCCCAGTGCGTCGGCATCAAACACCAATGGATCACCACTTGCCGCATCCCACACCCGCATCCCGCGGTACGGCTGCGCACGCGCAGCCAACACCTGCGCCCACACGCCCAAGCGCGCAAGCAAGGCAGCGTTATCTGGCGCGAACGCAAACACCCTGAGATCACGCTGCTCACGTGTCCATGCGGTGGGGCGCTGTGCTTCCACCAACGCCACCTGCAAGCCTTCGCGGGCCAGCATCAAGGCACTGGCGGCACCAACCACGCCGCCGCCCACGACCACCGCATCCAATCTGCCGCGCCGGCTCATGCCACCTTCCCCCTGCACAGTGCGGGCACATCACCGCGATAGCCCATCGCGCCGCCCACCAGCCAGCCCTGCAAGCCACCGATGGCATCCCCGGCCAACAAGCCGGCGCTGCGCAGTGGACGCAGCCAAGCGGCATCATTCGAGGTGAATTTTGCCAAGCCATCGGAGAACGCCAAGGTGCGCGTGCGGTCTTCCGTACGCCGCAGCGCATACCGTCGCAGCACGGATTCATCGCCCGGATCCTGTTGCGCATCGGCAATGCATTCGGCCAAGGTCAGCGCATCCCGCAGGCCCAAATTGAACCCTTGCGCACCCAATGGGTGAATGGCTTGTGCAGCATTGCCCACCAGCACCGCACGCGGCGCCACCAAGGCGTCGGCCACACAGCGCTGTATCGGATAGGCGCTACGCGGACCCACCTCCAGCAAGCGCCCCGCGCGCCAGCCAAACACAGCCTGCACACGCGCCAGAAACGCGGCGTCCGGCAAGGCGGCCACGGCGTCCGCATCGGCACTGGCCACCCCATGCACCATGCCGTAATAGCCATCACCACGTGGCAACAATGCGGTGGGGCCGGTCTCGGTCAAGCGCTCGAAGGCGCTGCCATCCGGCGCACGCCGGGCGCGCAGGCGGGCCACGAACAAGGTTTGGCCGTAGTCGTGATCCTGGGTGCCGATCGCCAATGCACGGCGCACTTCACTGCGGTTGCCATCGGCGGCCACCAGCAGCTTGGCACGCACCTCGCGCTCGCCCGCGGCATCGGCAATCCGCACGCTGCGCAGGCCAGCGTCGATTGGCCCCACCCCCAAAAACCGCGCCGGACGGTAGCGGGTCAATTGCTTCAGCTGTTGCAAGCGCGCTTCCAGCGCCTCGCCAAAATCACGCGCCACCACCACCCGTCCGAATTCACTGCGGCCATAGGCGCTGGCCTGCAATTGGATACGGCCAAAATCACCCGCACGGCTGATATGGATCCGCCGAATACTGCCGGTGGGCGCGCGCATCAAGGCCAGCACACCCAAAGCTTCCAGCGCGTGCAGCGTGGCCTCGGCAAAACTGAGGTTGCGCTGGTCGAATACCGGCGGCAGCGCGCCCGTTGGAGCAGCCTCTACCATGCCCACATCCAACCCCAGCACATCCAGCGCGATGGCCAAACTGGCGCCCACCAAACCACCACCGACAATCACTACGTCGTGCGCCGGGGAATCACTACGAAGGTCTTGAGTCATTGCGCTATGCTAACGGCTTCGCTGCAACCAACGAATACCGCCATGAACCGTCCCGCTTCAATGACTGCCTCCGGCCCGCTGGTGCTGGCTGCGCTGATCTTCGCTGCCGCCCTGACCCGGGTGTTGCCGCATCCGCCGAATTTCTCGCCGATTGAAGCGGTCGCGTTATTTGGCGGCGCGTATTTCGCCAAACGCAGCTGGGCGCTGATCGTACCGTTGGTCGCGATGTTTGCCTCCGATTTGGTGCTGGGGCTGGTCAACGGCGGTATTTACTGGAGCTATTTCGCCAGCGCCGGTTATCTGACGGTGTATGCCTGCATCGCGCTGTCCACCGTGCTGGGCTTTGGCCTGCGCGGCAAGGTTGCTGGTGGCCGCGTGCTGGGCTATGCACTGGCGGGGTCGCTGCTGTTCTTCGTGGTCACCAATTTCGCCACCTGGCTGGGCAGCAGCATGTACCCGCAGAACGCGGCGGGCCTGCTGGCAGCGTATGTGGCCGGCATTCCGTTCTTCCAGTGGACTGTACTGGGCACCTTGTTCTACGCCGGCCTGCTGTTTGGTGGCTTCGAGCTGCTGCGCCGTGCCAACCCGGCGCTGCGCGCACAGACGGTCTGATGGGCAACCGGCTTTCCAGGATCTACACCCGCACCGGTGACGATGGCAGCACCGGGCTGGGGGATGGCACCCGCGTGGGCAAGGATTCGGCGCGGGTGGAGGCCTATGGCACCGTTGATGAAGCCAATGCCTGCATCGGCCTGCTGCTGGCCACGGACATGCCGGAAACCGTGCGTGACTTGCTGACCCGCATCCAGCACCAGTTGTTCGATCTGGGTGGCGAGCTGTGCATCCCCGGCCATGCGGCGATTTTTGATGCGGATATCGATGCGTTGGAAGCGCAACTGGACCAGTTCAATGAAGGTCTGCCGGCGCTGAAAGAATTCATTCTGCCCGGTGGCGGCGAAGCGGCCGCACGTTGCCACATCGCCCGCACCGTGGTGCGCCGGGCCGAACGCCGCACGGTGGAGCTGGCGCGGCTGGAAAACGTACGCCCGCAGCCAGTGCAATACTTGAACCGGCTCTCCGACTTGCTGTTTGTACTGTGCCGCGTGCTGGCACGCGCCAGTGGCCATGGCGAAGTGCTGTGGAAGCACGAGCGCCGCAAGTAATCCCCCAATCCAAGCCCTGCGCCAGCCTCGTGATTCAGGTTTACACCCACCCCGCGTGCCTCGCACACGATACAGGCCCCGAACACGTTGAGCGCCCCGCACGCCTGAGCACCGTCTTGCGCGCACTGGAAACCGCGCACCCCGACATCGACTGGCAACCAGCCCCGCGCGCAACCCGCGGGCAATTGCTGCGCGTGCACGATGAAGCGCTGCTGGCCACCGTGCTGGAAACCGCGCCACACGGCTTGATATCGCTTGATCCAGACACCATACTCTCCCCCGGGTCGGGGGAGGCCGCCTTGCGCGCCGCCGGGGCCGGCGTGGCGGCGGTGGATGCCGTGCTGGAAGGCCGCACCCAGCGCGCATTCTGCGCAGTGCGCCCGCCCGGCCATCACGCTACCGCCAGTGCCGCGATGGGCTTTTGCCTATTCAACAATATCGCCGTGGCCGCGCGTCATGCGCTGGATAAACACGGGTTGGAACGGGTGGTGGTTGCCGATTTCGACGTCCACCACGGCAATGGCACGCAAGCCATCTTTGCCCAGGAACCCCAGCTGCGCTTTGCCAGTTCCCACCAATGGCCGCTCTACCCCGGCAGCGGTGCACACAACCAAACCGGCATCGGCAATATCGCCAACGCCCCCCTGCCAGAGGGCGCAGGCAGCGCCGCGTTTCGCGCCGCGTGGCAAACCGAGCTGCTGCCATTTCTGGATGCCTTCAAGCCGCAACTGGTGCTGATTTCTGCCGGCTTCGATGGCCACCAGCGCGACCCACTGGCGAATTTGCAGCTGGATGCCAACGATTACGCATGGATCACCCGCGAACTGGTCGTGATTGCCAACCGCCATTGCGGCGGCCGGGTGGTTTCGATGCTGGAGGGCGGCTACGATTTGACCGCACTGGCCGAGTGCAGTGTGGCCCATGTCGACAGCTTGCGCTGGTAACCGTTTGCCGCTTCCGGCAAGCTAGACACCCGTTTTTCGTTTCTGGATCGCCCGTGCGCCCAGCCCTGCGCCTGCTACCCCTGACTTTGTGCATCGCCGTTTCGCTGCAAGCCCATGCCGCGGATGGCAAATCAGCACCGACCTACAAGCTGTGCCCGCTGGTGGATGCGGTGCCTGCATTCGAGGATGTGCAAAAGGCACCGGAAGGCCTGAACATACTGAACAACAACCAATTGCCCACCGATTTGGAGGGTGACTTGCTCTCTGGCACCGAAGCCAACCCGGTGTTCAACGGCAATGTCACCATGCGCCGGGGCGATCAGTTCATGGGGGCCGATCAACTGACTTTCGACAAAGCGCAAAACCGCTACAGCGCCGAAGGCAGCGTGCGCTATCAAGCGTCGGGCTTGCGCATGCGGGCAGCGCGTGCCGAAGGCGACCAGAACTCCAATACGCACACCATGCAGAATCTGGAATACCAGTTGCTGTCGCGACGTGGCAATGGCAAAGCCCAGAGCCTGAACATGGCTGGAGATATTGGCAGCTTGTACGGTGCCACTTACTCCACCTGCCCGCCGGAGGAGCGCAATTGGGAGCTGCGCGCCAACCGTATCGACATCAATACCGACACCAATATGGCGGTGGCGCATGGTGCCACGCTGCGGATTGGCAAGATCCCGGTACTGTATTTGCCGTGGTTCATGTTTCCCACCAATGAGGATCGCCGCACCGGTGTGTTGCTGCCGTCGATGTCCAATTCCAACCGCAACGGGTTCGATTATCGTCAGCCCATCTATCTGAATCTTGCACCGAATTACGATGCCACCCTGATGCCGCGCTGGATGAGCAAACGCGGCGGCGCAATGAGCGGGCAGTTCCGCTATCTCAACGAGGCCGGCAACGGCACCGTGGAGGCACTGTGGATGCCGAACGACAAGCTGCGTGATCGCAGCCGCTGGTTGGGGCATTTTGACGGTATCCAGAATCTGTCGCCCAACTGGCAATTCCGTGCCGACATCAATTGGATCAGCGATCCGCGCTACTACGAAGACTTCAACAACAATATTGACGGGCTATCACAAGTCACCTCCTACAGTTCGGTCGGTGCGTATGGCCGCGGTCAGGAATGGAGCGCCGGGGTGAGTGCCGATCACTGGCAGCTGGCCGATTTCACACTGGGCAAAAACATCCTGCCTTATGACCGCCTGCCACGCGCCTTCGCAAGCTGGGAGCGGCACATGAACAGTGCGCTACAGTTCGGTGTTGATGCCGAGGCCGTGCGGTTCCATCACCCGGTGTACGCCGCCGGTTCACGCCTGGATCTCAAACCGTGGATCAGCGCACCACTGGAAGGGGATAGTTGGTTCCTGCGTCCCACGTTGGCTTATCGTTTTACCGGCTATTCACTCGATCACTCACTGGGACAAACGCTGGGCGACAACTCGCCTTCGCGTGGGCAGTCGATCTTCAGTCTGGACACCGGCCTGTTCTTTGATCGCGACATGCAGGTCAAAGGCAAGGACTATCTGCAAACCATCGAGCCACGCCTGTTTTACCTGAACGTGCCCTACGTCAATCAGGCCGATATGCCGGTGTTCGATACCCAACCGTTGACCTTCAGTTGGAATCAGTTATTCCGCGACAATCGCTATTCCGGTGCCGACCGTCAGGCCGATGCCAATCAGCTCACTCTGGCGATCAGCACCCGCATGATTCGCCAATCGGATGGCCATGAGCGACTCTCGCTGAGCCTCGGGCAAATCCGCTACTTCGCAGACTCGCGCGTGCGCCTGCCGAATGAGCCGATCACTGAGCAAGGGCGCTCAGCCTGGGTGGTGGACGCCAATTACGCCCCCACCGACCGCTGGACGATTGGTGCCTCCTACCAACGCGATCCCAAATTCAACCGCACCGATCTGGCCAGCGTGCGCGCCCGTTATCTGCTGCCCAACCAAGGTGTGTTCAACTTGAGCTATCGCTATCGGCGCGCACTGCTGGAACAGGTAGACGCATCGTTCCTGTACCCGATCAACGAGCGCTGGAGCATTGTCGGTCGCCAATACTATTCACTGCGCGACAGCAAAACGCTGGAAAGCCTGGCTGGCGTGCAATGGGACAGCTGTTGTGTTGCCGTTCGGGTTGTGGCCCGCCGCTACGTGCAAAATCGCGCTGGCGATCTCGGCAATACCCTGATGTTCGAAATCGAGCTGAAGGGCCTGGGCTCAGCCGGCCAAGATACCCAGCGCGCCTTGCGCCGGGCCATCCTCGGCTACAATCGCGATGATTTGTACTTGGTGCCGCCGCAGATTGCGACGGGCCAGCCTTCCACGCAGGACAACACGAAAATTCCATGACCTCCAGCCATCGCTTGTGTGCCCCTTACTCCCTGCTGGCGATTGTGTTGCCGGTGCTGCTGTTCACTTCTGGTGCACAGGCGCAGGACTACGCAACTCCACAGCCAGTGGATCGCATCGCGGCCGTGGTCAACGAAGACGTGATCTTGCGCAGTGAGCTGGAGCGCGCGATTGCCAATATCCGCACCCAATACGCCGGTCGCGAAAACCAACTCCCACCGGCCGATGTGCTGCAGCGCCAGGTGTTGGAACGCCTGATCTTGATGCGTCTGCAATTGGCGCGTGCCACGGATGCCGGGATCACGGCCAGTGACGAGGATTTGGAGCGCGCGGTGCAGGGCGTGGCGCAGCAAAACAACATGAACGTGGATCAATTGCGCGAGCGCATCGGCAAGGACGGCATGAGTTTCGCTGATTTTCGCAACAACCTGCGCGATGAAATCATCACCCAGAAACTGCGTCAGAGCTTTGCTCAAGGCCGCATCAATGTCAGCGAAGGTGAGGTGGACGCCGCGATGGCCAATGCCTCGGCCGCAGCCAGCCAGCAGTTCCACCTGGCCCACATCCTGATTGGCACACCCGAAGCAGCCACCCCCGAGCAGATCGCCACCGCGCAGAAAAAAGTCGAAGGCGTGAAGAACCTGGTCGAAAAAGGCGAAATGACGTTTGCCGCCGCTGCGGTGCGTTATTCCGATAGCCCCAACGCGCTGGAAGGCGGTGATCTGGGCTGGCGTGGCCTGAATGAAATCCCGCCTGCATTTGCCTCTGCCATCACGCAGATGAAGGATGGCCAGGTCATCGGCCCGATCCGCGGCTCCAGCGGCTTCCAATTGGTGCAACTGGTTGGCAGCCGCACGCAAGCTGCCGGCAGTGGTGAAAAAGTTACCCAATATTCGGCGCGTCAGATTCTGGTCAAAGTGGATGACAAGACCGACGATGCCGCCGCCAAGGCCAAAGCCGATACGCTGGCTGCGCGCCTAACTGGCGGAGCCGAGTTTGCCAAGGTCGCCGCCGAAAGCTCGGACGATGCCACCACCCGCCGCCGTGGTGGTGATCTTGGCTGGGTGGGTGCGGATACCTACGGCACCGCCTTTGGCATGCAACTGGCATCCCTGTCCGATGGCCAGACCTCCGCACCGTTCAAAACCGATGCCGGCTGGGTGATTGTGCAGCGTATTGGCACCCGCGAGATCGCTGCCGGTGACGAAAATCTGCGTGCGCAAGTGCGCGAGACCATTGGTCGCCGCAAGCTGGAAGAAGAGTGGAACCGCTGGCTACGTGAAATGCGTGGCGAAGCCTATGTGGATACTCGCGATGAACAAGGCAAGTCCACGCGTCCGGCGCTGCCGGAAACCCCCAAGGAGCAGCACAAGGTGACCCCGGTTGACGTGCATCCGGAAGGAACCCGTCGGGAGTTTTGATTTCAATGCGCCCACGCCTTGCCCTGATTGCGGGTGAGCCTGCCGGCATTGGCCCCGAACTGGTGGTGCGTGCGGCCCAGCAGGACTGGGACGCAGAGCTGGTGGTGTTTGGCGATGCCGCCAGTTTGCTGCGTGCGGCTGACGCACTTGGTCTGCCGCTGCATTTGCACCGGCATGGCGAGGCAGCCACGCAGCCGCGTAGTTTGGCCATCGTCGACATCCCGCACCCGGTGGCAACCCGCTTCGGGCACCCTGATCCGGCCAATACGGCCTCGTTGATCGCGGCCATCAGCCGCGCCGCCCGCGCCTGCATCGACGGTGAGCTGGATGGCTTGGTGACCGGCCCGGTGCACAAGGCGGTCATCAACGAAGGCGGGATCACTTTCACCGGCACCACCGGTCTGTTGGCCGAACAAGCCGGCTGCGAGGTGGTGATGATGCTGGCCAACTCACACCTGCGAGTGGCTTTGCAAACCGTGCATCTTCCACTGCGCGAAGTCGCTGATGCGATCACCCCCGCGGCCATGATGCGCACCCTGCGTATCGTAGATACGGCACTGCGCACCCAATTTGGACTTGCTGTGCCCACCATCGCCGTACTGGGTCTGAATCCGCACGCTGGCGAAGACGGTCATCTGGGCCGGGAAGAACTGGACATCATCATTCCCTCCTTGGACCACCTGCGCGGCGAAGGGCTGCGTCTGGTTGGCCCGTTGCCAGCCGATACCGCGTTCCTGCCAAACAAGCTGCAGGGCTTCGACGCGGTGCTGGCGATGTACCACGACCAAGGCCTGCCGGTACTCAAGCACGCCGATTTCGCCCACGCAGTGAACATTACCTTGGGCCTACCCTACCCGCGTGTGGCGGTAGATCACGGCACCGCGCTGGAACTGGCCGGCCAGGGCACGGCCGATCCGTCCAGCCTGTATGCCGCCATCCGGACCTGCACGCAGCTGGCGGCGCAGCGGAAGCGCGGGTGATGGAGACCATCAGCTTCGACGGCTTTCTGAAAGTCGAACTGCGCGTGGGCCGCGTGCTGTCCGCCGAGCCCTTCGCGCAGGCGCGCAAGCCCGCCTACATCCTGCACGTCGATTTCGGCCCGGAGCTGGGCGTGCGCAAATCCAGTGCGCAGATCACCGTGCACTACACGCCGGAGGAACTGGTCGGCCGGCTGGTGGTCGCCGTGGTCAATTTCCCGCACAAGCAGATCGGCCCGCTGATGTCGGAATGCCTGGTGACGGGCTTTCACGACGCCGACGGCGCGGTGGCGCTATGCGTGCCGGACAGGGACGTGCCATTGGGAACACGCTTGCTATGACCACAGGATTCACCGAACCGGCCAAGAAACACCTGGGCCAGAACTTCCTCCGCGACACCAGCGTCATCGACAGGATCGTGCTGGCGATTGCCCCGCAGCCGGGGGATGTGATCGTCGAAATTGGCCCCGGCCAAGGCGCCCTGACCTTTCCCCTGCTGAAACAGCACGGTGACATTACCGCGATTGAGTTTGACCGCGACCTGCACGCGCCACTGCAAACCGCCGCACGCCAGCACGGCGAGCTGCACCTGATCGCAGGTGATGTACTGAGCGTGAATTTTTCCGAATTGGCCGCGCAACGCAGCGATGCGCAAGGCCAAATCCGGTTGGTCGGCAACCTGCCCTACAATCTCAGTTCACCGATCCTGTTTCACGCATTGGATCATGCGCACGCCATCCGCGACATGCACTTCATGCTGCAAAAAGAAGTGGTAGAACGCATGGCCGCCGGCCCCGGCAGCAAGGTCTATGGCCGCCTCAGCGTGATGTTGCAAGCCTATTGCAGCGTGACGCCGCTGTTCATCGTGCCACCTGGTGCCTTCATCCCCGCACCCAAAGTGGACTCGGCAGTGGTACGGCTGGTGCCAAAACCACACGGAAAAATCGAGGTTGCCGATCACGCGAGCTTTGCCAACGTGGTGCGTGCCGCCTTCGGCCAACGCCGCAAAACCCTGCGCAATGCCCTCCATGGGGTGGCCGATAGTGCCACCCTCGAAGCCGCCGGCCTGCGCCCGGAAGCGCGTGCCGAGCAGGTGGCCGTGGCTGATTTCGTGCAGCTTGCCAATTTACTTGCCGCCGGTTGATATCTGATTGCCAAAAGCATGGGCGCAGCCTGCCGCCCACCGCTAGAATGGCGGCATGAGCAACAATGATTACCAATTCGATATCGCGGTGAATGCCCACTTCCTGGATGACCAATCGGTACCGGAAGAGGGCCGCTTCGTGTTTGCGTACACCATCCAGATTCGCAACCAAGGCAAGCAGCCGGCACGCTTGCTGGGCCGCCATTGGCTGATCACCGACGGCAACGGCCGGGTACGCGAAGTGGTTGGTGAAGGCGTGGTAGGCGAACAGCCGTGGCTGCGCCCCGGGGAAGGTTTCGAATACACCTCGGGTGCGGTACTGGAAACCGACATCGGCACCATGCGCGGTAGCTACGACATGCTGGCCGATGATGGCACTCGGTTTGCCGCACCGATCCCGGCATTCACCCTGTCCATTCCGCGCACGCTGCACTGAGATGGCGGTCTGGGCCATTGGCGACCTGCAAGGGTGCTACGACGTCACTCAGCGCTTGCTGGAGAAGATCCGCTTCGACCCGGCGGCAGATCGGCTGTGGTTCTGCGGTGATCTGGTCAATCGTGGCGGCCAGTCAATCGAAACGCTACGGCTGGTGCATTCGCTGCGCGAGGTCAGCCACACGGTGTTGGGCAACCATGACTTGTCGCTGCTGGCGGTGGCCGAACGCACCCCCGAGGAACAACGCCGGGTCAACGCCGACCTGCAGGGCGTGTTGTTTGCGCCGGATGCCGCCGAACTGCTGGCATGGCTGCGCAAGCGCAAGCTCTGCCATGTGGATCGTTCGCTGGGCTGGATGATGATACATGCCGGGCTCGCACCGAGGTGGACCACCTTCCTTGCTGAAAAACATGCGCGCGAAGTGGAATCTCGCCTGCATGGTGATAACTATCGCCGGCTGCTGCGCAATATGTATGGCGATAGCCCGGAATGGTCACCACGCCTGCAAGGGCTGGAACGCGACCGCGCCATCATCAATATATTCACTCGCATGCGCTATTGCAGCCCTCGCGGCCGCATCGCGTTCGAACACAAAGGCCCGCCTGGCAGCCAACTGCCGGGCCTGTACCCGTGGTTTTCGGTTCCCGGCCATGCCGCACGTGATCTGAAGATCGTCTGCGGACATTGGAGTGCGCTGGGCCTGCATATCGGCAGCGGGATCCATGCCATCGACACCGGCGCAGTATGGAGCGGCAAGCTCACCGCACTGCAATTGGATGCCGAAAGCCTCAATGTAGTACAAGTGCCGGGCCGCGACGTACCTGCCCCGATGCCGAAACAGCGTCACGCCAAGTACAAGCAGCCACACCCATCGCAACGCCAAAACGGCGGCTAGGTACCGAGATAATCTGCGGCGGCACATCCACGCTTGCGCGGATGGACTTGCACACACACGTGAAGGTCTCCCGTTTCGGGCGTGGCATCACGGTCAATCGCACGTCAGCGCCTCACCGCTAGCGGGAATCGACAGGTCTTCAACTATGCTCATTGACGCTCGTAATCCACGTAGCTAAAGGCAAATGCATGAGCCGCATCGGAGGGATGGTGCATCTGCCGGGTGATACGCCACTGATCCTGCGCAAATTGCGGGAAATAGGCATCGGCAGCCTCCACCGTGGTCTCTACATGGGTCAGATGCAGGCGATGTGCATGCGGTAGTGCCAGCGTATAGAGTTCCCCCCCTCCGATCACGCACAACTCGGGGCTGCCATCGGCAGTGATCAAGTGCAGCGCTTCCTCCAGCGAGGCCACTGCTTGCATCCCATCGAACGGCATCCGTCCACTGCGGGTCAGTACCAGGTTACGCCGCTTGGGTAAAGCACGCCCCAGCGACTGCGCGGTCTTGCGCCCCATCAACACCGGCTTGTTCAAGGTCAGTGCCTTGAAATGGCGCAAGTCATCGGGCAAATGCCACGGCAGGGCATTGCCCTTGCCGATGGCATAGTGAGTATCGAGTGCGGCAACAAGCGAGAGGATTGGCATTGCAGACATCATGCGGGCGACGCCCCAGATCGGGCAAGCCGCACAACATAAACAACCCTGCGCCAAGTTGCGACTAGCGGGGATTGGCCAAAATCCGACTCATCGGTAGCAGGCGTACTTGTGCGGCCGCCAGCATTGCTTCGAATTCGGGCGCCAGCAGCATTGCAAACTCCACATGCCGGGCAGCTGCAATGGCATCTTGCATATGCGATGGCAGGCCAGGATGGCACATCAATACATCACCATCTTCGGCAGCAGACAACCAGTATTGCACCCGTCGGCGATAACTCGCGGCATCTCCGCGAAAATCATAAACACCCAGCAATCTTGCATTTTGCTGCACGCCGATCCGCTTCGCCCTTGCACTGAGCGCGTGATTGCCCAGTAAATCAATGATCCGACTCTTGAATTGGGTACGCAAATCCAAATGGGCCGCGGCCTGCGGACTTCGAGTAGAACGCAACCACGGCGGGTTGACCGGGTAGCGATGCGCGATGACCTGCAACAATGCGTCGCGGATCATCGGCAATTGATGCACATGCTGATGCCCATCCACATACACGGGGGCACGCCCCATCGCCTGCTCGAAGGCATCCAGTTGGGCGTCGATCTGGTCACGCAGAGCGTGTGCATCCAAACTTCTGGAGTAGACACGCAGCAACAAATGCCGATGCGTTTGCTTCGCCATCGGCGGCAGCGGGCATTCGGTCAGATCCAAGTGCAAGCCCACGTCCAACTGTTGCGGATCATACCGGCGCAATGCGCGTGCACCCTGCTCCCAAGTACTACCGCCTACCATCACGGATACTGCTTGCACCCGTTGCAAACGCAATAATGCAAACACCGCATGATTGATTCCATCATGCAGACCAAAATCATCCACGCACAGGCACACTCGCGGCCCATTGGCATCCTGTGCAACAGCCACATTCATTGCGCAGATCCATGGCCTGCCAGCGAGCCGCGCGGGCAACCCAATGCCACAAACTGCGTATGCTGCGCAGGATCCACCCGCCAAACGACTTGCCGATTATTGGTAGTGATCACCTGTACTTGCGCGAGAAACGGATAGTCCTTGATTGCATCCTCTGCGCCCACTACCCACGCCACGCCACCGTGACATAACGCGGCTGGCAATGCCTGCGGGAACAGTAGAAGCCGCTTCGCCAACGCGGGTGCAAAACTACCCGCATCTGCAATTTCCTTGCGCCAAGTGTCGCGACGTGCAATCTCAGGGTCGTTCCAATCGTCCACATCAAATACCGGCTGTTGCAAGCGCGCGTAGAACGGCACCGCATACAAATAATCCTTGAGGATGTAGACCGACTGGCCCGTCTGGTAATGCGCGCGCAGCGCCACGCCAAGCGGTTTGGAGGAATGCTTTTTGTCAATGCTCAACCCAATGACAGCGATCAACCCTACCAGCGCACTGACTGCCAAGGTGATGACCCAACGTTGCTTGCGTGCAGTGGTTTCAACCGCAAGGTAGCTTGCATCGGCGATCAGCCAAGCCAGTGCAGGTAGCGCTGGCAAGATATAACCCAGCAATTTCGACTGCGGAATCGAAAAGAACAGCAGCACACACCCCACTGACAACCCCATCAACAAGCGCACCGCGCCCGGTGTGTCAGTAGTGGTGAAGTAGTCACGCGTCAGCATGCGCCGCAACCACAACACTGCAGGAAAGCTGCAAAGTGCCAACACCGCTGGATAGAACCACCACGGCTGCACATTATTGAATCCGGTCGCCGCAAATCGCTGGAAGTGCTGCACCACGAAGAAGTAGTGCAAAAATCCATCGAAACGCTGCTGCATGGCGATAAACCACGGCGCAGTGATCACCAACAGCAGCATAAGCCCCGGCACCGAAACCAGTGCCCACAGCGTTCGCCAGCGCCAGCGCAGCAACACCCACAGGCCGATCACCATCGCTGGAATCACAAAGCCAATCAGCCCCTTGGCCAGCAATCCCAAGCCAGCCAGCGCATAGGCCAACCACAACATGCGCCGGTAGCTGCACCCTTGTTCGAAGCACAGCGCGGCATCCGCCAATGCCAGAATGGTGGCCGTGATGCAGCCGGCCACCAACATGTCCAGGTTGGCAAATTGGGCTGCCGCGAAATACATGGGCAAGACCAGCAGCACTAGCAAGCTGCGCCGTGCAAGCAGCAGCCCGCACCACCGCCGGGTAAATAGATACAACGCAATCGCACCCAAACTGGCACCCAATAACGATGCCGTCCGGGCTGCAATTTCGATCGGCCCAAGCAACCATAATGCCGCAGCCGTGATCCAATAAAACAACGGCGGCTTGTGGAAGAACGGCATGCCGTCAAGGGTGGGAGTCAGCCAATCGCCCGAGCGCAACATTTCCCACGCAACCGTGGCATAGCGCCCTTCATCCGGATGCATCAATGGCCGCATCCATGCGGTGGCGGCCAGCCACAACAGGACAATCCCCAGCACGATCGCCGTATCCCATCGCTTCAGCGGCGGCGTGCTCATGATTCACCTCGCAAGCCCTGCCCTAGTGCACGTTTGACTACAAAAATAGGGCGGCGCTTGGCCTCCTCATAAATACGCCCCACGTACTCGCCGACCACGCCCAGCGATACCAGTTGAATGCCGGAAAACAGCATCAGACTCACCACAATCGTGGTCCAACCGCTCACCTGATGGCCAAAAACAAGATACACGCCGGTCAAATACGCGCCGTAGGCAAAGGCTGCCAATGCCATGAGACACCCCAGAAAAATCACCGTCCGCAGCGGCCACAAGGTGAATGCAAACAGGCCATCCAATGCCAATCGAAACAGCTGGAACTTGCTGAAATGGCTATGCCCATGCGCACGCTGCTCGGGCAGATATGGCACCGCCACCGCCTCAAACCCAACCCAGGCATACAGGCCTTTCATGAAGCGGTTGCGCTCGGGCATGGCAAGCAATGCCTGCACCACCGTGCGATCCATCAAGCGGAAATCACCAGCGTTTGGCGGGACCCTGAAACGGCTATTGCGGTTGACCATGCCATAAAACCAACCCGATCCGATGCGCTTGAACCAGCTCTCGCCATCGCGGTGCTCGCGCACGGCATACACCACATCGGCACCTGCACACCAATGCCGCACGAAGGTCTCGATCAGTGATAACGGGTGCTGCATGTCAGCATCCATCATCATCACCACATCGCCCGCCGCCGCTTGCAGGCCTGCGGTAAGCGCAGCTTCCTTGCCAAAATTACGCGACAGTTGCACCACCCGCACCCCGTCTTGCTGCGCCCATTGCGCCATGAATTGCGCACTGGCGTCGGTGCTGCCGTCATCCACCAGCACGATTTCCCAACGCTCGGCCACCTGTGCCAGTTGTGCCTGCAGTAGCGGCAGTAACCGTTGCAGATTTTCGGCTTCGTTGTAGCAAGGCACGATGCAGGACAGTGCATGCAGTGTGCGCGATAGGCGTGCATGGCCCGTTGTCGAATGGGTCTCGCGCATGCGGTCCGCATGCGCAGCCATCGCCGGTTGGGTGGTCAACATTCAGCACCTCGGGGGGGGAGGGACGCACGAGGCCAGCGGAATGAGTTACACCGCTACCGGAGCCCTGATCGGCGGGTGCGGGGTATACCCCTTGATCACAATGTCCTCGTATCGGAAAGCGAAGATATTCTCCACTTCGTTATTCAATCTCAGCTGCGGCAACCCACGCGGTGCCCGCGCCAGCTGCTCACGCGCCTGTTCAAAATGGTTGGAATACAGGTGCGCATCCCCCAAGGTGTGTACGAAATCACCCACACCCAAACCGCACACCTGCGCCACCATGTGGGTCAACAAAGCATAGCTGGCGATATTGAATGGCACCCCCAGGAAGATGTCGCCACTGCGCTGGTAGAGCTGGCAACTGAGCTTGCCATCGGCCACGTAGAACTGGAACAGACTATGGCAGGGCATCAGCGCCATCTGCGGCAAGTCGGCCACATTCCATGCGCTGACGATCAAGCGGCGCGAATCCGGGTTGCGGCGGATTTCATCCACCACCCACTGGATTTGGTCGATGGTCTGGCCATTGGCACCCTTCCAACTGCGCCACTGCTTGCCATACACCGGGCCCAGCTCGCCATCGGCATCGGCCCATTCGTCCCAGATGCTGACCTTGTTGTCGCGCAGATACGCAATATTGGTACTGCCCTGCAAGAACCACAGCAGCTCGTGGATGATCGCGCGCAGGTGCAGTTTCTTGGTAGTCACCAGCGGGAAGCCCTGGCTCAGATCGAAGCGCATCTGCCAGCCAAACACGCTGCGCGTGCCGGTGCCGGTGCGGTCGGCCTTTTCGCTGCCGTGCTCCAGCACATGCCGCAACAGGTCGAGGTAGGCCTGCATCAGCGCACGTCAGGTTGCAAGGTGGGCGCACGGCGTGAGTGCCACAGCCAGAATAGACCCAGCAAGATCAGCGGCGTACTCAGCACCTGTCCCATCGTCACCCAACCGAAGGCCAAATAACCCAATTGCGCGTCTGGCTCACGCACAAACTCGACCAAGAACCGGAAGCTGCCATACAGCAGTGCAAACATGCCAGAGACTGCATAACGGGGGCGCGGTTTGGCCGAGAACCAGACCAGCACGCAAAACATCACCAAGCCCTCCAGCGCCGCTTGATACAACTGCGATGGATGGCGCGCAAACCCATTGAGGGCACCACTTTCGAAATAGCTACGCAGTGTCGCCGCATCCATCGACGCAAACGGCTCGGGCAGCGCACGCGGGAAGATCACACCCCAGCCATCGAACACGGTTCCGGCAGTGGGCTTGCCCCACAACTCGCCACCAATGTAGTTGCCGATTCGGCCAAACCCCAGGCCGGCCGGCACCAGTGGTGCCATGAAATCCACGGTGTCGAAAAAATGCAGATGATGCTTGCGCGACCACCAAGCAACGGCGGCCAACACGCCCAGCAGGCCGCCATGGAAGCTCATGCCGCCTTGCCAGACCCGCACGATCATCAGTGGGTCCTTGAGGAACTCACTGAGGTCGTAAAACACGATGTAGCCAATGCGCCCACCCAGCACCACACCCAGCATCGAATAGAACATCAAGTCGCCGAACCCGTTGTCATCCACGCCGGGCAACCGCCCTGCACGCACGCGCCGCCGACCCAGCCACCATGCCACGACAAAACCAAGCAAGTACATCAGCCCATACCAATGGACTTTCAGCGGCCCCAGCGAGACGGCAATGGGGTCAATCTGGTGCAGATAGGGCATGTGCATCCTGGTTCCTGATCAAGTAACGCCGCGGGGGCTTACCACTCGCCCGCACCCGGCACGTGATGCGAAGCCGCTTTGCGCCGCATCAGCAGGTTCAGCCATTCAACCAATACCGAGAAGGCCATGGCGAAGTAGATGTATGGCTTGGGTACGTGTACTTCCAGTCCATCCAGGATGAGCACGGCACCGACCAGCAGGATGAACGCCAGCGCCAGCATTTTTACGGTGGGATTGGCGTCAATAAATGCGCCCAGCGGGTTGGCCGCCAGCAGCATGATGGCGACCGCGGCCAAGATTGCGAACACCATGATCGGAATGTGTTGTGCGATGCCGACAGCGGTAATGACCGAATCCAGCGAGAACACGATGTCAATCACCGCAATCTGTGCGATCACCATGCCAAATACCGCTGATGCCTTGGTGGTGCGCGGGTCTTCGTCATCACCGCCGGTAATCAGATCATGGATCTCCAAAGCCCCCTTCACCAACAAGAAAGCCCCCCCGATGATCAACACCAGATCGCGAATCGAAATCCCCATCCCAAACAACGCAAACAGGTCTTTCCCCATGCGTGCCAGGTGCGCCAAGGTCACCAGCAACAGGATGCGGGTGATACAAGCGACCGCAATACCCAATTTGCGAGCAGTAGGCTTGCGATGCTCGGGCAGGCGACTGACGGCAATGGAGATGAACACCAAATTATCAATGCCCAGCACGATTTCCAATGCGCTCAGGGTGACGAGGGTGAGCCATGCGTCAGGGGAAGCCAGAAAACTCAGATCCATGTGCTACTCATCCCGTCAACCGTGCAATACGCGCGGGCCCAACAACACCGCCCACACCAGCACTACGTTCATCATCAGCACAAACACCGCTGCCGACCCCATATCCTTGGCGCGACCGGCCAGTTCGTGGTGTTCAGAGCCATAGCGCTCGATCACCGCCTCCATCGAAGAATTCATCAGCTCCATCGCCAGCACCAACAGGCAACTGCCGATCAGCAGCACACGCTCGACACCGGTTGCGCCCAAGTACCAGCCCACCGGGCCAAGCACCGCGAACAGACAGACCTCAAGGCGAAAAGAGGACTCGTGCAGCCATGCGGCACGCAGACCCAACATTGACCATTTGGCAGCGCGCAACACGCCCGCAGGCCCGCGCGGCAGGTGCCCATAGAGATCAGCCACGTGCAAACACTCGCGTGGTGGCAACTGAAGCAGGCTTGCAATCGGGCATGGAATGGATCAGATCCGGCGGGGCAAGCGGTCATTTTGCCACAAGCCCCACACCCGCCGTCCGTTAAGGAATTGCAAAGGCCACGCGATTACTGCGACCGCAGTGCATCAATGGGATCGAGCAAGCTGGCTTTGCGCGCTGGGTAGTAGCCAAAAAACAGCCCCGTGCAAATGGAGAACGTAGCCGCGAGCAATATCACTTTGGCATTGAGCTGTACCGGCAAATCACCGAATTTGCCGACCAACAATGCACCGACTACACCGATGCCAATGCCGATAATGCCGCCGATCAGCGAAATCAGCATGGCCTCCGCCAGAAATTGCAGGCGCACATCGCGCGGGCCGGCGCCCACCGCCATGCGCAAGCCGATTTCACGGATGCGCTCTGTCACCGAGACCAACATGATGTTCATGATGCCGATGCCACCAATGATCAGGCAGATGCCGGCCACTGCGCCCAGCAGCTTGGACATCAGATTGGTGGTGGCGGTACGGGTGGCCACGATCTGGCTGATATTGCGCACCGCGAAGTCATCGTCCGCGCCCGGCTGAATCTTGTGCCGTTGACGCAGCAAATCCTCGATCGCGGCCTGCGCGGCATCCAGATGCTTGGCGTCGTCCACCCCCACGGCAATTGACTGCACGGCGCCGGGCGGCATGCCTTGCGCGGTGGACAACCGGCGGCGTGCGGTTTCCAGTGGCACGACCACGATATCGTCTTGGTCCTGCCCGAAACCGCCCTGCCCCTTGCTGCCCAGGATGCCGACCACGGTGAACGGAACCCGACCCAGGCGAATGCTTTGACCGATCCCGCTTTCATCGCCAAACAAGGTTTTGCGCACGGTTTCGCCCAGAATCACCGGCTTGCTGCTGCCGCCGTAGTCGGGGGTATCAAAGCCCTGACCCTGCACAATCTGCCAATCGTTGATCGCAAACCAATCGGCTTGCACGCCCTGCCATTGGGTAGAGGCATTGTTTTCGGCAAACACCACCTGACTGCCGCCGCGCAACGAACCGGCCACGTATTGCACCTCCGGTACTTCATTGCGAATGGCCTCCACATCGCCTTCGTTGAGTGACCAGCGGCTACCCTGCGCCATGCGTGCGCCACCCGGCCCCATGCCGCCGGCACTGCCGATATCCAGCCGCTGCGAGCCAAGGCCTGACACCATCTTGTCGATCTCGGCCTGCGTGCCCTGCCCAATCGACACCATCACGATCACCGCCGCAATACCGATGATCACGCCCAGCGAAGTCAGCGCACTGCGCATCCAGTTGCCGCGCAGGGCGAAAAACGCAGTGCGCAGGATGTCAGTGAAGCTCATGCGGCCTCCGCCTCTGTTTGCGCTTGCAACCGACCATCGTGCATCACAAAGGTACGGTCGGCATGTGTGGCTACTTGTGCATCGTGGGTAATCAGGATCACGGTATGGCCGTCATCGCGCAAACGTTTGAACAGGGTCAGGATCTCCTCGCCGGTCTTGCTGTCCAGCGCGCCGGTGGGTTCATCGGCCAACAGGATCGGCGGGTGGTTGACCAGCGCGCGGGCGATCGCCACGCGCTGCTGCTGGCCGCCAGAGAGTTCATTCGGGAAATGGTCGGCACGGGCGCCCAGACCCACGGCCTGCAGCGCGGCCAAAGCACGCCGCCGCCGCTCGGCCGGCGGGATTTGCGCGTAACCCATTGGCATCGCCACGTTGTCGGTGGCATTCATGCGTGGCAGTAGATGAAAGCCCTGAAACACAAATCCAATCTTGTCGCGCCTCAGCTTTGCCAATTGCTCGGCATCCAGCGTCGCCACATCCACACCATCGCATTCGCAGCGGCCACTGGTGGGTGTATCCAGGCAGCCCAACAAGTTCATCAAGGTGGACTTGCCCGAGCCAGACGGCCCCATGATGGCCACAAACTCGCCACGCTCGATACGCAGATTGACGTCTTGCAGGGCCACCACTTCCGCCTCGGTACCGGCGGCATACACCTTGCCAAGTTGGTGGGTCAAGATCACCGGAACGGTGTCAGCCATCACTTGCTCTCCGTCGCCGCACGTTCGCCAGAAATGAGCGTGTCGCCTTCCTTGATGCTGCGCCCCGAGACTTCGGTAGCAGTGCCGTCACTGGCCCCCACCTTGAGCATCACTGCCTGCGGCTTGCCATTGACCAGTTTGTAGGCCATCACTCGTTTGGCATTGATTTGCGCATCCATGCCAGCATTCCATTTGCCACGCTGGGCATCATCCAGGGTCGCGGCAAATGCCGAGAATTGCTGGCTCATGCGGTCACGCATGCGGGCACGCATCTGCGCCATCATGTTGGCGTCGCCGCCACCACTGCGACGCGGCCCACCCATGCCTGCGCCGCCAAACAAGCGGCTGCCTCCCCCTTGTTGAGGGCTGCCTGATTGCACCTGCGCGGCACGCTCGGCTTGCTTGCGCTGCATTTCTTCCAAGGCCGCATCAAACGCGGCTTTCTGCTCCGGCTTCAAACTCAACGTGGCGGCCAGATTTTGCAGATCTTCGCCCATCCCCGCGCCGCGTCCGCCATTACTGCCGCCGGGTGCCGCACCGTCTGGCTTCATGTCCGCCAACGGCGAGCCATCAGCCGGCTTGAAACGCAGGGCAGCATTGCCCACCTTGAGCACACCATCGCGCTTGCTGACTTCAATCTGTGCATTGACGGTCAACCCCGGCAACAGGGTGCCATCGCTATTGTCCACGCTGACCACCACCGCATAGGTCACCACGTTATTGGTGGTGGTCGCCGCCATCCGCACTTGCTTGACCACGCCGGCAAATTGCCGATTCGGGAAGGCATCGGCGGTAAAACTCACCGTCTGGCCTTCTCTGACTTGGCCGATGTCGGATTCATCCACCGCCAATTCAATCTTCATCTTGGAAAGATCTTCGGCAATGGTGAACAACACCGGCGCGGAGAAGCTGGCGGCCACGGTTTGGCCAGGGTCGATGGTGCGGGTCAGCACCACGCCATCCACTGGCGAGCGAATCACCGCACGTCCGATATTGACCTCGGTGGTCTTCAACGCTGCCGATTGTTGCCGGATCAGCGCTTGCGCCGAGTTCACCTGCGCCTGCGCCTGATCACGGCTAGTGCGTGACAAATCCAGATCACTGCGAGCGATTAGTTTTTGCGCTGCCAAGTCGGATTTACGCTGAAAGTCCGCGCTGGCATTGCGCAAGGTGGCCTGCGCCTGCGCCAATTGCGCACGCGCACTGGCGATCTGCGCATTGCCCTGCTCCAGCTGGGCCTGATACGTGGACGGGTCGATTTTGGCAAGGATGTCGCCCTTCTTCACTGGCGAATTGAAGTCCACCAGCACATCGGTCACCTGCCCGGAAATCTGGCTACCCACCGTCACCGTGGTAATGGCACTGAGCGTACCGGTGGCGGAAATCGCCACCCGAATATCACCGCGCTGCACGGTCTCTGTGCGGTAACCGCCGGCAGCATCGGCAGCTTTATGTTTACTCCAGTAATAGCCGCCCGCTGCCAGCGCTGCGACTACGGCCGCAGCCACGGCAATCTTGCGCAAAGGGGAAAAACTCCTGGAACGTGATGACTGGCTCATGCGGGCTTTGGACAGGGTTTGGGGAGGGTATCTGGAATCAGAACGCACCAGTATGCATTTGGTTGACAGCGCGTTGCCACGCGCCCGTCTCCCAACCCTTGCCGCCGGGTAGTCAGGCCAGCACGGAAGGCGCAAATACAATACTGGCGCGGGTCCCGCAACCCAGCGTGCTTTCCAGCCGGATCGACCAGCCGCAGCGCACCGCCAGCCGATGCGCCACCGACAGCCCCAAGCCTGGCCCACCGGCGACCCCCGCACGCGCACAGAAAAACGCTGCATGCGCCTGTGCCAGTGCCTGTGCGTCCATACCAATGCCGGTGTCTTCCACCAGCACCCGGTCTGCGCACACCCGCACCCGCACCTCACCAAGATCGGTGAACCGCACCGCATTGGCCAACAGATTGCCCAAGATCACTTGCAGCACACGCGGTGGCGCGTGCACGCTGGGCGTCGCCTCCTCGACCCATTGCAGATTCAGACCCTTGGCCTGCAGCGCGGGGCGCACACGCTCCAACTCCTGTTGCACCACCTCGCGCACAGGAAAATCGACATAGACCAACGCGCAATCTTCCGCGCGCGCCAACAACAGCAAGGCATCAAGGATGGCCTCCATATCCCCGACGGCCGCCTGAATTCTCTCCAATGAGCGTCGCGACGAACACGACAACCCATGGTCATGCGCCAACAGGTCACTAGCCACCCGAATCACGGTCAAGGGCGTGCGTAATTCATGGCTGGCGGCATGCGTGAATTCATGTTCGCGTACCGCACTCACTGCATCTTGCGAAGCGGATGTGGCAACGATGTGTTGCTCTGGTATCGCCATCGTGACGGCTCAACCAGCCAGCGCCGCGACCCGATAGCCAGCGCTTTGCACGGTATGCAGCAAGGGCTGTTCAAAGGGCTTGTCGACCACTTTGCGCAAGTTGTAAAGATGGCTGCGCAGAGTGTCTGAATCAGGCAAATCATTACCCCAGATTTCACGCTCGATATCCTGCCTGCTCACCACCCGCGGCGACTCACGCATCAAAATGCCGAGCAAGCGTATCGCCGTGGGGGATAACTGCAGGGTGTGCCCGGCACGCGACACCCGGTGCGTCGCCGGATCCAGGCGCAAATCTCCCACCTGCAGGATCTCAGCGCCAATCATCCGATGATCACGCCGAATCAGCACACGCAAGCGGGCCTCCAACTCGCGAATGGCAAATGGCTTGGTCAGGTAGTCATCCGCCCCGGATGACAGGCCATTGAGTTTTTCATCCAACGTGTCACGTGCTGTCAGCATCAGGATGGGCGTGGTCTTGCGAGCGTCCTCACGCAGCCGCCTGCACACCTCCATGCCATCCATCCTTGGCAGCATCAAATCCAGCACGACAGCGTCATACGGATTGCTGGTCGCCAGCCGATAGCCGTCCAATCCGTCGCTGGCGAAATCCACTTCAAAGCCGCGGCTCTCCAGATACTCACCCACCATCTCTGAAATATTGCGGTTGTCCTCCACAATCAGGATCAGCCCTGCCGGTTCTTGTTCGCGCATACACGCCTACCTGTTCCGAATTCCTAGTTTTTGCCCACCATGCCTGCACGCCGGTTGCAGCCGCGTGAAGGGGCTAAGCTTTGGCCTCCCTGCCGCCTTCACTACCGCATATGCCTTACGCCCGCCTACTCACCCCGCTGCTGCTGGTTTGCTCCAACGTGTTCATGACCTTTGCCTGGTATGGGCACCTGAAGTATCGCAGTGTTGCCCTGCCCAAGGTCATTTTAATCAGCTGGGGGATCGCGTTCTTCGAATACCTGCTGATGGTGCCTGCCAACCGCATGGGCAGCACGGTATACAGCGCGCCGCAGCTCAAAGGCCTGCAGGAAGTCATCACCTTACTGGTGTTTGCCGGGTTTTCCACGCTCTATCTTGGGCAGGCATTGAAGTGGAACCACTGGGCCGGTTTTGGTTTGATTCTGGTCGCGGCGTGGTTGATTTTTCTGGAGTGATGCGAAGGCATTGCCCCCCCCCTCCCGGAACATGCTAGTTTTGCCACTCAACCCTGAACATGGATGATCAACAATGAATATCGCATCGAAGTTTGTCGGGTTTTGCGCGATGCTCTTGCTGCTCTCTTTGTTTTTGT
The DNA here is from genome assembly GCF_020034655.1 of Thermomonas beijingensis. Classification (GTDB taxonomy): domain Bacteria; phylum Pseudomonadota; class Gammaproteobacteria; order Xanthomonadales; family Xanthomonadaceae; genus Thermomonas; species Thermomonas beijingensis. The sequence goes on along the minus strand of NZ_JAIQDJ010000002.1, from coordinate 78,921 downwards.
CATCACCGCCCGCCGCTGCACAAACCAGCCCGAACCCACCGGGAACAGGACCAGTGACGAATTGCTCCACAGGGTGCACAATCATCACCTGCAATGCCACCATGTGCACCGTGAACTATTGTGACTATTCCGGATGCCGCGTGGTTGGCCACTACAACCGCCCCAAGAGTGACGCCTTGCAAGCCCACCCAGTAGCCAAGACAGCAAACGGCTCGGCTTCCGGCACCCTGTCCGCCAGTGATGCAAGCCTGCAGTTTGCCATGGCTTGCTCGGAGGCTGCCCACGATTGTCGAATGTATGCAGTCAAGCCAGACGGTGCGACTTATATTGGCAACTATCGTCCCTGATCTAAACGGTAGGTTGGCTTACCATCCGACTTGCACAAAATCACAAAACCCCACCCGATGTTGCAGCGACACGGTGACGGCGTAATACTGGCGGTCAGGCGAAATTTTGATACTGAGATACGCATCCTGCTTGAGGTAGCGCGCCAACTGTACCTGCGCATGCGCCGGCAGCAGTGCCAATAGCAAGACAATCAGCAACCCCGTCCACTGTGCGCGCATCGTTATCTTTCCCCTATGCGGGCTGTTTGCACCGGATCTGCAGGCCACTCGCCATCAGCCTTGCCGCTCCATCGCTTTGGCTTGTTCCCAAAACGCATCCTGCTCTTGCAGCGACTTTCCCGCCAAGCCACCGGTTGCTTCTGCCAGTGTCTCCATTGCCCGGAAGCGGCGTTCGAATTTCCGGTTGGCGCGGCGCAGGGCGGCCCCCACATCCACCTGGGCATGTCGCGCCAGGTTGGCGCAGACAAACAAAATATCGCCCAGCTCGTCTTCCAGCCGGTCGCGCGCGGCGGCATCACCGGGGCTTGCGGCGACCACGTCAAACTCCACGCGTACCTCTTCAATTTCTTCGGCCAACTTCTCCAATACCGGTGCAGGACCGGGCCAATCGAAGCCGACTTTGGCCGCTTTTTTCTGCAATTTCACGGCGCGCTGCCATTCCGGCAGACCGCGTGCGATACCGGCCAGCGCGGATGTATCGGCATCGCCATTGGCCGCACGTTCGAGCTGTTTGCGCGCCTCCCAATCGGCCAACTGCGCCTGCGCATCGGCAAAGTACGCATCGCCAAACACATGTGGATGACGGCGGGTCATCTTGTCGCAAATGGCATCCACCACATCGGCAAATGCAAAGGCCGTTTGCTCTTCGGCCATGCGCGCATGAAACACCACCTGCAGCAGCAAGTCGCCCAGTTCGTCCTTGAGGTCGGCCATGTTGCCGCGGTCGATGGCATCGGCCACTTCGTAGGCTTCTTCGATGGTGTAGGGGGCAATCGTCTGGAAGGTTTGCTGCACATCCCACGGGCAGCCGCCGTCGGGGCTGCGCAGCTTGGCCATGATCGCCAGCAAACGGTCGATGCCGCCACTCATGCCGGCAAGCGCGCCAGCAAACTACGGTCACCCACTGCGATGAAATCGCCATTGAGCAAGCTGTCGCGCTGGTTGTAGCGGAATGGCCGGCCTTGCAAATCCAGCAACACGCCACCTGCCGCTTCCACAATCGCTTGCCCGGCCGCGGTATCCCATTCACTGGTGGGATGAAAGCGCGGATACAGATCAATCAGTCCTTCGGCAAGTTTGCAAAACTTCAGCGCCGAGCCATAGCCCTGCACATCGGCATCGGGAATCGCGGCCAACAAGTTTTCCGTGCGTGCATCGCGATGCGAACGACTGGCGGCAATCCGCAGCGGTGTGGCCGCAGGAATGCGGCAGGTGATGGCGGTATCGATTTCTCCGTCGCGGCGGAATGCGCCCTGACCCGGTGCACCGTGCCATAACCCGCCCGTGACGGGCTGCTGGATCACACCAAAGGTGGCAGCGCCATGTTCGACCAAGGCGATGTTGATGGTGAATTCGCCATTGCGCTTGACGAATTCCCGCGTGCCATCCAGCGGATCCACCAGCCAAAATGTTTGCCACTGCCTGCGCTGGGCAATGTCGAGGTCCCTGGATTCTTCCGACAGCACCGGGATGTTCGGCGTCAATCCGCGCAGGCCATCGCTGATGCAGCGATGCGCGGCCAGGTCGGCGGCGGTGAGCGGCGACGCATCGTCTTTGTGCTGCACCGCGAACTCACCGTCATACACATTCAAGATTTCTGCCGCAGCGGCGCGGGCAATCGCAATCACGCCATCGCGCAAAGAAGGGGCCAGGTTCATCGTTGTTGTTTCAGCCATTCGCGGACAATAAACAGCGCCGCAATGCTGCGGCCTTCGGAAAACTCTTCCCGCAAAATCAACCGATCCAACTCGGCCAGTTTGCAGGGCACCAACTCCAGCGGCTCTGGCTCATCCCCGGGCAAACGCTGCGGATACAACTCCCGCGCCAGTACCAGATGTGTTCGGTGGCTCATGTAGGTGGGTGCCAAGGTCAGGGTGCGCAGCACGCGCACATCACGCGCACCGTAGCCAGCCTCTTCCATCAATTCGCGATTGGCGGCCTGCTCGGGGGTTTCGCCCGCGTCAATCCGCCCCTTCACCAGCCCCAACTCATAGCGGTGCACGCCGGCCGCATATTCGCGCACCAGCAGCACGGTGTCGGCATCCAGCATCGGTACCACGGCCACCGCGCCATGCCCACGTGCATGCAGGCGCTCGAACTGGCGGCGTTCGCCGTTGGAGAACTCCAGATCAAGCCGCTCCAACCGGTACGGGCCGGCGTCGTGCTCGGTAATGCCGTGGATGATGGGCAAACGGTGGCTCATGCGACCGTCCCGACGGCGATAATGGCAGGATGAAAGGACTTCACGATACCCCCATGATAGCCGCCGATGACGCTTGGCGTGCGCGCGATTTGGCCGTGCTCTGGCACCCCTGCACGCAAATGCGCGAACACCCCGATGCACTGCCGCTGTTCCCGGTGGCACGCGGAGAGGGCGCGTGGCTGGTGGGGCACGACGGCAGCCACGTACTGGATGCGGTCAGCAGTTGGTGGACCAATATCCATGGCCACGCCGAGCCGCGCATCGCGCAAGCCATTGGCCAGCAGGCCCGCACGCTGGAGCAAGTGATTTTGGCCGGCTGCTCACACGCGCCAGCGGTGGAGTTGGCCGAACGCTTGCTTGCGTGTGCCCCGCAACAAGCGGGGCGGGCACCCTTGGCCAAGGTGTTCTATGCCGACAATGGGTCGGCCGGGGTCGAAGTCGCCCTGAAAATGGCCTACCACTGGTTTCATAACCAAGGCATCGCTGGCCGCACCCGCTTCGTAGCCTTGCGAGGCAGCTACCATGGTGAAACCTTGGGTGCGCTGTCGATGGGCGATTTGCCGCTGTATCGGCGGGTGTACGCACCGCTGCTGCTGGACGTGTTGTTTGCGCCATCGCCGGATGCATTTGGCACGCAGGATGACGCCGGCGCGCGCGCCTGTGCCGAGGCCGCTGCCAATGCCTTGGCAGCGTTGTTCGCGGCCCATGCCGGCGAAATCTGTGCCTTTATCTTGGAGCCCTTGGTGCAATGCGCCGGCGGCATGCGCATGCACCACCCGCACTACCTGCGCCGCGTGCGTGAGCTGTGCGACGCGCACGGTATTCTTCTGATTGCCGACGAAATCGCGGTGGGCTTTGGCCGCACCGGCACGCTGTTCGCCTGTGAACAAGGCGGCATTCAACCGGATTTGCTATGCCTGTCCAAAGGCCTGACCGGTGGTTTCTTGCCACTGTGCGCGGTGCTGGCCACCCAGCAAATTTACGACGGATTTTTGGATGATTCGCGCGAGCGTGCCTTCCTGCATTCGCACAGTTACAGCGGCAATCCGCTGGCCTGTGCGGCAGCGCTGGCTTCGCTGGCGATTTTCGACAGCGATGCGGTGTTGCCACGCAACCGCGACACAGCCCAGCGCATGGCGGCGCTGGCCGCGCCATTTGCCAGCCATCCGGCCGTGCTTGAAGTACGCCAGACCGGGATGATCCTCGCCATCGAGCTCAAACCCGAGCCCGACAATGTCGAGGACGGCCACGCCGTGGAAATTTCCGGACGGCGCGGCCTGCGCTTGTACCGCAAGGCTCTGGCATCCGGCGTGTTGTTGCGTCCACTGGGCGATGTGTTGTATTGGATGCCGCCGTATTGCATCGATACCGCGCAATTGCAGTTGTTGGCGCAGGTGACGGCAGACGTATTGGACGCGGCTGCGGGGTGAATACGGCTCTTACCGCCATGCTGCGCTTGACCCATCACCACACCCCCGGAGTCCTTGCATGCGCCTGACCCGAAGTTTTGTGAATGCCCCGCTGGCCGTCGGCCAACGACTGACCTTGCCCGATGATGTGGCTGCACATTTGCTGCGGGTGCTGCGTCTGCAAGTGGACGATGCTTGCGTGCTGTTTAACGGCGACGGCGTTGATTACGATGCCCGCATTGTCACGGTCGGCAAACGCGATGCACAAGCCGAAGTAACCGCAGCACGCCCCATCCACAATGAATCACCGCTACGCATCAGCCTGCTGCAAGGCATCGCACGCGGCGAGAAGATGGATCTGATCCTGCAAAAAGCGACCGAACTGGGCGTGGCCCGCATCGTGCCGGTGATGAGCGAACGCAGCGAAGTGAAACTGGATGCGCAGCGCGCCGACAAACGGCTGGCGCATTGGCGCGAAGTGGTGATTTCCGCTTGCGAGCAAAGCGGCCGCGCCTGCATTCCCGAGGTGTTGCCGCCGCAGCCATTGCCGCAGGCGGCAGGCATGCGCACCGGGCGCGGGTTCATCCTGGATCCGCTGGCCACGGCCGCCTTGACTGCGCTGCAGGGTGTTGCACTACGCGAATGCACACTGGCCATTGGCCCGGAAGGCGGTTGGTCACCGCGCGACCGTGAGCAATTGCAAGCCGCAGGGTATGCAGGGCTGCGCCTGGGCCCACGCATTCTGCGCACCGAAACCGCCGGTATCGCCGCGATTGCCGCGCTGCAGGTGATCTTGGGTGATCTTGGGTGAGTCAAGTACGGCCCAAACTCACACCGCAAGCAAGCCTGACTTCAAGCCGCCTGCGCCATCACTTCGCGCAGACTGTCTTCGAGTGCGGCCAAGTCCGGCACCATCGCATCGTCTTCATTGTGGCGCACGCGCGCCAACACCCCTGCCGGTAACTCGCCGCCACTCTCCAGGGTCACCATCGACGTCTCGGTCACCGTTACCAAGCGCGGGAAGCCCTGCGTCAGCATTGCGAAATAGGGGTGCTTTTCATCGCCGCCCAATGCTTTCAGCACAATGACCTTGCTGCCCAAGCCGCCTTCTTCGTCAGCCAACTCGGCAAACCGCGAGAAGGATACCAACGGCAACTGCCAGCCGCGCCAGCGGATCCGCCCCAGCAACCAATCCGGGGCATCGGCCACCGGCTCCGGCGGCGCAAACGACAACACTTCGGCGATGGTGGCATTGGGCAGTAGCAAGCGCGCCTGCGCGACTTGGATCAGCACGCCTCGGATGATGTGGGCAATGTCGGACATGGGATACCTCAGGCAGGCCAGCGCTGGAGCAGCAGACGGGAAATTTCGGCAAGACTACGCGCCTCACCACCACGTGCCACCAACAATTTGCTGGTGGCAGGATCAAAACAATTATCGGGCGCCTGGCCATACACCAACGCCCCACCCAGCCGCAACGACAGCGCCACATCAACCAGCGCAGTATCGGCGCCACTCAATAGCAGCATGGCGGTATCGGCGGCGCGCAAACCGGCAAAACGTGCCGCGCCATCGGTGGCCACCAACACCAAGCTGTCACCAGACTGTTGCACATCCACCAGATCCGGGAGTACGTACACTTGACCATGCACCAGCACTTCACCGGGCTGCCCAAGGCTGACTGTCAACGTGGTGGCACGCTGCATCTGACGTACCAGTTTGTCGTATTGACCACCCGCCACGCGCTGATGCAGCAACACCGCGCGTGAGAAGTCTTGCGGCAAGCCGCCCAGAATCTGGCGTACGGCATCCGGACCACCTACCCCGGCCGAAATGACCACGGCACCCTGACCCTGATCAGGTGCTTGTAATGGTGCAGGCTTCAGCGAAGGCATGGCCGCGACCTGCAGCGCCAGCGCTTCCATTTCCTGTTGCAGTCCTTGTGGCGCATCCGGGTCCGGCGCGACGGGCAGGACATCCGCATGACCATGCAATTTGGCGGCCAAATGGCGCATCCAGCGGGCTGCCTCCCAGCCATCGCGTTTGCTGGCTACGTCGGCATCATCAAACATCACCCGCAGCGCTGGATCAGCCAGAACCGCATCGAAGCTGCCCAACGCGGACTCGATGACCGGGTCGAGCACCACCAATACGACGTCGGGTGCGGCAGACTGCAATGCATCGACACCCACGCTGCAAGGATCCAACACCGCCACCAGTGCGGCCCCGGCCTCCTGCACCGCCGCCTCGGTACGGTCGCGCCCCGCACCGGGGCGCGCCAACACAACCACACGCGGCCTGCTCATTGCAGGCTTCCATCGCCCGTGTGTTCAACCCCGAGCAAGTCGAACACGTTGCGCATGAGTTCGGCTTCCTGATACGGCTTGCCCAGATAGCGCTCGACACCCAGATCCATCGCGCGCTGGCGATGCTTTTCGCCGGTGCGCGAGGTGATCATGATGATCGGCACATTGCGCAAGCGTGGGTCGGCCTTCATCGCCGTTGCCAACTCGTAGCCATCCATGCGCGGCATTTCGATGTCGAGCAACATCAGGTCAGGCACGAAGTCTGCCATCCGCTCCAGCGCATCCAGGCCGTCCTTCGCGGTTGCCACTTCGAAGCTGTGACGCTCCAGTACACGACCGGTGACCTTGCGCATGGTGACCGAGTCGTCCACCACCATGACCAAGGGCACGCCACGCTGTTCGACTGCCGATACCACCGGAGCCGTTTCGCGCGGTGCAGCCGCGAAGCGGCGCACCAACGGCACCACGTCCAGAATCACCACCACGCGGCCATCACCCATGATGGTGGCGCCAAAGATACCGGGGATCGACAACAGCTGCGGGCCGCCCGACTTCACCACGATTTCGCGGCTACCCACCACCTGATCTACCGCGACTGCAGCGCGCAGGTCACCTGACCGCACCAACAACAACGGCATCTGCAGATGACCCTCAGCCTTGGCGGTCGATGTTCCGACCAGCGCACCCAAATCGTGCAGGGCATAGTCTTCGCCACCGTAACGATAGCTGGCATCGGACTTGACCAAATCTTCGCGGCTGATCCGGCCGACGCCGCGCACCGAGGCAATCGGCACCGCGTATTCGGTATCTCCGATCTTGACGAACACTGCCTGCGTGACCGCCAAGGTCTGCGGCAGGCGCAGGGTGAAGGTGGTGCCTTCCCCCGGGCGCGATGCAATGTCGATGGTGCCGCCCAACTGGCGTACTTCGCTGGCGACCACATCCATGCCGACGCCGCGCCCAGCCAAGCGGCTGACGGTCTCGGCGGTGGAGAACCCGGGCTGCATGATCAACTCGTCCAACTCGGTCTCGGACAACACCGCATCGGGCTGGATCAACGCACGCTCGATGCCACGTGCACGGATTGCATCGCGATTGAGGCCAGCACCATCGTCGGAAATCTGCAAAACGACTTCCGACCCTTCGCGGCGAACTGCCACACGAATGCTGCCTTCATCCGGTTTGCCTGCGGCACGGCGCACATCCGGCACTTCCAGACCGTGCGCAATGGCATTGCGCAGCATGTGTTCCAACGGCGCGGTCATGCGCTCCAGCACATTGCGATCCAGTTCGCCCTGAGCCCCGTCCAGCTTGAGCTGGGCTTGCTTGCCAGTCTCGCTGGCGGCCTGACGGATCACGCGGCGCAAACGCGGCACCAACGAATCAAATGGCAACATGCGGGTGCGCATGAGGCCTTCCTGCAACTCGGAACTGACGCGTGACTGCTGAGTCAGCAGGGTTTCGTACTGACGCGTCAGGTCTTCCATCGACCCATGCAAGCTCTGCAAGTCGGCGGCGGACTCGGCCAGTGCCCTCGAGAGCTGTTGCAAGGTGCTGAACCGGTCGAGTTCCAGCGGGTCGAAGGTCTCGCTCCCGGCATCGCCTTCGCGTTGGTAGCGGGCGATGATTTGCGCTTCGGTTTCGGAATCCAGACGCCGCAACTGATCGCGCAGACGCAGGTTGGTTTGCTCCATTTCCTGCGCGGTACTGCGGAACGCAGACAGCTGCTGCTCCAGACGTGCGCGATAGATCGCCACCTCGCCGGCGTAGTTCACCAAGCGGTCGAGCAGATCCGCACGGATGCGCACCTGCTCCTGCGGTGCGCGAACGCCCAGATCGTCGTCGTCGAAACCAGCATCCGGGTTGATCGGCATGGACAACGGCTTGAGCGGCACCACCTTGGTGGTCGCCTTGGGTGCTGTTGCCTGGGCCGCAGCTTCGGCACCAACTGCAGCCCCGACTTCGGCCAACTCCGCCGGCTCCGGCGCAGCCACCGCACGATTTTCCGCGCGCGCAGCGAACTCTTCGATCAACGCCTCCGGCATGCCGACTGCACGACGTGCCGCAACGCGGGTAATCATGCCGTGCAACCGGTCGAACCCGCGCTCCAGCAATGACACTCCGGCTTCGCCCAACTCCACCTTCTGTGCCGCGGCAGCTTCCAGCAGCGACTCCATGGCGTGGCCCAATTCACCGACCGACATCATGCCAGCCATGCGGGCGCCGCCCTTGAGCGTATGCAAGTCGCGTTGCAGGCCCACGATCAGTTCCTGATCTTCGGTCTGCTCACGCAATTGCGACAGCAAGCCATCGGAATGATCGAGCAGATCGCCTCCTTCTTCGACGAAGATATCGACCAGTTCCACGTCCAAATCACTGGTATCCAGCGCTTCGTCCGGATCTTCTGCAGCTGCAGCCGTCGCCTGCAATGCCGCCAATGCAGCAAATTCGCGTGCCTTGGCTGCCGCCTGCGCTTCGGCAACTCGACGCTCGGCCTGTTGCCGCTCGACTTCGGCACGTGCAGCCGCAGCCCGTTCAGCTTCCAGGCGCTCGGCTTCGACACGCGCAGCGACAATCCGATCTGCTTCCTGACGCTGTGCTTCCGCGCGTTCGGCGTCGAGACGCTCTGCTTCAAGGCGTTCGGCTTCGACGCGTTCTGCTTCGAGACGTTCGGCTTCGAGACGTTCGGCTTCGAGACGTTCGGCTTCGACGCGTTCTGCTTCGAGACGTTCGGCTTCGACGCGTTCAGCCTCAAGGCGTTCGGCTTCGACGCGTTCTGCTTCAACACGCTCGGCTTCGAGTCGCTCAGCTTCAAGGCGTTCTGCTTCAACACGCTCGGCTTCGAGACGCTCAGCTTCAAGGCGTTCTGCTTCAACACGCTCGGCTTCGAGACGCTCAGCTTCAAGGCGTTCTGCTTCAACACGCTCGGCTTCAAGTCGCTCAGCTTCCACGCGCTCCGCTTCAAGACGCTCGGCTTCAACGCGTGCAGCTTTGGCTTGCTCCGCTTCAAGGCGCTCCGCTTCGGCGCGTTCGGCCTCATCCATCGCGGCGCGTTCTGCCGCGACGCGTTCGGCTTCGATGCGTTCGGCTTCGATGCGTTCGGCTTCGATGCGTTCGGCTTCGATGCGTTCGGCTTCGACGCGTTCGGCTTCGACGCGCTCGGCTTCGACGCGCTCGGCTTCGACGCGTTCGGCTTCGACGCGTTCGGCTTCGACGCGTTCGGCTTCGACGCGTTCGGCTTCGACGCGTTCGGCTTCGACGCGTTCGGCTTCGACGCGTTCGGCTTCGACGCGTTCGGCTTCGACGCGCTCGGCTTCGACGCGCTCGGCTTCGACGCGCTCGGCTTCGACGCGCTCGGCTTCGACGCGCTCGGCTTCGACGCGTTCGGCTTCGACGCGTTCGGCTTCGACGCGTTCGGCTTCGACGCGTTCGGTTTCCTCGCGGTGGAGGCCATCGATAAACGGCAGACTGGATTCTGGCAATGCATCACGCAAAGCGGTAATGCGTGCCGCCAAACTCGAATGCACCGGCACCTGATCGGGTGCTGTTTGCAGTGCGTGTGTCGAAGCCTTGATAGCCGCTGACATGTCAGCAATCGCTGCGATGCCTGCCTCATCGGCAACCGTGCTCGCCCCCATCAAGCGCTTCACAAAGCCTTCGGCCGGCGCCGTAAATGCCGTGACCGACACCACTTCGGTCATTGCAAAAGCGCCGTTGAGTGTATGGATGGCACGGATCAGCCGGTCGCTGATGGCGGCCTCGCCATTGCGGGCAGCGGCCAACCACGCATCCACGGTTTCCAAATGGCTGCCAACTTCGGTACCCAGGATTTCCAGCAACACCGGATCCACGCTGACCGACGTGGTATGCGCCTCGCCAGCTGCATCGGCTGCGACTTCAACCACCGGCTCTGCCGGCGCAGCAACCGCGCCCGCCTGCACTAGCGGCAGCGTTGACATCAAGACGTCTTCGCCGGCAGCCAAGCGATCTGCTGCGGCTTCCATGGCGGGAATATCGACATTGACCTTGCCAGTACCCAGCAAGGCGGCATGCAATTGCGGCAATAGTTCGCGCGATAAGCCGGCAAACCCGACCACGGCCGAGCTGGCCGGGCGTGAACCATCCAGCACGCGATTGAACATGCTCTCGACATGCCATGCGAACTCGCCCAACACTTTGGCCCCGACCAAGCGACCACTCCCCTTGAGGGTGTGGTACACGCGGCGAATTGGGCGCAGGCGTTCTGCATCTTCCGGCGCCATGCGCCAGGCTGGCATCAGTTCATCCAGATTGGCGATTTCATCCTGGAACTCTTCAAGGAAGATTTCACGGATCTCATCATCGATTTCTTCACCCATCGACTCGAAGCCAGCCGCCACTGGCTGCGCACTCCCGGATACTACGGCAGCTGCTGCAGCCGGTGCGGTGACCACCACAGCCTGTGGTTCGCTGACGTTTGCCCCCTCCACTACTGGCGGGGTGCCATGATCCGCCTGCGCAGGTGGCGCCTGCTCCACGAATGCAGGTGCAATATGGCTGTCGGCCGGCGCTGCCGTGCGCGTACCCACTTGCGGGATCGGCCAATACTGCAAGGCTTCCAAACACGCGCGCGCTTTGTCGAGCAAATCCGAACGCTGACCCAACGGGTCATGCAGGGATTCCAGGTAGTACTCCAAGCTGGTCAGCGCGTCGGCCAGAGTATCTAGTTGGCGTCCACTGGGAACGCGTTTGCGGTCAATCAGCTCGGCTTGTGTATAGACCTGCAGGGCTTGCAAGTAATCTGCGGGGACGTCTTGCTGCACCATGTGCAGCACCCCGGCAACCTCTGCCAACAGGCGCGGCACCGAGGCAACGTGTGCGTGATCCCAATTGGTTTCGACAAAAGCTATGAAGGCATTGCGCACTTCCGCAAAATTGCCGATGGTGGCCTGAGTCAGTGCCCCCATGACCTTGCTTGATTCCTGCGCCAGCAAATCGCCGCTTTCAGCACCGCTACCCAAATGCGCAACTTGATCATCCAGCGAATGATCGATGTAAATCAGCGCGCCAGCCACGTCCAGCAGGTCACTTTCCTGCAATGCGCGCTCGCCGCTGGCAATGGCCTGCACAACTGCGCGCTGCTCTTGCACCACACCGCTGGCGCTGCTCAACCCCAACATACCCAAGGTGTCGCCAATTCGATCCAGCGCTTCGGCCTGCGGCAGCAGATCTTGCACATTTGCGCGATTGCCGCGCAGATACAGATCCAGCGCGTCTTTGACCTTCAGCAGGTCTTCCTTGATCGCGGAAGACACGGTATCCAGCAGTGCACGGTTGCGCCCGGCCAAGCTGCCGCGTGCATGTTCGATTTCGGCATCGCTGGGCGCGACCAGCAAGCTGGGCAATTGGTCTTGCAACATCGGGGCAGCCCCGTGTGCGGCGCGCAGATCGTTGATCAGCGGCAGCAACACGATCGGAATGTCGCGATGCCCACCCTGCAAACGCTCCAGATAGTCCGGCAACTGCACCAAACCGCGCATCAGCGCAGCCAGGGCATCATCTCGATTGGGCGTGGCCGCTGCTTGCAATGCTGCTGCCACCTGCTCCATTTCCACCGACACCATGGTGGGTGCCTGCAATTCAAGCATCCGCAAGGTGCCCTGCACTTGGTGCAGATACCCCATGCACGCCTGCATCGAATTTTCACCGTTGGGGGCGTCGGCGAACGCTTCGAGCTCGATCCTGGCCTGACGCAAGGCCTCATCGATCTCGGGTTTTACCCAACCCAACGCGGTATGGTCGATGGCGTCTCGCTGTGCCGTGGTCATGACGAGGCTCCGCTAAATCCAAGCAAAACGATTCTGCCCTGAAGGATGCTGTTCATCCTGATCCTTGTCTCAATCGACGTCAGGCAGGCAGCTTGAAGTCGGCGACCGAACGGCGAAGGTCGGCGGCAAGCTGCGCCAGATTTCCAATGGATGCCGCAGTCTGGCTGGCACCTTGTGAGGTTTGTGCGGTGATCGACTGAATCGTGTTCATCGCTTGGGTGATATTGGTTGCTGCCGAGGATTGCTCCTGCGCAGCCACCGAAATCCCTTCAATCAATCCCGACAAGTCGGATGACACCTTTTCGATTTCGCCCAGTGCAGTACCGGCGTCCTCGGCCAAACGGGCACCGGCCACCACTTCCGATGTCGTCTGTTCCATCGAGCTGACCGCTTCGTTGGTATCGGCCTGAATGGTTTGCACCAGCGATTCGATGCGCTTGGTGGCGCTGGAAGAGCGTTCCGCGAGGCGTTGCACTTCGTCGGCCACCACCGCGAACCCACGGCCGGCTTCGCCGGCCGAGGCCGCCTGAATTGCCGCGTTCAACGCCAGGATGTTGGTCTGTTCGGAAATGTCATTGATCAGTTCCACGATCGAGCCGATTTCCTGTGAGCTTTCACCCAGTCGCTTGATGCGCTTGGAGGTTTCCTGAATCTGGTCGCGAATGCTGTCCATGCCGGCAATCGTCTGCCGCACCACGCCCGCACCGTTGGTGGCGATCTGCACGGAGCGGCGCGCCACCTCGGCGGAGTCGGCGGAGTTGCGCGACACCTGATTAATGCTGGTCGCAATTTCACTGATTCGACCGGACGCGGAGTTGATTTCCTGCGCCTGATGCTCCGCGGCGTCGGCCAGATGCATCGCGGTAGCCTGGGTTTCCTGCGCACTGGCCGCCACCTGCACCGAGGTGTCATTAATCGTGGCCACCAAGGTACGCAACTGTTCGACGGCGAAGTTGATGGAGTCCGCAATCGCGCCGGTCATGTCTTCGGTCACGGTCGCCTTCACGGTAAGATCGCCTTCCGCCAGCGAACCCATTTCGTCCAGCAGGCGCATGATCGCCTCCTGGTTACGGTCATTCAGTTCTTTGGTGGTCTGGTAGCGTACGCGCTGCGCACGCCCCAGTGCCCACAGCAAGCCGACGATCGAGAATAGCGCCACCGCACCCGACAGGATACTGACCCAGACGCCACCGATGACGCTGGTGTCCTTCAATGAGCCAAACGAGGTGAATGCCGCAAACAGGCCCTCACTGTCGGACAACAACTTGTCCGAGCCTGCGGCAAGGGCGCTGGCCGACGCCTGCGCCACGATCAGACGCTTGGAGTCCCCCACGATCGCGTCGAGATCCTTCTTCATGCCCTGCCACATGGCATGTGCTTGATTCAGCGGGCCCACCGCGCCAGCGGCGCTGACCTTGCCGATATCTGCACTGCCACTGACCAACGCATTCATCTGCCGGTCGAACACCGCAGCATCGCGCCCCAGCGCATCGGCAGCGACCTGCGCACCCGCACCACCCGCACGCAGTTCGGCAATTCGACGCGCCATGGTGGACGAGGTCACCACTTGGTTGAGCGCAGTGAACACCTGTGCCGAGCTGGCACCACCGGAGGCCAGGCCGCGTACAACTTCGTTCAATTGCGCTTGCAGCTGCGGAATCTTACCGGTGAAGCTATCCGCGTGACCGGCCAGCGCCAGCACCGCCTGCTGCGAGCCCATGACTTCGTCGGAACGCTTTGCCAGCGGATCCCACGTATTGGTGACCGTGCGAATCGGTGCCGCCACGCCCGCGGCATCACCGAAGCGGTCATTCAGCAGTTTGATATCCGCGTCAATTTCGCCCTTGGTGGCCTTCAGCGCATCAAACGCCTGGCCTTTACCGTCGATCGCTTCACGGCCTTGGTTGGCCAGTCGCTGCGAGTTCAATTGCAAGCGCGAAGCCGCAGTACTGGCACCGCCCAAGCGCGATGCCTTGGTCGTGGCATACAGAGTGTTGCCGGCAAATACGACCAGCGAACCGATCAGCAACCAGATCCAGAAGTTGGTGCTGAGATTGCGGCCTTTACCGGCGGCGGAATCCATCAAAGTGCTCATCGTGCGACCTCGGCTTGCTTGGGGTTCCGCCAGTTAGGCGGCGGCTTGGCGGAATTCGGGAGTACGGGCGAGGCGTTCGAAACTGAAAACGCCCCAATCTTGATCATTGATGCGATAGGCGCGATCGATAAAGTGCGCATAGCGCCCTTCACTGATCGCATCGGCGGCGATGCCCTGCGCGTCGACGAAACTGCGTTGACCATAAAGCTCATCAATCGTGACGGCGACATCACCGCCCGGCTGACGCATCACCAGCACCCGCTGGCGTTCGTGCAGGACGGTACGCTCGCCTTCCAAAAATTGCTTGAGGTCGACCACCGGCAGCAAGGTGCCGCGAATATTGGCAACCCCCAGCATCCACGCTTGCGAACCTGGCACATGGGTTAGCGCCGGCAATGGCAGGATTTCAATCACCTCACCAAACCCAGATGCCAGCCGATGCGCGCCAACACGATAGGCAACTCCGCGCCACAACCCCGGCGCGTCCAATTGCTCGGGCAAACCAGCGACGTGCGACAGGCTGCGCTGTTCGTAATCGGCCAACACCAGGAATGGGGGCCGTTGCTCACGTGGGCGCACTGGCGCACGCCGTGGGCGCTTGGGTTTTTGCGCCACCTGGACGTCAACCACGGCCGCTTCCGCCGCGGCCTGTGAAACATCATGTTCGGCAATAACGGCACTGGCATCGGCATCCGGACCCGACGCGACTGCTGCCGTTATTTCTACGTGCCCCGTTTCTACTTCTTCCGCCGCATCGCTGGCAGGCACCGCTGCCTCAGCCGTATCGTCGGCCATAGCCTGCGGTTCCGGCAGTGCGGCAACAGCATTGGCCGCACGGGTTTCATCGACCCTCTCGGCAGCGCTGTCATGCACGACCGGTACTGGTGCCGCCTTGGCGGCTTCGGTCTGGGCTTTGCCTTTTTGCTTTTGCTTGCCGCGCTTGGCCATAGTCAGTGCCCAATCAATGCGTTGATGCGCGCAACCAACTCACTTTCGCGCGGCGGCTTCGTGATGTAATCCTTGGCCCCTTGGCGCATGCCCCATACGCGATCGGTTTCCAGCCCCTTGGTGCTGACGATCACGATCGGGATATGGCTGGTTTCGCTATCCCGCGACAGTGCACGGGTGGCCTGAA
Organism: Thermomonas beijingensis; assembly: GCF_020034655.1. Classification (GTDB taxonomy): domain Bacteria; phylum Pseudomonadota; class Gammaproteobacteria; order Xanthomonadales; family Xanthomonadaceae; genus Thermomonas; species Thermomonas beijingensis. The sequence continues at coordinate 63,400 of NZ_JAIQDJ010000002.1, read as the reverse complement.
AGCCATTCATTCCGGGCAGAATCACATCCATCAGCACCAGATCGGGCTTGTCGCGCTTGCAGGCAGTAATGCCGTCTTCCGCGCTACCCGACGTCGTGACCTGGTGACCGTTGCGTTCCAGCAACTGCACCATGACTGCAGTCTCAGTCGGTGAATCTTCGATAAGCAGTATGCGTGCCATGCTGATCCTGTCCCCCCCGGTCAGGCGTTAACGTACGTCCGAATTGCACCAAGCAGCTCATCTCGCGTGAACGGCTTGGTCAGGTATTGCTCGGAGCCGACAATACGGCCTCTTGCCTTGTCGAATAAACCGTCCTTAGACGAAAGCATGATCACCGGCACGTTTTTAAACGTTTGGTTGTTCTTGATCAGGGCACAGGTCTGATATCCGTCCAGTCGCGGCATCATGATATCGACGAAAATGATCTGCGGATTGTGATCTGCGATCTTCGACAACGCCTCGAACCCATCGGTTGCCGAAACGACATCGCAACCCTCGCGCGCAAGCAGGGTTTCCGCCGTGCGTCGGATTGTTCTGGAGTCGTCAATGACCATCACCCGCAATCCCTTCAGGTTGCTATCTGCACTGTCTTGCTGCGCCATGTGTTCCCCTTGCGCTTGAATCCTGAGTGCCGCACCCAGCGGCGACAACAGCTCTCTATATCCCAGTCTATGCGCAGCGTGTCAAGCATTTACCGCATCTGATGTTCGATTTGTCTGCCTGCTACCATGCTTCGCCCCCCCGTATGGACTCTTCGTAATGCCAGTTTCCGCAGCTCTTGATGTGGTGGTGGTCATGGATCCGATTGGCGCCATCAAGCCGGCCAAAGACTCCACGTTTGCCATGCTGCTGGAAGCCCAGCACCGTGGCCACCGCCTGCACTATGTGCGCCCCGGCGGCCTGGCCCTGCGCGACGGGCAAGCGACTGCGGTAGTGGCGCCACTGCAAGTGCACGACATCCCGGGCGAGCATTTCATGCTGGGCGATTGGTCAACCCTGACCTTTGGCCCCGGCCAGGCCGTGCTGATGCGCACCGACCCACCGGTGGACGCCAATTACCTGCATGACACCCAGATTCTGGGGTTTGCGCAACGCCAGGGCGCTCTGGTGGTCAACAATCCGCAGGGTCTGCGCGATTTCAACGAGAAACTGGCAGCCCTGCTGTTTCCGCAGTGCTGCCCGCCGACCCTGGTCAGCCGCGACAACAAGGCACTGAAAGCATTTACCAGTGAACAGGGCGAAGTTGTACTGAAGCCATTGGATGGGATGGGCGGGCGCTCGATCTTCCGCAGCCACGCCGGCGACCCCAACTTGAATGTCATTCTGGAAACCCTGACCGAAGGTGGCCGGCAACTGGCGATGGCGCAACGCTATTTGCCGGAGATCGTGCATGGCGACAAGCGCATACTGTTGGTGGATGGCACACCGGTGGATTACTGCCTGGCACGGATTCCGCAAGGTGATGAATTCCGCGGCAATCTTGCCGCTGGTGGCCGCGGTGAAGGCCGGCCACTGACCGAGCACGACCGCTGGATCGCGGCACAGGTCGGCCCTGAACTCCGCCGGCGCGGAATGCTGTTTGTTGGCCTGGATGTGATTGGTGATTCACTGACTGAAATCAACGTCACCAGTCCGACCTGTATCCGCGAGTTGGATGCGCAATTCGGCCTGAATATCGCCGCGCAATTATTCGATTGCATCGAAGCCCTCGCCCTGTCCTGATGGTCGCCAGTACCGCCCCTGCCCTGCCGGCCCCGTCTCGAATCGGCGACACGGAGCGCATGCGTGCAACCGTTGTGCTGTCGCTACTCCTGCATGCCTTGGTGATCCTTGGGATTGGCTTCACGATTGAAGATGCCGCACCCTTGGTACCGACCCTTGACGTGATCCAAACCCGTACCCAAACACCGCTCACGCCGGCGCAAGCGGATTTCCTTGCGCAAGCGAACAATCAGGGTGGAGGTGAACACGACAAGGCCAACCGCCCCAGTGCGCCACAAGCCGGCCCGTTGCCACAGCCGGTGGACGGGCTGGCTCCACGACCGCTGCATGCGCAGTCGCCTACGCCCAGTCCACCGCAAAATGCACCCTTGGTGACCTCCACGCAAAGCAACACGAGTCTGCCGCTACCCACACCAACCCCGGAAGCCACCAGCAATGGACAACCGCCGGGGCGCGAAAAAATCGACCGTGACATTGAAATGGCGCGGCTGGCAGCGGAAATCCAGTTGCGTTCGGCCGAATACGCCAAACGCCCGAAACGCAAGTTTGTTTCGGCCAGCACCAAGGAATACGCGTGGGCGCAATACCTGCGGAGTTGGGTGACCCGGGTTGAGCGGGTAGGCAACTTGAACTACCCGGATGAAGCACGCCGCCGTCACATTGGCGGACTGGTGGTGATCAGTGTCGCCGTGCGCCGTGACGGCAGCGTGGAAAGCATGCGCATCATCCGCAGCAGCAATATCCCGATGCTCGACGATGCTGCCCTGCGCATCGTCAAGCTCTCGATTCCGTTCGCGCCACTGCCGAAAACGCCGGAAGACCCCGACATCTTGCACATCACCCGCACTTGGCAATTCATGCCCGGTGGCGAATTAGTCGATCGCTAAGCAATGGCCGTGAAGCGCCAGCATGGCGCCGCACCACTCAGCGATACAGGCAATCGACCAATGCATTTTCGCCCAGGATCAATGCATCCAGCGACTTTTCCCAGCCGCTTTCCTTTTGCGACAACGGCTGCACGTCAGCCGCTGCTTCGCTACCCGCTGCAGCGACTCCAAGCCCGGTTTCAGTGATCTGAAACCCCCCTCCTGCGGCCAGCAAGGTCAACCGGCTACTGACCGTGAAAGACGAAAATCGAGCGCGGTAGGAAAGCTTGACAGTCGCCTGCAGTTGACCTGATGCCTGATCTGAGGAGTCCACATGCATGCCACTTTGTGCAGCAAGGCAGGTTTGCGCCTTGCTGATGAGCTGATCGGGCGGCAATGAAATGGAATAGTGCGAGCCTTGCATGCTGCGAATGGGCTTTGCCTCTTGATCGAGCGCCACATCCAAGGTTCGGCCACCATAGGCAACATCTTCGGCAAATGCCGGCGTAGCCAGTAAAACGCCTGATAGCAACAGATTACGAGCCTTCACGCATCCTCCCCTGTAACAGACACCATACGCGGGAGCATAGCGAAAAAAAATCAGGCCGTGCTGGATGCCTGTTTGCGCAGCGCCTGCTGTTGAGCCGAGGTCAGCGCCACATCATTGCGCAAGTATGCCGGCTCGATGCGCTCGGGTGCCTGCCCTTCGCCTCGCGCAAATGCCTGCGCAGCCAAGCGGACCACATCGCCGGCGTGCGGCAAGGCGCTGGCATCCAGCCCCAGCAAACGCCCCTGCAAACGTAGTTGCAATGCACCATCGACCGCTGCAAACCCGGTGCCTACCGCATGCCAGCCGTCGCCTTCGGGAATCTGTGCAAGCTCGGGCTTGATCACGGCCTCCGGTGCAAGTGCCCGTGCACCATCACCATCACATTCGAACGCACCCAGATAGACCTCACCCATGCGTGCGTCTATCGCCGCAAGGCATCGGCCGGGCGCATTGGCACGCAACGCCAACGCCGCCAAACTCGATACTGCGATGACAGGGCGATTCAGTGCCAGGGCGATGCCCTGCGCAATACCAATCGCCAGGCGCACACCGGTAAACGCGCCAGGTCCACGGCCCACCGCAATCGCATCGAGTTGCGCGCGTTTGATGCCAGCCTCGGCCAGTAACGCTTCGGCCCAAGGCAAAGCCAGCTCGGTGTGCCGACGCGGCGCGATTTCGAAGCGCTCGCGCACCTGCCCATCGACCCAAATAGCGACCGAACACGCTTCGGTAGCGGTTTCAAAGGCGAGTAAGTTCATGCGCCGAGTGTAGCGGCTGCTGACGTTCTTGCCCTGACCACGCACATTCGCTGCAGGTCAGGCAGCAAAGCGATCGGTGGCCGCTACCAATGCCGCCACGTTCTCCGCTTCAAATGCGGAATGCCCGGAGGCGGCACTGACGATGAGCTCAGCCTTCGGCCACGCCCTGTGCAAATCGAATGCGTTCTGGATTGGGCACACCACGTCGTAACGGCCATGCACGATCACCCCGGGAATATGCGCAATTTTGTGCGCATCTCGCAGCAACTGGTCTTCTACTTCAAAAAAACCACCGTTGACGAAGTAATGATTTTCGATCCGCGCAAAAGCCAAGGCGAATGCTGCGTCACCGTGGCTATCCATGAAATCGGGATCGATATGCAGATAACTGGTGGCTCCTTCCCAGATCGCCCATGCACGTGCGGCGGCCAGACGGGTGGCCTCGTCACTGGATGTGAGGCGGCGCTGGAAGGCGGAAATCAAATCGTGCCGCTCCACCATCGGGATCGCATTGATGTAGTGCTCCCATGCATCCGGGAACAGGCGCGATGCACCTTCTTGATAGAACCATTCCAATTCCCAGCGGCGCAGCATGAAGATGCCACGCAGCACCAGCTCGGTCACACGCTGCGGGTGGGTTTGCGCATACGCCAACGCCAGGGTGGAGCCCCAGCTGCCGCCGAACACTTGCCATGCCACAATTCCCAGAAGTTCACGCAATTGTTCGATATCGGCGACCAGATCCCATGTGCTGTTGTCGGTCAGATCCGCATGCGGGGTGCTGCGCCCGGCACCGCGCTGATCAAACAACACGATGCGGTATTTCGCAGGGTCGTGAAAACGCCGCATATTGGGGGTGCATCCCGCACCCGGCCCGCCGTGCAGCATCACCACCGGCTTGCCGTGGGGGTTACCGCATTCTTCCCAATACAAGGTGTGGCGGGCATCAACGGCCAAGCTACCGGTGCGGTACGGGGTGATTTCGGGATACAGCGCGCGCATGCGGGTTCCAGCGGGGGTGTTGGCTTTCATTTTAACCCGGTCGCGGTGCGGGCCGGTGTTGGCGCCTGGCGCAGGGCAATCGCTACATCGCTCATAGGCTGCGCGATCTACCCGATGCGCTCGCCATCAGCGTCATCGTTGCCCCAATGTGACTCGATCACGCGACTCCAGATCGCGCACGGTTTTGACCCCATAAAACCCGGCGTCGCGCAGCAGGGTGCGCACTGCCGGGCCTTGGTCGAGCCCGTGCTCCAGCAACAACCACCCCCCGGCACGCAGATGCGCTGGGGCGGCGACTGCAATCATGCGAATGGCATCCAGCCCATCCACGCCGCAGGCCAGTGCCAGCAGCGGCTCAAAGCGCAGGTCGCCGGCGTCCAGATGCGGGTCATGCTCCGCGATGTACGGCGGATTGCTGACGATGACATCGAAGCGCTCGCCCAGCACCGGCGCCAACCAATCGCCTTGGCGAAATTCGACATTCCCGATGGCATTGCGCTGCGCATTGCCGCGCGCCACGTCCAAGGCATCTGCACTGGCATCGGTGGCCACCAGCTGCGCCTGCGGGCGCTCCTTGGCCAACGCCAGCGCAATCGCGCCACTACCGGTGCCAAGATCGGCCACCCGCACGGCGGCATCGTTGGGGATACGCAGCAAGGCTTGCTCGACCAGCAACTCGGTTTCCGGGCGCGGAATCAAGGTGGCCGGTGACACTGCCAAGTCCAGCGTCCAAAACCCACGACTGCCGGTCAGGTACGCCACCGGTTCCCCGATCCCGCGCCGCTGCACCAACGCTTCAAAATGCGCCGCATCGGCTGCGCTCACGCCGTCGTCAGCATGCGCAAACAGCCAACTGCGCGACTGGTGCAAGACATGCAGCAGCAAATAGTCGGCATCGACAGGATCAATCCGGGTACGTGCCTGAGTCAGCAGGCTGGCAACGGTGGGGGCAGTGGCAGTCATCGCAGCATGGTAGCTGGCCGCGCCGAAGCGCCGGGGCCTTGCCGGCATGATAATAGTCCCTGCCTATCGATAGGATATCTATAATCAATTTCAATTATTGATAGGGATACCCTAAGCTGGCTCCACTTCCGATCCAACCCACCCACACCACACCGGAGCATTCTCATGTCCCTGATCAACACGCAAGTGCAGCCGTTCAAGGCCAACGCCTTCCATAATGGCAAGTTCATCGAAGTGACCGAAGCCAGCCTGAAAGGCCATTGGTCGGTACTGATCTTCATGCCGGCCGCATTTACCTTCAATTGCCCGACCGAGATCGAAGACGCCGCCGAGCATTACGCCGAGTTCCAGAAAGCCGGTGCCGAGGTCTATATCGTCACCACCGACACCCACTTCAGCCACAAGGTGTGGCACGAAACCAGCCCGGCGGTGGGCAAGGCGCAGTTCCCGCTGATCGGCGACCCCACCCATCAGCTCACCAACGCCTTTGGCGTGCATATCCCGGAAGAAGGCTTGGCCCTGCGTGGCACCTTCGTGATCAACCCCGATGGCGTGATCAAGACCATGGAAGTGCACGACAACGCGATTGCGCGTGACGTGGCCGAAACCGTGCGCAAGCTGCAAGCCGCGCAATACGTGGCCAGCCACAGCGGCGAAGTGTGCCCGGCCAAGTGGAAGGAAGGTGCCAAGACCATTGCGCCGTCGCTGGACCTGGTCGGCAAGATCTAAGCCTTTACAACGCACCCTCTCCACCTTCGGAGAGGGTTGCGTGAAAGCGATGCCGCGCGTCACTTTCCCGCAGCCCTGTTCTCTTCCACCCCTCTGCCTGATGCGCAGAACGGGCAACTGCGCCTCAATTTCGAAGGAGCCCCCATGTTGGATGCCACGCTCAAAACCCAACTTGCCGCTTACCTGGAAAAACTGCAGCAGCCGATCGCCTTGATTGCCTCGCTGGACGATTCCGATGCCGCACGCGAGCTGGATGCATTGCTGGATGCATTGCTGGACGAAATCGCCGCGCTATCGCCGAAGATTTCCCGCAGCAACGGCGACGCCGCACGCAAGCCATCGTTTGAAATTCGCCGCATCGGCAGCGATGTTGCGGTGGCATTTGCCGGTATTCCGCTGGGCCACGAGTTCACCTCGTTGGTGCTGGCGCTGCTGCATGTGGGTGGCCATCCGATGAAAATCGATGCGGCGCTGGCCGCGCAAGTGCGTGCGCTTGAAGGTGATTATCAGTTTGAAACCTACATGTCGCTGCATTGCCAGAGCTGCCCGGATACCGTGCAAGCGCTGAATATGATGAGCGTGCTGAACCCGCGCATTCGCCATATCGCCATCGATGGCGCGCTGTTTGAAGCGGAAGTGGCGGCCAAACACATTTTGTCGGTGCCCACCGTGTACATGAACGGTGTGGAATTTGATGCGGGCCGCATGAGTATCGAGCAGGTGTTGAGCAAGCTTGATGCCGGCGCAGCCGCACGCGCCGCAGAAGCACTCAATGATCGTGCGCCTTACGATGTGCTGATCGTAGGCGGCGGCCCCGCCGGCGCAGCGGCAGCGATTTATGCCGCACGCAAAGGCATCCGCACCGGCTTGCTGGCCGAGCGCTTTGGCGGCCAAGTGCAAGACACCATGGCGATCGAGAATTTTCCGTCGGTGGAATACACCGAAGGCCCGAAACTGGCCGCATCGCTGGAAGCGCATGTGCGCAGCTACGGTGTGGAGGTGATCACCTCGCAACGCGCCAAGACCCTGCACGCCGCCGGGAGTGATGGCTTGGCCAGCATAACCCTGGAAAGCGGCGCCACCTTGCGCAGCAAGACCGTGATCCTGGCTCCCGGCGCACGCTGGCGGCAAACCGGCGTGCCCGGCGAAGCCGACTACCGCACCAAGGGTGTCACCTATTGCCCACACTGCGATGGCCCGCTGTTCAAAGGCAAGCAGGTGGCGGTGATCGGTGGCGGCAATTCCGGCATCGAAGCGGCGATTGACTTGGCCGGCGTGGTCGAGCATGTGACGGTGTTGGAATTTGACAGCAAGCTGCGCGCCGATGACGTCCTGCAACGCAAGCTGCACAGCTTGCCCAACACAGCCGTACATCTGAACGCGCAAACCACCGAAATGCTGGGCGATGGCAGCAAGCTCACCGGGCTGCGCTTCACCGATCGCAGCAGCGGCGAGGCCAGGGATTTGGCAGTGGGCGGCGTGTTCGTGCAGATCGGCCTGCTACCCAATACCGAATGGCTGCAAGGCGCGGTGGCGCTAAGCCCGCGTGGCGAAATCATCATCGATGACCGCGGCCACACCAATGTGGCAGGCGTGTTTGCGGCGGGCGATGCCACCACCGAAGCGTACAAACAAATCGTGGTGGCGATGGGCGCAGGTTCGACTGCCGCACTGTCAGCCTTCGACCATCTGATTCGTGTTTCGGCACCCACTGAGGCCAAGGCCGCGTGAGATGAACCTGCGCGACCTCAACTACCTCATCGCGTTGGCCGACCTACGCCACTTCGGCAAGGCCGCGCAGGCGTGCTTTGTCAGCCAACCCACCTTGTCCACCCAGATCAAAAAATTGGAGGACGAGTTGGGTGTGGCCCTGATCGAACGTGCGCCACGCAAGGTCATGCTCACCCCCGCCGGGCAGGATGCCGTGCAGCGTGCGCGCCGCATCATGGCGGAAGTGGAAGAAATGAAACAAGCCGCGCGCCGCAGCCGCGACCCACAAGCCGGCAGCCTGCGGCTGGGTGTGTTCCCCACTTTGGGCCCGTATCTGTTGCCGCATGTGGTTGCGCCGCTGCATCAGCGTTTTCCGCAGTTGGAGCTGTTGCTGGTGGAAGAAAAAAGCGATGTGTTGCTGCAACGCCTGCGCGACGGCAAGTTGGATGCCGCCTTGTTGGCATTGCCGTTGCACGACGAGCAACTGCACGCGCAATTCCTGTTTGAAGAACCCTTCCTGTTTGCCGCACCCAGCACTCACCCCTTGGCCAAGCAGCCCAGCATGGCGATGGATGCACTCGGCCACGAAACCTTGCTGCTGCTGGAAGACGGCCACTGCCTGCGTGACCAGGCCCTGGATGTGTGCCGGCTGTCCGGCGCGCAGGAAAAATCCGGCTTTCGCGCCACCAGCTTGGAAACCTTGCGGCAGATGGTGGCCGCAGGTGTCGGTGTCACCCTGCTACCTGCCCTCTCGGTGCAAGCACCGATTGCCGCATCGCCCAATATCCAACTGATTCCGTTTCGCGCCCCGGTGCCCAGCCGCAAGATTGCACTGGTCTGGCGCAAGTCCTCGGCACGGGATGATTTCCTGCAAACCTTGGGCGATGCCATTGGCAAACTGGCACAGGCACAATTGACGCACCCCTGATTACCGGACGCCCCAATGCGGCCACGTCATGCCATCGTGCTATGCATCGCCGCGTGCTTGCTGCTGGCGTGGTGGCTAGCGCATCCACCTGGCACCAAACTGTCGCAAGACACCCGCACGGCACTGGCCAACGCGGCCTGCCCGATGCCGCCGCATGTGGCACGCGGCGATGTACCGCTGCAAACCAACGTGCCCGATGGGCTGGTCTTGCCCGCACTGCATCAGGTGCGGATCACGCCATTGGCCGGCTTCAGCGTGGAAGCGCGGGTGCTGGGCCGTGAAAATTATTTTGCCGATGCCGGTGCCAAATTTTCCCCTGCCGATCTGGCCTTGGGCTGGGGCCGCATGCGCGAGGATGCGGTACTGGACAAGCTTGCGATCAGCCAAGGGGGCCGCTTTTTTTACTACCGCTGGCGCAATACGCCGCCCATTCCGCCCGCTGAAATCGTGCGCAGCGCCAGCAATATGCACATCATCCCGGCGACACCTGAAGTGGCCCGCGTACTCGACACCATCCACGCGGATGACAGCGTGCGCATCGACGGCTGGCTGGTGCGGCTGGATGCCGACAACGGCTGGCATTGGGTCAGCTCCTTGAGCCGCGATGACAGCGGCAATGGCGCTTGCGAGCTGGTCTATACCTGCGCCATCACGCGGGAATAAACACGCCATGCAGGCGGCACCGGTTTCGGTCAAGATGCATGAATGAAACGCACCCTCCCCTTGCTGGTCTTGCCCGCGCTGCTGGCCGCGTTGCCGACCCATGCAGCAACGCCCTCGCGTGAAGTGTCCATCGTGTTCGTCGGCGACATCATGGTGGCCGAACGCCCCGGCGAGCTGATTGCGCGCGGCACCGACCCCTTCCAACCGTTCCAGTCGCTGCTGGATGCGCACGACCTGCGTATCGGCAATCTGGAATGCGTGGTGGCACGTGGCGGCAATGCCTTGCTCAAACCATTTACCTTCCGTGCCGACCCGCAGGTGTTGCCGGTGCTGAAGCGGCATTTCGACGCGGTCTCGCTGGCCAACAATCACTCGGGCGACTTCGGCAAGACCGCCTTTGCCGAACAGCTGGGCCTGATGCAGCAAGCCGGCCTGCCGTGGTTCGGGGGCGGCCACACGCTGGAAGAAGCACACAGGCCGCTGATCCTGGAGCGCAACGGCTTGCGTATCGCACTGCTGGGCTATGTGGAGTTCAAGCCACGTGCGTTCGAAGCCGATGCCACCCACCCCGGCGTGGCCTGGAGTGGTGAAGACGAGCAGGTGATCGAAGACATCATCGCGGCGCGCCGCGTGCAGCATGCCGACATCGTGATCCCGTTCATGCATTGGGGCTGGGAAGAAGAAGCCCAGCCCAGCCCGCGCTTGCGTGAATTTGCCCGGCGCATGATCGACGCCGGTGCCGACATGGTGGTGGGCGATCATCCACACGTCACCCAAGGTGCCGATGTGTACAAGGGCAAGCCAATCATCTACAGCTTGGGCAATTTCCTGTTCAACAGCTTTGACACCGTGGCCACTACCACCGGCTGGGTGCTATCGGCCAAGCTTGGGCCGGAAGGCGTGCGGCAGTGGCGCACCCATGTGGCCAGACTGGATGCGGACGGGGTGCCGCATCCTGCCAGCGCTGCCAGCAGCCCGTGCGGCCACGCCGGCGATACCGTGGTTCAGCAATGCAAGGGGGCACCATGAACCGTCGCACGATGCACATTTTGGTTGCCCTCGTGGGTGTTGCGGCCAGTGCCTCGGCATCCGCCGACAGCGTGCGCTGCCATGTGATTTACGGCGGTGAAACCTGGACGCTGGATGCCGCACCCACCACGTCGCCGTATCAAGTTCGCAACCAGAAAATCGGGCGCTATTTCGAATTCAAACTCATCAATGCCGAACTGTCCAACACCGGCCGTTTCGTGCGTATTTACACCTATGCCATGAGCAGCGGTGATCCAGTACTCATCCATCAAGCCTCGTATCGGCCGCCGTTCGATGCCCGCAATGCAGATTGGGGCTTCACCGGCTTTCAATACGTGTATGAACCCAGCAAAGGCAGTGAACTCCAGTATTGGTGCCAATACCTAGCATAGCCACACTCACGCCTCTTGCGCGGCGCCGGCTTGCCTGGACTTCATCCCAGCCACAAAAATCCCGGCCAGGCTCACCGCCAGCCCCGCCCACTGGCGCGGGCTGGGCGATAGATCCAACACCAGCACATCCAGCACATACGCCACGATGGGCTGCGCCAGCAACAGCAAGCCCGCCAACGCCACCGGCAGTACCACCATCGAGCGCGAAATCAAGATCCAGCTCAGGCAATGGCCAACCGCCGCCAATGCCAACAGCAAGCCCCACACTTGCAGCGATGGCGGCGTAAACACCTCACCTTCGGCCCAGCCCATTGCGCCCAAACACAGCGCACTGCCAAACGCAGCCATGCACAGCACCTGCTCCACCGGTGCGCGGGCACGACCTATGCCGGCCGCATGCTGCGAGCGCTTGATCCCCACGTTGTAGGCGGCATAAGCCATTCCGGTGGTCAACCCCAGCCACATCCCCCAGCGGTATTGCGCGGGCAAACTGGCCCAGTCCGCACCCAGCAGCAGCCATAGCCCAAAAAATGCCAACAGCACCCCGGCAATAAACCGCAGGCCCAAGCGTTCACCAAACAGCAACACGCCGGCCAGCGCCATGAAAAACACCTGCGTATTGGCCAGCAGGGTGGCCAGCCCCGGCCCCACCAGCAAAATACTTTTGTGCCACATCCAAAGATCAATCGCGAAAGCCAGCATCGGCACCAGCAGCCACCGCCATGTTGTGCGCGATAACGGCTGCCAGCCATGCCGCGCACTGACCAACAACGCCAGTAACACACCCGCCAGCAACATCCGCCAGAACGCCACCGCCGTCGGCGGCATCGCGGTCAGGCGCACCATCAAGCCATTGCTGCCGATGATGGCCGCCCCGATCAACAACTCCAGCGTGGCCGTTTGCCTGGACTGCGCCAGACTCATGCGGGCAATGCGCCCGGCAATGCCGCGTCATCCTCCGGCAATGCCGCAATTTCGCCCAAGTGCAGCGCCTCCACCACGCTGCGCGCCTGTGGCCATGCCGCTTCGGGCACCATCACCGCCACTAGGCCAAACACCCCCAGTTCGCCCATCCCGCCGATCAACGCCTCGCCACGCACAAACGCAGGAATGCCTTCTGCCTCCAACGCCTGTTTGATCAAGTGGGCATCAATCACATTTTCGGCGTCGTACACGGTGCGCATGGAAGGGCGACCACATCGGAATGGAGCGGGCCATCAGCATACGCCCGCAGCTCCGCTAGAATGCGCGATTGCATTTGAATTGCGATAACGCCGTGTCCGACTCTGCCACCAGCACCGACGCCCCTATCCGTACCGACTTCATCCGCCAGATCGTCCGCGACGACCTCGCCTCCGGCAAGCACAGCGCGATCAAGACGCGCTTTCCGCCCGAACCCAACGGCTACCTGCACATCGGCCACGCCAAGGCGATCTGCCTGGATTTCGGCGTCGCGCAGGAATTCGGCGGCGTCTGCAACCTGCGCCTGGACGACACCAACCCCGCGCGCGAAGACCCCGAATACGTGCGCGCCATCCAGGACGACGTGCGCTGGCTGGGCTTCGACTGGCACAGCCTGCGCCATGCCTCGGACTACTTCGGCGTCTATTACCTTGCCGCCGAGAAACTCATCCGCGACGGCAAGGCCTTCGTCTGCGACCTGACCGCCGAACAGGTGCGCGAATACCGCGGCAGCCTGGTCGAGCCGGGCCGCAATTCGCCGTTCCGCGAGCGCAGCGTCGAGGAGAACCTGGACCTGTTCCGGCGCATGCGGGCGGGCGAGTTCCCGGACGGCGCGCGCACCCTGCGCGCGAAGATCGACATGGCCAGCGGCAACATCAACCTGCGCGACCCGGCGCTGTACCGGATCAAGCACGTCGAGCACCAGAACACCGGCAGCGAATGGCCGATCTACCCGATGTACGACTTCGCCCACGCGCTGGGCGACGCCGTCGAGGGCATCACCCACTCGCTGTGCACGCTGGAATTCGAGGACCACCGCCCGCTGTACGACTGGTGCGTCGACAACGTGGACCTGGCCGGCAACCCGGAGCTGCTGGAACCGCTGGTCGCCCGGGGCCTGCCGAAGGAAGCCGGCAAGCCGCGCCAGATCGAATTCTCGCGGCTGAACTTCAACTACCTCGTCATGAGCAAGCGCAAGCTGATGGCGCTGGTCACCGACAGGCTGGTGGACGGCTGGGACGACCCGCGCATGCCCACCCTGCAGGGCATCCGCCGCCGCGGCTACACGCCCTCGGCGCTGAAGCTGATGGTGGAGCGCGTGGGCATCAGCAAGCAGAACTCGCTGCTGGACATCTCCATCCTCGAAGGCGCGCTGCGCGACGACCTCGACGCGCACGCGCCGCGCCGCATGGCGGTGATCGATCCGCTGAAGCTGGTGCTGACCAACCTCGATGCCGGCTTCGAGGAAACCCTCACCTTCGCCAACCATCCCAAGGACGAGGCGCAGGGCGAGCGCAGCATCCCGTTCTCGCGCGAGCTGTGGATCGAGCGCGAGGACTTCGAGGAAGTGCCGCCGAAGGGCTTCAAGCGCCTTACCCTGGGTGGCGAAGTCCGGCTGCGTGGCGCCGGCATCGTCCGCTGCGACGAGGCGGTGAAGGATGCCGACGGCCGCGTGGTCGAACTGCGCTGCACGCTGGACCCGGAATCGCGCCCCGGCATGGAAGGCGCCAACCGCAAGGTCAAGGGCACCATCCACTGGGTCAGCGCGCAGCACGCGGTGGCGGCGGAAGTGCGTCTGTATGACCGCCTGTTCACGGTTCCGGACCCGGACAACGACGAAGGCGGCAAGACCTACGTCGACTACCTCAATCCCGATTCGCGCAAGGTGGTAACGGGTTACGTCGAACCGGCAGCGGCGCAGGCGGCGAAGGAGCAAGGCTTCCAGTTCGAACGCCTGGGCTATTTCGTGGCCGACCGCTACGACCACCGCAGCGATGCACCCGTGTTCAACCGCAGTGTGACATTGCGGGATACCTGGGCACAAAAGGCGTAATGGCGATGCCAATGCCGCTGCCCGTGCAACTGCACATCACCCTGCCGATCTGGGTGATGGAGCTGGACATTGCCGGCCGCGATTTTTCCACCGATGCGGCCAAGGTCGCGTTCGCCATCGAGCTGTCCAAACACAATATCGAGCGCCAAAGCGGCGGCCCGTTCGGGGCGGCGGTGTTCAGTGCGCAGCACCAGTTGATCGCGGTCGGCGTCAACCGGGTGGTGCGTCAAAGCTGTTCGCTGGCGCACGCTGAAACCATGGCCTACATGCTGGCTCAGCAACGCCTGCAGCAATTCCGACTGAACGAACTGGGCAGCCCGGTCACCCTGGCAACCTCTGCGCAGCCCTGCTGCCAGTGCTACGGCGCCACCATGTGGGCCGGCATCGACCGCCTGCTGATCGGTGCCCGCGCCGAAGACGTGATGGCGTTGACGCCGTTCGATGAAGGCCCGCTGCCCGCCGACTGGGTGGGCGAACTCGACAAGCGCGGCATTGACGTGGTGCGCGACCTCGAACGCGACGCCGCCTGCGCCGTATTGAAGATGTATGGCGAATTGGGCGGGCCGAATTATTAACGGCCTGCTGTGCTACTGCCGCCAAGGCTTCGAACCCGAGCTTGCCGGCGAGCTGAGTGAACGCGCCGCCCGCGTCGGCATCGCCGGGTATGCGCGCACCGAGCGCGACAGCAGCGTGGTGATGTTTTTCAGCGAAGACGCCATCCCGCTGGATCATGCCTTGCCGTTTTCGCAATTGATTTTTGCGCGGCAAAAATTGCGCCTGCTGGCCGAGTTGCGCGGCTTGAATCCTGCCGATCGCATCGCGCCGATGCTGGAAGCGCTGGCGGACCCCGCATTCGAAAAGATGCGTTTTGGCGAACTGGTGATGGAACACCCCGACAGCGATGCCGGCAAACCGTTTGCAGGGCTGGCGCGCAGCCTGGGCAATGCGCTGCGCCCCGCCTTGCGCAAGGCCGGGGTGCTGACCGCCAAGGACAACCCCAGCCTGCCGCGCCTGCACGTGTGCCTGCTGGCCGGCGATCACGCGCTGCTGGCGCGCAGCGTGGCGGCCGACAGCGCGCCGTGGCCGCTGGGTATCCCGCGTCTGCGCATGCATGCCGATGCCCCCTCGCGTTCGGCGCTCAAGCTGGAAGAGGCACTGCTGGTGCTGCTGACCGATGAGGAGCGCAAAAAAATTCTGCGTGAAGGCATGCGCGCCGCCGACTTGGGCGCCGCCCCCGGCGGTTGGACGTGGGTATTGACCCGCCACGGCCTGCGCGTGCAATCGGTGGATAACGGCCCGCTGCGCCAGCATGTGCTGGACAGCGGCTTGGTGGAACACCTGCGTGCCGATGGGTTTGCTTGGCAGCCACAACACCCACTGGACTGGATGGTGTGCGACATGGTGGAACAACCACGCCGGGTGGCCGAACGCATGGCCACCTGGTTGCGCGAAGGCTGGTGCCGGCACGCCATCTTCAATCTGAAATTGCCGATGAAAAAACGTTGGCAAGAAACCCAACTGTGCCTGGATCTATTTGCGCAGCAAGCCCAGAAGCCGCTGACGGTTCGCGCCAAGCAGCTGTATCACGACCGTGAAGAAATCACGGTATTGGCGATGCAAGCCGGGCGCAGCTAACTGCGCGGAATCGCGAACCATCGATTATCGGAAACCTGCGCTCTTAAATTTCGGCCTGCTTCAACCCACCCGCCGAATCCTTGCCCCCAAGCCGGACAGCTTGGCCTCGATGTTCTCGTAACCGCGATCGAGGTGATAGATACGGTCGATGGTGGTTTCGCCATCGGCCACCAGCCCGGCCAGAATCAGCGATGCCGAGGCGCGCAAATCGGTGGCCATCACCGGTGCGCCGCTGAGCGATGCCACACCGCGTACCACCGCCGTGTGGCCATCCACACGAATGTCCGCACCCAGGCGCAGCAACTCATTGACGTGCATGAAGCGGTTTTCGAAGATGGTTTCGTTGATCACGCCGACCCCGTCGGCCATGCAATTGAGCGCCATGAACTGCGCCTGCATGTCGGTGGGAAACGCCGGGTGCGGCGCGGTGGTGAGGTTGACCGCACGCGGGCGTTTGCCGTGCATGTCGAGGTGGATGCGGTCGCCTTCGCTATGAATGCCGGCACCGGCTTCGCGCAGTTTGTCCAGTACCGCATCCATGGTGTCGGGGCGGGCGTGGGTCAGTGTCACGCTACCCCCTGTCATCACCGCAGCCACCAGAAAGGTGCCCGCTTCAATCCGGTCGGCCACCACCGCATGTTCGCAGCCGTGCAGGGCATCCACGCCTTCAATCACGATGCGCGGGCTGCCCGCACCAGTGATTTTCGCGCCCATCGCGTTCAGGCATTCAGCCAGATCCACGATTTCCGGCTCCATCGCCGCGTTTTCCAACACGGTAGTGCCTTCGGCTAGGGTCGCCGCCATCATCACGTTTTCGGTGGCCCCCACGCTGACCAGTTCAAACACATGGCGTGCGCCCTGCAAGCGGCCATGGCTGCGTGCTTTGATGAAACCATGCTCCACCACGATCTCGGCCCCCAGCGCCTGCAAGCCCTTGATATGCAAATCCACCGGCCGTGAACCAATCGCGCAGCCGCCGGGCAGCGACACTTCGGCATCGCCAAACTTGGCCAGCAACGGTCCCAATACCAGCACCGATGCGCGCATGGTTTTGACCAACTCATACGGGGCCACGTGGCTGTTCACGCTGCGCGGATCCACCGTCATGACATCACCCGCGTGGACAACGGCGGCACCCAGCCCAGCCAACAACCTGGCGGTGGTCAGCACATCGTGCAGGCGCGGCACATTGGTGATGCGCACGGGGGCATCGGCCAACAAAGTGGCGCACAAAATCGGCAGTACCGCGTTTTTCGCACCCGAAATACGGACTTCACCGGACAGCCGGGCACCGCCCTCCACCAGAATCTTCTGCATCAGGCGGCCGCCTCTTGCGGGGTGAGGGTTTTGAGTTGCAAGGCGTGAATCTCGCGGCCCATATACTCGCCCAAAGTCGCGTTGACCATCCGGTGGCGGGCCAACGGCAACTTGCCGGCAAACGCCGCGCAGACCACTACGGCCTCGAAATGCACTCCGTCTTCACCACTGACGTTGGCGTGGGCGCCGGGCAGGCCGGTTTCTATCATCTGGCGAATCTGGTCGGCGTTCATGGGCTGGCAGGGGGACTGAAGTAAACTGAACGGACAAGTTTAGCGGAAACCCACGTGCCCCCCGCCCATCCTGCCCGTTTTGACCATTTTGATTTCGCCGCCAGCGGTCGCCGCGTGTTCGCCATTGAGGGCGATGCGCTGACTGTCGTGGCTGCACGCCTGGATGGTGCCTTCAGTGCCGCGTGCCGGGCCATCCTGGCCTGTCGCGGGCGCGTGGTCTGCACGGGGATGGGCAAATCCGGGCATGTGGCGCGCAAGATCGCCGCCACCTTGGCCTCGACTGGCACCCCCGCGTTTTACATGCATCCGGGCGAGGCTGCGCACGGCGACTTGGGCATGGTGACCGACGCCGATGTAGTGCTGGCGCTGTCATATTCGGGTGAAAGTGACGAGGTCTTGCTGTTGCTGCCGGCACTCAAG
Organism: Thermomonas beijingensis; assembly: GCF_020034655.1. Lineage (GTDB taxonomy): Bacteria > Pseudomonadota > Gammaproteobacteria > Xanthomonadales > Xanthomonadaceae > Thermomonas > Thermomonas beijingensis. The sequence goes on along the minus strand of NZ_JAIQDJ010000002.1, from coordinate 45,466 downwards.
CGCCAAGGTAATGTGGTGCTGGCGATGACCGGGCGCGAACAATCAACCCTCGCGCGTGAAGCCGATGTTCATCTCGACGTGGCAGTGCCGGTGGAAGCCTGCCCGCTGCAACTGGCCCCCACTTCCAGCACCACCGCCGCACTGGCGATGGGCGATGCGTTGGCGGTCGCCTTGCTGGAGGCTCGCGGCTTCACCGCCGACGACTTCGCTCGTTCGCACCCGGCGGGAGCCTTGGGCCGCCGCTTGTTGTTGCATATCACTGATGTCATGCATGTAGGCAATGACGTGCCGAAAGTCGGTCCGGACGCCAGCATCAGCGCGGCGCTGGTGGAAATGAGCCGCAAGCGCTTGGGCATGACCGCAGTGGTGGATGCCGAGGATCACTTGCTGGGCCTGTACACCGATGGCGACCTGCGCCGCAGCCTGGACGATGCCGGCGTGGACCTGCGTCACACCCGCATTGATGCAGTGATGACCCGCGCACCCCGCACCATTGATGCCGATGCTCTGGCCGCGGAAGCCGCGCAATTGATGGAAACCCACAAAATCAACGCCCTCCTCGTCACCAATGGGCAAGGCCAGGTGGTGGGCGCGCTCAACATCCATGACCTGCTCCGGGCGCGGGTGGTGTGATGGCACAACCTCCTCACTATCCCGCCGATGTGCTGGCACGCGCTGCCAACATCCGCCTGATCGGGTTTGATGTGGATGGCACCCTGACCGATGGCGGTCTGCTGTTTGGCAGTGATGGCCACGAACAAAAATGCTTTCACGTGCAGGACGGGCTGGGGCTGGTGCTGCTGCGCCATGCCGGCATTGCCACCGCACTGGTCAGTGCGCGCAACAGCGCGGTCACAGCTGCGCGGGGGCGTGAATTGAAGATCCCGCATCTGCACATTGGCGAAACCCGCAAACTGGACTGCATACGCAAGCTCGCTGCGGAGTCAGGGCTAAGCATGGATGCGGTGGCATTCATGGGCGACGACCTGCCGGATCTGGCTACCTTGCGCGCCGTCGGGTTGGCCATCGTGCCTGCCGATGCGCATGCCTGGGTCATGCCCGCCGCCCATTGGGTCACCCCACGCACGGCCGGTCACGGGGCCGCACGTGATGCTTGCGACTTGTTGTTGCATGCACAAGATCGGGTGCAGGCCATTCTGCAGCACGGGGAGCACCCATGAACTGGCGCACCGGGATGATTCTGTGCTTGTTGCTGGCGGCAGGGGTCACCGGCTGGTCGGTGTGGCGGCAATATCACCCCGACCAGGATGTGGTGCTCACAAGCCGCCCCGATTATGTGCTGCACGATTACGAAATCGTATCGCTGGACAAACTCGGCAAGGAATCGTTCACCCTGCGCGGGCCGCAATTGCAACGCGACCCGGCCGATAAAACCATGACATTGAACACGCCACACTTCGAAGTTCCGGATCGGACGGGGCATTACTGGAATGTGGATGCCAAGCGCGGCTTTGTTCCTGCCGGTGGCGGCCAGCTGCAATTGACCGGCGAGGTGATTGCCATCAGTCCGCCACAATCACCACCCGCCACCCGCATCGAAACCGAATCACTGACCCTCCTGCTGGGCGAACACCACGCCCAAACCAGCGATGCCGTGACCATTACCCAACCCGGTCTTACAATGCGTGGCATTGGCATGCGCGCGGATTTGGATCGCCAGCACGTCTCCCTTCTTTCACAGGTTAAGGCCCGCTATGTCCCGCAACATTGATCTGTGCGCCTCTTTGCTGGTTCTGCTCGCCGTGGGTGGTACCGCCAGTGCCCGCAGCACCGACCGCAACCAGCCGATGGATATCAATTCCAATAGCAGCGATTGCAGCAGCCTGGGCGCCAACGCCAGCTGCACCCTGATCGGTAATGTCACCATTGACCAAGGCAGCTTGCATGTGAAATCGGCCAAGGCCGTGATCCAACAAGCCAACGGCAACCCCAGCCGCGCCCTGCTCAGTGGCGGGGTGACCTTGCAACAGGAGATGGACGATGGTGATCGCATCGACGCCGCCGCTACCAATGTCGATTACGACATGAAAAATGAAACCATGGTGTTTACCGGCAACGTGGTGATCAAGCAATCGCGCGGCAGCATCAATGGCGAACGGGTGGTGTACAACCTCAAGTCCGGCCAGCTGCAAAGCGGTGGCGAAGGTGGTGGGCGGGTCAAGATGCGGATTCTGCCCAAGGATACCGCTGCTCCAGCTGCACCCAGCAGCGCTAAGGGCACGCCCTGATGCTGGTCGCCGAAGGCCTGCGCAAACGCTATCGCTCACGCGAAGTCGTGCGCGATTTCGGTCTGCAGCTAAACGCGGGGGAAGTGGTCGGTTTACTGGGCCCCAACGGTGCCGGCAAGACCACATGTTTTTACATGATCGTGGGTTTGGTGGCCGCCGATGCCGGGCGCATCCTGCTGGATGACACCGACATCACCGACCTGCCGATGTATGCCCGCGCGCGCCTCGGGCTTGGCTATCTGCCGCAGGAGCCGTCGGTCTTTCGCAAATTGAGCGTGGCCGACAATATCCGTCTGGTGCTGGAGTTGCGTCCGGATCTGGATGACGATGGCCGCGAACACGAGCTCAATTCACTGCTCGATGAATTGCAGATTGGTCACGTCACCGAGCAGCCAGGTGCCAGTTTGTCGGGCGGCGAGCGGCGGCGCGTGGAAATTGCCCGCGCCTTGGCTGGCAAGCCGCGCATGATCTTGCTGGACGAACCATTCGCCGGTGTGGACCCCATTTCGGTCAACGAAATCCAACGCATCGTGCGCCACCTCAAACAACGCGGCATCGGCGTTTTGATCACCGACCACAACGTGCGCGAAACCCTGGGCATTTGCGATCGTGCCTACATTCTTGCCGAGGGCGGTGTACTGGCCCAGGGCGCGCCTGCCCAGCTGCTGGAAAACCAAGACGTACGCCGCGTCTATCTGGGTGAAGACTTCCGTTTGTAACTTTTGGTGACGCGCCCATCGCGGAGAGAATCGAAGCGTCAGAGACAGCCAATTTTCGCGCGACTGGCGCTATGCTGCAGATGATGAAGCCGCATTTATCCGCCACCACGCAACAGCAACTGGTACTGACGCCGCAACTGCGTCAAGCCATTCATTTGCTGCAGTTGTCCACCGCGGAGCTGGAAGCCGAAGTAGCCGAGGCGGTGGCCAGCAACCCGTTGCTGGACTGGGTGGAAGATGCCGACCACGGCAATGCCACCGGTGATGCCGAGTTTTCCGCCGCTGCACCTGCGGCAAGCAGTGAGCCACAAGAGCCCCAACAGGTTCCTGAGGACAGTTGGGAGTCAGCACCGGATACATGGGCCGAACAGGCAGGCAGCCACAGCGCACGCAACAACGACGACTTCGAGCATTCGGAGGATGCAGACAGCCTGCACGACCACCTGCTGTGGCAATTGCATCTGGGGCACTTCAGCCCACGCGACACGCGAATCGGTATCGCCCTGATCGATGCCATTGATGATGATGGCTACCTGCGCGAAGACCTTGGCGACTTGCTGAGCAGCCTGCGCCCGGAGATCGACACCCGGGTGGAGGATGCATTGCCGGTGTTACACCGCATCCAGCAATTTGACCCGGTGGGGGTGGGGGCACGCGATCTGGGTGAATGCCTGAGCCTGCAATTGCGTGCGCTGCCCGCCGATACCGTCGGGCGCACGGTGGCTCTGCAGCTGGCGGCAGACAGTCTGCAACGCCTGCCCAAATTAGGGATCGCAGGCATCTGCCAAGAGGTCGGCTGCAGCCAGGAACAAGCCCAGGCCGCGGTAGACCTGCTGCGGTCACTGAACCCACGGCCCGGCGCACAATACGGCGCGCTGCCCAACGGCAGTTATGTGATCCCCGATTGCGTGATTTGGCGGCAGCAAGGGCTTTGGCACGTGGCGCTGGGTGCCGGAGCCATGCCCAAGGTGGCCATCCAGCGCGATTACCAGCAAATGATTCGGCATGCCGGCAGTGCCGATGCCGACTATTTGCGCGGGCATCTGCAAGAAGCGCGGTGGCTGCTCAAAGGCTTGGAATCGCGCGCCGACACCCTGCAGCGCGTAGTGCGTTGTCTGGTTGCCGAGCAAGCCGGGTTTTTGGAATTTGGCCCGCAGGCACTCCGCCCACTGACCTTGCGCAACGTGGCCGACACCTTGGGCTTGCACGAATCCACGATCTCGCGGGCAGTGGCGCGCAAGTATGTACGCACCCCTCGCGGCACCTTGGCCTTGCGGGATTTTTTCGCCTCTGGCATTGATACCGACGCCGGTGGCAGCACCTCCAGTACCGCCATCCAGGACCGCATTCGGCAACTGGTGGCCGCTGAAAATCCACGCAAGCCCTTGTCGGATGCACGACTTGCCGATACGTTGAAGGCCGAGGGTGTGCCGGTGGCTAGGCGCACCATCGCGAAGTACCGCGAAGCATTGCAAATTCCAGCTTCGCATGAGCGCGTGCGGATCGGCTGACACCGTTCCGTGCACCCGTTGCGGGCACCCGTCCGCAGCATCAGCAGAAGGAGGTCAAGATGCAGATCGAAACCTATGGCCAGCAAATGGATGTCACGCCTGCCCTGCGCAGCCACGTGGAAACCCGGTTTGAACGCCTTGCGCGGCATTTCGAAGGCGACTGCGAAATCCGTGTGCAGTTGGCGCTGGAGAAGCCGTTGCACAAGGCGATTGCAACGATCAATGTGGCCGGCCGCACCTTGCATGGCGATGCGGTGGGCCCGGACATGTACGCCGCGATTGACATCCTGGTGGACAAGCTGGACCGGCAACTGATCAAGCACAAGGAAAAACAGCTGGAACAACGCAAGGGTGATGGTCTGGCCAAGAGTGGCGTATTCGAGTGAACACTGGGCTCCGTAAGCACCGGGTGGCTGCGTGAGCACCACGCGGATTACCGCCAGTGAACTGTTCGCCAGCCAGCAGGAGCGCTTGGCGCTGCGCTGGCTGGCCGGACAGGAACGCGGCGACCAACGGATACTGGAAGCCGTCAACACCGTCGCCCGTCGGCCCTCGCTGGCGGGTTACTTGAATGCCATTTATCCGAACAAGGTGCAGATTCTTGGCACCGAAGAATTGGAATGGCTGGACGGGTTGGATGCGCGTCAGCGTTGGGAGACCATTCACAAGATCATCGACTTTCGCCCGCTGGCGCTCGTCATCAGCAAAAACCAAAGCTGCCCGGAAGACCTGCGCAGTGCCGCCGAAGAATCCGACACGCCTCTGTGGCTATCGCCCCGGCGCGGGCATGAACTGCTCAACCACCTGCAATATGTATTGGCACGCACCTTGGCCCCGCGCGTCACCTTGCACGGGGTGTTCATGGAGATCTATTCCATCGGCGTATTGATCACCGGGGAGTCGGGTTCAGGCAAAAGCGAGTTGGCGCTGGAGTTGGTCACCCGTGGCCATCGTTTGGTGGCCGACGATGCCCCCGAGTTCACCCAAATCGCACCCGATGTGCTGGATGGCACCTGCCCTGAATTACTGCAGGATATGCTGGAATTGCGCGGCCTTGGGGTGCTCAATATCCGGCAAATGTTTGGTGATACGGCGGTCAAGCGCAATAAATACCTGCGCATGATCGTGCATCTGAGCAAGCCATCCCCTACCCCAGGCAGCAGCGGTATGGAGCGACTCACCGGCGATCTTGGCAGCCGCCGCGTACTGGATTTGGACGTGCCCATGATCACCATCCCGGTGATGGCCGGCCGCAACCTGGCGGTGTTGACCGAGGCTGCCACCCGCATGCATATCCTGCGCAGTAAAGGCATCGACCCGGCCGCCGCATTCATGGCCCGTCACAGTCATTTTCTGGAACGCGCCGCGTCATGAGCGTCACCTTGCCCAGCCTGCTGATCGTCAGTGGCATGTCCGGCTCGGGCAAATCCGGCGCCCTGCATACACTGGAAGATCTGGGCTATTACTGCGTGGATAATCTGCCGGCAGAATTGCTGCCGGACTTCGTTCGCCGCATGTTGGCCAATGATTCGGCGCCGTCCAGAATCGCGGTGGTGATTGACGCCCGCAACCTGGGGGATTTATCGGAGGTGCCGCAAGCCCTGTCGCAGATCGGCGCATTGGGTGCCAATCCGCGACTCTTGTTTTTGGAAGCCCGCGACGAGGTCGTGCTGCGTCGCTATGCCGATACCCGGCGTCGGCATCCATTGAGCCACCTTGGCCTGGGCTTGGCCGATGCGATTGCCTTGGATCGGCAAGCACTGCGCCCGTTGCGCAAGATTGCCGACATTTTGCTGGATACCAGCGAGATGAACGTACATCAGATGCGCCGCCGGATCCTGGCCGAGTTTGGGCTGGAAGGTGCCGGCGTTGCACTGATGTTTGAATCGTTCGCATATCGCCACGGGGTACCGATCGATGCCGATTTCGTATTTGATGCCCGCGTGCTGCCCAATCCACATTGGGATGCCCGACTGCGCCCGCTGTCCGGGCGCGACGAGTTAGTACGCCACTACCTAGACGCGCAGGCCGATGTCAGCGTCTATGTCGAGCAAGTACAGACGTTCCTGGATCGTTGGCTGCCCAAGTTGCGCTCGGAAACCCGCAGTTATGTCACCGTGGCATTTGGTTGCAGCGGCGGGCGGCATCGCTCAGTGTATCTGGCCGAACGCCTGGCGCAGCACTTCCGCAGCGCTGATTGGCCGGAAGTGGCGGTGCACCATCGGGAACTGGATTAACCCACAATTGCGCAATGTGCTTTCGCAGCATCCTCTGCGTCTGTTAAGTTTGCAGCATGGCCGTCGGCATTCTCCTCATCACCCATGAAGGCATTGGCAGCACCTTGCTGGCGGTTGCCTTGCGTCTGATGCGCAACTTGCCCCTGGCTTGCGAAGCCTTCGATGTCCCCTTCGATGGTGATCCGGACAGCTTGTTGCCACAAGCCAGCGCAGCGATGCGCCGCGTCGATAGCGGCAGTGGCGTGCTGGTATTGACCGATTTGTACGGCGCCACTCCCAGCAATATCGCAGCGCGCTTGGCACGCCTGGGGACACCGGTGCGGCGGGTATCCGCTCTGAGCTTGCCCATGTTGCTGCGCGTGATGAATTACGCCGATTTGGATCTGGATGATCTGCCTGCGGTGGCCGCCGCAGGTGCACGCAATGGAGCGATTACCGATGATGCTTGAGCACACCCCAGCACTATCCCGCCGCGGAGGCCGTGCATGATTCGTCGCGAGCTGACCATCAGCAACCGCTTGGGCTTGCACGCGCGTGCCACCGCCAAACTGGTGCAGTTGCTGTCCACCTTCCGCTGCCAAGCCACGCTGGAAGCACGCGGTCGCGAGGTCAACGCCAAAAGCATCATGGGGGTCATGTTGCTGGCCGCCGGCCCTGGCTCGCAGGTGATCCTGCAAGTGGATGGGGAGGATGCCGAGGCCGCCGCCGAGGCGGTGGCTGCCCTGTTCGAGTGCCGCTTCGACGAGGACAGCTGATGCGCCAACTGCTGCCCGGAACCGCTGCCGCGCGCGGTTGCGCACTCGGGCAAGCACGCGTGCGTTTACCGCATGCGTTGGATGTCGAAGAAACCAAAATCGCGACCGAGGCAGTTGCGGCTGAGCTGCAACGCTTTCACGCTGCAGTGACCACGGTGCGTGCGGAAATGCGCGATCTGCGCGACCGCCTGCACGGCGCATTGGCGCACGAGGTTGGTGAATTCATCGACCTGCATGCGCTGTTGCTGGATGACCCCGAGCTGCTCTCGGGCATTGATGATTTGATTCGCACCGGCCATTATTCGGCCGACTACGCCCTGCGCCTGCAACGCAACCGCTTGGCTGCGGTATTCGAAAGCATGGACGATGCGTACCTGCGCAGCCGCATCGACGACATCGACCAAGTCATCGGCCGCTTGCATGCGGCACTGCACAGCCAGCATGCAGTGCTGCAAGGCGTGTCGGGCGAAATTCTGGTGACCGACAGCGTGGCCCCCGCCGAGTTGGCACTGCTGCAATCGCAGGGCGTGGTCGGCGTGGTCACCGCCGGCGGCAGCCCCCTCTCGCACAGCGCCATCCTGGCCCGCAGTCTGCATCTGCCATTGGTGGTGGGTAGTCCACATCTGCTGCAAAAAGCCAACGATGGTGATGTGTTGATCATCGATGGCAGCACCGGGTTGGTAGTGCTGGAGCCCAATGCCGGTGACCTGCGCGCGCACCATGCCCGCGTGGCCGAAGCGCGGCGCGAACGCCGCCAGCTCAATCGGCTACGGCGTGAACCGTCGCGCACCCGCGACGGCATCGATATCAAGCTGTGGGCCAATGCCGAATCCCGTGACGATGTCAGCGAAGCGCACGCCCTAGGCGCAGCGGGTGTCGGCCTGTATCGCACTGAATTTTTATTCCTGGGCAGCAATGTATTGCCGGATGAGGATGCCCAGTTCCGTGCTTACCGTGACGCGGTATTGGCGATGACCGGGCGCACCGTAACCATTCGCACGCTGGATCTGGGCGCAGACAAGGCCGACAAAACCGGGCTGGCACTACGCGATGAACCCAATCCGGCATTGGGTTTGCGCGGGGTCCGACTGTCGTTGGCGCGCCCGGAATTGCTGCGCGCACAACTGCGAGCCATCGGTCGGGCGTCTGGCTATGGACCAATCCGCATTCTGGTGCCGATGGTGACTGCTGCGGAAGAACTGCAAGCGGTGCGTAGCGCGCTGCATGCGGCACTGGCAGAGTTGCGCGCCGAAGGGCTTGAAGTAGCCGCGCACATTCCGCTGGGGGCGATGATCGAAGTGCCTTCGGCGGCACTGGCGCTGCGAAGTTTTATTGGTGGCTGTGATTTCATCTCGGTAGGCACCAATGACCTGGTGCAATACCTGCTGGCAGCCGACCGCACCAATGAATCCTTGGGCGAGTTGTACTCACCACTGCATCCTGCGGTGTTGCGGGTATTGCACGATGTGATCCGCACCGGCCTGCGGCGACGGATTCCAGTCACGGTGTGTGGGGAAATCGCGGCCGATCCCACCTTCGTGCCACTGCTGCTGGCGCTGGGCCTGACCGAACTCAGCTTGCATCCAGCAACCTTGCTGGAAGTTCGCCAGACCATTCGCAACAGCATGCATGCACAGTTGCGGGCCGCTGCCCCCAGCTTGCTGCGTGCGCGCAACCGTGCTTCGATTTTGCGCTGGCTGAACACCCATTCCCAACCGTAGGAGCGCGCCCTGCGCGCGACATCATGCTTGGACAGTTGTCATCTGCACAAGCGATAATGTGCGCATCATGAACGCCTGACCCCTCGCCTGCGTGCCCTGCATCGCGGCGTCCCTCTTATCCGCCGGAACCACGCATGGCCGAGCCCATTCGCCACGACAAGACTGCGCGCCAGCTGCGCCTGCTGTCCGATGCGCTGGACAGCGGTCGGCTGGGGCCGGTGCGGCGCATGGTCAACACGCTGTCGCCGGCCGAGATCGGCAACCTGCTGGAATCGCTGCCGCCGGGCAAGCGCAGCGTGGTGTGGGGGCTGGTGGACGCCGAGGATGACGGCGAAGTGCTGGTGCATGTTGGCGAGGAAGTGCGCGAAAGCCTGATTGCCGACATGGATCAGGACGAGCTGGTGGCTGCGGCCTCGGACCTCGACATCGACGACTTGGCCGATCTGGTGGAAGACCTGCCAGACACGGTGATCGACGAAGTGTTGAAGTCGATGGACCGCGAAAACCGCGAGCGCCTCGAACAGGTGCTGTCCTACGCCGAAGACAGTGCCGGCCGCTTGATGAACCCGGATATAGTCACCGTCCGCGCCGACACCACCATCGACGTCGTGCTGCGCTACCTGCGCCTGCGCGGTGAACTGCCCGACCACACCGACCATCTGTATGTGGTCAGCAAGCGTCACCAGTATCTGGGGCGGATCGCACTGCAAGCCTTGCTGACCCACGAGGCCGGCACCCCGATCAACCAACTGCTGGATGACGAACAACCTGCGATTGACGTCAACGAAACCTCGGCGGAAGTCGCCCGGCAATTTTCCGACCACGACTGGATCAGTGCGCCAGTGGTGGATGACAGCAACATCCTGCTGGGCCGCATCACCATCGATGACGTGGTCGACATCATCCGCGAGCAGGCCGAGCACCAGGTGATGTCGGCCGCCGGCCTGGACGAGGACGAGGACCTGTTCTCACCGGTACGGCGCGCATTTCGCCGCCGCATGTTGTGGCTCACGATCAACCTAGCCACCGCCTTCCTTGCCTCATCGGTGGTCAACCAATTCCAGGACACGATCGCGCATCTGGTTGCGCTGGCGGTGCTGATGCCGATTGTGGCCGGCATGGGCGGCAATGCAGGCACGCAAGTCCTCGCACTCATGGTACGCGGGCTGGCGTTGGGCCAGATTGGTGGCACCAATATCGGCGTGCTGGTGTGGAAGGAAGTGCGCATCGCCATCATCAACGGCATCGGCATTGGCCTGTTGCTGGCGCTGATCGTGCTGGCGTGGTTCCACGATGCCAAACTGTCGCTGGTCATTGCCTTGGCACTGACCGTCAATTTCACCTCCGCTGCGCTGGCCGGTGTGTTTGTGCCCGTGACGGTCAAACGCTTTGGCTTCGATCCGGCCCTGGCCGGCGGGGTGATCCTGACCACCGTCACCGATGTGATGGGATTCTTGTCCTTCCTCGGCCTGGCGACGCTTATTCTGGTGCGCTGAGCAGCGACTCCAGCACCGCCATGCGCACCGCCACGCCGTTGGCCACTTGCTGCAAAATGCGCGACTGCGCACCGTCGGCTACCTCGTCACTGATTTCCACCCCGCGATTCATCGGCCCCGGATGCATCACGATGGCGTTCACCGCCGCACGCCGCACGCGCAGACTGGTCAGCCCATAGTCGCGGTGGTAATCCTCGATCGAATCCACCAGCCCTTCGGTCATGCGTTCGCGTTGCAAGCGCAGCATCATCATGGCGTCCACACCGTCCAGCGCGGCATCAAAATCATCGGTGACGACGCAGCCATGCAAGGTGTCGTCATCCGGCAACAACGCCGCCGGCCCGCACACCCGGATTTCGCCACAACCCAGCGCACGCAACGCATGCAGGTCACTCCGCGCCACCCGCGAATGCTTCACATCGCCCACCATCACCACTTTGAGCGTGGAAAAATCGTCACCGTGCGCTTGCCGCAGCGTCAACATGTCCAGCAGGCCTTGGGTGGGATGATGGCTGCGGCCATCGCCGGCATTGACCACCGCCACGCCAGGATTGGCTACCGCCGCCAGCGCCGCCACCGCACCATCCTGTTTATGCCGTACCACAAACCCGCGCACACCCATCGCCTGGATGGTGCGTAAGGTGTCCATATCGGTCTCGCCCTTGGTCGCCGATGATGTGGAAGCATCGAAATTGAGGATCTGCGCCCCCAACCGCTGCGCCGCCAATTGAAAGCTCAAGCGGGTGCGGGTGGACGGCTCGAAGAACAACGTGCACACCGCCACCCCAGCCAGCGCCTGTGCGGCCTGCGCACCGTCGGCAAAAGCTTGGGCGCGGCGCAACAAGCGATCCAACCCATCCACCGGCAGATGTTCCAGATCGAGCAAGTGGCGAAATTGACCGTTGGCGTCGAGATGCAGACTCATGGGCAGCGTCAGAAAAGGGGGCGAATTCGTATTTTATTCCAGGCACCCACAAAATGATCCTGCCTGCGGCCTCGCCCTCCCAGTGCACGACCTCCTGCCGCAGTTCAATCGCGTGGAGGCGACAGTCGGTCTTGGGTACCTGCAGACAACCAGCGCTCGACAATCACTGCAGCCGCTACGGCATCCAGCACATCCGCATCGCGACGTTTGCGGGTACCGGCGGCGCGGGCGGCGGCAAAACGGCGAGCGGCTTCTTGTGAGCTGTTGCGTTCGTCGATCATCGCCACGGGCAGGCCGCTGCGGGCGTGGATTTGCTGGGCAAATGCCTTGGCAACTTTGCGGATCGGTTGATCACCGCCATCCAAGGTCATCGGGTCACCCACGATCAAGCCGTCGGGTCGCCATTCACGCAGGAGTTTGTCGAAAAGCACCCAGTCCGGGCCGCCTGCATGCACATCGATGACCGCAATCGCAGTGGCATTGCCGGTTAACGCATTGCCAACAGCTACCCCGATTCGACGTGCGCCGACATCGAACCCCAATACCGTGCCATCGGCACGCAAGGTGAAACTGGCCGCGCTCGGCTCGCTCATGCGTGGCCGCTGTGGCTGGCGTGGTTGAGCAAGTCCACGCCAATGCTGCCGGCAGCGGATTGCCAACGCAATGCCATCGGCAGCTGAAACAGCACGTCACGGCGGTTGGGTACCAACAGCCAACTGTCATCCACCAGCTCTTGTTCCAATTGACCTGCGCCCCAGCCGGCGCATCCCAATGCCACCAGTGCTTGGGCGGGACCTTCGCCGCGCGCCATCGCTTCCAGCACATCGCGCGAGGTGGTCAGATACAAACCATTACCCACTTCCAAACTGGAATCCCAAGTGCGATCGCCTTCATGCAGCACAAAACCGCGCTCGGGATGTACTGGCCCACCCGCCAGCACCACCTGCGCCTTCAATGCGTCGTTGTCGCTGGCCACACCCATCTGTTGCAGCACTTCGCCAACGGTGTAATCGGAGGGCCGATTGACGATCACCCCCATCGCGCCGTCAGCATCGTGCTGGCAGATCAAGGTGACGCTGCGCTCGAACTGCGAGTCTCGCAACGCGGGTAGCGCGATCAACAGGTGATTGCCAAAGTTTTGCCGTGACTCGTCCATAGCGCATATTTTAGCGCGCCGTGGGCGACGGCCGAAGGGCTCAGCGCGCTTCGGCCACCTCCACCCCATCCAGGCCCTGCGCCAAGGTGCGCGCATCGCCACCTTGTGCCAGCTTGATCCGCAGGCGCACTTCGTTGCTGGAGTCAGCGAAGCGCAGCGCGTCCTCGTAGCTGATTTCACCCGCTTGATACAGCTCAAACAGGCTTTGATCGAAGGTCTTCATGCCCATTTGCACGGATTCCCTCATCACTTCCTTCAGCTTATGGATCTCGCCGTCGCGGATGTAGTCCTGCACCAGCGGGGTGCCCAGCAGGATCTCCATCGCCACCCGCCGCGCTTTGCCATCCGGGGTGGGGATCAATTGCTGCGCGACCACACCCTTGAGGTTCAGCGACAAGTCCATCAGCAACTGGCTGCGGCGCTCCTCGGGGAAGAAATTGATGATGCGATCCATGGCCTGGTTGGCATTGTTGGCGTGCAGCGTGCACAACACCAAGTGGCCGGTTTCGGCAAACGCAATGGCGTGATCCATGCCTTCGCGGGAGCGCACCTCGCCGATCATGATCACGTCAGGCGCTTGCCGCAGCGTGTTCTTCAGCGCGTTTTCCCAGCTGTCGGTATCAATGCCGACTTCGCGCTGGGTAATGATGCAGCCATCGTGTTTGTGCACGAACTCAATCGGGTCTTCAATCGTGATGATATGCCCGGTGGAATTGGCGTTGCGATAGCCAATCATCGCCGCCAGCGAGGTGGATTTACCGGTACCCGTGGCGCCCACGAAGATAATCAAGCCGCGCTTGGTCATTGCCAAGGTCTTGATGATGGGGGGCAGACTGAGTTCTTCCACGGTGGGGATGCGGGTTTCGATACGACGCAGCACCATGCCCACCTGGTTGCGCTGATAGAAACAACTGACACGGAAGCGCCCGACCCCGGCCACGCCGATCGCGAAATTGCACTCGTGGGTTTTTTCAAATTCCTCACGCTGCAGCGGCGTCATCACGTTCAATACCAGATCACGCGACTGCTGCGGCGTGAGCGGGCTCTGGGTGATCGGGCTGATGCGGCCGTTGACCTTCATCGACGCCGGCATACCGGCCGTAATGAACAGATCCGACGCCTTTTGGTGCGCCATCAGTTTAAGGAACGAGGTGAAATCAATGCTGCTCATGGCGCTCTCCTGCGGCCCGGTGCTTACTCGAACAAGCGCTTGTCTTTGGCGTATTCACGTGCCTGCTGGCGGCTGACCATGCCGCGCTTGACCAGCTCTTGCAGGTTTTGATCCAGCGTCTGCATGCCCACGTTTTGGCCAGTCTGAATCGACGAATACATCTGCGCCACCTTGTCCTCACGGATCAGGTTGCGGATGGCGGGGGTGCCCACCATGATTTCGTGCGCGGCAGTACGGCCGCCGCCGACTTTCTTCAGCAGCGCCTGCGAAATCACCGCACGCAATGATTCGGACAGCATCGAACGCACCATCGGCTTTTCGCCGGCGGGGAACACGTCGATGATGCGATCGATGGTCTTGGCCGCCGAACTGGTATGCAAGGTGGCGAATACCAAATGCCCGGTTTCGGCGGCGGTCAGTGCCAAGCGGATGGTTTCCAAGTCACGCAATTCGCCGACCAGAATATAGTCGGGGTCTTCGCGCAGGGCCGAGCGCAAGGCTTCATTGAAGCCGTGGGTGTCGCGGTGCACTTCGCGCTGGTTGATCAAGCACTTCTGCGAGGTGTGGACGAATTCGATGGGATCTTCCACCGACAGGATGTGGCCGTATTCGGTTTTGTTGATGTGATCCACCATCGCTGCCAGCGTGGTGGATTTGCCGGACCCTGTCGGCCCGGTCACCAGAATCAGCCCCACCGGCTGCTCGATGAGTTCCTTGAAGATGCGCGGGCAACCCAAGTCTTCCAGCGTCAGCACTTCCGACGGAATGGTGCGGAACACCGCACCGGCGCCACGGTTCTGATTGAATGCATTGACACGAAAGCGCGCCAGACTCGGAATTTCAAAGCTGAAGTCCACTTCCAAGAATTCTTCGAAGTCGCGCCGCTGCTTGTCCGACATGATGTCGTACACCAGCGCATGCACCTGCTTGTGATCCAGAGCGGGGATATTGATGCGGCGCACGTCGCCATCCACACGAATCATCGGCGGCAAACCTGCCGACAGATGCAAGTCCGATGCTTTGTTCTTGACCGAAAATGCCAGAAGTTCAGCGATATCCATGCGTACTCCCCAACCCGAATGTGAATTGTCAGCCGGCGTGCAGTCCCTTGTGTAACGACTCGTGCCTTCGCTAAACCGCTGGCACCGCCCGCGCCCCGCAGGCAGTATGAGCGTCACCCCTGCCCGCGTACAACTACCACCGTGCCAAATTCCGAAACCAACGCATGCACAGCCCTGCATTCGGCCGTGTCCTTGATCGACAACGCAAGTCAACGCTGCGGCAGGCCAAACGCTCGCCTGCTGGCGGTCTCCAAGACCCGATCAGCTGCAGCGATTGCCGCCATGGCGGCTTGTGGCCAGCAGGCGTTTGGCGAAAATTACGTACAGGAAGCCCTGCCTAAAATCGAGGCACTGCGCGGACTCGGGCTGGAATGGCATCTCATCGGCCACCTGCAATCCAACAAAGCGGAGCAGGCAGCTGTTGCGTTCGACTGGGTGCAAACACTGGATCGACTCAAGCTGGTCACTGCACTGGCAAAGCATCGCCCAGATTCGTTGTCACCACTGAATGTGCTGATCCAGGTCAATATCGATGATGAAGCCAGCAAGAGCGGCTGCCATCCCGATGAAGTCGCCGCGCTCGCGGTTGCCATCACCCATGAGCCGCGCCTGCACCTGCGTGGCTTGATGGCCATTCCCGCCCCTGCGCCTGATATGCAGCGCCGTCGATCAGCGTTTCGGGCGATGACTGCATTGTTCACCGCCGTACACATGCGACACCCCGGCATCGATACCCTGTCGATGGGAATGAGCGAGGATTTTGTGGCCGCCATTGAAGAAGGTGCGACCATGGTGCGCATCGGCAGCGCGCTATTTGGCGCACGCCAACCCAAGACGGAGCCCGCAGCATGAATGACCACCCAATCGCTTTTATCGGCGGCGGCAATATGGCGCGCAGCCTGATTGGCGGCCTGCTGGCACAGGGCCACGCACCCGCATCGATCCACGTTGCTGAACCCGTGCCTGCGCTACGCGATGCACTGCGCGCCGACTTTGGCGTGGCGGTGTTCGACGATGGCGCACAGGCGGTCGCGGGTGCCGATACCTGGGTGCTAGCCACCAAACCGCAGGTACTGCGCCAAGTGTGCGGGGCACTGGCAAGCCACGCACAAACCAGTGCGCCGCTGGTGGTTTCAATCGCCGCCGGGATCACGGCCGCGCAAATTGAGCGTTGGCTGGGTGGAGGCATCAAAGTGGTGCGCACAATGCCCAACACCCCTGCGCTGCTCGGCGCCGGGGTCACCGGCCTGTACGCCAGCGCACGCGTGGATACAGCCGGCCGCGACTTCGCCGATCGCCTGCTGTCGGCCGCCGGCAAGACCGTGTGGCTTGCCGACGAGGCCCAGATGGATGCGGTGACCGCGGTGTCGGGTAGCGGCCCGGCGTATGTGTTTTTGCTGACTGAAGCGATGGTCGATGCTGGCATCACCGAAGGGCTCGCTGCCGATGCGGCGCGCCGCCTTGCGCTGCAAACCGTGTTGGGCGCAGCGCGGATGCTGACGGAATCCGATGTGGATGCCGCCGAGTTACGCCGCCGCGTGACTTCGCCCAATGGCACCACCCAGGCGGCAATCGAAATGTTGGAAGCCGGCGGCTTCCGTGGCCTTGTCAAGGCCGCCATCCACGCCGCCCGCCGCCGCGGCCAGGAACTATCTGCGGCCAATGATTAAGGATCTGAATATGCGCATGGCCACCTTTTATCGTTATTTGGCTAGCGCTTTTGTTGTCGTTTTGGTCGGCGCGTTGGACGCGTGCAGCCAAGGTGCTGCCCCCACCCCTGCCAAACCGCTGAACCTTAGCGCCGCCATCCATCAGGCCAAGGTTGGTGATGCCGTGCTGCAAACCCAAACCGTGCCGTTATCGTCAATCAATGCAGCCACCGCCAAGCACTACGGCATCGACACCACCAAGGAAGGGGTTCTGTGGTTGGTGACCGTGCGCGATGCCGCCGGCAATTCACTAAGCCCTGCCGACTTGCAGCTCAGTGCCACGACCAGCGTGTTGCCAGATCCGCCCAAGCCGTTGTCCCTGCGCGCCATTCAAACCGCAGGCATGACCGACTACATCGGCGTGGTGCAGGCCAATGCGCCCGCCAGCGTACAATTCCAGTTGGTGGCCAAACGCGGCACGGAGCGCAGCGAAGTGACCACCACGGTGGATCTTCAGCGCTGAGGCTCGACGCCAACGCTCAGCGCAACTACTGGACCCGGATGAGCTGCACCGCTGATCGCCAGCTCACGGATACAACATTCGCTGCGACCAACTGCCATCGGCGGCGCATTCGTGCAGGTGCCGCTCGTGCAGGCGGTATTGCGCGCCGTACCAGAACTCCACCACCCGTGGCCTGATCCGGAATCCACTCCAGCGCGGCGGGCGCGGCACGTCGCGGCCAGCAAACTCGGCGTCGAATTTATCCAACTGCGCATCGAAGGTCTCACGCGCATCCAAGGTTTCCGACTGCTGCGATGCCCACGCGCCCAACTGGCTACCGCGCGGGCGGCTGGCGAAATAGGCATCCGCCTCGGCTGCAGACACGATTTCAACCCCGCCCTCGATGCGCACCTGCACGCCATTGCGCACCCGCGGCCAATGAAACAACAACGCCGCCTGCGGATTGGCTTGCAGCTCACGCCCCTTGCGCCCATCCAGATGGGTGTAGAACACGAAACCACGCGCATCCCATGTTTTCAGCAACACAATCCGCGCCGACGGCCGGCCCTGCGCATCTACGCTGGCCACGGTCATCGCCGTGCGGTCAGGCTCGCCGGCGGCCAAGGCCTCGGCAAACAGAGTGTTGAAGGTCGCGAGGATATCGTCAGGAAGTGTGCTCATGGTGATATTGTGCCCTGTCCGCATCCTTGGTGCACCCTGCTGTTAGCATGTTGCGATGCAAAAACAGCACATCATCCTGGTCGGCCCGATGGGCAGCGGCAAAAGCACGCTGGGTGCGGCATTGGCGGCGCGATTGGGGCTTGGCTTCGTGGATGTGGATGCCTGCATCGTGGCGATGGCGGGCATGTCGATTCCGGATATTTTCGCAACCGAAGGCGAAGCCGGGTTTCGCGACCGCGAAGCGCAAGCACTGGCCGACGCACTCGCCCACCAGCCCGCGGTGGTTGCCACCGGCGGTGGCGCGGTGCTGCGCCAAGCCAACCGCGACGCAATGCAGGCCGTCGGTTGCGTGGTGTATTTGCATGTATCGACGCAAGAACAACTGCGGCGCATCGAAGGGGACCGTAATCGTCCGCTGCTGGACAGCGACGCCCCCGCGCAGCGGTTGGCCGAATTGCAAAGCCAGCGCGAACCGCTGTATCGGCAAATCGCCAATCTCGTGATTGACACCAGCGTGCAGACGCCCGAACAACTGGCCGCGGCATTGGTGCTGCGGCTGCACGCCCTCAAGGATCCTCACGCATGAGCACTGCACCGCAAATCGTCGCTGTCGGTGGCAACGCGCCGTATCGCATCCACATTGGCGCAGGCCTGCTGGATGACGGCGTGCTGCTCACCGCCACCCTGCGTGGCCGCCACGCGCTGATCGTCAGTGATGCCAATGTGGCACCGCTGTATGCCAAGCGCGTGGAGGCCGCGCTGCGTGCCGCACAACCCGACTTGCGTATCGCGCGTCATGTCATCGATGCCGGTGAAGCGGAAAAAACGCTGGCCAATTTCGGTGGCGTGATCGATGCATTGGCCACCCTGGGCGCCACCCGCGACGCCTGCATCTATGCGCTGGGTGGCGGGGTGATGGGTGATATGGCCGGGTTTGCCGCCGCGTGCTGGATGCGCGGCATTGACGTGGTACAACTGCCCACCACCTTGCTGGCCATGGTGGATTCTTCGGTCGGTGGCAAGACCGCGGTGGACATCCCGCAGGGCAAGAATTTGGTGGGTGCGTTCCATCCGCCGCGCGCGGTGATTGCCGACACCGCCACCCTGCGCAGCCTGCCCCCCCGCGAGCTGCGCGCCGGCTTGGCCGAAGTCATCAAATACGGCGCGATTGTGGATGCCGAATTCCTACGCTGGCTGGAGGCGCACTGCGATGCCTTGCTGGCCGCCGACGATGCCGCCCTGTCGGCCGCGATTGCACGTAGCTGCACGCACAAGGCAGCGATCACCGAGCGCGACCCGTTCGAACACGGCGAGCGTGCGCTGCTCAATTTCGGCCATACCTTTGGCCATGCGATCGAGGCCGAGCAAGGCTATGCCCACGGCTTCAACCACGGCGAAGCGGTGGCGGTAGGCATGCTGTTGGCAGCCAAGCTTTCCGGCTTGCTGGGGATGGCCAGCGATGCCGATACCAGCACCCTACGCAGCCTGCTGCAACGCTTCGGCCTGCCGGTAGAGCTGCCTACTGGGTTGGCACCCGATGCCCTGCTTGCACGCATGCGGCTGGACAAGAAAGCACAAGCCAGCGGCCTGCGCTTCATCCTCTGGAACGGCCCGGGCACGGCCAGTGTGGTGAAGGATGTGAATGAAGCTGCGGTGCTACAGGCGTTGCGCGGCTAGTCCGAACTTGATATTCAATCCGGATCGATCGATATGGATCCATCCGGATTCCAGTCCACCTCGGTGATTCCAGGGCTTTCCTGCTCCAGTCGATCCCGTTCCCGTTGCGCACTGGCTTCTGCAGCAAATTTTCCGGCAATGCGCCCCCCCTGAGAGGTGAGGATAGCCACCACGATCCGCTGGAGCTCTGCATCAACCCAGGGTTTCTCGATAAAGCGCGTCAATTGTGCCTCGTTGATCGCGGCGATAATGGCATCACGATCAGCGAATCCCGACACGATGACCCGTGGTGTATTGGGATGACTGGCAATGGAGCGTGCCAGGAACTCGACACCGCTCATTTCCGGCATCCGGTAATCGGATACCAACAAATCGAACTGCATATCCTCGCAGCGATCAAGCGCGGCGTTGGGGTCAGTGAATACTTCAATTATCAGCGCTTCCCCCCCCAGGCGTGACGAAGGAATCGATGCGAGGTTGCGACGCAAGGCGCGAAGAATATTGGCTTCGTCATCCAGCAGCAGTACTCGATACATTCGTTTCTCCCTGTCGCGATCAGCGCGGTTGAGCAATCGGCAACTTCAACATGAACAGAGTACCTTCCCCGGGCACGCTAGTTACTTCGATGACGCCGTGATGCTTTGCGATGACGCCGTAAGATATGGCCAGCCCGAGGCCTGTTCCATGCCCAACGTCCTTGGTTGTAAAGAACGGATCGAAGATCCGTGGCAAGGCCTCGGCAGGAATACCCTTGCCATTGTCCCCGATCGAAATTCTGACTTGGTCACCACTGCATTCGCTAGTGATGGTGATGATGCCGTTGTTATCGATCGCTTGCGAAGCATTCACCAGCAGGTTCATGAACACCTGATTCAATTGCGACGGAATGCACTCGATCAAAGGCAGGTCGCCATACGACTTCACCACATGAGCCTTGTACTTGATTTCATTCCATACGATGTTCAGGGTCGAATCAAGACCGGCGTGGACATCCGCCATCGTCCAGTTCTCAGCCTGATCCTGATGCGAAAAATCCTTCAGGTCACTGACTATTCTGCAAACGCGATCCACTCCTTCAAGGGACTCCGTGATCAGGTCACGAACATCAATAGCCAGCGCCTCGTCACACGCATTCATCGCATCTTCATTCAGCTCATCGCTGACTGCTTGTCGCAAATCATCCTCGCACTCGGGTATCCGCGCCTGCCTAAGCAACTGAGCTAACGGCAGTCGAAGCATGTTGAGGTTGGATTTCACATATGCGATCGGATTGTTGATCTCATGCGCCACCCCTGCCGCCAGCTGCCCGATTGACGCTAACTTCTCGGTGTGGAAGGCCATCTCCTGAGCGCTTTTGAGCTTGGTATAGGCGATCTCCAGTTCTGCATTGCGCTCATGCAGCTCCTGCTCCCGCGCATATTCCAGGGTGATATCGCGAATACACATTGCAAATGGCTGGGTTCGCTGTGGCCCAAGCGCGACCAGATGAACCTGTGCAATACGATTCCGCAGTACCGCCCCGGCGATCCGTACCGCGCCAATCCAACTGCCTGACTCCCGGCACGTGTGCATCGCCGAGTCACTCAGCAGGCCCGGTTGCCAATCACGGAGATGCAGCAACTCATCCTGATTTTTATCGGGATTAAGGGAGTGTGCCAACAGGCGTGCCTGCAAATTGCAATACTGAATACACCCAGCATCATCAAGCAACAGCAACGCATCCTGCGCAGCATTCATATATTGCGTGAGGTACTCGGAAACGGCGGCGCTATCCATCCCGGGCGCGGTGACAGCCACCGGATCGGGCATATCAACACCTATCTGCTGATGCAGCTTCATCGCATCCGCCTCCTGTGCAAGCGCATGCAGATTAACGCACATCTGCTGCAATTCATCCGCACTCGATCACAAAAAATACTCGCCTGCCGCGGGAACCGGAACCCCCCATGCAGATTGATGCCGGTTCGTCTATTCTGTTGATTGGCAGGAGCAGCTTGGTCAGTTTTGTGCGGCGCAAAAATATGGTTTGAACAATCGAGGTCACACGATGCGAAAGTCGTTGACATCCACCGAACTCTCCGCGGCTTTCGGCCCCAGCCCCGTGCGTCTGCAGTGTGCGACGACAGCGGCGGAATATCTGATGATGGCGGCCCAGTTGGCGCGCGCGCCCATTGCAGTGATGTCCTGGCATTGCGATGACCGGGTGCATCCCATCGCAGCGATCGGCCTGAACCCATTTGAGGCGCTCGCGCTTGCCGAGCGTGGTGCTGCCGGCATTGCAGACCAAGACGAAGCGCATATCGTCGATTGCTTTGACGATCACGACTTTTTGGCCCAGCTGTCCATAGCGGACGACTATCCTTCTGCAATCCTCATATGCGCACCGATCGCCACACCTTCCGGCGAAATTCTCGGAGCCCTGAACCTGTTATGCGCTGAGGGCACCCCTGGCAAAGAAGTGATGGATTCGCTATCGGTGCTGGCGCGCGGCATTGCCGCAAATACCGACTGCACGCCCCCCCCATCAGCGACCGGTAAGCCGGCCGTCCTGTCCGATGCGGGCAGTGTGCCTGCAACCAA
Source organism: Thermomonas beijingensis (assembly GCF_020034655.1). Lineage (GTDB taxonomy): Bacteria > Pseudomonadota > Gammaproteobacteria > Xanthomonadales > Xanthomonadaceae > Thermomonas > Thermomonas beijingensis. The sequence continues at coordinate 23,376 of NZ_JAIQDJ010000002.1, read as the reverse complement.
GCTATTCGCATCCATCGAAGTATCCAAAGCGGCTATCGTGGGAATGACGCTGAACGGCACGATCACGCATTGGAACGAAGGTGCCGAGATCATTTTCGGGTACTCCCGGAATGAAATCCTGGGGGACTCGGTGTATCGCCTCGTTCCGAAATCGCGGCAGTTCGAGGAGAATCAAACACTTTCGACAGTTGCCAAGGGAGAATCCATTGCACCCTATGAGTCGATTCGCCTGACTCGGACCCGCCGCTCGCTGCACGTACTGATCAGCGCGGCACCGATCACCGACCACAGCGGCAACGTGGTTGGCGCAAGTAAATTCATCCACGACATTACCCCACTGATCCGGCGCGAGCGTGAGTCTCAGCGCCTGTCTCGTTTATTCAACACCCTGAGTCAGATCAATGCGCTGGTCCTGAGCGCGGCCAACCGCGAGCAGCTATTGCATGACGCCTGTCGAATTCTGACTCAAGACGGCGCACTAGCGCTTGCGTGGATAGGGCTGATCGATCCCGCCACCCAACGCCTCAACCCGGTTGCAGCAAGCGGCCGGCAGGTTGCCTATGTAAATAGCATTCATGTTTATGCCGATGATCGTCCGGAAGGAAACGGGCCCTCTGGACTCGCCTTTCGTAGTGGAAAAACCCAGACCTGCAATGACCTGTTGAACGAGCCCACCGCGAGACCTTGGCTGGAGCAAATGCGCAAAGCCCGCCTGCGTGCGGGTACTGCGATCCCGATTGAAAAGGATGGCTGCACATACGGCAGCCTGGCCATCTACGCGCGCCATGCGGGTTACTTCGGCGCCACCGAAATCGCTGTTTTTGAAGATGTTGCGCGCGCCATCGGCATTGGTCTTGCCAGCTTCCGTCAGGCCGAGGAGACACGCCTTGCAAACCTAGTCCTGGAACGAGAACGCAAGTTGACTGAGTCTCTGATCGAGAGCTCACCTGGCATCGTCTGTCTGTTCGACCGCCAACTCCGCTGCCTGCGCTGGAATCAAAACATGTGCGTGGCAACCGGCTATACGGACGATGAACTGCGCAACATGAATTCACTGGAATTCTTTTCAGCCGATGACCGTGCCAGAGTCCTGGCCATGATTGAAGTCAGTTTTGCTGACGGGTCCGACCATGTCGAAGCCAGCCTGATCGACAAGCATGGCGCACCACATCCGTACTTGCTGTCGGCCAGGCGGGCACAGTTCGACCATGTCGATTGCCTGGTAGGCATCGGAATCGATATTTCCAACCGCATCCAAGCAGAAAGCGCACGCCAGCAAACCGAAAACCTCTACCGCAGACTGTTCGAATCGTCGTCACTCGGCATCGCGATAGTGGATGCCAGTGGGGTTTTCCTCGATAGCAACCTAACGTTGAATCAACTACTTGGCTACCCCGCCGGTGGCCTGACCGGCAAGTATGTATCGACCGCCGTCGCCCCCAGAGATCGACACCGCGTGGAGCCGGTGATCACCCAAATCCTTGCGGGAAACCCAGACCATGGGGAATGGGACATGCTGCATCGCGACGGCCACAGCATTCCCTTCAGCGCCAATTCGACCCAAGTCGATGGCAAAATCATGGTTCTGCTCGAGGACATTTCCGCCCGCAAGGCCCAGCAACAAAAAGTCGCACGCCTAGAGCGACTGCGCACCATGATCGGCGGCATCCACTCTGCGATGTTGCGCCACAGCGATCGCAGCCACCTGCTGACCGATGCCTGCCGCCTCGCGGTCGCCCAAGGCGATTTCACACTGGCGGCCATCGTCGAACTCGACCCTGCCAGCAATAATTCCCATGTCTTTTGCATACAGCAGCGGGATGTCGGCAACAATCAGACCGAAGCCGATGCCCGCTTTTCCATCACCGCCTGCAATCAATTGATCCTGCAAGCATTGCGTACCGGCAAGTCGGTGTTGGATAACAACCCGATCCATCTGCGTACTGCAACGGCGACTGATAGCCCCTGGTCGGCACCGCGCATTCGCTCGGTAGCGGCAATCCCATTGTGGTTGGGGGGCCGTACGCTGTACGCGATGGTGTTGTTGTCACCCGATCCGGATATCTTCGGTGCCGAGGAGGTGGATGTGCTGGAATGGATGGCCAGTGATCTGTCGTTTGCGCTTGATCAGCTCGTCGCCTCGCAGCAACTCCAGCATCTGACTTATTACGACCCATTGACCGGGCTGTTCAACGCACAAGGTGTGCGCGAACAAATTGCAAGATTCATTGAAGTTGCACGGGAGCGCGGTCAACACCTGTGCGTCTGTGCAATTGATCTTGATGACTTCGCGCAATTCAACGAACGTTTTGGTCGGGAGGGTGGCGACCATCTGCTGCGTTGCATTGGCGAACGATTGCAAGCACTGTCCAGCGAAACGTTCATCGCCGGCAGAATTGGAGGCGATACTTTCGCGCTCGTTCATTTGTCGGCGGAATCCGACTATGCCGCTAGTTTCGACCACCATTTATCCGATGCCTTTGGCAAGCCATTCGAATTGGACGGCCATCAAATTCCGGTACTGGTGCATACAGGTGTCGCGGACTACCCCGATACTGACGGATCATATGATGATCCGGTCGAGTTGGATCACGCGGTTCGCGCACTCAAGGCAGCAAAAATTTGGGGTGATCAGATCGTTCGCTATTCCCGGGTGGATGATACATTTCTGACACGCAGCAAATCTCCCGAATCGCAGCTACGCGATGCTATCGAGAGAGATGAATTCCTGCTCTATTATCAGCCGAGGGTCGATATCATCAGCGGCGAAATCGTCGGCGCCGAAGCCCTGGTTCGCTGGCAGCATCCAGAGCACGGCTTGTTGCCGCCTGCCGACTTCATCGCGCTGGCGGAGCGATCAGGGCTGATCTCACCGCTTGGTGCACGCGTTATCCACATGGCCTGCAAGCAGCAAAGTGCTTGGCGAGCAGCTGGTTTGCGGATAGTCCCAGTTGCTGCCAATGTGTCCGGCGCACAGCTCAGCCGCGACAATTTGATACGCGTCGTACGCGAAGCGCTGGACGATAACAGACTCGAACCCGAGTGGCTTGGGCTTGAATTAACCGAAAGTGCGGCCATGCAGGACGTCACCCGGGCAATAAAGTCATTCGAAAAATTGCGCGAGTTGGGTATCAAGCTATCGCTGGACGATTTCGGAACCGGCTATTCGTCGCTGTCCTATCTCAAGCGAATTCCGATTCACAGCGTCAAAATTGATCGCAGCTTTATCACCGACATCACCCGCAGCGTTGAAGACGCCACCATCGCGCTGGCAGTCATCGCAATCGCAAGGAGCCTGGGCTTGACCTCAGTGGCGGAAGGCGTGGAGACCTTTGCCCAACTCAATTACCTCGCCCAAAATCACTGCGACGAGATGCAAGGATATTTGTTCAGTGCCCCCTTGAACTCAGAAACGTTCGCCACATTGCTACGGGAACGTCCGCGGCTGGATCGCCGACAATCTGCTGCCAGCAACGGTCGCAGCCTGCTTATCGTGGATGACGAGCTCAGCATCGGCAAGGCATTGACACGCCTATTACGTCGCGACGGATACCACATCCTGGTGGCTGGCAGTGGAGAACAGGCATTGGAGATGCTTGCCATGCATCGAGTCCAGGTGATCATTTCGGATCAGCGCATGCCCGGCTTGTCGGGAACCGAGCTCCTCGACAAAGTCAAGATCCTGTATCCGGATACCATCCGCATGGTGCTCTCCGGATACACCGACTTGAATGTCATCACCGAATCCGTCAACCGTGGCGCAGTGTTCCGCTTCCTGACAAAACCATGGGACGACGACAACCTGCGCGCACAGGTACGTGATGCATTTCTGCACCATGATGGCCAAAATTCCACACCGTAAACGGCATGCCACTTGCTTGACCTGCACTTGCTGGCATGCCGTTCCCACAGCCGAAATCGTGCTGCTTGAAGTCGCTCGCGATTAGAAAATCCTGCCATGCATCACGCCAGCAACGGATTCTGCTTTTCGGTATCGAGTTTGTACATCTTGATCGCACGCGCCACGTCCTTGGCGGTGAGCTTGCCTTCTGCGGCCAGCGCCGCCACTGCGGCGTGTACCACATGCCAACGATCCACTTCGAAGTGACGACGCAGGTTTTCGCGGGTATCGCTGCGGCCATAGCCATCAGTACCCAACACGCTGTAACGCATCGGCACGTATTCGCGGATCTGGTTGGCAAACGTGCGCACGTAGTCAGTCGCACAAATCACCGGGCCTTGACGACCTTCCAGCAACTGCGTCACCCACGGCTTGCGTTGAGCTTTTTCGGGATGGAAGCGATTCCAACGCTCGGCATCCATGCCGTCGCGAGCCAGCTCGGTGAAGCTGGGGCAGGACCAGATGTCGGCCTTGATGCCGAAGTCCTTGTCCAGCAGTTCAGCTGCGGCGATGACTTCGCGCAAGATGGTGCCACTACCCAGCAATTGCACGCGCAAGTCGGTCTTCTTGCCTTTGCCCGCATCCTGCAGCAGGTACATGCCCTTGATGATCCCTTCCTCGCTGCCCTGCGGCATTTCCGGATGGGTGTAGTTCTCGTTCATCAGGGTGATGTAGAAATACTCATCGTGCTGCTCGGCCAGCATGCGCTGCATGCCGTACTGCATGATGGTGATGACTTCATACGCGAAGGTGGGGTCATAACTGCGCACGTTCGGGATCAGCGAGCTCTGCACGTGCGAATGGCCATCCTCGTGCTGCAGGCCCTCGCCGTTCAGCGTGGTGCGACCGGCGGTGCCACCCAGCACGAAGCCGCGCGCGCGCATGTCGCCGGCCTGCCACGCGAAGTCGCCGACGCGCTGGAAGCCGAACATCGAGTAGTAGATGTAGAACGGCAGCATCTGCAAATCGCTGCTGCTGTAGGCGGTGGCCAGCGCCATCCAGCTGGCGAACGCGCCGGCCTCGGTGATGCCTTCCTCCAGCACCTGCCCGGCCGCATCCTCGCGGTAGAACATCAGCTGGTCGGCATCCACTGGCTTGTACTTCTGGCCTTGCGGGGCATAGATGCCCAGCTGGCGGAACAGCCCTTCCATGCCGAAGGTGCGCGCCTCGTCGGCCACGATCGGCACGCAACGCGGGCCGACCTGCTTGTCACGCAGGATGATGTTGAACATCTGCACGAACGCCATGGTGGTGCTGATCTCGCGCTCGCCGGTGGACTTCAGCAGGCGCTCGAAGGTCGCCAGTGGCGGCACGTCCAGCGGCTTGCTGGCCTTGCGGCGGCGCTGCGGCAGGTGCCCACCGAGGGCGGCGCGGCGCTCGCGCATGTATTCCATTTCCGGTGATTTCTCATCGGGGCGATAGAACGGCACCGCGCCATCTTTCAGCTGATCATCAGTGATCGGCAATTGAAAGCGGTCACGGAATGCTCGCACCGCATCGTTATCCAGTTTTTTGGTCTGATGGGTGGGGTTGAGCGCTTCGCCGGCGCTGCCCATGCCATAACCCTTCACCGTCTTGGCCAAGATCACGGTAGGCTGCCCCACCGTCTTCACCGCCTTGTCGTACGCGGCATACACCTTGTGCGGGTCGTGCCCACCACGGTTCAAACGCCAGATATCGTCATCCGACAAACTGGACACCATGGCCAGCGTTTCCGGTGTCTTGCCGAAGAAGTGCTCACGTGTGTACGCGCCACCAAAGGCTTTGCAGTTCTGGTATTCACCATCCACGGTATCCATCATGATCTTGCGCAGTTGGCCATTGGTGTCCTTGGCCAGCAGCGGATCCCAATAGCTGCCCCAGATCGTCTTGATCACATTCCAATCGGCACCGCGGAACTGGCCTTCCAAATCCTGAATGATCTTGCCGTTGCCGCGCACCGGCCCGTCCAAACGCTGCAAGTTGCAGTTGATCACGAAGACCAGATTGTCCAGCCCTTCGCGGCCGGCGACGCCAATGGCACCCAGCGATTCCGGCTCGTCGGTTTCGCCATCCCCCATGAAGCACCACACCTTGCGGTCGCTCTTGGGCATCAGGCCGCGGGCCTCCAGATATTTCCAGCTGCGCGCCTGATAAATCGCCGCCAATGGGCCCAAGCCCATGCTGACGGTGGGGGTTTGCCAAAAATCCGGCATCAGCCAGGGATGCGGGTAGCTGCTGATGCCACGACCATCGACTTCCATGCGGAAATTTTCCAGCTGGTCTTCGCTGATCCGGCCTTCCATGAACGCACGCGAATAAATCCCCGGCGAACTGTGGCCTTGGATATACAGCAAATCCCCCGGATGTTGATCGGACGGGGCGCGCCAGAAGTGGTTGAAGCCGACGTCGTACAGGGTGGCGGAACTGGCAAAACTGGCGATATGCCCACCCAGCGAGCCGGGCTTGCGGTTGGCGCGCACCACCATCGCCATGGCATTCCAGCGAATGATCGAACGCAACCGCCATTCCAGATGCGCATCGCCCGGCATCATCGGTTCCAGATGCGGGGGAATGGTATTGATGTAGGCGGTAGTCGGCGCAAACGGCATATGCGCGCCGGCACGCCGGGTCATTTCCACCATGCCTTCCAGCAAATGGTGCGCACGCTGCGGGCCATCATGGTCGATGACCGCCTTCAGCGACTCGATCCACTCCCGCGACTCCTGCGGATCGGGGTCGTTTTGCAGCATTTCGTTGAGCCAATTCATTGCGCGCTCCATTCCCGGTTCAGTTCGAAGCGCCAGTCTAGCAAGCTCTGCAGGCAACCGAATGCTGCAGTGCAGCTCAATTTTTATTATGCCCGGGTATTTCAATTTTTTGCTGATTTCCGCATCTTCGGCTTCCCGGCTGTGCTGCAGTGGGTGTGCTAGGCGTGGCACATCCACTGAAAATGGAGGCAACAAACTGCCCATCACGCATCCCGAAGCAGATTCGGGGCGGATCAGGACTAGACGCGATACCCAGGACGATCCCCAGAGGGCGGTTCCGCATAAATCACGGACAACAAAAAAACCCCTGGAAACCAGGGGTTTAAGCGTTTTGGAGCGGGTGATGGGAATCGAACCCACGCTAGCAGCTTGGGAAGCTGCAGTTCTACCATTGAACTACACCCGCGAGCGCCGCCAGTCTAAGACCTTGCCCATTGAAGATGCAATGCGCGCGTGAACGCGCATTGCAGTACTGCTCAGAACGAGCCGCCCACGGTGACGAAGAAATTGGTGTCGTGACCGCCCTTTTGGTTGATGCTCAGGTTGCTGCCGGCGGTGACATCCATCCCCAGCAGCTTGCTGCGCAGACCGATGCCAAGGGTGCCGTAGCTGTCATCGAAGGGCACACCCGGCACTGCATAGGGCAGTGTATTGGCCATCGACTGCGACTGTGCCCACACCTGCGCCGGAGCATCCTTGAATTCATGATTCCAAGTCACGCGTGCATACGGTTGCAAGTGTTCGTTGATGCTGTAGCTGGCCTGCCAGCCTGCGCTACCCATCAGTGAATCACCGTCTTGCTTGGCAAACGCCAGCGCGCTGGATTGGGTGCTGTTTTCGGCATAACCGTCCACGCTGATGTTCTGCCACAGCAAGGACAACACCGGGCCACTCTGCCATTTGTTGTGCTTGAAGGTCCAGCCGGCGCTGACACCCGCGCTGAGGTTGGTGCCGTCCGGCGAGCCGCTATGCACGCGCACCGCTTGGCCCAAATTGACTTGGCGGTTCACCTTGTAGCTCAGCTTGGTCCAGCTCAATTGGCCATTGGCCCACAGCCCGCTGTCGCCAGCCCAGCCAGCAAACCCGCCAATACTGGCATCGGTCTGGCGGAAATCACCGCGATCAAACCCGAAGTCGAGTTTTTGCCGGCCATAACCTGCAAATGCGCCGTACACCACATTCCCGGTGTGCCAGCCGATCCCGAATGAACCGGTACCACCCAAGCCATCAAATCCGGCCGATTGATTGAAGCGCTGTTGATCGCCACGGATATCAGCCCACCATTGCATGCCCTCGCCCTTCGACATCGCCATGCTGGTGACCGTAGTCTCCACCATGGAGGCGCGTGAACGCCCCACCATCGCTGCCGAATGTGGCAACACGGCGATCTGGCGCGGCCCATCGATCATCGAGACAGCCAGATCCGCCAGCGCCTTGTGCGCACCCGAGGTCGGGTGCACGCCATCGGCAAACAGGTAGGTGTTGGCGCCATTGGGTACGGTGGATAGCGGGTTGCAGAACAACGACGAAGCACCTGCCGGCGGCGGCTGGGTCAAGCACGCTACCCCCGTCACATTGGTCAAGCCAAATGCGGCCGGGTTGGCCACGACTTCCTGCAGGAAGTGATAGGTATCTACTGGAATCACGTGCAGCCCGGCGCTGGACAAGCCGCCGAACAACGCGTTGTTGTAATTTGTCGACAGACCATGCGCCAATGCGATGCCCTGTGCACCCCCGGCTGCGGCCGACGGAGTCAGCCCCATATCCGGCAAAGTGGGCACGAGAATGTACTGCGCGCCGGCGGTTTTCAGTGCACCGATCAACCCGATTTGCGCGGCGATTGCCGGGCTGATGGTGGCGCCAGCAGCCGCTTGGCCAGCCGCATCGGCCTGGGTCGGGTTACCCCCCCCCATCAGAGTAGTGACATAGGCCGTTTGGTAATCGGTGATCGCCTGGAACACGTCATTGGCACCGCCCCAGATGGCATAAAGAGCATTGGGATCGACCGTATTGCCGGCCGCCAAATACGCGTTGTACTGGCTCACCAACGACGGGGTATAGCCCAGGCCACCTACTGAATCGATTTTGATCCGCGCGCCGCCCACGGCCCAGTTATTGCCATTGGCCTTGGCGGGGGTGGCACCGGTTGCCTTCCACGCCACATCCGCATTGCTGCGGAAGTAATCGGCCATGTATTGCGACCAGACATAACCGGGATTGGTGGTGAACTGTCCAGTCACCGACTGCGAGGCAGCAGGCAGCAACGGACGGAAGAAGCCGCCATCGGTCAGACTGTCACCAAAGAATACGGTCTTGGTAAACGGCGAATCAGGCGTGCTCTGCGCCATTGCGGGCAGCGCAACCAAAGCCAGGGCAGCCGACAGCAGGGTTCTACGCAACAGGGTTTTCATGGGTATCCTCGAAAAGTCATGGAAAGTCATGGGGAGGTGGTCGCAGCTCTGGCTCTGGTTGCGGGGCCAGCTTCGTCGTGACATACGCCCGCGAATGGCGCGCATCATTTCATGAAATCATAACGCTCTCACGCTGCGCTGCGTCACATTTTGTCAAGATCCGGCGACAATAGGCAGGTTGCAGTCCTTGTCGCGTGAGCCCCCTTGACCGATCCCTTCTCCAGCGCCGGCGCCAAGACCCCGCCGAAACCCTTTACCGTCACCGACGGCGTGCGCAAGGTGCGCAGCTTCGTGCTGCGTCAGGGCCGCTTCACCGAAGCACAACAGCGTGCGTTTGATGACCTCTGGCCGCGCTTCGGGCTGGACTACACCGGCACGCTGCGCGACTTCGACGCTGCCTTCGGGCGCAGCGCCAAGCGCATTCTGGAAATCGGCTTCGGCAATGGGCAAGCCTTGCGCTATTCCGCCCGGCACGATCCCGCACGCGACCATATTGGCATCGAAGTGCACGCCCCGGGGGTGGGGCGGCTGCTCAATGCACTGGCGGAAGACAATACGGGCAATGTGCGTCTGTACCACCACGATGCGGTGGAAGTGCTGCAACACGAGATCGCCGATGGCACGCTGGATGAGGTGCGCATCTACTTCCCCGACCCTTGGCACAAAAAGCGCCACCACAAGCGGCGACTGATCAACGATGCGTTCGCCGCCCTGCTGGTGCGCAAGCTGGCCAGCGCTGGCCGCTTGCACCTTGCCACCGACTGGCAGGACTATGCCGAGCACATGTGGGACGTACTGGAGGCCACCGCAGGGCTTTCCAACACGGCCGGCCCGCGTGGCCATGTGGCTCGCCCATCGTGGCGGCCGCAGACGCATTTTGAAACTCGCGGCCAGAACCTTGGCCACGGCGTCTGGGATTTGCTGTACACCCGTTATTGAGACACTGCGCCACAACTCATCAGGACATTGAACGGACGGATGGACACCACCCTCACCCTTACCACCGATATGCAATGGGTGCTGGGCTTGGTGTGCTTCACCATGGTGATGTTCCTGTTCGAACGCATTCGCGCCGACGTGGTGTCACTGGTGGTGTTGGTACTGCTGGGGCTGACCGGGCTGGTGGCACCTGAAGACCTGTTTGGCGGCTTTTCCTCGGACGCGGTGATGAACGTCATCGCCACCATGATCCTGGGTGCTGGCCTCGATCGCACCGGTGCACTCAATCGTTTGGCCAGCTGGTTGCTGCGCCGTGCGCACGGCATGGAACAACGGCTACTGTTGCTGGCGCAGGCCGTGGCTGGCCTGAACTCGGCCATCATACAAAACACCTCCGCCACCGCGCTGTATCTGCCGGTGGTCTCGCGGTTGACCGCACGTACCGGCATCAGTCTGTCACGCCTGCTGATGCCGGTTTCGGCGGCCATCATCATGGGTGGCAGCTTGACCATGGTCGGCAATTCACCGCTGATCCTGCTCAACGACTTATTGGTTTCGGCCAATGCCAACATGCCCTCCGGCGCAGCATCGCTGCAGCCGCTGAAAATGTTTGCCCCACTGCCCATCGGCTTGATATTGCTGGCGGCATCACTGCTCTATTTCCATTTTTTTGGCCGCCGGCTACTCCCGCAAGATAGCCCGGATGCGGTAACACCAGCACGCACCCAGAGTTATTTCGCACGTGCTTACGGAATTGATGGCGACATTTTCGAGCTCACCGTGACCGCCGATAGCCCCCTGGTAGGCATGAGCGTGGGGGATGCCGAAAGCCAAGTGGATGCGCCGTTGTTACTTGCACTGTTGACCGGCAACGAATCGCGGCTTGCGCCGCCCGGTGACACCCGCATCTGGGTAGGCAGCGTGCTGGGCGTGATGGGCCAGCGTGATGCAATTTCCGATTTCGCACAAAAAAACTTTCTGCGCATGTCTTCGCGTTTGCGCGCGCTGGCTGACTTGTTCAATCCCAGCCGCGCTGGCATTTCCGAAGCGGTGGTGCCGCCGAATTCGACCTTCATCGGCCAACCGTCATCGAAACTCCGGCTGCGCAAACAACACGGCTTGAGCCTGCTGGCGATCAACCGCGACAAGCAGGTTTTGCGCGACGATGTGCGCAACCTCCCGATCCGCGCCGGCGACATGCTGGTGCTGCACAGCATCTGGAGCGATCTTGCCGACGCCGCCAAGAGCAATGACTTTGTGGTGGTCACCGACTATCCGAAAGACGAGCAACGCCCACACAAGTTCAAGATCGCCATGGCCATTTTTGCGATATCGATGTTGCTGGCATTGTCCTCGCGCATCCCCACTTCGATCGCACTGATGACCGGCGTGGCCGGCATGTTGGTGGCCGGTGTCTTGAAGATGGACGAGGCCTACGCCGCGATTAATTGGAAGACTGTATTCCTGATGGCCTGCCTGATCCCTTTGGGCTGGGCGATGGATAGCAGTGGCGCAGCGGCATGGGTGGCCGGCCACAGCATCGACCGATTGCCACAGGGCATGCCGCCGTGGCTGATCGAACTGGCACTGGCGCTGTTCACCACTGCGTTTTCGATGGTGATCAGCCATGTGGGGGCAACGATTGTCATGGTGCCACTGGCGATCAACTTGGCGCTGGCGGTGGGTGGTAATCCCACGGCGTTTGCCTTGATCGTGGCATTGTCAGCGTCGAACAATTTCATCACCGCATCGAACCCGTCGATTTCAATGATCACTGGTCCTGCTGGCTACACCGCACGCGATATGTGGCGCAGCGGTGGCCCGCTGACCCTGATCTACACCACCATCATCGTGGTGATGATCAACCTGCTTTATTAAGCCGCCGCAACCAGCCGGATTTCGCCGTTTTCACACAGCAACGCCACTTTGCGCAGACTCTCGCCACGGCAGGGTCCTGCCACGCAAGCCCCTTGCGGCAACGCGAAGGTGGCACCATGCACCGCGCACACCAATTCGCCCTGCTTGCTGCGCAAAAACTGCCCCGGGCTCCAGTCCAATCGCCGCCCGGCATGTGGACAGATATTCAACCAACCTTGCACATCGCCTGCTGCATCGCGGTACAAAATCAGCGCCTCCAGTTCGCCATCAATCCAAACCTCTCGCGCATGCACACTGTCGGGCGCAAGGTCCTGCAAATTCGCCAACACTGTGCCCGCAGACCCTTCGTTTAACGAACTGCTCACACCTGCCCCACCGGTTCTGTCGATACTTGCCTCCATTGTGTCATGGCACCTATCGCCACAGGACTGCATCACGATGCCGATCTTCCAACACCGCCGTTTTCGCCGTTTCCGCAGCGTCATGTTCGACACCCCACGTCGCCCGCGCCACCCATTGCTGCGCATCGCACTAGGCGTGCTTGGCATTGCACTCTTGCTAGGATTGGTGGTGGTGGGCCTGTTTGTAGGTGCGGCGATGTTGGCCGCTGGCCTGTTGTGGCGGTTGTGGGCGCAGCGCGGCAAGCCGGTAGCGGGGCGTGCGCGTGCCGACAGCATCGACGGCGATTACCGTGTGGTTGGCAAAGCGCAACTGACCCACTGATGGACGTGATCCCGGCACCCGCGCCGCCGCGCGTTCCGGTGCGCGATCGCAGCGGCATCCAACTGGGTAGTTTTCCGGTGCATCGCATCTACTGCGTGGGCCGCAATTTTGCCGACCACGCCCGCGAAATGGGTGCCATTGCGCCCGCGTCCAAAGCCGAGCGCGGCACCCCCACATTCTTCATGAAACCGGCCGATGCCATCGTCACCGATGGTGTGGTGCCATACCCGCCGGGTACCTGTGACCTGCATCACGAAGTGGAGCTGGTGGTGGCGCTGGGCAGTGATGCGCCGCCCGGCGTATTGCCGCCAACTGCTGCCATGGGCTTGGTGTTCGGCTTTGGCGTAGGTCTGGATTTGACCCGCCGCGATTTGCAGGCAGCAGCCAAAGCCAAGGGTCTGCCGTGGGATACCGGCAAGGGTTTTGATCACTCCGCGCCGATCAGTGCACTGTTGCCTGCGGCCGAGCTGGATGCGCTGGACACGTTGCCGATCACGCTGGATGTCAACGGTGTGCGCCGGCAAGCCTCCACCTTGGATCAATTGATTTGGGATGTACCCGAGATCCTGCACGAACTCTCCAAACTCTACGCCCTCTGCGCCGGCGATCTGATCTTCATGGGCACCCCTGCTGGCGTGGCGGCACTGCAACCCGGTGATGAATTCGATGCGCGCATCGGTGATACGCTGAATGTTCACGGCAAGATTGCACCGCCTGCGTACTAGCGCTGCATCCATACATACAGAAGGAATCGCAAATGGGAATGCTCACCGAATTCAAAGAATTTGCCATGCGTGGCAACGTGATCGACCTCGCGGTGGGCGTGGTGATCGGTGGTGCATTTGGCAAGATCGTCACCGCCCTGGTCGATAAGGTCATCATGCCGCCAATTGGGCTGCTGATTGGCGGCGTGGATTTTTCCAAATTGGCTGTCGTACTGAAAGCTGCCAGCGTGGATGCCGCCGGCAAGGAAGTGCCCGCCGTGATGCTGGCGTATGGCGAGTTCATCAACGCACTCCTGCAATTTGTGATCGTCGCGTTCGCCATTTTCATGGTGGTGAAAGTCATCAACAAGCTGCACAAACAACCAGAAGCCGCGCCAGCCGCGCCCGCTGAGCCATCGGAAGATGTGCTGTTGCTGCGTGAAATCCGCGATGCGCTGAAAAAATAACTTTCGGCACAGGAACTCCAGCAAGCCCCGGGCCTAGACTCGGGGTTTCCTGTTTCCGGAGTGTGCCGATGCGCGTCACTGTTCTTGCCGCCGCCCTCGCCGTGCTGGTGTCCATGCCACTGGCTGCCAAGCAACCCACTCGCATCAGCGATGCGGCACTGGCCAAAGCGGCGCAACTGCGCGATGCCGCCCTGACCGACCGCACTGGCTGGCAAGTCACCGAATCGCTGACCACCGAAGTCGGCCCACGCATGGCCGGCAGCCCCGCCGATGCCCGCGCAGTCGAATGGGCCAAGGCCAAGTTCAAGCAATTGGGTTATGACAAGGTGTGGACCGAGCCGGTGACGTTCCCCAAATGGGAGCGCCGCAGTGAATCGGCACACATCATCGGCGATCATGCGCAGGCACTGGCGGTGACCGCCCTGGGTGGCAGTCCCGGCGGTACGGTCGAGGCCGAGGTGGTGCGCTTTGAGTCGCTGGACGCGCTGGAAAAAGCAGCGCCGGGCTCGCTGGCCGGCAAAATTGCGTTTGTCGATGTGCACATGCCACGCAGCCAAACCGGAGAAGGCTATGGGCTGGGCTCGCATGTGCGTGGCGCAGGCCCTTCCGCCGCCGCCAAAGCCGGTGCGATGGGTTATCTGATGCGCTCGGCCGGCACCGACTCACATCGCAATCCGCACACCGGGATCAGCCGCTTCCAGCCGGGCATTACGCCGATCCCGATGGCGGCGCTGTCGTTGCCCGATGCCGACCAACTGGCGCGCCTGACTGCACTGGGCAGCATCCGCGTGAGGCTGGCGTTGGATTGCGGCTGGAATGGCGAGTACACCTCGCAAAACGTGATCGGCGAAATCACCGGGCGCAGCAAGCCGGATGAGGTGGTGGTGATTGGCGGCCATCTGGATTCCTGGGATCTTGGCACCGGCGCGATTGATGACGGTGCCGGCGTCGGCATCAGCATGGCCGCCGGTCATTTGATTGGCCAATTGCCCAAAGCGCAGCGCCCGGCGCGCAGCATTCGCGTGATTGCGTTTGCCAATGAAGAACAGGGCCTGTTTGGTGGCCGCGCCTATGCGGATGCGCACAAGGCGCAAATCACCCGGCACCAGATTGGCGCAGAAAGTGATCTGGGCGCTGGCCGCATCTACGCCTTCAATGCCAAGGTGCCCGATTACGCCAAGCCGGCCGTGGCACGGATTGCGCAAGTCCTCGCGCCACTGGGCATTGCCCATCGCGAAGACACCGAAGGCTGCGGCCCCGATACCTCCCCGTTCAATGCCATCGGCATGGCCTGCGCCGGGCTGGCGCAAGATGCCAGCAAATACTTCGACTATCACCACACCCCGGACGACACGCTGGACAAAATCGACCCGGCTGAATTGGCACAAAACGTGGCCGCCTATGTCGCGTTTGCCTACCTGGCCGCCGATGCCGAGGGGGATTTCGGTAGCGCGCTGAAAGCGCCGGAGACGGCGCAGAAGTGAGGCTACAAAACGGGGCCAATCACAGCCCCGTTTCCACTTCGAATTATCGGTTGCGGCTCGCCCACTGCGCTAACAGCACTGCGGTGGCAGAAGCGACATTGAGGCTTTCCACCGCGCCGCTGCCGGGGATCGACACCCGCAAGTCACAGGCCGCCGCCAGTTCCGGCGACATGCCCACCGCTTCCGCGCCCAGCACATAAATCAAGCGCTGCGGCAGGGTGATGTTGAACACATCGCTGCCACCGCGCACCACGGTGGCCGCCAACTGAAACCCGGCGGCGTGCAATTGCGCAAGACTATTGTCCTCGCGCCCCAGCCGCACCATCGGCAGCGTTTCCGCACCGCCTTCGGCCACCCGCGCCGCCGCGCCGGACAGGGACAAGGTGGCGTGCTTGGGCAGCAACATGGCGCTGACCCCAAAATGCGCCGCGCTACGCAAGATCGCGCCAAAATTATGCGGATTGCCCACACCATCGAGCCATAGCGCACATTGCGGCCCCGCCGGCAGATCGCGCAGCCAGCTCGACAACGGCAGCGGCTCCTCGCGCAGCACTTCCGCAACCACGCCCTCGTGGTGCGCGCTGGCGGCAAGCTTCTGCAAATCGCCATCGTCCACCACCCGATAGCCCACGCGGTTGGCCACGCACCACTTCAACAGTGGCTGCAACTGCGGAATGCGGGCCTCACTCAAATACAACTTGCGCAATGCCTGCGGGCGGCGCGCAAACACCGCTTGCACGGCGTTCATGCCATACAGGCGCAGCTCGGCATCACGGCGCTCACGTGCGGAGTGTGCGGGTACTGCATCCTCCTGCGGCGCGGCGGCGCGTGCGGGGGCGTGGCGTGGCGAATAAGGGCGTGGCGTACCCTCTCTGGGAGGATAGGGGCGCGGTGCGCCCTCACCCGTTGCGCGCGGGCTGTGCGCTTTCGGGCCCCGCGCTTTGGAGCCGGAACCCCACGGGGAATTGCCATCGTGATCACGCATGACCGCCTGCCTGCGGGGTTTCCGCTTCCAGTTTTTCCAAAGTATGCGCAAGTTGTTCCGGCGAATGCGTGTATTTGGCCAGCAGCGCATAGAACGCCGGCACCACGAATAGCGATAACAGGGTCGAGAACGACACCCCGAAGATCACCACAATGCCAATCGTGGCACGGCTGGCCGAGCCCGGGCCACCAAAAATCACCAGCGGCACTGCGCCCATCACGGTGGCAATCGATGTCATCAAAATCGGGCGCAGGCGAGTGGCGGCAGCCTCGACAATCGCATCGTGGATGCTGCGGCCTTCATCGCGCAATTGGTTGGCAAATTCCACTATCAGGATGCCGTTTTTCGCCGCCAAGCCCACCAACATCACGATGCCGATTTGCGAGAACAAATTGACCGTGCCCTTGGTGACCCACAACCCGATCAATGCGCCCAGCACACCCAGCGGCACGGTCAGCATGATGACCAGTGGATGCAGGAAGCTTTCAAATTGCGCCGCCAACGCCAGATACACAATCAACAGCGCCAGCGCGAAGGTCACCAGTACCTCGCCGCCGGATTGCTGCAACTCACGCGATTCGCCTTTCCAGCTGATTTGCGCGTAGTCCGGCAGGCTTTCGCGTGCGGTTTTTTGCGCCCACGCCACCGCTTCGCCCAGCGGATAGCCCTGCGCCAGACGCGCACTCAAGGTAATCGAGCGCAGGCGGTTGAAGCGGTTCAAGGTGCCCGGTTCGGCCACTTCTTTCAGCGTCACCAAATTCGATAGCGGCACCAACACGCCGCCGCGCCCGCGTACCTGCAAGGCATCCAGCGCCGCCACCGAGTCACGGCCTTTGCGGTCGGCTTGCAGCTTGACGTCGTATTCCTCGCCGTTATCGACAAAGGTCGTCACGCGGATGCCGCCCATCATGGTGGACAGTGCATGGCCGATGTCGGTGGCGGAGACGCCCAGATCCGCCGCACGCGCACGGTCGATCACCACCCGCATCTGCGGCCGGGTTTCCTTGTAATCCGAATCCGGCCCCATGAACCCGGGATTGCCTGCCATCTTGGCCAGCATGATGTCGCGCCAGCCGGCCAGCTCTTTGTAATCGGGCCCACCCAGGACCAATTGGAATGGTTGCCCGCGCGTGCGCACCAGCCCACCACCGGCCTGCGTGCGTACTTTCACCCCGGCAAGCCCGGCAAATTTCTTTTCCAACTCGGCCGCCAGTTCCACCGTACTTTTGCTGCGCTTATCCCAGGGCTGCAAAAACACCATGGCCCGCCCGGTATGCATTTCTTCGCTGGCCCCGAAACTGCCCGGCACCCGTGGGTTGGCGCGCAGGATGGTTTTATCGGGGCCGATGTCTTTGGCCAAAATGGCTTCGACTTTTTTCATCTGCCCCACGGTGTAATCAAAGCCCGCGCCTTCCGGACCTTCCATCATCAATTGGAAGGACCCGCGATCTTCCGACGGTGCCAATTCGGTGGGCAGCAATTTGAACAAGGCCACCAGCGCAATGACCGCTGCCAGCAGCAGGCCGGCAAACAGCCAGACCCGATGCACATTGCGCCCCAGTACGCCGCGGTAGCCACCGGCCAGCCGCTGGAACCGGGCATTCAACCACTCGCTCACCTTGTTTTCATGCACCGCATGTGGGCCGGTATGCGGACGCAGCAATTTGCTGGCCATCATCGGGGTTAGCGTCAATGCCACGAAGGCAGAAATGGCCACCGCCGCCGCCAATGCCACCGACAATTCGCGAAATAGCCGCCCGGTATTGCCCTGCAAAAATCCCACCGGCAAAAACACCGCGATCAACACCGCCGTGGTGGCCAACACCGCGAATGCCACTTGCTTGGTGCCACGCCGTGCGGCAACCAATGCCGGCTCACCCAAGTCCACCCGGCGCTGGATGTTTTCCACCACCACGATGGCATCGTCCACCACCAGACCAATGCACAGCACCAAGGCCAGCAAGGTGAGCAGGTTGATCGAAAACCCGAATGCATACAGCGCGATGAACGAGGCGATCACGCACACCGGCACGGTGACCGCCGGGATCATTGCCGCACGCACGCTGCCCAGGAACAACCAGATCACCACCAGCACCAGCACGATGGCTTCGATCAGGGTTTCATACACCCGCTCCACCGCCGCCGAAATGAAGGTGGTGCTGTCGTAGGCGACATAAATATCAGTGCCTTTGGGCAGTGATGCGCGAATCTTGTCGCCCTCTGCAATCGCTTCTTTCGCCACTTCCAGACTATTGGCGGTGGAAGTCTTGACGATGCCGATGCCCATCGCCGGTTCGCCATTGCTGTGGTAGTAGGCGCGCCGTTCGGTGGACTCCAACGCCACCTTCGCCACATCCCCCAACGTCACCACATACCCATCACTGCCCTTGCCCAGCGGCATCCGTGCGAAGGCCTCGGGGGTGGTGTAGTCACGCGCCACGCGCAAAATGAAATCGCGATTGGTGGATTCAATCCGGCCCGCACCCAGCTCCACGTTTTCAAGGCGTAACGCATTTTCCACATCGCTGGCGGTCAACCCCCGCGCCGCCAACTTGTCGCCATCCAGCCATACGCGCATGGCGTATTGCTGGCTACCGCCCAGAAACACCCGCGCCACGCCTTGCAGACTGGAAAACCGATCCACCAGATAACGCTGTGCGTAATCCGACATCTGCATTTGATCCATCGTGGTGGAGCGCAGATTCAGCCAGATAATCGCATCGGAATCGGCTTCCACCTTGCTGATTTCAGGTGGCGTGGCCTCGGTTGGAATGCGGTCGGACACGCGGCTGACTGCGTTGCGCACATCGTTGGCCGCAGCTTCAATATCGCGCGAGGCATAGAACTCGATACTGATCCGCGAGCTGCCGTTCTGGCTGTTGGAATCAATCGTGTTGATGCCTTCGATGCCGGCCAGTGCGTCTTCCAGCGGCTTGGTGATGCGGGTCTCCACCACCCCCGCCGAAGCGCCGGGATAGTCCACCTGCACCGACACGATGGGCGGGTCGATGGCCGGCAACTCACGCAAGGTCAGGCGCAGGAACGACATCACCCCCAGCACGATCAGCAGCAGGCTCATCACCACCGCCAGCACCGGGCGCTTGATCGAAAGATCGGACAGATTCATGGCTCAGTGCTTCGCATCATCGGCCATGGGTGCAGCACCTGCAGCCACCTTCGCTCCCGGCTGCAATTTGCCGGTGCCTTCGGTGACGATGCTGTCGCCTGCTTGAATGCCGCTGGTCAGCATCACCTGACCGGGAATGCGGCCACCCACCACCACATCCGCCTTCTCCACCGTGCCATCACCCTTTACTCGCCACACAAACGTCTCGTTGCCAATTTGCTGCACCGCCAATTCGGGCACCACCAAGGCTTTGCGGGTACTGCGCAGCAAAGCCACGCGTACCAGCATGCCGGGCTTCAGCAAGCGCTCGGGGTTGGCAAACTCGCCGCGCACGGTGGCCGAACGCGAGCCGGCATCCAGTCGCGCCGCCACCGTCTGCACGCGGCCATCAAAACGTTTTCCGGGATACGCCCCGGCAGTACCCGTCAACGCCTGCGCTGGCGCCACGTCCGCCAGCTCGGTTTCCGGCACCGGGAAATCCACATACACGCGCGAAATATCATCTAGCGTGGCGATCACCGTGCCCGGTGTCACCAACGCGCCCGGGCTGACCTGGCGAATGCCCAACACACCGGCAAACGGTGCACGAATCACCCGGTCACTCAGATTGGCGCGAATCTGGCCCACCTGCGCACGCGCCGCGTCGCGGGTAGCGCGGGCGGTATCCACCGCGGAACGTGCCACCAATTGCTGACCGCCCAATTGGGTGAGCCGCTGCAATTGTGCTTCGGCATCTTTCAGTTGCGCCTGCGCCGAGGCCAACAACGCGTCTTGCTGTTGCCCACTCAAAGTCACCAGCGGCGCGCCTTTGGCAACGTCCTGCCCGCTTTCGAAATGCACCTGCTGCACGGTTTCGCTGACCTTGGCGGTGACCGTGACGGCCTCGTGCGCACGCACCGTGCCCAGCGCTTGCAAGTTGTCGTTCCAGTCCTGCAAGGCAATCGTGCTTACCACCACGGGTACCGGTTGATTGCCACGCCCACCGCCGGGGCCGCTACTGCCGGGCTTGTCTTGCTTGCCACATGCCGTGAGCATCAGCATGGCCACCAAGGCAGCCCAGAAATGACCAGTGAACCGCTGTGACATGGGGGGACTCAAGCGTGGGGTTGCCGATTTTAACTGGCGAGGATGACCGTCTTCCTGTGCCATCGGCTGGGGGGCAAACCACGACGTCGGTCAAGCTTCGCCACAAAGACGAACGCCAGCACTCGGCTGGCGCTCGATTTCACGGCGATGGCGCGAGGCGATCAGCCCTGCCACTGTCCCAATGCAGCCAAGCCATTGGCCTTGGCGCGTTCGAACACCGTCGCCTGTGCCTTGGCGTAGTTGCCGGCCATGTCGGTGGCCCACAGCTTCAGCGCGGCCTGCTGCATCGCACGACCATAGCTGAACGACAGCGGCCACGGGTTCGGGCCCATCTTGTTCATCGCGTCCAGATGCGCGGTGGCATCGTGGTCGTTCTGGCCGCCCGACAGGAACACGATGCCCGGCAAAATTGCCGGCACCGCCGACTTCAAACACATCAACGTGGATTCGGCCACTTCCTCGACGCTGGCCTGCTCATCGCACGCCTTGCCCGGGACCACCATCGAGGCCTTGAGGATGGTGCCTTCCAGCATCACGCTCTGGTTGTACAGCGCATCAAACAGCGAACGCAGCACCACTTCAGTCACTTCATAGCAGGTGCCGATGTCGTGATCGCCATCCATCAACACTTCCGGCTCCACCATCGGCACCAGACCGCACTCCTGGCACAGCGCGGCATAGCGGGCCAGCGCATGGCTGTTGGCCTCGATGCAGGTACCGGAAGGGATGTCGTCGCCGATGGTAATCACCGCGCGCCACTTGGCAAACCGCGCGCCCAGCTTGTAGTACTCCTTCAGGCGGTCACGCAGGCCGTCCAGGCCTTCCGTCACCAGTTCGCCGGGGAAGCCGGCCAGCGGCACCGTGCCCTTGTCCACCTTGATGCCGGGGATCATGCCGTTGTCCAGCATGTACTTGGCAAACGGCACCCCACTCTTGGTTGATTGGCGGATGGTTTCGTCAAACAGGATCGCGCCGGACAGGTACTGGTTGGCGCCCGGCGCAGTCAGCAGCAGCTCGCGGTAGGCGCGGCGGGTGTCTTCCGTGCACTCGATGCCCACACCCTCAAAGCGCTTCTTGCAGGTAGCGGAAGACTCATCAATGGCAATGATGCCCTTGCCCGGGGCAACCATGGCACGGGCGGTTTCGGCAAGTTGTTCGATACTCATGGCGTAGGCTCTGCTGGCGGTTGGAGTTATCCGCCAATTATAGCCGGGCTGCGCTTGCAACTTCCCCACGCATGCCGGGTACGCGCTGATTGCCACGTCATGGCTCGCATGGCTCGCGCCTGGACGCCTGCCAGCTGCCAGCAATGACGCCTGCGACCAATTTCAAAGGTCATGCGCCGCCTTGACATGGGTCAGGGCAGCGGGATTGGGGTTGCGTAGCATGGCGTTGTAGTTGCAAACAGGAGTCAGCAGCGATGTCTTTTCAACTTGATCCAGCCCCGAATGTGCATGTATTCGATGCACGCGGAGTCGCCCGTCGGTTTCGGCATTCCGCCATCTTTGGCGCATTGGGGGCGCTGCGTAATGGCGAAACCATGCGCTTCATCAACGACCATGACCCCATCCCGTTGCTGGGCCAAATCCAGCAGCGCTTTGGCGAGCATGTCACCGTTGAATATCGCCAGCGTGAGCAAGCAGGCGTAGTGATCGACTTCCGCATCGTTGGTTTGCCTGAGGAGTAAGTCATGGCGCTACCCGCCTTTTTTTCCGCGGCACCAGGAATCGTCCTGCGCGATCCATTGGCGGAATTATTAGGTGCTGCGGAAGGTGGCTTGATTGAATATGGCTACGCCGATGCGGTGCGCTTGGCCGGGCATTCCTGCCCCACGGTGGCCGGTGCGTATCTGATGGCGCGCGCCGCCCTGCGCGCGCTGTATCCCGATGCAGTGCCAGAGCGTGGCAGTGTGGTGGTAACGATGAGCATGGCAGAAGAGGAAGGTACCACCGGCGTTATCGCGCAGGTGTTCACTTTGCTCACGGGTGCTGCGGGCAATAACGGATTTCACGGGATTGGAGGGCACCATGCGCGGCATGGCCTGCTGCGCTACGGCAGTAACGACTTATCCTGCATCGCTGGTTTTTGTCGCAGTGATACGGGCGATACAGTGTATGTCTCGATGGATCTCTCCAGCGTATCGCCTGCGCCGCAGATGCGGATGCTGATGGGGCGAGCCTTGGCCGCAGATGCCACTGACGCTGAGCGTGCCGCCTTTGCCTCGGTGTGGCAAGACCGCGTGCGCAAGTTGTTGCTGCAACATGCGGAGGATGCCCGCGTAATCAAGGTGGTGCGCCGCTAGCGGGGGGGGGCGTCCACGCCAACGCTGCTTTACGGTACGGCTACACTCATGCATCCATCAGCAGAGCAAGCCTTCCGGCCAGGAGACATTCATGCAACGCGCTACCGGCATTGGCGGCATTTTCATCAAGTCAAAAGACCCGAAAGCACTGAGTGCGTGGTACCGCGACCACCTTGGCTTTGACGTGACCGATTGGGGGGGTGCCATTTTCCATTGGGGTGGCCCCGACAGTGCCCCAGGCATGACTATCTGGAGCCTGTTTGACATGGGCACGGACAAAATGGATCCCAGCCCTGCGCCCTTCATGCTGAACCTCAGGGTTGCCGACCTCGATGCATTACTCGCCGCATTGCGCACGGAGGGCTGCAATGTGCTGGGCGATTCGGAGTCGTCCGAATTTGGAAAATTCGGCTGGGTGATCGACCCGGAAGGCAATAAAGTGGAGCTCTGGGAGCCGCCAAGCGGGCAATAGCCCGCAAACGCAGCAAAAGGGGACGGTATGGACTGCCCCGCATTCCACAGACAGGTAGTCAGGATACAGTCCTGACGGTTTGGTAATCCCACTCCGCCTGCATCGGTGTCCGGTAGCCCAGGGCCGAGTGCATGCGGATGCGGTTGT
>NZ_JAIQDJ010000001.1 GCF_020034655.1 Thermomonas beijingensis | reverse complement strand
CGTGACGAACCCGCCAGCAAGCGCATCAACAACGTCTATCTGGCCGGCAGCCTATTGGCCGAAATCACCCGCCCCATCGGCAGCAACGCGCCCACCATCAGCTACTTCCACACCGATGCATTAGGCAGCCCCATCGCCAAAACCAATGCAGCGGGCGCTATCATCGAAACCAGCGAGTACGAACCGTATGGGAGGCTGCTCAACAGAAACAACGATGACCGCGCCGGGTATACCGGGCATGTGATGGATGCAGTAAGCGGCCTCATCAACATGCAACAACGCATGTTTGATCCGCAGATTGGGCGGTTTTTGAGTGTGGATCCGGTGACGGCCTATGACAACGGCGATATGCGGTTTTTCAATCGTTTTGCCTACGCCTTCGATAATCCGTATCGATTTATGGATCCGGATGGGCGGGCGGCAACCAATCAGCAGAAGCCGTGCGGAACTGAATCTTGCCCGGAGCCCAAGCCGGAAGAAAAACCACAGAGGCCGGAGCCTCCAAAGGGGTGTTGGGTAACCCGGGACTGTTATTTCACTAGCGGACAGTGGCGAATAGGACGCTTTAATTGGAATGAGGCAGTTGCACATTGGCGCAGGGGGAGTGGTTCCACTGTGATTGTAGGGGCGAAACAACTTAATTTGAAGGGGGCCACATATCGAAAAAATCCTGATGGCTCCTATCTAATTCATACCCCACTTCGATATGACACTGGGGCGATTTACGGAACTGTTACTGCAGTATCGAATCCGGATGGAAGCATTAGATTTCTCGCTGACACATATAATTTTGACTTTAAGAATCCATTTGGAGTTGCCGCTGAAGGTGAGCGCATGCGGCTATTGTCACGAGATATTTTTAATGGAATAGGAATTCTAATTAATGGCCCTGGAATGGGATATCGAATAGATATAGAAGGGAACGCACCTTTGCCGGGGGGATGGAAATGAAAACTGCAGCCATTGCTGTTTCATTGATGTTTTTGGTGATCCTAGTTTTGGCAAGATATTTTTTTATTTCATCAGATCAAGGGCTTATTGATCGTAATTATGCGTTGCGAGTTGCATCAGATGCCTTAGGTGACAGTCTTTACGGGATAACTTGCAGTCGAGATAAATATGCTTGGCATACCCAAATATTAGAGAATAAATCGAGCTTCGTATTTGGCTTCACGCCAAAGGTGACATCTGATAAGGCTTGTGTTTTCACGAAAGTAATTGTTGATCGCAGAACAGGCGAAATTTGGATTGATACGGCAAAGGGGGCGAAATAAAGGGCGGCGAGTTCAACTCCGTAACGCAACACCAGCGGTGGTAAAGGGGTTCAGGCTGGACTGCCCCGCATTCCACAGACAGGTAGTCAGGATACAGTCCTGACGGTTTGGTAATCCCACTCCGCCTGCATCGGTGTCCGGTAGCCCAGGGCCGAGTGCATGCGGATGCGGTTGTAGAACAGTTCGACATATTCGAACACCGCCGTGCGTGCGGCGTCGCGGGTTTCGAACGGTTTATCGTCCATCAGTTCCAGCTTGAGCGTGGCGAAGAAACTCTCGGCCATGGCGTTGTCGTACGGCAGGCCCGGACGACTCATGCTCAGCCGGATTTTCGCTGCCTCCGCTTTTGCCCGGTACCGCGCCCCGGTGTACTGGCTGCCGCGATCGTGGTGAAGGAGCAGGCCGGGTTTCGGGTGACGTTGCTGTAGCGCCATCTCGAGTGCGCGTTCGGTCAGATCCAGGCGTTGGTGGTCGTCCATCGCCCAGCCGATGACGCGACCAATAACGGGGTCAGGTTCACTTCCTGATCGCCCATGACGCACAAGGCCCGCATTCGCGGGCCTTGTTGTATATGAGGTTGTAGTGGGCTTAACGCGATGCGCGTTTGCGAGCCGGTGCGGTTGCAACGTTGGCTTGCGCCTGCGGCGTATTGAACAGCCGCTTGGCTTGGTGCTGGACGATCAACGAATCAAGCACGCCCTCGGCGATAAGCCGCTCTTCCGGATTGAATTGGCGCAGCGCCTCGAACTTGAGCTTGAGCGTCTCATCGGGCCCGCGTTCGGCGTCCCCAAAGACCAGTTCGTCCAGCGTCACGCTGAGCGTGATGGCGATCTTCTTGAGCGCTTCCAGCGACGGCTGCGAGGCGCCTGTCTCGTAGCGCTTGACCTGTGTGAGGTTCAGTTCCAGCGCGTCGGCGAGGGCCTGCTGGGTCCATCCGCGTTGCTTGCGCAAGCGCACGAGTTGGGCGGCGAAATGCATGGTGAGCCAGGTCGGCTTTGAATCAAAACCCCGAGACGTACAAGGCCCGCAACGCAAGTTGCGGGCCTTGTTGTTTGCGGGGTTGTGGTGCGCGATTACTGATGGCCGGTAATCCCCCTAATTAATGGAGTCAGGTACATTTATCGACAGCAAGCAAGTTGCGGCCTTTGTTGTATGCGATGCTGGTGGCGTGTATCTGTGCGAGAACGGGACGCCGGGCAGTTCAGCATTGCCTGCCCCATAAACGTCCCGAAAGCTGAAACCCTGCCTTCGCTTGCCCGCTTCGCCTCGCAGCGGAGGGCTTTACCCCGAAATCCCAGCCACCGCAAACGACAAAGCCCGGCGTTGCGGCCGGGCTTTGTGGGTCAAGCATTTCTGTCGCGATCAGACCGCCGCAGGGGGCTCGTCCGTGGTCTCGTCCAAACTGGCATCCAGCCGTTCAATGGCCTGCAATTTTTCGTCTTCGGCCATACGCATCAGGGTGACGCCTTGGGTATTGCGGCCTACCTGTGCAATCGCCGATGCCGGGGTGCGTACCAAGGTGCCACCATCGGAAATCAGCAGCACGTCGTGGTGATTGGACAACTGGATTGCCCCCACCAACGGGCCATTGCGCTCGGAGGTCTTGATGGCGAGCACGCCCTGGGTGCCACGGCCCTTCTTCGGGAAGTCGGCAACGACGGTGCGCTTGCCATAGCCACGTTCGCAGGCAGTCAGAATGTCGCCATCGCCGTCCAGCACGATCAAGCTGACCACTTGCTCGCCAGCGGCCAGCTTCATGCCGCGCACGCCGGTGGCGGTACGCCCCATCGGGCGCACGCTGTCGCCGGCAAACCGCACGGCCTTGCCATTGCTGGCAAACAGCATGATGTCGCGACTGCCGTCGGAGAGTTCGGCATTCACCAACGCATCGCCCTCGGCTAGATTGATCGCAATTTTTCCGCGCGCCAGCTTGAAGGCGTATTCGGTCAGCGGGGTTTTCTTGACCGTGCCGTTCCTGGTGGCGAAGAACACGTATTTGCCGTCTGCGTATTCGCGCACTGGCTGCACCGCCTGCACCTTCTCGCCAGCTTCCAGCGGGATCCAGTTGATGATCGGGCGACCACGCGCATTCGGGCCGGCCTCCGGCAACTGGTACACCGGCAGCCAGAACACACGGCCGTGGCTGGTGAAGGTGAGCAAAGTGTCGTGGGTGTTGACCAACCACAACTGGTCGATGAAATCCTCGTCCTTGGTGGCCGCCGCGTTGCGGCCCTTGCCACCACGCTTTTGCGCACGATAGGCCGTGGCTGGTTGGCGCTTGGCATACCCGGCGTGGCTGAGCGTCACCACCACATCTTCCGGTGCGATCAAGTCGAGGATGTCGAGGTCTTCTTCCGATGCGCGAATTTCGCTGCGGCGCGGGTCATTGAACTCGGCCTTGACGTCGCGCAACTCACCGCGGATCACGTCCAGCAGCACATCTGGGTTTTCGAGGATGCGGATCAGGCCGGCAATTTCTTCCAGCAGCTCGCGGTATTCGTCAGTCAGCTTCTCCTGCTCCAGCCCAGTCAGGCGGTGCAGGCGCATTTCCAGAATTTGCTGCGCCTGGATGTCCGTCAGCTGATAGCCGTCCGCCAGCAAACCCACGCCCATCGGCAGGTCCTCCGGGCGCGAGGCTTCGGCACCCGCCGCGCCCAACAATGCACCCACCAAACCCGGCTGCCATACCCGTGCCAACATGCGCTCCTTGGCGATGCCCGGGTTTTCCGAGGTCTTGATCAACTCGATCATCGCGTCGATATTGGCCAGCGCAACGGTCAAGCCTTCGAGGATGTGGGCGCGGCTGCGTGCTTTGCGCAATTCGAAAATCGTGCGGCGGGTGACCACTTCGCGGCGATGGCGCACGAAGGCTTCCAGAATCTGCTTCAAGTTCAACAACTGCGGGCGGCCGTCCACCAATGCCACCATATTGATGCCGAACACCGACTCCATCTGGGTCTGCGAATACAGATTGTTCAGCACCACCTCGGCCGATTCGCCGCGCTTGATTTCAATGAAGATGCGCATGCCGTCCTTGTCGGACTCATCGCGCAACTCACTGATGCCTTCCAGCTTCTTTTCCTTGACCAATTCCGCGATCTTTTCGATCAGCTTGGCCTTGTTCACCTGATACGGGATTTCAGTGACGATGATCGATTCGCGGCCATTGTCCGCCACTTCGATATCGGCTTTGGCACGCATGCGCACGCGGCCCTTGCCGGTGCGATACGCCACATGGATGCCACCCACGCCATTGATGATACCGGCGGTGGGGAAATCCGGGCCGGGGATGTAATCCATCAGGCCGTCGATATCGATCTGCGGATCGTCGATCAGCGCCAGCAGCGCATCGACCACTTCACCCAAATTGTGTGGCGGGATGTTGGTGGCCATGCCCACCGCAATACCGGCCGAACCATTGACCAACAGGTTCGGGAACCGGGTCGGCATGACCGTGGGTTCTTGTTCTTTTTCGTCGTAATTGGGCTGGAAATTGACGGTGTCCTTGTCGATATCGGCCATCAGCTCATGGCTGAGCCGCGCCATCCGCGCCTCGGTGTAGCGCATTGCCGCCGCCGGATCGCCATCCACCGAACCGAAGTTGCCCTGCCCGTCCACCAGCAGGTAGCGCAGCGAGAATGGCTGCGCCATGCGTACCAAGGTGTCATACACCGACTGGTCACCATGCGGGTGGTATTTACCGATCACGTCACCGACGATGCGCGCCGACTTGTAGTACGGTTTGTTGCTGTGTGCGCCGAGTTCGTTCATCGCAAACAGTACGCGCCGATGCACGGGTTTCAGACCATCGCGGACATCGGGAAGTGCGCGCCCCACGATCACGCTCATCGCGTAATCGAGGTAGCTGCGCCGCATCTCGTCTTCCAATTTGACGGGGATGATTTCCTTGGCGAGATCGGCCATCGTGTGTCCGTTGTATAGCGTGATTTCAGGCCCGCACGCAGCCTGCGAAAATCAGTTTCGCAAGCGTGTTTTGCGGGAATTTCAGCAACGGGAAATTATAGCATCCGGGGGCCTTGAAAGCACCCCGATTGCATGAAGGATCAAGCAGTTATCGCACTACCCGAACAGGGCACGCATGCGCTGTGCATCCGGCCGTTCCACCACGCCTTTTTCCGTGACGATGGCATCGATCAAATCGTGCGGCGTCACGTCGAACACCGGATTCCATGCGCGCACGCCTTCGGCCACCACGCGTTTACCGCGGAATGCCAGCAATTCGGCCGGATCACGCTCCTCGATTTCGATCAATTCACCGGAGGCGGTGGCCATGTCCACGGTGGAAGACGGTGCTACCACCATGAATTTCACCCCATGGTGGCGGGCCGCGATAGCCAGTTGGTAGGTGCCGATCTTGTTGGCGGCATCCCCATTGGCGCAGATGCGGTCGGCACCCACGATCACCCATTGCACCTGCCCGGTTTTCATCAAATGCGCGGCGGCGGAGTCGGCAATCAAGGTAGCGTCGATGCCATCTTGTTGCAGCTCCCATACAGTTAGGCGTGCGCCCTGATTCCAGGGCCTGGTTTCGCCTGCGAACACCTGCGCAATTGCACCTTGCGCAACGCCGGCGCGGATCACCCCGAGTGCGGTACCAAAGCCTGCCGTGGCCAGTGAGCCGGTATTGCAGTGGGTCAGCACCCCACTACCCGCCGCAATCAGCGCCGCACCCAATGCGCCCATATGCCGATTTGCCGCCAAGTCTTCGCGTTCGATGGCGTGCGCCTCTTGCTCCAACGCCTCGCACCAGTCCGCGCCCGCATGGGCCAGGACG
This sequence comes from Thermomonas beijingensis, assembly GCF_020034655.1. Taxonomy (GTDB): domain Bacteria; phylum Pseudomonadota; class Gammaproteobacteria; order Xanthomonadales; family Xanthomonadaceae; genus Thermomonas; species Thermomonas beijingensis. The sequence goes on along the minus strand of NZ_JAIQDJ010000001.1, from coordinate 1,226,804 downwards.
CCGCGCATGCGCGCCAGTGCCCATGCCAAATTCACCGCCGTAGGACGTGCGGCATTCAGACGCTGCAGGGCAGGTTCCAGCAATGGCAGGGCTGCCAGACCATTCGCGGCGTGCAAGCTGCGTGCGGCCAGTACCACGCCCCATGCCGCGGCAATACCAATCGCCGGGGCACCGCGCACAGTCAAACTATGGATGGCAGCGGCCACCGCATCGCAGGTCGCGCAACGGGCATAGTCCACGGCGAACGGCAGCTTGCGTTGATCCAGTAATTCCAGCACATCGCCGGTCCAGCGGATGGGGCGCACATGGTCGTAACGGTCAAAATCAAAGTCGGATGTCTTCATCCGCGCATTATCCGTCATTGCAAACGCAAACCGGCACCACGCGGGTGCCGGTTGCTGCTGCCAAGGGCATTGACTCAGTAGCTACGAAACTCCGCACGGCAGCCTTGCGCCACCCAAATACCACCTCGACCATAGCCCCAGCTGCGGCCTTCGATACAGGGTGAATTGGACAATTGCCGAATCAGCTGCACACCGGCGCGGGTATTGGCTGCGCATTCGTTGTAGCGCCCGTCATTGGACTCGCAGCGGAAGACGCGGCCGCCGATTCCAGAATCGCCCCAACCACCACCCCAACCACCATTGCCGCGGCTCACGGCAAAGTCTCCACGGCAGCCATTACTCACCCACACACTGCCGTAGTCGGAGCCCCAGCTGCGCCCTTCGATGCAGGCGCTATTGGAAATCTGGCGTACCAATTGCGCGCGTCCGCGTCCGGGTAAAGAACACCGGTTGTAGCGCCCATCGTTGGATTCACAACGCACGCTTTGGCCATAACCACCGCCATAGCCGTCGTTATAACCACCACCATAGCCGCGCACACTGAAATCGGCACGGCAACCGTCATCAACCCAAACCCGACCACGGCCTTGCCCCCAACTGCGTCCTTCGATGCACGCACTCCGTGAAAGTTGACGATCCAAAGTCGCGCGACCATCGCCAATGGGACATTCGCGGTAGCGACCATCATCAGACTCACACCGCACACGGCCACTCCGGTAATCATTGCCACGGTAGCCATCATCACCGTAATACTGGGCAGATGCGGGGGCGGCGGCAGTAGCCGCCAACAGCGTAAAGGCAACGGCAATCAAGTGACGCATGGTGGTGCTCCTGGCTCCCTCGGCCCGGTATGGGCGCGATCCTCGTACGTTGAATTTAGCCATGCCGGATGAATCGCAGGCAAAAACTGCGGGCATGCCCCTTTGTCAGATATTACGCATTCAGCTTGAAAATCAGGCCTTCGCGAACTCGAATGCCAATAGTTCGGCGATGCGCGATGTCCCCAACATTGCCATCAATAATCGGTCTACTCCCACGGCCACACCGGCGCAAGCGGGCAATCCGTGTGCCATCGCGGCCAACAACGCCGTGTCCATTGGAACCCTGGGCAAACCGCGCTGCGCACGCACCGCTGCATCGCGCTCAAAGCGCGCACGCTGCTCGCCAGGATCGCAGAGTTCGTGATAGCCATTGGCCAATTCCAGCGGGCCTAGATACAACTCGAAACGTTCGGCCACCGGCGGATCATCGTTGCGGATGCGTGCCAGCGCCGCCTGCGAGGCCGGCCAGTCATGCACCGCCAGCAGGCTGTCGCGATCGAACGTCGGCTGCAGGCGATGGGTCATCAGCAGGTCCAGCCAGTCGTCACGGGTAAGGCCTGTTGGATCGATGTCCACATCGCCCAATGCATTACGCAACACCTGACTGTCCGCAGTCAGTGGATCCAGCTGCAATGCCTGCCAGTAAAGATCGCGAAAGGTGGTGATGCGAAGTCCGCCATCGCGGCCCACCAGGGCCAATGCAGCGCGCACCAGCGCCACGGTTTCCTCGAGCAAACGCAGGTGATCCCAACCGATGCGGTACCACTCCAGCATGCTGAATTCGGGGTTATGGCGACCACCGGCTTCGCCATCGCGAAATACCCGGCCCAACTCATAGCAATCACCAACGCCAGCTGCCAGTAGCCGCTTGAGCGCGAACTCCGGCGATGTGCGCAACCAACGCGTGCGCGGCGCGCCGTTGGTGCGGCCGGAAAATTCCAGCGAAAACGAGGCGATGTTGGGTTCGGTATTACCGGCCAGTGACAGCACCGGGGTTTCAACTTCCAACACGTTGCGAGTGTGGAAGAACTCACGCACAAGCCGGTTGAAGCGAGCGCGCAGGCGGATCGCATCAAAGCCCGCAGTTGGACACCAATCCAGCGGCACCTCAGCTTGGATTTGCCCCCACGCCCCCGCCTGGGGAGCAGAGGATTGGGGTGAGGGGCTACGGCTTTTCATGCGTGAAATGTTTATTCGTGTTGCGCCAGAAACGCCAGCAGCTTGGCCTCATCCCAGACCTCAATACCAAGCTCCTCGGCCTTGGCCAATTTCGAACCAGCTTCGCTGCCAGCCACCACAAAACCGGTCTTCTTGGACACACTTCCTGCCGTCCTGGCACCCAGTGCCTCGAGCCTTTGTTTCGCCTCATCGCGACCCATCGACGACAGCGTCCCTGTGAGCACAACCGTCTTGCCTTGCAGGGGGCCATCCGCTTGTGCATTGCGTTCCGGCAAACGCATGCGCAATTCCATTTGCGCCTGTGCACTGCGCACCAGCAAGCTGGCATTGGTGTCGTTCTCTAACCATGCAATCAGCGCCTTGGCGGTATCAACCGGCAAACCAGCGATCGCCAGTGTGTGCTCATGGGCATCAAGCAATGCCTGCGCGTCGGTGAACACTGCGCCTAGCTGGGCGGCGCGCATCGGCGTGAGTTTTGGAATATCAAGATCGGTCAGTAGTGTCGCCAAATCCAAGGCCTCAGCCAACGCCGGGTTGGGTGCGTGGCTGTCACCAATACGTACGCCGCGTTCCAGCAGGCGCTCAATGACCTGCTGATTCCCGGGTTGGTCGAAGAAGTGCCCCAACGCACGCGCCACTTCGCCACCGACATCCGGTACGCGTTTGAATAGTGGCCATGGCAGGTGGCGAATCGTCGCAAGATCGCCAAACCATTGTGCTAATGCCTTGGCAGTGCTTTCGCCCACGTGTTCGATGCCAAGTGCGTACAAGAACCTGGACAAAGTGGTATTGCGGCTGCGCGCGATTGCAGCGATCAGATTATCCGCCCACTTGGTCGCAACTTTGCCGGCCTTCACGGACTCTGGCGTTGAGCCATCCCGTGCATCGACGCGACGCTTCATCTCCAGCAAATCATCCAGTGTGAGCCGATACAGATCCGACACATCCTGCAACTGCCCTACTTCGGCAAGTGTTTCGATATAGCGCTCACCAAGGCCATCGATATCCATCGCACGCCGCGAAGCAAAATGAAACACCGCTTGCACCCGTTGCGCAGGGCAACTGAGTTCCCCCGAGCAACGCCACACCGCCGCACCTTCTTCGCGCACCACTTCAGATCCGCAAACGGGGCAGTTGGTTGGCATGACCCATGCCTGCGTGTGCGGCGGGCGTTGCTTCAACACGACCTGCACCACTTCCGGGATCACATCGCCCGCACGCCGCACGATCACGGTGTCGCCGTTGCGCACATCCAGCCGCGCCACATGGTCGGCATTGTGCAAGGTGGCACGGCTGACAGTCACGCCACCCACTTGCACCGGACGCATCAGCGCCCACGGTGTGACTGCTCCGGTGCGGCCAACATTGACCTCGATCGACTCGAGCACAGTCGTCTGTTCTTGTGCCGGGAACTTATGTGCAATCGCCCAACGCGGCGCGCGGGCAACAAACCCCATTTCACGCTGGCCGGCATAGTCATCCAGCTTGTACACCACACCATCAATATCAAATGCCAAGTCATCCCGCGCTGCTCCGATGCGCTGGTAATAGCCCAGCAATCCCTCTGCGCCCTGCACCACCGTGGCCAAATCGCTGACTGGAAACCCCCAGTCACGCAGCCGTGCCAATGTGGCCGAATGCGTGTCTGGCAAATTGCCACCTTCCACCTGCCCGATGCCATACGCAAAGAAACTCAGTGGCCGCTGCGCACTGATCTTGGCATCAAGTTGGCGCAGTGAACCCGCGGCACCGTTGCGCGGATTGGCAAGCACTTTTCCTCCATGCATGCGGGCGTGCTGGTTCCAACGCTCGAAATCGGCGCGCGCCATATACACTTCGCCACGCACTTCCAGTACCGCGGGCCAACCTGCTCCCTGCAATGTGTGCGGAATATCTGCAATGGTGCGCAGATTGGCGCTGACATCCTCGCCGGTGGTGCCATCGCCACGCGTTGCGCCCTGCACGAACACGCCATTCTGGTAACGCAGGCTGATGGCCAATCCATCCAGTTTGGGTTCAGCGGAAAACACCAGCGTGTCGCGCTCCAGCCGCTCGCCAATACGGCGCACGAAGTCGTTTACCTCTGCGTCGCTAAAGGCATTTCCCAATGACAGCATCGGTATCGCATGCGCAACGGGGGCAAATCGGCCCGAAGGTGTAGCGCCTACTCTGCGTGTTGGCGATGTGGCATCGGCAAGTTCCGGGTGCGCGCGCTCCAAGGCTTCCAGCTCATTCACCAACGCGTCGTATTGCGCATCGGTAAGCTCCGGCGCATCCAGCTCGTGATAAAGCCGGTTGGCACCCTCGATACGCTGCCGCAACTCGGCAGCACGGCTGGCGGGCGTGTTCACCAACGTGCCGGTTTGCTCACCGGCTGCACGGCGTTCTGCCGATCATAGGCGCGCAATTCTTCGCGAATATGTTGAATGCGCTGACGCCCCAATGCGTTGCGTTCTTCGTCCAGCACCACTCCACCCAGCAAGCTGGCCATGCGCTGTGCGGCCGGCTCCATGGTTTCCCACGCATCCAACGCGGAAATGGGCGCAGGCAGGGTCAGGAAGAATGCAATCGCGGGGGTTTCCAGGTGCTCGATATCAGCCATGTCGAAGCTGCCAGGCTTGACGATATTGGCCACACTGAATACCGGCCCGGCATCCGGACGACCATCCACCAGCCGGTGATACACGTTCATGTAGCCAAACACCAAGCCAGCCTTTTCAGCAGCGACCACGATGTCTGGCCCGCGTAGCTTGTTGTCCACCGTAGCCGCCACATACAAGGCGATGATGCGGTCGAATTGGTCGATATACCGTTTGCCCAATGCTTGCTGCGATGTATCTGTTTGCAACGGCAGTTGCTCTTGTTGCACCGTGGTGTCATCCCATTGCGCACCCCCGTCGGTGTCACTTGCGAATGGCTCAACGCGTTGGCCAACGGCATGGTCGGATGCGCGCGGCAGGCGACGCCCTTGACCTTGATTACGGCTACGACTGAAAAAAATGATGGCCCCTAGCAGCACTGAAACAGCCACCGCAATTCCCACCCGAAGCAAAATCAAATCCGACATCCAGCAATCTCCTTATGCGGCACCAGCCATACGCGCAGCCTCGGCCAAATCCACCGACACCAAGCGACTTACGCCGGGTTCACGCATGGTCACGCCAGACAGCTGGCGCGCGGCTTCCATGGTGACTTTGTTATGCGTGACAAACAGGAACTGTACCGCCTCGCTCATCTCGCTGACCATCGCGGTGAAGCGGCCGACATTGGCTTCATCCAAGGGCGCGTCCACTTCGTCGAGCAAGCAGAACGGCGCCGGATTCAAGCGAAAGATCGCAAACACCAGCGCCACTGCGGTCATCGCTTTTTCACCACCGGAGAGCAGCGAAATATTCGACACGCGCTTACCTGGCGGGCGCGCCAGAATGGTGACCCCGGTATCCAGCAAATCATCGCCGGTCAGTTCCAGATAGGCATGGCCGCCGCCAAACAGGCGCGGATAGAGTTCTTGCACGCCCGCATTGACGCGATCAAACGTGTCCTTGAAGCGGCCACGGGTTTCGCGGTCAATCTTGCGAATGGCTTCCTCCAGGGTTTCCAGCGCCGTATTGAGGTCGGCATCCTGCGCGTCCAGGTAGTCCTTGCGCTGCGCCGCTTCGGCATGTTCGGCAATCGCGGCCAAGTTGACCGGCTCCAAACGCCGCAACTTGCCATCCAATTCGGCAACGGCGCGTTCCCATTCGCTGCGGTCGGCGGCATCGGTCAGCGTGTTCAATACCTCTTCGACGATGAAGCCGGCCTCGACCACGGCAGCCGCGTATTGCTCGGCCTTCAGCGCCAGGGCTTGTTGCTCCAATTTGCGCTGACCAATCGCCTCGCGCTGCTGCAAGGCTTGCGCATCGCGCTGTTGGCGCAGTTGTTCAAACTGGCGCAGTTCAGCATCCACACCTTCCAACTGCGAGCGCGCCTGCGCCAATTCACGGTCCACCCGCACGCGTTCTTCCAGCGCCACTTGGCGCTGCGCCTCCAGCGCCTGCACTGGCGCATCGCCTTCGGCCAACTGCGCGGCCAAGTCACCCAAGCGGGTATCCAACTGCCCGCGCTGGCCACCCATGCGTTCCAGTGCTTGCGCCAAGGCCACTGCCTGCACGCGCTGCGACTCCAGGCTCAACGCCAAGGCATGCGCGGCATCACGTGCCTCGCGGGCGGCGTTGCGCGCCTGCTCGCGCTTGTCGGTGAGGTAGCGCCGTTCGTTCTCCAGCGTTTGCCGGGCCGACTCCAGATTCCCCATTCGGCCCAACGCATCTTCAATCCGGATGCGCGCTTGTGCGGCGTGATCCTTGTTGGCATCCAAACTCTCGCCCAACTGTGCAAGTTCGGCATCAATCCGGGCAATGCGGTTGCGCGCGTTTTCCAGCCGTCCCTGCTGGCTTTGCAATTGGCCGGCCACTTCCGACACCCCGCGATGTGCTTGATACAACTGGCGTTGCACGTCTTCGCGCTGCTGCTCTGCAGCCAGCAAACCATCCCGCAGGTGGCTGAGCGTGGCTTCCAGATCGCGTTCACGGTGTTGATGGTGTTCGATATCGCTGCGCAATTGCTGGATGTCTTTTTCACGCAACAGCGCGCCTTGCTTGGCTGCCCCCGAACGCGCAATCCGCACCCAGCCCTCACCCAGGCGTTCGCCATTGCGGGTAATGACCGACTCGCCCTCGCCCAGGCTGGCCTGCAAGCTGCGTGCATCCGCCAGTGTCTCGGCCGCATGCAGCCGCGCCAGCAACCGCCGGATCGCACGCGGACCTTGCACTTTGGCGGCCAGCGAAGTAGCTGCATAGTGGGTGTCGTCGGCTACACCCGAGACCAGCGCCAAGCGGCCTTCGCCCAGTTCGCCCAACGCGTCCACCAACTGTTCGGGTGCCTCCACGATGACCGCTTCGATCAATTGCCCCAGGGCGGCTTCAACGGCATTTTCCCAACCCGATTCCACTACCACACGCTCGCCTACCCGCACCGCGCTGTCCAAGCCTTGCGCCTTGAGCCATTGCGATGCGGCCCCCTGCTCCTGGCCCAGCGCCGCATGCTGCAAGGTTTCCAGCGAGGCCAATCGACCGCGCGCGGCCTGCGCTTGCTTGCGCAACTCGGCCAATTCGGTTTGTGCGCTGCGCTGCTGTTCTTGCAGTTCAGCGCTGGCGTGCTTGCGCAGCTCCACTTGTTCGGTCAGCGCCTCTAGGGACTCCTTGCGCGTTTCGTGTTCCCGTTCGAGTTGCGCGAAGGCATCGCTCAAGCTCAGCAAATCCAGCCCGGTACGCTCTTCATGCAATTGGCTGCGGCGGCGGTCGGCATCGAAAATCTGCCGGTCCAATTGTTCGATGCGGGTACGCTCCACCTCGCCCGCACGCGAGGCCTCGGACTGCTCGCGCGTATGGGTTTCCCAGCGCGTTTGCCAATCGGCCAGCCGTCCCTCCACCTCGTGCAAAGCATCCTGCCGCAGCAGGTCTGCTTCTTGCAGCAGTTCCAATTGCGGCTCGGCTTCGGCCAAGGCCTCGCGCAGCACATCGAGCTTGTGCGCGTCGCCGCTGATGTGCTGGCCCAATTCGGCCAACGCCGACTGCGCCTCGTCACGCGCCCGTTGCAAGCGTACCGAGAGCTCCTGCTGATGGGCGATTTGCTGTTCTACCCGTGCCAGTGTGCTGCCGACTTGATAAACCCCGGCTTGTGCCGCGTTCAATGCCTGGCTGGCGGTTTCGCGGCGCTCGCGCCCGGTTTCCAGTTCACGTTCGGCCTCGCGCTGTTCGGCAATCACTTGCTCCAGCTGGGTTTCCTCACGCAGCAGTTTTTCCCGCAACCCTTGCAGGCGCGTGTCCAGCGCACGAAATTCCAGCGCCTTCCACTGCGCATCCTTGATGCTGCGCTCGGCTTGAATGGCTTGGTATTGCTCGGCCTGTTTGGCCTGCCGCGCCAAGTGCTGCAATTGCTTGCCCACTTCCTCGCGCAAGTCGTTCAAGCGGTCCAGATTTTCACGGGTGTGGCGAATCCGGGTTTCGGTTTCCTTGCGGCGCTCCTTGTATTTGGAAATACCGGCGGCTTCTTCCAGATAGACGCGCAGCTCTTCGGGCTTGGCGTCGATCACCTGCGAAATCATGCCTTGCTCGATGATCGAGTAGCTGCGCGGGCCCAGCCCGGTGCCCAAGAACAAATCGGTGATGTCGCGGCGGCGGCATTTGCCGCCATTCAAGTAGTACCCGCTTTGACCATCGCGGCTGACCGTGCGCTTGACCGAAATTTCATTGAACGCAGCGTACTCGCCAGTAATCGTGTGGTCGCTGTTGTCGAAAATCAGCTCCACGCTGGCCTGCGAGACCGGCTTGCGCGCCGAGCTGCCGGAGAAAATCACGTCGGTCAGTGAATCACCCCGCAAGCGGCTGGCCGCGCTTTCGCCCATCACCCAACGGATGGCGTCGATGATGTTCGACTTGCCACAGCCATTGGGCCCCACGATGCCGGTCATATTGGTCGGCAGGTGCACGGTAGTGGGGTCAACGAAGGACTTGAAGCCGGACAACTTGATGGTGGAAAGGCGCATGCGCGTCGGTAAACCTTGGCGACGCTAGTGCATCGCATTATTGTTAAGTCAATTTTGAATTCCAAGTTATTGTTTTTCTTGGAATAAAAGGCACTCAAAATCAATGCCGGCGGATGAGTATAGCGGGCCTTAGCTCGTCCCGCCGACCTCGTCCGGGGCGGTGGCAGTGATCGACAGGGCGTGGATATCGGTCTGCATCATCGCACCCAAGGCCGCATACACCAGCCGGTGCCGGGCCAAGGGCAGCTTGCCGACGAATGCGGCGCTTTCAATCGCGATACTGAAATGGCCCAGCCCAAGCCGGCTGCCAGCGTGCCCGGCGTGCTTGTGGCTGTCATCGCGGATCGCCAGGCGCGTGGGCGCCAAGTGCTGCGTCAGCAGCGCTCGCATCTGCGCCATGCGTTCCGGGTTCAGGCGCGGGATATCGGCTTCGGTCCAGCCCATAGTCATGGCAAGACCTTGCGGAACGGGCGCACATCCACCCGCTGGTACACGCCGGTGGCGCAATACGGGTCGGCGTCGGCCCACGCACGGGCGGCCTCCAGCGAAGCAAATTCAGCAATCACGATGCTGCCGGAAAAGCCCGCCGGGCCCGGGTCTTCGGCATCCATGGCTGGGCACGGGCCCGCCAGCAACAAGCGGCCTTGGTCGCGCAGCGCATGCAAGCGCGCCAAATGTTCGGCCCGCGCCGCCATCCGTTTGGCCAGCACCTCCGGCCCATCCCATCCTTCAATCGCATACCACATGGCCGCGCCTCCATGAATCAATGCCCGCATTGTAAGGGGCTGCAGTGGACAGCCGCGCCGGCAACCCTTAATCTTGCCAGTCAGTGCCCGGCCCGATCCTGCGGCCGGTGCGGCCATCCGACGTGTTCGCGTCGCCCCGCACCCGCCGATCCGGCCACCCCCGCCACCTGTTTCGATGTCGCCCTGTTCCGGCGCATGCGTATCGGCATGGCGAACCCGTATCCATAAGACAACGTACCCCGGCCGACTGGCCCTTGCGACAGGTGTGGCCCGGAGGGGGCCGCCAACCGATGACATCCGAAACCCGCATCGCTCCACCGGCCGATGCCGCCACCCACAATCCAAACCCGCGTCCCCAGCAGCAGGAAATGCCGCTGGCGATGGTGCTTGGGCAGCCGGTGGTGGAAGTGCCGAAGGATTTGTATATCCCGCCGGATGCGTTGGAAGTCATTCTGGATGCCTTCGAAGGCCCGCTGGACCTGCTGCTGTATCTGATTCGCCGGCAGAATCTGGACATCCTGGATATTCCCGTGGCGGAGATCACCCGCCAATACGTGGACTACATCCAGTCGATGCAGGAAATGCGCTTCGAGCTGGCCGCCGAATATCTGGTGATGGCCGCGATTCTGGCCGAAATCAAATCGCGCATGCTGCTGCCGCGCCCACCCAGCGACGAAGGCCAGGAAGATGATCCGCGCGCCGACCTGGTGCGCCGCCTGCAGGAATACGAACGCTACAAGCAGGCTGCGGAAGACATCGACAGCCTCCCGCGCCTGGATCGCGACACCAGTGTGGCCAGCGCCTTCGTGCCCGAACACGCCAGCGTGCGCCTGCCGCCGCCGGTGGAATTGCGCGAAATGTTGCTGGCCCTGCACGATGTGCTCAAGCGTGCCGAATTGTTCACCCAGCACGCGATCAAACGCGATGCCCTGAGCGTGCGGCAACGCATGGGCGAGTTGCTGGAACGCCTCAACGATGGTGTGTTCCACCGCTTCGAATCCCTGTTCAACGCAGAGGAAGGCAAGTTGGGCGTGGTGGTCACCTTCCTCGGCCTGCTCACGCTGGCCAAGGAACAGTTGGTGGATATCGTGCAGGAATCACCCATGGCACCGATCTATGTGAAGTCGCTGGCTGGCGATGCCAACACTCCGGCACTGTCCGAGCTGTCCAGCGAGTTCGATGACGACACCGAGCCAAGCGCATGACCGAGATCGACCAACCCCTGATCACCCGCATCATCGAAGCGGCCCTGCTGGCCAGCCACCAACCGTTGTCGTTGGTCCAGCTCAAAGGCTTGTTCCCGCTCGACGAACCGATTCCCGACAACGCTGTTGACATCGCCCTGCTAGCCCTGCAAGAGGCCTGCGCCGACCGCGGTGTGGCCTTGGTCGAAGTGGCCAGTGGCTGGCGCTACCAGATCAAGGCCGATGTGCACCCGTGGGTGGCCCGGCTATGGAGCGAGCGGCAGACCAAATACACCCGCGCCACGCTGGAAACCTTGGCGCTGATTGCCTACCGGCAGCCCATCACGCGTGGCGAAATCGAGCAAATCCGCGGGGTGACGGTCAACAGCAACATCATCAAGGCATTGGAAGAGCGCGACTGGATCCGTGTCGTCGGCCACCGCGACGTACCCGGCAAGCCCGAGCTGCTGGCCACCACCAAGACGTTCCTCGACTACTTCGGCCTCAAGCGTCTGGACGAATTGCCGCCGCTGTCGGAACTGCGCGACATCGGCGAACTGGAGCCGCAATTGCCGTTTGAACCGGCAGTCCCCGCAAGCATCGCCGAACCGGCAGCAGAACCCGCCACGGATGCGGAAGATTCAAACATCGAAGCGGAATTGATTGCCGACGCCGCTTCAGACACACCCTCGGATAACCCCGATTCAACCCCAACACGAGACGACGCGAACCCCGCATCGTCGGAGCACACCCATGAGCAATGACAAGACCCCCCGCCGCCCGCTGAGCCTGAAAGCCAAGGCCGCCGCCACCGAGGCCCCTCGCATCGAAGAACGTCTGCATAAAGTGTTGGCGCAAGCCGGGCTGGGTTCGCGCCGCGCACTGGAACAGCGGATCGCCGATGGCCTGGTCAAGGTCAATGGCGAAACTGCGCAAACCGGCATGAGCATTACCGGCGGCGACAAGATCGACATCGATGGCAAGACCTTCGTCGCCAGCGCGCTGACCGACCCGTCGCGTGTGCTGATGTACAACAAGCCGGAAGGCGAAGTGACCACCCGCGAAGATCCCGAAGGCCGCCCCACCATTTTTGACGCCCTGCCCGCGCTGAAAGGTGCACGCTGGGTCGCGATCGGCCGTTTGGATATCAACACCTCGGGCCTGCTGCTGCTGACCACCGATGGCGAGTTGGCCAACGCGATGATGCACCCGAGCCATGAAGTCGAACGCGAATATGTATGCCGCGTGCGGGCGCCGGAAGGCGAAGATGTGGTCAGCGACAAAATCGTCGATCGCCTTGCCCGTGGCGTGGCACTGGACGATGGCCCGGCCAAATTCGACGAAATCGAACGCATCGGCGGTACTGATTCACACGACTGGTTCCGCGTGCTGCTGAAAGAAGGCCGCAACCGCGAAGTACGCCGACTGTGGGAGTCGCAAGGCTGCCAGGTCAGCCGCTTGAAGCGCATTCGTTATGGCAGCGCACGCCTGCCGCAACCGCTGCTGCGTGGGCATTCGCAAGAACTGCCGCAGGCCGAGGTGGATGCACTGCGCAAGGCGGTGGGACTGGAGGACGGCGCGCCGTCCGCACTCACCCTGATGCCGGTGCTGGGCCAGCGCAAAGCCAGCAAAACGGTAGTCACCGGCAACGCCCGTGGCCACGGCTACGTGGGCGGCCATAACACCGCTGACGAAGGCCGCGAGCTGCGCCGTTTCGACCAATTCCGCGAAGACCGTGGTCGTCGCGGCGGCAAGCGCCCCAGCGGCGGGCTGACCGTCAGCGGCGAAATGGCCGCCAAGCAAGCCGACAAGCGCATGAAGATCAAAGGCCCGCACCAGCCCGGCCAACGCATGAAGCCCGGCGAGCAACGCGGTGAAGGCAACCCCGCCGCCATGCGTACCTGGTATGTGCCCGATGGCGTGGATACCGGCCCCTCCGGCCACCGCAACCCCGACGGCCCGCGTGGCCCGCGCAAGCCGTATGGCAACAAGCCCGCCGGAGGCCCGCGCCCATATGGTGCGGCCAGCGACAGCCGAGGCCCGCGCCGCGAAGGCGGCTTCAATGCCGACGCCCCGCGCAGCCCCAAGCCGTATGGCAGCTTCAATGCCGACAGCCGTGGCCCGCGCCGTGAAGGTGGCTTCAACGCCGACGCCCCGCGCAGCCCCAAGCCGTATGGCGGGTTTGCTGGCGATGCCCGCCCGCAGCGCCAAGCCAAACCGTATGGCCACCCCGGCAATGCCCCCAGCTTCCCTTCCGACCACGCCAACCCCGGCGGCTTCAACCCCTATGCAGACCGCCCACGCGGCCCGCGTCCGGGTGGCCCGCGCCCCGGTGGTTCACGCCCATCCGGCAATGGCCCCAACAACGCCGGCCCACGTGGCCCGCGACCCGCTGGCCCCAGGCCCGGCGGCAACCGCGGCGGCCCGCGTGGTGGGAATCGGTAATCCACCGTGATGCAGATGCTGATCGCGGCCTTGCTCCTCGCCGACCCGCAATCGGTGAGTGCCAGCGCGCCGCTGGACTACTCTGATGCCAAGCCACTGGCGACGCGTGATGAAGCCAGCGTGACAGGTACGGCACATACTGCAATGCTGGCGGCGCAGCAGACGCTGTTGGATGCGGGCGTGGTGGAATGCTCGCTGGGCAAGCCACAAAAGGACTTCAGCGCCTTCACCGTGGTGATGCGTTTGGATGCCGATGGCCGGGTGCAGCAGACGTGGCGGCAAGGCAGCTCACCACTGGCGATCTGCTTGCAGCGCTATGTTCGCGACAAACACGTATTCGTGCCACCAAAGACACCGTTTTATACGGCGCTGGAGATCAGCTTCACCAAATAAACATCACTTATGGAACAATCAGTCATATTTTGAAAGATTGATTGCAAATATCAGACAATACATGCTATCGGCCAAGGCAACCGGCATCACGCCGGCCCGCATTGGAGCAACGCCATGAAGAAAGTTCTCGAAGTCGCCGGTGCCCCCGGCCGGCATTGGGTGGGTAATGGGTTTCCGGTACATGGCATGTTTGGCTACAGTGGCCCGGGCGTGGCCGAGCGCAGCCCGTTCCTGCTGCTGGACTATGCCGCCCCTACCCAATTCGAGCCCACCCGCGAGCGCCGCGGCGTAGGCCAGCACCCGCATCGTGGATTTGAAACCGTCACCATTGTGTATGCCGGCGAGGTGGAGCACCGCGACTCCACCGGCAACGGCGGCATCATCGGCAAGGGCGATGTGCAGTGGATGACCGCTGCCGGCGGAATCTTGCACGAGGAATTCCATTCACCGGCCTATGCCGCCAAGGGTGGGCCGTTTGAAATGGTGCAGCTGTGGGTCAACCTGCCAGCCAAAGACAAGCTGGCCCAGGCCGGCTATCAGGGCATCGTGGACGCACAGATCCCGGCGGTAGCGCTGCCCGCGGAGGCTGGAACGCTGCGCGTGATTGCGGGTGATTACGCCGGCCATCCGGGCCCGGCGCGCACCTTCAGTCCGATGAACGTGTGGGACATCCGCATGACTGCCGGCAAGCGCGTTGAACTGCCGCAACCGGAAGGCTGGAGCACGCTGATCGTGGTGCTGGATGGCACCGTGCAGATCAATGGCGAGGCGGTATTGCGCGCCGCGCAACTGGCCACCTTGTCCACCGCTGGTTCAGGGGTGATGGTCGAAGCCAACAGCAATGCCAAGCTGTTATTGCTGGCCGGTGAGCCCATCGACGAGCCAGTGGTCGGCCACGGGCCGTTTGTGATGAACAGCCAGCAAGAAATCATCCAGGCCATTGCCGATTTCAATAGCGGCAAGTTTGGCCAGATTCGCTAGCAGTCAGTACCACGTTCAATAACAAGGAGCCGCACATGAGCACCCCACCCACTGTCCGCGCCAGCATCGGCACCACACCATACCTCGTCACCCTGGAAGACGAGCTTGGCCATCGTTGGCAAGCCGACGAACCTCTGGATGAGGGCGGCGCCAATACCGGGCCCTCACCCAAGCACCTGCTGCTGTCGGCACTGGGCAGTTGCACCGCAGTCACCTTGATGATGTACGCCAGTCGCAAGCAATGGCCACTGACCGGCGTGCAGGTAGAACTGGCGCTTGATGCCGACGGCTTACCCGCCACTGGCACTGATATCAGCCGCAAGATCACACTCAATGGCGAGCTGGATACCGTACAACGCGAACGGCTGTTGCAAATCGCCAACGCCTGTCCGATCCATAAAATACTGACCGGCGAAATACGCATCGCCAGTCAGCTTGTTTGAAGCAGGGCCTCACACAGAGGCGGTCATTCAGGCTAATGTCGCCAACGCCGCCGCGTAGTCTGGTTCCTGGGTGATTTCGGGGACCAGCTGGGTGTACAGCACAGTGTCCTGTGCATCCAGCACCACCACAGCGCGGGCTGCCAGGCCAGCCAGTGGCCCATCTTGCATGGAAACCCCATACGTATCGAGAAATTCACGACCGCGCATCATCGACAGCATGGTCACATTACTGATGCCTTCGGCACCACAAAAACGCGCTTGTGCGAACGGCAGGTCAGCGGAAATGCACAGTACCGCCGTGTTGCTCAAATTCGCGGCATCCTGATTGAAATGGCGCACCGACATTGCACACACACCGGTATCGACGCTCGGGAAAATATTGAGCACTTTGCGCTTGCCGGAAAAATCGGCAAGCGATTTGTTACTCAGGTCGGCAGCGACCAACGTGAATGCAGGCGCTTGGCTGCCGATGGCTGGAAGTTGGCCAGCCAGGTTGACTGGGTTGCCGTGCAAGCTGACGATGGACATGACGTACTCCTGTTGAATGAGGGGGGGCGCCAGTTTAAGCGCTGCAAGATGACGATCATGTCACCAGTGCACGCCACGCAGGGGTTGCAAATTTTTCCAGCACCAATTGCTGCGCACGCTCCAGCTCGTCTGCACGCACCGTATCCGGCTGCAGCCCATGCAGATCGCGGAAGGTGTCGATCATGCGTGCGATGACTTGCTCACGTGGCAAACCGGTTTGGCTGCGCAATGGGTCCACCCGCTTGTTGGCGCTTTGGGTGGCTTTGTCCGACAATTTTTCACGGCCAATGCGCAACACGTCCAGCATTTTGTCGGCGTCGATATCATAGGCCATGGTCACGTGGTGCAGCACCGCTTTACCGCGCCGCATTTGCGCAGCGCCGGCGATTTTTCCGGACTTGGAGGTGATGTCATTCAGGGGTTGGTACCACGCATCAATCCCCAATGAATGCAGCGCCGTCAGTACCCAGCGATCCATGAACGCATACGACTGCTCGAAGGACATGCCTTGCACCAAGGTTTCAGGTGCCGATAACGAATAGGTAATGGTATTGCCGGGCTCAATGAACATTGCGCCACCACCGGTAATTCGACGCACGACATCAATGCCATGGCGGGCGGCAGCGGCCTCATCCACCTCGTTGCATAACGACTGGAAGCGCCCTATGACCACTGCAGGCGCGGCCCACTCCCACACCCGCAGCGTGGGTGCGCGTTGGCCAGCCGCCACCGCATCGGTGATGACCTCGTCCAGCGCCATATGCAAGGCAGCTGCGCGTGGTTCTTCGTGGATTAGTTGCCACTCAAAATCGTTCCAATTGCTCACCTTAACCCTCCATCGCCATGCCGCTGCCTGCACGACCCGCCTGATCTTCCTGATCCATTGCACGGCGCACCACCACGGCAATCGCATCGGCATTAATGCCGTACATCCGCACGTCGTCCGGCAGCCTACGGGCAACCACTGCTGCCAGCTCAGCCATGCTCGCCGTTAGCGACTGGCCATTGAGCGCCATATTGATGGCGGTCAATGCGGTGTCAGGTTCAAGAAAAAAATCACCGCTGATGGCAACGTCCCGCAACTGACCCTGGTCGATGGCAAGATCCACCACCACCAACTTGCCCCCGGGCACCTTGTATTCGGCATGTTTGCGCATCCCGGCATTCTAGGCCGATACGTCGACAATCAGCCGTATCGGCATGACAACCGACAACAAAGAAAACCCCCACCAGCAGCGCTGGCGGGGGTAAGGGGAGTTACGCCTTGGGAGTTACGCTTTGCGCATCACACGTTGCCGCGTGATCAGAACTTGTAGCTGGCACCCAGCAGCAGGGTGCGGCCCCACTTGATGTATTCCAGCGGACGGTCCTTGCTGCCGGCGTAGGTGCGGTAGGCTTCGTCGCCCAGGTTGCTGGCCTGCAGCAGCAGGCTCAGGCCCTTGAACGCACTGCTGTCGCTGAAGGTATAGCTGACTTGCGCGTCGGTGATGTTCTCACCGACGACGTAGCGCAGGGTGCGGTTGCCATCGAAGTTGCCGATCTCGCCGATGAAGTCCGAGCGGCGGCGATTGTTGATGCGGAACTCGAAGCCGTCACGTTCGTAATACGCGGTGAAGTTGTAGACGCGCTTGGACAGGCCAGGCAACGCGATCGGACCATTGCCCACGCTGTTGGCGCTATCCGGGTCGAGGATCTTGATGCTGCTGTCGTTGAAGCTGGCGCTGGCCACCACGCCGAAACCCTGCCAGGCATTGCCGAACACCAGGTCCAGCGGCAGCGATGCGGTCAGCTCGATGCCTTGCAGCTTGCCGCCCTTGCCATTGAACGGCGCCGACATGGTGCCCGTGGTCTGCACCGGCACGGTCATGCCAGCCGGCGGCACCCAGCCCTGCAACAAGGCAGTGAAGTCATAGCCATCGCGATTCTGCGTGTAGATGTAGCTGGTCAGCTGCTTGTAGAAGTAGGCAGCGGAAATGTAGGCCTTGCTGCCGAAATACTTCTCCCACGAGATGTCGAACGCATTGGCCCGCCAGGGGTCCAGCAGCGGGTTGCCGCCGCCGGCGCCCGGCTTGCCAGTGGTGGTGTCAACCCCGAAATCGACCGACGCGCGCAGCTGGTCCACGCGCGCACGCGCGACCTGGCGCGCCAGCGCAACGCGCAGGGTCTGGTCATCGGCCAGCGAGAACGCCAGGTTCAGGCTGGGCAGCACGTCGGTATAGGTCTTGCCGTTTGAATACGGGCGGATTTCATGCCCGGCCGGCTGCGAGTTGTCCCACACGCGCGAGTCGGACGACTGGTCGGTATGCTGGATCTGCACGCCGATATTGCCGCGTACCGGCACCGAGCCCCACACGGTATCGATGTTGGCCTGCACGAAGCCCGTGCTGATCTTCTCGTTCACCGTCCACGCCTTGGGAATCAGCCACGGCTGGTTGTCGACCGGGTTGAAGGTCATGTACTTGGCCACCGCGCCGGGTACGTTCCACGACGGAATCATGCCGATGCCCGCAAAGCCAAGATCGACCAGGCCGTATTGCAGATCCGATGAAATCGTGGTGTCGCCCTGGGCGCCGACGTTGATATTGCCTTCCGGCTGCCATTTCTGCTTGCTGCGATCGGAATAGTTCACCCCAACGCGGAGCGCCGAGAATGCGTTCCCCAGCGCAGCGGGAACCGGGAAATCGGCATCCAGACGGAAGCTCTTCAGCTCGTCATCCACCTTCGGCACCTTGCCGTAGCCGGAGCCGTAGATCGTGTTGCGCAGGAACAGCTTGGACGCGTCCGAATAATCGCGCGTCGGCACCATCTGCGAGAAGCCGCTTTGGGAAATCGACAGGTTGAGCGAATCCAGCGCGGGCGGCGGCGCGATCTGCGCGTTGTTCTCCAGGTTCAACTCATCGCGCTTGGCGCGCGACCAGCTGGCATCGGCGGTGAGCTTGATGCCGTTCGCAAAGAAGAACTCGTTGCGCCAGCCGGCCGCCTCGATGGTGTCCTTGCGGTGGTTGTACATGCCGCGCACCAGCGGGTAGACGTTCTGCACGGTGCCACCCGTGAAGGTGTTGTTGCCGTTCACCGTGGCGCCGCCGATGTTCAGGCCGGGATCGTAGCCACCGTTCCAGCCACTCAGGTTGACCTCGAACTGGTTGGCCGTGTTCTCCTGCTTCGCCTGCGAATGGAACACGTCGAGCGTGCTGATCCACGCATCGCTCGCGCGCACTTCCAACGTGCCCATCACGCCGTCGCGCTTGGTGTAACCCGTGCGGCGCAGCGCCTTGATGCCATTCGAGTAATAGGTGCCGGCGGGCACACCGGGGCGCCATCCCGCCTCCTTCATCAGCTCCCACGGCTCGTACAGGCCCACCTGGTTTTCCTGGATCGGCGTGTCGGAATGCGAATAGCCGATCGAATAGCCGATCGTGCGATCCGCTGACTGGCCAATGTAGCTGGCGTTGAAACGATTGCCGGTACCGCCTTCGTTGGCCGCCGACCCCAGCGAGTTGCGCTGCCAGCGGCCGCTGAGCGCGACCACCGGCTTGTCGTAGTCGAGCGGGCGCACGGTGCGCATGTCCATGGTGCCAGACAGGCCCTGCCCCACCAGCGCGGCGTCGGGCGTCTTGTACACGGTGACGCCGGCCATCAGCTCGGACGGATACTGGTCGAACTCGACGCTGCGGTTGTCGCCGGTGCTGACCAGTTCGCGGCCATTGAGCAGCGTGGTGGCGAAGTCGGGCGACAGGCCGCGCACGCTAAGCACCTGCGCACGACCAGCGACGCGCTGCGCCGCCACGCCCGGCAAGCGTGCGATGGACTCGGCGATGGAGACGTCGGGCAGCTTGCCGATGTCTTCGGCGGAGATCGCCTCGACGATCGACGTCGATTGCTTCTTGATGTCGATGGCGCGTTCGATACCACCGCGGATACCGGTGACAACGACCGCATCAAGGTTCTTGGCGTCATCCGCCTTCTTTTTTGCTTTGGCTGCCGCACCCGGCGTGGCGGCAGCTTGTGCAGCCTCCTGTGCTTGCACTTGCAAGGCCAGCATCATGGTTGCGGTGGCGAGCGCCACGCTCAACAGGTTTCTCTTTAACTGCGCCATCTTCCCCTCCGGAAATGGTAATTCAATGATTGGATGGTCTGTTGCCATCCACTTTTTCATGCCTGCATCATTTGAAAACGCATGAACATGGCGATGTTGTGACAGTGCAACAGCAAACGAAAGACCCTGCATACGTATTCATTGCAGCGCCCCCCAGAAAACCCGTGAAACCCGCATCAATACACACTTTCACAACGCGACACATGACTTGGAAAGCGCTTTTTGGGGGCGCTTTCCAGCGTCCATAGCCGGCCTTATTCCGGCAATGGCGACAATCGCACCGCCGCGCCACCACCAGCCGCCAGCCACAGCGAGAGCGCCTGCTTCGAGGTGACGGTTTTGGTTTCCCGCACAAACCTGAAGCGCGCATCGCCTTTCCAATCGGCGCCATCACCATCGCGATAGATCTCAGCGCGGTAGCGTTTGCCGGCATCCAGGAAATCCAGCTTCAGTGCCAGCGTACGCGGCGTGCGGTCATTCATCGCACCCAGGAACCACACCGGTGCGCCGCGTTGTTTGCGCGCAACCGCGACAAACTGCCCCACTTCACCCGCCAGCACATGGCTTTCATCCCAATCCACCGCCACGTCCTTGATGAACTGGAAGGCATCGGGATGCTGGAGGTAATGCTCGGGTAAATCGGCAGCCATCTGGATGGGGCTGTAGATGCCCACGTACAGCGCCAACTGGCGTGCCAAGGTGCTCTGGATTTCCTGCCCATGCCGGCCAGTGAGACTGAGCACACCGGGGGTGTAATCCATCGGGCCAGCC
The DNA here is from genome assembly GCF_020034655.1 of Thermomonas beijingensis. Taxonomy (GTDB): domain Bacteria; phylum Pseudomonadota; class Gammaproteobacteria; order Xanthomonadales; family Xanthomonadaceae; genus Thermomonas; species Thermomonas beijingensis. The sequence goes on along the minus strand of NZ_JAIQDJ010000001.1, from coordinate 1,206,290 downwards.
AGCATCCGCGTGAACACCAGGGTCACTTCGTGTTCGGGCGGATTGGGCGGGTTGCCCCAGGCGTTGTATTCCATCCCGCGTGCACCTTCACGCGACACCCAATTGGGATACGTGCGGCGCAGGCCGGTGTCCTTGATCGGCTCGTGCGCATCGATCGCCACGTGGTACTTGGCGGCTTGCTGCACTACGCGCAGGTGATGGTTGCTCATCCATTGGCCTTCGTGCCATTCGCGCAGCACCGGCCCATCCACAACATCCTGCCGTTCGATCTGGCCGGCATCGCAGACATAGCCGGTCTTCACCACATCAATGCCGTTGCGCTGATCCAACGCAAACGCCGCATCAAGCTGGCGCTCATAGTGGCTCACGGCGCAGCCGGTTTCATGATGGCCAATCAGGTGCACGCCTTTTGCCGCACCGTATTTTGCCAAGCCTTGCAAATCGAAATCTGCGGTGGGCCGGGTGTAATCAAAGCCCCAACCATTGGCAAACCAGTCGCCATCCCAGCCCGGGTTCCAGCCTTCCACCAGCACGCCGCGAAACCCATTGCTGGCTGCAAACGCCATCACCCGCTTGGTGTTGGCGGTGGTGGCTGCGTGTTTGGGGCCGGTAGCCCAACTCTGCTGATCCAGATGCATGGACCACCACACGCCCATGTATTTGGCGGGTGTAAACCAGCTCACATCACCCAGTGTGTTGGGCTCGTTGAGGTTCAGGATCAAGTTCGATTCCACCAAGCCACCGGCGTTGTCGCTCAGGGTGATGGTGCGCCACGGCGTGACGAAGGGTGTGCTGCGCACCACCGGCGTCGGGCTACCCGGGGTGAGTGCAGCACGCAGCACGCCGTTTTCACCATGCAGCAAATTCATCCCGGCGTAGTCCACCAGTGCGGCCTCGTGCAGGCTGATGTGCAGGCCATCGTCGGTGCGCAGAGTCAGCGGAGTTTGCGCAATGCCGACTTCCGCAAGCGGCGTGCGGTGGTAGAGGTATTCTTCGCGGTTCCACTCCAGTGCCGGAATCCACCATGCGGTGGCGGGTCGTGCGATGGAAAATTCGGTCAACTCCTCGACGATTTGCGCTTCCTGCAATTTGGGTTGCTTGGGCACGTCGTAGCGAAAGCCAACGCCATCATCGAATACCCGGAACACCATGTCGAATTGGCGGTGATCCATGTCTTTTTCGACAAAGCTTGCGCGCAACTCGTTGTAGTGATCCCGCACGAAACGGCGCTCACCCCAAGGCTGCTCCCAGGTGTCGTCCTGGCTGCGTGTCGCTTGTTTTTCCAGCTGCAGATTACGCATCAACTGGCGGCCATTGCGAAAGATGAAACCCAGCCGCGAATCATTGATCACCGGCTTGCCATCGCGCAGCACGCGATAGGCCAGGCGCCCTTCACCATTGAGATCCAGCTGCACCTGGATACGCCCATCGGGGGATTGCACCTGCGCCACGTGTTCGGCATGGACAAACCCTGGGAAAGCCAACGCCAACAGCAATGCATATGAAAGGAATTTCATTGCATCAGTCCTGCCCGTTCAATGTTGAAATCGCCACGCCGCGTGGCGGAAGGTGCAATGTGTGCGCCGCAATGGCGGCCGTGGACATCCCCGGCACATCCAGCAGGTCGGTGCCTGGATAACCCGCCCATTGCACTGCGGCATCGGAAAGATTGAACGCCGCCAACAAGCGTTGTCCGTCGGTTTCGCGCACGAATGCCAGGACGTTGTCCGGTGCCGGCACAAAGGCGATTGCACCATACACCAGCGCCGGTTGCGCCTTCCGCCATTGCAGGAACGCACGCGCTGCATGCAGCACGGACGTCGGTGCGGCTTCCTGCGCAGCCACACTACGGGGGCGATGTGCTTCCGGCACCGGCAACCATGCTGCGCCACTGCTGAAGCCCGCATCGGCACTGCTATCCCACGGCATTGGCGTGCGGCAGCCATCGCGGCCTTTGAAATTGGGCCAGAACGCTTTGCCATACGGATCTTGCAGCGCATCGAAGGGCACTTCCGCTTCCGGCAAGCCCAATTCTTCACCCTGATACAAACACACCGAACCACGCAGCGAACACACCAGGGCAATCAATTGTTTGGCCAAGGCATCGTCGGCATGCTGCCCGCCCCAGCGGGTGACCGCACGTTGCACATCGTGGTTGGAAATCGCCCAGCATGGCCAGCCTTCCGTGAGTTTGGCTTCCAGTGCTTGTATCGTGCTGCGGATGTAGTTGGCGCTGCTGTCTGCGGTCAGCAGCTCGAAGCTGTAGCCCATATGCAGGCGCGTAGGCGTGCAATATTCGGCGGTGGTGGCCAACGAATCCTCTGACGAAATTTCGCCCAGCGCGCCGGCATCGGGATAGCGGTTGAGCAACGCACGCACGTCTTCCAGCAACCCCAGATTTTCCGGCTGGGTGTTGTTGTACAGGTGATATTGAAAGGCATAAGGGTTGTCTGCACTGAAGCCGCGCCCGGTGCGCAGTGCCGCCGGCTTGGGAGGGTTGTCGCGCAACAACGCATCGTGGTACGGGAAATTGATGGAATCCAGACGGAAACCGTCCACGCCGCGATCCAGCCAGAATTTCAAATTCTCCAATTGCGCCGCGCGCACCTGCGGATTATGAAAATTCAAATCCGGCTGCGAGGTCAGGAAATTGTGCAGGTAGTACTGCCCACGTCGCGGTTCCCACGTCCATGCCACGCCCCCGAACAACGACAACCAATTATTGGGAGGCGTGCCATCGGGCTTGGCGTCGGCCCACACAAACCAGTCGGCCTTCGGGTTGTCACGGTTTTGCCGACTTTCGGTAAACCACGGATGTGCGGCGGAGCAATGACTCAACACCTGATCGATCATCACCTTCAGCCCCAAGGCATGCGCCTTGTCCAGCACGCGGTCAAAATCCGCAAGCGTGCCAAACAGCGGGTCCACACCGCGAAAATCAGCGATGTCATAGCCAAAATCAGCCATCGGCGAAGTGAAGAATGGCGAGATCCAAATCGCGTCGACACCGAGTGAAGCGATGTAGTCGAGCTTTGCCAAAATGCCCGGCAAATCGCCAACACCATCGCCATTGGTGTCCAGAAAACTGCGCGGGTAGATCTGATAGATCACCGCGCCACGCCACCAGTTTTGCACTGTCATCTTCGCCCCACATCCCTGCATTCGGCTTGGACTATGCCGGGCAACACAGGTGTTGTGCAGTGATTCGCAAGTGAATACGTTTACACCACGCCATGGCAGCCGGCTGCGGTATATCTGCAGCCCAAGCCGCACAACGGGCCGATTCGGGCCAGGGGATTGCATGCACACCAGCACCACCAAGCCAGCGCTTTCATTTTGGCAAATCTGGAATATGTGCTTCGGGTTTTTGGGCATCCAATTCGGGTTTGCCCTGCAAAATGCCAATGTCAGCCGCATCTTCCAGACCCTTGGCGCAGGGATGGATGACATCCCCATCCTGTGGGTGGCCGCGCCGTTGACGGGCCTGTTGGTGCAACCATTGATTGGCTATCTCTCCGATCGCACCTGGTCGCGCCTGGGCCGCCGCCGCCCGTATTTTCTGGTCGGCGCGGTGCTGGCATCGCTGGCCTTGTTCGCCTTCCCCAATGTGCCCGCGTTGTGGATTGCCGCCGGCATGTTGTGGGTGCTGGATGCCTCGATCAATATCTCGATGGAACCGTTCCGCGCCTTCGTGGGCGACCAGCTCCCCGCATCGCAACGCCCCACCGGGTTTGCGATGCAGAGCTTTTTCATCGGCGTAGGCTCGGTGGTTGCCAGTGCCCTGCCCTATGTGCTGGAAAAAATGGGCGTGGCCAATACCGCCGCGGCGGGACAGATCCCCGATACCGTGCGCTATGCGTTCTATGCCGGCGGCGTGGCCCTGTTAGGCGCCATTGGCTGGACGGTGCTGCGTACCCGCGAATATCCGCCGGACATGCTGGCGCATTGGGATGCGGCACCCACCCAGGCAAGCCGCAGCCATCACACCGTGCAGATCCGCAGCCTCGCTTGCATTGCCATCGCTGCGGGCCTGCTGTTGGCAGCCTTGGTGGAAAGCCGCACGCTGGACAAGGCGCTGTACATCCTCGCCGGGTTGTTCTGTGGATTCGGGCTTGCCTTCCTGGTGCGCACCTTCCTGGCTGCCGACAACGCCTTTACCCGCATCCTGGATGATGTGCGCGACATGCCGCCGGCAATGGCGCAATTGGCGGTGGTGCAATTCTTCTCATGGTTTGCATTGTTTGCGATGTGGATCTACACCACCGCCGCCGTCACCGAAGTGCACTTTGGCAGCACCGATCCGGCTTCGGCCGCCTATAACGCCGGTGCCAATTGGGTGGGGGTGTTATTTGCCGCCTACAACGGGTTTGCCGCGCTGGCCGCCATGGTGATTCCGTGGATGGCGCGCCGCTTTGGGTTGCGCATAAGCCACCTACTGAACGCGGTACTGGGCGGGTTGGGCTTGCTGTCGATTGGCTGGATCCATGACCCGCATTGGCTCTTGCTGTCGATGCTGGGCGTGGGCTTTGCATGGGCGTCGATCCTGTCACTGCCCTACGCAATGCTGTCCGACAGCGTGCCTGCCGCCAAGATGGGCACCTACATGGGCATCTTCAATTTCTTCATCGTGATTCCGCAGTTGGTCGCCGCAAGCTTGTTGGGCTTTCTGCTGAAAACCTTGCTGGGCGGTCACCCCATCCATGCGCTGGCAATTGGCGGCGCCAGCATGATTGTGGCCGGCCTGTGTGTATTGCGGGTGCGTCTGCCCACCGAGAAAACCGCATGAGGACTGTCGTGATGCGCCGTTCGCTTACCCTCTCCATCCTTGCCAGCGGCTTGCTTGCCGCCTGCGCCTTTGCTGCACCGCGCAACCACGCGCAAGCCACCCAGGACTACTACGGCACGCTGGAACCCTTCGCCAGCCAAGCGGTGTACTTCGTGATGACCGACCGCTTCGTCAATGGCGATCCCGCCAACGACCAGCGCGACCAAGGCGGCGCGCTGCACACCTTCAACATTCCGCTGCCACCCTGCAATGGCGTATCCGGCAACATCGGCTACATGGGCGGCGACTTCAAAGGTATCGCCGATCATCTGGACTACATCCACGCAATGGGCTTCACCTCGGTATGGATCACGCCCATCGTCGATAACCCCGACGAAAGTTTCACCGGCGGTGTTGCACCCACCTGTGGCGGCATCCTCGCGGATAAAGGCAAGACCGGCTACCACGGCTATTGGGGAGTGAATTTCTACAAGGTCGATGAACACCTGCCCAGCCCCGGCATGGGTTTTCGCGACCTGTCCAAAGCCATGCACGCCAAGGGCATGAAGCTGGTGCTGGACATCGTGGGCAATCACGGTTCTCCGGCATGGGGGATGGCGTTTGATCAGCCCCAATTCGGCAAACTTTATGACCAAACCGGCAAACTGGTGGCCGACCATCAAAACCTGCCACCGCAACAACTCGACCCCGTGCATAATCCGCTGCACCGCTTCTACAACACCCATGGGCCGGTGGATGGCGACAAGGGCTCGATCTTCGATGGCAACCTGGCCCAGCTGTCGGACTTGAACGAACACAACCCGGATGTCCTGAACTATCTGGCCGGCGCCTACGAGCAGTGGATCGAGCAAGGCGCAGACGCCTTTCGTATCGACACCATCGCGTGGATGCCCGATCGCTTCTGACAACAATTCACCACCCGCATCCGCAGCAAACACCCGGGCTTTTTCATGTTTGGCGAAGCCTTCGACTACAACGCCAACACGATTGCCCAGCACACCCTGCGCGGCCACGGCGAAACCAGCGTGCTGGATTTTCCGATGAAGCAGGCGATGGAAGGGGTGTTTGGACGCAAGCAGCAAGGCTTCGAGCGCATGGCCGAATCCTTGCACCTGACCGGCGGGCCGTATGCCAACCCGTATGACTTGGCCACGTTTTACGACAATCACGATATGCCGCGGCTGGACGCCAGTGACAACGGCTTTATCGACGCACACAACTGGCTATTCACCGCGCGCGGGATTCCGGTGGTGTATTACGGCTCCGAAATGGGCTTCATGCGTGGCCGCCCCGAGCATGGCGGCAACCGCAATTATTTTGGTGTGGACGGCATTGCGCAGGCAAGCAAAAGTCCCATCCACGCGGCCCTGACCCGGATTGCCAATCTGCGTGCCAACACGCCCGCCTTGCAACGCGGCGTGCAGTTGGATATCGAACTGCAAGGCAACCGCGCCGCGTTCTATCGCGTCTATCAACACGCGGGGGTGCACCAGATTGCGCTGGTACTGCTCAACAAGGGAGATGCCGAGGCGGCATTTTCAATTGATTCACTGCTGCAAGCCGGGCGCTGGCACTCGCCGTTGGATGCCAGCACGCAGCACGTTGCCACGGGTGGCAAGCTGGAGGCCCGCGTACCCGCGCACGGAGTACAGGTCTTTGTGCTGGATGCGCCCGTCACCAATACCGCGCTAGCATCCGCCTTGAATGTGGCGATGGCCGGGGCACGGCTGCCGTAGCCGAGCCCCTCACCCCACGCTGGACGCGCGGATCGCCAGCGTGGGCTGCAAGGTCTGGCTTTGTGCCGGGGTATCGCGCACCAGCCGCAGTAGGGCATCCACCAGCAATGCACCCGCCTTGGAGGTGTCTTGCACCACGGTGGTCAACGGCGGGTTGGAAAACCGCGCCATCGGGGTGCCATCAAAGCCCACCACGGCGACATCCTCGGGCACACGCAAGCCTGCTTCCGTCAACGCATGCATCGCGCCAATGGCAATCAGATCGCTGGCCGCAAACACGGCATCAAACGGCCGCTTGCGCGCCAGCAATACTTTCGCGGCGTCATAACCTGCCTGTTCGGTACTGGGTGCATCCACTTGCAAGCCTGGCGACATCGAAAGCCCCGCATCCTGCAGCGCCGCTTCGCAGCCCTGATAACGCGCATGAAACTCCGGGAAGCGGGTTGACGCATCGCCCAAAAAGGCAATCTGGCGCCGCCCGCAATCCAATAGGTGTTGACCTGCCATGCGGCCACCGGCGTGATTGTCACAGCCGATGGTGATCCCCGGCTGGTCTTCCAATACATGCCCCCAACGCACGAAATGGGTGCCTTGCGCCAGCAGATGCACCAACTTGCTCTGGTAGGCCAGATAGTCGCCATAGCCCAATAAAATCAAGCCATCGGCCTTCATGCTGTCTTCGTAGTCGGCATGCCAGTCGTCCGACAACTGCTGAAACGACACCAGCAAATCATGGCCGTGTTTGGCACAGGCGCGGGTGATGGAACCCAGGATCGACAAAAAGAACGGATTGATGTGCGAATCATCCGGCGTGGGGTCTTCAAACAGCAGCAACGCCAGCGTCCCGGCGCGCTGGGTGCGCAGGCTGGAGGCGTGGCGATCGACTTTGTAATTCAATTCGCGTACCGCCTGCTCTACCCGTCGCTTGGTCTCGGCGTTGACCAGCGGGCTGCCTGCCAGCACCCGCGACACGGTGGCCTGCGACACCGCCGCACGGTGGGCGATGTCCAGAGACGTCACGCGGGTCTTTTTGCGGGAATGGCGGGGCTCGGTCATGCTGCGAGTCTAGCAAGATGCCACGCCGCTGTTTCTTCTTCGCCCGCAGCCAGGCGCTACTTCGCCCAACCCGGGTCATTGAACAGCTGCGGGTACTGCACCAACGCCTCACGCATGGCGTTGATCTGTGGCATCGGTGCGTCTTGTGATTCACGTACCGCCTTGGCGCCGGCGATGAATTTCACCAGCAGCCCGTGCAAGGCGGCATCCGCATCAGGTTTGAGTTTGCATTGGGCAATCATCTGGTTGACGGCGGTGTCGATTTGTTGCGCGGTGTTATGCGCTTGAGTGGCATCCATATGCCCATGTTCATAATGATCAAGCGCCTGCACGGCTTGGCGAATACTGCGCATACCTGCACGCAATGGCGCATCGGTGGCCCAGCGCTGCGCAGGCGTGGTGGCCGCAGCAGGCTGCACGGTGTGCGTGGCATGTGCATCGTGACCGGCATGGCCAGACGATTGCGCCAGTACAGGCGACGCACAAACAGCGCAGGCAAGGTTGGCGATCGCAGCAACAATAGTGTTCGTTTTCATCACAGCACTCCAAGATGCGAAAGGATCTTGCTTTACCTTCGCACGGGCGCGGGGTGTTGACCATGATCCAGGTCAACGTGCAAAAGCGATAACGCTGGCGGCAGCAATTCGGGCTGGGGCAAAAGGTTCAAGCAGGCCATGGATGGCCCGCGTCCGCCGTATCAACTGCCAGTGCCCCCACCCCGCCTTTGACCCAAATCAATGACGCCAACGCGCATTGGCAACACCATGCCTGTTTTCCAGCACGGGAACCTGCACATGCAACTGGTGTGTCCTGCCGGCAGTCTGCCGGCCTTGCAAGCGGCGGTGGATGCCGGTGCCAATGCGGTGTATGCCGGCTTCCGTGACCAGACCAATGCCCGCGCATTCCCGGGTTTGAATTTTTCCGATGCCGAGCTGCGCGCCGGCATTCGCTATGCGCACGCCAAGAGTGCCAAGGTGTATCTGGCGCTGAATACCTACCCCGACAGCGCCCGTTTGGCCGATTGGTATGCCGCCGTGGATAACGCCGCCATCCTTGGCGCCGATGCCATCATCGCCGCAGAAATGGCGGTGCTGGACTACGCCGCGCGCACCTACCCCAAACTGCCACGTCATCTTTCGGTGCAAGGCAGCGCCACCACCGCGCCGGCCCTGCAATATGCCTATGACCGCTTTGGCATCAGCCGTGCGGTGCTGCCACGGGTGCTGTCACTGCAACAAGTGGAACGTCTGTGCGAGCGATCACCCGTGCCGCTGGAAGTCTTCGCCTTCGGCAGCCTGTGCATCATGGTGGAAGGCCGCTGCCAACTGTCCAGTTATGTGACGGGCGCATCACCCAATCGCCACGGCGTGTGCTCGCCTGCCAAGTTTGTGCGCTGGGACGAACACACCGACGGTAGCCGCAGCGTGCGCTTGAACGATGTGTTGATCGATGAGTTCAAGCCCAATGAGCCCGCCGGCTACCCCACGGTGTGCAAGGGCCGTTTTGCTGTGGGCAATGAAATTTTCCACGCACTGGAAGAACCCACCAGTCTCAACACCATGGCGTTGTTGCCGCGCTTGCAACAGATCGGCGTGGTGGCGCTGAAGATCGAAGGCAGGCAACGTGGCGTGGCCTATGTCAGCTCGGTCACGCGCACCTGGCGCAGCGCCATCGATCAGCTCAAGACCAACCCGGAACACTGGCACGTCAAGCCCGAATGGCAGGCCGAAATTGCGCGCCATGCCGAAGGCCACCAGACCACGCTGGGCCCCTATCACCGCGCTTGGCATTAAGGATTTTTGATGAAACTCAGCCTTGGCCCGTTGCAGTATTTTTGGCCGCGTGAAACCACGCTGGCGTTTTATCGGCAAGCCGCGCAATGGCCGGTGGACATCATTTATCTAGGCGAAACCGTGTGCAGCAAGCGGCGCGAACTGCGCACCGTGGAATGGCTGGCATTGGCCGAGGAATTGGCGGCATCGGGCAAGCAAATCGTGCTGTCCACGCTGGCGCTGATCGAAGCCGAAGCCGAGCTCAGCGTGCTGGATCGGCAGATTGCGCATGGCGGCTTCTGGATCGAAGCCAATGACCTCTCCGCAGTACAGCTCTGCAAGGAAAAAGGCCGCGCATTCGTCGCCGGGCCATCGCTCAATGTGTACAACCACCGCACCTTGGCCATGCTGATGGACGATGGCCTGCGCCGCTGGGTGCCGGGCGTTGAACAAGGCCGCAACCTGATTGGCGAATTGAAGGACGGCGTGCTCGGTGATGGCCGCACCATGCCGGAACTGGAAGTGATTGGCTGGGGCCGGCTGCCATTGTCGTATTCGGCCCGCTGTTTTACCGCACGCGCACTGGATGTACCCAAAGACCAATGCGGCTTCCGCTGTATTGATTATCCCGATGGCATGCCGCTGGCCACCCGCGAAGGTCGCCCGTTCCTGCGCATCAATGGCATCAGCGTGCAGGGCGAAGAAATCACCGACCTTGGCCCGGAATTGCCCGAGCTGCGCAGCTTGGGTGTCGATATTTTGCGCCTGTACCCGCAAGCTGAAGGGATGGAGACCATCGTGCAACACTTCGATGCCGCACGCCACAGTGACACCCCACCGCCCCACATCGGTGAACGCAACGGCTATTGGCATGGCGAAGCCGGCATGCGAATGACGACTTGATCGGCAAGCTGCTGGCACAGGTAATGATGGAATGATCTTGCTTCCTTCCCCTGGAGGGAGAAGAAAAGGTTAATCCACCCGGTAATGTGCGCCCAAACTTTGCTGGCGCGCAATTGCAGCCTGCAACATCATTTGTGCCAGCGTGCCTTGCCAGCCATCCATGGCTGCGCAGTCGGCAAGCGCTGCGTGCATCGCTGCGCCACTGCGCACCGGACCCATCGTCTGCATCATCAAGTCGCGCAGATGCAGCAAACTGGCGGCATCCAGTGACGGCTTGCGGCGCAGCACTTGATAGTGGCTCTCGGCTGCTTCTGCTGGCGGCATATCGCGCAACAACTGCCCCAGCCTGCGCCCGCACACCACCCCTTCCAGCAAGGAATTACTGGCCAACCGGTTGGCCCCATGCACGCCATTGCAGGCCACTTCGCCCACCGCATACAGTCCCGGCAATGAAGTGCGTCCTTCGGCATCGGTGGCCACGCCGCCCATATGGAAATGCGCGGCAGGTGTCACCGGAATGGGCTGCACCCGCGGATCGATGCCACGCGCCATGCACGCCTGGAACACGGTGGGAAACTGCTTGGGGAAGGATGCGCCCAGCATGTGCGCATCCAGCCATGCGCCGCCCTCGCGGCAGGCCCGCCATACGCGGCGTGCCACCACGTCACGCGGAGCCAAGTCCGCCAGCGGATGCACGCCATCCATCAGTGAATTGCCGACTTCATCCAGCAGACGTGCGCCCGCACCACGCAAGGCTTCGGTCACCAGTGGCAGGCTGTGCACGCCGGGAATGGCCAGCGCCGTAGGATGGAATTGCACAAATTCCAGATCCCTTGCGGCAGCGCCTGCCTGGATCGCCAACGCCAGCCCGCTGCCATCGGCATCGGCCGGATTGCTGGTCTGCGCAAACAACCCACCAATGCCACCGGTCGCCAAAATCACGGCCCGCCCATGCACAACGCTGCGCGTGCCATCGGCTTCGAGCAGGCACACGCCACACACACGACCATCGCGCAGCACCAGGCCATCCACATCGACATCGGCGCGGCGTTGAATGTGCGGCGCACTGCGCGCCGCCGCTACCAAGGCCTGCATCACCTTCGCGCCGGTCGCATCGCCACCGGCATGCACGATGCGCGAACGGTCGTGACCGCCTTCGCGGCCCAATTGCAGCCGACCTTCGGCATCACGATCAAACACCACGCCTTGCTGTTCCAGCCAGTGCACCGCATCGACGGCACTTTGCGTGAGGATGTCCACCATCGCCAAGTCGTTATGATGGCTGCCAGCCACGCAGGTATCGCGCGCATGGTCAGCGGGATGGTCACCCTCACCTATCGCGGCGGCGATTCCACCTTGTGCCATCGCGCTGGCCGCACCTTTGACGCCTTGCGCACGGCTCAATACCAACACCGGCGTGGGTGCTACGCCCAGCGCCGCCGATAGTCCGGCAATACCGCCACCGACGATGAGGACAGGATCGGGCGCGTTCACACCTTTTCGCCGCGACCGACGGCCAACATCCGATCCAGCGCTTTGCGTGCCCTGACGATCACATCCTCCGGCACATGGATTTCATTGCGCATGTCGCGCAGACATGCATGAATATTGGGCAAGGTGATCCGCTTCATATGCGGGCATAGATTGCACGGCTTGATGAACTCCACCTGCGGAAACTGGTTGCGCAGGTTATCGGCCATCGAGCACTCGGTGATCATCGCCACGCGTACAGGCTTTTCTTTTTCCAGCCATTTGCCCATGGCGCTGGTGGATCCCACAAAATCGGCTTCGGCCAATACTTCAGGCGAGCACTCGGGGTGCGCCACGATCTTGGCGTCGAAACGCTCACGGGTGTGGCGCGCCTCCATCGCGGTGAATTTTTCATGCACCTCGCACTGGCCGTGCCAGAGCACCAATTCGACCGGAGTTTGGGTGGCCACCCACGCACCCAGATAGCGGTCGGGCAGGAAAATGACCTGGTTGACGCCGAACTCGGCAGCCACCGCATTGACCATGTGCACGGCGTTGGCCGACGTGCAGCAGGCATCGGATTCGGCCTTCACCGCGGCGCTGGTATTGACATAGCTGACCACCGGCACGCCCGGGTGTTGCGCACGCAGCGCACGCACATCTTCGGCCGTGATCGATGATGCCAGCGAGCAGCCGGCCTGCATATCCGGAATCAGCACGGTTTTATCGGGGGCCAGAATCTTGGCGCTTTCGGCCATGAAGTGGACACCGCACAGTACGATCAGATCGCTGTCACACTTGGCTGCCGCCTGTGCCAATGCCAGCGAATCACCAGTGATGTCGGCAACACCATGGAAGATTTCCGGCGACTGGTAGCTGTGCGCCATGATTACCGCGCCGCGTTCTTTTTTAAGCGATGCGATGGCGTCAATCCACGGCAAATGCAGCGGGACTTCCATGCACGGAATCAGGCGTTCCAGGGTTGCAATCAACGGCGCATGACGCGCTTCCAGTGCGGGGTCCCAAGACGGTACAGCAGGTGCGTTCATTTCAAAACTCGCGTCGGCAATAAGCAAAACCCGCGCAGCAATTAGCGGCGCGGGGATTCGATTTTAGTGCTTTCAGCCTTGGCTGTGATACGCGCTACGTGCAGCCTGGGCAAAACGGGCACCCCGATTGAGCGCAATACGCAGCCCCAGCGGTACTTTTTCCCACGGCAGACGATCCAGCAGATTGCGTGCGGTCAGGCCCAATTCCACATCACCCGTCAGCACCAGACGCCGCTGGAAGAACAGAGTATCCGCATCTTCCAAACGCCCAGCCAACAGCAACAGATCGGTAGCGGTGCCGCGCACGGTGGCTTCGGCCGGAGCATCCACCACCAACAGGCGCTCGCCCTGCAGTTCCACCACCCAGCGCAGTCCAAGATCACTGACTTCGATCCCCAGCCGGCGGCCGGCCATGAATTCCAGCGCATCACCCGCCAGCGGCCCCGCCAAAACCTTGGCCATCGCCCGTTCCAGCAAGCGCCCCTGCAATGCCGGCGGCACGGCTTTCAGCAATGGTGCAAGTCGCTTGGGCGGCGGCACCAGCCGCAGCAGGGATTGCGCCGCGGACGGCACGGAAGAGGTATGAGTCTGCATGGTGGGCACGATCATGCCGCCTGTGGTGGCCTGCCCACCTTGATCCAAATCAGTTTCCAGTCCCTGCGCACGACACGCCTCGCCGATGGCCACGCCCAGCACGCCGCTGGCAACCCCCGGCGACAAGCCAAGCGCCCCCCCCAGGAGTTCCGCACGCTGACGCACGCGCTGTTCGCGCCGGCTATCGCGCCCGGAAATCCCGGCCTGTGCTTTGAGCCTGCCGGCCAACTGCGCCAAACGTGCGCGCGCCGCCAACAACACCACCAAGCCATCATCCACGCCATCAATGGCCAGCCGCACGGGGCTTAGACCGGGGGTTCGTTCAACCATGTGAGCCTCCAGAATCAAGGGCGCGCGCAGCAGGCAACACCTGTCCGCTATACACCGCTTCGGCTTGCGCCGCATCAAAGTCGGCGTGCTTGCGCTTTTTCACGCCGTGATCGGATAACACGATGTGCGTATCTGCAATCACGCCGGCTTGCGCAAGGCAGGCCGTAACACAATGCAGCACGCAGCCGTCCAACGCCAGGATCGGACGCTTGCTTTGCGCGGTACGTACCAGACCGGCCACGCCACCGCCGACGCCAGCAATGCAAGACATCTCAGCCACTTCGTCACGATCCAGCTTGAGGGCCAGATGGTTGGCCATCTGCGCTGCACTGGAGCAGCCCGAACACGAATACACCAGTGGCTTTGTTTTACTCACTTGCCCGCCTCGAATTCGGCTGCAAACCGACGTACCCGCCACCGCGCGGCACATTGCGTCGCCACACCTGCGGCATGCGCCAGCAGCAGTGCCAGCCCAGCACTATTGACCGGGATTTGCCGGAAGATCGCCATGATCAAGGTCAATCCAGCCAGCAGCTGCAAGCTGAGCACCATGTATTTATCACGCTCGGGCACCAGCGATTGCACGCCGGGGACACGCACGCCGCGTCCGCAGCGGCGTTGCAAGTCAATCCACGCCAGAAAGCCGGTGATCTCCAACTGCATGCCCGTCACCAGCCACGGCAAACCCAGCACCAGCGCCAGAGCGCCGACCAGTACAACCTGATCAGCATCGGCAACCAGCACACCAGCGGAGGCAACCAGTGCCAACAAACCGCAGCGCCAGAACCAGGTCAATGGCACGTTGCGCAATTTGGCTGCGCGCGATTGCAACAGCAAGCCACCCAACGCAAATGCCAACCCAAGCCCTGCAACTACCATACGCCCCCCCGGCAACGCACCGCCCGCCAGCCCCAACAACAGGGCGAGCAGCAGCACGCCATACAGCAGCGCTTGCCAAACGCCCTGCAGGCGCGCAGGTGCCGACAGCGCGCCTTGGAACATCGGCGCCACCACCCGCGACACCGCCGCCAGCAAACCCAACACCCAACCCAGTACGCCCCAACTGGCGTGCAGATCGGTCAGTGCGGGCAGCGCCAGGGTGGCCTTGCCAGACAGGCCGACAGCCAAGGCAAACCCCAGCAAGGCCGTCACCAGCGCCGCCAACAGGGCGCTACCGATGCCCCAGCGCAACAAGCGCTGGGTGGCGGCTTGCCATAAGCCCGGCAACACCATCACCAGCAACAGCATGAACGCTACCAACAGTACGCCGCCGCCCAGCATCGGTGACAACCACAGCGCTCCATGCAGCGCCAGCACCAACAGCAGCGCGCCTGCGTTCAACAAGCCATACAACCATGCGGCGGCCCTGCGCCCGCCACGCACCCGTGCCTGCACCGCCACCGGCAAGAATTGCAGCAAGCTGCCCACCATCGCATTGCCCAGGAACCCCAGCGTAAAGGCATGCACCACCGCCACACTGGCACCGGCCCAGCGCGACGCCAGTACCATGTCGCCACCGCACACCAACAAGCCACCTGCCAACACCCCCCAAATGGATGCCGTCAGCAGGAAACGCTGCGGAATGGCGGGCTCCGGGGCCTGCTGGACAACCAGCTTGGTCATGCCAACCGGGTCATGCCCGCACTGTCATTGTGCAGACCATCATTGCGCGGGCCGCAAGATGGTCACCCATGTGCCACCATCGGCACAGGGCTCGCTTCGCCAACGCAGCCCACGCGCATCCAATGCGTCCAGCAGCGGCGTAGGCAGCAGCGGCGTCAAGACTTCCAGCGCCTGCCCTGGCTGCAATGCATCCGCTGCAGCCAGCGCCCGCACCAGGGGCTCGGGGGCCGGCAGAGCCCGCAGGTCCAGCGTCTTCACTGCGCCAGTGCCCGTGTCCCACGCCATTCCACTTGCAGCCATAGTTTGGTGTTGTCCCGCGAGAAAGCATTGGCGCGATAGTCCGCCAGTTTGACCAGGCCATTCAAGCCACCCGGCAACGGGAAGCCCAACGATGCATTCCATTCACGGCCATAGCGGACGCTGCCCATATCGGAACGGTAGTCGTGCCATGCCACTGCCCACGCCAGCTTGCTGTCGTATTTGCCACGGCCGAACTTGCCACCAGCACTCAGGTAGCGGTCTTCCAAACCTTTGACCGGCGTCACCCCAAACTGGTCATCCCAACCATTGAATGCGTGCAAGGTAGCCAGGGGTGTTTGCAGCGCCGTCACTCCATCGCCGCCCAGATGTTCCCAACCCGCACGCAGGGTGGTTTTCCCTTGCGCCCAGCTGGGTTCAAGCAGCCAGTAATTGTGCGAGAAATGCGCGGGATTTTGCGCATAGTCGGTTTGCCGCGCCAGCTCTGCGGCCCAGCCAAAGCCTTGCCCACTCTTGTCCAACGCGCCAGTCCAGCGCAGACCCCAGGTTGCGGTGGAGGCGCTGGCCACATCCTTGTCCTCGTGCAGGTAGCCATAGCCCACCCACTGCTGGTTGCCGCGCTTGAATGCCAAATTCAGCAGATGCGTATCCAAATCACGCGCACGGGCCAATGTATTCAATGCGTTGCCGCCGGCGGCACGGTGCACCTTGTCCAACCAAAAGTAATTGAGGGTCAGCCCCGCCACCGGCTTCCACTGCGCACCGATGGCATCGAACGTCTGTTCGTTCTGCCGCCACCCCACATTGCCCACCCAACGCTGGTTATCCAGTGCGATGCGCTGCCGACCGACGGTGATACCGCCCTGTGCATTTTTCCAGCCCACCCATGCCTGGTTGAGTTCGGCACCCGTGGGATCCATCACCACCGGATATTGCGTCTTGCCATTGGCACCGCTGTTGTAATTGCCTGCACCGGCAACCCCCTCGCCTTCCAGCAACACCGTCCACCCGGGGGCGGGTGCCAGCCGCAAACCCGCACGCAAACGTGCGGTGGTGGCTTCCGCATTGCGTGCAAAGCCTGCATCATCAACAGACTCGTGGCGCACACGCAAATCCCATTCAAAACTGGATTTTGCTGCATCTGCTGCATACAGTGCTGGCGATGCCAGCAGGCCAATGGCAATTACAGAATACAAACCTACGGAAGTGGACATCGGAAGGTCCTTGGGGAAAGTTGCCGCTAGCCTAGGTCCTGCCTGGTTTTGTTCGTTGATGCAAATCAAGTTTGGAGATCACGCAACACCGCGATTGACGCAGGTCAAGTACTCCCGTTTACCCACCGCAGCCCCGCCTGTTTTTGATTTGTGTCAACGCTCCACACCCCATCAGCCACTCAAGCTTGCGGCCAATTCAGGTTTGCACATCAACAGGGAACTTCACGATGAAACCCGTCCTCCGCTACGCCGCTTTCGCCATGGCCATCACCGCCACACTGGTGATGTCGGCCTGCCGTATCGAACAACCTACTCCGGCACCCAACGGTGCTGTACAGCAAACAGAAACCGGTGGCTCGGCCAAGGGTGATTTCGGCCCGCCTGTTGGCGAACCGGTGGAAGCGATCCTGACCTCCCCCCCGCACGTGCCACCACCAACCGGGCGCAGCCATCCTGCCAAGGTCATCGTCACCCTGGATGTGATCGAAAAAGAAATGCCGATCTCCGAAGGCGTCACCTATACCTTCTGGACCTTCGGCGGCACCGTTCCGGGCAGCTTCATCCGCGTGCGCCAAGGTGACACCGTGGAGTTCCACCTGCGCAACATGCCCGACAGCAAGATGCCGCATAACATCGACTTGCACGGTGTGACAGGCCCCGGTGGCGGCGCAGCCTCCAGCTTTACCGCACCGGGCCACGTCAGCCGCTTCAGCTTCAAGGCGCTCAACGCCGGCTTGTTCGTCTACCACTGCGCCACCGCGCCGGTCGGCATGCATATCGCCAACGGCATGTATGGCTTGATTCTGGTGGAGCCACCGGAAGGAATGCCGAAAGTGGATCGCGAGTTCTACGTGATGCAGGGTGACTTCTACACCTCCGGCAAATACCGTGAAAAAGGCCACCAGAATTTCGATATGGAAAAAGCCATCGACGAACACCCGACCTATGTCCTGTTCAACGGCATGGAAGGCGCGCTGACCGGCGACAAGGCACTGACTGCCAAAACCGGTGAAAAAGTGCGCCTGTACGTGGGTAATGGCGGCCCCAACCTGGTCTCCAGTTTCCATGTGATCGGCGAAATCTTCGACAAGGTCTGGTACGAAGGCGGCACCCGCTTCCAGGAAAACGTACAAACCACGCTGATCCCCTCCGGTGGCGCGGCGATGATGGAATTCCACATGGAAGTGCCGGGCAGCTATGTACTGGTGGACCACAGCATCTTCCGCGCCTTCAACAAGGGCGCACTGGCCATCCTCAAAGCCGAAGGCAAGGAAAACAAATCGATCTACTCCGGCAAGGAAGTCGATGCGATGTATCTGGGTGACCAGGCCGCTGGCACCAACCGTGCACCAGTGGCCGCCGCTGCCGCCGCGCACGCTGCTGGCACGCTGACCAAGGACGAGCAGATCGCGGCCGGCAAGGTATTGTTTGCGGGCACCTGCTCCACCTGCCACCAACCGGATGGCAAGGGCATGGAGGGTGTATTCCCGCCGCTGGCCGCTTCCAGTTTCATCAAGGCCAACCCTAAGCGAGTTCCGGAAATCATCACCCATGGCTTGGTCGGCCCAGTGACAGTCAATGGCAAGGACTACAACTCCAACATGCCGCCGATGAGCCAGCTGACCGATGACGAAGTGGCCAACATCGCCACCTATGTGCTCAACAGCTGGGGTAACCCGGGCGGTCAGGTCAGCAAGGCAGAAGCCGCCGCCGCCCGCGCCGCCAAACCCGCCAACGCATCGGCAGGGCACTAAGACCATGCGCCGCTTGCTTGCCGCCCTGCTACTTGCTCTGCCACTTGTCGGCCTTGCCGCCGGCGCAGTGGTCTCGGGCCGCTATGCCGGGCTGCCAGGCGGCGTATTCAAGTCGGTACTGCGTTATGAAGATGCCAAAAGCGGCGTGCGCATCAAGCCCTTTGCCTTGATGCGCAAGCCGGTCACCAATGCGCAATTCCTGGCGTTCCTCAAACGCCAGCCGCAATGGCGGCGTGACCGTGTCTCGCGCGTGTTTGCCGAATCCCGCTACCTTTCGCATTGGGCCGGGCCAGACACGCTCGGCCCCAATGCACAGCCGGACCGACCGGTGGTGTGGGTGAGCTGGTTTGCCGCAGAAGCGTATTGCAAATCGCTGGATGCGCGGCTTCCCACGTGGAACGAATGGGAATACGCTGCCGCCGCCGATGAGACCCGCCGCGATGCCCGCAGCGACCCCGCATGGCGGGAACGCATCCTCGGCTGGTATGCACGTTCATCGAAAGACGCGCTGCCGCGGGTAGGCCTGCAAACCCCCAATGTGTATGGCGTGCAGGATTTGCATGGATTGATTTGGGAATGGACTGAAGATGCCTCGTCATTGATGGTGGATGGCGACAACCGCAATCAGGGCGATCCCGATAAGGGCAAATTCTGTGGCGCCGGTGCGCTTTCGATGGATGATCGCGAAAATTATGCAGTGATGATGCGCGTGGCCATGTTGTCTTCACTGGAAGGCCACGACGCCACTGCCAACCTAGGTTTCCGTTGCGCTAGGAGTGCGCCATGAACACGCGATTTCGCAATTTTGCCGCCGTGCTCTTGCTCGGCATCTGCAGCCTCGCCGGGGCTGCGCAACCGACACCCGCCGCATTGCCGGGGGATTCGGTCTATCAACTGCCTGTGCCTCTGACCGACAGCGCCGGCGTGACCCGCGATTGGCGTGCCTTGCGCGGCAAGACACGGCTGATGTCGATGTTTTACACCAACTGCCAATACATCTGCCCGCTGATCGTGGAATCGGGCAAGGCGGTGGAGCGCCAGCTCACCCCGGCGCAGCAAAAACGTTTGGGGGTGGTCCTGATCAGCATGGATCCCGCCCGCGACAACCCGGCAGCGCTGAAGAAAGTGATGGATCAGCGCAAGCTGGACCCTGCGCGCTGGACATTGGCAGCCCCCAAGCCCGACGATGTGCGTGCAGTGGCTGGCGTACTGGGCGTGCGCTACCGGCAATTGGCCGATGGCGGCTTCAATCACAGCAGCATGTTGATCCTGGTCGATAGCGAAGGCCGCATCTTGGCACGCACGGAAAAAGTGGGCAGCCAGCCGGATCCAGACTTCGTGTACGCCGTAAAAAAGGCCACCGGGGACTAAACGCCCCTCAGCGTACCCACAGCAGCGCCAACCAGAACGCCACCACCAACGCAGCAATCCCGGGCAACAAATGCAGGGCGTAACCACGCCCGCCACTGGCCCACGCCAGCCCCAGTTTCACCAATGAATTGGAAGCCAGTGCCAACGCGATACCGGGCAATGCCACTTCGGCAGTGATGCGGCCAGTGGCCACCAATTGCGCGGCGGAGGCCGCGGCGGCGTGTACATCGGCCAGCCCAGACACCGCCAAAGCCACATCCAGTGCAGCATCCCCCAGCCACGCCTGCACCCACGCCGAGACCAGCAACACAGCAGCGACAATCAGCATAAAGAGCAGTGCCCGCTGCGGCTCCAACATGCGGCCCGCAGCATTGCTCGCCTCTGGCGCCGCGGCTTGCACCTGAGATGCGCGGGCTGCCACGACCGCGAACAACGCGATGACGCACCCGGCCAGCAGTAACGCCGGCCACAAGGCCAGCAGCAAGGGCGTGGACAGCACCCCCACCACCACGCCCATTTGCAGGATGGTACTGACATTGGATAACACCGCGCCCCCTGCACAAACCGAGGCCAGGGCAGGCTGTTGCCGGGCCCGCAAACCAAGCCCGGCAATGGTCGCTGAACTGGACGCAAACCCACCGGCAAACCCAGCCAATAACAACCCCGTGCGTGCACCAAGCCAGTTTTGGGCCATTTGCCCGGCGGCACCGATCAGCATCACCAGGAAACCAAGCAACCACAGCTTGCGTGGGTTGAGGACCTGCCACGGGTCCACAGGTTGATTGGGGAGCAAGGGCAACATCGTCAACGCTGTCAACAAGATCAAGGTATCGCGCGATGTCCAGCCGGTCAGCAAGCGCCGCATGTGCACTCAACCACCGCTGCGCCTGCGTTGCGGCGGCTGGCCACCCTCGCAGCCATGGGTCAGCGCACCCAGCGCCGCGACATCCAGAATGCGTACGCGCCGCCCGCGTACCTCGATGATGCCGTCCTCATGCAGCCGGCTAAATCCGCGGCTCACGGTTTCCAGTACCAAACCCAGATAGCGTGCAATTTCATCGCGACTCATTGGCAGCACAAAATCATCCGCTGCGCGCCCGATACGGCGATAGCGGTCACTCAAGCCATGCAGGAACATCGCAATGCGCTCGCTGGCTTGGCGTCGCGACAACACATCGACATGATCCTGATCGCGATCCGCACTCTGCCCGATGACCCGCAACAACTGGTGCTGCAAGCTGGGCACTTGGGTTGCGATCGATGCCAAATGTGCGTACGGCAGCTCACACACCCGCGCATCGCCCAAGGCTACAGCCTCGCAACGATGTTTGCCGCTACCGATGGCATCCAGCCCGAACAACTCACCGGGCAGGTGGAACCCCAGCACATGCTCTTCGCCAGACTCGCTCAACATCACCGTCTTGAACACGCCTTCGCTGGCCACATACACCGCACGCAATGGATCCCCGGCACGAAACAGGCTGTCGCCTTTTGTCAGCGGCTTGCGGCGCTGCACTACCGCCTCCAGCCGCGAGATATCCTCTGCATCCATCCCCGCTGGCAAACACAGCATCTGCAACGAGCATTCCGCACATGTGCGACGCAAGCGCGCCAGATCCAGCGGAATAGGTTCGGTCATGGTCTGCACATTTTGGGAGGTGGCAGTTACAATTATGGGCGATTCCGGCAAAAGTTTCCCTAGCCTTGCTGCCCATTTTGTCCGTGCAACCGATTGCGGATTTTTCAAAATTGATCCAGATCAAGCACCGATCAAGGTGCTTGGCGTAGCCTTTTAGTGTTTACCTCGGAGAACCGTATGCAAGCCATCCCCGGCACATACAACGATAAAGTCGTGCATCAGTTCGCGGTTGCCACCGTGATCTGGGGCATCGTCGGCATGGCGGTTGGCGTGCTGTGTGCCGCCCAGCTGTACTGGCCGGCGCTCAATTTCGACATCCCCTACCTGACCTACAGCCGGCTGCGGCCATTGCACACCAACGGCATGATTTTCGCCTTTGGTGGCTCGGTACTGTTTGCCACCTCGTTGTATGTGGTGCAGCGGACCAGCCACGTGCGGCTGATCTCCGACAAGCTCGCCAGCTTCGTGTTCTGGGGTTGGCAAGCCGCGATGGTCAGTGCTGTCATCACCCTGCCGCTGGGCATTACCCAGAGCAAGGAATACGCCGAGTTGGAATGGCCGATCGACTTGTGGATTGCCATCGTCTGGGTGGCCTATGGCTGGCTGTTCTTCGGCACCTTGGTCAAGCGCCGCACCAAGCACATCTACGTGGCCAACTGGTTCTACGGTGCCTACGTGATCGCGGTGGCACTGCTGCACATCGTCAACAACATCGTGATGCCGGCCGGTTTGTGGAAATCGTACTCGGTCTATAGCGGCGCGGTCGATGCGATGGCGCAATGGTGGTACGGCCACAACGGCGTGGCGTTCCTGCTCACCGTCGGCTATCTGGCGATGATGTACTACTTCGTGCCCAAGCAAGCGCAACGCCCGATCTATTCTTACCGCCTGTCCATCGTCCACTTCTGGGCGCTGATCTCCATTTACATGTGGGCCGGCCCGCACCACCTGCATTACACCGCCCTGCCTGACTGGGCACAGTCGGTGGGCATGGTGTTCTCAGTGATCCTGCTGGCACCCAGTTGGGGCGGCGCGATGAACGGCATCCTCACCCTGTCCGGGGTGTGGCACAAATTGCGCACCGACCCGATTCTGAAATTCCTGATCGTGGCGATCAGCTTCTACATGATTGCCACCTTCGAAGGCCCGCTGCTGTCGATCAAGACGGTCAACTCGCTGTCGCATTACACCGATTGGACCATTGGCCACGTGCACGCCGGCACCTTGGGCTGGGTGGCGATGATTTCGATTGGTTCGTTGTATGCGCTGTACCCGCGCTTGCTGGGTCTTGGTGGCATGTATTCGACCAAGTGGATCGACACCCACTTCTGGATGCACACGATCGGCGTGGTGTTCTACATCGTGTCGATGTGGATTGCCGGTATCACCCAGGGCCTGATGTGGCGCGCCACCAACCCCGATGGCACCCTGACCTACAGTTTCGTGGAGGGTTTGGTCGCCACCTACCCGTACTATTTGGGACGCCTGCTGGGTGGCACACTGATCCTGTGCGGCATGTGCCTGATGGCCTGGAACATGTGGAAAACCTGGCAGCAGTCGGAAGGTGTCGCCACCCATCCGATCCTGGCCCCCGACGCCGGCGAAGCGCGCGCCTGAGGACAAGACAATGGCACTAGCACACGAAAAAATCGAAAAGAATGTTGGCTTGTTGGCGATCTTGGCCGCCATTGCCGTGTCCTTGGGTGGCTTGGCAGAAATCGTTCCGTTGATGTTCCAGGCCGAAACCATCCAGCCACTGCCGGGGGTCAAGCCCTACCCCGCGCTGGAGTTGGCCGGTCGTGACGTCTATATCCGCGAAGGTTGCTACAACTGTCATTCGCAGATGGTGCGCACCCTGCGGTTTGAAACCGAGCGCTACGGCCACTACTCGCTGGCCGGCGAATCGGTGTACGACCGCCCGTTCCAATGGGGCTCCAAGCGTACCGGGCCGGATCTGGCGCGAGTCGGTGGCCGCTATTCCGATGACTGGCATCGCGTGCATTTGAACAACCCGCGCGACGTGGTGCCGGAATCCAACATGCCATCGTTCCCGTGGCTGGCCAAAAACACCGTGGATGGCCCCACCATCCAATCGCATATGCGCGCATTGCAGCGCTTGGGCGATCCCTACACCGATGCCGAAATCAAGGCCGCTCCGGCCGCTGTGGCCGGCAAGACCGAACTGGACGCGATGGTTGCTTACCTGCAAGGCCTGGGTAAGCACGCACCGCGAGGGAGCTGAGCAGATGATGTCCGGAATCGTGACCATCGTATTGATGGTGTTGTTTATCGCCGTCTGGATTTGGGCGTGGCAGCCTCGGCTGCGCGCCGGTTTTGAAGCCACCGCCCGTCTGGCCGTGGATGACCAGATGCCTGAGGGCGAAGCGATCGCCAGTACTCCGTCGAGGACCAACGCATGACCACCGCATGGAATTGGTACGTCATCGTCCTGATCTTGTTCAACCTGCTGGGCATCACCTGGTTGCTGTGGTGGACCTCCAAGCGTCGCCCTGGCGACCCCAAGCCGGATGAAACCAGCCACTACTGGGATGGCGACATCACCGAGTACAACAAGCCGATGCCACGCTGGTGGATCAATGGGTTTTACATCGCCATCGTGTTCGCCTTCGGTTATCTATTCTGGTACGGCGGTTTTGGCACCTACCAGGGCTTTGGCCATTGGAGCTCGAAAGGTGAGCACGACCAAGAAGCCGCGATTGCCAATGCGCAGCTGGAAAAAACCTTCGCGCCATACAAAGGTCAAGCGATTGACGTGTTGGCGCAGAATCCACAAGCGCTGAAGCTGGGCAAGTCGATCTTCGCCAACACCTGCTCCACCTGCCATGGCTCGTCGGCCAAGGGGGCAGTGGGCTACCCCAACCTGACCGACCAGATCTGGCATTGGGGCGGCAGCCCGGAGCAAATCCTGCACACCGTATTGAATGGACGTGAAGGCGTGATGCCGGCATGGGGCAAGACCCTGCAAGGCATGGGCGGCCCGGATGCAGTGGACTATGTCATCGCCTATGTGCATCAACTGGGTGACAAGGACGCCAGTGCCCGCAGTGACTACGCCGCCGCGCGTGGCAAAACCCTGTACGAAGGCATCTGCGTGGCCTGCCATGGCAAGGACGGCAAGGGCGACCAGAAGGTCGGTGCCCCTGACTTGACCGACAGCTATTGGATGTATGGCGATAGCCGCGAGGCCTTGCGTGAAACCATCAGCAATGGCCGTCACGGCGTGATGCCGGCTTGGGGTACAGTATTGGGCGATACACGTTCGCGTCTGGTGGCCGCTTATGTCTGGTCGCTGTCGCATTCGCCCAAACCCGGTACCCAAAGCGCACAATGACCGACTTCACTACCCCAACCTTCGATCACCCGCCGCGCCCAATGGCGCAGCGGATCGGGGCCATCCTCTGGCCCAGTTTTTTCGCTGCAGGGGTAGCGACAATGGTGTTCTTCGCCTTCATCGACCCTTTGTTGCTGCGGGATATCACCTTCCCGCAGCTCAATATCACCCGCGGCTTGGGCTATACCATCGGGTTTTTCACTTTCTGGCTGGCGACGGCGTCGTCCAGCCTTTTCACTTGGATCCTGCTGCGGCCCGCCAGCCGCTTCAATGGACCCAAAACCAGGTAGCAGCACCGTGAGTAAACGCATTGACATCGATCTGCTGGATACCGGCGGCGATTCCGTCTATGTGAGCGAGCGCAAGGTCTATCCGCGTGATGTCACCGGGCGCTTTGACCGTTTGCGCAAGCTGGCCGTGTTCTGGCTGCTGGGCATGTATTACGTGTTCCCGTGGCTGACATGGCATGGCCGCCAAGCGGTCTTGTTCGATTTGCCCGCGCGCAAATTCCATGTATGGGGGCTGACCTTCTGGCCGCAGGATTTCAGCCTGCTGGCGATGTTGTTGATGATTCTGGCATTCACCCTGTTCTTCACCACCGCGTTGGCTGGCCGCTTGTGGTGCGGCTATGCCTGCCCGCAAACGGTGTGGACCGAATGTTTCTTGTGGATGGAGCGCTGGACCGAAGGCGACCGCGCCAAGCGCATGAAGCTGGATGCGGGCCCATGGAACCGCGAGAAAGTCCTGCGCAAGGGCAGCAAGCACCTGCTGTGGCTGGTGTTTGCGCTGTGGACGGGGTTCACCTTTGTAGGCTTTTTCACCCCGATCGCCAGCCTCGGCCAGCGCATGTTTGCGCTGGACTGGAACGGCTGGGAAACCTTCTGGGTGCTGTTCTACTCACTGGCCACATGGGGCAATGCCGGCATCCTGCGCGAGCAGGTGTGCAAATACATGTGCCCGTATGCGCGCTTCCAAAGCGCGATGTTCGACCGCGATACCCTCATCATCGCCTATGACCCGATGCGCGGCGAACCCCGCGGGCCGCGCAAGAAAGGCTTGGTCAGCGTACTGGAGCGTGCGCGTGGCCTGCTCAATGTGAAGACTGCCTACGATTACGTCTTCCGCGCCAGTCAACACCCCAGCGCCGCGCAAGCTCGGATCCAGGCGGCGGGCACCATCACCTTCGAAACCAATGCCGAGGCCGCGCCTCTGCCCAAGTTTGAAACCGATGAATTGGGCGATTGCATCGACTGCACGATGTGCGTGCAGGTGTGCCCGGTCGGTATTGATATCCGCAATGGCCTGCAATACGAGTGCATCGCCTGTGGCGCTTGCATCGATGCCTGCGACGACGTGATGGACAAAATGGGGATGCCGCACGGTCTGATCCGCTACACCACCCAGCACGCGCTGGATGGTCAAAGCGTGCATGTGGTGCGCCCGCGTATTCTTGTGTACAGCCTGCTGCTGACCGCGCTGGTGAGTGGCTGGGTGTGGGGCGTTGTGCATCGCAGCCCATTGATTGCCGACGTGCTGCGTGACCGCAATGCCCTGTATCAACAGCAAGGCAGCCACATCGCCAATGGCTACACCTTGAAGCTGGTCAACAAAACCGACACCGATCATGTATACCGCGTGCAGATTGAAGTGGCCGACAAGTCGCCGCTGGCACTCAAAGGCAGCCCGCTGGCTGTCAAAGTCCCGGCCGGTCAGGTGATTGCGCAAGATGTCGAGATTGGCAGTGACAGCCCCATCAAGGGCCGGCATGACGTCACCTTTGTGATCGAAGCCAGCGATGGCAGTGCCAAGAAGCGAGTGGACAGCGCCTTCTTCGGTCCTGTTTGAACCCATCCACCGGTCAATCCTCTAAAGCCGTGTCCGGCACGCCGGGCACACAAAGGACATTTCAATGGAACAGAAAACCTCCCCGTGGCGGCAACCCATCGTCTGGTTGATGGTGCTCCTGGTCGGTGCTGTCGTGATCGGTAGTGTGGTGATGTATGTGGTCGCCAATGCCGACGGCCCGATGGATGTGGTGCCGGACAAGGTGCAGCGCACCGGCCAAGCACAGCAGGCCGACTTGAGCCCGGATACGCGTGCCGCACAACGCAAGCTGGGTGCGATTGCGCGCTATGACGAGGAACATGGGTTTATCGAAGTGTTGCCGGTCAGTGGCGATTTTGACCACAGCGCAGCACTGCAATTGAAGTTGCACCATCCCACCCGCGAAGCCGATGACCTGGTGTTGCAACTTGCCCCGCACGAAGCCGGCTGGCGCATCGACGCCAAACCTGCTCTTGATCACGATTGGCTGCTGCAATTGCAACCGGCAACAGGCGAACAGTGGCGTTTGCGCGGCCGCATGCCCAAGGGCCAACTGGCCGCCCAGTTGCGGCCGGCGGTGGAAGACACCGCCCCCCCCGATAGCCCGCAACCCTAAGACCGTGACTGCGCTCAGCGTCTGCCACCACTGCGGCGAACCCTTGCCGCAGCACCCGGTGCAGGCCGAGTTCGATGGCAGTGCACGGGCTTTTTGCTGCGACGGCTGCGCTGCGGCGGCGCATTGGATCAGCGACGCGCATCTGGGCGACTACTACCGCCTGCGCAGCGCGCCGGCCGGACGGGTAGATGCCGATGCGCCCTCGCTTGCGGTGTGGGACCGCGAAGAATTACTCGCCAGCCATGCCCGCAACGTGGCCGGTGGCCGCGAAATCACCCTACTCACTGACGGTATGCGCTGTGCCGCCTGCGCGTGGCTGATTGATCGCGCCTTGACCCGTGAAGCCGGTGTGCTGGACACCAGTGCAAACGCGATTACCGGGCGCATCCGCATCGCCTGGGACCCAGCGCAAACATCGCTATCCAAACCATTGGCGCGGCTGGCTGCGCTAGGTTATCGGCCCTACCTCGCCACCGGTGAAGCACGTGAAGCCGCACGCCGGCGCGAGCGCAATCGCGACCTGCTGCGCATTGGCTTGGCCGGCATCGGCGCGATGCAGGCGATGATGTTTGCCGAAGCGCTGTATCTGGACACCCGCGGGCAAATGCCGCTGCCTACCCGCGATTTTTTCCGCTGGATCACCTTCATGGTGTCCACCCCGGTAGTGTTTTGGGCCGGCTGGCCATTCCTGCTGGGTGCATGGCACGAGTTGCGCGGCAAGCGGCTGGGCATGGACGTCCTGATTGCCGGTTCCACCCTGCTGGCGTGGGCCGCCAGCACGTGGGAGACCGTGCAAGGCGGCACGCATGTCTGGTATGACGCGGCGGTGATGTTTATTTTCCTGCTGTTGGTCGCCCGTCAATTGGAACAACGCGCACGCAGTATTGCGTCGGCACAGGTGGACGCATTGGCGCGGGCGCGGCCGGCGTTTGCCACCCGCGAACTGGCCGACGGCAGCCGCGAATCGGTGCCCATCGACGCGCTCGCGGTGGAAGACGTGGTGCGCGTGGCGGTGGGTGAACCCGTCCCCGCCGATGGCGTGCTGCTGGATGCCGATGCGCATTTCGAAGAGTCCCTGCTCACCGGCGAAGCTGCGCCGATAACCAAACACGCCGGGGCTGCCGTGTATGCCGGTACCGCCTGCCGTGAGCACGCCGCACGCATCCGCATTACCCAAGTGGGCGCAGCGACCCGCTTGGCCGAACTGGTGCGGCTGGTGGAAACCGCGCAGGCACACCGTCCGGCGTTGGCACGTGGTGCCGAACGCATCGCCGGCTGGTTTGTCGCAGGCCTGCTGCTGGCTGCGATTGCGGTGTATGCGTGGTGGCGCGTGCATGAACCCGCGCGGGCATTTGAAGTAGTGCTATCACTGCTGGTGATCAGCTGCCCCTGCGCACTGTCGCTGGCGGTGCCGGCGGCACTGGCCACCGCGCATGGTGCACTGGCCAAGATCGGCGTGCTGTCGGTACGCCCGGACGGGCTGGACCGGCTGGCGCGTGTGACCGATGTGGTATTCGATAAAACCGGCACCCTCAGCGATGGCAAGCCCGTGCTGCAAACGATCGATCACTGCACGGGGATGGATGCGCAAACCGCCCTGCGCATCGCTGCCGCGTTGGAACGCGACAGCAGTCACCCCTTGGCATCCGCATTTGCACGGGTTGAGAACATCCCTACCGCCACCGGCGTGCGCGCCATTGCCGGGCAAGGCGTGGAGGGCTGGATCGACGGCCAGCACTGGCGTATCGGCACCGCCCCGTTTGCAGGTGCTGGCGAGGATGATGGCGCGGTGTGGCTGGCCAATAGCAGCGGCGCACACGTACGCTTTGCCTTCGTCGAACAGCAACGCCAGGATGCGATGGCGGCATTGCAAGCGCTGCGCACACAAGGGGTGACCCTGCACCTGGCCAGCGGTGATGCACCGGCGTCGGTGCAGCGCTTCGCCCACGCCATGGACCTTGCCAATGCCCATGCGCGGCAAACGCCCGAGGCCAAACTGGCGCTGGTGCGCAGCCTGCAACAGCAGGGGCGCGTGGTGGCGATGGTGGGTGATGGCCTGAATGATGCGCCGGTGTTGGCCGGTGCCGATGTATCGCTGGCGATCGGCGATGGTGCTGCATTGGCACAGCGTGCGGCCGATCTCGTGCTGGCCGGCAGCGCGCTTGGCACTGTGCCGGCCACACTGGGTATTGCGCGCCGCACGCGCCGTATCATTCGCCAAAACCTGGCCTGGGCCTTGGGTTATAACTTGCTTGCCATTCCGTTGGCCGCGACCGGCAACGTCACCCCTTGGTTGGCGGCACTGGGCATGGCCTTGTCTTCACTGGCGGTAACCGCCAATGCCTTGCGCCTGACCCGCGTGGTTCGCCCATGAATATTTTGCTGTTCCTGATTCCTATCAGCTTGGTGATGATCGGGGTCGCTGCACTGCTCTTCTCGTGGGCGGTCAAACACGGCCAGTTCGAAGATTTGGACACCCCCGCGCTGGACATCCTGCGCGAGGATCCACCGCCACTGTCCAAGCCCGCCACGCCACCGGCGGCCCCACCCGAAGATAGTGATGCCGGTTGACACACTCGTACTCGGTGCTGCCCTGCTCACCGGCCTGCTCGGCGGCGCGCATTGCGTGGCCATGTGCGGCGGCATTGCGACCGGATTTTCCACACAATCCCGTGGCTGGTGGGTAGCAGCACAACCCAATCTGGGGCGGGTACTGGGCTATATGCTGGCCGGCGCCCTCGTGGGGGGGCTGGGGGGCGGCCTGCTGGGTCTGGCGCGCATCCCTTGGCTGCCCATCGCCATGCGCGCTGCGGTGGGTCTGGTGCTGATCCTGGCCGGCCTGCGCATGTTCGATCAGCGCGGCCGCATCCCGCGCTTTTTTGGTGGCCCCGGCAACCGGCTGTGGCTGGCGTTGCGGCCACTGCAACGTCGCCTGCTGCCGGCCAATACCGCCGGCAAGCGCTTGGCACTGGGCATGCTGTGGGGTTGGATGCCGTGCGGCCTGTCCACCACGCTGCTGGCCGCCGCGTGGCTATCAGCCAGCGCGGTGCACGGCGCACTGACCATGGCCGCCTTCGGGCTGGGCACCTTGCCGGTGATGGTGTCCCTGACGTGGGCCGGGCAACGCATCGGCCAACGCTTGCAACGCGGGCCGCTGCGCAGCGCTGCCGGGCTGCTGGTGATCGCCGCGGGTCTGTTGACCGTGATCGCGCCATGGCTGATGCACCTGCCCGCCATGCACGGCATCCTGATGGCGCTGGGCTGCCGCAGCTTGCCCGGCTGAACCGCATGGATACTCTACAATTGTAATTACCTGCACAAAGACAACACGCAACCGCTGGAGAGTCATACATGATGGCGCTACGGGATTGGTGGAAACGCGATACACCGCAGGCATCCACGCCCAGCCCTGACCTGTCCGCATTGCAGCAGCAGCTCGCATTGGCACAGGCGTTGGATGCCGAACGTCAACGTATCTACGACGACTTGCACGATGACGTCGGCAGCCGCCTGTTGACCTTGCTGCACCGCGTGCCCGCCTCCGAGCAACCGCTGGTGCGCGAAATTCTGCAGGATTTGCGCGCCATTCTCAGCCGTGAGCGCAGCATCGAAGGCAGCTTGCTGGAAGTGCTGGCGCAATTGCGCGACGAAACCGAACAGCGCCTGCAAACCCGCGCCATCGAATTGACATGGCAGCAAAAAGAGGGCCTGCCTGACCCCGCACTGGATCGCGCGCAAACCATGCACTTGTTTCGCATTGGCCGCGAGTCGGTCACCAATGCACTGCGGCATGCCGATGCCGAGCATTTGCGGATCGTGGTTGGGGTATCCGGCAACGCATTGGTTTTTGAAGTCACCGATGACGGGCAGTTTGACCCCACTCGCATTGGCGATGGCCGTGGCACCCGCAGCATGCGCAATCGCGCCGATGAGCTGCATGGGAATATCGATTGGCAGCAAGGCACCTTGGGTGGCACCAAAGTGCGCCTGAGCTTCCCCTTGCCCCCCGCAGCCGCGGGATGCCCCAGTCCCCAGCCTTGGCGCAGCATGTCTCGATGACCACCATCCCTGCCCACGCGCTGTTGCTGGAAGATTTGCCGGACGTCACTGCTTGGCTGAGCAAATTGCTGCAAGCGCGCTTTCCAGGTATCCAGGTGACCCATGCACCTACGCTGGCAGAAGGCAAACGCCTCCTGCAAAGCGCAGCGCCAGCGCAATTGGCGCTGGTGGATTTGGGATTGCCCGATGGTGATGGCACCACGCTGATTCGCCCATTGGCGCAGCAATGGCCAGACTGCACGATTGTGGTGACCACATTATTTGGTGACGATGCCCATGTGTTCCCCGCTCTGCGTGCCGGGGCACAAGGCTACTTACTCAAGGACCAGCCCGAAGAACGCCTGGCCGCCGCACTCGACGGCATTTTGCGCGGTGAGCCTGCCCTATCACCGGCGATTGCACAACGCCTGCTGCGGGCCTTCCAGCCGATAGCTGGCGGTGACAGTGCACCGGGGGTTGAAGTCCTGACCCCACGCGAACGCGACGTGCTGGTCCTGGTCAGCAAAGGTTGCCGACTGCCCGAATTGGTGGAACGCCTGCAAATCAGCAAGCACACGGTGTCAGATCACCTGAAAAGCATCTACCGCAAACTCAATATCAACAGCCGCGCCGAAGCCACGCTGGAAGCCGCACGCCTGGGGTTGGTGCAGCTCTGATTCAGAGCCAATTGCAAACAGCCATCCCCGCACGTCTGCACGGGGATGACCGTCAAACCCTCAAACGATCAGCTCTTGCACTTGATGAACTTGCCCTTGGCATCGCGGCAGGGTTCCTTCTTCTTGGCGGCTGCCGGGCCGTCACACTTGGTGAACTTGCCTTTCGCATCGTGGCAGCGTTCTTTTTTGGCGTCCATCGGCGCGGCGGGGGCGGCGGCCGGGGCGGTGCTCATTGCGGTTGCCGGCTTGGCGGCGCTGGTCGGTGCTGCGGAGGAGACAGCCTTGGCAGCCGGGGCTGCTTTTGCGGCTGGGGCGGCCTTGGCGGCAGCCGCAGGCTTGGCAGTTGCCGGTGTTGCAGCTTGTGCCGCGGCATATGACTGCCCGGCAGCAAACATGAACGCGGCCAGAGTCATTGCTTGAATCATCTGTTTCATTGCCGAACTCCCATCGTGGTGGTGGTGAAGTGTGTAGCGATGTCTCCGATGTATCCTGCGACCGGACTGCTCACCCCAAGCTCTCCGCAGCATGACGAATCGTTAATCCGAATCCAATGGATCGCGCGCAGGGCGGCCCCCACCGGCCGGCTCAAGCGACCAACAACTGCGCAACCCCACGCAAAGCTGTGGCTACCGTCTGCCTGCGCACGGCATCGCGGTCGCCTTCGAAATGAAAGACCTCGGCGCGCGCATAGCCACCTCGTTTTTTCCAGCCCACCCACACCGTACCCACCGGCTTGTCGTCGCTGCCGCCGCCCGGGCCGGCGATGCCGGTGACTGCCACGGCAATGCTGGCACCGGAATGCACCAGTGCGCCCGACACCATTTCCACCACGCATTCGCGGCTGACCGCGCCATGGGTTTCCAGGGTTTGCGGGCGCACGCCCAACAAGGCTTGTTTGGCTTCGTAGCTATAGGCGGCCATACCGCAATCAAACCACGCCGATGAACCGGCGATATCGGTCATGCACTTGGCAATCCAGCCACCGGTGCAACTTTCCGCCGTCACCAACATATGGCGTGCAACCAGCAGCTGTTGCCCAGTCGTGGCAGCTAGCGCATCAAGGTCGGCATCGGTAGGCACACTCATCGGTCAACACTCGCAGAACGTGCATGCGTTGTAGCGCATGCACGTCCAAAACGAAACATCCAGACCTCAGAAACGTACCCGCAACGTCGCTCCGTACATGCGCGGTGCGCCCAGGAACGCGTCATATGTGTTCTTCGGGTTGCCCGGCTCCGGCGTGCCCAATGCCTGCAAGGGGCCGTCGAAGCCCACTTGCACATACTTGGTGTTGAACACATTGGTGCCCCACAACTCCACCTGCCATTTGCGATCACGCGAGCCAATCCCCACCCGCAGATTGGCCACTGTGTAGGCACTCTGATGCTTTTCGGCATCCAGATCCGAACCGGTGTTGTAACTGGACATGTACTTGCCACCGATATTGAAGCGGCCCTCCAGCGACGACCCGATATCCCACTCATAAGTCAGCGATGCCGAACCGGACAGTTTCGGTGCAAAACTCATTTGCGCACCCGGCAGCTTGTACAGCGCGCCAATCGCCGGGCACTGCGGGGTCAGTGCACCCGGCCCCACAAAATCACAACCGGGGATGCTATTGCCATACTTGGTATCGGCATACATCAAGCCGGTTTGCAACATCAGGCCGGGCACGGCTTTGGGCTGCCATAGCAGCTCTGCATCCAAGCCTTTCGACACCACTTCCGGAATCGAGCGCACCACAAAGCTGGTCCCCAGGAAGCTGTTCAACTGGAAGTTGCTGTACTTCTGGTGGAATAGCGCAGCATTGAACAACAGGTTGCCACCCGCCCAGGTGGTCTTGGCACCCAATTCCCAGCTATCCACGAATTCACCCGGGAACGAGGTGTCGTTGACCGGGATGATCCCCGAGCCACCGCTGGACAGCCCATTGGACGATTGCACGCGGTCGAAGTTGAAGCCACCTGCCTTGTAGCCGCGTGCATACGACAGATAGGTCATCGCATGCTCGTTCCAGCGGTAAGCGGCCTTCAGCGTGCCCGACCATTCGTTTTCGCTGCGGGACTGGTCGGTGTGGCGCCCGTTGTGCTGCACATTGGCCCACGGCAAGCAGCTGTACCCCACGATATTGCTGATCAAGGCCTGCTGGTTGGCGGCGGGCAACGACGCAAACGGAACGCCACGCGCAGTCAACGCGGCGGCGATGCGGCCGATTGCAGCCGGGCTGACACCGCTCGCACCAAAATAGGATGCACACCCCAAACCGCCATTCGGGTTGCTGTACACCGATAACAGATCCTTGGTTTCACGGGTATAACGCAAGCCCATCGTGACATCCAATGCCTCGGTGGCATGCCACGTATTGTTGGTGAACAGCGCCGTACTCTTGGCTTCTTGCTGATAACGGTCCAACGCGCCCAAGCCGGCAAACACCGTGCCAAACGGCCTGCCGGTGGCATCGGCCATGAAGGTCGCCGCATTGGGCAGGCCGGCCAGCGCCGGGTTGATCATCGACAACAGCCCAATCGACAAATACGGCTCATACGCCGCGCCAATGCGGTAACTCTCGTTACGATCAATGGTTTCATTGCTGTAGAAACCACCCACCAACCAATCCAGCTTGGCGGTACTGCCACTCAGGTGAATTTCCTGACTGAAGCTTTTCACCCGCGCATACGACTCATCCTGTTGCGGGTTCATGTAGATCAAATCCGCAGTGGAAAAATCAAAATCCCGGCCGTTGATGGCATCCCAGTCACGGCCTGCGGTTATCGAGGTCAAGCGGGCCCCAGCCAGCATATCCAGGTCAATATTGACCTCCGCCTGTGCGCCTCGATCATTGATTTTCTGGGTGGTATCGCGGTTGCTGTACGCCACCCGTGCCCAAGGGTCGGCATGCCCAGTGGGGGCAATGGCATTGCCACCGCCCAATTTGTTGATCAGCACCGAACTCTCACCGCTGACCAGTTGCACCGCCGTGCAGCAATTCTCATTGCGGCGGGTGGAATCGGCCGACAACACAATCTCCACCTTGTCGGTGGGTTGCAGCAGCAATTTGGCGCGGAAGGTGTCGAAATCCTGGTCGTAATCACGATCATTGGTGCGCGGGCCTGCGCCGGTGACCACGTTCATCCAACCGTCACGGTCACGATGCGCCACATACACGCGCAGCGCCGCGTAGTCACCCAGTGGCGCATTGACGCCACCCGCCAGGCCCAGCGCACCGTAATTGCCAAATGTCACTTCACCATCGGCTGAAAACACGTCATCGGGCTTGCGTGTGACCACATTGATCACACCCGCCGATGTGTTTTTGCCGAACAAGGTGCCCTGCGGCCCCTTCAACACCTCGATGCGTTCCAACTCGCCCAGATCCCCGAACCCCACCGAGTTGCGCGAGCGGAACACGCCATCAATCACCACCCCCACCGAAGATTCCAGCCCGATGTTGTCGCCCACCGTGCCAATGCCACGCAGGCGCGCCGTGGTGATCGCCTCGCTCTGGGTGCTGGTCACGGTCAACCCCGGCACCAGAATTTGCAGATCCTTGATGTCACGCACGCCCGTGTCTTGCAGGGTCTGCTGCGACAGCGCGGTCACTGCAATCGGCACGTTCTGCATGACTTCTTCGCGCTTCTGCGCAGTCACTACCATGGTGTCCAGCGTCTTCGGCTCAACTTTCTTGTCCGCCGCCGTGGCGGCATCTTGCGCCAATACCGGCAGGCTGGTGAAACCCATCAATCCCACCAGCACGGCGATGGTGAGTGGGCGGCGTTGTGGTTGCGTGCGCTGCATGGCGGCTCCCCTTTGTGTGGTCAATCTTGTGTAGTCATTGGACACGGCAAACAAACGACCAGATGGCCGATTGCGTCGGATACACGTGCGTGCATGTGGGGGGATACGCGCACGTATGGACGTTAACACATCTTCACAATGCTGAAGGTGTAGTTTCAACAGAAATTCATTGCCAAGGAAAAACCCGCCTTGCGGCGGGTTTTGTGGGGTGCGGCCAACCACTGCAACCGCTACCAACAACCGGCCGTTGATGGCGTCTTTTTACCCGTTTGATCCAGCTTCAACGTGCCACAGGAATCCCCTGCCTGCTTACCCGCAGGGGCAGCACTCAGTTCATAACTCTTGGCGGCAGGGCCAGAAGAGAACGAGAACGTATAAAATGTCAAGGTATCCGGCTCACAGGCACCCGTCAGGCTGCCAATGGCGGGTGCCGATGAATACGACATGTCGGTGGTGTAGACCCGCTCCATGCGTTGCGCGACCGTCGTCAGGCAGGCGGTGCCTGCCGCCCGGCGCGTCTTGCGTTGATGATCGTTATACGACGGCAACGCAATCGAAGCGAGGATGGCAATGATGGCAACCACCACCATCACCTCGATCAAGCTGAAGCCGGAAGTGCGAGATGCGCGATAGACAGGCATCGCATAGTCCTTGTTATCGTTCATGTTGCTCAATCACTCCGAATTTCACGCCAGGAGACGCGGCTCCAGGACTTGCCAGAAATACCACCAGAGCCAGGCTTGTTGCCGGCATTGGTGCCGCCCACGACCAGTTTGCCGTCCAGGAAGATGGGCAACGTGGGCATGCCGACGCCAAAGTTGACCGACCCCACCGGCACGCCACCCACCACGCTGTCCGTGGTCGAGCCATCATTATTCAAATCAAACAGCGAGCTGCCTGCGCTGGTTCCGGTAAAGGCATCCAACGCATTGATATACCCGGTACCGCCAGCTTCGCAGCCATTACCTTCCGGAATCATGCTGGCAGTCACCAAAATATTGGATACCAGCTGCGCATCCTGCACAATCCGCTCGCCCGCGCCTGGCAGGGTCAAGTACCAGCCCTTCTTGCCGGTGGGCAAATCGGACTTGCTATCAAACGTCCTTACCGGATAACCGTCTTGAATGGCACCCGTATTGTTGACGCCACGCTTCACAAGATCGGCATAGGCCACCGCAGCACCATCATCCACAAACCCATACATCCCTTGCGTTGACGCGGTCTTGTCTGCAGCTTCCGTTGTGGTCATGAAGCTGCCGGTGCCAAACATCACCCAACGCTTGTAGGTCTTGGGATCCGTGGCCACCGTGACACCACCGGTGATCGGCTGTACCGCACCGGTACCATCGTTGGACTTTGCCGTGAACAATCTGGTTGCCGTCCAGTTGCTGGCAGAGGCATCGGTCAAATCGAATTTCCATACATTCCCTAAGCGGTCCCCTGCATAGGCATACGCAATGGTTTTACCGTCGGGCCCAAGAATCCCGGTAGGTGCAGCCAGGCCATTGGGGGTACTGGCAGACCCGGCGCCGGTATCGATCTCACGAATCACCGCACCGGTTTTGACATTCACAACAATCAACACCGCCTTGTCGTTGCTGCTGTTCACGCCATTACCTACCACCGCAGCGACATCACCGGTCTTGACCTTGGCCAAAACCGGGCGCCCTGTGACCAACCCCATATTGCCATTGGCGGTGTCCGCAAGTTCCCAGCTGACGTTAGCCGTTCCAAATGAAGCAGGCGTGGACACATCCAACCCGTACATGCCCTTGCCGCCACGACCCAGCGAGCCCACCAGCAAGTTCTGGCTAGGGGTCAGTTTGCGGCTGGTCACTGCAACGGGGCCATCCACCGACCATTGGTGGTCATAGTCGCCACGGCTGATTTGCGCCAACTTGCCAAAGTTGATCAGGTTAGGCACGTAGGCAAATTGCTCTACCCCTGTGCCTGCATCAAACGCATGCAGCATGCCGTCGTTGGCACCGACATACAGTGTATTGGTGTCACTAACATAGGCCGGGGAAGAATCCACGATGTCCCCCAACAAGGCATCACGAACCCGCAATTTACCCACCGCAGTGCCTTCCCCACTCTGGTCACCCATGATGTAATCGGCATTCTTGGCACCCGTCACCGGGTAGTCCACCGGGCCCACGGTACTACGATCCAGACTTGTGGTTTGCGTCGCCGTGGGGAAGGTATCCCCCGTGGTACCGTTGTAAGTAAACACCTTGGTTTTGCGGGTGCTGAATGCAGGAATCGAGGCCGTCCAGGCCAGGGCAGACGGGTTGTTGTAGGCGTCCAGCGTCCACGCATTCACCGCACCGGTCCAAATGCCGGAGACGTAGCTGGCGTTGAATACCTTGCCACCGGTCTTGATGGTCGCGGCATTGGTGGCGATGTTGGAAGAAGAACTGGTGCGCCGTGCAATCGTTGCCAGTGCCTTGGTCAAACCTTCTGCAAATAGCGCAGGGCTGGTGGCCGCCACGAATTGGCCATGCCCATTGACAGCCGCATGCAGCAAATCATCCACGTTGGCAGCCAGGTCATTGCCAGGCTGTGGCCAATTGGGTTTGGCGGCAAACGCATCTTCCACACTGGCCATGCCCTGGGTTGTTTTCATGCCGATTGAAATACCGAAGGTCACCATGTGCTGCCAGAACGCTGGATCATCCTCCGTGGTCGGGACGTTGTTTCCTGCAGGACTGGCGGTTGTCCCCATGGCGGCAATATCGGTACGCAAATCTGTCACCCAATATTTCATGGCCACGTCGGCAAGGGTGCTGGACCAGGTGGTTGTACCGTCACTGTAGGGTTTAGTGGGCGAATAGGTGTAGCTCTGGTTGGGGTCACCCTTCTGTTTGGGTGCACCAGTAATGGTCGGCTGGGCACTGCTATCCACATCGCCGGTGCCTGCAGTGCCACCATTCCAGTAACCGTCCGTGGTCAGAATGGCGAAATTCTGCCGGCATGAATACTGGTTAGCGCCGGACTCCGGTCCATATGGGCCAGACGCGCTGGACTGGCTGAAATAGTCACCCGCTTGTTTCAACTCGGCTTGCAAAGGGGTTCCGTTACTGGCGTATGCCGCAAACAAGCGGTTGTACCAAATGGATCGTGTGGTGGTTGCGGCCGCATCACCATTGGCAACATTGCCATTGACAAAACGCCCGTCATTCCCATCACCCACAGGGATGTCGAAATCCGGCGCAATGGAACTGTTATTAGTAGGGTGCAGGCTGCGGTAACCTACTCGTACCTTGTTGCCTTGCGCCTTGAAGGCCTCGGCGGCACCGCCCTTGGCCGCCTTGATCCGGGTCCGGAAATACGAGTACCAGGTTGCAAAATTCGTCAATTCATCCGAGACGCCACGCCCGGTTGGAGTCGCTGATGTGCAATTGACCCAACCATAACTGCCAACACTGTCGCCGTCACAGCTATTGGTCGTGGTATAGGTGACTGTTAACGTCATCCCGGCAACCGCAGAATACGCATATGCTCCTGCGTAATATGTTGAACTGCCTGGCGAATTGATGGTACAGGTTTCATTGTTATTAGCGCCATTAGACCTGCAATCATACGAGCCGGTGGTTGGAGCTGCCCCCTTGCGCACATACAAATTAGCGTTACCAGTCCCGCCACTGGTGGTCACGGTGAACGAAGTGGTTCCCGCCGGCAGCGTGAAATTGACAGAGTACCAACTATTCTTCGCTATCGACACGCCAGTTACTGGATACCCGGAAAGGGTGTTACTGCTGGCGACCACTTTCCCATATTCGGATCGAATCACATCCGTTTTGCCACTGGGGATCTGGTAGCGATTGTAGTTGTCCACAACCGACAGATACGTGTTATCGGTACTCGCTGGGTTCTTTGGAATATAAAATGTTTGCGTATTGCTGGAGAGATTGCGAGTTCCGCTACTGGTGTTTTTGTCCACACCGGTATAATTCACATAGTGATCACTACTATACGCTGCGGTGAAGCTGGTGCCACCCGTGAGCCGGTTTCCTGTCGCATCCACCCATGGCAGGTAGTCCACAGCAGGATTGTAATAAAGCGTATTGGTCACGTAATTTTGCATGTATATTTTTGACGTACCAGTGGACTCGGTGGTCACCGAAGTACCAGTACCAATGCCATCCGCATCCGGCGTACTGCTGAAACTGCCGGAGCCGGTCATCTTCTTGATATCCTGGTTATTCATATTCTTCCAGGCCATCGACCCGGAGTTATCCAGAATAAACAGGATATTCGGTGCCACGCGCACGCCGGTGTCCAACGGCTGATTGGGGATTGGCACATAGGTCCCCGCATTCACCGGCAGGGCCAGCAAAGTGCAAAGAAAAGCGGCAGGTGCTGCCCACCACTGCGCAGCAGCAGACAACCGGTTGCGGCGAACTTCAGAAAAGGAGGTCTTCATGATCAGACTCACAGCCGCTGGAAGCGGTAGATGACATCGGTTTGCAGGGTCACGGCAGCGCGGCCAACAGACTGGCTACGCGCAGTAATGCGGAACAGCGGCCCCAGGGTGACCGTTTCGGACGAGGGAATGACACCACCTGTTTCCATTGCCGTCTGGTTTTCACCCAAGTATTCAATCCAATAGTCGGTTGTGGTTAGGGGCACACCATTGGCACCCCCTACCTGCGGCCCCGCAATCCAGGTTGCGGCGGTTTTTTTGGTAAACGTTGGGCACACGCCTTCGTTGGTGCAGGTAGTGGCATCCGGCACCGTGGTACGCCACTTGGTCGTTGTATTCAGATAATTCTGTGCCGCAGCCAGTGCAGCCTCTGCTGCCTGCGTGGCCAGACTGCGGTCACGCAGATTGGCTGCCATGCGCTCTTGCATGGATGAACTGCGCATGACCGCGACGCCAAGAATGGACATCACCACCAGCAAAATCAGCACAACCAGTAACGACATGCCCTGCTGTTGCTTATGGCTAGGATACTGTCTGTTCATAGCGAACGATTCCTGATACTGACTGTAGCGGCCATGGCGCGGTTGATATTGCGGTTTTCACTGGACTTGCTTTGTGAAACACCGCGCACCGGCATGCTGACCCGCACCGCATTGACATATTGGTAATCAGACGGTGCCGCTTCATAGGTGGTTGCAGTGCCGCCCGCGGTACGGTGAAACGCCAATGTCATGCTCTGCACCCCGTCGGCAACCTCTTGACCTGCGCCACCCAAGCGTGAAACCCACAAGGAATTTCCTGTATCACGGCTGTTTGCGCCCACATACCAACGGTTGCTGCGGAAACGCGCAATGGAGATGCTGCCGGGCGCGGCATTGGCGGTATCGGAAGGGTCAAATGGCAGGGCTGCAGAAAAATTGACCGTTTGCCCTGCCACCGAGCCCACCGTGGCAAACCCGGTCATTGCCGCATTGCACACCATCACCACATCGTTGGCCTTGAAGATGTCAGAGGCATTCGGGGTGGTTTCCACAAGCGTCACCTGGTTGGCAGTTGCATTGCTGACCCGGTACGAAAGATCATCCGCCGAAATGGTGGTCAAGCCCGAGACCGAGTTCACCAGCGGCGCACGGAACGCGGCACTATTGCTGTCACTGCCCAATACCATGGCCTCACTGGAACACGCCGAACTACCCACTGAACGCACATCCTTGCCCAACATTTCATAGGCAATGCGGGCATTTTCCTGCACCCGGTTCTGGCCTTCATTGGCGCTGAATGTCTTTTGATTGGATTGGAACACAGCCAACGCTGCGCCCAGTACCAACAAGCCAAGTACCATCGCGATCATCAATTCGATGAGCGTAAAGCCCTGCGCCCTGCCCTGCATGGGTATCGACTCCTGACTCATATGCTGGCATCCGTCACGATTGACTTCTTGTCGTTCCCCGATGCACTGTCGGCACGGGAATCATCCCATTGCACCGTCACGCGGTAGTTATTGCCACCCAGTGAGACAATCTTGCCGCAGGTGCTGGTGGCAGACCCAATCGTGGTTTTCAGGCTG
The DNA here is from genome assembly GCF_020034655.1 of Thermomonas beijingensis. Lineage (GTDB taxonomy): Bacteria > Pseudomonadota > Gammaproteobacteria > Xanthomonadales > Xanthomonadaceae > Thermomonas > Thermomonas beijingensis. The sequence goes on along the minus strand of NZ_JAIQDJ010000001.1, from coordinate 1,164,440 downwards.
CTGACCCAATAATTCAAATCACTGGACGCCAACGTGCTGCCTGCCGCCGGCGTGCTGCCGCAGGACGTGGTGCCGTCATACACATAGGCCGCAGCATTGGCGCGATTGGCGCGCATCGCCTCGATGATGGAATTGGTTGCCATCACTGCCTGGCTGCTCTCCAGCGAGCCTTGCCCGCCCCGCAGCGCAATGGATTGCATGGCCGCAATCCCCAGCAGGCCGACACCCAACACCATGACCGACACCAGCACTTCGATCATGCTCATCCCTTGTGCGCCCCTCCCGCCGATCCGGGTGGCAGCCGGCCGATGAAGCACCGCTTTATTTGAAATAGAACCAATCATGTTGGGCAAGCTCCACCGCCATCGTTGCTCTTGGATACCACTGCACCACTGATCATTACCGTCAGCACGCGCTGATTGATATTCGGCTGGGTGGTGGGTATGCAAACAGTCAGGGTCTGTTGTGCATCCAACTGCCCGGAAGGCTTGAACACCAGTTTGGCCACCGTGCTTGTCACTTGCACACTGCCATTGGCGGTGTCTGCGCGAATCACTTCATCAGCGCCGCCATTGCCCGGATCCGGGCCATGCACGATCCAGCCCGCCCAACTGGTGCCGCTACCGCAACTGGTGCCATTGCTGGACACGCACACCTCGACCGGAACATTGCGACGCACGGCTTCCGACCGCGCCAGCTGCAAGGTAGCCGCCAGTTCGCTGGCCTGGCCACTTAACCGACTGTTGTTGACCATGCCGGTGATCCCGGGTACGGCAAACGTCGCCAGAACTCCAATGACGACCATGACCGCCATCAGCTCGACCAAGGTAAATCCTTGGGATTGCCTGGCTCTGCTTGGGAAGGATTGCTGTAACAACGGGGCGTCCTCGCTTTTTGGCGAGTCAACCTTAACGGGGGGACAACCGGGATGCCAGCAATGACCGACGGGCGGCCGCAGGGCGGGGGTGGGCGGTTTTGGGGGGTGCAGCTTCGCGGCACGGCTTAACTCCTGCGCCCGGTTGCCAGTTGCTCATTCCGGTTGCAATGGCTGCAAAGATCAGACGCGCCTCATTGAACGCCTGCAAGTGCTCCCCCTCCTAAACCCAAGCCGCGACACATATATCCAAGCTGCGATGCTCCGCAACACATGCAGACGCAACGGCGTGCAGATCGGCACGATTGACGCAGTCATTGCACAGCTCTGCATCGAACATGATCTTTCACTGCTCACAGCTGACAACGACTTCATACATGCTGCCCGTTTCGTGCCTTTAAGGCTGGCAGCCTGACATGTCATAGATGAGCCGCTTGTTGCATGGTGCGCAACGTGATACGTTGGCTACATGATCAAGACCTTTCGGCATAAAGGCTTGCGGCGTCTGTATGAGACTGGAATCACATCAGGCGTTCAAGCTAATCATGCCAAACGACTCAGGTTGCAGTTGACCGCTCTCGACACCGCTCAGGCCATTGAAGACATGGATATCCCAGGATTTCGACTTCACCCCTTGAAAGGCGAAATGCGAGGTCGCTGGTCAATTACCGTCAACGGCAACTGGCGCATCACCTTTGAGTTCCAAGACGGCAACGCTTACGTGCTGGATTATGAGGAATGCCACTAATGACTATGCACAATCCCCCTCACCCCGGTGAGTTCATCGCTGGCATCTACCTTGAACCTAACGGGATTAGCGGTCGTGTGCTGGCCGAGAAGCTCGGTGTTGCTGCATCAACGCTTAGCCGTGTTCTAAACGGCACAGGCCGTATTTCGCCTGAAATGGCACTACGCCTCGCCAAGGCGATCGGCCGCTCCCCCGAGAGTTGGCTCGCCATGCAGGACGCACATGATCTTTGGCTTGCACGTCAGTCCGTTGACCTGCACGGTGTAGGCAAGCTCAAGCTCGCGGCAGCCTAACAATTCGTTCAAGCCAAACCCGCGCTCAAGCGTTGTACTCCACCTCGCCATACAGGTCGTGTTCGTCGCTGCCCATGATCCGCACTTGCACAAATTCGCCGGGGCGCAGGCCGGCTTCGCGGCCATCTTGAATTTGCACCAGGCCGTCGATTTCCGGGGCGTCGGCTTTGCTGCGGGCGATGGCCAGTTCGCCATCGATGGCATCCACGATGCAAGTCTGCACGCTGCCGACTTTGGCTTCGAGTTTGGTGGCGGAAATGTCAGCCTGCCGTTGCATGAAGCGGGCAAGGCGCTCCTGCTTCACGCCCTCGGGCACGGGGTTGGGCAGGTCGTTGGCTTTGGCGCCGGTGACCGGCGAATAGGCGAACGCACCGACGCGGTCGAGTTGGGCTTCATCGAGGAAGTCCAGCAGGTCTTCGAATTCCTGCTCGGTTTCGCCGGGAAAACCGACGATAAAAGTGCTGCGGAGGGTCAGCTCCGGGCAAATGTTGCGCCAGTTGTGGATGCGCTCCAGCGTTTTATCCACCGCACCGGGGCGTTTCATGAGTTTGAGAATGCGCGGGCTGGCGTGCTGGAACGGGATATCCAGATACGGCAGGAGTTTGCCATCGGCCATCAGCGGAATCACGTCGTCCACGTGCGGGTACGGATAGACGTAATGCAGGCGCGTCCACACGCCCAGCTCCGACAAGCCTTCGCACAGCGCCTTCATCCGGGTTTCGTACATGCCCGTGCGCCACAGCTTGGGGGCGTATTTCACATCCACGCCATAGGCGCTGGTGTCTTGCGAGACCACCAGCAATTCCTTGACCCCGCCGCGCACCAGCTTTTCCGCCTCGCGCAACACCTCGTCGACCGGTCGCGACACCAGATCGCCGCGCATCGATGGAATGATGCAGAACGTGCAACGGTGGTTGCAGCCTTCGGAGATCTTCAGATAGGCAAAGTGATGCGGGGTCAGCTTCAATCCGTAGTCGGGCAGCAAGTCCAGGAACGGGTCGTGCTTGGGTGGCAGCGCGGTGTGCACCGCTTCCATCACACTTTGATAATCCTGCGGGCCACTGATGGAGAGCACGCCAGGATGCGCCTGTCGGATGAGGTCGGCACGCTTGCCCAGGCAGCCGGTGACGATGACCTTGCCGTTTTCGGCCAGCGCCTCGCCGATGGTGTCCAGCGATTCGGCCACCGCGCTGTCGATGAAGCCGCAAGTGTTGACCACCACCACGTCGGCATCGTCATAGGTTTGCACCAAGTCGTAGCCTTCCACCTTGAGCTGGGTGAGGATGCGCTCGGAATCCACCAAGGCTTTGGGGCAGCCGAGGCTGACGAAACCGACTTTGGGCTGCTGCAAGGACATGGCGCGACTACTGGAAAAGGTGCGAAATTATACGCGGTGCGGCTGAATGCTCTGGCGAAGGCGTGAGGCCCCCAACTTTATTGCGCGGCGGCGCCTACCGCCGGGTGATCGCTCCGCGGCTCAAATGCCGCTACGCGATTCACCCGACGGTCTCGCCACCATCCGTATGACTGGAGAACCGCATGGGCGATTGGCAAACCCTCTATACCCCCTGCGGTGCCGTGCAGGCATGGCTGGCCAAGCCCGATGACGCACCGCGTGGGGCGGTGGTGGTGGCGCACGAGATTTTCGGCCTGTTGCCGCACTACCAACATGTGTGTGAGCGGCTGGCACAAGCCGGGTTTGTTGCGCTGGCACCGGCGTATTTCGACCTGATCGAACCCGGCCTGGTGCTGCCAACCGATCAGGCCGGCGCTGACCGCGGGCGAAGCATCGTCAACCAGCTTGGCCTGGACTGCGGGCTGGACGCCACCGACACCGCCGCGCAGCTGCTGGCGCGCGAAGGACACAAGGTCGGCGTGCTGGGCTTTTCCTGGGGCGGCACCGTGGCGCTGCTGGCCGCCACCCGGCTGGGCCTGCCGGCGGTGAGCTATTACGCCACGCGCAATCCGCCGTTTCTGGATGAGCCAGCAGCCGCGCCGTTGCAGTTTCACTTTGGTGCGCTGGATGTGCCGATCCCGCCGGCCACCATCGACCTGCACCGGCAGAAGCAGCCACAGGCCCAGGTCTTTGTCTATGCGGATGCCGACCACGCCTTCAACCGCGACCCTGATCCTCCCTATCAACCTGACGCGGCGGCACTGGCGTGGAGGCGTACACTGGCCTTCTTCACGGAGCATCTGCGATGAACGCTTGGCATCTGCATCCGCAACTGGCTGATGACAGCACACCCGTCATCGAATTGGCATTGTGCGAAGTGCGCTTGATGGACGACGCCAACCACCCATGGTTGATCTTGATTCCCAAAGTGGCCGATGCGGTGGAAATCATCGACCTCAGCCCTGCGCAGCGCACCCAGCTGACGGCTGAAATCGACACCGCTGCACGCGCACTCAAAGCCCTCTTCAAACCCGACAAACTCAACGTGGCTGCCCTGGGCAACTTGGTGCCGCAGCTGCATGTGCATGTGATTGCGCGCTACCACACCGATATCGCCTGGCCGCGTCCGGTGTGGGGGGCCGCCAACGCCTGCCCGTATGCGCCCGAACAACTGGTAGATCGCGTGCGCCAGTTGCGTACGCAACTGGCGCGTTGAGTTCTGCCCGCAAGTACTGCCGTGTGTACTGCCAGAATTACCGCCCTTCCAACCTTTCGGAGCTTGTGATGCAAACGCTGCACGCCTTGACCCTGACTGCCTGCATCACTGCCGCTTTGGCCGCTTGCCAGCCGCATGCCGCCGCACCCGACGCAACCGCCACAACCGCAACCGGTGCCCGGCAGAACACCGCGCTGGAAACGGCGGTCAATGCCTTCATTGATGGCTACTTCCAGCGCAACCCTGTATTTGCCGCCAACGCCGGCAAGCACGAATACGACGGCAAGCTGCCCGACTACAGCCCCGCCGGGCTCAAGGCCAATGCCGATTGGCTGCACGCGCAGCGCGCTGCCTTCGCCGCGTTCACCGATGCGCAATTGGACGCGCAGGGCCGCTTTCATCGCGACTACGCACTGGCGGTGATCGACGGCGCGCTGTTCTGGCTGGAGGACTCTGGCTTTGCGTACAACAACCCCTCGTTCTACACCGGCGACCTGTCGCCGAGCATGTATCTGACGCGCCCCTACGCGCCGCTGGCGCAGCGCATGGACGCTTTCATCCGCTATCAGGAAGCGCTGCCCAAGGCGATCGAGCAGATCAAAGCCAATTTCAAATTGCCACTGCCCGCCTCGTACATTGATCTGGGTGTGGATGCGTTTGCCGGCTATGCCAGCTTCTTCGCCAGCGATGTGCCATCGATCTTTGCCGAAGTGAAAGACAGCACCTTGCAGACGCGACTGACAGCCAGCAACGCGGCTGCAATCAAAGCCACCCAAGCCATGGCCGACTGGCTGAAGGCGCAGCGCCCGCAAGCCACGCAAAACTTTGCACTGGGTGCCGAAAAATTCGCGAAAATGCTGTATGCCACCGAGCGTGTGGACATCCCGCTGGATCAGCTCAAAGCCGCAGCCGAAGCCGATCTGGCACGTAATCTTGCGGCGCTGAAGAGCGCCTGCGAGCAGTACGCCGCAGGCAAGACCTTGCAGCAATGCGTGGCAAAAGAAGCCGCCGACAAACCCAGCGGCGGCGCAGTGGAAGGTGCACGCGCACAACTGGCCACGCTGCGGCAATTTATCCTCGACAAGGATCTGGTGACCATCCCCGGCCCGGAGCAGGCCAAGGTGGAAGAAGCACCACCGTTCAATCGCTGGAATTTTGCCTATATCGAAATTCCCGGCCCGTATGAAAAGAATTTGCCGTCGGTGTATTACATCGCACCGCCCGATCCCAAATGGACGAAGGCCGAACAGGACGCCTATGTACCCGGCAAGGATGTATTGCTGTTTACCTCATCGCATGAAGTCTGGCCCGGCCACTTCCTGCAATTCCTGCATTCCAACCGTTCGGACTGGAGGTTTGGCCAACTGTTTGTGGGCTATGCCTTCGCCGAAGGCTGGGCGCACTACACCGAGGAGATGATGTTCGATGCCGGCTTGGGGGATGCCAGCCCGGAAGCACATATCGGCCAACTCAGCGAGGCGCTGCTGCGCGATGTGCGCTTTGTCTCTGCGATTGGCCTGCACACCGGCGGCATGAGCATGGCCGAATCTGAAACCATGTTCCGCGAGAAAGGCCTGCAAGACCCCGGCAACGCCCGCCAACAGGCGGCACGTGGCACCTATGATCCGGCGTACCTCAATTACACACTGGGCAAGCTGATGATCATGCAACTGCGCGACGACTGGACACGCGACAAAGGTGGACGCACCGCATGGAAGCAATTCCACGACGCATTCCTGGGCTTTGGCGGCCCACCGATTCCGCTGGTGCGCGCGCAGATGCTGGGCGGCAAAGCCGAAGCCAAGCTGTGGTCAGCCGCCATGCCGGCTGTGCCGAATTAATTCGGCCGCAGGGCATCAAGGTTTGCGCGCCATCACTTTGGCGCGCTCAGCCATGTCTTTTTGATAGTCCGCCATATACGGCAGATCACGCAGCACTTTGGAGTGCGGATCCAGCGTGTAGCTTTCATCGCCAGTCATCGCCACTTGCCCCTGCCCGCCCGTCATCGGCACCTCCAGCACACGTTGCCCCACGCGCACTTGCACCGGCATGGGGAAAGGCTTGTCGCCTTCGGTCACCCAGCGCAATTGCAACGTGTTGCCGCTGCGGCTGGCCTGTAGCGCCGGCAATTTCACCGAGCGCAGATAGACATCGAAAAACCAGCCATAGTCCTTGCCAGTAATGCGATTGACGATGGCTACAAAGTCTCGGGTTGCGGCATACCGAGGCTTGAAATTACCCGGGCGCGGGGTGTCGGTGCCATACACCAGTTCACGCGTGGCACGCAAAAAATCGGCATCGCCAATCAATCCGCGCAAGGTGTGCAACATCAATGCGCCTTTGTAATACACATCATTGCCGGGCCCACGGCTGGCGTCGGAGACATCTTTTTCCGTCATCGTGTGTCCGGCCACCACCGGATGGCGCAACATGAGTACTTGCCGCATCTTCATCAATGCGGCCATGTATTCCATGTCACCGCGCAGCCATTGCAAATACAACGGCTGCATGTAGGTGCCAAAGCCTTCGTGCAACCAGAAATCATCCCAATCCACATTGGTCAATTGATTGCCAAACCACTCGTGTGCGAATTCGTGTTGCAGCAGCCAGTCGTAGCCGGTTTCCGACTTTTTGTAGTCATTGCCATACGCGTTGATGGTTTGGTGTTCCATGCCCAGATAGGGGGTTTCCACCACGCCCATTTTTTCATCGGCAAACGGATATGGGCCGATGGTTTCCTCGAAGAAATCCAGCATCGGCGCAAATTCCGCAAACAAGCCCTCAGCCTTGCTCTTGTTGCCTTTCAGATACCAGAAACGCAGCGGGATGGTATTGCCAAAGCGCGATGTGTAGTCCGCCTGCAATAACTCGTACGGGCCGATATTCAAGGCGATGGCGTAGGTATCCGGCAGCTTGGCGCGCCATTGATAGGTGCGCCAGCCGTTCTTTTCCTGCATCCCCTCGGCCACGCCATTGCTGGCCGCCACCAAGGGAGCAGGTACGCTGATGTGCTGCACCACGACTTGCGGCTTGCCCATCGGGTGGTCAATGCACGGCCACAACAAATCGCAGCCCTCGCCCTGTACCGCCGTACCCACCCACGGCTCACCGGTGGGAGCCTTGGCCCAAACGATGCCGCCATCCCACGGCGCCTTGCTGGCCGCGTGCGGGTGACCGGCATAACGAATACGGACACTCACTTTCGCGCCAGCAGCCAAGGGCTTGGCCAGTGCAATCGTCATCCGCCCTTCCGGGTTGCTCCAGCGTGCGGGCTTGCCGTCCACGTCCACCACATCCACGCTGTAATTGCGATCCAGATCCAACACCAACGCATTGACACTGCCGGTCAGTTGCAACTGCAAACGGGCATCGGCATCCAGCCATTGGCGTGCCGGATCCACCTTGAACGAAAGATCAGCCAAAGCAATCGTGGTGGCCAGCTGCTCCGGTGCGCGCGGCAAGCCGGTGGCCCGCGTGATCGCGGCCAGCTCGGATTGCTGGGCATGCGCGGCAGGAAGCGCGGCCATGACAATGGCAAGCACTGCAACAGATGGAAACTGGGACATGAGGGCGTTCCAATGGAAAGGCCGTTACCTTGGCACGAACGGGCAGCAACTCATCACTGCCTTAGGTCATGCACGCAGGCTGAAGCCCCGCTTCACAAAAAATGAATGGCCGCTTGCGGGTCTTTGCATGCAGGCAAAATATCAGCAACGATTCATCCGGAAAACCGCTTACTGCACGCAACGGCGCGAATGGTTCGCGCCTGGGGGACGAGACCATGAACCGCCAACCCGCCTTATCCAAAGTGTCTGCCGCCATACTCATGGCGATGCTTGGCTTTACTGTATTGACTCCAGCATTCGCCCATCCGCAAGATCAAGAACAATCGCAGGACAACCGTAGAGAACTTCGCGAGCAACGCCGCGCAGCGCGCGAGGAGGTGCGCAACGAAGTTCGCCGCGAAGCCCCCACACCGGCACGCAACAACGACAATGAAGCGCGCCGCGACCCGCCGGCGATCTCGCGCCGCGACAGCAATGTCGAAATGCCGCGCAATAACCTTCCGCGCAGCAGCGACAGCGAGCGCCGTGAGAACTGGGGTGAGCAGGCGCGCCAGCAACAGGAGCGCCAGCGTGAAACTCAACGCGATGCCCAGCAACAACGCCAGCAATGGCAAGCGCAACAGCAGCAACAGCGCGATGAAGCACGTGCACAAGACCAGCAGCGCGTGGAACAGCGCCGCATGGACGCCCAGCAGCGGTTTGCCGATCAGCGTGCCCAGGAGCAACGCGTTCAACAAGATCAGCGGGAGCAAGCGCAACGAGACCAAGACCGGCGTATTCAAGACCAGCAGCGCCGCACTGCCGAGCAACACGCAAACGAGCCCCGCAGCAACCCGGCGTGGGTAATGCAGCAGGCGATGAATCGCGAAGACCAGGAAAATCGCCGCCCCGGCAATCGCCCCGGCAATCGCCCCGGCAATGGGCAGGATAATCGCCCCGATTGGCAGGGCAATCGCGGCAATGATCGTAATGATCGCAATGATCGCGACAACCGCCACGACCGCATCCCCGACAACGAGCAGCAACGCCGGATTGAAGAACAACGCCGCCAGCAAGCGCAATGGCAGCGCGACGAATATCGTCGACGCAGTGACTACGACCGCCATAATCGCGAATTGGAACGCAGCCGCCGCAATGCCCAATACCGCTACCAGCAAGACTACTGGCGCCGTTGGCAAGCCGAGCAAGCACGCTGGAACGCACGCCGCTACAACTATTACAACGACCCGTTCTATTACACGCCGTACAACTATCGCTACAGCTACGGCGGCAGCTGGTATAGCACCAATAGTTATGGCGCGCAGATGTTGGAGCAAGCCATTCGCGATGGCTACCGGGAAGGCTGGTACGCAGGGCAAGCCGACCGTGCCGACCGCTGGCGCTTCGACTACAGCAACAACTACAGCTATATCGATGGCAGCTATGGCTACTATGGTCAGTACGTGAGCTACAACGACTACCGCTACTACTTTCGCCAAGGCTTTGAACGCGGCTATCGGGATGGTTATTACGGACGCTACCAATACGGCAGCTATCGCAATGGCGAGTCAATGATCCTGCCCGCCATCCTCGGCATGATCCTGGCCTTCAGCATCCACTGAGACATCCCCTGCTTACCCTGCAACGCCCGGCCGCAAGCCGGGCGTTTTTTGTCAGCGCAGTTGGCTATCCTTGCTGCCGCGCCGGTTGTAGCCGCCATTCGCTGCGGCATCCCGATCCTGCAGCTCCTGGCAGGCCACGCACAGGCGTACGCCGGCAATGGCTTTGCGACGCGCCTCCGGAATGGAGGCATCGCAATTTTCGCAATGCGCAAGGCTTGGCCCACTGGGCAGGCGGCTGCGAGCCCGCGCGATGCCGTCTTTGACGGTTGCATCGATCTGATCTTGTACCGCCCCATCACCTGCCCAACCGGTCGCCATGACGCCCTCGCAATTGCACCGCCGTTTGCCAAGGCTATCAGTTCGCACCCGCTGGCATTGCGGGCACGCTTTGCGCACACTTGGCCATCGTTGATGACTCAGATCAGGCAATGACGGAACGCGCACCCGCGATGCAAGAGCAACTGCCACCGTCGCAGCGCATGCAACGCCTGTACTTGCGCACCTATCGCTTGCGCACACTGGGCATGGGCTGGGGATCCTTCCAGCGGCACTGGTCTTGCATGAACTACATGCCAGCTGGCCATCATGGGCGTGGATTGCGGTGTGTGGCCTGCTGTGGCCGCACTTGGCATTCCTGAAATCGCACCACAGCCCTGACCCAAGCACATCGGAGCTGCACAATTTCGTTATCGACTCGGCCTTGGCAGCCACCTTGCTACCGATCATGCACTTCAACCTGCTGCCGTCCGCGTTGCTGCTGACGGTCACCACCGCCGACAAGCTCAATACCGGCATTCGCGGCCTATGGTGGCGGTCATTGCTCGGGGCACTTGCTGCCCTGGTCATTGCGATTGGCATTTCCGGCCTGCATTTCGACATTCACACCAGCACCCCCGTACTGCTGGCCTGCTTGCCCTTGACGATGATCCACACCTTAGTGGTCAGTGCCAGCAGCTACCAGCTGGTTCGAAAAGTGCAAAAAAACAATCAGGCGCTGGACGAACTCCGCCGCCGCGACAGCCTGACCGGGCTGCAAAGCCGCAGCCACTGGCAGGAGATGGCTGACCAGCAATTGCAGCGGCATGTGGCTGGCCACGCGTCCACCTTAGTTATTGATCGATGTGGACAGCTTCAAGCACATCAACGACACCTTTGGTCATATTGGTGGCGACGATCTCCTGCGTGGCATCGCACAGGTCATACTGGATACTCTGCCGCCCGGCAGCCATGCCGGGCGACTGGGGGGCGACGAGTTCGCAGTGACCCTGCCGCTGCCCGTCAGCGCAGCCCAGGATATTGCCGAACGCATCCGCGCCGGCATTGCGGCACTGCATTTTCCTGCTGATCCCAAGCTGAGCGGGTCGGTCAGCATTGGCCTGGCGGCACCGACGCAGGGCTGCCACAACTTGCGGGCATGGATGGAGCTGGCAGATCGTGCTCTGTACCAAGCCAAAGCCGATGGCCGCAACCGCACGCAGGTCGCTGAAAGCGCTATCTGATCGCCTCTGCGGCAGTTGGTGGTGATGCCATGCCCGCCAAGGGCAATGTGCTGCGCAGCCGGATGGCATTGGGTTTTTGCGATGACCGGATGGCTTGGCTTGAAGCCCATTTGCACAGCGCCAACCGTTCATCGGAAATAGAAATTATTTTCTAGACATTTTTTTCTAGCCGTGCTTTTCTAGACATGATCTTCTAGATTCACCCCCCGCCCCAGCGCTGCATCTCATCCACCACTGCACAGCCTCGGCCATCGCATGCCCACGCCCCGTTTGCCCAAACCTACCCCCGCTGAACTCGAATTGCTGCGCACGCTCTGGCAACTGGGCCCGTGTACGGCCAAACAGGTACATGAGGCACAGCAGCGTGAACGCCCCGAGCTGCCCTACGCCAACGTGTTGCGGCTGCTGCAGATCATGCACGGCAAGGGCCTGCTCAAGCGTGACGAACGCCAACGTGCGCACATCTATGCACCCACCCAAGCGCAAGGCTCATTGCAGAACAAATTGCTGGATGACTTCATCCATAAAGCCTTCGCCGGCTCTGGCAAGGCATTGGTGATGGCCGCATTGCGTGGTGGCCAGGTCAGTGCAGACGAGCGCGCCGAAATCCAGCGATTCCTGCGGGAGAACCACGATGCATGACGCGCTTATCCAGCTTGTGCCGGCACTGGGCGCAGCGCTGCTGCACTTTGTTTGGCAAGGCAGCTTGCTGGGCCTGTTGGCCGCGCTGGCATTGGCGCGGCTGGACAATGCCCGCCCGCACACACGCTACGCCGTGACGTGTGTGGCGTTGCTGGTCGCACTGCTGCTGCCCATCCTCACCTTGGCATGGCAGATCCTGCTGCCGGCAACCGCCAGCGCACCAGTGTTGGGACTCGCATTGGGCACCACGACATCGGCCATCGCACCGGCGCAGCAGCCGGCAGCGTGGCTGTCACTGGCCGCAAGCACCCCTGCGCGAATTGCCGACACCCTACCGTGGCTGGTTGCCTGCTGGGCGACTGGTGCGGGGGCCCTAGCGCTGCGCATGTTCGCGGGTCTGTATTGGGTGGCGCGCCTGCGCCAACGCGCATGGGCCGAATCAACTGGCGTCTGGCAAGCCAGTGCCCACCGGATGGCCGTGCGCTTGGGCTTGCGTAGCGCAGTGCCAGTGCGATTGAGCAATGACACCGCCACGCCGCTGGCAGTGGGCTGGTGGCAGCCGATGGTGCTGTTGCCCGTATCGCTGGTACTGCACATGCCTGCGCCTTTGCTGGAAGCCCTGATTGCGCACGAATTGGCACATATCCGCCGCCACGATTATCTGGTCAACCTGCTGCAAGGCGTAGCCGAAACCTTGCTGTTCTATCACCCGGTGGTGTGGTGGCTGTCCCGCCGCATCCGCAACGAACGCGAGCTGATTGCCGATGCACTGGCCGCCAACGCGCTGGGTGACGGCCGCCGTTTGGCACTCGCTTTGGCAGAACTCGACCGCAGCTTCGATACCCCCACGCCCCCCCCCTGCTTTGCACCCGCCGCCCAAGGAGGCCAGCTCATGTCCCGCATCCAGCACCTGCTCCGCCCGCGTACAACCGCTGATATCAGCAGTCGCCTGCTGCCCCTGCTTGGCCTGCCCGTGATTGGATTGGCACTCGCCGGTGCCGGCTTGTACGCACACGCCAACAGCCCACACGCCGCGCCCGCAGCACACCCATCGCACAGCACACACCCGATGCCGCCGCCACCGCCCGCGCCACCGGAGCCACCTGCACCGCCCGCACCACCTGCACCCCCTGCGCCACCCGCACCACCTCCGCTGAAAAATGCCGTGAATATTGGCTTCCAGCGCGGTGATGACGGCTATGCCATGGTGCGCAAGGGCGAGACCCACTATCTCCTCGCCGGCGATCAGGACGATATGCGCATGGTGAAAAAATTACGCAGCACCATCGATGGCGACTTCCTGTTGGTGCGCAGGGGCAAGCAACATTTCGTACTGCGTGATGCTGCCCTGCTGGCACAAATCGAAACCGTATGGGCACCGCTGGATCCATTGAACAGCAAGATGGAAGCCCTGCAGGCAAGCATGCAGCCCCACCAACAGCACATGCACGAACTGCAAGCGGACATGGATCGTCAGGCCGCCTCTCTGCCCACCCCTGAAGTGAACCAAGCCAGCGCCCAGTTGGATGCGTTGGCCTCGCGCCAGGGCGCACTGGCGACACAACAAGCCGCACTCGCCCAGCGCGCACGCAAAGCCAGTGAAGCCGAACGTGACGGTCTGGCACGGCAAATGGATCACCTCTCGGCACAAATCGACGCCATCGCTGTACAGATGCAAGCGCAAAGCGCCATCATCGAATCCCGATCCAGTGCCGTGCAGCAGCAAAGCCAGCGCATGCAAGCCGTCGGCAACCGCATGCAAGCGGCCAGTCAACCGATGCAAGCCATCGGCAAGGAGATGCAAGCCGTTGGAACGCAAATCGAACACGCCGCCCACACAGCCGACAGCAAGACCCGGCAGTTGATCGAACATGCATTCGCACGCAGGCTGGCACAGCCGGTGGTCTGAGCGTGTGCATGCACGCGCCCCTGCCCTGCAGGGACGCGTTGCTCACCCAAACCCGACGCAACAGCGATACAGTGGCCAAGCCCATCTTTCTCTCGGAGCCCCCCATGCGCCGCATTGCCACGTTCGCCATCGCGCTTGCCCTTGCCACGCCCGCCCTTGCCGCACTGAAGCCCGGCACCCCCGCCCCTACATTCACTGCACCGGCGTTTTTGGCTGGCCAGCCGTTTACCTTCGATCTTGCCGCCACGCTGAAACAGGGCCCGGTGGTGGTGTACTTCTTTCCTGCCGCGTTCACCCCCGGCTGCAACGCCGAGGCCGCCGCGTTCTCGCAGGCCATCGACAAATTCAAGGCACGGGGTGTCAGCGTGATTGGGGTCACCGCCGGCAATGTGGAACGCTTGGCTGAATTTTCGAAAGACACCGAAAAATGCGCCGGCAAATTCCCCGTTGCCGCCGACCCCGGTGCGAAAATCGCCAAGACCTTCGATGCCACCATGCTGCTGAAGCCGGATCTCGCCAGCCGCACGTCCTACTTGATCGGCAAGAATAGCCGCATCGCCGCAGAGTTTGATTCGATGAACCCCAACCAGCACGTCAAGCAAATGCTGGAGGCGGTGGCGGCGCTGCAAGGAAAGCCGGCGCAGAAAAAATAGCGCTATTCAAGCGAGCCTTTGCCGAAGCCCTGCGCAGCTCACCCGTCAGCCAGGGCCCGACGTTGCTCCAGCGACAACACCTGTGGCGCACGGATAGGCTGGCCATCGGCAGCAAACAACAGGGCATTGCGTCGGCCGCGCAGACGTGCGCTTGCGAGCCTGCTGACGATGCGCAAGGTGCCGGCCAACAGTGCCCCGCGAGTGGGATTGACTGCAGCGGTGGCCGATTCGGGGCTGATGGTGGTGTGGCCCTGTGCGCCGCAACAGGCCGTCACGGCAGCCTCGGATTCGGCGATGGCGGCGACCGGCAGGCCGAGGTAATACAGCTTGGGGTTGCGCGGCACATTACCCAGCGGTGTGCGGCAGCAGCGCGCATACCAACGCAGCAAGCCACGCGGGCCCAGCGACATGCAGGCCAATTGATCCAGCCCCTGGGTGAAGCGCAGGCCATCCGGCGCCATCGCCACGATGTCACTGCCGCCCGCGGCATCCAACAACCCATCCCCACCCAACCAGCGCGCAAACGCCCGGCAATCGGCGCAATAGCAAGTGGCGCGGGTGTAGCTGCGGGCAGGATTGAATTCACCCTGCACCTGTCCGCAACGGCATGACAGTTTCATTTGGCACTCCGGTATCGCCAGTGGTGTTGACCCACGATACTCGATGCGGGCGGACAAAAAAGTCGCGCCCGCATCACATCAAGACTCACCAAATCCGCACACGCTGCTCGGGTGGCAGGTACATGGCATCGCCCGGCTTGACGTTGAAGGCCTTGTACCACGCATCGATATTGCGCAGCGGGCCATTGGCACGATACATCGACGGCGAGTGCGGGTTGGTTTTGATCAGGTTGAGCAGGGCCTCATCGCGGTACTTGCCGCGCCACACCTGCGCCCATGACAAGTAGAAGCGTTGGTCGCCAGTGAGGCCGTCGATCACCGGCGCGGGCTTGCCCTTCAAACTCAGTTGATAGGCAGTGTAGGCCATCGACAAGCCACCCAAATCGCCCAGATTTTCACCCATGGTCAGGCCGCCGTTGACGCACTGGCCGGGTAGCGGGCAATAGCTGTTGTACTGTGCACCCAGTGCCTTGGTGCGTGCGTCGAAACGGGCGCGGTCTGCGTCTGTCCACCAATTACGCTGGATGCCATCGGCATCGGATTTGCTACCTTGGTCATCGAAACCATGGCCCATTTCGTGACCGATGACTGCACCGATGCCACCGTAGTTCACCGCAGGGTCGGCATTCACATCGAAGAACGGGGGCTGCAGAATGGCGGCCGGGAACACGATTTCGTTGAAGGTCGAGTTGTAATACGCATTCACCGTCTGCGGGGTCATGCCCCACTCTTCGCGGTCGGTTTTCTGGCCGATGCGACGGTTCTGATCCGCACGGTTGTACTGGCGCAGTGCAATGGCATTGCCCAACAAATCATCGGGCTGGATGGTGACGCTGGAATAGTCTTTCCACTTCGACGGGTAGCCGATCTTCGGGCGGAACGTGGACAGCTTGCGATACGCCTCGACCTTGGTGGCATCGCTCATCCAATCAATGTGTTCGATGTTCTGCCGCAATGCGGCGCGCAGGTTTTCAACCAGAGTATCCATGGCCGCCTTGGCTTGCGGCTTGAAATAGCGCGCCACGTACAGCTCACCCAGTGCTTCGCCCAACCCATTGCCGGAGCCAACCAAGGCCACTGCACGCTTCCAGTCTTCGCGCTGCGCTTTTTGGCCATTCAACACTTTGCCGTTGAAGGCAAACGATGCCTCATCGATCTGCGTGCTCAACAGACTGGCATTGCCGTCGATGGCGTGGAAGGTCAGGTAATCACGCCATGCCGCCAGCGGCGTGGCATTGATGACATCGATCACCGGCCCAATGACATCCGGCGTACTGATGTTCAGGCGCACCGGCTGCGGCATCTGCTGCGCACGCAATTGTGCCGCCCAGTCATAGCCGGGGTACTGCTGCTGCAACTGTGCAAACGTCACCACGTTGTAGGTCTTGTCGCGGTCGCGCAGCTTGACGCGGTCCCACTGCGGTTTGGCCAGCGCCGTTTCCAGCGCCAGAATCGCCTCGGCACGCGGCTTGGCGTCTGCTTCGCTGACACCCGCAAAACCCAGCATGCGCTGGATATGCGCCACATAGGCTTCGCGAATCTTGACGAAACGGGCATCCGGATTAAGGTAGTAATCGCGATCCGGCAGGCCCAACCCACCCACACCCAAACCCACCAGATAACTGTCGGGGTCTTTGCGGTCGGTGCCAACATACAGTCCCAGCGGCGCGTCACTGCCGTCGATGGCGGCATTGGCAAACGCTGCAATCAACGCGGCTTTCGAATCAATCGCGGCGATGCGGGTCAGCACCGGCTGCAATGGTTTGATCCCGGCGGCATCACGCGCAGTGCGATTCATGTAGCTGGTGTAGTAGTCGCGCAGCTTCTGGCCATTGCTGCCCGGCAGCAAATCCTTGCGCGCCAATAACCCGTCGATCAAGGCATGCACCTGATCTTCCGAACGGTCGCGCAGTTCGTTGAACGCGCCGTACGAAGACTCGTAATCCTTCAACTGATAGGTATCGATCCAATGCCCGCTGGCATAGCGATTGAAGTCATCGCCCGGTTTCACCGAAGTGTCACGCGAAGTCAAATCCACCCCGAAACTGCCCAGCTGCGGCGTGGTCGCCGGCCCTGTGGCCAGAGCGGCCATGCTGGTGATGGACAACGTGGCGGCAATGCCGAAACTCAACAGTGAACGCTTCATGACACCTACCCGTGTGTGGAAGCCGACAGCCTACTGATCTTCACCATGCCGTGCCTGTGCCGTTCGTCCTTCCGGCACTGTTGCCAAGCGATTGGCAGACCGTATTGTGTGCCATTACCCATTTTGCGGAGCCCGCCCCATGCGCACCACCCTGCTTGCCCTGTCCATCACCACCGTGCTGGCAGCGTGCACCGGCCAGCAATCACCGCCCACTGCGGCAACACCGGCCACCGCCGCGGCAAGCGATGCGCCGATGGACGCAAAATTTGCGGATCTGTCCAAGCGCACACTGGCCGAATGGATGGCGCTGTCGCCGGTGAGTGCCACCCAAATCGGGGATCACCGTTTTGATGGCCAGCTGGATGATCTCAGTGCCGCCGGCCGGCTCAAGCGCGTGGCCACCAGCAAAAAATTGCTGGCCGAGCTGGAAGCCATCGATGCCAGCAAACTCTCGCGTGAACACCAGGTCGATGCCGCGATCTTGCGCAACCAATTGCAATCGGATATCTGGGACATCGATGTGCTGCAAAGCTGGGCGTGGGACCCGCAGGTGTATGGCGGGCTGGCAGGTAGCGCCATCTATGGCTTGATGTCCCGCGAATTTGCACCCCTACCCGAGCGCATTGCTGCAGCCACAGAACGCATGGAAAAACTGCCTGCGCTCTTTGCGCAGGCGCGGGACAATCTGGACCTGGCACGGGTGCCCCTCATCCATGCGCAGACCGTGGCCAAACAAAACGCCGGCATCCTTTCCATTGTCGACACCTTCATCACCCCGCATCTGGGTGAATTGCCAAAAGCCCAGGCTGACCGCACCCGCGCCGCGATTGAAGGTCTGAAAAAAGCCGTTGCCCAGCAACAAACCTGGCTGGATAAAACCCTGGTACCCAATGCCAAGGGCGACTTCCGCATTGGTGCGGAAAAATACGACCAGAAATTGAAGTTCGCACTGTCCTCTTCGCTGTCACGTGCCGACATCAAACAACGCGCCGAAAGTGAAATGAGGCGCGTGCGCGAAGTGATGTACGGCATCGCGCTGAGCGTGCTCAAAGACAAGCCGGGTGCGCCTGCCCTACCCGACAAGCCCACCGATGCGCAACAGCAGACCGCCATCGAAGCCGCACTGGAGCTGGCCTACGCCGACCACCCGGCACGCGACAAGGTGGTGGAAGACGCGAAAGCTTCACTGCAATCCGCCACCGATTTCGTGCGCGCAAAAGATCTCGTCACACTGCCTGATTCGGCGGTGGATGTGATCCTCATGCCGGAGTTCCAACGCGGCGTGGCGGTGGCCTATTGCGACTCGCCCGGCCCGCTGGACAAGAACCTCAAGACCTTCTACGCCATTTCGCCGATCCCGGATGAGTGGAGCAAGGCGCAGTCGGATTCGTTCCTGCGCGAATACAACGGCAAGATGATCCACCTGCTGTCGATCCACGAGGGCATTCCCGGCCATTATCTGGAAGGCTGGCATTCGGGCAAATTCCCTTCCACCCTGCGCGGCGTGTTGCGCTCGGGCTTGTTTGCCGAAGGTTGGGCGGTCTATACCGAGCGCATGATGCAGGAACAAGGCTATCTGGATAACGATCCGCTATTTCATCTGGTGCAGCTCAAGTTCTACCTGCGCACCATTGCCAACGCCCTGCTGGACCAAGGCGTACAGGTGGATGGTTGGAGCCGCGAACAAGCCATGCACTTGATGACCCACGACGCCTTCCAGCAAGAAAGCGAAGCCGCCGGCAAATGGGTACGCGCGCAATTGACCTCGGCGCAGCTACCCACCTATTTCGTGGGCGCACAAGAACACCTTGACCTGCGTGCAGCGATGCAGAAAAAACAAGGCGCAGCCTTCAACCTGAAGGCCTACCACGACCAAGTGCTGTCCTACGGCGCACCGCCGGTGCGCTATGTGCGCGAGTTGATGCTGGACGAGCCGATTCGCTGACACCTCTCCCACCCTGCAGGCACTCTCTCCCGCAAGCGGGAGAGGGAAAATCAAGGTCCAAACCCACTCATCATCGCGGGCGCGGGAAGGATGCCATTCATGGAGGCGTGGTGATGTGCTCTACACCACCGCAGTTACCACAATTTCCACCTTCCACGCCGGGTTGGCCAACTTCGCCTCCACCGTGGCGCGGGCCGGCGCATTGCCCGCCACCACCCACGCGTCCCATGCACGGTTCATGCCGGCAAAATCATTGATATCGGCCAAAAAAATCTGCGCGCGCAAAATTTTGGATTTATCGCTGCCCGCACGCGCCAGCAGATCATCGATCGCCGCCAGCACTTCAGCAGTTTGCACCTCAATATCGGCATCCAGCGTTTCCGGGATTTGTCCGGCCAGATACACGATGCCGTGATGGATACTGGCCTCGGACATGCGCGGGCCGGGGTCTAAGCGTTGGATCATGGTCAAAGGCTCTTGGGGAAAACCTGCACTTTACGTACGCAACCCACGCCCGGCCAGCACGATACGTTATGACGCCAGACGCATGTGAAGCAGAAGAACCGTCAGGCAGGCCGCAAGGAACGACCTGCCTGCTCGACATGCCGGTCAGGCGTTGCTTCCAGCAACGGCCGATCCCTTATTTGAATACCAACTCACGGAGCATTTCCGAGCCAAGAATCGTGCGCATCACCACGCGTTTGCCGGCAGCATCTTCGCGCTGCTGCATCGTTTGCTTGGTGAGCTTGGCCAGAATCGGCTCCATCCGCGCATCCATACCATCGAATGCGGCCATGTTGGGATAGGTGACAACTAGATACATGTCAGGTTCTTGCGGGCTGCGCGGGTTCGCCCCATAGACGTGGTAATCCACGATTTCACCCGCCTTCCTAGCCTCTTCGTTGACTGGCCGCCAATTGGCCGCCAAATAACGCATGTAGTTCTCGAACTGGCCATCCACGACTTTCACCGATGTCACCACGGTGACCGTCCCTTCCTTGTATGCCCTCTCCTGCGCGCCGGCCCAACTGGCGCATAGCAACAGCACAACAGCTGTCCAATTACGGAGCATGTTCATAGCAATAGGTCTCCATTCGCAGAACCGGCGGGTAATCCTGCCGGCACGCCGTACACCCCACACACGTCCTGAAGTGCCGTGCGTGACAGGGCCAACGCGGGCCCAGCCGCAGGCCGGCCAATCGCCTATTCAGGTTCCTCAAACTGCACTGCTCGAACTGCTTCAACCCCCCCAACACGCTTTGCAATGCGGATCTGGCGCACGCCAGAAACCACATCACTCCATTGCCAACGCAAACGTCAGCGCTGCATTTACCGCCACCGCCTGCGCCAGGTTGCATTGCGCAGGAGAGGCGCGCGGGCTGTCGGGGTAGACCTCGGTCGTGGTGGTGTAGCGTGCGCCGGTGATCCCGGCGCACAGGCCCAATTCCACCAACGGGTAGCGAATCACGCCTTCGGCGACCACTGGGGAGCCAATGATGGTGCCGTCCATATCCGACATCGCAATATGCGTCACCTTGGCCACCGCCAGGTTGATGGCATCTTGAAATGCCGGCTGCGGGTTGGCGCTGTCATCGACCAGATAGAAGCCATCCGGAATCGTGCCAGGTTCATACGGTTTACCGTCGCGTGCGGCCAGTGCCGGGCGGAACTCCGCTTCATCGGAGTCAGTGGTTTCGTGCAAATCAATATGCACGATGCACTTGCCGCGCAAGGGTTGGATCAAATCCCACAGCGCCTTGGATTCCCCGCATGGGCTGTTGGCCACGAAGTTGCGATTTGGGTCCAGCGCCTGCGGGTTCCAGCGGTGGATGCGCTCGTACGCCCATGGCGACACGCAGGGTGCAATCAGCAGGTTCAAGCGGCCTTCAAATCCGCCGGCATAGTCCTGCGCGAATAACAGCGCGCCATGCACGCCACTGGTTTCATAGCCATGCACACCGCCCGTCACCAAAGCGACCGGCAGCGCATCGTCCCAATATTTGCCGCGCAAGGCATACAGTGGGTAGCGGCCATCATCGCCGTAATCCAGCTCGCCGTACTGCAACACCTTGAAACTTTCCAGCATGGTGTTGAGCCTGTTCACTACCTCATCGGCATAGCTACGCTGCTTGCGTTGACGCGCGCGCCACTGGCTTTTTTCGGCATCGCCCCAAGGCACACCGGGGGTGCCAAGGGGCTGAAAGGTCTGCGCAATCATGGCAAGTCCGTAGCAACAGTTGCCATCACTCTAGCACCGCCGAAGTGGCTTACGAGCGGATCGGCAACAAGCGGATTTCCACGCGACGGTTGAGTGAACGCCCTTGCTCGGTGGCGTTGTCGGCAATCGGGAAACGCTTGCCAAGGCCGACGATTTCAAACCGTTCGCGCTGCAACCCTTGCGCCATCAAATAGCTGGCCACTGAATTGGCACGCTGTTCGGAGATGCGCTGGTTGACCGCATCACTACCGATATTGTCGGTATGCCCGCTGACCTCAACGATGGTCTGGTTGTACTCACGCAAGGTGCCGGCAATGGTATTGAGTGAGGGATAGAACTGCGGCTTGATGTCGGTCTTGTTGAAATCAAACGTCACGCCATCGGGCAGATTGAGCTTGATCACATCGCCATCACGGCTGACATCAATGCCCGTGCCTGCGGTCTCGCGCCGCAACTCGGCTTCCTGCTTGTCTTGATAATTGCCAATGGCGCCACCAGCCAGTGCGCCGATGCCCGCACCGACCATCGCATGTTGCCGGCGTTCCACCGCACTGTCGCCACTGAGCAAGCCGGCCGCCACACCAATCGCAGCGCCAATCAGGGCACCCTTCTTCGCACGGGCATGATCGTCATTGGCATTGCCGCCATCGTAGCTGGCGCAACCACTGGTGAAGGCAATCAAACAGCTGGCCAACACGGCGTATTTGAAGGATGTGGTGTGCAACATGCGACGCTCCTGAGGGAAATATCCGTTGCTAGGCTAGTGGTATTCATCTGGCCCGAAAGTGAATGGCCGCTCCGAGAATGAGCCGCTACTGAACACGCGTCGCGGCTGCTACGCTGGCAGCATCCTGATCACCTCGTGGCCACCCCTCATGTTGATGCGCACCTGTCTGTTTGCCGGAATGCTCGTGGCCTTTGCCGGCAATCCCGCCGCCAGCACGGCTCCCCTTGCCACCTCCTTGCAAGCACAGCCCGAGACGATGGAGATGCTGCGCCATGCGATTGCATTCCAGACCGTGGCGGGTAAAGCGCAAGTCCCGGCGTTTGCGCGCTATCTGGCCGACAAGCTGGAGGCAGCGGGCTTTGCCAACACCGATATCGACATTATTCCGGTGGAGCACACCGCTGCGCTGGTGGTGCGCTATGCAGGAAGTGATGCGCGCCTGAAGCCGATTCTGATCTCCGGGCATATGGATGTAGTCGCCGCCAACCCTGCGGACTGGAGCCGCGACCCGTTCACCCTGGTCGAAGAAAACGGCTATCTGTATGGGCGCGGCGTGGCCGACATGAAGGCCGGGATCGTGACGGTGGTGAACACCTTCATGCGCTTCAAGCGCGAAGGCTTCAAACCCAGGCGCGGCATGATTTTGGTGTTTTCTGGCGATGAAGAGACCGAAATGGCCTCCACCCGTGAACTGGCCAGACGCTATCACGATGCCGAATTCCTGCTCAATGCCGATGCCGGCGGCGGCACGTTTGATGCCGCCCTCAAACCCATCGTGTTTGAAGTACAAGCGGCGGAAAAAACCTATGCCGATTTCGAATTGGTGGTGACATCACCGGGCGGCCACTCCAGTGCACCCACGCCCGATAACGCGATTTATCGGTTGGCCACGGCGCTGGACCACGTGGCGGCTTATCAATTCCCGGTGCAGTACAACACCATCACCTTGGCATCGTTAAACGCCGCTGGCGAGCATGACCAAGGGCCATTGGCTGAGGCGATGCGTCGATTTGCCGCCAACCCCAATGACAGTGAAGCCGCCGCGATTATTTCGGCCAATCCCGGTTATGTCGGCCAACTGCGCACCACCTGCGTGGCAACCACCTTGTCGGGTGGGCATGCCTTGAATGCGCTACCGCAACGCGCCAGTGCCAATATCAACTGCCGCATTTTCCCGGGCACACCGGTGGCTGCAGTGCAATCCACCTTGCAACAGGTCATTGCCGATCCAACCGTGCACATCGCTTTGCAACCCCCGCCGCCGGTAGCAAGCCCGGCATCACCGTTGCGCAAGGATGTGATGGCTGCGGTGAGCGCCAGCGTGCATGCGCGCTACCCGGGGCTGAGCATCGTGCCGGATATGTCGTCAGGGGCGACCGACAGCATGCATTTTCGTGCGGCTGGTGTGCCCAGCTATGGCGTGTCGCCCGATTTTGCCAAAGCCAACGACACCTTTGCGCACGGTCTCAACGAAAAAATGCTGGCGTCCAACATCCCGTGGATGCTGACCTATTGGCATGACGTGTTGCAGCGGTTGAGCAGATAACGCGCCCAACCAAAGCCGCCGTTCAAGTCGATGCCGTCTCCTGCAGCAGCGCAAACGCGGCATCTGCATCCAAGGGCAACTCCCAGCTGCCCATCATGGTCAGGTATAGCAAGCGCTCGAATTCCTCACCAAAACGCCGCACCACTGCATCCGGGTCCGGGATCAGGCGGGCATCGGCAATCAAGCCAAAATGCACTTGCCCACGATAGCTGAGGATGGACAGGCCCAGCCCGATCGAGCCGGTTTGCGGCACCCAAAACATGATGTCGCGCAACTCGCTGCCGGCCATGTACAGCGGCTGTTGCGGGCCGGGCACATTGGTGGCCACGGCACTGGCTTTTCGGCTGAACATTTCCAATGCCAATTCCGGCACCGGATGCGGAGCCATGCCTAGTGCGGCCAGCAGGCCAAACGCAACGATGGCCTGACGTGAGTTTTTGAGCTGGTTCATGCAGTCGGCTACCCGCTGCAAACGCCGTATCGGGTTACCCTCGCCGACCGGCAACTCAAGGAACACCAACCCGAAGTGGTTGCCCAGTTTCTTGGCATGCTCCAGCGGCCGCAGATTCACCGGCACGGTGGCGCGCAACGTCATGCCGTCCAAAGGCTCACCGCGCTCCAGCATGTAGCTGCGCAAGGCCCCGGCAGCGGCCGCCATCAACACATCGTTGACGGTGCTGCCGCAGGCACGACCCACCGCTTTGACCTCTTCCAGATCCAGCGGTTCGGCCCACGCCACGCGCTTGCTTACACCCAGCTTGCCGCGCAGCATCGAGGGTGGGTCATCCGGCAGCGCCAAGGCATGCACCAATTCCTTGGCAATATCGCCCCCCTCTTTGGCCAGCAACGTGGCCAGCGAGGGGTCTTGCATCATCGCCATGCCCTGCTCCAGTGCCTTGCCGCCCAGCTTCATGTAGCGCTGCATCGCGCCCACGCGACGCGCCACCGGAGCAGCTTCGTGCTTCAGCCAAGCCTTGTCGAGGCGGGCACTGGGTTTGGGCTCACGGCTGGTATCGGTCAATGACAACAAGACCTGCACCAAGGCAATGCCATCGGCATAGCAATGATGAATACGCGCCACCAATGCTGACCCGCCCTGATAACGCTCGACCAAATGAAATTGCCACAGCGGCTTGGTGGGGTCCAACGGACTGGATGCCAAATTGCTGACGAAGCGCTCCAGGGCGCGCTTTTCCGAAGACTTCCCCGGCCGTCCTGGCAGGCCAGATAAGCGCACATGCCAATCCAAGTCGAAGTGCTCGTCGTCCACCCACTGTGCGCCGGTGGCATTTTCAACCGGCTTTTGCCGAAATCGCGCATACGAAAGAAAGCGCTGCTGGATAATCTTTTTCAACTGTGCCAACTGCAGCGGCTCGGCGAACATCAACACACCGGTGATCATCATCGGGTTGGTGGGCCGTTCCATGCGCAACCACGCGGTATCCACCTTAGACATCGGCTCACGCTTCGGCCGTACACCGGTTGCGGCATCGGCACTACGCTTCAGCCGCGGTTTTGCTGCCGGCCGCGATGCCTGCTTCGGTGCCGATACCGATTCTGATGCTGGTGTTACGGGTGCTGCGGGTGCTGCGGCCATCCGATTTCTCCCCTTGCATATTGGCGAGTGAATCACGCGCTTTGCGCAGGGTCAACGGATGTTTGGCCCACCCACATATTCACGCGGAATGCGCTCGTTGAAGCGGGTCAGAATTTCATAACCAATGGTGTCGGCCCACGCCGCGACATCCTCGACGGTGAGGATTTGCTCACCTTGCGGACCAATCAGCACCACATCGTCCTCGACATACGCGCTGCCGTGCGGCCCAAGGTCCACCATGAATTGATCCATGCACAAGCGGCCAACGATGGGGTGAAGCTGACCCCGAATCAACACTTGGCCACGGTTGGATAGCGCCCGCGGGTAGCCATCGCCATAGCCAATCGGCACGGTGACCACATGGGTATCCTGCGCGGGTGCCCAGGTTGCACCGTAACTGACGCTGCTGCCGGCCTTGACCACTTTGAAGTACACCACCTGCGAGAGCAGTGATAACGCAGGACGAATATCCACGCTGCGATATGCCGCCGGATCGGGCAGCACGCCATACAACATGATGCCGGGGCGCACCATATCCAGCCACGTTTCCGGGAAGTGCAACACGCCGCCGGAATTGGCCAAATGACGGATCGGCATCGGCGCACCAATACGCTCGAAGTGCGCGCAAGCCTGCAAGAATCGCTCCAACTGCTGGGCTGTTTTCGGTGAGTGCGGATCATCGGCGCAAGCCAGATGCGAGTACACGCCTTTCAGTACACACCACGTGGACGCCACCGCCGCCTCAATGAATGCCGCGCAGGAGTAGCTGTGCACGCCAATGCGCTCCATCCCGGTGTCGATCTTCAGATGGATCACCGCTTTGCGTTGCAAGCGCTCTGCGGCGGCCTCGACTTTGCGCAGCTTGTCCAGTGACGACACCGTAATTTCCAGATCGTGCTGGATCAATTGCCCCACTTGCCGGCCCAGGATCCCGCCCAGCACCAAAATTGGCAAGCTGATGCCGGCACGCCGCAAGGTCAGTGCCTCCTCGGCAAACGCCACCCCAAATTGGGTGACACCCTGTGCCTGCAAATGATGCGCCACCCGCACCAAGCCATGCCCGTAGGCATTGGCTTTGACAATCGCCATCACCGGTACCTGCACATGCGCATGGATCACTTGCAAGTTGTGACTGAGTGCATCCAGGTCCACCACGATGCGGGTGGGGCGTTGGCTCATGGTTTCGCTCATGACCGGCGTCGCTTATTCGTAACTGCCAACGGTATCGTGCGCCAAATTATCAAAGCGTGTGTA
The DNA here is from genome assembly GCF_020034655.1 of Thermomonas beijingensis. Lineage (GTDB taxonomy): Bacteria > Pseudomonadota > Gammaproteobacteria > Xanthomonadales > Xanthomonadaceae > Thermomonas > Thermomonas beijingensis. Next base: position 1,137,990 of record NZ_JAIQDJ010000001.1, on the reverse strand, counting down.
TTCACCAAAGAATTTCAGCTTGAAGCTGCCGGTGGGGCCGTTTCGGTGTTTGCCGATAATGATTTCGGCCAAGCCTTTGTCCGGCGAACTGTCCTTGTTGTAGTACTCATCGCGATAGATGAACACGATCATGTCGGCGTCTTGCTCGATCGCACCAGATTCACGCAAGTCGGCCATCACTGGACGCTTGTCGGTGCGGGTTTCCAACGAGCGGTTGAGCTGTGACAGGGCAATCACCGGCACATTCAATTCTTTCGCCAAGCCCTTCAGTGAGCGACTGATTTCAGAGATTTCGGTGGCGCGGTTTTCACTGTTGCCGGGGACCGCCATCAGCTGCAAATAGTCGATCACGATCAAGCCCAAATCATGTTCGCGCTTGAGCCGACGCGACTTGGCACGCAGCACTTCGGGTGACAGCCCGGGGGTGTCGTCGATGAAAATCTTGATGCCACTCATTTGCGCAATGGCACCGGTGACACGGCTCCAGTCTTCATCCTCCAGATCACCGGTCTTCAGGCGCGTGGCATTGACCCGGCCCAGCGAGGAAATCAAGCGCAGCGCCAATTGCGAGGATGACATTTCCATCGAAAACACCGCCACCGCTTTCTTCGATTTGATCGCGCCATACTCCGCGATATTCAATGCCAATGTGGTTTTACCCATTGCCGGGCGTGCCGCCAGGATGACCAAATCGGTGGGCTGCAGGCCCGCCGTCATCTCGTCAAACTCCACATAGCCGGTCGGTAACCCGGTCACGCCACTGCCGCTTTCGGCGCGTTTTTGCAGCACATCAAATGCTTCATTCAAGGCACGTTTGATCGGCACAAAATCCTGCCGCCCGCGCGAATGGCCTTCGGCAATTGCGAACACTTCGCTTTCGGCTTTCGCCAGCAACTCGCTGGAACCACGCCCCTCAGGCTGAAAGCCATCGTTGACGATCGCAGTGCCCACATCAATCAATTTGCGTTGTACCGCCTTGTCGCGCACGATGTCGGCATACGCTTTGATGTTGGCGGCGCTGGGTGTGGTGGCGGCCAGTTCGATCAAATAAGCGCCTCCTGCCACTTGCTCGGCAACACCTTGCGACTCAAACCAATCGCCCACCGTCACCGCATCGCAGGGTTGATTTTTTTCCACCAATTCACGTATGGCGCGATAGATCAGCTGATGATCACGTCGATAAAAATCTTCGGCATTGAGTAGATCAGCCACGCGGTCGAATGCAGAAGGATCGAGCATCAACCCCCCCAGCACCGCCTGCTCGGCATCCACTGATTGTGGCGGCACGCGCAGCTGCTCGATCCGCTGCTCATTGCGGGTCTGGAAACTGGAGTCGGGGCGGAAACCCTGCTTTACGCTCATTGGCGGTAACACGTCCTTTGCCAAGCGATGAGTGACCCGTCAGTGCGGGTCGATCGTGAGTGTTCGATGCAAGCCGTCATCCTAGCCGTCCCTGCAAGCAAATGTTGCAGATAAGTTTGTGGATAACCGGTGGGCATCTCATTTCCTGCGACACGCCATCCCGAAAACACAACAGGCGCCTTGCGGCGCCTGTTGCAAACCACGTACAGCGTTGCACGCTTAAGCGGCTTCCGGCACCACCACCACCTTGACGGTGGTGTTGACGTCGGCATGCAGATGCACATGCACCTCGAACTCGCCGGTGTGGCGCAGCGGGCCTTCGCCCATCACCACTTCGGACTTGTTCACTTCAATCCCCAGCTGCTTGGTCAGGGCTTCAGCGATTTCACGCGGGCCCACCGAGCCGTACAGCTTGCCTTCGGTCGACGCATTGGCAGCCACTGTGACGCTGGCATCGGCCAGCTTGGCCAGACGCGCATTGGCGGCGCCCAAGTTGGCAGCAGCCTTGGCCTCGTAGTCAGCGCGCTTGGCTTCGAATTCGGCAATATTGGCAGCGGTGGCCGGTACAGCCTTGCCCTGCGGGACGAGGAAGTTGCGGCCGTAGCCCGGCTTCACATCGACCTTGTCGCCGAGGTTGCCGAGATTGGTGACTTTTTGCAGAAGAATCAGTTGCATGGAATTGCTCCGTATTCGTTAGCGACGCTGATCGCACCGCAACGGTTGCTGTCCGAATGGACGGGTGTAGAGTTCAGTGTTATCCAGTGACGCACAGGCTGCGAAGGTATGGCCGGGAGCGGGATGTCGTGCGCACCGCAATTGACTGCCGTCAATGAGGATGCGTACGGTCAACCAAGCCACGCCACACCGGGCACGTGCAACATCAGACGTTGTGGTTATCCGTGTACGGGATCAGGGCCAGGAAGCGGGCGCGCTTGACGGCGGCCTGCAGCTGACGCTGATAACGCGACTTGGTGCCAGTGATGCGGCTGGGGACAATCTTGCCGGTTTCGGTCAGGTACTGACGCAGTGTGTTGAGATCCTTGTAGTCAATCTCGGTCACGCCTTCGGCGGTGAACTTGCAAAACTTGCGGCGACGGAAGAACTTGGACATGGGTGTGCTCCTGGGGGGCGGGCTTAGGCGGCTTCGGCGGATTCGGAATCGCCAGTACCAATGGCACTGTCGCTCTCATCATCACGGCGGCGGCGCTCGCCACGCTCGGGCTTGTCACCCTTTTCGTCCTTGTTTTTCATGATCAAGGACTGCTCGGTCACAGCGTCATCACGGCGCATCACCAGATGGCGCAAGATGGCATCGTTGAAGCGGAAGCCGTCCACCATTTCATCCAGCACGGCTTGCTCGACTTCGATATTGAGCAGCACGTAATGGGCCTTGACCAAATTCTGGATCGGGTAAGCCAGTTGGCGACGGCCCCAATCTTCCAGACGGTGGATCTTGCCATTGCCTGCTTCGATCGCACTCTTGTAGCGCTCGATCATCGCCGGGACCTGTTCGCTCTGATCCGGATGGACCAGGAACACGATTTCGTAATGACGCATAGTGATTTCCTCGTGGATGTCGCCGGCGGGATGCCGGCCGATTAGCCCTCGGCCATCTGGCGCGGTGTGCGGCAGACGCGTTCGGGCGAGCTCCCGATGAACGGGAGCCGGCCATTATGCGCAATCTGCATGACAATCGCAAATTCAACGACTTGCGCCCAATGCCGGTACTGCCAGTACTGCCGCAAGGCCGGCGTGACGGGTAAGCTGTACCCATGCAACGCTTTGGACATGTCATCGGCGCGACCTGCGGCGCAACCACCAACTCGCACTGGCGACCCGTGTTCGACCCCGCCCAAGCGCAGCCGTATGCCGAGGTTGCCGATGGCGATGCCAGCACTGTCGAAGCCGCGGTGGCCGTCGCCAGCGCGGCCGCAGCGGGCTGGGCGGCGCTTTCCAGCAGCCAACGCGCGCGCCACCTGAACCACCTGGCCGATGCGCTGGAAGCACAGCTCGACGCATTCGCCCACGCCGAAGCCATCGACGCCGGCAAACCGCTTGCGCTGGCGCGCGACATCGAGATCCCGCGCGCCGTCTCCAATTTACGCTTCTTCGCGCACGCCGCCACCCAGTTCGCCAGCGAGTCCCACCACGGCGAGGCCGGCCTGAATTACACCCTGCGCCTGCCGCTGGGGGTGGTTGGCTGCATCAGCCCGTGGAACCTGCCGCTGTACCTGTTCACCTGGAAGATCGCGCCAGCGTTGGCTGCCGGCAATGCGGTGGTAGCCAAACCCTCTGAAATCACCCCCGCCACCGCGACCATGTTGGGCGAACTTGCGCTGAAGGTGGGCCTACCGCCGGGTGTGCTGAATATCGTCCATGGCTTGGGGCCGGCGGTGGGCGAGCCGCTGGTAACGCATGCGCAGGTCAAAGCGGTCTCGTTCACCGGCAGCACAGCGGTGGGTCGGCGCATAGCCGGGTTGACCGGACCTCTGCTGAAAAAAATCTCGCTGGAATTGGGCGGCAAGAACGCCACGCTGATATTCGCCGACAGCGACTGGCGCGCGAATCTGGATACGTTGGTACGCAGCGCATTCCAGAACAGCGGGCAGATTTGTTTGTGTGGCTCGCGCCTTTTGATCGATCGCACTATTTATGATGAATTCCGCGATGCCTTCGTCGCGCGCGCGCGCGCATTGCGCCTCGGCGCACCGCTCGAAGCTGGCACGCAACTCGGTCCGATGGTCTCGCAGGCGCATTTCGACAAGGTGATGGCCGCCATCGAACGCGCGCGCGCCGAAGGCGGCCGCGTGCTCTGCGGTGGCGCGGCGCTGGACCGCCCAGGCTGGTTCATCGCACCCACCGTGATCGAAGGCCTCGGCCCGGGCTGCGCGACCAACCGTGAGGAAATCTTCGGCCCGGTCGTCACCCTGCAAGTGTTCGACAACGATGACGAAGCCCTGGCACTGGCCAACGCCTCCGACTATGGCCTGTCCGCCAGCGTGTGGACGTGCAACCTCACCCGCGCACATCGGTTCGCCGCGCAACTGCGGGTGGGCATCGTCTGGGTCAATACGTGGTTGATGCGCGACTTGCGTACCCCATTTGGCGGCACCGGTGCATCCGGGCTGGGCCGCGAGGGTGGACTGGAAGCGATGCGCTTCTTTACCGATCCACGCAACGTCGGCATCGCCCTACCCTCTCCCTCAGCACACGACACGCCATGAAAAAAGAACTCGAAATCCTGCTGCGCAACAACCGGGACTGGGCAGACAAGGTGACCCGCGAAGACCCCACATTCTTCGAGCGCCTTTCAAAATTGCAAACCCCCGAATACTTGTGGATCGGCTGCTCCGATTCACGCGTGCCGGCCAACCAGATCATGGGGTTGGCACCGGGTGAAGTGTTTGTACATCGCAATATCGCCAATGTCATGGTGCACACCGATCTCAACTGCATGTCCACCATTCAATTTGCGGTGGATGTGCTGAAGGTACGACATATCCTGGTCGTCGGCCACTACGGCTGCGGTGGCGTGGGTGCGGCATTGCACGGCACGCGGTTGGGGTTGGTCGACAATTGGATCCGCCACGTGGGCGATGTGGCGCAAAAGCATGCAGCGTTGCTGGACAAGCTTGCCGCAAGCGAGCGCCATGATGCGCTGTGCGAACTCAACGCCATCGAGCAGGCGGAAAACGTGTGCCTAACCACGGTGGTTGCCGATGCATGGGCGCGTGGGCAACAACTCGCGGTCCACGGTTGGGTGTACAGCTTGGCCGATGGCCGTGTGCGCGAACTGGGGATGGACGTGGATTCGCCGGAAGTACTGGAAGCCAACTATGCGTGGGCGGTCGCAGGCGTGGCTGAGCGTCGCGGCCCGCAGGCATGAGTGGCATCCACGCAAGTGGCGCACCGACCGCCGTGGGCCATTACCCGCATGCACGCCGTTTTGGCAACACCCTGTATTTGTCCGGCATTGGCCCACGCAACCCGGCCGACAATTCGATTCCCGGCAACGAGTATTTCGCCGACGGGCGCTTGCGCAAGTACGACATCGAGGCGCAGGTGCGGGCTGTCTTCAGCAATGTCCGCGCAGTACTGGCCGCCAGCGGCGCGCGCTGGGAGGACTTGGTGGACGTCACCGTCTACCTCACCGACATGGCGCGCGACTTCAAGGCGTACAACGCCGTGTGGGCCGAGCATTTCCCGGATGCCGCCAGCGCACCCTGCCGCACCACCCTGGGCATCACCGCGCTGCCCACGCCGATCGCCATTGAACTCAAATGCATCGCCCGGATCGAGGACTGAGCCCATGCTGCCCGCCGCCTTCAACCTGCACGCCTGGATCGAGGAACACCGCCACTTGCTGCAGCCGCCGGTCGGCAACAAGTGCATCGTGCAGGAGGACTTCATCGTGATGGTGGTCGGCGGGCCGAACGCCCGCACCGACTACCACTTCGAGGAAGGGCCAGAGTGGTTCTACCAGCTGGAAGGCGAAATGGTCCTGCGGGTGCAGGAGGACTTCGACGGCGAGCGCGGCACGCTGCGCGACATCCCGATCCGCGCCGGCGAGGTGTTCTACCTGCCGCCGCGGGTGCCGCATTCGCCGCAGCGGATGGTGAATTCAGTCGGGCTGGTGATCGAGCGCAAGCGCCTGCCGCACGAGGACGATGCACTGATGTGGTTCTGCGTGCACTGCAATCACAAGTTGTACGCCGAGCACTTTCACTTGGTCGATATCGAGCAGGACTTCTTCCGCGTGTTCGACCATTTTTATCGTGGCGACCAGCTACGCACCTGCACGCACTGCGGCACACTCAACCCAAGACCTGGGCGGTACGAACAGCCGGCAGAGTGATGCGCAAGCCCCTGTTCCCCCATCCTGGCGAGCGCAAATCCATTCAAAAAAAAACGGGCCTTGCGGCCCGTTTTTTTATCCCTGATGGCAAGTCAAATGCTTACGCGCCCTCGCCCTCGGTGACAGCCTTGATCGACAGGCGGATGCGGCCCTGCTTGTCCACTTCCAGCACCTTGACCTTGACCAGATCGCCTTCCTTGAGCACGTCGGACACCTTCTCCACGCGTTCGCCGGAAATCTGCGAGACGTGCACCAGGCCGTCCTTGCCCGGGGCAATGGTGACGAATGCACCGAAGTCCATGATCTTGGCGACCTTGCCTTCGTAGATCCGGCCCGGCTCGACGTCGGAGGTGATCTGCTCGATGCGCGACTTGGCGGCCTGGCCGGCGGCGGCGTTGACCGAGGCGATGGTGATGGTGCCGTCGTCCTGGATGTCGATCTGGGTGCCGGTTTCCTTGGTGATCGCCTGGATCACCGAACCGCCCTTGCCGATCACTTCGCGGATCTTGTCCGGGTGGATCTTGATGGTCAGCAGGCGCGGCGCGAACTCGGACAGCTCGCCGCGCGGCGCGGTCAGCGCATTGGCCATCTCGCCCAGGATGTGCAGGCGGCCGGCCTTGGCCTGCGCCAGCGCCACCTTCATGATTTCCTCGGTGATGCCCTGGATCTTGATGTCCATCTGCAGCGCGGAGACGCCGTTGCTGGTACCGGCCACCTTGAAGTCCATGTCGCCGAGATGATCCTCGTCGCCGAGGATGTCGGACAGCACCACGAAGTTGTCGCCTTCCTTGACCAAACCCATGGCAATACCCGCGACCGGTGCCTTGACCGGCACGCCGGCATCCATCAGCGCCAGCGAGCTGCCGCAGACCGACGCCATCGAGGAAGAGCCGTTCGACTCGGTGATCTCGGAGACCACGCGGATGGTGTACGGGAAGGCTTCCATGGTCGGCATCACCGCCAACACGCCGCGCTTGGCGAGGCGGCCGTGACCGATCTCGCGGCGCTTCGGGCCCATCATGCGGCCAGCCTCACCCACCGAGTAGGGGGGGAAGTTGTAATGGAACAGGAAGTGTTCCTTGTACTCGCCGGCGACGGCGTCGATGACCTGACCGTCACGCGCGGTGCCGAGGGTCACGGCAACAATCGCCTGGGTTTCGCCACGGGTGAACAGCGAGGAGCCGTGCACGCGCGGCAGCACGCCGACCTTGGAGCTGATCGGCCGCACGGTGTCGAGCGCGCGGCCGTCGATGCGGACCTTGGTGGCCAGCACCGAGCCGCGCATGGTCTGGTATTCCAGCTCGCCGAATTCCTTGGAGGCTTCACCGGCACTCCAACCGTTGGCTTCGATCTGCGGAGCGATCTCGGCCAGCACCGCCTTCTTCAGCGCGGAGATGGCATCCTTGCGCTCCAGCTTGTCGCGCACCTGGAAGGCGGCCGCCAGCTTGTCGCCAATGGCGGCCTTCAGCGCGGCGATCAGGGCGTCGTTCTTGGCCGGCGCCTGCCAATCCCACTTCGGCTTGCCGGCTTCGGCCACCAACGCATTGATGGTATCGATGGCGATCTGCATCTGCTGGTGACCAAACATCACCGCGCCCAGCATCACATCTTCGGACAGCTCGGCGGCTTCGGATTCCACCATCAGCACGGCGTCTTGGGTACCGGCAACCACCAGCTCCAACTGCGATTCTTTCAGCTCGCTAACGGACGGATTCAGCAGATACTGACCATCCTTGTAGCCAACCTTGGCGGCGCCGATCGGGCCTTGGAACGGTGCACCGGTCAGGGCGACGGCAGCGGAGCAGCCGATCAGCGCCAGGATGTCGCCGTCCACTTCCGGGTTCAGCGACATCACCGTAGCGATGACCTGCACTTCGTTCTTGAATTCTTCCGGGAACAGCGGACGCAGCGGACGGTCGATCAAGCGGCTGGTCAGCGTTTCTTTTTCAGTGGCGCGGCCTTCGCGCTTGAAGAAGCCACCGGGGATGCGGCCACCGGCGTAGAACTTCTCCTGGTAGTCCACGGTGAGCGGGAAGAAGTCCTGCCCTTCGCGCTGGGTTTTGGCCGCCACAGCGGTGCACAGCACCACGGTGCCGTCGCAAGAGACCATGACCGCGCCGCCTGCCTGACGTGCAATTTCGCCGGTTTCCAGCGTCACCTGCTGCTTGCCGAACTGGAATGACTTGGTGATTTTCGCCACTTTGGGAATCCTTGATTTGTCTTGATTCGTCAACGCAGGCAAGCCCCGCTTGCTGCGCTGCATCGCGTGTTGCGATGCGGGGATGCGGCATGGCCGCGATAAATGTTTCGTACTGCAAAAACGAACCGCGGCGCATTTCTGCGCCGCGGTGGGTATTCAATCAGCGACGCAGGCCGAGTTTGCCGATCAGCGCCTTGTAACGCTCGCCATCCTTGCGGTGCAAGTAGTCGAGCAGGCTGCGGCGACGATTGACCATCATCAGCAAGCCACGACGGCTGTGATGATCTTGCTTGTGTGCCTTGAAGTGCTCGGTAAGCAGTTCGATGCGTGCGGTCAGCAGGGCGACTTGCACTTCCGGCGAGCCGGTATCGTTGTCGCCGCGCTTGTGTTCGTTGATGACTTTCTGGGAATCGATGGACATGGTTGCCTCGTAGTCGCGTGACCGGCAGGAACAGGCGAGGGATTCGCCGGCACCGCACGGCTCGCCGTGATGGTGAAGGTAAGGAAATCCAGAATCGGGGACTCCAAAACCGGATATGCTCCAGTGAGCAGCGGGATTATAGCCCGCCAGCAGCCATGCGGCAATGCAACATAAGACATCCGATATGCGCTGGCACGCAATCTGGCTCAGCCGACGGCATCAGCCACGGCCGGCTGGCTCAGCGCCCAGCGAAACAAGCGGGATGGACGCAGGCTGCCATCGGCGTCCACTTCACCCAGGCCCAGCCCACGCCCTTGCTCGTCAAGAATCGCCACCTGCCCAGTGTGCTGATAAGGCCCGTGCAGGCTGCGCCCAAAGCCCAGATAATGTGCCTGCGGCTGATTGACGCGCACCTGCGGCCACGACGCCATGCCCGCCTCGATGGGCAACAGGCAGGCATCCAGCACGCGCTCTCCCACCTGCTCCAACAGGCCTTGCAAAGCATCCAGCGTCCACATACGCGGTTCGCGGAACGGATCCACCCAAAGCCGGCGCAACTGCGCCACGTGCGCGCCACAGCCCAACAGTTCACCCAGATCACGCACCAGACTGCGCACATAGGTGCCGGAGCCGCATTCCACATGCAGGCGCAAATGCGGCGTGCCGGCATCCAGCAAATCGGCAGCATTGAGCAGTTCAAACGCGTGGACATCAATCTCACGTGCTTCGATCTCGATGACCTCGCCGCGCCGTGCCTTAACGTACAACGGCTCGCCACCACGCTTGAGTGCCGAATAGATCGGTGGGCGTTGCAGGATGCGACCAGTCAATTGCTTGAGCGCAGCATCAATGACATCCAGCGTCAGCGCCGGTACCGGGCGCTCACGCAGTGGCTGGCCTTCGGCATCGTCGGTATCGGTAACAATCCCGAGCCGTGCTACGGTTTCATACGCCTTGCGTGCGCCCAATAGGCCGCCGGCGATTTTGGTGGCCTCGCCAAAACACACCGGCAACAAGCCGGTAGCGAGCGGATCCAAACTACCGGTATGCCCACCCTTCTCGGCGCGAAACAAATGCCGTACGCGCTGCAAGGCTTGATTCGAAGACAAGCCCTGCGGTTTGTCCAGCAGCAAGATGCCATCCAGACGGCGGAACACGGTGCGCAGGCGGCGCTCGCGCGGGTTATTCGGCGCAGCCACTGGGGCGCAAGTCGCGCAGAAGGTTGTCGATGCGTTCGCCGCGATCCACCGATTCATCATAGTGAAAATGCAGCTCTGGCACGTGCCGCAGGCGCATGGCATGCGCCAGCTGATAGCGGATTTCGGGGGCCAGTGTCTTCAATGCTTTCACGGTGTCCAACGCACGTTCTGGCTGCAGTACCGTCACAAACACTTTGGCGTGTGCCATGTCGCGAGTGACCTCGACATCGGACACACTGGACGATGCCAGCCCGTGCTCGCGCACGAAGGCATGTACCAGCGTGCCCAATTCACGACGCAACTGGGCCGATACGCGGTCGGTGCGATGGAATGATTTTTGTGCCATGACCAAGCGCGCGCCTTACAGCGTGCGCTGTACCTCGATGCGTTCGAAGCATTCGATCTTGTCGCCCGGCTTGACCTGGTCGTAACCCTTCACGCCGATACCGCATTCGGTACCGTTGCGTACTTCGTCCACGTTCTCCTGGAAGCGACGCAGCGAATCCAATTCGCCCGAGAAGATGACGGTATCGTCGCGCAGCACACGGATCGGCTTGCCCTTGCGAATGACACCTTCCACCACCACCGAGCCGGCGATCGAGCCGAACTTGGAATGCCGGAACACCTGCTGCACCGATGCGGTACCGATGATTTCTTCGCGCACTTCCTTGCCCAGTACGCCGGAGGCAATCTGCTTCACCTGATCGATCACGTCATAGATGATCGAGAAATAACGCAGGTCGATGCCGTTGTTATCAATCACCTTGCGCGCCGAGGCATCGGCACGCACGTTGAAGCCGATCACGGCAGCCTTGGAGGTGGCTGCCAACTGCGCATCGGACTCGGTAATCCCGCCCACGCCCGAGCCAATCACATTGATCTTGATCTGGTCGTTGGACAGCCCGGTCAAGGCTTCGCGTAGCGCCTGCATGGTGCCGTGCACATCGGCCTTGACCACCAGGTTGAGCGCCAGCTGCTGGCTGCTGCCTTCGCCCATCTGCGCCAGGATGTCTTCCATGCGGTTGCCCGCCGAGGCGACCAAACGCAACTCGCGGCGCTTGGTGTCGCGCTGCTGGGCCACATCCTTGGCCAGACGCTCATCGGCCACCACCACAAAATCATCACCCGCTTCCGGTACGCCGGACAGGCCCAGAATTTGCACCGGAATCGACGGGCCAGCGACTTGCACCTGCGTGCCATTTTCATCAAACAAGGCACGCACACGGCCATATTGAATGCCGCACACCAGATAATCGCCCTTCGACAATTGCCCCTGCTGCACCAACACCGTAGCCACCGGGCCACGCCCCTTGTCCAACGCAGATTCAATCACCACACCCGTGGCACGGCCTTCGAATACAGCTTGCAGATCCAATACTTCCGACTGCAGCAAAATGGCGTCGAGCAAGTCATCCACACCCTGCCCGGTCTTGGCCGACAGCTCCACCATCTGAATATCGCCGCCGAATTCTTCGGCCACCACTTCATAAGTCAACAAATCGCTCTTGACCCGCGACGGATCAGCGTCAGATTTGTCGATCTTGTTGATTGCCACGATCAGCGGCACTTTGGCCGCCTTGGCATGCTGGATCGCTTCCGCGGTCTGCGGCATCACCCCGTCATCGGCCGCCACCACCAACACCACGATATCGGTGAGCTTGGCGCCGCGCTGACGCATTTGGGTAAATGCTGCATGGCCGGGTGTATCCAGGAAGCTGATCACGCCCTTCGGTGTTTCAACGTGGTACGCACCAATGTGCTGGGTAATGCCACCGGCTTCCCCGGTGGCCACCTTGGTGCGGCGAATGTAGTCGAGCAACGAGGTCTTGCCATGATCGACGTGGCCCATGATGGTGACCACTGGCGGCCGCTGCTGCTTCTCGCCCTGCACCTCCTCGGCGTGCGCCAGCAATTCGGACTCGGCATCGTTGGCACCGGCAGCAACCGCCTTGTGACCCAGCTCCTCGGTGATCAACACGGCTGTGTCGTGGTCAATGGATTGGGTGATGGTGGCCATCACGCCCATCTTGAACAGCGCCTTCACCACATCGCCGCCCTTCATCGCCAATTTCTGGGCAAGATCAGCCACAGTGATGGCATCCCCAATCGCCACTTCACGCACCACCGGCGCGGTGGGCTTGTTGAACCCGGTACCGGTGCGCGATTGATCCGAAGCGCGCTTGCTGCCCCCTGCGGGCTTGCCCTTGCCACGCGTATTGCTGCTACGGCGGGCACGATCGGAGGCTGACAGATGCAACTGCCCGGCGAAACGCTCGGTGCGGTCATCATCTTCCACCCCTGCCACCATCACATGTGACCCGCGCTGCACTTGCGGCTTGCCCTTGGCAGCAACGGCAGCCTTGTCGGCCTCACGCGCTGGTGCTGCGGGTTTGGGATGCGCCGCGCCATGGCCATGACCGTGACCATGGCCGTGACCTTTGGTTTTGCCTGCATCCTCCAACGCGGCTTCAGCGGCGGCAGCGGCCTCCGCCGCGACACGCTCGAGTTGCTCTTGCTCCACGCGCTTCTGTTCCGCAACCACTTCTGCACGCTGGCGGTCTTTCTCGGCCAGTGCTCGTTGCTCGGCAAGGTTGCGCGCGCGCGATTCTTCCAGCTTGCGCAGCGCATCGGTGCGCTCGGCGTCCAGCTTTTCGTTTGCCGTTTGCGCACGCCCTTCACCCGGCTTCAGGGTGATTTTCTTGCGGGTGACGACCTCAATGGTGCCTGCTGCACGCCCAGCCTTGCCGCCGTTGCCAACGGAAATCTCCTGTTTGCGGCTGCGGTTAAGGGTGATCTTGCCCGATGCGATCGCCTCTTCGGCAGGCTTTTCATCCTTGCCGTGGGCTCGACGCAAAAAGCCGTGCAGTTTCAGTTTCTCGGCACTGGTGATGACCTGATCGGGACCGCTGAACTTCATACCGGCCTCGGTCAGTTGTTCCAGCAGTTTATCGACCGGCGTATTCACCAGTTCAGCGAGCTTGCGGATGGTGGTTTGCTGCGACATTCGGTTTCCGGTGTCTTTGGCCACCTCGCAGGTGACCGAATCTGTGGATTGTAGGACGGACGCGATGACAAATCTCTGCCCGCCGGCCAATCAAGCGATGCAGGCCCAGGCCCGCACCGTGCCATACATCATTCGAACCAGTGCTTGCGCGCTTCCATGATCAAGGTTGCGGCGCGCGCATCCCCCATGCCCTCAATATCGGCAATCTCATCGGTAGCTGCTTCGGCCAGATCTTCGCGGGTACGCACGCCACGCTCGGCCAGGGCATAGGCCGTGGCTTCGTCCATTCCGGCAAGACCTAGCAGATCTGCAGCCGGCTGATGCTCTTCCAAGCCTTCTTCGGCGGCCAGTGCCTCGTTCAGTAACGCATCGCGCGCGCGCGAACGCAACTCTTCGACGATATCCTCGTCAAAGCCTTCCACCGCCAGCAACTCGGCCACCGGCACATAGGCAATTTCTTCGACTGTGTTGAAGCCTTCACCCACCAGGATGCCGGCGATTTCCTCGTCCACTTCCAACTTGTCTACAAACAACTGACGCGCCGCCGCTTGCTCGGATTCGGTCTTGGCCTGCACTTGATCGGCGGTCATTACATTGAGCTGCCAACCGGTCAATCGACTGGCCAGGCGCACATTCTGACCACCACGACCAATCGCCTTGGCCAAGTTTTCTTCAGCCACCGCGATATCCATCGAGTGCTTGTCTTCATCGACAATGATCGACTGCACTTCCGCCGGTGCCATTGCATTGATCACGAATTGCGCCGGGTTGTCGCTCCACAACACGATATCCACGCGCTCGCCGTTGAGCTCATTGGTGACCGCTTGTACACGCGAACCGCGCATCCCGATGCAGGCACCAATCGGATCGGTACGGTTGTCATGCGCCAACACCGCGATCTTGGCGCGGTCACCCGGATCACGCGAGCACGCCATGATCGATACCAAACCTTGACCGACTTCCGGCACTTCCAGCTTGAACAGCTCCATCATGAATTCCGGGGCTGCGCGGCTGATGAACAGCTGCGGGCCACGCGACTCGCTGCGCACGTCGAACAAATAACCACGCACGCGGTCGCCGGTACGCAACACGTCGCGCGGAATGCCCTTGTCCTTGGCGATGATGGCCTCGGCGTTGCCGCCCAGATCGACATAGATATTGCCGCGTTCCACACGCTTGACCACACCGGTGATCAATTCGCCCACGCGATCTTTCCACGCATCCACCACTTGCTGGCGCTCGGCTTCGCGTACGCGCTGCACGATAACCTGCTTGGCGGCTTGCGCAGCAATCCGGCCGAAGTCGGGATTTTCGATTTGTTCTTCGATGTAATCACCCACTTCCACTTCATCGCTTTCGTCCAGCGCATCCATCAGGCGCACCTGACGATCCGGTGACTCCATCACTACGTCATCGGCCACCACTTCCCAGCGGCGGAAAGTTTCGTAGCTGCCGTCTTTGGCGTCGATCTGTACACGCACCAGCACGTCTTGGTCGATATAGCGCTTCTTTGCCGCTGAAGCCAATGCCGCCTCGATGGCTTCCAAGATGACCGATTCCGGCACACCTTTTTCGGCAGCCACCGCATCGACGACCAGCAATAGTTCTTTGCTCATGCCCGCTTACTCCGCATCTGGCGACCCAGCGGCCGCCGTCTTGTTGGTTGGGTTTTTCTTTGCCGTGGGCTTTTTGCCCGCCGACGCTTTTTGCTTGCCTGGCCGCGCATCGCGTCCGGACTTGTCTTGTGCTGGCGCCAGACCGAGCGCTACCCAGTCAGGGACAAGTTTGGCCTTGTCCACGTTAGCGGCATCCACGGCCAGCTCTTGAGCGTCCACAGCGAACAGGATCTGTTGGCCTTCCACTCGCAAAATCTCCCCTTGCAAGCGACGACGCCCATCCTGCGGCAGCTTCAGTGTGACCTTTGCAGTCGCACCAATAAAGCGCGCAAACTGCGCCACACCAAACAGCGGGCGATCAATCCCCGGTGAAGACACTTCCAAGGTGTAGTTCGCGCTAATGGGGTCGGCTACATCCAGTTGTGCGGAAATTTCACGGCTCACCGCCTCGCATTCTTCGATGCCCACATTGCGCGTAGCAGCCTCTGCTGGGGGCACATCGATATACAGACGCAACAACGCACTGCCCGATGCCGGCAAATATTCAATACCCAGCAACTCCAAGCCCATCGATGCAATGGTTGGAGCCAGCAACGCAGCAATTTCGTCAGCCTTGTCTGTCACGGTGCGCCTATCGCAAAAACGGATGTGTGAAATTCCGATATCTGAAAACGAAAAAGGACCCATTGGGCCCTTTTCCGATGACACTGGATTGCGAAAGCCTGGAGATACTTTCGCGAGCCCGAGCCCGATGCCGTTGAATCGACACTGAAACTTGGTAGCGGGGGCAGGATTTGAACCTGCGACCTTCGGGTTATGAGCCCGACGAGCTGCCAGACTGCTCCACCCCGCAGCAGAGTCGCGCATTGTAGGCAGTGTGCAAGAAACATGCAACCACTATCTTCACTGCGAACGTAATTCCCTACCCATGAATCACCGCCAACAGCGCCCGCGTCACCGCGTCATGGGCTTGGCTTTCACCACGCAGCGCTGGCAGCAAGCGACTGGCCACTTGCTTGCCCAGCTCGACACCGAATTGATCGAAGGCGTTGATCCCCCACAACACCGATTGCAAATACACGCTGTGCTCATACAACGCAATCAGCATGCCCAAGGATTGCGGGGTCAGTGCATCCAGCAGCAACAGCGTGCTGGGGCGATTGCCGGGATAGCGGCGATGCGGGTCGTCGCTGTCCTGGCCGTTGGCCAATGCCTCGGTTTGTGCCAACAGGTTAGCAAGCAGTGCGGCATGGTTGGCCGCGTGCGGGTGGTCGGCCTTGACCACGCCGATGAAATCGGCCGGCACGATCTGGGTGCCTTGATGCAGGGCTTGGAAGAAACTGTGCTGGGTATCGGTGCCCGCCCCACCCCACCACACCGGCACGGTGTCAGCAGCGATGTCGCTGCCATCCACGCGCACCGATTTGCCCAGGCTTTCCATCACCAGCTGCTGCAAGTAATTGGGCAACAACTTCAGGCGGTCGTCATACGGCAGCACGGCTTGGGTGGCGGCGTGCAGGCCGTTGCGGTTCCACACCGCAGTGAGCGCGTGCCAGACCGTGATATTGCCATGCAACGGCGCGTGCAGCGCGTGCGTATCCATCGCGGCTGCGCCTTCCAGCAATTGCTCGAAGCGATCCATGCCCAGCGCCAAGGCAATCGGAAAACCCACCGCCGACCACAGCGAATAACGCCCGCCCACCCAGTCCCACATTGGTAGGGTGCGTTCCGGCGGGATGCCAAAATCGGCTACCCGTTGCGCATTCGTGCTGACCGCGTACAAGCGGTCATTGTTGCCCAACCACTCCCGCACAATGCCGCCATTGAGCAGGGTCTCCTGGGTGCCGAAAGTTTTGGAAATCACCACTCCGGCGGTCTTGGCCGGATCTAGCCCTGCCAGCACGCGGCGCGCCGCATTGCCATCGACATTGGAAATGAAGTGCACGCGGAAACGCGCACCCGGCCGCGCCAATGCATCCACAATCAAACGCGGCCCAAGATCAGAACCACCAATGCCAACGGATACGATGTCGGTCACATCACTGGCTGCCAGCGCGTCGATCAACTCGCGCATCCTTAGCTGCGCAGACAGCGCTTGCGCACGCGCCGCCAGCGCAAAAGCCGACGTTGCCACGCCGCCGCGCAATGCACTATGCAAAGCCGCACGGCCTTCAGTGCCGTTGACGGTTTCACCACCCAACAGCTGTTGCATGGCGCCTGCAAGATCAGCGCGCTTGGCAAGATCAAACAACGCATCAAGCGCCGTGCGGTCATAACGCTGACGCGCAAAATTGGCGTACAACGGGCCGCAACGCAGGGCAAATTCCTGCGCGCGCGCCGGATCGTTTGCAATCAAATTGACCAGCGTGCTGCTGGCCAGTCGCTGTGCATGTGCATCCAGACCGTCCAGCAGGCTTGTCATGGTCAGGCCGCCTGTTGGGGCATCGAATGATTGGTGTGGGTCAGATGATTATTGCGGTCCACATACACGCAGGTGGGCTTGTAGGCCTTGGCTTCTTCGGCATCGCACTGCACATAGGCGCAGATGATGACCAGATCACCCACCCGTGATTTGTGTGCGGCCGCGCCGTTGACCGAAATCACCCCACTGCCTTCTTCGCCACGAATGGCATACGTGGAATAGCGCTCGCCACTGGTGACGTCGTAGATGTGGATCTGCTCGTATTCGCGGATACCGGCAATATCCAGCAAACGCCCGTCAATTGCGCAGGAGCCTTCGTAATGCAGCTCGGCATGGGTGACGGTGGCGCGGTGGATCTTGCCCTTGAGGAGGGTCAGTTGCATGGCTTGACTCCGATGGTGCATGACGGCGTTGGCCGCATTGAGGCTGCAGTATAAGACGCAAATGCCGCACTGCAACATTCCAAAAACCGCAATTTATCCGGGCAATTCAAATTCCAGATTGTCGATCAACCGCGTCCGCCCCAGACGTGCCGCGATCAGCGCAACCCTTGCGCCCGCCTGCCCATCCTGCGGCTCGCTGAAATCGGGGCAACGCAGCACCGCGTAGTCCGGTACGAAGCCTGCCGAACGCAGTTGTGCGTCGGCATCGGCTTCCACTTGTGCACGCGGCTGGCCGGCCTGCGCGGCATCGCGCATCGCCAACAAGCAACGATGAATGCCCGGCGCGGTGGCGCGCTCGGCCTGCGACAAATACTGGTTGCGCGAACTCATCGCCAGGCCGTCGGTTTCACGCACGATCGCGCCGGCGAGAATGGCGGTGGGCATGTGCAAATCCACCACCATTTGCCGGATCACCGCCAACTGCTGGAAGTCTTTTTTGCCGAACGCCGCCACATCCGCCTGCACCTGATTGAACAGGCGCGTCACTACCGTGCACACACCATCGAAATGGCCGGGGCGGCACGCACCTTCCAGCACGCTGCTGATTCCGGGGACATGCACATTCGAGGCCAACGGCACACCGAACGGGTACATCGCTTCCACTTCCGGCAACCACAATATATCGCAGCCAGCCGCATGCAGGCCGCTGGTATCGGCGTCGGGCGTGCGTGGATAGCGGGTAAAATCTTCGTTGGGGCCAAACTGGGTGGGATTGACGAACACGCTGGACACCACTTTGTCCACATGCTGCCGCGCCAGTGCAACCAGTGAGTAATGGCCGGCATGCAGGTTACCCATGGTCGGCACGAAACCCACCGTCTGGCCGTCGCGCCGCCACTGGCGAATACGCTCGCGCAATGCCGCAAGCTGGGTGATGGTTTCAATCATGCGTAGCTGTGCTCCATGGTCGGAAACGTGCCTGCGCGCACCGCCTCGGCATAGGCATGCACCGCGCCGGCAATCGAGCCGCCTTCGGCCAGGAAATCCTTGACGAATTTGGGTTTGCGATGCCCAGTGTCGATACCCAACAAGTCATGCAACACCAACACTTGCCCATCACAGCCGGCACCTGCCCCAATCCCGATGGTGGGAATCGGGCTGGCCTGGGTAATTTGCGCAGCCAACGTGGCCGGCACGCCCTCCAACACCAGCAAAGCCGCACCGGCTTCTGCCACGGCCAAGGCTTCCGCCTGCAAACGCTCGGCGGCAGATTGCTCGCGCCCTTGTACCTTGAAGCCACCCATCGTGAGCACCGACTGCGGGGTCAGGCCCAGATGCGCGCACACCGGGATTTCGCGTTCCACCAAATAGCGAATGGTGCCGAGTTTGTGGCCCGCACCTTCCAACTTGACCATCGCCGCGCCGGCTTGAATAAACCGCACCGCCGCGGCAAATGCTTGCGCCGGGCTACCGTCACTGCCAAACGGAAAGTCCGCAATTTTCAGCGGATGTTTGGCCGCCCGCGCGACCGCTGCGGTGTGGTACACGATGTCATCCACCTGTACCGGCAAGGTCGATTCGTGGCCCTGCACCACCATCCCCAACGAATCGCCGATCAAGATCAGATCAATACCCGCAGCATCCAGCACCCGCGCAAAACTGGCGTCATAGCAGGTCAACATCACCAATTTGCGGCCGGCGGCACGCGCCTGCGCAAGCTGCGGCACGCTCCAGGACTTCGATTCGGCATGCACGCTCATTGCGGGCTTCCAACAGGGCAATCGCGCATTATCGCGCAGATGAAGCAGCCTGAACGGCAATCGCTTCCACGCCCTGCGCATCCACCTGCCGCAGCGCCTCACCCACACTGCCATATCCGGGAAAGACCATCTCTGCTGCGATCTCGGCCAACGGCACCAGTGCAAACGCACGCTCGTGCAGATACGGATGCGGCACCCGCAAGCCGGGGACGTTGATCACGGCATCGCCATACAGCAGCAGGTCCAGATCCAGCACCCGTGGCCCCCAGCGCAGTGCCGCGGTATCGCCGCCGCGCTGCCGGCCTGCATTGCGTTCGATTTCCAGCAACTGCGCCAGCAAGGCCGGGGCGGTCAATGTGGTGTTCAACAGCACCGCTGCATTGATGAAATCCGGCTGATCCACCCGCCCCCACGCCGGCGTGCGATAGAGGCGCGATGCGCTCAGCAATTCGGTCTCCGGCAGCTGAGCCAGCGCATGGATGGCGCTGGTCACTGCGTGGGTGGAATCGCCCAGATTGGCGCCCAGACCCACTGCCGCGTGTACCGGCGCCCTCATTCGGCGGCGGGACGGGTGTCGGTGGGACGCCGACGCCGGCGCCGACGTTTGCGCGGGGCGTCGCCCGCCTCGGCAATGGCATCATTGCCAATCTCGTCGGGGGTCAGACGATCTTGCGCGCTGTCGGCAGTGGCATCGCTGGGGTGCAACTGCGCCTCGCGCCAGAACGCCACGTCGTCAGCATGCGAGTCCGAAGCCGCCAAGCGCAGTTCGAGGAAATCGAACGCGGCCCGAAACCGCGGATGCGACAGCAGGCGGAACACCCGCTTGCGCAGACGCAAGGTGAAGCGCGGTTGCAACAGCCAGATTTCCTGCATCGGTTGCGAAAACCGCCGCGGCAACGCAATCCGCGCCACTTGGTGCAAGGTGACGCGATCGGCCGCACGCCGCTGCGCTTCGGCCGCATGCACGCCCTGTGCTTGCAGCAGCGCCAAAGCACGGCAATACGCTGGCCACAGCAACACCGCATACAAGAACGCCGGCGACACCGCCTGATCGGCATGCACCCGCGCATCGGTGTTGCGCAAGCCCTGCACCAGCATCCGCCGCAACGCACCCGACTTGTTGGACTGCAAGGCTTGCGCCGTTTCCGGCAACAACACCGGCAACAATCCATGCGCTTCCAGCAATTCAAAACTGGCCACTGCATGACCCGACAGGAACATCTTCAGGGTTTCTTCGAACAAACGCGCCGGCGACGCATCGGCCAGCAACGGGGCCAACCGTGCAATCGGTTCGGCGGTGGCCGGCGCAATCGTGAATCCCAACTTGGCCGCCAACCGCGCCGCCCGCAGCATCCGCACCGGGTCTTCGCGATAGCGCGCTTCCGGCTCACCAATCAGGCGCAGCACCCGTGCCTGCACATCTGCAAACCCCCCCACGTAATCGCGCACCGAAAAATCTTCAATCGCGTAATACAGCGCGTTGGCGGTGAAGTCGCGGCGTACCGCATCGTGCTCGATACTGCCGTACACGTTATCGCGCAGCAGCCGGCCGCCATCGTCGGTCAGGCGGTCGCCTTCGTCATCACCGCCATTGGCGCGAAAGGTGGCCACTTCGATGATTTCACGGCCATACACCACATGCGCCAAGCGAAACCTGCGCCCAATCAAGCGGCAATTGCGAAACAGCGCCTTGACCTGCTCGGGAGTGGCATCGGTAGCCACGTCAAAATCCTTGGGCTCACCGCCCACCAGCAAGTCGCGCACCGCCCCCCCCACCAGATAGGCCGCAAAGCCGGCCTCGCGCAGGCAGTACAGCACACGCAGTGTGCCTTGGCTCATCTGTTTGCGGGAAATGTTGTGCGCTTCACGTGGAATCACGTGCAAGCTGGGGACAACAGCGGTGGAAATGGATTGGGATTCAGTCATGCGTGGCGGCCAGACCGCAGCGTCAAAGGAAGTGAAAGGCGCATTGCCAGTGGCTTGCGCAGCCACTTATACTAACAAGCTCAGCGCCGGAATCCCCAGCGCCGAGCCGATTGTCCAATCGGCACCCCTCATTGCTCCCTTCGTCTAGAGGCCTAGGACGTGGCCCTCTCAAGGCTAAAACACGGGTTCGAATCCCGTAGGGAGCGCCATAGCAAGGCAAAGGCCACCGCAAGGCGGCCTTTGCCTTGCTATGGCCTAGCGTGATATCACATCTGACCGATCTGACTCACCCAGCGCATTGGCTACCCCGTGGGCCGGGAAATCCTGCAACTGGGCAAAGACCGACAACTGGCCAAAGACCGACAATCGGACCGTGATGGCTTTGAGCATCAAAAACACGGTACAAGGTTCGATATCGCGTTATTCAGTCACCCCCCCAAGAATCTGACTGCATTCACTTCAGCAACTCACTCACCTGATACTGCCCGGGCGGACGGGTATGCAGGCGCTGTGCAACATGTAATGCCCCACTCGCGAAGATGTCGCGGTTGTGGGCGCGGTGCACCAACTCGATACGCTCGCCGGCGGAGGTGAATTGCACCAGATGCTCGCCGACGATATCGCCGGCACGGATGCTGGCGTAATGCGGATGCGCACCGCCGGCTTCGGCAGATCTGCCAAGGGTCAATGCAGTGCCTGAGGGGGCATCCTGCTTGCGTGTGTGGTGGGCTTCCACGATGTCGCAGTCCCAGCCTTGCAACATGCTTGCGGCGCGCTCGACCAAATCATGCAACACCGCCACACCGAGACTGAAATTGCTGGCCCAAATCAGCGGAATGCGCTCACTGGCGGCCGCCAATGCAGCTTGCTGAGCTTCACTCAAGCCGGTCGTGCCGGAGACGAGTGCAGCCTTGCGCGCAAGGCACAGCTGCAAGATGGCATCAAATCCTTGCGGCAGACTGAAGTCGATGGCGACATCGAAATCAGGCACGCCGGAAAGCTCGCTGGCTGCAAATTGCGGGATGCCATCGACAACGCGCAGATCAACGCGGCGTGCCACTGCAGCGACAACCTGGCAACCGCTGGCAGGTTGTTTGCCCAAACGCTGCAGGGCTTGCCCCATGCGGCCACTGCTGCCGTGGATCAGAATGCGAATCGGTGTATTCATGCCTGCAGGCTAGCGGCTGCAGGCTGCAGCAGCAAGCATTGCGCACGCGCATTTGCACGTGCGCAGCCAGGCCCATGACGTCAGGCGTTTGCGGCAGCTCCGCGCAAACGCCCCGCCATCTGATGCATGGCATCATCGAATGCGGCTTCGCCATCACGCAAGGTGATCTTGCCTAGCGCGGCCATCACCGCAAGTTCACGGACGGATGCGACCAGTACTCGAATCCCGCGCCGATTGACCAGCAACAACCGTGCGGAAATCGGACTGATCCACGACACTTTCGCCGGTGCAAATTGTCCGTCTGCGCTTTGCAATTGCAACCAGTCGCCGACTTTCAGTTTGCTGACGCGCGTCAACAGATTGTCATCACAGACCACCGCTTCAGTACCGCCAACAACTTCCAGTTGCGGCGTGGGCGGCGGGGGAGGCTCTGCCAGCACGATCGGAGCCGGAATGCGTTCGTCGCTGGCGATTGTGGCTTGCCCCACAGACAACCTGGAGATAATGTCAGCCAAGGCCTCCAGTGCAGCTTGCCCGTCTTCACCGACGCAGCCGGCACTGGCCAGAATCGCCAATAACTCGGCCTCCGGCAAAGGCACTACCAAGCCATGCATCGCCCCGTCAACCGCCATCAAGAGCGCGTCGATACCTTGCAGTGCGTCTTGATAACGCGCTGAATCGCGCCCATCACGCAGCACAATCTGGGTCAGATGGTGCTGACCATGGGTGGATAGGAACTCATCAATCACCGACGGCAGTTCACGCCCGCCACGATGCTGCTCGAGGTCAGTGCTGACTTCGGTGCGGGCCTGCTCCAGCCGCTCGCGGCCGCGATGAGCTTCGGTAGTGCGCTTTTCGGCCAATTCAAAGCGCTTGCGATGCTGCGCCATGTACATGCGCAGGTCTTGCTCAAGTGCCTCGAAAATCGCGACATCTTCATTGAACTCGGACACTAACCTGTCAATGGTGTGGTCAACGTGGTCGAGCAGCTCCTGCTCTTGCGGCGCCTCACCACGATTGCCTTCGCAGGCTTCGGCCACGGTATTGAGCAAGCGCCGTGCCGGGTGTTCCTTGTACAGGAACATGCGGCGATCCTTAACCGCGACCTTGACGAACGGAACCAGCATACGGCCGATTTTTTGGCGGATATTGGAATTGTATTGCGGCCCATCCAGCAGTACATCAAAAAGCAGAGCGACCAGGTCGACGGCATCGCCATCAAGCCCATCCAGCGTCACGTTGTCGCTAGCGACCCCCAGCTTGCGTGCGCTCTGCGCCATCTGCTGGCGCAATTGGCCAGCAAACGATTGCGGCTTGCCGCCCTGCGTGGACGGCATGGGCACAGGGTCAGCCTCGCGCTGCATCAAAGACAGGATGGACAACAAGTCATGCGTGGACAGCGTGGTGGCAGGGCCTGCCGAATCATGCTGCGGTGCCACGTTATTGACGTTGCGCCAGCCTTGCAGTTGCCCCAGCATGCTGGCAAACAGGGCTTGATCGGCGGCATTGATCTGCACTTGCGCGGTGTCCCATCCCGCTTGTGCCGGCATGCGTCGGGCGACTTGGTTGTCCTGATAGGCCGCCTGCATTGCGGCCTGTGCTGCTACCTGGGCAGCCTCTTCGGCGTGCGATTCTGGCCGCTTGGGATGGTGCTTCCCCGCGGCATGCTGGGTTTTACCACTGGCACGAAGCTCGGGCAGCACGCCGGCACTGGCCATCAGCCCATTGCAACGATCGTACAACTCGGCCAACACTTCACCCAGAGCGCGCTCGAAGAACTTGAAGACCACGATGCGCAGCTCGGCTTCGATTTCGAGCTGCCCCATCGCTTTCCCTAAGGCAGCGGCCAAGAATGCCGGGCCCAACGGATTGGCATTGGACTCCAATTGCGGCTGGCCCACGACGACGCATAAGCGCTGCGTGGCGACTTCGAACGCCGGCAAGGCATTACGCAACACCGACTGCGCCAATTGATCCACTGCCAATTGCTGCTCTAAATCCTGATCGGACAACAAGCTCAGGCCAAGCCCAACGGCTTCGCCATCTTCCGGAGCACGCCGTTTACGTAGCTCGCGAAAACGATCGGCAACGCTTTGGCGAAAGGTTTTGGACATGTCTGCGCGCACCCGGCGCATTTCACGCAGAGCCAACATGCCCAGCGCTTGTTCGCCACTTTGGCTGCGGTCGAATAGATAGTCGTCCAATTCGGACAGGCTGCTGTCCAACGCAGGCACTACGCTATCTAGAACGCGCTTTTGCAAGGCGTCAAGCAATGACCCGTAAGGGTGCTGGAACTCAGAGGAGGATCCCGCGGGGGAACGGAATGTCATGACAGGCGATACCTGTTTGTACAGGTGCCAACAATAGCCAATTTATGCACTCTGTTTATTGATAAACGTCATGGTTCACACTATTCCGCCACCGTTCACCTCCAGAATGTGACCGTTCAATCGGGCAAGACCCGTCCAATTCCACTTCCCTGCAAAGTTTGCGCAACCTCAGAAAGCTGCGTTGGCCGCGTATCGCGACTAAACCCAAACCGGAAATGCACCTCGCCCGCAGGTGTCCGCGAGGAATGCAACGAGGCGATATTGACGCCATGCCGCTCGAAGATCTGCAGCAGGTCACGCAGGGAGCCGGGGCGATCTTCCGGCAAATGGATGCTCATGCTGTGCTCGTCATGCAGGTCGGCCAACAGATAGCCCAGCCGCTCGAAGGTGTAATTGCCCTCGGCCAATACCACATCACCGAAGCCTTGCTGGTTGTGCAGCAAGAACTCCTGGCGAAAGGCATTGCGTGCGGCGTCACTGCCCTGTCCCACCAGCGTGGCGATGCGATGCAGACGTTCGGCCGCCCTGCGCAGTACATCCGGCACATACGGATTGCCGAATTGGATGTCTTCATAGATCGAAGGATTCAGCGACAAGATGCGGGCGGCGATAGCTGCATCCATTTCAAACGATGCTGACCGAAACGGCAGCAAGGTCTCAAGCGCTCCCGGTCGCGCCGCAGGATCATTCAACACACTCGCCTGCGCCAAGTGCCCCGCATGCACCAGCGCCTGCACCAATGCCATTGCGCGGTCATGTTGCTCTGGTGTGGCGACAACACATTCGGCCTCCAACGCCGCCAGCAATGCGGACAGCCACGGTTTCCAGCGTGCTATGCGTGCCGCGCAGACCACCAGCACGCGCCCGCGCAAGGTGGGTGATTTGGGCGGTGCGGTCATTGGGTGCAGGCCCACCACCTCGGCTTGCGAATGCAGCATCGCCGCCACCGGGGCCACTTTCACCGAGGTGATATCCAGCCACAATT
Source organism: Thermomonas beijingensis (assembly GCF_020034655.1). Lineage (GTDB taxonomy): Bacteria > Pseudomonadota > Gammaproteobacteria > Xanthomonadales > Xanthomonadaceae > Thermomonas > Thermomonas beijingensis. Next base: position 1,112,359 of record NZ_JAIQDJ010000001.1, on the reverse strand, counting down.
TACCTGACTCGCGGCCGGCGGATTGCGCGATGTAGCGTTCGATCAACGCAGGCGTGTGCCGGATCGGCGCGGAAAACAGCAGCACATCGGCGTGCGTGAGCAGATCTTCCTCACTGTGCGATGTGGCATCAGCCGGGTCATGGCCGATGACGGTCAAGCCCATCTGCGCCTCAAAAAACCTGCGCAACCAACGGCCATATGCACCGGCGCTACCGACGATGCCAATGAGTGGGGATGTGTTCAACGAAAACGGGCTCTGCAGGGGAGCCCGAATTCTACGGTTGCAAACACCGCTGCGGGCGATTGGTGGCTCAGGAAACCATTCGATCCCAGAAGCCCTTCACCCCATCCAAAAAGGTGCTGGCTTTGGGCGAATGCCGACGTGCGCCTTCGCCACCGAAGGTGCTTTCAAACTGCTCCAGCAAGCTGCGCTGCTCGGCAGTCAGATTGACCGGGGTTTCCACCACCACCTTGCAATACAGATCGCCAGGCGCGCGACTGCGCACCGACTTCACCCCGCGATCGCGCAACCGGAACACTTTGCCGGTCTGGGTTTCGGCCGGAATACGCAGCTCCACTTCACCGCCCAAGGTGGGTACGCGCACACTATCGCCCAATGCCGCCTGTGAAATGCGGATGGGCACTTCGCAATGCAGGTCATCGCCATCACGCTGGAAGATGGCGTGTTCGCGCACCCGCACTTCCACATACAAATCACCCGGCGGCGCGCCGGCAGGGCCAGCTTCACCTTCGCCTGCCAGGCGGATGCGGTCGCCATTGTCCACACCCGCCGGGATTTTCACCGACAGGGTTTTCTCTTCTTCCACCCTGCCATTGCCATTGCAGGATTTGCAGGGGTTGGCAATGGACTTGCCACTGCCTTCGCAATGCGGACACGGCGCCTGCATGGTGAACGGACCGCGCTGCATATGCACTTGGCCGCGGCCCTTGCAGGTGGTGCAGGTATCCACTTTGCCATCGGCCGAGCCACTGCCCTTGCACGGCTCGCAATTGGCCAAGGTGGGGATGTGGATCTGCTTGTCGATGCCGGCCACGGCCTCTTCCAGATCCAGCTCCATCATGTAACCCACATCGGCGCCACGCCGGGGGCGCTGTTGGCGGCCACCGCCAAAAATATTGCCGAAGATGTCGCCGAAAATATCGCCCATGTCGGCACCGCCAAAACCTGGCCCGGCGTTGCCGCCCCCCATGCCATGTTCAAATGCGGCGTGACCATGCTGGTCGTACATGCGGCGCTTGCCGCCGTCACTCAGCACCTCATAGGCTTCCTTGCACTCCTTGAACGCCGCTTCCGCCGCCTTGTCACCGGGGTTGCGGTCGGGGTGATGCTTCATCGCGCTGCGCCGATAGGCCTTCTTCAGCTCATCATCGCTGGCATTGCGGGCCACGCCCAGCACTTCGTAGTAGTCGCGTTTGTTCATGGGTGTTGTTTCAACTGGTGTTCAATGCGTCGGTCCGGCACGATCCACAGCACCGCGACCAACGCGTACAAGATGCAAGAGAAGATTGGGGCTAAAAGGGCCAACGCAATCCCGGCGGCATAGATTGCAAGCGACAATTTGGCTTTCCAGTCACCGCGTTGGCCGCCGAGTGCACGCCCCAGCACGCCATTGTTGCCACCGTTGCAGCGCATCAACGTGTAGGAAAGCGGCATCCACGCCACCGCCGCCATCAACAGCACCACACCATACATGGCCGTGGGGATTGACGCCGGCATGGGCTCGGCTTCATTGACCCATGAGGTGACAAAGGGGAACAGCGACAGCCAGAACAGAAAGAACAAGTTGGCCCATAACACCCGGCCATCGACCCGCTCTGCAGCATGCAGCAAGTGGTGATGGTTATTCCAGTACAGACCGACATACACAAAGCTCAGCACATAGCTTAAAAATGCAGGTGTATTGGCCAGCAATGCCTGCCAAGTGGCGGCGTGCGGAGTTTTCAGTTCCAACACCATGATGGTGATGATCACCGCGATCACCCCATCACTGAATGCTTCCATCCGCCCTTTGCCCATCTTTCCCCCTGATGCACCAAACGCCCGATATCGGGCGTTTGGGCGTTGACGATGCTAAACCCCGGTCAATCCTTCTTGTCGTCCTTGACCTCGGTGAACTCGGCATCCACCACATCATCGGCCGGCTTGCCGGCATCCGCCGATGCGCCTTGCTGTTGACCCGCAGCGGCAGCAGCGGCGAACAGGGCTTGACCGGCCTCTTCCAACGCTTTGGCCTTGGCTTCGATCTGGCCCTTGTCGTCACCCTTCATCGCGGTTTCAAGCTCGGCGATGGCACCTTCAGCGCGACCGATCGCCTCACCCGGCAGTTTGTCGCCGTTGTCCTTGATGGTACTGCGGGTGGCATGGATCAAACCATCGGCCTGATTGCGTGCCGTCACCAGCTCGTGGAAGCGCTTGTCTTCTTCACGATTGGCTTCGGCGTCCTGCACCATGCGTTGGATTTCATCGTCATTCAAACCCGAGCCCGCCTTGATTTCGACCTTCTGTTCCTTGCCGGTCTTCTTGTCCTTGGCGGTGACGTGCACGATGCCGTTGGCGTCGATGTCAAAGCTCACTTCCACCTGCGGCATGCCGCGCGGGGCAGCATCAATGCCGGTGAGGTCGAACTTGGCCAGCGACTTGTTGTAGCGGGCCTGTTCGCGCTCGCCTTGCAGCACATGCACCGTCACCGCGCTCTGGTTGTCTTCGGCGGTGCTGAAGGTTTGCGAAGCCTTGGTCGGGATGGTGGTGTTCTTCTCGATGATCTTGGTGAACACGCCGCCCAAGGTTTCGATACCCAGGCTCAGCGGAGTGACATCGAGTAGCAGCACGTCTTTCACGTCGCCGGCCAACACGCCACCCTGCACCGCAGCACCAATAGCCACGGCCTCGTCGGGGTTGACGTCCTTGCGCGGCTCCTTGCCGAAGAACTCGGCCACGGCGGCCTGCACCTTCGGCATGCGGGTCTGGCCGCCGACCAAAATCACGTCATTGATGTCGGACGCACGCAGGCCGGCATCGTTCAATGCCACGCGGCACGGCTCGATGGTCTTCTTCACCAGATCGTCGACCAAAGCTTCCAGCTTGGCGCGGGTCAGCTTGATGTTCAGATGCTTGGGACCGGTGGCGTCGGCCGTCACGTACGGCAGGTTGACGTCGGTCTGCTGGTTGCTGGAAAGCTCGATCTTGGCACGCTCGGCCGCATCCTTCAGGCGTTGCAGGGCCAGCGGATCCTTGCGCAGATCCACACCATCGGTCTTTTGGAATTCTTCCACCAAGTAGTCGATGACCCGATTGTCGAAGTCTTCGCCACCCAGGAAGGTATCGCCATTGGTGGCCAGCACTTCAAATTGCTTTTCACCGTCGATGTTGGCGATTTCAATGATCGACACGTCGAAGGTACCGCCACCGAGGTCATACACCACGATCTTGCGATCCTTGCTGTCGCCCTTGTCGAGGCCATAGGCCAGCGCGGCCGCGGTCGGCTCGTTGATGATGCGCTTCACATCAAGGCCGGCAATGCGACCGGCATCCTTGGTGGCTTGGCGCTGACTGTCATTGAAGTAAGCCGGCACGGTGATGACCGCCTCGGTGACGGTTTCGCCCAGGAAGGCTTCGGCGGTCTTCTTCATTTTCTCCAGCACTTTGGCGGAGACTTCCTGCGGCGCCAGCTTCTTGCCATCGGCCAATGCCACCCACGCATCGCCATTGTCGTGCTGGGTGATGGTGTACGGCACCAGACCCAAATCCTTTTGCACTTCGGCGTCGGTGAACTTGCGGCCAATCAGGCGCTTCACCGCGTAGAAGGTGTTCTTCGGGTTGGTGACGGTTTGCCGCTTGGCGGATGCGCCGGTCAGCACTTCGCCGTCTTTGGTCCATGCCACGATGGACGGGGTGGTGCGGTCACCCTCGCTGTTTTCGATGACGCGGGCTTTGCCGCCTTCCATGATGGAAACGCAGGAGTTGGTGGTCCCCAGGTCGATGCCGATGATCTTGCCCATGACAGTGTCCTCTTGAGTTTGGTATGCAATGGCGCACTGCGCCGATGGTCGTTATTTGGGGATGCCGAAGCCGGCTTCAAGGCCTGGCAACAATCAATTGCGGTCAATCGTGCTTCGCCACGATGACCAATGCCGGACGCAACAGCCGTCCGTTCAGCACATAGCCTTTCTGGAACACGGTGATCACATGCCCGGGCGCAACGCCCTCGGACTCGCCCTGGCTGATGGCCTGGTGATGCTCGGGATTGAACGGCTGGCCGGTGGGGTCCAGTACTTCCATGCCGTTATCGGCCGCCACTTTCAATAGCTGCTTGTAGGTCAATTCCATCCCGTCGCGCAGTGCGCCGGTATCACCACTTGCCGCATTCAAACCGGCATCCAGGCTATCGAAGACCGGAAGCAAATCGCTCAGCAAACGCTCGTTGGCAAACTTGCGCGCCATTTCGATGTCGCGGGCCAAGCGTTTGCGCTGGTTGTCCAGATCAGCGCGCTCGACCAAGGATTGCGCCTTGAGCTGCTCGATTTCGGCGTGCAGTGCTTCGATGGGGTCGTGCGAATCCACCTCGTTGGTGGCGTCGTTAGTGTCCTGCGTCGGGTCCATGCTCATGTCCACGGCTTGAATTCGCGGCCCAATGCCGCACTGCCACCGGGGATGGGGGCTCAGCTCTCCGGATTCAAGGCGGCCCCCAACAGCGCCGCTGCCGCATCCACCACCGGGATCACCCGTTCATAGGCCATGCGGCTGGGGCCAATCACGCCCAACACCCCCAGCACGCGGCCATCGCGGCCGTACGGCGCAGCCACCAGTGACATCCCTTCCAATGATGCAAGGCCAGCCTCTTCGCCAATAAATACGCGCATCCCCGGCGCTTTGGCGGTGCGTTCCAGCAATTGCAGCAGCTCGCGCTTTTCGGCGAAGGCTTCGAACAGCGCGCGCAGCTGCTCCATGTCGGCCATATCCTGCAGGCCCAGCAAGCGGGTCTGCCCGGCCACCAGCATGTCGTCCTCATTGGCGGGGGCAAAGGCTTGCTCGGCCAATTCCAGCGAGCTGGCCAACAGCCGTTCCATCTCGCTGCGTGCTGCGCGCAGTTCGCCCAACAACCCTGCACGAATCAAGCCCAGCGGTTGCCCGGCAAAATGCGTGTTCAGATAGTTGGCTGCCTGTTCCAGTTCTGACGGCGTCACCACGCGCCGCAGTTGCACCACGCGGTTTTGCACCTCGCCATCGGCAAACACCACGATGGCCAACACCCGCTGCGGGTCCAGTGCCACAAAATCAATTTGCCGGAACGCAAAACTTTCACGCTTGGGCACACTCACCATACCGGCAAAATGGGTCATGGTGGACAGCAATTCCGACGTGCTGTCCAGCAATGCGCGGGTACCCGCGCCCACCTGCAAGCTGCTGCGCAAGTTCCGGGTTTCGCTCTCGGCCAAGGGCTTGACCTGCAACAGGGTATCCACAAACAAGCGATAGCCCTGTGCGGTGGGCACACGGCCGGCACTGCTATGCGGCGCGGCCAGCAGGCCGGCATCTTCCAGCGTGGCCAGAATATTGCGGATGGTGGCCGGGCTGACATCCAGCCCCGCGTGCTTGGCCAAGGTCTGCGAGCCCACCGGCTCGCCAGAGCGGATATGCCGCGCCACCAAGGTGCGCAGCAGTTGCCGGGCACGCGGGTCTTGGGCAATGTCGTGGGCAGTTTTTCGAGCCATCCTCATGTTGTATGCCGCAACCGCTACCGCATGCAAGCGGGCGCAGGCACAATGCGCAGCCATGTTGACTCGACTTTCCATCCGGGATTTTGCCGTTGTTGCCCATGCCGCATTGGAGTTTGGCGCGGGTATGACCGTGATTTCCGGTGAAACCGGCGCTGGCAAATCCTTGCTGGTGGATGCGCTGGGCTTCTTGTCCGGTGCCCGCGCCGATGCCGGTGTGGTGCGCCATGGCGCACAGCGCGCCGAGCTGGAAGCCGAGTTTGATCTTGCCGATGCGCCGCTTGCCCGCGCTTGGCTGACCGACGCGGAACTGGATGAGGGCGACACCTGCCAGCTACGCCGCACGCTGCGCGCAGACGGTGGCAGCAAGGCATGGATCAATGGCCGTGCTGCCACCATCGTGCAATTGACTGAACTTGCGCGATTACTGGTAGAAATTCACGGCCAACACGCCCAACAAGCCTTGTTGGTGCGCGGCCAGCAAACGGATTTGCTCGATGCCGCTGCCCGCCACGCCACACTGCTCGACGCGGTGCGCAACACCGCCACACGCTGGAAGCAACTGTCCGAAGAACGCGCCAGCCTGCTCGCCCGTGGCGATGTGGCCGACCGCCAACAGTGGCTGCAACACCAATTGCACGAATTGCAGGCGCAGCCACTGGAGCCTGCCGTGCTGGCCGAACTTGACGCCAACCACCGCCGCCACGCGCATGCGGCGTCGCTCATTGCTGCTTGCGAAGCGGGGCTGACTGCATTGAATGGTGATGACGCACTGGCCAGCCGCGTGCAGCACCTGCGCAGCGGGTTGCAACGTGAAGTCGCCCACGAGCCACGTTTGCGTGATGTGGATGCACTGCTGGACTCGGCAGTCATCCAACTGGATGAAGCACTCGCCCTGCTGGAACGCATCCGTGGCGATTTGGAGCTGGACCCCGATGCGCTGGCCGAGATCGAACGCCAGCTCACCCGCGTGCAGGATTTGGCGCGCAAACACCGCGTGCCTGCCGACCAACTTGCTGCCCATCGTGACGCGCTCGCCATCGAACTGGATGCACTGGCCGATGCCGATGCCACCCTGCAACGGCTGGATCGCGCTATCGCCAGCGCGCAAAGCGATTGGCAACACGCCGCCGATGCACTGCGCGCCTCGCGCCGCGATTGCGGCAGCACCCTGGCTACCGCCGTGACGCTGCTGATTGCCGAACTGGGCATGGCCGGGGGTCATTTTGACGTCCAACTCGAAGCCAACGCCCATCCAATACCGGATCCAAACGGCAGCGAACGCGCCGAATTCCTGGTCGCCGCCAACCCCGGCCAACCGCCGCGCCCACTGCGCAAAGTGGCCTCGGGTGGCGAACTTTCGCGCATTTCGCTGGCGATCGAAGTGGCCACCCAAGGCCAGGACGCCGTGCCCTGCATGATCTTCGATGAAGTCGATGCCGGCATCGGTGGCGCCGTGGCCGCTGCCGTGGGCGCCAAGCTGCGGCAGCTTGGCGCATCCAAACAAGTGCTGTGTGTCACCCACCAACCGCAAGTGGCGGCAGCCGGCCACACCCAATATCGCGTCAGCAAAGCCGCGCAAGATGGCATCACCCAATCGGCGGTGCTCGCCCTGGACAGTGCTGGCCGCATCGAGGAAATCGCCCGCATGCTGGGCGGTGCGGATGTCAGTGATGAGGCGCGTGCGGCGGCGAAGCGGTTGCTGGAACAGGGCTAGCGGCGAGTTGCTGACGCCATATCCCGCACTAGGGCCTAGAATCGCGTCATGCTCAAAATCGACACCCACGCCCACTACCTGCCGCGCGACTGGCCGGACCTTGCCACGAAATACGGCGACGCCCGCTTCCCGGTGATCCACCACGGGGATGACGGACGTCACCGGATCTACAAGGACGGCAAGTTCTTCCGCGAGATCTGGCCGAAGACCTGGGACCCGCAGATCCGCATCGACGACTACGCCGGCTTCGGCGTGCAGGTGCAGGTGCTGTCCACCGTGCCGGTGATGTTCAGCTACTGGGCCAAGGCGCACCAGGCACTGGAACTGCACATATCGCTCAACGACCACATGGCGCAGACCTGCCGCGACTTCCCGCGCCACTACGCCGGCATCGGCACGGTGCCGTTGCAGTCGCCGCAGCTCGCCGTGCGCGAGCTGGAACGCTGCATGGACGAACTGGGCCTGCAGGGCGTGCAGATCGGTTCGCATATCGGCGACTGGAACCTCGACGCACCGGAGCTGTTCGAGTTCTTCGAAGCCGCCAGCGAGCTGGGCGCGGCGATCCTGGTGCATCCGTGGGACATGATGGGCGCCGAGTCGATGCCGAAATACTGGCTGCCGTGGCTGGTCGGGATGCCGGCGGAGCAGTCGCGCGCCGCCTGCTGCCTGGTGTTCGGCGGCGTGCTGGAACGGCTGCCGAAGCTGCGCATCGCGCTGGCCCACGGCGGCGGCAGCTTCCCCTACACCATCGGGCGGATCGAACACGGGTTCAACATGCGTCCGGACCTGGTGGCCACCGACAACTTCCGCAATCCGCGCGAGTACCTGAAGCGCCTCTATTTCGACTCCTGGGTGGCGGACGACGCCGCGCTGCGCTACCTGCTCGAAGCCTGCGGCAGCGAGCGGGTGATGCTGGGCACCGATTATCCGTTCCCGCTGGGCGAACAGGTACCGGGCGAAGGCATCGAGCGGCTCGACCTGGCCGACGCGCAGCGCGCACGGCTTTACCACGGCACCGCGCTGGAATGGCTGGGCCTGTCCGCATCGAGGTTTGCATGACCGAACTGTTCAACGACCACCACGCGTCCGCGCTCGATGCAGCCGACCCGCTGCGCCATTTCCGCGACGAGTTCCACCTGCCGCTGCATGACGGTGCGCCGCAGGCCTATTTCGTCGGCAACTCGCTGGGCCTGCAACCGAAGGGCGCGCGGGCGCACGTCGAGGAAGTGCTGGACAAGTGGGCGCGCGAGGCGGTGGAAGGCCACTTCACCGGCAACGCGCAGTGGATGCCCTACCACGAACTGGTGCGCGACCCGCTGGCGCGCGTGGTCGGCGCGCAGCCGCAGGAAGTGGTGGCGATGAACTCGCTGACCGCCAACCTGCACTTCATGCTGGTCAGCTTCTACCGGCCGACCCGCGAGCGCCCGGTGCTGCTGATGGAGGCAGGCGCCTTCCCCTCCGACCGCTACGCGCTGGAATCGCAGGTGCGTTTCCATGGCTTCGATCCGGCCGAGGCGCTGGTCGAGGTGGCGCCGGACAACGCCGATGGCACCTTCTCGATGGCCGCCATCGAGCGCGCCATCGCCGAGCATGGCCCGCGGCTGGCCACCATCGTGTGGCCGGGCGTGCAGTACCGCACCGGGCAGGCGTTCGACCTGAAGGAGATCGCGCGACTGGGGCATGCCGCGGGCGCCGTGGTCGGCTTCGACCTGGCCCACGCGGTCGGCAACCTGCCGCTGCGGTTGCACGACGCCGACGCCGACTTCGCGGTCTGGTGCCACTACAAGTACATGAACGCCGGGCCGGGCGCGGTCGCCGGCTGCTTCGTCCACGAGCGCCACGCGCGCACCGAGCGCCCGCGCTTCGCCGGCTGGTGGGGCAACGATGCGTCGGTGCGCTTCAGGATGGGCCCGCAGTTCTCGGCCACGCCGGGCGCCGACGGCTGGCAGCTGTCCAACCCGCCGATCCTCGGCCTAGCCCCGCTGCGCGCTTCGCTGGAGCAGTTCGATCGCGCCACGCTGCCGGCGCTGCGGACGAAATCGGAAGCGCTCACCGGCTATCTCGAAGCGCTGATCGATGCCGAGCTGCGCGACGTGCTGCAGGTGCTGACGCCACGCGAACCGGCGCGACGCGGCTGCCAACTCTCCCTGCGCGTCATCGGCGGCCGTGAACGCGGCCGTGAACGCGGCCGTGAGCTGTTCGACTTCCTCGCCTCACGCGGCGTGCAGGGCGACTGGCGCGAGCCGGACGTGATCCGCATCGCGCCGGTGCCGCTGTACAACCGTTTCGCCGACGTGCTGCGCTTTGCCCGCACCGTGAAGGAGTGGCGCGATGGACGCTGAGCGCGGCATCACCCTCATCGGCGGCGGCCTGGCCGGCGCCCTGCTCGCCATCCTGCTGGCCCGGCGCGGTTGGTCGGTGGATGTGTTCGAACGGCGCGGCGACCCGCGCATTGATGGCTATGCCGGCGGGCGTTCAATCAACCTGGCACTGGCCGAGCGCGGCCTGCACGCGCTGCGCCAGGCCGGCGCCGACGAGGCCGTGCTGCAGCAGGCGGTGATGATGCGCGGCCGTTATGTGCACCCGCTGCACGGCACGCCGGGTTTGCAACGCTACGGGCGCGATGATTCCGAAGTGATTTACTCGATCAGTCGTGGCGAGCTCAATATCGTGCTGCTCGACATCGCCGAATCGCACGGTGCGCGCCTGCATTTCGACCACGCGCTGGAGCAGGTGGACTTCGTCGACCATGTCGCCACCTTCCGCCACCACACCGATTCCGTGACCCGCGCGTTCCGCGCGCTGGTCGGCGCGGACGGCGCCGGCTCTACCCTGCGCACCGAGATCGCGAAAGTGCAACCGCTGGGCGAACGCACCGAGTGGCTGGACCACGGCTACAAGGAACTGGAAATCCCGCCCGCCGCCGACGGTGGCTTTCGCATCGAGCCCAATGCCCTGCATATCTGGCCACGTGGCCACTACATGTGCATTGCGTTACCCAATGACGAACGCACCTTCACGGTGACCTTGTTCATGCCGCACGCGGGCAGTTATCCCAGTTTTGCGCAGGTACAAACCGGTGAGCAGGCGCAGGCATTGTTTGCACGCGACTTCCCCGATACGTTGCCACTGATTCCCAGGTTGCAACATGACTTTGAGGCCAACCCGGTGGGCACGTTGGCCACCTTGTATCTGGACCATTGGCACCTGGGCGGGCAAGCGGTGCTGCTGGGTGACGCCGCACACGCCATGGTGCCGTTCCACGGGCAAGGCATGAATTGTGCGTTCGAAGATTGCGTGGCGCTGGCCGAACATCTGACCGTTACCGCATCCCTGGCCGAAGCGTTCACCGCATTCGAAGCCGAGCGCAAGCCCAATGCCGAGGCAATCCAGCAAATGGCATTGGAAAACTACATTGAAATGCGCGACAAAGTCGACGATGCCGATTTCCTGCTGCAGCGGCAATTGGAATTGCTGCTGCAAGCGCGCCATCCAGGCCGCTTTGTGCCGCACTACACGATGGTGACGTTCATGCGCGTTCCCTACGCCGTGGCGCTGCACCGTAGCGATGTGCAACGCAAGCTGCTGGCCAATGCCACGTGCGGTTTGCACAGCCTGGATAGCGTGGATTGGGGCACATTGGATGCCGCTATCATGACGCAGCTATCGCCGCTGTAACCGGTTTCAAACCAACCCGAACCCTGCCGCACGCGCCAGCTCCGCAAAGCCCGGGAATGACGTTGCCACGGTCTCCACATCGCGAATCAGCAGCTCGCCAGTCGCGCGCTGCGCGGCGACCGCAAATGCCATTGCAATGCGGTGGTCGTGCTGGCTGGCGATCTGACCACCATGCATCGCGCCGGGGTGAATGGTGGCGCCATCGGGGGTTTCATCCACTTGCAGCCCGAGTGTGCGCAAGCCAGCCGCCATTACGCCCAAGCGGTCGGATTCCTTCACCCGCAACTCGGCCGCGCCACGCACCACGGTGGGGCCTTCGGCGCAAGCGGCGGCAATGAACAGCGCCGGGAATTCGTCGATCATGTCGGGCACCAGCGCTTCCGGCACTTCGATCCCGTGCAGCGGCGCGTAGCGCACCCGCAAATCGGCCACTGGCTCGCCGCCGTGCATGCCGCTGCGTTCTTCGGTGATGTCGGCACCCATCATCCGCAGCGCGGTGAGCAAGCCGGTGCGCCGCGGGTTCAGGCCCACTTGCCGCAGGCGTAGCTCGGAGCCTGGAACAATACTGGCCGCGACCAGGAAGAACGCCGCCGAGGAGAAGTCTGCCGGTACCGCCACATCGGTGGCGCGCAGGCGCTGGCCGCCGCGCAGCCGCGCAAACCCGGGCGAGAATTCAATCTCCACGCCGAACGCCGACAGCATGCGTTCGGTGTAATCGCGGGTCGGGTGCGGCTCGCGCACCACGGTCTCACCGTGCGCATACAACCCAGCCAGCAGCAGGGCCGACTTCACCTGCGCGCTGGCTACTTCCAGCGTGTGGTCGATGCCGACCAGCGGCTGGCCGCCATGGATGCGCAGCGGCGGCGTGCCGCCCTCCTCCGTGTCGATGCGCGCGCCCATCTTCGCCAGCGGCACGGTGACGCGCCGCATCGGCCGTTTGCTGAGCGAAGCATCGCCAATCAATACGGAATCAAACCGTTGCGCTGCCAACAAGCCTGCAAGCAAACGCATCCCGGTGCCGGCATTGCCGCAGTCCAGTGGCGCAGCGCCAGGCTGCAAACCGTCGATACCCACACCGTGCACCACGCGCCGCGACGGCGATGGAGTTTCGATACGCACGCCCAAGCATTCGAAGATGGCTGCGGTGGCGCGGGTGTCTTCGCCTTCCAAAAACCCATCGATGGTGGAGATGCCATCGGCCAATGCGGCAAACATCACCGACCGGTGCGAGACCGATTTGTCACCGGGGATGCCCAACACGCCTTGCAATGGCGTGCCTGCATGCGCCGTCCAGTGCATGCCACTCACGCCATCACCTCATCCAGCGCCGCCAGCAGGCGTGCATTGGCCTGCGCCGTGCCCACCGTGATGCGCAGGCACTCACCCAAGCCATAGCCGCCCATTGGCCGCAAAATCACGCCACGTGCAACCAATGCAGCCTCGATCCGCGAAGCAGCTTCACCTAATGCCACCAACAAAAAATTGGTTTGCGAAGGTGCCACGGTAAGGCCGCGCTGGCGCAGCGCCGCTGCCAGCGCATCGCGCTGCACGCGATTGCCCGCCACCGATGCCGCCAGATGCTCATTATCGGCCAACGCCGCTTCCGCTGCCGCCAACCCCAATGCATTGACGTTGAAACTCTCGCGCACGCGCTCCATGACTGCAATGCAATCGGGGTGCGCAATCGCAAACCCCACGCGCAGCCCCGCCAGCGCATACGCCTTGCTGAAGGTGCGGGTGACAATCAGGTTGGGATGCTGCGCCAACAACAGCAACGCGCTGGCGTAGTCGGGGGCATCCACGAATTCGGCATAGGCCTCATCCACCACCACCAATACCGTGGGTGGCACCTTGGCCAAAAATGCAGCGAATGCCGCCTGCGAATACCACGTGCCGGTAGGGTTATTGGGATTGGCCAGATACACCAGCTTGGTCTGCGCAGTGATGGCGGCAAGCAGCGCGTCCAGATCATGCCCGCGCGGCATCGCGTGATTGTTGGGCAAAGCCGGTGCAAGCCGCAGTGCCGCACCTGCGGCCTGCGCCGCCAGCGCATACACCGCAAAGCCATACTGCGCGGCCACCACTTCGTCGCCCGCGCCCGCAAACACTTGCGCAAACTGCATCAGCAATTCGTGGCTGCCATTGCCCAGCACGATATTTGCGGCCGCCACGCCATGCGTGGCCGCCAATGCACGCTTCAAATCCCCACCCAGTGGATCGGGATAGACATGCGCGCCATCCAGCGCCGCAATGATCGCCTGTTTGGCCAGCCGGCTGGCACCATACGGGTTTTCATTGGAACCCAATTCCAGCAAGGGCTGCGCGGCTTGCCGGCGCAGTGCCACCAGATCGTGACCGGGGTCATACGCACGCAGGCTGCGGATGCCGGCCTGCGCCAGCGCGTTGAAATCAATCATGTGATTGCCACCGGGTACGAGCCCAATACGCGCACTTCATCGCCGTGTTGGCCAATTTCATCCAGCGCGTCTTTCAGTGGCGATTCGTCACAATGGCCGGCGACATCGATGAAAAATGCGTACTGCCATTTATGCCCGTGCTCGGGCCGCGATTCGATCCGGTTCATGCTGATACCGCGCCGTGCCAGCGGCTCCAGCACGCCATACAACGCACCGGGGCGGTCGCGGATGAACACCAGCAGAGAAGTGCGGTCATTGCCCGATGGCGGGAACGCCTGCCGGCCGATGACAAGGAATCGCGTGGTGTTATCACTGCGGTCTTCAATCGGGCCAGCGATTTTTTTCAGGCCATACACAATCGCGGCGGTTTCGCCGGCAATGGCGGCGGCATCGTCGGCACTGCGTGCGCGGCGCGCGCCTTCGGCATTGCTGGACACCGGGATTTTTTCGACCCCTGGCAGATGTGTACGCGTCCAGCCGCCCGTCTGTGCCAACGCTTGCGGGTGACCAAAAATGCGCTCGACATCCTCCATGCGGCCACTGCGTGACAGCAAGTATTGGTGCACGCGCAGTTCCACTTCACCACAAATGCGCAGCGGCGAGGTGAGGAACAAATCCAACGTCACCTGGATGGTGCCCTGCCCGGAGTTCTCCACCGGCACCACGCCAAAATCGGCATTGCCGGCGGCCACTTCCTGGAACACTTCTTCAATGCTGCCCAGCGGCAAGCCGTGCGCCGAGTGACCAAAATGCTTGTAAACCGCCTGCTGGCTGAAGGTGCCTTCCGGCCCCAGATAGCCAATCTTCAGCGGCTCTTGCTGGGCCAGGCAGGCCGACATCACTTCGCGGAACAAGCGCACCAGCACATCGTCCGACAGCGGGCCGTCATTGCGGTCCACCACCCGCCGCAATACCTGTGCCTCGCGCTCGGGACGGTAGTAATCCACCGCAGCGGCCAGCTTGCCCTTGGCCTTGCCCACTTGGTGCGCCCAATTGGCGCGCTCGGCAATCAGCGCTTGAATCTGCTGGTCGATGCCGTCGATCTGGGCGCGCACCTGTGACAAATCAGGCTTGGCCTCGACCACGGGGGACGTCTTGGGGGTGCCGGGCTTGCTTGAAGATTTCTTAGCCATGAGCGCTCTGGAACTCCTGCATGAAATTGACCAATGCCTGCACACCGGCTTCGGGCATGGCGTTGTACAGTGATGCACGCATCCCGCCGAGTACACGGTGGCCCTTCAATGCCACCAAGCCGGCTTGCCTGGCATGCTCGAGAAACACCTTGTCCAGCGCGGCATCGTGCAAAAAAAACGGCACATTCATGCGCGAACGCGCAGCGGTGGCCACTTCATTGCGATAAAAGCCGCCAGAGCCATCAATCGCGGCATACAGCAGCGCCGCCTTGCGGGTATTGCGGCGGGCAAATTCGGCCACGCCACCTTCGTCCAACATCCACTGCACCGTCAGGCCCAGCACATACCAATTCCAACTGGGCGGGGTGTTGAGCATCGACTCTGCCTTGGCCTGCGCGGCGTAGTCGAAAATTGGCGCTCGCGGCTGGCCGGCACGCGCCAACAAATCACGTCGCACGATGACAACCGTGATGCCCACCGGCCCCAGATTCTTCTGCGCGCCGGCATACACGATGCCAAAGCGCGAAATATCCAGCGGTTCAGAGGCAATCGACGAACTGAAATCGGCCACCAGCGGCGCGTTATCCACCTCGGGGATTTCGCGCCACTCCACCCCGTGGATGGTTTCGTTGGCGGTGACGTGCACATACGCGGCATCCTTGGATAGCTGCCAGGTGCTACGCGCCGGCACATCCCGAAACCCGCCCGCCTCGCTACTGGCCGCAGTGCGTGCATCGATGCAATGCGCGGCCTGCTTGATCGCGGTCTTGCCCCAGTGGCCGCTGACCACGTAGTCGGCAGCTTGGCCGGGCGCGGCAAAATTCAGTGGTAACAAGGCTTGCACGGTGGTGGCACCACCGGCGGTAAAAATCACCGCATAGTCATCGGGGATGGCCAGCAACGTGCGCAGGTCGGCCTCGGCCTTCTGTGCAACGGCCATAAAATCCGCGCCGCGATGGCTGATTTCCAGAATCGACGCGCCGGTAGTGCCAAACTCCAGCAGCTCCGCCTGCGCTTGGCGCAACACGGATTCGGGCAGCATGGCCGGGCCCGGGGCGAAGTTGTAGGCGCGTGGCATTGGAAGCTCTCAGGGCGGGAAACCCCAAGTATGCCGCAGTGCAGCACGCTTGCGCGTGCGGTTTCCGGCGAAACCGTCCATGACGCTTTGGCATTCCGCCAGAACGTGTATTGCGATCAGAATTTCTCTTGCAGCACCCGCTTGATTTCAGACTCGATCGGGTCTTTGAACATCGCCGCCAGAAACCCCAGCTTGGCGTGCACATGCAGTGCTTGCGCTTGCAATTCGATATGTCCATCAATGCCGGAACGGGTGAAGTTCAGGGTGTCCCCTTCCCAGCCATAATCAACCTGGAAGCGGTCTTGCAGCTTCCTGGCCACCTCCTCGATCGCCTTGCGGGCTTGCGGCATGGGTAGGGAATGGGCATGACGGATATCGATTTTTGACATGGTGGCGGCAAGGTGACGGACAAGCCGCCATTCTGCCGCGTACCAGCCGCCCCGAACAGCCGCCGCTGCACGGCCGAAAATCCTGCCGGAAAAGCTTGCCTCGCATGCTAGATTGCACGGCGATGAATGACCTGTGCCTGCATTTTTGCGATACCTCCCGCCCCGACCTGCCGCTGGATACCGGCGTGCTGGCATTAGGCCGCGGCCCAACAGGGCTGGCACCGATGGCAGCGGATGGCCCGTGGCTGCTGCAACTGTGCAATGACCGCCGCGGCATTTGGCTAACCGTGGCCGAAGGCTTGCGCGGAGTCCACGTCAACGGCCGCCCGGTGTTGCAACTGGCCATGCTGCGGGCGGGTGACAGTGTCCATATCGATGGCCAAGAGCTGCAACTAGTCACCGCAACCCCCGCACCGCTACCTGCTACCGCCGCTAGCCGCGATGACAACGGCACGTTGCGACTGGTGCTGCGCGGTGTTGGCGGCCCGCACCATGGCCGTAGCCTGAGCTTGGAGCGTCCACGCCGGATTGGCAGCGCGGCCAGTACCGACCTGCGCATTGAAGGTCATGGCATTCGCACCGATCTTGCCCGCATTGAAATGGCCGATGGCAAACCCGTCCTGCGCGATGCTGCCACCGGCGTGCGGCTCAACGGCCTGCCGGTTCAACACGCCGTGTTGAAGCCTGGCGATCAATTGTGGTTCGGGCTACAGCATCGGTTCGTGCTGGAAGGCTCCACCACACTGGCCACCGATATTGCCTGCGCGCAGCAGTCACAACGACAGCAAGCCGATGCCCCACCTGCTCCACCCAACGACCGTGGCTGGACAACACGTGTCCCCTGGCTATTGGTAGCGGCATTGCTGATGGCCGCCGCCCTGTCGGCACTCCTAGTCTTTGGTGCCCGCTGAACCAGCTTCAGGCCTTCACCAAGTTCACGCGAAGGGATCGCCTGCCCCTGCAAAAAGCTGCTGCATCACCCGCGTTTCACTGTACTGGATGTCCATCAGAAACGCCCGCGCATCGCCGAGCGCTGCAAATGCAGCAAACCCGCGCTCCAAAAACGATTGCAATTCACCCAATCCCGCCGCACGCGCAGGCAGGCTTGATACACGCAGCAGCATTCCCACGCCAGGCGTGGCCAGTGCAGCAGCCAATCCTTGGCCAACGCCACTGATCAACGCAATCTGATGGGCGCGCAGCCGTCGATGACCCACTGCGCGGTAGGCCTGCGAATAGTCGTTGGTATCCAGCGGAGCACCGACTGTGGCGATTCCCTGCAATGCAGCCGCCATATGCAGATCCAATGCATGACTCAAGGCCGCAAGCTCAATACCATCGGCAATGGTGACCAGCAATTCGATCGGCAACAGGCGCTGCATTTTTGGAATCACTTTGGCGATATCGGCATCACGCTGACTGAAATCACGCTCACCGTACACATCGGTCAGGAAGAAATTAGCCGCCGCATGGCGCTTGGGATCATGTAAAAACCTAGCGAAACTGCGTTGCAAACGTTGCGCCTGCCATTGCTGCAACGGCTTCAGCCAATGCAGCCGATTGCGTGGCTCATGGATCGGATCAAACAACCGCTGGTGGATCTGAAGTTGCCGCGCAAGGCGTGCTTGCAGGTCAGGCCGCATGCTCATGGTCGATAGTGTCGGCGCAGCAGGCGCGTGGACGCAATACTCCAATCCACTCCGTTACACTCCGGTTAGCCCCGCTTTTGCGAGTTACATATGCTGTCACTGCATGCCGCTCCCGCACCCAAACCACGTGCACGCCAGTCGCGCATCGGGCTGGCTATCGCCGGCGGCGGCCCGGTCGGCGCGATGTACGAATTGGGTGCACTGCGTGCACTGGATGAAGCTTGCGATGGACTGGATCTCACCCGAATGGATTGCTATGTCGGGGTCAGCTCCGGTGCATTCTTCGCTGCAGGTCTTGCCAACCGCATGGACACCGCCGAACTGTGCAGAATCTTCATCACCGGCGATAGCGAGGATGTGCAATTCCAACCTGAAACGTTCCTAAGCCCGGCATTTGGCGAATACTTGAGCCGGGCCGCATCAATCCCGCGTCTGACTACCCGCTTGCTACGCGACTTGTGGAGCGGTCGCAGTGATTCGCGCTGGTCGGATCTGCTTAACCGGTTCGGCAGTTTGGTACCCACCGGCTTGTTCGACAATCGCGAAGTGGAACGCTTCCTGCGCGATGTATTTACCCGGCAGGGCCGCAGCAACGACTTCCGCAAGCTGGACAGGCCGCTGTACGTCATCGGCGTGGATTTGGACAGCGGAGAAGCGGTGCGTTTCGGGGATGCAGGCTGGGATGGCATCCCGATTTCACGCGCGGTGCAAGCCAGTGCCGCCCTGCCCGGCCTGTACCCGCCAGTGGAAATGCAGGATAAGAGCGGGCGCGTTCGGCACATCGTCGATGGCGCACTGCGCCGCACCATGCACGCCTCGGTG
This sequence comes from Thermomonas beijingensis, assembly GCF_020034655.1. Classification (GTDB taxonomy): domain Bacteria; phylum Pseudomonadota; class Gammaproteobacteria; order Xanthomonadales; family Xanthomonadaceae; genus Thermomonas; species Thermomonas beijingensis. The sequence goes on along the minus strand of NZ_JAIQDJ010000001.1, from coordinate 1,093,740 downwards.
GTGCTGGATCGCGATGTCGATCTGTTGTTGGGCATCAACCCATTGGTGCCCTTCAACCCTGGCGATGACAGCCCCGAAGATGCGAAGCAGCACCGCTGCAGCGATCGCCGGATTGCCGAAGGCGGCTTGCCCGGCGTGCTCTCGCAAACCTTGCGCACCATGCTGCAATCGCGCATGCAGGTTGGCTTGGCGCGCTATCCGCAGCAATATCCCAATATCGACCAAGCGGTGTTTGAACCCAATGCTGCCGACCGCGAGTTGTTCTACACCAACGTGTTCAGTTTCTCGGCAAGGCGGCGCATTTCGCAGCTGGCCTATCGCAATACGCTGACCGATTTGCGCCAGCGGCGGAGTGAATTTGAACCGGTACTGGCCAAGCATGGCATCCGTTTGCGCGAAGAGGTGATCGCCGATCGTCCTCGTTCGATCATCGCGCACCTTCCACCTGCACCGCGCTTGACAGACACCACCGCACGCCTGGGCCGAGCACTCGATGAAATCGAACATCGTCTGCAACGTCAGCGCATGGTGTGAATGCTCTAGACAAGCGCACGATTCTTGCGCACAACCACCACGATGCGTCCGATTGACGCGGAGAGAGTACCGGCCATGGCCAAATTGAAAAAGTCCGCCCGCAAGTCCGCTGCCAAACCTGCCAGCAAACCCGCCGGCAAGGCCTCCAGCCGCAAGACCGGTACTGCCAAATCGCAGTCACCGCTTAGCCCGAAGTCGATCACCGAATCGGCACAGCACATTTGGCTGGCCGGCATGGGGGCCTTCAACCGCGCCCAGTCGGAGGGTAGCAAATTGTTCGAAACCTTGGTGCGTGACGGCCTGTCGCTGGAACAAACGGCACGCAAGTTTGCCGGCAGTCGTGCTGGCGTGGTGCGGGATGCCGTGGAAGGCCGCGTTGACCAAGCCCGTGAACGTGCTTCCGACACCTGGGACAAACTGGAAAAAGTCTTTGAAGAACGCGTGCAACGCGCCCTGATCAGGCTGGGCGTGCCCGGCCGCGATGACCTCAATGCCCTGACCCAGCGCGTGGAGCGCCTTACCGCCGAGTTGCGTAAAGCCCCCGCCGGCAAGCCTGCGACCACCAAGGCACCGGCCAAAGCAGCCAAACCTGCAAAGGCAGCCCCCAAGGCGAGGCCGGTAAAACCTGCCAAACCCGACAAGGCTGCCAAGCCCGCGCCTGCGAAGCCGACCAAAGCGGTCAAAGCACCGCGCAAAACCGCCGCCAAGGCGGCTGCTGATAACAACGCGCCAGCAACCGCCGTAGACGCTAGCTGATCGTAGCTAGGGAGCCTCCGAAGAACCCTGCTTTTGCTCGTCATGCACCGCTATTCGGCTGTGCATGACGGCCATTATCAAGACACTTTCCTAGGTGTCCGGGTATTCATCGCTTTATGCGTTGCAGCCGGTATAGTTGCCACCTTCGCTTTTTCGGCGCTAACTGTCCCCATGATCGCAGCCCTCATTGCATTGTGTGTGTTTGCCCTGTCCGGGTTCGGACTGTCATTCTGGCTGCGCCAGAAACAGGATTCCTCGCAGCCCGGAGAAGCCGCGACACGCGGTGCCGAGCAATTGTCCCAGTTGCGCTGGCGTGATTTCGCCAAGCTGGTCTTGCAAGCCATGCAAGGCCGCGGCTACCGTCCGGTCATCGAAGACGGCATGCCCGCGGACGGCATTCCCACCGATGGCAGTGACATCTTGCTGGAACGCGGTGGCGAACGCGCCTTGCTCTCTTGCAAATACGGCACCGGCTCCATCGTGAGCGCGCAATCACTACTGGGGCTTTCCAAATCGGCCAGTCTGCGCGGGGCCGAAAACGTCATCGTCGTCACTCCCGGCAAGTTCGATGACGAAGCCGAGCGGATCGCTGTTCCACAACACATCGAGCTGATTGACGGTAGCGAATTGTGGCCCGAAGTCAGGCCGTATGTGGCACGCCCGCAAGAACCCACTCCGGTGCCCCCCACCGCCGCATCCAATATCCCCCTGATGGCATGGGGCGGCGCAGCAGTTGCAGGCATCCTGGTCTGGTTCATTGTGCAGGGCCTGCAACCGGATTCCGAAGCCACCAGCCCTGCACTGGCACCGCCTGCAATTACCGCAGCCCCACCGGCATCCGTGCCGCCCGCTGCTGCCACACCGGCTACCACCAAGCCAGTCGCCCCCCCTGCGGCCACCTTCCCCTCCGACCCGGCGGTGATCGAACAGCATCGTCGCGAAACTGCCAATGCCATCTCCACACTGTTCGGTGTTGATCGTGCCCTGTGGTCAACGCAGTCCACCTTGATGGTCTATCTCAGCTCCGAGCAATCCGACCCGGTGAATGAGCTGTGCCCCCTGCTGGAACGCTACCCGGAGCTGGCATCATCGCGCGTGCAGTTGCAGCCGCCGCAGGGCAGTACCAAGGCGGTTCGCTTCAAGCAGTGTCGAACCTACTAACACCCTGCCAGAACCCCTCTCCACAGCAGACCCGGCCACAAGCCAACCCCAGCGGGTTGACTTGTGGCTTCTCGGCCAATCACCAATGCACGCCGCGCATCAATGCCGCAAAAGCGATCTGTTCGTGACTGGGCGCTTCCTCACGCAAGGCCTTCTTGTCACCCTTGGCCGCTGCCGAATCCGGGAATAACTCGAATGCGGTATTCATCACCACTTCATAGGCTTTTGGAGCCACCGCATTGATCAGCGCGCTGAAAATACCCAGCCGGGTAGCAATACGGCTGGGCCGCTCAATGATCCCCTTCACCACCAAATCGGCGGCTTCATCCGGCGACAAGGTGGGCACGCTGTCATACATCTTGGTCGGCGCAATCATCGGCGTCTTCACCAGCGGCATATTGATGGTGGTGAAGCTGATCCCCTTGCCCGACAACTCGCCCTGCGCGCAGCGGCTGAAGGCATCCAACGCCGCCTTGGATGCCACATACGCCGAGAACCGTGGCGAGTTGGCCAGCACCCCAATCGAGCTGATATTGATGATGTGGCCGCGTCGGCGCTCCACCAACGTCGGCATGAAACCCATGATCAGACGGATGCTGCCAAAGTAATTCAACTGCATGGTACGTTCAAAATCGTGGAAGCGGTCGTAGCTGGCCTCGATCGAGCGCCGAATCGAACGCCCGGCATTGTTGACCAGCACATCCACATGCCCGTGCTCGCTGAGGATAGTGGCCACCAAACGGTCGCAGCTGGCCAAGTCGGCCAAATCTGCGGTGTAAGCAAACACCTTGCCGCCGGCCTTTTTCATCGCATCACGCGCCTTGAACAATTCTTCCTCGCCGCGCGCCACGATAATGGTGGTGGCGCCGGCTTCGGCCACCCGTTGCGCGGTGGACAAGCCAATCCCCGACGACCCCCCGGTAATCACCACCACCTTGCCCTTGACCTTGCCCTTCAGGCTGCGGTCGATGAACAAGTCGGGGTCAAGATGGCGCTCCCAGTAATCCCATAGCCGCCATGCGTAATCGTCCAGGCGCGGCACCGCAATCCCGCTGCCTTTCAGCGCGCGCTCGGTTTCGCGGTTGTCAAAACGGGTGGGATAGGTGATGAACTTCAACGTCTCTTTGGGGATCCGGAAATCGCGCAGCAACATGCCGATAAAGCGCCGCACCGGCGGCAACCCACCCACCGCCATGCGCACACTGCCAGGCAGGAAAGCAAACATCCGCGCATCAATGCGCATGGTCATTTCCGGGGCATGACCGGCACGCGCAAAGGTATTAAGCACCTCGCCCACCCGCATCGGGTCGGGGTCAGTGAGATGGAAGCAATGACCATCGAGCTTGGGCTTGTGCGCAATGTGATCCATCGCGTCAGCCACATAGTCCACCGGCACGATATTGATGCGCCCCCCCTCGATGCCCAGCGTAGGCATCCACGGCGGCAGCATCTCGCGCAATTTCTTGAGGAAGGTGAAGAAGTAATACGGGCCGTCAATCTTGTCGATGTAGCCGGTCTTGGAATGGCCTACCACCATGCCCGGGCGATAGATCCGCCACTTGATACGCTTTTCGGCGCGCACCAAGCCTTCTGACGCATGCTTGGTGCGCAGATAGGGGTCATCCAGGCCCTCGGCTTCGTCGAACATGTCTTCGCGAAACACGCCCGGGTACAAACCTGCGGCTGCAATTGAACTGGTGTGATGGAAGCATTTCACCTTCAGTGCAACGCCCAAGTCCAGCGCATGTTGGGTGCCATCCACATTGGCTGCTTGCTGGCTCTCTGCAGACGCAGTGACATCGTAAATAGCAGCCAGATGGAAGAAGTGCTGAATCTTGCCGGCCAAGGCGCGCAGTTGTACTGCACTGACCCCGCAGTTGGCGGTGGTCATGTCACCCGCCACCGCGACCACCCGCTTGGGATCCCAGCCGCGCTGTTTCACGACCGCATCAAACTTCTTCATCGACGCCTTACGCACCAGCACATGCACCGTGCCCTTGCGCTTGAGCAAATTGTCGATCAGGTACTGGCCAATGAACCCGGTACCACCCGTGACGAAATAACTCATTGCGCGTCTCCCTGTCAGGCAAAAGTCGGCCGCGTGCGTGCCGTTGCCGCCTACGTTGCCAGAGCTTTGCACACTCCACAATTCCCCGGCGTATTGACCCATGCAGATGTGCATGTTCAGATGACCGCATCCACACAAATTTCCGTGCAAGGGGAACCCACATGGCCGATCTGCAAGCCCTGTTCGAACAAGCCGCCAAGGATGTGCATGCACTGACCGAGCGCCCGGATAACGACACCTTGCTGCGCCTGTACGCGCTGTACAAGCAAGGTGCCGAAGGTGATGTCAGCGGGACCAAACCGGGGTTCTTTGACTTTGTCGGCACCGCAAAATACGAAGCTTGGGCCAAACTCAAGGGCACCTCGCAAGAAGCAGCCAAGCAGAAATACGTGGATTTGGTCAAGAAACTCGGTGCCTGAGCGAACCAAGACGATGGCCCGACAAACCCGCCAGCGCATCCTCGACGCATCGCTTGCGATGTTCAACGCGCAGGGTGAACCCAACGTCACCACCAACCATATTGCCGATGAGCTGGAAATCAGCCCGGGCAATCTGTATTACCACTTCCGCAATAAAGACGACATCATCGAGCAGCTGTTCGCCGGCTACGAAGCGCGGATGGATACCGCGTTGGCCGCACCGGAAGGCCGTCTGCCCGGGCTGGAAGACATCTGGCTGCAATTGCATTTGGTGTTTGAATGCATCTGGGACTACCGCTTCCTGTATCGCGACCTCGTCGACATTCTCAGCCGCAACCGCCGCCTGCGCCTGCGTTTTGCGCGCATCCTCAAACGCGCCGATGAGCAGGCACACACAGTGATGCGTGGCTTGGTGCAGGCCGGCGTGATGCGGGCCTCCGCCGATGAAGTGAACGCCGCCGCCACCAATATCCTGGTGATCGCCACGTTCTGGATGAACTACGCAGCAGCCCGCGGCGACAAGGACGAACGCACCTCGATCCGCGACGGGATCGTACAAGTGATGATGTTGGTGGCCCCGTTCCTGCGCGACGCCGAACGCGTGCATCTGAACACCCTCACCCGCGCCTACATCACCTGAACCAGCGGGTACCACGGCTGCGGTGGCAGCCCCCCCGTGGAGCGGCCGCGAAAGAGTGCGCCCTGCGCACGACTTGTCACCATTGCGTCGCGGCCAGAAGCCGTGTGGAAAAACCGCAAGGGTCAATCGCGTTTGCGACCCAACTTGCGCCGCACCCGCGCCAGAACGCCCAAGCAAGCCAGCCAGACATGGCGTGCAGTGACATCAAACGCCAGTTTGGATGAAGGCTTGATCGCTTTTTTGCCGGACTTGGTCATTACACGACCTCAGAGATACTTAATTGCCAGTGTGCTGGCCTAGGCTTGAGCAATCACACTAGCGCGCACACGAGCCCCCCCTCTTGCCAGAATCCATGCCGCAACGGATGCTGGCACCTTGCATCGTCCTTGCACGCAGCTGCTTTACTACCCACTCACACACCATCATCGAGGCAGTCCATATGGCCAGCAAAAAGAACTCCGCATCCGGATGGGCCGGCTTTCCGCACGATGCCAAGGCATTCGCCTACGCCAGTGAGGCGCTGAAGAAAGCTTGGCCGAAGCTGCATGCCGGTGACTGCGAACCCTATCCCGACAGCAAGCACGCAGCCACGTTACTGAAGTCAGCGGGCAAGGCTGCCCCCAAGCTTGATGCCGATGCACTTGCCGAAGCCTTGCAAGAAGCCTGGCGGGCCTTCCATCACGGTGACTTCAAAACCGCCTTTGATACCGGCGTAGCGTTGGGGCCGGTGGGTGCGTCGGTTGCAGTCAAAGCCTTGGGCATCCATGCCACTTATCTGGTCGATGACGAAGACGAAAAACTCAAGCGCTACGAACACGCCGCCAGCCTTGCCGAAGCCGCCATCAAAGCCCTACCCAACGAAGTCAACAGCCACTACCGCTACGCATTTGCACTAGGCCGCTACAGCCAAGGCCTTTCGATCACCAAAGCACTGAAAATGGGTATCGCCAGTAAAGTGCGCACGGCGCTGGACACCACCTTGGAACTTGCCCCCAAGCACGCCGAAGCGCATACCGCGCTGGCGGTGTATCACGCCGAAATCATCAACAAAATCGGCGCGATGATCGGCGGCCTGACCTATGGCGCCAAAGCTGGGGCAGCAGACAAACACATCAAAGAAGCGCTCAAATTGACCCCCGCTTCGCCGATTGCCCATATCGAACACGGCAATGTGCTGTTACTGCTGGATGAGACTCGCAACGAAGACGCCGCCGCCAATGCCTATGAAAAAGCCAGCAAGTGCAAGCCGCTGGATGCAATGGAGACCCTGGATGCTGCTTGGGCGGCAAGCCAGCTGGAATAGCCCGCAGCGCCACAATCTGCAATCAAGTGTTGCGCTGCTCGCCGTCCAAGCCAGCTGCCTTGGATTCTGTGCTCGGTGGTGGCTGCCGGCGGAAACCTCGAAACAGCGCCACCGCGCGCGCGCGGTTGGCAGTCAACGTATACCAGCCCAGACACATCGCGACAAACCCTGCAAGCAACACCGGGTAGGGCAGCCAATGGGTACGGATCAACAACGCGACCCCCAATCCACACGCAAGGCTGAACATTGCCAAGTACACCGCCGCCCGCGTCGGCCCGAACCCGGCATCCAACAGGATGTGGTGAATATGGTCGCGCCCGGCCGCGAAGGGCGAGCGCCCCTGCCGTAATCTGCGCACGCTCACCACCAGACAATCCATGACCGGGATGGGCAACAACCACAGGGCCAATACCGGATTGACTGGATGTCCCGGGTTCTGGGTTAGGCGAAAGCTGATCCAGGCAATGACCAGCCCCAACAGTGCACTTCCCGCATTCCCCAAAAACACTTTGGCGCGTGGCCGCCATGGCAGCCGTATGTTCCAAGCCAAAAATCCTGCCAGTGCCCCGCACAGCACCGATAAGCGCGATGCCAGCACATCGTTGCCGGCATACACCGCCGCCGCCGCCAGCATCGTCAGCGCCGCCAACCCCAACAATCCAGCCAAACCGTCCGCACCATCAATCATGTTCATCGCATTGATGATGCCGATGGTCGCCACAATGGTGAACGGCACGGAGAGCCAACCCAAGGCCAGCGAATCCAGCCCAAACGCTGGCCCCAATTGCTCCACCCGCACCCCACCCCAAAAAATGATCAGCAAGGTTGCCAGGGCTTGGATCAGTATGCGCGTGTACCAGCGCATGTCATACAGGTCGTCATACACCCCCATCGCCACCAACAATCCTGCCGCCGCAAGAAACGCTTGCAGCGATGTGCCGCTCCTTTGGATAAATACAAAAGCAATCGCGCAACCAATCAGGATAGCCAGCCCACCGGTGACCGGGGTTGGGTTGGCATGATCCTTGCGCCCTGTGGGGTGGTCCAGCAGGTTCAATTTGGCAGCGAATGGCTGCAACAGATACAACACCAGTGAAGTAATCACCAGTGCCAACACCCCTGCCCGAAAGTCTAGCCCCAACCAAATCATGCACACCCCACCCAAGGTCAGCCGACACGATGCAGAAACTCGGTGCAACTGGCAAGCAGCGTTACCACTTCTCGTTGGCATTCAGCTTGCGGAGCATCGTTCGAATTGCCGCACCAATACTGGTGCCCTACATCCCCAACACGGACGCTGTGCGCTGTGGCTTCAAAGCGGTGCACGAATCCCTGCCGCAACACGGGTACCCAGCCACACCAACAACAGCCCCAGCACCAGCGTGGTCCCCAGGTACGCCAACGCCACGGGGCTGCGCGGCCCACGCGACAACAAAAGCACTTCCAACATCAGCGACGAATACGTGGTGAGCCCACCCAGCACGCCCACAATCAGGAAGGCGCGCCAATACAGTGCCTGCGGGCCACGGCCTTCCAACCACACCGCCAGAAAACCGATTGCGAACGAGCCAATCAAGTTGGCCGCCAGCGTGCCCCACGGAATGCCCTCGCCCAGCCGCCGCAACAGTACGCCGCCCAGCCAATAGCGGCCACCCGCGCCCAATGCACCCCCGCACATCACCAGTGCCAATTGCTGCCACCAAAGACTCATGCCTGCCCCTTCTTGCCGGCCTGCTGGCCACTGCGTGCTTGCGTACGCGCTGCACGCAAGGTATCCAGTTTTTCTTTCAGCTTGATTTCCAACCCACGTGGCACCGGTTGGTAGTACACGCGCTCGCCCATGGCATCGGGAAACCCGGTTTGCTCCAACGCCACACCGCCGGCCACATCGTGGTCGTACTGGTAGCCTTTGCCGTAATCCAGCGACTTCATCAGCTTGGTGGGTGCATTGCGAATATGCAGCGGCACCTCTTGCGTACCGTACTCGCGCACATCCTTGCGCGCTGCATTCCACGCTTTATACGCCGCATTGGATTTGGCGGTACTGGCCAGATAAATGGTCAATTGCGCCAGCGCCAGCTCGCCTTCGGGCGCACCCAGCCGGTCAAAGGTCTCCCATGCATCAATCGCCATTTGCAAGGCGCGGGGGTCGGCCAGGCCGATGTCTTCCACCGCCATCCGTGTCAGCCGTCGCGCCAGATAAGCCGGGTCGCAGCCGCCATCCAGCATCCGCGCCAACCAATACACGGCGGCATCGGGGTTGGAGCTGCGCACGGTCTTGTGCAGGGCAGAAATCTGGTCATAAAACTGCTCGCCACCTTTGTCGAAACGACGGCTACGGTCGGCCAGCACTTGGTGCAGGCTGGCTTCGGTAATCTGGCCGTGCTCGCCCTGTGCGATATCGGCAGCGATTTCCAGCAAGGTCAGCGCACGCCGCACATCGCCATCGGCGGCGCTGGCAATATCTGCAAGCGCGGCGTCGGTGATCACCAATCCGCGTCCACCCAGCCCCTGCGTGTCATCGCCAAGCGCGTGCCGCAGGGCGATGGCGATGTCTTCGGCCGACACTGCCTCCAGCACATGCACGCGGCAGCGAGAGAGCAAGGCCGAGTTCAATTCGAACGACGGGTTCTCGGTGGTCGCCCCCACGAACACGATCGTGCCGCGTTCGATATGCGGCAAAAACGCATCCTGCTGCACCTTGTTGAAGCGGTGTACCTCATCGACAAACAACAAGGTGCGCTGGCCCGCGTCAAACCGCGCCTGCGCTGCTGCCAACACCTCGCGCACTTGCGGCAGGCCCGAGAGTACCGCCGAGATCGCCACGAATTCGGCCTGCGCATGCTGTGCCAACAACAGCGCCAACGTGGTCTTGCCGCAACCAGGTGGCCCCCACAAGATCATCGAATGCACATGCCCGGCTTCAATCGCACGGCGCAGTGCCGAACCCTCGGCCAGCAAACGGCGCTGGCCTACCATCTGCGCCAGCGTGCGCGGGCGCATGCGCTCGGCCAATGGGCGCAGCGCCTCAACGGCACCTGCAGCGCCAAGCAGGTCAGCAGTGTGGGAGGGTGTGTGCGGCGCAGACATGGGTAGATTCTAAGCGACGATGCTGCGCGCCGCGCCGCGTCAATCCGCCGGGTGCCACATCACCCGCCAATCACATCCACGCCCTTGGCAGGCACATAGGTAAACGTGCCCTTGGCAAATACCGGGTTGCGCTTCCAGCTGGTGAAGGCAATGGTCGTGCGCTGACCCAGTGCATCGGTGTACTCCATGTGCACCAGTTGACCCTGCGCAAACCCCAGGCGTGCGGATTTGAAACCTGCATCGGCATTGCGCGGGGTGATGTCCAGCCACTCCACCCCGGCTTGCACCGGGCTTTCCTTGACCATGAAGTCATGTACCAGCCGTGCCGGCGTCAACAACAATGCCAGCGGGCTGTTGGCTTCTTCCACACCCTGCGCACGTTTGGTGGCTTGGTTCAGATCGGGTTCGTACACCCAGACTGTGTTGCCATCGGCCACCACCAGTTGCGCATAGGGTTTGATGTATTCCCAGCGCAATTGGTTGGGTGCAGACAACGCAACCCGCCCGCTGCTGCTTTCCTTCTGCTTCCCGCGGACGTCAAAGACTTGTTGGCTGAATTGGCCATCCAGTCCCTTCAAGCCTTTGCTGAAGGCATCAAGCGCATCACGCGCACCGGCATTGGCACCATTGGCCACCAGCAACAAAGCGGCGGCGATGAGGGGTGACACAATTTTCATCGGAAATTCCTGCAGGGCTTGCGCGGCAGTGTGTCGCAAGCAAGCTGAACCCGTCGTTTGCGACAAGACACCATCAGCCGCGTGGCGGTGGTGGCGCCAATACAGTGCGGTCGCCATTGTGCTCGGGCGTGCTGACCACGCCGGCGGCTTCCATCGCCTCGACCAAACGCGCCGCGCGGTTATAGCCAATTTTCAAACGCCGCTGCACGCCGGAGATCGAGGCGCGCCGGGTTTCGGTGACGATTTGTACGGCCTGGTCGTACAACGGGTCGGCTTCCGGGTCATCGCTGCCGGCCGCTTCCGGCAAGCCGTTGGCCCCCACGCTGCTGCCGTCGTACAGGGTTTGCGCCTCTTCCAGCACGCCCTCGATGTAGTCCGGCCCACCCGACTGCTGCAGGAAATGCACGACGCGATGCACTTCTTCATCGGACACAAAGGCACCATGCACGCGCTCGGGCATGGCAGTGCCGGGCGGCAGATACAACATGTCACCATGCCCCAGCAAGGTCTCTGCGCCGCTTTGATCCAGGATGGTGCGCGAATCAATCTTGCTGCTGACCTGGAACGCGATGCGGGTGGGGATATTGGCCTTGATCAGGCCGGTGATCACGTCCACCGACGGGCGCTGGGTGGCCAGGATCAAGTGCACGCCGGCCGCACGTGCTTTTTGCGCCAACCGGGCGATGAGCTCTTCCACCTTCTTGCCGACGATCATCATCATGTCGGCAAATTCGTCGATGAACACCACGATAAACGGCAGCGGCTCCAATGTGGGCGGCGCTTCGTTGAGATCTGGATTGGCCTTGAACAGCGGGTCCACCATCGGCTGGCCGGCGTCGATGGCATCCTTCACTTTCTTGTTGAAGCCAGCCAGATTGCGCACGCCCACCGCACTCATCAGCTTGTAGCGGCGCTCCATTTCCGCCACGCACCAACGCAGGCCGTTGGCGGCTTCCTTCATGTCTGTCACGACCGGCGCCAGCAGGTGTGGGATGCCCTGATACACCGACAGTTCCAACATCTTCGGGTCGATCATCAACATCCGCACGTCTTTGGCTGAGGCCTTGTACAGCAATGAAAGCACCATCGCATTGACCGCCACCGACTTGCCCGACCCGGTGGTGCCGGCGACCAGCAAATGCGGCATGCGCGCCAGATCGGCCACGATGGGTTTGCCGGCGATGTCCTTGCCCAGCGCCAAGGTCAGCGGGCTGGCGGATTTGTCGTACTCTTTCGAGCGCAGCAGTTCCGACAGATAAATCATCTCGCGGCTGGTGTTGGGCGTTTCCAGACCAATCACCGACTTGCCCGGGATCACATCCACCACGCGCACTGATTTAACCGACAAGCCACGCGCGATGTCTTTGTCCAGCGATGAAATCTGGCTGACCTTGACCCCCGCCGCCGGCTGTACTTCGAAGCGGGTAATCACCGGGCCGGGATAAGCGCCCACCACTTCGGCGTCGATGCGGAAATCCTTGAGCTTGAATTCGATCTGGCGCGACAGCGTTTCCAGCGTCTGCGCGTCGTAGCCCTTGGGTTGCGGCTTGGGGTCATCCAATAGCGCCAGAGGGGGCACACCCGAGCCATCATTGACATGGAACAACGGGATTTGCTGTTCGCGCTTGGCGCGCTCGCTTTTTTCCACCACCGGCGTCGCCGGCGGCTCGATCTTGACCTTCTCGCGGCGCAGGCGAATTTCCGAATCGGTCTTGCGTGCTTCCTCACGTTCTTCACGCAACGCACGCGCATCACTCCACTCGCTGGCCTGCTTCACGCCTTGGCGCGCACCGCGATTCAGTAGCCCCGGCAATGCCAGCACCCAAGCACCCAAGCGATCCATCACCGCCAGCCACGACAAGCCGGTAGCCAAGGTGACCGAGACCAGGAACAAACTGAGTAGAAATAAATTCGCGCCGAGTGGCCCGAACAAGGTGTGCAGCGAATTGGCGGCCAATCGTCCCAACACCCCACCACTACCCGCTGAAAATGCATTGCTGCCCTCTACCCGCATCGCCAGCAAGCCGCAGGTAGCCACCAGGAACCCGACAATACCCACCAAACGCAAAGCCGGACCCAAATCCGCGTGGCCATCGCCATCGGTATCCATGCCGAACAATGCAATCCACGCAATCGCGCCCAAAATGATTGGCAGCAGAAATGCGGTATAGCCAGTCAGAAACAACAGGAAACTTGCCAGCCACGCACCCGCCAGCCCGCCGATATTGTGTACCGGGGCCAATAGACTGGATTCCCGATCCCAACCCGGATCCGCGGGTGAATAGGTGAACAGGCAGGCCAGCAAATACAGCAGCACCGGTGCAATGACAATCAACGCAAGGTCACGCCACAGGCGTTGCTGGCGCGGGTTCCCACCTGCACCGGCACTGCCTGTGTTGACTGCCGCTTTGCGGCTGGTCCTGCTCAGATCGGTGACCGCTTTTGCCACTTGTGACCTTGCCTCATAAAATTCCCCTATCAGCTTGATATTACGACATTTGTCACAGTTGGCGACGAAACATGTGCAGATTTCAAGCCACAGCGTTGCAATCATCGTGCCTTGCCTTGCCGCATTCCCGCCGCCAAGCTAGCGGGTACATTCTCGTCCTACTGGATTGCCCACCTCCATGACTACACAACACAGCACCCTGCTCATCCTCGGCTCCGGTCCCGCCGGCTGGACCGCGGCAGTGTATGCCGCGCGCGCCAATCTCAAGCCCGTGGTGATCACTGGCATGCAGATGGGTGGTCAGTTGATGACCACCACCGAAGTGGACAACTGGCCGGGTGATGCGCACGGCCTGATGGGCCCGGATTTGATGACACGCTTGCAAGCGCACGCCGAGCGTTTCGATACCGAAACCGTGTTTGACCATATCCATACCGCCGACTTGTCGCAGCGCCCGTTCCGGCTGGTGGGCGACTCCGGCGAATACACCTGCGATGCACTCATCATCGCTACCGGCGCTACCGCCAAATATCTGGGCATTCCTTCGGAAGACACCTTCAAAGGCCGTGGCGTGTCTGCCTGCGCCACTTGTGACGGGTTTTTCTACAAGGATCAGGATGTGGCCGTGATCGGCGGCGGCAATACTGCTGTGGAAGAAGCCCTGTACCTGTCCAACATCGCCCGCAAGGTCTATCTGGTGCATCGCCGCGACACCCTGCGCGCCGAAAAGATCATGCAGGACAAATTGTTTGCGAAAGTAGCCGCCGGCAAGATCGAAACGATCTGGCATCACACCGTGGATGAAGTGCTGGGCAATGATGCCGGTGTCACCGGCATGCGGCTGAAGTCGATGCAGGACGGCAGTACCCGCGAGATTCCGGTGCACGGCTTCTTCGTCGCCATTGGCCATTCGCCCAACACCGCACTGTTCGAAGGTCAACTGGAGATGAAAAACGGCTACCTGAAAATCCAGACCGGGCTGGACGGCAATGCCACTCAAACCAGTATCCCCGGCGTCTTTGCGGCGGGTGATGTGGCTGATCAGGTGTATCGCCAAGCCATCACCTCGGCCGGCTTTGGCTGCATGGCGGCGCTGGATGCCGAGAAATTCCTCGACGCTGGGCATTGATACGGATCACCCTCCCGCATCCACGGGAGGGCGATTGACCCACTTGCATGCACCGTCTGCCTTGTTTGCTCGACACCGCCCCCGATGCGCCGTTTCCCGGGCCGGAACGGGCATTGGTCGAGCCCGATGGTCTGCTCGCCGTCGGTGGTGACCTATCCCCCACGCGCTTTCTCAACGCGTATCGCAGTGGCATTTTTCCGTGGTTTTCCGACGGCGAGCCGATCTTGTGGTGGAGCCCTTCACAACGTGCCGTGTTCCGCACCGACGGCGTATTGCTGTCCGGCAAGCTACGCCGACGGTTGCGCAATAGTGGCTGGACACTGCGTGCGGACACCGCGTTTATGCAAGTGGTGGCCGGCTGTGCGGCACCCCGCAAAGAGCAAGGCGGCACCTGGATTACCGCAGACATGCAACGCGCTTATGCACAACTGCACCAACTCGGCATCGCGCATAGCATTGAAGTATTCGCAGGTGAGCGCTTGGTCGGTGGCTTATTTGGCCTTGCCTTCGGCCATGTGTTTTGTGGTGACAGCATGTATTCTGCCGAATCCGGGGCATCTTCGCTGGCCCTGACAGGCTTGGCGTGGCGTTTGCACGCATGGGGTTGGCCGCTGATCGATGCCCAAGTACCCAATGCGCATACCCGCCACTTGGGTGTTGAAATCTGGTCACGCGCCACGTATTTGGCAGCATTAGCCAACTTGCGCGAACACCCGGACCAACCCGGCCTCTGGCGTGAGCGTTTCGGTGAGTGGAACGCGACCGATGTTCTGCCAAGCCCAAGCCACCCCTCTGCTTAACGGGTTTTTTGCAAAAAACACCGCAACGTGTCATGATGTTGGACTTTCGAGCCTGACTTGTCGCGGCTCACCCTTGTACCAGACTTCAGGAATTGCTCCGGCACCCACATGGCGAAAGACGACGTCATCGAATTCGAAGGCACTATCTCCGAAACCCTCCCGAACACCATGTTCCGGGTCAAGCTGGAGAATGGCCACGAGATCATCGCCCATATCTCCGGCCGGATGCGCAAGAACTACATCCGCATCCTGACCGGCGACAAGGTCAAGGTTGAAATGACGCCCTACGATTTGACCAAGGGCCGGATCACTTACCGCCACCGCTGAGTGCTTGCATTTTTGCTGCTGGCTGAAAAAAACGCTCCGCATGGGGCGTTTTTTATTGCCTGCACCAGCAAGAAGCTGCGTGCAGGGGCAACCGCTGGCGGGGCTGCGCTGGCGTCACCATGCCACCATCAGGTCGTGGCCAGCGGTCGCTCCTGCGATCCAGCATTGCTGCAATTGCAGGCTACCCGCGTGCCTGGCAACACTGCGATCAACTTTCTTTGACGCCCATTTCTGACAGCGCATTGCGCATCAGCTCACGCGCGGCGTCGCTGAGTTTTTCGTTGTCCAGCGCGTAACGAATGGTGGCTTCGATCAAGCCCAGATGGGTGCCACAGTCAAAGCGCGTACCGTGAAAACGAAATGCATCCACCCGTTGACTGGCCAACAATGCAGCGATGGCGTCAGTCAGCTGGATTTCCCCGCCTGCGCCCTTCGGTGTGGTTTCCAGTAAATCAAAGATCGCCGGATCCAGCACATAGCGCCCCACCACCGCCAAGTTGCTTGGGGCCACATCCGGATGCGGCTTTTCCACGATGGCATGGATCTTCCCAGCCGGCCCATCAAATGCATCCGTCGCCACGATGCCATAGCTGCCAGTCTGTGCATGCGGAACATCCTGCACCGCCACCGCACTGCCACCATTGGCATGCACATAATCCACCATCTGCTTAAGCGCGCCATCTCCGCGGCTCCAGATCAGATCGTCGGGCAGCAATACCGCGAACGGTGCATCTCCGACCACCGGTTTTGCGCACAACACCGCATGCCCCAACCCCAAAGCTTCGGCTTGCGTCACGAACACCGCACGCACACCTTCCGGCAACACATTGCGGATCAGCTCCAGCTGTTCGTGCTTGCCGGATTTCTCCAGCTTTTGCTCCAACTCATAGGCCTTGTCGAAATAATCAGCCACCGCGTGCTTGTAGCGATTGGTGACAAAGACCAAGGTGTCGCAACCCGCGGCAATCGCCTCATCCACCGCGTACTGGATCAACGGGCGATCCACGATCGGCAGCATTTCCTTGGGGACCGTCTTGGTGGCGGGCAGGAATCGAGTACCGAGGCCGGCAACCGGAAATACAGCTGTACGCACGCGACGTGATGGGCTGGAAGATGTCATCCGGCAATTCTAACCACGCAATGTCATTTTGGCACTTAGCCCTGATGCGCACGCCGCCCCGGAAACACCACCACAACGGCTTTATGATCCGGTGCGGATTCCACTGGATTGAATTCCGGCACCGCGTCACGCAGGGCAAGCTCCAGCGCACCCAAGTCATAGGCTTGGGTGGCTTCACGCAATTGCTTGAGCGCCAGGTCCATACGCTCTGGCTGCACTGCCCGCGGCGTGGCCTGCAGAATATCGGGATACTGGGTTTGGCTGTAACGTTCATCGGCATGAAACAGCGTTTCATGCAGGCGCTCGCCTGAGCGCAAGCCGATATATTCGATGCCGATGTCTTTGCCCGGCTGCTTGCCTGCCAAGCGAATCATCTGGTCGGCCAGCATCCGGATCGACACCGGGTCGCCCATATCCAATGTGTACACCGCCTGCTGTGCGCCGATCGAGGCTGCCTGCAAGATCAACAAGCAGGCCTCCGGAATCGTCATGAAATAACGGGTGACTTCCGGGTCGGTCACGGTGACCGGGCCACCGCGCCGAATTTGTTCGCGAAATAACGGCACCACGCTGCCGGCAGAATCCAGCACATTGCCGAACCGCACGGTGATCATGCGGGTGGTGCGCGCGTCCACCAGCGCCTGACAGGCCATCTCAGCCAAGCGCTTGCTGGCACCCAACACGTTGACTGGATCCACTGCCTTATCGGTGGAAATCAACACGAAGGTGCCGATGTTGGCATCCCGGCAGGCCCGCGCTACCACATCGGTCGCCAATACATTGTTGCGCACTGCTTCGCGCAATTGCTGCTGCAACAGCGGCACTTGCTTGTATGCAGCCGCATGGAACACAGCCTCTGGTTCGGCCAGCCTCAAGGCATGACGAATCACCGCCGGGTCACCGCAATCACCGAGTACTGGAATGCAGGTGATATCGGGAAAATCCCGGCGCAACTCGGTCTCGGTGGTGAGCAAGGCCAGCTCATTGATTTCCACCAATGCAATTCGATGCGCACCATGCTTGGCGCACTGCCGGCACAACTCCGACCCGATCGAGCCACCCGCCCCGGTCACCAACACCGAACGTGCACCCAGCCAACCACGAATGGCTTTCCAATCCGGTGCATGTGGCTCGCGCCCCAGCAAATCCTCAATTGCGACTTCCTTCAACTCGCCGGGCAGCGATCGGCCTTCCAGGATATCGGCCAGTTTGGGCACCATGCGGAACGGGAGACCACTGTCTTCGCACAGGCCAATAATGCGACGACGGTCGGAGGCGTCGATCGACGGCATTGCGATCACCAGCAACTGCGCACCGGTTTCACGCCCAATTCGCGCCACATCGGCAATCTTGCCCAGTACCGGCAACCCCTGCATACGCGCACCGCGCAGGGTTGCGGCATCATCCAGAAAGCCGATGGGGTCATAGCGCCCGGTGCGTCGCAAATCACGCACCAGTGCTTCACCCGACTGTCCTGCACCCAGAATCAGGACGCGTTCGGCACCCACCGATGTCTGCAGCAAGCGGTGGTCTTTCCACGCCCGAAACAGCAACCGTGGCGTGCTCAGCAATATGGTCAGCGCAAACGGGTACAGCGATAACGCCGAACGCGACACCAAATCCAGCCGGCTGTAAAAGAACAGCCCGACCACCGCCGCCAACAAGCCCAGCACGCTGGCTTTGAAGATGTTGAGCAAGTCAGGAACGCTGGCAAACCGCCACAAACCACGGTACAGGCCTACCTGCCAAAACACCAACCCCTGCGCCACCATCACGATCAGCACCGTACTGGAAACCGGTACCAAATCGAGTTGCGTGGGCTGCATGGCATAACGCAGATAATGCAGCCCTTGCCAGCAGAGCCAAACCATCACGAGGTCATGCACGATCACCGCAAGCCGCGGCAAACGGTACTTCAGACGTTCCATCCGTGTTGTCATGAGCTGATTCCTTCGCTCCCGCCAGCCTTCCGATACAGCACAACCCAGAGCCCCAGTGAGGTGACAGCAAACACCCCGCCAGCACTTAGGCCCTCGGCTCCCCCCAGCCGCAACGCGACTAGCATGATCCCGATTGCCAGCGCCGTCCACCCCGCATATGCGGCAGTCACCCAGCCGTGCCCGGCGCGGCGCGCAAAACGCTGGTACAGATGCTGCACATGGGGCTGCCACCAGCGCTCGCCGCGCCACATGCGGCAACCCAAGGTCATCCCTGCATCCACCAGCATCGCGCCGAGAGGCATGAGCAGCAACGGCCACAGCGTAACCGGGTATGCGGGCAGGCAGGCAAGCACCAGCAACGCCATCAGATAACCCAGCGCGCCACTGCCAACATCCCCCAAAAAAATATTGGCCTGCGGCAGATTGAAAGGAAGAAACCCCAAACATGTGGCTGCCACCACCAGCGCGAACCCTTGTGCACTGCCTGATGTCGCACCAGCGAGTGCCAATCCGCATAGTGCGGCCTGACTGGCCGCCAGCCCGTCGATCCCGTCCATGAAGTTCCAGACGTTGACTAACACCGGCACCAGTACAATAGCCAACGCGGATATTTGCCAGCTCCCACTGTGCGCATACAGCGCGATCGCCAGCAGCCCCCCTGCCAGGACATGCATGGCGAGCCGTGGCCAGACCGGCAGGTTGCGGTGGTCATCCCACCACCCCGTAATGGCGATTAGTGCAAGCCCTGTTGCAGCCCAACCCCAAATGAACGCGTCCATCCGGCTCAACCAAACGCAGCAGCCCAATGTCGCCAGCACAATGCCAATTCCGCCACCGCGTGGCGTCGGGGAGTGGTGGCTGCGGCGCTCGCCAGGGTGATCCAGCAAGTCTTGTCGATGTGCGTAACGGATCGCCCAGCGCGTACCCAACACCGACACCGCAAATGCGATGCAGCAGGGCCACAACCATTGCGGCCACTCAGACCACGGCATAGTTCAGTAATGGTTTGACCGTTCCCCACTCCTTGCAACTGGGGCACTGCCAATGGTGACTGCGCGCACCAAAGCCACAGCGATTACAGCGGTAGCTGGGATTGCGCACCAGCAATTGGTCGGTGATGCCTTTCAGGTCGTGCAACGTGGCCTGCGCATCGCTGCCATCCGCAAGACTGAGGTCGATCAAGGCCGCCTCACCGCGTACCGAGGGTCGATCCTTTAGCTGCTGCGCCAGATAGTGACGGGCCGCAGTTACACTTTCATCTGCCTCAATCATCCGCGTCAGCGCCAATACCGGCGCAATACCCCGGTAGTGCTCACACATCTCGGCAAGGAAGGCGCGTGCGCCAGTGCGCTCACCGACCAAGGCATAACATTCGAGTAGGGCGGGCAGAATCACTGGCAAGAAATCCGGATCATGCCGAGCAGCGCGCTCGTAGGCGCGAATGGCCGCTTGTGGATTGCCAGCCTCACTCTCCAAACGGCCTTCGAGGATACCGGCGCGCACCGAATGGGGATCGGCAGCATACGCGCGCACAATCGCCGTACGCGCAGCGGCACTATCACCATTGGCACGCTGCCGATCGGCCAACTCGCATTCAAACTGCGCCACCAGCTTGCCCATTGATTCGCCAGTCACCTCTTCATAGCGCACGGCATTTGCAATTGCTTTTTCCCAATCACGTTCGGATTGATAAATTCCGATCAAATGCTTGAGTGCCTGCGGTGCACGCTGATCCAGCACAGACAGATCATTGAATACCGTTTCGGCGCGGTCCAACAGGCCGGCGCGCATGTAATCCTCGCCAAGTGCTGCCAGTGCCTGGATTTTCTGGATGTCCGTCAAGTCTGCGCGCTGCGCCAAACCCTGGTGCAGGCGGATTGCGCGATCTACTTCCCCGCGCCGGCGAAACAGATGGCCCAAGGCCACTTGGGTTTCGAAGGTGTCCTTGTCCAGTTCGGCCACGTGCAAGAACAACTCAATCGCCTTATCCGGCTGCTCATTCAGCAGATAGTTGAGGCCTCGGAAATAGGTGGTAGAGAGCTTGCTGACTTGAGATCCACTGTGCTGCTCGCCACCACGGCGCCCAATCACCCAACCCGCCAATCCGGCGAGCGCCACGAAAATGACAAACCACATCCATTGGTCAAGCCAGGCCATGCAAAGGTTCCAGTCAAAGGGCTGTACGTGCAGATACCCACGGCAGTTAACAATGTCCGAGCTGCAAGCTTAACGGACTTGGCCGCGTTGCATTCACTGGATGCGCCGAGCGGCTCCCAATGTCACTGAGGATCAGTCCTGGTTAGGCAGCGGCATCACGCCAGTCACTCGCTCGCGCAGTTCTTTACCGGGCTTGAAGTGCGGCACATATTTGCCGGACAACGCCACCGCATCCCCGGTTTTCGGGTTACGACCGGTGCGCGGCGGACGATAATTCAGGGAAAAGCTGCCGAAGCCGCGAATCTCGATGCGTTCACCACTGGCGAGTGCACCACTCATCATCTGCAGCAGGGACTTTACTGCCATATCAACATCGTCGGCCTTCAAATGCGGCTGACGGCGTGCAAGCAGTTCGATGAGTTCGGACTTGGTCATGTCTCTTGGACTATGTGCAATAAAACGACGACGGCCCGGCCAAAACCGGGCCGTCGCTCAACTCGAACGGACTAAATCAATCCGCCTTGCTGTTCAGCTGCTCACGCAGCAGCGCGCCCAGCTTGGTGGTGCCGCTGGCAGCATCTGCATTGGCCTTGTTGTACTCGGCCAGCGCTTCCGCGGTTTCTGCAGCATCCTTGTCCTTGATCGACAGTTGCAGGCTGCGACCCTTGCGATCGGTGCCCACCAGCTTGGCTTCAACCTCTTGACCGACCTTCAGCACCAGGCTGGCATCGTCCACGCGGTCGTTGCTGATGTCACGTGCGGAGACGTAGCCTTCCACGCCGTCGCCCAGATCAATGGTGGCACCCTTGGCGTCCACTTCCTTGACCGTACCGGTGACCTTGCCGCCCTTCGGATGCGCCGCCATGAACTGACCCAACGGGTCTTGTTCCATCTGCTTGACGCCCAACGAAATGCGCTCACGCTCCGGATCCACGGCCAACACCACGGCTTCCAGGGTGTCGCCCTTCTTGTAGTTGCGGGCAATGTCTTCGCCGGTGGAGTTCCAGCTGATATCGGACAGGTGGATCAAGCCATCGATGCCGCCGTCCAGACCGATGAAGATGCCGAAATCGGTGATCGACTTGATCTGGCCCGACACCTTGTCGTTCTTCTTGTGGATCGCCGCGAAGGTTTCCCACGGATTGCTGGTGACTTGCTTGATGCCCAGCGAAATGCGGCGACGCTCTTCATCCACGTCCAGCACCATGACTTCGACTTCGTCCCCCACCTGCACCACCTTGGCCGGGTTGACGTTCTTGTTGGTCCAATCCATTTCGGAGACGTGCACCAGACCTTCCACACCCGGCTCGATTTCGACAAATGCGCCGTAATCGGTGACGTTGGAGACCTTGCCGAACACGCGGCAGTTGGACGGATAACGGCGAGCAATGTTGTCCCACGGATCTTCGCCCATCTGCTTGAGGCCCAAGCTGACGCGGTTGCGCTCTTTGTCGTACTTGAGCACGCGCACATCCATTTCCTGACCTACTTCCACCACTTCGGACGGATGGCGCACGCGCTTCCATGCCATGTCGGTGATGTGCAGCAGGCCGTCGATGCCGCCCAAGTCCACGAACGCGCCGTAGTCGGTGAGGTTCTTGACCACACCCTTCAGGATCGCGCCCTCGACCAGCTTCTCCATCAGCTGCTCGCGCTCTTCCGAATGCTCGGTCTCGACCACGGCACGGCGGGAGACCACCACATTGTTGCGCTTGCGATCCAGTTTGATGAGCTTGAATTCCAGCTCCTTGCCTTCCAGATACACCGGATCACGCACCGGACGCACGTCCACCAACGAACCGGGCAGGAACGCGCGGACGTCCTTGATGTTGACGGTGAAACCGCCCTTGACCTTGCCGTCGATGCGGCCAACGATGGTGGCATTGGCCTCCAGCGCTTCTTCCAGCTCGTCCCACACCATGGCCTTCTTGGCCTTTTCGCGGGACAGCACGGTTTCGCCGAAACCATTTTCCAGCGAGTCGAGGGCAACCTTGACCTCGTCACCCACACCAACGTCGATTTCGCCGGCGTCATTGCGGAACTGTTCGATCGGCACGATGCCTTCGGACTTCAGGCCGGCATTGATCACCACCACGTCGTTGGTGACGGCAACCACAATACCCTTGACGATGGAGCCGGGCTTGAGCTTGGCCAAATTGGCCTGGCTGGCTTCAAACAGTTCTGCGAAAGATTCGGTAGCTACGGAATTCATGAAAAATCTCGGGTGGATACACGGGCAACCCACAGCACCGGGGCGGCCCACCTAGGTGGGTTGGCATGGGCGCAGAACGCGCTTGGCCATGTGTGAATGAAGGAAAAACCGCAGGCACGCATGCACCCACGGAACGGATCTGCAACGACTGAGACAAACGCGACCGGTTACGGTGCGGGACCAACCACAATATCCAGCACTCGGGCGACCACCACTTCAATGGGCAACCCGGTGGTATCGATGTGGACGGCGTCATCGGCCGGCCGCAACGGCGCCACCGTGCGACTGGCATCGCGGGCGTCACGCGCGAGAATCTCGCGTAGCAGACCATCCATTGTGACGGAAACCCCTTTGTCTTTCAACTGCTTATAGCGCCTCTCCGCGCGTTCTTCGGCGCTGGCAGTCAAAAACACCTTATGTGCGGCATCGGGGAAGATCACCGTGCCCATATCGCGGCCGTCGGCCACCAGCCCCGGCAGCTGCCGAAACGCACGCTGGCGATCCTTCAGTGCCGCCCGCACCTCCGGAATGGCAGCAATTGCAGAGGCCGCCGCGCCGGCGGTTTCTGTACGCAACTCATCGGTGGCATCCACATCATTGACAATCACCCGTGGCTCGCCGCCGGCATCATCACGAAACCTCACCACCGTATCGAAGGTGCAGCGCACCAGTGCCGACGCGTCCGAGAGATCGATATCCGACCATCCCGCCGCAATCCCTACCGCACGGTAAAGCGCGCCAGAATCCAGATAATGCCAACCCAAACGCTGGGCGACGATGCGACTGATGGTGCCCTTGCCGGAACCGGACGGGCCATCAATGGTGAGGACGGGTGTGGATGCAGTCATGACGAAGATTATGCCGCCACACCAGCCCAATTCCACAGATTCAATACAACCCGTTGATCTTCCAACCAAATACCCGTTAGAATGCGCGGCTTCGCTTCATTCCCATCCATTTGCCGAGGTTTCATCATGAAGGTCCTGTCCTCCCTGAAGTCGGCGAAGGCCCGTCACCGCGACTGCAAGGTGGTTCGCCGTCGTGGCAAGGTCTTCGTGATCTGCAAGTCCAACCCGCGCTTCAAAGCTCGCCAGCGCTGATTCATCAGCTGTCTGGACGACCGCAAGGCCGCCTTCGGGCGGCCTTTTGCGTATCAGCATAGAATCTTGGGTTTCGTCCACCACATGTAGGAGCACCGCCATGCATTGCTTATCCCGCAGTCTGTTGTTGGTCGTCCTTGCCAGCCTGTCCGGCATGGCCAGCGCTGGCGATACCCTACTGATTGAGCGCAGCAAAGACGTGCCTGCCAATGCACCCACGCACGGCATGTCCATCGCGCAAGTGCAATCCAAATTCGGCGCGCCCGCCTCCAAACTGGAGCCGCGTGGTGGCCAAAAGCGTGCATGGCCCACCATCACGCGCTGGGTCTATCCCAGCTACACCGTGTATTTCGCCCACGACCGAGTCATTGACGTAGTCGTCAACCAAGCCTCTGCGGACGAAATTGGCCCCAAGCAACCCATGAAATAACTCGGGCACTTGAACGCCCGCCACGAAGACAGCCATGACCGATACCAAGTTGCGCTTCCCCGCCGAGTGGGAGCCTCAGGCGGCGATCCTGATTGCCTGGCCACATGCCGCCACCGACTGGGCCGAACGCCTGGGAGACGTGGAGGAGACCTATATTGCACTGGTCGCCGCAATCACTCGATTTCAGCCGGTGCTGATCTGCGTGGCAGATGACGATGTTGAAACCTACGCCGAGATTCGCCTGCGCTCCAACCGGGTGGATATGACCCATGTGCGTTTTGTCACCGTTGCCTATGATGATACGTGGCTGCGCGACTCTGGCCCGATCACCTTGCGCGCTGGCAACCATTTCCGCTTGCTCGACTTCTGCTTCACCGCCTGGGGCGGCAAGTTCGAGGCCGGCCAGGACGATCGGCTGGTGGAGGCTCTCAGCACGCAAGGCGTATTCGGCAACACGCCACGCCAGCGCATCGAATTTGCCTTGGAAGGGGGGGCCATCGAAACCGATGGCGATGGCACCCTGCTGACCACGTGGCAATGCCTGCACGAGCGCCACCCTGGCCTTGATCGTGCGGAATTGAGCGCCAAACTGGCCGACTGGCTGCAGCAAGACCGCGTGCTCTGGCTGGACCACGGTGCGCTGGAAGGCGACGACACCGATGCGCATATCGACACCCTCGCCCGCTTCGCCCCCGGCAATACCATCGTGTTCCAGGCCTGCGACGATGCAGCCGATTCGCACTATGCCGATCTCAAAGCAATGGCCGACGATATCGCCGCGTTGCGCAGCAAGGACGGCCAGCCGTATCGCCTGTTTCCGTTGCCGTGGGCCAAGCCTGTTTGGGACGCAGGCCGCAGGCTTGCAGCCAGCTATGCCAATTACTTGATCATCAATGGCGCGGTACTGATGCCGGCCTATGGCGATGCGAACGATGCCAGCGCCGCTGCGGTGCTGGCACAGGCCTACCCGGGCCGCGAGGTCGTGCCAGTCCCCTGCCGTGCCCTGATCTGGCAAAACGGCAGCCTGCACTGCATCACCATGCAATTGCCGCAAGGGTTGCTGTAGTTGGCTGACTCGCCATTCCAGTTGCCCCAATAAGGCCGCATTCCTGCGGCCTTATTGGGGTGATACAAATTTACAAGTCGCCAGTAATTGCCGGCCGCTCCGGCCCCAGCCACTTGTAGATCACACCACCCAGCAGGCCGCCCAGGATCGGCGCCAACCAAAACAACCACAGCTGCGACAGCGGCGCACCCCCCACGATCAAGGCCACGCCGGTGGAGCGCGCCGGGTTTACCGAGGTGTTGGTGACCGGGATGCTGATGAGGTGGATCAAGGTCAGACCCAAGCCAATCGCAATGGGCGCAAAGCCCGCGGGTGCACGGCTGTGGGTGGCACCCATGATGATGATCAGGAACATCGCGGTCATCACTACTTCGCACAGGAATGCCGCAGCAATGGCGTAGCCACCGGGAGAATGCTCGCCAAAGCCATTGGTGGCGAATGCGCCCGCCGCGTTCGAGTCGATGGCAAACCCGGCCGTACCACTGGCGATCTGGAACAGAATCCAGCCGGCAAACACCGCACCGAGTACCTGCGCCACGCCGTAGGGCAACAAATCCTTCGCCGGAAACCGCCCCCCTGCCCACAGGCCAACGCTCACCGCCGGGTTGAAATGGCCGCCGGAGATGTGGCCAAACGCATACGCGCCGGTCAGCACGGTCAAACCGAATGCCAGCGCCACCCCCAGCAATCCGATCCCCAACGGATTGCCATCGCCGCCAAACTTGGCGGCCAGCACGGCGCTACCGCAGCCGCCCAAGACCAGCCAGAACGTACCGATAAATTCGGCCCCGAGTCGCTTCAACATCGTGAAATCCCCTGGCGAATGAATGCACGCCGGTCGCGCGCAACGTCAGCATAGCCGAAAGCACGACATTGGCGATGAAGCGAGGCGGCGCTCGCCTACAATGGGCGGATGACAACCAAACTTCTCTCCGTTGCGCTGATCCAGGAGCGCAACCACGGCGATGCCGCCGCCAACCTGGCCATCATCGAAACCCGCGTGGCCGAAGCCGCCCGCGCCGGCGCGAAGCTCGTACTGCTGCAAGAGCTGCACAACGGTGCGTATTTTTGCCAGCACGAATCGGTAGACGAGTTCGATCTGGCCGAGCCCATCCCCGGCCCCAGCACCGCGCGCCTGTCGGCGCTGGCCAAGCAGCATGGCGTGGTGCTGGTCTCTTCCTTGTTCGAAAAGCGCGCGGCGGGGCTGTACCACAACACCGCCGTGGTGTTTGACGCCGACGGCTCGCTGGCCGGCAAGTACCGCAAGATGCACATCCCGGACGATCCGGGCTTCTACGAAAAATTCTATTTCACCCCCGGTGATCTGGGTTTTACCCCCATTCAAACCTCGGTGGGCAAACTCGGCGTATTGGTGTGCTGGGACCAGTGGTACCCGGAAGCGGCGCGCATGATGGCGCTGGCCGGTGCCGAGCTGTTGCTGTATCCCACCGCGATTGGCTGGGACCCCAGCGATGCACAAGATGAAAAAACCCGCCAGCGCGATGCGTGGGTGCTGTCGCATCGTGGCCACGCGGTGGCCAATGGCTTGCCGGTATTGAGCTGCAACCGTGTGGGCCACGAGGCGTCACCGCTGGGCGCTTCCGGCATTGATTTCTGGGGCAACTCGATCGTGTTGGGGCCGCAAGGCGAAGTCATCGCCGAAGCCGGCACCGACGCATCGCTTTTGCTGGCCAAGGTTGACCTGCAGCGCAGCGAACATGTGCGCCGCATCTGGCCGTTCCTGCGCGACCGCCGTATCGACGCCTATTCCGATTTGACGAAGCGTTACCGTGACTGACTCCTCCCTGCCGGCCAGCGCCGCCGAATACGCCAACCAACCTGTCATCGAGGTGCAGCGTGATGGCGTCCACTACACCCTGCTGGGTACCGCACATGTGTCCAAAGCCAGCATTGATGCGGTCAATGCGGCCATCGACAGCGGCCGGTTTGATGCAGTGGCGGTGGAGCTGGACGAACAACGCCACAAAGCACTGACCCACCCGGATGCGCTGGCGCAACTGGATCTGGTCAAGGTCATCCGCGACAAGAAAGTGGCCCCGTTTGCCGCCAATCTGGCACTGGCCGCCTATCAGCGCCGGCTGGCAGAACAATTGGGGATCGAACCCGGTGCGGAACTCAAAGCCGCCGCCACGGAAGCCAGCGCGCGCGGGCTGTCGTTGCAATTGATCGACCGTGATGTGGGCATCACCTTTCGCCGTATCCTGCAAGGGCTGGGCTTCTGGGACCGCGCCAAATTGATCGGCAGCGTGGGCGGCGGTTTGTTTGCCCGCGATGAAGTGTCCGAAGCAGACATCGAGCGCCTGAAAGAAGGCGACATGCTGGAGTCGAGTTTTGGTGACTTTGCACGCGATACCCCCACGCTGTTTGCCAGCCTGATCGACGAACGCGACCAGTACATGGCGGCAAAATTGCGCGAGCGCAGCGATGGTGCAAAACAGGTGTTGGCGGTGGTGGGCGCGGGCCATCTGAAAGGCATGTCACGCTATTTGGCCGACGACCAGCGCACACCGCAAGCGGTCGTCGACGCGCTTGTGCAGATCAAACAAAAACGCAATATCCCGTGGATCACCCTGACCTTGATGACGCTGATCATCGGTGGCATTGCGTGGGGCTATTACCACGGCGGCCGCGACCTGGGGCGTGATTTGCTGCTGCAATGGGTGGCGTGGACCTGCGGGCTGACCGCCATCGGCGCGCTGTTGGCCGGTGCCAACCCGTTGAGCTTGCTGGCCGGTGCCGTTGCCGCGCCGTTCAAGCCGTTCCGCCCCGGCCTGCCTTCGGGCATGTTCAGTGCATTGGCCGAAGTGCGCCTGCGCAAACCCGCCTATCCGGATTTCCTGGCGCTGCGCGATGACACCCAGACCTTGCGCGGGTGGTATCGCAACAAGGTGACGCGCGTGGTGCTGGTGTTCATGCTGACCAACTTGGGCACGATTGCCGGCGAATGGATGGCGGGCGCGCGCATCCTCGGCAAATTGCTGCACTAAGTCCTGGGATGGCGTTGCGATGCCGACCGATAGCCGGCATCACACACCGCAAGTTGCGGCTTATTCCACTGCCTGTGGGCGCATGTATGGGAATAGCAGGACATCGCGAATCGAGTTGCTGCCGGTCAACAGCATCACAAAGCGATCAATGCCCACGCCAAGGCCACCGGTAGGCGGCAGCCCCACTTCCAGCGCCCGGATGTAGTCGGCATCGAAATGCATGGCTTCATCGTCGCCACTGTCCTTCGCCTCGACTTGCGCACGAAAGCGCGCGGCCTGGTCTTCCGGATCGTTCAATTCCGAGAACCCATTGGCCAACTCCTTGCCACCGACAAACAGCTCGAAGCGATCGGTGATGCCCGGCTCACTGTCGGACTCACGCGCCAGTGGGCTGACCTCCACCGGATAGTGGGTGATGAAGGTCGGCTGGATCAAGCCACCTTCCACAGTCTTTTCGAAGATTTCCAACAGCAATTTGCCCCAGCCGTAACCAGGCTTCACGTGCACACCCAAACGCGCGCAATGCGCGGCCAGTGCGTCGCGATCGCGGCAATCGGCCACCGAAATTTCCGGGTTCAATTCACGCACTGCCTCTTCCAATTTCCAACGACGGAACGCAGGACCAAGATCAATCGCCTGGCCATCCCACTCGAATGCGGTGGTCCCCATCGCTTCGCGCGCCACGTCGCGCATCATGGCTTCGGTCAAATCCATTACTTCGATGTAGGTGGCATAGGCTTCGTACAACTCGAGCATGGTGAACTCGGGGTTGTGCCGGGTGGACACACCTTCGTTACGGAAGTTGCGGTTGATTTCGTACACTCGCTCCAACCCGCCTACGGTCAAGCGTTTGAGGTAGAGCTCCGGCGCGACGCGCAGGTAAAGATCGAGATCAAGCGCGTTGTGATGGGTAGTGAAGGGACGCGCCGTGGCACCACCTGCGATGTAATGCATCATCGGTGTTTCGACCTCCAGAAAGCGCCTGGCGTCCAACCAACTGCGCATCGCACGGACGATGCGCGAGCGGGCGATAAACACATCGCGCGCCTCCGGATTCACGATCAAATCCACATAGCGCTGGCGATAGCGCTGCTCCACGTCACTCAGGCCATGAAACTTGTCTGGCAATGGTCGCAACGCTTTAACCAGCAGCCGCAGTGAGCTGGCCTTGACCGACAACTCACCGGTCTTGGTGCGCATCAAGCTGCCTTCGACGGCCACGATATCGCCGATGTCCCAACCCTTGAATGCGTCGTAAGTGTCACCCAACGCTGTGCTTTGCAAGAACAACTGCACCCGCCCGCTCATATCCTGCACGGTGGCAAACGCGGCCTTGCCCATCACTCGCTTGGCCAGCATGCGCCCGGCAATCGCAACGGTGCGGCCACTCGCCTCCAGCGCTTCGCTCGTCCAGCGCTCAGCATCCGCATAATCGGCTTGCAGGTCACCAGCGAGATCGGCGCGATGAAAGTCATTGGGGAATGCCACACCGCTGTCGCGCAGCGCATGCAGCTTGCCGCGACGCTCCGCGATGAGCTTGTTTTCGTCGATGATGGGAGAGGTGTCTGTCATGTCATGACCGTGTTTTTTTTAGGAGCGACCCATGGCCGCGACCGCTCCGGTTGGATAGGGTTGCGGCCATCGGCCGCGCCTGCGGTTGAGCAAAAATCAAGCCGCGTCGGAACGTTTGGCGCCCGCTTCCAGCCCGGATTTCAGGCTGGCCTCCACAAATTCATCCAGATCGCCGTCCAGCACTTTTTGCGTATCACTACGCTCGATGCCCGTGCGCAGATCCTTGATCCGGCTTTGATCCAGCACGTAGTTGCGGATCTGGCTGCCCCAACCAATATCCGACTTGGTGGCTTCCAGCGCATCCTTCTCGGCGTTGCGCTTTTGCACCTCCAGTTCGTACAGCTTCGCCTTCAGCATCTTCATCGCACGGTCACGGTTGGCGTGCTGGCTGCGTTCGGTTTGACACGCCACCACGGTATTGGTGGGCACGTGGGTAATGCGCACCGCGGACTCGGTCTTGTTGACGTGCTGGCCACCCGCGCCCGAGGAGCGATACACGTCGGTCTTCAGGTCGGCGGGGTTGATCTCGATGTCGATGTCGTCGTCCACTTCGGGCGACACGAACACGCTGGTGAAACTGGTGTGGCGACGGTTGTCCGAGTCGAACGGCGACTTGCGCACCAGGCGATGCACGCCAATCTCGGTCTTCAGCCAACCATAAGCGTAGTCACCCTCGATGCGGAAGGTGGCGGATTTGATGCCCGCCACATCGCCGCCGGAAACTTCCATCAGCTCGGCTTTCCAGCCGCGGGATTCGGCCCAGCGCAGGTACATGCGCAGCAGAATTTCCGCCCAATCCTGGGCCTCGGTACCACCGGCGCCGGCCTGGATATCGACGAACGCATTGCAGCTGTCCATCTGCCCCGCGAACATGCGCTGGAATTCGATGGCTTCCACGCCTTTTTCGAAACGATCAACATCGGCCACCACCGCCAGCGCGGTGTCCTCGTCGTCTTCCATCTCGGCCAATTCCAGCAACTCTTCGGCGCCGGCCAACCCGTCTTTCAAGTTGCGAATGCCATTGACGGTCTTGTCCAACAACGATCGCTCACGCCCCAATGCCTGCGCACACGCGGGGTCGTTCCAGATGTCAGGGTTTTCCAACTCGCGCTCGACTTCTTCCAAACGTTCACGCTTGGCGTCGTAGTCAAAGATACCCCCGGAGCGCATCCAGCCGACCGGTCAGGTCGGCGATGCGGGCTCGGATGGGATTCAGCTCGATCATGTGGGGTAATTGCAGGGGAAATGACCTGCCATTATACGGCCTTGCCACCCTGTCCTCGCGAATTTCGCCACACCGCTGTCAGCCCGCCTTGTCCGCCTCGGTCGTGAAACTGGACCCGCAGCCGCAGCCGCCGGTGACGTTGGGGTTGTCGAACACGAACTGCGCGTTCAGGCCCTGCTGCACATAGTCAATGCGGGTGCCGTCCACTTGCGACAAGCTGGTGGCGTCCACATAGATGCGCACGCCGGCATCGTCGAACACCACATCCGAGTCCAGCACGTTGCGCGCCACTTCCACCTTGTAGCCCCAGCCGGAACAACCGCTGCGGGACACCCCAAAACGCAGGCCCAACGCGGTGGGATCCAGCTCCAGATACCCCAGCACACGTCTGCGGGCGGATTCAGTCAATGAAATGCTCATGTGGGCATTGTAGCTCCGGTAAACTTGCAAACTATTTCGTGTTTGCAACGCAGGATTTCAAGATGACGACGATTACCATCGCCCAGGCATTGGCCGGGCATGTGCCGGAAGGTGGGCAAGTGACCGTGCGCGGCTGGGTGCGCACCCGCCGCGACTCCAAGGCCGGCCTGTCGTTTGTCAATGTCAGCGACGGCTCCTGCTTTGCCCCGATCCAGGTGGTGGCCACCGATGCGCTGGGCAATTACGAAACCGAGGTCAAGCACCTGACCACCGGCTGTTCGGTGATCTGCACCGGCACGCTGGTGAAGTCGCAGGGCCAGGGCCAGAGTTTCGAGGTGCAGGCCTCCGCCATCGAGGTGGCCGGCTGGGTGGACGATCCACTGACCTACCCGATGCAGCCCAAGCAGCATTCGCTGGAATACCTGCGCGAGTTCGCGCACCTGCGCCCGCGCACCAATTTGTTCGGCGCCGTCACGCGGATTCGCCACTGCCTTGCGCAGGCCGTGCACCGCTTCTTCCACGAACGCCAGTTCTATTGGATCAGCACGCCCATCATCACCACCTCCGATGCCGAAGGCGCCGGCCAGATGTTCCGCGTCTCCACGCTGGACATGGCCAACCTGCCGCGCGATGGTAAGGGCAACGTGGATTTCAGCCGCGACTTCTTCGGCAAGGAAACCTTCCTCACCGTGTCCGGCCAGCTCAATGTCGAGGCCTACTGCCTGAGCTTGAGCAAGGTGTACACCTTCGGCCCCACCTTCCGCGCCGAGAATTCGAACACCACACGGCATTTGGCCGAGTTCTGGATGATCGAGCCGGAAATCGCATTCGCGGATTTGAATGACGATGCCCACCTGGCCGAAGAATTCCTGAAATACCTGTTCAAAGCCGTACTCAATGAACGCGGCGATGACATGGCGTTTATCGCCGAACGCGTGCAGAAAGATGCCATCACCCGGCTGGACGGCTTCATCAATGCGCCATTTGAACGCATCGACTACACCGATGCGATTGGCCTGCTGCAAAAGTCCGGCAAAAAATTCGACTTCCCGGTCGAATGGGGTTTGGATTTGCAGACCGAACACGAGCGTTGGCTGACCGAAGAACACGTGGGCCGTCCGGTGGTGGTGATGAACTATCCCGAGCAGATCAAGGCGTTCTACATGCGCATGAACGACGACGGCAAAACCGTGGCCGCGATGGATGTGCTGGCCCCCGGCATCGGTGAAATCATTGGCGGCAGCCAGCGCGAAGAACGGCTTGATGTCCTGGATGCGCGCATGGCGCAGTTCGGCATCGACCCGGCGCACTACGGCTGGTACCGCGACTTCCGCCGTTATGGCAGCGTGCCGCATGCCGGGTTTGGCCTGGGTTTCGAGCGGCTGGTGGTGTACGTGTGCGGCCTTGCCAATATCCGCGACGCGATTGCCTACCCGCGTGCGCCGGGCAGTGCGGAGTTCTAAGTCGTGGATGCCGATCTGGTGTTGTTTTTTGCGCTGACCTCATTCGCCACGTCGATCGCTGGTGCAACTGCATTCGTGATTTTCTGGCCATTGACCTTGGTGCATATCCGCGATCGTCACCCGCAGATCACCACGCAATTGGGTGAAGGTGCATTCCTCAAACCCATCGCGTTGTGGTGGCTGCTGCGCGGTGGTTATCGCAGTACGCCGGACCGCTCGCTGTCGGGGCTGGCCACACCGGCCCGCATTTCACTACTGGTGATTCTAGGTGGCATTGTGATGGGCGGTATTTTGTGGGTCATCGGCAAGGCAATGGCATGAACAACTCCGCACACGACCGTTGGTGGCTGGCCACACTGGGGCGCACACTGATCTGGGCGCGCTTGCGTGAACTGGACGCAGGCACCGCCGAAGTCTTTGACTCCGATGGTGCCACGCTCCCGTTTGACAGTGTGGACACCGCCCGCGCCGCATTGATGGATGCTGAGTTTGTGGAGTTTGAAGGTCTGGACGAAAGCGATGCGCTGGAGCGCGGGTTTTCACTGGCCGAAGTGACACCGCCGCAAGCACGCGATGATGCCAGCTTGCGCGCATTGATGGTGCAAACGTTGGGCGCACGCGGGTAGCCCTCTCAAAAGCGCGATGCTTCTGGCATGACCTCGGCCTCCCGGCAAGGGCGATCGCGCCCCTGCGGTGCGCTCCTATGGCTTATCGACAGATTGGGCGGCCGGCCGCACACTGCCGTTATCTTCCTGCAATTCTGGCTTAAACGGGATTTCAGGGGCCTTGCGTCCGGTCGAATTCTGCTCGTTGGCATCCGGGTTTTCCGGCATGCAACCGCCGCCAAATTGCAGGAGCGAGACCACGCATTTGAGCTTCAATTTGGTGCCAGGAATCGGGATCGACAATTCCTTGATGCCCTTGCGCACCCATTCCTGCAGCAGGTTGCCTTCGGGGATCCAGTATTTATCGAAGCGGGTGCCGCGGTATTCCAAGCCTGGCCGCTTCAGCCACGTCCCCGCGCGGTCCAGATCCACGCCGCTGTTTTTTGACCAGGCATCGGGCAAGCGCGCACTGCCATCGGCATTGAACAATCCGGCTTTGCCGTCGCCATTGCGGCCATTGCCTTTGTCATTCCCACTACCGGCACCGGTGCCCGCCACATTGCGATTGGATGCCCCCCAATCATCACTCTTCGCCGCCCCCGGCCAACCGCCCGGTGCCGCTTTCAGCCCTGGCCCAGCGCCGGTGCCGACTGTACTGACGCCACGTCCTCCCGTCTGTGCCGCTTGCGTGCCTGCGCCTTGACCGGCTTGGGCTTGTCCCGTTCCCGCCGCGCTTGCGGTGTTGCCACCAGCACCTGCGGCACTGGCCTGACCGTCGCTGGCATGCCCATTGCCCGGTGTGGCCGCCACCACGCCACCCTCGCCTGGCTGCAAAGGAAGCTCGCGCACCTGGCCGTGCAGCTGCGGTACCTGCACACTTGCGGTGGTGGCCTGAGCAGATTTCGTCGACGGCGTTCGCTCGCGGGTGAGCAGGTTCGCGTCAGGGATGAACACGTCCAATGCCTGCACCTGCGTCTTCAATTCAGGGGCGCGCAATTGCACATCCCGTGGCTTGACTTGCAAGGTTTGCACGGGTTGCGCTTTCAGCGTGGCAATGGCTTCCACCTGCTGCTGTGGCTGCACATCACGCAATTTGATTTCCGGCATCACGACCGTGCGCTCACGCGGCGGTGACAGTTGAAAGCTTTCCGGCTGCGGCTGCGCGACATTGCTGACTTGCAACTGCTGGGCCGCCGTGGCATCGCTGGGTACCGGCTTGGGCTGCGTCAGTATGGGTGCGGTTTGATCGGCGGCCAGGGTCTGCGGCGGCGATGCCGCAACTTGTTCCAGCGCGACGGGTTGGTTGGCATCGGCGGCATGGGCAGCCGCCTGCCCCGGAGTGGTTGGCGCTGTTGGCGAGGCTCGCCGTGCCGCCGATGCGGCTGCCGGCGCAGACTCGACACCCGCATTGGCCAAGGCACCACCGCCAGTGGCCACATTACCGCGTCCGATGAACTCCACTTGCACGGCTTCGCCCTGCTCGTCTTCCTGTTGCTGTGCCAGCGCTAGAAACCGCAGGTACATCAGCCAAAGCAGCAATCCCACCAATACCAGATGCAACAACACATCCGCCGCCCCCACGCCGATCCGCAACTTGCGGTCTTCACGCGGATCCGGTGGTCGCCCCAAGCGCAGCAGCTGGAAAAATGGCAGACCCAGGCCACCACTGTTGCTGACTGTCGGCGCAGGCCGCTGCACCAAGCTATCGACCCAATCCTGTGGTGGTGCATGGCGAATGGGGGCCGCGGTTTGCACCATTGCATCCAGCCAGCCTTGCCAGCCAGCAGGCAGCTGTGATGGTGACGGTTCGTGACCAGTCTTGAGCAGGCGCCGCTGATTCAGCGCGGCAATGACGTCATTGGCTGTCGTCACGCGCGCATGCGTCCGTCAGGCCTCACGCGCCATGTATGGCGCATCACCAGTGGCGTGATCGGTGGAATCACGCACGCCGGTAACCCCCGGCACCTTCTCCAGCAGGGTTTTTTCGACCCCCTGCTTCAAGGTGATATCCACCATGCTGCAACCGTGGCAGCCACCGCCAAAATTCAACACCACGATGCCTTCGCCAGTGATTTCGGTCAGTGTGACATGGCCTTTGTGCATCGCCAATTGCGGATTGATGTCATTGTCGATCACCCAGCGCACGCGTTCCACCAACGAGGCGGACTCACCCGGCACCACACCCTTGATTTTGGGGGCACGGATCTGCAATTGACCACCGGTAGCCTTGATCTCGTAATCAATCTCCGCGCCATCCAGAAACGGCACACTGGGGGCATCCAGCCACAAGGTGAAGCCGGCGCAGTCAATCGCCCATTCATCTCCCGCCAACTCGCTGGGCTCGGCAAACTCCAAGCGCACGTCGGCGCGCTGCGTGCCGGGGTTTTGTGCGGACAGCCGCACGCCCAAGCCAGGAATGTCCTCACGCTCGATCAATTTACGAAAGTGGGTTTGTGCGGTTTCTGAAATCTGGATCATGCCGCTATTCTAACGGGCTGCAACGTCACTGCGCGAAACCCATATGAATGACATGATTCCGCTTGCCCACGCCCATTGCGCTCCGCGCCGCGGCCATGAACACCGTCTGAGCGAAGCCAGCATTCGCGAACTCCTGCCGCAGCTGCCAGGCTGGGCCTTGGTCGAAAACGGCCACGCGCTAAGCAAGACCTTCACCTTCGCGGATTACTACCGCACTATGTCATTTGTGAATGCGCTGGCGCACGTCGCCAATGCCGAAGACCACCACCCCGACCTCTCCGTGCATTACGACCGCTGCTTGGTGCGTTTTTCCACCCATGACGTGGGCGGGTTAAGCGAGAACGACTTTATTTGTGCGGCGAAGGCGGAGTTGTTGGCGGGCTGAGACATCGCCACTGGTCTTGGTCGCCGAAACTCACCCCAGCCGATCCAGCACGTCAATCAACTCCGGCACCAGCGGCGCATTGAGCCGATAGGGAGCTTTGCCGCCATCCAGCGCAAATTCCAAGGTGGCGGCATGCAAGAACAAGCGCTTCAAGCCCACTTGTTCACGCAGCCGCTTGTTGGCGGCTGCATCGCCATATTTGTCGTCACCGGCCACCGGATGGCCAATGTGCTGGGCATGTACGCGAATCTGGTGGGTACGGCCGGTTTCGATGCGGATTTCGCAATAACTTTGCCCGTCACGGCGTTCCAAGGCACGAAAATGGCTGATTGACGGCTTGCCGATGGCATTAACCTGCACATGCCGCTCGCCACCTTGGCGCAACCCCACATGCAGCGGCACATCCACGCTCATCACACCATCGGGCATACGCCCAACCAAGAGCGCCAAATAGCGTTTTTCGATGCCTGACCCATGATCTTCACGCAATAATCGCTGAAGTTCTGTCAAGGCTGAGCGCTTTTTGGCGAGCACCAGCAAGCCGGAAGTATCCCGATCCAGCCGGTGCACCAGCTCCAGGTTGTCGCGTGGCCGCAGCACCCGCATGGTTTCGATGGCGCCAAATGAAATCCCGCTGCCGCCGTGGCTGGCCACACCCGATGGTTTGTTGATGGCCAGCAGGCGCGCATCTTCAAACACGATGGACGCCTCCATTGCCGCCAGCATAGCTTTTGGCGGCGAACGGCCGGCATCTTGCGGCGATTCGATGCGAACAGGCGGGATTCTGACCTCATCGCCAACTTCCAGCTTGCGTTCCGCCTTGGCCCGGCCGCCATTGATGCGCACCTGCCCGCTACGCACCAGCTTGTAGACCAGTGAGCGCGGCGCACCTTTCAACTGCCCGAGCAGGAAGTTATCCAACCGCTGACCTGCGCGGTCATCGGGGATGCGAACGGTGCGGGCGCCACCAGAAGGGGAATCGGGCTGTGTCATTGGGGGCTGATCTGATACACTCGGGGGGCGATGCAAGGGTTTGATTTTGCAGGAAGTACCGGGCGGCTGTTTACCGCCCAACCGGCCGAAAGCCGGCCTTCCCGGCAAGCCCCGCCGCAGTGACGTTGCCACCACCCTTGGGGTGGACATGTTAACGGCTGCGCGGCAAACCTGCCCATCGCCGGCCTTGTGCCGTGACTCCGCCCGTTAAACAACGCCCCGCGCGACGCGCCCTCCTCCTTCGGAAGTTGGGCGAAAGTCGCCGGCCCTGCAACATATTTGAATAGGAACAAGCGCTCCCGCGGTACGCCGTGGTGTTGCAGCGCTGGAAAACTCAACAGCGGCACGGCATGCGCAAGACGCTGCCGCGCGCTTGCGGTATCCAGAGGCGAAACGCCCCAGGCGTTCCGTGCAGTGCCCCTCCCTTCATCGGAGTGGGCAGGCAAGCGCACGAGGAATGCACAATGAAGCGAATGCTTATCAACGCCACGCAGGCGGAAGAACTGCGGGTGGCCATTGTCGAAGGCCAGAATCTGTACGACATCGACATCGAACAGCCGTCCCGCGATAACAAGAAATCCAATATCTACAAGGGCCGCATTACTCGGCTGGAGCCGTCGCTGGAAGCGGCCTTCGTCGAATATGGTGCTGATCGTCACGGCTTTTTGCCGCTGAAGGAAATTTCCCGCGACTACTACCAAGCGGGCGTCGATCACCACAAGGCTGGGATCAAGGAACTCCTGCGCGAAGGCCAGGAAGTGGTGGTGCAAGTCGACAAGGAAGAACGCGGCAACAAGGGTGCAGCCCTGACCACGTTCATCTCGTTGGCCGGCCGCTACATGGTGCTGATGCCGAACTCGCCCACCGCCGGCGGTGTCTCGCGTCGGATCGAAGGCGATGACCGCGCCGAGCTGAAGAAGGCGATGGATGCACTCAACATCCCGGACGATATGGGTGTGATCATCCGTACCGCAGGCGTTGGCCGTGACGCGGAAGAACTGCAGTGGGACTTGGACTATCTGCTCAGCATCTGGCGTGCGATCGCCGAGTCGGCACTGAGCAAGCCAGCCCCGTTCCTGATTTATCAGGAAAGCCGCCTGATCGTACGTGCCCTGCGCGACTACATGCGCAGCGACATCGGCGAGATTTTGGTGGACACCCCGGAGATGTACGCCGAGGCGCTGGAGTTCGTCGAACAGGTGATGCCGCACAACAAGCGCAAGCTCAAGCATTACACCGACGACACCCCCCTGTTCAACCGCTTCCAAATCGAATCGCAGATAGAGAGTGCGTATGAGCGCACCGTGCGGCTGCCCTCCGGCGGTGCTCTGGTGATCGACCAGACCGAGGCGCTGACCGCCATCGACGTCAACTCCGCACGCGCCACCAAGGGCGGTGATATCGAAGAAACCGCGTTCAATACCAATCTGGAAGCAGCCGAAGAAGTGGCCCGCCAGCTGCGCCTGCGTGACCTTGGCGGGCTGGTGGTGATCGACTTCATCGACATGACCAGCAACAAACACCAGCGCGATGTCGAGAACAAACTGCAAAACGCACTGAAATATGACCGTGCGCGCGTGCAGCTGGGCCGTATCAGCCGCTTTGGCCTGATGGAAATGAGCCGCCAGCGCTTGCGCAATAGCCTGGGTGAAGCCAGTCAGATCGTCTGCCCGACCTGCGAGGGTCACGGACGCATGCGCAGTATCGAATCGCTGTCGTTGTCGATCATTCGTGTGGCTGAAGAACACGCGATGAAGGACAACACCGGGCAAGTCCTGGTGCAAGCGCCGGTGGAGATTGCCAACTTCCTGCTCAACGAGAAGCGCAGTGCGCTACGCGAGATCGAACAACGTCACGACGCTCCGATTGTGATCGTCGCCGATGAACAGCTGCACTCGCCACACTACGAAGTCACGCGCATTCGTAGCAACGAGATGAGTGAGGAGACCAGCAAGCCCAGCTACCAACGTGGCACTCCGCGCAAGTTCAACACCATCGCGCTGACCAAGGCACAACTGAACATCCCGCCACCGGCAGTCACCAGGGTCAATCCGGTTCAACCGGCGCCCCTGCGCGATCCCAAGCCGATGCCGCAGGACCCTGAAGCACAACTCGTGACGCCAGCCGCGCCCGTCGCAAGCAACACCCCGCCCGCCACAAGCGGCGTGATCGGCTGGCTGCGTGGTTTGTTCGCTGCACCTGCCGCCGCGCCGAGCGCGCCAGCTCCTGCAGCAACCGGGCGCAACAGCAATCCCCCGCGTCGTGATGAACGTGGCGCTCGCCGTGACGGTCGCAACAACGACAATCGTCAAGAGAGCCGCAACAAAAACGAACAGCGTCGTGACGACAACAAGCCACGCGACGCCCGCAACGAGCAGCAGCAAAAAAATTCACAGGGCCAGCAAGCACAGAAACAAAAGCCACTGCAACAACAGCAGCAACAGCAGAAGCAGGCCCCCAGGAACGAACCGCGTCAGGACAAGCAAGCCCAGGCTGACAAGCAAGAACGACAGCCACAGCAAAAGCAAAGCAAGCAACACAAGCAGGAACGTCAGGAACCTGTGGCAGCACCGCTAGCCGTGGTGAGTAGCACGCCTGCAACCACACCCGCAGATGCCCTTACACCAACTGCAGCGGCGCTGACTGCAGTCACAAACTTGCATGTCCCGGCTGAAGCAGTAATTGAGGCAACAGCTGCTCAGGACATCGTGCAAATCGACGCAGCGGCTCAAGCAACTGAAGAAAGCGGGGCTGGCGAAGGCAACAGCAAGCGTCGCCGTGGCCGTCGTGGTGGCCGTCGGCGTCGGCGTGGTAGCGAAGCCGGCCAAGGCAACGAGAACGGAATCGAGCCCGAAGATGCGCTGGATGAAGTGCTCGACACCGATGCTGCGCAGCCGGAATTCGATTTCGACGATATCGAACGCCCAACCCAGGCAGCAGCACCTGCAGCAATCGCTCCGGCACCGGTTGCCACCCCAGTCGTGGCAGCTGCGATCGCTGCCACTGTGCAGGCTGCTGCGCCAGTCAATGTGGCTGCAACCGCAACTGCTCCAGTCGAGCCGGCTACCGCGTCTGCTATCAACGAAGCCTTGGCCAATGCCGCGCTGCCGTTGCCGGTGAGCACGGTCACTGCGCCGGTACAAGATGTCGCGGCAGAGCATGTACTACCTGCGGTCGATGCTGTGACCGCAATGGCGTCGGCCGGGATTGAGCCGGTTACCCAAGTAGCCGCAGCAGCAGTGGTGAATGCCGAGCCAGCCCCACGCGTGGCCGCTGAAGTGACCTCGGAAAACACGCGCGAGAGCGGACTGCACGTTGCCGCCGAGGTCGTTCCGGAAAGCAAACCCGAGAGTGCACCAGTGCTTGACGCTGAGGCCGTGGCCCGTCAGCGCGCAGAACAACTGCGCGGTTTGTTTGATACCGCTCGCAGTGATGCAGCTGCAACGCCGGCACTCGTTGTCACCGCGCCGCCTGCACCGCAACCAGCAACCGACGATCACCGCAGCGACTAACCTGCGCTGCATGCGTGGCACTGCCCCCCAGCGCGGCCAACTGCAGCTGGGGGGGTCAATGCAAGCCGCTGGCGGGATCCACCAGACCGTACTGGCTGGCCAGGCGCGCTAGTGCGATGTTGTCGTGAATCCCGAGCTTGTCGAACAAACGCGTTTTATGTGTATTGACGGTCTTGGCGCTCAGGCTCAATCGCTTGGCGATGGATTCTTGCCGTAACCCCTGATTTAGCAACAGGGCCACTTCCAACTCGCGGGGAGTCAGGCTATCGAAAGGTGAGCCGGTATCGCCTTGGATACCTGCCAACGCCATTCCCTGTGCAATCGAAGTAGCCAAGTATTTGCGCCCACGCGCCACTTCCCGCACCGCGCGCAATAATTCTTCTGCATCACTGGCTTTCCCCACGTAGCCGTAGGCTCCGGCCTCCAGCAAGCGGCGCGGCATCGGGCCATCTTCCAGCACCGAAACCGCAATCACCCGGCATCCGTAATCGCCTCGCACTACACGCTCGGTCAGCTCCAGCCCGCTCAGACCTGGCAGATGCAAATCGCACAGCACGATATCGGGCTTGAGCCGGCGAATGTCCGGCAGCGCATCTTCCGCGCTTTCGGCGTCCCCAACGACCTGAATATCGGCCTGCCCATCCAAAATCAAACGAAACCCCATGCGTACCAGCGCATGATCGTCAACGATATAAACCGTGATTGCCATACCCCCCCCTGTGGGCTCCCCCGAGCCATACCGTGCAGGCTAGCGCCCATCTAATCCCAATCCAAGCAGGGTATGCCTTACCAGTGGATAGGAAAAGTCTGAAATGCGATTCGTGCCCGGCTACTCGCGGGGCAATGAACGGCCTGCGAACCAATGGTTCGTGGGCAGACCTTAAGAACCCCCGGCCCCGTCTATTCGACGGGGCAATGTACGGCCTGCGAACCAATGGTTCGCAAGCAGACCTTAAGAACCCCCGGCCCCGTCTATTCGACGGGGCAATGTACGGCCTGCGAACCAATGGTTCGCAAGCAAGCGATTGACCCCGGCCCCGTCTATTCGACGGGGCAATGAACGGCCTGCGAACCAATGGTTCGCAAGCAGGCCGTTCATTCCCACTCTATTGTAAACAAGACATTTTTATCTTTTATATTCAATGGCTTATTTTCCTGCTAATTGGTAATACCATGAAAAATACCATGCTCAGAAAAGGCTTAACAATATTTTGAAAAATTGCCTACTGAGCGCTGCCGCACAGCTCCATAGGCCGCTTTCCTGGCTTTGCTTCCAGATGTATGCTCTTCTGCTCCTGCAGCTAATGGATCACCGCAAACAGGTTACTCGCCTG
Organism: Thermomonas beijingensis; assembly: GCF_020034655.1. Taxonomy (GTDB): domain Bacteria; phylum Pseudomonadota; class Gammaproteobacteria; order Xanthomonadales; family Xanthomonadaceae; genus Thermomonas; species Thermomonas beijingensis. The sequence continues at coordinate 1,051,367 of NZ_JAIQDJ010000001.1, read as the reverse complement.
GGGATTCCCTTTCGACCCGAGCATCCGTATGAGACTCATGCTCGATTATTATTATTATAGAAGCCCCCATGAATAAATCGCTCATCATTTTCGGCATCGTCAACATAACCTCGGACAGTTTCTCCGATGGAGGCCGGTATCTGGCGCCAGACGCAGCCATTGCGCAGGCGCGTAAGCTGATGGCCGAGGGGGCAGATGTGATCGACCTCGGTCCGGCATCCAGCAATCCCGACGCCGCGCCTGTTTCGTCCGACACAGAAATCGCGCGTATCGCGCCGGTGCTGGACGCGCTCAAGGCAGATGGCATTCCCGTCTCGCTCGACAGTTATCAACCCGCGACGCAAGCCTATGCCTTGTCGCGTGGTGTGGCCTATCTCAATGATATTCGCGGTTTTCCAGACGCTGCGTTCTATCCGCAATTGGCGAAATCATCTGCCAAACTCGTCGTTATGCATTCGGTGCAAGACGGGCAGGCAGATCGGCGCGAGGCACCCGCTGGCGACATCATGGATCACATTGCGGCGTTCTTTGACGCGCGCATCGCGGCGCTGACGGGTGCCGGTATCAAACGCAACCGCCTTGTCCTTGATCCCGGCATGGGGTTTTTTCTGGGGGCTGCTCCCGAAACCTCGCTCTCGGTGCTGGCGCGGTTCGATGAATTGCGGCTGCGCTTCGATTTGCCGGTGCTTCTGTCTGTTTCGCGCAAATCCTTTCTGCGCGCGCTCACAGGCCGTGGTCCGGGGGATGTCGGGGCCGCGACACTCGCTGCAGAGCTTGCCGCCGCCGCAGGTGGAGCTGACTTCATCCGCACACACGAGCCGCGCCCCTTGCGCGACGGGCTGGCGGTATTGGCGGCGCTGAAAGAAACCGCAAGAATTCGTTAACTGCACATTCGGGATATTTCTCTATATTCGCGGTTCAGCAGGCATGTCCCCTTTGAGGGCGACCCGACGACAGGATAATCGACCTTATGGTGCGCAAATATTTCGGCACAGACGGTATTCGTGGCAAAGCCAACGAAGGCGCGATGACGGCGGAAACCGCCTTGCGCGTCGGCATGGCGGCTGGCCGTGTCTTTCGTCGCGGTGACCACCGCCATCGTGTCGTGATCGGCAAGGATACGCGCCTGTCGGGCTATATGCTTGAACCCGCGCTCACAGCCGGTTTCACCTCGATGGGCATGGACGTATTCCTTTTTGGCCCGCTGCCGACAACGTATAGGAAGAATAAACGCCCTTTTCACCCAAGTCCAACAGCTTTGGACCGCAGTTGACTCTTTCGACACCCCTGCGATGCAACCCAATCCGGCTGACGGGGAGCCAGCAACGCTGAAAATTTACCCTCCTCTTTCCCACTAGCGGCTCCTTTTCCGACAACCAGCACGGCGGATCCCTGCCGCGGCGCTGTGAACGCAGCATTTTGATTGGTATCGTTGGCCTTCAGGCTCGTCAGTCAAACAGACCCAGGAGCAGCTCAGCCGGTGGCGCCCGGCTTTCGGGTAACGCCCTGGTCCCGCTGGTTTCGGCTTTGTGCTTCAGGTGATCAAGGATCTGCTTGATCACTATAGGGTCTTCAATGCAGGCGATGACTTTCATGGCGCCGCCGCAGCCGCTGCAGGTCTCGATGTCGATATTGAAAACACGCTTGAGCCGTTGCGCCCATGTCATCGACGCTCGCCGTTGTGCTGGTGTTGCCGGTTCATCAGCCACCCTGACCTTGTTGCCCCTGCCCCGTTTTGCCGGCGTGACCAACGCCCGGTGCCGACTGTTGGGTGCGAACACCCCGTGGAAGCGGGTTAGGTTGACTCTGGGCTTCGGTACCAGGGCGGCCAGCCTTGCAATGAAATCCAATGGTTCGAAAATGACGTGCGTGGTGCCGTCCCGGTACGGCGTCTTGAGCTGGTAGCGCACGTTGCCGCCTCGTGTTAACGACAGCCGCTTCTCGGATACCGCCGGGCGGCTGATGTACCGGCACAGCCGTTCGAGCTTCTTGCGTTCATCGGCCCTGGCCGCCACGCCGGCGTGCAGGCTGGACCCGGCTACCTTGCCAATCCCGTCACCGAACGGATCACCACTGGTCGGCAGAGTTTGCAAAGTGAACACCTTTCGCCCCGCCTGTGAACCGACAGCGATACGGTAAGTGATCGAGTGCCCCAGCAGGGGTGTCATCGGGTCGTCATCCACCGCATCCGAGGCCAGATAGCTGTTTTCGACATCCCGTTCCAGCAGGCCTTGCCGTTCCAGATAGCGACCCACCCGGTGGGCGATGGTGTGCGTCAGCTGGGTGAGCTCTGGGCTGGTCGGCGCCTTGACCCAGCGGAAACGCGCTGAGCCGTGGGATTGCTCGACATACACACCGTCGAGAAACAGCATGTGGAAGTGAACATTCAGATTGAGCGCCGATCCAAAACGCTGGATCAGGGTGACCGCGCCCGTCTTGGCCACTTGGTGGGTATGGCCCGCTTTCTTGACCAGGTGCGTGGCAATGACGCGGTAAACGATGCCCAGCACCCACCCCATGATCTCGGGCCGGCTGGCAAACAGGAAACGCAGCTGAAACGGGAAGCTCAACACCCACTGACGCATGGGTTGTTCAGGCAGTACTTCATCAACCAGCAAGGCGGCACTTTCGGCCATCCGCCGCGCCCCACAGCTCGGGCAGAAACCGCGACGCTTACAGCTGAAAGCGACCAGGTGCTCGGCGTGGCAAGACTCGCAGCGAACCCGTAGAAAGCCATGCTCCAGCCGCCCGCATTGGAGAAATTCTTCAAATTCCCGTTGCACATAGCCCGGCAATTCCTTTCCCTGCTCTGCCATAAGCGCAGCGAATGCCGGGTAATACTCGTCAACGATCTGATAGAGAAGGGTTTGCTCGGGTCGGTGGCTCTGGTAACGACCAGTATCCCGATCCCGGCTGGCCGTCCTGGCCGCCACATGAGGCATGTTCCGCGTCCTTGCAATACTGTGTTTACATACAGTCTATCGCTTAGCGGAAAGTTCTTTTACCCTCAGCCGAAATGCCTGCCGTTGCTAGACATTGCCAGCCAGTGCCCGTCACTCCCACTCGATTGTAAACAAGCACACAAAACCCTTTAGTGACAACAATTTGCAAGAACTATCAGGCTCAGTGCCATGAAAAATACCATGACCAGATCATGAGGTTGAACACGGCTTGCGCCGGCAGCGTTCACGCTCCTGGTCGGCGATCTCGCCCGGCTGCAATGCTAGCTCAGCATCGGTCATGCGCTCCAGCACGTCGCGTAGGCGGATGGTGCAAGGAATGGGCGGCAGCTCGAACTCATAGCCGCCGGCGATCATTTCGGCCGCAATCTCCTCGGTGATGAAAAACGGCTCGTCGTCTTGGTTCGGCTTCTTCATGCCCTTTCCTCCTGGCGCTCATCCTGGCCGACAGCGGCCAGGGCATCGGCTTCCGTCAATGCGTCCTCCACGAACGCGCCGTGCTGCTTCGCTTCGGCCTGGCTGACCTCGGCCCATATCCGTTTCACCTGGGCCGCACTGTACCCGGCCAGCTCGGCGGTCTTGTTGATGCTGTAGCCGGACTTGCGCAGCGCGACAACTTGGGCGCGGCGCTTCGGATCAGCACGGCGGCCCTTGTACCGCCCGGCCTGGCGGGCCAACTCAATGCCTTGGCGCTGGCGTTCGCGCCTGTCCTCGTAGTCGTCGCGGGCCATCTGCAAGGCCAGGCGAAAAAGCATGATCTGCACGGCTTCCAGCACGATCTTGGCGACGCCCTGGGCCTCGGCCGCCAGGTCGGATAGATCGACCACGCCAGGGACGGCCAGGCGTGCGCCTTTGGCCTGTATCGAGGCCACCAGGCGCTCGGCCTCGGGCAAAGGTAGGCGGCTGATGCGGTCGATCTTCTCGGCAATGACCACCTCGCCGGGCTGTAGGTCGCCGATCATGCGCAGCAGCTCAGGCCGGTCGGCGCGTGCGCCGGATGCCTTCTCACGGTAGATGCCGGCGACGTAGTAGCCGGCGGCCTTCGCGGCCGTAGTGATCGCCTCTTGGCGTTCCAAGTCCTGCGCGTCGGTGCTGACGCGCAGATAGACCCGCGCCACCATCGGCGCGGCTACTGGCTTCGTCCTGCGCATACTTGCGGGCTCCTTTGGGCATACTCAAATGCACCCATCTTAAACTGGCAGGCCAATTTATCACATATCGATCTAAATGCGCCTAGCTCATTTTTACAGCTTAAATGAGCTATTGAGCACACTCCATATTTCGACTATTATTGAAACATGGAAACGATAAATGCTGTAGCCGCCCTGGCGGCCATCGCTCAAGAATCGCGCCTCGCGGTGTTCCGGCTTCTCGTCCAGGCCGGCCCCGCCGGCATGGCCGCCGGAAAAATCAGCGAAGCGGCCGGCATCCCGCCGTCTTCGCTATCCTTCCACCTGAAAGAGCTGGCACACGCCGGCATGGTCACGTCGCGGCAAGAAGGCCGATTTGTGATCTACGAGGCGAACTTTTCGACGGCCACTAACCTGGTGGCCTTTCTCACGGAAAACTGCTGCGGCGGCCAGGTGTGCAACCTGTCTTGCACCACGGAAGCCGGGAAGGTGTTGGCATGAGACTTCGCCATCTTTCCGACCCCGATTCTTTGCCCGCTTTGGACAAATCCTTTGCCATCGAGCGCCCGGCGCTCGGGCTGGCACCCGACGCCCCGCCGGTGCGTATCCTGCTGCTGTATGGCTCGCTGCGCGCCCGCTCGTTCTCACGGCTGGCCGTCGAGGAAGCGGCCCGGCTGCTGCAATTCTTTGGCGCAGAAACACGCATCTTCGACCCGTCCGATTTGCCGTTGCCCGATCAAGTGCAAAGCGACGATCACCCGGCCGTCAAGGAGCTGCGCGCCCTGTCCGAGTGGTCAGAGGGACAAGTCTGGTGCAGCCCGGAACGCCACGGTCAGATTACCAGTGTCATGAAGGCGCAGATTGACCATCTGCCGCTTGAAATGGCCGGCATCCGGCCGACCCAAGGCCGCACCCTGGCCGTGATGCAGGTATCCGGCGGCTCGCAGAGCTTCAACGCCGTGAACACCTTGCGTCTGCTCGGCCGCTGGATGCGAATGTTCACCATTCCGAACCAGTCGAGTATCGCCAAAGCGTTCCAAGAGTTCGACGCGGCGGGCCGCATGAAGCCCTCGCCGTACTACGACCGAATAGCCGATGTGATGGAAGAACTGGTGCGCTTCACGGCGCTGGTACGGCCGCACCGTGAAGCACTGACAGACCGCTATTCCGAACGGAAAGCGGCCGGCCACGTCATCGACGAGGCCACCGATCTTTCATCCATCGCCATTGCTCCCCAGCCACTACCAGAAAGCGAAACATCATGACCGAAAGAATCTATAACGTCCTCATCCTCTGCACCGGCAATTCGGCGCGCAGCATCATGGCCGAAGCTCTCATCAACACGATGGGGCAAGGGCGCTTCCGCGCCTACAGCGCCGGCAGTCACCCAACCGGCAAGGTCAATCCCTTCGCCGTCGAAAAGGTGGAGTCGGTGAATTACCCGACCGAGAATCTGCGCAGCAAGAGCTGGGACGAGTACGCCACGCCCGACGCACCGAAGATGGACTTCATCATCACCGTCTGCGACAACGCCGCCGGCGAAATGTGTCCGGTGTGGCCTGGTCAGCCGATCTCGGCGCATTGGGGATTTGAAGACCCGGCCGCCGTCGAAGGCACTGACGCCGAGAAGCGCCGGGCCTTCGAACAAACCTTCCGGCACATGATGAACCGCGTCCGCCTGTTCGTGAATCTGCCTCTCAAAATGCTTGACCAGACGGCCATCAAGCGCGAGCTGGCGAACATCGGCAAGACCGAGCAGGAAGCATGAGCGCCGGCGCACAGGCCATCGCCGCGAAGCCGCGCCAGGCCCCGATGAGCGGCTTCGAGCGTTACCTGACGCTGTGGGTGGCCCTGTGCATCGTCGCCGGTGTTGCGCTCGGCCAGGGCCTTCCTGACGTGTTCCAGGCCATAGGCCGCATGGAAGTGGCCCAGGTCAATTTGCCGGTGGGCCTGCTGATTTGGGTAATGATCGTCCCGATGCTGGTCAAGATCGACTTCGGGGCGCTGCACCAGGTCAAAGAGCATTGGCGCGGCATCGGCGTCACGCTGTTCGTGAATTGGGCCGTCAAGCCATTCTCGATGGCCCTGCTGGGGTGGCTGTTCATCCGACAAGTGTTCGCTCCGTTCCTGCCGGCCGATCAACTGGACAGCTACATCGCGGGCTTGATCTTGCTGGCCGCCGCGCCCTGCACGGCAATGGTGTTCGTGTGGAGCCGCCTTACCAACGGCGACCCGCTTTTCACGCTCTCGCAAGTGGCTCTGAACGACGCCATCATGATCGTGGCCTTCGCGCCCATCGTCGGCCTGCTGCTGGGCATGTCCTCGATCTCGGTGCCTTGGGACACGCTGCTGATTTCGGTCGTGCTCTACATCATCGTGCCGGTGATCCTGGCGCAGCTCTTGCGGCGGCATCTGCTCAAGCAAGGACAGGCCGCCTTTGAACGGGCCATGCAGAAGATCGGGCCGTGGTCGATGGCCGCGCTGCTGCTGACGTTGGTTCTACTGTTCGCCTTCCAGGGCGAGGCCATCATCCGGCAGCCGTTAGTGATCGCCATGCTAGCCGTGCCGATCTTGATTCAAGTGTTCTTCAATTCCGGGTTAGCCTACTGGCTGAACAAGCGGGCGGGGGAAAAGCACTCTGTCGCCTGTCCTTCGGCCCTGATCGGTGCCAGCAACTTCTTCGAGCTGGCCGTGGCGGCCGCCATCAGCTTGTTCGGTCTGCACTCCGGCGCTGCATTGGCAACCGTGGTCGGCGTCCTGGTCGAAGTGCCGGTGATGCTGCTGGTCGTGCGCGTGGTGAATCGCTCGAAGAGCTGGTACGAACGAGGTTGAACATGAGTAGGAAAAAACTGAGGAAATGATTGCAGATTGCCGCGCCGGCCGCTTCCTGGCGCATTCGATCACTGACCTGGAACACCTAGTATCCATGCTTGCTGAGGTCGCCCGATGACAGACCCAAAGAACCTAGAGAACAGGCTGCATGAGAAGGCCGACCCGGCCCGCGCCGTTTCCACTGGTCGGGTGCGCTACACACTGGCCGAACTACTGGCCGACGCGGAAGCATCCGGGGCTTACCCGCTGCCGCCGGAGGAACGCGAATGGATGGATGCGCCGTCTGTGGGTCGGGAATGGCCAAACAGTGAAGATTGAAAAAGGCGGCCAGTTCGAGTGGCCGCCCTTTCGTCATTAGCTGCACGCTTGGCGCAAGGCGTTCATTGCTTCTTGAAAATCAGCCTGTGTCGCCCGGCCCGTTTCAGCTTGGTAGTACACCACCATAAAAGCATTAGCGACGGCTTCGGCCAATGGCCCAAGGCTCCGCGCTTCCGCTTGGTTGATGTACTCCAAAGAAGAAAGAATAGCCGCTGCTTGATGCACTGCTTGCCCTGGTTCGATAATATGTTGTGTTGTCATAATTCACCTCTCCAGTAGGTGTTGATTGAAAGTGCCGGGCTGGTTGTGGCCAGCCCGGTGCGCCTACAGGTACAGCCCCGCCGCCTCCGCGAATGCTGACCGCTCATTCCTGCCGCCATTAACCTCAATACTTATCGGCTTAGTTTCGCTCTCTCTCATAGGGTCTGGCCGTGATACAAAAGCGGCTGTTTCTGTCTCTGCATCGACCTCGGTCGATTGATCACCCAGCGGCGAAATAAATACCTGGCTGACTTCTTCCCTTGGCGCTTCATCCAGGGCCGCCAATGCGGCCATGTATGTTGATGTCGTCATCGTGCTAACTCCTGACTTCGTTACTATCTGGGCCAGAATCGGCGCCCAAGCTATTGCCCTCGAACTGGCCAGATTGGCTTGCTTCTTTCGGCTCCATGCTTTCGCGTATCGAAGCAGCCAGTTTTCCGCCTGTGGTTTCGCTCACTCGCTCCTGGAATCCCTGCTTCACTTGAGAGCCGACACCCTTGGCTAACTCGGAGGCCGTGCCTGTGGCCAGCTTCGCGGCCTTGGCAAAGCCGCCACCGCTTGAGCTACTGCCGCTGTCACCAAAGCCAGCCGCTTGGGCGAATGGGCTACTGCCAGCAGTACCCGCTTCACCACCACCGTTTCCGCCACTGCTGACAACTGACCCCATGCTGGACATGTCACCGCCGGTTTCCATACTCGCTGATGCTTTCTGAAAAGCCGCTTGGAGTGCACTTGCACCTCCGGCTGCACCGGCTGCGGCACCCATAACCGCTTTACCTGCCAGGGCAGCGCCGCCAGTTGCCATACTGGCCGCCGTCACCGCCGCCCCAACTGCCGCACCCGCACCGAAGTTTCCAATTCCACCGGCTGCGCCAATACCACCACCAGACACAAGACCAGAAATCATCGGCGGAACTTTGTTGACCAAGAAAAGCAAGATGACCGATATAACCAACATCACGGCCAGTTCCTGGGATGCCATGTTCTCGCTGATTTGCGTGTAGTAGTGATTGATGAACTCTTTGCCAATCGCAACCAGAAGCACCATTGCCATAAGCTGTGCGGCCAGGCCCAGCACGGTCTTGTAGTAATTGATCGCCATGTCGGAAGTCCAACGACTTCCACCAAAGCCAAGGAAGAACACACCGGCATACAACAGAATCCAGGCTGATGCGAGCAACAGCAACAGGTTGACCGCAATCAACGCCAGGACAAACAAAACAGCCAGGGCCATTAGCTCCATGACCAGAGCAGTTGCCATCTGCCGCCATCCCAGCTCCGAGGTGGCCTGTACTGTGCGGTTGTATAACTCGAAACCAAGATCAAGGATGCTGGAGGGCCCAAGATTGCTATTGGAAAGTCCCCCCGCCTGCGCGCCCAGAGTTTGCAATGACTGAACAATCGTACCGGCGATATTCATGCCCTGGTTCGCATTCGTCAGCAACCACCAGAAAAAGCCGGTGAAGATCGTGAAGCGAACGAACTCCGCGAAGAACTCGCCAATGTCGGCCTTGCGCAAAGCCATCATGCCGAATGTCCAGACCATCGAAATCACAACCAGCGTCCAGAACAAACGCGATGCAGCGGACTCAATAGCTGGCCCCCATGTTGCGGCAGCATCATGAAAACGCTTGAGCACATCATTCATAACACCGCTGCTACTTAGCTCCTGCGCCATTGCAGGTTCAGCCAGCACCATTGTGGCGACCATCATCAAGCCACCTAGAGCAATTTTCTTTCTCATGGCGACCACCTCAATAATCATCTTTAGGGCTGGGCTTGAACTCCCACTGACGCATCTGCTTGGCCTTCTGGAATGCTCTGCATTCCTCGGTAAAGGCCTCTCGGTTCGCTTCGCTGCGCATTTCATTCAGTGCTGCCTGGAACGCATCGGGGGCACACGTCGCCGCATTTGGTTCGGGCATCCTTTCCTGTTCACATCCAGCCAACAACAGCAACGTAGCCGCGGTAGTAAAAAAGATTTTTTTCATCTCACCGCCTCCCTAGTAGTTGTCTGCCGGACTCGGGCGAAACGTCCAGGTACGCATTTGCTCGGCCCTGGCATCACCTCGCGCCTCGGCATCGAGTTCTGCTGCAATCCGGGCTGCCTCCGCGTTGTGTTGGGCGGTCAACATGGTGCGAATCTGCAAGAGCTGATTGGCCTGCTGGCTGGCGAGCTGGTTGGCGTAGCCGATGGCCTGTAGCTGGCCAGTTGCACCCTGGGCCGCGCCTTGCAGCCGCTCCAGGGTACGGGCGTCATCCTTCAAAGCCTTTTGCTGGTCGGCAACGGTCTGGAACAGGGCATCGTTGGCCTTCTTTTGCGACTCTGACGCCAGGCGGCGGTTCTCTTCCATCGCTGCCTTTTCGGCCGGCGTGCATCCGCCGCTGCCGTTGAAGCATGGCGAGCTGCGGTAATAGGCCACGTCCTGAAACTTGGCCAGGTAACGATCCAGGCTGCCTAGCTGGTTCTCGTAATAGGCCAGCGTGTTTTGCGCGGCAATCAGCCGGTTGATCGTAGTCTGCGCCTGATCCCAGATATACGCGGCTGGGGCCATCGTGTTCTGGAGCTGATTTTCGTACTGCTGCAACTGGGTCTGGTACTGCTCAATCTGCTTGAGCGTCTGCGCCACCGACTCGATGGCCGTCATGATGTTCTGGGCCAGGTTGCCGCCGTCGATGACGGGGATACCAGCTTGCACAGGGGCGGTGGTAGTGGTGATAAAGCCGGTTGCGAGTGCAACGGCTAGAGCGGTTTTTTTAGCCGCTAAAATTTTGGACTTCATGGTCGTACTCCGTCGATGAAAAGAAGGCATTGCCTTGACCAAGCGTTGTGCTTGTTCTCGGCAACGTTTCATCGAAGAGCTACGCCACTAGCTGATCGGTATTGCCCTTGGCGCTGAGGCCCGGACTTACAAACGTAAAACTACTCTGTTTTTTTATCGCTTTCGGACAAGCCAACTTCCCGGCCAATCTCTTCAAGCTCTAGCGGCTGTACTGCCGCCGTCAGTATTTCGCGTATTTCCGCGTCGGTGCTCCTATCGTTGAGCGCTGCTCGAACTTTCAACGCACGGTGCACCTCGGCGGGTAAATTCCTGATAAGCACATTTGCCATATCAATACCCTTTTGGTGTACCCGACAACCATGCTATCAAAGATATTAAAAATAGCAAGACCTATACTCTTGCAACCGGCGGTAGCCGATCAGCCCCGCAGGGCAGGATTCCCGTTGAGTGCCCCCGGCGCGAATAAGGGACAGTGAAGATAGATAACCGGCTTGCCGGTTAGCTAACTTCACCCATCCTGCCCGCATTTCACCCACTATTGAAAATCTAGCGCATATCGAACGTAAAGCGTTTTATCGTCAAACAAACACCGATTCTTGGCAACATAACCGTAATCGTCACCAAATCGGCCTGCAATCGACATAGTCGCTTCAAAATCGCTGCTCAATCGGCTTTAAATCGGAACCTAAAATGCCAACAATCGACACAAACCATTCGCCCCGATGGGGCGAGTTGGACGCCAAAAAAGAAGGGCATAACCCGCCCCTCAAGTGTCAATGAACACAAGAAATTTGCCTCCCCTCCCGTCATACCACTAAGGCGACGTATTGATACTTGAGGGGCAACCTTTCCTGATGTTGACACCTTCACGCAGGTTACTGGTTATGGGCGTCCAACACACACGGCTCATTCCTGCTTGGTAATAATAAGAATAATAATCTTCTTATTATTCTTACCGAACGAATGGGCACTGCTTAGCCATTTCACGTTTCGAGCCAAGGTTTCAGTACAGATAACTACAAGTGCACACAGCGGCCCTCCAGCACCGTTAGACGCAGATTCTGCTTCAGCTCATGGAATAAGGGACTCCGGGTTGTTTTCCCCTCTCACAAGGCGTTTCAGCGGCCACTGAAGCCGCCTTCTCTTCTTGGCGTTAAACCATCGGCCTATGGCCGATTGATAAAGCCCGCCAGGGCTTTATTGGCAAGGTCAGAACGCGCCCTCAAGGCGCGAGCTGCACCGCGCATGATGGATTATCTTTAGATAATCTTGGATGGATTTCCCAAACTGCCCGCAAAGCAGCGCACCGTCTGGGTTTTCCAAATTGGGACGGGGAACGTTACGACGGCAGAAGGGGAGCGTTACGACGGTAACAAGGGAACGTTACGACGGTAAACGGGTGCAGTTGCCGTGGGGCCAGGCCTCTTGATCTCCCATTTTCCCTTGGCGTATTCGTTCACTACCCAACCCACGGCGGCAAGTTCGGCCAGTGCCTTCCGGGCAGTCTGACGGCGTTTTTTCATAGCTTCGGCATTGGCTTCATCTGGCCAGACATAGCCGCAAAGCGTGTCCAGTTCCACGCGCCCGGATTTGCCGGGGTCGATCCAGCCGCATAGCCGTTGGTGCATCAGCCGTGCCGGATCAGTCTGTAGCACCCGCACTTCCGCCATGTCGATACGGGCATATGGACGATGCCCCAGGATCGCTTCGGCAATACGCGGATTCAGGGCAACCCATAGCCTGCCGTCCGTCTCGTCAAAAGCATGACTCATCAGGTGGAACGCGGCTTGCCGCCGTCCCTTCGTCACAAGGATGGTGACGTTCGACATGCGCAGCAGGCTGGCTTTGAGCGCCTTGATGTTGTCGCCGCTATCCGTCATGCCCGTTTCTGAGAGCAGTTTGGTCAGGCTCTCACGAACCACCAAGCCGTCTTGCTCAATGGCTTCGAAACGGGGTTCAAGGAATAGCCGTAGCTGTCGCCCCGTCTCACTGGTCGGTTCCGGGGTTAGCAAGATGCCGTTCGGGCCGCCAAGGGCCACGATGCCTTGCAAAAGACGCATATCATCGGCCCCGAGAGGTTCGAATCCGACGAAACGCATGGATTCGTCCTCGCCAAAGGTGTAGGTCACGTCCAGCTTGCAGCGTTTGCGATCGCCACGCTTGAGGCTGCGGAACAGGCCAGGTGCCAAACAGTGCGCGGGATCATGTCGGACGTGGGTCAGGTCATGCTTAGGCTTCTTCACGCTGTCTCCTTTTCACCTTGCACTGCCGCTCCAGTACAGCAGGCTTCAACACGCCGCCGTCGTGCCGTCTAAACCAGAGTTCTTGAAAAGGTGCGCCATAGTTGGCCTTGCTGACGCCAAAGCGGACAAAATACCCACGCTGACAATCATCGACCCCCAGTATCTCGGCCTCGCCTTGCGTCATGCCGGATAGGTACGATTGCCAACGGATGTTATCAACCAGTACGGACGATCCACGACTGGCCTGCTGTTGATCGCCCGACCCCATCATGGCTGCGCTTTTACTCGCGTGGTGCAGAAACACAATGGAGCAGCCTGTATCAGCGGCTATGGCCTCCATGTGCCCAACAACCTGCGCCATCGGCCCGCTAGCGTTCTCCTCCTCAATGTGGAAGCGCCGCAAAGTGTCCAAGATCATCAAGCGACGACCTTCAGCGGCTCGTTTGAGAGCATCGAACCAGCTAGCAGCCATGATGTTTGGGCATTTACCGATCAAGGGTTCAATGAGCAAACCATCAGCCACGGCTTGCCGTTCCGCTGCGCTGAGGTGTGCCCCAAGGGCGTGCAGACGATGGTGAATAGCGGCCGGTGGATCTTCAGCAGGCAGATAGACCACTTGCCCGGTGGGAAACTCGCCTATTTCAAGTAAATCAGGCCCGCCTGCAATCTGTGCAGCCAATTGAAGGGCCAACATGGATTTACCAGCCCCACCAGGCGACACAAGAGCACCAACAGTGCCAGCAACCATATTAGGCAGAACATAATCAATGGGTGGCGGCAATTCCGTGAAAGCCGCCATAAGATCAAGAGCCATATAACTAGCCCTCTATAGGGCCAGGTCGCGCAGCTTGATCACCCGATGATTTACGTGCCTCAATCCACTCTTCGACCTCTGACAAATCCCAGGCGACATTTCTACTGGTTAACGCGATACGGCGTGGAAAATCCCCTCGCTGCTCCAGGTTATAAATTGTTCGTGTCGAAAGCGGGATCATCTCCAGGAGCTTCTTCCTGTTGATGAGGGTCTTTATATTTTGCATGGGTCAATACCTCTCAAATGAATAGTTGCTATTCATCGAGTAGCTGCGCGAAGCAGCTAATCGGTAATTGACCTGCCCGATGCCAATGGCGGCCTTATTTATAAATTCACGGCATCAACTTCAATGCTATCAAAGATAGCAAAAACATCAACCCTTACTGCCTCCCGAAGTCCACTCATCAATCATATCGGCCCAATCCTGCAACATCGCCGCCCGCTGCTCGCGGTACTCAGCCTTGTTGTAGACAGCCCTCACGCCCTTCTGCTCGTGCGCCAGGCACTTCTCGATCCAGTCGGTGTTGTAGCCGGCCTCATGCAACAGCGTGCTGGCTGTGCGCCGCAAATCATGCGGTCCGAACTTGGTAAGTGACTTCCCATCTTTCTGCGCCGCCTTGTAAGTCAGCGTCAGCACCTGGTTAAGTGTGGCAGCGCTCATCGGCGCATCCGAGTCGTACCGTGATGGCAAAACGAAGTCGGAACCACCGGCAAAGGTTTTCATGGCAATGAAAATATCCAGAGCCTGCTGGGACAGAAATACCAGGTGCGGGTTACGGCGTTTCATCCGCTCCTTTGGAATCGTCCACAACGCTTCGCTGAAATTGATCTCGCTCCAGGTCGCATTGGTCAGCTCGCTCTTGCGCACCATCGTCAGCAATAACAGCTTGGCCGCCGCACGGTTTGTTGGGCTTGTGCCCACTCGCTCCATGTACTGGTACATCAGCCCAATTTCTTCTGGCGTCAACGCTCGGTCACGTGGCTCGAATCGAGCGATGCTTGTTGGGCGCACCAGTTCTGCCGGGTTTTCGACCTTCTGCCCACGCTCGATGGCCCAGCGAAATACCTGCAACACGATTTCACGCACATGAACGGCGGTGGCCGGTGCGCCTCGCTCAACAATGGCATCAGCCAGCGCCCGCAAGTCTTCGTGGGTGATCTCCACCAGCTTCTGATTGCTGAATTTCGGCTTCAGCTCACGCTCATAAACCGAGCGGCGCATATCGCGGGTGGAGTCGGCCATCTGGTAGCCACGCAGCCACTTCTCCGCCCAGGCACCGAACGTCTCTGCATCTTTCACCCGCGCCTTGTCTCGGGCTTTCTCCTTGGCCGGCGACTTGCCCGCCGCAACCATCTTCTTGGCGTCACCCAACAGCTCGCGGGCTTCGGCCAGGGTGATGCCACCGACACCATAACGCCCAAAGGTGATGGTCTCCTGCCGACCGTTGATTGAGTAGTTGTAACGGAACGAGATGGAGCCGGCTGGAGTCACTGCCACATAGAGACCTTCCCGGTCATTCACTTTGTAGAGTTTGTCCCTGGGCTTGAGATTGCGCAGCTTGGTATCGGTCAGCATGTACCTTGTCCTTCTTCGTCTCCGATACCATGCTGAAAAAATCTCGAATTTATCGTATTTTTTCTTACGAAACAGTAACTTATAGAATATTAATACCATGAACACACAAAAGAACGCAGCATGGTATCGGCATCAATCATGGCATCGCCAAACCATAATACCAGCTTTAATGCCATGCTCAAACGGTGCTTGGCGCTTCCTCCCGTTGCCAGATCGTGCCAAACACAAACAAAAAAAAGCCCGCAATTACGCGGGCTTAGCGGCATTTCATGCCATCAGGTGCCTGGCTGTGCCAGACGCGGAATCATTCCCACTCGATTGTCGCTGGTGGCTTGCCGGAGATGTCGTACACCACGCGTGACACGCCGCGCAGTTCATTGATGATGCGGTTGCTCACGGTGCCAAGGAAATCGTATGGCAGGTGCGCCCAGTGCGCGGTCATGAAGTCGATGGTTTCCACCGCACGCAGCGCGATCACCCATTCGTAGGCGCGGGCGTCGCCGACCACGCCGACCGATTTGACCGGCAGGAAGACGGCGAACGCTTGCGAAGTTTTGTCGTACAGACCCGCTTTGCGCAGTTCATCGATGAAGATCGCATCGGCCTTGGCCAACAATTCGGCGTATTCGGGCTTCACTTCGCCCAGGATACGCACGCCGAGGCCGGGCCCGGGGAACGGATGGCGATAGACCATCTCGCGTGGCAGGCCGAGCTCCACGCCCAGCCGGCGCACTTCGTCTTTGAACAATTCGCGTAACGGTTCGACCAGCCCCAGCTTCATGTGTTCGGGCAGGCCACCGACATTGTGGTGGCTCTTGATGACGTGGGCCTTGCCGGTCTTGCTGCCGGCCGATTCGATCACGTCGGGATAGATGGTGCCCTGCGCCAGCCACTTGGCATTGCGGAGTTTGCTGGATTCTTCATCGAAAATCTCGACGAACAGATTGCCGATGATCTTGCGCTTGGCTTCCGGATCAGACACGCCTTGCAGCGCCTTGAAATAGCGCTCGGCGGCGTTGACGCGCACGACCTTGACGCCCATACATCCCTTATTGGAAGCCTCGGCGAACATCGCCATCACCGCATCGCCCTCCTGCCAACGCAGCAGACCGGTGTCGACGAACACGCAGGTGAGTTGCTCGCCAATCGCCTTGTGCAGCAATGCGGCCACCACCGAAGAATCGACGCCGCCGGACAGGCCCAAAATCACTTCATCGAACCCCACCTGCGCGCGCACGCGGGCGATCTGATCGTCGATGATATTGGCCGCCGTCCACAAGGTTTGGCAGCCGCAGATATCCACCGCAAAGCGGCGCAGCAGCGCCTCGCCGGCGGCGGTGTGCGTCACTTCCGGGTGGAACTGCACGCCATAGATTTTCTTCGCATCATTGGCAAAGGCAGCAATACCAAGTCGGTCGGTCTTGGCGGTGATGGTGAATCCTGCCGGCGCTTTGGAGACATGGTCGCCGTGACTCATCCACACATTGCGCAGTGCGTCGGTCGTGGCCACCGGTGCCAACAGCGCGTCATTGCCGATGATGTCCAGCGCGGCATGGCCGAATTCGCGTTGATTGCCCGCTTCGGTATCGCCACCCAACTGCTTGGCCAGCGTTTGCATGCCGTAGCAAATGCCGAGGATCGGCACGTTTGCGTCGAACACTTGCTGCGGCGCGGTTGGGCAACCGACCTCGGTGGTCGATTCCGGGCCGCCCGACAAGATGATGCCCTTCGCGCCGAACGCGGCGATTTCGGCGGGATCGTGGTCCCACGCCCAAATTTCGCAATACACCCCGAACTCGCGGATGCGACGGGCGATCAGCTGGGTGTACTGCGCGCCGAAATCGAGAATCAGAAGTTTGTCGGTGTGGATATTGGTCATGCTCAGGACGCCCGGTAGTTCGGCGGCTCTTTGGTGATCTGCACATCGTGGACGTGGCTTTCGCGCTGGCCGGCGCCGGTCACCTTCACGAAGGACGGCTGTGTGCGCATGTCTTCCACCGTGGCGCAGCCCACATAGCCCATGGTGGCGCGTAGGCCGCCCATCAATTGATGCACCACGCCGGACAGCGGGCCACGCACGGGGACGCGCCCTTCGATGCCTTCCGGCACCAATTTGTCGGCATCGGCAGCATCCTGGAAATAGCGGTCCTTCGAACCCTTCTCCATCGCGCCCAAGCTGCCCATGCCGCGATAGCTCTTGTAGCTGCGGCCTTGGAACAACTCGATCTCGCCCGGGCTTTCTTCGGTGCCGGCAAACAGGCCGCCAATCATCACCGTGGAGGCACCGGCCACCAACGCCTTGCCGATATCACCCGAATAGCGAATGCCACCATCCGCAATCAGCGGAATGCGGTCCTGCAGCGCATTGGCCACCATATCAATCGCAGTGATTTGCGGCACGCCCACGCCGGCCACGATGCGGGTGGTGCAGATCGAGCCGGGGCCAACGCCGACCTTGACGGCATCGGCACCGGCATCCATCAGCGCCAGTGCGGCATCACCGGTGACGATATTGCCGCCCACCACCTGCACGTTCGGGAAGGTCTTCTTCACCCAAGCCACGCGCTCGATCACGCCCTGCGAATGGCCGTGCGCGGTATCTACCACCACCACGTCCACCCCGGCCGCCACCAACGCTTCCACACGCTGCTCGGTGTCGCCGCCCACGCCCACCGCCGCGCCCACCAGCAAGCGTTCGCTGAGGTCATAGGCGGCATTGGGATTGTCGGATTTTTTCTGGATGTCTTTGACCGTAATCAGCCCGCGCAATGCGAACTCGTCGTTGACCACCAGTACTTTTTCAATGCGGTGCTTGTGCAGTAGGCCCATCACTTCGTCGTCGCTGGCACCTTCCTTCACCGTGACCAGTTTTTCCTTCTTGGTCATGATGTGGCGGATCGGATCATCCAGCTTCTTCTCAAAGCGCATGTCGCGACCGGTGACGATGCCCACCAAGTGGCCAGAGTCATCCACCACCGGCACACCGGAAATGTTGCGTGCGCGGGTGAGTTTGAGCACCTCGCCAATGGTCGCATCCGGCCCCACCGTGAACGGGTCGCGGATGACACCGGCCTCAAAATTCTTGACCCACGCCACTTGCTGTGCCTGCGCCTGCGCGGTCATGTTCTTGTGGATGATCGAAATGCCACCCAGCTGTGCCATCGCCACCGCAAGGCGCGCCTCGCTGACGGTATCCATCGCGGCAGAAGCCAGTGGCAGGCGGATGCGCAGGTTGCGGGTCAGGCGCGTTTCCAGAGAGACATCCTTGGGCAGGATGGTGGAATGCGCGGGAACCAGGGAAACGTCGTCGTACGTCAGTGCTTCAGCCAGGATGCGGAGCATCGGCAGACCCATTAGGAAGTGGGGAAGCGCGCCATTGTAGCGCGTTTACAGACTGCCGTCCGCCAATTCCGCCGCTTCCAGCGTGTTTTGCATCAACGTGGCCACGGTCATCGGCCCCACTCCGCCAGGCACCGGGGTAATCCAACTGGCACGTTGGGCCGCTTCGTCAAAGCCCACATCGCCGACCAGCCGGCCATCCTCTAGGCGGTTGATGCCCACATCAATCACCACCGCGCCTTGCTTGACCCATTCACCAGGAATCAAGCCCGGCTTGCCGGCGGCAACCACCAGAATGTCGGCTTCACCCACATGGCGTTTGAGCACGTCCATCGGGGTGAATTTGTGGCAGCTGGTGACGGTGCAACCGGCAATCAGCAATTCCTGCCCCATCGGCCGACCCACGTGGTTGGACACGCCCACAATCGTCGCGCTTTGGCCGCGCACCGGCTTGTCGGTCCATGCCAATAGCGTGGTGATGCCGCGTGGCGTGCACGGGCGCAAACCAAACTGGCGCAGCGCCAGATGGCCCACATTCTCGGGGTGGAAACCGTCCACATCCTTGTCTGGGTGAATGCGTTCGATCAATGCGCTGGCATCACTGATACCGGGCAGTGGCAGCTGAATCAGGATGCCGTGTACGTCCGGATTGGCATTGAGTTCATCGATCAGCGCCAGCAGCTGGGCCTCGCTGGTGCCAGCCGGCAGGTCGTAATCGAACGCACGGATGCCCACTTTTTCGGCCGCACGCTTTTTATTGCGCACATAGCTTTGACTGGCCGGGTCGCTGCCGACCAATACCACCGCAAGACCGGGCCGTGTTTTGCCAGCCGCCAGCCGTGCATCCACCTGCGCCTTCAGGGTCAACAGCAGGGTGTCGGCGATGCGCTTTCCATCGAGAATCTTGGCGGTCATGCAGAAATCTGGTGGGCAGGAAGCAGCTATTATCGCCTAGCTGGCAGGCGACGCGGAACGCGAACGGGTGTAGGTTATGCAGCACAGGGATGTTCGCCTTGACGAAGTTGACCGCAACCCTCTCTGGTTTGGCCGGCTTCATGGTTCATAGGCGTTGATCAGGACACGGGCACCACACCATCTGGCGAGGGGCAGCATGGCAATCCTTCAGGGCGAATGCCCGAAATGCGGCAAGCGCGTATTGCACGTCAATGTGGAACACATCGTCGGCATGGTCGACGGCACCAGCAAGGCGAGGTGCCTGAGCTACAGCTGCATCCACTGCAATACCATCATGGGCGTGCAGATTGACCCGCGCGCGAAGCCACGATTGCGCAGCAGCAAGCCACCTGCGGCAAGCTGAGGCCCCGTCACCCCCCGCCGGGCAACGGCTCATCCGGAGTTGCAGGCTTCAGTAGCGGCTGGCCCGGTGTTGGGCAACGCGGTACGCCCGATCCCAGTACGCAATTGACGCAACAGGTCTCCGGCACTGGCGGGTTGTACTGGCTGCCAGGCGGCAGCACCGACCCTATGCGTGCCAGTTCGTCCTGCGATTTCAAGGCAAGCAACACCGCCCAATCCTGCCGGTTGAAATTACAACTTGCCGCGCTGTCGGGCGCACACGGACTGTCATCGGCGCTGCGCATCAACAGCCCGCTCAACCGGCCTTGGGCATCCACGGGCAGAATGCGCAGCGTCACCGCCTGCTGAACATTGCCGCCAATGGCATACACCTTGCCGGCGTCGATGGCGACAATGATGTCGCAATGCATTGGCAAGCCGCCATCACCCGCGTCGATGCGTTTGACTAGCCCGTCATAACCATAGAGCGCCTTGCTGCGCACAAAACAAAGCAGGTCTCCGGCTTGTACTTCGGCGCTGGTGGGGGCGACGAATCGATACGGGCTGGCGGCATCTTTACGTGCGGCACGCACATAGTCGAAGTGACTGGGCGAATCATGAAACCCGGGCACACCGGCACGCTGCATCACCCAACTGATGAATGCCGCCGACCACGGATTGTCGATCACGAAGCCGCGACACCCCAAGCCTTGGTAGCTCAAACTCATCGCGGCATAAGTGCAATCGCTGGCCCCGGCTTTGAATGCCATTGCCTGCAACAGGCCACTGGATTGCCAGTAGAACGCGACGCGCCGCCACGGCGCGCCGCCATCCTTCAGCCCATTACTCTCTGCCTCGTATGCCGGCAGATTGGCCAGTTTTCCATCGCTATCAATAAACGGCCGGTTCCAGCGCAAGTATTCGTCACAAGCAATCGCAATAATGCGGGTAGCCACCTGGGTATCCCCTTGGCGTTGGCTCAACTGCGGACAAAGATCCGCCGCCAACACACCGCCCGACACCAACAACAAGCACGCACCCAGCAGCGCATGCATCCATGCCTTGGCCATCATCCCCTTGCATCCCCGGCGGCACACACGGCCGCTTCATCCACATACCCAAGGAAAGCGCGATCCGGCGCGCAAACCGGACACTGCGGGTCAGCGGTCACGATAAATTCGCGAAACCGCATCCCCAGCGCATCAAATTGCAGGATGCGCCCGGCCAGAGATTCTCCGAGACCCAGCAGCAGTTTGAGTACTTCGGTGGCTTGCAGGATGCCAATCACGCCCGGCAGCACGCCCAGCACGCCGGCCTCGGCGCAATTGGGCGCCGCCTCTGCTGGCGGTGGCTCTGGAAACAAACAGCGGTAGCACGGTGCAAGGCCGCGTTGGCGGCCAGCATCGAACACGCTGAGCTGACCTTCGAAGCGATGCACCGCGCCATACACCAGCGGCTTGCGCAACTGCACGCAGGCATCGTTCAGCAGGTAGCGCACCGGAAAATTGTCGCCGCCATCCAGCACTACATCGACACCCTCCAGCATGCGTTCAACATTGGCCGCACTCACCCGCTCAGCCACGGCTTCGATGCAGGTCCGCGGATTCAATGCCGACAAGGTGGCTGCTGCCGATGCCACTTTCGGCTCGCCAATGCGTGCATTGGTATGCAGGATCTGGCGCTGCAAATTGCTACGATCGACCACGTCGTCATCGGCAATCCGCAAGTGGCCCACACCAGCGGCGGCCAAATAAAACGCAGCCGGCGAACCCAGTCCACCGGCACCCACCAGCAACACGCGTGCGGCTTCCAGCGTTTTCTGCCCGGCCAAGCCCACCTCAGGCAAACGCAAATGGCGCGAATAGCGTTCGCCGAAATCCGCATCGATGTCGGGCTTGCACATCGGCAGCCCTGCCGCCGCCCACGCTTGCGTGCCACCTTGCACCGAGGACAAATTGCGATAGCCCAGCGCCGCCAGCGCGTGGGCGCACTGTGCAGAGCGTACGCCGGCTTGGCAAAGCAGCAGCACTTCGCTGGTTTGTGCTGCGATATGCGCGGCCGGATCGCGCAATAGCGCTTCGCGCGCCACACCCAACGCGCCTTCGGCCATGCCGAGTGTGCGCTCGTGATCGGTGCGCACGTCGATCAGCAACGCACCGGCTTGTTGCCGGCGCCGCGCTTCACGCGGGGGGATGCTGTGGCTATCCATCGGCGGATTATCCTCTGTGGACCGCGCTGTCGGCATCGCTGCAGCCGGCTTGGTGCAGGTCTTCGGGGGTATTGAGGTTGCCAAAGTGCGCCCCGGAAAACAGCACGTGAGGCAACCCCAACACCGCTTGCATCTGCCGCACTGAGTGCTGCTGCACCGCCAGTGCCGCCGCCAGTGCCGGGCGCAACGCATCCACACGATACAACGCCACCAACGGCTGCAGGCCGTCGTCGTCGCAGCTCACCGCACCCTCCCCGCCTGCCTGCGCAAGCCGAGGCAACAGGGTGTCGGGCAGTTGCAACACATCTACCGATACGGTCAACAGCCACGTGCTGGTGCAGGCGTTGGCCAGTACCTCCAATCCGCCAATGGGGCCGATTCCGGCAACACGGTCGGCATGTGCATGCAGGCCGTACTCGGCATAGTGCGGCAAATTGCGATTGGCGCTGACCAAGACCTCGGTGCAGTACGGCGCGAACTGCCGTGCCAAGCGCACCACCTGCGCAACACCATCACGCACAAGCCATGCCTTGTCGCGCCCGCCCAGCCGGGTGGCCTGGCCACCCGCCAAAATGCCGAGGGTGAGGCTGGCCGGTGCTTGCATCAGCCGCCGCGCTTCACATGCCGCATCAAGCGGCGCTTCTTTTCCACCTGGCGATCGGTCAATACGTTTTTCTTGCCTTCGTACGGATTGTTGTTTTCGCGGAAAATGAAGCGAATGGGCGTGCCCACCAATTTGAAGCGCTTGCGGAAGAAATTTTCCAAATAGCGTTGATAGGTGGCGCTGAGGGTCTTCAAACGGGTGCCATGCACCACGAAGGTGGGCGGTGTGTCGCCACCGGGATGTGCAAAGCGCAGCTTGGCCACGTGCCCACGCACCACCGGCGGCGGATAAGCGGTGTAGGCGGCTTCCACCGCACGGGTGACATCGGCGGTACTGAATACATGCGTGGCCGAGGCGTGTGCGCGGTGGATGGACTTGAACAATTCGCGCAGGCCCGAGCCATGCAAGGCCGAGATGCGCACGCGTTCGGCCCATTCCACGAAACTGAGTTTGCGGGCGGCCAAGGCTTCGGCTTGCTGGCGCTCGTAATCGGTGCGGCCGTCCCATTTGTTGAGCACGATGACCAAGGCGCGTCCGGCATCCAGTATCGCACCCAGCACGGTAGCGTCTTGATCGGTCACACCCTCGCTGGCATCGAGCATCAGCACCGCGACCTGACACTGTTCGATGGCCTGCAAGGTCTTGAACGCGGAGAACTTTTCCACCGCCTCTTCCACTTTGCCGCGCCGACGCAAGCCGGCCGTGTCGATCAAGCGGTACTTGCGGCCATCGCGCTCCAGATCCACCGCGATCGAGTCACGGGTGGTGCCCGGCACGTCGGAGGCGATCATGCGTTCTTCGCCCAGAATGCGGTTGACCAAGGTGGATTTGCCCACGTTGGGGCGGCCAACAAAGGCTATACGAACGCGGCTTGGATCATCATCAAGTGTTTCGGTACTGCCCTCTGCCGGCAGCAAAGCGGCGGTTTTGGCCAGCAGCGCATCAATGCCGGTACGCTGCGCCGACGACACCGGCAAGGCGTCGCCAAACCCATAGCGGGCAAACTCCGCCAACGCGGTCTGCAAGTCGATGCCATCGGATTTGTTGACGACCAGCAAGGTCGGCTTGGATTGCTTGCGCAGCCAGCGCAGGATGTCGTCATCCAGTGCCGATGCGCCTTCGCGACCATCGACCACAAACAAGATCAGATCCGCTTCTTCCGCCGCCGCACGCGATTGCCGCGCCGTGGCACCGGCCAGCCCTTCATCTTCCCCGGCAATGCCGCCTGTATCCACCAGCACAAACGGCCGCCCTTCCAGCAAGCGGCAGACGCCGTAATTGCGGTCGCGGGTGACGCCGGGTTCGTCGTGCACCAACGCATCGCGGGTGCGGGTCAGCGCATTGAACAGGGTGGACTTGCCGACATTGGGGCGCCCAACCAGGGCTACGAGGGGAAGCATGGTGTCAACCTTTGGTGAAAATGCAGGCCGCAGTGGAACGTTTGAAACAACAGCGGCCCCGGCAGGGTAGCCGGGGCCGCGCATGGGTGCCAGCCGGGGGCTGGCAAAAACGCATTATTTCAGCGAAAACGCGGTCAACTTGCCGTCGGTGCTCTGCACCACGGCGATGTCGCCTGCCACCACCGGCTTGCCGGTGACCGCCGCGCCCACCTTGCTGCGTGCGGCAAATGCGCCATCGCTGAGGCGCAGCCAATGCACCACGCCTTCAAAATCACCTACCAGCGCATAGTCGCCCTGCACGGTGGGTGCGGAGACATTGCGATTGAGCAAGCCAGCTTGCTGCCACAGACTGCCGCCGGTGTTCTTATCGAGGCCGATTACATTACCGTTCTTGTCGGTCGTGACAATTGCGGAATTGCTGACACCCACGCCACGCGCGCCGCCGTGCTCGCTATCCCACAAGACTTGCCCACTGGGGCCGTCGATGGCGGTGGTATGGTTTTTGTAGCTACTGGCATACAGCACGGTGCCTTCCAACACCGGATCGCCGTCCACGTCGGCCATGCGTTCCAGTTCGGTGCGGCCGTCGGGCTCGGCCACTGCGGTCGACCACATCAGATTGCCGTCATTGGCGTTGAGGGCGGTCAGGGTGCCATTGTCGCCACTGACAAACAGAATGTTCGGGCCCAGTGTCATGCCACCGCTACCACGCACGGTCAGCGCCGGAATATCTGCACTGTAGAACCAACGGCGGGTGCCATTGCTGGCATCAAAGGCCGTGACACGGCCATCGTTGGAATGCACAAACACCATGCCGCTACCGATGGCTGGTGCAACCAACACTTCATTGTTAACTTTGGCTGTCCATTTTTCCTGGCCGGTGGCTTCATCCAGAGCGATGACCTCACCCTTCAAACCACCCACCACCACCAAGCCACTACCAACGCCCGGGCCGCCACTCAGATGCGCCTTGCTATCGTAATGCCATAGCGATTTGCCTGTAGTCAGATCAATGGCGGATACGCCGCCATCGACCGCAGCGGCATACACATGGTCGCCATTGATGGTCGGATGCTGGCCAATACCGAGATCCTTCTCGCCCTTACCCACCGACACCGACCACAGTGGGCTGGCCGTGACCAATGGGGTGATGTCGGTCAATTTGGCAGGTTCAGCCGACTTGTCTTTACTCTTGCCACTAAACAGGTTTTTGACGCTGCTGCAGCCAGCCAGCATGGCCACTGAAATGACCGCCACGGCCAGCAGCTGCAGGGAACGGAACTTGCCCGACTTCATCAGCGCTTATCCTCGGAATGCGGTGGCACGCCACCGGCTTCAATCAATTTCATGGTGATCAGATGATGCTGCGGTGAACCCACATCGACCAACGCCAGTGCCTTGCGATAGTCATCCTGCGCCTTGGCGAAATCACCCAAGCTGAATTGCGCATCCCCGCGCGCATCCAGCATGGCGGCATTGCGCTCATCGCCCAACAGCGCCAACGCATCCTTGGCCTTGCCGGTATCAATCAGCAAATGCGCCAAACGCACCTGTACAACCGGGCGCAAATCGCCATCGGCATTGCGCAGGCCGCGCAAGGTAACGATGGCATCCTCGCGCTTGCCAGCATCGACCTGTGCCTTGGCTAGTTGCAATGCGGCCAGCGTGCCTAGAGTCGGGTTGCTTTTGTTCAACTCCGCCAGCACCGCCTTGCCGTTGTCGGCGGGGATTTTGCCGTCTTCAAATGCCGATACGCTCTTGGCGTAGCGGGTATTGACACCCATATCCGCGGCTAGGCGTTGCCCCTGCCACCAGTTCCAGCCAGCAATCACGGCCAGCCCAAGTGCGACCCCGCCAATCAGGCCAGCCGCATTGCCGCGAAGCCAATTACGGACTTGTTCACTCTGTTCGTGTTCGTTGAGCAGTTCGTCGATCGCCATGCTGCCTCTCGCCCGCCATCTAGGTCGGGACGTCGTGAAATATTCGGAATTACCGGGAATGGGTGGCGCCGACCGCGACAATCAATCTTGCGCGGCAAGCGAGCCGTCGGAGGATACCGCAAACCGCGCCACGTTCGCGCGCGCGTGCTCCATCACGTTCATGGGCCGGCCACCTGCTTGCATCTGTACCACTGCCGCATTACCAATGGTCAGACGTTGTACCTGATCCATGGGATAGCGCTTTTCAGCACCATCGGCCAACATTGTCTTGTCAAGCACGTTGCCATCGCGCGCGATCACTTCCAGCCAGGACTGACCAGTGGCACGCAGCACGATATCCGCGCTTGGTGCGGGTTCTGGCTGTACGGCAGCGCCCATTGGCGCCATTGAAGCCACCACGGTACGCGGCGCAGCAGGTACCGCAGGCACGGCCGGTTTGCCATGTGCCACGGGCATGACAGGAGTATCCAGCGCTGCGATGGTGGCAGGCGTGCCATTCAAGTGCTGACGAGTGGCTACCCATGCCGGAATGGCCAGTGACAGGGTCAGCACGATATAGACCAAGCGGCGACCAATCTGTTCAGCCCACCATTGCGCCTTCGGTGTATGTGTCCTGCTGACCAGCCTGGTGGGCTCCACCGGCTCAATATTGAGCGCGGCCATCATCGGTGCGGTGGTCAAGCCCAACAGCCGCGAATAGCTGCGCACTTGCCCACGCACAAAAACAGGGGCTCCCAACCGCGACCAGTCTTCTGCTTCAAGTGACTGCACCACACGGGCCGGCATCCGCAGGCGCGTGGCTACATCATCAATACTCAAACCCGCCGCCAGCCGTGCGTCACGCAAGCGTGCGCCACAGCCGGCAAGTGCTTGATGGGTGGAATCAGGGGCAAACTGTGAGCTCATTGCGCGCGCGGAACCAAGGGTGAACCGGGGGGAGTCGCCTGCAAACGGGAAAGATAGCGCGAAGCGGCCTCGTTGTCGCCAAGTTTTTGCTCGATGCTGGCTGCCAGGCGCAAACCGGCTGCATCTTCCGGGTTCACCGCCAACCAGCGTTCGGCAAATGCGCGTGCATCCAAATAACTGCCTCGCGCAAAGGTCAGCGCCGCCAGACCTGACAGGGCGGTCAGATTTTGCGGCTCCAGCGCCAACGCGCTTCGCCATTTCACTTCTGCCTGAATCGGCTGACCGGCTCGATTGGCACAGCTGCCCGCATTGGCCATAGCGCCGGCCGGCGTGGGATAGGCCGGGTCGGCCAAGGCGCGATCAAACCACACCAGCGACTGCGCCGGCTGTCCATTGGCACACAGCCAGCCGCCATAGTTATTGGCATACAGGCCATTGTTCGGTGCGCTATCCACAGCCGCCTTGTAGGCTTTGCCGGCAGCAGCGGTATCGCCACGCGTCTCGGCAATCGCGCCCAGCAATGTTTGCGCATCCCCGGAATTGGGTTGCGACTTCAGTGCCCGCCGAGTCATTTCCTCGGCCCCGTCCAACTGGCCGCGCTGATACAAGTCGGTGGCCACCGCCAGCAGCATGGCAGGGTCTTCTTTAGCCCCGGCCTTCTTGCCGCTGACATCGTAGGTGGGGGAAATTCTGGTGTAACCGCGTGCTTGGGCGCTAGGTCGAACGATGGTCAGCCGCTCCAACTGATTGCAGCCGACCAATAGAACTGCCCCCAACCCGATCAGCACAATGAGTACTTGCCGCATCAATGCGCTCCTGCGGCATGCAGCCGCTTGCGATGCTCCGCCGAACGCCGGGTGCGGTCCATCACCTGGCCTTTGAGCTGGCCACAGGCGGCATCAATATCATCGCCACGGGTGCGTCGCACCGGCGCAATCATGCCGGCGTTGTTGAGCAGCTTCTGGAAACCGCGAATGGCCAGATCATCCGGGCGCTGGAAGCCCGTACCGGGGAACGGGTTGAACGGGATCAGATTGATCTTGGCCGCGCCCTTCATCTGCACCCGACGATCGAAATCACGCAGCAGGCCAATCAACGCACGTGCGTGCTCGGGCTGGTCGTTGACATCCTTCATCAAGGTGTATTCAAACGTTACCGACTCGCCCTTCTTGCGCAGCGCATAGCGTACGCAGGCATCCAGCAACTCGGCCAACGGATATTTCTTGTTGATCGGCATCAGCCGGGTACGCAGTTCATCAAACGGCGCATGCAGCGAAACCGCCAGTGACACATCACTCTCGACCGCCAAGCGGTCGATCATCGGCACCAGACCCGCGGTGGACAAGGTGACGCGCTTGTTGGCCAGGCCGTAGCCAAGATCATCGCGCATGATGCTCATCGCACGCACCACGTTGTCGAAATTGGCCAGCGGCTCGCCCATGCCCATCATCACCACGTTGGTGAGCCGGCGCTGCTGGTGCGGCACGTTGCCCAAGTGGCGCGCCGCCACCCAGACCTGGCCGATGATCTCGGCGGTGCTCAGGTTGCGGTTGAAGCCCTGGGTGGCAGTGGAGCAGAACCCGCAATTGAGCGCGCACCCCACCTGCGAGGACACGCACAAGGTGCCGCGCCCCTTGTCGGGGATGTACACGGTTTCGATGGCGTTTCTGGCATCCATGCCCAGCAGCCATTTATGGGTGCCATCGGTGGATGCCTTGTCGAAGATGACCTGCGGCGCCCGTACCACGGCACGCGCTTCCAGCTTGGCGCGCAGCGCTTTGCCAAGGTCGGTCATTTCGGAAAATTCGGTGGCATAGCGATGATGAATCCACTTCATCACCTGGTGGGCGCGGAACTTCTTTTCGCCCAGATCCTCTTCGAAAAAACGCTCCAGACGGGCGCGATCGAAGTCGAAAATATTGGTTCTTGTCTCTGCGCCGGCATTCACCGGCGCGGAGGCAAGCGCAACCTCGCCCTCACCCAGCAGGGTGATATCGATAGCGGGGCTGCGCGTTTGGCTCATGGCAGCAACTCAGCGTGCGTACACGTCGGTGGCCGGGAAGAAATAGGCAATTTCGATTGCCGCATTTTCCAGCGAGTCCGAACCGTGCACCGCGTTGGCGTCGATGCTGTCGGCAAAATCAGCGCGGATGGTACCTGGCGCTGCGTCCTTCGGGTTGGTGGCACCCATCAATTCGCGATTCTTCAGCATCGCGCCTTCGCCTTCCAGCACCTGCACCATCACCGGGCCGGAGATCATGAACTCGACCAATGCGGCAAAGAACGGGCGCTCGCGGTGCACGGCATAGAAGCCTTCGGCCTCTTGCTTGGACAGGTGCTTCATCTTGGCGGCCACAACCTTGAGGCCGGCTTTTTCGAAGCGGGAATAGATTTCGCCGATCACGTTCTTGGCAACGGCATCGGGCTTGATGATCGAAAGGGTGCGCTCCAGCGCCATGGGACTCTCCGGAAAAATGAAAGGGCGTCCTTGCCGGAGCACCCGAGGATAACAGAAAAACCCGCGTACTGGCGCGGGTTTGGCCGATATGGCTGGTGCGGATTCTAGCTTATTTTCGAGCCCGGGACATTGATTTTGTCGGTCGCCGATGCCGCCGGTTGCCGTCTGCCGATCAGCGAAGACCTGCAAGACGGCTTCACCTTGCCCAGTATGCGTCGTCAATCCGTTCCCATCACCCATACCGGCCCTGCTGCAAGCCCCGATGGGATCACGCCATCGGTTCCGTCCGCAACCACCGCTTGACAACCCATGCCGCAGTGCAGCAGAGTCGAGCCATGACCCACGACATCACCATGATTTCGACCATTACCACCGGCACCGGTACTACGGGCCCGGTGCGGTTGGTCATGCCTGGATAACCCATCCAAGACACGGCCCCCGCAGCGAACGGCGGGGCGCGATCCCCGGCGGTGCGACGCGGAGGCTCACAGGAGCCTGTATGCACGCACTTGCCCAAGCGGACGATTCCGAGCCATCCAAACCTACCGTGCGCTGCCGCGCGCACAAATTCGGCGGTAGCTCATTGGCCGATGCTGCGCGCATTCGGCATGTGGCCGACTTGTTGTTGGCCGACGATGCCAGCACGCAGATTGCGATTACATCGGCGATGCAAGGCACCACCAATGCACTGGTGGCCTTGGGCGAAGCGGCTACCTCGGGCAGCAAGTGGAAACCCGCACTGGAAGCGCTGCATCAGCGCCACAACGACACCGCACACGCGCTGCTGCAACGGCCAGCGGCGGCAGTGGCCAGGATCAACACACTTTGCGGCGAGCTGGCCGAACTGTTGCAAGCCAGCTCGCTGCTACGACAGCCGGGGCGCACTGCGCTGGAACGTATCCACGGCATGGGCGAAGTGCTCTCGACCACTTTGCTGCACGCGCATTTGGTGGAACGCGGCGGCGATTACGCGCTGCTGGATGCACGCGATGTGCTGGTGGTGCGGCATACCGACCTGGGTGCCGTGGTGGATTGGGAACAAAGTGCCGCCAAGCTGGCCGAGTGGCGCACGCAGCATCCGCAAGCGCGGGTGAATATCACCGGCTTTGTGGCCCGCGATGAACACGGCCTGCCCACGACGCTGGGCCGCAATGGCAGTGACTATTCCGCCGCGATTTTCGCCAGCTTGTTCGCGGCCGACGAACTGCATATCTGGAGCGATGTGGATGGTGTGCTCTCGGCCGATCCACGGCTGGTGCCAGAGGCCGTGCCACTGACCGCGATGAGTTATCGCGAAGCCTGCGAGTTGGCGTATTTCGGCGCAAAAGTCATCCATCCGCAAACGATGACCCCGGCGATTGCACGCGGCCTGCCGATCCTGATGCGCAACACCTTCCGCCCGGAGTTTGCCGGTACCCGCATCGATGCGGTCGGCGACCGCAACCCGGCCGGCCCGGTCAAAGGCCTGACCCTGGGCGGCGACTTGGCCCTGGTGTGCCTGGAAGGTGCCGGCCTGATCGGTGTGCCCGGCACCGCCGAACGCGTCTTTGCCGCGCTGCATGCGGCGCATATTTCGGTGGTGATGATCTCGCAAGGCAGCTCCGAGCATTCCATCTGCTGCGTGGTGCATCAGCGCGAAGCCGATGCCGCCCGCGATGCCTTGCAAGACGCATTTACCCGCGAATTGGCCGGCGCGCAGGTGCAGGGCGTGACGCTGCAAACCGGGATCAGCGTGCTGGCAGCGGTGGGCGATGGCATGGCCGGCACACCAGGCGTGGCGGCGCGCATGTTCGATGCCTTGGCGCGGGCGCGGGTCAACATTCGAGCGATCGCGCAGGGCGCGTCCGAACGCAATATT
This sequence comes from Thermomonas beijingensis, assembly GCF_020034655.1. Classification (GTDB taxonomy): domain Bacteria; phylum Pseudomonadota; class Gammaproteobacteria; order Xanthomonadales; family Xanthomonadaceae; genus Thermomonas; species Thermomonas beijingensis. Next base: position 1,020,440 of record NZ_JAIQDJ010000001.1, on the reverse strand, counting down.
TCAGTGGCGATCGACTCTGCTGATGCCGCGCGCGCGCTGCGCGCCGTGCATGCCGCATTCTGGTTGTCGCCGCAGACCATCGCGCTGGCGGTCATCGGCCCCGGCAAGGTGGGCAGCGCCCTGCTCGATCAACTGCAAACCGCACTGCCGCGCCTGCGCACGCAGCACACTATCGACCTGCGCCTGCGCGCACTGGCCTCGCGTTCCAACCTGTGGTTATGCGAACACGGCGACGCCGTGGATTGGCATACCCGTCTGCAACAACCGCCGTCGGAGGCCAGCCTTGACCTTCTCACCAAGCATCTGCTGGACACCCATCTGCCACACGCCGTGGTGATCGATTGCAGCGCCAGTGACAGCGTGGCCGCACGCTACCCCGAATGGCTGGCTGCCGGCATCCACGTCATCACGCCCAACAAGCAGGCTGGTGCCGGGCCGCTGCAACGCTACCAAGCCATCCGCAGCGCGCAGGCACACAGTGGCGCGCGTTTTCGCTATGAAGCCACCGTGGGTGCGGGCTTGCCGGTGATTTCCACGCTGCGTGATTTGCTGGACACCGGCGATGACCTGCTCTCCATCGAGGGCATTTTTTCCGGCACGCTGGCGTGGCTGTTCAACAAATACGATGGCAGCAAACCATTCTCGGAACTGGTGCTGGAAGCGCACACGCTGGGCTATACCGAACCCGACCCGCGCGACGATTTATCCGGCGCCGATGTGGCGCGAAAATTGGTGATCCTTGCGCGCGAGTCCGGCATGCACATTTCGCTCTCCGATGTCGAAGTACAAAGTCTGGTGCCGGCAAGTTTGCGCAGCGCCGACCGCGATGCCTTCATGGATGGCTTGGCCGCATTGGATGCGCCCATGCAAGCCGCACTGGAGGCAGCCCGCAGCAAAGCCTGCGTGCTGCGTTATGTGGCCAAGCTCGAGCAAGACGGCAAGGCTTCGGTGGCACTGCGCGAATTGCCCGCCAGTCACGCCTTTGCCCATCTGCGCCTGACCGACAACTGCGTGTCCTTCACCACCCGCCGCTACTGCGACAACCCGCTGGTGGTGCAAGGCCCGGGCGCCGGGCCAGAAGTCACCGCCGCCGGCGTGTTCTCGGATCTGCTGCGGCTGGCCGCTGCGCTGGGGGCCAAGCTATGAGCGCCGCACCCGAACAAGCCCGTGCATTTTCACCCGGTTCGGTGGGCAATGTGGGCGTGGGCTTCGACATCCTTGGCCATGCCATTGCCGGGCTGGGCGATAGTGCAACGGTGCGCAAAATTGATGCCCCCACGGTACGCATCACCGCCATTACCGGCACCGTCACCGACCTGCCGCTTGAAGCCCATCGCAATACCGCAGGCGGCGCATTGCTGGCGCTGCGTGAAGCGCTCGATTTGCCGTTCGGGTTTGCGTTGGAAATTGAAAAAGGCATTCCACTGGGTTCCGGCTTGGGGGGCTCGGCGGCCTCGTGCGTGGCTGCACTGGTGGCCGCCAATGCCTTGCTGGATGCACCGCTTGCAGCTGAAGCGCTGTACCCGTTTGCATTGGCTGGCGAAGCCGTAGCCAGCGGCGGCAAACATGGCGATAACGTCGGCCCGATGCTGTTGGGTGGCTTGGTGCTGGCCACCGCTGATCGCTTGACCAGAATCAGTGTGCCCGCCACTTGGCACGCCGCGGTGGTGCATCCGCATGCCGTGCTGGAAACCCGGCGTGCACGTGAAGCACTGCAAGGCGCGTATGCGCTGCATCAATTCGTGATGCAAAGCGCCAACCTTGCGCAGGTACTGCTGGGATGTGAGCGTGGCGATGCAGGGCTGGTGCGCGCAGGACTTTCCGATGTGCTGGTAGAACCGCGCCGTGCGCCCTTGATCGGGGGCTTTGCAGCAGTCAAACACGCCGCACTGGAGGCCGGGGCCATGGGCAGCAGTATTTCCGGTGCTGGCCCCAGCGTATTTGCATGGTGCGAAACAAAAGCGACCGCCGAGCGTGCCGCCACTGCCATGTCGGCGGCCTTTGCCAACGCCGGTTTCGCCAGTGACATCGTCCTGACCCCCATTGCCTGCCCCGCCGCCAAGGTTTTGCCATGAACACCCTCAGCACCCGTGGGCAAGCGCCCGTTGTCACACTGTCACAGGCCATCGCTGCAGGATTGGCCCCTGATGGCGGGCTGTATATGCCAGCCAGCTGGCCGGCATTGTCTGGCGAAGACTTTGCCGGCGCCCACAGCTTGCCTGACGTGGCCTTGCGCCTGCTGCAACCATTTTTTGCCGATGAAGTGATCGCGCCCGCGCTGCCAGCCATCTGCAGCACTGCGCTGGCCATCGACCCACCCCTGGTGCGCTTCGGCGCGCCCAACGATTATCTGCTGGAGCTGTTCCACGGCCCCACCGCCGCGTTCAAGGATTACGCCGCCGGCTTTCTTGCCGGGTGTTTGTCAGCGCTGCCACAAGGCGACAAGCCATTGACCATAGTCGTTGCCACTTCGGGCGATACCGGCGCGGCGGTGGCGGCCGCTTTCCACAATCGCCCGGGGTTTCGCGTCGCCATCTTGTACCCCGATGGCCGCGTATCACCACGCCAAGCACATCAACTGGGCTGCTTTGGCGACAACGTGCGCGCCTTCAAGGTCGATGGCAGTTTTGATGATTGCCAGGCACTGGCCAAAACCCTGCTGACCGATGCCGCCTTTCGTGCGCAGCTGCCACTGGGTTCGGCCAACAGTATCAGTCTCGGGCGGTTGTTGCCGCAGGCCGCGTACTACGCACATGCCGCACTCAGCCATCAGCGCGCCACCGGCAATGTGCTGAACTTCGTGATCCCCACCGGCAATCTGGGCAACGCGCTGGCGTGCCTGCTGGCCAAGCGCATGGGCCTGCCGATTGGCCAGCTGGTGCTGGCCAGCAATGCCAATACCGTGCTACCGGACTTTTTTGCCGGCGGCGACTACCACCCCAAACCCAGCGTTGCCACCTTGGCCAATGCGATGGACGTGGGCGCGCCCAGCAATTTCGAGCGGCTGCAATACCTGTATCCGGATACCGAAACCCTGCGCCATACCCTGCGCGCCGAAGCGGTCAGCGATGCACAGATCCGCGCCGCCATCGTTCGCACCCGTGATGAACGCGGACACGTGGTCTGCCCGCACACCGCCTGTGCCGCCGACGTACTGGACCGCTTGCGCGCACGTGGCGAACCCGGTGACTGGGCTATCGTGGCCACCGCTCACCCGGCCAAGTTTCCGGAAGTGGTGGAACCGTTGGTGCAGCACACGATTGCTGCACCGCCTGCGCTGGCGGCGATGTTGGCGCGGCCAAGTGGTGCAGAGCGCTTAGCGAATGACGCCGCCGCACTGCAGGGCAGGCTGCAAAACTGGTGAAGTTATCAGGTTGATTTGCAAACAGTGACTGGTCATTTCGAAACTTCTTCCGGCGGATTGTCCGAACCTGCCGCGTGCTGCGATAATAATCAGTCTTGGCCCCGTAGCTCAGCTGGATAGAGCGTCCCCCTCCTAAGGGGAAGGTCGCCCGTTCGAATCGGGCCGGGGTCACCATCACCATCATTCGCACCGCTGGAGGCTCGCCATGTCCCACCCCGTCCTCACCGCCCTTGGGCTTTCCGCCACTGAATCCGGCACTTATCTTGGCAATGGCGAATGGTCCAAGACCTGCGATGCCGGCGTGCTGGAGCCGGTCAACCCAACCACCGGCGAAGTGCTGGGCCATGTGCATGCATCCTCGCAGGCCGATTACGAATTGATCATTGCGCGTGCGCAGGCGGCATTCAAAATCTGGCGCACCACGCCCGCGCCGCGTCGTGGTGAGGCGATCCGCCTGTGCGCCGATGCGCTGCGCACGCACAAGGACGCGCTGGGGTCGCTGGTGGCCCTGGAGATGGGCAAGTCCAAGCCGGAAGGCGACGGCGAAGTGCAGGAAATGATCGACATCGGCGAGTTCGCCGTGGGTCTGTCGCGCCAGCTGTACGGCCTGACCATGCACAGCGAACGCCCTGGCCATCGCATGTATGAACAATGGCACCCGCTGGGTATTGTCGGCGTGATCTCGGCCTTCAACTTCCCGGTCGCAGTGTGGGCCTGGAACAGTTTCATTGCCGCGATCTGCGGCGACATCACGGTGTGGAAGCCCTCGCCCAAGACCCCGCTGTCGGCGATCGCGTCGATGAAGATCTGCAACGAGGCGCTGCGTGCCGGCGGCTTCCCGGACATCTTCTTCCTGTTCAACGATGCCGGCAGCGAGCTGGCGCAGCAGTTCGTGGATGACAGGCGCATCCCGCTGATCAGCTTCACCGGCAGCACCAAGGTGGGCCGCATGGTGGGCGAAAACGTGGCGCGCCGCATGGGCCGCAGCCTGCTGGAGTTGGGCGGCAACAATGCGATCATCGTCGATGAAACCGCCGACCTGAAACTGGCCATCCCCGCCATCGTGTTCGGCGCGGTGGGTACCGCCGGCCAGCGTTGCACCACCACCCGCCGCCTGATCGTGCATGCGTCGATGTACGACGAAGTGCTGGCCAAGCTGATCACCGCTTACAAGCAAGTAGAAGGCAAAATCGGCGACCCCACCGACCCGGCCAACCTGATGGGCCCACTGAATAGCCGTGATGGCGTGAACGCGTATCTGGATGCCATCGCCAAAGCCAAGGCCGCCGGTGGCAAGGTGGAAACCGGCGGCACCGCCATCGACCGCCCTGGCAATTTCGTGTTGCCGGCGATCGTGACGGGCCTGACCAACGAAGCTGAAATCGTCCAGCACGAAACTTTTGCGCCGATCCTGTACGTCATGCAGTACAAGGACCTGGACGAGGCGATCGAGATGCAGAACGCCGTGCCGCAAGGCCTGTCGTCCTCCATCTTCACCACCAACCTCAAGCACGCCGAAGCTTTCCTCAGTGCGGCCGGTAGCGATTGCGGCATTGCCAACGTCAACATCGGCACCAGTGGCGCGGAAATCGGTGGCGCATTTGGGGGCGAAAAAGAAACCGGCGGCGGCCGTGAATCGGGTTCCGACGCTTGGCGCGCCTATATGCGTCGGCAGACCAATACAATCAATTATTCCGACGCGCTGCCGCTGGCGCAGGGCATCAAATTCGACTTGTAATCTTGATCTGCACCGTGCGTGTTCGCACACTAGCGATACGTATCGATCAGCCGCAAAGTAACACTCTGCAAAGGACAGCCATGAACGTACCTGCCCGCCAGACCAATTCTCTCGCCGTGGTCAGTCTTGTCTGCGGTATCCTGGGCTGGACCTTGCTGCCGTTCCTTGGCAGCATCATCGCGATCATCTGCGGGCACATGGCGCGCAGCGAAATCCGGCGCTCCCCTGCCACCCAGGAAGGCGACGGCTTGGCCGTTGCCGGCTTGGTGATGGGGTATCTGGTGATCGTGTTCTCGGTGCTTGCGATCATCGCAGTCATCCTGTTCTTTGGTGGGCTTGCCGCGATATTGGCATTTGCAGGTGCAGGACACTGACACTTGTACTCACTCGCCCGCCCATTCCTGTTTGGGGTTGATGCCGAGCGCGCGCACGGCATGGGCCTGTTGTCCCTGGAAGCTGCCTACCGCTGCGGCATGCGCTCGTTATTGGCCAAACCGCCACGGCCGATGCCGGTCAAGGTATTGGGCCTGACCTTTCCCAACCCGGTGGGTCTTGCCGCCGGGATGGACAAGAACGGCGCGCATATTGATGCCTTGTTGGCCTTGGGGTTTGGCTTTGTGGAAGTAGGTACGGTCACGCCACTGCCGCAAGCAGGCAACCCCAAACCGCGCATGTTCCGCCTGCCCCAGCACGAAGCGGTGATCAACCGCATGGGCTTCAACAATGACGGCGTGGATGTACTGGTGCGCAATGTCGAGCGCGCCAAACGCAAAACCGGTTTGCTGGGTATCAATATCGGCAAAAACAAGGACACACCTAACGCCGATGCTGCTGCTGATTATGTGTTGTGCCTGCGCAAGGTGTATGCATTGGCAGACTATGTGGCGGTGAATATTTCATCACCCAATACGGCGGGTCTGCGCGAGCTGCAGGAAGAACAAACCCTGCGCAAACTGGTCAGCGTGTTGCGTGACGAACAGGAAAAGCTGGCCGCCAAACATGGCAAGCGGGTTCCGCTATTGGTGAAGATCGCACCGGATCTTTCCGAAAGCGACATCGATGCAGCCGCACGCGTGCTGGGCGACTTGCAAGTGGATGGCGTGATCGCCACCAACACCACGGTGTCGCGCGAAGGCGTGGTGGGGGCACCTTTCGCTAACCAGAGTGGTGGCCTGTCCGGTGCCCCCTTGATGAGCCAAGCCACCACCGTGCTGCGCATGCTGCGCACGCGCTTGCCGGATGCCATTCCACTGATCGGCGTGGGTGGCATTTTGCATGGCGCTGACGCCGCTACCAAGCAGGCTGCCGGTGCACTGTTGGTGCAAACCTATACGGGTCTGGTGTATCGCGGCCCGGCGCTGATCGGCGAATGCGTGGAAGCCCTGCGTCGGCGCAAGGAAGCCCCCAGCCGCGGCCATCTTCCGCCCGAATGAGCCTATCGCTGGGCAACGGGGCGCGCATCACCGAACACGCAAGACTGGATGCGCGCAACACGTTTGGCGTGCGCGCTACTGCAGAACTGTTGGTCGAAGTCACCGATACCAGCGCGCTACCGGAATTGTTTGGCTACGCGATGCTGCGCGACCCCAACCTGTTGCTGCTGGGGGGGGGCAGCAACCTGCTGTTTGCCGGTGACCCGCCGGCGGCGGTGTTGGCGCTGGCCACGCACGGGATTCGCCTGCTGGACGATGACGGCAACACCACCCATGTACGCGCCGATGCCGGGGTGGTGTGGCATGACTTCGTGTTGTGGACCTTGGGTCATGGCTTGTCGGGCTTGGAGAATCTGGCGCTGATTCCCGGCACCGTGGGCGCCGCGCCGATTCAAAACATTGGCGCGTATGGCGTGGAAGTGCGCGAATGCATCCACGTGGTGGAGGCATTTGATCGCCAGCACAATGCCTGGCTGCGGCTTGCCGCCACCGACTGCGCGTTTGCCTATCGCGACTCGCTGTTCAAGCAACAGCCGGACCGCTACCTGGTGACCGCCGTCGAATTCACGCTACCGCGCAATTTTGTTGCCCACCTCGGTTATGCCGGCATCGGCGAAGAACTCACCGCGATGGGCGTGCACAACACCCCGCGTGCGTCGCAAGTGGCCGAAGCGGTCATGCGCATTCGTCGCCGCAAACTGCCGGATCCGGCGCTGCTGGGCAATGCCGGCAGTTTCTTCAAAAACCCGATCATTGCCCGTGCGCAGGCTGAAAGCTTGCTGGCAGAGCATCCGGGCATGCCGTGCTTTCATGGCAGCAGCGAGCACACCCGCAAATTGTCCGCTGCATGGCTGATTGACCAGTGCGGCTTCAAAGGCCATCGCGATGGTGACGCCGGGGTCTCCAGCGAACACGCCCTGATCTTGGTCAACCACGGCCATGCCACCGGGTTGCAACTGCTTGCACTGGCCCGCCGTATCGCCGACGCAGTGCATGCACGTTTTGGCGTGATGATTGAACCCGAACCGCGCATCGTGGGGGCTGCGTGGTGAAAGCCGCCGGCAACCCCCACGCACGTGCCGCACTGCTGATGCTGGGCAGCACGTTGGGGTTTGGCTCAATGGCGATTTTCATCCGCCTTGCGTCAAAGACCATCCCCACGTGGGAAGTGGCCTTCTTCCGCAACTTGTTCGGGTTTGCGGCCTTGCTGCCGTTGCTCGCGGTGCCGGCGCTGCGCCAGCCCAACCCGGCCAAAACATTTGCTGCCAACGTGCATACCCACCAATTGCCACGCTATCTGGTGCGTACCGCGATTGGCATCGTCAGCATGGTGTGCGGCTTCTGGGCAATTGCCCATCTGCCGTTGGCACTGGCGATTTCACTCACCTACTCCTCACCCATCTTCGTCACCATCGCCGCCATCTTGATGTTGGGCGAGCGTGTGCGGGCACGCCGCTGGAGCGCGGTGGCGCTGGGGTTTCTGGGCGTATTGATCATCGTGCAACCGTGGTCGCATGCATTCAGCATGGGCTCGATGGTGGCGGTGGCCGCAGCGGTATTAAGCGCACTGGTGGCGATCCAAATCAAACAACTTTCGGCCATTGATAAAGCCGATACCATCGTGTTCTGGACCTACGCCATGTGGGTACCGATGTCGCTGCTGCCGGCGTTATTCGTATGGCAAACACCGCATGGCATCACGTGGCTGTGGCTGCTCGCCACCGGCTTGATGGGCACCGCCGGGCAGTTGCTCTGGACCCGTGCCCTGAAGCTGGGCGATGTCTCCGCGCTGACCCCGATCAGCTTCATGCAATTGCCCCTGGTGACCTTCGCTGGCTGGTTGTTGTTCGATGAAGCCGTGGGTGCCAATACGTTGATTGGTGCCGCGATCATTCTGGCGTCCACCTTCTACATCGCCCACCGCGAAGCCGTGTTGGCGCGCCAATCGGCAACGCGCGCGCCCAGTGAAGCCAAACTGCCGGGCGAATAACCTGCCGCAGTGGATGCAGGCCTATCGAACAATAGGTTTTTGCACCGATGCCTGCGCCTCACTTGCCTCGGTATCGCGAATAGTCTTGGCCATGCGTTTTTGATCGTCATCCAAAGCTGACGGCTGCGCCTGCAACAATGGCGTGACATAGCGCGTGCGCAACTCATCAGACGCAGCAAGATCGCCGCGTTTGCGCAAGAATCCTTCCAGATTCCAAGCCGCATCAATGGTCTTGATGTCTTGTGCGCCCAATGCTGCTTCACGCAGCGCCAACAGCTCCCGATATGAAGCAATGGCCAGTGCTTTGTCGCCCAAGTCCGCCGCCGCCTGCGCGCGAATGTCATACCCCATTTGCACCTGCGGATGTTTATCGCCCAGCACTTTGCGCGCTACCGGCAGGAAAGCATCCAGTTGCGCCAAAGCAGCCTTGGGCTGGCCGGCCTGAAAGTACGTCGGTGCGCGATTGAGCTGGATGAACAATGTGTCCGGGTGGTTTGGCCCCAATAGCCGGGTGCGCGCATCGGCCACCTGTTTTTGCAAAGCCATCGCCTCGTCAAACCGTTTCACCCGCGCCAGAATCGAGGCCAGGTTAAGCATCGCCTTCAAGGTCTGCGGATGATCGGCACCCAATACACGGGTACGCGCCGCCAGTACTTGCTGGGCAATCGGCAACGCCTGTTCAGGCTTGCCACTGTCGTTGAGCATGTTGGCCAGATTGCCCAATTCGGCCAAGGTTTGCGGATGCTCAGCCCCCAGCCGCCGGGTTTGGGTATCCACCAATTGCTGTTGCAAGCGCACCGCAGCTTGCTTGTCGCCGGTCATGATGCGCATCACCGCCAGATTGTGCAGTGCACCCAAGGTGTCGGGCGCATCCTTGCCCAACACCTGCATGCGCATCGGCACCAATGCTTCCATGATTGCGCGCCCGGCTTCAGCCTCGCCCATCCGGCCCAGCAAAATGGCCAAGTCATTACTGATGTCCATCGTCACCGGGTCACGCTCGCCACGCAGGCGGATGGCTTGTGCGCGCAGGGCTGCAAAAAGTTTGCGTGCGCGTGGGCGGTCGCCCAGGGTGGCAATCGCTTCGGCCTGATTCATCCGCAACCTGAGCAACACGGGATCATTGGCCGGCAACCCTGACGCCGCATGCAGGGCCGCGTCCAGCACGACCATGGCATCTTTGGGGGCGGCGGCCTCCAACAATGCCGAGGCTTGTTGCTGCCGCGCCGACAACGCTTTGGGTGAAGATGCACCGAAACTGCCATCACGAAACTTGGCGACTTGGGCGAAGCCAGCTGCCGCCTGCTTCGGCAAGCCCAAAGCCAAGCGCACCTTGGCCACCGATTCGCGCAAATCCGCCGCCAATGCCGGGTCATCGGCAAATTCGCGGGTAATCGCACGCTCGGCATTGGCCAAGATGTCCTGATCGATCAAGCTGCGCGCCACATCCGCGGTGCTGGCATTGGCAAGATTGGCATTGAAGCTCGCCGCCACATCCGGGGTGTGTTGCGCGATTTGCTCGCGCAGCCCCTTGGCCATGCCTGAACCCATGGCTTCGATATCAATCCCTTCCAGCATCGACTGCTGGAACGCGGCCACTTTCTCCAACTGTGCATTGCGTTGCTCGGCAATGGCCCGTTGCGCCCGCGCTTGCAGCAGGCCATATACCGACACTGCAAAGCCAATCACCAACGCCGCAGTGATCAACGCGGCCGCCGCCATGCCAGTGCGATGGCGCTGGGCAAATTTGCGCCACGCATAGCCGCGCGAAGGCGGCACCGCCTGCAACGGATAATTGCGCAAAAAACGCTGCAGGTCTTCGGCCAGCGCCGCTGCCGAGGGGTAGCGTTCACTGCGATCAAACCGCATCGCCCTGGCCACCACAAAATCCAGCTCGTTGCGCAGCACTTTTTGCAGATGCGGCAGCGATTGTTGCCGGTGGGCCAATAATGCATCGGCATCCGCTGGTGACAGCGTGGACAACTGTTCGGACGGCAGCCGCAGGGTGCGGGCATTGCCGGTAACGGTTTCGCCATGCGCGCGCGGGCGCTGCCCGGTCAACAGCTCACACAGCACCACGCCTAGCGCGTACACATCGCTGCGGGTATCGACCAAAGCCTGATCGCCCGAAGCTTGCTCGGGGCTCATGTAATCGGGGGTGCCAGCCACATCGCGGCCTTGGCCCAAATTGGTGGCGGTGGCGATGCCAAAATCGATGACTTTCGGCAATCGCCGGCCGTCCACCTCATCCACCAGCAAATTGCCGGGTTTCAGATCACGATGGATCACACCTTTCTGGTGCGCGTGCTGCACGCCTTCGCACACGCGAATGAATAACGCGATACGCGCTTGCAGCGATAGCGCATGCGTGTCGCAATACTGGGTAATAGGGCTGCCTTCGATGAACTCCATCGCAAAATACGGATGGCCATCAGGCGTGGTGCCGGCATCAAAAATCTGCGCAATGGCCGGGTGCCGCATCTGCGCCAGCAACTGCCGTTCGACCTCGAAATACGCGATGTGGGCGGTATCCAGCCGTTGTGCACGCAATAATTTGAGCGCGACGATGCGGCTGACCGGCTCCAATTGCTGCGCCCGATACACATCGCCCATCCCGCCGCGCCCCAACAATGCTTCGATGCGGTAATGCCCCAACCTTGCGCCCACCGGCAACGGCTCCCCCGCTGCCACTGTGCCGGCAACAGTGTCAGGGGTCAAAAGCTCAGTACTGTCAGGATCGCTGTGCATGGCGTAAGTCCACTTCACGAACTGTGCGATTTGCCACTCGGGCCACGCATCATGCCATTAACAGGCGCTACACTCGGAACACCCACGCGAACCGTCTGCATGAGCCAAGATCACGACCAAACCGAGACCACCCAGCGCACGCTGTATAGCGATGGCCCGATGCGCGCCGCGCAACGCACGGCCTGCGTCGTGGTGATCCATGGCGAGGGACTGGGGCGGCGTCTGGATATCGGGGGCTTGCCGGTACGCATTGGCCGCACCCCAGAGGCCGATTTGCAGATCGCACATAAAAGCGTATCGCGGCAGCATTGCGAAATTCGGTTGGATGGCGACCGCTATGTAGTGCGTGACCTCGGTGCGACCAACCCCACCCGCCTCAATGATGCGCGGCTTGAGCACGAGCAGGCGCTGGTCGATGGCGATCAGATTACGGTGGGTGAAAGCATTTTGAAGTTCATCAGCCACGACAGCGTAGAGGCCAGCTACCACGAAGAAATCTATCAACTGGCGATCCACGATGCGCTGACCGATCTCTGCAATCGCCGGCATTTCTGCGAAATGGCAGAAAAAGAAATTGGTCGCGCCCTGCGCCATCAGCGACCACTGGCGCTGTGCATTATTGATGTGGATTTGTTCAAGCCGATCAACGACCGCTACGGCCATATCCAAGGGGATGATGTGTTGCGCGGTATTGCCACTATCATTCGCGCCCATGCGCGCAGCGAAGATGTTGCTGCCCGCATTGGGGGCGAGGAATTTGCCCTGCTGCTGCCCGAATGTGATTTGGAAACAACCCGGGAATGTGCCGAACGCTTGCGTCTTGCGGTTGCCAATACCAGCTTCGAGATCGCTGGCGATCAACAGCAGATCACCATCAGCATCGGCGTTGCCGTGCTGGCTCCCGACCGTGAATCGCGCAGCGCGCTGATGGCCACCGCCGATGCCGCGCTGTACCGTGCCAAGCACGCTGGCCGCAACCGCGTCTGCACTGAAGCCTGAGCTAGCCACCACGGAGCCTGCGGTTACAGATACTCCTCAATCCGTACCGCCGCCAACTGCTCGGCGCTGAGGTATTTTTCTGCATACTCGCGATACACACCCGAGCGCAGGAACAACGCGAACAAGTCGGGATCCAGATGTTGCTCGCGGCACATCTTGGCCATGATCGACAACGCCTCAGGCAACGTCTTGCCCGATTTGTAGGGGCGATCAGCTGCGGTCAGTGCTTCGAAAATGTCGGCAATCGCCATCATGCGTGCCTCCGGGCACAACTGCCCCGCATTCAAGCGGCGCGGGTAGCCGGTACCGTCGAGCTTTTCGTGGTGGCCACCGGCAATTTCCGGTACCGCACGCAGATGGCGTGGCAGCGGCAACGCATCCAGCATAGTGATAGTAAGCACGATGTGCTGGTTGATCTTGTAGCGCTCTTCTTCGGTCAGCGTGCCGCGCCGAATGCTCAGGTTATGCAACTCGCCGTGGTTGTACAGCAACTCCGGCACGCTCATCGCAAAGCCCCAGCGACTGCTTTCCGGCATCTGCTCGGACACCGGCCTGGCGATGCGGTGCTCGGGTTTATCGGCCAGCAAAAACTCCTGCACCGGCAATGGCAACGGTGGCTCGGTGTAGCGCGACAATTCATCGCGCGACAAGCCCACGCGATCATCCAGTGTACGCAACCACGCATATTTGGCGATCTCGCGCAGGCGCTCCATCTTCTGGTCGGACATGAACTCGCTGCCCACATTGCAGTCGGCGACAAAGGCGAAGTCTTGGTCCAGCGCTTGCAGCCGCGCATCCCGTTGCAAGCGCAGTGCTGCCTCATCGCCGCCCTGTGCAAGTTCACGCCAGTAGTCGATCTGCGCATCGCGCTTGAGCACCTCGAAGCGGGTACGAATCTCGTGGATTCGATTGTTCACCGTTTCCAACTTGGTCGCCTTGTCCACCACGTATTCAGGCGTGGTCACCTTGCCGCAGTCATGCAGCCATCCGGCGATGTACAACGCTTCCCACTGCTCTTCATCCAGGGTGTAGTTGGCAAACGGCCCATCGGTCTTGTCGCAAGCCGCGCGTGCCAGCATGAAGGTCAATTCGGGGACGCGGGTGCAATGCCCGCCGGTGTACGGGCTCTTGGCGTCGATGGCATCGGCGACCATGCGAATGGTGGCGTCCACCATCGCCTTTTGTGCGCGCAACAGCTCTTGGGTTTCCAGCGCAGTAGCGGCACTGGCGGCCAAGGCCTCGATGAAACTGGCGCTGGTGGCATCCACCTCACCGTCCTTGAACAGCACCAGCATACCCAACAATGATTCACGCCGATCCAGCAATGGCACCACCAGTGCGGTTGCGTTGGAAAATCGGGAATCCACACCCAGTGTGGCCAATTCCTGCGTGCTCAGGTGGCTACTGACCCGCTGCAAATACGCACGTGCCCGCGCCATCGCCTCCGGCATCGCCTTGGGATCCAGTGGCGGCAAATCAGGGGCAGGCTTGGCCTTGCCACCTTCGACATCCAGTGCGGCAGCGCGCAGTTCTTCGCCACTGGCATCAGCCAAGTACAGCAAGCCACCACACGCACCGGCGATGTCCACCAATTTATCCAGCAACCATGGCCGCAGTGCATCGAAATCGGTCTCAATCGCCAATCGTCGGTTGATACGTAGAAAGCGACGCATCGCATCGCGCATCAAATCAAACCCGTATGCCAACTCCCCGATTTCGCGCACTGCGGAATGGATCAGCGGGTGGTCGGTAAAATCAAAACGGCGCACGGCTTCGGCTTCGCGCGCCAACCGGGTCAAAGGTGCGGTGATCCGTCGCGCCATCAGTAGCGCCACCAATGCGGCTACCGCCAACAGCACTACAAACTCCCAGATCCCCGGCACCAGATCGCCAAACCAGAGCATCACGCTACCCGTGGCAGCCACCAGCCCCACCGCCAACAGCGTGATATGCAGATACAGCGGTGCGCCACCGCGTTTGGCGTCCATCATCGTCCCCCCGACGTGTCTGGATACTGGATGTTAACGCAGTACGCCGCCGCGACGGGTCAGCCGCGTTGCGCCACGCCATAGTGCGAATCCACGTAATCATCGATCAGACCGATGAACTCACGGGCAATGTTGTCACCGCGCAGGGTCACCGACTTTTGGCCATCCACGAATACCGGTGCCGACGGTGCTTCGCCGGTGCCCGGCAGGCTGATTCCGATATTGGCGTGGCGCGACTCCCCCGGCCCGTTGACCACGCAGCCCATCACCGCCAGCGTCATGTTCTCCGCACCGGGGTGGCTGATTTTCCATTCCGGCATCTTGCCGCGCACATGCTCCTGCACCACCTTCGCCAACTCCTGGAAAAACTCCGAGGTGGTGCGGCCGCACCCCGGGCAGGCGGTCACCATTGGCGTGAACGCACGCAGGCCCATGGTCTGCAGCAGCTCCTGTGCCACGATCACTTCCTGCGTGCGCGAGGCGCCAGGCTCGGGCGTGAGTGAAATGCGGATGGTGTCGCCAATACCTTCCTGCAGCAGCACACCCAGTGCAGCACTCGACGCCACTACGCCCTTGCTGCCAATGCCGGCCTCGGTCAGGCCCAGATGCAGGGCGAAATCGCTGCGCATGGACAAATCGCGATACACCGCCACCAGCTCCTGCACGCCACTGACCTTGGCGCTGAGAATGATGCGCTCGGCCGGCAGGCCCAGCTCCACTGCGCGCTGCGCCGATTCCAGTGCAGACAGGATCAGTGCTTCGCGCATCACCCGGCCGGCGTCCCATGGCATGGCGCGCTGCGCGTTTTCATCCATCAGGCGCGCCGCCAAGGCTTGGTCCAGCGAGCCCCAATTGGCCCCAATGCGCACCGGCTTGCCGTACTGAATGGCAAACTCGATCAACTGCGCAAACTGGGTGTCTTTCTTTTTGCCGAAACCCACATTGCCGGGGTTGATGCGGTACTTCGCCAGCGCCTGCGCGCAGGCCGGCTCGCCGGCCAGCAAGGTGTGCCCGTTGTAATGGAAGTCGCCGATGATCGGTACGTGGATGCCCATCATCGCCAGCTTGTCGACGATGCGCGGAATCGCCGCTGCGGCCTCGGTGGTATTGACCGTCACCCGCACCAGTTCACTGCCAGCGCGCCACAACTCGCCGATCTGCTTGACGGTGCTGGCCACGTCGGCGGTGTCGGTATTGGTCATGGACTGCACCACCACCGGCGCACCGCCCCCCACTTGTACCCCACCGATGACCACGGGGCGGGTGATGCGACGGGTCAGCGGGCCGAAGCGGTCTTGGGAATGTTGAGTCATGTGGCTATTTTACCTATTGCCAGGTCATCACATGATGTGGACAACCCACAGGCAATTCCGCAGGCATTGACGCTACGATGCCGCATGACCCGCGATGACCGCATCCTGACCCCCGCCCAGCTCAACACGTTGGCCCGCGACCTGCTCGAGGGCAGCTTCCCGAATGTGCTGGTGGAAGGTGAAATCGGCAACTTGGCGCGACCGGCGTCCGGGCATCTGTATTTCACCCTGAAAGATGCACGCGCGCAGGTGCGTTGTGCGCTGTTCAAGCCGAAGAGCCAATGGTTGAACTTCACCCCGCGGGATGGCCTGAACGTATTGGTCCGCGGGCGTTTGACCCTGTACGAGGCACGCGGCGACTATCAGATGGTGCTGGACAGCATGGAAGACGCCGGTGAAGGTGCGCTGCGACGCGCCTATGACCTGTTGCTGGCCAAGCTGCAAGCCGAAGGTCTGTTCGATGCACAGCGCAAACGCGCCCTGCCCGCCTTTCCGCGCCGTATCGCGGTCCTGACCTCGTCCTCTGGCGCGGTGATTCGCGACATCATCAGTGTGCTGCGCCGGCGCTTTCCACTGCTCGACGTGGATCTGCTGCCGGTGCCCGTGCAAGGCGACACCGCGGCCGCGCACATCCGGCACATGTTGCAACGTGCGGATGCCTGCGGCCGCTACGACGTGCTGCTGCTGGCGCGTGGCGGCGGCTCGCTGGAGGATTTGTGGGCGTTCAATGACGAAACACTGGCGCGCACGATTGCCGCGTGCAGCACGCCGGTGATCTCCGCCATTGGCCATGAAACCGATTTTTCACTCAGCGACTTTGCCGCTGACCTGCGCGCCCCCACGCCCTCGGCCGCCGCAGAATTATTGGCGCCCGACGCAGCAGCGCTGGCCACGCGCTTGACTGGATTGCACAGACAACTCCATGCCCAGCAAGCGCAGGTGCTGCGCCAATCCATGCAGCGCTGCGACCGCGCCTTCCTGCGCTTGCAGGTGCTGCGCCCGCAAGCACAGCTGACCGCCCTTGCACAACGTGCGCAACAGCTCCAACTGCGACTGCAATCGGCCATCGCACGCCAGCTTGAAGTGCGTGCAGCCACGCTACGCCATGCCAATGCCGTGCTGCGTGCACAGCATCCACAGCAACGTATCGACTACCTGCGCGAACGCTTGTTGCAACTGCAACACCGCCCACAAGCACTGATCGCGCAACGCCTGCAACAGGACGCCTTGCATCTGCGTGGGCTGGCGCGCTCACTGCACGCGATCAGCCCACTAGCCACGGTGGCGCGTGGCTACAGCATCTTGCAGCATGCGGATGGCCGCCTGCTGCACAGCGTTGAAGACGCACAAGTGGGCGACCGCGTGCAGGCACGCTTGCGTGATGGCCAACTCCGCTTACAAGTGCTGCACGCCGATCCGGATACCTGACGCCAGGGCAAATTCACGTCACAGGCAATGGCTGCGGCAAACTATACAAATACCCTTGTGCATAGGTACAGCCCAGTTCATTCAGGCGGTCACGTTGCCGCATGGTTTCCACGCCTTCGGCAATCTGCTCAATGCCCAAACTGGTGGCCAGTGCCACGATGGCGCGGATCACCGCGACGCTTTCGGTACTGGTTTCACCATCCAATCCCGCCACGAAACTACGATCAATTTTCAAACTGGCAATCGGGAAGCGGTGCAGATACGACAGCGCCGAGAAGCCAGTACCGAAATCATCCAACTGTGCCAGCACACCATGCCGACGCAACAAGTCCAGACATTCAAGGGTGCGTGGCGCATCGTCCAGCAAGGCCACTTCGGTGATTTCCACCCGCAACCGCTCAGGTGCAACGGCATGGGTTTCCAGCAATGCCAACAGGCGATCGGCAAAGTCCGGAATCCTGAAATGGCGCGGCGACACGTTGATGGCCACATAGCCGGACAGATCATGGCGGGCCATATCGGCGATGACGTGCGTGTACATCAACCAGTCAATTTGTTCGATCAGGCCACTGTCTTCGCCCACATCAAGGAACTCGCCAGGCATGAGCAAGCCATGCTGCTCGTGCTGCCAACGCAGGAGTGCCTCGTAGCCGATGATTTCACCCGATTGCAAGCAGACGATCGGTTGGTAATACGGCAGGAAGTGGTCGGCCTGAATCGCACGTCGCAAGTCGGTTTCCAAATCCAAGCTGCGAATGGCTTCACGATGCATTTGCTCATCGAACATCGCACAGCGGTCGCGGCCATCACTCTTGGCGCGATACATCGCGGCATCGGCATCACGCAACATTTCTTCGCCACTGCGATAACGCGGATGCCAAACAGCAATCCCGATACTGGCACCCGGATACAGCTCGCGCCCACCCACCCAAACCGGAATGGAGAGCGAGGCCAACACCCGGTTAGCCAACTCCTGCGCCATCTCCGGGCCTTCCAGCCCTTCCGCAAGAATGGCAAATTCATCGCCGCCCAAGCGCGACACCACATCATTGCTGCGCACGCTGCCCACGATGCGCCGCCCGACTTCGACCAGCAATTCATCACCAACCGCGTGCCCCACGCTGTCGTTGACCAGCTTGAAGCGGTCCAAGTCCATGAACAGCACGGCAAAACACACGTCCGACGTGCTGCCAGCCACACTGATCGCCCGCGCCAGCCGTTCCAGCAGTTGCACCCGATTGGGCAGTCCGGTCAGCACATCATGCGTGGCCTGATGAATCAATTTACGCTCAGCGCGCAGACGCTCACCGATTTGCTCCACCAGTTCGGCGTTGGCTTCGGCCAATTCACGGGTACGTTCACTGACGCGCTGTTCCAAGCTGGAGTGCGCTTGCAGCAACCGGTCTTGCGCCTGCTTGCGCGCCAAACCACTGCCGATGTGGATGGCGACAAAGGTCAGCAAGTCCTGATCGCGGTAGTTGAACATGATGTCGCGCGAGTAGCTTTGTACTGCAAGTACGCCCACCACCTTGTCATCGTGCATCAATGGCACACCCAGCCAGCATTGCGCCATGCTGCCGTGTCCGCGCACCTTGCCTTCGCTCTGCAAGCGCACAATCTGGTCACGATCAGCCAACATCGGCTTGCCGGTACGCAACACATATTCAGTCAAGCCACCTGCAGGCTTGCGCGGCCGACGCTCCTGATCACGTTCATCCACCGAATACGGAAATTCCAGCATGCTGCCATCTTCAGACAGCGTGGCGATGTAGAAATTGCGTGCATACAACAAACCGCTGACCGCTTCATGCACCTCGGCATAGAAATGTCGCAGGCTTTCACTGGTCATCGACAGTTCGGCGATGCGGAACAACGCTCGCTGGATCTCCTGGATGCGCTTGCGCTCGAACACTTCCGCTTTCAAGTCTTCGTTGGTGCGCTGCAGTTCGGCGGTGCGCTCCGCCACCCGTACTTCCAGCCGGTTGCGTGCCTCACGCCGTTCCAGCGCAGTCAACACGTGTTGCGCCACGAACGCCAACAGGATGCGGTCATCTTCGCTATACGCGTTGGATTCGCGGTAGTGCTGCACGACCAAGGCGCCGGCCACGCGCTCGTCGCGGCTCATCGGCACTCCCAGCCAGTCGGCACTATCGGGGCCACTGGTCTCGGAATGGGTGATCCCGTACGTCTCCCGCAGCAACCGTGAGGGCCCGCGCAGGGTCTCGCCGGAACGCAGCAGATGCAGAGTCAGGCTGTTTTCGCCCTCATGCAACGGAATGTCCTGATCCGGATCGTTGACGAATGGATCCAATTGATCAACGAAGTAGATGAAGCGCATCGTCTGCTGGCGATCGTCGTATCGCACGATGTAGAAATTCTCGGCGTACATCAACTCGCCCACGATGGCGTGCACGCGGCGCAACATCACCGACAGCTCAAGATTACTGCCGGCCAGGTCGGCAATTTCATACAAGGCTTGGCGCAACTGTTCCGAGCGCTGCAGGGTGTCGATCTTGTGATTGGCCAATTCCAGCTTGGCGGCCTGCTCAATCAACAGACGTGCGGTATGCAACCAACGCTCGATGGCGTCCTGGCTCATCAGTTGCGGGCTGCTGAACACCACACACAGCGCCATCCCTTCCGGCCCCACCCATGGCAGCCGCAATGCGCCTTGCGGTGGATCACCGGCGCCAAACAGGTCATTGCCCTTGCCCAGCACGGCATGCTGCCATTCCACTTTGACCCGCGCACCGGCAGGCAACAGCCGCGCCAGCTGCTCGGCAACACCCGCGAATGCACCCTTGCGCCGGCGAGGCGCAAGTTCTTTCGAGGGTAGCGGAGCAGCTGTCAAGGTTGCGTTCATCTTCATGCATATTGCCTGTAACCCGCCGCGGATTCCACGCCCCCGTCACCGCACGGTTCAACCCCATCCCGCGCCGTGGCGCGTTTACCCGACCATGCCGCTACTGCACCGCCACCCCCGCCGATGCATTCCCCCCTTCCCGATGGCATCGCCTGGCCGTAGGCTGTACCCGGTGGAAATGCCCGAAAGCACCGACGAAGCCCTGATGTTGGCCTATGCCGCCGGCGACGTGAGCGCGTTCGAGCAGCTGTATGCGCGGCATCGGCAAAAGCTGTATCGCTATTTGCTGCGGCATGTGCGGGATCCGGCGCTGGCCGACGAATTGTTTCAGGATGTGTGGCAAAAGCTCATCGCCGCGCGCACTGACTGGACACCGGACGCCGGCTTCTCCGCGTGGTTGTTCACCATCGCCCATCACCGGCTGGGCGACCATTGGCGCGGCCTCAAGCATCGCCCATCGGCACCCGATGATGCCGATGAGCGCCTGGCACGACTCGCCGATGCGCACACGCCCGAGCGCGTGTTGTCGGAATTCGAACGTCGCCGCCAACTGCAACTGGCGCTGGATGACCTGCCCATGGATCAACGTGAGGTTGTGCTGTTGCGGCTGGAACAGGAATTGACGCTGGAGGAAATCGGCACCATCACCGGTACCGGCCGCGAGACAGTGAAATCACGCCTGCGCTATGCCATGGACAAACTGCGTGCGAGGTTGACCTCGTGAACCGACTTCCACCACAACCGCTGGATGCCGAGGAGCGCGCGCTGGCTGCGCAATTACCACGCATGCATGGCCGCAGCGAGCCCACCGCCGAGCTGGATGCGCGCATCCTGGCCGCCGCACACGCCGCCGCGCAACAACCCGCCAAACCTGCACGGCGCCGCTGGGCGGCACCGTTGGCGCTGGCCGCCTCGCTGTGTCTGGCGGTGGGTGTGGCGTGGCGCGTCCAATTCACGCCATCGCCACCCGCAGCACCCGCACCCATGGCACAACGCGCAACGCCCGCCGCCGCAGAGGCCGCGCGCGCAAAGGTGCGCGCCGCCGACAGTGCA
Source organism: Thermomonas beijingensis (assembly GCF_020034655.1). Classification (GTDB taxonomy): domain Bacteria; phylum Pseudomonadota; class Gammaproteobacteria; order Xanthomonadales; family Xanthomonadaceae; genus Thermomonas; species Thermomonas beijingensis. Next base: position 999,523 of record NZ_JAIQDJ010000001.1, on the reverse strand, counting down.
CGCAACACAGCATCCACCGCCCCCCCTGGCGCGCAACCGGCCACGCCTATCCATGCGCCGTCTGCGGTGGACACAGCACCGCCATCCCCGCAACGCATGCTGGCACCGCCACCGCCGGAAGCCCCGCCGGTGGTCCTGCAGTCGCCCCGCGCACTTGCGCAAGACGCTGCACCCGCTCCCGCCCCCCCGCCTGCCCTCCCCGTACCAGCAGCTGCCGCCGCTGCAAGGGCTGCGACCGCAGCAACCACGGCCGAGTCAGCGCAACCGATGACCAATGGCGCGCTTGCGCCGGCGGCGACACATGGCAGCGACGCTCTGACCGCCGCCGCGGCGCGCCGGCCCGAAGCGGCGATGGGCAAAGCCCAGCAGGCGCAACGCCTGCCGGAACCAGCCAGCGCCGATGCGCCTTTGGACGACGTGCCGCCCGCGACCATGGCCAGTCCCGCCGCACGCGACGCCTGGCTCAAGCGCATCCGGCAATTGCAACAGCAAGGTGATCTGGACGCCGCGCGTGCCAGCCTGGCCGAATTCCGCCGACGCTACCCGCAGGCCACCCTGCCGTCGGATTTGCGCGAGTTGGAACATGCGCAGGAATCCACCACACCCGATCCTGCAGCGCACTGAGCGCTGACGCTAAAATACCTCGATGAACTCCCCCTCTCCGGTGCCGAGCAAGGCACCCATCGGTACCCTGCGTGCCCTGTGGCCCTTCATCCAACAGCACCTTGGCCTGTTTTCGGCGTGGCTGGTGGCGCTGGCCTGCTCGTCCACTGCCACCCTGAGCTTGCCGGTGGCATTCCGCCAGATGATCGACCACGGCTTTCAAAGCGGGGCCAATATCGACCGCACCTTCGGCTTTGTGCTGGTGGTGATCGTGGCGTTGGCACTGGCCACTGCCGCACGCTATTTCTTCGTCACCTTGCTGGGTGAAAAAGTCGTTGCCGATCTGCGCACGCGCCTGTATGCGCACTTGCTGGGGCTGGATGCCGGGTTTTACGACCGCAGCCGCAGTGGCGAACTGGTGTCGCGGCTCACCGCCGATGCCGAACTGCTGCGCAGCGTGATCGCCTCCAGCATGTCGGTGGCCCTGCGCAGCAGTGTCACCGTGATTGGCTCGATGGTGATGCTGTTCGTCACCAGCCCGAAGCTGGCGGCGTGGGCGCTATTGGGCATCCCGTTGGCGGTGGCCCCGATCGTGATTGGCGCACGCCGCATCCAGAAGGTATCGCGTGCCAGCCAGGATCGCATTGCCGATGCCAATACCTTGGCTACCGAAGCCCTGGGTGCCGTGCGCACCGTGCAAGCGCATTCGCGTGAAGGCTACGAGCGCAGCCGCTACGCGCAGGCCATGGCCAGTGCGGTGGCCACCGCACGCAAGCGTATCGGCGCCCAAGCCACAGTGACAGCAATCGCGATCAGCTTGATTTTTGGTGCAGTCATCCTGGTGTTGTGGTCGGGTGCACACGATGTCATCAATGGCCAACTCAGTGCCGGCGCATTGGGCCAGTTCGTGATGTACGCGATGATCGGCGGCGGCTCGGTGGGGGCACTGGCCGAAGTCTGGAATGAGTTGCAGAAAGCCGCCGGTGGCATGGGCCGCATTCACGAGTTGCTGCAGGAACACTCCTCGATCACCGCACCCACGCAGCCGCAACGGCTGCCGACACCCGTACGCGGTGCAATCGTATTCGAGAATGTCAGCTTCCACTACCCGCAACGCCCGGATGCCGCGGCGTTGGAAGGCTTCACGCTGCGGGTCAACCCAGGCGAAACAGTGGCCCTGGTTGGCCCATCCGGTGCCGGCAAAAGTACTGTGTTCACGATGCTGCTGCGCTTCCACGACCCGCAGCAGGGACGCTTGTTGCTGGATGGCATCGACATCCGCAACGTGCAGCCGGACCTGCTGCGCGAAGCCATTGCCCTGGTGCCGCAAGCGCCGGTGATCTTTGCCACCAGTGCCGCCGACAATATCCGCTACGGCAAGCTGGATGCCAGCGATGCACAGGTGCGCCACGCGGCGCAACTGGCCGAAGCCACAGACTTTCTGGATGCCCTGCCCGAAGGGTTTGCCAGTGAGCTGGGTGAACGCGGCGCGCGTCTGTCCGGCGGCCAGCAGCAGCGCGTCGCGATTGCGCGTGCACTACTCAAGGACGCGCCGATTCTGTTGCTGGATGAAGCCACCTCGGCGCTGGATGCACAAAGCGAGCGTGCCGTGCAACACGCGCTGGAACATCTGATGACCGGCCGCACCACCTTGGTGGTGGCGCACCGCTTGGCCACCGTGCTCAAAGCCGACCGCATCGTGGTGATGGACCACGGCCGCATCGTCGCCGAGGGCACCCACAGCGAACTGTTGACACAAGGCGGGCTGTATGCGGAATTGGCAAAGCTGCAATTCCTCGACTGACTGCACAAGCACGCCCCGTACAAGCGCAGCCTGCGCGTGACAGGCCACCACCAGTCGGGGCCAGCGACCGCTCTTGTGGCCGCAAGACAAAACGCCCGGCTTGCACCGGGCGTTTTGTTGGTCATTCATTTTTGCTTCCACGCGCCGCCGGACTGATACCACCATCCCGCACGCGCACTGCTGATCCATTGCTTGGCGAATACACCGCGGATCTGCTCTTCCCATTCGGGATGCCCGTTGGCCACCGCCACTTCACGGTACACCGCTTTGCGGTCGCGGTTGTCATCGGCCACGGCCGTGTTGAGTGCCACACGGTCCTTCAATTCCACTTTGGATGGGTCGCGCAGGCTTACCAGGCCATCGCTGGTAAAGCCCAGTGCGCCACTGTCAAACCCGGCACGCAAACTGCTGCTGAAACGACTTTCCATGCGGGATTGAATGGCTTGAATGGCAGGCGTCTTGATGCTGATATCGGGAGCAGACTGCGCCTGCGCGCTGCCGATGCCCAGCAACACCCACGGGTCAAGCCGCGCCACATCAAACCGTGCACGCGGGGTTTGCATCACCATGCCACCACCGCCGCCACTGGGCGCCTCCTTGATTTGCACCTTGTCGGCATCGTTGATGACCTTTTCGACAAATTCCTTGGCCGCCTGCTTGGCCTCGGCAGCCGGGAAATACACGTTGATCGTCACGCACGCACTCAACAACAACGCGCTTGCAACCGGTACACCCATCCATTGCTTCATGATTTGATTTCCTCGTCTGTCAGTTGCGATCAATCAATGACCGGTGCCACATCGCCCTTGCTGGCAGCCAACAGCCTTTCCACCAGCGTTGACCAGTCCACCGCACGGTTGTAACCCACCACGTCGAGCCGGGGCACGCCCGCACCTTCCACGATAGTAAAAGTGTTGCCAGCTGAATGCAGGCCATTCATCGCACAAATCTGGTTTTCCAGATGGCAGCCAATGCCGATGCGGCGATAGCCAAAATCCTTGAACAGCGCAATCGCCTTGCCTTGCAGGGTTTGGATGAACGAACTGCCACCCACGCTACCAATATCCTGCACCGCGCGCTGACTGATGCGTTTGCGCACACCGGGGGCATCGTCGGTGATGAAGCGCGCATCAAAAGCCACCGGTGTCCAATCCACCAAGCGCAAGCCGGTCACCCTGCCGTCCAATTTGCCGCTGATGCTGCCAAACCCCAGCACTTCGGTGAGCCGCAACAGGTCCAGATCATCCATGGCGACATCGGCACTCAGGCTGGGCGCGCTACCGAATGGGCGCTCCAGCGACAATTGCGAAAATGCCACGCGTCCGTCGAACAGCTCGAGATTCAAGCCGCCATCGAAATCAATCCGGTCTTGCGCATAATGCGCACGCGGGATGCTGCCGCCCAACGTGCCCTGAAACGCCGGCAAGCCCAACGCCTGCGAGATCCTGCCAAAGTCAATGTCGGCCAGTTGCAAGCCAAACCGAATATCCATCCCGGCCTCGCCTTGTGGTGGCCGAATCACCACATCGCGCAGCCCCAGTGTGCCGCCCATCAACGGCACCTTGACCGCTGCACGCGTGCGCAGCTCACCGGTGCTGCTGGCAAATGGCAGCGTAGCCGCACCAAACGCCAAGCCATACAGCTGACCGCCAGTCCATTGCAAGGCACTCGCCACGGGGGCCCCTGCCGAATAGCCCACATCACCGCGCAGGCCATCGAACACAAAACGCCCGTTCGGGTCGCGCACATCCACGCCATGCAGCCTCGCCGTGACCGCAGCAAGCCCACTGGCATCCACCTGCGCCTGCACGTCCATGCGGCCGTGCAGCTCCACATCGCGCAAACCCGCCATGCCCATCCAGCCGGACAAATAACGCGGCTTCAACGGGGTCATGTCGTCGCTATGCATCTGCACCGATAATCCCTGCAAACTCCCATCCGTTTGCAGCCTGGCACTGGCAAACGCGGTCAGCACTGCACCATCGTGCCATTCGATGCGCGGCAGTTGCCAGCCTTGCCCGGCACGCTGCTTGGCCTGCACATGAAACTGCACTGCGCTGGCCGGCAAAGCGACATAGGTATTGCCGGCCAGAAATTCACCGGCATGCCATTGCCCATCCAGTTGCACGCTGGAGTGGGCCGATGTGCTGCGCAAGTCCATCTGCAGCGTGCCGCTCAACTGCTCGCCCACGATGCCGGCATCGACCGTTGCAAAGCCAGCCGATGTCAGCTGCAAACCGCCTTGCACGCGCAATGGCGCGGTCGTTGGCGCGTGCACCTGCAACCGCCCAGCCACCGTTCCGGCCTTGAGTTGCGCCGCTGGCCACGCTTGCGTCAACAACGCCTGCGCCCATGCCAGCGGCACCTTCTGCAACTCCAGCGTGGTGAGATCGGGGGCGGCGGCCACTTGCTCCACCTTCAACCGTGCCCGGCCTTGCGCCAGTACCACACGCGTGCTGGCGGTCTCCAGTTGCAGCGCCAATTGCAATGGCGGCAAGCTACCCGAACGCAGCGCCCCCGCGCATTGCCAACCGGCCGTGGGGGAACGCCGCAAAGGGCAGCGCCAATGCAGGTCGCGGTAGTGGTAGCCCAGCCCGGGCGCATCCACCTTGCCCGCCCACACCTGCAATTCCCCCTGCTCGGCTTGATCTTGCCAGCGCAACTGCACGCGCACCTGTTGCAGCGTGGCCGCCGCCGTACTCAGCTTGGCCACCCGCAGTTGCACTTCCCGTGCCGCTGCCTCCGGTGCTGCCAACAGCAGCAGTGCCGGCAACAGCGGCAACAGCGGCAAACAACGGGTTAGCATCGGGCGTGGCATCTGCGCAGCATACAAACCCAAGAGGTCGTTGCGATGAATCAACTCCCCTCCACACCACCGCGTTTGCTGCTGGTCGAGGATGACCCGGTGAGCGCGGCCTTCCTGCACGCCGCCGCCACTGCGTTTCCTGCCACCGTCGTTGTCGCCGGCACGCTGGCCGAGGCCGAGCAGGCCTGCATCCAACAACCTTTCGACCTATTGCTGATCGACGCCAATTTGCCGGACGGGCACGGTGGCGAACTGCTGCAGCGCCTGCTGCAGCGCGGCATCCACACCCCTGCGCTTGCGCATACCGCAGCGGCCACTGCCGCCAGCTGCGCCGCGTTGCAGGCTTGCGGCTTTGTCGAAGTATTGTGCAAACCGATACCGCTGGCGAGTTTGCACGCCGCCTTGCAACGGCACTTGCCGGCTGGCCTGCAGCGGCCCGTACTCTGGGACGATGCCACCGCACTGGCTGCACTGGGCGGCAACCCAGAGCATGTGACTGCGTTGCGGGCATTGTTCCTGCAGGAATTGCCCGCTCAACAAGCGCGCATCCTGGATGCCGCCAAGCATGGCGATGCCACCACCGTGCGTGCCGAGCTGCACAAACTCAGCGCCAGCTGCGGCTTTGTGGGCGCGGCGCAGCTGGCGCAGGCCGTGCAAGCGCTGCGCGCTGCGCCACTGGATACGGACGCAACACGCGCACTGGATATTGCCATCCAGCAAACCTTGTTGTCGCGTTGAACCTAGGCACGCAACCTGCGCACTTGGCTCCTGTTTTTACCCCTGAACCTGCCCGCTATCCAAGCGCACAATGCGATCGGCCAAGGCCAAACTAGCAGGGCGATGGGTGATCAAAATCACCGTGCGGCTGGCCAGCACATCACGACATTCCTCGATGAATTCCAACTCGCCTTCCGGGTCGAACATCGCAGTGGCTTCATCCAAAATCAGGATGGGCGGGTCTTTCACCAACGCACGCGCCAGTGCCAGTCGCTGCTTTTGCCCCCCCGATAAGCGCACCCCATTGTCACCCACCAAAGTGTCGTAGCCATCCGGCAAGCTACAGATAAAATCATGCGCCCGCGCCGCACGCGCCGCACGCTCGATTGCCTCCTGCGCGGCATCCACGCGGCCATAGGCGATGTTGTCGCGCACGCTGGCATTGAACAGCAGCACTTGTTGTGCCACCAGGCCAATCTGCGCGCGCAGGGCCTGCAGCTGGAACTCGCGCAGATCAATCCCGCCAATGGTGACGCTGCCGGCCTGCGGCTCGACCAACCGCAGCAGCAGATGCACGAGGGTGCTTTTGCCGGCGCCGTTGACGCCGGTCAGCGCCACCGTCTGGCCAGCGCGAATAGTCAGCTCCAGGCTGCGGAACAGCGGTTCGCGCCCGGGATAGGTGAAGTCGACCTGCGAATACACGATGTCGCCGGCAACCGGCACCACTTGCTGCCTGCCGATGTCCACTTCCGGACGCGCATCCAGTGCATCGGATAAGCGCTGCAGCGAACCCATTGCCGCCATCGTGCTGCCATACACCGAAGCCAGACTGCCTACCGGCCCCACCAGCACCAAGCCGTACAAGAACACGCTGACCAACTCGCCCATCCGCATTTCGCTGCGAATGACCCAATGCCCACCCAGCCCCAGTAGCAACAAAATCGCACCGGCACCGATCATATACACCACCGGATTGATCGCACCTTGCAATTTCTCCAGCCGCAGATCCGCGGCATACACCGCATCCACGCGCTGGCGGAAATTCGTGCGTTCCGCAGCCTCCGTGCCGAACGCCTTGATCAGCGCCAGCGATTCCAGATTCTGTTCGGCCAGCGCCGATTGTTCGGCCCAGGCCTGCGCCGAGGCATGCGATAACGGCCGCAACTTGCGGCCGACCAACTTCAACGCAAGGAACATCAGCGGCATCAACACCGCCACCATCACCGCAATCAGCGGTGCCAAGTACAGCATCATCGCCAGCGCACCCACCAGCGTAAACAGCAGCGGCAGCAGCGGCAGCAGCGTGCCGGTCACGTAACGCCCGATTCGATGGATATCCACGTACAACAGTGCCAACACGTCACCGCGCTGACGCGCGTTGTGCCATTCCAACGGCAACGCCTGCAGATGCGCATACAGCTCGGCACCGGCATCAGCCTGCAGCCGTCCCGACACCTTCTGCAACTGCAGCGCGGTCACATAACTCAAACCCTGCTGTGCGCAGATCAGGGCGAACAACAGCCCCAGCAACAGCCCCAGGTGCTGATTGAGCAGCAACCGGTCGGTCAGCACCCCACCCAGCCACGGCTGCAGCAGGGTGACCGTGCCCTGGATCAGCAGCAGCAGCAACGTGAGCGCCAATGACCCGCGCCAAGGCGTGATCAGGCGCAGCAGCAAACGCCAACCCTGTGGCCCCACACGATTCACGCCAATGTGCCCCTGCCTGCGGCTTGGCCTGCCCACCCGCACCACCCGACCGCGCCCGTTGTTCCCATTGCCTGCAGGGCCACGCCCGCACCCCATGTCCGATCAACTCGACCCCACGCTAACACACCCTGCAAGTCACTCCGAGCACGGACTGTTGCAACCTCCCGATGGCGAGGCTGGCTAGCGGGACGTGGCTAGTGCGGCCTGTTTTGGCCTGAACGGCATGCGATCAACCTATCGCTTGGCATGCAACCGCCCCACCCCACGCCACAGCCTAAGCCCCATCAGCCCCAGCCAGCTGCCTTCGCCGTACATATACCGCAGATGACTGCTGCTGGGCGCAAGCCGCTGCCACAGCCAACGCAACCGTGCGCCAGTGGTCGGCAGCGCCTTCAGGTTCCGCCACTGCATGTAACGCCAGTCGTCAAGCCGGTGCCAATCGATAGACTCTGCATCGGCATTGCGCTGCAGTGCCTCCATCACATGGGCAGGCACGTCGGAATGGAAACGCGTGCGCGCATCGACGATGGATCGCAAGCAGACTCCATTGATGGCTTTGTGTTGGGCCATTGCCAGAACTTCGGCCCAATCGGCCTCATGCATGCGCTCCACCATCAGATGAATGTCGTACAGCAACTTCAACTGGTCGGGCACCCCGATTTGCATGTCCAACGCGCGATTCAGGCAAGCATGCGCCAGCGCGTGGCGCAGCGACAAACCACGCAACCCCTCGCCCAGTGCCGGCAATGCGATGGATTCCTGCCATAACTCAGCAAACGAAAAAATGTCCGCATACGCAGCCGAGTTCAACAGCCGGCAATGCAAATCCAGCTCGCTACGGCTCACGCCATCAACCACGCGTTGCGCGGCCATTTCGAAGTTGCTGCTGTTGGGATGAAAGCCAAGCGCATAGCCCAGTGGCTGCGCTGCACACGCAGCACGTTCCGCATCGGCGCGACTGGATAACAGCAAGTCAATATCCGAACTGGGCCGCAGATGGGACTCCGGATACAACCATTGCGCTACGGCATTGCCCTTCAGCAACAATGCACGAATACCCGCAGCCTGCAATGCAGAGGCCAGCTTGCGCATCTCACCGGTGCGGAACAAGTCCTGCACCACGGCCTCGCGCACATGTGGAATCAATGCCTGCTGCAACGATAGGGGGATGCTGGCAAAGTGCCCGGTTGCGCGTAACTGTGATTCCAGCAGCGGCAACACTCCTTGATCCTTGGCGAACACAATCAGTTGATCCGGCGCAATCGCCGCAAGTGCCGACAATCGGACATCACCGCGAAGCGCCGCCGTCAGCCAATCAAGCATGCAGGCATCGTCCATGGTCATTCCTTTGCTGGAAATACCGGCGAATTCATGCGCCATCAAACTTGATGATAATCCCGATACCAGGCCACGAAATTGGCCACGCCCTGCTCCACCGGCACCACCGGGCGATACCCCACATTGGCGATCAGGTCGGAGACATCGGCCTCGGTATCCGGCACGTCGCCAGGCTGCAGCGGGAGCATTTCCATCACAGCCTTGCGGCCCAGGCACTCCTCCAGCACCTCGATGTAGCGCAGCAGCTCCACCGGCTGTTCATTGCCGATGTTGTAGAGGCGGTACGGTGCCACCCCGCTGGTGGCCGGGTCCGGGCGTTCGCCCGACCAGTCCGGATCCTTGCCCGGCACCCGGTCCAGCGCACGCACGATGCCCTCCACGATGTCATCGACATAGGTGAAGCTGCGCTTGTGGTGGCCGTGGTTGAACACCCGGATCGGCTGGCCGTCCAGGATGGCCTTGGTGAACAGGAACAGCGCCATGTCCGGGCGCCCCCACGGGCCATACACGGTGAAGAAGCGCAGCCCCGTGCACGGGATGCCGTACAGGTGCGCGTAGCTGTGCGCCATCTGCTCGTTGGCCTTCTTGGTGGCCGCGTACAGGGTCAGCGGATGTTCGGCCGGCGAGTGCTCGGAGAACGGCATCGCCCGGTTCGCCCCGTACACCGAACTGGTGGAGGCATACACCAGATGCTCCACGCCGTGGTAGCGGCAGCCCTCGAGGATGTGCAGGAAGCCGGTGACGTTGCTGGCCACGTACACATGCGGGTTCTCCGCCGCGTAACGCACCCCCGCCTGCGCCGCAAGATTCACCACCCGCTGCGGCTTGTGGGTGGCGAACACCGCCTCCACTGCTGCACGGTCAGCCAGATCGGCCTGCACATGGGTGTAGTTAGGGTGCTGCATGAAGCGCGCCAAGCGCGCCTGCTTCAGGCTGACATCGTAATAGTCATTGAGACTGTCAAAGCCGATGACTTCATCACCGCGCGCCAGCAACACCTGCGCCACATGCGAACCGATGAAACCGGCGGTGCCGGTGACCAGAACCTTCTTGCTCGTATTCATCCGCGCATTCTACTTACAAGCATCGCGCGCAGGGCGCGCTCCCACAACATCCAAAGCCAAAGCCCTTGTGGGAGCTTTGCTTTTGTGGGAGCGGCCCCTGGCCGCGACATGGGATGCCTGTCGCGCGCAGGGCGCGCTCCTGCAACATCCAAAGCCAAAGCCCTTGTGGGAGCTTTGCTTTTGTGGGAGCGGCCCCTGGCCGCGACTTGGGGTGCCTGTCGCGCGCAGGGCGCGCTCCCACAAGGGATACCGCGACTTGGGATGCCCTGTCGCGCGCAGGGCGCGCTCCTGCAACATCCAAAGCCAAAGCCCTTGTGGGAGCTTTGCTTTTGTGGGAGCGGCCCCTGGCCGCGACTTGGGGTGCCCTGTCGCGCGCAGGGCGCGCTCCCACAAGGGATACCGCGACATGGGGGCCTGTCGCGCGCAGGGCGCGCTCCTGCAACATCCAAAGCTGCAGCCCTTGAGTCTTTATTGTGACCCGTTTCGCGCATTTTTAACGTCCGGGACACACCCACCGGATGATGCAACGCACAAACTGCGCGAAGTCCTACGCCTCATGCTACCTGCCTAAACCATGGCAAGCACGCCGTTAACATTACTTCTAAACATAACATGTCAAGACTTAGTCGACCTATGCCAGAAGTAATAGACTGGCCGAACAAGATACCAAGTATTTACGAATTTGCAACGGTGTTCACAGTTGAATTGATGCCCGTCAAACTGACCTTGTCCAACGCTTAACACTTCAGACATGTCGGCGCTGGGCATGTCCTAACAATTCCTGTCAGGACATCACCGCTCAATATGGAGAACCCATGAGCATTTCAACCCGCTTTACCGAAGAAGACCTGGCCGCAATTGACGCGGCCCTCGCCCAGCTCGAGCAGCGTTTCGTCAAGCTGATTGCACTGGATAGCAAGCAACGCCGCCGCTTGTACAAGATGGGCAACAAGACAGAGAAGTTCTGTCGCGAAGCCCTGACCGTACTTGACAAGAACCGGCAGTTGGCCTCGCCGGCGATGGACCTGAACGGGGCGCTGGCCGCCCTGCGCACCATCGACGAGCTGCGTCCGCGCACCAGGCAGATCCTGCGGCTTGCGGAACGGATGCGGGACACCGAGGTGGCGCTGGGGGCCGACGTGGCCAGCACCGCACGCCAAGGCTACAACGCCATGGGCGAGTTCGGTGACCGCCAGGGCCTGACCGCGCTGCGGCAGGCGTTGGGAGTACGTTTCAAGAAGCGTCCGGCCAAGGCGGCCAACGACGACAGCAACGAGCAAGGGGCAGCTTGACTGCCTGAAGCAATACCCCGGCCCAGACCAGGCTGTCCGGGGCGCTAAACCGATCGGGCCCGCAAGGGCCCGATCGTCTTGAAGGGGACTGCCAACCCCACAAGTAGCTGCAGCTTTGGATGGTGTGGGAGCGCGCCCTGCGCGCGACAGGGCAGCTCAAGTCGCGGCCAGGGGCCGCTCCCACAAGAGCAAAGCTCCCACAATGGCTTTGGCATTGGCTTTGGATGTTGTAGGAGCGCGCCCTGCGCGCGACAGGGCACCCCATGTCGCGGCCAGGGGCCGCTCCCACAAGGGCAAAGCTCCCACCAGGGCAAAGCTCCCACAAGTAGCTGCAGCTTTGGATGGTGTAGGAGCGCGCCCTGCGCGCGACAGGCACCCCAAGTCGCGGCCAGGGGCCGCTCCCACAAGAGCAAAGCTCCCACAATGGCTTTGGCTGTTGTAGGAGCGCGCCCTGCGCGCGACAGGGCAGCTCAAGTCGCGGCCAGGGGCCGCTCCCACAAAAGCAAAGCTCCCACAAGAGCAAAGCTCCCACCAGGGCTCCACTGGAGCCATGGTTATGAGCATCGCCGGTGATGATCCAAGACATGGCAGCCGATACTCCGGTCTATCGCGCACCATGCTGCAAGCCATCAGGCGCCAGATTGCCACTGCTCACCCGCCATGCCGCTGAGCAGCACGCACCCCGTTGAGATACCTCACGCGAGGCGCGGCACAGCCTCACGCCTGATGATGCCGGCCCTGACCCACCACATCGCAGACATCACCTGCCACGCTATCGGATAGCGCGCGCCACGCTGCCGAATATCACAAGTGAGACTGCCGAACCTCGCGCATCATGTTCCCGAACATGACACCACACGCTGCCCGGCATCAGGCATTGCCGCAGCCAACTCGGGCGGCCAGATGGCAGGCAGCCAAGCGTCAACTGTCGACGTTGACAGCCAACATCGCTGCTACATCACGCGCCGCACTTTCCGGAGAAAACATGCGCCTGGCCAGGGCAATGCCTGCCTGCCCCATTGCGGCACGCAATCGGGCATCGTCTGCCAGACGCATCGCATGTGCGTGCAGCAGCGCGGCACTGTTGCCGGGCACCACCAGCCCGACCGCTTCATCTTCAACCAGCGACACAAGGTCGTTGTTGGGGTTGACCCGCGCCAGCACAGGCAGGCCTGCGTGGACGTAGGTCAGCAGCTTTCCGGGGATGTTGTGGGTGCCGTGTGCAGGCATCACATAAAATGCCGACAACGGAGCCGAACATGCTACAGAACCCTTTTTCCCCGCATCACACAACTGACCTACCCCCACGGCGCCTTCAATACTGCCCCCCGTCACTGGTGATGCGAGTGCGGGAGGCAGGCCAGATTGGCCATCCCACACTTAAACCAAGGCAGTCCAGCTTACCTAGCAAGCATTCCTAGTTCCACCACTCAAAGGAGCTTGCGCAACTCTTGCGGGGGATCCGGTAATGCCGGAAATATTCTCCATGCCAAGCGCGACGACGGGAACAACACTACCCACGCGGTGACAAAAATCGACATGAAGTACGTCCAAATCCCTTGATTCTCGACGTACCACTCCTCAAGCAATCCCTTATAAGGAGCAATGACATCATCGTAAAATCGCATCGGCTCTGCATGCTGATGCAGCATGTCTTCCTCGCCCCGGAAGATGATCGAACCAATGCCAGAGAGTCCGGGACGCACTCTCACGATCACATCCTGAGTGCTCTGCGGAAAAGCGTTGAAACATCTCGGCGTCTGCGGACGCGGGCCGATGATGCTCATGTCGCCCTTGAAAATATTGAGTAACTGCGGGAGCTCGTTGATCTTTGATTTCCGCAGGAAGCGGCCGAACGGCAGCACCCGCGGGTCGCCTTTCACCGTTACCGTGCCGGTGCCGATACTGGGGCTGTTCTTCAGCATGGTGGCGAACTTGTACAGACCGAACGGCTGGCCACCACGCCCGATGCGCTGCTGGATGAAGAACACCTCGCCCTCCCCGGTTAGCCGCAGGATCAGCATGACCGGCAGAAGCAGCGGCGAAAGCACCAGCAGGGCCAGCCCGGAAAGCAGGATGTCGAGGAGGCGCTGCATGGCTTACATCCTGCCGTCGAGGTACTTGCCGGTGTCCTTGTGCTGGAACTCCGGGATCATGTGGTTGAACAGTTCCACCAATTCGGGCTTGTCCCAAGTGGGTTGTGCACGGATTCGATCGATTGTGGACAGGAAGTAGGCGAGCTTTCCTTCGTCGTAAACCGGCGCGTTCTTGATCACGCCGATGGCCTCGAAGCGCTGCATGTCCAGCACCTCCGTGCCGGTGTAGAACTCCTCGAAATCCTTCTCGCCGGTGGTGTCGCTGGCGAAGAAATACACCGGCCACTTCTTGCTGGCGATCAACTCGGCCGCCCGGTCGCGGGCCTCGTCCTCGCTGGCGCACTGGTAGGGCTCGAAGCCCAGCGCCTGCAGATAGCGCACCGCGATGTCGGAAAACCGCGTCAGGTCCAGCTGCTCGCTGAGCTTGGGGAAGAAGATGTCGCGGTTCTCACCCAACAAGCAGGAGCTGAGGCACAACTCGCCGGATTCCTGCGGGGTCACGAAGTAGCGGCGCACATCGTTGGGCGCGGAAATCGGTTGGCGCTTGGCGAAACGCTGGTTGAAGCCGTGCAGCAGCGACCCATCCGAGAACGCCACGTTGGCGAAGCGGGCCGTGGAAATGGGCAGCGACTCGCTGGCGCGCATCAGGAACATCTCCATGATCCGCTTGCTGGCACCCATCATGTTGACCGGGTTGGCCGCCTTGTCCGTGGACACGCAGAAATACTTGCGCGCCCCGCCGGCCTGCGCCTGGGCAATGGTCGAGATCGTGTTGAGCACGTTGACCTCGATCATCCGCATCAGCGTGAACGGATCCTTCTCACTACGCACGTGCTTGAGCGCCGACAGGTTCAGCACGTAGTCGTAACCGGACCCAGCGGCCAGCAGCGCTGCGAATTCGCGCGAGCCGCAGTCAAGGGCAAAGGTACGGAAATCGCCATCGATGTAGCCCAGCGTGCTGCGGATGTCCCGCACCAGCTCGACCATGTTGTTTTCACTGATGTCGACCACGTGCAGGGCGCGCGGCTTGCGCTTGAAGACCTCGCGCGTCACCGCCTGGCCGATGGAGCCGGCACCACCGATGACGAGGAAGCGGCTGGAGCGTACCAGCGACAACAGTTCGTCCTCGTGTCTCGTGATGTCGGCATCAAATAGGGGCGCCGTTCGACCAATGAGTTCAAGGATGTCCATGCTCAGCCAATCTTCACCAGCGCCTTGCGCAGGGCATCCGCTACAACCTGGACATCCCCTTCCGTCATGTCCGGATAGAGCGGCAGGGTCAACTCCCTCTTGGCCACTTCATCTGCGATTGGCGTTGCACCAAGATCCATCCCCGAGTAAGCCGTAAAGTGATGGATCGCGGGATAGTGGATGCTCGACTGCACTCCATCCGCCTTCAGCGACTCCACCACTTCAAGGCGCTCTATGCCTTCGCGAAGCAGGATCGGGAAGATATGACTGGACGCCACGCGGTCATCTCGATCCGGGAACGGTAGCGCCACGCCTTCAAGGCCGCCAATCTCCCGTCGATAGGCTTCAACGATTTTCCTGCGCGACGCATTCGCTGCATCCAGCTTTGCAAGCTGCACGAGACCCAGGGCCGCGCGTATTTCGTCAATCCGGTAGTTCAAGCCGGGGCGCACAACGTCATAAGTCACTGCCCGCCCCTTGTGTCTGTCGAGCGTCAGGGTCGTCATGCCGTGCGAACGCAAGTAACGCATCTCGCGGTCCAGATCGTCCGAGCGGGTTGTAACCATGCCCCCCTCACCCACGGAGAGGTTCTTGTTGGTGAAGAAACTCCAGCAGCCCACATCACCGAACGTACCCACGCTGCGCCCCTTGTAGCTGGCACCTGGCGCATGGGCGCAGTCTTCGATCAGCTTCAAGCCTTTGCGCTGGCACAGCGACACGATGGCATCCATGTCGCACGGCACACCGGCGTAATGGACGATCAAGACCGCCCTAGTCCTATCGGTGATCTTACGTTCGATGTCGGCTGGATCCATGTTCCAGTCTTCGAACGACGTGCAGTCCGCCATGACCGGGGTGGCACCCACCAGCATGACCGCATTGATGTCCGCCACGAACGTCTGCGCAGGCACGATGACTTCGTCGCCAGGCCCGATATCGAGCGCCAGGAGCGCGAGATGCAGCGCAGCAGTGCCGTTGGAAACGGCTGCCGCCATGGTGCCAGCACCTAGATAGGCCGCGAACTCCCGCTCGAACGCCACGGTGCGCTCGCCCATCGTCAGCCAACCGCTACGAATGACATCCGCCACCGCGTCGGCTTCCCGCTGGTCATAGTTGAGCTTGAAAAGTTGGACTTTCCATTCCATCAGGCTTCTCCTTTTTGGTCCCTACCCGACTGGTCGCCCAGCAGGAACGTGTAGTGATTCATTTTGCGTCCGCCTTTGCGCATGCTTGTACCTGCCAACTGGAATCCAGCCCGTGCATACAGGCGATTGACGGCCTCATTGTTGTCTGCGTCCGTTGTGAGATAGACCCTGTTGGCATCGTGCCGCCTCGCGGCCGACAGGAATGCATCGATCAACATCCGACCGTAACCCCTGCCCTGGGCCGTTGGCAAGACGGCAATCGAGGCAAGCTCGGCCGCACCCGGCTCATTATCCGTGGCACGTTGCGAGGTGGCACCGGCATTTTCCAGCACCCGCGACCACAAACTGGGGCGGCGCAGCAGGTGGAAGGCGGCAGCTATGAGCATCTTCTTCTTGCGGCCAGAGAGCAGTGCATAGAACGAGGCCGGTTTCGCGAAACCCGCGACAAAACCCTGCAGACGTCCTGTTTCGCCAAACTGGCCAAGGAAGACTGCATCGTCACAATCCAGCACGGCCTGATAGTAGCTGCGAAGGAAACCCGGGCCCAAGAGCGTCATCAGGAAACCGGGGAAGGCTGTGCTATGAACAGAAACCACATCATCCAGATCCCCCACTGCAAGTGTCCGCAACGTCGGCGTCATGCCCGCGGCCTCGCAACCTGCTCAAGTAGGGCGAGCGTCTGTCCGACGCCATTTTCCTGTGACATGTGTTGCTTGTAGAACGCCCTGCCGCGCTTGCCCATTTCCTGCCTTTCGATTACCGACAAACCGCTGAGATGTATTGCCGCCTCCGCGATCTGCGCGGGACTTCCGGGTTCTGCAACGACACCGGCATTGGCTCGGCGGATGATATCGGCCGACTCGCCGCCTATCGCCATCAGCAAAGGACGGCCTGCAAGCAAATAAGCTTGCGTTTTCTGCGGCACGGTAATGGAGAAGACGGGATCATCGCGCAGATGGGCGACCAACGCACCAGCCTGGCCCAGCAGGGCGCCGATCTGTTCCGGAGGTACCTTGTCGACGAATCTGACGTTCTCCAAGCCCATGCTGCTGACAAGCTCCTGGAGAACAGGCTTCTCAACACCGTCACCGATGAAGTCAAACCGCACGTTGGCATGGCCACGTTCCGCCACGATCCCGGCCGCCCTTACGACTGCATCCAAACCTTGCGCCGCGCCGAGATTGCCAGCGTAAACCACGCTGAAAACCTGGTTATCGCTCCGCACATCGTCATCGACGCTAATGCGGGCCTCGTCGCACCAGTTGTAGATCCTGAACACCTTTCCAGATGCCACGCCCTTCTTTAGCAAGGCAGTGCGGTAGCCATCTGAAAGCGTAACGACCGCTGCCGCCCTGCGATAGATGAACCCCGCCATGCCCTCAATGACAAGCGTCAGCCAACCTTCTCGCACCATGCCGGACGCGACAACCGCTTCCGGCCACAAGTCCTGAACGTCGTACACGACGGGGGCACGCTTGCAGGCACCCAAGGTAATGGCCGCCACCCCACCGACCACTGGTGGATAGTAGGCGTAGACGACATCGGGCCGCTTATGGAACAGTGCCTGCACAAAGGCCATGGCCGCAAAGCTGGCATAGCCAAGCAAGCGCTTGAGTCCGGAACGATCCTGGCTGATGTATGTCGCCACGCGCGTCACCCGGACGCGGGGGGCCGCCTTCTCCACCTGCCGCCAGCGCTGTCGAAACCCGGGATACACCTTTCCGCCCGGATAGCTCGGAAAAGCCGTAATCACGTCGACGTCATGGCCGGCCGCGGCCAACGCTTTGACGAATGACAATCCCTTGATGGCGTTTTCAGGATCGAACAGCTGGGACAAGAACAGGATGCGCATCAGTACCGCTTCCAGACCACCCGGTTCACATAATCCACGTAGCTGTGGAGGATCCGCACCACCTTCTCCGACACATTCGGCATGGAGTAGTCCGCCACCTGCCGCAGCAGGCGCTCGGCCCCCACTGGCTGCGATTCAAGGATGGCCAGCCCCTGCATCACCCGCTCCGGGTTCATGCCGGTCATCATCACCGCCGCTTCCTCCATGCCTTCCGGACGCTCGTGCGCATCGCGCAGGTTGAGTGCGCGGAAGTTGAGGATGGAGGCCTCCTCGTTGATGGTGCCGCTATCGGACAACACCGCCTTGGCCTCTTGCTGCAAACGCACGTAGTCACTGAACCCCAACGGCTTCAGCAACTGCACGCGCTCGTCCAGCACTACCCCCATGGCATCGATGCGCTTGCGGGTGCGCGGATGGGTGGACACCACCACCGGCAGGCCATAGACCCTGGCCACGGTGTTGAGCGTTTCCACCAGCCCGGCGAAATTGGCATCGGACTCGATGTTTTCCTCGCGGTGCGCGCTGACCACGAAGTAGCCATTGGATTGCAGGCCCAACCGCGCCAGCACGTCGGAGGCGGCGATTTTCGGCGCGTAGTGCGCCAGCACCTCACACATCGGGCTGCCGGTCTTGATCACGCGATCCGCAGGCAGGCCCTCGGCCAGCAGATATTCGCGGGCGATATCGCTGTAGGTGAGGTTGATGTCGGCGGTGTGGTCCACGATGCGGCGGTTGATTTCTTCCGGCACGCGCATGTCGAAGCAGCGGTTGCCGGCCTCCATGTGGAAGGTGGGGATCTTGCGACGCTTGGCCGGGATCACCGCCAGGCAGCTGTTGGTATCGCCCAGCACCAGCACCGCATCGGGCTGGATATCCGCCAGCGCGGCATCCACGGCGATAATCACCTTGCCGATGGTTTCCGCGCCGGAGGCGCCGGCCGCTTCCAGGAAGACATCCGGCTTGCGGATGCCCAGGTCCTCGAAAAAGATCCCGTTGAGTTCGTAGTCGTAGTTCTGGCCGGTGTGAACCAGCACGTGGTCGCAATGGGTATCCAGCGCGGCCAGCACCCGCGACAGGCGAATGATTTCCGGGCGGGTGCCCACGATGGTGGCGACTTTCAGTTTGCGGGTGCCCATGGCGTACTCGTTCATACCTTGCTTGCCACCGTGTCCGGTTTTTGCCGGTCGAAGATTTCATTCGCCCACAGCATGACCACCAGCTCGTCGTCGCCGATGTTGGTGATGTCGTGGGACCAGCCCGGGATGGTATCCACCACCAACGGTTCCTCGCCGCTGCTCTCCACCTCGAAGGTCTCATCGGTGATCAGGTGGCGGAAGCGGTAGCGCGCCCTGCCCTTGATCACCAGGAATTTCTCGGTCTTGGTGTGGTGGTAATGGCCGCCACGGGTAATACCCGGGTGTGCGGTAAAGAAGGAGAACTGTCCGCAGTCCGGGGTCTTCAGCATCTCCACGAACACGCCGCGGGCGTCGCCGTACTTCGGCACTTCGTAGCTGAAGGCCTCCGGCGGCAGGAAGCTGACGTAGGTGGCATACAACGCCCGCACCAGCCCGGTGCCCACGCGCTCGGCGACCAGCGTGTGGCGCATGTCGCGGAACGCTTCAATCTGGCGCGCCAACTCACCCACCGTGGTGGCGTACACCGGCCCGGCCCCGGCAAACCGCGCACCCTGCCCCGGCGCCGCCAGGAAACCGATCAGCTCGGCCACCACATCGTCGATATAGACCAACTGTACCGGCGCATCCGGGTTGTCGATGCGGATAGGCAGGCCACGGGCGATGTTGTGGCAGAACGTGGCGACGGCGGAGTTGTAGTCCGGCCGGCTCCACTTGCCGAACACGTTGGCCAAGCGATAAAGCGCCACCGGGGCGCCACTGCTTTCACTGTAAGCCGACAAATGCCGTTCGGCCTCGCGCTTGCTCAGGCCGTAGGGATTGTCGCGTTCGGCCTGGATGGACGAGGCGAACGCCACCGGGATGGCGCGGCCCGTCGCCGCCAAGGCCTGGCACAGGGCGGCGGTGAAGTCCGCGTTGCCTGCGCCGAACTCGGCCGGATCCTCCGGCCGGTTCACGCCGGCCAGATGGATCACGGCATCCGCCTCATTCGCGGCCTGCGCCAGTGCTTCTGCGCTGCTGGCGCGGGTGATGGGCAGCACATCGAAGCCCGGACGCTCGCCCAGGAACACGCGCAGGTTCTTGCCGATAAACCCATCGGCGCCGGTCACCAGAACTTTCATGGTCAATCCACCGGCACGGCCGGCCGGCCGGCCACCAGGTCACGAATGAAGTCGAGCTTGAGCAGCAGTTGCTTCATGCCCTCCACATCCAGCCGACGGGTATTGGCCGAGGTGTAGTCCTGCGCCTCGCTGATGCGCTTCTCGCCCTGCTCCATGTACTTGCCGTAGTTCAGGTCACGCAGGTCCGGCGGCACGCGGAAGTAGCCCGGCAAATCCTGCGCCTGGGCCATTTCCTCGCGGCTCAACAACGTTTCGTGCTTCTTCTCGCCGTGGCGGGTGCCAATGACATTGATCGGGTGGTCGGGCTTGCCCAGCAGTTCGGTCAGCGCACGCGCCAGGACCTCAATCGTGGCCGCTGGCGCCTTCTGCACGAAGATGTCACCGCTGTTGCCATGCTGAAAGGCGTACAGCACCAGATCCACCGCATCGTCCAGCGTCATCATGAACCGGGTCATGTCCGGATCAGTGATGGTGATGGGTTGCCCGGCGTTGATCTGGTTCACGAACAACGGAATGACCGAGCCGCGTGAAGCCATCACGTTGCCGTAGCGGGTACCACAAATAGTGGTCTTGGCCGGGTCAGCATTGCGTGACTTGGCCACGAACACCTTTTCCATCATCGCCTTGGAAATGCCCATGGCATTGATGGGATACACGGCCTTGTCCGTGCTCAGGCAGATCATGCGCTTCACGCCGCACTGGATCGCCGCCTCGGTAGCGTTCTCCGTGCCGATGACGTTGGTCTTCACCGCTTCCATCGGATGGAACTCGCAGGACGGCACCTGTTTCAGCGCCGCCGCGTGGAATACGTAGTCCACCCCGCGCATGGCATTCATCACGCTGGCTGGATCGCGCACGTCACCGATGTAGAACTTCAGTTTGTCGGACGCGTAGCGCTTGCGCATGTCGTCCTGTTTCTTTTCATCGCGGCTGAGGATGCGGATTTCGCCGATATCCGTTTGCAGGAAACGGCGGAGGACGGCGTTTCCGAACGAGCCGGTACCTCCGGAAATAAGGAGCGTATTCTGAGCAAACATGGAAAACCCTATAAAATTGATCATCGAGCTGTCAGTGCAGCTTTTCGCCATATGTCCAAATAAACGTCAAACACGGACTCGATTGCATAAAGACTTTTCGCTTTTAACTGAGCGTTATGGCCCATTTGCCGCCTCAACCCTTCGTCGTCCATCGCAGCAGAAAGAGCCTTTGACAACGCCTCAACGCTCCTTGCCTCGATAACCATACCAGCACCGCCAGACAGCATTTCCTCAACTGCACCCACCTTGGTTGCGACAATCGGCCGAGCCAATGCCATAGCCTCCAGCACTACGTTTGGAAAGCCTTCGGTGTAACTCGGCAGCACAAAAAGGTCACATTCGGCCATCCGGGCCATCGCCTCGCCATGCGGCAACTCGCCAAGGTAGAACAGGTTGTCAGAGGGATAGATGGACGCCAAATGCTTCCGGTATTCCTCATCGTATGGACCAACAATATCAAGTCGCCAACCTTCTACTTGAAGTTTCGACCAGCACTCAACAAGTTCCGATATCCCTTTGGTAGGCACAACCCAGCCCAAAAAAAGAATCGTCCTTTCATTACCTCTCCCAAGCCCTGGCTGCGGGAGGGACTGATGTGAAATACAGTTTGGTACCACAACCGCGTCAACCACGGGAGCCGCCAGCTTCAGGGAATCCAGAGAACCTTTGTCCAAGAGAATTACTTTGGAGGCGCTCAGCATGACCTTTCGAGTCAGTCTCCACTCGAACGATCCCGTTGTCGCAACTACGGGGATTCGCCCGTTATGGATATGGTAGACAAATGGTTTGCCAATCAAACGACAAAGCCCAGCAACGAAAAGATCACGGACAACCGCCATGCTTCCAGGCGTGGTCAGGTGAACAACATCGACCTCCCTTCTCGCAAACGTCAAGACCAGCAGAAAGATGTCTCTTACAAGCTGCAAGCCACCGCCAACTGCTCGCACTAATGCATTGACCGCATGCACGGGACGCCATCGAGGTGCGATATCCACGACATAGCATCCCTTCATGTCCAAGGCAGTCGCGCGAGCCAGAACGAGCGAAAGCCAGTGAGCGATCCCCCCGTACGGCGGGGGAAGCGGCGCCACAAAGCAAATACGCGGGAGCAAATTATTGATCATTGGCTAGATGGATACGTCAAGAATCATGATCAATCGAACTGCACGGGTGCCGCGCCCACGATCTCCTCGTGCTTTGCGATTTGCTCTTCGCTCCATCGCATGCGCAACACTCGCGCCGGCACGCCGCCAACAATTGCGTATGGAGGCACATCACGATTTACCACAGCCCCCGCGGCAATCACAGCGCCACGCCCCACTGTAACGCCCTTCAGAATTATCGCGCCAGCCCCGACCCAAACATCACTTTCAACCTGGACAGTCAGATCATTTTCCGGCAGCTTTTCCTTGACGTCGAACATGAAGCGACCGACCAAAGATATATTGTGGTCGCCGCCTATAATTGTGACATTGGGCCCGAACATAACTTTGCTTCCGATCCTAATCTGACTGTGTGTAGCAGAAAAGTGGGCGCCGACACCTATGGAAACGTCATTTCCAATGAAGATTGTGGGATAGGTAAAATGATCGAATGGGCTGAACTTCACCCTGCGACCGCAAGATCCGAAGTGGGGCCGCATGATGTACATGCATAGTCTTCGGATTACCTTTTGAACAAAAATGAGAAAACAGGGGATGCTTCGTATAATCATTTCTTTGATCCCTTCAGCAATGCAGCGAACTTGCTTTCGTAGGCATCTACATACCGCAACCTCGAAAGCTGCATCTCCGCGTATCGGCGCGCCGACGCCGCCTTGCGTATCCGCTCGTCTTCGCTCAGCATCGAGTGAGCATACAGCGCCGCCGCAATGGCGCTTGGACTGCTTGGATCGAACAACGCGCCGTTAGCACCGCCGTCCACCAGCAGAGCGTGATCGCCGATATTGCTCGCCAGCACTGGTCGCCCGCAGCTCAATGCTTCACAGAGGGCATTCGGCAACCCTTCCGCGAATGATGGGTGTACCGCCACATCACAATCCGCCAATAGCGGACGGACATCCCGAACCTCACCCGTCCAGCACCACTGATCAGCCAGGTTGTGTGCCTTCAAGAATGCATCCGCATCTTGTCGAGCCTTTCCGCCTTCAGCACTGACAGTCTGAACCCCCGCCCAGTTTACTTCCACCAACAGTCCGTACTCGTCGCGACAGAGCCCTACAGCCTTAGCAAGGCCAAGTGGATTCTTCTTGCTCGCCAAAGAGGCCAATACCTGTACCCGCAACTTACCCTCAACCGGAACTGGCAGCGGCTGAGTTGCGAAGTGGTCTGTATCCACCCCATTCCAGATAACGCTGATCCTTGACGCCATCCATGGGAACATCTTCACCATGACTTCTTTCTGGTGGAACGAATTGACCGTGATCCAGTCTGCCAGGCGATGCAGTTCCTGCTGCAGACGGCCCCGCCAACCCAGGGTAGCGGGTGAATAACAGAAACGTTCACTTACGACGAGAGGTGGCCCTGAACGCCCTAGACGCGCAAGCTCCGCATATACGCTGGGCGTCTCCAAGAAGGCGAGCGCACAATCGAATCGTCCTTGCTTAAAAAGATTCCGCAACGCGACGACTGGCTGGAGAGAGAAGCGCGATGCCTTGGCTTGGACATGCAGAACTACCCCTGCACGTTGTGCAAAATGCGCGAAATGACCGTCATCGTAGTACGTGAACATCTCGACGTGATGACCGCGCGCGGCGAGTCCAGCAGCCAAAGTGACCATCTGTCGCTGCGCACCACCCGATCCAAGGCTATCAATTATCAGCAGAAACTTCACGTTAGCCCCTCGTTTATTTCATGACTAACATACTTTCTTTCTTCTGGAAACGCCGCCGTGCCAATGCTTCGGTTTGAAGCCGTCATGAATAGCAATGCTATCATGAGTGCTATAGATTTTTGGTCGTAGCTCACCAACGTATAATCAACCGCTAGTAAGGCAAAGACGGTTACACAGGCGGCCCGCACACCATTTCCTTTAATTTCTCCTAGCATGCAGCGAATCAGGACAAAAAAGTACATAAAATAATAAATTGCGAACAATAGGGCCCCACCCGAAACAAGAAGCTCTAAATAGTTGTTGTGGGCGTAGACACCAAACCCACCCGCATCCGCAAAATAACCCAACCCATGACCAATTACAGGATTTTCAAAAAACATTCTTTTTGCAACTTCAATCATATTCATACGCACTATCAGTGAACTATCCGTGCCCTCAATCCCTTCAAACAATCTATCAATCGCAACGACTTGCCTAGCCATCACCCCCAATTCAGTTGAAGGCATCATTTCCCACACCAAAGAAAGTAGACCGAAGAAAAGCACTGCCACTGCACCTAATAGCACCCATCGGTGACCGTGAGAATATCGAAAGCATAAAGCGGATACTAAAAAAAAGACAAGGACGATGGAAGTACGCGATCCCGTTATGAAAAATGCATATATCGCGCATAGCCCCCCAGCTGCAATCATTAATCTGGAAATTTCGCTTCGCCAAATAATGGTAGCGAATAGCGGCAAAAATGCCTGAACCGCCATCAAATTTGCGTTACCCACCAGCCCTGATTGACGCTCTATTATGCGCACATAATAAGCATCCTGATTTGTATTATCTCCATAGGCTAGGCCGGCATCAAACCCCATGGCAACAGCAGCAGCATTTGCAAACGACGCCCAGAACATCGCATTTATGATGATTTTTATCGGGACGCCTCGCCGTACTGCGTCGACGACAAGCAGCACACCGCTCCAGGTACCGAGCAAGCGCACCACCGCTTCTTGTGAGGCCGGATAACGCGCAACGCCCCCCACTATAGCGATCAGAAGGAAAGCTGATGGGAAGAGCAGCCAACGTCCCAGCCGCACCTTATTCAACGTCAGATCGGTGAACGTCAGCAATGCCAACAATCCAGAAAATGCAAAAACTAGCCGCGACCAGCCCGGTATTCCGGACACCGCTAACCCAAAGAATACGAACCCAAAGACACCGAAAGTGTATAACCAGGACGATCTGATAACCCCGCCCATCATAGACCAATTCTCACCATAAGATTGATAGGGATAATATCCCGTGCTGGCACCTGTCCCATCAGCCAAGTGAATTCTGGCGTTGAGTGCCATGGTGGCCCGTAGAACTTCTCGACCTTGAATGGAGTAGAGGAGTAAGTTTCAACTATGGATCGTTTACTCATTCAAATACTCCGAATTATACCAGTTTCGGTAACGCTGCCATCCATCCGATATTGCGTCAGCCTAGGTACAAATGAATACAAAATCTCGATATTGGCCACTTTGTCAATTCAATGACTTGACTATTTGATATCCAAGAAAAATATAAACAACGTTCATCGCGACGCTGACGGCGGCGTATATAGATACTGCTGCCACGCTCGACAAATATATAGCTGCCAAATAAAGAGCGGCCAATCGGGAGACCATTAAAATTAAATTATATAGCAAATTGAGCTTTTGCCTTCGAGCAACCCGAAAAATTGCACCTGCCGGCGGATTTGACATTGAAAGCGCTATTAGAAATACAAGTGGGACTGAGTATTGCCCCGCAACAATCCAATCATCACCTAGCGCAGCAGGAATGAGGCTCGGTAAAAACGGAGATAAGAGAGCAGCAGCTGTCAATGCGGGGATAGCGAGGCAAAGCGTCGCCATGACGAATACTCGCTTTTTTTCAGCGCCACTGGACTTACCTGCGAACTCTCTGTAGATCACTTGTCGTACTGCGTTTCCAATCAACTGTACGGGGGCACCCAAAACACGCATTACCATCGCATAGGCGCCAGCCACAGCTTGTCCGTAGCCGGCGCCCAGAATCAACACAGGCAGCCCCTGAGAGAGGGAGCTAAGAAGTTCCTGAGGAACGCCAAATTGGCCGAAATCCCGGTACTGTCGCGCGACAACAATCAACCTTGTCCGCGAACGAAAAATAGTACGAATGTGCTTACGCGGTAATGGCAAACTGCGCCATAGAAAAAAGGCCAGGGATATTTCGCCCACGAAACATGCTAATAACAGACCATTGACACCATAGCCTAGCCAGCCCATATAGCACTGCAATGCTGCAATCACCCCTGATCGGAGAACGGATGCCTGCGCAATGCTGGAGAAAATGCCGTAACGAATACCCAGCCCCTGAAGTAGCTGGCCGAGGCTTATTGCGAATGTGATACCGGCAACTAGTACCGCAACGACGATGGCGCTGCTCTGCCTTCCGATAACCGACATTACGACCAGCGTGATTGGAAACATCAACAAAGCAGTCACCACCACCATCACTAGGCCAGCAGAGAATATATGCAGCGCCTGCGAATCAGATTTCGGTAAAACTACAGCATGCTGCATCTGCAGGGTTGCAATGATCGTTGCCAGACCGATCGACACCAGAAGCGTGCTGAATTCACCATATTCTGAAGGCGTATAAATTCTAGAAATAACGGGGAGAACTAGCAGTGTGATGGCCTGTGCGGCGCCCGTCCCGCCTACAAGCATCCCGACGGATTGCATTACATTCCGTGCCTTTCTTGTAACGACTATCACCGCCCAATCCCAACGGTGGCCATAGTGCAAATACTTTTAGATACCACCCCGGCCGCACCACTGAGAACGCGTGACAAGCTTACGGAGGAACGTCGCAGGTTTAGATTCCGATGCAGGCTGCACCGCGGTTGGCTTTCTATTTCATAGATACCCCATGAACTGTCAACATCGCTTTTCATGCATGTCCGCATAAATTGAAGTCCTGCGCATCGATCGCCAAAGATAGTTACCTTCCATGACTCGAGGCCTGTAAATTTTGATGACGTGGCGCTCTTCATGTCTCAGATCATCACTTACCTGTTGCACCATCGCGTTCCATCTTATCAGCGATGAGAGAGGCTCCTGCAAGGCTCAGATGACCATCATCGCGGTAAAGCAACTCCCCACTGCTATCTAAATAACGGCATTTGATGTCATCACAAAACCAAGGCTCAGGGTTGATCAGCTCAATATTTTTGCTCCCACGAAAGCGATTTGCTGCCTTCCAATACCATGCCGTCTTAAGGTGCATCCAATTTTTTGAAAGCTCGGGTGGAGCAGGTCGATCAAATCTTCTAGCTATCGCAAGTAAGAACGGGATATCTCCGGGCGCTCGCGGCGTTGGGCCAATAAGGAGGATCCTTCCCGTTAGTGGCACAAGGGCATCGAGCGTACGTCGCAGCGCTTGAGGGAATACTGCGTCATTACCGGTGTGCCCCTCGTCATCGAAGAGAGAGTATTTCCCATTGGGCGCAGAGTAGCTGGCCCAGGACGCATGGAGCACGATCATCTCGAAATGGTGCGCATGAATGATGCGCATGATCTTGCTGTTATCGTCGTGACAGGCAGGATCAACAGGATTGCCAACGCCCAACAGTGGCGGACAAGCGGAATTAGGCGCAAGCAGCCCCGCTTTTCCTTCGCGTTTTAACACCGCATCTAGCGCAGGTGCCCAGGCCAGTGCATGGCTATCACCCCATAGCAAGACCGTTGGTGCGCCGCTACCCACGCCAAGCCGGCACGTGGTGCCATGGATGTCCGGCTCGTGCCCATCGCATTCCTGAAACGGGATGAGCGGATGCCGCGCTGCATCCAGTGCAACCACCTCCGGAGTGAACCGCGCCTGCCAACCCGCATCGATGCGAGTCGTAGCGGCCGCTGAGGCGATCACCAGACCGGCCACGGCTGCACTCGCAAATAGTGTGCGCCGCGGATCGTGTCCAGTAGCTTGCTTCCGTCGCCGGAACGGTGTTTCCACCCAGCGGTAACTGGTCGCGGCCAGTGCAAGCGCCAGCGCAAACAGCGGCCATTTTATGGCTGGTTCGAGCGGTTGCATGGCATTTCTGTAACGCACAAAAACCAGCAACGGCCAGTGCCAGAGATACAGCGAATAAGAGATTAGTCCAATAAATACGACGGGCCGCACCGACAACAGGCGCTGCACCGGCGAGCCCCCATGTGCGCCTGCGTGCAGGAGTCCAGCAGTTGCCAGGACAGGAATCGCCGCCTGCCAGCCCGGAAACGCCGCGCCGGTCTTGATCCACCACAGCGACCACAGCAATGCCGCCAACGCGAGCCACGATACTGACGTACGCGCGACTGCATGCCTCAGCGGGGGCAGCGCACCCACCGCCAGCAAACTACCCAGTAGCAATTCCCAGGCACGGAAGGGCGCCAGGAAGAAAGTCGCCGTCGGCCGCAGCAATTGCACCCAAAAACACAGTACGAAGGACACCACAGCGCAGATTAGCAGCGCCAGCTTCAGCCCCTCTCCCCTCATGAAGCGATGCAGCAGGAGCAGCAGGATGGGCAGTCCGATGTAGAACTGCTCCTCCACTGCCAGCGACCAAGTGTGCAGCAACGGGTTGTATTCGGAACTGGTATCGAAGTACCCGCTTTGCCGCCGGAACAGGATGTTCGAACCAAACAGGAGTGTTGCCACCGTCGAATTACCCAAACGTACCAGATCACTGGGCAACAACAGCCAGGCGCCGACCGCAAGCGTCGCAAATAACATCGCGAACAATGCGGGAAAAATTCTTCGTATGCGGCGTTCGTAAAAGCCAGAGAAGGTAAAAGAGCCTTGCTCGATCTCCTTGTTGATGATACCGGTAATCAAGTAACCGGAAATGACAAAGAAGATATCGACGCCGACAAACCCGCCATGCAGCGGGCCAATTCCGTAGTGATACAGCACAACTGCAAGCACTGCGATCGCGCGCAGACCATCGATATCTTTGCGATAGGCGAGAGTAGTCATTGCACGCACCGCGCCATCAGGCTTCGTTGCCGTACATAATCTCGAAACCAATCCACGAAATCCCCCCCCCCTTCCTCCACTGACACCACCGGCCGATAGCCAGTATCCTCGATTAACGCCGACACATCCGCTTCGGTATCCGGTACATCGCCGGCATGTAAGGGCAACATCTCCATGATTGCCTTCTTGCCGAGACAGTGCTCCAGCACTTCGATATAGCGCAGTGGTTCAACCGGCTGTTCGTTGCCGATGTTGTAGAGGCGATATGGGGCAATGCCGCTGGTACCCGGATCGGGTGCATGGCCGTCCCAGCGCGCATCCTTGCCCGGCACTTTGTCCAGCGTGCGAATCACGCCTTCCACGATGTCATCGACGTAAGTAAAGCTGCGTTTGTGCTTGCCGCGGTTGAAGACCTTGATGGGCTCGGCGGCCAGGATGGCCTTGGTGAACAGGAATAACGCCATGTCAGGCCTACCCCATGGGCCATACACAGTGAAAAAGCGCAGACCAGTGCACGGAATACCGTAGAGGTGCGCATAGCTGTGCGCCATCATTTCATTGGCTTTCTTGCTGGCCGCGTACAGGGTCAGCGGGTGCTCGGTGGGCTGGTGCTCGGAAAACGGCATCGTCGTATTCGCGCCATACACCGAGCTGGTCGATGCGAACACCAAGTGCTCCACGCCGTGGTGCGGGCAGCCTTCCAGAATGTGTAGGAAACCGACCACATTGGTGTCCACATATACATGCGGGTTCTGCGCGGCAAGGTTCACCACACGCTGCGGTTTGTGGGTGGCGAATGCAGTTTCGATGCCCGTGCGGTCGGCCAGGTCCGCATGGAGGTAGGTGTAGTTGGGGTGATCGGCGAAGCGCGCCAGACGCGCCTTCTTCAGGTTTACGTCGTAGTAGTCGGACAGGTTGTCGATGCCGATGACGTGATCACCGCGCTCAAGCAGGCGCATGGCGAGATGGGAACCGATGAAGCCGGCGGTGCCAGTGACGAGGATTTTCACGCGTAGCCTTGCGGGTTGAGCGACTGCCAGCGCCATGTATCGGCGCACATGTCTGCCAGACTGAACTGGGGGTGCCAGCCCAGCAACTCCTTGGCACGGGACGGGTCGGCCCATAATTCAGCGACATCGCCGGGACGACGAGCGGTAATCGTATAGGGCACCTCGCGACCACTGGCCTGCTCGAATGCGCGGACAAGCTCCAGAACACTGTGACCGCGTCCAGTGCCTAGATTGAAGACGCGACTGCCCGGCTCATGCGCGGCGCGAACTAACGCTTTCACGTGGGCATCCGCCAGATCCATCACATGCAGGTAATCCCGAACACCGGTACCATCCGGCGTGGGGTAATCGCTGCCGAAGACCTGCAGACGTTCGCGCCGGCCGATAGCGACCTGGGCGATATACGGCATCAGGTTGTTGGGCTCGCCACGCGGGTCTTCGCCGATGCGGCCGCTGGGGTGGGCACCCACCGGGTTGAAGTAGCGCAGCAGCACCGCGCTGGCCTCGGGCCGCGCCGCGCACCAGTCGCGGATCAGGTCTTCCATTACCAGTTTGCTGCGACCGTAGGGGTTGGTGACGCGCAGCGGAGCGTCTTCGGTGACCGGTACCTGATCAGGCTGGCCGTACACGGTGGCGGAGGACGAGAACACCAGGTGGTGCACGCCGTGATCCTGCATGGCCTGCATCAGGGCGATAGTGCCGCCGATGTTGTTGTCGAAGTAGCGCAGTGGCTGTTCACAGCTTTCGCCGACGGCTTTCAATGCGGCGAAGTGGATCACAGCGTCGATACCGCCTTCGAAGGCGCGGGCCAGATCATCCGGATTGCGGATGTCGCCTTCGACAAAGCACAGGGGTTTGCCGGCCAGTTCCTGCACGCGTTCCAGCGCGGTGGCGGAGCTGTTGCACAGGTTGTCGATGACGGTGACGGTGTGGCCTGCCTCAAGCAGCAAGACGCAGGTGTGGCTGCCGATGTAGCCGGCACCGCCGGTGACGAGAAGGTTCATGGGGGGGATTGTATTGGGTGGGTGGGTCGCGGCCAGGGGCCGCTCCTACAGGGCAAGCGCGGCGTGGTCGGTGATATGGGGTTTCATGCGTATATGAGCTTGCCAGCGAGGTCGCGGAAATAGCGCGGCGACCAAATATCCAGCGCATGGGCATCGCGCAGGAAGGGGCGCACGTCGGCACGGGCTTGCTCGAAATCAAGAGACTCGATGCGTTGCAACAGTAGGTGCTGCAGGTCTGTCTGTTGCATCGCAGACCCATCCCAATCGCCGCTTTGACGTGCGCGTTGGTCCAGGTGCGCCAGATGCAGCGGCACTGCGTTGCGTATATACCATTCGAAATCGAACCAGTCGCGGCCCTTGACCCGGTTCTTCCACTTGCGGAACAGCAGGGCGTGCAGCTTGCCGGCATGCAGGTCCGGCAGGGCGTAGCACTTGGCATAAAACGAGTATGGCTGGAGCAGCAGGCGTTCCTCGGTGGCGAAACCCGGGGGCGGCTGGGTGTCCACTTCGAACTTGATCTTGAGCGTGCGTTGGCCGCGCACCTGCACGTCGTAGATCGAGGTGCCCTGTTTCACGAAGGCGGAGACCACCGCCGATTCCACCGATTTCGCGTGGGCGGTGATGGTCACCTCGAATCCGAAGGCGTCGAACTCGCTGCGCATGGCGTCGAAGTACGGCGCCAGGGTGAAGGCGTGGTCCGGGGTGAGCAGGGAGAAGTCCAAGTCCTCCGAAAACCGCGGTAGACCATGGACGATGCGCAGGCAGGTGCCGCCATAGAACGCGGCTTTATCAAAGAAGCCGCCACGTTGCAGGCCGGCCAGCGCGATTTCCTGCATCACTTCGCGCAGGGCGTGTTCGCGCTCTTGCGCGGGATAGCGCGCCAGCATCTGCTCGACCACGTTCAATGTGCCGCCTCCACGCACTGCAGCAGCACGCGCAGTTGCGCGGTCTTGCGGCCGCAGGCGGCATAGGTGCGGATGACGTCGAGGTCCAGGCTGGCCAGGGCGGCGGCGTCCAGCCGCAGGTCTTCGAACAGGAAGCGTTGCATGGCTGCGCGGCTGCTGGCGCGCAGCCCGGGCGTCAGCAGGACCTTGTCGCACAGCGCCTTGGCCGGTGAGGCGATCAGGAAGGTTTCCTGCGCCGAGGCGCTGGCCTGGGTGATGCCGCAGGGGTACACGTCGGCGGGCAGCCGGGTGTAGGAGAAGCGCCCCAATACGTTGTCGATGACGCGGCCGCGGCCGGTGCAGACGGAGGTGATTTCGTGCACGCGCTCGGGGATCAGCCCGTGCCAGGCCAGCGCATACTCCAGCGAGACGCAGGAGGGGCCGTACAGGTGGTTGGCCACCAGTGGCAGGCTGGGCGCGCGCCCGGCATCGCCCAGCACGTAGTGGCCACGCTTGAGCGGCAACAGCACGCCCTGCCGCAGCCATTCGGCGATCTTGTCGTTCGGGCGCCGGTAGTCCTTCAGCAGCGGCAGCAGGGCACCGTGACTGAAGGGGACCGTTCCGAAGCGGGCGAGTGTGGCGTCCATCGTTCTTAAAGAATGAGCGAATAATCGGATTTATTCCGATTATTCATGCAAATTCGATTGTTTCACAAACGTCCATCCACCGCATCCCGCGGCAGGACGTACTTCACGTCATAGACGACATTGGCCTCAGCCTTGCCGAACGCACGCACGCCTTGCCCGCCCAGCTGGCGGAACTGGTCATGCCCCACCGCCAGCACGACCGCGTCGTAGCGGCCCTGCTCCGGCTTCGCGATCGGCGTCAGCCCATATTCGTGCCGGGCCTCGGCGGGATCCACCCACGGATCGTGCACGTCCACGTGGGCGTTGTAGCCCTGCAGGGCGGCAACGATGTCCACCACGCGGGTATTGCGCAGGT
This sequence comes from Thermomonas beijingensis, assembly GCF_020034655.1. GTDB lineage: Bacteria > Pseudomonadota > Gammaproteobacteria > Xanthomonadales > Xanthomonadaceae > Thermomonas > Thermomonas beijingensis. Next base: position 966,875 of record NZ_JAIQDJ010000001.1, on the reverse strand, counting down.
CCGGGCAGTTCTCCTTGAAGGCCAGGCCCAGGATCAGGATGCGGGCGTGCACCGGGTTGATGCCCTTGCGCACCATCAGCTTGATGACCTGGTCGGCCACGTAGCCGCCCATACCGTCGTTGGTGCGGCGGCCGGCCAGGATCACCTGCGGGTGGTGGCCCACTTCCTGCGCCTTGTGGGTCAGGTAATAGGGGTCCACGCCGATGCAGTGGCCGCCCACCAGGCCGGGGCGAAACGGCAGGAAGTTCCATTTGGTGCCGGCGGCTTCCAGCACGTCCAGGGTGTCGATGCCGAGCTTGTTGAACAGGATGGCCAAGTCATTGACCAGCGCGATGTTGAGGTCGCGCTGGGTGTTCTCGATGACCTTGGCGGCTTCCGCCACCTTGATGGTGGGGGCCTTGTGGGTGCCGGCGGTGATGATGCTGGCGTACAGGGCATCGACAAAGTCGGCGGTTGCCGGGGTGGAGCCGGAGGTGACCTTGAGGATATTGGTGACGCGGTGGGCCTTGTCGCCGGGGTTGATGCGTTCGGGGCTGTAGCCGACGCAGAAATCGACATTGAAGCGCAGGCCGGAGACGCGCTCCAGGATGGGCACGCAGACTTCCTCGGTGCAGCCGGGATACACGGTGGATTCGTAGATCACGGTGTCGCCGCGCTTGAGGATGCTGCCGATGGCTTCGGAGGCCTTGACCAGCGGGGTCAGGTCGGGACGCTTGGCGGCATCGATCGGGGTGGGCACGGTGACGATATAGACAGTGCACTGGGCAATGTCGGCCAGTTGATGGGTGAAATCGAGCTGCGTGGCCTGGGCCAGCAAGTCGGGCTCCACTTCCAGCGTGCTGTCGTGGCCGCGCCGCAGCTCTTCGACACGGGCGGCACGAATATCGAAGCCCACGGTGGGATAGCGTTTGCCAAATTCCACCGCCAGCGGCAGGCCAACGTAGCCAAGGCCGATCAGGGCGATGCGGGTGTTGGAAAGTGTCATCATCGAAAGGTTGATCCCGTGTTTGGCACGCTACCGCCCTACGGTTGCATCGGCGTGTCCGTCGGGCCGTGGGGCATGGATTGTGCGAAGCCGGCCGTTTATGACAGCTGGGCAGGCCCTGCTTTTTGCAAACTTTCCTGCGCCAGCAGCACGCGTTGCGCGCCGCCCAGCAGTTGCAGCAATACCTCGGCGCGCTGGTCGCCACGCATCTGCCAATACACGCCGCGCAGACCCGCCAATGCACCGGCAATGACGGTCACCGCATCACCCGGTTGCGGGTGGGCGTCGGCTTGCACGATGACACCTTGCGCATCGGTATCGCGGTGCAGGCCGTCGATCAAGCTTTGCGGCACGATGCCGGGCAGATTGGCAAACCGCACCAGGCCCAGTGCGCCACGCGTGGAACGCACTGCCGCCAGGCTTTGCTGTTCCGGGTTGGCGCGCAAAAACAAGTACCGCGGAAACAGCGGCTCCACCACGCGCTGGCGGCGGCCGCCACGCAGCACGCTGTGCTGGATGCGCGGCAGCAGGCATTCAAACGCCTGCCGCTGCAAATGCTCCAACGCCTGTGCTTCCGCACGCGGCTTGGTATGCACGCAATACCAATGGGCGGTTTGATTGCGTTGCACGGCGACCGGCGCGGTCATTCGGCGCTGCCCCTGTGGCTGGCACTGCCCTGCCCGGTTGCGGCTTCGGCTTCGGTTTCGATTTCGGCTTGCAGACGCTGGATTTCCAGATGCAGGTTGTCGTATTCGCGCAATTTGCGCGCCAGGAACGCACGGGTGAGCCGCGCCTTGGCGTCCAATCCATGCGGTGTCAGCAGATAGGCGTACCCCAGCTTGTTGGGGTTGCGGCCAAAATTGCCGACCTTGACCCAACCCTTGTCGATCAAGGCGCGCAGGGCATAGTTGAGGCTGCCCAACGACACCCCGGCGCGGCGCGCCAAATCACGCTGGCTGGCCTGCGGCGTGTCGGCAAGCTGGCGCAGGATGGCGATGTCGAGTTCATCGGCAGGCGACGACATGCGAGCAGGTGTTCATCCAATGAACGGCAGCCGTCACCTTAGCCGCCGTCCATGCAAAGTGCAACCGCTGAAGCTGCCCGCCAGGCTTGAATCAACCGGTGAACGCGGCCTGGCACCACGCCATCAGCGGGCTCCAGAACATCCCCAGCACCAACAGCCCCAGTGCATTGACAGCAAACACAAGGCGCAGCAGACGGTCATCACGCGGCAGCACGGGCTCACCGACGGGTTCATCGAAATACATCACCTTGATCACGCGCAGGTAGTAGAACGCACCGATCACCGCGAACACCACGCCGACGATGGCCAGCCACAGCATGCCGCCATGGATCGCCGCACGCAGCACCGCCAGTTTGGCCCAGAAGCCGAGGAACGGCGGGATACCGGCCAGCGAGGCCATCACGCACAGCACCATGCCGGCACTCCACGGGTCGCGCGCGTTCAGGCCCTTGAAGTCGTCGATGTTGTCGGCCTCGAACCCACGGCGCGACAACAGCACGATCACCCCGAACGCGGCGGTCGCCATCAACGCGTAGCTGATCGCGTAGAACATCGAAGCGGCATAGCCTTCGGCGCCGCCGCCGGCAAGGCCGAGGAACAAAAAGCCGACATGCGAGATGGTGAAATACGCCAGCATGCGCTTGAGATTGGTCTGCATCAACGCGATGACATTGCCCAGCACCAGCGACAATGCTGCCAGTACCGCCAACATCGGCTGCCACTGCGCAGCCAGCGGCGAAGCCCCAAAGCCCAGCAGGCGCACCACCATGGCAAACGCCGCCAGTTTGGGCGCGGAACCAATGAACAAGGTGATCGGTGTGGGTGCGCCGTGATAGACGTCGGGCAGCCACATATGGAACGGCGCTGCGCCAAACTTGAAGGCGATGCCGGCGATCATGAACACCACGCCGGTGAGCAGCAGCATGGGCTGCGCCACGCCGGGGGCGGTCTCGCGAATGGTGGCCAGATCCAGGCTGCCGGTGGCGCCATACACCAACGACATGCCGTACAGCAGCAAGCCCGAGGCCAGCGCGCCCAGCACGAAGTACTTCATCGCCGCTTCCGACGCCAACTTGCTGTCGCGGTCCACGGCCACCAGCGCGTACGAACTCAACGCCAGCAGCTCCAGGCCCAGATACACCATGATCAGGCTGCCGGCCGAGATCAGCAGCAGCATGCCGAGGACCGCAAACAGCACCAGCACCGACACTTCGCCTTTGTACAGGCCGCGATCACGCAGGTACGGCCACACAAACAGCAAGGCCACTGCGGAAATCAGGCAGGTACTGATTTTCAGCACATCGGCCATGGTGTCGCGCACGAACATGTTGTTGAGCACGCTGGTGTCATCGCCCACACCCACGCCGCACGCAATCAAACCGGCCACCAGCAACAGCGCCAGCACCGACAACACATGGGTGAACACGCGCTGGCTGTCCTTCAGGAACAGATCCAGCATCAGTAATCCAAACGCGGCGCCGACCAGCACCAGTTCGGGAATCAGCGGCAGCAATTGGGTGACTGCCGGCATGGCGAGAGTGGCCTGCATCGTCGTCATGTCCTTAAAGTTTGGTCGCGGCGAGCTGACCCGCCAGTTGCGCGATGGACGGCTCCATCAAATCGGTCAGCGGCTTGGGATACACCCCCAGCGCCAGGGTAAAGGCAGCGAACACGCCCAGCACGATCCATTCGCGTGCGTTGATGTCGGTGAGCTCGGCCACGTGCGCGTTGCCTACCTCGCCCCAGATGATCCGCTTGGTCAGCCACAGCGAATACGCCGCACTGATGATCAAGGTCAAGGCTGCACCCAAACCGATCAGCGGGTTCTGCTGGAAGCTGGCCAACACCACCAGGAATTCACCCACGAAACCGCTGGTACCCGGCAGACCGCAATTGGCCATGGCGAAGAACACCCAGAACAGCGCGAACCACGGCATGACCTTGGCGACTCCGCCGTAGTCCTTGATCATGCGGGTATGCATGCGGTCGTACAACACGCCCACGCAGGAGAACATCGCACCGGAAATGAAACCGTGCGAAATCATCTGCACCATGGCGCCCTGCAAACCGAGGCGTGCGGCATCGCCCAGGTTCTGGTCACGTACCAGCGCAAATGCGATGAAGGTGCCCAGAATCACGAAGCCCATGTGCGCGACCGACGAGTACACGATCAGCTTCTTCATGTCGGCCTGCACCAGCGCCACCATGCCCACATAGACAATGGCGATCAGGCTGAATGCGATCATCAACCATGCAAATTCGTGGCCGGCGTCGGGCACGATCGGCAGGGTGAAGCGCAGGAAACCGTAGCCGCCAATTTTCAGCATGATCGCGGCCAGCACCACCGAACCACCGGTGGGCGCTTCCACGTGCGCATCCGGCAACCAGGTGTGCACCGGGAACATCGGCACCTTGATCGCGAACGCGGCGAAGAAGCCCCAGAACAACCAGGTTTGCTCGGTCATGCTGAGCGGCAGCGCGGCCATGTCGGCGATCTGCCAGCTACCGCCCTTCAGATACAGGTAGATCAGGCCAATCAGCATGAACACCGAACCGATGAAGGTGTACAGGAAGAACTTCATCGACGCATAAATGCGGCGCGGGCCACCCCACACGCCGATCACGATGAACATCGGGATCAGCATCGCTTCGAAGAACACATAGAACAGCATCGAGTCCAGCGCGCAGAACACGCCGATCATCGCGCCTTCCAGAATCATCAGGCTGGCGTAGTACTGCGCCACACGCTTGTTCACCGAACCCCATGCGCCCACCAGCACCAATGCACCCACCAAGGTGGTCAGCACGATCAGCGGCACCGACAGGCCATCCACACCCAAGTGGTACTGGATGTCATACGCCGGAATCCACGCACGCTGCTCGACGAACTGCATCGCCGCGCTCCCCATCTGGAAGTCGGTGAGCAGCGGCAAGCTCACCACGAAGGTCAGCAAGGCAAACCCCAGCGCAATCCAACGCGCCAGATCCGGCCGCTTGTTGCCAGCCATCAGGGTGAACACGCCGCCAAGAATCGGCAGCCAGATCAACAAACTAAGCAGGGGCCAGTGGGTCACGCTTGCAGTTTCCATCCAGTCATCGGTACCGGCTTACAGCCAGTAGTACTTGGCCATCGCCAGCAGCGCGACCAAACCCAAAATCATTGCGAAGGCATAGTGGTACAGGTAGCCGGTCTGCACCCTGCGGGCCAGCGCTGCCACCATGCCGATGAAGCTGACGCTGCCGTTGACGGCACCGTCGATCAGCCCGCTGTCGATCGAACTGGACGCTTTGCCGATCTTCAAACCACCGCCGGCAAACCCGCCAATCCACAGATCGTCCATGTAGTACTTGCGTTGCAGCAGGCGAATCGGCCACGCCAAATGGCGGGTAATGGCCACCCGCCATTCCGGCTTGACCATGTACAGCAAGGTGGCCAGGAAGAAGCCCATCAGTGCCAGCATGAAGGCCGGCGCCATGAACCCGTGCAGGGCAAACGCGACCGGGCCATGGAACTCGTGCGCCAATGCCGCAATCACGTCGTTCTCTTGCAGCACTTCAATGGCGCCGAGGAAGAACGGCAATTGCTTGACGTGGCCCAGCATGTCGGTGCCAAACAACATCGGACCAACCGTGAAGAAGCCGATCAGCATCGACGGAATCGCCAGCAGCACCAGTGGCACGGTCACCACCCATGGCGATTCGTGTGGCACATGCACGCCGTGATGGCCATGTGCATCGTGATGCGCATCATCGTGCGCGCCATGTGCATCGTGCGCGTGGTTGTTGCGGAAGCGTTCTTCGCCAAAGAAGGTCAGATACAGCAGACGGAAGCTGTAGAAACTGGTGACAAACGCACCCAGCAACACCGCCCAGTTGGCATATTGGGCGATGAAACTGCCCGCATTTTCGGCGGCGTGATGCGCGGCGGCTTCAATGATGGTGTCCTTCGAATAGAAGCCACTGAAGAACGGTGTGCCCACCAGCGCCAGGGTGCCAATCCACATGGTGATATGGGTGATCGGCATGTATTTGCGCAGACCGCCCATCTTGGTCATGTCCTGCTCGTGGTGCATGCCGATGATCACCGAGCCGGCACCCAGGAACAGCAGCGCCTTGAAGAAGGCGTGCGTCATCAGGTGATAGACCGCCGCCGAATACGCCGACACGCCCAACGCCACCGTCATGTAGCCCAGCTGCGACAAGGTGGAATACGCCACCACGCGCTTGATGTCGTTTTGCACCATGCCGATCAAACCGGTCCAGAACGCGGTGGTGGCACCGATGAACAGGATGAAATTGAGCGCGGTTTCCGACAGCTCGAACAGCGGCGACATGCGCGCCACCATGAAGATACCGGCGGTGACCATGGTGGCGGCGTGGATCAGCGCCGAGATGGGGGTCGGGCCTTCCATCGAATCGGGCAGCCACACATGCAGCGGCACCTGCGCCGACTTGCCCATCGCACCAATGAACAGGCAGATGCAAATGACGGTGGGCACCATCCAGGTATGCCCGGGCAGGATTTGCACGGTCATGTCCTTGATCACGCCTGCATTGGCGAACGCGGTGGCGTAATCCAGCGTGCCAATCCAGTACAGCACGCCCGAGATCCCCAGCAAAAAGCCGAAGTCACCGACGCGGTTGACCAGGAAGGCTTTCAGGTTGGCAAACACGGCGGTCGGTTTCTTGTACCAGAAACCAATCAGCAGGTACGACACCAGGCCCACCGCTTCCCAGCCGAAGAACAGCTGCATGAAGTTGTTGCTCATCACCAGCATCAACATGCTGAAGGTGAACAGCGAGATATAGCTGAAGAAGCGCTGGTAGCCGTCGTCTTCGGCCATGTAGCCGATGGTGTAGATGTGCACCAGCAGCGACACGAAGGTGACCACCACCATCATCATCGCAGTCAGCTTGTCGACCATGAAACCGACATTGACCGAGATGTCGCCGGCTTGCAGCCAGGTGTACAGGTTCTCGTTGAATGGCGCGGCACCTTGCAGCAACTGCCACAGCACATGGGCCGACAGCGCACAGCTGGCAGCCACGCCGAGGATGGTGACGCTGTGCGCACCGGCGCGGCCGATTTGGCGACCAAACAAGCCGGCCAGGATGCTGCCGATCAAGGGCAGCAAGACGACCAGCAACAGGTGGGTCTTGGAGATCAGGATTGCCGAATCCATCAGGTCAGCCCTTCAAACTATCAATGTCCGCAACATCAATGCTGCGGCGGTTGCGGAACAAGGTGACCAGGATGGCCAAGCCAATCGCGGCCTCGGCAGCAGCCACGGTCAGGATGAAGAACACGAACACCTGCCCCGCGGCATCGCCCAGCGAACGCGAGAACGCGACGAAATTGATGTTGACCGAGAGCAGCATCAGCTCCAGCGACACCAGCAGCATGATCACGTTCTTGCGGTTCAAGAACAGCCCCGCCACGCTGATGCAAAACAGTACCGCGCCCAGCGTCAGGTAATGGCCCAGGGTCAGGGCCGAGATGAGATTGGTCATGGCGTGCCCTCCTCCGGCTTGGCTTGCGTGGCTGCTTGCACTGCTGCCATCTTCACCATGCGTACGCGGTCGGCCGGGCGTGCGCGAACTTGTTCGGCCGGGTTTTGGTGCTTGGCACCCGGGCGCCGACGCAAGGTCAACATCACCGCAGCCACCACCGCGACCGTCAAAATCACCGCGGCCACTTCAAACGGCAGCATGAATTCGGTGAACAGGGCGCGCGCCAGCCAGGTGGTGTTGGGGATGTCGGCAGCCACCGCGGCGTTGTCGGCCAGCGGCGTCTGTACGGCGCTGCGCACACCGATCAAGGCCAGCATCTGCACCAGCATCAGCACCGCCACCACCAGCCCGACCGGCAGATAGCGCACATAGCCTTGCCGCATCGGTGTTTTGTCCATGTCCAGCATCATCACCACGAACAGGAACAGCACCATCACCGCGCCGACATACACCAGCACCAGGGCAACGCCAAGAAACTCGGCCCCGCCCACGATCCAGGTACAGGCCACCGAGAAAAACGTCAGCACCAGCCACAGTACGGCGTGCACCGCATTGCGGGCGGTGATTGCAGCCAGCCCTGCCGCCGCCGCAACCGCGGCGAAGGTGAGGAAAGCAAGGGTTTGAAAATCGAAGTCCATGCTCAGGTCTGCCTCAGCGATACGGGGCGTCGGCGGCGCGACGTTCGGCGATCTCCGCCTCGAGGCGGTCGCCAATGGCCAGCAATTTCTGCTTGGTCAGCACGCTTTGGTCGCGCTGGTCGAAATGGTATTCGTGGATGTGGGTTTCCACGATCGAGTCGGTGGGGCAAGACTCTTCGCAGAAGCCGCAGAAAATGCATTTGAACAAATCGATTTCATAGCGGGTGGTGCGGCGGGTGCCGTCATCCGCACGCGGTGCCGCTTCAATGGTGATGGCCAAGGCCGGGCACACCGCTTCGCACAATTTGCAGGCGATGCAGCGCTCTTCGCCATTGGCGTAGCGGCGCAGTGCGTGCACCCCACGGAAACGCGGCGACGCCGGGGTCTTTTCCATCGGGTACATCAAGGTGTACTTGGGACGGAACAGATACTTCAACGTCAGCCACAGGCCGCCGAGCAATTCCAGCAGCAGCAAGCTTTTGAGGTATTGCACAACCTTGCTCATGCCACCGCTCCCATTGCATGGCCACCAATCACGCCGAAGTACACCAGCAGTGCGGTGACAAAAATCCAAGCGATGGTGATCGGGATAAAGACCTTCCAACCCAGCCGCATGATCTGGTCATAGCGGTAGCGCGGGAACGCGGCGCGGAACCAGATGAAGCAGGTGGCGAAGAAACCCACCTTGAGCAGCAACCACCACCAACCATCACCCAGCACCACCCCAAGCAGCGGAATGTTGGCCGTCCACGACGGCGGGATGGGGGACAGCCAGCCGCCCATGAAGAAGGTTGCGGTCAGGAAGCTGACCAGCAGCATGTTGGCGTATTCGGCCAGGAAGAACAGCGCGAACTGCGAGCCGGAATATTCGACCATGTGCCCGGCAACGATTTCCGATTCGCCTTCCACCACGTCGAACGGTGCGCGGTTGGTTTCGGCCACACCGGACACGAAATACACCACAAACAGCGGGGCCAGCGGGATAAAGAACCAACTGACCAAGCCCTTGCCGGATTGCGCCATCACGATTTCGGACAGGTTCAAGCTGCCCGCGGCGATCAGTACACCGACCAGCGAGAATCCCATCGCGATTTCGTAGCTGATCATCTGCGCCGAAGCGCGCATCGCGCCGAGGAAGGCGTACTTCGAGTTCGACGCCCAACCGGCAATGATCACGCCATAGATCCCCAGCGAGGTCATCGCCAACAGGTACAGCAAACCGGCATTGGCATTGGACAGCACCACCCGGGTGTCAAACGGCACCACTGCCCACGCCGCAAATGCCGGCACCAGCGCCAACATGGGGGCCAGGCGATACAGTACCGGATGCGCAACGGTGGGTTGCACCACTTCCTTGAACAACAGTTTGAACACGTCGGCGAAGGCTTGGAGCACGCCCCAGCCGACGTACATCGGCCCATGGCGGACGTGCATCCAGCCGATCAGCTTGCGCTCCCAGACCACGTAGAAGGCCACGGACACGATCACCGGCACGGCGATGGCGAGGATCTTCAGCACGACCCACACCAGCATGCCCAATGTGCCGAACGACAACAGCAATTCACGCAAGGGATCAATGGCGTATTGCATCAGCGGGTTGGCCGCGAGGTTCATCGCGATAGTCATGCGCGTACGACCTCCAGCTTGCCTGCGGTCAGCAGCGGTGCAGTGGCACCGTAGCCCGATTCAATCCACACACTGCCTGCGGCAACGCGCACATCCAGCCGCACCGGCAAGGTGGCCTTCCCGGACCCCGTGGCCAGTTGCACCATCGCACCATCGGCCATCCCTGCCGCATCGACGGGGTGCAGCACGGCGCGTGGACCGGTGGTCAGCGGATGCGCTTGCAAGGCGTCGCAGCGCCGGGTCACCGCATCCACCCGATAGATGGCTTGCGATACCACCACGTCCAAACCGCTGCCGCTGACCGCCACCGCTGCCCCCTTGGCCACCTGCACCGCCTGCGGCGCAAGACTGGCGCGCAAGCCGACCAGATCGGTGAACTCAAAACCGGCTACGTGCAGATCGCCGCCGAGTGCACGCAACACGCGCCAGCCCGAATGCGCCTGCCCCGGCAATTTGCCAGCGGGCTGTGCTTGCTGCTCGATGCCATCCAGATTGGTCAGGCTGGCGTCGATTTCCGGCAGCGCGCCAATCGGCAGAACCACATCGGCCACCGCACGGGTGGAGGTACAGGCAAACTGGCTGAACGCCACCACCTGCGCGGGGCCCAGCGCTTTCATCGCGACTTGCTGATCGGCAAAATCCAGGCCCGGCTCGATGCCGTACAGCACATAGGCCTTGCGCGGTTCGCGCAGCATGGTTTGTGCATCGCGTGTACTGGGCAGCACCCCGGCACGGCTGAGACCCAACGCATTGGCCCCTTGCGGGATGCGGCACAGCCTGGCGTTCCTGGCCGCGGCAAAGGCGGTGGCTGCACTGCGAATCGCGGCGGCATACGGGCTGTTTTCAGCCACGCCGCCAACGATTACCGCAACATTGCCAGTATCGCCGACATCGACATTGGCCAGCGCCGACGCCAATTGCGACGGCGGCACGATCTGCTTGCCGGCAATGGCAAAGGTGAACTCGAAATCCACCGGATTGACCACGAACACGCGTGCGCCGCGCTTGACCGCCTTGCGCACCCGCTGGTGCAGCAACGGCACTTCGAAGCGCAGGTGGCTACCCACGATCACGATGACATCGGCTTGTTCGATCTCGGCCACCGGCATTGCAAACGCTTGTGCTTGCGCACCATCGGACAGGTCTTGCTGGGCGATGCGGTGATCGAGATTGCCGGTGCCCAAGCCTGCGGCCAGACGCGCCAACAACGCACCCTCTTCATTCGAGGTTGCCGGATGCACCAGCACGCCCAAATTGTCGCCGGCATTGTCTTGCAGAATCTGTGCGGCCTTGGCCAGCGCTTCTTCCCACGACGCTTCGCGGAAGTTTTCACCATCACGGATCAGCGGCACGGTGGCGCGGTCGCCGGCGGTCAAGCCTGCGTGCGCATAGCGGTCACGGTCGGACAGCCAGCATTCGTTGACCGCTTCGTTGTCACGCGGCACGCTGCGCAACAGTTCGCCACGGCGCACGTGATGGAACAGGTTGCTGCCCAGCGCATCGTGATACCCCAGCGATGGCCGCGCGGTGAGTTCCCACGGACGCGCCTTGAAGCGGAACACTTTGTTGGTCAGCGCGCCCACCGGGCACACGTCGATCACGTTGCCGGACAACTCGGTGGTCAGCGGCTTGCCGTCGAAGGTGCCGATCTGCAGGTTTTCGCCACGATACATGCCACCCAGCTCGTAGGTGCCGGCGATTTCGGCAGTGACACGGATGCAGCGGGTGCACTGGATGCAGCGGGTCATTTCGCTGGCGACCAGCGGACCCAGATCCTCATCGGCCACGGTGCGCTTGCGCTCGACAAACCGGTTGACCGAACGGCCATAGCCCAACGACAGATCCTGCAACTCGCATTCGCCGCCCTGGTCACACACCGGGCAGTCCAGCGGATGGTTGATCAGCAAAAACTCCATCACATTGCGCTGCGCTTTCAGCGCCTTGTCGTTGCGCGTGTAGATCTTCATGCCATCCATCACCGGCGTGGCGCAAGCCGGCGACGGCTTGGGCGCGGCGCGGCCCCCCACTTCGGTATCCACCATGCACATGCGGCAATTGGCGGCAATCGGCAGTTTCTCGTGGTAGCAGAAACGCGGAATCGGGATACCGGCCTTGTCGGCGGCCTGGATAATCATCGAGCCTTTGGGCGCGGCCATCTCGACACCGTCGATGAAGACGGTGACGTGGTCGGGCGGCAGATTCGGATTGACGGGTTGTGCGCTCACGCAACCACCTTTTCAGACTGAACCAGCGTGCCGGCGCGCTCGTCATCGACGTAGAAGCGCTTGTTCACGATGGCATATTCGAATTCATGCCAGTAATGGCGCAGGAACCCCTGCACCGGCCATGCGGCGGCTTCACCGAAGGCACAAATGGTGTGGCCTTCAATCTGCCCGGCCGAGGCGCGCAGCATCTGCAAATCGTCCAGCGTGGCCTCGAAGTTGACGATCCGGGTCAACATCCGATGCATCCAGCCGGTGCCTTCGCGGCATGGCGTGCACTGGCCGCAGCTTTCGGCTTTGTAGAACTGGCTGATGCGTTGGCAGGCCCGCACCATGCAGGTGGTTTCGTCCATCACGATCACCGCGCCGGAGCCCAGGCCCGAGCCCGCTTTCTGGATCGCGTCGTAGTCCATGGTCAACTGCAGCATCACCTCGCCCGGCAGCACCGGCATCGAGGAACCACCGGGAATCACCGCCTTGATCTTGTGACCATTGCGGATACCGCCACACATCGCCAGCAATTCCGGGAACGGCGTGCCAAGGCGGATTTCATGATTGCCCGGATTGGCTACATGGCCGGAGACCGAGAAAATCTTGCAGCCGCCGTTGTTGGGCTTGCCCAAACTCATGAACCATTCGGCGCCATTGCGCACGATGGCCGGCACCGAGGCATAGGTCTCGGTGTTGTTGATCGTGGTGGGCTTGCCGTACAGGCCGAAATTGGCCGGGAACGGCGGCTTGTAGCGCGGCTGGCCTTTCTTGCCTTCCAGCGATTCCATCAATGCGGTTTCTTCGCCGCAGATGTAAGCACCGGCACCAAGGGCGTTATAGATATCGATATCGATACCCGAACCCAGAATATTTTTGCCCAGCCAGCCGTGTTTGTAAGCCTCGGCCAGCGCCTCTTCGATATGTTCGAACGGCTCGTGGTGGAACTCGCCACGCATGTAGTTGTAGGCCGCCTTGGTATTGGTGGCGTAGCAGGCGATGGCCAGCCCTTCCAGCACTGCGTGCGGGTTGTAGCGCAGGATGTCGCGGTCCTTGCAGGTCCCCGGTTCGGACTCGTCCGAATTGCACAGGATGTATTTTTCACCCTCGTGCTTGGGCATGAAGCTCCACTTGAGGCCAGTGGGGAAGCCCGCGCCGCCACGCCCGCGCAGACCGGAAGCCTTGACCAGCTCGATGATGTCGGCGGGCGGGATCTTTTCGGTCAGGATTTTGCGCAGCGCCTGGTAGCCGCCGGTCTTGAGGTAATTTTCATACGACCACGGCTTGTCGAAATGCAGCGTGGTATACACGGCCTGATGCTCTTTCGGTGCGGGACCGACCGGACCATAGCCTTCCGAATAGTGAGAGTGAACGCCCATTACTTCAGCCCATCCAGCAGCGCATCCACTTTTTGTGGCGTGAGTTTTTCGTGGTAATGGCCGTTGATCACCACCACCGGCGCGCCGCAGCACGCGGCGACACATTCTTCTTCGTTCTTCAGGTACACGCGGCCATCGGCGGAGGACTCGCCCAGCTTGCAACCCAGCTTCTGCTCGGCATGCGCCAGCAATTCCTGCGCACCGTTGAGCCAGCAACTGATATTGGTGCAAAACGCCACATTGTTGCGGCCCACCGGCTTGGTTTCGAACATCGAGTAGAACGTGGCCACTTCATAGGCCCACACCGGCGGCAGGTCCAGGTACTTGGCCACCGCGGCGATCAGCGCATCGGTCAGCCAGCCCTGGTTTTGCTCCTGCGCGGCATACAAACCCTGCAGCACCGCCGAGCGCTTGCGCTCCGGTGGGAACTTGGTCAACCAGTGGTCGATATGCGCACGGGTTGCGTCCGACAATGCCACCATCGGATCCACGTTGCGGCACGCTTCGAAATTGCCTGTTGCTTTCATCGATCAACCTCGCCGAACACGATGTCGTAGGTGCCGATCATGGCCACGACGTCGGACAGCATGTGTCCCTTGGTGATGTCATCCATCGACGACAAATGCGCAAACCCCGGTGCACGCAGATGCACGCGGAACGGTTTGTTGGCGCCGTCCGACACCAGATAGCAGCCAAACTCGCCCTTGGGTGCTTCAACCGCGGCATAGGTCTCGCCGGCAGGTACGCAATAGCCTTCCGAGAACAATTTGAAGTGGTGGATCAGCGCTTCCATGCTGTGCTTCATTTCGCCGCGGCTGGGCGGTGACACCTTGTAATTGTTCAGCATCACCGGGCCGGGGTTGGCCTTCAGCCATTGCACGCATTGCGCGATGATGCGGTTGGATTGGCGCATTTCGGCAACACGCACCAGATAGCGGTCGTAGCAGTCGCCGTTGACGCCGACCGGGATATCGAAATCCACTTCCGCGTACTTGGCGTAAGGCTGCTTCTTGCGCAGGTCCCATTCAATGCCTGAACCGCGCAACATCGCGCCGCTCATGCCCCAGGCCTTGGCTTGTTCGGGGGTCACCACGCCAATGCCGACGGTGCGCTGCTTCCAGATACGGTTCCCGGTCAGCAGGGTTTCGTACTCGTCCACCCGGCCCGGGAAGTCCTTGGTGAACTGCTCCAGGTAATCCAGCAGTGAACCTTCACGCGCCTCGTTGAAGCGCTTGAGCTTTTGCCCTTTGCGCCACGGCGATTCCTTGTACTTGGGCATCACGTCGGGCAAGTCGCGATACACGCCGCCGGGGCGGTAGTAGGCGGCGTGCATGCGTGCGCCAGACACCGCTTCATAGGTGTCCATCAATTCTTCGCGTTCGCGGAAGGCGTACAGGAACACCGCCATCGCGCCCAGATCCAGTCCGTTGGAACCTAACCACATCAAGTGGTTGAGGATACGGGTGATCTCGTCGAACATCGTGCGGATCCACTGCGCGCGTTCGGGTGCCTGCACGCCCAGCAAATTTTCAATCGCCAACACATAGGCGTGCTCGTTGCACATCATCGAGCAGTAATCCAGACGATCCATATACGGAATCGACTGGTTGAACGGCTTGGATTCGGCCAGTTTTTCAGTACCGCGATGCAGCAGCCCGATATGCGGGTCGCAGCGGCGCACCACTTCGCCGTCCATTTCCAGAATCAAGCGCAACACACCGTGCGCGGCCGGATGCTGCGGGCCGAAGTTCAGCGTGTAGTTGCGAATTTCTTGCGCGGCTTCCGCAGGATTACTGGCGAACGTGTCGCTATTGGGGGTCAGCAAGTCGTTCATCGACGCGCCTCCCGCTGCAAGATACGGCTATTGCTTTCCGCTTGCGCGGTGGCAAGGCCTGCATCGTCGCGAATCACGCGGGCCACACCCACGCGCGGCTCGACGCTGGTGACGGGCGCATACACCACGCGCTTTTTCTCCTCGTCGTAATGCACTTCCACATTGCCGATCAGCGGGAAATCCTTGCGGAACGGATGCCCCACAAAACCGTAATCGGTGAGAATCCGGCGCAGATCCGGGTGGCCTTCAAAAATGATGCCGTACAGGTCAAACGCTTCGCGCTCAAACCAGTTGGCCCCCACCCACAGGCCGGTGACCGACGCCACCACCGGCAAGCCGTCGTCTGGCGTATAGCAACGCAGGCGCAGACGCTGGTTATGGCGAATCGACAACAGGTGCAGCACCACCGCAAAGCGCTTGCTGACGCGCGCATCCAATGCGGCCGAAGCAGCATCGGCAACCTGATGGCTGGGTTGCTGGCCCCAGTTGAAGCGGCCGGGGCCCTGCCCCTCCACGCCACGACTGAAGCCTTCCGAGGACACCCCGACGGTATCCCACTCGTCATTGCCGTAACCCAGATAATCGATGCCGCAGAGGTCGATGAAGGTATCGAAGCCCAATTCGTCGCGCACCGCCTTGCAGGTGGCCAGCCATGCACTGGCGGTCACTTCCAGGGTGACTTCACCATGCGGTTGCGCCACATGCACGGCATCGGCACCAAAGCGGGCGATGAGCTGCTCGGATAATTGCGTGCTCATGCGCGCGCGCCCTCCGGCTTGGCCGTCTTCGAGAACGGGTTTTGCTCCATGCGGCGGATTTTTTTCTGCAGTTGCAAAATGCCGTACACCAGCGCCTCGGCGGTCGGCGGACAGCCGGGCACGTACACATCCACCGGCACCACGCGGTCGCAACCACGCACGACGGAGTACGAGTAATGGTAGTAGCCGCCGCCGTTGGCGCAGCTACCCATCGAAATCACCCACTTGGGGTCGGGCATCTGGTCATAGACCTTGCGCAGCGCCGGGGCCATTTTGTTGACCAAGGTGCCGGCCACGATCATCACGTCGGACTGGCGTGGCGACGGGCGGAACACCACGCCATAACGATCCAGATCCAGACGCGCTGCGCCGGCATGCATCATTTCCACTGCGCAACAGGCCAAGCCAAAAGTCATCGGCCACATCGAACCGGTACGCGCCCAATTCCACAGCGCATCCAGGCTGGTCGTCACATAGCCGTTTTGCAGCAGCGGGTTGTCGCCATCGGGGCGCAGGATGTCGTCCAGCCGACCCTCCGGCAACGGGTTGCTGGCGGCTTCCAAAACATTCTGGACGATATTGCTCATTCCCACTCCAGCGCGCCGCGCTTCCACACGTACACGAAGCCGATCACCAACAGCGCAAGGAACACGCCCATTTCGATCAGGCCAAACACCCCAAGCTCGCGGAATACCACGGCCCACGGGAACACGAAGGCGATTTCCAGGTCGAACACGATGAACAAAATCGCGACCAGGTAGTAGCGCACGTCGAACGGCATGCGCGCGTTCTCGAATGCACCAAAGCCGCACTCATAGGGCGACAGCTTCTCGGCGGACGGCCGCTTGGGGCCAATCACGTTGCCAATCACGATCAGCGCAATGCCGATCCCGGTGGCGACGATCAAAAACAGCAGAGTGGGCAAATATTCGGCCAGCACGCGTGCCTCTGTCTTCTGTGGGCGCGAGTGAACCCAAAGCCACTCGCAACAGCCGCACATTGTACCTGCCGATATGCAGTGACGACCAGACCTTGCGTGCCACAAAACCAGCGAAAGCAGCCAAAATCAGTGCAAATCCGCCATTGCCAAGAATCGTTCGCATTCACAGCAGGATTATTTCGATCCCGCTCTGCAAAACACCCGGGGGAATCAAAACGCGCTTTAGTCTGTTGAGCGCCGACTCAGCGGCAGACGCGTACACTATGCGTCCTTGAATCTTCCGGCGAACCCGCCCAGAGGCACCATGAGCGGCGATACCGCACCTGTGACATTTTCTGATCTTGGCCTGCCGCAAAGCCTGCTGGCCGCGCTTCGCGAAGTAGGCTACGAAACCCCTTCACCGATCCAGGCCGCCACCATTCCGGCCCTGCTGGCAGGCCGCGACATGATCGGGCAAGCGCAGACAGGCACCGGCAAAACAGCAGCATTCGCCCTGCCGGCGCTGGCCCTGCTGGAATCGCCGGCCAGCAAGCCGCAAGTGCTGGTGCTGGCACCCACCCGTGAGCTGGCCATTCAGGTCGCCGAGGCGTTCCAGAAATACGCCCACCATATTCCCGGCTTCCAAGTGCTGCCGATCTACGGCGGGCAAAGCTATTTGCCGCAGCTGACGGCATTGAAACGCGGCGTGCATGTGGTGGTAGGTACGCCGGGCCGGGTGATTGACCATTTGGAACGCGGCTCGCTGGATCTGTCGCAATTGCGCATGCTGGTGCTGGATGAGGCCGACGAAATGCTGCGGATGGGATTCATCGACGACGTGGAAGCGGTGCTGAAAAAGACCCCGGAAACACGGCAAGTGGCGCTGTTCTCGGCCACCATGCCCAACCAGATCAGGCGCATCGCGCAGACGTATCTGAAAGATCCGACCGAAATCGCGATCAAATCGCAGACGTCCACCGCCGAAAATATCCGCCAACGGTTCTGGATGGTGAGTGGCATCAACAAGCTGGACGCGCTGACCCGGATCATGGAAGCCGAGCCGTTCGATGCCATGATCATTTTCGCCCGCACCAAGTTGGGCACCGATGAGCTGGCCGAAAAACTCGCCGCACGCGGCTTCAGCGCCGCCGCCATCAATGGGGATGTGGAACAGAAAACCCGTGAGCGCACCATCCAGCGCTTGAAGGATGGCCAGCTTGACGTGCTGGTGGCCACCGACGTGGCCGCGCGCGGGCTGGATGTGGATCGCATCAGCCACGTGCTCAATTACGACATCCCCTACGACACCGAAAGCTATGTGCACCGGATTGGCCGCACCGGCCGTGCCGGGCGCAAGGGCGAGGCGATCCTGTTTGTGGCCCCGCGTGAGCGCGGCATGCTGGGGGCGATTGAACGTGCCACCCGGCAGAAGATCGAGCAGATGAACCTGCCCAGCGTGGATGCCGTGAATGAGCGCCGGGTAGCCAAGTTTCTCGACAAGATCGAAGCCGCACTGGCCAGCGATGACCTCGCGATCTTCCGCGATCTGGTGGAACGCTACGAGCGCGAGAAGAACGTGCCGGCGGTGGAAGTCGCCGCCGCGCTGGCCAAGCTGGTACAGGGCAAGGCCCCTTTGCTGCTGGCCAAACCGGCGGTTTCGGAACGCGCTTTCGAAGCACGTGATGCCCGCCCCACCCGCGATCGCAGCGAGCGCGGTGAACGGCCGCAACGTGAGCCGAGGGAGCCGCGTGAACGCACACCGCGTGAACACGGCGCTCCAGAAGCCGGCATGCGCACCTACCGCATTGAAGTGGGCCACCAACATGGCGCGCAGCCGGGGCATATCGTGGGCGCGATTGCCAACGAAGCCGATCTGGAAAGCCGCTATATCGGCCGCATTGATATTCGCGATGATTACACCTTGGTGGATCTGCCCGATGGCATGCCGCCGGAATTGCTGGAACACATGCAGAACGTGCGGGTGGCCAGCAAGCCACTGCGCATGAAGCCCGCCAGCAGCACCGATATCGACGCCCCCTCGCGCAAGCGCAGCTTCGGCCCGCCGCGTGGTGACGATCGCCCGCGCAAACCGGGCGGCTTCAAACCCGGTGGCGGCAAGCCGGGCGGCTTCAAGCCTGCTGGCGGCAAACCGGGCGGCTTCAAGCCCCGCAGCCCGCGCTAAGGCTTCATGGCGCATGGCGTGCTCCTGCGGGATGGGTCTGCCCCGCAGGGGGGGTCATGGCTGCAACCATTGCTGGTGCGATCGGGACGCAGGCCATAGCCGCATGATGAGCGGCGATTCGCCGCTCGTCGCCGCCTTTGGCATAGTTTGCACATGTCCCGTCTTCTCGTCTTCCAACACGTTGCTGCCGAACCACTGGGTACGCTGGATCCACTGATCCGGCGACGCGGTCATCGCATCCGGTTCAAGAATTTCGAACGCCATCCCGATGCCCAACTCAACGTTGACCGCTATCGTGGATTGATCGTGCTGGGCGGGCCGATGAATGTCGAAGACCACCCGCAGCGTGCGCATCTGCGCAACGAAATGCGCGCCATCGAAACCATGTTGGCGCAGGGAAAACCCGTGCTGGGCATCTGCTTGGGTGCGCAACTTCTCGCGCATGTGCTGGGCGCGCCCGTGCGGCGCAATCCCGTGCAGGAAATTGGCTGGTACCCCCTGCATAAAACCGCGGCAGGGATGGATGACCCCGTATTGGCCCCGCTGCAGCCCGCCACACCGGTGTTCCAGTGGCATGGCTGCCGCTTCGACATCCCGCAATCGGCCACCCATCTGGCCACCAGCGCCGACTGCGCACAACAGGCGTTTCGCTACGGCGACAATGCCTATGGCTTCCAATTCCATCTGGAAATGGATCAGCCGTTGATCGAGCGCTGGCTGGCCAATCCTGCATATCGCGAAGAATTGGCAAGCTCCGGTTTGCTGCACGATGAAGCCACCATCCGTACGCAAACGCAGCAACACATCGCCGCCATGCAGCAACAAGCCGATGCCGTGTTCAACAATTTCCTCGACCTTGCAGGTCGCCCGCAGCGCCGCCACACCCTGCCGTCGCGTGAATGGGTGTGAACACCCAATTTGATGCCATCGTCATCGGTGCCGGTGCCGCCGGGCTGATGTGCGCGCTCACCGCTGGCCAACGCGGCTTGCGCGTGCTGGTGCTGGATCACGCCAATAAAGCAGGCAAAAAAATACTGATGTCCGGGGGAGGCCGCTGCAATTTCACCAACACCGGCGCATCGCCCGCCAACTTTGTGTCAGCCAACAAGCATTTTTGCAAATCTGCGCTGGCGCGCTACACGCCGTGGCATTTCATCGCGCTGGTCGAGCGCCACCGGATTGCTTATCACGAAAAAGAGCTGGGGCAGTTGTTTTGCGATGATTCGTCCAAACAGATCGTGGCGATGCTGCTGGCCGAATGCGCGCATGCCGGCGTGGAGATTCGCACGCATTGCACGATTGAACGTGTCGAACACACCGATGCCGGCCACTACCGCCTGCACACGCCACAAGGGCATTTTACAAGCGCCGCACTGGTGGTGGCCAGTGGCGGGCTATCGATCCCCAGCATGGGCGCGTCGGGATTTGGCTATCAGCTTGCCAAACAGTTTGGGCAGCACGTGTTGCCCACCCGCGCCGGCTTGGTGCCACTGACCTTGAGTGGCAAACATGCCGAGCGCCTGCAGGACTTGGCGGGGGTGTCATTGCCGGTCGAGGCGACGTGCAATGGTGTGAGTTTTCGCAACTTCATGCTGATCACCCACCGCGGCATCAGCGGCCCGTCGATTTTGCAAATCAGCTCGTATTGGCAGCCCGGTGATGACCTGCGGCTGGATCTGTTGCCCGGCATTGATGGCGCGCAACAACTTGCCGATTGGCAACGCACACGGCGCGACACAGAGTTGAAAACCGTGCTGGGCGAGGTCCTGCCAAAACGTTTTGCCCAGCGCCTGTGCGAACACTGGATGATCAATAAACCGCTGCGCCAATACACACCGGCAGAACTGCACGCGATTGCCGAACTGTTAGCGGCATGGCCATTGATCGCCAGCGGCAGCGAAGGCTATCGCACCGCCGAAGTGACCTTGGGAGGAGTGGATACGGATGGCCTGTCATCCAGCACGCTGCAATCCAAGACCATCCCAGGCCTGTATTTCATCGGTGAAGTGGTGGACGTGACCGGCTGGCTGGGCGGCTACAATTTCCAGTGGGCATGGGCATCGGGCCACGCCGCGGGCATGGCGATTGGCGGTTGATCACGCCGCTGCAATCAGAACAACCGCGGCCAATGCATGATCGGCGCGACAAACCAATAAATTCCGATCAGGACCACACCCCAGCACACCAGTTTCAGCAATGCGCCGGCTACCTTGATGGCCACCCAAACCCCGATGACGATCATCGCGATCGCAAGCCAGCTCATGCCGCACCCTCCTGCAATGGGCGTAGTGCCGGATCCAGGCTGATGCGCTGATCAAACACGAAGCAACCACCGTCGTAGCCTGCGCCGCCAACCTGTTCGAAATAACCCAGGATGCCGTCATCCAGTTGCAGCAGGTTGTCCCAGCCCTCTTGCTGCAACCACAACGCCGCTTTTTCACAGCGGATGCCACCGGTACAAAAACTGACGATGGTGGCATCGCGCAAGCCTTCGCGGTGCGGTGCAAGCGCCGCAGGCAAGTCGGTGAATTTATCAATGGGCAAGGTCAGGGCATTGTGAAAGGTGCCGTAGGCCACTTCCTGCTGGTTGCGCGTATCCAACAACACCAACCGCTTGCCGGCATCGTCATGGCCTTGCGCAATCCAACGCGCCAAGGTGCGAGGGGCGACTGCAGGGGCGCGCTCCCCCAGTTCCAGCGGCGAGGCATGCGTGCGCCGAAAGCTGATGATTTCGGCCTTGCGCTTGACCTTCAACCGCGCAAACGGCACGGCTTCGCTCCAGCTCTCTTTCGCGTGCAGATCGGCAAACCGTGCATCTTCGCGCAGCCACGCCAGGAAACCGCGCAAGGGTACCTCTGCGGCGGCCAGAAACAGGTTCACGCCCTCGGGGGTCACCAACATGCTGCCACGCAGGCCGTCCGCCTCGGCGCGCTCACGCAGGCGCAGTGCCAAGGCATCGGCATCATCAATCGCAACAAACAGGTAGGCGGCAATATTCAAGATCATCCGCGTATTGTAATCGGGCCTTGCCGGCATGGGATCATGGCGGCATGTCGAACCTCCCAACTCCTACGCTTGCCATCATCGGCGGTGGCCCTGCCGGTTTGATGGCCGCCGAAGCCGCGTGCGGCACCGGCCTCCCAGTGCATCTATTCGAAGCCAAGGGATCGGTTGGGCGCAAATTCCTGATCGCCGGCAAAGGTGGCCTGAATCTCACCCATTCCGAGCCGCGTCCGAACTTTGATGGCCGCTACCGTGAGCGCGCCAATGACATCGCAACATGGCTGGACAGCTTCGATGCCGATGCTTTGCGCGCATGGGCGCGCGGGCTGGGCATCGACACCTTCGTGGGCAGTTCGGGCCGGGTGTTCCCCACCGATCGCAAGGCCGCGCCCTTGCTGCGCGGCTGGGTGCACCGCCTGAAAGTTGCCGGCGTGCAGTTCCATGTGCAGCACCGCTGGTTGGGCTGGGACGCCAACGGCGCGCTACGCTTTGCAACGCCCAGTGGTGAGGCCAGTTTCACTGCCGACGCCACCGTGCTGGCACTGGGCGGCGGCAGTTGGCCGCAGTTAGGCTCGGATGGCGCATGGGTAGATGCACTGACGGCACGCGGCATCGACATTGCACCCTTGCAGCCGGCCAACTGCGGATTCGATATTGGGTGGAGCGATTTCATTGCGAACAAATTTGCTGGCGCGCCGCTCAAACCCGTCATTGCCCATTGGCCTGATATCGACAACACCACACACGCCTTGCAAGGTGAGTGCGTACTGACCGAACACGGCATCGAAGGCAGCTTGATTTATGCGATCAGTGCCGAACTGCGCGACCGCATTGCCCGCAACGGCGAAGCGACGCTGCATCTGGACCTGGTGCCAGGACGCACGCTGGAACGCCTGCAAAACGATCTTGCAAAACCACGCAACGGCCGCAGTTTGGGTGAACATTTGCGCCGGCAAACCGGCATCGACGCCGCCAAGGCCGCGCTGGTATTTGAAGTTCTGGACCAACCCGCGCAGCAGGATATGACGCAGGTGGCTGGCGCACTGAAATCACTGCCGCTGCGCTTGTTGCGCCCGCGTCCGCTGGCCGAAACCATTTCCACCGCCGGCGGCGTGCGCCTGCACGCACTGGATGATGCGCTGATGGTGAAGCAACACCCCGGGCTGTTCTGCGCCGGGGAAATGCTGGACTGGGAAGCCCCGACCGGCGGCTATCTGCTCACCGCGTGCTTTGCCAGCGGCCTGCGTGCCGGGCGCGGCGCGGCAAAATGGCTGCAAACTTCGAATCAGGTACGCGGTAAAGTCACCCCCGTCTGCCCCTGATATTTTCCGCCGCGATCCTTGTACGAGGTTTCGCAGACATCATCGGCAGCGGACTGGAAGAACAACATCTGGGCCACACCTTCCCCTGCATAAATGCGCGCAGGCAACGGCGTGGTGTTGGAGAACTCCAAAGTCACATGCCCTTCCCATTCCGGCTCCAGCGGGGTCACATTGACGATGATCCCGCAGCGCGCATAGGTGCTCTTGCCCAGGCACACCACCAAGGTGTCGCGCGGAATGCGGAAGTACTCCACCGTACGCGCCAACGCAAACGAATTGGGCGGGATGATGCACTCATCGTCCACCACATCGACAAAACTTTTGGGGTCAAAGTGCTTGGGATCGACTATTGTCGAATTGATATTGGTAAACACCTTGAACTCGCGCGCGCAGCGCACGTCATAGCCATAGCTGGAGGTGCCATAGCTGACGATACGTTGACCACCGGTGCCGCTCTTGTCGGCAAACTTCACCTGACCCGGCTCATACGGCTCAATCATGGCCTGCTGTTCAGCCATGCGACGGATCCAACGGTCACTCTTGATGCTCATGCGGGTTGCTTTCTGGCGTCGGTCAAGCCCGCAAGTGTAAGGAATGTTGCCACATCTGCCCAGCGCTGCGCTCAATCAGCAAGTGCGTTGGGAGCAGCCTGATCCCGTGCATCCTCGGGCATGTGCCGACGTTGACCGATATCCGCAAGCGCCGCCAACATCACCCCCGCCAGTGCTGCGGTAGTGCTCATCAAACTGAGCGTGCGCAAGGGATAGTCTGCCCACGAATGCGCCAATACTGCGGCAATCGCCACCCAAGCCGATGCCGCCAATATCACCTGCGAGCCACGTCGCCGCTGTTGCAGCAAGCGTTTGACGGCTACCGCCAGTACCGCCAGCACGCCAACCAGCAGCAGCATGCCCAGCCAGCCGGTTTCCAGCCACCACTGCACGTATTCATTATGCGCATGATTGACGTAATACACATCTTGCATCTGCAGTGGGCTGGCGGCAGCAAACAACGGCACGAAACTGCCAACGCCACTGCCCAGCGGCGCATGCGCCAACCCTAACTGGAATGTGATTTCAGCGAACACATGGCGTTGCTCTTCGGCAAGATCAATCGCCATCCAGCCCAACGCCGCCTGCATTCCAAGCAGCATCAATAACACTATGCCCGCAGCCAGTCCCAATGCCGCCTTATTGCGTTTCATCCTGCGCAATGGCACCGCTCCGCTCAGCACCAAAGCCAACGCCAAGGCCGGCAACGCAATGGCCATGCCTGCACGCGAGGTACTCAAGGGTGTGGCCAGCAAAAACATGCCCGCCAGCAGGAAGTACCCCCACACGGCATGCAGGTGCACTCCCTCGCACCGCGCCCGAAAGCGCGCATCCGCGCCCAAACCCGTCGCCAGCACCATGCCCGCGATGCAGGCAGTTGCCTGATGATTGGTATTGGCAAACAACCCACCAAACCCCGCATCAAAATCATAGAGCCGCAACGCGCTGTCCAACGGCAACCCGGCCTGGAAAAATGCAAACAGGACATTGAAGGCTGCCAGTACAATCACAACCTGTAACACGCGTCGCCGCTGGAACTTATCCAGGGTTATTGCCGCAAAGAAGCAAGCCAAGGCAGGCAATAGCGCCCACAACCCCTGTTCGGTGGCGGCCGGTGCAAGGCTCCAATGGCGACGCAAGGTATCCACCCCTGCCTGTTGCAAGTCCTGCGTCAGTGCGCCACGAGCTGCGGGCAGGTTCCAGATCGATGCGGGGAGCGGCAACAACTGCAAGGCCAACAACAGAACGAGAGCGACCGCTAACGCGATACCGCAGCGAGACAGCCGATCCGCTGGAAACTCGACCAACAAGACTCGCACCGACATCCACAGCACAGGCAGTGCCAGCAGTTGCAACCACTCGTCCATCGACGTGCCGTCTTGGGTCACTCCGCCCCCCAGCCACAGCGCCGCCAGCAGCGCTGACAGCGCGGGCAGCAGCCACCTGCGCGCGACATCGCTTGACACTTACGAACTCCTTGCCAGGCCAATACTGCGGGTCAATGTAATCCCATGTCCCCTAAACGCATCAAGGCAAGCCGGATAGCTTGCCTTGATGCTCGTCAACCGATGTTGCAGGGCTGCGACCTCAACGCCTCCCGCTACTGATCGGCGTATTTTTTTCCGAACCAAGCAAAGCCGCCCCGACAAGCACAGCCCCGGCAATCATGCCGACGTTGGCACCGTTCATCCCACCCGAATGGGCCCATCCGGCAGCGATTTTGCAACTGGCGTCCACCACATAGGTGTTGGCCTGGTCGTAATCACGCACGCACTTGTGGATTACGCGGCCTTTGTCATCCAACTTGTAATACACCAGCTTGGCACCCGGCTGCGCACCAGAGAGCATCATGTATTGGCCCACCGTCAGCTGGTCACCAATCGCCGCCGAACGGTAATCACCGCCGGTGCTGGTCATCACGCTGCCGTTGGCCTGCTCCAGCACGATTTTGTCCCAATCATTGCTGGATTGGGATTGCGCAAAGGCGGGCAGTGCACAGACTGCGGCAAGGAATGTCGCTGCCAAAGGATACTTACGCATCTTGAACCCCACCATCGCAACGCCGTCAGACGGCAGATGAGAAGAAAATAGCACACGGAAATAGCAGTCTGCAACATCACCAAACCGCTGCTATTCAGCCTGCCCCCAGCAGCGCCGCAGCAATCCCGGTTCGTACCTTCGGCCGTTGCGCCAAGCGCGCCAGCAAGGCACGTGCGGTCATCCGATAGGCCTGCGCTGCGGCGGAGTCCGGCTGCGCGGCCACGATGGGTTTACCTGCATCGCCCTGCTCACGAATCGAGCGTTGCAGCGGCAGCGAGCCCAATACCGGCACGTCGTACTGTTGCGACATCCACTGTGCCCCGCCACTGCCAAAGATGTGTTCGGCATGGCCGCACTGACTGCACACATGCACCGCCATGTTTTCCACCAAACCAAGCACAGGAATTTCCACTTTTTCAAACATTTTCAATGCTTTGCGCGCATCCATGGTGGCCACTTCCTGCGGTGTGGTCACCACCACCGCACCGGCCACCGGGATCTTTTGCGCCATGGTCAATTGAATATCGCCCGTCCCGGGTGGCAGATCCACGATCAACACATCCAGATCGCTCCAGCAGGTATCCCGCAGCAATTGGGTCAGCGCCTGGGTAGCCATTGGCCCACGCCAGATCATCGGCGTATCGTCGCCCACCAGCAGGCCAATCGACATCGCTTCGATCCCGTAGGCCCGCATCGGCAGGATGCTCTTGCCATCCGGACTGTCCGGCTTTCCAGACAAACCCAACATGGTGGGAATGCTGGGGCCATACACATCGGCATCCAGCACACCAACCTTCAGGCCTTCCGCCGCCAGTGCCAATGCCAAATTCACTGCCGTCGTGGATTTACCTACGCCGCCTTTGCCTGAGCCCACGGCAATGATGTTGTGCGCATTGGCCAACGGCTTAAGTTCACCTTGGACGGCATGGGAGGGCAAACGTGACATGGGCCGATGGCCTCGGTTAATGGAACGACAATGTTAGCCGAGTCCCCGAGTTTGCCATTCATGTTCCATTTACGTTCGTGAAATGGACATTGCCCAGCACCTGCTCTCGAATATCCCCAAAGCTGCCGTCAAAACAGCTTGACGCCTACGGTGCATTCGCAGCCACACAATTTAACAAAAGCCCCACCATACGGCACGCAAGTATTACGTATTCAGGCAAAGCATGTTAAATGAATGTTACCCTTCGGGCCCGGCTGGTTCCGGTGTCTCATCGATCACCTCAGTTGGTTCTGTTTAACCGTTTCCAAAAAGAAGGAATTCCCATGGCTCTTCGCCACCGCAATACCATTGTTCGCAGCCAGCTGACGCTGGCGCTTGCCGCAGCCTTGATGCTGCCGGTCGCTGCCTATGCGCAAGACCAAGCTGCCACCAAGACCGACACCCAGCAGAAGTCCGACGAAAAGGCGAAGAATCTGGACAAGGTCACCGTGACCGGTTCGCTGATCCCGCAGACCCAAGTCGAAACCTTCGTTCCGGTCACCATCATTTCGGCCGAGGACATTCAAGCCCGCGGCTTCAGCAACGTGGCGGAAGTGTTGCAGAAGAGCAGCTTCGCCACCGGTGGCGTGCAGAACAACCAGAGCTCGGCTTCGTTCACCCAGGGTGCCGAAACCTTGAGCCTGTTTGGTCTGTCCGCCAGCTATGTCAAATACCTGATCGACGGCCGCCCGATGGCCAACTATCCGGCGCTGTACAACGGTTCGGACGTGTTCAACAACATCAGCGGTATTCCGGTGGAGTTGGTCGAGCGCATTGAAATCCTGCCCGGTGGCCAGTCCTCACTGTATGGCTCGGACGCCATTGCCGGTGTGGTCAACATCATCCTCAAGAAGAACATGGAAGGCAGCGTGATCAGCACCCGTTTGGGGGGTTACGCCGAGGGTGGTGGCCGCAGCGGTCGTTTCAGCGCCGCTACCAGCCTGCACAACGCCGACAACCGCTGGAACACCCTGCTCGGCTTGCAGGCGGAAATCACCGATCCGGTGTGGTCTGCAGACCGCGACTTGACCAGCCATTTCAATACCCAAGGCACCACTTGGGTTGCCAATAACGCAACCAAGACCTACGACCGCGTTGCTTCACCGGCGCTGGCCAGCCGCGATTGGCTGGTGTACAGCCCGTTCACCAGCTACAAGTTCCTTGACCCCGCCAACTGCGCCAATGTGACGGCTGGTTTCGGTGGTACGGCAGGCTTGCAGACGCGCCCGGGCTTTGGCGATGCCAAGTACTGCGGCTCGATGTCCACCCCCGGCTATCGCACCTTGAAGAACGGCAAGGAAAGCGTGCAGTTCTATGCGCACTCCACCTACGACTTCAATGACAATGCACAGTTGTATGCTGACGTGCTGTTGAGCCACGAAAAGGTCAAGTACCACATCGGCTCCAACTACACCTGGTGGGGCACCAGCCTGAAATGGGGTTATTTTTATGACCCGAACCTGGACGACTTGCTGAACCTGCAACGTGCCTTCACCCCGGAAGACATGGGTGATTGGAAACAGACCATGGGCCGCAATGTCAGCTCGTCGTATGCGGTCACCTTGGGTGTCAACGGCACCTTGGGCGAAGGCTCGAACTGGGATTACGACGTCGGCTTTACCCGTACCGAGTACAAGCTCACCGAAACCGACCTGGCTCGTTTGGGCGACCCGATCGATAAATACTTCCAGGATCATGTGTTGGGCCCACAACAGGGTTGGGATCCCTACTACAACGCCTATCCGGTATTCACCCCGGACTACGCCGCGTTCTACAAATTGTTGTCGCCCACCGATTTCTACAGCTTCATGGGCCAAACCAATTCGCGTAGCCGCACCTATGACAACATGCTGCGCGCGCAGCTGACCAATGGATCGCTGTTCTCGCTGCCCGGCGGTGACGCGGGCTTCGCGTTGGCAGTGGAAGCCGGCAGCCAAGGCTGGCGCTATGATCCGGATCCGTTGCTGCTGAACGGCAAGATTTGGGGCACCACCGCAGTCAGCGGGAATGGCAGCCGTACCCGTTATGCGGTCACCAGCGAATTGCGCCTGCCGCTGTGGGAACCGCTGACGGTCACCGCATCTGCCCGTTATGACGCGTTCCGCGCGGCCGGCAAGACCATCGACAAGCCCACCTATGCACTGGGTATGGAGTTCCGTCCGTTTGAATCCTTGCTGTTCCGCGGCAAGTACGGCACTGCATTCAAGGCACCAACCTTGGCTGACCAGTTCCAAGGCCAAAGTGGCTTTTATAGCACCACGGTGGACTACTACAACTGCGCCAAGCTGGGCTTCGACCCGGGCAATATCGTCAGCTGCCCGACCACGTTCTCCAATGCTCAGTACAAAGGCGAGCAGTCCGGCAACGTCAACCTGAAACCCATCAATGCCAAGGTGTGGAGCTACGGTGTGGTGTGGGCACCCACCGCCAAGCTCTCGTTCAGTGCCGACTATCACCACTGGGATATCCGCGATGAAGTCGCAACCCAGAACGTGGATCAGCTGATGCGTGATGAGGCCGACTGCCGTCTGGGCAAGTTGCCGGCCAGCTCCGGCACTTGTGTGGCTGCGCTGTCGCAAGTCGTGCGTGGCCCCACGGGCGTAATTCAGAAAATCAGCATCCAGAAAGTCAACGTTGCCAAGGAAACCTTGAATGCGGTGACCTTGGACGCCAACTATCGCCAGGATCTGGGCGCTTACGGCACCTTGAACATGGGTGGTTCGTGGACCCGCAATCTCAAGCATGAGTTCCAGCAGTACCCAACCGACCCGATTGCTGATGCACTGAACGACCCGTACTACAGCACCGATCCCAAGATCAAAGCCAGTGCGTCGTTGGGCTGGAACAAGGATCGCTGGACCACCACGCTGTATGCCAACTACATCGGCCAGACCCCGAACTACCGCGCTTCGCTGAATAAGCTGGGTACCGTGGACAAGTGGGGCAAGCCGATCGATGGCTACAACAACTACGGTGCCGCCAAGCTGGGCTCGTACACCACCCTCAATGGCAGCGTGAACTTTGCCGTCACCGAGGACTTCAAGTTGTCGTTCCTGGTCAATAACTTGGCCAACCGCATGCCGACCATGGATGTCAGCGGTTACGCGGGCAACACTGGTGCGCCGTACAACAGCAGCAATTTCGACGTGCTGGGCCGTGCGTACTATCTGGAAGCCAAGTGGAGCTTCGGCAAGGGCAAGTAATCGCCCAAGTCCATGTGTTACCAAAAACCCCGCCTATGGCGGGGTTTTTTTTATTGTTACTTCAAATTTCGATACCGCCTTGCTCCAACAATTCACGCAATGGCTGAAGTTGTGGTTCGAAACGTTTCCAACGTTGCATTGCACCGCGATGCAGCGGCTCGCGCACTTGCACCGCACTGGCGGTGGCCACGGGGGCGGTGTTGTCTTGAAACTGCAAGCACGCGTCTTCCCACGGCAGACCGCAATGCGCCAGCGCCATACGCATGGTGGCCTCTGGTGCGTCCACCAAGTCCTCGTAGTGCACTTCCAGAATCCGTCCGGGCATCACCTGCTGCCAGTGCCGCAGCAGTGCATCAAATTGCAGGTAATAAGCGCCAGTATCCAGCAGATCAAACGAGTAGTCGTAATACGGCGTACTTTGTGCGAACAACTGGCGGAAGTTGCCCAGGCAAGTGTCCATCGGGTTGCGCCGCATGCAGAGGATGCGCGCCTTCGGCAAGGCTTGCGCGATATGCCCCAAATACAAGAAATTGTGCGGCAATTTATCCGTGAACCGTGGTTTGCTGGCGGTGCCAGGACGGGTGCTGGCCACATAGGCATCGCCCACTTTTTGCCAAGGCAAATGCCGCGCCCGCTGG
The DNA here is from genome assembly GCF_020034655.1 of Thermomonas beijingensis. GTDB lineage: Bacteria > Pseudomonadota > Gammaproteobacteria > Xanthomonadales > Xanthomonadaceae > Thermomonas > Thermomonas beijingensis. The sequence goes on along the minus strand of NZ_JAIQDJ010000001.1, from coordinate 936,067 downwards.
ATGCAGTCCACGTCGATCAACTCCGGCGTGATGCTGCCCGATGCACGTTTGAGGACGACACCGAAGTTCTGCAACTCCCCTGCCGAATGCACCTGCGAGTGGCTGGACAGGATGCGATCCATCAAGGTGGTACCACTGCGTGGCATGCCCACGATGAAAATCGGCTCCGCGTTGTCACTCCCGATGGCGCTGTCTGCAATCGACTCTGGAAAGGCTTCACGTACAGCCGCAAAAAGAGCGGCATCGCGGGCGCGACTGCCTTTTCGGCCCACTCCGCCGGCCTGCTTTCCGGCGACCAGGTGGTTGAACGCGGCCGCGTCATCACGCAAGTCTTCCAACTCGGCCGACAGTGCCAAATTCAAATACATGCGCGCTTCGTTATCTGCTTCGGGACAACTGGCGAGCAGGGTTTGCAACCTACTCAGGTGATTGTTGTCCGGTCCGGATTTGCGCAATTTCGCCAAGGCCAAATGGGCCTTCCAGTAGTGTGGCTGCCGGCTCAAGCAGGCTTCATATTCGCGCTCGGCATCCTCCAGTCGGCCGGCAAACGTCAGCGAGGTTGCCAGATTGAAGCGAAACGCGGCCTGCTGCGGGAACAGCGCAACCGCACGTTCAAACATTGCTACGGCCTTGGTGTGCTCGTTGCCGCGCGTGTACACCACGCCAAGGGTATCGGCGGTCATCGCATCGGTTGGACCGGCGTTGACCGCAGCATCAGCAACCGTCAGTGCTTCTCGCAACATACGCCCGTCCGACAACAGCTTGGCCAATTGCGCGGCATAGTCGGCACGTGCGGGATTCAGCCGTACCGCCTGCTGCAAATGCTGCATGGCCTGAGGCATCTGCTGCAGATTCATCGCTGCCACACCCGCAACGAACTGCACCCCGGCATGCCCGGGCAAATGCTGCAACAACCTGTGCGCCAGTTCGGCTGCTTGCCGCCAATCCCCTCGGTTCAAGGCCTCTACGGCTGCCTGATAGATAGGCCGCGGATCAAACGCACCTGCCATCTCATCCTTGCGATCAACCACGTTATTCACCTGCCTCTTCCGCATGATCCGAACCCGCAAGTTTAGCCCCAAGCCAGCTCAATCCCGACTGGCCAGGCAATCCCGGCAGATCCCCATACCCCTACGAATGGGGTATAACGCCAATTAGGAGCGCGCCGCGCTCTTGCTCATCCCTGGGAGGGGACATCCATGCGCAAGATCATTTTGGCAACACTGTTGGCATCCTTCGCATTCGCAGCTTCGGCGCAACAACATGCCACCTCGCCGGTTGGCAAGTGGAAGACACTGGACGACAAATCCGGCAAGGCCATGACAATTTCAGAAGTCTACGAGGCCAAGAACGGGACACTGGCTGCCAAGATCACCGAAAACCTAGGCATGCCAGCCACTTGCGATGAATGCAGTGGGCAGTACAAAGGCAAGCCCTATGTAGGCATCGTCACCTTGTGGAATCTGAAGGCGCAAAAAGACGGCACATGGGGCGACGGCAAGGGCTATAAGCCGTCTGAAGACCGTAATTTCAATGCCAAGTCGATCAAACTGATCGATGGTGGCAAGAAACTGGAGGTGAAAGGCTGCGTGGCTTTCATTTGCCGCACGGCCACTTGGGTACGCGCGGACTGACTGCATTGAGGTTCGGTGTGACGCAAAACCCCGGCTTGCCCGGGGTTTTGCGTGCAGGGGCAACGCGCTTGCGTGCGATAATCGAAACCCCGTTTCCTGATAGACCCCCCGATGTCGCGTACTGCACTTGTCACCAACGCCCTGCCCTATGCCAATGGCCCGCTACACCTTGGGCACCTGGTGGGTTACATCCAGGCCGATATCTGGGTGCGCGCACGGCGTATGCGAGGCGACAGCGTGCATTACGTCTGCGCCGATGACACTCACGGCACGCCCATCATGCTGGCAGCCGAAAAAGCCGGGGTGAGCCCCGAGGACTTCATCGCCCGCATCAAAGACAGCCATGAGCGCGACTTTGCCGCATTTGGCGTGGCCTTCGACCACTACGACTCCACCCATTCGCAGACCAATCGCGAGATCACCCAGCAGATTTACGCAAAGCTGCTTGCCGCAGGCCACATCAGCCAACGCAGCGTGGCGCAGTTTTATGACCCGGCCAAAGGCATGTTCTTGCCTGATCGCTACGTCAAGGGCACTTGCCCAAACTGCAAATCGCCCGACCAGTACGGTGACAATTGCGAAGTTTGTGGGGCGGCCTATGGCCCCACGGATTTGATCGACCCCAGGTCGGCGGTCTCCGGGGCCACACCGGAAATACGTGATTCCGAGCATTATTTTTTTGAAGTCGGTCGCTTCGAAGCCTTCTTGCGCGAGTGGCTAGCCGGCGACACCGCGCTGCCGGGAGTCAAAGCCAAACTGATGGAATGGCTGGATGCCGAAGGCGGCCTGCGTGCGTGGGATATCTCGCGCGATGCGCCCTACTTCGGTTTTGAAATCCCCGGTGCACCCGGCAAGTATTTCTATGTCTGGCTGGATGCGCCCATTGGCTATCTATCCAGCTTCAGCAACTATTGCGCCCAAACCGGGATTGCTTACGACAGCTACCTGCAAACTAATTCGCAGGCCGAGCTGCACCACTTCATCGGCAAGGACATCGTCAATTTCCACGGCCTGTTCTGGCCGGCGGTGCTGCACGGCAGTGGCCACCGCGCGCCCACGCGTTTGCACGTCAACGGCTACCTCACGGTGGATGGCGCGAAGATGAGCAAGTCACGTGGCACCTTCATCATGGCGCGCACTTACTTGGATGCAGGCCTGGACCCTGAAGCGCTGCGCTATTACTTCGCCGGCAAAACCTCGGGCGGGGTGGACGACGTGGATTTGAACCTTGCCGATTTTGTGGCGCGGGTGAACAGCGACGTGGTGGGCAAGTTCGTGAATCTGGCCAGCCGCTGCGCCGGCTTTATCGAAAAACGTTTCAATGGCCAACTGGCCGTGAGCCTGCCTGACACCGCACAGTACACGCGCTTCGTGGAGGCGCTGACGGCTGTGCGCGATGCGTATGAACGCAACGAAGCCGCCAGCGCACTGCGGCTGACCATGGCACTGGCCGATGAAGCGAACAAATACATCGACGATCAGAAGCCGTGGGTGCTGGCCAAGCAAGACGGTGCTGATGCGCAGTTACAGGCAGTCTGCACGCAAGGCTTGAACCTGTTCCGGGTGTTGGCTGCGGCCTTGAAGCCGGTGCTGCCGGGCACGGTAGCGCAAGCCGAAGCTTTCCTGGCTGCCCCGATCACGCATTGGGACGATGTGGTCGAGCCGTTGCTGGGATGTTCAATCCAGCCCTACATGGCGTTGTTTACCCGTATCGACCCGAAGCAGATTGCCGCGATGGTGAACGCTTCAAAGGACACACTCGCCACGCCAGCCCCCCGCGCAACACCAGCTGAAATCAAGTCTGCGCCGCAACCTGCCAAGACCGCTGTACCCACGGATACGACTGCCTGCATCGGTATCGACGACTTCGCCAAGCTCGATTTGCGTATTGGCAAAGTGCTGGAATGCGGCTTCGTGGATGGCTCGGACAAGTTGCTGCGCTTTGTATTGGATGCCGGCACACTCGGCCAGCGGCAGATTTTCTCGGGCATTCGCACCAGTTATGGCGAGCCGGAAAAACTCATCGGCCGCAGCGTGGTGTTCATCGCCAACTTAGCCCCACGCAAAATGCGCTTTGGCATCAGCGAGGGCATGATTCTGTCGGCCGGATTTGATGGTGGCGCATTGGCACTGCTGGATGCCGATACCGGCGCACAACCGGGTATGCCGGTGCGCTGATATTGCGCATCTCACGCGCCGTGGTGGCGTATCTACTTCCGCTCATGGCCCCCGATGCCGGCACTATGCCGGCATCTCCTCCTTGACTTCGCGGCAGCAGATACGCCACCACGGCACTTGCTATCTTCACGCTTATGACCTCGCCCAACGCCGCCAGCCTGATCGAACGTCTCGACCGCCTGCTACCGCAAACCCAGTGCGGACAGTGCGGCTTTGAGGGTTGCCGCCCGTATGCACAGGCGATGGCACGTGGCGAAGCGGACATCGACCACTGCCCGCCGGGCGGCGATGCCGGTGCACGCGCACTCGCAAAACTCCTGGGTGTGGATGCCAAGCCCTACGACCGTAGTCGCGGCGAACACAGGCCCGGCGAATTGGCGCTCATCATCGAGGCCGACTGCATCGGCTGCACCAAATGCATCCAAGCCTGTCCGGTGGATGCGATTGTGGGCGGCGCCAAATTCATGCACACCGTACTGGATGACCTGTGCACGGGATGCGCGCTGTGCATCCCGGCCTGCCCAGTGGATTGCATCGAGATGCAATCCGGTTGAATCAACCGGTTACCCCACCACCTTGTAACAGGGCTTGTAGTCACCCGAAATCTTCATGCGTCGCTGCTGCACGAATGCGCGCAACAGCGCATCCAGCGCCTGCATGATGTCTGGATCGCCATGGATCTCGAATGGGCCATGCGCCTCGATCCGGCGCATGCCGTCTTCCTTCACGTTGCCGGCGACGATGCCGGAGAACGCACGGCGCAGGTCGGCCGCCAATTCGTGCGGTTTGCGGCCGTGGTGCAGGTCCAGCCCCGCCATCAGCTCGTGGGTGGGCACGAAGGGTTGTTGCAAATCCAACGGCACATGCAACGCCCAATTGAAGAAGAATGAATCACGCTGCGCGATACGCTGCTCCTTCACCTTGAGGATGCCGCTGTCCATCGTCTTCGCCACCTTGGCAGGGTCGGCCACGATGATCTGGTACAAGTTCGCGGCTTCATCTCCCAAGGTCAGGCGGATGAATTTGTCGATTTGTTCGAAGTACGGCGCTGCGGCCGTTGGGCCGGTAAGAATGAACGGAAAGCGTAGGTGTGAATTCTCTTCACGCAGCAAAATTCCCAGCAAGTACAGAATTTCCTCGCAAGTCCCCACGCCACCGGGAAACACGATGATGCCGTGGCCCAAGCGCACGAAGCTCTCCAGCCGCTTCTCAATATCCGGCATGATCACCAGATGATTGACGATGGGGTTGGGCGATTCGGCCGCGATGATCCCCGGCTCGGTGATGCCGATATAGCGGGTACGCCGGCGACGTTGCTTGGCATGCGCAATGGTGGCGCCTTTCATCGGCCCTTTCATCGCCCCCGGGCCGCAACCGGTGCAGATATCCAAGCCGCGCAGACCCAATTCATAGCCCACCTGCTTGGTGTATTTGTACTCATCCTGCCCGATCGAATGCCCGCCCCAACACACCACCAGGTTCGGGTCAGCCGGGTGCAGCACGCGCGCATTGCGCAGCAAGCGAAATACCGCATCGGTGATGCCGTTCGAAGTCTCCAACTCGGTATCGCCATTGAGGTCGATCGCGGTGAATGCCAAATCACGCACTACCGCAAACAGCAACTCGGCGACACCGGCAATGATCTGCCCATCCACAAACGCCATCGCAGGTGCATGCTTCAATTCAATGCGCACACCGCGATCCTGTTGCCCCACTTCGATATCGAATTCAGGGTACAGCTCTGCCGCCGCGCGCGGGTCGTCGGACGCACTGCCTGAGGTGAGTACCGCCAGCGCGCAGCGGCGCAGCAGGTCGTGCAGGCCACCCGCGGAGGCATCACGCAAGCGCGCGACTTCCTCGCGCGAAAGCACATCAAGCGCACCTTTTGGGTAGATGTGGGTGCTGATGGTGGGAAGGGTGGAGGTGGATTGGCTGGCCGCCGATTGCGGCGTATCGATAGTCGTATTCATACTTGCAGTCTAACCGAGGCGGGGGGTGTTTCGGGTCAAGGATGTTCTTGGCGAATCGCCATCCGAGCAATCTTGCAACAAATGCAGGCCATGACTTCATGATGCGCAATCAGCGGGCAAGAATCTTGCAACGATGCCTGCACCTTGACGCACGACCAGCGGGGATTCGAAGAGAATGCGTGCAAACGCAAACGCCCGGGTTTCCCCGGGCGTTTGGTACCGCAATGGTGCTGAAGATCAGAATTTGTACTTGAAGCCCACCTGCACCGACCACTGCGAGATGCCCTGATCGAAGCCGTCGGCATCGCCGTTGGCAACGGTGGGTGTATCCGCATTGCGGAAGTTGTACACGTACTTGCCGTTGTAAATACCCTGCAGGGTGGCTACGCGGGCATCAGCGAAGAAACCGTAGTCCATGATGTTGCCCCACTTCTTGTTGAGCAGGTTGCCAACGTTCTGGATGTCCACCCAGACTTCCGACTTGTGGCCCTTGAAGAAGCCCGGCAATTCTTGCGATAGGCGCAGGTCAAACGTATTGACCCAACCGGCACGGAAGGCATTGTTGCCCGCCACGGAACCGCGAATCTTGTTCAGATCCTTGTTGCTGCTGAGCCAATCAAAAAACGCTGTTTCCATCGCGGCATCGGCAGTGAATACACCAGCACTGGTCAGGTTTCCGAACAGCACATCCCCCTGACCCTTCGGTACGTAGAACAGGTCGTTTGCGGTACGCGTGTCGCCGTTGGCGTCATTGACATAGACGTAGCTGAACGGACGGCCGCTACGACCTTCGTAGACCAAACCTGCACGGGTCTCGTAATCGCCAAAGAACTTGTGCTTCCAGTTCAAACTGCCGCTGAAACGGTCCTTGATCTGGTAGCGCGCGGTAGTGGCCACATCTTCGTTGGCATTGAAGCCGTACTGGTAGCCCCAGCCCGAACTGGCGGTGGAGCTGGTCAACGGGCCAACTTCAGTCGCATGGGTATAGGTGTAGCCGATATTCCAATACCAATCGCTGTTGCGGCTCCACGGCTTGCTCAGGCTGACCGTCAACTGTTGCGTGCCGCCCTTGTCGGTATTGTCGATCAAGAATACGTTGTTATAGGCAGTATTGCGGCCATAGCGTGCATCGCCAGATGCCCACGCCTTGCCGGTCTTGGTGGGGTTCCAATACAGCTCACGACCATCCGGGCCCAGATAGGCATAGGCCGGATCTTCGCCCGGGGTATTGATCTTGCCGATACCCAAGCTCTTGTAGAACAAGCCGTGGTTGACCTTGGTGACCATCAACTCTGCCGAGAACACGGTATCCATCCAACCGGTTTCGGTATCGAACGCCAGGTTTGCCTTCCAGATGGACGGCAATTTGAAATCATTGCCAACAAAGTTGACGTTCTGTGCACCTGCGCTGCCGCCACCCGGCGGCACCGTTTGATGCAAGCCATCCGGGTTGAACGGGAACAGTGCGTTGTAACTGGTGAAGTTGTAAGAGGTGTAGTTGAAACCGGTGGTGTTGAAACTATTGCCAATCCACACCTGCGGCGCATCGCCCTGGAACAGACCCACACCGCCGCGCAACTGCATCTGGCGGTCGCTGTCGAAGGTGTAGTTGAAGCCGAAGCGCGGCTGGATCAGGAAACCGCCACCGAACACCTTGCTGTTGTCGTAGCCAAAGTAGGTCGACGCCGCCTGATTGTAAGCCGGTGCAGGAGTTGCGGTTGGTTTGTCACCACGCAGGCCGAAGGTCAGGGTCAGGTTGCTGTTGACATACCAAGTATCCTGCACGAACAAACCAAGGTTCTTGCTGTGGTAATTCACGGCAATCGAACCCGGCGCAGTTTCTGCACTGTAGTTGTAGCTGCTGTATTTGCCGGCAGCAAAATTGTTCAGGCCCCAGAAGGTATAAGTGCCCCAGGAATTGGCGCCGAAATAGTTGTAAACCTGATTGTCGCTATAGTTGACGCCAAACTTCAGGTTGTGATCACCCATCGTCAACGCACCCGACCCGTAATAATCCCAGGTCTTGGTAATCAGCGAGTTGCCTTGGGTATTGGCTTCGGTACCCAGATAGATCGAATCGCCACTCGGGTTGGCTTCGGTGCCACCAAAATAGATGCGGATGCTAGGAGCTGTGCTGTCGGTAACACGCAAAGCCGAGTAATCACGGTAGGACACCTTGAATTCAGTACTGAAATTTTCAGTCCAATCACTGAACACCTGTCCGACCCAGCTTTCCACTGATTTCTGGTGGGTATACCAGTACGAGCTCAGCGAGACACCGCTGCTGCTCATGCCCTGTACACGCAACTTGTTCTGCTCCAACTTGCTGTAGCGCAGGCTGGCGCGGTGGTTGTCATTGATGTTCCAGTCCAACTTCAGCGCATACTCTTCAAGGTCGGTATTCGCATTGCTGCTTAGGCCACCGGCGTTAATACCAAACCCCTGCGCAATACTCTGTGCGCGCTGGATATCGGCATCTTGAATGACATGCCCAGTCTTGCCGAGGGCGGTAGTGGAAAGATCCGTACCCGGGGCCTTCTGTTCAAATTTTTCGTAATTGGCAAAGAAGAACAGCTTGTCCTTCACGATCGGGCCACCCAGCGTGAAGCCATAGGTGCTTTCACTGTCGAAACCCGCAAACTTCTGGCCCAACGGATTCTTGCCGAACCAGCCATTGTCACGATAGGTGCCATACAACGAGCCGTGGAAATCATTGGTGCCCGATTTGGTCACCGCGTTGACGGTGGCGCCGGATGCCGAGGGCGAGCTGACGTCGTAGCCAGACAATTTGATGTCGATCGCTTCGATGGCTTCCATCGACACCGGCTGGCGACGCGTCGGCATGTTGTTGCCTTCCAGGCCAAACGTATCACTGGCCGATACGCCGTCAATCGAAATGGCGTTGTATCGCGGATTCTGACCACCCGCAGAAATCGTGCCTTCGGCGCGGCTGACGAAAGCCACGCGAGGGTCCAAGCGCATGAAGTCCTGGATGTTGCCACCGATCGAGGGCAGCGCCTCGATGGTGGTGCGGTCGATATTCGTGCCCGAACCCATCTTGGTGGCGCTGAATATTTCAGATCCACCCGAGACACCCACTACCTGCACGCTATCCAAGTTGGTGACATTGGTATTCAGTTCGGCATTGATAGTGTTGACCTGATTCAGGCCCAGATACACATTGTCCTGCGTCTTGCTGCCATCACCCGACTTGGTAATGACGATGGTGTACGGACCACCCACGCGCAAACCACGGGCGTTGTAGCGGCCGCTGGCATCGGTGGTGACGCGACTGACGGTGCCCGATTCGACATGGGTGATGGTGACCTCGGCGCCAGCCACTGGCTGTCCATTGTTCCCGGTGACTTGACCACCAACACCGGCGGAGGTGCTCTGGGCGAACACGGGAGCTGCAGCAAGGGCAACGACCAGACCCAGCGCCAGTTTGGACAGACGCGCGTGGTTCGGATGCTTCATGAGATGACCTCTTTATGAATGAATATAGTGACGGGCTTGCGATGGCGATAGCCAACAAGCCCGCTCTGCAACGGTTGTCGGCGCTTTATGTGGGGTTCCCGCTGCCATACCCCAGCGAACGGGATCACCAAAGTTTAACACGGTAACCGCGCCAGATGACGCTGCGATGACCATCCCGTGACCGCCTTCGCACTGCGCCAAGTCCTTGTTGCCATTCAGGTTACTGGGTGCAAATAGCTGCTGATGCCATCCAGCAACATCTGTACGGAAATGGCCACGATCACCATCCCCATCAACCGTTCCAGCGCGGTGAGGGCGCGCATGCCCAACCACTTTTTCAGCCATGTGGCGCAGAACAGGATCACCGCTGTGGCACCCCAAGCCAGGGTCAGCGCCAGCATCCAGTCACCCATGCGATCCGGCTGCTGACTGCCCAGCAGCATCACGGCGGCCATCCCCGAGGGACCTGCGATCATCGGAATAGCCAGTGGCACGATAAACGGCTCGCCACCGGGGACATCGCCCATCACCCCTTCGGCGGTGGGGAAAATCATGCGCAGGCCGATCAGGAACAACACGATACCGCCGGCAATCGATACCGACTCTTGCTTCAAATGCATCAATTCAAGTGCGTATTGACCGCCCCACAGGAACAGCATCAGCACGCCCAGCGCAATCAGCAATTCCCGCACCAGTACCTTGCGCTGCCGCTGCGGTGGCAGTTCTTTCAGCAAACTCAGGAACACCGGGATATTGCCCAGCGGGTCGAGGATGAAGAACAACAACAAGGCGGCTGCAGTAATCGTCATGCGCTTGACTCAGGTCCGGCGTACTGGATCTTGCCACGCCACCCCGCAGCTTCGGATGACAGCAGCGTCACGCAGGCCTGGGCATAGTCTGCGGCCGCGCGCGCGTTCAAGTCGTTATTGGCCTGATACGCCTTGCCACGCAACTGGGTGCGCATCGGGCCGGGGCAATAACCGCTGATGCGCGGGCCGTGTTCGCCCAGCTCGGCTTGCAACATCGCAATCATCGCGGCCTGCCCGGCCTGGGCGATGCCATAGCCACCCCAGAACGCGCCACTGCTGCGTGCGGGATCATCCAGCACACACACCACGGCAGCGGCGTCAGACTTTGCCAATAATGGCAAGCAGGCTTGGGTCAACCACCAACGTGCGGTCAAATCGACATGCACCGCACGCGCAAAATCTGCCGGATCGGTATGCGCCAGCGGGGTCAGTCCTTTGAATTCTGCTGCGCAGTGCAACAGGCCATCGAGTTTGCCGAATTCGTCGTCGATGGCCTGCGCCAGCTGGTCGTAATCGTCCGGTGCTGCGCCCTCCAAATCCAGGGGATACAAGATCGGCTCTGGCCCCTCCGCCTTGACCGCGTCATACACGCGGTTGAGCGCTGCCACTTTGCGCCCCAGCAGGATGACGGTTGCGCCGGCCTGCGCACAGGCCACCGCCGCCGCCGAACCCAAGCCACCGGCAGCACCCGTGATCAGCACGGTTCGATCTTGCAACACCGGCTGCATGCTCATGCCTTCTGCGCGTCAGCCACCAGCCGCGCCAGCTCGCCGGATTCGGCCAACTCCACGGTGATGTCGCAGCCGCCAATCAGCTCGCCGTGAATGAACAATTGCGGGAAGGTGGGCCAATCGGAATAACGCGGCAAATTGGCGCGAATTTCCGGCTCATCCAGCACGTTCACGGTGTGCAAATGATCGGCACCCGCCGCCTGCAGCGCCTGCACGGCGCGGCTGGAGAAGCCGCACATCGGGTACTGCACGGTGCCCTTCATGAACAACACGATAGGATGCCCTTCGATCTCGGCACGGATGCGCTCTTCCACGGATGACATTGAACAAACTCCTGCAACAGTGTGGCCTGCGCGCTTCACGGTGCAACAACGCGCCGGGCAGATACAATTGCTTATTGTAATTCGTCGCGCGCCGCCCAGGCCGCATTCGCGTTTCACACCGACAGGAGTCCATCGTGGCTATCGAACTGCCCGCCCTTCCCTACGACCGCACCGCGCTTGAACCGCATATCTCGGCCGAAACCATCGACTTCCACTACGGCAAGCATCATCAGGCCTATGTCACCAATCTCAACGGCATGATTGCCGGCACCGAGTTTGAACACGCCTCGCTAGAAGAGATCATCCGGAAGTCGCAAGGTGGCATGTTCAACAACGCCGCCCAGGTGTGGAACCACAGCTTTTATTGGAATTGCCTGAAGCCCAATGGCGGCGGCGCGCCCAGCGGCAAGTTGGGCGAGGCCATCAATGCCGCATTTGGCAGCTTCGACGCATTCAAGGAAGCATTCACCAAAACCGCCGTCACCACCTTTGGTTCGGGCTGGGCCTGGCTGGTGCAGCGCACCGATGGCAGCCTGGCCTTGGTCAGCACGCCCAATGCCGCCACCCCGTTGACCGGCGAAGACACTCCGCTGCTGACCTGCGATGTGTGGGAGCACGCCTACTACATCGACTACCGCAATGCCCGCCCGAAGTATGTGGAAGCATTCTGGAGCTTGGTGAACTGGGATTTCGTGGCAGCACAGATGAAGTAATTCGCACACAGGTGCAATACGAAAACGGCCGGAGTGATCCGGCCGTTTTTTTTTCGATGCCACTTCCTTGCGATGCCTCCTGAGCCATGACTCCTACCGTCGGGTGTTCGCTTCGCGGCTCGAAATGCCGCTATGCGAATCACCTGACGGGGCACCAGCGCGCGATCAGCCAGCGCTCTCCAAGGCCCGCACCACCGGCGCCACTTGCCCCTGCAGGCCCAGCGCCTCGCCCACACGCTGCAAAGCGTCGGCCAATTCCTTGCGGGAGTCCGCACGCAGTGTTGCGTGCCCAACCTTGCGACCCGCGCGCGGCTGTTTGCCGTAGTCGTGCCAATGGCCGCCAGCTTCGGCCAAGACTGCGCCTGCGTCCGGCATCTGCCCCAGCCAGTTGAGCATGCACGCCGTCCCGATCATGCGGGTGCTGCCCAGTGGCAGGCCCAGCACGGCGCGCAGATGATTCTGGAACTGGCTGGTCTCGCTGCCCTCGATCGTCCAATGGCCGGAATTGTGCACGCGTGGGGCCATTTCGTTGGCCAATAATTCACCATCGCGACAGAATAACTCCAACGCGAATACACCCACGTAATCGAGTGCTTCCGCCAATGCCTGCGCATACCCCAGCGCGGTATCGCGCAAGGCATCTTCCACCTGCGCCGGGGCCAAGCTGGCCGACAGCACACCATCGACATGCCAGTTTTCAGTCAATGGCCATGCGCGGAATTCGCCATCGCGCCCGCGCACCGCGACCACCGAAAGTTCGCGCTGGAAGGCCACGAAGCCTTCCAAAATCAACCCGACGTGACCGGCCTGCGCGCCCAGTGCGGCCCATGCTGCATCCACATCGGCAGGGGTTTTGATGCGGAACTGACCCTTGCCGTCGTAGCCCAATCGACGGGTTTTAAGGATGCAGGGGGTGCCGATGCCCTGCACTGCCGCTTGCAATTCGGCAAGGGTGCCGATGGCGGCAAACGGCGGTACCGGGATACCCAATTCGCGGAACAACGTTTTTTCGGCCAAGCGATCCTGTGCGGTCGCCAATGCACGCGGGCCCGGGAATACCGGCACGCGCTCGGTCAACCACTGCGCCGACTGCGCCGGCACGTTTTCGAAGTCGAAGGTGGCCACATCCACCTGCGACGCAAACTGCGCCAGTGCGGATGGATCGGTGTAATCGCCCACCACCATCGGCGCAAATTGCCCGGCGCAGGCATCCGTCACGGTGTCGAGCACCAAAAAGCGCAGGCCCAATGGCGCGCCGGCCAGCGCCATCATGCGTGCCAATTGGCCGCCGCCCAAAATGCCTACCGTGCTCATGTGCGGGGGTCGTCGTGGGCGATGACATCGCTGGTTTGCTTGGTGCGAAATGCCACCAGTGCCGCGCCAACCGCAGGCACTTCACGGGCCAGCATGGCGGCGGCAAACAGTGCGGCATTGGCGGCACCGGCATTGCCAATGGCAAATGTCGCCACCGGGATACCCGCCGGCATCTGCACGATGGACAGCAACGAATCCATCCCGTTCAGCGCTTTACTTTGCACCGGCACACCGAGCACGGGCAGCGCGGTTTTCGATGCCAGCATGCCTGGCAGATGCGCGGCCCCGCCGGCACCGGCAATGATGGCGCGCAGGCCGCGCTCTGCGGCAGTTTCGGCATACGAAAACAGCACATCCGGGGTGCGATGCGCTGATACCACGCGCACCTCAAACGGCACACCCAATGCCTCTAATTTCGAGGCGGCGTGCTGCATGGTCTCCCAATCGGAGCGCGAACCCATGACGATGCCGACCAACGGGGCGGCGGAATTGGTACCTGACATCACAATCCCCAGTCGCTAAAGACGTATTCTAACGGCCCCCGTTCCTTGTTGCCTGCCCGATGGATCGCAAGTTGCTCGATATTCTTGTCTGCCCCACCACCCGCCAGCCATTGGCACTGCTGGACAACGCCGGGCTGGACAGCCTGAACCGTGCGATCGCCACGGGCACACTCAAGCGTGGCGATGGTGGGACGCAAACGGATGCCCTGCGCGAGGCGTTGATCACCCGCGACCGCAAGACGGTGTACCGCATCGACGATGGCATCCCCGTGTTACTGGCCGAAGACAGCTTGGCCACCGCGCAAGCCGAAGGCTTTCCGGGCGCATGAGTGTGGATGCGGCGATGCTGGCAGACGCCATTGCCGCCAATGTCGCGGCGGCACTGGCCGAGGACATCGGCCCTGGCGATGCCACCGCATCGTTATTGGACGATGGGCCTGAGCGGGCGTATTTGCTGTGCAAGGAAGCGTGCGTGCTGGCGGGACAGCCGTGGTTTGACGCCACCCATCGCGCCCTCGACCCCGCTGTGCGCATTGATTGGCATTGCGCCGAAGGCGCGCGTCTGGCCAAAGGCACGCTCATCGCCACTTTGCACGGCCGCAGCCGCGCCTTGGTCAGCGCCGAACGCACGTCGCTCAACTTCCTGCAAACCCTGTCGGGCACTGCCACCGTCACCGCGCAATATGTGGATGCCGTGCGCGGTACCGGCACCCGGATTTTGGACACTCGCAAAACCCTGCCCGGCCTGCGGGTGGCACAAAAATACGCGGTGGCCATTGGCGGCGGCGTCAATCACCGGCTGGCGCTGTTTGATGCGCTGATGCTGAAGGAAAACCATATCCGTGCGTTCGGATCGGTGACTGCCGCCATCCAGCGTGCGCGCAGCTTGCACCCGGCGCTGCCGCTGATTGTGGAAGTGGAAACCCTGGGCGAGCTGCGGCAAGCTCTGCAAACCGGCTGCACGCGGATCCTGATTGACGATTTCGATGCCGACACCCGCCGCGAAGCGGTACGCATTGCCAAAGCTGCACCGTATTTCGGCAATATCCCGCTGGAAGTCTCCGGCGGGGTGGATGTCACCACCTTGCGCAGCATTGCCGACGACGGGGTCGATTGCATTTCGATTGGTGCATTGACCAAGCATCTGCACGCCATCGACTTTTCATTGAAACTGGGGCCACCGCCCTCATCTTGACCCGATGCCTACCCTGCTCATCCTGCTGATTGTTGGCGGTGCCGGTTTTTTCTTCTTCACCGCCGCCCGCGCCGCTGCCGAACGTGCCACCGAAGTGGGCCACGACGCCTGCCAGGCCGCCGGGGTACAGTGGCTGGATCAATCCGTGCACGCCATCGGCATGCGCTTACGCCGCAAGGACAACGGCTGGTTGGGGCTGGAGCGCAGCTTTCGTTTCGAGTATTCGGAAGATGGCGAAAACCGGCATATTGGCCGGATCGTGCTGTTGGGCGACAAGCTGGTGGGATTCAGTGGGCCCAGCCGTGCGGCACAGGCGGTGGTGCGCAGCATCCCGAACGGGGGATAGCAGCCTCTCCCCAAAGGGGCGACTGTTGGCCCGCCCAAGCCTGTCGCGTGCAGGGCACGCTCCCACAAACATCCATCGCACGCATGGCGTGCCCTTACTTGATGATACGCAGGTGGTTGCCGCGTTTGGGGGGCTGTGGGTGCGGGGGATCGTCCACCTGCTCGGCTGATGTCTGTTGCGGCGTTTCTTCGCTGCTGCCGGGGTTCTGTGCAGTATCGAGATGCGGCTCTTCCGGCATGCCCATGCCTTGCCCTGTTTCACGTGCATAGATGGCGATGATCGCGGTCAGGGGAACCACTACGGATTGGCTCACCCCGCCGAAGCGTGCGGAAAACCGGATCGCGTCATCCCCCATTTCCAGCCGTGACACTGCGCGGTCGGCAATATTGAGCACCACCTGGCCATCTTTGATCGTATGTGGTGGCACACGCACACCAGCACTGCGCGCATTGACCAACACATGCGGAGTCATGCCGTTATCGGCAATCCATTCATAAATGGCCCGCAAGAGGTACGGGCGTTGGCTGGTCATGACGGGCAGGTGCAGTTCGGACATTGGAGCGCAAACTTACAAGGGCACTTCGCGCAGCTTCTTTTCCTGTTCAGTCAAGCTGCGCACAAAGCCGGGGTTGCGGAAGATGCGATTGCCGTAATCCTCGATGACCTTGCCATCTTTGGGCAACGGCACACCCAAGGCCTCCAGCCGCCAGATGATCGGGGCCATTGCACAATCGGCCAAGCTCATTTCCGGATTGAGGAAGAACTTGTAGGCCTTGAACAGTGGCAATGACTGCGCCAGCAGCTCCTTCAAACGCTTGCGCCCTGCATCGGCCTGTTGCTTGTTGCCCAGCTGGATTGCCTGCACCTGCGGCACCCAATCGTGCTCGATGCGCAGCATGGCTAACCGCAAACGCGCACGTGCCAGCGGTTCTACCGGCATTAGCGGTGGATGCGGGTAACGCTCATCCAGGTATTCGCTGACCACGCTGGCGGCATACAGCACCAGATCGCGCTCGACCAAGGTCGGCACCGAGTGGTACGGGTTGAGATCGATCAGATCTTCGGGCGGGCTTTGTGGATCGACCGGGATCAGATCATAGGTCACACCCTTGGCGGCCAGCACCAAGCGTACGCGGTGGCAAAGGACATCATCCACCGAAGAAAACAGGGTCAGGGCATTACGCATGCGCGGACTCACAGCCATCATCAGAACCACTCCCCACGTCCGATAGTACTACCGGACGCACCTGCGCCGCCCGCACGATACGGGCGGCAGTCAAGCGTCGTTCCACTGCGACGGGCATCCGTGCCGTAGTTGCCGCGTCAGTGAACGTCCCGCCAATATTCATGCTTCAACAACCATGCCATGAAGGCAAAGAACACCAAGAACAAGATCGCCCACACCCCCACATTCTGGCGCTTCAACGCCGCTGGCTCACCCACGTACTCCAGGAACGCGGTGATGTCACGCACGGTCTGGTCAAATTGCTGGGCATTCTGGCGGCCAGGCTGGCTGATGGTGAAACCTTCCACCGGCAAGTCGCCAGTGGCGGTCTTCTTGCCATACACCGGCTGTTGCACGCCCTGCAATTCCCATAACGGGTTGGGCATCGATGCGTTCGGGAACAGGGTGTTGTTCCAGCCTACCGGGCGGCTTTCGTCCAGATAGAACGATTTCAGGTAGGTGTAGATCCAGTCGCTACCGCGCACCCGGGCAATCACCGACAGATCCGGTGGTGCTTTGCCGAATGCCGACTTGGCCAGCTCTGCCGGCATCGCCGCCATCACGTGGTCACCGATTTTGCCGCCACTGAAATTCAGGTTCTGCATCACCTGGTCTTCGGTCAAGCCAAGATCTTCGCCAATACGCGCATAACGCATGTATTTCAGCGAGTGGCAACCGCTGCAGTAGTTCATGAAAGCGGCGGAGCCACGTTGCAACGAGGCTTTGTCGGTCAGGTCGGTACCCGACTGCTGCAGGTTGCCGCCTTCATTGGCGAAGGCAGTGACGGACAGCAACAGGCCAGCAGCAAACACCGCCGCACGGGACAGGAAATTCTTAGTCATGCATCGTCACCCGATCCGGCACCGGCTTGGTCTTGTCCAGCTTGGACCAGACCGGCATGGTGATGAAGAAAGCGAAATAAAGGAAGGTCAACACGCGGCCAATGATGGCTTCAACCGGATCCGTACCCGGGCCGGCACCGATCTTGGCCAGCCACAGGAAGCAGAACGCGAACATCAGCAGCATCACCCAGCTCAGTGGGCCACGGTAGCGATAGGACTTGACCGCAGACTTGTCCAGCCACGGCACCAGGAACAGCATGACGATGGCACCAAACATCACCAACACGCCCCATAGCTTGATCCCGAAGAACGAGGGAATCACGCGCAACATGGCGTAGTACGGAGTGAAGTACCACACCGGCTTGATGTGTGCCGGCGTCACCAGCGGGTTGGCCTCGGTGAAGTTGTCGTGCTCGAGGAACCAGCCACCGAAAGTGGGCGCAAAGAAGATGATGAAAGCCGCGATGATCAGGAAGCAACCGACATAGAAGGTGTCCTTGACCGTGAAATACGGGTGGAACGGAATGCCGTCTGCCGGTGCGGTAGGCGACCAGCGGTTGCCCTTCGGACCCTTCTTGATTTCCACGCCATCGGGGTTGTTGGAGCCCACTTCATGCAGCGCGAAGATGTGCAGCACCACCAGCAACAGCAGCACCAGCGGCATCGCAATCACGTGCAGCGCGAAGAAGCGGTTCAAGGTGGCATCGCCCGGATTGAAGTCACCCATGATCCACTCGGTCAGGCCGCCGCCGATGACCGGGATCGCGCCGAATAGCGAGATAATCACCTTGGCACCCCAGTACGACATCTGGCCCCACGGCAACACGTAGCCCATGAAGGCTTCTGCCATCAGCACCAGATAGATCACCATGCCCAGCAACCACACCAGTTCACGTGGTTTCTTGTAGCTGCCGTACATCAGCCCGCGGAACATGTGCAGGTAGATGACGATGAAGAACAGCGATGCACCGGTGCTGTGCATGTAGCGAATCAGCCAGCCCCAATCGACATCACGCATGATGTACTCGACCGAACCAAACGCTTCGGCCGCGCTGGGCTTGAAGTGCATGGTCAGGAAAATACCGGTGACGATCTGGTTGACCAACACCACCATCGACAACACACCGAAGATGTACCAGATATTGAAGTTCTTCGGCGCGTAATACTCGCTCATGTGCTTGCGATACACCGGCATCATGCCGGGCGCACGCTCATTGACCCAATCCATCACGCCGTTGGCGGCGTTGCAGGCGGTTTGCACGATCTTGTTCGTCATGGCTTACGCGGCTCCCTTCGGATCGACACCAATGACCAAGGTGTTGTCGTTTTCGAAGTGGTACGGCGGCACCGGCAGGTTGGCAGGTGCCGGCTGTGCCTTCAACACGCGCCCGGCAAGGTCATAGCGCGACTTGTGGCAGGGGCAGAAATAGCCGCCCTTCCAATTCGGATCGAACGGCTCGGGCTTCACTTCCGGCAAGAACTCCGGCGCGCAGCCCAAATGGGTGCACACGCCCACCAACACCGAAATTTCCGGCTTGATCGAACGCGTGGGGTTTTGTGCGTACTTGGGTTGCTGGTCGGCATTGGTCGAATTGGGATCGGCCAAGGTGGGATCCAGCGACTTCATCACCTCCAGCATCGCTTTGCTGCGCTTGGCGATGTAGATCGGCTGACCACGCCAGTTGATCACCATCTGCTGGCCTTCGACCAACGCACTGATGTCCTGGGTGACAGGTGCACCCGCGAAGCGCGCACGCGCACTCGGGCTCCACGACTTGATGAACGGCACTGCCGCAAATCCGGCACCCACCGCACCCACCACCGCAGTCGTCGCGGTGAGGAATCGGCGTCTGCCGACATTGACCTCTTCGTTGGCCATCCCGCACTCCGTTAGAAATCTGGACACACATTGCAGCTGCCGGCTGGGTGCCGATCGACCGCAAAAGACAGGGAAGTGTAACGGAAGCCTTAACGCGCAGACAATCCGCCTTGACTTGGCGAGGCCACCGGGTTCAATCCGCTCCGATACCGTTCCGCCAATACCGCAACCCGCTGCACATACCGCTGGGTCTCGCTGTACGGCGGCACGCCCCCGTACTTGTCCACCGCCCCTTCGCCGGCGTTGTAGCCGGCGGCAGCCAGGGTCAGATTGCCATTGAAACGCTTGAGCAGCCACGCCAAGTACTGCACACCACCCTGAATGTTCTGGCCGGCGTTGAACGCATCCAGCACCCCAAACCGGCGCGCGGTGCCTGGCATCAGCTGCATCAACCCCTGCGCGCCCACGCGCGACAAGGCATTTGGATTGAACGCGGATTCCGCGTGAATAATCGCGCGCACGATGGCCTCGTCCACCCCGTGTTCGCGCGCCGCCGCCCGAATTTCATCCTGATAGGCCGTGGTATTCAGGCGCAGACTGCGGAAATTCAGGCCCGGCAACACACCGCAGGCATAACAGGTTTCCATGTAGCTGTACTGGATGGTGCGCACCGAGGCTGCAGCCAGGCCGGCAGGGCGCACACTGCTGTAATTGCGCACGCCGTCCTTGCCGACATAGGCATACACCTGGCCACGAATCAGCCGGGGTGCGGTAGGGGCGGGAGCCGGCGCTGCAGCTACGGTGGCCATTGGCGCGGTCAATACCGGCAAGGCGGCTGCAGGTTTGCGATCCGCCGGGAATGCCAGAGCTGGCGGCACGCCCGCGGATGTGACAGGTGCCGCTGCATGCACCGCTGCGGTACTCACCACAGGTTGCGGCTTGGATTTGGGCTTGCGTACCACCAACGTTCGATTCGGGAAGTTGCCAATCAAGCTGCAGCGGGCACCGGGCACGCGTTTGCTCACATAACTGGTAGTGCCGTCATCCAAGTTGCAGCGGTACACCCTGCCGGCCAGCGCAGGGCCGGCCAACAGGCAAAGCGACAACACAATGACAGCCTTCCCCTTCATGGCCGGCAGTTTTGCGCTATCTCGCCACATTGGCAAGCCCTTGATTTTTCAGCGCCTTGCCAATCCGGGCGCGCGTCAGCCGTTAGAATGGCGGTTTTCCACCCGGCCCGGACTCACCACCGCGCCCCGGAGTTCATCATGACCGATCTGCACCCCCTGCCCGCACTGCCCGTTGCCCGCCCTGCACGCCCGGGCGCCAAGAAATTCCACATCCAGACCCACGGCTGCCAGATGAACGAGTACGACTCGGCGCGGATGGCCGATCTGCTGACTGTGCAGGAAGGGATGGAAATGACGGAGAACGCGGACGAAGCCGACGTCATCCTGATCAATACCTGCTCGATCCGCGAAAAAGCGCAGGAAAAGGTATTCAGCCAGCTGGGCCGCTGGAAGAGCTTCAAGCAAGGCGAACGCCCGGTGATCATTGGCGTGGCCGGCTGCGTGGCTTCGCAGGAAGGTGCCGCAATCCTGGACCGTGCGCCATACGTGGACTTGGTGTTTGGCCCGCAAACCCTGCACCGCTTGCCGGAAATGATTGCGCAGCGGCAAACCAGCGGCCAGCCGCAGGTGGACATCAGTTTTCCGGAGATCGAGAAGTTCGACCGCCTGCCGGAGCCCCGCGCCGATGGCCCCACCGCCTTTGTTTCGATCATGGAAGGCTGCTCGAAATATTGTTCGTACTGCGTGGTGCCCTACACCCGTGGCGAGGAAATCAGCCGCCCGTTCGAAAGCGTGCTGACCGAAGTGGCCGAGCTGGCCGCGCAGGGCGTGCGCGAAGTCAACTTGCTGGGCCAGAACGTCAATGCCTACCGCGGCCCATTGGGCGATACGGGTGAAACCGCCGATCTGGGCTTGCTGATCCGCGCCATTGCCGAAATCGAGGGCATTGGCCGTATCCGTTTCACCACCTCGCACCCGTTGGAGTTCTCCGATTCGCTGATCGAGGCCTACCGCGACGTGCCCAAGCTGGCCAACTATCTGCATCTGCCAGTACAAGCCGGCAGCGACCGCATTTTGTCGGCGATGAAGCGCGGCTACACGGCGCTGGAGTTCAAGCAGAAAATCCGCAAATTGCGTGCGGTGCGGCCCGATATTTCGGTGTCGTCCGACTTCATTGTCGGGTTTCCGGGCGAGACCGATGCCGATTTCGAAAAAACCATGAAGTTGATCGAGGACGTGGGCTTCGACCAGAGTTTTTCCTTCATTTACTCACGCCGTCCCGGCACCCCGGCCTCCGACCTGGAAGACACCACCAGCAGCGAACAAAAACACGCACGCCTGGACCGTCTGCAAAAGCACATCAGCGCGCATGCCGCCACCATTTCGCAAGCGATGGTCGGCAGCGTGCAGACGGTGTTGGTGGAAGGCCCGTCGCGCAAAGACCCGAATGAATTGACCGGTAAAACCGAGAACATGCGCCCGGTGAATTTTGCTGCACCCAAGCGACTGATCGGGCAATTCGTGGATGTGGAGATCACCCAAGCGATGCCCAATTCGCTGCGTGGACGGGTACTGCTGCGGTAACGCCCCCGCCCGCTGCGACCCTCGTTTGCGACCAGTGGCCGGCAGCAGCTACCGGCTGGCCTCGAACACCGGCTTGCCATCCACATAGGTTGCCTGGATAGTCAAGCTGCGCAGCGCGGCATCGGGCACCTTCAACGGGTCTTCGGCCAGCACCACGAAGTCGGCACGCTTGCCGGCTTCCAGACTGCCCACTTCGTGTTCGCCAAATCCAGCGTACGCCGCTTCCAACGTAAAGCCGCGCAGCGCCTCGAACGCGGTCAGCTTTTCATCGGGATACCAGCCGCCTGCAGGCAGCCCTTGCGCATCGCTGCGGGTGACCGCCGCATACAAGCCCAACCGCGGATCCACCGATTCAATCGGGAAATCCGAGCCCAATGCCAAATGCGTGCCGGCATCACGCACTTGCCGCCAGGCATACGCGCCCACGATTCGCTGCGGGCCAACGCGATCTTGCGCCCACGGCATGTCGCTGGTGGCGTGGGTGGGCTGCATCGAGGCAATCACATGCAGCTTGGCCAACCGCGGCACATCGTCAGGTGACAGAATTTGCGCGTGCTCGATGCGCCAGCGGTGATCGCTGTCCACATCCCTGCCCAGCACCTTGGCATAGGCATCCAAGGCCATTCGATTGCCACGGTCACCGATCGCATGGGTGGCCACCTGCACGCCGCAGCGGTGGGCCTTGTCGGCGGCCACCGCCAGTTCTTCCGCGGACATCACCATCAGGCCGCGGTTGCCGTGGTCGTCGCTGTAGTCCTCCAGCATCGCGGCGCCACGGCTGCCCAATGCGCCGTCGGCATACAGTTTCACGGCACGCATTTGCAGGCGCCCGGATGGATGCCGATACAGTCCATTGCGGCACAAGAACTGCAGAGCCGCCTTGTTGCCATCGGCCATCGCGTAGATGCGCAGCGGGACTTGACCCTGGTCGGCCAGCCGTTGATAGCGGCGCAGTTCCTCCAGCGGAATACCAGCATCGTGAACGCCGGTCAGCCCATGCTCGACCGCAGCTTGCATGCCCAGCACCAGCGCCCGCTCGGCGGTGGCCTCATCCATGGGCGGGCGTACTGCCTCCATCAAATCCATCGCATTGTCGATGAGTACCCCGCTGGGCCGGCCCGCAGCGTCACGCCGGATAATGCCGCCGTCCGGCTGCCAGTTGCCAGCCAGATCACGCTGGATTGCGCGCATGGCAGCGGTATTGGCCCAGCCAGCGTGGCCATCGATGCGGTACAGCCATACCGGGCGCTCCGGAAATGCGGCATCCAGGTCCGCCGCGGCAGGAAAGGCCTTGTCCGGCCAATCGTTCTGATCCCAACCGCGCCCGATCAGCCAGGCCCCCGCCGGAAGGGTTTTTTCGAATGCGCGCAACCGCCCAACAATCTCCTGCTTGTTCGCGCTGCCCACCAGATCAACGGTGAGAAAGGTCAGCCCCAACCCTTCCACATGCCCATGCGCGTCAATCAAACCCGGCACCACCGTGGCGGTGCCCACATCAAGATGCTTGGCCCCGGGATAGCGCGCCAGCAATGCCTGCGCTTGGCCCACCGCAAGAATTTTGCCGGCGGCGTCGAATGCCATCGCCTGCACCTGTGGCTGCGTGGTATCCATGGTGTGGATGCGCCGTGCGGTGAGCACCGTGGTTTGTGCCAGCACCGGCCCCGCCAGCAGGCCGCACAACAACAGGGCCAATCGATTCACTGTGCGCATCGTTTGCATTCCTTCTTTCACGATTGTGGCGACTGTACCAAGATCACGCGGCGGTCAATCCAGCCGCTTGCGAAACCGCAGGATCGCCAAGCCCATCATCGCCAGCGTGAACACCAGCAGCGCCAACGCATCCGGCCACAATTCCAGCAAGCCGGCACCGCGCAACATCACGCCGCGAATCAAGCGGATGAAGTGGGTCAGCGGTAACGCCTCGGCCAACCACTGCACCACACGCGGCATGCCATCAAACGGGAACATGAAGCCGGACAACATGATCGACGGCAGGAACAGGAAGAACGCCATCTGCATCGACTGGAATTGGGTCTTGGCCACGGTCGACACCAGCAAGCCCAGGCTCAGATTGGCGACGATCAGCAATACCGCGGCGACATACACCTGAAACAAGCTGCCGTGCACCGGCACCTGAAACAGCAGTGCGCCCAGCAGCAAGACCAAGGTTGCCTGCACCAGACCAGCGGCGATGTAGGGAATCACTTTGCCGATCATCAACTCGGCGCTGGACACTGGTGTTGTGATCAGCAGTTCCAGATTGCCACGCTCGCGTTCGCGCACGATGGCCATGGCGGTGAACATCACCATGGTCATGGTCAGAATCACGCCGATCAAACCTGGCACCACATTGATCGCGGAGATGCGGCGGGGGTTGTACAGCGGCAACACACTGATCTGTGCGGCAGATGCCGTGCGTTGCCCATCCAGCGGCATCTGGGCCAACTGGCGCGCACTGGCCTGCACCGAAGTGTCGCTGCCATCCACGATCACTTGCACTGCTTCGCGGCCATCGATGCGGCGGCGTTCGAAGTCCGGCGGAATCAAGATTCCAATCCGGATCTGGCCTGCGCGCAGCAGTGCCTGCAATTCCTGCGGCGTGCGCGCTACTGCAGCCGGACGCACGATGTCAGTGGCAAACATGTCCTGCGCCAGCGCGCGTGAGCCGCCGGTGCCTGCCATATCGGCGATTGCAGCCGGCAGGTTGCGTACGTCGGGATTGATGGCGTAACCAAACAGCAGCAGTTGCATGGTCGGGATGCCGATCATCATCGCCACCGTCATGCGGTCGCGCGCCATCTGTCGCACTTCCTTCCACATCACCGCCAGAATCTGCTGCAGTTTCATGCTGCCCGTGCCTTTGCGCAGCCGTGCGTGGCGGACACGAACACGTCTTCCAAATTAGGGGTAATGGCTTGCACGTCGGCGGTAATGCCTTGTGCCTGCAATGCTGCTTGCAGCACGCCAGCGGCGTCCTCCGCAGTCACCGACTGCGCGCACAGTACGCGCAATTCATTGCCAACCTGGGCCACGCTGAGGACACCCGGCACGGTATGCAGCACCGACTGCGCACGTCTGGGTTCGCCACTGTGCACGCCGAGGGTGCGCCCGGCCAGTTGCCCAGTCAGTTGGCCGGGTGTGCCATCGGCCACCAACCGGCCGTTATCGAGGATCGCGATGCGATGGCAGCGCTCGGCTTCATCCATGTAATGGGTGGACACCAGAATCGTGGTGCCGGCATCGGCAAGGTCGAACAGGCTTTCCCAGAAGCCGCGCCGCGATTCCGGATCGACCGCGCTGGTGGGCTCATCCAGAAACAGCAGCTCGGGTTTATGTACCACCGCACCGGCGAGCGCCAGCCGCTGCTTCTGGCCGCCGCTCAGGGTGCCGGCCAGTTGCCGTGCGCGGTCGGCCAGGTCGTAGTTGTGCAGCAACTCATCCACGCGGCTGCGCCGCGCCGCACGCGGCAGACCTTGCACGGTGGCCAGGAACTCCAGGTTCTCGCGCACGCTGAGGTCTTCGTACAGCGCGAACTTCTGGGTCATGTAGCCAATCCGGCGACGCAGCGCTTCGGCCTGTTCGGGGATGCGCAGGCCAAGCACTTCGATATCACCCGCACTTGGTGTCAGCAGGCCGCACAACATGCGAATGGTGGTGGACTTGCCGGAGCCATTCGGGCCGAGGAATCCATACACGCTGGCGCGCGGCACCGACAGGTCCACGCGATCCACTGCCAGCAGCGCACCAAAGCGTTTGCTCAGGCCGCGGGCACGAATGGCGATGGCGTCTTCATTGGCCACGCGCAGTACCCACAAACTCGACGCGCACCGGAATCCCCGCCGGCAACGCCACCGGCGCGTCCAGCACGACCTCGGCCAGATAGCTCAAACGCGCCGCGTCGTCGCCGCTCAATGCGTAGTACGGGGTGAATACCGGCTCGCTGCGCACCATCCGCACGTGCCCTTTGAGGCTGCCCTCGCGGCCATCCACAAACACCTGCGCCGCCTGTCCCGGCTGCACGTTTGCACGCAATGGTTCCGGCACATAGACGCGCGCATACGGCGCATCGCCCACCAACAAGATGGCCAAGGCCGCGCCCACCGGCGCTTGATCGCCCAATTTGTACGGCAGGCTGTCCACCCGCCCTGCGCGTGGCGCGGTGATGTCCAGCTTGCCCAGCGTTGCCGACTGCACAGCCGCCTGCGCCTGCGCGGCAACAGCAGCGGCTTCGCCCTGCGCGATGCGCTCGCTGCGGGTGCCGTGCAACAGCTCGTCCAATCCCGCCTGTGCTGCGCGCACTTGCCCGTCAGCATTGCCGGCGGCAGCGCGCGCACGATCCACATCGGCCACCGCCACCAGGTTGCGTTCGCCTAAGCTGCGCAAGCGCGTGAAGTTGGCGCGGGCGTCGGCCGCCTGTGCTTGCACCGCAGAAAGCTGGGCGCGGGCTTGCGCGATTTGCTCGCTGCGCGGGCCGGCACGCAGTTCCGCCAAGGCCTCGCTGCTTTGCCGCGCTTGCGCCTGCATCGCGTCCAGTTGCGAACGTGTGCGGGTGACGTCCAATTGCAGCAAGCGTGCGCCGGCCGCCACCTGCTGGCCTTCGCGCACATCGATGGCCACGATCTTCTCTGCCGTGGGTGCCGGCAAGGTGATGCGGTCCCATTCCAGGGTGCCCAGCACCTGCGGCGGCGGCTTGCTGCAGGCACCAAGCAGCGCAATGACGGCGATGACGGGCAGGGTTCTGGCTTGCATCACGGGTTCCTTCAATCAATCCCAACGCCACGGTCGAGCAGCGTCAACGTGTGCTTGCGCAGCGTTTCGATATCGAGATCATCGGCTTCGAATAGTTGCCGCCAGATCGGCGCGCCGGCAATCGGAAACAGGGTCAGGCCCACCAGCGAGACCATCAGCAAGCGCGGATCCAGATCGGGTTGGATTTCACCGCGTGCCTGCGCCGCAGCAAAGCGCGCCGCCATCATGTTGGGAATCACCGGACCCACGCGCCGGAACATCACGTCGCGCAGCGCACCGCCTTCGCACAACACTTCCCGCACCCACAGCGGCGGCAGCCAAGGGTGGGCGATGGCCATCTTGCCCACCCCGCCCACAAACCCGGCGATCAGCGCCGCCACATCGTCACCAGCCTGCTGCAGCGGTTCGCGCAACATCGCCATCACCGGCATCAACCGCTCCTCCACCACCGCCGCCTGCAACTGCGGCTTGTCGCCAAAGTAGTAATGCAGCAAGGCTGGCGTCACCCCGGCCTCGCGGGCGATATCGCGCAGCGAAGTCGCACCAATGCCTTGCCGCACGAAGCAGGCCAACGCCGCGTCCAGCACGCTGGCGCGCTGGTCTGGTGCATCGGCGGCGGGACGCCCCGGGGCACGCTTGCGCGGCGCGCTGGTGGCTTTCTTGCGAGGCGCTGGTGTGCTCATGGCATTATTTAATTCATTGTTTAATTAAATGTCAAGTCAACGCGGCCTCGCACCATTGCCTTGAGCGCGTTACCCTGCGCGACCTATGCCATGCCAAGACTTCACTTTAGAACCCGACGACCTTGAACGCCTGGCCAATCTGTGCGGCCCGTTCGATGCCCATTTGCGCCTGATCGAATTGCGGCTTGGCGTGGAAATCGCCAATCGCGGCAATGTGTTTCGCGTCAGCGGCGAAGACCCAGCGCTGACCCAGGCCCAGCGCCTGCTGCAAACGCTGTATGCCGATGCCGAACACGATGTGCTGGACGAGCACGCGATCCACCTGCGGCTGGGCGCCTACAACGGTGATGTGCCAGCACCGGTTGCCAGCCACGACGGCGTGCCGCAAGACATCGCGGTGCGGGTCAAGCGCGGCACCCTGCGCGGGCGTGGCGACAATCAGCGCAAGTACCTGCATGCCATTGCCAGCCACGACATCAATTTCGGCGTCGGCCCGGCCGGCACCGGCAAGACCTATCTGGCGGTTGCGATGGCGGTGGATGCACTGAACCAGTCGCGCGTGCAGCGGGTGATCCTGGTGCGACCCGCAGTGGAAGCCGGTGAAAAGTTGGGCTTTTTGCCGGGCGATTTGACCCAAAAGGTGGACCCCTATTTGCGCCCGCTGTACGACGCGCTGTATGAAATGCTGGGTGTGGAGAAAGTAGCGCGCCTGCTGGAGCGCAACGTCATCGAAATTGCGCCGCTGGCCTACATGCGCGGGCGCACTCTCAACGATGCCTTCGTGATTCTGGATGAAGCGCAGAACACCAGCATCGAACAGATGAAGATGTTTTTGACGCGGCTGGGCTTTGGCAGCACCGCAGTGATCACCGGCGACGTCACCCAGATCGACCTGCCCAAACACCAAAAATCCGGTTTGAAAGATGCGGTGGACGTCCTGCGCGGCGTTGATGGCGTGAGCTTTACCTATTTCGAAGCCCGCGACGTGGTGCGGCACCCGCTGGTGGCGCGTATCGTCAATGCGTATGAGGCCCGCGACGCCGCCAACGGGCAGGCGTAGGATGCGCGCATGACCCAAGGCCCTGTACGTCTGGATGTTGCGGTTGGCTATGCGCTGCCTCGCGCCGGTATTCCGGCGGCGGCCAGTTTCCGCAAATGGGTGGCAGCGGCGCTGGCGGGGCGCATCCGCGAGGCCGACCTGGCCATTCGCATCGTCGATAGTGAAGAAGGCCGCGCCCTCAACCGCCACTATCGCGGCAAGGACTACGCCACCAATGTCCTCAGCTTCCCGGCGGAACTGCCAGAAGGACTGCCCAAAGGCGTGAAATTTCCGCTGCTGGGCGATCTGGTGATCTGTGCGCCGGTGGTGGCGCGTGAAGCCGACGCGCAAGGCAAGCCGCGCAATGCGCATTATGCCCACCTGACCATCCACGGCTGCCTGCACCTGCTGGGAATGGATCACCTCGACCCGCGTGAAGCCGAAGCAATGGAACAACTGGAACGCGACATCCTGGCCGGGCTGGGCGTGCCCGATCCCTATCAGAATGGGGCGTAATCCACTTACTTTGCAGGCACCAACCCCTGCGCTTTGACCAGGGCGATAAAGCGCGGGTCAGTGGCATAGCGCGCCACAAACGGCATGTAGCGAATTTCAGCCAATCCGGGATCATGGGTGCGGCGCGCTTCCTCCAGCCAATGAAACATTTGCGTCTCGTCATCGCGCTGCGCATACACTCCGGCGATTTGGGTGGCGGCATCCTTGGCATGCTGGCGAATCAACACCTGCAATTCTTCTTCCGAGTGCACGCGGTCGTTATTGGCCCAATACGCCATCGCCAGTGCGTAACTGCGCCACAGCGGTACGGATTCGCGCTTGGCAATTGTGATGGCCTCGGCAGTGCGATTTTGTTGGAATACTGCCATCGCCAAAAACGCCTGTGCCAGTGGCAAGTTTGGTTCCAAGCTCAGTGCCTGCTGCAACACGTGTTCAGCCTGCGGGTAATCGGCTTGGCTTAAATACACGCTCCCCAGGCTGTATAGCGTAGGCGCAGACAGCGGGTTCGTTTTTAACGCGGCACGCAGGCTTTCCACCGCTTGATCCAACTGCCCAAAGCCGATTTGACGGACCGCCAGCATCGAAAGCAGATCGGCATCGTGCGGGCGCAATGCCAGGGCACGGCGAAGTGCATCCACCGCACCAGGCTGGTCATGCGCAATGCCGGCCAACCATGCCGCATTGGCTTGTTGTGCCTCGGCAAGATCACTGGCCAAGCGCGATGCAGTGGCCGCATCACGCCGTGCCAATTCGCCCTGCGTGCCGACATCGGCATCATCCAGTGGAAACCGGGTGATCTGGCGCACGCGTGCCTGTGCCAGCCGCGCATGGGCATAGGCATAGTCGGGATCCAAATCGACGGCATGCTGATAGGCTTCTACGGCTTGCCGGGCGCTGAAAATATCGGCCTGCATCGCCAAAGCGTCACCACGCAGCACCGCGGTGTAAGCCTCGACGTTGCCGCCGGGCGGGCGGTCGTCCTGCTTTGGCCTGGTGCCAGCATTGGCCTGCAAGGTTTTTGCCAACGTCGCCACAATGTCATCTTGCAACGCAAACAACTCGCCCTCTACCCGCTGGTAATGCTGTGACCACAGGCTGCTGCCATCGGCCGCTTGCACCAGCTCCACATCCAGTTGCAGTACCCCCGCCTGCCGCTGCACCCGGCCACGCAACAAGTGGCTGGCCCCCAGCGCATCGCCAATCACGCTATTGAGCTCACTCGAATTGCGATAACGAAACGCCGACTCGCCACTGATGGTAGCCACCCCCGGCAACCCCGCCAGTGCCCGCGTGAAGTGGTTTGTCAAGCCATCGGCAAACACCTGCGCGTCCGCATCATCACCGGATACCTGCAACGGCAGCACCGCCACGACACTGTTGATCTGTGCCTTGGCGTTGTCTGTAGTGCCGGTGTCGGCTGTGCTCTGTGCGGCAGGCGACACGGTCTGCGGCGCGCGGCTGCAGGCCGCACAGAACAGCACCAATACAACTGGCACGGCCAGTAATCTGCGATATCCCATCCTGGTTGGACTAGCGTTGCTGACCCCTTCCGGCATCCTTGAATCTCCGCGATTTGATCCCCTGCGTGCATTTGGCAACGCAAATCCGGCGGATGCAAGCATCTCCGGCTGCAGGTGATGGCCAATTTTGGCCGCAGGATTCGTTAGACTCTACAGGTGCAACCACAAGGCCCCCACGCCCCATGTCCGAGGACGACAGTCGGCGCCCCGCTGACTCTGACGAAAAACCCGCCGAAAAACCGCACCGCTCGTGGCTGGATCGCATTAGCGCGGCAATATCCGGTGAACCCACCAGCAGCGAAGATCTGATCGAGCTGCTACGCGACGTACAGTCCGATGGCGTGATTGGGCCAGATACGCTGCGGATGATGGAAGGTGCCATCGGCATCGCGAATATGACCGTGGGTGATGTGATGGTGGCGCGGGCGCAGATGGTGGCGTTGCCCGCCGACGGCAAACTGCTGGACTTGATGAAGCAGGTGGTGGAATCGGGCCACTCGCGCTTTCCGGTACATGGTGAAGACAAGGACGAAATCCTTGGCATCTTGCTGGCCAAGGATCTGCTGCGCGGCGTGGTCTGCGATAGCGCCGCTTCCAGCATCCATGAATTGCTGCGGCCAGCGGTGCTGATTCCCGAATCCAAGAACCTCAACATCTTGCTGCGTGAGTTCCGGCAATCACGCAACCATATGGCCATCGTCATCGACGAATACGGCGGTGTGGCGGGCTTGGTCACGATCGAAGATGTACTGGAACAAATCGTGGGTGAAATCGATGACGAGCACGACGATGCCAGTGACGAAGGCCTGTTGATCGCCGCTCAAGCCGATGGCCAGTTCGTGGTGGATGCGCTGACTCCGATTGCAGATTTCAACGAACGCTTTGGTGCTGACTTCGACGATGACGAATACGACACCATCGGCGGCTTGATCACCGCGGCGATTGGCCACTTGCCCGAAGCTGGCGAGGAACTCACGCTGGGCCGATTCCAGTTCCGGGTGGCGCGCGCGGACGGGCGGCGCTTGATCGCGCTGCATGTGGTTGTGCATGCGGATGCATAAGCCGCTGCGCTGGCTATTGGCGCTACTGCTCTTGATCTGCGGGTTGGCGCAAGCACAAACTCGAATACAGGACGCCACACCGCGAATCGGCGTATTGACGATGGGCCCGGGCGATATTTTCTGGGAGCGTTTCGGTCACGATGCGATCGTGGTGGATGACCCGGCACAAGGCGCGCCGATCAGCTACAACTTCGGGTATTTCGATCTTGACGAAGCGGGGTTTGTGGGCCGCTTCGCCAAAGGCGAAATGCGCTACCTGTTGGTGGCCCTGCCACTGCAGCAAGATCTGGCTTACTACCGCGAAGTGGGCCGCGGTGCACGCCTGCAGTGGCTGAATCTGGATGCAGCGCAAGCCCATGCACTGGCAGCGGCACTGGCCGAAAATGCCAAACCCGAGAATGCCCACTACCGCTACGACTACTACACCAGCAACTGCGCCACCCGCGTGCGCGATGCACTGGATGTGGCGTTGGGTGGCCGGCTGAAAAAGCAATTGGAAGGCCGCTCCAGCGGGGATACCTATCGCAGTGAATCGCTGCGGTTGGCCGCGCCGGCCACGTGGATGTGGCTGAGTTTCGACATCCTGCTTGGCCCCGCAGCCGACCGCCCGCTGAGCCGCTGGGAGGTCGATTTTGTGCCCCGCCGGCTGGCCGACGATCTGCGCAACGTCACCCAAACCGATGGCCGTCCGCTGGTAGCCTCGGAAGTGGAACTGTTGCCACAGCGGCAAGCCGCCGAACCCCTCGACCATGCCATTGCGCTGTGGCCCTGGCTGCTGGCGGGCGTGCTGTTGGCCAGCGTGATCCTGCTGGCAGGGCCGCGCCATCGGCGCTTGCTTGCCGGGTGTGCAGGCGGCTTCTGGCTGCTGTGCGGCAGTGCAGGGCTGGTGCTGGCGCTGACTTGGGCGTTTACCGCGCACCAAGCGATCTGGGCCAATCGCAATCTGTTGTTATTCAATCCGTTGTGCTTGCTGTTGTTGCCGGGGGCGTGGGTGCTGCTGCGTGGGCGCACGGCCTCCACGCGCTGGCAGGGCCTGCTGATTGCGGTTGCCGCGCTGGCCGCTTGCGCCTGCCTGCCGCTTTGGCTGCAAGTACAACCGCAGCGCAACGGCCACTGGGTTGCCCTGCTGTTGCCGGTGCACTGGGCTTTTGCCAAGTTATGGGCTTCACGCAAGGCTTGATGCAAGCCTTGCACCAATGCAGGATGCTGCGATGAACGCGACCGCTTCCGTTACTACCGCTTGCATGCCCCCCGCTCACAAGACTCCAGCCTGTGTGGTCAATTGCGCTGCTTACGATAGCAATGGGCAGCGCCAAAACATCACGCTGGATGCCATCAGCGATGTGCTGGCGGTGGATGACGGCAGCTTTGTCTGGGTGGGCTTGTACGAGCCGGAAGAGTATTTGCTGGACAAGTTGCAAGAAGAATTCGGCCTGCACGATCTGGCTATTGAAGACGCCCACAACGCACACCAACGGCCCAAGCTGGAAGCCTTTGGCAGCACCCTGTTCATCGCCGCACATACCGCACAGCGGGTGGATGATCACGTGTGTTTTGGTGAAACCCATGTGTTTGCCGGGCAGCGGTTTTTGATCACCGTGCGACATGGCGCATCGCTCAGTTACACCCCCGTTCGGCAGCGGTTGGAGCGTGACCCCAAAACTTTGACGCACGGGCCGGCTGCCGCGCTGCACGCGGTGCTGGATTTCATCGTGGACAACTACCAACCTATCGCGGCGGCCTTTGAACAGGAGCTGGATGCATTGGAACAAGACGTCTTTGCCGAAAGCTACAAACGCGACACCATCCGGCGGCTCTACCAATTGCGCAAAGAGCTGACCCGGATGCGGATGGCGGTCACCCCGATGCAAGACATCTTGGCGCAGTTGATGCGCACCCCCGCTATCACCATTCCCGATGTGGTACGCCCCTATCTGCGCGATGTGCATGATCACGCGGTGCGGGTGGGTGACACCATCGACACTCTGCGCGAAATGGTCGCCGCTGCGATGAATGTGAACCTGTCCCTGGTGACGGTGGCACAGGGTGAAATCGTCAAAAAGCTGGCCGGCTGGGCTGGGTTGCTGGCCGCACCCACCTTGATCACCAGTTGGTACGGCATGAACTTCGAAAGCATGCCCGAGCTACATGGCCGCTATGCCTATCCGGTTTTGATTGGTGTGGTGGCGCTGGCCTGCACCGGCCTGTATGCCTATCTGCGCAAGATCGACTGGTTGTGACGCCACACCATCGGTATTACATGCCGGCCAATGCCCGCAACATCAATCCGGTGAAATACGC
Organism: Thermomonas beijingensis; assembly: GCF_020034655.1. Classification (GTDB taxonomy): domain Bacteria; phylum Pseudomonadota; class Gammaproteobacteria; order Xanthomonadales; family Xanthomonadaceae; genus Thermomonas; species Thermomonas beijingensis. The sequence goes on along the minus strand of NZ_JAIQDJ010000001.1, from coordinate 902,465 downwards.
CAACACGGTGCCTGTGGCATACCCCAAGGTGCCCAATAGCGCGCCCACCGGTGCCAGTGATGGATGGAAGGCTGAAGCCACCACTGGCGCACTGGCCGGGCCACCGATATGGCTTTGCGAGCCGATGGCGAAATAAAACAGCGGCACATTCAGCCAGCGCCCCACCAGCCACAACAACACGATGTGAAAGCCCAGCCAGACCGCGCCCAATAGCAACAGCAGAGGCTTTTCGAACAACGCGCCGATTTCCATCTGCATGCCAATCGAGGCAATCAAGTAGTACAGCAGCAAGGTGCCAATCGTCGACGCTCCAGCACCTTCCAGCGCGCGGGCGCGGGTAAAACTCAACCCCAGGCCGACCAAGGTGCACAGCCCCACAATCCACACAAACGGCGCATCCAGACTCACTTGCGCCGCCCACGACACATGCGCGCCAAACCATGCCGATAGCGGCTCCGCCAGGGCATGCGCCAGGCCTACCGTGCCAAACGCAATCCCCATGATGACCATCAAATCGGTCAATGTAGGAATGCGTTCGTGCTGCGTGCGGTAGGCTTCAACCCGCTGTTTCAGATCATCCAGTGCTACCGTGTCGGCCCGGCTGCGTGCGTCGATCTTGGCTGCGCGCTGCGCCAGCATCAACAACGCCGCCATCCACGCATAGCCCACCCCCACATCGACCACCGCAAAGCGGCCAAAGGTGGTGGCATCCACATTAAAAATTTCTTTCATCGCCATCATGTTGGCGCCGCCGCCAATCCAGCTACCGGCCAGCGTGGCCATGCCGGCCCAGGTGTCGCCCGCCATGGTCTGCGGGGCGATGGCACGCATGCTGATAAAGGCCAATGCCGCACCCAAGATAATGCTGACCGAGGTCGCCGCGTACATCGCCAACAACTTGGGCCCCAACTTGAGGATGGCTTTCAAGTCCACTGCCATGGTTAACAGCACCAACGCCGCCGGCAACAGCACCCGGCTGGCCACCGGGTTGTACAGCTTGCTGTGCGCACCGTCGATCAGGCCGATGGAGTTGTAGATACCGGGCAGCAAATAGCACAGTAGCAACGGCGGCACCACGCCGTAAAATTTTTGCCAACCGCCGGGTCTGGATGCGCTCCAAAACACCGCGCCCAAGGTAGCGGCGATCAGGCCGAAGATGACGATGTCGTTGTGGATGATGGCTTGTGGCACTTCGACCTGAGTCATTGCATTCCTTATGTTCCCGATGGCGCCTGGTGCCGGGTATTCGCTGCACGGCTGGCAATGCCGCTACGCGAATCCCCCGACGCCCTCGCCATCGGCATCCGGGTTACTGCCCGATGTATTGCTTCAACCACGCATTGACGTTGTCATGCCATTGCACGCTGTTTTGCGGCTTCAGTACCCAATGATTCTCGTCCGGGAAGTACAGGAACTTGGACGGCACGCCCTTGCGCTGCAATGCACTGAACAGTGCAATCCCCTGCTCCACCGGGATGCGGAAATCCTGCTGCCCATGCACCACCAGCATCGGCACCTTGAAGTTGGCCACGTGGTTGGACGGGTTGAATTGCTGATGGCCCTGCGGGTTGTCGTATGGGGTGCCGCCGTTTTCCCATTCGGAGAACCACAGTTCCTCGGTGGCATAACTCATGGCGTGATTTTCGAACACGCCATCGTGCGAGACCAGGCACTTGAAGGGTGCATTGCCCGCCTTGTCGTACCAGTTGCCTTCGATCCAATTGATCATGAAGCCGCCATAGCTGGCCCCCAGTGCGCAGGCTTTGCCTCCATCCAGGAAGGCATATTTTTTCTGCGCGGCGTCCCAGCCTTTTTGCAGGTCTTCCAGCGGACGGTCGCCCCAATGCTGGCTGATGGCATCGGTGAAGGCTTGGCCGTAGCCGGTGCTGCCGTGGAAGTCGATCATCACCACCGCATAGCCTTGCCCGGCATAGGTTTGCGGGTTCCAGCGATAGCTCCAACCATCGCCAAAACTGCCCTGCGGGCCGCCGTGAATCAAGAATGCCACCGGATATTTTTTGCCCGGTTTGTAGTTCCACGGCTTGACCACATAGCCGTGCACGGTGTCATTGTTCCAACCCTTGAACTCGAACTGTTCGTACTCGCCCCACGCCACACCCGGCAGCATCTGCTGCGCGGTGGGCGTGATCATGCGCTGATTGTCATCACCCTCCAACCCTGTCACCGTCAGCACATCGCCGGTTTGCATCGTATTGCGCGAAAACGCCAGTGTGGAGCCGGCGATATCAAACGCGGAAATGCTGCCATCGCCAATCACCTGGGTGGCTTTGCCCGTGGCAATCTCCACCGAAAACAGCGGATGCTCGCCCATGTTCTGGGCGGTGGTGTAGATACGCTTGCCGTCCTGTGACAAGGTGATGCCATCGGCGCTGCTGTCCCAATCGGGCGCGATTTCACGCGTCTTGCCAGTGGCCAAGTCCATCGCCATCAGCGCAAAACGATCCGCTTCGAAGCCGGGGCGTTTCATCGCCCGGTAATACATCGTTTTGCCATTCGACGAAAACACCGGGCCGGCATCCCACGCCTTGTTGGCTGCAGTGAGATTGCGTGCGCCCTTGCCATCGGCATTCACCAGCCAGATATCGAAATTGGTACTCCACGGTTCTTCGTGGTTGGATTGGCGCACGCTCATCGCCACCTGCTTGCCATCCGGAGACCACGCAAAATCCGACAAATCACCAAACGGCTTGGAGGGGATATCGCCAGTGATATCGCCACTGAGCAAGGTGGCCGAGGTCAGCTTGGCCTGCCCCCCCAACTTGGCCGCAAACACGCGGTTCAGGCGGCCATCGGCCCAGGTGTCCCAGTGCCGAATGAACAGATGATCGAACACCACACCGGTGGCCTTTCTGGCGGCCACATCGTCCAATTTTTTCTTGCTGCAAACCAGATCCGCCTTGCACTCGGGGAACACTGCAAACGCCAGCGCCACTTGCTTGCCATCCGGGGAGAGTTTGTAGCCATCGACGTCCAATACAAAATCGGTCAGCTGGCGTGCCTCACCGCCGTTCAATGCAATGGAATACAACTGCATCGAACCCGACTTGCCACTCATGAAGTACAGCGATTGGCCATCCGTTGAAAACGCTGGCGAATTGACATTCCAACCCTCCGGCGACACTTGCCTGGGTGGCGTGTGGTCACGTGTTGCCAAATTGCGCATCCACAAGCTGGTGGAGGACTTGTTGGTGTCCTTGTTCACCACGCGCTTGGCAAACACCAGCACGCGCCCATCCGGTGACAACGTGGGCGACGAGTAGCGATCCATGTAGGCCATATCGCGCACTTCAAAGCCGCGGGTGGCGGGCTTGGCCGTGTTGGCGGCCATCGCCGGTAATGACAGCGCAAGCGCAAGCGGAAGAATGACGTAGCGAAGCTTCATGGGAATGTCCTTGGAAATGCTTAGAAGTACTTGATAAAAGGTTTGAATCTGGACGTTGACACCATCAAACAATGGCTTTGCGCGCCAAGCGTTCCACCCAGCGATACAGCAGGAAGATGGCCGCGACGAAAGCAATGCCGCCCAGCCATGCGGCCGGGCCTTCGGCAAAGGCATCGCTCACCATTTGCAGCGGCAACAGCTTGAACGCGACGATGCCGGCGATCAACACGCCGATCAAGCCTTCGCCCACAATCATGCCCGATGCCAACAATACGCCCAGCTGCTTGACCGCCTCCGGCTTGCCATGACGCTCGGCGCGCTGATCGAAATACCAACCCACAATCGCTCCCACCACCACCATCAGCGTGGATCCGGTTGGCAAGTAAATGCCCAAGCCCACGGCCAGCGGCGACAGATGCGCGCCCTTGGTGGAGCGGCGCAGCACTTCGTCGATTGCAATCAACACCACGCCAATTCCGGCACCGATCAGGATCAAGTTCCAGTCGATATTGTTCTGAATCACGCCCTGCGCCAACGCTGAAATCAGGCCCGCTTGCGGTGCAGCCAGTGCGTCCTTGCCCGCACCCGGCGCGCCCACGAAGCCATAGGCCTGATTGACGATATCGAGGATCGGCGGAATGATCGCCGAGCCAGCAATCACGCCCACCACCAACGCCCACTGCTGCTTGGACGGCGTGGCATCCACCAACTGCCCGGTCTTGAGGTCTTGCAGATTGTTGTTGGCAATCGCCGCCACTGTGAACACCACCGCCGTCACCAGCAGGGCGAATGCCACCAGCCCTTTTTCTTGGCCGGCATCGATTTGCGACTTCAGCCCGAACACCAGCAGCAGCGCCGCGCCGATCACCACCAAAATCCCGATCCCCGACAGCGGGCTATTGGACGAACCAATCAAACCGGCCATATAGCCGCACACGGTAGACACCAGAAAGCCCATCACCACGATGTACAGCAGGCTGCCCAGCATCAGCGGCAACGCGTGCGCGCCCAAGCCGGTCTGGTTGGAAAAATGCACCAACAAAAACGCCAGCGGCACGAAGCACGCCAGCATCATCGCGCCGACCACCCCGATCGGAATGTCGTGCTCGGTGCGCGGCAACAAATGCAAGGTGCCCCCTTGGCGAGCGCGGTTGGCCGCCATTGCCGACGCCAACCCCGACACCACCGGCTTGACCAGTTTGCCCAAGGTCCAGATCGCCGCCACGCCAATCGTGCCGGCACCAACAAAGCGCACATTCGTGCTCCATGTCGCCCCGGCCATGTCTTCAAAACTGCCGGTCAGGCCGTGCGCCAGTGCGGAGAAATGCGGCACCCCCCACACCCAACCGATCAGCGCGCCCAACAGCATCGCAAGGCCCACCCACAACCCCACCAGATGACCCACCGCGAACAGCGCCATCGACAAGCCGAAATCAAACCCGCTAACCCCATCGCCCACTCTGAAATAGCTCTTCACATCGCTGGCAAAGGTCTTGGTGGCCACCACCAAAGCAAAACCTGCCGCCACCAATGCGCCCCAGGTGACCGCCATCAGGCCCGCACGGCTTTCCTCGGCACCTTGCGCCGTACCTGCTTCGCCAGGGCTGCCCACTTTCAGCACCTCGGCGCAGGCCACGCCTTCCGGGTACGGCAAATCGGAATTGGTGACCAGCGCGCGCCGCAGCGGGATCGAATACATCACGCCGAGAATGCCGCCCAGTGCGCAGATCGCAAACGAGGCCCAATAGGGGAAGCCTGTCCACCAGCCGATGATGACCAGCCCCGGCAGCACAAAAATGATGGACGACAACGTGCCCGCCGCCGATGCCACCGTCTGCACGATGTTGTTTTCTTGAATGGTGGAGTTTTTGAAGCCGCGCAACAGGGCCATCGAAATCACCGCTGCTGGAATTGACGTCGCAAAGGTCAGCCCCGCCTTCAAGCCAAAGAACACATTGGCGGCGGTGAACGCCAGCGTGATGACAATCCCCAGCACGATGCCGCGCAAGGTGAACTCGGTGCGCGGCTCGCTGGCCACAGGTACTGGCTTGGACATGCAGGGTCTTCCGGCGATGGGAACGGCCAAGTATCGCAGACCGCCGCCGTGTGGGAAGGGTGTTGGGCGGGGCACCCGCAAGCCTGCCCGACCACATCGCTATACTCCGCCAACCTCACGCGAACCCGAATCATGTCCTCAGCCAACCTTGCCGCGCAGCCCAGTCACAACGACTTCCTGGGCCATCCCAAGGGCGTGTATGTCTGCTTTTTCACCGAGATGTGGGAGCGGTTTTCGTTCTATGGAATGAAAGCGCTGCTGCTGCTCTATCTCACCAAATATCACTTGTTTGGTGACAAGGCCGGGCTGGATTTGCTCGGCGCGTATGGCGGGCTGGTGTATTGCATTCCGGTGTTTGGCGGCTTGCTGGCCGACCGTTGGTTGGGAATGCGCAAGGCCGTGATCTTTGGCGGCATCCTGCTGGTGGCAGGGCATGCCGGGATGGCCTTCGAGGGCCACGCGGCCACCTTGCAACAGGGTGCACCGGTACGTGATGAGGCATCACTGCGCATCATGTATGCCTCACTCGCGCTGATCATCATGGGTGTGGGCTTTTTGAAGCCGAATATTTCCACCATCGTCGGCAAGCTCTACGCCGACAACGACCCGCGCCGCGATTCCGGGTTCTCGCTGTTCTATGCCGGGATCAATCTGGGCGCATTGTTCGCCTCGCTGGTGTGCGGTTATGTGGGCGAAACCTGGGGCTGGAAGTATGGCTTTGGCGCCGCAGGCATCGGCATGTTGGCCGGGCTTGCGATGTTCGTGTGGGGCCAGCGCTATCTGCACGGGCACGCCGAGCCTGTCAACCCGGCCTTGCTGCGTGAGCGTGTGGCCGGGCTGCCGCGTGAAGGGTTGATCTATGCCCTGGCGGTGCTGGGCGTGGTACCGGTGGCGTGGTTGATGTGGGCGGCAGCCAATGGTGCGTTTGCGCTGGGCGGTGAGGTTTCGCTGGCACTGCTATTGATGATTGTGGTGCTGGGCGCGGTGCTGCTGTGGTTTGCATGGTTCACCGGCACGCAGTGCACGCCGGTGCAACGGCAACAAATGATCGCGATGATGGTGCTGATCTTCATGGCGCTGGTGTTCTTCACCCTGTACGAGCAAACCTACGGCTCGTGGGTGACCTTCACTGACCGCCTGTTGAGCAAAGACATCGTGCCGGCGATGGTGGTGCGTGATGGCATGCCGTGGCCGTGGTCCACGCTGTCATTGCTGCTGGCACCGCTGGCATTTTTCGTGGCGGCGCGCATGTCGGACCGCAACCCCGACTCCGCTGCGCCGCGTGCACTGTTCCTTGCAGTGAGCGCACTGATCATCGTGCTGCTGGTGCGCGACTGCGTGGCGCTGCCGCAAACTGCCGGCTCGCTGACCTATCTTGGCGCGTTCTTCCTGGTGGCCCTGGCCCCCTTGTTTGCAGGGCTGTGGGGCTGGCTGGACAAGCGTGGGCTGGATCCATCGAAGCCCACCAAATCCGCATTTGGTTTGCTGTTCGGCGGGCTGTCATTTGTCCCGATGGCACTGGCCGCGCAACAGGTGGGCGCGACCGGCGCGATGGCCAGCGTGTGGTGGCTGGTGCTGGCGTATCTGGTGCTTGAAATCGGTGAAATGTGCCTGTCGCCGGTGGGCCTGTCGGCCGTCACCCAGCTGGCCATGCCGCGCGTGGTCAGCCTGATGATGGGCACTTGGTTTCTTGCCACCGCGTTTTCGGAAACGCTGGCAGCGTTGTTCGGCAAACTGGCGGCGATTGATGTGTCGGAAGGCGAAACACTGAACATGGTGACCGCCGCTGCCAAATACGAGCATCTGTTCTGGCTGATGATGTGGATCGGGCTGGGCTGCGCGGCATTGGCCTTCCTCGCCGCACCACTGTTGCGGCGGATGATGCATGGGGTGAAGTAAGCCTGAACCTGCCAACCAACAGAGTGGCAGGGCGCTGCTAAACTCCGGCATCGTCTTCACAACGAGTACTTCCGCATGCTGCAGCACCGTCCGTTGGTCTTCGCCCTTGCCGTCGCCCTAGCAGCCGGAGTCATCTCCCCGCAAAGTCATGCTGCCAAGAAGCCTGCTACCGGTAAATCAAAGACCCCGGTGGCGTCACTGGCCTGTACGGATTTCTATGCCGAAGCCAACAGGAGCTGGCTTGGTGCCAACCCGATGCCAAAATCCGGTGCAGTATCCGCACTGGGACAATTGACCGCACGCGCGCAACAGCAACAACGTGATTTGCTTGATGCCGCCATGCGTGCGCCACAAGGCAAAGTGCAACAATTGCTTGGGGATTTCTGGGCCAGTGGCTTGGACGAGGCTGCCGTAGAGAAAGATGGTGCAGCACCGGTTGCACCGCTGCTGCAACGCATTGATGCCATTCGCAAGACGGGTGATATTGCTCCCGCCCTAGCCGCCCTCCATCAAGTGGGCATTCCGGTGGCGTTTGGCTTCAATGCCGACATCGATTTGCGCGATTTGGATCGCCATCTTGGCTATTTCAGCCAAGGCGGCCTTGGCCTGCCCGACCCCGCCTACTACACCCGCAGCGATGCCGATACCAAAGCACTGGTCTCGCGTTATGCCGATTACATGCGCAAGATCCTTGCATTGACCGGCGTGGCCAAGAAAGACATCGAGACCCAGACCGCGTTGGCACTGGATCTGGAAACCCGCATCGCACGTGCAACACGACCGTTGGCTGAATTACGCGATCCACGCAACAATTTTGCGCCGGTCGCTACTGCCGGCCTTGGCAAGCAATACAAGAATTTGCAATTGGATGCCTTCCTCAAGGCGCAAGGTGTCAGCGACGACAGCGTGTCACTGGCCAACCCGGCCCTGTTCGAGCAACTTGACAGCTTGGTTGGCAAACTCAAGCCCGCACAATGGCAAGCCTATTTGCGCTGGCGCGTGGGCGATGCAATGGCACCGTATTTGTCCAGACCGTGGCGCGATGCCGCGTTCGATTTTCGTGGCAAAGTGTTGCTCGGCCAGACCGAACCAGCGCCGCGCTGGCAGCAGGTATTGGATGCCATCAATCTGGCCGCGGGCCCGATGCTGGGCAAGGAATACGCTGCAACCTATTTGCCCGATGCCAGCCGCAAACAGGCTGAGTTGATCGCCGGGCACGTACGCGACGCATTGATTCACGCGATTGACGATGGCACGTTGCTGGATGCCGCCGGCAAGGCCGAAGCGCGCAAAAAGCTGGAACATCTGCGTATCGAAATTGGTACCCCACACCGTGATTTGGACTTTACCGTGCAACCGATGGGGCGTGGCAGTTTTGGCGGCAACATGCTGATTGCATCCACGTGGCGGCATGCACAAGAGATGAAGCGCATTGGCAAGGGCAATGCCGACCGGCGCTGGGATGTACTGCCGCAACAGCCGGCACTGGCCTATGACTTGGCACACAACCGCTTGATCGTGACTGCGGCCATGCTGCAGGCACCGGTGCTGGATCCCAGCCAAGTACCGGCGCAGCAATATGGCGCGTTTGGTGCGCTGGTTGGCCATGAACTCAGCCATGCCATGGATGCGCGCGGCCGCCATGTGGATGCCGACGGCAATGTGCGTGACTGGTGGAGCAATGATGTGGCCAATCACTGGACTGCGCTCACCAACAAAGTCGCTGCCCTGTATGCCAGTCTGCCCTATCCGGGCACCAATGGGGTCAAAGTCTCCGCCAGCTTGACCAGCGATGAAAATCTGGCCGACCTTGCAGGCGTCGAACTGGCGCATGCTGCCTTGCTAACCGCGCAACCCAAGCCCAGCACCGCACAAGAGCGCCAGTTCTTCAACGGCTGGGCGCAACTGTGGGCACAGCAAGTGGCCAGTGATGAAGCGCAGATACGCGCGCAGCAGGACGTGCGCGCACCCGGCCAATGGCGCGCCAATGTGCCGCTGATGCAGCAACCCGCGTTCGGCACGGCCTATGCCTGCAAGACCGGCACGCCAATGGCACCCGCTTCGCGAATTGATGTCTTCAGATAAGCATTTGATACGCTGGAACGAGCGCTGAGTATTCCTCGGCACACAATCCGATTGTTGCCTGCTCGCACCCAAGACTTGGCCCCGTTGAAATTCACCTTGCCCGCTCCGCATTCGCTTCTTGTCGGCTTCAGCGGCGGCCTGGATTCGACGGTGTTACTGCATCTGCTTGCAAGTGATGCCACCGCGAGAAGGCAGGGCTTGCGTGCGATCCACGTGCATCATGGCTTGCACCCAGAAGCCGACCGGTGGGCCGCACATTGCCAACGCATGTGTGATGCCTTGTCGGTGCCATTGACGTTGACACGGGTGCAGGTGGATTGCCGTAGTGGACTGGGATTGGAGGCAGCAGCGAGAGCAGCGCGACATGCGGCATTTGCCGCGGCAATGACGACTGATGACATTCTGGTGTTGGCCCATCATCAAGACGACCAAGCCGAAACCTTCCTGTTGCGCGCGCTACGTGGATCCGGGGCGGAGGGGCTGGCGGCGATGCGCGATTGGCGCGCATTCGCACACGGCTGGTTATGGCGACCGTTACTGGATTTCCCGCGCCGGCAGTTGCAGGCACTTGCACAGCGCGAAGGCCTGCACTGGATCGACGACCCCAGCAACGCCAACAGCGGGTTTGCTCGCAACTTCCTGCGCAATCAGGTATTGCCGATGCTGCACGAGCGCTGGCCGCACGCGACGGCGGCCTTCGCCCGCAGCGCCGCACTTTGTACCGACGCCGCGCAGTTGCTGCACGCCGAGGATAGCAAGGCACTGACCGAGGTTGCGGTGGATACCCGCACCCTGCGTGTGGCGGGCTTGCTGCAACTGACCCCGTCGCGCCGCGCCCGCGTGTTGCGGCACTGGATCGCCACATTGCAGCTGCCGCCGCTGCCCGGCAACGGGGTCGCGAGGATCGAATCCGATTTACTGTCGGCGCGCAGGGATGCCAATCCACGTTTCGAATGGAACGATGCCTGTGTGCAACGCTGGCGTGACCTGCTGCATGCCGACCACATTCAGCCATCGCTTGCACTGGATTTTTCGCAAGCCTGGGATGGCAGGCAAGCGCTGGAGTTGCCGAATGGTGACAGCCTGCGGTTGATTGGCGTTGATGGGTTTGACACGCCGGTGCGCGTTCATGCCCGCCAAGGCGGGGAGCGCATCGTGTTGCCAAAGCGCATTCATTCGCACGCACTCAAGCATGTGCTGCAAGCGGCTGGCATGCCATCATGGCAGCGGCAACGACTGCCGCTGTTATCGGCAGGCAGCACCCTGCTGGCCGCCGGCGATAGCGTGGTGTCCGCACAATTACACGCTTGGCTGCGCCTATACGGCGCGCAGCTGCAATGGACGCAGCTGGCGTAAACTTCCCCCATGACGAAGAAACCTGCATCCGAACCCTCCCCCGTAGCCGACTTTGAACAGTCGCTGCACGCATTGGAAGCACTGGTTGGCACGATGGAAGCCGGCGACATGAACTTGGAGGAATCGCTGGCCGCCTACGAGCGCGGAGTCGGCTTGTATCGGCATTGCCAACTGGCGCTGGAACAGGCGGAGTTGCGCGTGCGTCAACTCAGCGATCCCGCCAAGCCCGAGGCTGCCACCGATTTTGAAGCCGGCGACCATGCCTGAGTCCGCATTCCCAGAGTGGATCCGGCGCACTGATGCGACCCTGAGCAACGCCCTACCAGACCCCGCCGTGGCGCCGCAACGGCTACACGCTGCGATGCGTCATGCCGTACTCAAAGGCGGCAAACGGATGCGCCCCTTACTGGTGTACGCCACCGGCACCGCATTGGGTGCCGCAGACGCGTCACTGGATGCCGCTGCGGCCGCAGTGGAGTTGATCCACTGCTATTCACTGGTGCACGACGATTTACCGGCGATGGATGATGATGCCCTGCGGCGTGGCCAGCCCACCGTGCATGTGGCGTTCGATGAGGCCACTGCGATACTGGCCGGTGACGCACTGCAAACGCTGGCCTTCGACGTGTTGGCCAACGCGCCACAGGATGCACCCCAGCGCGTGGCAATGCTTGCCGAATTGGCCCGCGCCAGTGGTGTTGCTGGCATGTGCGGTGGGCAGGCGCTGGATATCGACGCAACTGGAGGAAGAACAAAAGGAGATCAGCGTCATGTATCCGACCGGGATGATTCTACCGCTGGTGTTGTTCGTCCGAAAAATGACTATGGCTTCGTTCCGCTTCCCTTCTCACTCGCTGAACTCGAACGTCTGCACGCACTCAAAACTGGCGCACTGCTGCGCTGCGCGGTGCGGCTGGGCGCATTGGCGGCCAATGCCGACGCATCGTGCTGTGCGGCGCTAGATCGCTATGCCGACGCCTTGGGGTTGGCGTTTCAGATTCGCGATGATCTGCTGGATATCGAAGGTGATGCTGCGACCTTGGGCAAGACCACCGGCAAGGATCAGGCGCAAGACAAAGCTACCTTCCCGGCGTTGCTGGGAGTGCCGGCCAGCCGGGCGCGCCTGCAAGAACTTGCGGCCAGCATGCAGGCCGCGCTGGACAGCGTGGATGCCGATACACACGCTTTGGCAGCACTGGCGCACAAGGCCATCCATCGCAGCCATTGATCTGCTGCGCAAGCCACGCAGCAGATATGCGATGCATCAAGGTTGCCGGCAGCTCGCCAGCAAATCCTTGTCCTTGCGGTACACCGCTGTTTGCACGTCAAACGCGCCCAGCACGGTGGAGAACAGATTGTCGTGGCTGGCTGGCTGCTGCGCCACCTTCTGCAAGCACGCCATATCGAGGCCAGTATCGGTGGCAAACCCGGGCGATAGCCACAGCGTCAGCGGCACATGCAGTTGTTGCCGGGGCGCGATGGCATACGGCGCACCATGCAGATACAGTCCATATTCGCCCAACGATTCGCCATGGTCAGATACATACAACATTGCCGCATCGCGCTGGGTTTGCGCTTGCAGCAGGTCGATCAAATGCGCCAGCACGCTATCGGAATACAGGATCGCATTGTCGTAGGCATTCGCGATTTGAGCCTGCGTGCAGCGGCTCAGCTCAGGGGTTTTGCAGACGGGTGTCCAGCGCTCGAATGCGGGCGGGTAGCGCTCGAAATAATTCGGCCCATGGTTGCCCAGCATATGTAACACGATGATCACATCGCCCGGCATGGCATCCAGTTTGGCTTGCAAACCCGACAACAGGATTTCATCGAAGCAACGCCCGGCCGCGCACAAATTGGCGGCATCGTCCGGGCCCATGGTGTGCGATTGCACGCCGATGCAAATGCCCTTGCAGCCGGATTGATTATCGCGCCAGAGCACTTGCACGCCGGCGCGTGCAGCCACGTCCAATACCGATTCATGCCCGCGAATGGCATCGCGGTCGTAATGCTCGCGGCCTTGCGGTGAGAACATGCACGGCAACGAGACTTCGGTGCTGGTGCCGCAGGCGGTGACGTCGGGGAAATTCAGTACATTGCGCTTGGCAAGCTCCGGGGTCGTCTGGCGTGCATAACCATTCAGCCCCCAATGATCGCCGCGCACGGTTTCACCCACTGCCAACACCAGCAAGCGTGGCTTGCGCGTCGCCGCCGCGGCAGGCCGCTTGGCATCGGCACCCACCACTTGGCGTGGGCCGCTGCTGGCTTTCTTCGAAGGCTTGATCACATTGATCAGTGACACGATGTAGTTGCCCGGGGTGATTTTGTAGCGCAACACTTTGTCGGTACGCATCAGCGCAAACACGCCCTGCGAAGACATCCCCACCGCCGCACCGGCCAGCAGCAGCATCGCCAGCAGAAACCCGCCACGCACCAGCAAACCGCGCCTCCAGCTACGCGGCTTGCTGCGGGTCAGCAGCACCAATACGGCTGGCGCCATGCCCAACAACACAACATGCAACAGCATGCCAACCGTCATCAGCTCGCGGCTTTCGGCCACATCGGTATGCAGCACGTTGCGGATCATCTCCGCATCAAACACCACGGCAAAGCGGGTCATGTACCAATGTGCCAGCGCGGTGACGACCAGCAACAGCGCCAACAGCGGCCGCGCCAAGCAGCCCCAGCACAGCAAGCCAAAGATCAACGCATGCAGGGCGAATACCGCCACACCCAGCGACAACATCACGGAAGTCGAACTGGTACCGGCACGCACCGCCGCCCACAAGGGGCCATTGGTCACCAACAGAAAATAGGCGCTGACCAGCGCAATCAGCACCTCTACCGAAACTTGCGGCCGCCACCAGCGGTTATCGCCACGTTGGTTCGCTGTCACGTCTTACCTACCCTCGATGGTTGCCGATCATGGCGGGCGACAGTAGCACCAATGCCAAAGCCGCCCAACTGCCATCCGTGCCTGGTGTTAGCGCGCGCTGCGGCGATCACCTTGGCGCGGGCCGCGCTGGCTATCGCGTTGACTGTCGCGCTGCGCCGGCTTTGGCCCAGTGTGGGCATGGGCATGCGCTTCGAGCGTGCGCGGCTTGCCGTGCGGACGACGATTGCGCGCAGCCGGGCGCGGGCCACGCGGGGCATTGTCGAACGGCTTGGCATCGCTGCGGATTGCGCGTGAAGGCACAAACCCGGACACAGTGTCCATCACGATGTCGCGGCCGAGCAACTTCTGGATCTGGCGCAGCAAATGCGCTTCGTCCGGCGATACCAGCGAAATGGCTTCGCCGGTAGCACCGTTGCGGCCGGTGCGGCCAATGCGATGCACGTAGTCTTCCGCCACCATCGGCAAGTCGTGGTTGATCACCAGCGGCAGCTGCGGAATATCCAACCCGCGTGCGGCCACGTCGGTGGCCACCAGGATACGGGTCTTGCCGGATTTGAATTCGTTGAGCGCTTTCTGGCGTGCGGCTTGGCTCTTGTTGCCATGAATCGCCAGTGCCGGCAAACCGGCATCGCAGAGTTGTTCGGCCAAACGGTTGCAGCCGTGCTTGGTCTTGCCGAACACCAGCACCTGTTCGGTGTGGCGCTGCGCCAGAATCTGCACCAGCAGGTCACGCTTCCTGTTGCCATCCACCGGGTGCGCACGGTGGCTGATGGTTTCGATCACGGTGTTCTGCGCCGCCACCTGCACCTGCTGCGGGTCCTTCAGAAAGTCCAGTGCCAGCGCCTTGATGCGCGGCTCGAACGTGGCCGAAAACAGCAAGGTCTGGCGCTGGTGCGGCACGTGCTTCATCACCCGTTGGATCGACGGCAAAAAGCCCATGTCGAGCATGCGATCGGCTTCATCCAGCACCAGTATCTGCACGTCACCCAGCTTGCAGGTGCCGCGCTCCAGATGGTCGATCAAGCGGCCCGGGCAGGCCACCAGCACATCCACGCCACGGCGGAACGCATCGATCTGCGGCTGCATGCCTACTCCGCCGAACAACGCGGTGACGTTCAAACGCAGATATTTGGCATAGCTGCGCAGGTTGTCGCTGACCTGCACCGCCAGTTCGCGGGTAGGCGTCAGAATCAGCGCGCGCGGACGATGCACGCCTTGCGGCTTGGGCAATTCGGCCAATTTTTGCAATAAGGGCAAGCCAAACGCGGCGGTCTTGCCGGTGCCGGTTTGCGCCCCGCCCAGCACGTCGTGGCCGGCCAGCACCAGCGGGATCGCTTGTGCCTGGATGGGGGTGGGGGTGGTGTAGTGATTATCGGCAAGCGCGCGCAGCAAGCCAGGCGCAAGGCCAAGGGTTTCAAACGACATCGGGAACTCCGGGGTGTCAAAGCCACGCGCAAGGCGTGGGCGAACCCGTGCGATTCCCAAGAAACCACGCACGAGCCTGCAGATGGCACGACGCCGGAACTCCGGGCCGTGTCTGCGCGACGAAAGGCGTGTGGGGAAAACGAGCCGCAAAGGCGGCGGGCGTGACCGGGAATAACGATCAGGCGTGCGCAGAATGTGGCGGAGTTTACGCCAAACCCGCCACGCCTGCCGGCGCAGATGAATTTTCCGTTCACGATGCTCTGCCGCGATGGCTGCATGCGCCGTGGTTTTCAAGTCCCGCCAAGCATGGCACTCTGCGGCGATTGCCCCCTTCCCTCGCCCTGACTCTCTGACACCCACATGAAACTTGAAGTTCGAATTGCCCAATGGCTGCTGGCCAGCGTGTTTATCGTGATGGGCGGCTTTCGCCTGTGGCAGGCGCTGCACGGCGTGCAGATGAGCAATATGACCTTGCTGATGAGTGCCGGCGAAGTGCTGCTGGGGGTGTTGATTGCGGCCGGTTGGCAGTTGCGGGTGATGACCTTGATCGCGGCGATCTTGCTATTGGTGGATGCCGCGCTATCGCACCCGTTTTGGCATTTTTCGGGCGCGGCAATGGGCCCGCAATTACTGCAATTCATGAAGAACATGGGACTGGTAGGCGGGCTGGTACTGCTGTCCACCGCCGGTGGCGCGAAGCGGCGCTGACGCGCCTACACCTCCAGCGTCATCCCCGGTCGCGCCAGCGTAGCCTGCACCCCAAAGCGTTCGTGAATCTCGCCGGCCAGCGCCTCACGGGCCAGATCTTCGCCATGCACCAGTGCCAACGGTGGCGAAGGCCGGAATCCGGCATACCAGTCCAGCAAGCCCTGCTGGTCGGCGTGTGCAGACAGCCCGCCCACGGTATGCCGATGTGCATTGACGCGCACGTCGTGGCCGTGGATACGTACCCACTGCGCGCCATCCACCAATCTGCGCCCCAGCGTGCCTTCGGCTTGATAGCCGACAAACACCATGCGCGTCTGCCGCTTGGGCAGGCATTGCCGCATGTGATGCAGGATGCGGCCACCACTGGCCATGCCATTGCCCGCAATGATGATGGCCCCGCCGTGGATGCGGTTGATCGACATCGACTCTTCGGCGGTTTGGGTGACGCGCAGATTGGGCAAGCGGAATGGGTTGGGCGTCCCGCGCCAGATTTCACGCGCCTCGGCGTCAAATAATTCATGGTGATGGTCGTACACCTGCACCACTTTGGAAGCCATCGGACTATCCAGGAAAATCTTCCAGCGCGACATATCCCAATCATTCCAGTGCCGCGCAAACCAGTACAGCAACTCCTGCGTGCGGCCCACCGCAAACGCGGGAATCAGCACATTGCCGTGGTCGCGCCAGGCGGCCTCCAGGATTTCACTCAACTCAAGGACGGTTTCGCTGCGCTGCTTGTGATTGCGATTGCCGTAGGTGGACTCCATCAACAGCAGGTCGGCATCGGCCACCGGTGTGGGATCGCGCAAAATCGGCGCATTCGGCATCCCCAAGTCGCCGGAGAACACCAGTTTCCTGCCGTCGGCCCACAGCTCCACGATGGCCGAGCCGAGAATATGGCCGGCATCGCGGAAGGCAATTTCAACGCCCTCCAGAATCTGCGTGCGCGTGGCATAGTCCAACGGATGCAACTGCGACAGCGCATCGCGCACATCGTCACGGGTGTACAGCGGCACCGCTTTGGGCTGCCCCGGTTTGCGCTTGCGGTTGCTGCGCTCGGCTTCGTTTTCCTGCAATGACGCCGAATCAAGCAGCATGATCGGCAACAAATCCGCGGTCGCACGTTGGGTGAAAATGGGGCCATCAAAGCCCGCCAAGGTCAGCCGCGGCACGCGCCCCACATGGTCGATGTGGGCATGGCTGAGGATCAGCGCGTCGATCTGGCTAGCGTCAAATGGAAATGGCGCAAAATTACGCGCATCCGCCTCCGGACTGCCCTGCACCATGCCGCAGTCCAACAATATGCGCTTGCCTGCCGCTTCGATCAGGTGCATCGAGCCGGTGACATCACCCGCCGCACCGTGAAAATGAACTTCCATGCAACTGCTCCTGGAGGATGACCGGTGCAGAGTAGCGCAGACCCCGACTTCCGGCAGGTACCGGCCGCCATCACAATCCGGCATGCTGTACAGGTTCGATCACCGGATATTTTCATGCGCATTCTTTCCCTTGCCTGCGCGCTTGCGCTTGGCATCACAAGTTTCACAAGCTCCGCTGCCACTGCGCCCACTGCGGCCAAAGTGCCGGGCAGCGAAGCGATCGTCAGCAAAACGCTGCCCAATGGGCTGCAAATCATCGTCTGGCCTGACCACGACATCCCCAATGCCAATTTCTACACCTTCTACAAAGTCGGCAGCCGCAACGAATACCCCGGCATCACCGGGCTGGCGCATTTTTTCGAACACATGATGTTCAACGGCACCAGCCGTCGCGCGCCCGGCGAATTCGATCGCATCATGGAAGCGTCCGGTGGCAGCAACAACGCCAGTACCAGCAACGACCGCACGGTGTACACCGACTGGTTCCCCAGCAGCGCGCTGGAAACCATTTTCGATTTGGAAGCCGACCGCATTGCGCATCTTGCATTTGACGACAAGGTGATCGAAAGCGAACGCGGCGTGGTGTATAGCGAACGTCGTTCCAGCGTTGACAATCAGCCCTTCGGCTCGTTGATCGAACAGATGCAGGCCACCGCGTTTACCGCACATCCCTACCAGTTCCCGACCATCGGCTATCCGTCCGACATCGAACGCTGGACGAAGGCGGATTTGCAGCAGTTTTTCAAGACGTATTACGCGCCCAACAACGCCGTGCTGGTGATTGCCGGTGATGTGCAGCCTGCGCAGGTGTTTGCGATGGCTGACAAATATCTCGCACCGATTGCACGCCAACCGGCTCCGCGCGAGATCACGACCATTGAGCCGGAGCAACACGGCGAACGTCGCTTGCTGCTGGAACGCCCCGATGCGCAAACCCCGATTGTCGCCTTTGCCTATCACAGCGGCACCAACGAAGGCGGCAAGGACACCCCGGCACTGGCGCTGCTGAATACCATCCTTGCGCAAGGCGTGTCTTCCCGTCTGCACCAACGACTGGTGGAAAAAGAACAGGCTGCGGTGGATGCCGGTGCATTTGTCGAGAATGGCTACAACCCCGGCCTGCTGTGGGTGTATGCGGCCTTGCCGCCCGGTGGGGATTCAGCCAAGGCCGAGGCGATGCTGGATGACGAACTGGCCAAGCTGGTCCGCGATGGTGTAAGCAACGCGGAAATGGAAAAAGCCCGCAACCTCAAGCTGTCTGCGTTCTGGCGCGGCATGGCTACGATCAATGGCAAGGCACAGGCACTCGGCGACTATCAGACGTTTTACGGCGACTATAAAAAGCTGTTTGATGCTCCCGCTGCCTATGCCGCAGTGACCGCTGCGGATGTGCAGGCGGTGGCACAAAAAATTCTGCGAAAATCCAACCGCACCGTCGGCTGGGTGGTACCTACCCCACAAGCCACGGCCCGCAAGGAGGCCAACCCATGAGCCGCCTGCCTCGATTGTTCACCTTGCTTGTAGCCACTTGCATCAGCTTGAGCACACAGGCTGGCACCACCGGCACTGGCGTGCATCTGCCTGAATACACCACGACCATCTTGCCCAATGGCGCCACCGTCTTGCTGATGCCGCGCCACGACGTACCGATGATTGCAGCCTCGGTATTGGTGCGCGGCGGATCACTGGCCGATACCGCGGGCAAGGAAGGCACCGCCTCGCTACTGGCCGACCTCATGGAGAAAGGCGCGGGCGAACGCGATGCGCTGGCATTTGCACAAACCGTGGATGGTGCCGGCGGCAGTCTTAGTTTTGGCAGCTCGCGAGAGGCGATCGTGGCCAATGCGCAATTTCTGTCGAAGGATTCGGGCTTGATGCTGTCGCTGCTGGGCGATGCCTTGCTACGGCCACGCCTGGATGCGGCCGAATTCGACAAATTGAAAAAGCGCGCCATCGACGCCATCGCCAGTGCCAAGGACGGGGATCCGCGCGGCCTGATTCGCAATTACACCAATGCCTGGCTGTTCCAGCAGCATCCGTATGCGCGTCCGGCCGATGGCGACCAAACCAGCCTGGCGCAGATCAGCCTGGATGACCTGAAAGCCTTTCGCAATCAGCAAATGGGCGGCGATCGCCTGATCATTGCCATCGCCGGTGACTTCGACCCCGTGGTGATCGGCAAGCAAGTTCAGGCCACCTTCGGCAACTGGGCCAAGGCCAATGCAACATTGCCATTGGTGACTACCGCGCAACCGCGCAACGGTCGCCGCGTGCTGCTGGTCGACAAGCCTGGCGCCACCCAAACTTATTTCACATTGGCCAATCTCGGCACTCGCCACGGCGACCCCGACGAAGCCGCACAAAATGTGGTGCAAACCGTGTTTGGCGGGCGTTTTACCTCGATGATCAATACCGCACTGCGCATCAAATCAGGGCTGAGTTATGGCGCAGCCTCGCAACTGGAGCGTCCCCGGTTGCCGGGTACGGTTGCCATCACCAGCTACACCAAAACCGATTCCACCAAGGCCGCGATTGATCTGGCCCTCAGCACCTTGGATTTGCTGCACCAACAGCCTCTGGATACGCAGGCCATCGACTCGGCCAAGCACTACATCGCCGGGCAATTTGCACCGGGGCTGGAAACCTCGTCACAACTGGCCGCTGAATTGGCCAATATGGCGATTTACGGGGATAACCGCGATAAAGTCGACGGCTACCTCGGCCGCATTGCTGCTGCCAGCCCGGAGCAGATCAACGCCGCGCGGAAGGTGTTTCCCGACTCTGCGGATGTGGTCATCGTTGCCATCGGCGACGCGGCCAAAATCCGCAGCGTGATGCAGGCATACGGCCCGCTGACCGAGATGAAGCTGACCGACCCGCGCTATTTGCCCTGAGCCGGCACCCACCAGATGCGGGTGCCGGCGCATGACCTCCGGCACCCGCCGCGCCCAACCGCAATGTTTACAGTGCACGCAACGCGTGCCCAGTGCCGTGTCCCTTGTTTCCATCCTCACCGGAGCCATCGCCGTGAACGCCCCCAAAACCCTGCTGCTGTCGCTGTCGATTGCAGCCGCCTTGTCGGCCTGCCAGAAGCCTGCCGACAAGCCCGCCAGCGCAAACGTCCCGGTCAAACCGGAGGCAGTTCCTTACACCTTGGATGAAGCCAAGCTGCCGCCGGTCAATCGCTTCTTGCCCGCTGATTTGGATACCAGCAAGAGCGCATGCACGGATTTTTCCGGTTACGTCAACGGCAAGTGGCTAGCGGCCAATACCATTCCCGGCGATCGCAGCAGCTGGGGCGCATTCGAAATGCTGGATGAGCGCTCGCAAGGTGTGCAACGGCAACTGGCCGAACAAGCTGCAGCCAAAACCAATACCAGCGGTGTAGACAAATTGATTGGTGATTTCTGGGCCAGCGGCATGGATGCGGCCAAGATCAATGCACAGGGTTTGACCCCGCTGAAACCGCAACTGGATGCCATTGCCGGGTTGGATAGTCAGGCCAAGATCGCCGACTACCTGCGCGCTAGTGCAGCCAAGGGTGAAAACATCCTGTTCGGGTTTGGCCCGGAAGCCGATTTCAAGGACTCCACCATGAACATTGCCTACGCCGCGCAAGGTGGCTTGGGCTTGCCCGATCGCGGCTATTACTTCGACAAGGACAAAGCCGACAAACTGGCCGCCTATCAAGCGCATGTGGCCAAGGTGCTGGCGCTCTCCGGCGTGCCCGCAGCCGATGCTGCTACCCAGGCCAAGGATGTCGTGGCATTTGAAACTCGCTTGGCCAAGGTGTCCAAATCCAGCGAAGAAATGTCGCGTGATGTGTCGTTGTTCTACAACCCGATCAGCCCGGCTGATGCCGACAAGCTGACCCCGAACTTCCCGTGGACGAAGTTCTTCGAATCACAGGGCGTGGCCGTGCCGAAGATGTTCTCGCTGGCCATTCCCGCCTTCCACCAGGAAGTCAGCAAGATGCTGGCCGATGTGCCCGCAGCCCAATGGCAAAGCTATCTGCGCTTCCACACCATCGACAGTGCTGCGCCGTATCTGTCGGACGATTTTGCCAATGAGCGGTTTGATTTCTATGGCAAGACGCTGCGTGGCCAAAAGGAAATGAAGGAACGCGGCAAGCGCGTGCTGGGCACGATTGAAGAAGAAGCCGGCGAAGCGATGGGCCAGCTTTACGTCAAAGTCGCCTTCCCCGCCGAATCCAAGGCGCGCATGGAGCAACTGGTCAAACATTTGAGTGACGCCCTGAAGGTACGCATCGAACACCTGACGTGGATGAGCGATGCCACCAAGAAAAAGGCATTGGACAAGTGGGCCAGCTTTACCCCCAAGATTGGTTACCCGGATAAATGGCGCAGCTGGGAAGGCTTGGCTACCCAGCGTGACAGCTATATCGGTAATGTGCTGGCCGCCAATGCATTCAATTACCAATGGGCCATGGGCAAGATCGGCAAACCGGTGGACAAGACCGAATGGGGCATGAGCCCGCAAACCGTCAACGCCTACTACAACCCGTCACAGAACGAAATCGTGTTCCCGGCGGCCATTCTGCAGCCGCCATTCTTCGATCCCAAGGCGGATGATGCCACCAATTTCGGCGGCATCGGTGCGGTCATCGGCCACGAAATGACCCACGGCTACGACGACCAAGGCAGCCGCTTCGGGCCCACCGGAAATTTCGAAAACTGGTGGACATCGGAAGACGCCAAAGGGTTTGGTGGGCGTACCGACAAACTCATCGCTCAGTTCTCCGGCTATCTGGCCGGCCCCGGCCAACACGTCAATGGCAAACTCACCTTGGGTGAAAACATTGCCGACTTGGGCGGCATCAATACCGCCTATGACGCGATGCTGAAAGCCACCGAGGGCAAGCCCGATCCCAAGACCGATGGCCTGACCCGCGACCAACGCTTCTTCCTCAACTGGGGCACCGTGTGGCGTCGCAACTTCACTCCGCAAGAACTCAATGTGCGCCTGACCACCGATCCGCACGCACCAGCCAACTTCCGTGCCATTGGCGCGCCCAGCAACATGCCCGCATTCGCCCAGGCTTTCGGTTGCAAAGCCGGTGACCCGATGATGCGCAGTGGTGATCAGCAAGTGGTGATTTGGTAACGCGCGACTGCTTTGCTGCATGAAGCCACACAAGGCCCGGCATGTCCGGGCCTTGCTTGTTGTGGGCGTATCCTTGCCACATCACGAATCACTCATCGCGCGCACCTTCATGCACACCCCACCCCACCGCAGCCACGGCTGGAACCACGATGTGGTGACCCCCGATTGGCCGGCACTGCATGTCACAGAAGTACATGCGCTGCTGGATCGTTTTCCGGCGTTACGCGGCGGGGTGCGCATCGACTGGCACAGCCCACGTCCGTTTTCCGCCGCCGCACGTGTGCACACCAACGGAAGCGATGTGTTCGTGAAGCGGCACCATGGTCGCGTGCGCACGCCACAAGCCTTGCGCGAAGAACACGCCTTCATCACCCACCTGAACAGCCACGGGCTGCCGGTCCCGACCGTGCTTGCCGATGCCGACGGCCACACCGCGATTGCAAGCGGCGAGTGGACATATGAAGTGCACACGCTGGCCACGGGTCTGGATGTCTATCGGAATACCGCATCGTGGACACCCCCATTTTCCCTCGAACATGCGCACAGCGCA
Source organism: Thermomonas beijingensis (assembly GCF_020034655.1). Taxonomy (GTDB): domain Bacteria; phylum Pseudomonadota; class Gammaproteobacteria; order Xanthomonadales; family Xanthomonadaceae; genus Thermomonas; species Thermomonas beijingensis. The sequence continues at coordinate 879,587 of NZ_JAIQDJ010000001.1, read as the reverse complement.
GGGCAAATGCTGGCGCAGCTGCATGTCGCCGCGGCAGATTTCGATGCCCCCATGCGCAGCACCACTTTGCTCGTTGCCCAGGACACGCTCCTGCGCGCACCGGATTTGATCGCCGCCATCGAAGCCCGCTGCGCAGCACGCCCGGCACTGGCCGAGGCACTGCACATGCGCGATTGGCGCAGGCAAATCAGTGCGCTACTGCCGCGCCACGCCAGGTTACAGCCACAACTGCTCCACCAATCGCGCTTGTGGACGCACGGTGATTGGCATGTCTCCAATTTATTCTGGCAACCAGTGCGCAAGCCTGCCCAGGTCAGCAGCATTCTCGACTTCGGGCTGTGTGCCCCAACCTTTGCCCTGTTCGATCTTGCCACCGCGATCGAACGCAATGCGATTGCATGGTTGCAACTGGAGCAGGGCATGCATGCGATCTATCCGGACATTGCACTGCAATTGATTGCAGGCTACGTGAAGGTATTGCCGCTCTCGCCACGACAACGCAGCTTGCTGGCCGAGTTGCTGCCGTTGGTACATCTGGATTTTGCCCTCTCCGAAGTGGAGTACTTCCACGCCATCACACGTAAATCCGCTGATGTTGAATTGGCATGGTCAGCGTTTTTCCTGGGCCACGCTGCCTGGTTTGACAGCGCACCGGGGCTGCAGTTGCTGGATGTCATTCGTGCACCGGCTCTTGCACCCGCACTGGCCTGAAGCGCTGCACTGTGGTTCAATGCGCGCCATGAAGCGGGGGTGCCCGGCGTTGCCGGGCTGAGAGAGTCCCTTGGAACCTGATCCGGTTTGCACCGGCGTAGGGAGCTTGATTCGAACAGTCTGGCCATGCCTTGTGCAGGGCCACGCACATGCCACCGGCATGTGGATGCTTCCAGCATGATGTGTTCGTCGTCGCTTCGTCCCTCCATCAGACGATTGCCGACGACCAACCATGAAACTTTCCCCCACCCCCCTGTTGCTTGCCCTGTTGCCGCTTTTGGCCACGGCTGCGCCAGCTGACGAGCACGACGCCACTGATCGCAAGATCACCAAATTGGCCGCCGTGCAAGTGGTTGGCGATGCCAAGGATGCTGCGCGCGACACCGGCAGCAATGCCTGGGGGAAATCGAGCGCACAAGACACGCCGGCCACGCTGCATGTGATCGATCGCAGTCGACTGGACGACCGCCATATCCGCACCTTGTCCGAATTGGCGCGTGAAGACGCGGCCCTGGGGGATAACTATGCACCGCTGGGCTATTACCAGAACATCGCGATTCGTGGCTATCCGCTGGATCTTGGCAGTAGCTACCGCATCAACGGCTTGGCCGCCACTGGCGAACAAATCATCGCACTGGAAGACAAGCAACAAGTCGAAATTCTCAAGGGCCTGGCGGGGATCAGTGCTGGCGTGGTGGAACCCGGCGGCGTGGTGAACTTCATCAGCAAGCGCCCGGAAGCGGTGCGCACGTTAACGCTGGGCACCGATGCGCGTGGCTCACGCTATGCCGCCCTGGATGCAGGCGGTTGGTTGAGCCCCACGTTTGGCCTGCGGGCCAATGTGGTGTGGGATGCCGCGCATGCGCATGTGGAACATGCCGATGGTCGGCGTGGCTTGGTTGCGTTGGCCGCCGACTGGAAATTCTCGGATACCACGACATTGGAGCTGGATGCCAACACCCAAGCCAGCGCCCAGCGTTCCGCCTCGGGTTACATGCTGCTGGGTGGCAGCCAGCTGCCCGGCAATCCTGATCCGAAAAAGCTGCTGGGGTACCAGCCGTGGCAGCAACCGGTGCGCATCCATTCGCACAATCTCAGTGCGCGCTTGCGCCACAACTTCAATCAGGATTGGCAACTGCGCGTCAGCGCCGGCCGCAGTCGCAGCGTGATCGATGACAACGTCGCCTTCGCTTACGGCTGCTACTACGCAGTGGCGTGCGCCAGCGGAACCGTGCCAGGCAACTTCTTCGCACCCAATGGCGATTACGACATCTACGACTATCGCAGTCCCGACGACACCCGCGTTTCCGACCAAGCGCGCGCGGTGCTGGAAGGCCAATTTGGCGAAACATTCCAGCACGACGTGAGCATGGGTGTCAGCAGTTTCCATCGCACCATTACTCGGCGTCCGTACGTGTACGACTACGTGGGTACCGCCAATATCAATGACGTGCAACCACCGGTGTACGCGCCTTCACCCAATCAACCCGGCAACCCGGTACGCCGCTTCGATGGCTGGCAACACTCGTTGTTTGCACTCGATCGCATGCAACTGAGCGCGCAGTGGCAATTGATCGCCGGCGCCAGTGTTGTCCATCTGGATGAGCGCGCATGGAAAAGCTCCGGCAAATTGATACGCACCACGCGCATCAACAAAACGCTGCCGCAACTGGCACTGCTGTGGCAGCCCAGTGCCATGTTCACCGCGTATGCCAGTGCCAGCGACGGCATTGCATTGGGCAAGGAGGCCCCCTTCTGGACCAGCAACGACGGTGAACTGCTCGCGCCGCGCCTGTCACGCCAACTGGAAGCGGGCGTGAAATATCGTTGGCAGGATGCGCTGGATCTTGGCGCATCGGTATTCCGCATTCGCCAGCCGTATCAATACGCGCAGCCGGATACCAGCAGCGCCGGTTACACCTTCGTCCAGCAGGGTGATGAAGTGCACAGCGGGGTGGAATTCTCCGCCAACGGACGCATCACCACACGCTTGAACGTCAACGCCAGCGTGGCGCTGATCCGCGCACGCGCACAAGGCACTGGCACACCCGCATTCGAGGGTCATCAAGTCGCCAATGTGCCCAGCCTGCGCAGCAGCATGCAGTTGGACTACCGCCTGCTGCCGCAACTGGACGTGCAAGGCGGTTGGCGGCATGTCTCCTCCAACCCGGCCACAGCCACCGGGCAAGTACGCGCACCCGCCTATGACGTGTTCAACGCCGGCCTGCGCTGGCGTAGGCAGTGGCGCGAATCAACGCTGAACACACAATTAGGCGTGGACAACCTTTTCAACAAATACTACTGGCGCGACACTGGCAGCTCCGACGGTGACAGTTACTTGTTCCCCGGCGCACCACGCACGGTGTGGCTGACAGTGCAGGTGGCGATGTAATGCCACTGCACGAGATCTTCGCTGCGTGCCTCAGCGCCGGTGCGGTCTGGCTGACCACGCGGCGCAGCCCATGGTGCTATCCGGTGGGGCTGGCGTCGATCTCGGTGTACATCTGGGTGTTCATCGACGCCCGGTTGTATTCGGACGTGCTGCTGCAATGTGCTTACGTGGCGATGCTGATTTCTGGCTGGCTACGCTGGCTGCGCCATCTGGACAGTACTGGCCATGTGCAGGTGGCCGGCCTGGCTCCACGCCTGGCCGGCCTGCACCTGATGATTGGTCTGCTCGGTGGTTTTGCACTGGGCTACATCATGCACACCTTCACCCACGCATCGCTGCCGTGGCTGGATGCTTTCCTGACGGCGTTCAGTCTGGTCGGGCAATGGTGGCAAAACCGTCGTCACATCGCCGCGTGGTGGATGTGGATCGCGGTGGATGTGGTCTATATCGGCATGTACCTGCATAAAGATTTGCATGTCACTGCCATGCTGTACACCGGATTTGTGGTGCTGGCATTGAAAGGCTGGCGCGATTGGCGACACGCGGGACAGGCCGCTGCGGCGGCATGACTGCAGCCCCCCCTCGCCTGTACCGGCGTGGGGGTGTATGTTCGCTCGCATCACCCAACACAACGCACTTGAACATGGACATCCACGACATCGCCCTGACCCTGTACGCGCAATTGGTGCACGCCAATGGCAGCCAGCCGCTGAGTCAGGAGGCGCGTATCGATATGGGTCGCGAAGCGTATCGCTTCGCCGAGGCCTATATCGCGGCCAAGGATTTGTATATCCGCGAATTGCCGGTTGCTAATGACCAAGGCTTCTGATGGATGTACTGATCGGCGGGTATGCTTGCCGGATTCCCCCCGGAGCGTACACATGATCCGTCGGTTTGCCAGCATCACAGCACTCTCTTTCCTGCTGGCGGCATGCAGCAGCGGCCCGGTGCGGCGCGTTTCCGAACCCACCGCCAGCCTGCAACAGCTCACCGTGCGCAGCGATGGCCAATGGGATGTACAGCTGCGCTTGCAGAACTACAGCAGCATTGCGATGCGCTTTGACAAAGCCTCGCTGGACATCCGCTTTGACAACGGCCCGGCCGCCAAACTCGAGGTGCAGCCGGGGCTGGACATCGGTCCGGAATCGGCCGATGTGGTCAACGCCATCCTCACCCCCCTGCCGTCCGGTCGCGCCCGCATCGCCAGCGCTTTGGCCGACGGCCGCGGCCTGGCGTACACCTTGAGCGGCAGTCTGGCCGCCACCCCGCAAGACGGCAAACAGAAGTCGTGGGACATCAAGCGCGAAAGCGCGCTATCGCCCGTGCCGGGGCTGCCCGGGGCGCTGCGCTAAGGCGATTTCCCGAACTAGAGTATTCGCTCAACATACGCAGCAGTATGCTGAAAATCCCTGCAGGCCGGTCGTCGGCCTGCATCTGCACGGACACCCGTCATGAGCACTTACAAAGCCCCCCTCGACGATCTGCGCTTTGCCCTGTTTGATGTACTCGGTGCAGAGGCGCATTGCGCCAAGCTCGGCTTTGCCGACGTCAACCGTGAACTGGCTGATGCGGTGCTGGAGGAAGCGGCGCGCTTCGCCGAAACGGTGCTGGCACCACTCAACAAAATTGGCGATGAGATCGGTTGCAACTTCGACAAGGCCACCGGCGATGTCACCCCGCCGCCCGGATTCAAGCAAGCCTTCGATACGTTTGTCGAGGGTGGCTGGACCGGCCTGACCAATGCCCCTGAACATGGCGGCCAAGGCATGCCCGCGCTGCTGGGCGGGGTGCTGACCGAACTGGTGGATTCTGCCAATCTGGCGTGGGGCAATTTCCCTATGCTCAGTCATGGCGCGGTGAAGGCGCTGGAAACCTATGGCGAAGCTTGGCAGCAGGACGTATTTCTGAAGCCGCTGGTGTCCGGCCAGTGGACCGGCACCATGTGCCTGACCGAGCCACATTGCGGCACCGACCTCGGCCTGCTCAAGACCCGCGCCGAACCGCAGGCCGATGGCACCTATGCCGTCACCGGCACCAAGATCTTCATTACCGCCGGCGAGCATGATCTGGTGCCCAACATCATCCATCTGGTGCTGGCCAAACTACCGGATGCACCGGCCGGCGCGAAAGGCATTTCGCTATTTGTGGTGCCCAAATTCAAGGTAGCCCGCGATGGCAGCGTGGGCGCGCGCAATGCCGTGCGCTGTGGCGCGATCGAACACAAGATGGGCATTCATGGTTCCGCCACCTGCGTGATGAATTTCGATGGTGCCGAAGGCTATCTGCTGGGCGAGCCGCACAAAGGCTTGCAGGCGATGTTCGTGATGATGAACTCGGCCCGCCTCGGCGTGGGCGTGCAAGGCCTCGGCCTGTCTGAACGCGCCTACCAGAACGCGCTGCGCTATGCCCGTGAACGCCTGCAATCGCGTTCACTCACGGGCCCGAAGTGCCCCGACAAACCGGCCGATCCGCTCATCGTGCAGCCCGACGTACGGCGCATGCTGCTGTCGCAAAAATCACTGGTGGAAGGTGGCCGCTTGCTCAGTCTGCACGCCTATTCGCTGCTGGATGTGGCCGAACACGCCAGCGACCCGGCCGAGCGCGAACGTGCGCATACCCTGGTCAGCTTCCTCACCCCGATCTCCAAAGCTTGCCTGACCGAATGGAGCATTGAGAACACCTACAACGCACTGCAGTGCTTCGGTGGCCACGGCTACATCCATGAGCACGGCATGGAGCAATACGCCCGCGATGCCCGCATCACCACCTTGTACGAAGGCACCACCGGCATCCAAGCCTTGGATTTGATCGGCCGCAAAACCGCCGCCACCCAAGGCGCGGGGCTGAAGTTGTTCCTCGGCGAAGTGGAAGCCTTCGCCAAGCAACATGAAGGCGATGCGGCGCTGGCCGAATTCATTGCCCCCCTGCGCAGCAAATGCCAGGAATGGGGCAAACTCACCATCGACACCCTGACCCGCGCCGCCAGCAACCCGGACGAATTGGGCGCTGCCAGTACCGACTATCTGTTCTATTCCGGCTACGTGGTACTGGCCTACTGGTGGGCACGCAGCGTGGCCGCCGTCAATGCCACCAGCAAACCGCAAGCATTCAAGGATGCCAAGCGCGATACCGCCCGCTTCTACTTCGCCCGCATGCTGCCGCGCACACTGGCCCACAAAGCCGCCATCGAAGCCGGTGCCAGCCCGCTGATGGCATTGCCGGATGCAGGCTTCGGCGCCGAGTAACCGCCGCATATCCTTCTCCCCGCGTTGCGTGTGGGGAGAAGGGCCCCACAGGGCGGATGACGGCCAGCGCCATATCCAAACCGTCATCAAAAGCGTATAAGCTGGTTTCCCGATGGAGACCGATACAGCGCTCGTACGCCCGGCCCATACCGGCGATGATTCCGCTCACCTGTGCGCGGACGGGTTTGTTTCCCTTGCCGCAGGCAACCCGGCACTTGCCTTTGCGCCGGCTCTGCGCTTTCTTGGTCTGGATGCGCATGGCCGCGCCTTGGACTGGCTCAGCTGGCAAGACGCGACCTGTCTGTATGCCCGGAATGCCGTGGCGTGGACGCTGGGCGAACCCTGCCTTGCCGTGCATGGCGGCATTAATCGCAACAGCGGCCTGCGCAGCCAGATCCTGCTGCACCCCATCATCGCCGCGCGTGGGCATGTGCGCCCACAGGCGATGGATCCTACGCCAACCCTGACCAATCTGGCGCTATTTGCCCGCGACCAATTCCTGTGCCTGTATTGCGGCCGTCAATTCCAACGCCATGCGCTCACCCGCGACCATGTGCAACCCACCTCAAAAGGAGGCCGCGATGTCTGGGAAAACGTCGTCACTGCCTGCGTGCACTGCAATTCCCGCAAGGGCAGCCGCACGCTGCAGCAAGCGCAGATGCCCCTGCTCGCCATTCCTTATCGCCCCAGTTGGGTTGAGCACCTGATTTTGTCTAATCGCAATATCTTGGCCGACCAGATGGCTTTCTTGCGCGCGCAATTACCCAAACACCCACGGCGGTCACCGATTGCACCATTGCAGCGGTCGTGAGCACAACTCCATGACCTCTTGCCATTGACGTGGAGCCGCAGCTTGGCAACACTGCCCACGGAAGTCACAGGAAACGATGATGGCGCTGACCCTGGGTACCACCGGAATGGATCGCAAAACGGAAGCCGAAGTGCAATCGGCTTTCAAGATTGCCAATGCCGAAACCGGCCATCACTGGACTTTGGTCGACGGTGATAACGCCGACTACGTTCTGATCGACATGGACAGCTTGTACGGGCCGATGAGCTGGCTGCGGCTGCATTCGATGGGGCGCAAGGTCATTGGACTTTCGTCGGTTGATCGCCAGCAGACCGATTACCGCCTGCCACACCCGATCAGTGCCAACGACCTGACTGTACTGTTAAGCGAAATCGCCACTGACCTTCCATCATCCTCCGCAGATGCCCGTCCGGAGATTGCGCAAGCAGCCATTGCAACCACTCCCATGGCAGAGACGGCAGCTGAGTCGATACCGATGCCGGAGCCAGAGCCAGAGCCAGAGCCAGAGCCGGAACCGGAGCCAATCACTCCAGAGCAGCCTGTCATTCGTAGTCTGCAGCACTGGCTCACTCCACATCGCTTGTCTAAACCGGTTCGCTTGCAGCGGGAGCAGCAACCTGCATTGCTGATCGATGCCAATGCAGGTGTTTGGCATGGTTCGGCCACCCTGAAACCGCTTGCTGTCTGCTTTGAAGGTGAAGTGCAGGCCGCTGATTTTGTTCCGCTGGATACTGCCGAATGGACCGCCGAGGCCGCCAAGCTGGGGGCTGCGCAGCCTCTATCGCGCCTGCAATGGCTGGGCGGCCTGCTGTCGGATGCGGCGACCTCCGGCAAATACCAGCTCAAGAAATGGCCGCAGACCGAGCGCGAATACCCCAAGCACTTCCGCATTGCCACCGTGATGATGAAAGGACCAGCCAACGTCACTGAAATTGCCGAGGCCAGTGGCGTATCGGTTGATGAGGTCAACGCTTTCATCAACGCCAACCTCGCTACCGGTTACGCCGAACCGGCGGGGGATGCACCACCGCCCTCCACCGCCCCACAGAAGCCCGCAGGGTTGTTTGGCCGCATGCGCGGACATTGATTGCAGCTCATTGTTGCCGGGTGCGGCGACTTTGTCGCGCAAAGCATGTAAACTTGCGCCTCGCTTTTCCGTGGTCCTCGCCTCACCCTGCCGGCATCCGGTGCAATGCACCTCGCAGCGGGCAATGCACGATCCACGACTCGGGCAGACAACAGGCCCGGGCAGTCTCCATGGTGGCCCCGTCGGCCCCTCGCGACGCTAGGTCGAAAACCCCGCCAGGGCCGGAAGGCAGCAACGGTATCGACTGATGCGGGTGCCGAGGTCAGCCGGCGGGGCCACCGCCTTTTCAGCCGTACCCTGCTCAGTACCCGCGATCCCACGCCTGTTGGTAGGCCGCGCGCAATTGCGCAAACTCCGCATCCACTTGCGTCATGCTGCGAGCACCAGCCAATTTGCGTAAAGACCGCTGCAAGCGCTGCAAATTGGCTTCCCGCCATGCAGTTGCTGGAATGCGCAAATGCGAGCGATCGAAATCAATCATCCAGCCTTGACCGCTGACATCAAACAAAATGTTGTGCGCATTGAGATCCGCATGATCCATCCCTGCGCGATGAAAGCGCGCCACCAGCTCACCTGCAGCCGTCCACGGCGCATCGCCCGTCGCGGCCAACACCGCCAGCGAATGCACATGCTGCAAGCGCTGCATCAAGATCGCGGCTCGATAATGCAACCCTTCGCGCCGATACCACGCTGCAAATGGCAGCGGCACCGGTAATTTCTTATCCCGCAATATCCGTAACAGGCGGAATTCGGCAAAGCTGCGGACATGCTGGATACCGCGCCACAAATGCGCATCGTGGCTGAGTTTGGCCGCCAGGCCGCCGCGCAAGTAATGCCGCAAAAACGCATCACCTTCACCAAAATCAATCCACCACGCGCCGCCACGGCCACCTTCCGCCACCGGCTGCGCAGCCGCACCCCAGTGCGTGGGATCAAACCAAAGCGGGTCGGGTTGCCTGATCTGGGTGCGGTCGAACAAAATTGCACCATAGCCGCGTCCATCGCGGAATGGTGTCAGGTGCTCATTGGCATCGAATCCAGTCATTCCTACGAGTGTAGCAATACGTGCCTAATTTCGAAGCCCCCCGCTCCATTTGCCTGCTGCGCTTGTCGGCATTGGGCGATGTCACCCATGTGCTGCCACTGCTGCATACACTGCGCACGGGCTTGCCTAACGCCGAGCTGCACTGGGTGATTGGCAAGGCCGAACATCGCCTGCTGGATGGCTTGCCCGGCGTGCGTTTTGTCGAATACGACAAACGTAGCGGGCTGCAGGGCATGCGCGCACTCCGCCGCGAACTTGGCCAGCGTTTCGATGCACTGCTGCAACTGCAGGTCTCCACCCGCGCGAATTTGCTATCGGCGTTCATCCCGGCGCAACGCAAGATTGGTTATGACCGCAGTCGCAGCAAGGAAGGCCACGGCTTGGTCGTCAATGAACGCATCCCCGAAGTCATCGACGGGCATGTATTGGATGCCATTGGCCGCTTCTGCGAACCCCTGGGACTCACCCGCTCGCAAGTAACATGGAAATTGCCGGTTCCGGCCGATGCGCATGCCTGGGCACATGCGCAGTGGGATGAAGATGGCCGCAATACACTGCTGATCTCGCCCTGCTCCAGCCATGCGCTGCGCAATTGGCGAGCAGAGCGCTACGCAGCACTGGCCGAACACGCCATCGCACAAGATTGGCGCGTGGTTTTATGTGGCGGCCGCAGCGATCTGGAGCGCAGCACCGGCGATGCCCTCTTGGCGGCCATGCCAAACCGCACACGTGTACTGGATCTGATCGGCAAGGACACCCTCAAGCAATTGCCCGCATTGCTGGCGCGTGCCGACTTGGTGGTGACGCCAGACTCGGGCCCGATGCATATCGCCAACGCAATGGGCAGCAAGGTATTGGGCCTGCATGCCGCCACCAACCCGGAACGCAGCGGCCCGTATTCCGACCGACGCTACTGCGTGAACCGCTATGACGATGCCGCGCGCAAGTACCGTGGACAGCCCGCATCGTCGCTCAAATGGGGCAGCAAAATCGAAGCCGAAGGCGTGATGGATCTGGTGACCGCCAACGATGCCATCGCTGCATTCGAACGCTACCGCAGCGACTTCAGCTGATGACACAAGCCCATTACGCGCCGCTGCCGGTGCCGTAATCCTGATACGACTTTTCCTCGACGTAGGCCGAGCCCAGTGCAAGGTTGATGTCCTTTTTCACCCGTGCGCGCACGTCGTTCTCGAAATACACACTGCGCGCCAGTCGCACGAATTCGGCATCAAATGCCTGCGCCTTTTCCTGCAGGCGGATGTCATCCTCGATCACCCACAACCGCTCGTTGACCGCCTTCAACTCGGCACGCAGCGTGGTGATGTCCTGCGCCGATGCCGGGTGCGCCGCCCACGTGGTTTCCAGCACAGCCAACTCATTGCGCACATTGACCAGCTTGCCAGGATCAGACATGCGCTCGGACTTGATCTGCAAGATGGCGATCTTGTCCAGCAATTCGCCAAACGACACGGGCACCAGGATTTCGGACATGGACGCGCAGCCGGAAAAGGGAGGCTCAGTTTACCTGTCTTGCCGCGTTGGCACGCGATGCCGCGACGAATCCACCGCGCGCGCATTGATGCGTATGTTGTAGGGCTGGTTTATAGCCAGTCCGCAAGCAAAAGACCGGGTTACCCCGGCCTTTTGTCTGTCAAATCACCTGCAATTATTTGATCAAACGCAGTGCGAACGGATAGCGATAGCTTTCACCTTTATTGCAGGCCATGCCGGCGAGGATGCAAAAAACGAGGTTGACCAAAATTACAACCGGGATGATCAGAAAACCGATCAGCACGGCCATCAATACCGAACCTGCCACATACGCAATCGCGATAGTGATCTGGAAGTTCAGCGCTTCCACTGCCTGTGTGTTCAGCCAAGCCTTGTCGGTTTTGTCTTTATTGGTCAACCAGATGATCAGCGGCACGATGAAGCCCAGCAGGATGCCGGACAGGTGCGTGAGCATTGCAAGATTGCGGTCTTCGGAAGATGCAGTGACGTCATTCATATGCTTAGATATCCCCGGGTTATGGCGTGATGTGCGCCCTCGTCAAAGCATAACGCCATTTGCGAAAAAAACAGGTCAGCCCGCGCGCACCAACCCCGGCAGCGATGGCAGGCCCGCACTGTCTGGGAACACGCTGCGCGCCAGTGCGTCGCTGCCCACTTCCAGATGCTCGCGCAGGATGCCCTTGAACAAGGCGCGCATGTCGGTGGTCGCCAACAGGTCGCGGCCTTCATTGAGCTGGGTTTTGCCCAGCCCCGGCCATTGCCCGGCAATGCGTCCACCTTTCACCGCGCCGCCGGCGACAAACGCCACCCCGCCGGTGCCGTGGTCGGTGCCGCCGGTGCCATTGATGGCCGCGGTACGGCCGAATTCGGTGACGATGACGACCACGGTGTTGTTCCAGATCGACTCTGCGCCAGCGTGGAAGGCTTTGACACCGGCATCGAGTTCGGCCAGCTTGCGATCCAGCAAGGCCAACTCACCACCGTGACTGTCCCAGCCGGTGTCTTCCACAAAGCCTATCCGCGGCCCGTTTGCGGCCGCCATGAATTTGGCCGCTGCCGCCATGGCTTGCGGTAACTTCAAGCCGTTCTGGCTTTTGCCGGCACCCATCGCTTCCATGCGTGCATCGATGCCGGCAAACGTGGGGGCCAAGCTGGGGTCGGCGGCGTACAGCACTTGCAATTGCTGCCACAGGATGGGATCCACCCCTTTGGCCAAGGGTGGCGACCACGTGCTGACATCGCCCTTGCCGCGCATCGCCAGCGGCATCACCGCCGAAATCGCCAACCCTTTGCCGCCGGGCATGGCCGCCACGCAGCGATTGAGCCAGCCGGTGGTGCCGCTGGTGCCAGTGGTGCCGTTTTCCACGCAATCTTGTGCTTCAAAATGCGAGCGTTGCCGGTATGGCGGGGCGACCGCCACCATCGGCAACAATTGCTGCTGCGCGTACAGGCCCGCCATGAAGCCCAATGCACCGTGCAGGGCAAAATCGCCATTCAATTGCAAACTGGGGGCTTGGCCTTTGCTGTTGACAAAGTCGCCACGCAGCGCGGCAAAGCCGGGGTCACCGGGCGCTTGCAACGCATGCAGGCCGTCCAAGCCGCCGCGCAACAGCACCAACAAAAAGCGAGTGTCGCCGCGCCCGGCGGCGGCCAGTGCGAATTTGGGCAAGGCGGCCAGCGCCAACGAGGCCGCACTCATCCCCAAAAAACCACGTCGATCGAAGTTCATCTCAGGTCCTCCATTGGAAGGCGGGGCTGGCCAGCAACAATGCCACGCCCTGTTGTACGGATTCGGCACGCCGCAAGGCCGTCGCTGTTTGCCGGTCCAGGCTTGCGCCGAGCGCCGCTTCGCCCATGTGCAAGGGCGTACGGCCTTGCATGTCGGGCAGGCGATCGGCCAAGGCTTGCGCCGCTTGCACACGCTTGAACAAGGCATCTGGCCCGCCCCAATCGGCTGCAACATCGCCAAACCCGGCGGGGGAGCGCGGTTGGAACAAGGGCTGCCCCAATTGCGCCTGCAAGCGTACCGCCAGCGCCACATCGTCCTGCGCTTGCAGATTGCAGGCACGTAGTGCGGATATGAAATAGTCATCGGGATTTTTGAACTTGCGCGCTTGCACTGACCACGCCTCATCCGACTCCACCATGCTGCGGCACACTGCGGCGATGTCACCACCACTGCGCAGCCAGGTGCTGGCCATGCGCTCCACCAGTGCTGGCGGGGGCTCATCGGCAATGAAATGCCGTGCCAATTTCTGTGATACATGCCGTGCCGTGGCCGGGTGTACGGCCAAGTCGTGCAGCACCGCCACGCCCTGCATTTCGCCGTCTTGCCGGTAGGTCTTGCCGAACACGCGACGTGCACCGGGTTCGTGCGCGGCATTGCGAAACACGAAACCATCGCGACTTCCGGCACCATCGCGATCATTGGGACGCACCACGCTCCAGCCGGTGATGGCGCGGGCAAATTCGGTGACATCGGCTTGGCTGTAGCCAGCATTCACGCCAAGGGTGTGCAGCTCCATGATTTCGCGGGCGAGGTTTTCGTTCAGCCCGCGCTTGCCGGCTTTCGGCGTGCCCGCACTGCGGCGTGCGGCATTGATGGCAGCGCGTGAATCATCGCCAATCGAGGCCTGGTTATCCAAGTACAGCAACATGCCGGGGTGGCGTTCCACTGCCAGCAGTAAATCGGAAAACTTGCCAGTGGCATGTGGGCGGATGGCTTCGCGCTCCATCGGTGCGGCAAACAGCGAGGCGATGCGTTTATCCACCGAAATGGCGAAGTGGTTGGACCAGAACCGCACCAAGCGCTCGCGAAATCCCTGTGCCGTGCTGACCGCAACCCCTTGGCGCAGCACCAGGTCCTGTTGCAGCGCCCTGCGCAACTCATCGCGCCCTCCCACTTTTTTTTGCATGTCGGCAGCGCCGGCCGCACGCTGCTCACGCAGGGCTTTGCGCTGCTGCTGCACGCGTGTGTACATGTCCAGATAGGCACGGCTATCGGGCAGCCCATCGAATGCGGCAATCGGTGTCGCACCTTGCAGCTGCGCCAACAGCCAGCCACGTGGGTCATCGCCGAGCGCCTGCAGCTCTTCCGGGCGTGCGCCCAGCCCAAACCGATTGACCGCGCTTGCGGTCGCGTTAGTCAGTTGCATCGTTGCCATCGCCATGCTCCTTGAGGAACACGACTGCCAACGCAGCATGCCCCGCGCAGGTTGACGCGCGCGGGGTTACGCTTTTGTCATGTTCAACCGGTGCCGGCCACGGTCATGTGGCCGATCAAAATCGAACCGGTGCGTACATGCGAACGCACATCCACATCATTGCCTACGGTTTCAATCGCCGCGAACATGGTTTTGAGGTTGCCGGCAATGGTGATGCCGTCCACCGGATAGGCCAGCACCCCGTTTTCCACCCAGAACCCGGCCGCGCCACGTGAGTAATCACCGGTGATCGCATTCACGCCCTGCCCCATCAATTCCGTCACCAGCAAGCCACGCCCCATCGCCTGGATTTGCGCGGCCAGATCGCCGGCATTGGCCTTGACCTGCAAATTGTGCACGCCGCCGGCATTGGCGGTGGTGGCAAGCCCCAACTTGCGCGCCGAATAGCTGCCCAGCACATAGCGCTGCACGATGCCGGCATCCACCAACATCGATTTGCGGGTGGCCACGCCTTCGCCATCAAACGACGCGGAGCGGAAGCCGCGCAGCACAAAGGGGTCTTCTTCAATCGCAAACCAGTCCGGGAACACGCGCGTGCCGGCGCTGTCCAGCAGGAAGCTGGCGCGCCGGTACAACGCGCCGCCAGAGACCGCACCAATGAAGCTGCCAATCAACGAGCGCGCCATTTCCGCGCAAAATAACACCGGCACCTGACCGGTGGGCAACGGCCTGGGATCGAGCCGTTGCAAGGTGCGCTGCGCGGCTTTGCGGCCGATGGCCTCGGGCGTCTCCAGATCGTCCTGCGCCAGCGCCACGCTGAACCAGCCGTCGCGCTGCATCGCCTCACCTTCACCCGCGATCAAGGCGCAGCCTGCGCTGTAGGAAGTGCTGCGCTCCGTGCCGAGAAAACCGTGTGAATTGGCGTACACGCTGATCGAGGCATTGGCATTCACCGATGCGCCATCGGAATTGCCGATGCGCACATCCACCGCACGGCCGGCGGCCTCGCAGGCCAGCGCCAAATCAATGGCACGGTCGGCATCGAACGCGGCCGGATGCCAGCTGTCGAACTCGCGCAGGGTTTGCGCCATCAGCGCAGCGTCGGCCAAGCCGGATGCCGGGTCTGCTTCGGTATGTTTGGCAATCGCACAGGCCTGCGCCACCGTCGCTGCCAAGCTGGCTTCGCGCAGATCGGCGCTACTGGCGCTGCCTTTGCGCTGGCCAAAGTACACGGTGATGCCCACCCCACGGTCGCGGGTGGCCTCCACCGTTTCCACATCCCCCATGCGCACGTTGACCGCAAGCCCGGCATCCTCGTTGCAGGTCACCTCGCACTGGCTGGCCCCGGCGCTGCGCGCGCGTTCCAGTAATTGTTGGGCGATGCCGGCCAGCCGCTGTTGACGCTGCGTGCTGTCATCGGTGGGCAGGGACTGTGTGAGTGTGTTGTTCAATGGCTTATCCTGTAGCAATGCGAGGACATGACGAAGAGACCGGCGAATTTTTCAGCCCCAGCCGCAGCGCGCAACGCCGTGCGGCGCTGGACGTGCTGGAATTGGGCGAAGTGTTGGTGGCGCTGACCGCCACCCAGTTGGGCAAATTGCCGATTCCGGACGAGCTGCTGCCGCATATCCGCGACACCCAGCGCATGAGTTCGCACGGGGCGCGCAAGCGGCAATTGGCGTTTTTGGCCAAGCAGATGCGCAAGCTGGACGATGCACAGCTGGATGCGATCCGTGATGCGATGAGCAAAGACGGCGAGGCGGCACGGCGCGACACTGCCATGCTGCACCGCGCCGAAGTGCTGCGCGAGGCGCTGCTGGGCGACGATGGCGATGCCGCGATGACCGACTTGCTGGCGCAGCACCCGCAAGCCGACCGCCAGAAATTGCGCCAACTGGTGCGCAATACGTTTGACGAACGCAAACACAACAAACCGCCGCGCGCCTTCCGCGAGCTGTTTCGGGAGCTGCGGGACGTGTTGGCGGGTGGCGAGGCCAGCGCCGATGCGGATGACGGTGACGAAGACAGCCACGACTGATCAGCCCGCCTGCGTCCCGCCCACGGTGAGCTCTGAAATCAGCAGCGACGGCTGACCCACGCCCACCGGCACGCTTTGGCCATCCTTGCCGCAGATGCCGACGCCGTCATCCAGCGCCAGGTCATGGCCAATCATCGCCACCTTCTGCATGGTTTCCGGGCCATTGCCGATCAAGGTGGCACCTTTCACCGGCGCGGTGATCTTGCCATCTTCGATCAGGTAGGCCTCGGTGGCCGAGAACACGTATTTGCCACTGGTGATATCCACCTGCCCACCGCCGAAGTTGACCGCGTACAGGCCTTTTTTCACCGACCGAATCATCTCTTGCGGGTCGTGGCTGCCGGCGCGCATGTAGGTGTTGGTCATGCGCGGCATCACCAGATGCGCGAACGATTCACGGCGGCCATTGCCGGTGGGGGCCATGCCCATCAGGCGGGCGTTGTGGGTGTCCTGCATGTAGCCGACCAGAATACCGTCCTCGATCAACGTGGTGCAGGCGGTAGGCGTGCCTTCATCATCGATATTGAGCGAGCCACGGCGGCCTTCCAAGGTACCATCATCGACGATGGTGACGCCTTTGGAGGCCACGCGCTGGCCGATGCGGCCGGCGAAGGTGCTGGTGCCCTTGCGATTGAAATCGCCCTCCAGCCCGTGGCCTACCGCTTCGTGCAACAACACGCCTGGCCAACCGTGACCCAACACCACCGGCATCACCCCGGCGGGCGCGTCGATGGCTTGCAGATTCACCAAGGCCTGGCGCAACGCCTCGCGGGCGAATTTTTCCGGCTTGTCGTCGGCCAGCAGTTCGATATAACCATAGCGCCCGCCAAACCCGGCAAAGCCCGATTCGCGGCGGCCATTCTGCTCGACGATCACTTGGATATTCATTCGCACCAGCGGCCGCACATCGCCCGCCAGCACGCCGTCACTGCGCGCCACCAGCACCGTATCCACGCCGCCGGTGACACTCACCATCACTTGTTGCACGCGCGGTTCCAGCGCGCGCAGCAGGCCGTCCACGCGGCGCAGTGCGTCCACTTTCGCGGCGTTGTCGAGCGCATCCACCGGGTCCAATGCCGGGTAGAGCGCATGGCCATGCGTCCGTTGCAAGGCATGCGCGCCGTGGTTGCGACCATCCCGCGCAATCGCACGGGCGGATTGCGCAGAGGCCAGGAGTGCCGGCGCATCCAGTTCGTCGGAATACGCAAACCCGGTTTTTTCGCCGGAGATTGCACGCACGCCCACACCCTGTTCGATGCTGTGCGAACCGTCCTTGACGATGCCGTCTTCCATGCTCCACGCCTCGCGGCGGGCATGCTGGAAATACAGGTCGCCAAAATCAATGCCCGGCCCCAGCAGCGCATCGAAAGCGCGCGACAACGCGGACGCATCCAGCCCGGTGGGGGCCAACAGGCGGGATTCGGCAAGGGTCAATGCATTCATGCAGCGCGTACTCAAGTTCAATTGCTAGTGAAGGAAATGGCGGCGATCGGGGAAAGATCAATCACCTTCCGCGGAAGGAACGGTCGCCGGCGCAGGGTGCTTGGCCACCACCTCGACCTTGGGAGCAGCCCACGGGCCGGTGATGCGATAGGTTTTGGCCCCAATTCCAGACATTGGCTTATCCAATACGGCATTGGCCACAGCGCCAACTGCCGCCCCTACGGGACCTGCAGCCAGCGCGCCCACGGCAGTGAGCAGACCTCCGGAACGAGGCATCACTTCCACCGTTTGATCGAACTGTTGGCTGCGCAAATTGACGCCACCGTGCAGATTCAAATCGGCGGCGGGCCCTTTGATGCTCAGATTTTCGGTGTGTGCATTGCCCTGACTCAGCCGAATGTCGCCCTGCAGATGATCGAAAGCGAAGCCTTTGCTAAACAAATCACTGAAATCCAGCGTCAACCGTCGACGCAATTGGCTGACACCGAGTAACCCCAACATCCTGCCGGCACCTGGTTCAATTTCCGGCAAACGGCCATTGCGCACATCGGCACGCAGGCTGGCATCAATCATGGTGATATCAAACGCCTCCGGCCCACCGTTCCAACTGGCGGCACCGGTCATTCGGCCTTTGCCTCCCACCAATTGCCCGCCCAGCCCAAACCCGGTCAGCAACGCACCTACATCGTCGCTGTCGGCATCCAGCCGGAATTGGGTACGCGCCATACCGCCCTTACCTATCCAGCTGCCGTTTGCCGCCAAACGCTGCTTGCCACCCGATGTACGAAATTCGTCCATTCGCATGCCGCCGGTTATTGGCGAACTTCGAAAGCGTGCGCTGCCCATTGCTGTCCCGGCAAAGCGAAAATCAGCCACATCCAGCGCCAGCGGTGGGATGACGGCGGGGTTGATGTTGTTGATCGATGCGGTGGACGCGGGCGCTGAAGAATTCGGTTTGTCACTGAGTGATGCCGATACCGATGAGGCGACACGGCCGGTACCAGCCGACGCGGCTACCGCTGGCAATGCCAAGTACAGATGATCGAAATGGCCGCTGACACTGGCGCCGGCCTGCTCCGGGATACGCAGATTACCTGCGATTGCACTGCCCTGTATCTGTACAGTGATGCCCTGCGGTATTGGCACCATTTGCACACGCGTGTCGGCAAATGCTGCGCCCAGTAACTGCATGTTTGCTGCCTGGATGTCGATGCGCTGCAAAGGCAAATCGGCCTGCCCCTTGGCACCAATGGCCAACCCGATCCAATCCAGCGCAGCCAACTGCGCCACATGGCCACTGATCACCAGACCGTGTGCCGGTGGTGCGGCCATCTCGCCCGCCCCCAATTGCATGCGCAGGCCGGTTTGCCGATGCGCGCTGTGGCTGCGCAGGCGTAACACATCGCCCAAGCTGGCCTCGATGTCACCACTGTCCAGCGGCAAGCGAATTGCAATAGTCGCCGGCAACACATCTGACGCGCGTTTGTGCATGGGTGCAGGCAGATCAAAAGCAGTACCCACCAGATTGGAGCGCAACTGCAGCAGCGATGGCAACGCACTCCCGGCGCGCAGTTGGCGTGGCACCGCCATGCTCACCACCCACTGCGAACTGCCACGCAGATATGGCTTTAACCAATCCAAATTGCCGGCCTTGGCCAATAGCCCGTCGATCTCGGCCTGCATTTGCAACTGTGCTTCGAATGCCTGCGCTGGGTCTTGCACATGCGGCCCTGCACGTAACGCCAACACTCCCGGAGCGCCGTCATAGCGCACTTGCAATGCGGGGGCATCGAAACCGGATTGGTCATAGTTGGCTTGTCCGCGTACTTGGTCAAAAGCTACTTGGTAGCGCGTTTCGGCCAACTTGGCACCGCCTAAATTCACGCTGCCGGTAATCACCGGCGGTGCCGGGGTTTGCTGATGCAAAGGCAACTTCATATGGAATTGTGCTTGCGCAGGTCCGGCCACCTGCAGGTGATCCATCGTGTCACCGTAGTCTTTATGCAGCGGGCTGGCGCGCAGCAGGTCAAGATAATGCCTGGCATCACCAGTGGTGTCGGCATCCACCCACAACTCGGCTTGACCAAAGCGGTCAATCCCTGCACGTAGCTGGGTGGCGGCGATCTGCGCCAATTGCGCGCGCCCATTCACGCTGAAGCCGTCGGCCACGAAACTGACATCGGCATCCATATGCTCTGCGGCAGGCCAATCGGGTTGAAACTTGATGGTGCCATCGTCGATATGTGCGTCCGCACGAAACACACCAGCACCGGCCATGCCAGGCGCATTGCGAAATGGCCAATCATCCAGATCGCCCGCCACCACCGCATGCACATTGCGCAGAGTGCCGCCACGCAGCGCCATATCCAACCACTGCACCGAGGATTTCGGCATCAGGTGATGGATCCAGAATCCATGGGCAAAAGAGATCGGCACATCGCCAATATCCGCGGCGATATCCAGATGCGGATGGCTACCGTCATCCTGCAAACCAATACCGCCACGCGCCTGTACTTGCAGCAGCCCGCCATCAATTGCCAAACCGGGGGTCTGAATGGTCCAGCCGGCCACATCTCGCCACAGCACGACTTCTCCATCCATCTTGAAGCGATGCACCACGCCGAAGCCGGCTGGCCAATCAAATTCAACCGTGGCAGTGCGATCAAAGCGCATGCGCAAGCCATCCTGATCGGCCTGCAACCAACCACCGACGCCCCGCATTCCAGGTGCATGTCCGACCGGATCGAAACGAAAGCCCCTGATACGGGCGCTGGCATGCAGCATGCCACCGGTATGGCCCTGGATATCCACATCGTCCAATACAGCTACCGGCTGCGTGGTCTGCACCCAATGCCGCAGCCGCGCAGGCAAGGCATCGCTCAATGCCGCCAACTGCAACAGTGGCGCGACATTCAAATGTGCAGCGTGCATTGCATAGCGTTGCCCACCTGCCAATGACAAACCATCCAGGATCTGCCGCCCGGCACCATTGCCAATCCGCAATCGACTGACCTGCAACCTCCAATCCTGCAAGCGCCCGGACCAATTGGCCGCCAATACCAATTCCCCCACCTCATGGCTGGCTGCAGGTGTCGCCCCTGTGCTGGTTGCTGCAGTGGTGGTTGCTGCGGTCGTCATTGCCGCAGGCATCGGCGCCCCCCGCAAACGCACATCCAACAATCCGGCATCGGCCCGCACAGCGACCACCCGGTAGCTGCGCAACTGTGCCCAGCCTTGCAAGCGGCCACGCCCAGTCACCGCAGTCACGCCCAGAAGTGGCAGCTTGTCGCCAAAATCGGCCAAATCCACCATCCGGCTACCGACATAGACGCGACCATCGCCACTGGTACGATCCAGCACACCAGCGATATTGAACGGTGTTGCCGTATTGCCAAGCCAGGCACTTGCACCCGCGCGTACCTGGTTGCCATTGACTTGCAGGCGAAGATCAATGCGCGGCAGGTACAAGTCCAACTTCAGTGCTGGGGCCAGCACCCGCAAGCTGGCTTGCGCCAGCTGCAGCTCCCCCAAATGCGACAGTGCCTCCAACGGGTCACCGCCGGCTTGCTGGCCGGGTAACCCGCGCACCTGCCATTGCCCGTTGTCGTCACGCTGCAGGGTCAAGTCCAAACCACGCAAGCGCAGCTCAGTGAACGAGCGCCCCGGCAACAGCCCCGCGTATTGGGCAATCTGGATCTCGGCATTGCCAATCTGCAGCGGATTTCTCGCATCACCAATGCGCAAATTGGATAGCCGCAACAATGGCCCGCGCCGTGTCCACTGGGTATCCAGATGATCAAACGCGACCGTGCGCCCGGCACGTTCACTTAGCCACGCGGCCACACGCTCGGGATGCCGCTCGACTATCGGCAACAGCAGGCTGCCCACGCCATTGCCCAGCGCAAACAACGCAAGCATGACAGCGAGCGCATGCCATGTGTGCCGCCACACACTGCGCCAGCGACGGGGCTGGCTCATGCCGCAACCTCGGTCAAACCGTATCGCACACCATGCACTACTGCACTCATCCGGCAGTTACAGCAGCACAACATCGAACTGCTCTTGCAGATATTGCGCATCGGCTTGAAAGCGGATCGACTTGCCAATGAACTCCTCCAGCTCGGCCACCGCGTTGGATTCTTCGTCGGTAATCCGCCCAACCACTTTTGGCGAGGCGATCACCAGCAAGCGGGCGGCATCAAACTGGCGTACCGCGCGCACGATCTCGCGGAAGATTTCGTAAGTAATCGTTTCGGCAGTCTTGACCATGCCGCGCCCGGTGCATTCGTGGCAGGGCTCACACAGCTGGCGCTCCAGTGATTCCACCGTGCGCTTGCGGGTCATTTCCACCAAGCCCAACGGCGAGAAGTCATACACCGTGGTTTTGGCGTGATCCTTGATGAGGGATTTTTCCAGCGTGCGCAGCACCTGCCGGCGATGCTCCACATCGTGCATGTCGATGAAATCGATGATGATGATGCCACCCAGATTGCGCAGCCGCAGTTGCCGTGCCACCGCCTGCGCCGCTTCCAGATTGGTGCGATACACCGTTTCTTCCAGATTGCGCTGTCCCAGGAAGCTGCCGGTATTCACATCCACCGTGGTCATCGCCTCGGTTTGATCGATCACCAGATAGCCGCCGGATTTGAGCGGCACTTGCTTATCCAGGGCACGCTGGATTTCATCCTCGACGCCGTACATATCGAAGATCGGGCGCAAGCCCGAATAATGCTCGATCTTGTCGGCCAATGCCGGCATGTATTTGGCCGCAAACTCCCGCAGATGCTCGCAGGTTTCGCGTGAATCCACCTTCACCTTGTCCACGTCGCGGCGAATCAAATCGCGTACGGCACGCAGTGGCAGGCTGAGATCCTCATAAATGCAACTACCCACTTTTGCGGCAGCGGAATTGCGCTCGATCAGCTCCCACACGCGCCCCAGATAGGCAATATCTTCGGCTAATGCCTCCGCGGATTGACCTTCGGCATTGGTGCGCACGATGAAGCCGTGGCCGGGCCCGCCGGCGGTCAACTCGGCCATCAGTGTCTTCAGTCGGCTACGCTCGGCGTCATCTTCAATCCGGGCGGAAATACCAATCACTTTGGAACGCGGCAGCAACACCAGATAGCGCGAAGGAATACTGATCTGGGTGGTCAACCGGGCGCCTTTGCTGCCGATCGGATCTTTCACCACCTGCACCACGATCTCGGCACCATCGCGCAGCAGGTCGATAATGGGGATTTGCACCTGCGGTGGCGGTGCCGCCGGCACGTCATCGCCATCCACTGCATCCAGTGGTGCGGCGCGAAAAATATCGTTGGCGTGCAAAAACGCGGCGCGCTCCAGCCCGATCTCCACAAAAGCCGCCTGCATCCCCGGCATCACCCGCTGCACCTTGCCTTTGTAGATATTGCCGACCACTCCGCGCTGGCTGCCGCGTTCGATGTGCAGCTCTTGCAACATGCCGTTTTCGACCACCGCCACGCGGGTTTCACGCGGTGTCACATTGACCAGCAAATCCTCGCTCACGGCAGCAACCCAAACTGCCGCAACACCTGCGCGGTCTGCTGCAAGGGCAGGCCCATCACCCCGGAATAGCTGCCGTCCAGCCGCAAGACGTGCGCTTCAAAGCAGCCCTGAATGGCATACCCGCCAGCCTTGCCCTGCCATTCACCCGTGTCCAGATAGCGGGCGATATCGACATCGGACAGCGCTTCCACCGTCACCTCCGACACCACCACCGCTTGCGCTTCGCGTGCCGCCGACAGCAGCGAGACCGCAGTGATGACCTGATGGCTGCGCCCGGACAAACGCCGCAGCATGGCGGCGGCCTCCACCGCATCGGCCGGCTTGCCAAACACCACGCCGTCCAAAACCACCTCGGTATCGGCCCCCAGCACGACCGCATCGGGCACTGCCACTACCTGCAACAAGCCAGCCCCGGCCTTTTCCCGCGCCACCCGGCGCACGTAGTCGGCAGCAGACTCGGTAGCGTCCTGCTGCTCGGGAATAGCAAGGTCGAGGATGCCAAACTGCAACCCCAGACGGGTCAACAATTCGGCGCGGCGGGGCGATCGCGAGGCAAGATGCAACATGCCTGCAGTCTAACCTGTGGCCTACTGTGCACCCCAGCCCCACGGCACCGTTTCACGCAATTAACCCCATTTCGGCTCACCGTGCGTTCACCCCCAGCACGTAATCGTTCCCCCAACAAATGGAGTCCATGATGCCTCTGCGCCCCTTGCTGCTTGCCCTCGCCCTTGCCACGGCCCTGCCCATGACCACACACGCAAAACCCGCCGATATCGCCGCCGCTGCGCCACAAACCACCTTGCTGTCGATATCCGCCAGCGCCGAGACCAGCCGCACCCCTGACATCGCCACCCTTTCCACTGGCGTAGTGACCCAATCCACCGAAGCCAATACGGCGATGCGCAACAACGCGGTGCAGATGGACAAAGTGATGGCGGCCCTGCGCGCAGCCGGACTTGCCGAGCGCGACATCCAGACCAGCGGCATCAACCTGAACCCGCAATACAAATATGCCGACAACATGCCACCCACCATCGTGGGCTATCAGGCCAGCAATACCGTCAACGTGAAGGTGCGCGAGCTGGGCAAACTCGGCAAGGTGCTCGACACCCTAGTGGCGCAGGGCGCCAACCAGATCAACGGACCAACCTTTGGCATCGACAAACCTGACCCGGCCTACACCGAGGCGCGCATTGCCGCGGTGAAAAAAGCCCAAGCGCAAGCGCAGACCTATGCCGATACGCTGGGCATGCGCGTGCTGCGCATCGTCAGCATCAATGAAGGTGGCAGCAGTGGACCGCAGCCGGTGCCGGTGATGCGAATGA
This sequence comes from Thermomonas beijingensis, assembly GCF_020034655.1. GTDB lineage: Bacteria > Pseudomonadota > Gammaproteobacteria > Xanthomonadales > Xanthomonadaceae > Thermomonas > Thermomonas beijingensis. The sequence continues at coordinate 855,279 of NZ_JAIQDJ010000001.1, read as the reverse complement.
TGGCAGCCCCGGCCCCAATGGCAAAGGACACGGCGGTCGCCGCCGGCGAAAGCAGCGTCTCGGTCAGCGTGGATATGGTGTTCGAGCTGGGGCGCTGATCGATCCCTGAAAGTCACCCCACCCGACAGCGAAGTTCACATGATCTGAAGCATGCGCACCGGAAACTGCGGTCGCCATGGGTTAATCTCAGTGCCGGCGTTGGCATCTGATCCGTCGCATTTTCGTCCACACCCCAGCGGAGGTAACACATGTTCAACGGGATCTTCAGCTACATCCTCGGCGGCCTGGTCATTGGCGTTCTCGCCCGGCTGCTCAAACCGGGGGCAGACCCCCTGGGCTGGATCATGACCATCGTACTGGGCATCGTGGGTGCGGTCGCCGGCGGCTACATCTCTGGCATGTTGCACATCACCAGCAGCCTGATGCAATGGGCGGTCGCCATTGGTGCTGCGATCGTCTTGCTGGCCGTGTACGAGGCACTGCGCAAGAAGGGTTGAACGCCTGGCGTGGTATTTCCACAAAACGCGCCGCTTACCGGGGCGTTTTTTTGCTGCTCCATGCTCCCACACTCGCATCCGCTAGGTTGGAAACACCCGGTAGCGGGCCACGCGCACTGTGACATGCTCACCCGGCAGCAGCGGCACGGCCGCAGTGTTCAACGTCTCCAGTTCCAACGCTTGCCCACCCAGCGCAAATTCGGCGGTTAGCCGCCCACCCAACCGCTGCACCCCGCGCACCTGCAGCGACAACGTATCTGCCCCTGGCGCAGCCAACTGCACATCATGTGGCCGCGCATACAATCGCGCCGGACCATCAACAACCCCGCCGGCATCCAGCGTCACTCCCGCCGCGCAAAAACGCCCGTTGATCACCTGCCCATGCAATACATTGGCCCGCCCAATGAATTCGAACACATAGGGCGAAGCTGGGGAGCGATAGATGGCATCGGGTGTACCCACCTGCTCGACCTTGCCCGCCCGCATCACCACTACCCGATCCGCCAACTCAAGCGCTTCCTCTTGATCATGGGTGACAAACAATGTGGTTTGCCCGGTCTGCTCATGCAGTTTTCGCAGCCAACGCCGTAGTTCGATGCGCACCTTGGCATCCAGCGCGCCAAAAGGCTCGTCCAGGAGCAACACTGCCGGATCAATGGCCAGTGCCCGCGCCAGCGCAATGCGCTGCTTTTGTCCCCCGGAGAGCTGATCGGGATAGCGCCCACCATGCTCGGGGAGTTGTACCAGCTGCAACAACTCCTGCACGCGCCTTGCAATACTGGCCTTGTCTGGGCGTTTTGCACGCGGACGGCTGCGCAAACCAAACGCAATATTTTCGGCTACAGTCATATGCCGGAATAATGCGTAATGCTGGAACACAAAACCCACATTGCGCTCGCGCAGACTTAACCCGGTGGCATCGTTTTCGCCAAACAACACGCGTCCTGCATCGGCATGCAGCAAGCCGGCAATCACGCGCAGCAGCGTGGTCTTGCCAGACCCCGATGGCCCCAGCAACGCGACCAGCTCACCCGAGCGAATATCCAAATCGACGCCATCGAGCGCCGCCACGCCGGGATAGCGCTTGTGCAAGGATGAAATCGTCAATTGCATGATCAATGCCGCCTATGAGATTGCGCAAGCGCGTCGCCATGCCGCGCTTCCAGCCAGACTTTCAACACCAGGGTGAGCAGGGATAACCCTGCCAGCAGGGAGGCCACTGCAAATGCAGCCGTGGCATCAAATTCGTTGTAGAGAATCTCGATATGCAGCGGCAAGGTGTTGGTCATGCCACGGATATGGCCCGACACCACCGACACCGCACCAAACTCGCCCATCGCCCGGGCGGCACACAGCAGCACGCCGTACAACAAACCCCATTTGATCTTCGGCAGGGTGACGCGGAGGAACATCGTCCATGCACTAGCCCCAAGCGAGCGCGCAGCCAGCTCCTCATCGGCACCTTGTTGCTGCATCAACGGCACCAGCTCGCGCACCACAAACGGAAAGGTGACAAACAACGTCGCCAAAACAATGCCGGGACGTGCAAACAGCACTTTGATGTCATGCGCCTGCAACCATGCATGAAACCAACCTGCACTGCCAAATAACAGCACCAGGCAAAGGCCAGCCACCACCGGCGATACCGCGAATGGCAAATCGATCAGCGCCAGCAACACGCGTTTGCCGCGGAACGAAAACCGCGTGAGTGCCCACGCCGCCAGCACACCAAACACGGCGTTGACTGGTATCACGATGGCCGCGGTGAACAGGGTCAATGCCAATGCACTGCGCGCGTCAGGCGCCACCAGTGCCTGCCACCAGGCATGAAAGCCCTTGCCAAAGGCCGCCCCCAGTACCATGACCAACGGCAGCAGCACCAGCAAGCCAATCGCCGCAACCGCAGTCAGGATCAGCAACCAGCGCAACCATCCGGGTTCGCGCAGTGGGTCATCGTTACATCGAGGCCCCTCAGTCATGTCCGCCCCCGCGCTGGAATAACAGTGGCAGCAGGTTGATCAGCAGCAGGCTCAAGAAGGAAGCGACCAGCAACAACGCGGCAATCGCTACCGCGCCGTTGTAGTCGTACTCTTCCAAGCGGATGGTAATCAGCAGCGGCGCAATTTCGGTCTTGTAGGGCAGGTTCCCGGCAATGAAGATGACCGAACCGTACTCGCCCAAACCTCGCGCAAATGCCAGCGAAAACCCTGTCAACCATGCCGGCAATAACTCGGGGATGATGACACGCCGAAACGTGGTGACCCGATTGGCCCCCAGCGACGCCGCAGCTTCCTCCGGCTCGCGCCCCAATGCTTCCAGCACCGGCTGCAGGGTACGTACCGCAAATGGCAAACCAATGAACACCAGGGCCAGCACGATACCGGGTGTGGCATAGGCAATTTTGAAGTTGCAGGCCGCCAACAGCTTGCCGACCCAGCCGGTGGGGGCATAAATCGCAGTCAGCGCAATCCCCGCCACGGCGGTTGGCAATGCAAACGGCAAGTCCACCAGTGCATCCAGCAAACGCCGCCCGGGAAAGCGATAACGCACGATGACCCAGGTGATCAGCACACCCACCAGCGATGCCACCACAGCCGCACAGAATGCAGTGGAAAAGCTCAGCTTGAGTGCTGCCTGCACCCGTGCATCGTTGATTGCGCGTAGCCACGCGTGCGCGCCCATCCCCGTCGCACGCACCGCCAGTGCAGCCAATGGCAGCACCACCACCACGCCCAGCCAAGCCATGCCCAACCCAAGACTCAGGCCAAAGCCCGGTAACGGATTGCGGCCACGCGCGGCTGCCGCTGATTGGTTCAATGCCATCATCACCTTGCGTCGGTCAGGGTCGATAGATTCGATCGAAGAAACCGCCGTCACCGAAATGCGCCGCCTGCGCTTTCTTCCATCCACCAAACGCATCATTGATGGTGACCAGCTTGATCGGCGCAAACGGCTTCAATAACGCGGCTGGCACATTGGCAGGCTCGGTTGGGCGATAGTAATGGCGGGCTGCGATTTGTTGCCCTGTGGGTGAATACAGAAACCGCAGATACGCTTCTGCCTGCTTGCCGGTACCATGCTTGGTGGTGTTTTTGTCCAACCACGCCACCGGTGGTTCGGCCTTGATGCTGACCGAAGGCACCACCAGCTCGAACTTGCCACGCAGCTGTGGGTCGTTGACGGTCAACAACGCCTCATTTTCCCAAGCGATCAACACATCACCAATTCCGCGTTCCACGAACGTCGTGGTTGCTCCGCGTGCTCCCGTATCCAGTACCGGCACGTTGCGGAACAATTTCCCCATGTACTCCAGCACCTTGCTGCCACTGCGATACTGGCGTGAGGCCCATACCCAAGCCGCCAGATAATTCCAGCGCGCACCGCCTGAAGTCTTCGGATTAGGCGTGATCACCCCGATCCCCGGCTTGACCAGATCACCCCAGTCCTTGATGCCCTTGGGGTTGCCTTTGCGCACCAAAAACACGATGGCCGATGTGTAAGGCGCACTGTTATGCGGCAACCGGGTTTGCCAGTTGATGGGTAACAACTTGCCTTGCTCGGCCAGCACATCGATGTCGGCCGCCAGCGCCAACGTCACCACATCGGCGTCCAGGCCATCCAGCACGGCACGCGCCTGTTTGCCAGAGCCGCCGTGCGAGGCGCGCAGTGTCAGCGACTCACCTGTCTGCCGCTTCCAGTCCACGGCGAAGGCCTGGTTGATATCGGCATACAGCTCACGGGTGGGGTCATAAGAAACATTCAGCAACTCCTTGTCCTTCGCTGCCGCATAGGAAGCTGCCGGCAGCAAAGCCAGCAATGTAAACAGCAGGACACCTGCCACGTTGTATCCGAATTTGTTCATCGTCGTATTTCCCGGGATGTCATCAGGCCACTGGATAGCCAGTGCTCAGGTTGCGAACGAATGCTTCAGAAAGTCAGCTGTGCGCGGGTGAACAGCACCCGCTCTTGCGGGCGGCGACCGCCGGCGGCGGCACACCCATCGAATTTGGTCATGGTGTAGTTGGCCATCAGTTTGAGGTTGCCGGTCAAGTACCAATTGAGTGCCACCCCCCAGCCATGCGCCGCCTGTGCCGATGTCGCGCCATTGGCGAAATAAGGAAATGCAGCAGCATCCATCTGCAGCTGGCCATAGCGCACGGTCGCCTCCAATGCCCCCCATCCGGGTTGTCCGATCGCAAATGGAGACGCCGGTGCCACCACACCCCGATAGCCCGCGTCCTCGCCAGTCAACACCCAGCCCGCCGCGATCTGCCAAGCGTGGTTATCCAACGTGGCACGTGACCCTGCACCGGCTCCACTGATCACGCGTAGCGTCTGCGCACTACTGACCCATTCACCCAGCAACCCCAACGGCCCGCGATACCAATACCCCTGCACGGTCTTGCGTAACCGTTGGCCATCGGCAGCCACATTGCTTCCATAGCCAAAAAATTGCGCCTGCCCCGGCGTGCGATAACGCGGCAAGAAGTTGCTTCCATTGCCATGGGTATTACCAACAGTAGCGGCCACACCCAACCCCAGGTTGCCCCACTCACCGCGTGCGTGCTTGCGTGGCTGCCAGAACAACCGGCCTGCATATTCGAATTCGCCGTCGGGATTGCCGGCAACAGCATCGCGCCCATCAACCGTGCCATTGAATGCCCCGATCCCGTAATCCAGGGCACCACCCAGTACGCTGCCCTGCAATTGCACCCCGATGTCACGGCCTGGTGCAAGTTCCGACGGCAGCCCCAGCTCCACTTGTGCAGTACTTGTACTCGACTGCAAACGCTCCAACCCGAAGGGTGGTTTGGATTTGCCAATCCGCACTGTGGCACGCGGATCAAATTTCAAATCGATATACGCCTCATTGAGGGTGACCCTGTCACCAGCGAACTGTGGATTAACCCGGAACCCCAGCCATGTGCCCCAATTGCCCTCAATGCTGGGCTCCAGCCGTCGCCACAAGAATCCATCGTTTTTTGCGGAGTCATTCATGAAGCTACGGGTATCGGCCTGTACCAATCCGCGCAGCTTGATCTCACCTGCGTGCCCCAGCGATGGGGCCAAGGCAAGGGTAATGACAAGCGCAACCAGACGCGGATGCGGAGATTGGGGTGGCCGCGATAGGAAGTGAAACGGCATGACTTCGATTCCTGCTATTGAAGGTGGAAGACATGCCTCCGGTGGTCCGGTCGGCAGAGTTGGGACGCGGCGCTCAGCGTGGGTCGTGCTGCGGTGAATCGAAACGGAGTTTCTCACTGCGGGTGATCTGGACAATACGCGACTGATGAACAACCACCTCAATCGTGCCGTAAGCAGTGTCGCGGATCGCACGCAGCACCTCCGCTTCGAGTGGCGAATGCAGTGCAGCCACCGGCATCCGGGTAGCATCGGGCTGGATTGATGTCATGGCGAGCCCCCCAACTGACGCATCCATGCTTCGTTGCCTGCACGTCGACTCAATACCGTCAAGCTGCGCCGATCCAGCACACTGCACAACGCTTGCCGGGTTTCCCACATCAATGCCCGAATCGCGCAGGTGTCAGGATCGGCGCAATCCGTGCAAGGCGCATAAGCGGTCATGCTGGCACAGCGCACCGGCGCCAGTGGCCCATCGATGGCACGAATCAGATCACCCACCATGATGTCTTGCGCCGGTTTGGCCAGTGCATGCCCGCCCTGCGCGCCACGCCGACTGGCAACAAAACCGGCACGCCGCAGATCCAACAAGATAGCCTCCAGAAATTTGGCCGGGATGTTGGCGCGCTCGGCCAGCACATGCGCCTGCATGCGCTCGCCTGCAGGCAGTGCAGCCAGCGCACACATTGCGCGAAGTCCGTATTTGGCTTTGTTTGTCAGCATTTCCTATATTTTTTATAGGAAATCATTTCGGCTTGTCAATATCCCGATTGGCATGCGCTTATGCCTTGCACGAAAAGCTGCGCGTACCCACCGGCCAACGGACAGAGATCTGTTCTCACCAAATCCGGATGACAACCGCCGCTCGTCGTACAAACACGACCGATCATCGTTCACTGCTTTGCACGGCGCACGTAATGGCGCAGCGTCAAAGCGTGCAAACGGTGGCGTCCTAACCCCATTGCACATGCTCGCCCGTTGCATGGTTTGTGTACAGCGTACGTCCACCTGCACAGGAGATCGACCATGGTTCGCGCACCTGCCTTTGCCCTATCCCGCGCCACCGGTTTTGCACTGTTGAACCCAGCTGCAAAACCCAAGCTGGATCCGTCCCGCATTTTCACCATGAGTGGAACGTTGACGTTCAATCTGATCCTGTTCGGCCTGCTGATGGTGCCGATGTCAATTCCACTGACCCCGGCGCAGGATCCTCCCAGTCACAACCCTGTGGTGCGCAGCATCGTCAAGCCACCGGAACCGGTGATTGTGGAGATCACCCCGATCACGCACCCGCAACCGCCGCAGCCGATCAACCCACCGGCTCATCCCAGCGTGACGCGCAGCCCGGACACCACGCCGGCGGCTCAGGTAATCAGTGATACCGGCAACACTCAGATCACCACGCTAACAGCCGATGACGGGGACTCGCATGGCGATAGCCTCATTCCGCCCAACGTTCCCCCCACGCCCATGCAACTGGCGTATCGCAATGCCCCGCCACCGGTGTATCCGCGTGCGGCCTTGCAGCGTCAGCTGAGCGGCACGGTGTTATTGCAGGTGCTGGTGGATATCAATGGCCAGCCGATCGAGGTCAGCATTTCACGCAGCAGTGGCCACCGTGAATTGGACGAAGCGGCGCGGCTGCAAGTGCTGAGGCGCTGGAGCTTCCAGCCGGCGACCCAAAACGGCAAGGCCGTGCAAGCACTGGGGTTGGTGCCGATCGAATTCAATCTGCGTCGCTGACACGGCAACGCGCCTGACCCACTGCGGTCAGGCGCGTCCGGGCTTGCCTTGCCGGGTGCTGTTCCCCACAGATCCCAGCAGCGGAGCACGCCAATGTTCAGCGCCGCGCCACCGGCTTGGGCTGCGCACTGGCGACTTGTTGCGGGCGGCTGGCGGTGGCTGCCGGGCGTGCCGGCGCAGCCCCCCCCAAACTGATGCGATCGCGGTTTTTTTCCACCGTCTTCAGGCCCACGCCTTTGACTTCGGCCAGTTGCTCGGCACTGCGGAATGCGCCGTGGGCCTTGCGGTACTCCACGATGGCCTGCGCTTTGGATGGGCCGATATTGACCAGTACGCGATCGAGGGTGGCGGCGTCGGCACTATTGATATTGACGGTTTCGCCAGCGATGGCGGCGCCGGCCAGCGCCAGCGACAACACCAGGGTGGACAGCAACGTGTTCAGAAATTTCATGACGGATTCCTTGCAGGTTGTAGTGCGGTTTAGGTGATCCGGCGGCGCGGGGTGCGGGCCGGCAGGGACAGCATCGCGCTGTGCCGATGTCCAGACGATCGGCGAATAACGCACATCGCCCCCCCGTGTTTGCCTCGCCATGACGTAAGAAAACCCCGCACGCACCCACGCTATGCCAGCAATGCATGCCATATCCCATATCGGCATAACCAGCCCTCCTTTCCCCTGCGACAAGCCAGCGCCTAGCCTGCATCGGCATCCTTCACGCCCTGCCGCCATGTCGCACGCCACTGCCGCCCCACTACCTGCGCCGTTGACCGGCGATCAAGCCCGATTGCTTTCGCAATTTGCCGCCGATGCCGACCGCAGCGCCCTGCTGTGGGCCTCTGGCTATTTGGCCGGGATGGCGCGTGCACTCACACCCACCGGCCTGGCACTGGCGACCGCTGCGGCACAGCCCACGCCAATTGCAGTGCAGCCAGCCACCATTGTGTATGGCAGCCAGACCGGCAATGCCAAGCGCGCCGCCGAAGCACTGCATGCACAATTGGAAGCCGCCGGCCTGCCGGCGCGGCTGCTGCGTGCCGATGCCTATGCCACCCGTGAAGTGGCGAATGAAAAGCTGCTGTACCTGATCATCAGCACCCAAGGTGAAGGGGACCCGCCGGATGACGCGATTGGCTTCACCGAATTCCTGCTGGGCAAGCGCGCACCAAAATTACCGCAGCTCAAATTTGCAGTGCTGGGCTTGGGTGATTCCAGTTATGCCGACTTTTGCGGCATCGCCCGCACGCTGGATGCACGTTTGGCCGAACTCGGTGCCAGCCGCGTGCTGCCGTTGGGCGAAGCCGATTTGGACATCGACAGCATCGCCACGCCGTGGCGCGAACACGCACTGGCGCACGCCAAGGAATTCCTGAAACCCGCAGCACCCGCGCATCTTGCAACGGTGACACCGCTGCGTCCGCATGCAGCACCCACATGGACACAGGACGCCCCGTTTGCCGCCAGCGTGTTGGCCAATCAACGCATCACCGGACGCGAATTCAAAGGCACCGGGTTCCGCCGGTATGCATTGGTAGACAAGGATATCCGTCATCTTGAGCTGTCACTGGAAGGCTCGGGCCTGAGCTATGAACCCGGCGACGCACTGGGCATTCGGCATCGCAACCCGCAGTGCTTGGTGGCCGCGGTATTGGTCGCAACCGGCCTGCACGGCGATGCCTTGGTCGATCACGACGGCCACAGCCTGCCGCTTTCGGAATGGTTGAGCAGTCATCGTGAGTTGACCAGGCTGTCACGCCCGCTGCTTGCCAGCGTGGCCGAACGCAGCGGCGCGCAGGACTTGGCGCAACTGCTGCAACCTGGCAATGCCGAACTTGCCACGTTGCTGGGTACGCACCAAGTAATCGATGTACTGCGGCGCTGGCCAGCGCAATGGGAGGCCGCAACCTTGGTGGCCAGCTTGCGCCCGCAAGTGCAACGCTTGTATTCCATCGCCTCCAGCCGCAAGCGGGTGGGCGAAGAAGCGCATGTGACCTTCGATGTACTGCACTATTCGGCACACGGTACTGATCACCTCGGCGCGGCCAGCAACTTTCTCGCTGCGCTGGATGAAGATGCCAGCGTGCCGGTGTTTATCGAGCCCAATGAGCGCTTCCGCGTCCCCGCCGACAGCAGCCGCGACATCCTGATGATTGGCCCCGGCACCGGCGTGGGGCCGTTCCGTGGTTTTGTGCAGGAACGCGCCGAAACCGGCGCAACCGGCCGCAACTGGCTGTTCTTCGGTGCGCGCCATTTCAATACCGAATTTCTGTATCAAACCGAATGGCAAGAGGCATTGGCCAAAGGCGAACTGCATCGTCTGGACCTGGCGTTCTCGCGCGATCAATCGCAAAAAATCTACGTGCAAGACCGCCTGCGCGAACACGGTCGCGAGGTCTATGACTGGCTGCAACGCGGCGCGCATCTGTATGTTTGCGGCGCGATTGGCATGGGCAAGGATGTGCATGAGGCCTTGCTTGACATCGCAAGCACTCACAACGGTGGCGATGCCGATGCGGCATCCGAATATTTGAGCCAACTGCAACGCGAAGGGCGCTACGCCCGCGATGTGTATTGAGCCGCAACGAGAACAACACCATGAGCCATCCTTCCGTCGAAAAAATCAAACTGGAAAGTCGCCATCTGCGTGGCGGCATGGTCGCGGGCTTGCACGATGCCAGCACCGGCTCGCTGGGGTTTGAAGACCAGCGCACCATCAAGTTTCACGGCAGCTACCAGCAAGACGACCGCGACCTGCGTGACGAACGTCGCCGCCAGAAACTGGAACCTGCGCATCAATTCATGATCCGCATCCGCGCGCCGGGCGGCGTGTTCACACCGCAGCAATGGCTGGGGCTGGACGCCATCGCCACGACGTATGCCAACCATTCGCTGCGCGTCACCACCCGCCAGACCTTCCAGATCCATGGCGTCATCAAGCGGGATCTGAAAGCCACCATGGCCGCGATCAATGCGGCGGCGATGGACACCATTTCCGCTTGCGGCGATGTCAATCGCAATGTACTGGCCTCCAGCAACCCGCAGCAATCGGCATTGCATGCGCAAGTACACGATTGGGCACAACGCTTGTCCGCGCATTTCAAACCCGCCACGCGTGCGTATTATGAAATCTGGTTGGACGAAGACAAGGTTGCCGAAAGCGGTGTTGAGCACGAACCGATCTACGGCGATGCCTACCTGCCACGTAAATTCAAAATCGCGGTGGCAGTGCCCCCACTGAACGATGTGGACGTGTTCGCCAATGACTTGGGCCTGATTGCCATCGTTGATGCAACCGGCAACTTGAGCGGCTTCAATGTCGCCATTGGCGGCAGCATGGGTGCCAGCCACGGCATCGCCGCACACTACCCGCGCGTGGCCAATGTGATTGGTTTTGTCAGCCCCGAGCAAGTGTTCGCCATCGCCGAAGCCGCCATTACCGTGCAACGGGATTTGGGTGACCGCGAGGACCGCAAGCACGCCCGCTTCAAATACACCATCGACGATCACGGCAGCGACAAGATCGTGGCGATGATGCAAGCACGCGCCGGCTTCACCCTGCAAGCCGCACGCCCGTATCACTTCGACCACAACGGCGACCGCTTTGGTTGGGTGGAAGGCGAAAACGGGCTGTGGCACCTCACCCTGTCACTGCCGTCCGGGCGCATTGCCGACTTTGAAGACGGTCGCCCGCTGCTCACCGGCCTGCGTGAAATCGCCAAGATACATACCGGGCAATTTCGCATGACCTGCAACCAGAACGTGATCATCGCCGGCGTCCCCGAGGCCCAGCGCGCACAGATCGACGCCTTGGTCGCGCAGTACCAGCTGGATCGCGAGAACAACGCCCCCACCGCGCTGGCGCGCAGCGCCGTGGCCTGCGTGGCGCTGCCCACTTGCGCCTTGGCGATGGCCGAAGCCGAACGCTACCTGCCCACCTTGCTCGCCGTGATGGAGCCGCTGTTGGTCAAACACGGCCTGCGCGATACGCCCATCGTGCTGCGCATTTCCGGCTGCCCGAATGGCTGCTCGCGCCCGTACCTGGCGGAAATTGCGCTGGTCGGCAAGGCCCCTGGCCGCTACAGCCTGATGCTGGGCGGCGATCATCGCGGCACCCGGCTCAACACCTTGTACCGTGACAACATCACCGAAGCACAGATCATCGAAGCCCTTGACCCGCTGCTGGCCCGTTATGCCGCAGAACGCCAGCCCGATGAACACTTCGGCGACTTCCTGCATCGCGCCGAAGTCGTCGCGCTGCCACCCTATCCCACCCATGTTCGCGTTGTACCCCACGTGTCGCCATGAACGCCCAACTCGCCCCACATCTCGCCCCCGTTTCCGTGTCTGCACGCGCACTTGACCCGGCATCGCTCACCGCAGACGATTTGGCCGAACTCAATGCCACGCTCATTCCATTGAATGCACAACAACGCATCCAATGGGCACTGCAACACCTGCCCGGCGTGCACGCACTTTCGACCAGTTTTGGTGTGCAGTCGGCGGTCTCGCTGCATCTTTTTGCAACGACTGCGCCCAACATCCCCGTGATCATGGTCGATACCGGCTATCTGTTTCCGGAAACCTACCGCTACGCCGACCAACTCACTGGCCTGCTCGGGCTGAACTTGCAGGTCTATCAAGCACAGCTGAGTAGCAGTTGGATGGAAACCCGCCTGGGCAAGCTGTGGGACGCCGGCAGCGACGGCATCGCCCGTTACAACCAGCTGCGCAAAGTGCAACCGATGCAACGTGCCCTGCAAGATTTGAATGTGCGCTGCTGGCATGCCGGCCTGCGCCGCGAGCAATCGGCATCGCGCAAGCACATCGCCATTCTTGAAATCAAGGATGGCCGCTTCAAATTCCACCCGATTGCAGACTGGTCGGATATCGATATCGGCGCCTACATCCTGCAACACGACTTGCCCGAACACCCGCTACTGCAACAAGGCTACGTCTCGGTAGGAGACGTGCACACCACTCGCCCATTGCAACCGGGCATGGACGCCTCCAGCACCCGCTTCTTCGGCCTGCGCCGCGAATGCGGGCTGCATTTTGATTTGTGAGGGCGCTATGACTGTTCCGCCTGCCAACGCGGCAATTCCGGCCACTCCGGCGGCTGGTTGCCTTCCAGAATACGGCGCAAGTCATGCCGATCCATGTGCGGGGCCAGGCCATGCAACAGCTCCAGTGCGTATTCGCGCAGTACGCGGCCACGCGGCACCACCGCCCAGGTGATGCACTCGGGGAGCTCCAGCGGCGCGTCGATCACCCGCAGGTCATCGTCTTCCCGCTCACCCACCGCCATTTCGGCCAGCAAGCCCGCACCCAGTCCGGTGCGTACGTAGGCCTTGATCAGGTTGGCATCACGCGCGGTCATCGCAATCTGGGGCTGCACGCCTACCGCCGCAAACGCACGCTGCAAGGAGGATTCCGGCAAGGTCGAAGATTCATACGAAATCAACGGATAGCGCGCCAATTCCAGCAAGGTGGGCACCCGCTTCCTGGTCGCCAACGGGTGTGTTTTTTGCACCAGCAACACGCGCCGCCAGCGGAACAACGGCACCGCTACGCCATTGGTTTGCGGGGTACTGCCGGCGGTGCTGATCAGGCCGAAATCGGCTTCGTCCAATTTCTCCAACACCTCGGCATCACCGGCGGCAAACAAGTCCACGCTGACGTGCGGGTAGCGACGGGTGACGTCGGCAATCACCTTCGGCAACACATAGCGCGCTTGCGTGTGGGTGGTGGCCAGCAACAGGCGGCCGCGAAATTCGCCGCGCTCGTTGGACGCATAACTGCGGATATTGGCCGCCTCGGCGAGGATCTTGCGGGCGCTGTCGATGATCTTGACGCCCGCCGGAGCCACCCCTTCCAAGCTGCGGCCCTTGCGCAAAAACAATTGGAAACCCAACTCATCTTCCAGCTGCTTGAGCTGCTTGGACAGCCCCGGCTGGGTCGCGTGCACGCGCTCGGCCGCCTGGGTGATGTTGAAGTTGGAATCGGCGATGGCAACAAGATAGCGAAGCTGGGTCAGGGTCATGGCATGGCACTCATATATCGCTACATTCGAATATAGCGATTGATTATATCGGAGTCTGCAAGCATTCCTAGTCAAGGCTTATGCCATAAGTGCATAAGTAAAATCCAGCCCGCTATTTCCATGTCCCCGCCAACAGGCCTAGCGTGACGGGATGCAAACCGCACCCCCGCCCCCGCTGTTTCCGCTGTTTCTCGACCTGCGCGGCCGCCGCGTGCTGGTGGTCGGTGGCGGTGCCGTTGCAGCCCGCAAAATCGCGGCCTTGCTGGAGGCGGGGGCCACCGTGCAGGTGGTGGCCAATGCACTGGAACCAGGGCTGGCGGCGCTGGTATCGCACCGGCACATCACCCACCTCGCCACCACCTTCGCCCCCACGCAACTGGAGGGCGCATGGCTGGTGATTGCCGCCACCGACGATGCCGGCGTCAACCGCGCCGTGGCCGATGCTGCGCAGGCGCGGCAGGTGTGGGCCAATGTGGTGGACGATGCCGCACTGGCCAGCGCGCAGCTGCCGGCGCGGGTGCAACGCGGGCCGTTGCAGATTGCCATTTCCAGCGGCGGCGCATCGCCCATGTTGGCGCGTCATCTACGCGAGCAATTGGAGCTTCAGTTTGATGATGCGGTGGGCGCACTGGCGCAATTGCTCAGCCAATTGCGCGGCCGCATTCGCAACCGCCTGCCGGACCTGTCCGCACGCCGCACATTCTTCCGGCGGGTATTGACTGGCCCGGCGCAGGCGCTGCTGCGGCGCGGCCAAGCAGTGGCGGCGCAGCACGCAATCGAGGCCGAGTTGTACGCTGGTGCAAGGTATGTGCAAGGCAGCGTGGCGCTGGTGGGTGCAGGTCCCGGCGACCCCGGCCTGCTGACACTGCGTGCGCTGCGGGTGTTGAATGATGCCGATGTCATCCTGCACGACCGCCTGGTCAGTGCCGAGGTACTGGCGTTGGCACGCCGCGATGCCGAGCGAATTGAAGTGGGCAAACACATTGGCGGCGATCACGATGCCACCCAGGCGCGCATCCACGCACTGATGATTGAATTGGCCAATGCCGGCAAGCGCGTGGTGCGTTTGAAAGGTGGCGATCCGTTCGTGTTCGGCCGCGGCGGCGAAGAACTGCAAGCCCTGCGCGCCGCAGGCATCGGCTATGAAGTGGTCCCCGGCATCACCGCGGCAGTGGCTTGCGCGGCGTATGCAGGGATCCCGCTGACCCATCGCGCGCATGCGCAATCGCTGCGCATCCTGACCGCACAAGGCAAATCCGGCGCGACCGAACACGACTGGACCGCGCTGGCCAAACCGCAGCAAACCCTGGCGTTCTACATGGGCGTGACAGGCCTGTCTGCCCTGCGCGACAAATTGATCGCCCACGGCTGCGCAGTCAGCACGCCGTTTGCCTTGATCGAACACGGCAGCCGCCCACAGCAGCGCGTGGTGGCCGGCAGCTTGGCTGAACTGCCCGAGCTGGCCCGGCTTCACGCCGTGCTGGCACCGGCACTGCTCATCATCGGCGAAGTGGCCGCATTGGCCACCCAGCTGCATTGGTTTGGCGCGCCGCCGCTGACCGCTGCCGATGCGCGCTGTCAACCGCCGCTGCTCGCCCACGCCGCCTGATCTTTCTTCCCGCATTCGCCATCACAAGGACACCGCCCACATGGCCCTCTACAACAGCATCACCGCCACCATCGGCAACACCCCCATCATCAAACTCAATCGGCTGGCACCTGCGCATGTCAGCGTCTATGTGAAGGCCGAAGCCTTCAATCCCGGTGGCTCGGTCAAGGACCGGCTGGCGCTGGGGATCGTGCTGGATGCCGAACAGCGCGGCCTGCTGAAGCCAGGCGATACCATTGTGGAAGCCACCTCCGGCAACACCGGCATTGCGCTGGCGATGGTGGCGGCGGCACGCGGCTACAAATTCGTGGCGGTGATGACCGAAACCTTCTCCATCGAGCGCCGCAAGGCCATGCGCGCCTACGGTGCCAAAGTCATCCTGACCCCCGCCGCCGCCCGCGGTACCGGGATGGTGGAAAAAGCCAAGGAACTTGCCGAAAAACACGGTTGGTTCTGGGCCAGTCAATTCACCAATCCCGCCAACCCGGCCTATCACCGCAGCACCACCGCCACCGAAATCCTGCGCGATTTCGCCGGCCAGCGGCTGGATTATTTCGTCAGTGGTTGGGGCAGTGGCGGCACTCTGACCGGCGTCGGCGAAGTGTTGAAAGTGGCGCGCCCGGATGTGCGCATCATCGGTACTGAACCTGCCGGCGCGGCACTGCTGAAAGGCGACGAATGGAAGCCGCACAAAATCCAGGGCTGGACGCCGGACTTCGTACCTGCCGTGCTCAATCGCAATGCGTATGACGAACTGCGCACCGTCAGCGACGACGACGCCTTCGCCACCGCACGCCGCTTGGCGACCGAGGAAGGCATTTTCGTCGGCATCTCCGCCGGCGCCACTGCCGCCACCGCGCTGCAGATCGCCGAAACCGCACCGGAAGGCAGCGTGCTGCTGGCGATGCTGCCGGACACCGGCGAGCGCTATTTCTCCAGCCCGCTGTTCGCCGACATCAACGAGGGCAGCGACGACGAGTGGCTGGCCAGCCTGGGCTGAGCCACCCCAATCCGCAGCGGACAAGAACCCCTCCCGCGATGCGGGAGGGGCACATACTTCACACGCCGCAATCTCCCAAGCCGCGTTCCCGCGGGCGCTGCCTGCAGCGAAATCAAGGAGGAGGCATTGGCCACCGGCCAATGCCGGGGGACATTCGCGGAAGGCAGTGCCCGCGGGAACGCGGCCGCGAGAGAACGCACGCACCACACACCGTTACGAACGCCCGTATACATCCTCATAGCGGACGATGTCGTCCTCGCCCAGGTAATCGCCGGACTGCACCTCGATCAGTTCCAGCATCTCGCCGCCGGGATTCTCCAGCCGGTGCTTGGCGCCGATCGGGATGTAGGCGCTCTGGTTGGCGAACAGTTCGAACACGTCGTTGTCGCGGGTCACCCGCGCAGTGCCGCGTACCACGACCCAATGTTCGGCGCGGCGGGTATGCGATTGCAGGGATAGGCGCGCACCGGGTTTGACCTTGATGCGCTTGACCTGAAAGCCATCCGCCATGTCGATCGAGTCGTAGCTGCCCCACGGCCGGTGTACTTCGCGATGCAGCACCGCTTGCGAACGCTGCTCGGCCTTGAGTTTGGCCACCACGTCCTTGACCTGTTGCACCTTGTCCTTGTGCGCCACCAGCACGGCATCGTCGGTGTCCACCACCACCAGATCGTCCACCCCTACCAGCGCCACCAACCGCCGCGCATAGGCATAGCTATTGCGGCTGTCGATTGCAATCACATCGCCGTGGTGCGCATTGCCCTCGCCATCCTGGGTACTGACCTCCCACAGCGCCGACCACGAACCCACATCATTCCAGCCGATATCCACCGGCAACACGCAGGCAGCATCGGTATGTTCCATCACCGCATAATCGATCGAATCAGACGGGCATTGTGCGAATGCCGCCTTGTCCAGCCGGATGAAATCGCCATCGCGTGCCGCGCTTGCAAACGCCGTGCGCACCGCGTCCACGATGTCCGGCCGAAAACGTGCCAGTTCCTGCAGATAGCGCGAAGCACGCAGCAAAAACATGCCGCTATTCCAGAAGTAGCTACCTGCGTCCAGATAGTGCTGCGCGGTGACGGCATCAGGCTTTTCGACGAACCGCAACACCTTGCACACCCCCTGACCGGCCTCGGCCTGGATATAACCAAACCCGGTTTCCGGCGCATTGGGCACAATGCCGAACGTCACCAGCGCACCCGCTTCCGCCGCCGGCAAGGCTTGCTGTACGGCCGCACGAAACGCTGCGGCATCGCGCACCACATGATCGGATGGCAACACCAGCAATACCGGGTCCTGGCCCGCAGCCATCGCTTGCAGCGCGGCCGCAGCAATGGCCGGCGCAGTATTGCGGCCCATCGGTTCCAACACGATGGCAGGTGTGGGTGCGCCAATCTGACGCAGTTGCTCGGCCACCAGAAAGCGGTGGTCTTCACCCGCCACCACAATCGGCGCACAACTGGCAATCGCCTGCACGCGCTGCCATGTGGCCTGCAGCATGGTGTCGTTGCCCACCAGCGGCAAAAACTGCTTGGGATAGGCTTCCCGCGACAACGGCCACAACCGCGTGCCGGAGCCGCCAGAGAGCAATACGGGTTGAAGTGGGGTCATGTCTGCCTCGCTGGAATCGATGTGGCAGTTTACCCTTTGCCCATGAGCACACCTGAAACCGCCCCCCGCGCCGCCCTTCGCCTGCATTGGACACGCACGGCATTGGGGGATCCCCATGTGCAACTGCAACGCGCATCCACCGACGCCGGCTTTCGCAGCTATTGGCGCACCGAGGGCGTCACCCCGTCCCGGGTGGTGATGGATGCCCCACCCGACAAGGAGGACCTGCGCCCATGGCTGCGGGTGCGGGATCTGCTGGACGCCACTGGCGTGCGCGTGCCGCAGGTATTGGCACGCGATGAAGTACAGGGCTTCTTGATCCTGGAAGACCTTGGTGGCCCCACCGTGGCGCAAGTCATCACCGATGCCAATGCCGATGGGCTGATCGATGCCGCCATCACCCAATTGATCCGTCTGCAATCGCTTGCACTGCCCTCCGATTTCCCGGTATTCGGCGAAGCGTTATTGCAGCGCGATGCAGGTTTGTTCGAAGAGTGGTTTATCGGCAAACACTTGGGCATCCACCTGGATTGCGCCGATAGCGAATGCCTGCAACTGGCGCAGCGCCGACTGATGGATAACGCGCTGGCGCAGGCCCGCGTGCCCACCCATCGCGATTACATGCTGCGCAATCTGATGCCGCTTGACGCCGGCCCGGCGGTGCTGGACTTTCAGGACATGGTGCACGGCCCGATTGCCTATGACCCGGTCAGCTTGCTGCGCGATGCCTTTTCAAGCTGGCCGGAACCCCGCGTGGAAGGCTGGCTGCAGCACTATCACGCACGCGCCATGCAAGCAGGGTTGCCGGTGCCGGGGCTGGCCAAATTCATCCGGGATGCCGACTGGTGCGGCGTGCAGCGGCACCTGAAAATTCTCGGCATTTTCGCGCGCTTGCACCATCGTGATGGCAAACCGCGCTATCTGGCCGATGCCCCGCGCTTTTTCACGTACCTGGACGCCGTGGTGCCCAAATACGCTGCACTTCAGCCCTTGCAAGCCCTGCTGGAACGCACCCTCAAACCGGCCTTTGCCAAGGTGACGACATGAAAGCGCTCATTTTTGCCGCCGGCCTAGGCGAGCGCATGCGCCCACTCACCGACCACACGCCCAAGCCACTGCTGAACGTCGGCGGCAAACCGCTGATCGTCTGGCATCTGGAAAAACTGGCGGCGCTGGGTGTCCGTGATGTGGTCATCAATACCTCGTGGCTGGCCGCGCAATTTCCGGCCACGCTGGGTGATGGTGGGCAATGGGGACTGCGTATCTCGTATTCGTTCGAAGGTGACAGGCCACTGGAAACCGGCGGCGGCATCTGGCATGCGCTGCCCGTGCTGGGCGCTGCGCCATTCCTCGCGGTCAATGGGGATATCTGGTGCGATGCCGATTTCTCCACCCTGCCGCGGGAACCGGTGGGGCGAGCGCATCTGCTCTTGGTGGACAACCCGGAACACAACCCGCGGGGCGACTTTGCACTCAGCGCAGCCGGTGTGGTGCACTCCGATGGCGAAGCAAAACTCACCTTCGCCGGTATTGGCATGTATCGCCCAAGCCTGTTTGAAGATTGGCGCCGCGTGATCGGGGATGCCAGCGGCGCACACGCCACGCCACCGCGCTTCAAACTGGCCCCACTGCTGCGCGCCGCCATGGCCCGCGCAGGCGTTACTGGCACACACCACCACGGGCGCTGGACCGATGTGGGCACGCCGGACCGGTTGGCGATACTCGATGCAGAGTTGCGCGCCTGCGCGTGACGGCTCTGCTTCCCTTGCAAGGGAAGGCTTGCTACCCCCCCAACACCTGCCGCAAAAACGGCACGGTCAAGCGCCGCTGCGCAGCCAGCGAGGCGTGGTCGAGCCGTTCGAAGATCGCAGTCAAACTACCAAGATCGCGGCTGGCCCTGCGCAGCAGCCACTCCAGCGCGGCATCGTCAAAATCCAGGCCACGGGCAGCGGCACGCTGACGCAGTAATTCGGTGCGCCCGGCATCGTCCAATTGTGACAAAGCCCAGCACGAGCATTGGGCAAAACGCGAGCGCAAATCCGGCAATACCAGCGGCATCTCATTTGGGGGTAAGGTGGCCGCATACAGCAACGCATAACCGGCATCACGCATGCGATTGTGAAGATGGAACAACGCGACTTCATCCTCGCGCACACCGGCGATCGCATCCACATCATCCACTACCACCAGTGCCGCGTTGTCCAACCCCTCGCAGGCGGTCGCCAACCTTCCCCGCAAGTGCTTCAAGCCCAAATAGGCCGGCATATGCCCCAACGCACCGGCAGTAGCACAGGCGGCCACCAGCAAATGTGTTTTGCCGGCTCCGGTCTCCCCATGCAGGAATATGGCATCCCCTTGCTGTGTTTCGGCCAACGCCCGCAAGTGTTCCTGCAAGCCAACCGGTGCCTGCAGATAAGTGTCGAAGCGCTGTTCAGGTGGATAACGCAGCGCCAGCGGCAACTGCGGTACGGAATGGTTCATTTCAAGCTTCGGAGGCGTCGTGATTACTTTCGATTGATGCTTCCGACAATCCGGCATCCAGCAAGATCACGGGAGTGTCACCGGCATACAGCCGGCTTTGCCGATAACGCTCTTGCGTATAGCGCAGCAGCACATTGACGACTGCCGCTACCGGCAACGCCAGCAACATGCCGAGGAAACCGAACAAGGTGCCACCGGCCATCACCGCAAAGATCACCGCCATCGGGTGCAGGCCAATGCGATCGCCCACCAGCATGGGGGTCAGCACAAAGCTCTCTACCAACTGGCCAACGGCAAACACCACGCCGACCCCAGCCAAATGCTGCCAGTCCCCGAACTGCACCAACGCGGCAATACCACCAAACAGCACGATGAACGCCGGCCCCAGATACGGCACAAAGGTCAGCAGCCCAGCAAGCAGCCCGATCAGGATGCCCAAGTCCAGACCCACCAGCCACAAACCCAGCGCGTACAGCAAGCCCAGAATCAGCATTACCAACATCTGCCCACGCAGGAATCCACCCAGGACTTCGTTGGATTCCAGTGCCAGCCGGCGCACGGTATCGAAATGATCGCGCGGCACCAGCAAGCCGATCCGGCCCATGATCAAGTCCCAATCCCGCAGGAAGAAAAAGCTCAACACCGGCAACAGGACGATATTGGCCAGCCAGCCGAGCAAGGCAAATCCGGGACGGGAGACATACCCCAGTAGCGTGCTTGCCGCACCACCGGCGCTCTGCCAATGTTCGCGAATCAGCACGAACAGACGCTCCGGATCCAGCCATGACAGGATTTGCAGACCGGTACGATGCTCCACCCAAGGCAATGCTGTCCCCACGAACCAATCACGATAGCCTGGCAGTGAATTGATCAGGGTCATGACCTGATCTTCCAGCACCGGGATCAACAGCACGGCCACCACCAGCAGTACCACGGTCATTGCCCCGAAGACCAGAATCACCGCGGTATTGCGGCTGATCCGTCGCGCTTCCAGCCGATCCACCATCGGATCCCCCAGCCATCCCAGGATCGCTGCAATCACGAATGGACTGAGAATCGGGGCCAACAGCCACACCACCCACAACACCCCTACCGTCAGCGCCGACCACTGCACCCGCCGGTAGAAGGTGGCGATCGTGGCCAGATCTTCGTCGCGATGCATGATTAACCCCCTGCCATCTGGTAGATGCTGATGGCGGATGCACTACTATCGGCATCCCCTGCTGGCACCACGCTCAGCACGCTGCCTCGTGCAACATATTTGCTGAAATTGGCAACTCCGGTGGTCAGCTCCAGGTCCAACTCCAATCTGTCGGGGTTGGCGCTTACCGGCACCACACGACGGACGATGGACACGCTATCCAGATAACCCGCAAGGCGCAGGTAGTCATCCGTCCCATGAATCCCCAGCACCTGCACCCGATACACCCCTGGGGTGCCACTACTCCCCGCACGCGCATAACGCTTGAACAAAGCATCTGCCGCACCGTCGGCCCCCCCGGCCATCGCCCGACGCGCATCCACATTGCTCGATTGCCAACTCCCCAGCACCTTGCCGTTGTCCACGAATGTCCAGTCCGCCACCCAGCCCGAACCACTCCGGCGCAGCTTGCCGATCAGCTGCATCGGCGGGCTGTAGCGTTTGGACAATGCAGTCACGGCAGCGGTGTCGCCACGCCAGATCGCACCGATGGCCGCTTGTTCGGCGGCGTTGCCTGCCGGTAGACCCAAGGCATAGCCACGCAGCTTGGCTTGGTCCAATGCCGAGCGCGCCGCGTTGGCCTGCCCCAAACCCACCAGCCGTGGCCCGCTGCCATCGTCAATCCCCAGCCACAACACCGGTTTGGGATGCGGCAATGGCCAGCTAGGCAGGCCCAGCATCGCAACCAAATCATCCACGTCCGCTGGCTTGAAGCGCACCACCAGGGTGGTCTGGAAGCTGGGAGCCCCGGTAGCCGACACGCCCTCGTCCTGGCGATAGTCATAGCCATCCACATAATTCTTGGCTTTGGCCAATTCTTCACGCACCCCGCCGCGCGCTGCTGCGCCGCGATCGCCAGTGACATTGCCCAATACCTGCGCCAAGGCGCGCGCAAACGCCTTATCGCGCTCGCCATCGGTCTGATTGTGCACCGGCACCTCGGCCTCATAAGCCCCTTGTGCAGCCGCGCGATCGCCCTCCACCCGTTGTGCCAGGGCATTTCCCGCCAGCAACAGCAGGCCTGTCAACCACAGGCCCATCCACTGACCCAGCCATCCGCGTGCCATCCGTCGCTGCCTTGCTTGCATCGGTATTCCTCGCCGGCAAATCCGGCCTGTAACCGGGAATGGTGCCGCAGGCGGGCGAACACGTCCATGTCTGAGCCGCATGACTGTTAAAATTACGGGCTCCCGCGCCTGCTTGAGTTTGCCGTGACCACCCAATCCACCGCTTCCCCCGGCCTGACCTACCGTGATGCCGGCGTTGATATCGATGCCGGCAACGAAGTCGTTGAACGCATCAAGCCGCTGGTTCGCGCCACCATGCGCCCTGAAGTACTGGGTGGGGTGGGCCTGTTTGGCGGCCTGTTCGACCTCTCCAGCCGCTACCGCGAGCCGGTGCTGGTATCCGGCACCGACGGTGTGGGCACCAAGCTCATTCTGGCCAAGCAACTGAACCGCCACCACAGCATCGGCCAGGATTTGGTGGCGATGTGCGTGAACGACGTGCTGGTGCAAGGCGCCGAGCCGCTGTTTTTCCTCGACTATTTCGCCACCGGCAAGCTCGACGTGGACACCACGGTCAATGTGGTCGGCGGCATTGCCAAGGGCTGCGAAATCGCCGGTTGCGCGCTGATTGGCGGCGAAACCGCGGAGATGCCGGACATGTATCCGCCGGGAGAATACGACCTGGCCGGCTTCACCGTTGGCGCGGTGGAGAAATCGAAGCTGATCGACTCCAGCAAGCTGCGCGCCGGCGATGTGCTGATCGGGATCGCCTCCAGCGGCCCGCATTCCAACGGCTATTCGCTGATTCGCAAGATCCTGCAGCGCGCGGGCAATCCTCTGGACCTTGACCTGGGCGGCGTCACGCTTGCCGATGCGCTGATGGCGCCCACACGGATCTACGTCAAGCCGGTACTGGAACTGCTGACCAAGCATGAAATTCACGCCATGGCCCATGTGACGGGCGGTGCGCTGGTGGAAAAAATCATCCGCGTGGTACCCGCACCACTGGGGTTGGATATCGACACCTCGGCCTGGGCGCAACCTCCGGTATTCGACTGGCTGCAACGCGAAGGCAACGTGGCGCGTGAAGAAATGTGGCGCACCTTCAACTGCGGCGTGGGCTATGTGCTGATGGTGGATCCCGGCGTGGTGTCTGCCATTTCGGCGGATCTGGATCGGCTGGGCCTGGCGCATTGGCAGATCGGGCAAGTGACGCCAGCGCGTGATGGTGAACGCTTGCGCATCGTGTGATGGCTAGCCGCCTTGCCATTCTGGCGTCGGGTCGCGGCAGCAACCTGCAAGCCATTCTCGACGCTATTGCCAGTGGCACGCTGGAGGCCGAGATCGCCGGCGTGTTTTCCGACAAACCCGATGCACAGGCCTTGCTACGCGTACCGGAAGCACTGCGTTGGTCGCGCACGCCAAAATCCTGCGGCGGCCGCGAGGCCTTCGATACGGTCTTGGCGGATGCCGTCGCGGCATCCCATCCCGATTGGGTGGTCTGCGTGGGCTACATGCGCATCCTCGGTGAGGCGTTCATTCGGCGCTTCCACGGCCGTATCCTCAATATCCACCCTTCATTGCTACCCAAATACAAAGGCCTGCACACCCACCAACGCGCACTGCAAGCGGGCGACACCGAACACGGTGCCAGCGTGCATTTTGTGACAGCAGAATTGGACGGTGGCGCGGTGATCGCACAGGCACGCATTCCCGTGCATGCGGATGACACCGTCGCAGACTTGGCCGCACGCGTGCTGGCTTGCGAACATCCGCTGTTGTTGCAGGTGCTTCAGCTGGCCGCCGCCGATCGCATTGCCGCGTGTGACGGCAACGCCCGGCTGGATGGTCAGCCATTGTTTACACCACTGTCGTTACAGTGCCCCCATTGCTGATGGCCCACGCCATCGTTGGTGAGACCAGTCCATGCACATCCTGCGTACCGCACTTGCACTGTCCTTGTTGCTTGCCGCCGCTCCGGTATTTGCGATCAAACCCTTCGTGGCCGACTACAACGCCAACTGGAAAGGCGTATCTGCCAAAGCGCAGATCAGTCTGAGCCAAGCCACCGGCAATCGCTGGAACTACGAATTGAGTATCAACAACAGCCTGGGCAGCAGCAGCCAGATCACCGTGTTCGACGAGCAGGGCGACACGCTGCGGCCGCTGTCTGGGGTGGATAGCACCCAACTGCTGTTCAAGAAAATGCAGAAAAATGCAACGTATGACTGGACGCAGAACGAAGCGCGCTGGACTGGTGATGTCAAGCCGGATCGCAGTGGCCCGGTCAAGCTGCAAGCAGGTGACCTCGACGGCATGCTGATCAACCTGGCCATCGTGCGCGATGTGGCTGCTGGCAAGTCCATGAACTATCGCATGGTGGACAACGGCGTGGCGCGCCCGCAGACCTATCAGAACATGGGCAAGGACACGGTCACGATTGCCGGGCAAACGCGCAATGCCACCAAGGTGGGCCGTGACAGCGATGGCAAACAAGTCATTGTTTGGGTGGTGGATGGCATTCCCACCCCGGCTCGCATTCTGCAACGCAAGGATGGCAAGGACGAGCTGGAGCTGACCTTGCGCTCGGTGCACTAAGCTGCAACCGGACCAGACCCAACCAGACCCAATGTTTAGCGTATCGGCAGGTAAGTCTGCGGATCCACCGGCTTGCCGTTATAGCGAATCTCGAAATGCAGCATGTCACGGGTGGCCCCACTGCGGCCCATTTCCGCGATTTGTTGCCCGGCTTTGACCAAAGCACCCTCGTTGACCATGCGTGCACGGTTGTGGCCATAGGCCGATAACCATTGGTCGTTGTGCTTGACGATGACCAGCTCACCATAGCCCACCAAGCCCGAGCCCGAATACACCACCACGCCGTCGGCGGCGGCACGCACCGGTTGTCCGGCCTTGCCGGCGATATCCACGCCCTGCCGGGTGGGATCACCAGCAGCAAAACCGGACACCACCACACCATCGGCCGGCCAGCGCCATTCCAACGTGCTGCTGGATGATGTTGGTGCAGGCTTGGGTGAGGTCGCCGCAACCGGTTTTGCAGTTGGCGGGGTGACCGTCGTGCCGGGTTTGACGGGGGGCGCAGCTGATGCTGATGCCGTTACCTTGGCGGCAGGTTCATGCCCATCGCGTGGATACAAGCGCAAGCTCTGGCCCGGGTGGATGGTGTAAGGCGGCGGAATGTCATTCCACAATGCAAGATCCAACGCGGTGATGCCATTTTCAGTGGCAATTCGATACACCGTTTGCCCTGGCCGCACCACCGCCATGGCCCCGTACTTGGGCTGCGAGCTACGTGCAGGTGGCAACGGTTTGGCGGTTGTGCGCGCAGATTGCTTTGCCGGTGCCGGCGGACGTACCACCCGACTATGCCCGCAACCGGCCAACACGCCAACCGCCACGGCCAATACCAGCATCCGCTGGGTGTGGTGCCTCACTGACAGGTATTGCCCAATGCACATGCTCGTCATTGCCCTCATCCTGCGCCTGACTAGCGCAACACAAACCAAGCCACCAATGCGGCCAGCAGTAGCAGGGCAATCCAGCCAATCGGCTCAATCCAGCGATGCAAGGCTTTCTCAGCACGCTCACCGCCCAGCCGAATGGCCAGCGCCAGCAAGTACACGCGCTTGCCGCGACCAACCCCCATGCTCAACAAAAACGGCAGCATCGGTACGCCCACAATTCCGCTGGCCCAAGTGAATACTTTCATCGGGATCGGCGCAAACCCGCCGAGCACCAAGAGCCAAAACGCCTTCCACGGTGACTGCGCCACCACCTCCCGCAGATGTGCGACCTGCGCATCGATCTTGTCCAGCCAGCCCAGCGCCGCCAGTGCCGGTTTGACCGCCTCGTACGCGAAGTGGCCAAGCAAATAACCAACCACCGCACCCAGTAACGAGAACAGCAAACTGATGCTGGCAAATCGAAACCCGCGTTTGGGTTGTGCCAGACACATCGGTCCCAACATGACCTCCGGCATCACCGGAAACACGATGGCTTCAACGAAGCTCAACCCCGCCAGCAATGCCGGCGCGCGGGGATGCCGCGACCACCCCAATGCACGCTGGTACATCGGCCCGAAAATTTTCATCAATCGGTCATCCCGGATAACAAGGGCACAAACACCACCGCCCCCAAATCATGTTGTTCGATGCCGCCATCGGCCTGCTTGCGCAGACACAGCAGTGATTGATTGGCTGCCGGCCCAACCGGGGCCACCAACACACCGTCCACCGCCAATTGGTCGATCAGCGCATCCACCAACGCCGGCCCGGCGGCGGTCACGATGATGCCTTCGAATGGCGCTTCTTCCGGCCAACCAATGCGGCCATCGTCATGCTTGCTGCGCACCTGCAGGCCCAGCCCGCGGAAGCGTTTGCGCGCCGTGCGCAATAGCTCGCCGATGCGCTCGACAGTGTATACCTGCACCCCCAGCGCGGCCAGGACTGCAGCCTGATAGCCAGAGCCGGTACCCACTTCCAACACGCGCCTGGGCGCGCATTGCAGCAGCGCTTCGGTCATTTTCGCCACCACATACGGCTGCGAAATGGTCTGCCCGAAACCAATCGGCAAGGCATTGTTTTCGTACGCCCGCGTAGCCAATACTTCGTCCACGAATTGATGCCGTGGCACCGTACGAATCGCATTCAGCACGCGCTCATCGACAATGCCCATCTTGCGCAGATCCTCAATCAAACGATCGCGCACGCGCTGGCTGGTCAAACCTGATCCCACGTCTGCCGGGTGCAGGCGCAAACGCACCGTCATGCCGACGACTCCATGCAAGCCGACAAGCCCCCCACCCAGCCGGCCACCTGCTCCAAGGCTTGATAGCGCGTCAGGTCAACATGGATCGGGGTGATTGCCACATAGCCGCTGCGCACCGCATGAAAATCCGTCCCCGGCCCGGCATCTTGTTCATCGCCGGCAGCACCAATCCACCACCACTGGCGACCGCGTGGGTCTTGTTGCGATTGGCAGGGTTCGGCACGATGTCGCTGCCCCAAGCGGCTGGTTTCAAACCCACGGATTTGATCCCACGGCAGGTCCGGCACATTGACATTGAGAATGGTGGATGCGGGCAGTGGGTCACTGCGCAAGCGGGCGATGATCGCCACCGCCGCACGCGCCGCACTCTCGTAATGTTGGCCTTGGTGGCTATTGCTGACCAGTGACATTGCCACCGATGGCAGGCCAAGGAAGCGCCCTTCCATCGCCGCGGCCACCGTGCCCGAATAAATCACGTCATCCCCCAGGTTGGCGACCGTGTTGATTCCCGACACCACGATATCCGGCACCAACCCCAAGGTCTCCAACATGCCGGTCACCGCCACATGCACGCAGTCGGTTGGCGTGCCGTACACCTTCCAGGTACAGGCATCCAATTGCACCACCCGAATCGGTGCATCCAGCGTCAGCGAATTGCTGGCACCACTGCGGTCGCGGTCGGGGGCCACCACCAACACCTCATGGCCGGCATCGCGCAGGCCGCGCGCCAATGCATGGATGCCCGGGGCGTCAACGCCATCATCATTGCTGACCAATACCCGCATCACGTCATCAACACTGTCTGCATGTGGCCATGATACAAGATGCCGTCGCCGCTTCGCGGTACCCTGTGCACGCATGCGCAAAGCTCCGCCAACTACCGACGACCGTGACGATGCCAGCCTGTTTCGCGATGCCATCGGCGTCAATCGTGGCCATGTCCGCGTCCTGCCCGCCGCAACGCCGCCACCGTCTGCGCCCAAGCCCAAACCCGCCGCGCATATGGCACGTCGAGATGAGGCTGCCGCACGCAACGAATTGCAGCACATCCTGCTGTCCAGTCTGGAAACAGGTGATGTGTTGCGCTTTCGGCGCGATGCAATCAACCCGCAAATATTGAAGAAGCTGGCTCGCGGCGAATACGCCGCGCAGGAAGAACTGGATCTGCATGGCTTGCCGGCGCATTCGGCGGAAACCCTGCTGCGTCAATTCCTGCGCGATTGCCGACTGCATGGGGTGGGCTGCGTGCGCATCATCCATGGCAAAGGCCGCAATTCCGAAGAACGCCTGCCGGTGCTCAAGAATTTGGTGGATCGCGTGCTACGCCAGCGTGCCGATGTGCTGGCGTTTCACTCACCGCCAGCCAAACAAGGGGGTACCGGCGCGGTGCTGGTATTGCTGGACAAAGACTGACCCACTGCACCACAGCAGCAGAAAAACTGCGCATTGCCAGCTACAATGCGCGCTCGCGAAAGTGGCGGAATTGGCAGACGCCCTGGATTTAGGTTCCAGTGCCGCAAGGCGTGCGGGTTCGAGTCCCGCCTTTCGCACCAGCGTGCAACGGGCTATCCTGCAAGGACGGCATTCCGCCGGATCTTGACAGGATCGACGCCATGCGCAGCGGCAACCCCGCCCTTTCCGAAAATACCTTCCTCGACCTTGGCAGCGGCACCGTGGTGCGCGGTGATGCCGGGGCGATGACCCTCAACGGCACCGTCAACAAGACTGCACTGTTGCTGGTGCTGTGCCTGACCGGTGCGTTGTTCAGCTGGTCGCAGTTCTCCAGCGCAATGGCGGCCGGCAACCCCGGGGCGATCATGCCGTATGTCTGGGGCGGCGCGATTGGCGGCTTTGTGGTGGCGCTGATCACCATCTTCAAAAAAGAATGGGCGATGTTCACTGCGCCCGTGTATGCGGTGCTGGAAGGCCTGTTCCTGGGCGCGGCGTCGGCGATGTTCGAGCTGCGCTACCCCGGCATCGTGCTGCAAGCGGTGGGGCTGACCTTTGGCACCTTGGCGGCCCTGCTGCTGGCGTATCGCAGTGGACTGATCAAAGCCACCGAAAACTTCAAACTGGGTGTAGTGGCCGCCACCGGCGGGATTGCGCTGCTGTATCTGGCACAGCTGGGCATGAACCTGTTTGGCTTCCACGGCATGAGCTTCATCAACGGCTCCAGCACGATTGGTATTTTGTTCAGCGTGGGCGTGGTGATCGTGGCCGCGCTGAATCTGGTACTGGATTTCGACTTCATCGAACAAGGCGTAGAACAAGGCGCGCCCAAGTACATGGAGTGGTACGCCGCATTTGGTCTGCTGGTGACCTTGGTATGGCTGTATCTGGAAATTCTGCGCCTGCTGGGCAAATTGCAATCGCGCAACTGACGCATCCATGTTGCCGGATACGAAAAAGGGCACCATGCGGTGCCCTTTTTTGCTGTTGGTGGCGACGTGTCCGGCACGCACCAGGGCCACTTATAACCGCGTTGCAATGGCCTTTGCAAAGCCCATCGTATTGCCGCTACCGCCCAGGTCTGGAGTCAGCGAATCCTTGGCTTCCAAGGTCGCGATGATGGCATCGCGCAGGCGCATGGCCTGCTCCGGTCGACCGAGGTGATCCAGCATCTGGCAGGCACCCAGCAGCAAGGCGCAGGGATTGGCCACGCCCTTGCCGGCGATGTCCGGTGCGGAGCCGTGTACGGCTTCGAAGATCGCCACGTCGGTGCCGATATTCGCGCCCGGGGCCAGCCCCAGACCGCCCACCAAACCGGCGCACAGGTCGGAAATGATGTCGCCGAACAAATTGGTGGTGCAAATGATGTCGAACTGCTCGGGACGCATCACCAACTGCATGCAGGTGTTGTCCACGATCATTTCATTGCACTCGATGTCGGGGTAGTGTGCAGCCACTTCGCGCGCGGTCTTCAAGAACAGGCCCGAGGTCGATTTCAGGATATTGGCCTTGTGCACGATCGTGACTTTCTTGCGGCCGGTTTTGCGCGCCAACTCGAAGGCGTAGCGCACGATGCGCTCGGAGCCCTTGCGCGTCACCTTCTGGGTCAGCACGGCGGTTTCGCCATCGGCCGAGACCTCTTGGCCTTCCCCGATGTATGCACCCTCGGTGTTTTCACGCACGGTGATCAGATCCACACCGCTGCTGAAACGCGACTTGGTATTCGGGAAGCACTTGGCCGGGCGCACATTGGCGTACAGGTCAAAGCGCTTGCGCAGCTCCACATTGATCGAAGAAAACCCACCGCCAACGGGCGTGGTCAACGGCGACTTCAACGCGATCTTGTTCCTGCGAATCGAATCCATGGTGGCCTGCGGCAGCAGCTCGCCATGCTTGTCCAACGCCACCATGCCGGCGTCGGCGTCTTCGTAGGTCAAACCCAGCTGCATCGCATCCAGCACGTGCAAGGTGGCATCCATGATTTCCGGGCCGATACCGTCGCCGCGAATCACCGTGATCGTTGTCATTGTCGTTTTCCAAATCGCAAGCGATCCCGCGCACCTGGCGTGGGATCAGTGGGGGCTAGATAACTGCCGATTATGGCAGATGCCGTGCTGCGGCGTATGGCGGCAAGGGTTCAGCCATGGTCGTGAACGTCCGGCGCAGCGGCTTCGCCTTGCTCCAACTGATCAAGAAAATCCACCGCCCGCCGCAGATGCGGAATGACGATGGAACCGCCCACCACCAAGCCCACCGAGAACGCTTCGAACATTTCCTCGCGGCTGACACCCGCTTCCTTGCACTGCGCCACGTGGTAGCTGATGCAGTCATCGCAGCGCAGCACCATCGAGGCCGTCAGCCCCATCAATTCCTTGGTTTTGACGTCCAATGCGCCGGCCTGATAGGTCTGCGTATCCAGCGCGAAAAAGCGCCGCACCACTTGGTTGGGCTCGTCCAGGATGCGCTGATTCATGCGCTGGCGAAACTCGGTGAACTGCTTCACCCGATCATCGGCACTGCTCATGCGGGCTTGCCCTCCAGCAGCGGTTCGAGCTTGCCTGCGCGCTGCAGCGCCATCATGTCGTCATAGCCGCCCACATGCACATCGCCCACAAAAATCTGCGGCACGCTGGTGCGGCGGGTCAGCGCCACCATCTTTTCACGCTCGGCTGGATCGGCGTCCACGCGCACTTCCACCCACTCGCGGCCTTTGCTTTTCAGGAAGTTCTTGGCCATCACACAATACGGGCACACGGCGGTGCTGTAGATCGTGACGGTCGGTAATTCGGTGGCGCTCATGGGGGCTCCGGAACATCTGGACGGGATCGGTGTCGGATATGGGGATTGTTGCGCAAATTTCCAGTTGCTCAAGCCGCATTCACCCCAAACTGTGCCCGAAGCTGCATGCTGTCCGCATGAAACCACGCCTACTGCCCATCGCCTTTGCTTGTGCGCTTGCCATCACCGCCGGTGCCGCCGCACAGGATCGCAGCCTGCCGGATATCGGCTCCTCGGCTGGCAGCGTGCTGTCGCCCGCCAAACAGGCCGAATACGGCGCGATGGTGCTGGCCCAACTCCGCCACGAAGGTTATGTGCTGGATGACCCGCTGCTGGACGGTTGGTTGAACGATGTCGGGCAGCGGCTGGCCGCTGCCAGTAATAAACCGCAGCAACCGTTCACCTTCTTTTTGCTGCGCGAACGCCAGATCAACGCCTTTGCCACCTTGGGTGGCTATGTGGCGGTGAACTCCGGGTTGATTCTGGCAGCTGACGAGGAGGACGAAGTGGCCGGCGTGCTGGCCCATGAAATCTCCCACGTCACCCAGCAGCACGTTCTGCGCGGAGCAGAAAAAGCCCAGCGCGAGAGCCTGCCCATCCTGCTGGCCACCTTGGGCGCGATCATCGCCGCGCAAAAAGCCGGCGGCAATTCCACTGGTGATGCCACCTCGGCTGCCTTGATGACCGGCATGGGGCTGCTGCAACAACGCCAGATCGACTACACCCGCGACAACGAAGCCGAAGCCGATCGCATTGGTATTCGCACCCTGGCCAACGCCGGCTACAACCCGGAAGCCATGGCCGACTTCTTCCAAACCCTGCAAGGTGTGGTGCGGATGAATCAAGGCGACGAGCGTGCCGCGGTGCCCGGCTATCTGCAAACCCACCCGCTCACACTGGCCCGCATCAGCGAAGCGCGTGAACGCGCCGCCAAGCTGGAAGCCAACTTGAAGAACACGCCTACGGCACTGCCCGGCAACAATCCACTGCTCCCTGCTGGCATGCAACTCACCCTGCCATCCAATCCCCGACAAGTGCGCGGCGATACCGGTGATTACGGCTGGGCACGCGAGCGACTGCGGGTGTTCAGCGCCAGCACCCCAATGCAGGCGATCCGCGAATATCAGCAGATGCGGGCCAAGCAGCCACTCAATGAATCCCAGCGCTATGGCTTGGCGCTGGCCCATCAACTGATCGGCCAGAATAGCGATGCGCTGCAGGAGCTCACGCCGCTAGCGCAGGCCCACCCCAACAATTTGTGGCTGCAAATTGCGCTAGGAGAAACCGAGGCGCATACCGGCAAGGCGGCTGAAGCCGACCGCCGCTTCGAATCGATGCTGGCACGCATGCCCACCCATCGCGCACTGGCGCTGAGTTATGCGCGCCTGCTGGGGGAGCGCAACACCCATGCTGCCGGGCAACGCGCCGTGGCTGTGCTGCGCCCGCTGTTGGGTAATGCCAGCAACGACCTGCCGTTCCAGCAGGCCTATGCGCGTGCCAACGAAATTGCTGGCGATCCTGCGCGTGCCGGTGAAGCCTGGGCCGAAGCCGCCTATTTATCTGGCCGCCCGGAG
The DNA here is from genome assembly GCF_020034655.1 of Thermomonas beijingensis. Taxonomy (GTDB): domain Bacteria; phylum Pseudomonadota; class Gammaproteobacteria; order Xanthomonadales; family Xanthomonadaceae; genus Thermomonas; species Thermomonas beijingensis. Next base: position 822,355 of record NZ_JAIQDJ010000001.1, on the reverse strand, counting down.
CAGGCACTGGTGCAGCTCAATAATCTGAAGAAAAACCAGGCCCTGGATTACTACGCGCGTGCGCGCGTCGATGCGCGTATCGCCGCCATCACCCCCACCGTACTGGAACTCCGTCGCCAGGGCGTGCATGACGAAGAAGTGCGTGGTGGCAAGCTGAGCTGGGGGGCTTCGGTCATCGCAAGGTGACAACGTCACCAAACTGTCACGAATCCGTCGTGTAATGGCTGGGTCATCTGACTGGACACGTCCTCTCGCTCATGCAAAAGCACATCCTGATTGTTGAAGACGAGCCTGCGATCCGCGACATGCTGGCCTTTGCCTTGCGCAAGGGAGATTTCGTTCCGATCTGTGCCGCCGATGGCCGGCAAGCCCAGGAGTGCATTGCAGAGCGCGTGCCCGACCTGATCCTGCTCGATTGGATGCTGCCCGGCAGCAGCGGGCTGGAACTGGCACGACGCTGGCGGCGTGACGCCACTAGCCGCGCCATCCCGATCATCATGCTGACCGCACGCGGCGAGGAGAACGACCGCGTTGGCGGGCTGGAAGCCGGGGTCGATGACTATGTGGTGAAGCCATTTTCTGCACGCGAATTGCTGGCGCGAATTCGAGCGGTCTTGCGGCGATCACGCGAGGATGACGAAGATGGCAGCGTGCAAGTCGGCGCACTGCGCATTGACGGCGCAGCACACCGGGTGTTTGCCGACGAGGCTGGCACGGCGCAACCGATCCCGATGGGCCCCACCGAGTACCGGCTGCTGCATTTTTTCATGACCCATCCCGAACGCGTCTATACCCGCACCCAGTTACTCGATCACGTCTGGGGCGGCAGCGTGTACGTGGAAGAACGCACGGTGGATGTGCATATCCGCCGCTTGCGCAAAACCCTGGAGCCGCACCGCCTGGATGCAATGGTGCAAACCGTGCGCGGTGCCGGCTACCGGTTCTCGACTGCCGTGTAACCAGCATTCCCCATATGCAGGGGATGCGATAAAAACGGATACTCGGCGCATGCCCTCCACTTTCGACAATGCCTGGTTTCGCACACTGTCCCAGCTCGCAGCCGTCCTGCTGGTTGCGCTGCTGATGGGGCTGCTCATCGATCACCCGTGGCCAGCCCTGACCGTCGCCTCACTCGGCGTGGTGGCTTGGCATTATTGGAAGCTGCATGGCGTGCAACAACGGCTGACTGCGCGCCGCCGGCTTGAACCCAAGCAAGGCCAAGGGGTCTGGAATCAATTGGATCAATTGCTGTATCGCGGCCAGATGGAAATGCGTACTCGCAAATTACGCCTGCTGGCTATGTTGCGCACCTATCGCGCCGCCGCCAACGTTTTGCCCGATGCGGTCGTGGTGGTGGATCGCAATCAGCAACGCATCCTGTGGTTCAACGCTGCGGCCACCACTTTGCTGGGTCTGCAGCATCCACTGCATCGCAACGCCCCGGTGGCCAGCGCGCTCAAAGACTTGCCGATGGCACCGTGGCTGGCTGCAGGCCGCAATGCCGAGCCCATGACGGACGCGCCCTCGCCGGCCAACCCCGAGCTGCGCCTGCATCTGCGCCTGCTGCCGTATTCGGAAGACTTCTGGCTGCTGATTGCCCGCGACATCACCAACACCATGCGTGTCGAACAGATGCGGCGCGACTTTGTGGCCAATGTCTCGCACGAACTGCGCACGCCGCTGACCGTGGTGCATGGCTATCTGGAAATGTTGGACGAAGGTGACGACCCGCAGTGGGCGCCGATTCTGGAAGAAATGCGCCGGCAATCTTTGCGGATGACTCGACTGGTGGAAGACCTGTTGACGCTTTCACGTCTGGATGCGGGCGAGGGGTTACAAGATGAAGTTGTCGCAATGGCGCCCCTGCTGGCCGGCCTGGTACGTGAAGCCGAGGCCCTCAGCCAGGGCCGCCATCACATCGTGCTGGAAGACACCGCGCAGGTGGATCTGCGGGGTGCCAACAAAGAACTGCACAGCGCATTTTCAAACCTTGTCAGCAACGCAGTGCGTTACACCCCCGATGGTGGCATGATTACCTTGCGGTTTGCGCACGAGACCGACGGCGGGGTCAGCCTGGGCGTCCACGACACTGGCCATGGAATTGCCGCCATACACTTGCCGCGCCTGACCGAACGCTTCTATCGTGTCTCCAACAGCCGCTCCCGCGAAAGTGGTGGCACCGGGTTGGGGCTGGCCATCGTCAAGCATGTGCTGGGCCTGCACGGCGCGCGCCTGTGTATTACCAGTGAACTCAACAAGGGCAGCCAATTTGTCTGCCGTTTTGATGCTGATCGCGTATTGGCACGCAAGCCCCTTACCTATGCCCGGACATCCCGATGACCAGCGACAGCACTATCCTGCCCCTGCGCGATTCGGCGCTGTATGCCAACCGCGAATTGGGCCAGCTCGATTTCAATTTCCGGGTATTGGCGCAGGCGCAAGACCCCGCCGTGCCGCTGATGGAGCGTCTGCGCTACTTGTGCATTTCTTGCACCAATCTGGATGAATTTTTCGAAATTCGCGGCGGTGCCGTCCGCCACGCGGTGGAATTCGGCCTGCCCGCCGGCATGGACGGGCTCGATCCTTCGCTGTTGTTGAATCGCATCCACGAACGTGCCGCCGAGCTGGTGGCTGCGCAATACCGATGCTTTTATGACGAGCTGCGGCCAGCACTGGCGGAGGCCGGGATTCGTTTGCTGCAGCGTGAGCAATGGACTACGGAACAGCGCGCATGGTTGCGCCAATACTTCATCGACGAAATCATGCCGGTACTCTCGCCACTGGGCCTGGACCCGGCGCATCCGTTCCCCAAGATCCTCAACAAATCGTTGAATGTGGTAGTCCTGCTGGAAGGCCGCGATGCATTCGGCCGCGAGGGTCACTTGGCCATCGTGCGCGCGCCGCGTTCACTGCCACGCATCATCCGCCTTCCCGATGCCGATGGCGATGGCGATGCGCTGCATGACTTCGTTTTCCTCAGCTCGGTGCTTTCAGAATTCGTGCGCGAATTGTTCCCTGGCATGCATGTCAAAAGCGCGCATCAGTTCCGGGTGACCCGCAATTCCGAACTCATCGTCGATGAGGACGATATGGACAATCTGGCGCTGGCGCTGCGTGATGAATTGCTGGGGCGTGGCTACCTGCGTGCGGTGCGGCTGGAAATCGACGAGCGATGCCCGCAAGACGTCGTGGATTCGCTATTGGCCAATTTCGAGCTGCCGGCCAATGCGGTGTACAAAATCAATGGCCCGGTCAACCTCAACCGCGTGGTGCAGGTGTATGACCTGGTCAAGCGCCCGGAGCTGAAGTTCCGCCCATTCCAGCCGCGGCTGCTGCGGGATGTGGATTGCATGTTCGACGCCATTCGGCAAGGTGATGTCCTGTTGCATCATCCATTCGATGCATTCACTCCGGTGTTGGAGCTTATCCAACAAGCCGCGCACGATCCGGATGTGCTGGCGATCAAGCAAACCCTGTACCGCACCGGCAAGGATTCTCTGATCGTGGATCAATTGATCCAGGCAGCACGCAATGGCAAAGACGTGACCGTAGTGGTGGAGTTGCGCGCGCGCTTTGACGAGGAGGCCAACCTGGGCTTGGCCGACCGCTTGCAAGATGCCGGTGTACAGGTGGTGTACGGGGTGGTGAATTACAAAACCCACGCCAAGATGTTGTTAATCGTGCGCCGCGAAGGCCCGCTGCTGCAGCGCTATGTGCATTTGGGCACCGGCAACTATCACAGCGGCACCGCGCGCGCTTATACCGACTTCAGCCTGATGACCGCCAACCCGCAAATTGGCAATGATGTGCACCTGATTTTCCAGCAATTGTCAGGGCTGGCTGCACCATTAACGCTGGCCCGCTTGCTGCAATCCCCGTTCACCCTGCACAAGGGTGTGCTGGAACGGATTGCCCGCGAAGCCGCATTGGCGCAAGCCGGCAAGCCCGGGCGCATCATCGCCAAGATCAATGCCCTCAATGAGCCGCAAGTGGTGCGCGCACTGTACGAGGCCTCGCAAGCGGGCGTTGCAATCGACCTGATCGTGCGCGGCGCGTGCGCATTGCGCCCGGGTATTGCCGGTGTGTCGGATAACATCCGGGTGCGCTCGGTGGTCGGCCGTTTTCTGGAACATCATCGCGTGTGGTGGTTTGGTAACGACGGCAACCCGGAGCTGTATTGCTCCTCCGCCGACTGGTTGGAACGCAATCTGCTACGCCGGGTGGAAACCGCGTTCCCCATCCTTGACCCGCAGCTGGCCGAGCGCGTGTATCGCGAAGGCCTGTTGAACTACCTTGCCGACAATCAGAATGCGTGGCAGATGGGAGCCGATGGTCACTACCATCGTTGCACACCCGGTCCGGATGAAGCGCCATTCTCGGCACAACTGTCCTTGCTGGAAGATTTGTACGTGTGAGCGACAATAGCGGCCGCATGAATACACGCATGACTTCGCGCCTGCCCGACACCGCCATCACTCCACGTGATGGTGACCTCTTGGCTGCCGTGGATTTGGGCTCCAACAGCTTTCACATCGTGGTGGCGCAATGCGTATTGGGCCAACTACGCGTGGTGGATCGGCTGCGCGAAACCGTACGCATGGCCGAAGGTTTGAACGCACTGGGTGGCTTGGCCCCTGCAGTGCGCGAGCGTGCCTTGGCCAGCCTGTCCCGATTTGGGCAGCGTATTGCCAATATCCCGCCGCGCCATGTGCGTGTGGTGGCCACCAATACCGTGCGGCAATTGCGTTCGCCGGATTCTTTTTTGGTCCCCGCCGAAGCCGCCTTGGGCCACACTATCGACGTGATTTCAGGGCGCGAAGAAGCGCGCCTGGTGTATCTTGGTGTTGCCCACGAACAACCCCCGCAAGAGGGTCAAAAGCGGTTGGTTATCGACATCGGCGGGGGCTCCACCGAATGCATCATCGGCCGTGGCTTCGAACCACTGGAGCGCGAAAGCCTGCAAGTGGGCTGCATTGCCAGTACCCGGCGGTTTTTTGATGGCGGCAAGCTGTCACGCAAGCGCTGGAACAGCGCACTGACCGAGATTAGTGCGCAGATGCAGCAATTTGCTGCTACCTATCGGCAACTGGGCTGGGATGAAGCCATCGGCACTTCCGGCACACACAAGGCCATTGGCAATATTTGTGTGGCCATGAAGTTGACCAAGGGCTCAATCACCGCAGAGGCCATCGCGCAGATCCGCGATCGTCTGCTGCAGGCCGAGAGCATCGGCAGCATTGATCTGCCTAGCCTGTCAGACGATCGTCGCCCGATCATCGCGGGTGGCGTATTGGTATTGGAGGCACTGTTTGCCACATTAGGGATTGATCGTTTGCAAGTCAGCAAGGCAGCGTTGCGCGAAGGTGTGCTGTATGACTTGCTGGGCCGTGGTGGCGCTGATGATCCGCGTGATGTTTCCGTGAGTGCACTGATGCATCGCTATGGCGTGGATCCTGCGCAAGCGCAACGGGTGAGTCACACGGCGCTACTGCTGTTCGATCAAGTGGCTAGTGCATGGCAACTGACCAGTGATGATCGCGCGATGTTGTCACGTGCCGCCTGTGTGCATGAAATTGGACTGGCCATTGCGCATAGCGGCTACCACACGCATGGCGCTTATGTGCTGGCCAATTCCGATATCGTCGGCTTTTCGCAGCAAGGCCAACGCTTTCTTGCCGCACTGGTGCGTACCCATCGCCGCAGCATCCCGAAATCGGCGTTTGAAGCCATCCCCGACCGGCTGCTGGCCAATGCCCGCCGCAGTGCTGCCCTGTTGCGGCTTGCCGTGTTGTTACATCGTGCACGTGGGGATGAATTGCCACCCATGCTGCAATTGAAAGCCAAGGACGACCTCTTGACCTTGCGTATCGACAAGCGCTGGCTGCAAGGCCATCCCTTGCTGCGCGCCGACTTGGAAAGCGAGCCCGACGACATGCTGGGGCTGGGGATTCAACTGCGCATCAGTACCGGCTAAACGCATGCGTTGCGGGGACTGCGGTTGCGGTTTACCGCTGGCGCGCATTCCCGGCTACCCTTGCCTACATGATCACCCACACTGACCCACTGGCTGCGCTATGGCGACCACCCGCCTTGATGGCAGTGGTGCTCAGTGGTGAAGCCTTGGCAGCACTACTGGCATTGGCACCCACCCATAGCGGTGACCGACTGGTGCAGTTTGGACTGGCCTCGCTAGGTGTGCAGTGGGTGGTGCTGGGTACGTTGTGCACACTATTCTTGCTGCGCAAGCCGATTGGCAAGCTGCCGCCTCTGCGCATGGCGTGGGTGTGCCTCGCCTTGTTTCTTGGCATGAGCCTGCTGGTCGCCACCGCCGCATGGAGCGTGCTGGGCATGAGTGGGAATGCCGCAGAATCGCGCAATGAATTTGTCTTGCGTATTCTGGCATTGGCCGTGGTGGTGGGCCTGATTGGTTTGCTGACCTACCAAAACTATTGGCGCTCGCGGCAGCTGGCGGTACGCGCCAAACAATTGGAACTGGAAGCCTTGCAGGCACGTATTCGGCCGCATTTTCTATTCAACACACTCAATACCGGGGCCGCACTTGTGCATGCCCAGCCGGATGCTGCGGAGCGTGTACTGCTGGATCTGGCGGACTTGTTTCGCAGCGCATTACGCGGGCCACAACTTATTCCATTAGCCGAAGAATTGGCGCTGGCTCATCGCTATCTGGAAATCGAACAGCTTCGCTTCGGCGATCGTCTGCGCTTGAACTGGCAAGTGCCAGCTGATGTACCCGCCATCACGGTGCCGTCACTCTCCATTCAACCCCTGGTCGAAAACGCGATTCGCCACGGGATTGAACGGCTGCCTGCTGGCGGCCAGCTGGATGTTCTGGTGCGACACAGCGCCAATACGGTTGAAGTCATCGTGGCCAATGATTTGCCCACCACCGGTGTGCGCAGCGATGGCCATGCCGTGGGCCTAAGCTCTACCCGTGAGCGCGTCCACGCCATGACCGACGGCCGCGGCCGGGTGGAATCGCGCATCGAAAACGGCCGCTACATCGCCACCTTGCACTTGCCGGTGGCGACGACGGACTGAAGGCACGCAACTCGGAAGTTATCAGTAGGCCTTGCCTGCCTATTCGCACGCCCAGTAACGGCTGGTATGGCTAATGGGGGCAGGTCACGTTGTACTTCGTCCTGAATATCTGTACGCGCCCTTGCGCATCGTAGACATACTCCCGAATATCTCCATTCGGGCCAGTGACAGACCCGGGAAGACCATTGCCACTATGGCTGGCGTACGACGTGGTGTGATTGAGGCCATTGCGAACCGACATCGTGTTTCCCAGCGCGTCATAGGTTGTTATTGTGCTCCCGGGTTGAATGATGGCAAATGGAACGCACCAGCAATGTCCTCACAACTCACAGCGATCACACACCCGCTCGACCTTGTAACCCTTGCCACGCAGCAGTTCCAGCAGGCCGTCATTGCCCAGCAGATGCAATGCGCCGACCACGATCAAGGTGTTGCCGAATTTCACGCCATCCAGACGGGATTGGATGTTTGGCAGCCAGTTCAAATTGCGTTGCACATCCAGCAGGCGGTAGCTTTCCGGGGTTTTGCCGGCCATGTCGGCGCGCATGCCGCTGTCTAATTTTTCGACATCCCCAGCGCGCCACCAAGCGTGCATGTCATTGAGTTGGTGGATGGCTTTTTGCGGGTCGGCCAGAAACTCGTCGATGCCTTGGCTTTGTTCGGCATACGGAATGCTGTCCATCGCCTGCAATTGCGCGTCGATCGTTTCCAGCCCTGCGGCGGGCTTGCCGGCTTTGGCGGTGCGTTCCATCAATTGCCGATCCATCCCCAACTCGGGGCGAAAACCCAGTGCCTGACTGACGCTGAGCACCAAGGCCAGATTTACCGCCCATGGCTCTTGCTGCTCCACCGCCTGCACCGAGCCACCGCCGGCGGCCAGCAGGGTGTTCAATTTTTCCAACGTGGGTTTGGGCAATACCTGACTCAGGCTTTTGCCATTGTCATAGCCCATGTAGTGCTGCATCTTGGTCATGGTTTCAGGCGCGGTCATCGCCGCTGGGTCAACTTCAAACAGTACTTGTTGGCTGTCATCGAATGCGCGATCTATCTCCGCCGGCAGCGGGTAGTCATCGGCTTTCAACAAGTGGAACGAGCCCAGCAAATACACGGCATTGTCGGCATCCGACACTTTCCACAGCAGCGGGCGCTGCACAGGCGTGGCGGCAGCGGCAACCGGCGGGCTGGGTTGCTGCGCGGCGTGGGCCACTGGCAGCAGCAGCGCGCACAGCAGCAGAGCAAGTCGTTTGCAGGTCATGGGGCATCCTTGGCAGTGGTTGCGGGCTTGGCGTAGGCCTTCTCGCCAGCCTCCACACTCAGATCCAGGCGATTTTCCGGCGGCGGTAATGGGCAGGTGGCGAACGGCGTGAACGCACACGGCGGGTTGTAGGCTTGGTTGAAATCGATCACCAGCCGGCCTTTTGCATCGGGCTTGGGGGCATCGATGAAGCGACCGGCGCCATAACTGCCGTGACCACTGGTGCGGTCAGCAAACACCAAAAACAAGGTGCCTTCGCCTTCATCCAAAGCTTCCAACCGATAGGTTTTATCACCGCGAACAAATTCCACCACGCCGGGGTTGGGGATGTCATCCGTGCTGCCGATGATGTTGGCAATCGGCAAAGTCTTGCCGGGTGCATGGGCGATGAAACGCGCCGGGATTTGCCAATCTTGCCCACCGATCCAGTAGGTCAGGCCGGCAAAATGCACGCGACTATCGGCATCGACGTGTTTGACCCGCAATGCAAGTCTGCCGCCGCGCTCGATCACCGTGGCCTGACCTTTATCGCCATCAAACCCCAACACACTGGCGCCGTTTGGATCGTGGTCGCTGCGCAGCACACCGCTGCGCGCAGGGAAACCATCGATGGTCACCTCGGTATCGGCGGTGAAGCTGACCTTGCCATCGCGCACATTGAGCAAACCCAGATGCGCCGGACCCATCGCCAAGCGAATGCCGTTGTCCTGACTACTGCCCACCCGATGGGGGCCAGGGTCCAGCCAGTGCAGCCCAATCAGACTGGTCCAACCATCGGCGCGGGTGAGTGCAATCACGCGCCGGCCACGCCACATGAATTGCGCATGCGCATATTGTTTTGCGGCCGCTTCAATCCGTGCTGCTTCGTCCATTGATGGTTTCGGCGGTGGGCGATGACACGCAGCCATTGTGACTCCCGCAACCAGCACGATGCCAGCGTACTTCAACGTCCGCGCAAGAACCATTTATCGATCTCCGCCAAATTGAATGTCGTCCACGTAGGCCGGCCGTGATTGCATTGGCCGGAACGTTCGGTGATTTCCATGTCGCGCAGCAAGGCGTTCATTTCTGGGATGCTTAGCCGCCGATTGGCGCGTACCGCGCCATGGCAGGCCATGGTGGCCAGCAATGCGTCACGGGTTTCGGCCACCCGTCGGGTGCTGCCGTGTTCGCGCAGGTCGGTGAGCACGTCGCGCAGCAAGGCCTCGGCATCGCCATGCGCCAGCAGTGCCGGCACGCTGCGCAATAGTAGCGATTGCGGCCCGCTGCGCTGCACTTCAAAGCCCAGTTCCAACAGCGTCTGTGCCTCGCGTTCAGCCACATCGGCTTCGCGTTCGGACACCGCCAAACGGCTGGGCACCAAGAGCGGTTGGGTGCGCAGGCCGGCGCCGTCATGCGCCATTTTCAACGCTTCGTAACCAATGCGCTCGTGTGCGGCATGCATATCCACCACGATCAAGCCCTCGGCGTTTTCGGCCAAGATATAAATACCGTGCAGTTGCGCGATGGCAAAGCCCAGCGGCGGCATGCCGCCAGGTGCGTCTTCGGGTATCGCCGCCATGGCTGCCAGCGGTGCCGATGGCATGACCGCAGCGCCACCACGCGGCGCATACAGCGCGGCATAGGCGGCAGGCGCATCGCTGACACGCAGGCCCATCGGTTGTTGCTGCGGGACTTGCGGCAGTGGCCAAGCTTGCGCCGCAGCACCCGTATTAGCACCCGACACCGTTTGCCCATTGCCGGCGCGGGTTTCAGCCAGCGCCTGGTGCAGGGCACGATAGACAAATTCATGCACCAACCGCGATTCACGAAAGCGCACCTCATGCTTGGCGGGGTGCACATTGACGTCCACGCCGCGCGGATCGAGTTCGAGAAACAGTACATAGGCCGGGTGGCGGCCATGAAACAGCACGTCGCTATACGCTTGCCGTACCGCATGGGCCACATTGCGGTCACGCACGCTGCGGCCATTGACGTACAGATATTGCTGGTCGGTGCTGGCGCGATTGTAGGCCGGTTGCGCGATCCAGCCATGCAGGCGCATCCCGGCAGCGCTGTGGTCCACGCGCAGCACATTGCGCGCAAAGTCTTCGCCCAACGCCTCGTGCAGACGCAGCTCCGACAACAGGTCACCCTCGCCTTTCCAACGCCGCGACGGCTTGCCGTTGTGGGTGACGCGCAATTCCACATCCGGCCGCGCCAGTGCCAAAGTGCGCAGCCAGTCTTCGATATGGGCAAGCTCTGTACGTTCGGCGCGCAGGAATTTGCGCCGCGCCGGCACGTTGTAAAACAGATCGCGCACTTCCACCGTGGTGCCTTGCGGATGCGCCTGCGGCACCACTTCGCCAAGGCTGCCGCCATCGATGCGCAACTCCGCGCCATGCTGCGCATCGCGTGCGCGTGACACCAGCCGGAAACGGCTGACCGAGGCCACCGACGGCAGTGCTTCGCCGCGAAAGCCCAACGTGGCCACAGATTCCAAATCATCGATCGATGCAATTTTGCTGGTGGCATGCCGGCTCACCGCCAGTGGCAATTGCTCGGGGGCAATGCCGCCACCATCGTCGCGGATGCGGATCAGCCGCACCCCGCCTTCTTCCAGGTCAATGTCGATACGTTGCGCGCCGGCATCCAGCGCATTTTCAACCAATTCCTTGACCACCGAGGCGGGGCGTTCAACGACTTCGCCGGCGGCAATCTGGTTGATGAGAACTTCGGGGAGTTGACGGATATTCACCCGCCAAGTTTAGCCGCTGCCGCGCGATGACTGGGGCTTAGCGGCTGCCGCCAATACCACCGCGAACGGGGGTTTCCGATTGTGCCGATTGTGCGGCCTGCGCACGCGCGGCGTACAACGTGCCCGGCGGCGGCTGGCGCGAGAAATAGGTGTCGATGCCGTCCAAGATCGCACCCGCCAAGGTGTGCTGGAAGGTGGGGTCGGTGAGCCGCTTTTCTTCATCCGGATTGGAAATAAAGGCGGTTTCCACCAGCATCGCCGGCATTTTGTCGGACGTGCGCAGCACCGCGAAATTGGCGCGCTCGATATCCGGCTTGTGGTTATTGCCCACCCGCTTCAAGCCGCCCAACACATGGTCGGCAGCATCTTCCGAGGCTTTCATATTGCCGCTTTGGGTCAAATCCAGCAGCACCGACGTCAAGGTATTGTCGGCCACTTTCACGCGCCCGCCGCCAATCACGTCGGCGGCGTTTTCCTTGTCGGCCAGCCAGCGTGCGCGCTGCGACGACGCGCCACGGGTGGACAACACATATACGGATGAGCCGCGTGCGCCGCGATTTTCAGCGGCATCGGCGTGAATGGACAGGAAGATGTCGGCTTTGTTGGCGCTGGCGCGACGGGCGCGATATTCCAGCGGGATGAACACATCGGCATCACGGGTCAGATAGGCCTTCAACCCCGGCGTGGCATTGACCTGCCGCGCCAGTTCCCGGGCGATGGCCAAGGTGACATCTTTTTCACGCGCACCATTCAACCCGTGCGCACCCGGGTCCTGCCCGCCGTGGCCGGCATCAATGGCTACGATCAGGGGGCGCATGCCCTTTTGCATCGGTGTTTTCGGCAAAACCGGGGCAGGTGGCTGCGTCGTCGCTTCCGGCACATCCGGCTGTGGTTTGCTGGTCGGTTCCACGGCCACCGGCCCCGCCGTCATCACCTGCTTCGCCAATTCGGCAATGGGGTCGAGCGCGGGTTTGGTGGTTGCCGCAAGAATTGGCTTCGCGCTTGGCTTGCTGGCATCGAGCTGCGCATTCGCAACAACATTTGCTTCAGGCTTCGAACCCGATTTGGCCTTGCTTTCGGCAGTGGCCAACGGTGCCGCCAAGCTGGCCGTTTGCGGTAGCACAACCGGTGGTTTCTGCAGTTGCGGTTGCGCCCCCACGTCGGGCTTGCCCGCCACCCCATCGCCAGGCCATTCCAGTTGCAGCTGGGCCCCCGTGGTTGCGGTGTCCACCAGAGTGGGGATGGCCGCGACCGGGCTGGACAGGTCAAACACCACGCGCACCGTGCCTGCCACGGGCTGTCCGGTGCGCACGGCTTTGACGATCCCGGAGGCCGCCGGCACTGCCAGATTGCGGGCCAGATGACTGTCAGGGAAATCCACCACCAACCGCTCCGGGTTGGACAAGCGAATCAACTTGTAGCTGCCGGGCTTATCCAGCTGCACCACGGCGCGCGTCCCCGTAACCCCGACATCCAAACGCAATTGCTTGATTTCAGAGGCATTTGCCGAGACACAGCTGAGCGCAACCAGCAACGTGGCCGCTGACATCCAGAGCTGAGAGCAGTTCCGCTTGGTGCGCATGGCCCGGAGTAAACCACCTGCAACCCGTGTTTGCAAGTACTTTTCCCTTCAAAATCCGCAACCTGCAAGACATTCATGCGCCATCACTGAACTGAATGCCTGAAAGCTCACCCTGACGCCAGTGCATCCAGCCAAGCCTTGCCACAAGGGCTATGTGGCTGCAGCCTGCAGCGCCGTCCTAAACCTTCGGTCTGAAGTGCGATCTCCAGATCCGCCGGCGGCAGCGCGCCCTGCCCGCGCTCGGGCCACTCCACCAGCCATAACCGTGCCTCGCCGCCATCCAGCCCCAGAAATTCCAGCTCGCCGGGGTTGCCGATGCGGTACAGATCCAGATGCACCGCCAAGCCACCCTGCGCTAACGGATATTGCTCGACAAGGGTGTAGGTGGGGCTGCGAATGGTCCCGGTAACCCCAAGACTGCGCAACAATGCCCGCGCCAGACTGGATTTGCCCGCTCCCAAATCACCCTGCAGATGGATAACGGCGCGTTCCGGCAAGGTTTGCGCAAGCTGCGCGCCCAACGCATCGGTGGCTGCGGGATCAGGAAGAAAGTATTCGTTCATTTGCCTATCGTGCGGCAAATCAACGTGCCTGCTCAAGCGCGATGATAGGGATGGTTGCTCAATAGTGCGGTGGCACGATACAGCTGCTCTGCCAGCACCAGCCGCACCAGCATGTGCGGGAGGGTGAGTGGGCCGAGTGACCAGTGTTCATCCGCACGCGTGATGACGTCGGCGGCATGGCCTTCGGGGCCGCCAATCAGGAAGGTCAGGTCGCGGCCTTGGCTGCGCCAATATTCCAGCCGCGCGGCAAGTTGCTCCGAGGAATGCATTTTGCCGTGGCCATCCAGCGCCACCACATGCGTGTTTTTGGATAGCGCGGCGAGTACCCGCGCACCTTCATCGCTCATCGCACGCGCAGTGTCGCGCCCTTTCCCGCGCACGCCGGGTTCCACTTCCACCAGCTCCAATGGCAGCCCGTGGGAAAGGCGCTTCTGGTATTCGGCAAAGCCCTGTGCAACCCAGCCAGGGGCGCGTTCACCGACAGCGATCAGGCGCGCTTTCATGTTTCAAGCGATCCCCTTCAGGGGGAAGACGCTCAGGCAACGTCGGCCGCGCCATCGCCCGGGTGTTGATCGCCCACCGACCACAGCCGTTCCAGCGCATAGAACTCGCGCACGCGCGGCAGCATGACGTGTACCACCACATCACCCAGATCCACCAACACCCATTCGGCCTCGCGCTCGCCTTCCACGCCGAGGGGCATGACGCCAAGTTGCTTGGCGAACCGCACCACTTCATCGGCTGCCGATTTCACGTGGCGGGTGGAGGTGCCCGAGGCAACCACCATGTAATCGCAGACGCTGCTTTTGCCACGCACGTCGATTTCAACCACATCCTTGGCTTTGAGTTCTGCCAGCCCGTCGTGCACGGACTTGAGCAGCACATCCACGGACGGCGGCGGGGTGGGCAGGCTGGTTTTGATAACTTGGGCGGCGGTAGTCAAGGGCGATCGCTCGATAAAGATGGTGGCAGTATAGCGGCGTCCCCCCCATACAGTCCTTGACGGACGATATAGGCCGCAACCGGCGGCGGCACCCACGACTGCCATTCGTGACCGCTGGCAATTCGCCGACGCAGCTCGCTGGACGATTCCGGGCGCAACTGCGGCAGCGGCAATAGTGCAAATCCACCTGTGGCCGCCTCCACCAGTGCCGCCGGTGGCAGCCAGCGGCCATTGATTTGCGCCAACACCTCGGGCGCTGCGGTGCGCAGACGTTTCGCATCCAATTGCGAGCCAGGGCGTTGCACGCACAGGATGTGGGCGAAGTCGAACAATTCGCGCCAGCGGTGCCATGTGTGTAATTGCAACAGGGAATCGGCACCGATCAACCATGCGATGGGTGTGCGTGGGCCCCATTCGTCGCGCAGCTCGCGCAGGGTATCCACCGTGTAGGACGGGCCAGCACGGTGCAGCTCGCGGCGATCCAACGCAATATCAGTCACATTGGCAAGCGCCAATGCCAGCATCGCCGCGCGTTGCTCGGCATCGGCATGGGTGATGCCCTTATGCGGCGGATCGCCCGCCGGCAGCATCAACACCTCGGCCGCGAATACATCACGGGCGGCCGTGGCTACCGCCAGGTGCCCGTTATGCACGGGGTCGAAGCTTCCGCCATAGCAAATGCGCAAACGGCTCACGGGGCCAGCAAGCGCAGCGCGCCTTTATCCGCCACCGCCAGCAGCAGGCGTTCCAATTGCTGCCACGCGTCGGTAGTTTCCTGACCCAGGCGAGCACGGCCTTTGGAGATGCGATCCACGCGGCCGGCATCGCTCAGAAACCGCTGCCAACGCTCCGGCGAATGGCGCGCCAAGGCACGCTTGTACACCGCTTGCTTCGAATCCCAGATGCGCTGCGCCTTGCACTCGGCGGCAAAATTGCGCGCCTGCGCCAGCGCTGCCACCGTGCCCAACTCTTTGACCACCATGCCCATCAACGCCTGGATGGCTTCACCTTCCGCGCGCAGGCCAGCGATGATGCGGGCCACTTGCGCGGCCTGCCCGTTCAACGCGGCATCGGCAAGTCGAAACACGTCGAAGCGGGCAGAGTCGGCGACCAACGCGTCCATCCGCTCGACATCCAGCACTTCGCCACTACCATGCAGCAGCAGCGCCAACTTATCCACTTCCTGCGCCGCCGCCAGCAAATTGCCTTCCACCCGTTGCGCCAGCCGCGTCACCGCATCCGGCGTCGCCTTGAGGCCGCGGCTACGCAAACGTGCGCCCATCCAGCCAACCAACTCATGCGGCTTGACCGGCCATGCAACCACCACATGCCCGGTCCTGGTAATCGCTTCACTCCATTTGCCGGCATGGGCTTTTGACCACTCTGCGGCGATTACCAGCAGCACCACATCACTGGGTGGATTGGCGCAAAACCCCGTGATCAATTTACTGCCGTCGGTGCCGGGTTTGCCGGTCGGCAAACGCACCTCGATCAAGCGCTGGCTGGCAAACAAACTGGGGGCATGGATGCTGGCGTCCAGTGCATCCCAGTCGGCATCGCGGCCGTCCATGTCATGCACTTCACGCTCACTGATATCCTGCTTGCGCGCCGCCACACGTACGGCGTCGGCCGCTTCCAATACCAATAACGCTTCACTGCCCGCGACCAGATAGATCGGGCGTAGCGGCTCCGCCGCAAGCTGTGCGGGCAACCGGTCGGCGCTTAGTTCCATCTGTCAGCGCTCCATACGCCAGCCACAGAGCCGGGTTGCGCCCGGATCAGGGCACAACCACCGCTTTCGATGCCGCATCGACCCGCCGCAAAATCGCTGCGGCCATATCACGGCGCAACTCCTTCACCAGCATTTCGCGCTCGCTGGCCTTGCCGATGGAGTCCACCGCCGGGGCCAGATAGTCGCGCGACAATTCCACTGCCTGCTGCGGCACGGCCACGCTGCCGTCGGCGCGATGCAGGCTGAAAATCACCGCATAGCGCAGCGCGTATTCCTGTGCTCGCCCGGACTGGTCGTTGCTGATGGGGGTATCGGCCCATTGCTCGGAAATCACCTGCAAGGTGGCAACACCTTCAGTGGCATCGGCCGCAGCCGCCTGCGCGCCGGCACGCTGCAAACCATCCGCCAACAGTTCCGACAAGGGACTGTAGCGATCGGCGGCCAACACCCGCACGGGGCCCAGATTGGCCGGCAGGTTGAGCGCATTGCGCAGATGGAAACCACAACCGGACAGCAAGGTTGCGGCAAGGGCGATGGTAAGCAGGCGTGAGTTCATTCTTGGAAGTCTAGGCGAAAACGACAGAAAAATTGCTGCCGACCCCATTACAACGGGGTCGGAACGTGCTGTCACACCACGATATTGACGATCTTGCCCGGCACCACAATCACCTTCTTCGGTGTGTGCCCGGCCACGAAGCTGGCCACATTCGGTTCGGCCAGCGCCGCCGCTTCGAGCGCTTCGCGGCTGGCATCCACGGGCATGTCTATGGTGCCGCGCAGCTTGCCGTTGACCTGCACCGCCAGCTTGACCGCATCGCGCACCATGGCGGACGCATCGGCCTGCGGGAACGGCTGATCTTCCAGCAAGGTTTCCGGATGGCCCAGCGTTTGCCACAACGCGTGACAAATATGCGGGGTGATCGGGTTGAGCAGCAGCACGATGGCCTCGAAGGCTTCGTGGCGCACGGCACGGCCCTGATCGCTGGTATCGGTGAACTTGGCGACGTGATTGAGCAGCTCCATCAACGCGGCAATCGCGGTATTGAAGCTGTGCCGGCGGGCGTAGTCATCACCCACTTTCTGAATGGTTTCGTGCACCAACCGGCGCAGGGTTTTCTGTGCCGCATCCAGGTGTGCAACAGCAACGACCGGGTGATCGGGCTGCGCGGCATGCGCGTGCACATCGCGCCACAAGCGGCGCAGGAAGCGCGCCATGCCTTCCACCCCGGCATCGCTCCACTCCAGTGATTGCTCTGGCGGGGCGGCAAACATCGAGAACAGGCGCACGGTATCGGCACCGTATTTGTCCACCAGTATCTGCGGGTCCACCCCGTTGTTTTTCGACTTCGACATCTTCTCGGTGCCGCCGATCAGAACCGGCAGGCCATCGATCCGCGAGGTGGCCCCGATCACCCGCATGCGCTCGTCGTGCTGCAATTCGACATCGGCGGGGTTGATCCATTCCTTCGCGCCGTGGGCGTCTTCGCGATAGAAGGTATCGGCAATCACCATGCCTTGCGTCAGCAGGCGCGTGGCCGGCTCATCGCACGTCACCAAGCCGGCATCGCGCAACAGCTTGTGATAGAAGCGGAAATACATCAGGTGCAGGATCGCGTGCTCGATGCCGCCGATGTATTGATCCACCGGCAACCAGTAATTGGCGCGCTGATCCACCATATCGGCGGCACCCGGCGAGGTGTAACGAGCGTAGTACCAGCTCGATTCCATGAAGGTGTCGAAGGTGTCGGTTTCACGCTCGGCCGCACCGCCGCAACCGGGGCATGTTGTCTTGCGCCATGCCGCGTCTGATTTGATCGGGGAATGCACATCACCCGCGGCAAACGCATCGGCCACATCTTCCGGCAGCACCACCGGCAGTTGATCTTCCGGCACCGGCACCGCGCCGCAACTGGCGCAATAAATCACTGGGATCGGGCAACCCCAATAGCGTTGCCGGCTCACACCCCAATCGCGCAGGCGGTAGTTGATCTGGCGCTTGCCGATGCCGCCAGCCTCAAGTTGTGCCGCCAAGGCCTCGAATGCGGCATCGAAATCCATCCCGGAAAACTCGCCTGAATTGATCAGCCAGCCGCGTTCGGTGGATGCGCCGTCTTCTTCAATGCCACGCAGGAATTCGCGCACCGTCGCCACCGCAGCGTCGATCTCGTACACGTCCACCGGCGCGTGGCCGCCCAGCGCGACCGCCATCGGGTCATCGTGATCGTGCAGGTGAGTATTGATTTCTTCCAGCGCATCACGAGTGGCCGCATCCGCGATCACAGGCTTGACCGGCAGGCCGTAGGCCTTGGCAAATTCCCAATCGCGCTGGTCATGCGCCGGCACCGCCATCACCGCGCCGGTGCCATAGCCCATCAGCACGAAGTTGGCGACATAGATCGGCACGTCTTCGCCCGTGATCGGATGCCTGGCCCACTGCCCGGTGGCCATGCCGCGCTTTTCCTGGGTTTCCAGTTCCGCCTCGGACACACCGCCCTGCTTGAGCCCGGCGATGAAGTCGGCCAGCTCGGGATTGCCCTGCGCGGCCTTCTGGGCCAGTGGATGTTCGCCGGCGATGCTGATGAAGGTCACGCCCATCAGCGTGTCGGGACGCGTGGTGAAGACGGTGAGCGGCGCGTCCTCGCCATCGACCGGGAACTGGATCTCCAGGCCCTGGCTGCGGCCGATCCAGTTGCGCTGCATGGTCTTGACCGAGTCCGGCCAGCCGGGAAGCCGGTCCAGCTCGTCCAGCAGCTCCTGCGCGTAGTCGGTGATGCGCAGGAACCACTGCGGGATCTCGCGTTTTTCCACCAGCGCACCGGTGCGCCAGCCGCGGCCGTCGATGACCTGCTCGTTGGCCAGCACGGTCTGGTCGACCGGATCCCAGTTCACTACCGAATTCTTGCGGTAGGCTACGCCCTTCTTCAGCAGGCGCACGAACATGCGCTGCTCGTGGGCGTAGTAGTCCGGCTTGCAGGTGGCGAACTCGCGGCTCCAGTCGATGGCGTAGCCCAGCGACCGCAGCTGGGTGCGCATATGCTCGATGTTGGCGTAGGTCCACTTGGCCGGCGCGGTCTTGTTCTTGATCGCGGCGTTCTCGGCCGGCAGGCCGAACGCGTCCCAGCCCATCGGCTGCAGCACGTTGTGGCCGGTCATGCGCTTGTGGCGGCTGATCACGTCGCCGATGGTGTAGTTGCGCACATGGCCCACGTGCAGCGCGCCCGACGGGTACGGCAGCATCGACAGGCAGTAGTACTTGGGCTTGGTCGAATCCTCGCGCACTTCAAACGCGCGGCTGGTGGCCCAAAACGACTGGGCGGCGGATTCGACGGTACGGGATTCGTAGGCAGCGGGTTCGGACACGGCGGACAACATGCGGGATCGGGTTGGAAAGCTTACCGCAGCGCACCATCCCCTGCCCGCATGGCACACTGCAACCACCTCCAGATGAGGATTGCCGATGCCGCGCCGCACCCTGCCCGCCCGCTATTTGCCCGCCATGGCGGCCGCATGACGCTGGAATGGTTTGGCTATTTGGCTGCGACCTGCACCACGCTGTCGTTTGTGCCGCAGGCCATCAAAACCATCCGCACGCGGGACACCTCGGGAATCTCGTTGTGGATGTATGTGGTGTTCACGTTTGGTATTGCCTGCTGGTTTGGCTACGGCATTTTCCTGCATTCATGGCCGATGATCGTGTCGAATGCGATCACCTTCCTGCTGGCGGCAACGATTTTGGCGCTGAAGCTGAAGTACCAATAAGGCAGCGGCTGACCAGCAGCCACCCACCAAACCACAGTACAAATGCCAGCCGCTGCGCCAGCCCCACCCACGCACCAATGGGGGCCCATACCGCCAGCAGCGGCACCAATACACCAACCGCCGCACTCACCACCGCCAACCCGCGCCGCTGCCGCAGCAGGCCCAACGCCAACAGCAGCGCACCGGGTACAAACGCAATCCACCACAGCATCCACATCAGCACATGCAAGCGGCTGGCCGCCGCATCCACACCCCGCTGATCCAGCGGCAATAACCCTTGCATGGCAAATGCCAGCGCCGACAACTGCATCAGCGTCAGCCCAAGTCGCACCCGCCAGCTTGCCTCCTGCACGGCCTTGCGCAGCAGATGTGCCTGCAACAGCAGCAACCCACCCGGCAATACAAATGCGCCCAGGTTGAACCACAGCGCCCCCGGCACACCGGTGGCCCCGCGCAGCGCCAGCGGATGCAGCAGATGGGAATATTCGGGAACACCGAGGTTGGCCAACAACAAGGCGACAAGGAAAAACGCCAATGCCAACCAAGCTCCCAGCTGCGGCAATGCAATGGATTTCATGATCTGGCGTGCCACTGAAACACCTCCTCGATCCGCACACCCAGCGCATCAGCGATGCGAAAGCCCAACTCCAGCGACGGCGCATAGCGCCCCGCTTCCAGCGCAATGATGGTCTGTCGGGTGACGCCACAGGCATCGGCCAGCGCCTGCTGGGTCAATTCGCCGCGCTCGAAACGCAGGCGGCGAATCTGATTGGCGATTCGGGTACCCGTCATTGCCTGTCACGGCGATACAGCACCGCCACTGTCAGCTGCCCTACGATGTTGGCGACGATCAGGCCCAGCAGGACCATGCTAGGGAGCGCGCAATCGTTCGTCTGCAGCGCAGCACGAGGAGTGTCAAAGCACAGCGCCAACGTCAACACGCCATACCAGCACGAGACCGCGATCCGAAACCCACGATCACCCTGCGCCAAGATCCAGGCATCGCGCTCGTCCTCCATCGTCTCGCCCCGACGCCGCTCTTCGGCAGCGGCACGCAGGCGGAAGCCGTACGACAACGGCAAGGCGATCAGCGTCGCCAGGATGGCGATCGGCCGGCCGCCGATAATCGAGCCGAACGTCAGATACACCGCCATTCCCGCGAACAGCATGACCATCCGCCACGCAAAACGCTCACCAAACGCCCGGGGGTCACGCTCAGCCTTCCCCTGCATCCAGAACTTCATGCCTGTACTCCACGGCGATCACGCCAATACAACAGCGCCGCTGCCAGTTGCTCGCACCACAGCCCCGCCAGCAGCACCGACATCAGCGCTTGCGCGATGAAGGGATAACTGAATTGCAGCAAGCGCTCGGTGTCGGAAAAGCCCAATGTCACCGCAATGGCAATGATGCCTAGCGCCGTGATGCAACGCGCCCAGTGGCCGGCGATCAGGGCGATGTGCGCGTCCCGCTCATCGGCCAGCACGCTGCCGGCCCAGCGCTTTTTCAACACATGCAACAAGACCAGCCACGCCACGAACAAGGTGCCGATGTGCTTGCCTGCCACTCTGGCCTCGGGATTATGGCCAATCGGCACCTGCGGCAGAAAGGCATCGGCGCGCATGACACAAGCCACAATCACCGCACCGACAAACGCCACGCCAATCCATGCCTGCCACTCCCCCGGCGCAATCTGCGCCTCATCTTCGCTACGCGGCAGCGCATGCAGTTTGGCAACCGAAAACCACACCGCTGCCACGAACAGGCAGGCGCCGAACCAGCCAACCGGAAACGGGATATCGCGGTAGTCACCGCTGAAAAATAGCGCCAAGCCGACCCCGGCCAACAACAGCCAGACCATCAATTGGTGACGCGGAGACAACCCGAGCATTGATGTAAACTCCAACAGACTAGATGTAATGTGCAATTTACATACCGGTTTCGTGATGTCAACTATTTTTTACATCACTTGTTAACCTGCCCAATCGCCGCCATCTCCTGTGCATTCCCAAGAACGCCGCCGCCATGACCGACGCCAACAATCCGCACGTATTCGATGCCACCGCTGCCACCTTTGAAGACACGGTGATCCGCAAATCGCTGGAAACGCCCGTGCTGGTGGATTTCTGGGCCACATGGTGCGGGCCGTGCAAGACGCTTGGGCCAGTGCTGGAAAAACTGGCCGCCGAATACCACGGCGCCTTCGTGTTGGCCAAGGTGGATGTGGACAAGGAGCAGGAGCTGGCCGCCGCGTTCCAGATTCGCTCTGTGCCCACCATTGCGGTGGTCAAGGACGGCCAAGTGCTGGGCGCGATCCCCGGCGCACTGCCGGAGGGCCAATTGCGCGAGATGCTGGCGCAAGTGGGCATCCAACCGGCGGAGCCTGTCGATGACGCCGCGGCCGAAGTCCCCTCCGCCCCGCTCGACCCGCACGCCGAAGTGCTGCGTCTGCGCAAGCTGGCCGAGATCGAGCCGGACAAGGCTGAACACCAACTCGATCTGGCACTGGCGCTGCTGCAAACCGGTGCGGCGGTGGAAGCCGAACACTTGCTGGACAAGCTGCCGGCCAACCTGGCCACCGATGAGCGCACCATCAAGGCACGTGCTCGTCTGGGTTTTGCCGCCCTGCTCAAGGACGCGCCACCGCTCGAAGTGCTGCACGCCGCGATTGCCAGTGACCCCGCCGACCTGCGCGCGCGCCACCTGCTGGGCGTACGCCAATTGGTCGGCGGTGATGCCGAAGCCGGGCTGGCGCAATTCATCGACATGCTGAGGCGCGACAAGGCTTACGCCGACGGGCTGGCGCGCAAATCGCTGATCGATGCGTTCCGGATTCTGGACGACGCAGATCTGGTCAGCCGCGTGCGCCGGCAGATGTCGGCATTGCTGCTGGTGTAATTGCCGGTGTGATTGGTACGCTGGCACCGCTTCACACTGGTCAAGCACAAGCATTCCCTTGGCCTGCGTGTCCGTCGTATGCTCGCGGCGGGCTCGGGGGGGCTTGCTGGAGCAAGACGCAGTGACAGATCAAACCTTTCCACGCATTGACGGCTACAAGCTGTTGCGCGTTATTGGCCAAGGCGGCATGTCCACCGTATATCTGGCCGAGCAAGTCTCGCTGGATCGCAAGGTTGCGTTGAAGGTGATGTTGCCCGATGCACTGACCGATGGCACCAATCGCGCGCGTTTCGAAAATGAAACCCGCACCATCGCACGGCTGGAACACCCCGGCATCGTACGTATTCACGAGGTTGGCCACACCCCCGAAAACCTCCTGTTCTATTCGATGCCGTATCTCTCGCATGGGCATTTGGCACAACGCAAGCTGGCCGGCGACCAACCAAAAATCACCGCGATCCTGAGCCAACTGTTGCAGGCGCTGGACTACGCGCATGTGCGCGGGGTGGTGCATCGCGATGTCAAAGCCGAAAATGTGCTATTCGATGAGGCCGACCGACCGCTGCTGACTGATTTCGGTATCGCCCTGCGGCGTGGCAGCAACCCACGCCTGACCAATGCCGGGCTGGCGGTGGGCAGCACGGCCTACATGCCGCCGGAACAAGCACGTGGGCAAGAAGTAGATCGCCGTGCTGATCTTTACAGCATGGGTGTCTTGACTTGGGAAATGCTGGTGGGCCGCCTGCCGTACAACGCTGGCGATGCGCTGACCATGGCGATCAGGCATGTGCAGGAACCCATCCCGCGCTTACCGTCAGTACTCAAGCATTGGCAGCCTTTCATCGACAAGGCGATGGCCAAGCAACCAGGTGACCGGTTCGCCAGCGCGCAAGAAATGCTGAGCGCGCTAGTGCAATTGGAAAAGCAATCAGGGAAGGCGTTCGCCGCGGTGGAGGTTCCGGCCGCCTTTGACGCTTCAGCGCAGGCGACCTCGCGGGCAACGGCAGATACCAGCCGCCGCCGCGGTCTGTGGCTTGCAGCGGCTGGCGTCGTACTGCTCGCTGCACTGGGCGCTGCTTACTACCTGCACCTTGCAAATCAATCCACAGCTGCGGTCATCCAGCCCGCCGCGGTGGCAGCAACACAACCCGCCACCGGTTTGCCCGCACCGACCAGTAGTCCCGCATCGTCTAGCCCCGTGCTTGCCCTGCCTGCAACCGATCGCACTGATGCCAGCATTGCCGCGTTTGTAGCCAATGCCGAAGAGCAACTGCGTACCGGGCAGCTGCTGGAACCCCGCAATGGCAATGCATGGGACAGCATTGAAGCTGCGTGGCACGTTGCCCCAACCCACCCGCAAACCCTGCGTTTGACTGCGCTGCTATTCGATGCGCTAGGGGATCGAGCAGAGCGGGCACTGCACAATGGCGATACTGTCACCGCCAAACTCGCATTCGCGCGCGCACAGACCCTGGATAACCGGCGAGGCGGCACCGGCACTGCCATCAGCCTGCTGCAGGCTCGACTGGACAAAGCGCTGGATGAGCGGCTCACCGTGCAACTGGCCAAACCCGAGACGCGCAAGACCGCGCAAATACTGTTGGATCAGGTCGCCTGGCTAGGCTTGGATCCCGCGCGTAAACGCAACCTACAAGCGCGTATCAGCGCTGCGCAAAATGGCCCTACCAGCGCCTCGGCACAGGTAACGGCGGCGGCGGCGCCGGTGGCGACGACACCGGTCAGTATTATCACTGTCAGCCGAAGCGACTACGCACGCTTTGCCACCGCCACCGCGCGTGACGCGGCCGACTGCGGCAAAGGCTTCCTGGGCCGCAGCCTGCGCTGGAACAACACCGGCAATGATCGCAAGCCGGTGGTCTGCGTCAACGCTGCCGATGCGCAAGCCTATGCGCGTTGGCTGCAAGCACAGGATGGCCACCACTATCGCCTGCCCAGTGCCGGCGAATTGCGTGCGCAGCCCACCACTCCGGTGGCGGGCTGGCTGAGCCTGTGCGCCGACCATGCCTGCACCCAGCGCATGACCAGTGGCAAGTTGCAAGCACTGGATTCCGTGCGCGGTTATGACAATGTGGGGATACGACTGGCAAAATTGGACTAAACGCCGCACCGCGTTGCCCGTAAACTAGCCGGATGTCTGCCCCCCTCACGCTTGGCCACCGCCTGCAACGCCTGTTCCTGACGGGCTTGCTCACCCTGCTGCCGCTCTGGTTGACCTGGGTGGTGGTGAAATTTGTCTTTGTCTTGCTGGGCGATTTAAGCAAGCCCATGGTGGAGCCGACCCTGCGAGGTATCGCCGAAGGCAACCCCATGACCTTTGGCTGGCTGGTGGAACCGTGGGTGCAAAACGCACTGGCCCTGGTCGCCACCGTGCTGGTGATCCTGCTGGTCGGCTGGCTGACCCGCCGCGTGATTGGCCAGCGCCTGCTGGGCTGGTTCGAAGCGCTGGTGGCGCGAATCCCACTGGCCAGCACCATCTACGGCAGCGCGCGCAAATTGCTGGATATCCTGCAAACCAAGCCTGACGGCACCCAGCGCGTCGTGCTGATCGATTTTCCGCACAACGAAATGAAGACCCTCGGTTTCGTCACCCGGGTGATGCGCGAACAAGGCACCGGCCGCGAATTGGCTGCGGTGTATGTGCCCACCACACCCAATCCCACATCGGGCTATTTGGAAATCGTGCCGATGGAGAAAATCACCCCCACCGACTGGAACGTGGATCAGGCGATGAGCTTCATCATCAGCGGGGGCGCCGTGGCCCCCGATACGATTCCATTCTCGCCGCCGGCGGCGCGCCCTGCTGACACGGCCGGAACCACCTGAATATGCGCCTTCTGGAAGACCGCACCATCCGCTTATTTGTAGGGCTGGCGGCGTTTTTCTGTGCCAATGCGGTGCTGGCCGAATTCATCGGGGTCAAGATTTTTGCGCTGGAAGCCACTTTGGGCATCGCGCCCCTGCATTGGGATTTGTTCGGCAATCGCGGCACGCTGGATTTCACCGCCGGCACCGTGATCTGGCCAATCGTGTTCATCATGACCGACACCGTCAACGAATACTTCGGCATGCGCGGTGTGCGCATGATCAGTTGGTTGGCCGCAGGGCTGGTGGCGTACGGCTTCCTGTTCGCCTACATCGCCATCCATCTGGCCCCAGCCACGTGGTGGATGGGCGCGGCGCAAACGCAGGGGGTACCCGACTATCAGGCCGCGTATGCCGCCATCTTCGGGCAGGGCATGTGGATCATTGTGGGGTCACTGGTGGCATTCCTGGTCGGGCAACTGATCGACGTGCGGGTGTTCCACCGCATTCGTCGCCACACCGGTGACCGTCACGCGTGGCTGCGCGCCACCGGTTCTACCGCAGTGTCGCAATTGGTCGACAGTTTCGTGGTGCTGTACATCGCCTTTGTGATCGGCCCTCAGCATTGGCCCACGGCACAATTCCTGGCCATCGGGACGCTCAATTACGTCTACAAAATGCTGGCCGCCATCGCACTGATTCCGCTGCTGTATTTGGCCCGCGTCGGCATCCACCGCTATCTGGGGCACGATCGCGCCGCCGAACTGCGCACGCTGGCGGCGCAGGAAGACTGACCATCCGGCATATCGGCGAAGTGGCGATGATCTGACATCGGTCAAGGCGTTCGCTGCCGCACTATTCGATCATGCGGCCACCGTGCCACGCGCATTTTGTTATCTGGAGTTCCCATGCTGTTCGACGTCCTTGGCCTGGTGGATGAAACCACCGCCCGCTCCATCGCGTTTGCCGTCCATGCGGCCGACCCACACGCCAAAATCACCGCCAACCTGGCCCGCGGCCGTCTGTTGGTGGACTCTGCAGTGGACGAAAACACCATCAGTGATGCCCTGCGTGCGGCCGGCTACCCTGCCACCATGGCCCCGGAGCACCCCGAAGGCAGCACCTGCTGCGGCAGTTGCGGCTGATTCAGCCAAACCCAGCGACTCCCCGGCAAGGCCCGCATCGCGGGCTTTGCTGGTTTAAGCCCGCCCATGCGCGCCCGCATTGCCCGCTCCGCCCGTCGGCGCGACAATACGCACCATGATTGATGCTGCCCGCTACCCCCTGCTATCCAAGATCGACCGCCCCGCCGACCTGCGCGCCCTGCCTGAGACGGAGGTGCGTGCGGTGGCCGATGAGCTGCGCGCGTACCTGATTGAATCGGTTGGCAAGTCCGGCGGTCACTTTGGTGCGGGCCTCGGTGTGGTGGAGCTGACCACCGTGTTGCACTATTTGTTCGACACCCCAAGCGATCGCCTGGTGTGGGATGTTGGCCACCAGTGCTACCCGCACAAAATCCTGACCGGGCGGCGCGATGCCATTCACACCGTCAAGCAAAAAGGCGGCGTGGCCCCCTTCCCCAAGCGCGACGAGTCCGACTACGACAGCTTTGGCGTGGGGCATTCGTCCACCTCGATTTCGGCGGCCTTGGGCATGGCGATTGCCAGTGCACAGACCGGCAGCGGGCGCAAAGTGGTGGCGGTGATTGGCGATGGCGCGATGACCGCCGGCATGGCGTGGGAAGCACTGGGCCACGCCGGCGGCATGGAACCCGATCCCAACCTGCTGGTCATCCTCAATGACAACCGCATGTCGATCAGCGAGGCAGTGGGCGGGCTGACCAAGATGCTGGGCCGCATGTCCGGCAACCGCACCCTCAACGCCATTCGCGAAGGCGGCAAAAAATTATTGGGTGACAAGCACAACCCACCGGCGCGCTTCGTCAAGCGCTGGGAAGAACATTGGAAAGGCATGTTCGTGCCGTCCACCTTGTTCGAACAAATGGGCTTCCACTACACCGGCCCGATTGATGGCCACGATACCGCCGCCCTGCTGGATACCCTGAAAACCCTCAAAGGCCTGAAAGGCCCGCAGCTACTGCATATCATCACCACCAAGGGCAAGGGCTATGATCTGGCCGAGGGCGATCAAATCGGTTACCACGCGGTTGCCCCGTTTGATCCGTCGGTGGGTGTGATTGGCAAAGCTGGCGCGAAGAAGCCCACCTATACCGACGTGTTTGGCGACTGGCTGTGCGACATGGCCGCCGCTGATCCGAAGTTGCTGGGCATCACCCCGGCGATGCGCGAAGGCTCCGGGCTGGTGCGGTTCAGCCAAGAGTATCCGCAGCGCTATTTTGATGTCGCCATCGCCGAGCAACACGCCATCACACTGGCCGCTGGCATGGCCTGCGAAGGCGCCAAACCCGTCGTCGCGATTTATGCCTCGTTCCTGCAACGCGGCTATGACCAGCTGGTGCACGATGTGGCCATCCAACAATTGGACGTGTTGTTTGCCATCGACCGTGGCGGTGTGGTCGGTCCGGATGGCGCCACCCATGCCGGCAATCTGGATCTGAGTTTCCTGCGCTGCGTGCCCAACATGGTGGTGATGGCCCCGGCCGACGAGAACGAATGCCGGCAACTGCTCAGCACCGGCTTTCACTACAACGGCCCCGCCGCCGTCCGCTACCCACGCGGCACCGGCCCCGGCGTGGCAGTGCAGTCCACGCTGGACACGCTGCCGATCGGCAAGGCGCAGCTCCGCAGGCAAGGTTCACGCATTGCACTGTTGGCATTTGGCGCGATTGTGCCGGCGGCAGAACAGGTGGCGGCAGAACTTGGCCTGACCGTGGTGAACATGCGCTTTGTCAAACCCCTCGACCGCGCGCTGATTCTGGAACTGAGCAAGACCCATGCAGGCTTGGTGACACTGGAAGACAATGTGGTGGCCGGGGGCGCCGGCAGTGGTGTGGCCGAATTGCTGGCCGCCGAAGGCAGCAACCTGCCCATCCTGCACTTGGGTCTGCCCGACGCCTTCCAGCATCACGCCAGCCGTGAAGACCTGCTGGCCGAAGCCGGGCTGGATGTAGCGGGTATCCGTGCTGCGGTGCTGCAGCGCTGGCCACACCTGACACAAACGGCTGGTGCTGCGCGTAGCGCCTGACCGCTGAAAATGCGGCATCACAACCGAGGTCGCGGCCATCGGCCGCTGCTACGGATGGCCTATCGCAGCCCGCACATGGTCCATTGCAAACCCGCGCCGCAGCAGAAAATCCGCAGCTTTGCGCTGAACCCCACGGTCGCCTGTCAAAGCCTGTGGGTGGCGACGGTCGACCAGATCCCGGGCAATCGCTGCCCAATCGCCTTCAAAACCATCCATTGCAATGTTGATGGCCTCACCGCTGAGGCCATGAGTGGAAAGCTCTGCGCGGATATAGGCCGGTCCATAGCCGCTATTGGCACGATTGCGCACGAGTGATTCGGCAAACCTTGCATCGTTTTGCCAGCCCGCACTAGCCAGTTTGTCAATCACCGCTGCTGCATCCGCGCTGGCAACACCGCGCTGCTGGAGCTTGCGCGTCAGCTCTTGCCGGGAATGTTCGCGCCGGGTCAGCAAGCCTAACGCCCGCTGGGTGGGTGAAGGCTCCGGGCGGCGGCGACGTTGCCCCACTGACGAGGACGACGCAGCGTCACCGCCACCCGATGCGCTCATTCTTCGCGGCCTTCACTTTCATCGCGGGAGGCTTCTTCCGGTACGAATTTCTCACGCAGTGCAGCTTCCAGTTTCTGCGCCGCGGCCACGTTTTCCTTGAGGTATTGACGGGCGTTTTCTTTGCCCTGGCCAATGCGTTCGCCGTCGTAGCTGTACCAAGCGCCGGCCTTGTCAACCAATTTGGCATCCACGCCCATGTCGATCAGCTCGCCTTCGCGGCTGATGCCTTCGCCATACAAAATCTCAGTGACGACTTGCTTGAACGGCGGCGCCAGCTTGTTCTTGACCACTTTGATGCGGGTCTGGTTGCCGATGATTTCATCACCTTTCTTGATGCTGCCAATCCGGCGGATATCCAACCGCACCGAGGCATAGAACTTCAACGCATTACCGCCGGTGGTCACTTCGTTGCTTTGGCCCGGCATCATGATGCCGATCTTCTGGCGCAACTGATTGATGAAGAACACCATGCAGTTGCTGCGCTTGATATTGCCGGTCAGCTTGCGCAGCGCCTGGCTCATCAGACGGGCCTGCAGGCCAGGCAATTGGTCACCCATTTCCCCTTCAATTTCGGCCTTCGGGGTCAACGCAGCGACCGAATCGATGACCACCATGTCCACCGCGTTCGAGCGCACCAGCATGTCGGCAATTTCCAGCGCCTGTTCGCCGGTATCCGGCTGCGACAGGTACAGATCTTCAAGATTTACGCCCAGCTTCTGCGCATAGACCGGATCCAGTGCGTGCTCGGCATCGATGAAGGCGCAGGTGCCGCCGGCCTTCTGGCACTGGGCGATGGTTTGCAGGGTCAGTGTGGTCTTGCCGGAAGATTCCGGCCCGTAGATTTCCACCACGCGGCCTTTGGGCAGGCCGCCAATGCCCAGCGCGATATCCAGCATCAGCGAGCCGGTACCAATGGTTTCCACCGCTTCCACGGTGCGGTCGCCCATCCGCATCACCGAGCCCTTGCCGAACTGGCGTTCGATCTGGCCCAGGGCAGCGGCAAGTGCGCGCTTTTTGTTCTCGTCCATTGTGGTGCTCCTCAAGTCGGTGATGTCTGGAATGGGGTCAGCTTAGGCGGCAGCTGTCGCACAGGCTGCGACAGCATTGGGCCGGATTAAAAATTCGCACGTTGCTGCACCGCCGGGCATCGGGAAATGCCGTGTACGGCGTCGGAATTGCACTTGCGCATGCAGCAGGCATTGGGCGAGATTTACGCATTGGGGCGCACCAGACCGCAGTACAAGCCTTCAATCGCGAAGTCCTGGCCGGGTTTGACTTCGATGGGGGCGTAGTCGGGGTTGCGCGGCAACAGGCGAATGCGGCCTTGCCCGATGCGCAGCAACTTCACCGTGATTTCGTCATCAATGCGCGCAATCACAATCTGCCCGTTGCGGGCTTCGTTGGTGCGATGCACACCAATCAAATCGCCATCGAAGATGCCCTCATCGCGCATCGAATCGCCCTTCACCTTCAACAAGTAATCCGGTGTGGGCGTGAACAAGGCGCGATCCATCAGCACCATCTGCTCGCTGCCAATGTCTGCTCCGATGGGTACACCGGCGGCCACTTGCCCCAGTACCGGCAATTGCAGGGCGTCATCATTGGCAGGCAAGGGCAGCTGCTTGGGGCCGTCTGGCCATTGCAGCAGGCGCAGGCTGCGCGCACGGCCGGGGCTGCGTTCCAGCACCCCCGCCGCTTCCAGTGCCTCCAAGTGGTATTGGGCCGCACGTACGCCTTTGAAGCCAAAGGCACGCGCGATTTCCGTCTGCGACGGCGCAAACCCATCAGCTTCGATGCGCTCGGCAAGGAAGGCGTGGATGGCGAGCTGGGTGTCGGTAAGCATCATGGTTAGTAGTAATACTACTAACGACCTCTCATTGTCAAACCTTTCGCGCCCCGGCAGCCCCCCCGCACCGTCACACCACTGTCACCGCCTGCTCATGTACCCCTGCCACCGCGCGTCCGGACGGGTCGGCCATCGCGGCAAAGCTGGCATCCCACGCAATGGCGGCGGGTGAAGAGCACGCGATCGACTTGCCACCGGGCACGGTTTCCGCCGCTGCCGGGCTGGGGTAGAAGCGCGCAAACATCGTGCGGTAGAAATAGGCCTCTTTCGTCTGCGGCGGGTTGTGCGGAAAGCGCTTGTCGGCGGCGGCAAGCGTGCGGTCGGTGACATGCGCCTCGGCATGCGCCTTCAAACCATCGATCCAGCCGTAGCCCACACCATCGCTGAATTGCTCTTTTTGCCGCCACAAAATTTCCTTCGGCAGATAGCCCTCGAAGGCTTGCCGCAGCACCGCCTTTTCAATCCGCCCGCTGGCCTTGTCCACCATCTTGACCTTGGCATCCATGCGCATCGCCACGTCTAGGAATTCGCGGTCCAGAAACGGCACCCGTGGCTCCACGCCCCAGGCCATCATCGACTTGTTGGCACGCAGGCAGTCGTAGTTGTAAAGCGCATCCAGTTTGCGCACCAACTCCTCGTGGAATTCACGTGCATTGGGCGCTTTGTGGAAATACAAATAGCCACCAAAAATCTCGTCGCTGCCCTCGCCGGACAGCACCATCTTCACCCCCATCGCCTTGATCCGGCGTGCCAGCAGGAACATCGGCGTCGATGCGCGAATGGTCGTCACATCATAGGTTTCGACATGACGAATCACCTCCGGCAGCGCGTCGAGACCTTCTTCGAAGGTGTATTCGAACCCGTGATGGACGGTACCCAGCATGTCTGCCGCCACCTTAGCTGCAGCCAGATCCGGTGAGCCCTTCAAGCCGATGGCAAAACTGTGCAAGCGCGGCCACCACGCTTCGGTTTGATCACCATCCTCAACCCGATGCCGCGCATAGCGTGCAGCCACAGCGGCCACCAACGAGGAATCCAAACCGCCCGACAACAACACGCCATACGGCACGTCGGTCATCAGCTGACGATGCACGGCGGCTTCGAACGCTTCGCGCAATTCGGCCAACCCGACCTCTGCACCTTCCACCGCCGCGTAATCACGCCACGGCTGTTGGTAGTACCGGGTCAGTTCTCCCGTGGCCGTATCGAACCAATGCCCCGGCGGAAACTGCGCCACGTCCGCGCAGTCGGCTTCCAGCGCCTTCATCTCCGATGCCACCCGCAAGCGGCCTTCCTTGTCATGGCCCCAATACAGCGGCACCACGCCGATCGGATCGCGGGCGATGATCGCGCCCCCCTTGGCCTTGTCCCACAACGCGAACGCGAAGATGCCGTTCAAGCGGTTGAGGAAGGAGGCCGGCGCGTCTTCGCGATACAGCGCGTTGATTACCTCGCAATCGGATTCGGTCTGGAAGGCATAGGGCTGGGCGAGCTCGGTTTTGAGGGCGCGATGGTTGTAGATCTCGCCATTGACCGCCAGCACCAGTTGGCCGTCGTCGGACAGCAGCGGCTGCGAGCCACCGGCGGGATCGACGATGGCAAGCCGTTCATGCACAAGGATCGCGCCGGCATCCACATACACCCCGCTCCAATCCGGGCCACGGTGGCGCTGATGGCCGGAGCGCTCCAGGGCTTCGCGCCGTAGTTGCTGACTTTCGCTGGCCGATTGCAGATCAAATATTCCGAAGATGGAACACATGGTGGAGGTCCTTGCTGGAAGAGAGTATGTGGGTGGATTGCGAAGGGATAAAACGAAAAGACCCGCATCTTGCGATGCGGGTCTTGGGAAGTTCGGCTAGTCTTGCCTTGCCTATGCGCGGGCCCGCTGCCGCGCACGCTGTCTCGTGCCGCGATTATTGCGGTTGCAATTATTGTTAATGTTGGCAAGGGCGAACGACATGCGGCGATCGTGCACTATTTGCTTGCCTGTGCGCAAGCGATGCTTGCGGATGCAACTTCTTCGATACATCACCAGATTAAGACGGGGAACGTGATGCGTCGATGGCTTAACCGGGGATTGCTTGCATTGTTGCTGCTGGTGGTGGCTGCGTCCATCACGGTCTATTGCCTGTTGCGCGGCAGCCTGCCCACGCTGGAAGGCCAGCACGCCTTGCCGGGCTTGCAGGCAACCGCCACCGTGTCACGCGATGCCAACGGTACCGTCACCATCGACGCGCAAAACGAATCCGACGCCCTGCGTGCACTCGGCTATGTGCATGCACAGGAGCGCTTTTTCGAAATGGATTTGATGCGCCGCAGCGCCGCAGGCGAGCTGGCCGCACTGGTGGGACCACTGGCGCTTGACGTGGATAAACAGCACCGCCTGCATCGCCTGCGTGCGCGGGTGAAACAGGATCTGCCACTGATCGTGGCGGACAAACGGCCGCAACTGGATGCCTATGTCGCCGGCGTCAACGCAGGTCTTGCCGCGCTGCGTGCACGCCCGTGGCCATACCTGTTGCTGCGCGAAGCGCCACAGCCGTGGATGGCCGAAGACACGCCGCTGGCCGCGATGGCCATGTATTTCGATCTGCAAGGTGGTGACAACACAAGTGAACTTGCGCTGTGGCGAATACGCCCGCATCTGCCACCGGCGCTGTATGCCCTGCTGACTCGCGATGGCACGCGTTGGGATGCGCCGCTGCAAGGCACCGCGCGTGGCGATGCGATGCTACCCGGTGCTGAGCAGGTGAATTTGCGCACCCTTCCCGGCGATCCTGTGGACACGGTCACCGCGGATGTCTGGCACGCCCCCGGCAGCAATAATTTTGCGGTGGCCGCCAGTCTGACCGCCGACGGCCGCGCCATCGTCGCCGACGACATGCACCTGACCCTGCGCGCGCCCAATATCTGGTTTCGTGCGCGCCTGCGCTACCGCGACCCGGCTGCGCCCGACGGCAAGGTCGATGTGCAGGGCTTCACCCTCCCCGGCCTGCCGCTGGTGGTGGCCGGCAGCAATGGGCGGGTGGCCTGGGGCTTTACCAATAGCTATATCGACACACAGGATTGGAAGCTGGAAACCCCCTGCACCCGTGCCGTCGCATCGGGTTGCGCGCCGCTGCGTGAATTCACTGAGCGCATCGAGATCGCCCACGCCAAGCCGGCCACCTTGCAGGTAGAAGAATCCGCATGGGGCCCTGTCATGCAGCATCAAGCCGATGGCCGCGTGCTCAGCCTGCGCTGGGTGGCGCAATTACCAGGAGCGGTGAATCTTGGCTTGAGCCGGTTTGCATTGGCACAGAGCGTGGATAACGCCCTGCAACTGGCGCAGGACATTGCCCTGCCTACGCAAAACCTGGTGATCGCCGATACCCAAGGCCAGATCGCATGGCGGTTGTTGGGGCCGATTCCGCAACGGGCCGCCAGCTGCCGCGCCAGCAACACCGTGATCGATGCACGCACGCAAGTCTGCCCGCCATGGGCCATGTCCACCCGCAACACTCCTGTTCTGCGTTCGCCGGAATTCCCGCGTTTGTGGACCGCCAACGCCCGCGTGGTGGATGGCGCAACGCTGGCCACCGTAGGCGATGGCGGCTACGCCCTGGGTGCCCGTGGCGCGCAAATTCGCGATGCTTTGCACGCCAAGCAACGCTTCCGGGAGTATGATTTACTGGCCGTGCAATTGGACGATCGCGCTGTATTCCTCACCCCGTGGCAACACCTGCTGCAAGCACGCGCCAGGACTGCCAACACGCCCGCACTGCATGCCTTGGCGCAGGCCGCATCCACCTGGGAGGGCCGCGCCGCCCCTGCCTCGGTGAGCTACCACATCGTGCGCGCTTGGCGGTTGGCCGTCACCGCGCGGATTGCCGATGGCCTGATCGCCCCGGCGCGTGTGGCACTGGGTAAAGCGTTCGAAAAACCCCATCTTCCGCAACTGGAGGGCGTGGTCTGGCCGCTGGTGACGCAGATGCCGATCAATCTGCTGCCACGTCACTATGCAAGTTGGAACGCGCTGTTTGAAGATGCCGCCAGCGAAGTGCGCAGTAACTTGGAAAAATCCGGCCCACTGGGCCAGCGCACCTGGGGGCAGCGCAATACCGCCGCGATCTGCCACCCCTTGGCCAAAGCCATTCCCATCTTCGGCAAACCTTGGCTATGCATGCCCGCACAAGCCTTGGCCGGCGATGGCAACATGCCGCGCGTAGCCGGCCCCGCCTTTGGTGCGTCTGAACGCATGGTGGTCTCACCGGGCCACGAACAAGACGGCATCATCGAAATGCCCGGCGGCCAAAGCGGCCACCCGCTGTCACCGTTCTGGGGTGCCGGCCACGCCGCATGGGTGGAGGGCGACCCCGCACCGTTCCTGCCGGGACCGGTGAAATACACGTTGACGTTGCTGCCGGCAACGCGCTGATCAACCCAGCAACAACGTCTCCATCAATTCTAAATACAACGCCGGCAGCTGCTGCAAATCCTCCACCCGTACCTGCTCATTCACTTGATGGATGCTGGCATTGACCGGGCCGATTTCAATGCACTGCGCGCCCAGTGGCGCAATGAAGCGCGCATCCGAGGTGCCGCCGCCAGTGCTTTCTTCGGGGGCTGCGCCGGCAAACGTGGCCAGCACCTTGCGCGCCGCTGCACGTAGCGACCCTTGCGGGGTGTAGAAGGGTTCGCCGCTGCGGTGCCAGTGGATCGCGTAGTCAAGTGCATGCGCACGCAGCACGGCCTCGCATTCGGCTTCGAGTGCTCCTGCCGTCCAATGCGGGTTGTAGCGCAGGTTGAACAGCACCTGCAGCTCGCCGGGGATCACATTGTTGGCGCCGGTGCCGGCGTGGATGTTCGAAATTTGCAGACGGGTCGGCGGGAAGGTTTCGAAACCTTGGTCCCATTGCCGTGCGGCCAATTCGGCCAGCGCCGGCAGCGCCTGATGGATCGGGTTGCGCGCTTTTTCCGGATACGCGACATGCCCCTGCACGCCGCGCACGGTGAGTGTGGCCGACAGACTGCCGCGCCGGCCAACCCGCAGCAAATCCCCCAAGGCGTGCCTGGAGGATGGCTCGCCGGTGATGCACCAGTCGATGCGCTGACCGCGTGCGCGGAACACGTCGGCCACCTTGCGCACACCGTCGATGGCATCGCCTTCTTCGTCGGAGGTCAACAGCAACGCCACCGTGCCGGCATGTTGCGGATGCGCGGCCACAAAGCGTTCCAGCGCGATCACGAACGCCGCTACGCTGCCCTTCATGTCGGCCACACCGCGCCCGTACAACACGCCGTCGCGAATCTCGGCGACGAAGGGATCGCTGGCCCACGCCTCACGCGGGCCAGGCGGCACCACATCGGTATGCCCCAGCAACACCAGCACCGGGCCGTCGCCGCTGCCGTGGGTGGCCCAAAGATTGTCCACATCGCCAAAGCGCAAGGATTCGATGGAAAACCCCACCGCTTGCAAGCGCTGCGCGATCAATGGCTGGCAACCGGCATCGTCCGGTGTGATCGAGGCGCGCGCGATCAACTCGCATGTCAGTTGCAACACGTCATTCATGCGCCTACCCCGAACAATTTCTTGAAACCATTGTCGGAAAATCCTTGCGCCACGCGGCCATCAGCCAACACCACCACGGGCCGCCGGATCAATTGCGGATATTCGCGCAGCAGTAATCTCCATTCGGCATCGCTGCCCGGGGTTTTGCGCTGCGGCGCAAGTTCACGCCAGGTCGTCGAGGATTTGTTGATCAGCGCATCCCAACCACCCGCCGCGTCTTTCCATGTCAGCAGGGTTTCCGGCGACTGCGGCTGGTCGCGGTAATCCACGAAGGTGTATTCCACGCCAAAACGTTTAAGCCAGTTTTGTGCTTTCTTGCAGGTGTCGCAGCTCTTGAGTCCGTACAACGTGGTCATGCGAGAAACTCCATGGAGATGGCCGGCATGCGGGTTCCGCGACCATCGGCGACAGGGATGTCGCCGATGAGCCTACAAGGACGTATTCACGGCGTGTCGCGGAAACTGCATGCCGGCCAGCTTCGCGATACGGGTAAAGATCAATCCGCCAACCCGCGCAGCAACTCGTTGACGCTGGTCTTGCTGCGGGTTTTCTCGTCCACCTGCTTGACGATCACCGCGCAGTACAACGAATGGCTGCCATCGGCTGCGGGCAGCGAGCCGGACACCACCACGCTCCCCGGCGGCACACTGCCGTAGCTCACTGCGCCGGTCATGCGGTTGTAGACGCGAGTGCTCTGGCCGAGGAACACACCCATCCCCACCACGCTGTGATGGCCGACCACGAAGCCTTCCACCACTTCCGAACGTGCGCCGATGAAACAATGATCCTCGATGATGGTCGGGCCCGCCTGCAGCGGTTCCAGCACGCCACCGATGCCCACGCCGCCCGACAGATGACAGCCCTTGCCGATCTGCGCGCAGCTTCCCACCGTGGCCCAGGTATCCACCATCGTGCCTTCGCCCACGAAGGCGCCGATGTTGACGAAACTCGGCATCAACACCACGTCTTTGCCGATGTGGCTGCCGGCGCGCACCACGGCGCCAGGCACCACACGCACACCCGCAGCACGGAAGGCAGCCTCATCGAAGCCGGCAAAGCGCGCCGGCACTTTGTCCCAGAACGGGGCGGGCACGGCATCCATCAGCGCCATGTCCTGGGTACGGAAATACAACAGCACCGCTTTTTTCAACCATTGGTTGACCTGCCAGCCGCCATTCCCGTCGGGTTCGGCCACCCGCAGCGTGCCTTGCTCCAATCCGGCAATCGCCTGATCCACTGCCGGGCGCACGCGGCTGGCGATCTCGTCAGCCTGCAAGTCAGTGCGGCGCTCCCACGCATCTTCCAAGGTGTCACGCAGGCTGTCGATGTGGGGCGAACTCATGCAATGTCTCCATCAAGAACCGCCAGCAAGGCAATGCGAAGTGCATCACAACGTTCTGGCGAAAGGGGGTGATTGTGCTCATCGCTGACCAGCAGCAAGTCTTCGGCGCGTGCGCCGAAGGTGGCGATACGTGCATCGTGCACACGCAGATGTTGTTCGCGCAGGACTCGCGCGATATCCGCCAGCAACCCGGGGCGGTCGGTACAGACCAAGCCAATGCGGGTGCCACCGGCAAGGTCGATGAAATCCAGTTGTGGTGCCACTTTGAAATGTTTGAGATGACGCGGCTGGCTGCGCCGTGCCGGCAGCATTCGCCCGACATCACCCACCAGTGCATGCGCCAGTGCGTTGGCCAATCGTGCCGGCTCAATGGCTTGCCGGGTATCCACGGGGAGTACGTGAAAGGTGTCGTGAATCGCACCACCCGGCGCATCCAGCACCCGTGCCTGCTGCACACTCATCCCCAACCGGTCCAGTGCCATCACGATGGCGGCAAACAGCCCATCCTGATCGGGCATATGCACCAGCACTTCCAGCCCATCGCGTCCGGACATGGCACGTGATGCCACTACCGCCTCGCCTGCTGCCGCCAAATGCAATGAGGCGGCCTGCCACGCAATCTGGTCGGGCCGGCTGCGCAGGAAATTTTCCTGTGGCATCCGTGCAAACATCGCCGCAATCGCCGCATCGTCATGTCCTTCGGCAAGCAGCATCGCACGCGCCGCTTCACGGTTTTCGGATATACGCTCTTCCGCCGCCACCGGTTGCCCCAGGCCGCGCCGCAATGCCAGCCGGGTGGCAGTGTGCAAATCCGCCAACAAGCGGTCTTTCCAGCCATTCCAGAGTTTTGGCGAGGTGCCGGCGATATCCGCGCAGGTGAGCAAATACAAATAGTCCAACCGCTGGCGATCGGCCACGATTTCCGCAAAACGATGGATCACATCCGGGTCGGTGATGTCTTGTTTTTGCGCGGTGACGGACATCAACAAATGCTTGCGCACCAGCCATTCCACCAGCGCGATGTCGGCTTCCAACAAGCCATGCGCTTCGCAAAAGGTGCGCGCATCCACCGCGCCGAGCTCGGAATGATCGCCCCCGCGGCCCTTGCCGATATCGTGGAACAAGCCCGCCAGCAACAACAACTCCGGCTTGCGCAGCGACGGCCACACCAGATGGGTAATCGCAAAACGCGGATCCGCCTCGCCACTGGCAAAGCTGGCCAGATTGCGCAACACGGTCAACGTGTGTTGATCGACGGTAAAGACATGGAACAAGTCGAACTGCATCCGCCCGGAAACCCGCTGAAATGCTGGAATCCAGTGCCCCAACACGCCCAGCCTGGCCATGCGTTCCAGAGTGGCCACCGCTTGCGGCCCACGCAGCAATTGCATGAACGCCTCGCGCAGGGAAGCCGGAGCCTCGTCATACGCTGGAATCAAAGGCAATGCCAAGGCCAACTCACGTGCGGTTTGCGAATGCAGGCCACGCAGCCCGGGCGTGGCTGCCCAGGCAGCAAACATTGCGAACACATGCGCAGGATCCGCTTCCAACCAACCGGAAACAGCCGTAGCAAGATAATCACCGCGCCGCTCGAACTGGGTGTCCAGTGGCTCCGGCGGCTGGATACCCGCAAAGTATTCTTCGAAACGTTGTAACAGGCGCTCACCCACCCGGCGCACGATGGCGGCGCTGCGGTAAAAGCGTTGCATCATTTTCTCGACACCCAGCGAATCGGCATCGTCCACATCGCCCAAACGTGCCGCAAGCGGTTTTTGATAATCAAAACGCAAACGCTCTTCGCGCCGCCCCGCCACCAGATGCAATCCATAGCGAAAACGACACAAGGCGCGACGCTCGCGCTCCAGCGCGGCGGCTTCATCAAACCCCAATCGGCCCAGCTCGATCATCTGATCCAAGCTGCGCGCGCCAAAGCTGCGCAGCGCCAACCAGCCCAACAGATGCAGGTCACGCAAGCCACCCGGACCATCTTTGAGATTGGGTTCCAGGTTGTCGGAAGTGTCCCCGAAGCGCGCATGGCGGCGGCGCTGCTCTTCGCATTTTTCAGCAAAAAACCGTGCCGGCGGCCACAAGTGCCCGGATGAAACCGCATCCGCCAAACGTGCCACATCCGCGTCATTGGCACACAACGGGCGGGCTTCGATCAGGGCCGTCACCACCGTGATATCGGCGGCGGCTTGCGTGCATTCCTGTGCGGAGCGCACCGCCATGCTGACTTGCAAACCGGCATCCCACAACATGGCATTGAACCTGGCCAGTGCGGTTTCACCTTGTTGCTGCGCGGCAGGTTCGGCCAATACCAACAAGTCAATGTCGGAATGCGGAAACAATTCGCCGCGCCCGTAGCCACCGACGGCAAACAGTGCCAGCGGCACCGCTTCATCGAAACAACGCTGCCACGCGGCGCGCACTTGCACATCCACCGCACGCGCACGCAGCGCAATCAAACGGTCTGCTGGCGCACCGGCATCAAAGCGCCGCGCCAATTTGGCATCGGCCAACGCCACCGCAGTACGTGCCGCCACCGACCACGCAGCATCGTCGATCAGCGCGCCGGTTGCCGCCGCCTGCATGCTCACAAATCGTTGTCGTCACCCGGCAAGCGGGTCAGGATTTCCACACCGTCATGGGTGACCACCACCATGTGTTCCCATTGCGCAGATAATTTGCGGTCTTTGGTCACCACCGTCCAACCATCCGGCAACAAGCGCGTATGGCGGGCACCTTCGTTGACCATCGGCTCGATGGTGAAGGTCATGCCTTCCTGCAAAACCAAGCCCTCGCCGGGCCGACCGTAATGCAGCACCTGCGGTTCATCGTGGTAAATCTTGCCGATGCCG
Source organism: Thermomonas beijingensis (assembly GCF_020034655.1). Lineage (GTDB taxonomy): Bacteria > Pseudomonadota > Gammaproteobacteria > Xanthomonadales > Xanthomonadaceae > Thermomonas > Thermomonas beijingensis. Next base: position 781,693 of record NZ_JAIQDJ010000001.1, on the reverse strand, counting down.
TGCCCGCAATATTCGCGCACCACGCTGAAGCGCTCGGCTTCCACATAGCTCTGGATGGCGTGCCCCACATCGCCCAAGGTGGCCCCGGGGCGCACGGCACGGATGCCACGGAACATCGCCTCGCGGGTCACATCCACCAAACGCTTGGCCATCACCGACGGCGTGCCCGCGTAGTACATCCGACTGGTATCGCCATGCCAACCGTCTTTGATCACGGTCACGTCGATATTGACGATATCGCCATCACGCAGCACTTTGGTGTCACTGGGAATCCCGTGGCAGATCACGTTATTGACCGAGGTGCACACGGTCTTGGGAAAGCCACGGTAGCCGACATTGGCCGGAATCGCGCCCTGCACATTGACGATATGGTCATGGCAGATGCGGTCGAGTTCTTCAGTAGTGACGCCCGGTTTCACGAATGGGGCCACCACTTGCAGCACTTCGGCGGCCAAACGGCCCGCCACGCGCATTTTTTCGATATCCGCCGGGGTCTTCAGATTGATTGTCATTTGCGCATTATCGCGCATTGAAGAGGCAGATCGATCATGTGGCTGTGCCGCACGCGCCAGGCCAGTGGCGCGCCCACCGCCAAGATTGCCCTGCCGCCTGGTTTCCCCTATACTTCGGGGGCTTTATCGCCGCCACGACGGGCGTACCGTCGAATCCACACCTGTCGGCAATCCCTGTTCCGGGGTGCCCGCGCAAGCGGGTTCGGACACAGTGACGACAGGGAGGCCCAACCCCGGAATCCCGCACCCATCCTTGCGGACAGGGTGCAGCGCCCTCATTCAACCGGCGCGGATTCCATTCAATCGGAGTGTTTGCAATGCCCCAAATCACCATGCGTCAGATGCTGGAAGCCGGCGTCCATTTCGGCCACCAGACCCGCTACTGGAACCCCAAGATGGCCCCGTACCTGTTTGGTGCGCGCGGCAAGATCCACATCATCAACTTGGAAAAGACCGTCCCGCTGTTCAATGACGCGATGAACTTCATCAGCGGCGTTGCGCAGAAGCGCGGCATCATTTTGTTCCTGGGCACCAAGCGCAGCGCGCGTGAAGCCATCAAGGAAGAAGCCGAGCGTTGCGGCATGCCCTTCATGAACCAGCGTTGGCTGGGCGGCACCCTGACCAACTTCGCCACCGTGAAGAAGTCGGTTGCCCGCCTGAAGGAACTGGAAGCCGCCGAAACCGATGGCACTTTCCAGAAGCTGGTCAAGCACGAAGTGATGGGCCTGCGCCGCGAGCGCGACAAGCTGGAGGCCTCGCTCGGCGGTATCAAGGAAATGAACCGCCTGCCCGACGCGATCTTCGTGATTGATATCGGCCATGAAGACATCGCCATCAAGGAAGCCAAGAAGCTTGGGATTCCGGTAATCGCAGTGGTCGACTCCAACTACGACCCGGCCTTGGTGGACTACGCCATTCCCGGCAACGACGACGCCATCCGCGCAGTGCAGCTGTACGCACGCGCTGCTGCCGACGCCGTACTGGAAGGCAAGGCCGCTGCGCCGAACGCCGCCAACGTGCGTGAAGAAGACTTCACTGCTGCGGTTGAAGGCGAAGAGGCCAAGCCGAGCCGTCGCGGCAAGAAGGGCGAGTAATCACCCCATCACGCAGCCGCGCAGGCTGCGACTGTCCCTTCTCCCGCTGGGAGAAGGTGGCCCGTAAGTGCCGGATGAGGGTTCGGTCGCGTTGTGGAATTCCGCACGCGCCAAATTCTCACACTAACCCTTCTCCCAACGGGAGAGGGGTTTCACCGTATTCAATTCAGAGGTAATCCCAATGGCTGAAATCACCGCTTCCCTTGTGAAGGAACTGCGCGAGCGCACTGGCGCCGGCATGATGGAGTGCAAGAAGGCACTCACCGAAACCAATGGCGACATCGACGCCGCGGCCGAAGCGCTGCGCAAGTCGGGTCTGGCCAAGGCCGACAAAAAGGCCAGCCGTGTGGCTGCCGAAGGCCGCGTGGCCGCAGCCCAAGCCGGCGGCAAGGCCGTACTGGTGGAAATCAACTCGGAAACCGACTTCGTGGCCAAAGACGGCAACTTTGTTGACCTGTGCGAAGCCATCGCCGCTGCCGCACTGGCCTCGGGTAGCACCGATGTCGACAGCTTGAAGGCCGCCAAGCTGGCCTCCGGCGACACCGTCGAAGAAGCCCGCGCCGCAGCCATCGCCAAGCTGGGGGAAAACATCCAGGTGCGCCGCATGGTCAGCATGAACACCGGCAACCACGTGGCCGCTTACGTCCACGGCGGCAAGATCGGCGTACTGGTGGAACTGGCTGGCGGCGATGCCGACCTCGCCCGTGGCCTGGCGATGCACGTTGCCGCGATGAACCCGCCGCACAACAAGGCGGCCGATGTACCGGCCGAGTTCGTGGCCAAGGAAAAGGAAATCGAGCTGGCCAAGATGAGCGAAAAGGACAAGGCCAAGCCAGCCGACATCCTGGAAAAAATCATCAGCGGCAAGATCGCCAAGATCATCAACGAAGTGACCCTGTACGGTCAGCCCTACGTGCTGGACGGCGACAAGACCGTGGAGGCCGTGCTCAAGGCTGCCGGTGCCGACGTGATCGGCTTCCAGCGTCTGGTGGTGGGTGAAGGCATCGAAAAGGTGGTGGAAGACTACGCCGCCGAAGTTGCAAAGGCGATGCAGGTCTGAACCAGGCACCAGCTTGAGTTCCGGAAAAAAACCCGCCCGTGCTGGCGGGTTTTTTTTGTTACCAGCCGCTGCCATCAAGACGTGACAACCTTGCAGCAAAGTCTCTATCCCGTTATCATTTGCGGCCCACTTCCGGAGAGGTGGCAGAGCGGTTGAATGTACCTGACTCGAAATCAGGCGTAGGTTTATAGCCTACCGAGGGTTCGAATCCCTCCCTCTCCGCCACTACAAACCACCCCCGCTCGGGGGTGTTTTTGTATCAGCTGCGTCGGCTCCGCGACACCATACCCAAGCCCGCTGCCCAGATTACGGATCCGGGAATACCCACTCATCTAACAGAATCGTGAATCAGGTCGGATTTCACCCCACTTTCGACACGGGAAGAACGTCATACTGCTTCGCATGATGTCCATGTGCCGCGCCCCCGTCCGGTTCTATCGCACCATTCCGTTACCACCATAAACACCGGACGCCTGCCCTACGCATGATTGAATTCGGACATCTGACCCATGTCGGCCTGCGACGCGAGCTGAACGAAGATACCTATTACGGGGACAGCGAGCTGGGGCTGTGGCTTGTGGCCGACGGCATGGGTGGCCATGAATACGGCGAAGTGGCTGCGGCTATGGCGCGCGAAATCATCGTCAATGAAGTGCGCGCAGGCAGCGATTTGAGCCGTGCCATCAAAGTAGCCGACGAGGAAATCATCCGCTGCTCCAAGCGCCGTGGCGACAGCCTGCCGATGGGGACCACCGTGGTTGCGGCGCGTATCCACGGCAACCAGTTCGAGGTTGCATGGGTGGGCGACAGCCGAGTGTACCTGTGGCGTGATGGGACACTGACCCAGATCTCGCATGACCATAGTTATGTGCAAGAGCTCATTGCACAAGGTGCGATCAGTGCTGCGCAGGCACGCAACCATCCGCACCGCAACGTGGTGACGCAAGCACTCGGGGTGACGGCACCAGAACAGTTGAACGTGGAAACGCTCAACGGCGAGCTGCGTGCAGGCATGCAATTGCTGCTATGCAGCGACGGCCTGACCGAGGAAGTGGACGATCGCCAAATTGCGCGGGTGCTGGCGCATGGCGAATGCAGTGCACAGGAATGTGTGGATGGTTTGGTGGCCGCCGCGCTGGACGGTGGCGGCTCGGATAATGTCACGGTCGTGCTGGTGCGCCGGCACTGAAGCAATCAGGGATGACCAGCATGCTTGCGGCCATCCAGCAACGCCTGCTCAGATCAAGGCATCCGCTTCCAGCCACAGGCACCTGCCTGATTTTTTTTGTAGCCCCGCAAGGCGCTCTGCGTGCGCCTGCGCCTCTTCGGGTTGAATGAGCACCCGTGGCCGTGACGCATCGCCGGCTTGTGGATTGACCACGACTGCCGCTGAGAGTACTGCTTCCTCACAGATCTGAAAGCCAATTTCACCCTGGCCCGAAGTCAGTGCCAGATACACATCCAGCAAAATCTGCGCATCCAGCAATGCGCCGTGCAACTGTCGGTGGGAATTATCCACCCCCAATCGCTTGCACAAAGCGTCCAGGGAATTGCGCTGGCCTGGGAAGCGTTGCCGCGCCATCAACAAGGTGTCTTCCACCGTGCATCGATCAAGCACTTTGCCGAAGTCTTTCAGCCGTGCAAGTTCAGCATCCAAAAACCCGATATCGAAAGCTGCGTTGTGGATGATCAGCTCGGCGCCGTCGATAAATGCAATGAAGTCTTCTGCGATGTCGGCAAAGCGCGGCTTGTCGGCTAGGAAATCCAAACTCAAGCCGGTCACTTCCTGCGCCCCCGGCTCGAATTCGCAATCCGGATTCAGGTAGTAATGGAAGGTGCGCCCGGTGGGACGCCGCTCCAGCACCTCGACACAGCCAATTTCGACCACGCGGTTGCCTTTGCGCCAATCCAGGCCGGTGGTTTCAGTGTCCAGAATCACTTGCCGCATCAGCTTGCGTTCTCCTTGAATTTCAGTGCCTGGTTGCGCGCCAGTTGATCCACGCGTTCATTGCCGGGGTCACCGCTATGGCCCTTGACCCAGCGCCAATCCACCTGATGCCGGGCTGCCGCCTGATGCAACCGTTCCCACAGATCGCGGTTCTTGACCGGCGCACCGCCCGCTGTTTTCCAGCCCCGTCGAATCCAACCACTCATCCACTCCAAAATACCTTGCCGCACATATTGGGAGTCGGTGTGCAAAATAACTTCGCACGGCTCGCGCAGCGACTCCAGCGCGGCAATCGCGGCCATCAGTTCCATGCGGTTATTGGTGGTATCAGCCTCGCCGCCGGAGAGCTCGCGCTCAACCCCGCACCAATGCAACAACACACCCCAGCCTCCCGGGCCGGGATTACCCAAACAGGCACCATCGGTATGGATATCCACCTGTTTGCGGGCGTTTGTCATGCCGCAACCTCAGGGTGCCAGCCCAATGCGTGTGGTTTACTACGCATCGGCGTCATCGGAAGGCGGCGCTTGTGCGCACGCAACAGGAACGCAGCCCGCAACCCCGCGCCTTCTTGTACGTCCAGTACTGGTGCCACGTTCCATGTCGGCCCCACACCTTGCGAAACAGGTTCTGGGTTGAGCCCCGCTGCACGCAGCCTCCGACGCCAACGGATCGGCTCGGAGGCTGCCAACCCCTGCCCCTGCCAACGCAGGCGATACGGTGAAATGGGGTTCAGTGCCAGCAGCCACAGAATGCCGCCCGGCAGCAGGATCCGTGCACATTCGTGCAGTAACTCATTTGCCACGGGGCTTGCATCCAATGCATGTTGCACGATCACGCTGGCGCACGATTCGCTGACCACGGGCAACGGCAAATCACAGCATAGATCGCCCGCCCAGCCCCCCTGTTCCGCGCAATGCAGGCGCAGCAACAGGCCACTGCCACCCGTATCGGGCGGCAGCAAGCTGGCGCCTGCTCCCAGCCACACATACGGCTGCCCCGGCGATTGCTGGCCCGCAATACGCACGCATTCGGCCTCGCTGGCCAATAGCGCTTGTCCGGCCACGCTGGCAAACCACGCATCGGTGGCGGCAAACTTGGGTTGACGATCAGGGACAGGCAGCGGCATGGTGGTGATTCTGCGGGAAAGCCCGCGCGCCGTCACCGCTGGAATCATGAATCTGCACGCGCTTGCCGCATTTGATGACAATTACATCTGGCTGCTGCGTGATGCCAGCGGGCGTGCGCTGGTCGTTGATCCTGGCGATGCTACGCCCGTTTTGGCTGCAATCGGCGATGGCCCTGCGCCACACGCCATCGTGATTACCCATCACCATAGCGACCACATCGGCGGACTGCCGGCGCTGTTGGCGCGCTGGCCGGACACGCCCGTGTTTGCACCGGATGATGCGCGCATCGTACATGCCACCCAGCGGGTCAGCGAGGGCCAGGTGCTCGCCATCGGCCCGTGGCAGTTCCGCGTGCTGGCTGTCCCCGGCCATACCCGCAGCCACCTTGCCTATGTCGGGGAAGACCTGCTGTTTTGCGGCGACACCTTGTTCAGCCTTGGCTGCGGGCGTCTGTTTGAAGGCACGCCGGCACAGATGCATGCCTCGCTATCGAAACTGGCGGCGCTGCCGGGTGACACCCGGGTTTGCTGCGCACACGAATACACGCTGGCCAATGCTGCATTCGCACTGGTCGTGGATGCGGATAACCCGGCACTACAGCAACGGGTCAAAGAGATCCACGTGCTGCGATCTTCCGGGCATCCCAGCCTGCCCGTGCGGCTGGACACCGAGCGCGCCTGCAACCCGTTTTTGCGCTGCCATGCCGCGGGCGTGCGCGCTGCGGTGCAGCAGCATGCCGGAATGGCACTGCCCGACGAGACCGCCGTGTTTGCCGCGCTACGCGCATGGAAGGATGGGTTTGCGGGATAGCGCGGGCAAACGCAATGGGACTGGCCGCAAGCAGCCGCGCAAGGCAAACTAGAGCATTCGCTCGACGCGCCCCACGCGCAACTCACAAGGAGACACCATGGGATTCCTGCAAGGCAAGCGTGCGCTGGTCACCGGCATCGCCAGCCAACGCTCCATCGCCACCGGCATTGCCGACGCCTTCCACCGCGAAGGCGCGGAGTTGGCGTTGACCTATCAGAACGAAAAACTGAAATCGCGGGTGGAAGACGCCGCCGCCGAGTATGGCAGCACTATCGTGCTGCCTTTGGACGTGGCCGACGACGCGCAAATCGACCATTGCTTTGCCGAACTGGGCAAGCATTGGAACGATGGGTTCGACATCCTCGTGCATTGCATCGCGTTCGCCCCGCGTGAAGCGATCGAAGGGGATTTTCTCGACGGCATCAACCGCGAGCGTTACCACATTGCCCACGACATCAGCGCCTACTCGTTGGCGGCGCTGGGCAAGGCGGCGCGCCCGCTGATGAAGGGGCGCAACGGCAGCATCCTGACCCTGTCGTATCTGGGTGCGGAACGCGCACTGGCCAACTACAACACGATGGGCGTGGCCAAGGCCTCGCTGGAAGCGACCGTACGCTACATGGCGATGGCGCTGGGCCCGGAGGGCACCCGCGTGAATGCGATTTCGGCCGGCCCGATCCGCACCTTGGCCGCCAGTGGCGTGGCCAATTTCCGCAAGATGCTGAGTGCATTCGAAGCCGCCGCACCGCTGCGGCGCGTGGTGACAATCGAAGATGTGGGCAACGCTGCTGCGTTCCTGTGCTCGGATCTGGCCAATGGCATCACCGGCGAGGTCACCTATGTGGATGCCGGCTACAACATCATGGGCATGAGCGGGATCGAGTGAAACACTCGCGCCCCATTGCCGCATAGAAAAACGCCCGGCATATCGCCGGGCGTTTTTGTTGCGATACCGCTGCGGCACTTACAGCCGGTCTTCCGCCACCTTGATATCGTAATGCGCACGTGCAGCGCGCACGAAGGCATCTTGTGCCTGCATCCCCGTGCTCTGTGAGACCTGTTGGCGCAACTGCGTGCGCTCTTGCGCCGATACCTGACCAATGTCGGCATCACGCACCGCACGCAACTCAAACACCATGTAGCTGCCGCCGATCAAGGCCTTGCCCATCGACAACTTGTTGTCACGCGCACGCGGCAGATTGAAGAATGCCTCCACCGCTTGTGCCGAAGGCAATGGGCTGCGCCGCACAAGGTCATTGGCATCGGCTACGGCCAACCCGGCGGCCTGCGCTGCCGCAGCCAAACCCTTGCCCTGCGCTGCTTTCAGCAATGCATCCGCTGCGCTTTCAGCTGCCTTGCGCTGGCGGTCGGCATGGATTGCCTGCACCACCGCATCACGCACTTGTGCCAGCGGCAACGCCCGTTCTGGCTCATGTGCAATCACGCGAATCAACACCGTGTGTTCAGGGCCAATTTCGATGGGGTCACTGGCCGTGCCATCTTGCATCAGGTTGTCCGAAAACGCTGCACGCAGCACCTTCGGATCGGCAGCAATGCCAGGGCCGCCGGTACGGGTGAACGCCGGTGTGGTTTGCACCGTCAGCCCCAAGGCCTTGGCCGCCGGCTCCAGCGAGGTTGGGTTCTTGTACACCGCATCGACCAATTTACCGGTCAATTCATTGAATGCTTGCTCACGCCCACCTTGCTGCAACTCTTTTTCAAGATCGGCGCGCATGTCTTCAAACGAGCGCTGCACACCCTGCTGGATTTGGTTGACCTTGATCACATGCCAGCCGAAATCACTTTTGACCGGGCCACGGATCTCACCTTGCTGCATGGCAAACGCAGCATCGTCAAACGTACCCGGCATGCCGCCCTTGCTCAGCCAGCCGAGGTCGCCACCTTTGGCTTTGGAGCCACTGTCATCCGAATTGGCCTTGGCCAGCGCTGCAAAATCTGCACCCGGCGCACGCGCCATGTCTGCAAGTTGCCTGGCCTTGGCCTCGGCGGCTTTCTTCTCGGTATCGCTGGCATTTGCCGCCACTGCGATCAGGATATGCGAGACCTCACGCTTGTCGCCTGAGGGCGATTTCGCAATCTGCTCTTGATACTTCTTATGCAAGGCCGCATCGTCGACCACGGGTGGGGCCAGCTTGCTGCCATCCACTTCGACATATTCCAAGCGCACGGTTTCCGGGGCATGGAACTGCGCTGCATGCGCCTTGTACCAAGCATCAATCTGGGCCTGGGTGACTTCGGAAGTATCGGCGGCGGGGGCAGGCAGGTTGACATAGCTGACATCGCGATGCTCACCCAATAACCGCATCAGCCGATCCAGCTCGGTATCGGTAACGAAGGCGGATTGTGCGATCCGCGAAGGAATCAAGTCATCCATCAGTCCGTCGCGCACCTTGGCTTCAAAGCTGCGCGGCGTCATCGGCGGATTCTGCGTCGACAGCAACATCTGATAACGATCCGTATTGAATGCGCCATCGACCTGAAAGTCCGGAATCTTGCCAATGGCCTCGGCCACCTGCGCATCACTGATCACGATGTTGTCGCGCTTGGTTGCCAGCTGCATCAAACGATCATCGATCAGGGTGTCAAGAATCTTGCGCTTGTTTTCGACCGACTCGAATGCCTTGGCGTCGTAGCTCTCGCCCTGCTGCGCACGCATCCGCATACGCGCCGTTTCCAGACGCTCTTTATAGGCCGCGGCATCAATGTCTTCGATCTTCCACAGATAGGTGATCGGCCACACTCGTGGTGCCGAGGCCCACCACGACGGCGGCTGCGCGATCCGCGCCACATAGGTGTCCACTCGCTGCGACATGTAAGACTCCATGCCGAAGAAAGCGAACGGAACAATCAGGAGGCCGAGGATTGCGGTGGCGATCCAGCCGGAGGTCTTTTCGCGAAGTTTCTGCAACATGGGCAAGCTGACATTGAGGCGTAGCCGCGTAGTCTAACTCGTCTAATGCAACCCTAGTCCAGTTGGTCGTGCTCGCCCATGCTGCTTGGCGTCGATTGGGCGCACTGGCACGACGTGCGCAAAGCAAAAAGCAAAAAGCCCCGCATTGCTGCGAGGCTTTTGCTTCAAACTGGCGGAGTGGACGGGACTCGAACCCGCGACCTCCGGCGTGACAGGCCAGCATTCTAACCGACTGAACTACCACTCCGCTGTGAGCCCGCAATCATACGCAGGGTTTTTCGATCGCGCAACATTTTTCGCAAATTTCTTGCAGCGGCAGTCCAAGTCTTGCGATTGACCTGTGCACGTCGAATCGTCATGCGGGGCTTTCCGTTAGAATTGGTCGCCCTCTTGACTAGGAATTCCCATGTCGCAACTTGCCTATCGCCGTGTGCTGTTGAAACTTTCCGGCGAGGCATTGATGGGCAACGAGGATTACGGTATCGACCCCAATGTATTGATCCGGTTGGCGCAAGAAGTGATTGAAGCCAGCGAAGCCGGTGCGCAGATTGCACTGGTGATCGGCGGCGGCAATATCTTCCGCGGCGCAGGGTTGGCCGCCGGCGGGATGGATCGGGTCACCGGCGACCATATGGGCATGCTGGCCACGGTGATCAATGCCTTGGCCATGCAGGATGCATTGGAAAAGCAAGGTGGCAAGGCCCGCGTAATGAGCGCCTTGAAAATCAATGACGTGTGCGAAGACTACATCCGGCGGCGCGCTATCCGCCACCTGGAAAAGGGTCGTCTGGTCATTTTTGCCGCCGGCACCGGCAACCCATTCTTCACCACCGACTCGGGTGCTGCGCTGCGCGCGATCGAGATCGGTGCCGATTTATTGCTGAAAGCGACCAAAGTCGACGGCGTCTATGACAAAGACCCCAAGAAGTACCCCGATGCAATCAAGCTGAATAACCTGAGTTATGACGAAGTCATTGCCCGCAACTTGCAAGTGATGGATACCGCGGCATTCGCCCTGTGCCGTGATGCCAGCCTGCCGCTGCGCATTTTCGACATGGCCGAACCCGGCGTATTGCTGCGCATTCTGCACGGCGAGCAGGTGGGCACCTTGGTGCAAGGCCGCAGCTAAACCGCGCCCGATAGCCTGCTTGCCGCTTATAATCAGCGGTTTGCACATTCAGTTCGGAGCGATGCCATGTTGAACGAAATCAAGAAAGATGCCCAAGCCCGCATGGTCAAAAGCATCGAATCGCTCCGCCACAATCTGGTGAAAGTGCGCACTGGCCGCGCCAATGCCGGCCTGGTGGACAGCATCAAGGTCAACTATTACGGCTCCGACATGCCGCTGTCACAAGTCGCCAGCGTGTCGGTGGCAGATGCCCGTTCGATCCTGATCACGCCGTGGGAAAAGCAAATGGTTGGCGCGGTGGAAAAGGCCATTCTGGCGTCTGATCTGGGGCTGACCCCGAATACCGCCGGCACCACCATTCGGCTCAATATCCCGGCACTGACCGAAGAGCGCCGCCGTGACCTGACCAAGGTCGTGCATGGCGAGGGCGAGGACGCCAAGGTAGCGGTACGCAACATCCGCCGCGACGCCAACCATCAAGTCAAGGAACTGCTGAAAGACAAGCAGATCACTGAGGATGAAAGCGCACGCACCGAGGCCGAAATCCAAAAGATCACCGATGCTGCGATCAAGGATGTGGATGATGTGGTCAAGGCGAAAGAGCAGGAATTGATGTCGGTTTGAGGCATACGAGCCTGCCCATGCCGACCCGCGCCGCACCGCTGCCGCACCACATTGCCATCATCATGGATGGCAATGGCCGCTGGGCGCAAAGACGCCATCGCCCGCGCATCATCGGCCATCGTGCGGGTGCGCAGGCGGTCAAGCGTTGCGTCGAGTTTTGCCTGCAGCGTGGGATCGAGGCACTCACGCTGTTTGCCTTCTCCAGCGAAAACTGGAACCGCCCCAGCGAGGAAGTTGGCGGCCTGATGAAGCTGTTCTTGGGTGCGCTGGAACGTGAGGTGGACGAGCTGCATCGCCTGGGTGCACGCCTGCGTTTTATCGGTGAACGCTCGCGGTTTGACCCTGCAATACAAGCGCGCATGCACGCTGCAGAAGCCCTGACCGCCAGCAATCCAAAACTGCAGCTCACGATTGCGGCCAGTTACGGCGGTCGCCAGGACATCGTTCATGCGGCAAGACTGCTGGCGGAGGACGTCGCTGCAGGCCGCTTGCTGCCCGAGCAGATTGACGAATCCGCACTATCGGCACAGATGGCATTGGCCGACCTGCCGGCACCGGATTTGTTCATCCGGACCGGCGGCGAATTGCGCATCAGTAATTTCCTGCTGTGGCAGATGGCGTATACCGAGCTATGGTTCACCGACACACTGTGGCCGGATGTCGATGCGCAAATGCTGCAACAAGCGGTGGATGACTTTGCCACCCGCGAACGCCGCTTCGGCCTGACTAGCGCCCAACTTCGGGCACCCCACCCCGGGAATACGCCATGACCAAAACCCGCATTTTGGCCGCGCTGATCATGGCACCCGCCGTTATTGCCGCCGTGTTGTTGTTGCCCACCGGTTGGCTGATGCTGGTGAGCGCCATCGTATTTTTGCTGGCACTGTGGGAATGGCTGCGCTTGGCCGGTTTGGAAGACACATTGGCGCGTAGCGCACTGCTGGCCTGCAACCTTGGACTGATGGTTGCCTTGGTGTGGGGCTCGCAATCGCATTCGGTGCGCTCACTTCCCTTGTTCCAGCTCATTGTTGTGCTGGGCGTGTTGTGGTGGCTGCTGGCGTTGCTATGGCTGAAGCACTATCACTTTTCCGCAGAAGTCCTTGGCAAGGCGCGTGCGGCCAAACTGGTGGCTGCCACCGCCGCCATCATCCCCGCCTGGTGCGCGCTGGCCGTCATTCATAGCAGTCAACCGCGCGGCCCCGGCTGGCTACTGCTGGTATTGCTGATCGTGTGGGCAGCCGACAGCGGCGCCTACTTCACCGGCCGCAAATTCGGCGGGCAATGGTTTGGCGGCCGCAAATTGGCGCCACGCATCAGCCCGAATAAAACCCTAGAAGGGGTCAGCGGTGGCGTGGCCTTGGCGATGCTAGTGGCCTTGTTGGGGGCATGGCTGATCGGCGCGCCGGCGAGCAAATTCCCGGCGATCGCGGGAGCTGCGGCGATCACCGTGCTGTTCTGCGTGGCCGGTGATTTATTCGAAAGCCTGCTCAAACGCCATGCCGGCATGAAGGATTCCGGCTCCTTAATCCCAGGTCACGGCGGTGTGCTGGATCGGGTGGACAGTGTATTGGCCGCACTGCCGGTGTTTGCACTGGGCAAGATATGGCTGGGTTTCTGATGATGCAACGTGTTGCCGTTCTGGGTGCCACAGGGTCGATTGGCACATCCGCGCTGGATGTGATCGCACGTCACCCGCAGCGCATGCGCGCCAGTGTGCTGGCAGCCGGCAGCCAAGTCGATGCCCTGCTGGCGCTGTGTCGCTCGCATGCACCAGACCACGCGGTCATCGCCGATATGGCCAGCTACAGCGCACTGCGCGATGGCCTGCGTACGGCGGGGCTTGCCACTCAAGCACACGCCGGCAGCGAAGCTCTGGATGCATTGGTAGCCAGCGATGCTTGCGATACCGTAGTGGCGGCCATTGTGGGAGCTGCGGGATTGCCGTCCACCTTGGCGGCAGCCCGTGTCGGCAAGCGCCTGTTGCTGGCAAATAAAGAATCACTCGTGCTGGCTGGTGAACTGCTGATGCGCGAGGCGCACGCACATGGCGCGGTGATCGTCCCGATCGACAGTGAGCACAACGCCATTTTCCAATGCCTGGCGAATGGCAACACACCCTCACGCATCACCCTGACGGCCTCCGGCGGACCGTTTCGTGGCTGGTCTGGCAGGCGATTGGCGCAGGTGACACCGGCACAGGCGGTGGCCCATCCCAAATGGTCAATGGGTCCAAAAATCTCGGTGGATTCGGCCACCTTGATGAATAAGGGCCTGGAGGTCATCGAGGCCCACCACTTGTTCGAGGTACCCGTCGATGCCATTCGGGTGCTGGTACATCCGCAATCATTGGTGCATTCGATGGTGGATTTCATCGACGGCAGCAGTCTGGCCCAGTTGGGGCTGCCCGACATGCGCACCGCGCTGGCGGTCGGTTTGGGCTGGCCCAAGCGCATTGCCTCGGGGGTGCCGGCGCTGGATTTGCTTAGCGAGGGTGGACGGCTGGAGTTTGAACCCCCGGATCTGGCCGCATTTCCATGTTTGTCGCTGGCATTTGCAGCGATCCGCGCCGGTGGCACCGCACCGGCCGTACTCAACGCTGCCAATGAAGAAGCAGTTTCAGCATTTCTTCAGGGCCATATTGGTTTTCTGGACATCCCCTCCACCGTTGCCGCCGCCCTGGACGCCATGCCAGCGAACCCCACCGACTCCATCGAAGCCTTGCTGGCCAGCGACGCGCAGGCCCGCGTCAACGCCCGACAGACGATTGCCCGCATTGCCGGAAGCCGAACATGAGCACGTTCTTCGGCTCGGTCTGGTGGCTGCTGGTGGCGCTGGGCGTATTGGTCACTTTCCACGAATTTGGCCATTTCTGGGTTGCGCGCCGCTGCGGCGTCAAGGTCCTGCGATTCTCGATAGGCTTTGGCAAACCGCTGTGGACACATCGTGGCAAAGACGGCACCGAATACGTGCTCGCCGCAATCCCTTTGGGCGGCTATGTGCGCATGCTGGATGAACGCGAGGATGACGTGCCCGCCCAGCAGTTACATCTGGCGTTCAATCGCAAACCGGTGCTGCAGCGTATTGCAATCGTCGCCGCCGGGCCGCTGGCCAATCTGGTGCTGGCGTTTGGCCTGCTCTGGGCCATGCTGGTGATTGGCCGCCCTGACTATGCCCCGGTGGTGGGCCAGGCCACCGCCATTGCGGCACAGGCCGGATTGCAGCCGGGTGATCACATACTGGCCGTTGGCGACCGCGTCACGCCCACCTGGAGCGAGCTGGTGATGGCGTTGAATGTGGATGCCCTGGATCGTCAGCCGGTCACGCTGTCGCTACGCCGCGCCAATGGCCGCCTCGTGCAGCGCACGCTGCCGCTGCAGAATCTGCCGGCCTCCGTGGATGAGTTGCGCGCACTGAGTGGCATCGGCCTGATTCCGCGGCATTTGCTGCTGCCGGCCCTGGTCGGGAGTGTGCGCGAAGGCAGTCCGGCGTGGGGGGTGTTGGCCGAGGGTGATCGCATCACCGCAATTGATTCACATCCGGTTGTCAGCTTCGAAGACATTGCCCCGCTGGTAGCAAAATTGGGCGCGCGCGGTGGCCCAGGGATGGTGGAAGTCGAGCGCGACGGTGAACGCTTGGCACTGGAACTGACTCCGCGGCGCATGCAGGGCAACGACGGTCAACCGCATTGGATCCTGGGCGTCACCAATGCTGCCCCGGTGGAGCCCCCCCACGACGCAGTGCTGAAACTGGGGCTGCTGGCTGCGGTGCCGGCTGCTGTGCAGGAAACCGGCTACCAGGCCAAACAGATCGTGGATATGGTGATGCGGGCGGTTTCCGGCAAGGTTTCGGTGCAAAATACCGTATCCGGACCGATCACCATTGCCCGGGCTGCCAATGATTTTGCGTCCCGTGGCCCGGCGTGGTTCCTGAACTTTCTGGCCCTGCTGTCGGTCAGTTTGGCCTTGATCAACTTGCTTCCCATCCCGGTCTTGGACGGGGGTCACTTGCTGTATTACCTTATCGAGCTGACGATCCGCCGCCCATTGGGCGAGCGGGCGATGGCTGTGGGTCAGTACCTTGGTCTTGCAATGATCGCAGGACTAATGGGGCTGGCCTTTTACAACGATATTTTGCACCTCGTGTCTTAACCTGTTTCTACCTGTTCGCCCCCACGATTGACGCAGCACCCGGCAGCGCAAGTTCGCGCTGCCACCCCCGCGCAGCACCCACCTCAGGATGTTCCGAATGACCCGACCCATGTCCCGCCGCTTACTGACCCTTGCCCTGGCTTCGGCACTTTCCCTGCCAGTCTGGGCGCAGGCGGCGTTTACCCCGTTTACGGTCAGCGACATCCGCATCGACGGCCTGCAGCGCATCGGCGCCGGCACCGTATTTACCTATTTGCCGGTTGAGCGCGGCGACACCCTGGATCAGGGCAAGGCCGCCGAGGCCGTGCGCGCCTTGTACAAGACCGGGTTTTTTGAAGACATCAGCATTGACCATCAGGGCAGCATTCTGGTGATCAAGGTGATCGAGCGCCCGGCCATCAACAAGCTGACCTTGACCGGCAACAAGGATCTGAAAACCGAAGATCTGATCAAAGGTCTGAAAGAAATCGGCTTGGCCGAGGGTGAGACTTACAACCCGCTCAATCTGGACCGGGTTACCCAGGAATTGACCCGCCAGTACAACAATCGCGGCAAGTACAACGTGTCGATCTCACCCAGCGTCGAGCACCTGGATCGCAACCGCGTCAACCTGACCATCACTATCAAGGAAGGCAAGGCGGCCAAGATCCGCCACATCAACCTGATTGGCAACGATCGCTACCCTGAGGAAGACATCACCAAGGACTGGGAGTCGCATACCAGCAACTGGATGTCCTGGTACAAGAAAGATGACCAGTATTCGCGCGAGAAGTTATCTGGCGATATCGAAAAGCTCAACTCCTGGTATCTGGATCGCGGTTTCGTCGATTTCAGCCTGGATTCCACCCAAGTGGCAATCAGCGGCGACAAGAAAGACATGTTCATCACCGCCGGCATGACCGAGGGTGAGGCTTACAATTTTGCTGCTATCAGCGTCTCTGGCGACACCATCTTGCCGAAGCCGGAAATCGAAACCCTGGTCAGCTTTATCCGTCCGGGCAATGTGTTTTCGCGCGGGCTGCTGGAGTTGGCAACCAACTCGGTCACCGCGCGCCTGGCCAACATCGGCTACGCATTCGCCAAGGTCAATCCGGTCCCCACCATCGACCGCGACAAGCGCACCGTCGCGATTGATTTCCAGGTGCAACCCGGCCCGCGCGTAAACGTGCGCCGGATCGTGTTCAAGGGCAACTCCCGCACTGCCGACCCGGTCTTGCGTCGTGAAATGCGCCAGTTCGAAGGTAGCTGGTATTCGCAAGCCGCGATTGACCGCGGCAAGGTGCGCCTGGATCGCTTGGGCTATTTCGAAACCGTGGACGTGGATACCCAGCCAGTTCCCGGCAGTGATGACCAGGTGGACGTGACCTACACCGTCAAGGAAACCACTTCCGGCAGTATTTCGGCCGGTGTTGGCTATTCGCAATTGTCGGGCATTAACTTGTCGTTGCAGCTTTCGGAAAACAACTTCCTTGGTACCGGCAATCGGGTCTCCATGGCGCTGACCAAGAGCAACTACCAGAAGCGTTACGACTTCTCGTACATGAACCCATACTTCACCGATGACGGGCTGTCACTGGGCTACAACCTCTGGTGGCGCGAGTTCGACTACTCCAACTACAACGTCGCCCAATACTCCACCAATAGTGGCGCCTTCCAGGTGTTCATGGGCCTGCCATTGAGTGAAAGTGATTCGGTGCAAGTGATGTTCGGCATCGACTCCAACCAGATTTTGGCATTTGAAGGCAGCACCCCGCCGCCGATGGTGGACTACATCAAAGCGGTGGGTCAGAACACCTTCCACAGCTGGCGCACCCAGTTGAGCTGGGGCCGCGACACCCGCAACAACTACTTCACTCCTGTGGTGGGCAGCACCCAGAACCTCTCCGCCGAAATCGCCCTGCCCGGCTCCACGGTGGAGTATTTCAAGCTGCAATACGACGTCGCCAAATACTGGCCGTTGAGTCAAGCGCTGGTGCTCAAGACCGGACTTAACTTGGGTTACGGTGACTCTTACGGCAAGAATTACAGCCGCAACCTGTGCTTCACCGCCCCCTTGCCGCCGATTCCGCCCACGACCGACAACCCCAATCCAACCCAACCTCCCGCACCGCCACCGCCCAGCAACCCCTGCCTGACCACCTCCACCGATTACATCAAGACCGTCACTGCCACCGGCCTGCCGTTCTTCGAAAACTTCTACGCCGGCGGTATTGCGTCCAGCGGCAAGGTGCGCGGATTCACCGACAATACCCTGGGCCCCGCCTATGTCTCCGGCTTTGGTTACCGCCAGCCGCTGGGCGGCTCGGTGCTGGTGGCCGGGTCTGTGGAAGCCATTTTCCCGAAGTTATTCGATAGCCCCGCCGCGCGCGTGTCTGCGTTCCTGGATTTCGGCAACGTGTACAACGGCTACAAGAACTTCAGTGCGTCCGAGCTACGCGCTTCGGCCGGTATCGCCCTGCTGTGGCGCTCGCCGATGGGGCCGCTGTCGATCAGCTACGCACTGCCGTTGCGCAAGAAGGATGGCGACCAGATCGAGCGCTTGCAGTTCAACTTCGGTGGTCAGCTCTGACGGGCAATGGCATGAACGCGCCGGCATACACCGCATCAATGCTGGCTGCGCGCTTTGGGCTGGAGTTGCGTGGGGAAGATCACGCAATTACAGGTGTCGGCACCCTTGCCGACGCCGGCCCCGCGCAATTGGCCTTCCTCGCCAACCCGCGCTATCGCACGCAATTGGTGGACACCCGCGCCGGCGTGGTGGTGCTGCGCGAGGCCGATGTGCAGGGCCGTCAAGGCAGCGCACTGATCGCCCGCGATCCGTATGCGGCCTATGCAAAAATCGCTGCGCTGTTTGAACCCAAACCCACGTTTGCTGCAGGCGTTCACTCCACCGCATGCGTCGATCCAACTGCGCGTGTCGACCCTGCCGCCAGTATCGGTCCACACGTCAGTATTGGTGCGGGCAGCGTAGTGGCGGCGGGTGCGCGTATCGGCCCGGGCTGTGTGATTGGCGATGCCTGCGTCATTGGCGAAGACTGCGAGCTGGTGGCCCGCGTCACCTTGGTGACGCGGGTACGGCTGGGCAAGCGCGTGCTGTTGCATCCCGGCGTCGTGTTGGGTGCCGATGGCTTTGGCATTGCGATGGATGCCGGTCATTGGATCAAGGTGCCGCAGCTGGGCGGTGTGGCCATTGGCGATGATTGCGAAATCGGGGCCAATACCACCATCGACCGCGGCGCGCTGGACGACACGATTCTGGAAAACGATGTGCGTCTGGACAACCAGATCCAGATTGGCCACAACGTACACATCGGTGCACACACCGCGATGGCGGGTTGCGCGGCAGTGGCCGGCAGCGCCCGCATCGGCCGGCACTGCCTGATTGGTGGCGGTGCCGGCGTACTGGGCCATTTGGAGGTCTGCGACCGCGTGATCATCACTGCGATGTCGTTGGTGACACACAGCATCCGTGAGCCGGGCGAGTATTCTTCCGGCACACCCTTGATGGACAACCGCAGCTGGCGCAAAAGCGCGGCGCGCTTTAAACAACTTGATCGCATCGCCAGGCGCTTGCCCGGTGCTGAGAAGGATTCCGAATGACTGATTCACACGACACCGTCACCCTGCCTGTCACCAGTAGCGAAATCGAGCATCTGCTGCCGCATCGCTATCCGTTTTTGCTGGTGGACCGCGTGGTCGAATTCGAAAAAGACAAGCGCGTGCTGGCGTACAAGAATGTCAGCTACAACGAACCGTTTTTCACTGGCCACTTCCCCGGCAACCCGGTGATGCCGGGCGTGCTGGTGGTGGAAGCACTGGCGCAGGCTGGCGGTCTGCTCACCCAGCTCTCGCGCGACCCCGGCGCGGGTGAGGGGCAAGTGTTTTATCTGGTGAAAGTGGACAACGCCAAGTTCAGCCGGATGGTCGTGCCCGGTGATCGCCTGGAGTTGGATGTGGAGCTCAAGCGCCGCATTCGCAACATGGCGCAGTACGTGGGCGTGGCCCGGGTAGATGGGCAGCAAGTGGCCTGCGCCGAAATCCTGTGTGCAGCAGCGGCACGCGAATGAACTGCGCCGCGCCTGCGATCCACCCCACTGCGGTGATCGACCCGTCGGCGGTATTGGGGGCGGGCGTGCAAGTAGGTGCGTATGCGGTGATCGGGGCCGAAGTTGTCATCGGTGACAACACCCGCATCGGCCCGCATTGCACCATCGAAGGCCCCACCCGGATTGGCCGCGACAACGTCCTGCATGCGCACGCCGCCATCGGTGGCGAGCCACAAGACAAGAAATACCGTGGCGAGCGCGTGACGCTTGAGATTGGTGATGGCAATTCCATTCGCGAGTTTGTCACCATCAACCGTGGCACCGGCGACGGTGGCGGCAGCACCCGCGTGGGCAGCGGCAATTGGATTTTGGCGTACTGCCATATCGCGCACGATTGCAGCGTGGGCGATGGCTGCGTGTTTTCCAACAACGCCACACTGGCGGGGCACGTGACGGTGGGCAACCACGTCATCCTCAGCGGCTTCTCCGGCGTGCATCAATTCTGCCGCATCGGTGATTTTGCGTTTATCGGCATGGGGGCGTTCGTCAACGGCGATGTGCCGCCGTATTTGATGGTGGCGCAAGAAAAATATGCGCGCCCGCGCGGGATCAATGCCGAGGGCTTGAAGCGGCATGGCTTCGATGCCAGCCGCATCGCTGCAATCAAGCGCGCTTACCGTGCGTTGTTCATGGGCGATACCAAGCTGGAAGAAGCCAAGACCGAGCTGGGCGAAATCGCCCTGGGCAGCAGCGATGTGCGTGCTTTTCTCGATTTCATCGACGCCGGCGAGCGGCCGTTGTTGCGGTGAGATTGGTTGCTGTGAACATCGCGATTAGCGCTGGTGCGGGGTCTGCGGTGTGTCCCGACAAAGCGAGTATCGGGGAGCGACTCGGGATACACCGCAGACCCCGCAACAGTGCAGCTCTGGCACGAGGTGACTGATGACGCTTCGTATTGCGCTGTGTGCCGGCGAGACCTCCGGCGACCAACTCGGCGAGGGGCTGATCCACGCACTGCGTGCACGCTACCCGGATGCGCAATTTGCCGGGATTGGCGGCCCGTTGATGCGCGCCACGGGGATGCAAACGTGGTGGGATGCCGATGCATTGGCGGTGATGGGTCTGGCCGAAGTATTGGCACATCTGCCGCGCTTGCTGCGCCTGCGCAAACAATTTCGTAAGCGCGTGCTGGCGTGGCAGCCGGATGTCTTCATCGGCATCGACGCGCCCGACTTCAATCTCGGCATCGAGCGCTGGCTGAAGCAGCGCGGCGTGCGCACCGTGCACGATGTCAGCCCCTCGATTTGGGCGTGGCGACAGGGGCGCGCTGCGAAGATCGGCGAGAGCGCCGACCGCGTGCTGTGTCTGTTCCCGATGGAGCCGCCGATCTACGCGCAGCACGGCGTGGCTGCGCGCTTTATCGGCCACCCACTGGCCGATGCGATCCCGCTGCAACCCGACCGCGCTGCCGCACGCGCTGCGCTAGGCGAATCCAGCGATACGCCGATTCTGGCGCTGCTACCGGGCAGCCGGCTGGGTGAAATCCGTCGCATGCTGCCCGACTTCGTCGATGCCGCGCGCCGCCTTGCCGCAGGCATTCCCGGTCTCCGCGTGCTGGTGCCGGCGGCAAACGCACAGTGCCGTGCCGCCATCGACGCCATCCTCGGCGACGCGCCGGCGTTTCGCGTCATCGACGGCCAGGCGCAGCAGATCATGATCGCCAGCGATGTGGTGTTGCTGGCCTCGGGCACCGCTGCATTGGAAGCGATGCTGTGCAAGCGGCCGATGGTGATTGGCCATCGCATTTCCGCGCTGACGTATCGCATTGTCAAATTGTTCGGCTTATTGAAATCCGCACACGTCAGCTTGCCCAATGTCCTGGCAGGCAAGACGCTGGTGCCGGAGCTATTGCAAGACCAATGCACCGCAGACAATTTGCATCGCGCCTTGCTGCATTGGTTTACCGATGCTGACGCGGTGGCTGCCTTGCAGCCGCAGTTTCTGACCCTGCATGAAAGCTTGCGCTGCGATGCGTCGGCGCGCGCGGCGGAGGCGGTGGCCGAGGTGTTGCAACCATGATCCACATTGCCGGCGTGGATGAGGCCGGGCGTGGCCCGCTGGCAGGGCCGGTGACGGTAGCTGCGGTGATTCTGGATCCAACGCACCCGATTGCTGGCCTGAACGACTCCAAGCAACTGAGCGAACGCAAACGCGAGGCGCTGTATCCGCTGATCCTTGAACGCGCATTGGCATGGCGCATCGAGTTTGTCGAAGCCGACGAGATCGACCGCCTCAACATCCTGCAAGCCACCTTGACCGGTATGCAGCGTGCGTTGGAGGGCCTGGCGATTACACCGCAACACGCATTGATCGACGGCAACCGCATCCCCAACCACTTGCCCTGCCCTGCCACCGCGATCATTGGGGGCGATGCCAGCGAACCGGCGATTTCCGCAGCCTCGATCCTGGCCAAAGTCAGCCGCGACCGCCGCATGCTGGAATTGCATGCGCACTACCCGCACTACGGCTTCGACCGCCACAAGGGCTATCCCAGCGCTGCGCACCGCGCCGCCTTGCTGGCGCATGGCCCCTGCCCGGAACATCGGCGCAGCTATGCGCCGGTGCGTGCACTGTTGCAGACACGTGGCCCCGGTTGATGCCGTTGCCGATGTCAAGCCTTGCTCCATCTGCGTCACCGCCCTACCCTGCTACGTCATAACGCGATACCGCGATGCCCGCCCAATTCGTCCACCTGCACCTGCACACCGAATTCTCGCTTGTGGATTCCACCATCCGCGTGCCCGAGAAGCCGGACTATGCGCGCCCGGAAAAAGCCGGTGACCGCCCGAACCTGCTCAGCCGCGCAGTGGAACTGCAATTACCGGCACTGGCGATCACCGACCGCAACAACCTGTTTGCGCTGGTCAAGTTCTACAAAGCCGCCGAGAGTGTGGGCATCAAACCCATTGCTGGCGCCGATGTATTGATTGCCGACGGCGGCGATGCGCCATCGCTACTGACCTTGCTGTGCCGCGACCACAGCGGCTACCTGAGTTTGTCGCGCTTGCTGAGCCGTGCCTGGCTGGAAGGCCAGCGCGGCGATTGCGTGGCGATCAATCCGGAGTGGCTGCGCGATGACCACGCCGGCTTGTTCGCCATTGCCGGCCGGCAAAGTCTGGCCGGGCGCATGGCGGTGGCCAACCGGCATGACATCGCTGAAGCGCAATTGGCAGAATGGCGACGCGTGTTCGGCGCGGATCTGCATCTGGAGCTGACCCGCACCGGCCGCGACGGCGAAGATGCGTTCAACCAATTTGCACTGCATGCCTCCGGCACACTTGGTTTGCCGTTGATCGCCAGCAATGATGTGCGCTTTCTGGATGCCGCCGGGTTTGATGCGCATGAAGCACGCGTGTGCATCTCCACCGGCCGCGTGCTGGACGATGCGCGCCGCCCGCGTGATTACAGCGCGCAGCAATACCTGCGCTCCACCGATGAGATGGTGGCGCTGTTTGCCGATGTCCCCGACGCGCTGGACAACACCGTGGCGCTGGCGCAGCGCTGCAATATGCAACTCAAACTGGGCACTTACTTCCTGCCCGCCTATCCAGTGCCTGCGGATGAAACACTGGACAGTTGGATTCGCAGTGAATCACGACGCGGGCTTGCGGCGCGGCTTGAAAAAAATCCGATAGCACCCGGCAAGACCCGTGAGGACTACGAGGCGCGGTTGGAATTCGAGCTGGATACCATCATCAAGATGGGCTTCCCCGGCTACTTCCTGATCGTGGCCGACTTCATCCAGTGGGGCAAAAACCAAGGTATCCCGATTGGCCCCGGCCGCGGCTCCGGCGCCGGCTCGCTGGTGGCGTGGGCGCTGCAGATCACCGACCTCGACCCGTTGCCGTACAACCTGCTGTTCGAGCGCTTCCTCAACCCGGAACGCGTGTCGATGCCCGACTTCGACATCGACTTCTGCATGGACCGGCGCGACGAGGTCATCGACTACGTCGCGCGCAAATACGGCCGCGACCGCGTTTCGCAAATCATCACTTACGGCACGATGGCGGCCAAGGCCGTGCTGCGCGATACCGGCCGCGTGCTCGGGTACGGCTACGGCATGGTGGACGGCATCGCCAAGCTGATCCCCAACATCCTCGGCATCTCGCTGAAGGACGCGATGGGTCAGGGCAAGGGCGGGATGGATGGCGAGATGGCCTCACCCGAGCTGATCCAGCGCTATGAAAGTGAAGACGACGTCCGCGACCTCATCGACCTTGCCTTGCAGCTGGAAGATTTGACCCGTAATGCCGGCAAACATGCCGGTGGTGTGGTGATCGCGCCCAGCCCGCTGTCCGATTTCAGCCCGCTGTATGCCGAACACGACCACGGCCTGCTGGGCAAAAACCCCGTCACACAGTTCGACAAGGACGACGTGGAAGCGGTGGGCCTGGTGAAGTTCGACTTCCTGGGCCTGCGCACGCTGACCATCATTGATTGGGCGGTGAAGGCGATCAATATTCGCCGCGCCCAGGAAGGCCAAGCACCACTTGATATCAGCAGCATTCCGCTGGACGACGCCAGCGTGTTCCGCGACATCTTCGCCAACGGCAATACCGGCTCGGTGTTCCAGTTCGAATCGGCCGGCATGCGTCGCGCACTGAAAGACGCCAAACCCGACCGCTTCGAGGATCTGATCGCACTGAACGCGCTGTACCGCCCTGGCCCGATGGAGATGATCCCCTCGTTCGTGGCGCGCAAACACGGCACCGAGACCTTCGACTACCCCGACCCGCGCACCAAAGCCATGCTGCAAGAAACCTACGGCATCATGGTCTATCAGGAGCAGGTCATGCAGATGGCGCAGATCGTCGGCGGCTACTCGCTGGGCGGTGCCGACCTGCTGCGCCGCGCGATGGGCAAGAAAGTGCCGGCCGAAATGGCCAAGCACCGCGAGATCTTCCGCGAAGGTGCCGCCAAGGGCGCGGTCAGCGCGGCCAAGGCCGACGAAATTTTCGACTTGATGGAGAAGTTCGCCGGCTACGGTTTCAACAAATCGCACGCCGCCGCCTATTCGCTGGTGGCCTACCAGACCGCGTGGCTGAAGAAGCACTACCCGGCCGAATTCATGGCCGCCACGCTTTCCTCGGACATGGACAAGACCGATAAAGTAGTGGCCTTTCTGGAGGAAGCCCGCGGGCTGAAGCTGACCGTGTTGCCGCCAGACGTGAACACCTCCGGCTATATGTTCAAGGCCACCACACCCGACACGATTCGCTATGGTCTGGGCGCAGTCAAAGGTGTCGGACAAGGCGTATGCGAAGCCATTGAAGCCGCACGTGATAGCGGCGGCGCCTTCCGCGACTTGCTGGACTTCTGCCAACGCGTGTCCGCCGGGGGCATGAACAAGCGCACGCAGGAAGCCTTGATCCATGCTGGCGCACTGGATGCGTTGGCGAAGAACCGCGCCTCGCTGATGCTGCAATTGCCCGAGGCCATGCGGGCCACCGAACAGATGACCAAGAACCGCGATGCCGGCATGTTCGATATGTTCGGCTGTGGCGGCAGCAGTGACATCCGGATCGAACTGCCAGATACCGACGAGTGGCCGCTGGCGCAACTCCTGCAGGGCGAACACGACACGCTGGGGCATTACCTCAGCGGGCACCCGATGGATCCGTACCGCGAGGATGTGCAAAAACTCGTGGGCCATGACCTGTCGGCCTTGGCCAGCATCTGGGAAAGCGGCTCTCGCAACCATCGCCCGCAGGAAGGCCGCAGTTGGCGCCCGCTGGTGCAAACCGTGGTCGCAGGGCAAGTGCTGGGCATGCGCAAACGCGGCGATTCGCAGGCGTTCGTGCAACTGGATGACGGCCGCGGCCAGATTGAATGCGGCTTCTTCGGCGACACATGGCAGGAATTCGCGCCACTACTGACCCGCGACCGTCTGCTTGTGATCGAAGGCGGCCTGCGTGAGGACGAATTCAATGGTGGCTATTCGCTGCGTGCAGAACGCTGCTGGGACTTCACCCAGATCTGCAACCAGCAGGCGCAGCGTATCGCCATCCGCCTCGACCTGCGTCATCCCGATGCGCTGGCTTGTTTCGAAGACATCCTAAAATCACACGCCGGGACAACCCCGGTGCTGCTGGAGGTCATCACCGCCGCCGGCATCGGCCGCCTCACCTTGAATGGTGGGCGTGGCCTGCGCGTGGATGCCCAGCTGCCAAGCCTGCTGCGCAGCCTGCCGGGGATTGGCACGGTCAACGTGCAACTGGCAAGGCCGTGGGCCAACAGCTAGCCATACGATTCGGTATGGGCGGCGGTCTGGGCTAAACTTGCACGAATGAACCCGAACTATCTCGACTTCGAACAGCCCATCGCGGATCTGGAAACCAAAATCCAGGAGCTGCGACAAGCCAGCAATGGCCCGGCGCTGAACATCGACAAGGAAGTGCATGCGCTGCAGGAAAAACTGCGCAAGCGCACCGCGGCCATTTTCCGCGACCTCACCCCATGGCAGGTCTCGCAGCTCTCGCGCCACCCGCAGCGCCCGTACACGCTGGATTACCTGCGGGTGATCTGCGATGAATTCCAGGAGCTGGCCGGCGACCGCGCATTTGCCGATGACAATGCGATTGTGGGGGGGCTGGCCCGCATCGACGGCCGCCCGGTGATGGTGATCGGCCACGAAAAAGGCCGCGACACCAAGAGCAAGCTCAAGCGCAATTTCGGCATGCCCAAGCCCGAGGGCTACCGCAAGGCACTGCGCCTGATGCAGATAGCTGAGCGCTTTGGCCTGCCGATTCTGACCTTCATCGACACCATGGGCGCGTGGCCCGGCATCGATGCCGAAGAACGCGGCCAGTCCGAGGCCATCGCCCGCAATCTGCTGGAAATGGCCGAACTGCGCGTACCGATCATCTGCAGCGTGATTGGCGAAGGCGGCAGCGGCGGCGCGCTGGCCATCGGCGTGGGCGACTGCACCATCATGCTCGAGTACAGCACCTATTCGGTGATCACCCCGGAAGGCTGCGCCTCGATCCTGTGGCGCGACGCCGGCAAAGCCAAGGATGCCGCCGAGCAACTGGGCATGACCGCCAAGCGCTTGAAGAGTTTGGGCCTGATCGACAAAGTCATGCGCGAACCCGCCGGCGGCGCGCACCGCAACCCGGTGCAGATGGCCAAGCGCCTGAAAGCGGTGCTGCTGAATGAATTGGATCGCCTGGAAGCACTGCCCATTGAAGACCTGCTGCAACGCCGCTACCAGCGCCTGCGTGGCTATGGTGCCTACGAAGCGCACTAAGTCACCGGTAACCCGCCAATGAAGGACAACGCGGTGGGCTGACTCAGCGCACCGTCAACCGCCATGCACGGTGAATGCGGGCATTGCGGGCAAAGTCTTGTGGGATGGTAGCGGCGCTGATGTCCTCGATCCGTGCGAACTCGCCCAAGGCGGCTTCATCCAGCTTGAAGCGGCGGAAGTTGTTGGAAAAATACAACACGCCACCGGGCGCCAACCGCGCCACCGCGGCGCGCAACAGGCGCACGTGGTCGCGCTGCACATCGAAGTCGTCGGCGCGCTTGGAATTGGAGAACGTTGGCGGGTCACAGAAGATCACGTCGTAGTGGCCGCTATCGGCTTCCAACCATTTCAGCGCATCGGCCTGGGTGATGCGGTGCCGAGTGCCGCCCATGCCGTTTTCACGCAGGTTGTCGGCCAACCATTCCAGATAGGTTGCCGACAAATCCACGCTGGTGGTCTGTAGCGCACCTTGCACTGCCGCTTGTACCGTGGCCACGCCGGTGTAGCAAAACAGGTTGAGGAAATGCTTGCCGCGTGCTTCCTGCGCCATCCGCGCACGCAGCGGGCGATGATCCAGAAACAGGCCGGTATCCAGATAGTCGAACAGATTGACCTGCAGCTTCGCCGCGCCTTCTTCCACAATCAGAAATTCGCCACGGTGATCGAAGTGGCCATATTTCGAGCCGCCTTTGCCGGTGCTGCGGGTTTTCACCGCCACCCGCTCCTTGGGTAGTCCAAACACCTCGCGCACCGCCAACAGCAAATCAGTCAAGCGCTTGCGGGTGGTGGCCTCCGGGATTTCAGCCGGCGCGGCGTATTCCTGCACGTGCAGCCAGATGTCATCGTTGATGGTGGTGTACACATCGACCGCGCACGCATACTCCGGGATGTCGGCATCGTAGGCGCGATAGCAGCTCACTTGTGCTTGCTGCCGCCAACGTGCGAGTTTGTCCAGATTCTTGCGCAGCCGATTGGCCACCATCTGCGCACCTTCCGGTAACGCACGCGGCGCGCTGTTTTCGCGCTGCACTGGCGCGATCAGATCCACCGCGATCAAGCTGCATTCGATCGGGCCATTGAACAATTGATAACTCTTCTTCGCCCGCAGGCCGGTGGCACGCGCCAGTTCGGCATCCCCGCACAGCAACGCTGCACGCCACTGCGGTGTGGCGCGCTTGAGGGCATCACCCAGCGCGCGATACAGGGCGGGATCGGCCGCCAGTCGTGCGTCATACGGCGGATTGCACACCACTACGCCCAGCGGGTTTTGCTGCACGGGCAAATCCGCAACATCGCGCACCGCAAAGGTGATGGCATCATCCACACCCGCGTACTGCGCGTTTTCACGGGCGGCGCGGATGGCATGCGGGTCAAGATCACTGCCGGAAAAACACGGGCGCAACGTGGCCAAGCCGCGTGCCTCACGCGCCAGCGCATCCACCCGCAAGCCAGTCCAGGCATCCACATCGAAGCCCGGCCAGCGCGTGGGTGGGCGGGCGTCGTGCCGACGCAAGCCTGGTGCCACGTCGGCCGCCAGCAACGCACCCTCAATCAACAACGTGCCGCTGCCGCACATCGGATCCAGCA
This sequence comes from Thermomonas beijingensis, assembly GCF_020034655.1. GTDB lineage: Bacteria > Pseudomonadota > Gammaproteobacteria > Xanthomonadales > Xanthomonadaceae > Thermomonas > Thermomonas beijingensis. Next base: position 753,367 of record NZ_JAIQDJ010000001.1, on the reverse strand, counting down.
GGTCGCCACCTTCGGCATATGCCTGCGGCCATTTGCCGCGCAGCAGTACCGCCGCCGCCACCGTTTCTTTCAGCGGCGCTTCCCCTTGCACCTTGCGCCAACCGCGCCGGTGCATCGGCCCACCCGACAAATCAATCGACAGCAGCGCACGGCCCTTGCGCAGCACCAGGCTGATACGCACATCGGGGGCGTCCACATCCACATCCGGACGCTGCCCGGTCTTGCCGCGCAAGCTATCGACGATGGCATCCTTGACCCGCTGCGCGGCATAGCGCGCATGGGTAATGGCCTCGCCGGAGACGTGCGCATCAATGGCGATGCTGTGTCCCGGCCCGATGTGCTGCGTCCAATCCAGCGCACCGGCACCGGCGTACAACGCGTGCTCGTCGGCGCACTCGAACTCGGCAATCGGCCACAAGATGCGGCTGGCCAGGCGCGACCATAGTACCGCCCGCTGCGCATCCAACAGGCTGCCTTCCACATTGGCTCCCGCCATGGTGGCGGTAGCACGCGCACAGCCCAGTGCCAGCAATTCATCGGCCAGCAGATATTCTAGGCCTTTACCGCAGGATGCAAAAAATTTCATGCGTTACAGCGCCCCCAACAATGCCGCAAACGCCTCGGCGCTGACCTGCACATGATCACTCAAGCGATGGCCGTCATTCACCAGCAGCAGGCGCGCACTGCGCGGCGCAGCCCAGTCCACGACTTGTTGCGCCGGGATCAATTCATCGTGCCAGCCATGCAGGATGGACGTGGGCACATGGGCTGCCGGCATCGGCGGCGCGCCTTGCATCACCACCGGTGGCGCCATGAAAAACAACCCGGCCACCGGCATTTGCTGTGCCACATGGGCGCTGATGTAAGCCCCCAGGCTTGACCCCGCCAAGACCAGCGGGCCGCGTTGTGCTGCCGCCTGTGCCAACGCCAGCAGGCGTGCGATACGGGCGGGCACATCGCCCAACGGCGTCACCTCGCGCTTGCTGTCAAGGTCGGTGTAATCCGGGCGCTCATGGCTCCAGCCGAGGCGCTGCGCGGCTTCGGCCAGTGCGGTCACCTTGGTGGCATCGGGGCCGCTTTCGAAGCCGTGCGAGAGTATGCAGTGTCCTTTCATGGGTGAATGCTAGCATCGGCACATGTATTCCTTCGCCATCCACCCGCTGCCACTGCCGTATGTGCTGTCTTTGGATGCACGCCCGCTGGACGCCATCGACAGTGTGGTCATCCACTGCACCGAGCTGCCGGATATGGCGACCGCACGCGAGTACGGCGAGCGCGTGCTGTACCCCTCCGGTACCGGCAACAGTGGGCATTACTACATCGACCACGATGGCCGGATCGAAGAATATGTGCCGCCCTCGCGCGTGGCGCACCACACCCATGGCTGGAATGCGCGCAGTATCGGGATCGAACTGGCCAACCGCGGGCGCTTTCCGGATTGGCTGGACTCCCGCCACCAGGCGATGGACGCGCCTTATCCCGATGTGCAGATCGAAGCCCTGATTGCGCTGCTGCAATGGCTGGGCGGGCAAGTTCCCACGCTCATCCAGATCGCAGGGCACGAGGATCTGGACCAGGCCGAAGTGCCTGCCAGCGATGACCCGTCGATCATGGTGCGCCGCAAGCTTGACCCGGGGCCGCAGTTTCCCTGGCCTGCGGTGCTGGCGGCGGTAGCACTGCGGCGCGCTCGCTGCTGAACACCACCCCCACCCAATCGGCCCCCTGAAAGGAAGGGCCATGCAGCAACTCCGTATAATCAGCGGGATGAATGCGCCCGTCTCTGAACTGATTGAGCTGCTCTCGCTGGAGCAGCTGGAAGACAACCTGTTTCGCGGCCAAAGCCGTGATATCGGCACCAAGTACGTGTTTGGTGGGCAAGTGCTGGGACAGGCACTCTCGGCGGCGCAGGCGACCTTGGACCAACCGCGCAACGCGCATTCACTGCATGCGTATTTTCTGCGCGCCGGCAATATCGAAGCGCCGATCGTGTATGAGGTGGATCGTACCCGTGACGGCGGCAGCTTTTCCGTGCGCCGGGTGACCGCCATCCAGCATGGCAAGGTGATTTTTTTCTGTGCCGCCTCATTCCAGGATGAGGAAATCGGTGGCGAACATCAATTATCCATGCCTGAAGTGCCCCTGCCCGAGGATCTGGAGCCTGCACCGCCACTGTCGGCAGAAGCGCTGGCGCGCCTGCCCACCAAGGTGCAACGCTGGCTGGATCGGCAAGGCCCGTTCGAGTTTCGCCATGTCTACCCGCGCGATGAGCTGAACCCACCCAAGCGCCCGCCGTATCAACAGGTGTGGTTCCGTTTGGTGGAAAAAGTGGGCGATGCTCCCGAGTTGCATCGTGCACTGCTGGCCTACGCCAGCGATTTCCATTTACTCGGTACTGCCACCTTTCCACATGGCATCAGCTATTACCAACCAAACGTGTTGATGGCATCGCTGGATCATGCCCTGTGGTTCCACCGCCCGTTCCGTGCCGACGAGTGGCTGCTGTATTCCATCGACAGCCCCAGCGCACAAAGTGGGCGCGGCTTGGCGCGGGGACAGGTATACGACCGCAGTGGCCGCTTGGTAGCCAGCACCGCGCAGGAAGGGCTGATCCGTGTATTGGCCAACGGTCAAACTGCGTGAGAAAGGTATTTTCCAGCCAGCGCCTTGAAAACGTGGAAGAGGTCGCCAACCTGCTGCGTGCCGAAGGCATTGCGGTCAAGATCGAAAATGGCCGCAGTTGGAAAGGCCATCGCCGTGGCAACTTCAGCTACGACCAGCGCAAAGCCTCGGTTGTGGTGCCCGCAGTCTGGATCGTGAATGCCGAAGACCAGCCCCGCGGCCGGCAACTGCTGCGTGACATGGGCCTGCTTGAGAGTACCCGCGAAGAGTTACCCAGTTTTCTGCCCAGCGCGCGTCACGCTGCCACCACCTCTGGTTTCTGGAGTGGCAAGCGTGTACGTCAAGGCTTGCTGGTGTTGCTGATCGCCGGGATTGGCCTGATCACCTACACCGTGCGCAAACAAGCGCCAGCACCCAGCGTTGCCCCCCCGCCAACGGCGCGGAGCATGGCAAAGACTCCGCCGCCCCCGATTCCGGAAACGATTACCGAATTGGCCGTGCACCGCGTCGATGTGCCCACCGCACTGGCGCATTTATTGCTGGATGAAGCCGTGCGCAACCGCAAACCCCGGCACGCCTGCCTGGAAGTGGATGGCAAGGATCCTTCGCCAGTACTGCTGCAAGCCTTGTCCGACATTCGCGGTAGCCAGCTCTACCCGGCATCCATCTGCCCGGCCACCGGTGGTTTTGTGATCGCCGTGCACGACTACATGACCGATGGCAGCGGCAGTGGCACGGTGCAACTGGATCTGGACGTGGAAGATTCGCAATTGGTCGATGTCGAGCGCAACGGCACGGCCTGGCGCGTCGTGCGCAGGCACTGACGCAACAAAATCACACGGCCCGCACTGGGCGGGCCGTGGTGATGCACGTGGACTATTTCTTTACCGGCGCTACCGGAGCAGCAGGCGGTGCAGGTGGCGGCATATGCCCACGGCCCCCATGGCCCATCCCGCAGACCTCGCCCATTTTAGTGAACTCATCGCGGCTCAACTGGCCATCGTGATTGGTGTCGGCTTTGTCGAAACATGCGGCACGCCGGGCCTGCATATCTTCGGGGTCTTTGTAGCCACTATGCATGCGATCACCTGAAGCGGCGCGACTCTTACGCCATGCGGCCAGCTCATCCTGGCTCAGTTTGCCGTCCTTGTTGGTGTCGATCTGATCAAAACTGGCGGCAAGGCGCGGGAACTTCGCCGCCTCGTCCTTGCTGATCGCACCATCGCCATTGGCATCCATGCGCGACATCATCTTGTTGTGGCCTGACTGAGGCTCCGCTTGCCCAGCCGCTTGGGCCAGCGCACAGGCGGAAGCCAATCCAACAGAAACCGCCAACGTCAATAACAGCAACTTCTTCATCGCATCATCTCCTCCCGGCACCGTCCGGGCTTGTCATCGAAAACGCATCACCTCACCCACGGTTGACCGCCAACCCTGCGCACACATGAACGACGGCGCTATGCTGGCAACATGCGCAATGACGCCGACAACCTGCGCCTATTCCACAGCGCCCCGCACCCTTGCGGCTATTGGCCAGAGCGGGAAGCACGCGATTTGGTGCTCGACCCGTGCGATCCGCGTCTGTCTGGCTACTATCCCATGGCGCTGGAATGGGGCTTTCGGCGCAGCGGCGACATCGTGTATCGGCCCAGCTGCGGCAGTTGCCGTGCCTGTGTGCCGGTGCGCATTCCAGTCGCCACGTTTTGCCCGGATCGCAGCCAGCGCCGCTGTTTGGCACGCAATGTCGATGTGGATGCGCACATTGTCGCGCCGTCCAGTCATGCCGAATATCTGGATCTGTACCAGCGCTATCTGGGTGCACGCCATCGCGGTGGCGGCATGGACGACCACGGCGCGCACGAGTTCGAACAATTCCTGATCGGCAGCTGGAATGACGGGCGCTTTTTGGAGCTTCGCCAGCGCAACACCCATCGCTTGCTGGCGGTGGCGGTCAGCGATGTGCTGCCGGATGCGGTATCGGCGGTCTATACCTTCTTCGATCCGGATGAAGCTGCACGCGGTTTGGGGACGCTGGGTGTGCTCAAACAACTCGAATGGGCGCAGCGTGACGCCCGCGCACATCTGTATCTGGGCTATTGGATCGCCGGCCATCCGAAGATGGCCTACAAACGCCGCTTCCAGCCGCTGGAAGCCTTCGATGGGCGCGGCTGGGGACCCTTGCCCGCCTGACGCTGCCCACTTAACCCTGCACGGATATTGCCGCCGTGTTGGCGCTGGCCGTTGGCGGCAACCCAGGCTCAACGGATGGTGTTGGCTTGCGGTTGTAGAACCCGAAATCCGGGCCGCCCGATTCACTATGCGCAGACACAATCATCCGCACCATATTTCCGGGCACCATCAGTTCAAGTTCAATCACGCGCCCGTCCGGGCTACGGCCTTCCAGCATCATCTCGATAAACGCACCGCCGGTATCCACTTCCTTGCACGGCACAAACGGGCCGGCCGGGCCGGTTTGCAAATACGGCTTGACCGCATCGCCCAACGCCTCCAACGCTTGTGGAAACAAGAACACGGCATAGCCAGACGATTCGCTCATGGTGGACTCCTCACTCAGATTCAAGACTCGGATTCAAGGTGGATGACAAGCGCGGCGGCGGCATCGCGGGCGGTGGCGCGGGCCGCGTCAATGTTGTCGCCGCGCGCCAAAGTCACCGCAACCCGCCGATGCCCGGCCACACGCGGCTTGCCGAACAAACGTACTTGTGTGTCGGGCTGCATCAAGGCAGCGTCCACATGATCAAACACCGGTACGCCCTGCCCATGCGCCAACACCGCGCACGAGGCCGATGGCCCCAACTGGCGAATGTGCGGAATCGGCAGGCCCAAAATCGCGCGCGCATGCAGCGCAAATTCGGACAGGTCTTGCGAGGCCAGCGTCACCAGCCCGGTGTCATGCGGGCGCGGACTGACTTCGCTGAACCACACCGCATCGCCTTTGATGAAAAACTCCATGCCGAACACACCCCAGCCGCCCAGATTGTCGGCCACCGCGCGGGCGATGTCTTGTGCACGTTGCAGCGCCAGCGCCGACATCGGCTGTGGTTGCCAGCTTTCGCGGTAATCGCCGTCTTCCTGCAAATGGCCAATCGGTGCGCAAAAACAGGTCCCGCCAGCATGGCGCACGGTCAGTAGGGTGACTTCGTAATCGAAATCGACAAAGCCCTCCACGATCACGCGCCCCGCGCCAGTACGCCCACCCGTTTGCGCATAATCCCATGCGGCGTCGATGTCGGCCTGTGTGCGCAGCAACGATTGCCCATGCCCCGAAGACGACATCACCGGCTTGACCACGCAGGGCAAGCCAATGGCGGCTACCGCTGCGCGGTAATCGTCTGGCGTGTCCACAAACCGGTACGACGACGTCGGCAGCCCCAGCGTCTCCGCAGCGAGACGACGAATGCCCTCGCGGTCCATCGTCAACTGCGCAGCGCGCGCGGTGGGGATGACCCGCAGCGCACCCTGCGCCTCCAATGCAATCAGCACGTGGGTGTTGATCGCCTCGATTTCGGGCACCACGATATGCGGCTGCTCCAGCGCGATCAGCGCGCGCACGGCGTCACCATCCAACATATCCAACACATGGCTGCGATGCGCCACCTGCATCGCCGGCGCATTGGCGTAGCGATCGGCGGCAATCACTTCCACCCCGAAACGCTGCAACTCGATCGCCACTTCCTTGCCCAACTCGCCCGAGCCCAGCAACAGTACACGGGTAGCCTGTGGCGACAGGGGGGTACCAATTCGGGTCATCGGCAAAACTCAATCACTGGAATCGCGATTCTAAAGGCAGCAGACTCAGCCAGCGCGCTGGGCTATGCGATCCTTGCACCCATGCCTCGTTTTTTTGCCATCCGCCGTGCGCTGCCACTGACGTGCCTGGCCACGCTGCTGGTTTGCATCGCCGCCTGTTCGGCCCCTTCGCTGCCGTTTGCGCGGCTGGCTGGATTGATCACCCACCGCGAGCTGGACGAAATCAGTGGCTTAGCGGCCTCGCATGTGCACGAGGATGTGCTGTGGGTGCACAACGACAGTGGCAACCCGGCGCGGCTGTATGCCATCAGCACCCGTGGCCGGCTGCTGGCACGCTTTGATGTGGTGGGCGCCAAGAACATCGACTGGGAAGACATCGCCAGTTTCAATTTGAACGGCAAGCACTACCTGCTGCTGGCCGATATCGGCGACAACGGCGGACAGCGGCGTGACTTTGCGTTGCACGTAATTGAAGAACCCGCGCAACTGACCAGCGGCGTTGTGCGGCCAGCATGGAGCATCCGCGCGCATTGGCCGGATGGCCCGCGCGATTGCGAAGCGGTCGCCGTGGATGCCGCCACCGGGCAAGTGCTGTTGATATCGAAAAAGCGCTTCCCTCCGGAATTGTTTTCACTGCCGCTGAGCAACCCGCATGGGCAGGTGCAAGAGGCGCGCCGCATTGGCCGGCTGGAAGGTGTGCCGCAAGTCAGCGCGGCGATGCGGGACAAGGATCCCGCGCTGGCCGCGCTGTTTTCGCAAGTGACTGCCGCCGACATGTCGCCCGACCGCAAAACGCTGGCGGTGCTGACCTATGGCAGCGTGCTGTTTTACCGTCGCCAGGAGGGCGAGACCTGGGCCGATGCCGTCTCCCACCCGCCCGAAACCCATGATGTGCCCTGGATCCCGCAAGCCGAAGCACTGGGCTGGAGCGCCGGTGGGGCCGGCCTGTATGCCAGCGGGGAATCACGCCCGGCACCCCTGTATTACCTCGTTCCGCAGCAATAGCTGCCGCATCCGATCAGGCAGGCAGCCTACCGTTCGTCGGACGACGCTTGCATTGATTGATATCATTTTGATATCAATATGCCGAAGCCCAGACGGGCGTATGCGAGCCTTGCCATGAAAGAAAACCCGCTGTCCTCCCTCCCCGGCATTCCCTTTTTGCTGGCGATGCTGCTGCTCGCCGCTGCCGGCATCTGGTTGCTGATCACCGGCATCGGCCCCGATGCCAATGCCGCAGGCCCAGCCTCCATCGGTAGCGTTTTCAGCGGCATCGGCATGGCTGTATTGGCCGGGTTCAGCCTGACCGGCCTGTACATGGTGCAGCCCAACCAAGCCGCCGTGCTCAGCTTGTTCGGCAAATACGTGGGCACCGTCAAACACGACGGCCTGCGTTGGAACAACCCGTTTTATGCGAAGAAAAAAATCTCGCTGCGGGTGCGCAACTTCGAGTCAGGCAAGCTCAAGGTCAACGAGCTCGACGGCAGCCCGATTGAAATTGCCGCCGTGATTGTCTGGCAAGTGCAAGACAGTGCCGAGGCGGTTTACAACGTGGATGACTACGAAAGTTTCGTGCACATCCAGTCGGAATCCGCACTGCGCACGATGGCCACCAGCTACCCGTATGATCAGCATGAAGACGGCCAGATTGCGCTGCGCAGTCATGCCACGGAAGTCTCACAACATTTACGTGATGAACTCGCAGAGCGCCTGGCCGATGCCGGTGTACAAGTGATCGACGCACGCATCAGCCACTTGGCTTACGCACCAGAAATCGCCCAAGCGATGCTGCAGCGCCAACAAGCCAACGCGATCATTGCCGCGCGCACGCGGATCGTCGCCGGTGCGGTGGGGATGGTGGAAATGGCGCTGGCCGAGCTGCAAAAAAACGGCGTGGTGCAACTGGACGAAGAACGCAAAGCGGCCATGGTCAGCAACTTACTGGTGGTCTTGTGCGGCGAGCGCAGCACCCAACCGATCGTCAATACCGGCTCGCTGTACTGAGCCATGGCCGAAAAAAAAGCCTACCCGCTGCGTATCAATGCCGACATCCTGGCGGCCGCGCAGCGCTGGGCCGATGACGAACTGCGCAGCCTGAACGCGCAAATCGAATACGTACTGCGCGAATCCCTGCGCAAAGCCGGGCGCCTGCCCGCGCCAACCCAAACACCCGAGGACGATGCAACGTGAACACCAGCACCCAATGGAAATATCAAGTCATTGAACTGAAAACCGGCCTGATGGGCGGCTTCAAGCTGGAAACCTTGCAGGAAGAATTGGACAAGCAAGGCCGCAATGGTTGGGAACTGGTCAATGTCGTCCATGCCACGCCCACGGTGTCCTCCCCCACCCTCATCTTCAAGAAGGAAGCCTGAGATGCGTCATACATTCATCGCCTCCGTCCTTGCCGCCAGCCTTGCCATCGCCGGTACCAGCCATGCGCAAACTGCCGACCCTGCCGCACTCGCACAGCAAGCCTTGGATGCGCTGGATGCCGGTCACTACGCGCAAGTGGAGCAACTGTTTGGCCCACAGATGGCCGCTGCAGTGCCGGCTGACAAGCTGCAAGCCATTTGGGAGTCACTGCCCGCACAAATGGGCAACGCCAAGGGCCGCGAGCAAGCGCAGGTCAGCGCGCAAGGCGACACCCATTTTGTGCAGATCCCGCTGCATTTTGAAAAAGCCGAACTGGTGGCGAAGTTTGCCATCGACGCCAGCGGCAAAATCGTCGGCTTTTTGATTCAACCCGCGCAATCCACCTCCCCCGCACCTGCGGTGGCCGCCGATGCCAATTTCAGCGAACGCGATTTCAGCGTGGGCGACGGCGAGCGCGCCCTGCCCGGCACCTTGGCCATGCCCAAAGGCAATGGCCCGTTCCCCGCCGTGGTGCTGGTGCATGGCTCCGGCCCGCAAGACCGCGATGAAACCATTGGCCCCAATAAACCCTTTCTGGACATCGCGCGCACGCTGGCCGCGCAGGGCATTGCCGTGTTGCGCTATGACAAGCGCACCAAGGCACGTCCGCAGGATTTTGCCGGCGGCAATTTCGGGGTGGATGATGAAACCACCAATGACGCGGTGATCGCGGTAGATGCGTTGCGCAAGACCGATGACATCGACCCCAAGCGCATCTTCGTGCTGGGCCACAGCCAAGGCGGCATGCTGGCACCGCGCATTGCCGCCGTCTCCGGGCATGTGGCAGGACTGATTCTGATGGCTGCGCCCACGCGCCCGCTGCTGGATATCCTGATCGAACAAAACCGCCGGCTGGCGGCACTCAACGACGGCAAAATCGACGATGCCGAACGCGCCGCGATCAACGCCATCATCGAACAAGTGCGCATCACCCGCGACCCCAAAACCGCTGCCACCAGCCCGACCGTGATGGGCCAACCCGCAGGCTACTGGCGCAGTATCGAGGCAGTGGATGCGGTTAGCGAGGCACAACAGGTGAGGTTGCCGATGCTGCTCTTGCAAGGCGCACGCGATATTCAAGTGGTGGATGCCGACTGGCAGAACTGGCGCGATGCCTTTGCTGACGATGCCGAGGCCACGTTCAAGCTCTACCCCAAGCTCAATCATCTGGGGATTGCCGGTGAAGGCGAAGGTTCACTGGCCGAATACCAGCAACCCGGGCATGTGGATGCACACTTGCTCACTGATGTGGCCGCTTGGGTTAAGCAGCACTGAGATGGCTACCCCACAAGCGCAATCGTTTGCCGTGCCACCGCCGCCCGCTTGGGCGTGGTGGCTACTGGCCGGCTTGGCCGGTCTGCTGCCGCTGGGCATCATCGGCATGCTGGCGCTCTCAGGCAACCCTGCGCATGGCGCAACGCCGGCACTCTTCATCATCCCGATGGTGCTGGCATTGCTGTTGCTCACCATGCGCCGCCGCTCGGTGATGTTGCACAATGGCGTGCTGGAAATTCGCGCCGCACTGTATACGCAGAACGTGGCCGTATCCGAACTGGATACAGAACGCGCACGCATCGTGGATTTGGCAGAGCACACCGAACTCAAGCCATTCATCAAGACCAATGGGTTTGCCACACCGGGTTTCACTGCGGGCTATTTCCGTCTGCGTGAGCATTTCGGCAAAGCCTTCTGCTTGATCACCAACTCCCAGAAAGTCCTGTGGCTGCCGCGCAGAGATGGCAAAACGCAGTATTTGATCAGTCTTGAACGACCACAAGCGCTGCTGGATGCGCTGCGCGCCGGCAATCGCTGACGGCATCCTGCTGGCCCGTTATGCTTGCCCGATGCCGCACCTGCAACCTGCCCCGTTGAAACTCGCGCTGCGCAATACCGACGACATTGAATTATGGCCGGCCAGCCTGCTGCGTGCGCGCAGCAATGCGCACGCACGCTTGTTGGCGCGTGCCCGGCGCGTGTTGCGGCGCAAGCGCGATGGCGTGTACTTGGCCGCCGAATTGGACGATGGCCTGCACGCCTTGGTCCCGGGGCTTGCCCGCGAACCCGGCCTGCGCGCGGCGCAAGCGGCCTTGCGCGATGCCCTGCCGCACACCCGCAACGGTTTGGAGCACGTCATCCGCTTGCCGCTGCATCGCCTGCATGAGCGCTTGCAGTGGCTGGGGCTGGATGTCGAAAGCTACTCGGTGCAGGTGGGTCTGCCGCTGGTGCCAGAGCCCAACTGGCTGGCGTTTGCCGGCTTCGACCAATTTCAGCGTCCGCTCTGGCTGCACATCGACGCCGCGCGCGCATGGCTGCGGATGCAAGCGGCTGCATTGGCCGATGCTGTGATGCTGGACGCCATTTCAGGCTATCGCAGCCACGATTACCAATTGGGAATTTTCGAACGCAAGCTGGGGCGTGGGCTTTCGATGCCGGACATCCTTGCGGTCAATGCCGCACCCGGGTTTTCCGAACACCACAGCGGGCTGGCACTGGATATCGGCACGCCGGACGCAGCGCCCGCCGAAGAGGCCTTCGAAACCACACCCGCGTTTGCGTGGCTGCATAGCCATGCAAGTGCATATGGCTTCGCGATGAGCTACCCCCGCGACAATCCGCACGGGATCATCTACGAGCCGTGGCATTGGCGTTTTGGCGAGGCATGAAAGCGCCCACCATTGCCGAAGCGTGGGCCAGTGGCCGCAATAATTTCAATGCATTGCGCCTTGTCGCAGCATGGATGGTGATCTATGGCCACGCATGGGCGATCACCGGAACTGCTGGCCAGGACGTCATCACCTGGTTGACCCAATTCAAATTCGCCGGCGCAGTCGCGGTCGATCTGTTTTTTGTCATCAGCGGATTTCTGATTGCAGCCAGTTTGCAACGCAATTCCGTGCGCAACTACTTGCAGGCACGTGCATTGCGCATCTTGCCGGCATTGGTGACCTGTGTGGCGCTGAGCGTGTTCGTGCTGGGCCCGCTATTGACGACCGCACGCGACTATTGGCATAGCCCGCAAACGTGGCGCTACCTGCTGCTCAATGCCTCGTTATGGTCTACCACGCACACCTTGCCCGGCGTGTTTGAGCACCTGCCCTACACCGCAGTCAACGGCTCATTGTGGACATTGCCCGGCGAGGCACGGCTGTACTTGGCGCTACTGGTGGCGAGCCTGTGCGGCGTCCTGACCCCCCCGCGCTATACACCGCTGTGGGCGTTGGCCGTGGCTGGCGCGTATGCGTTTGCAGTGTGGCGGCATCCCTTGCCCGAGATGTGGACCAACGCTCTGTGGTGTACCGCGTGCTTCATCACCGGCACCTTGTTTTGGGTCAATCGTACGCGGCTTCGGTTGCAGGTCTGGCCACTATTGGGACTGCTGGCCATCGCCGCCGCCGCACGCGGTACCGTGTGGTTCCATCTGCCATATTTCGCACTGGTCACCTATGGCACGTTGTGGCTGGCCTTGATCCCGACATTGCCGCAAATCCGTCACACCGATCTGTCTTACGGTGTATACCTGTATGGCTGGCCAATGGCGCAACTGGTGCAAACCTACTCGCCAGGTGGCCCGCTGCATAACATGCTGGCGGCCACTGTATTGGCACTGTTGTGTGCGGCGGGTTCGTGGTTTGCCATTGAACGTCCGGCGCTGCAATGGAAGCGGCGTTTGAACGTATCGAATGCCTCAACGCGTTGATGCCAACACGCGCAAGGTCGTGCGCAGCGCGTGCTGCCAATCCGGTGGCGCGATGGAAAAATCATGCTGCAATTTCGCAGTATCCAATACCGAATAGGCCGGGCGCTGCGCTGGTGTCGGGTAATCCGATGTCGAAATAGGGATGACCTGCGGCAGCCGTTGCAACAAGCCCAGTGCATGTGCCTCATGCACAATTGCCTGGGCAAACCCATGCCAGCTGGTTTGCCCGGCACAGACCAGGTGCCAGGTATTGGAACTCTGCACACCTTGCTGCAACAGTTGCGTGCTGGCATCGGCAATCCAGGCAGCGGATGTGGGCGCGCCGATTTGATCGGCCACCACCCGCAAGGCATCGTGCCCTGCCGCCAAGCGCAACATCGTCAGCAAGAAGTTCTTGCCATGTGCGGCATAGACCCACGCCGTGCGCAGAATGGCATGGCGCGCACCACTGTCGCGGATAGCCTGTTCGCCCGCCAGTTTGCTGGCCCCGTACACGCCCAGTGGTGCAGTAACCGCGTCTTCGCGATACGGTTGCGTACTGCATCCGTCGAACACATAGTCGGTGGAATACTGCAGCAGTAGCGCATCTCTTGCTGCACACGCACGCGCAAGTGCCGCAGGGGCTTCTGCATTGATCCGAAAGGCGGCTTCGGCATCGGACTCTGCTTGGTCCACCGCGGTATAGGCCGCCGCATTGACTACCACATCTGGCGACAGTTGCAACACCAGTTCGGTCAATCGCCCGGGCGAATCGAAATCAGCGCTGCATTGCGCGCCCACACCATCACGCGTCGCTACGATGACCTCACCCAGTGTCGGCAGGCTGCGACGCAACTCGCGCCCGACTTGGCCATTACCGCCTAACAGTAAAATTTTCACGGCGCGATGAACTTTGGCAAACGTGCTTCCGCGATGTCTGCCAATACCGGCGCAACGCTGTCCTTGGCCGACAGCGAGACTTCCGCCAGCGGCCAATCAATGGCCAGCTGCGGATCATCCCAAAGCAAGTTGCAATCGCTGTCGCGATCATATGGGGCGGTGCAAAGATAAGTGAAGATGGCGGTATCGCTTAGAGTCAAAAACCCGTGCGCAAAACCTTCTGGGATCCAGAAATGGCGCTTGTTTTCCGCACTCAAGATGGCCGCCACATGCTGGCCAAACGTGGGGGATCCACGCCGAAGATCCACCGCCACGTCATACACCTCGCCAACCAGCACACTCACCAACTTGCCTTGCACATTGTGCGGCCATTGGTAGTGCAGTCCCCGCAGCACACCGCGTTGCGAGTGCGACACATTGTGCTGCACAAACCGTGTCGGCAGACCGTCCTCCGCAAAGCGTGCGGCATTCCAACCTTCGTAAAAATAACCACGCGCATCACCGAACACGGCAGGTTCGATGATCTTGCAACCGGGCAGGTTTGTTTCCATCACTTTCATGCGATGCGTCCATGCTTGAGTAGGCCAAGCAGATACTGGCCATACCCGTTCTTGGCCAGCGGCTGCGCCAGCGCGCGCAACTGGTCGGCGTCGATCCAATGGTTGAAATAAGCGATCTCCTCTGGGCAACACACCCGCAGGCCTTGGCGCTTGACAATGGTTTCGATATAGGTCGAGGCTTCCACCAGGGACTCATGCGTGCCGGTATCCAGCCACGCATAACCACGCCCCATTTTCTCCAGATGCAAACTGCCATCTTCCAGATAGCGCTTGTTGAGGTCGGTGATTTCCAACTCACCACGTGGCGATGGCTGCAACTCCGCAGCGAAATCACACACCCGATGGTCATAAAAATATAGCCCGGTTACCGCGTAATTGGACTGCGGCCGTGTCGGCTTTTCTTCCAGACCCGCCACTTTGCCGGTGCCATCAAACTCGGCCACACCGTAGCGTTCCGGGTCGCGCACCCAATAGCCGAACACGGTAGCACCGGCGCTGCGCGCATCTGCGTGCTGCAGCAATTCGGTGAGTCCGTGACCATGAAAAATATTGTCACCCAGCACCAAACACGACGGGCCACCAGCCAGGAATTCGCGACCGATCAGGAATGCTTGTGCCAAACCGTCGGGACTGGGCTGCGCCGCGTACTCGATGCGCATGCCCCATTGCGTGCCATCACCCAACAAGCGCTGGAATAGTGCCTGTTCGTGCGGGGTATTGATGATCAGCACTTCGCGGATCCCGGCCAGCATCAACACGCTGAGCGGGTAATAGATCATCGGCTTGTCGTACACCGGCAGCAGTTGCTTGCTGATGGCCTGGGTGATCGGATACAGCCGGGTGCCACTGCCACCAGCGAGGATGATGCCTTTGCGGCCGCTGGTCAGCGGGCTCATGCCACCACCCCGATTCTTTCCATGCGATAACTGCCATCCAACACGCGGTTCACCCAATCCTGGTTATCCAAGTACCAATCGACGGTTTGCGCGATGCCGCATTCAAACGAATATTTCGGCTCCCAGCCCAGCTCGTCGCGCAGCTTGCTCGCGTCGATGGCATAGCGGCGGTCATGGCCCGGCCGGTCGGTGACATAGGTGATCTGCGAGGCGCGCGGCTGGCCGTCCTCGCGCGGGCACCGCTGGTCCAGCAGCGCGCAGATGGCGTTGACCACCTCGATGTTCTGCTTCTCCGCATTGCCGCCCACGTTGTAAGTCTCGCCCACACGGCCGGCGGCCAGCACCGTGCGGATGGCTTCGCAATGGTCACTCACAAACAGCCAGTCACGCACTTGCTTGCCATCGCCGTACACCGGCAGCGGCTCACCCGCCAACGCCTTGGCGATGACCAATGGAATGAGTTTTTCCGGGAAGTGATACGGCCCGTAGTTGTTGCTGCAATGGGTAGTCAGTACCGGCAGCCCGTAGGTGTGATGGAAGGCACGCACCAAATGATCGGAGGCCGCCTTTGATGCCGAATACGGCGAGTTGGGCGCATACGCGGTGGTCTCGGTGAACTTGCCGGTTTCACCCAAACTGCCATACACCTCATCGGTGGAGACATGCAGAAAGCGGAATGCGTGCTTGGCGGCAGCATCCGACGCCTTCCAGTAGTCACGCACCGCTTCCAACAGCGCCAGCGTCCCCACCACATTGGTTTGGATGAAGGCTGCCGGCCCGTCAATCGAACGATCGACATGGCTTTCGGCCGCAAAGTTCACCACCGCCTCGGGTCGGTACTCGGCCAGCAAGCGTGCCACCAGTGCGCGATCACCAATATCACCATGCACAAACACATGATGGGTGTCGGCTTCAATTGAACGCAAGGTATCGCGGTTGCCTGCATAGGTCAGCGCATCCAGATTGATGACCCGAATGCCGCGTGCAACTGCTTCCAATACGAAATTGCCACCAATAAACCCGGCACCGCCGGTCACCAGCCATGTTGTCATGCGAACGGCCCTGTCCTTCTATCGTTGCTGCAGTGCAGGCATGCAAGTATCGCCCAAATGCAAGAACCCCGCTGTGGGCGGGGTTCTGCGATGCGCCGATGGCACACTGAAAATTGGTCGGGGTAGCCGGATTTGAACCGACGACCACTTGTCCCCCAGACAAGTGCGCTACCAGGCTGCGCTATACCCCGAGATTGGCCGGCGATTATAGCCGAAAGACATGCTCAGCGGCGCAGCAGTTGCAACACTTCTTCCAGCTCGGTACGCACTTGCCGCACGATCTGGTTGCTCAGTGCCGACTCTTGCTTGGCACCTTCGCCATCCAAGCGCAATCGCGCACCACCGATGGTATAGCCCTGTTCGTACAACAAGCTGCGGATTTGGCGCACTATCAACACGTCATGGCGCTGATAGTAGCGGCGGTTGCCGCGACGCTTGGACGGCTCCAGACTCGGGAACTCGGTTTCCCAGTAGCGCAACACATGCGGCTTGACGTCGCACAGCTCGCTGACCTCGCCGATGGTGAAGTAACGCTTGGCGGGGATCGGTGGAAGTTCGCGATTGCTGCCGGGATCAAGCATGTGCCAGCTCCGCGTTCTGGTTGCTGGACAGCGCTTCAACGCGTTCTTTCAGCTTTTGGCCGGGACGGAAGGTCACTACGGTACGCGCCGTGATCGGGATCTCCTCACCGGTCTTGGGGTTGCGCCCCGGGCGTGGATTCTTGCGCCGCAGGTCAAAATTGCCGAAGCCCGACAGTTTGACCTGCCGGCCCTGCTCCAATGCCTGGCGTAGTGCATCGAAAAACGCATCGACGAATTCCTTCGCCTCGCGCTTGTTCAAGCCGACTTCGTCATACAACTTTTCGGCCATTTCCGCCTTCGTCAACGCCATTTCCGCCCCCTGTCAACCGCGAATCACCGCGCCATGGTTTGCGCTCAGCGCGGCCACTACCTCGGCCACCACGGCATCCACGTCACGATCAGTCAGAGTGCGGGAATCATCTTGCAAAATCAAGGCCATAGCCAAACTCTTGCATCCGCTTTCCACGCCCTTGCCCACATAACGGTCAAATAACTGCAGGTCGCGCAGCTGGTTGCCGGCAGCCTGCCGCACAGTCGCCTGCATCACCGCCCAATGCACGGACTCCGGGACGACAAACGCCAAATCACGCCGCACAGACGGGTAGCGCGACAACGCCGCCGCACGCGGCAGTGGCCGCACCAGCAGCGCATCGAGCTCAAGCTCGAAGCCGTACACCTCGGCATCGATAGCCATCGCCTGCTGCACGCGTGGATGCAGTTGACCAATCCAGCCAATGCACACGGCATCCCCGGCTTCATTCAGGCGATACACCTCGGCGCTGCGGCCCGGGTGTGCAAATGGCTGCGTGGAAGCACGGTACTCCAGTGTTGCGCCTGATATTGCCGCAAGGCTGTCCAGATCACCCTTGATGTCATGGAAGTCGAGCTTGCGCGCAGCCACGCCCCATTGCTCGCTGGCGGCATCACCACAGGCCACGGCGGCAATGCGCCGGGTTTCGATCGGCGCAGCACTGCCCGCCGCAAACGTGCGGCCCAATTCGAACAACCGCACCCGCGATTGCTGGCGTGCGCTGTTGCGCGCCAACGCGGCAGTGAGCCCCGGCAACAAGCGCGTGCGCATCACACCGAGCTCTGCACTCAGTGGATTGGCTAGCGCCACGCTGCCCGTATCCAGCTGCCAATAGGCCAGCAGCGCGGCATCGACAAACGCATAGTTGATCGCTTCCAGATATTCGCGTGCCACCAATTGCCGACGTGTATCGTGTTCGCTGCTGCGGGTTTCCGAGGGTGCGATCAAGCGCGTGGAACCCGCCGGCAGGGTTGCGGGAATCGCGTCATAGCCATGGATGCGTGCAATCTCTTCGACCAAATCTTCTTCGATGGCAATATCAAAGCGGCGTGGCGGCACAGTCACCGTCCAGCCCGCGTCGGTGTATTCCACCGCAAACCCAAGCGCGCCCAACATGCGCGTGACCTCGGCATCGTCCACTTGCGTGCCAAGCACTCGCGCCAAACGCGCACGCCGCAAGCGCACCACTTGCGGCTGCGGCATATCAGACAAACGCGCCACATCCACCAACGGCCCCGGTGTGCCACCGGCGATCTCCAGAATCAGGCGACTGGCGTATTCGATGGCAATCGGCGGAAGCTCAGGGTCCACGCCGCGCTCGAAGCGGTGCCCGGCATCGGTATGCAATCCCAGTTTGCGACTGCGGCCGATGATGGCGGCCGGTGCAAAATGTGCGGCTTCCAGCACCACATTGCGCGTGCCATCGCTCACCTTGGTGGCATCGCCACCCATGATGCCGGCCAGCCCGACCACGCGATCGGCGTCGGTGATGACCAGAAATTGCGCGTCCAATTCGGCGGCATCGCCATTGAGCAGCGTCAAGGTTTCCCCGGCGCGCGCATGGCGCACACCCAGCGGGCCCGTGAGCAAATCGCGGTCATACGCATGCATCGGCTGACCCAGCTCCAGCATGATGTACTGGGTGACATCCACCAGCAGGCTGATCGGGCGCACACCGCTGCGCAGCAAACGCTGCGCCATCCACAATGGCGTTTTTGCGGTTGCATTCACGCCTTCGATCACGCGGCAGCAAAAGCGCGGCGCATCGGCACCGGCGCTCAATTCCACCGCCATCGCTGCGGTTGTCACCGCCGCAACCGGTTCTGCATGCAGCGGTTCTACCTCGCAGCCCGTGGCTGCCGCCACGTCAAACGCGATCCCGCGCACGCCAAAACAGTCGGCGCGGTTGGGGGTGAGTTTGAGTTCGATGCTGGCGTCGGGCAGGCCCAAATAGTCAGCCAGCGGCTTGCCGACCGGCGCATCGTCCGGCAATTCCAGCAAACCCGAAGCATCGGCATCGATGCCCAATTCCTTGGCCGAGCACAGCATGCCGTTGGACGCAACGCCGCGCAGTTTGGCAGCCTTGATGGTCAAGTTGCCCACTTGCGTGCCAATGGTGGCCAGTGGCGCCATCAGCCCTGCACGCGCATTGGGCGCGCCGCACACGATTTGCAGCGGCGCGGCACCGCCAACGTCCACTTGGCAGACCTGCAACTTGTCGGCTTCGGGATGTTTTTCGGCCGCTAGGATTTTGCCCACCACCACACCATCGAGCTGCTCGCCCAAGGTGGTGAGCGCTTCGACTTCCAAGCCAATTGCGGTCAACGTGGCCGCAAGTGCATCACGGCTGGCCGAGGTTTTGACATGCTGGCGCAGCCAGTTTTCGGAGAATTTCATCACAGCACCTCAGGCGAACTGGCGCAGGAAGCGCACATCGTTATCGAAAAACGCACGCAGATCATTGACGCCATAACGCAGCATCGCAAAGCGTTCCACGCCCAAGCCAAATGCAAAGCCGGTGTATTTTTCCGGGTCGATGCCCACGCTTTTCAGCACGTTGGGATGCACCATCCCGCAGCCCAACACTTCCAGCCAGCGCTGGCTGCCATCGGGCTGCTGCCAGGCAATATCCACTTCCGCCGACGGCTCGGTGAACGGGAAATAGCTGGGCCGGAAACGCATATCGAAATCGCGTTCGAAAAACGCACGCACGAATTCGACCAAGGTGCCTTTGAGGTCGGCAAAGCTGGCGTGCTCGTCCACCAACAAGCCTTCCACTTGATGGAACATCGGTGTGTGGGTCTGGTCGGAATCGCTGCGATACACCTTGCCGGCGGCGATCATGCGCAGCGGTGGCGTGCCACCCTGGGCCAACAAGTCCTGCATGTAGCGAATCTGTACGCCCGAGGTATGTGTGCGCAGCAGGCGACCATCGGGAAAATAGAACGTATCGTGCATCGCCCGCGCCGGATGATGCGGCGGGAAATTCAGCGCTTCGAAGTTGTGCCAATCATCTTCAATTTCCGGACCATCGGCCAATGCATAGCCCAGCCGGCCGAAGATGTCGGTGATGCGCTCCAGCGTGCGACTGACCGGATGCACGCCACCGCGTGTGCCATCGCGCCCCGGCAGGGTGACATCCACCGTTTCCAAGGCCAACCGCGCATCCAATGCCGCAGCATCCAGACTGATTTTGCGTGCGGAGAGCGCATCACCGATGGCATCACGTGCACGATTGATGGCCTCGCCTGCGGCTTTGCGCTGATCACCCGGCAACGCACCCAGCGCTTTGAGCTGCGCGGTGATACTGCCGCTCTTGCCCAGCAGTGCCACGCGCAGGGCTTCCAGCGCATCGGGTGTGGCGACCGCTGCGATGTCGGCCAGGGCTTGGGTGGATAACGATTCGATATCGCTCATGAGGTTGTACGGTCCCGTAAACGAACATGGGGAAGGACTTGCGCCCTTCCCCACGTGTTGGTGGCTTGCGCCACCGGATGCATCTGCGTGTGGATCAGCAGCTTACGCCGCCAAAGCGCCCTTGGCCTTTTCGGTCAGGGCAGTAAAGCCCGCCGCATCATGCACGGCGATGTCCGCCAGCACTTTGCGATCCAAGGTGATGCCGGCCTTCAACAGACCGTTCATGAAACGGCTGTAGCTCAGGCCATTGGCGCGGGCTGCGGCATTGATACGCGCAATCCACAAGGTGCGGAAATGACGCTTCTTCTGCTTGCGGCCGATGTAGGCGTACTGCAGAGCCTTCGTCACCGCCTGCTTGGCGACGCGGAAGACTTTGCGACGGGCGTGATAGTAGCCCTTGGCCTGCTTCAGGATTTTCTTGTGACGGGCGCGTGCCGTCACACCACGTTTAACTCGTGCCATGTCTTATCTCCTCACAAATACGGCAGCATGCGGTCCAGGCGGCCCGCGTCCTCGGCACGAACATGGTTCGTCTGCCGTAGGTTGCGCTTGCGCTTGGTCGCTTTCTTGGTGAGGATGTGGCTCTTGTTGGCGTGGCCGCACTTGTACTTGCCGGAAGCGGTCTTCCGGAAGCGCTTGGCCGCCGCCCGATTGGTCTTGATCTTGGGCATTGGGAGTCCTTGCGAAATCAACTAACTGGCTGAGGCGGCAATCTTGCCACGAGGGCGCGATCACGCTTTCCATCCTGCCTTGCCGGTGGGTAAGCCTGTGATTCAGGAGCGAATCAGGGCGGGTCCTGGGTACTGCTGACAACAATTCCGGCGAACCGGGCCGCCAATTATGGCGGGCCACAACCGGATTTGCAATCTTTGTCCTGAACATCCGGACGTTGCGGTGTGCCACACAACGCCACCGCCACTGCCGGGGATTGCGGGCACAAAGCAAGTATCGGGGGTGAGTCAGGCTGCGCGTGCAGACCATTGGTCTGCACGCCCGCCGGTATTCCGGCGGGCAGGACTGACTGCCCGTAATCCCCGGCAGTCGCCCGCGCAAAACCTACTTCTTCTTCGGCGCGATCATCATCACCATCTGCCGGCCTTCCAGGCGCGGACGCGACTCGATGACGATGTCTTCGCCAAGATCCCCTTCAATCCGGGCCGCCATTTCGCGTCCCAGCTCCTGATGGCTCATCTCGCGGCCACGGAAGCGGATATTGACCTTGATCTTGTCGCCTTCGACCAGGAATTCGCGCATCTTGCGCAGCTTGATCTGGTAGTCGCCTTCGTCCGTCACCGGGCGGAATTTGACTTCCTTGATCTCGACCTGCTTGGTCTTTTTCTTGGCTTCATTGGCCTTCTTTTGCAGTTCGAACTTGAACTTGCCGAAGTCCATGATCTTGCAGACCGGCGGATCCGCGTTGGGCTGGATCTCGACGAGATCAAGCTCCTCGTCTTCGGCCATGCGCAAGGCTTCATCACGCGACAGAACGCCGATCATCTCGCCGTCGCTACCAATGACGCGCACGCGCGGCACTCGAATTTCGAGGTTCCTGCGGTTCTGCTTGTTGTCGGGGGTACTGATTGTGGCTGTCTCCAAGGGTTGGCCGTTATCGGCCGGAACGGTCATTGATTCCGGAATCAATGACCGGTTGTTGCAGGGGCGGCCCGTCAGCCCGCCTGTTCTTCACGCAAACGCGCTGCGAACTCGGCGACGGACAGGGTACCGAGGTCTTCCCCACCCCGCGTACGCACGGACAGCTGGCCAGTTTCTTTCTCGCGGTCACCGACCACCAGTAGATAGGGCACGCGCTGCAGCGTGTGTTCGCGGATTTTATAGCCGATTTTTTCGTTCCGCAAATCGGCGATTACACGGAAACCTTGATTTGCAAGGGATTTCCTTACTTCATCGACATAATCGGCTTGCGCATCGGTGATATTCAGCACCACCGCCTGCACCGGCGCCAACCACGGCGGGAACTGGCCAGCGTGGTGTTCGATCAGGATGCCGATGAAGCGCTCCATCGAGCCCACGATGGCCCGATGCAACATCACCGGATGCTTGCGCTGGCTGTGTTCATCCACATATTCCGCGCCCAAACGGCCCGGCATCATGAAGTCCACCTGCATGGTGCCCAGCTGCCAGGTGCGGCCAATCGCGTCCTTTAGGTGATACTCGATTTTCGGGCCATAGAACGCGCCCTCGCCCGGCAATTCCTGCCATTCCACGCCCGATGCACGCAGCGCACTGCGCAGGGCGTCTTCGGCCTTGTCCCATGTGGCATCGTCACCCAGGCGCGAGTCCGGGCGCAATGCGATCTTGATCTGGATGTCACTGAAACCGAAGTCCGAGTAAACCTTGAGGGCCTGCTCATGGAAGGCCCGCACTTCGGATTCGATCTGACCTTCGGTACAGAACACATGGCCATCGTCCTGGGTGAAGCCGCGCACGCGCAGGATGCCATGCAGCGCGCCGGACGGCTCGTTGCGGTGGCAGGCGCCGAACTCGCCGTAGCGGATCGGCAAGTCGCGGTAGCTGTGCAGACCCTGATTGAACACCTGGATATGGCCGGGGCAATTCATCGGCTTCACCGCGTAGGTCCGCTTTTCGGACTCGGTGAAGAACATGTTGTCCTTGTAGTTGTCCCAATGGCCGGACTTCTTCCACAGCTCCACATCCAGAATCTGCGGGCAACGCACTTCGCCATAACCCGTGTCGCGGTAGACCTTGCGCATGTACTGCTCAACCGTCTGCCAAATGCTCCAGCCTTTCGGGTGCCAGAACACCAAGCCTGGACCTTCTTCCTGCAGGTGAAACAAATCCTGCGCTTTGGCAATTTTGCGGTGATCGCGTTTTTCAGCCTCTTCCAGCTGGGTCAGATACGCTTTCAGCTCTTTGTCGTTCAGCCATGCCGTACCGTAAATGCGGCTGAGCATCTGGTTGTTGTGGTCGCCACGCCAATACGCGCCGGCCACCTTCATCAATTTGAACGCGCGCAGCTTGTCGGTGCCGGGCACGTGCGGGCCACGACACAAGTCGGTGAACTCGCCCTGCGTGTACAGCGACAGCGTTTGATCGGCCGGAATGCTTTCGATGATTTCGGCCTTGTAGGCCTCGCCAATCCCCTTGAAGTAGGCCACCGCCTCGTCGCGCGATTTCACGCTGCGACTCAGCGGCAGGGCTTCCTTCACGATCTTTTGCATTTCCGCTTCGATCGCGGGCAGGTCTTCCGGCGTAAACGGACGCTCGTAGGCAAAGTCGTAATAGAAGCCATTGTCGATCACCGGGCCGATGGTGACCTGCGCACCGGGATGCAGGCGCTGCACAGCCTGCGCCAACAAGTGGGCCGTGGAATGGCGCAAGATGTCCAGCGCCTCCGGGGATTTTTCGGTGACGATCGCCAGCGCGGCATCGTGGTCGATCAGGGTACTGGCATCCACCAGCACATCGTTCACTTTGCCGGCCAGGGTGGCCTTGGCAAGCCCTGCGCCAATACTGGCAGCCACCTCGGCTACGGTGACGGGATTGTCGAACGAACGCACGGAACCATCGGGAAGCGTGATATTGATCATGGTGACAACACTCAAAAGTCGTAAGCACTGGCGCGCGGCCGGTTGCGGAATTTAAAACGAAAAAAGACGCCGAAGCGCCTTTCGATAACCCACGTCAACACGTGGACGAATGCGTCGGCAGACTCAGCAATGGGCGCAGGTAGTGTTCATGTCGCACGCGAGACCTGCGCTGCCGCAGGCCACCTTGGTCTCCGATGTGTTGCCACGCCAACGCTCTTACTTTACGAGAATCTGGCGTGGTGGGCGGTACAGGGTTCGAACCTGTGACCCCTACCATGTCAAGGTAGTGCTCTACCGCTGAGCTAACCGCCCGCTATCCCCAAACACGGGGCCGGTGATTATAGCCTGTGCTTGAGGCGAACGACAAGCACAGCGCCCGCAATTACAGCGCGGCTTCACGCAGCTTGCGGATCTGGTCACGGACGCGGGCGGCGTCTTCAAACTCCAGATCACGGGCGTGCTGGTGCATTTGCGCGTCCAGTGCCTTGAGTTTGGCGACTTGCTGGGATGGGCTCATCCGCAAATATTCCTGCTCCGGCTCGGCCACCCGCTTCATTTTTCCACGGCCCTTCAGCTCACCCGGCTCGGCGCGCGCACCTTCCATCACATCCATCACCGCACGCTGCACCGACTGCGGCACGATACCGTGTTCGGCGTTGTGGGCTTGCTGTTTCTGGCGACGACGATCGGTTTCGTCGAGTGCGCGCTGCATGGAATTGGTGATGCGGTCGGCATACAAAATCGCCTTGCCGCGCAGGTTGCGGGCAGCACGACCAATGGTCTGGATCAGCGAACCGGTACTGCGCAAAAACCCTTCCTTGTCGGCATCCAGAATTGCCACCAACGACACCTCCGGCATGTCCAGCCCCTCGCGCAGCAGGTTGATGCCGACCAGCACATCGAACACACCCAGCCGCAGATCGCGAATGATCTCCACGCGCTCCACCGTGTCCACATCGGAATGCAGATAGCGGACTTTCACATCGTGCTCGGACAGGTATTCGGTCAAATTCTCGGCCATGCGCTTGGTCAACACGGTGACCAACACGCGGTCGCCCATCGCCACCCGCCCGTGAATCTCACCCAATAGATCGTCCACTTGCGTCGCCACTGGACGAATTTCGACCGGTGGATCGACCAAACCGGTCGGGCGCACCACCAGCTCGATCACATCATCGCCAGCTTCGCGCAGTTCGTACGGGCCGGGCGTCGCCGACACATAAATACTGCGCGGCGCGCGCTGCTCCCATTCCTCAAACCGCAGCGGCCGGTTGTCCAGCGCCGATGGCAGCCGAAAACCAAATTCCACCAGGGTTTCCTTGCGCGAACGGTCGCCTTTGTACATTGCGCCGATCTGCGGAATGGTGACGTGCGATTCGTCGATCACCAGCAACGCATCGGCGGGCAAATAGTCGAACAAGGTGGGAGGTGGATCACCCGCATTGCGCCCGGTCAAATGCCGGGAATAGTTTTCGATACCGGTGCAAAAACCCACCTCGGCCATCATTTCCAGATCGTATTGCGTGCGCTGTGACAGCCGCTGCACTTCCAGCAATTTATTGGCCGAGTACAACTGCTCCTGGCGCTCGCGCAATTCTTCCTTGATGGTGTCGACCGCCGCCAGCACCCGCGCACGCGGTGTGGCGTAGTGGGTTTTGGGATAGATGGTGTAGCGCAGCAACTTGCGAAACACTTCGCCAGTGAGCGGATCGAACATCGACAACTGCTCGATCTCGCCATCAAACAATTCGATGCGCAGCGCCTCCAGATCCGACTCAGCCGGGAACACGTCGATACTCTCGCCGCGCACGCGAAATGTGCCGCGATCCAACTCGAATTCATTGCGACTGTATTGCAGCGTGGTCAGATGGCGCAGCAGTTCGCGCTGATCGATGCGCTCACCGCGCGACAAAATCAGCCGCATCGACAGGTAATCTTCCGGCGCACCCAACCCATAAATCGCCGACACCGTGGCCACCACAATCGTGTCACGGCGCGACAGCAAGGCTTTGGTCGCCGCCAGCCGCATTTGTTCGATGTGATCGTTGATCGAACTGTCCTTCTCGATGAAGGTATCGGTCGACGGCAAGTAGGCTTCGGGCTGGTAGTAGTCGTAATAGCTGACGAAATACTCGACCGCATTGCGTGGAAAAAATGCGCGGAATTCGCCATACAACTGCGCCGCCAGGGTCTTGTTGGGCGCCATCACCAAAGTCGGCTTTTGCACCGCCTCGATCATATTGGCAATGGTGTAGGTCTTGCCCGAACCGGTCACACCCAGCAGCACCTGCTTGGCAATGCCCGCGCCAAAATTGGCCACCAGTTTTTCAATCGCCTGCGGCTGACCGCCTGCCGGCTGGTAAGGCGAAACCAACTCGAAGCGATCCGAAGCAGTGGCAAGGTCGAGATCGGAGGGAACGGACTGGCTCATCGCGGGCACGGCAAAGGGCAACCGCTGAGTTTACGCCGAAGCCGCCTGAGGCACAGACCTCAAAACTCCTGACCCAATTTCGGGGTTTTCCGACATCGCGTCCAGGCGTCTGCCGATCCCCGCTTCAGTCCGGCGCGCCTAGCCTGACTTGCACACCCACGGGAATCTCGCCATGCGCCGCCAGCACTTTGGCTTCACTCTGATCGAATTGACCATCACCTTGGCGATCATCGCGATCTTGGCGGGTGTTGCGGGCCCGGCCATGGCAAGTTTTATCGAACACCAACGCGCCACGGCCGCCGCAGCTTCCCTGACCACGCACATGCAACTAGCGCGAATGGCTGCCGTCAGCCGCAACCGCCGCGCCGTGTTGTGCCCCTCCAGCGACGGTACCAGCTGCGCCGCTGGTATCGATTGGAGCACCGGCTGGATGCTGTTCGTGGACGACGATGGCAACCGCCGTCCCGACCACAATGACGACATCCTACGGGTGGACCTGCAACCCACCAGCACACACCTGCGCGTGGTCAGCACCACCGGGCGTCAGCAATTACGCTACCTGCCCGATGGCAGCAGCGCCGGCAGCAATCTCACCATTTCCATCTGCAACCACGCCGGTGAGCTGCTGGGCCAAGTGATTGTCAACAACATGGGACGCCCACGCAGCGAACATCCAAAAGCCACCACGCCCTGCCCCGCATAAGCGCGTACCCGTCATCAATTGCAATATTTTCGCTGCAAGCGCTTGCCCGAACGGAGACTGCCGACTACAATGCCGCTCCCCGCCCGAATAGCTCAGCCGGTTAGAGCACTTGACTGTTAATCAGGGGGTCGTTGGTTCGAGTCCAACTTCGGGCGCCAATTTTTTCAATGATTTAGGGTCGCTTCGGCGGCCCTTTCTCGTTCCTAGCCTAGCCAAATCGTAGCCAATCGTCAGTGACTGCATGCGCACTCGTTCAGCGTAGCCGTCCAGGTCATCCATGCCGGGATGCGCTTATTCGGTTTGCCAGCCGCCCATGCCGCGCCAGCCGCGTGGACAGGGCTTTTTTCGTGACCTCCGACAGCGCCCACAACTCGACGACGGTTTTGGCGCGGGACATGCCGGTGTAAAGCATCTGGCGCACCAGCAGGGGCGAGGCGGGATCGGGTGGCAGCAGCACCGCCACGCGGTCGTACTCGGAGCCCTGGCTTTTGTGCACGGTCAGTGCAAATGCGTCCTCGTGTGGCGGCAGTGTGGTTGGATCGAGCAGCCGCAAGCCGGCGGCAGTTGTTTCGCGGATGGCAGAGGACGCATCGGGCGCAGGCTCGAACGCAACCTGCAACAGCGGCTTGCCGGCGCCGTTATCGACCAGCACGCACACGCCGACATCGCCGTTGTAGAGCCGCGCGGCGTGGTCATTGCGGGTCACCATCACGCAGCGGCCCGGATACCACGCGCCGCCGGACCACGGCGCCAGCGCCTCCCACGCGCGCAGGCGCGCGGCAATCGTTTCGGCGGCCTGGGTCGCACCGAACGAGCCTTCGCGCAGGGCGCACAGCAACTGCTGGCGACGCAATACCGCGAGCCGCGCAGCCAATGCGCGCTGGTGGTTCGCGGCAACCGGCGTGGTGATGGCCACTGCTTCCAGCGCGGCCTGCAGGTCGCGCGCCCAGGCGAACAGGCGGCGGCGCAGGCTGGCCACGTCGGGCACCGCATGCACAGTGGCGGCGCCGATGGCGGCATCGAACGCCGCGACATCCCCGGCACGCACGGCTTCGTTGATCGGCACCAGCGCGACATCGGCGCGGAAGCAGTGCGACAGCCGCACCAGGTCGCCGCGCAGGTCGTCTTCCAGTGCCTGCACCACGTCCATCATCACCGAGCCGGTACCGACCGAGGTGAGCTGGTCGGCATCGCCCACCAGCACCAGCACCGCGTCCTCGCGCAATGCCGCCAGCAGGGCGCGCAGCAGGCCGAGATCGAGCATCGAGGCTTCGTCGATGACGACGATGTCGGCCGGTAGCGGCTCGCCGGCGTTAAAGGCATATCCGCCATGTCGGCCGCGGCTGCCCAGCAGGCGATGCACGGTGGCGGCATCGGCGGTGAGCACCGCGCCAAGATGCGGCAGCCATTCCGCCCCGATTGGCTGTGCGCCACCGTGCAGGCGCTCGGCCCCTTGCCGCAACGATTCCGCCAGCCGTTGCGCGGCCTTGCCGGTGGGCGCGGCGATCCGCAGCTGCGGCAGACGGCCGGTGACGGCGTGGTGTTCGCACGACAGGCCCAGCAGCATGCGCAGCACGGTCGTCGTCTTGCCGGTCCCCGGACCACCGGTCAGCACCATCAGGCGACGGCCGAGGGCCTGGCGCACGGCGGCGCGCTGGCGCTCCTCGGCGTCCTGCCAGCTGCCGTTGAACAGCGCGCGCAGGTCGGCATCGCTGATCGGGCTGCGCGGTGCGTGCGCGGCATCGCGGCGGGCGCGCAGCGCACGGGCCACGTCCACTTCGGCGCGATGATTGCGCAGCAGGTAGAGATGCTCGCCATCCAGCACCAGCGGCCGTGCCTCCGGCGCATCACCCGCCTGCACCGCGGCCACCAGCGGGCTTCGCGCCAGCGCGTCGCATTGCCGGTCATCCAGCACCCGTCGCCCGCTGCTGTCGCAATACGCCAGCGGCAGCGCGCTGTGGCCCTGGCCTTCGGCGTGGCTGGCCCAAGCCGCCGCTCGGGCGGTCGCCTCGTCGCCACCATGCGCCATCACCCAGTGCCAGACCGCGCGATCGAGGTCGCGCCACTCGTCGGGACTGTCCACCACCCGTTGCTGTCGAGCGAAACCGAATGCCTCGCCGGCGGTGTACGCGCTCATGCAGCCTCCTCCAGGTCCAGCCCCAGCACGCCCTGCACGGCATCCAGCAAGCCATCATCAAACCGGTGGCGCCAGACGCCGCAGGGCGTGCCGTCCGGCAGGCGCAGGCCGACCGCGCGGATGAACAGGTACCAGCAGTCACCGAGGTGCTGGTCGCGGCGGTAGTCCTTGCCCAGGCGCTCGCGCAGGTAGCGCTCGACCGCAACGGTGTAGAGCAGTGCCTGCAGGCGGTAGCCGGTGGCCAGCATCTTCGTCTCCAGCGCTTCGGGGGCGTAGTCCTGCAGGCAGCCTTGCGGCCCGGCGGCGAGCTGGTTGCCCTTGTAGTCCAGCACATGGAAGCGCCCGCCATGGGCGAACACCAGGTCGATCTTGCCGTTCATCAAGCCCGCCAGGGTCTGTTCGCGTACCGGCACCAGGCCGGGCTCCCCATGGGCCTCGCAGGCCTTGCGCAAGGCGCGCAGCGATACGCCGTCGAGGTGGTAGTTGAACTCAAGTTCCGCGCGCATGTCGGTCGCCGCGAGATCGCACAGGCGCGGACCGCCGCCATCCGCCAGCGGCGCCTCCAGCACCTTCTGCAGGCGCCGCGTCAACGGCGCGGCCAGCGCGTCGAGCTCGCCTTCGCGCGGGCGCACGCCATGCTCGTGCAGGGCGGCAAGCACGGTGTGCGGCGCAATCGGCTGCCCCGGCACGCGATGCTCGAACAATGCATGCACGGCGTTGCCGAAGTCGGCACCGGCGACGCCAGCCAGTGCGTCGAGTTCGGGATGGCGGGTTGCCTCGATGATCGGCGCGGCTGTCACCTCAGCGGCATCGGTCTGCTCAGCGGCGAATTGCTCGGTCTGCGCTTCATCCTCGGCCGCGCTGTCCTCGAACCCCAGGCGATGCCGGCCACCACCGCCGAGCGTGGTGAAACTGTGCCGCATCGGCAGCGGGCCGGGCGGTGCGGCGGGCAACGGACGGGCGCTGCGCGCCTCGGCCACTTCTCCGCCACCCAGCCATACGAGGTCTGGATGTGGATCCCAGCCGTCGACGACGTGGATGCAGTTGGCCTCGTCGGTCGGGAACACGGACAGCTCCAGGTCGTTCAACGCCACGTCCTTTGCGCTCGCGCTGCGGATGGCGTCGGCCAGAACATCGCCCGTCGGCAGCACGAACACATGGCAGGCATGGATGGCGCGGGTCAGCGCCACGTAGAGGATGCGATGGCGCTCCTCGGATTCCTGCTGCTTGACGATGTCCTTGGCCGGCCCTTCGACGAGATATTTGACGCTGCCGTCGGCACTGGCCAGCACATGCGGTTTGCGCTCGGCGATCTTCGAGCGACCGTGCTTCCACATCAGCGGCAGGAACACCACGCCGAACTCCAGCCCCTTGCTGGCGTGCAGGGTCATCAGCTTGACCCGCGCGGCATCCGATTCCAGCCGCAGCGCGCGTGCGTCGACGGCGTCGCTGCCTTCGGCTCCATCGGCCATCTGCTCGGCGAACCACGCCAGCAGCCGTTCGCCGCCGCCTTCGTCCCAGGCTTCCTGCAGCAGCTCGCCGAGGTGGCGCAGGTCGGTGAGGATGCGCTCGCCTTCCGCCGTGTCCAGCAAGCGCGCGGCGTGCTGCTCCAGCAACGCCGCCACCAGCGCCAGCGGGCCGCCGCGCTCCAGCGTGGCGTGCAGGACATGGAAGCGGCTGGCGTGGCTGTCCCAGGCTGCCGCATCGTGGCGCAGGGCCTGCAGCGTGCCGAGGCTCGCGCCTATCAGGCGCGTGGCCAGCGCGGCACGCAGCGTGCGCGGATCCTCGGGGTGCAGCGCCGCGTGCAGGACCAGCCGCAGCTCGCGGGCGATGGCGGTGTCGAACACGCTCTTCTGCGAGCCCGTCACGCAGGGCACGCCACGCGCCTTGAGCATCACCGCCAGCTTGACGATCTGCGCATTGCTCGGCAGCAGCACGGCGATGTCGCCGGGTTGGAGCCGGTCTTCGCCGATGGAATAGCCATCTTCCGACAGCGCCCACGCGATCTGCCCCGCGCACACCCGCAGCGCGTGCGCTTCGAGGTCGGGCGCAGCGTCGTCCGCCGCAAGCCGGTGCAGCATCAGCGGACGGCTGACGGGCGTATTGTCGTGCGCGGCGCGCAGCGGCTGGCCGTCGCGGCGGCCGCTCGGCGCAACGCGCTGATAGCGGATGGACGTCGCCGACTGCTGCGGCCCCAGTTCGGCGCGTGTGTTCGCGTAGAACTGGTTGACCGCCTCGACATAGCCCCGGCTGGAGCGATGGTTGGTGCCCAGCGTAAGCCGGTCTGCGTCCGGTACCAGCGCCTTGGCTCGCTCGTATGTCGCAACGTCGCCGCCGCGGAAGCGGTAGATCGCCTGCTTGGGGTCGCCGATCATCACCAGCCGCCCGCGCTGCGCGCTGTCCTCGTCGCTGTAGATCGCATCGAGGATGCCGAACTGCACGGGGTCGGTGTCCTGGAACTCGTCCACCAGCGCCACCGGCCAGGCGGCGAACAGCGCATCGGCCAGCA
The DNA here is from genome assembly GCF_020034655.1 of Thermomonas beijingensis. GTDB lineage: Bacteria > Pseudomonadota > Gammaproteobacteria > Xanthomonadales > Xanthomonadaceae > Thermomonas > Thermomonas beijingensis. Next base: position 721,821 of record NZ_JAIQDJ010000001.1, on the reverse strand, counting down.
CCCGCTGCCCGTCGCGAGGTGCCAGCGCGTCGCGCACCGTGACCAGCAGCTGGTCGAAGCTGGACTGGTTGGCGGCATCCAGCCGCGCCTGCAGGGTGGCGCGGCACCAGTGCTGGGCGACGGCGAGGAATTGGCGCAGCGGGATGCTGCCGGCACGATCCCATTCCTCATCAGAGAACACCGCAGCGATATCACCGGATACGTTTGCCAATGCCTGAATATCAGGATTTGCAACACCCGCCTTGCTGATTGCCGTGAGCGCCTTTGCGGCCTTGAGCTTCGCCAGATCAATTTCACCCGGCACCACACCCGGCAACGGCACGATGACATCAACCAGACTGCGCCACGTCTGACGTAGCGCGCTGCGTTGGTGGAACCAGCAATCATCGTCAAGCAAGCCGCGTACCCTGCTCGCCCACGCATCCAGATCGCCAAGAAAACCCAGCCGGCCACGAAGCGCATTGAGATCCAGACACCCCACCTCCACATCCGCCTGCAACAACACCGGCACGTATTTCTTCAGCGAATTGAGGGTGATCCCGGCCGCGCGGGCCAGCGCCACCAGCTCATCCGCTTCATCGCCCTGCGCGATCACCCGCCACAGATCCGCGACCAGCGCGGCTTCCAGCGTCTTGCCGTCGATCATCTCGCGGCCGCGGAACAAGGCGCCGGCGGCGAAGGGATGGTCGGCAAGGATGCGCGAGCACAGCGCGTGCAGGGTGGAAATGGGCGCGGCGTCGAACTCGGCCAGCGCGGCCTGCAGGCGCTGCACGTCCGCATCAAGCGCGGCCGGCTGGTCGCGCCAGCGCTTGCGGATCCAGTCGCGATCCGCATGCTTGCCCGCGTCGCTGGCGATGCCCTGCTGGTGCTGGTTCGCCTCGGCCAGCGCCCACAGCAGCTTGCCGCGCAGGCGCTCGCGCAGTTCGGCGGCGGCGGCGTTGGTGAAGGTGCTGACGATGATCTGCCGCGGCGAAAGCTTCTCCTCCAGCAGCAGGCGCAGGTACAGCACGGCGATGGTCCAGGTCTTGCCGGTGCCGGCGCTGGCCTCCACCAGGCTGCGGCCGCCGTCCTGCAAGGGCAAGGTGGTCCAATCCATGGGCTGGCTCATGCGGCTTCCTCGCTGGCGTTTGCAGGGCTGGCGTCGCCGTCACCCAGCAGGATCAGGGCGTGGATGGCCTGCGCGTCCTGCAGCAGTGCGTGCAGGGCGCGACTGTCCGGGTCGGTGTCGGGATCGCCGAAGATCAGGTCGCCTTCCAGCAACTGCGCGTAGCCAGGGGCGTAGTCGCGCTCGCCGACGCCTTGGCCGGACTCACTCACCCACTTGCCGCGCACCGCCTTGGCGATCGCGGCCTCACGCGACTGCTGCGCCGCTGCTTCCGCTGAAGGCTCGTCTGCGCAGTCGGCGTCCTTCTCCGCCTCGGCCTCGCCCTGTTTGCCCTTGGCTTTTTTCGGCACGCCTTGCTGTGCCTGCAAGGCGGCCCACCCGGACTTCGGATGGAACCAGGAGGTGCCCTCGCGGCCCATCCGCATCAGCTCGACCAAGGCGCGCAGGCGCCGGCGCAGGTCGGCTTCCATGGCCGCACGCTTCGCAGTGTCGGCGGCGCAGTATCTCGCATCCCAGTCATTCGCCTGCATGGCAAGATCCGGCTCGCCGGCCGCCAGCATGGTCAGGCGCACCGGCGCAGGCGTGTCGGTGCTTGCGTGCTGCAGGCGCAGCAGCGCCCACTGCAGAAAAGCGGGGACGCGCTCCTTGAAGCCGAGATCCTTCGGAGCCTTGAGATGCTTCTTTCCATCCTTCGGATTGGGGAATGCGAACACGATCTGCACGCCGTCCGCCACCCCGTTGAGCGGGAACACATTACGCAGCAACCCGGTCATGCGCTGCGGTGCGCTTGCCCCGGCAATCGCGTCGCCGGGCAGCACCAGCGGCACGTCGATCCTTATCGCCTGGCCGCCGTGCTCGCCGCGCGCATCGAAGCGGCCACAGGCATCGGCCTGGCTCCACAGCGCATCCACTGCGTCCGCTTCCTTCGCCCATGCGGCTTCACCGGCCGCGCCCAGCGGCAACAGCCCGCCCAGCCCCACCCACGCCGGCGGCTGGCGGTCCCAGGCCCACGCGGGATCGCCGCATTTGCGCGGCAGCACCTGCTGCAGGAACACCGTGCGCGCCACCGCGTGGATCCTTGAAATCGCATCCATCGGCTCGTCTTCCGCCAGCCGCACGTCGTCGTCCAGCGCATCCAGCGACAGCTGCAGATGCTCCTTCAACAGCGCCTTGGCCGGGTCCTTGAAGAAGCCTTCCAGCGTGGCCAGCGGCAGCGGCTCCGGCAGCGGTTCCGGCACGGGGAGATTGCCGTCGCGCAGGCGCGGCAGCGTTCCCCTGCCCGCCCCGCGCATGCCCGCGAATGCCGGCGAGAACGAAAACAGCGCCGGATGCGTGCCGTCGAAGTAGCGGCCGTCGAACGGTTGCAGCGGATGTCGCACCAGCCACGGCCGCGGCGCCTTGTCGTCATCGGGCGCGTTGCCGCAGGCACGGTCGAGTTCGGCCAGCAGCTCGGCCAGCGGCGCGGCCGGGTTGCGGTGCTTGCCGTCGCGCGCGCCCTGGCCGATGTACGACAGGTGCAGCCGCTTGCGCGCGGACATCACGGTTTCCAGGAACAGGTAGCGGTCGTCGCCGGGCACGTCGCGGTCGCCGAGGCGGCGCAGGCGCGCCATCAGGTCGATGCCGCCATCGGATGGCCGGCGCGGAAACGCGCCTTCGTCCAGCCCCAACACGCAGACCATGGCGAACGGGATCGCGCGCTGCGGCACCATGCCGCAGAAGGTGATGCCGCCCATCAGGAAGCGTTGGCGCTCCGGCGCGGCGGCCAGCGCGTCCTGCAGCAGCTCACACACCACCGGCATGCGCAGCGCGGGGTCCTCGCCGTTGCGCGCCGGTTCCGCGGCGAGCTGGGCGATCGCGCGATGCACCACCGACAGCGCGGCGCGGGCGTCGGCATCGGTGCGGTCGATGCGCAGCAGCGCGTCCACGCGCTCGCGCAGCACCGTCGCCCACCGGCTTGCCGGCTGTTCGATCGGGGCCAGGTCGCGCCACGCCTGCAGCTCGCACAGCAGCCGGTCCAGACTGCCCAGCGCCGCCGCGGACGGGCCTTCGATGCCGGCCAGTGGCAGCAGTGCGGTGCCATCGGGCAGCGTGACCGGCTGCGGATCGATCCCGCCCGGCACGTCGGCCATCAGGTAGCCGGCCAGCAGCCGGTCCATCGCCCAGGCGAAGCTGTGCTCGGCGCGCGCCGGCAGCGACAGTGCCTGCTTGTGCGCAGCGTCCAGCGCCCAGGCCACGCGGCTGTTGCGCAGCCATTCGACCAGGATATCGGCATCGCCCGCATCCAGTCCCAAGGCGGCGCGCACCTCCGCCACGCCCAGCAGGTCCACCACCTCGGGCGCGGTGATGCGCGATGCGCCCAGCCCCAGCAGGGTGTCGAACACGGCAAACAGCGGATGACTGCGGGCGACGGGCACGTCGGCGAGGTGGTAGGGCAACAGCCGCTCGCGCGCGGAGCCCGGCTCACCGAACACCGCCGGGATCAACGGCAGGTAGGCCTGGATGTCGGGTGCCATCACCGCGATATCGCCGGGACGCACCCCCGCTTTATCGATGGCATCCAGCAGCGCATCGCGCAGCACTTCGAGCTCGCGCTGGCGGGTGTGGCAGGCGTGGATGCGCAGGCTGGGATCGGCCGTGGCATTGGCGGCGACCGCATCCTCCTGCAGCAACTCCGGCTGCAAGCGGCGGATGCTGTCCTGCAGGCGCGCCAGTCGATCGGGCGGCGTGCCGGCGCCGTCGTCCTGCCAGTGGCGGATATCTTCGCGCAGCTCGCCGTCCACCAGGGCGGCGAAGAAGTGCTGGCCCAGGCGCCCCCAGCGCGCCAGCAGCGGATGACCCTGATCGCGCCAGTCGAGCGCGCCGGGATCGTCGAAGCGCGCCTGCTCTTCATCGCGGAAGGCTTGCCAACCGGACGCATCGGGCTTGCGCCAGCCGCCCTGCCCCGTCGCCCTGTGCAGGCCACCCCAGTACTCGCGGCAGGGATCGGGCACGTACAGGAACACCGGCGCGCGGCGCGCATAGGCCCGCAGCACCGACAGTTCCGCCGGCGGCAGGTGCGACAGACCCACCACGTGCAGCGGCGCGCGCGGCGCGGGATCCGCCTGCAGTGCCGAGACCAGCGCATCGACCAAGCGGCCGCGATGCTCACCCAGCGCTGTGACGACCGCCTGCCAGAGCGGCGCGAGGCAGGCCGATTCCAGTGCCCTCAACGCCGCATCACCATGCTTGGCGGTGGCGAAGGCGTGCTTGCCCGCCTCCCAGGCCTGCAGCCAGTCGCTGCGATACACCAGGTACTGCGAGAACACCCGCGCCAGCCGGTCGGCCAGTTGGAAGCGGCGCAGAGCGCGCTCATCGGCGCTGGCCGAAGCGTCCAGGTAGGACAGCACGCGTGGGTCGGTGACGCCATGCGCGGACGGATCGCCCAGCATCGCGTGCAGGGTCCAGCGCAGATGCCCACGGCGGTAATTCGGCAGGGCCACCGCGCGTGCGTCCAGTAGATCGGCCGAAAGCCGGTCCAGCCAAGTGCTGGGCAATTGCACATCCAGATTGGCAACGATGCGGCCTGCGCCCACCTGCCGTGCCAGTGCGCCGGCCAGCCATTGCTTCATGCCGGGATGCGCGGCGATCACCGTCTGCGGGGCCAGCGGGTGCACCGGCCGCGTTTGCGCCAATAGGGATTCCAGTGGTTCCAGCAACGCCTCCAGCCGGCTGGCGCGCAGCAGGATCAGGCCCGCATCGTGTTCAGCAGTATTCAACCGTCGGCCCTCGGATCTGAAACGCCATTTGAGCACAGCGGCATCTCATCGGCTGCGACGCAACATGAGTTGAGAGCGATTCCTCGAATCCATAGAGGGAGGCGGCGTGAATCAGCGACATTACCGTCGCACTGGATTGGCCAATCTGCGCAGCCAAGGCAGCAAATCACTGGGCAACAAGCCGCGCTCGCCATCGTCCAATGCGGCCGCATCGCCGGCGGCGGCATGCAGCAGTGCGCCGATGGTGGCCGCCGCTGGTGCTGCAAAACCTTGCCCGCGCAAGGCTGCAATCACGCCGGTCAACACATCGCCCATGCCGCCCACGCCCATGCCGGGATTACCGGCGCCAATCACCGCCGGCACGCTGCCCGCCGCTTGCACCAGGCTGCCCGCACCTTTCAGTACCACGCTGCTGCCGAACTTGTCCTGCAAGGCAGTGGCTGCCGCAAAGCGATCGGCTTGAATATCCGTCGTGGTGGTTGCCAACAAGCGTGCGGCTTCGCCTGGATGCGGGGTGATGATGTCGTCCTCGCCCAGTGTCGTGGCAGATGCGGCCAGCAGATTGAGCGCATCGGCATCCAGCACCCGCGGCGTGAGCGCGTGCAGCACAGCGGCCAGCATCGCCCGGCCCCACTCGCCCTGGCCCAAACCGGGGCCAATGGCAATCACATCGGCACGTGCCAACAATGGCAGCAACTCGGCACTGCTTTCCACGGCATGCGCCATCACTTCCGGGCAGCGCGCCAATAGCGCTGGCACATGCATGGCACGCGTCGCCACGCTGACCAAGCCGGCCCCCGTGCGCAACGCGGCTTGCGCGGCCAGGACAATCGCGCCACCGCTGCCATGTTCGCCGCCGATGCACAGCACATGGCCATTGCGCCCTTTGTGGCCATTGCGCGGGCGCAGCGGCAAACACTCGTGCAAGGCATCGGCACGAAACGCCAGCGCCGACGGTGCAATACCCGTCCACAATGCCTCGGGCAAGTCCAATCCCGCCAACTCCAATTTCCCGCAATGATCCAAGGCCATGCCGGTGCGCAAGCCACGGTGCCGGGCGAGGAATTGCACCGTCACATCGGCCAGGATGGCCATGCCAACCGCATGCCCGTTGCGCGCATCGATGCCACTGGGCACATCCAGTGACAACACCTTGGCGGGATACGCATTGATCGCGTCGATATGTGCCGCAGTGACCGCATCCAACGGACGCGACAGGCCAATGCCGAACAGTGCATCGACAATCACATCGCAATCACCCAATGCAGGGCCAAACGCGCCACCCGCTTCGACATACTCCGCGCATGCCCGCTGTGCCAATGGGGTTGCAGGTGGCGCGAGCTGCACCACACGTACCGTACGCCCCGCAGTGTGCGCATGCCGCGCCAGCACATAGCCATCGCCACCGTTATTGCCCGGCCCGCACACCACCACAATCCGCAGTGCCTGCGGCCAATGCTTGAGCAGGCAGCGCCAACCGGCCTGCCCGGCACGCGCCATCAATGCAAAGGCATCGCCATCAAAATAATGCGCGCCGCGTGCTTCCATTTCGCGCAGTGCCGCAGGATCAAACAGTGGATACGGGCTATGCATCGAAGGACTCCGGGGTGGCAACGCGGCGCAGACCTATAATTTGCGCCATGTCCACACCCGACTACAACGCACTGGCGCAGCGTATCCGCAAACTTGCCCATGCGGCTGGCTTCCAGCGCGTGGGAATTTCCGGCATCGAACTGGGTGAAGACGAAGCACATCTGCTGGATTGGTTGCAGCAAGGCTTGTACGGCTCGATGGAATGGATGGCCCGCCACGGCACGCTGCGTGCGCGGCCTGCCGAATTGCTGCCCGGCACCTTGCGGGTGATTTCGGTGGGCCTGGATTACGGCAAGGACCCCGACGCCGCATGGGCCAACCTGCGCGCGCACGAACGCGCCTACGTGGCGCGCTACGCGCTGGGCCGCGACTACCACAAGCTGATGCGCAACCGCCTGCAAAAATTGGCGGAGGTCGTGCAGGCGGAAATCGGCCCATTCGGCCACCGTGCCTTCACCGATTCTGCGCCCGTATTGGAGCGCGCGTTGGCGCGCAATGCCGGGCTGGGCTGGATTGGCAAACACACCTGCTTGATCGACAAACACGGTGGCAGCTGGTTTTTTCTGGGTGAATTGTTTGTCGATATTCCTCTGCCCATCGACCCGCCCGCCAGCGCGCATTGCGGCAGCTGCACGCGCTGTATCGATGTTTGCCCCACCGGCGCGATCACCGCGCCTTATCGGCTGGATGCGCGCCGCTGCATTTCTTATCTCACCATCGAACATGAAGGCAGCATCGACGAAGCGTTGCGCCCACTGATAGGCAACCGTATCTACGGCTGCGATGACTGTCAGTTGGTCTGTCCGTGGAACAAATTCGCCAAACGCAGCGACGAGCCGGACTTCCGCGTCCGCAATGACCTCGACAACGCCAGCCTGGTGGACCTGTTTGCCTGGGAAGAAGACGAATTCCTGCGCCGCAGCGAAGGCAGCGCCATCCGCCGCAGCGGGCATGAACGCTGGCTGCGCAATATCGCCATCGCGCTGGGCAACGCACCCACCACACCCGCAGTGCTGGCGGCACTTCACTCCCGCCGCGACCACCCCTCGCCGGTGGTGCGTGAGCATGTGGAATGGGCGCTACGGCAGCATCAGGCCTGAGTGAAACAGCCGCAACTTCTGTACGCAATGTTCGTTGACCGGCGCTAGCCTTAGACTATGCAGATGACCGACGACCTCCTGCGCACCACGTTTCACGGCTTTGAACAAATCCCCCTGCGCGAATACGCCGAGCGCGCGTATCTTGACTACTCGATGTATGTGGTGCTCGACCGCGCCCTGCCGTTCATCGGCGATGGCCTGAAGCCGGTACAGCGCCGCATCATCTATGCGATGAGCGAGCTGGGGCTGGCGGCATCGGCCAAGCCGAAAAAATCGGCACGCACCGTGGGCGACGTGATCGGCAAATACCATCCGCATGGCGACAGCGCCTGCTATGAAGCATTGGTGCTGATGGCGCAGCCATTTTCGTACCGCTACCCGCTGATCGAAGGGCAGGGCAATTTCGGCAGCAGCGATGACCCCAAGTCGTTCGCGGCGATGCGCTATACCGAATCCAAACTGTCGCCGATTGCCGAAGTGTTGCTGGGTGAATTGGGCCACGGTACCGCCGATTGGGTGCCCAATTTCGATGGCACGCTGGAAGAACCCACGTGGATGCCGGCGCGCTTGCCGCACCTGCTGCTCAACGGCACTACAGGCATTGCCGTCGGCATGGCCACCGATGTGCCGCCGCACAACCTCAATGAAGTCGTCAGCGCCTGCGTGCGCTTGCTGGATGACCCCGACGCCACGGTGCGCGACCTGTGCGAACACGTGCGCGGCCCGGATTACCCCACTGCGGCGGAAATCATCACCTCGCCCGGCGACTTGCTGGCGATGTATGAAACCGGCCTCGGCAGCGTGCGGGCACGTGGCGTGTTTGTGAAAGAACACAATAATATCGTCATCACCGAACTGCCACATCAAGTTTCGCCGTCCAAAATCATCGAGCAGATTGCCGCACAAATGCGGGCCAAGAAACTGCCGTGGCTGGAAGACATCCGCGATGAATCCGACCACGCCAATCCCACCCGGATCGTGCTGGTGCCGCGCAGCAACCGCGTGGATGCCGACCAACTCATGGGGCATTTGTTTGCCACCACCGACCTGGAAAAAAGCTTCCGGGTCAATATGAATGTGATCGGGTTGGATGGCCGCCCACAGGTCAAAAACCTGAAAATGCTGCTATCCGAATGGCTGACTTTCCGTCAAGACACCGTCATCCGCCGCTTGCAGCATCGGCTGGAAAAAGTTGAACGTCGCCTGCACCTGCTGGAAGGTTTGCTGGTGGCCTTCCTCAACCTGGATGAAGTCATTCGCATCATTCGCAGCGAGGACGAGCCCAAAGCGGTGCTGATGGCACGTTTCAGCCTCAGCGAGGAGCAGACCGATTACATCCTGGATACCCGCCTGAAGCAATTGGCGCGGCTGGAAGAAATGAAGATTCGTGGCGAGCAGGACGAGCTGGCGGCCGAGCGTCAAACACTGATTTCAATCCTGGACAACAAAACCAAGCTGAAAAAACTGGTCAAGGATGAATTGTTGACCGATGCCAAGAAGTTTGGCGATGCCCGCCGCAGCCCTCTGGTGGCACGCCAAGCCGCGCAAGCACTGGATGAAACCGAGCTGGTGGCCAGTGAGCCAATGACCGTGGTGCTGAGTGAAAAGGGCTGGGTACGCGCTGCGAAAGGCCACGATATCGATGCCGCAACGCTCAGTTATCGCGATGGCGACAGCCTGCTGCTGGCGGTGCGCGCACGCAGCAATCAGCAAGTGGCGTTCATTGATTCCGCTGGCCGCAGTTACTCCACTGCCGTGCACACCCTGCCCAGCGCGCGCGGCAATGGCGAGCCACTCACCGGGCGCTTCTCGCCCGCACCCGGCAGCACCTTCCAGGCACTTGCCAGCGGCGATAACGACCATAAATTCGTGATCGCATCGAGCCACGGCTATGGCTTCGTCACCCGCTTTGAAAACCTGACCGGACGCCAGAAAGCCGGCAAGGCGCTGCTGTCGCTGGGGGAAGGTGGCACGGTGTTGCCACCCGCGCCAGTGGCCAACATCGAGGCCGCTCGCATCGTTGCCATCACCAGTGCCGGTCACGTGCTGGCATTTTCCATCAGCGAATTGCCGGAGCTGGATAAAGGCAAGGGCAACAAGATCATCGACATCCCCAAAGCCAAGCGCGGCACCGAGCATGTGGTGGCGATTGCAGTCGTGCCCGCCACCGGCAAGTTGTTGGTGCAATCGGGTGCACGCACGATGACGCTCGCGTACAAGGAATTGGAGCCGTATCTGGGCGCGCGCGGCTCACGCGGTGGTTTGCTGCCGCGTGGCTGGCAAAAAGTGGATGGATTGATGGTGGAAGCCTGAACCATTCCAACGCTGGTGAAGCCGCCGTGCGTTTCGCTACGTCGCTCGAAATGCGGCTACGCGAAACGCACGGCGGCTTCACCAGCGATCCAAAGGAGACACCCATGCAACCCGACTTCTGGCACCAACGCTGGGCCAACCAGCAAATCGGTTTTCACCAATCCACCCCCACCCCGTTATTGCAAAAGCACTGGGCCGGATTGGGCGTTGCCGCCGATTGCACCGTGTTCGTGCCGCTATGCGGAAAATCGCTGGACCTGGCATGGCTGGCCGCACAAGGCCATCGCGTGCTGGGCGTGGAACTGTCACAACTGGCCATCGAACAATTTTTTGCTGACCACGCATTGATGCCGGAGCTGCGTCAAAGCCGCTACGGCACGCACTACCTCGCCGGTGGTATTGAAATCATCCATGGCGACGCCTTCGGGCTGGATCGTGACGCACTATCAAGCTGTGCCGCCGTGTTCGACCGTGCCGCATTGATTGCACTTCCCCCTGATCTGCGCCAACGCTATGTGGCAGAACTCTACGCAGCACTGCCCAGCAACTGCCAAGGCTTGCTGATTACTCTGGAATACCCGCAACAAGACCGCGACGGCCCACCGTTCTCGGTACACGAAGACGAAGTACGTGCACGCTATGGCGAACATTGGGATGTCGCGCTGTGCGAACGGCGCAACATTCCCGCGGCTCACCCCGGCTTCGTGAATGGGGCATCGCGGGTGGATACTGCCGTGTATGCCTTGCATCGCCGCTGACCGCATCGCAAGTGATTGATCAAGATCAATTCGTATCTGCCCGTATCTGCCTAAGCTGCGCCCATGCACTCCCAGACTATTGCCTTTGATGCCGATTTGGCGCGTCGCTACGATCGCCCCGGCCCGCGCTATACCTCGTACCCGACCGCGCCCCAATTCAGCGCGGAGTTCGGTGAGGTGCAGCTGCGCGAAGCCGTGCAGGCCAGCAATGAGGAACCCATCCCGCGCCGGCTATCACTGTATGTGCATGTGCCGTTTTGCTTTAGCCCGTGTTTTTACTGCGGCTGCAACCGCATCATCACCCGTGATTTGGGCCGATCGGATAGCTATCTGGCGCGCCTGTATCGCGAAGTCGCGTTGATTGCCCCCGCGTTTGACCGTGATCGGGAAGTGATCCAGTTGCACTTTGGTGGCGGCACACCGAACTTCCTCAACCCCACGCAATTGGCCGACACCGTGGATGTGCTGCGCCGGCAATTCCATTTTGCCGACCGCCGCGACAGCGATATTTCGATCGAAATCGACCCGCGCTTCTGCGACCCCGCATGGATGCCGGCACTGGCCGCGACCGGGTTCAACCGCGCATCGCTGGGCGTGCAGGATTTCGACCCCAAGGTGCAAGAAGCGGTCAATCGCATCCAGAGCGTGCAAGAAACCCGTGCCGTGGTGGATGCCGCACGCAGTGCCGGGTTCCGTTCGGTCAATATCGATTTGATCTATGGCCTGCCGGGGCAAAATCTGGAAGGCTTCGGCAAGACGCTGGATATCGTCACCGAGATCCGTCCAGACCGGCTGGCGGTGTACAGCTATGCGCATATGCCGCACCTGTTCAAAGCGCAAAAGCAAATCGACGAGGCCCTGCTGCTGGACGGTGACGCCAAACTGGCGCTGCTGCAATTGGCGGTGGAAAAACTCACTGCCGCGGGCTATGTCTATATCGGCATGGACCATTTCGCCTTGCCCGATGATGATCTGGCACAAGCGCAGCAGCGCGGCGGCCTGCACCGCAATTTCATGGGTTACACCACCCACGCGGATAGCGATTTGATTGGTCTGGGCGTCTCTGCCATCAGCCATATCGGCAATACCTTCAGCCAAAATCCGCGCGATTTACCCAGTTGGGAGATCGCCATTGATACCGGCAAGCTACCGGTGTTCCGCGGGATGCGCATGAGCGAGGACGACACGCTGCGTGCCGACCTGATCCAATCGCTGATGTGCCAGGGCCAAATCCCGGTAGCCGCACTGGAGCGCCGTTACGGTATCCGCTTTGAAGACTACTTCGCCGGTGCGCTGGCGCAGTTGCAGCCGCTGCAGGAGGACGGATTGGTGCGATTTGGCCAAGGCAACATCGAAGCCACCTCGCAAGGTCGGCTGCTATTGCGTAACATTGCCATGTGCTTCGACCAATACCTGACCCCAACCGCTGCCGACACCAAACCGCGCTTCTCGCGCGCGATCTGACTTGTTGCCGGAGTGTGCGATGAGCGGCCTGCCGTTTCCGCGGCTGAGCCCGCAAGTGCTGTCCGATGACGGCAATGAACTGCAGTTTTGCTCCACCTGCGCGTTCTCGCACGCCTGTTTGTCGCAGGGCATGGACAAGAGTGCGCTGAAAGAACTGCATGTGCTGGTGGAACACATTGGCCCGTTCCATGCCGGTGAACATGTGTTCCGCGAAGGTGACCCGTTTGAAGCCATCGCTGCGGTGCGCGCCGGCACGGTCAAGACCTGCGTGACCGATCGCGACGGCCACGAGCATGTGCTGGGCTTCCATTTCCCCGGCGAAGTTATCGGACTGAACGCCATCGACGGCCACCGCTACCCCTGCGATGCCATCGCACTGGATACGGTGATGCTGTGCAAATTCTCCTTCCCCAAGATTTCAGTATTGGCGGCGAAGGTACCCGGCGTGCAGCGTGAATTGTTCCGCCTGCTCAGCCGCGACATCGGCCGCGCCGCCTTGTTGGCGGGTGATTGGAGCGCCGATCAGCGTGTTGCCGCGTTCCTGCTGGGGATGTCCCGGCGATTGTCAGCACGCGGATTTTCGGCCACGCGCTTCCAATTGACGATGGCACGCACCGACATTGCCAACTACCTGCGCCTGGCACCGGAAACGGTGAGCCGCGTGCTGCGCCGAATGCAGGATGACGGCATCCTTGCGGTGGATCGCCGCGAAGTCGAGCTGCTTGATCAGGACCGTATCGAAGCCCTCGCCGCGCCCATCCTGCGCGACTGATGCTGTCGCACACGCATGATCCTGCCGTGGTACTTGCCCTGATTTTTGCGTTCTTCACACACAATTGACACAAGTCATGGAGTGGCATCGCGGAACCACCGACGATGCCACCGCTGATTTTATTCGGCTTGATCAATCAGGAGAGTCACTATGTCCACCACGAAACGGCTTTGGCTGGGCTTGGCCGCCCTGCTGATCGCAAGTTTTGCGGTTATGGCTTGGCTGGGCGTGGATTTGATCCACACTGCCCCACCCATCCCCAACCGCGTCGTTGCCGCCAACGGCCAAGTCCTTTACACCAAAGCCGATATCGATCGCGGCCGCCAAGTCTGGCAAAGCATCGGCGGCCAACAACTCGGCTCGATCTGGGGCCACGGTGCACTGCTGGCACCCGACTGGTCGGCTGACTGGCTGCATCGCGAAATCGAAGCCATGCTGGAATTGCAGGCGCGTAGTGATGCCGGGCAGTCCTACGCCAGCATGGAGGCTGGTGATCAGGCCAAGACCCAGGCCAGCGTCAAACCCTTGATACGCTCCAACACGTTTGATGCCAGCAAACAAGACATCGTCGTCAGCAATATGCGGGCGCAAGCGATCAGTAATGTGGCCGCACATTACGAGAGCGTGTTCTCCAATGATCCCGCCACGCATGCACTGCGCGAAGCCTATGCCATGCGTGAAAACACGGTGCCGGATGCCGACAATCGGCGCGCAATGACCGCGTTTTTCTTCTGGACGGCATGGGCTGCCGGCACCGATCGTCCCGGCGAAACCCATCGCACCTATACCAACAACTGGCCCTACGAGCCGCTGATTGGCAACACGCCAACCTCCGATACATTTATCTGGTCGATGTTCTCGATCCTGTTCCTGATTGGTGGCGTTGGTTTGCTGGCGTGGCACTACGCCGCCTATCACGGCAAGGAAGCGCTGCCGACACCACCCGCGCAGGATCCGTTGCAGGGCTTGACCATCACCCCGTCGATGAAAGCCACCGCCAAATATTTCTGGGTGGTGATTGCGCTGTTCCTGTGCCAAATCCTGCTGGGTGCCACCACCGCGCACTTCCAGGTGGAAGGCCAGGAAGCTTACGGTTTCAAGATTGCCGAGTTCCTGCCGTATGCACTGACCCGCAGTTGGCATACGCAACTGGCGGTGTTGTGGATTGCCACCGCGTGGCTGGCCACCGGCCTGTATATCGGCCCGGCGATCTCCGGCCATGAACCGAAATACCAGCGCGCTGGCGTCAACTTCCTGTTCGTCTGCTTGCTGATCATTGTCGTCGGCTCGTTTACCGGCCAGTGGTTTGCGGTCATGCAGAAGTTGGGCCTGAAGTACAACTTCTGGTTTGGCCATCAAGGCTGGGAATACGTGGACATCGGCCGTTTCTGGCAGGCGTTCCTGTTCGTCGGCCTGCTGGTGTGGCTGACCCTGGTCGGCCGTGCGTTGTGGCCGGCGATGCAGCGCAAGGATGAAATGTCCTCGATCGTGGGCCTGCTGTTCCTGTCCACGGTGGCCATCGGCCTGTTCTACGGTGCCGGCCTGATGTGGGGCGAAAACAGCCACATCTCGGTGGTCGAATACTGGCGCTGGTGGGTGGTGCATCTGTGGGTGGAAGGCTTCTTCGAAGTGTTCGCCGTTGCCGTGATGAGCTTCCTGTTCGTCAAACTGGGGCTGCTGCGCGGCAAGTCCGCCACCATCAATGTGTTGTTCGCCACCATCGTGTATCTGAGCGGCGGCGTGCTGGGCATGTTCCACCATCTGTACTTTGCCGGCACCACCACCGCGGCTGTCGCACTAGGTGCCAGCTTCTCGGCACTGGAAGTGGTGCCGCTGGCGCTGATCGGGCTGGAAGCCTATGAAACCTGGAGCCATAGCCGCGCCACCCCGTGGATGGAACGCTACAAGTGGCCGATCATGTTCTTCTTGGCCACCAGCTTCTGGAACCTGGTGGGCGCGGGCTTGTTCGGCTTCCTGGTCAACACCCCGCTGGCGCTGTTCTACATGCAGGGCATGAACCTGACCGCGCTGCACGGCCATACCGCGCTGTTTGGTGTGTACGGCATGCTGGGTATTGGTTTGATGCTGTTCTGCCTGCGCGGCCTGAAGCCGCAAGTGCAATGGCCGGAAGGTCTGCTACGCGGCGCGTTCTGGAGCCTGAACATCGGCTTGGGCCTGATGGGTTTGCTGACGCTGCTGCCGATGGGCGTACTGCAACTCAATGCCGCACTGGAACATGGCTACTGGTTCGCACGTTCGGCCGAGTTCATGAACCGCCCGATCATCGACATGCTGGTATGGATGCGCATGCCGGGCGACCTGGTGTTCTCCGCCGGCGCCCTGCTGCTTGCCCTGTTCGTGGCCCGCAAATGGCTGAAGCCTAGCCTCAGCAAGTAATCCAAAAACCCCTTGGTACCACCCTCAGGGACGGCGCAAGCCGTCCCTTTTTTATAGCCTTCGGATTAGGTGAGCCTGACCCTGCTTTCCACCTCTAAAACCCTTTTCTTGCTGTTTTTCCAAGAAGCAAGAAGATGAAAGGGCCTAGCGCGGTCCGAGTGCAATCAACCAGCAATGCCCTGAAATGCTGCCCCAGTCTTCTCGACATCGTTGCATATCCAAAGAACCCCATGAATCGACCACGTAGCGCAGCTTTCAGATAGTGTTGCTGTGCGGTCGCGTAGTCGGGCACAGAGGCGGGCTCATAATACTTGGCATAAGCGAGATTCAACTCTGGGGTGGCTCCCTCCCTGTCAGCTTCTTTCAGATATCTAAGGGCCTCCGGATAACTTTCCTTACCTTTCTTCATTAGTGCCCGAGCTAAATGGATATAGCCAATCGGAGACGGAATCGCATAGGCGGTCATTCGATAATGATCGACTGCCTTGGATAGATCTACTTCTATTCCGTCACCGCCAAACTCATAAATCAATCCCATCAGCAAGTGCGCGGGCTTATAGCCATCGCGCACTAGTTCCTGGCCAAGCTCAACTGCTTGACGTTTGCTCCCTCTCTGAGAGGGCGACCACGCGAGAGCAAAACGATCAGCATCCAGCGGGGAATATGACTCTTTCAACATCTCCGGCTTCAATTCTTATGACCCCGTTTTCCCCGTTTTTCGCCCGCCTTGGTCATAGGGCATAGGTACGGCGGACGTCGTTGCCGTACGCCCATTGGGTGGAATATCCAAAGGGGATAGGCGGTGGCGACTGCTTTCATACCAAATTGTTGATGTTTCGTATTTTATCAACGAATAGGCGTGGTGCGCGAAGTGCTGGATCGCCTGATCATCAAATATCATGCATGAGAGCTGGATAAAGAAGCCCCGTATTTTTCGAAGCTTCCGGATATGTATTTCTTATCTATCGCAGCTTGATAGTGAGTAGTTCCATTTACCCCCCTCATCAAGGCAGCTGTCGATAGAAAGTTGGCGTTTGATCCAAAATCCGACCATGATCACCACTAAAAAAATAATCAGAACCACTGCTACTTGCATCGCCTTCCTCATGCTAGTACTCCGACCCCAAGCCCGATGGGCGGTGCACAGAACATACTTGGCTGCAGGTTCCTGAGCCAGCGTTACTGCGACCGAAGATGTTGGCAGCTTGGTCTGCCGGTCTGCCGCCGATGCAGAGGCTGGGTCTCTTTTCACGTTCTGGTCAAATTTCTCTCGTGTATTGCTGACATCGCAAGCTGCACCCTTGCCTCCCTGACCCTGCTTAGTAGCCTCACAATTAGCTTTGTAGTGAAAATATTTATCTACATCAATCGTATTGAAATTTCGCATATCAAGATAGTTGCACAGAAAATCTCTCAAACCTGCCGAATAATCATGAATGTACTTGCCGTGTGCCTCACCCATTTGGTGCATTTGCTCTGGCGTCCAACCCATACCGGCACCATCCAAGCCCCACGGGTCAACGAGGGGAACCGGATTCCTTCCGTCACAGGTATAGATGTTAGCTAAATCCAATCTAGAAATATGAGATATGCAAAAACCACAATAAAGGCAGCAAGTAGCATTTCAGCAACGATAATTGCAAATCTTATTCTTTTATACGATGAAAAATCTTCGCTGCCAACATCCATCTCAATTACAGAGAGAGGGATGACCGGATTAAAGTTGATGAAATATACAGAAGGTGATCCTATCTTCTTGTAGGCCACCGGATACCTTCTTCGAATGGAACTAAACAACGAAATCCGGCCTACAGTAGAAACAAGGCCAAGAAATAAAAAGAGAACCCCCAATAAACTAATCATTTGCTGCAACCGCATTTGTAGAAGTTTGCTCCGGTTGTTTCTGCGGCGCCAAAATCCGCACTTGTTCCGCCCCCAATCCCACCTACAGCTCCAAAACTGAAATCCGATTTGACATCGCCAATTCTCGTTGCGGAATATCCAATCCCACCTCCGATAGAGGCTGATACTGACAAAGAGACATAACCACCATTGAATACACTCGGGTCTATCTTTGAATTTCCATCATAAAATTTGCTTGTTGCCCCCTGTACTCCGGGAACTGAAAACCCTGCGCCAGCAAAGCTGAAAACTCCAGACACGACAGCGAACTTGCCATCTACGCATTCCGAGGTTGCGGTAAAACGACCTGTTCCCGCTCCAAAGAGGCCTTTTCCAACATTGATCTGCCAAGTCCCAACATTCCAATCTACGAGCCCAAGGGGGTCAATATTGCTGATTGGATTCGAGGAAACATAGGCATACGTATTCACACCCCCCGCCAACCCAATCGGATCGGATTGCAGATAGCGGCCACGTTTGCTGTCGTAGCCATCGCGAAATCCGTTGCTCCACAGGCCGGTCTCGGCATCGAAATACTGCCCCGGAAAGCCCAGGTTCAATCCGCCGATGGCGTCCAGCGTCACCGTCCGGTCGAATGCATCGTTGTTGGCACGCCACACCACGGCCTTCGCGCTGTTGGTCGCAATCTCCGGCCGCCCCAAATGGTCGTTGTGCAGGTAATACACCTGGCCACCCCGCACCATCGCTACTCGTTCACCCGCAAACGGGAGGTAGTGCGTCCAACCCTGTCCCGTGCTGAATTCAGACAGCAGCGTGTTGCCTGCGCCATACAGGAACCAGGAACCCACCCCGCCCACCTGCTTGTAGACCCGCTGGCCAAGGGCGTTCACCGCATAACTGGTGGTTACTCCGGCCCGCGTTGCCGTGGCCATCCGGTTGAAGGCGTCGTAGGTATAGCTGTTGCCGTCACCCGATGTCACATTGCCGTTTGCGTCGTAGGCGAAGCTGGCCGACACGCCGCCGGCGAGGGACAGCAAGCGGTTGCTTGTCCCCGCAATGGTGTAGGTGTCGATGGCGCTGTTGCGGGTATGGCGGGTGCGGTTGCCGCTGGCGTCGTAAGCAAATGACTGGTTTGCGCCGGTGGCCATTGCCGATGTCAGCCTGGACAGAGCGTCATAGCCGTAGTCTTGCGTCAGGCTGGCGTTGATGCCGTTGGTGATCCGGGCGATGTTGTCGTTGGCGTTGTAGCCATACGTCAGACTCTGCAGCGGCGGTTGTGCCAGTACCCCTGCGCCAACGCCTGTGATGCGCCCGTCCAGGTCATAGGCATAGGTACGGCGGACGTCGTTGCCGTACGTCCATTGGGTGGCAGGCCCGAAGGGCAGGTTCTGTGCCAGGGTGAGGATGGATTGGTTTGCGCCGTTGATGGTGGCTTTCATCGACACGGGCTTGCCGTATGCGTAGGTGTATGAGGCAAGCGTGGAATCCGGGTAGGTGATGGTGCTGAGCCGGCCCATCAGGTCATAGGTGTAGGCAAGGGTACCGGTGCCCCCTGCTGGCAGGGTGCTGGACTGCGACAGCACCTGGCCTTGCGGGGTGTAGCTGAAGCTGGCGCTCCCCGTAGGGTCGCTGACCATGCACAGCCGGCCTTTGCCGTTGGCGCAGGTGTCGTAGGTAAATGCTTGTGTGGAACCGTCTGCGGAAACACCCGTCAAGCGGCCGAGACTGTCGTGCGTATAGGCCGTGACCTGATTGCTTGCCCGCGTCATCGATGTCTGCCGGCCTTGTGCATCGTAGGTGTAATGGGTTATTCCCGTATCCGGGCTGTCCTGCTGCCACAGTTGACCGAATCCGTCGTACACGTAGTGGGTCTGCTTTCCTCGTGGATCCGTTACGCGAACGATGTTGTCTGATGCGATGCCATAGGCAAAGTGGGTTGATTCATTGTTCGGGTCACGGTTTTCAATGACTCGGTTGAGGGCGTCGTAGGTGAACCGAGTGATGTTGTTGAGGGAGTCGGTGATCGTCTCCAAATTTCCATTTGCATCATAGGTGTAGCGGACGTTCTGCTGATTATTGCCGCGACGTGCGCGAACGCGGTTGAGCTCATCGTAGTCGATGAACGTTTGTGTTTTCAGATCTTCGATATACCCCCCTCCGCCAAGGGCGGCCATCACCGGTGACTGCACCGATGATGGTGCGAATGCCAGCACGTCCTGTACACCCGTCACCTCGCCGGATTCTGGTGCGCCTTGTGGGCTGCAGGGGGTTGGCGAACAAGGCTGCGGGGTGTCGTGGCTGATGTATGTACGAATCTGTGTGACGTTTCCGGCAGCATCCCGGGTCCAACTGATGCCGTCCCAAGCGGGTTGCCCCAGCCAAGGGGCCCTGCTGTCTTGCATGATGCTCAACCAGTCCCGGTTGCCGGGATGGTAATAGAACGTGCGCGACTGACCATCCGGCATTGCCATGCTCGATAGATTTCCGTCGCCGTTATAGGTGTAGATGTAGTTCTGCGTTGATCCGTTGTACTTCGTCCTGAATGTCAGTACGCGCCCTTGCGCATCGTAGGCATACTCATGAGTATCTCCATTGGGGCCAGTGACGGACCCGGGAAGACCGTTGCCGCTGTGGCTGGCGTATGACGTGGTGTGATTAAGGTTGTTGCTGATCGACACCGTGTTGCCCAGCGCGTCATAGGTGTTGGTTGTGCTTCCTCCCGCGGATGGCATATTGATTGTCATCGTCGCCAGCATGCCGTTTGCATGCTTGGTGTATGTGAAGGTTGTTGTACGCACCTCGTTGAGGTTGGTGGCCGGCGATGGCGCACCCAGATTGATTTCGGAGATGCTGGCAACACGGTCGTCAGCCGTATAGGTATAGACGAGTTTGCGGTCGGTGTTTGCAACCTCTTTCACGCGATTGAAACCCGTATCCCAGACGTACGTCGCTTGCCTTGCCAGCGGTGTTCCATAAGCCTCGGTGAGGCTGAGTAATTGCCCTTTCGCGTTGTAGCTGTATGCAGTGAAGTTGCCGTTGGCATCCTGCGCCAGGGCTGGATAGCCGTTTGCATCGTATTCGGTCAGCACATGCGTTGTGAGAGGACAGTACGCACTGGGCGAACCAGACACGGCCTTGAGTTTCCCGCCTTCGTGGACAAATGTCGTCTGCTTGCCCAAGGGATTGGTGACCGTGGTGTTCGCGGTGCCCCCGGCACCAGTGGAATAGGCGAAAGTGAACTTGTTGAATCCGTTGTGCTGGGTGCTGGTCGCACGTCCAGTCGAATCGTAGGTGAAGGTGGAATAACGCAGGCCACCCAGCGATTTGCCTGTCAGTGCGCTTGCATCGTTGGAAAGTTCATAGTGGTAGGTGATGATTGTGTTGGGTGTCCCGGGCCAGGTTGTTGCAGCCAATCGATGCAGGCCGGTGCCGAACTGGTTCGCGGAATACGAATAGCTGTACAAGTTTCCGGCAGGATCCTGCACTTGGGTCAGTTGCGTTCCCGACCAGGTAAATTGTATATATCGACCCGATGTATGGGTGACGCGATACGGATAGGTCGTACCGGTGTAAGTGAATGTCCAGCGGATTTTTTGTGCATTGGAGATGGTTGAAATATAGCCGGACGCGGTATAGGTTTCTGTACTGTCGTCATCGGCATGCAGTGTAAATGAGCCGTCTGTTTCCTTCACGATCCGTGCCACCGGATCCGCCTTGTTCTCGTAGAAGACGCCATCGGCTGCTTTGACATACTTCACGACGCGCCCATCAGGACGCCAGGCAAAGATGCTGGTTGCCGCGCCGATGGTACATGTACCGCCACCCGGTCTTGGATAGCAGGCATTCAACTCCATGCCGCCAAACGTGAGCTTGTAGTCCAGGCTGCTGTTCCAATAGCGGCCAAATAATCCCGCACCTTTCCACATGTGGTTGTAGGTGCGCGTCAGCTGCAATGGAAATTCGCCAGACGTATCAAAGTCTGATTCGGGTTCAATTTTGTTGCCGTTGTCGATGATGACCGGGTTCCCGCACGGGAGCTTTGTCTGGTCCGCGTCACCAGAATCCTTGCTGCCTATGAACCCTGCGCCGCCATCCGACATGGACAAATGGGAGGTATGTCCTCCTGAGCCGCCAGCACCCCCACCGCCTCCGCCACCTGCGCCTCCACCTCTCGTACTGATAACATCCATCCGTACGCATTGCACACTTGTACTGACTTTATTAGTTTTCGGATCTTTGGTCGTGACAATCCCCATTATATATCCCTGCCCGCAAATTCCGTTGGCATGAACCATAGGTATATATGTCATGCCACTCAAAAGCAGTGCGAGGGCTAGTAATCTTTGTAATAATTGGCATAGCGAAATGTATGGCATCCGATTTCCTTATCTTGAATGGTTGTTGCCCATTTTATAAATAACGACTCAAGTAAACAACACCTTTATGATTATCCTAATTAACTAATCCACGCCCAGCCCAAACCCATCGGCATCACACAATGCCGGGAACCTGGCGCGATGTTCCAGCAGCGGTGCGGCTTGCAGCAGCATGGTGGAGACCACTTCGGCATCGGTGGCTTCGCTGAGTGGGTGGCCGAGAAAATCAATCACCGCGCTGTCACCGGAATACTGCAGACCATTGCCATCGGTGCCCACGCGGTTGACGCCCACCACATAGCTCAAATTTTCGATGGCGCGGGCGCGCAGCAATGTTTTCCACGGGTAGCTGCGCACCGCTGGCCAGTTCGCCACATACAGCGCCACATCGTAATCGGCCTGCCCGGCTTGATCGGCATCGAAGCGATTGCGTGAAAACACCGGGAAGCGCAGGTCATAGCAGACCTGCAACAAAATGCGCCAGCCTTTCCACGCCACCACCACCCGCGTACTGCCTGCGGCGTAGCGTTCGTGCTCCTTGGCGAAGGAAAACAAATGCCGCTTGTCGTAATGCATCAATTGGCCATCGGGTGTGGCAAACAACATGCGATTGAACACGCCTTCCGGGGTACGCAACTGCACGCTGCCGGTGATGGCGGCTTGCAGCTTGACCGCTTGCGCACGCAGCCACGCCACGGTGGGCCCGTGCATGTCTTCGGCGTTGCCAATGGCCTCGTTGGAAAACCCGCTGGTGAAGGTTTCCGGCAACACCACCAAATCCGTGGTGCCGTGCAGCGGCGCAATCAAATGGCCGTAGTACTCGCGGTTACCGGCGGGGTCATGCCAGCGGGTATCGCCCTGCACGATGGAGACGCGGAGGTTTTGCATGCGGTGTCCTGAAGTGTCACGCCTTGGGCGGATCGGGGATGAATTTCAACACTTTGCCATTGATGCAATAACGCTTGCCGGTGGGCGGGGGGCCATCATCGAACACATGGCCCAAATGGATCCCGGAACTGGTGCTGCGCACTTCGACACGGTGCATGCCGTGGCTGTTGTCGTCGATGAATTCCAATGCGCCGGCCTTCGGTTCGAAGAAACTGGGCCAGCCGCAGCCGCTATCAAATTTGGCATCGCTGCGAAACAGCGCCACGCCGCTGATCGGATCCACATAGGTGCCCGCGCGGTGCTCGTCCAGATACGGGCCGGTGCCGGGTAGCTCGGTGCCACTGTCGAAGGCGATTTGTTGTTGCTCTTTTGTAAGCAGATGAAAGCCCAACCACTGCCAGAATTTTTTGGCATCACCGGCATAGCCGGTGAAGCGCGAGACTTCGTGCCCGTGTTCGAACAGCACAATCGTCGGCGTGGCCACCAGTGATTTTGCCAATGCCCAGCCGCTGGGTGCTTGCTGCGAGCGCGTCTTCACAAAGGCGACCGGCGCAGACCAATGCGCCAGCACATCGGCCTGAAAGCGTTCGCAATAGGCGCAGTCTTCGGCCTCATACACCACCAACTGCCGCGCAGCATTCAGGGTGCTGGCATCCAATGCGGGCGTGGCTTGCGGGTTGACACCTTTGCCAAAGGCAACCCCTGTGCCGCCTAGCCCGCAATAGCCTTGCGGGTTTTTCAGCAGATAGTCCTGATGGTTTTCCTCGGCGCGGTTGTAGTTGCGTACCGGCAGGATTTCGGTGGTGATGGTGCCAAAACCGGCCTTGCCGAGATTGGCCTGATAGATGTCGCGGCTTTGTTCGGCCAACGCCTTTTGCGCCGCATTGGTGAAGTAGATCGCACTGCGGTAATTGCTGCCCAGATCATTGCCCTGCCCGCCCACCTGGGTGGGGTCGTGGTTTTCCCAGAACGTGGCCAGCAGCGTCATCAAATCCAGCTGCTTGGGGTCATAACGCACCCGCACCACTTCGGCATGGTTGCGGGCGTGGCTGCGGCCACCGCGAATCAGTTGTTCTTCCCGCAGCACATCTTCATAACCGACTTCAGGCGCATCGCCACCGGCATAACCCACTTCCACCTCGGCCACGCCGGGCACCGCACGCAGGCGTTTTTCCGCGCCCCAAAAACAGCCCATCCCGAAATAAATATCCTGCAATTGACGGCTACTCACGGGCATGGCTCCAGTTGGGGGGACGGGCATCGGACGGGCGCTCACCACCCGCCAACCCAAGAACACCGCAGCAGCGGTCAGCAGCAGTGCCAATAGCAGGGCGATGGACTTGTCGGTGGACATGGCTGCCTCCGGTGGCGGGATTACAACTTGGACAAGCGTTCGACCGCAGCGTTCACCGTGGCTTCGTTTTTCGCAAAACACAGCCGCAATAACCGTTGGCCGGCAGGCGGATTGGCATAGAACGGCGATAGCGGAATCCCCGTCACACCGTGCGCTTGCGTCAGCCAGCGCGCAAATTCCAAATCGGGCAGGTCGCTCACCGCCGAATAATCCACCAACTGGAAATACCCGCCCGGGACCGGCAGCAGCTTCAATCTTGTCGTGGCCAGCTGCGCACGGAAGCGGTCGCGCTTGTCTTGATAGAACGCGCCCAGCGTTTCGTAATGCTCGGGCTCGGCCTCGATCATTTCGGCAAACGCATGCTGGGCCGGATTGAACGAACAAAACACGTTGTACTGATGCACTTTGCGGAACTCGGCCGACAGCGCAGGCGGCGCAATCGCATAGCCCAACTTCCAGCCAGTGCAGTGGTAGGTCTTGCCGAAGCTCGAGATCACGAAAGCGCGTTGCCGCAATTGCGGGTACAGCAGCGCCGATTCATGCCGCGCACCATCAAACACGATGTGCTCGTACACCTCGTCACTGAGCAAAATAATTTCGGTGCCATCCAATAGCGCGATCAGGGCTTGCATGTCGGCCGCGCTGAACATCGCCCCGGATGGGTTGTGCGGGCTGTTGATCATCAACATGCGGGTGCGCGGGGTGATCGCCGCACGCACTGCGTCCCAATCGGGGGCAAAGGTCTGCGGATTCAACGCCACATGCACGGCGGTGGCCCCAGCCAACTCGATCGCCGGCTCGTAGCAGTCGTAGCACGGATCCAGCACGATGACCTCTTCACCGGCGCGCACTACCGCATGGATGGCGTTGAAGATCGCTTCGGTGGCACCGCTGGTGACGGTGATTTCGGCATCCACATCCGGCATCCAGTCGTAGCAGCGCGCGGTCTTGCTGGCAATTGCCTGCCGCAGCGCAGGGATGCCGGTCATCATCGAATACTGGTTATGCCCCGCCTGCATCGCACGGGTCAGTGCCTCCACCAAGCGCGCCGGTACCGGGAAGTCCGGAAAGCCCTGACCCAGATTGACCGCACCATGCTGCGCCGCCAACTGCGACATCACGGTAAAAATGGTGGTGCCCACCTTGGGCAGTTTGGTCTCAACGCGCATCGCCAGCTCTGAACGGTGTGGGGATGGAAAGTGTACGCAATCGCGCAGGCCAGCTTGGTGACGGCGGCGCCTTTCAGTGGCCGTAGCCGGTTAAAATCGCCCATTCATGCCAACTATCCCCTCGCCATCATTACCTCTGCTTGCCGTGCGCGCGCTTGCGTTCTCGCGTGATGACGTTTTGGTGTTCGGGCCATTGGCGTTTTCCGTCGATGCCAATGAAGCCTTGCTGGTGCAAGGCGGCAATGGTGCCGGCAAGACCACGCTGCTGCGCGTCCTGGCGGGTTTGCTGCGCGCTGATGCAGGGGTGATCGAGATCGAAGGCGTGGCGGCCGACGCAGCCTCGCGTGCCCGGCACATCGCCTATTTGGGGCATCTGCCGGGGCTGAAGGCGGATCTGTCTGCACTGCATAATCTGCATTATCTGTGCGGCCTGCATGGCCGTCGCCGCACGCAAACCGCGGAAGCGGCATTGGGAATCACCGGTTTGGCCGGGTATGAAGATGCCGCGGTGCGCACGTTATCAGCGGGCCAGAAAAAACGCCTGGGCCTTGCGCGGCTGTGGCTTTCCCCCGCGCCGTTATGGTTGCTGGATGAGCCCTATGCCAATCTGGATCTGGACGGCATCCATTTGGTCAACCAAATGGTGCAGGCGCATTTGCGCGCAGGTGGTGCCGCGCTGATCACCACCCACGGCGCGTATGCCGCGCCGCCGGTACGCACCCGCCTGCTGGAACTGGGCAAGCACGCCGCATGATGCTGCAAGCCGCCCGCGCCCTGATGGCCCGCGACCTGCACTTGCTGTGGGCGCGGCGTGGCGATGCCCTGCAACCGGCGCTGTTTGCGCTGTTGACGGTGGTGTTGTTTGCCTTGGGCTTGGGGGGGGATGCCAAATCGCTGGCGCCGGTGGCCTCGGCGGTGTTGTGGTTGGCGGTTCTGCTGGCCGGGCTGCTGGCGCTGGATCATTTATTTCGCAGCGACGCCGAAGACGGCTCGCTGGAGCAATGGATGCTGGCCCCGGTGCCGCTGTGGTGGTTGATATTGGTGCGCACCGTGATGCACTGGCTGACCACCGCATTGCCGGTGATTGTGGCGGTGCCCTTGCTGGGTGAGTTATTGCATCTGCCGCATACGCAACTACCGGTACTGCTGGCGTCCTTGCTGCTGGGTACACCCATTCTCAGCCTGCTGGGAGCGGTAGTGGCTGCCCTTACCGTGGGCATGCGGCGTGCCGGCATCCTGGTGGCGCTGCTGGCACTGCCGCTGTATGTGCCGGTCCTGGTATTCGGTGCCGGCGCGGTGGCCGCGCATGCGCAAGGCATGGATGCCAGTGGCGCGCTGCTATTGCTGGGTGCCGGGCTGGTGCTGTCGCTGGTGTTGGCCCCCGTCACCGCCGCAGCGGCGCTACGGATTGCACATCAATGACACGCCGTGATCGGACACTGCGTGGCGGTAAAGCGCTGCAGGACGCCCCCATTCACACTTGAGACAAGTCAAGGCCAGCTTCACATTCACAGGCAGACAATACGTGTACTGGCCGCAGGGCCAGCCCCCTAACTATGGAGTTCTACCCATGAAGTCCCGTCATCTTTTGCTGGCCGGTGCTGTTGCGTTGGCCCTGGCCGCCTGCGGCAAGTCCGAAGCCCCCACCGACACCACTGCCCCCGCAGCGGCCCCGGCTGCTGCCGAAGCCCCTGCTGCGGCCCCGGCGGAAGCCCCACCTGCGCCTGCAGCAGCACCGGCGGCAGCCAGCAGCAAGCCGGCCGTGGTGGCCGATTGCGCAACCACCGTCGAAGCCAACGACATGATGCAATACAACGCCGATTCGATCACCGTGCCGGCCAGCTGCACCCAGTTCACCATCAACCTCAAGCACACCGGCAAGCTGGCCGCCAATGTGATGGGGCATAACGTGGTGATTGCGAAGGAAGCCGACATGGCCGGCATCGCCGCCGATGGCGCAGCCGACCCGGCCACCCATGTCAAGGCCGGCGATACCCGTGCGATTGCACATTCCAAGGTCATTGGCGGTGGCGAATCCACCTCGGTCAGCTTCGATGTGGCCAAGATCAAGGACGGCGGCCCGTTCAAGTTCTTCTGCAGCTTCCCCGGCCATCTGGCGCTGATGCAGGGCAGCATCCAAGTGCAGTAAGCGGTTTCCGTGGTGAATGGGGATACCAGCCCCAAGGCGGGCTGGTATCCTTGGCAGGATTGCCCGCAGCCGCCGTTGCGCCGCCACTGTCTCAGGCCACGATGTCCCCATTGATCCGCTGGTTCCACCAACTCGGCTCGCCGCCGTACTTTGATCGCTTTGCCGCCCGCTGGACGCCGTGGGCCTATCTGCTGGGCGTGCTGACCATGGCGGTGGGCTTGTATGGCGCCCTCTTGCAGGTGCCTGCCGACTACCAGCAAGGCGATAGCTTCCGCATTCTCTACATTCATGTGCCCGCCGCGTGGATGAGCATGGCGGCCTTTGCGCTGATGGCACTGTATTCGGCCATCGCACTGATTTGGCGGATCAAGCTGTGTGAAATTTTGGCGATGGCATGTGCGCCCACCGGTGCGGCCTTCACTCTCATTACCTTGGCGACGGGTTCGATCTGGGGCCGGCCGATGTGGGGCACGTGGTGGGATTGGGATCCGCGGCTGACCACCGAACTGATCCTGCTGTTTTTGTATCTGGGCGTGATCGGCCTGTATGCCGCCATCGACGACCGCCGCAACGCCGCGCGTGCGGCAGGCTTGCTGGCCATCGTTGGGGTTGCGCTGTTGCCGGTGATCCGCTGGTCGGTGGTGTGGTGGAACTCGCTGCATCAAGGCCAAACCATCAGCCTGTTCGGCAAATCGCAGATGGACCCCAGCATGATGTGGCCACTGATCTGGATGATCATCGGCACCAAATTGTGGTTTGTGGGCTCACTGCTGGCCCGCGCCCGTGCCGACAATCTGCGCCGCGAAACCGGCAAGGATTGGGTCGCCAAATTGGCCGCAGGGGGCGCGCGATGAGCTATCGCGAGTACGTCATCGGTGCTTACGCGGTGTTCGCCAGCGTGCTGCTGTGGGACATCCTCATCCCCAAATTGCAAATCCACGCCGCCCTGCGCGCCGCCAAGCTGCGCAATGCACGCAAACCCTCCTCTCCTACTCGCAACCCGGACCTTCCGCTGTCGCGGGACTGACCCACACACCATGCATCCCACTCGTAAACGCCGCTTGATCCTGATTCTTGCCTTGCTTGCTGCCGCAGGTATTGCCACGGCGTTGATCACCATGGCCCTGCAACGCAATGTGGCCTACCTCTATACGCCGCATGAAATCCTGAACGGCAGCGCCGGCCCCCATGTCAGCAATGGCGATGCGCGTTTCCGCCTGGGCGGGATGGTGGCCAAGGGCTCGTTCAAGCGTGCCGTCGGTTCGATGGAGGCGCATTTCGAGGTGGACGATGGCGATGCGCGCCTGCCGGTGGTCTATACCGGCATCCTGCCCGATCTGTTCCGCGAGAATCAGTCGGTGGTCGCCACCGGCCGCATGCGGGGCAAGGTGTTCGTGGCCGAAGAAGTACTGGCCAAGCACGATGAAACCTATATGCCCAAGGAAGTCGCCGACAAGATGGCGCAGGCGCACAAGAAACATCAGGTGCAGGATGCGCAACCCGCCCCCGCGGCAGGCACACCGTAATGCTGCCTGAGCTTGGCCAGATCACCCTGATCCTGGCGTTCCTGGTTGCGGCACTGCAGGCGCTGCTGCCGCTACTGGGTGCGCAGCGCGGTATCGCGCCGCTGATGGCCATTGCGCGGCCTGCGGCCTACATGCAATTGCTGCTGGTGGGCTTGGCGTTTGCCATCTTGACCCATGCGTTTGTGGTGGGTGATTTCTCGGTGCAATACGTGGCCGAGAACTCCAACTCACTGCTGCCCATGCTGTACCGCTACACCGCAGTCTGGGGCGCGCATGAAGGCTCGCTGCTGCTGTGGGCCTTGGTGCTGGCGCTGTGGACCGCCGCCGTGGCGCGCTTTTCCAGCGCATTGCCGCAGCCCGTGGTGGCGCGTGTGCTGGGCGTGATGGGGATTGTGGCTGCAGGCTTTTTGGCGTTCCTGATTTTCACCAGCAACCCGTTTGCGCGCTTGCTGCCCGCCGCCGGCGAAGGCCGCGACCTCAACCCGCTGCTGCAAGACCCCGGCCTGATCATGCACCCGCCGATGCTGTATGCCGGCTACGTCGGCTTTGCGGTGCCGTTTGCGTTTGCCATTGCCGCACTGCTGGAACGCCGCATCGACGCACAATGGCTGCGTTGGACGCGGCCGTGGACGAATGCGGCCTGGGCCTTTCTCACCTTGGGCATCGCCATTGGTTCGTGGTGGGCGTATTACGAATTGGGCTGGGGCGGTTGGTGGTTCTGGGATCCGGTCGAAAACGCCAGCTTCATGCCATGGCTGGCCGGTGCCGCGCTGCTGCATTCGCAAGCGGTCACCGAAAAACGCGGCAGCTTTGGCGGCTGGACATTGCTGCTGGCAATCACCGCGTTTTCACTGTCGCTGCTGGGCACCTTCCTGGTGCGCTCGGGCGTACTGACCTCGGTACATGCCTTTGCTGCCGACCCCGGGCGCGGCCTCTTCGTGCTGATCTTCCTTGGCATCGTGATTGGCGGCTCGCTGCTGCTGTACGCATTGCGCGCACCCGATACCGAATCCAATGCCAAACCATTCGCCGCCGGCTCGCGGGAAACCCTGCTGCTGCTCAACAATCTGTTGCTGGCCTGCGCCTGCGCGATGGTGCTGCTGGGTACGCTGTATCCGCTACTGGCCGACGCACTGGAGCTGGGCAAGATTTCGGTCGGCCCGCCCTACTTCGCCATCATGTTCATCGTGCTGATGGCCCCGCTGGTGGCGCTGGTCCCGCTGGGCCCCTTGACCCGCTGGCAACGTGAACAGATGAGCTCGCCGCTGCGCCTGCTGGCACCCTGGGCGGCATTGGCCGTGCTGTTGGGGGTGGTGGCGTTCTTTCTGGCCCCGCAAGGGCAATGGAAAGTGGCCGCTGGTGTGCTGGGTGCGGTATGGGTGGCGCTGGGCACGCTACGGTTTGTGTGGTCGCGCCTGCGCGCACCGGGCGGGCGCATGACCCGCGAAATGCTGGGCATGAGCGTGGCCCATCTGGGTATCGCGGTGTTCCTGATCGGCGCGTTATTGGTCGAAGGCCTGAACCTGCAACGCGAGCTGGCAGTCAAAGCCGGTGACACTGTCACACTCGGCGCATACAGCTTCCGCTTCGATGGTATTCGCAGCGTGCAAGGCCCCAATTACGTGTCCGATTACGGCACCGTGCAAGTGCTGCACAACGGCCGTTTCGATGTGGAGCTGCATCCCGAAAAACGCCGCTACCGCGCCGGTGGCCAAGTGATGACCGAGTCGGGCATCGCCCGTGGCGTGTTTGCTGATGCCTATGTGGCCCTCGGTGAATCGCTGGGCAACAACACCTGGGCACTGCGGGTGCATGTCAAGCCATTCGTGCGCTGGATCTGGGCCGGCGCGCTGCTGATGGCGCTCGGCGCTGGCATCACTGCCACCGACAAGCGCTTCCGCACGATTCGCAAGGAGCGCGCATGAAACCCGCCCGTTGGCTGCCGTTGGCGGCGTTCGCCGTGCTTGCCGCGCTGTTGGCGGCAGGCGTGTGGATGAGCCGCAAACCCGACCGCGATGCCCTGCCCTCGACGCTGATCGGCAAACCCGCGCCGGAGTTCGCGCTGCCGGTGCTGCACGACCTCAACTACACGGTGAAATTGTCCGACCTGCGCGGCCAGCCGTTCCTGCTGAACGTGTGGGGCAGTTGGTGCGTGGAATGCCGCGTCGAGCACCCGGTATTGACCCGCTTTGCCGAAACCAAACGTCTGCGCGTGGTGGGCTACAACTGGAAAGACGAACCCGCCGATGCGCTGCGCTGGCTGGAACAATTCGGCAACCCGTACATGGTGGTGCTGTCTGATGTGGAAGGCCGCACCGCACTGAATTGGGGCGTGTATGGCGCGCCGGAAACCTTCTTGGTGGATGGCCACGGCATCGTGCGTTGGAAGCATGTGGGGCCATTGACCGATGCCATCATCCAGACTCAATTGCTGCCGCTGCTGGGCAAGATCGAGGCCGCGCAATGATGCGGATTCTGCTCACCGCATTGCTCTGGCTGGCCACGCTGGCGGTCGCGCTGCCGGTGTTCGCCCAAGCCGGCCAACAAACCGACGCCGCGCCCTTGGTGTTTCGCAATAGTGGCGAAGAAACCCGCTTTCATCAGCTGACCCTGCAACTGCGCTGCGTGATGTGCCAAAACCAATCGCTGGCCGACTCCAACGCGCTGATCGCCCTGCAACTGCGTCACGAAGTCTTGGACTTGATGCGGCAAGGCAAGAGTGATGCGCAGATCAAGGACTACCTGGTGCAACGCTACGGCGAATTCGTGCTGTACAACCCCAGATTCGAAGGCAGCACCTGGCTGTTGTGGGTGGGCCCGGCACTGCTGCTGCTGGTGGGCGCAGGCGCGATCACCGCCATCGTGCGCAAACGCAAACCCGCTACCGGCAACGTGGCCAACGACGATGGGCAGGAATGGTGATGGCCGCACTCATCGTTATTGCCATCGTCCTGGGCCTGATCGTGCTGGCCACCGTGCTGCGCCCGCTGTGGGCCAGCGCACGCGGCGTGGCACTGGGCATTGCGGGCATCAGCCTGCTCTCGGCCGGTTTGCTGTATCAATTGCTCGGCACCCCGCAGGCACTGGATGCCGCCGCCCGGCAAGCCCCGCAAACGCTGGAAGCGGCCATCGAACAACTCAAGACCGCACTGGCGCGCGACCCCAAGCAAGCCGAAGGTTGGGTGTTGCTGGCGCAGGCGTATCAGCGCACCGGCGATACCGGCGGCGCACGCGATGCGTTTGCCAAGGCCGCCGCCTTGTCCGCCGACGATGCCGACCTGCAAACCGATGCCGCGCAAGCCCGCGCCATGGCCGATGCCGCACACAACTTCGATGCACAGGCGTTGGCACTTTTGCACCGCGCCTTGCAGATCAATCCCAAGCATCAGCGCGCGCGTTGGTTCCTCGGCGTGACGCAGCGCCAGGCCGGCCAGAATGCGCAAGCTGCGGCCACCTGGGCGCCATTGTTGGCGCAAGTGGATGCCAGCACCGCCGCCAGCTTGCGCAAGGAAATCAACGTCGCCCGCAACTTGGCCGGGCAACCGCCACTGCCCGATGCACCACCGGCAGCGGCGGCATCCGTCCTGCTAACCGTGAAGGTGTCACTGGATCCCTCGCTGGCAGCGCGGGTGCGTTTGCAGCCGGATGCAAAAGTATTTGTCATCGCCCGCCAAGTGGGCGGCCCGCCGATGCCGGTCGCCGCACAAAAACACGCCGTCTCCGAACTCCCGTTCAGCGCCAGCCTCAGCGACGCCGACAGCCCCATGCCCACCTTGAAGCTTTCGCAAATGACCGAAGTGGAACTGGTGGCGCGGCTATCGGCCACTGGCGAGGCCATGCCGCAAGCCGGTGACCTGCAAAGCAAACCACTGCGCGTGCACTTGCCGGCCAAGGACGCGGTGGACTTGGTGATCGGCACCCCCTGACTACACGCATAACGGTATGCCGTTTCGGCATCACCGGCAGGACAAGCAAGGAGGAAGATGGGCCATCGCTCAATTTCCTTGTTATCGCCATGGCCGAATTCATCCCGCCCGGCACCCGCTGGGTTGATCTGCCCTCGCCGTTTCCGATCAAGCGCGGCGGCGCGCTACACGGCGCGCGCATGGCGTATGAAACTTGGGGCACGCTGAATGCCGCGCACGATAACGCCATCCTGGTGTTGACCGGGATGTCGCCGGATGCGCACGCGGCGTCCAATACTGGCAACCCCGCACCTGGCTGGTGGGAATGGATGATCGGCCCCGGCAAGCCCATCGACACCCAGCGCTGGTTTGTGCTGTGCGTCAACGCACTGGGCAGTTGCAAAGGCAGCACCGGGCCGGCCAGCATCAACCCCAACACTGGCGCGTCCTATCGCCTCGATTTCCCGGAGCTGTCCATCGAAGACGGTGCCGACGCCGCACTGGCGGTTGTGCGCGAGCTGGGCATCGAGCAACTGGCCTGCGTGCTGGGCAATTCGATGGGCGGCATGACCGCGCTGTCGTTGTTGGCGCGCCACCCCGGCATCGCCCGCAGCCATATCAATATCTGCGGCGCGGCGCGTGCGCTGCCGTTTTCGATTGCGATTCGCTCGTTGCAACGCGAAGCCATTCGCCTCGATCCGCACTGGAACGGCGGCGACTACAGTGAGGACCACTATCCCGAAAACGGGATGCGCATGGCGCGCAAACTGGGCGTGGTGACTTATCGTTCGGCACTGGAATGGGACGGCCGCTTTGGCCGCGTGCGGCTGGACGCCGAGCAGCGCGAGGACGATGAGCCGTTTGGCCTGGAGTTTGAAGTCGAAAGTTATCTGGAAGCCCACGCCCGCCGCTTTGTACGCAAGTACGACCCCAATTGCTATTTGTACTTGAGCCGTTCGATGGATTGGTTTGATCTGGGCGAAGCGCACGGCGGCGACACCTTGCACGGGCTATCCTCGATTGAGGGCGTGCACTCGGCACTGGTGATCGGGGTCAAGACCGACATCCTGTTCCCGATCCAGCAACAAGAAGAAATCGCCGCCGGTTTGCGCAATGCCGGCTGCGAAACCCGCTTTCTGCCCATGCCCTCGCCACAAGGCCATGACGCCTTTCTGGTCGACGCCGCCCGCTTTGGCCCGGCAGTCACCAGCTTCCTGCGCACCCTGCCTGCGACACAAATTTTCACGAACAGGGTGGCATAAACGTAACTCTCCGCTATACTTGCACGCTCCACGCCGAAGTGGCGGAATCGGTAGACGCAGCGGACTCAAAATCCGCCGCCCTTAAAAGCGTGTGGGTTCGAGTCCCACCTTCGGCACCAAAGTTTTGCAATAAAGCCCGCCACGTGCGGGCTTTATTTTTACGCGTCATTGTTGCGTCATCCCAGCGACACCGTGTGGTCACGACCGAGCCCGAGGCTGATCACGTTCAATTGGTGCCTACGCCGCGCATATGCATTACGCATTCGTCACCGAAACCTACCCCCCGGAAATCAACGGCGTTGCACTGACGGTGCAGGGGCTCGAACATGGCCTACGCGAACGCGGGCATAACGTTTCTTTGGTGCGGCCACGTCAACAGGCAGAACACAGTCCGTCGGAACATTGCACGCTGGTGCGTGGCGCCAACCTGCCCCGCTACCCCGGCCTCAAGTTTGGCCTCCCTGCCACGCATCTATTGCGCAACCGCTGGCGGCAATGTCGGCCGGATGCCATCTATGTGGCTACCGAAGGTCCACTGGGGTGGTCGGCTTTGCGTGCCGCTAGGCAATTGCAAATCCCAGCCATCAGCGGGTTCCATACCCGTTTCGACGATTATGTACGCAGCTACGGTGCACCCTGGCTACAGGGCACAGCATTGCGATGGATGCGGCATTTCCACAACAGCGCGCAGGCCACCTTGGTGCCTACGCGTGAACTGCAAGCGTTTCTTGAAGGCCAGCGGTTCAATAATGTGATTCGGTTACCGCGTGCGGTGGATACACAGATGTTTCACCCCAATCTGCGGGATCCACGCCTGCGCGCGCGCTGGGGATTGAAAGACGACGATTTGGCGGTGATTTATGTCGGCCGCATTGCCGCTGAAAAAAACCTGCCATTGGCGGTCCGCGCCTTTCGCCAACTGCAACAGATACGCCCGCAAGCGCGCTTCATCTGGGTTGGGGACGGCCCCGCCCGTGCAGCCTTGCAGCGTGAAAATCCGGACTTCCTTTTTTGCGGCATTCAACGCAACGAAGCACTGGCGCGCCACTTCGCCAGTGGTGATTTATTTTTGTTTCCAAGCCTTAGCGAAACCTTCGGCAACGTGACCCTGGAAGCGCTGGCAAGCGGCATCCCCACGATTGCATTCGATTACGGCGCAGCGCATGAGGCGCTGCAAGACGGTGTGCAGGGCGCCGCGATCGCGTGCAATGACGACGCTGCCTTTATCGCAGCCACAATGCGGCTTGGAAGTGATAACACCAACCTCACCCAAATGCGCCTGGCTTGCCGCGATGCTGTCTCCGGTTTGCAACCGGCGCGGGTGGCTGAAGCGTTTGACCAGATCCTGCAATCGCTGACCATACGGGGTGATCGCCATGTCGCAACCGCGCTCCCATGAACGGCTACTCGCCGTTGAACAATCCTGGTGCCTGCGTGCCAATACCCTATGCAGCCGGCGCTATATGTTGCGCTACTTCACCACCGTCAGCCGCTTAGGCGATGGTGTGTTCTGGTACGGCTTAATGGCCATGTTGGTAGTCGTCAATGGCGCGACCGGCCTGCGTGCCGCGCTGCACTTGGCGGCTATCGGCGTGGTTGCCCTGCTCTTGTACCGATCGCTGAAACGGCACACACGGCGATCACGCCCGTTTGCCAGCGATCTGCGTATTCGTGCCTGGATCGCACCCTTGGATGAGTACAGCTTCCCCTCTGGACACACCCTGCACGCGGTCGCCTTCAGCGTGGTCGCCGTCGCTTATTACCCAAAGCTGGCTTGGTTGCTGATTCCGTTCACCGCAAGCGTTGCGGTTTCACGCGTCGTGTTGGGGCTGCACTACCCCAGCGACGTGCTGGCGGCAACCGGTATCGGCACACTGCTGGCGGTCGCATCGCTGTGCTTGATACAGCTGCTGGGCATGCCGCTTTGACCTGGGCTTGTTGCGCTGGGCACCCTATGCCCACGCAAGCGGCAAGATTGGATCATTGCAGAGCCTTACGTTTGCACGCTTACAATCAAGCCTCATCGTTGGAGGCCCCATGCAACTGGATCTCACTGGAAAACACGCACTGGTCTGCGGCGGCTCGGAAGGCATTGGCCGCGCAACGGCAGTGGAACTGGCTACGCTAGGGGCAGCCGTGACGCTGCTGGCCCGGCGCGAGGGTGCATTGCGCGACACAGTTGCAAGCCTGCCCTGCCCACAGTCGCAAACCCACGGCTACTTGACGGTGGATATGGCCGATACCGATGCCTTGCGCGCACGCGTGGGTGCACTGGCGGCGGCAACACCGGTGCATATTTTGATCAACAATACCGGCGGGCCACCCGGTGGACCGGCGCATACAGCCGATATTGGCGCGTATCAAGACGCCTTCAACAAGCACGTGATTGCCGGGCAGGCCCTCGTGCAAACGTTGCTGCCGGGCATGCGTACCGCCGGTTGGGGACGCATCGTCAATGTGATTTCAACCTCGGTCTATGAGCCCATCCCCAACTTGGGCGTGTCCAATACCATCCGCGGCGCGGTGGCCAGTTGGGCCAAGACGCTCTCGCGTGAATTGGGCGGCGCGGGCATCACCGTCAACAACGTCCTGCCCGGCTACACCCGCACCCAACGGTTGGAGCAAATCCTGCGCGACCGCAGCGCGGCATCCGGCAAATCGCAAGAAGACGTCGCCGCCGGCATGCTGGCCACGGTGCCGGTAGCGCGGTTCGCACAAGCCCCGGAAATCGCCGGCGTCATCGCGTTTTTGTGCGCGCCAGTGGCCGCCTACGTCAACGGCCAGTCAATCGCGGTGGACGGTGGACGGATGCAGTCGATTTGAGATGTCATCGGTGTCACTCACCCGCCCGAGTCAAGACCCACGCTTTGCTTCAATCCGCCACGATAGGTACGACTGCAAGGCAGGCTGCTCCCATCGTTCAAATGAATACGGGCATCACCGGTCTCCAGCGGTTCAATTGAAGCGATACGATCCAGATTGACCATATAGCTGCGATGGATACGGGTAAAGCACGCCGGATCCAGCTTCGCCTCGATACTGGCCAGCGTACTGCGCAACGGGTAGTCGTGGCCGCGCACATGCAGGTTCACGTAATTGCCGGAGGCTTGCAGCCACTCGATATCGTTGGCCGCGATCAGGAATTCGCGACCCAGCTTGCGCACCAAAAACCGCTCCGGCCGATCCACTGGTTCCACCGGTGTGCCTTCATCGGGGGCATCCAGCACACTGGCCTCTCCTTGCAGTCGGCGCAGGATGAAGCGGTAGCCCTCGATGGTCAGCACCACGCCGGCATAAGAGCGCACATCCTTCAGGTATTCGTAGCCAAACTCCCGCCACCACGAACCAAAATCGTAGTGGTCGCCGATACTGGCATAGGCCAGCTTGCGCAGCGCCACCATTCCCAGCACATGCAGGATCGACCACAGCAGGCTGCCCACAAGGTGAATGGGGAGTACCCGTCGCCAAGTATCCAGATGCAGCGGGAAGCGCCGGGTAAACCACACCACCGCCGGCACCAATACCAACCCGACCACGGCGGAGCTGGTTTCCCAGACGACTGGCTGCCATGCCTTGAACCCCAATTGCGCGCGTTCAACATCCATCGTCACGGTGATGCTGTTGGTCAATGCACTGACGAGGTACTGGACAACCCAATAGCCAACCTCAACGCCGCGTCGCCACGGTTGATAGCGCTGGTAGAACGGTGGCGGCGAAGTCTGCATCTGCGCATTGTAGGTGGTACTGGAAACCCGCCCATCCCGACTCGTCACCGCGTTCCGCGGTTCGTCCCAAACCCGCGTCGCACGGTCACTTCTGGATAGCCGGAGCGCGCGTGGGTGCCGATGCTGGCAACCTTCTGGGAAGCGGAATCCACCGCATGCAACGCCGTCACGATATCGACGCCCTGCGCGTCATTGCCTTCAGCTTGCTGATCCTGTACCACGCGGCGATGGTCTATGTGGCCGGCTGGGACTTCCACATCAAAAGCAGCTACCAAGCCGAATGGTTGCAGTACCCAATGATCGCGCTCAACCGCTGGCGGATGCCTCTTTTGTTCATGATTTCCGGAATTGCGATTGGGCTTGCTGGGATTGAAGGGCACCGCTGGCGCTTCGCCGGAGCACGCAGCTTGCGCCTGCTGATGCCGCTGGTGTTCGGCATGTTGCTGGTGGTACCGCCACAGACCCACGTCCAGGTCAGCGCGCAATACGGCTATACCGGCACTCTCTTGCACTTCTACCCGCTTTACCTGACCCATGGGCTTTGCCGCGCCAGCCAATGCATGCTGACGCCCACTTGGAATCATCTCTGGTATCTGGCCTATTTGCTGCCCTACACCTTGCTGTTGCTGCTCGCCACACCACTGCTGCAGCAGGCCAGACGTTGGCTGCTGCCGTCGCCACGCACCCTCGCAGGGCTGGTGATCTTGCCTATCGTGTGGCTATTGAGCGTTCGGCTGTGGCTGGCACCGCAGTTCCCGGAAACCCATGCGCTGTTCGACGATTGGGCGGTGCATGCGGAATCGCTGCCCTTGTTCCTGCTGGGCTACCTGTTGGCGACGCATGTGTGGTTTTGGGACGCAGTGCAGCGGCTACGCTGGATCACCTTGGCGCTGGCACTGTTCGCCATCGGGGTGGAACTTGGCCTGCGCTGGATCAGCCACTACCCACCCTCCGGCCCCATTCCCGATTGGGCCATGCTGCTGCCGTGGTATTTGATCGAGCGTATCGCCCGCGTGATCTACACCTGGATCGCACTGCTCACCCTGTTCGGCTGGGCGCGCGCCCTCCTCAACCGCCCCTTCCACTGGCTCCCCTATTGCACGGAAGCCGTGTTTTCCTGGTACATCCTGCACCAGACCTTGATCGTGGTGCTGGCCTATTGGTTGATTCCGATGCGGCTGGGTGCCGGCATCGAAGCATCGCTGGTGATCTTCGGCACGCTGGCCGGCTGCCTTGTGCTGCACGAGTGCCTGATTCGTCGCGTGCAATGGCTGCGCCCGCTGTTTGGGCTCAAGCGGGAGAGGACGCGGCTGCCGCTTCCCGATGCACCACCTGCAATTGGATAGCCTCACCGCCACGCCAGTCATCGGGCACGATGCGATACGCGATGCGTGCTTTTCGTGCCGGCTCCACGCCGTCCCAGCCGTTGAACTGGATGGCGTTGAAGCGTTGCCCATGCAGCCCAAGCTCCAGCTTGAGGTGACGTTCTTTCAAAACACGCCAATGCAATACTTCGAACGCATCATCGAACAGCGGCTCCGGATAACCCTGCCCCCAGTGGCCGCCATCGCGCAGGGCATGTGCTGTGCTGATGTGAAATTCATCGGCGCACAGACCACCGTCACTGCGCAACACATCCACCAACAAATCTTCACTTAGCAGCTCGGCGCTGACCGCGACAAACGCACTGCGAAAGGCTTCGAATTGCTCCCGCGCAAGGCTCATGCCGGCCGCCATCGCGTGACCGCCAAAGCGGGCGATCAAGCCCGGGTGGCGGGCATCCACCAGCGCCAGTGCATCGCGAACATGAAAGCCCGGGATCGAACGCGCCGAGCCACGCAGCATGGGGCTATCGGGTTCAGCGGGGGCGAAGGCAATCGCCGGACGATGCAGGCGTTCTTTGAGTTTCGATGCTACCAGTCCGACCACGCCGGGGTGCCAGTCGGGGTCAAATAAACACGCGGCATACCGGGTGTCGATGCCATCCAAACTGGCCTCTGCCATGTCTTGCATGTCGGTTTGCAGGGCGCGGCGTTCTTCGTTGATGCCCTGCAAGATGGCGGCAAGCCCGCGCGCTTGGCCAGCATCATCGGTCAACAAACATTCGATGCCGATGCCCATGTCTTCCAAGCGACCCGCGGCATTGATGCGCGGGCCGATGGCAAACCCGATATCGGTGGTGGACAGCGTGCCGGCCTTGCGCCCGGAGACCTCCAGCAAGGCCTGCAAACCGGCGCAGCCTTGCCCTGCCCGCAGCCGGCGCAGCCCCGCGCCGACCAAGGCTCGATTGTTGGCATCCAGTGGCACCATATCGGCCACCGTGCCCACCGCCACCAGATCCAGCAACGTCGCAAGATCGGCCTGTACACCCAAACGCGCACGCAGCGCCAGCAACACATAAAACATCACGCCCACGCCTGCCAGTGCCTTGCTGGCGAAGCTGCAGCCGGGTTGATTGGGATTGACGATGGCATCCGCCGGCGGCAGTACTGGCCCTGGCAAGTGGTGATCGGTGACGAGGATGTTCCAGCCGTGCGCTTTCGCCGCGTGGATGCCG
The DNA here is from genome assembly GCF_020034655.1 of Thermomonas beijingensis. Taxonomy (GTDB): domain Bacteria; phylum Pseudomonadota; class Gammaproteobacteria; order Xanthomonadales; family Xanthomonadaceae; genus Thermomonas; species Thermomonas beijingensis. The sequence continues at coordinate 681,790 of NZ_JAIQDJ010000001.1, read as the reverse complement.
GCGTGACAGGCGATGCCGTGATCCACCGTCACCAACAGATCCGGCTGCAACTCCGCAAGTTCTTCCACCAACGCCGGGGTCAGCCCGTAGCCATGCACGATGCGATTGGGCACCGCATGCGAGAGCCGGCGTACGCCCAACATCCGCAAGCCGCGTACCGCCACCGCAGTGGCGGTGGCGCCGTCGCAATCAAAATCCCCGACCACCAGGATATGCGCGTCATTTCCAATGGCGGTCTGCAGCAAATCCAATGCCGCGTCGATGCCTTTCAAACCTTCGGGCGGCAACAAATCCGCCAAGCGCGGCAGCGCGCTGCGCGCATCACTGCCGCGTGCGGCATGCACGCGGCGCAACACCTCCGGCCAATGCGTGGGCCACTCGCCGCTTGCGGCCTGCGGCGGGCGGCGCACAATGCGGCGCAGCACATTCATGCCGTAAGCCTGGTCAATGGCCTGCGCCAGAACCGCCAGCGTTGCCCGCGTGTCAGCGTGAAGAGGGTGCCATCGGCAAAATCAAACTGTGCATCCTCCGCGCAAGCCGGCAGCAACCACTCCTGCAGCAAGCGACCTACATCGCGCTGATGGCGCAGGTCCACCAGTGCATTCGCGGTGGACGGTTGAACATCGGCAAGCGGCATGCACGCCAGTGTGCCCAGCAGCGCAGCGCCCTGCACGACGGGATCATCGGAAAACACGGTCACCGCAGTGCTTGCAAGACTGTCGGGCAATACCCCTCCCCCCCAGAACCACAGCGCATTGATCGCTACCCGGCCGTGCTCCAATCGTGTGGCGTTGTGCGGATGGTTGTGCAGCGCAATCTGCACCTCGCTTTCCAACACGCGCCAGCGACGCGCATCCGGTCCTTCTGCGCGATGTTGAAACACATCATCACCCAATGCCGCATCGGGCGATGCAAATTCCGGCACCGCACTGCCGCGCGGCAAACGCAGATACCAGCGCTGCGGATGCGGCGCATCCAGCACAAATCCGGCATCGCCAAACAATGGCCGCAAGGCCGGCAGCAACGCATCCACGTCGGTCTGTTCGATACCCAGATTGCGACCGATGCCCAGCAATCGCGCACCGTTGATATCAGGACGAATATGCGCAGGATCTGCGCGCAACCACTGCGCAGCACGGGCGTCGTCCTCGCCGGCATCCAGAAGCCGCGTCAACGCCGCCTGCGGCCAACGTGCGGGCAATGGCCGCAGATGCCGCATCAATTGCGCAACTTCACCTGCCTCACGCCGACTGCGGTTGGCGCACGCCAATGCCCTGCCTAATGCATCCGGCAAGGCTTGTCCGGCAAACCGCGAAAGTGCGGGCAACAGCAGCGTCAGGCGTGCCACGACTCAGCCCAAATACTTGACCGACACAACCTCGTATTCGCGGGTGCCGCCGGGGGCTTCGATGGTGATGGCATCGCCTTCGAGTTTGCCGATCAGCGCACGCGCCACCGGCGAGGAAATCGCGATGAGGCCCTGCTTGATGTCGGCTTCGAGATCACCCACGATCTGGTAGGTTCTTTCTTCATCGGTATCGCAATCGACCAACACCACGGTCGCACCGAAGACGATTTTATCGCCGGCCGCCAACTGCGCGATATCGATGACCTGCGCATGCGACAACTCGGATTCGAGGTGTTTGATGCGGCCTTCGATAAAGCCTTGCTGTTCGCGTGCGGCGTGGTACTCGGCGTTTTCCTTGAGGTCGCCATGCGCACGCGCTTCGGCAATCGCTTCAATGATGGCCGGGCGCTTGATCGACTTCAGTTCATCCAGTTCGGCACGCAAACGTTGCGCGCCTTTGGCGGTAATGGGTGCACGGCTCATGCCAGCTCCTTGTGCAGTTCTTGCAGCGAGAGCACGTCGCCCTTGCCGCGGTGGTCCAATGAATGTAGCAGTGCGTTGGCACCGGCTACGGTGGTGGAATAGGTGACGCGCGCTTGCAGCGCCTCGCGCCGGATCGAGAACGAGTCGGCAATCGCCGCACGGCCTTCGGTCGTGTTCACGATGTAGCAAATTTCGCCATTCTTGATCAGGTCGACGATATGCGGACGGCCTTCGGCCACTTTGTTGACCTGCTCACAGACCACACCATGGGTCTTCAAAAACTCGGCAGTACCGCTGGTCGCGACAATACTGAAACCGCGTTCCAGCATGTACCTGGCCACCGGCAACACCCGCACCTTGTCCGGATCACGCACCGAAATGAACGCCTTGCCCGGCTGCGGGGCCTTGATATTGGCCGCTTCCTCGGCACGCGCGAATGCAGCTTCAAAGCTGCGACCCACGCCCATCACCTCACCGGTGGAACGCATTTCCGGGCCGAGGATCGGATCCACGTTCTGGAACTTGGCAAACGGGAATACGGCTTCTTTGACCGAATAATAATTCGGGATGATTTCGCGGGTCGCGCCTTGTTCGGCCAACGTCATCCCGGCCATGCAACGCGCTGAAATCTTGGCCAGTGGTTGGCCAATCGCCTTGGACACAAACGGCACCGTGCGGCTGGCACGCGGGTTCACTTCCAGCAGATAAATCGTGTCGGCTTCGCTGCCTTCGGCCACACCCACTTGCACCGCGAACTGGGTATTCATCAAGCCCACCACATGCAGTGCCTTGGCCAGCGCCACCACTTGCTCGCGCAGGCGTTCCTGGGTGCGTGCAGACAAGGAATACGGCGGCAACGAGCACGACGAATCGCCGGAATGCACACCGGCTTCTTCGATGTGCTCCATCACCCCGCCGACCAGCACATTGCCGTCGCGGTCGGCAATCACGTCGATATCCACTTCCACCGCATTGTCGAGGAAGCGGTCCAGCAACACCGGCGAATCGTGGCTGACCTTCACCGCCTCACGCATGTAGCGCGACAAATCCGCGTCGGCATGCACCACTTCCATCGCACGGCCACCCAGCACATAACTGGGGCGCACCACCAACGGATAGCCAATCTCACGCGCCTGCACCAGGGCTTCTTCGGCGCTGCGCACGGTGCGGTTGGGTGGCTGCTTCAGACCCAGTGCTTCCACCAGTTTCTGGAAGCGCTCGCGGTCTTCCGCCAGATCGATGGAATCGGGCGAGGTGCCAATGATCGGCACGCCATTGGCTTCCAGCGCCTTGGCCAGTTTCAGCGGGGTTTGCCCGCCGTACTGCACGATCACGCCATAGGGCTTTTCCAGCTCCACGATTTCCAGCACGTCTTCCAGCGTCAGTGGCTCGAAGTACAGACGGTCGGAGGTGTCGTAATCGGTGGATACGGTTTCCGGGTTGCAGTTGACCATGATGGTCTCGAACCCGTCTTCACGCAGCGCCAGCGCGGCGTGCACGCAGCAGTAGTCGAACTCGATGCCCTGGCCGATGCGGTTGGGGCCGCCACCCAGCACCATGATCTTTTTGCGATCACTGGGGTTGGCCTCGCACTCGTCCTCGTAAGTCGAATACAGATAGGCGGTGCTGGTGGCAAATTCGCCGGCGCAGCTATCCACCCGCTTGTACACCGGGCGCACCGCGAAGGCTTTGCGCAGCGCGCGCACCGCGGTTTCGTTGGTGCCGGCCAGTTGCGCAATGCGCGCATCGGAGAAGCCCATCCGCTTGAGGCCGCGCAGGCGCTTGGCATCCAGCCCATCCAGGCCGCGATGCACCACGTCGATTTCGGCATCGATCAATTCTTCGACCTGATCGAGGAACCACGGGTCAACGAATGACAGCGCGTGCACATCTTCCACGCTCATGCCGGCGCGAAACGCATCGGCGATGTGGAAGATGCGTTCCGGGCCCGGCTCTTTCAGCTCGCGGCGCAGCGTGCGCAGATCATCTTCGTTGACCAGATCCAGCCCGGTGGGATCCAGCCCGATCTTGCCGATTTCCAAACCACGCAGCGCTTTTTGCAGCGACTCCTGGAAACTGCGACCGATCGCCATCACTTCGCCCACCGACTTCATCTGGGTGGTCAGGCGCGCATCGGCGGCAGGGAATTTCTCAAAGGCAAAACGCGGAATCTTGGTGACGACATAGTCGATGGATGGCTCGAACGAAGCCGGGGTCAGGCCGCCGGTGATTTCATTCTTCAGCTCATCCAGGGTGTAGCCCACAGCGAGCTTGGCGGCCACCTTGGCAATCGGGAAGCCGGTGGCTTTCGAGGCCAATGCGGATGAGCGCGACACCCGCGGATTCATCTCGATGACCACCACGCGGCCATCGTTGGCATTGATGCCGAACTGCACATTGCTGCCACCGGTATCCACACCGATTTTCCGCAACACCGCAATCGAGGCATCGCGCAGGCGCTGGTATTCCTTGTCGGTCAGGGTTTGCGCAGGTGCAACGGTAATGCTGTCGCCAGTGTGCACGCCCATCGCGTCGAAATTTTCAATGCTGCACACGATGATGCAGTTGTCGGCGGTGTCGCGCACCACCTCCATTTCAAACTCTTTCCAGCCCAGCACGGATTCTTCGATCAGCACTTCACCCGTAGGCGAAAGCTCCAGGCCGCGCTTGGTGATCTCCTCGAATTCTTCCTTGTTGTAGGCAATGCCGCCACCGGTGCCACCCAAAGTGAAGCTGGGCCGGATGATGGTGGGAAAGCCTACTTGCGCTTGAATCTCCAGCGCCTGCGCAAAGCTGCGCGCCACTTCCGATTTCGGGCTGGACAGGCCGATTTCGGACATCGCCTGCTTGAACAGCTCGCGGTCTTCGGCCATGCGGATGGCTTCGCGCTTGGCACCGATCAACTCGACGTTGTACTTCTCCAGCACACCGTTGTCGGCCAAATCCAGCGCGCAGTTCAGCGCGGTTTGCCCGCCCATGGTGGGCAGGATGGCGTCGGGTTTTTCCTTGGCGATGATCTTTTCGACCGTCTGCCAATTGATCGGCTCGATATACACCGCGTCGGCCATGTCCGGGTCGGTCATGATGGTGGCCGGGTTGCTGTTGACCAGCACCACCCGATAGCCCTCATCACGCAGCGCCTTGCACGCCTGCGCGCCGGAGTAATCGAACTCGCAGGCCTGGCCAATGACAATCGGGCCAGCACCGATGATGAGGATGGTTTTCAAATCGCTGCGCTTAGGCATTTTTGGTGTTCTCAGATTGCTTGTCCAACATCAGGGCAACGAACTTGTCGAACAGCGGGGCCACGTCCTGCGGACCGGGGCTGGCTTCGGGATGGCCTTGGAAGCTGAAGGCCGGGGCATCGGTCAGTGCGATGCCTTGATTGGTGCCATCGAACAGCGAGCGATGGGTGACCCGCGCACGCGCCGGCAGTGTGGCCTCATCGATACAGAAGCCGTGATTTTGCGAGGTGATCATCACCCGTCCACTGTCGAGGTCTTGCACCGGGTGGTTGGCACCGTGATGGCCATGCGCCATCTTCACGGTCTGCGCACCGATCGCCAGGCCCAAGAGCTGGTGGCCCAGGCAGATGCCATACAGCGGGATTTTGACGTTCAGGAATTCGCGGATGGCGGCAATCGCGTAATCACATGGCGCCGGGTCGCCGGGGCCGTTGGACAAAAACACGCCATCGGGTTGCATCGCCAATACGTCCGACGCCGGCGTCTGTGCGGGCACCACATGCACATCGCAGCCGCGCTCGGCCAGCATGCGCAGGATGTTGCGCTTGGTGCCAAAATCGTAGGCGACCACTTTGCACTTGGGTTCAGCGCGAACGAACGTATTGCTGTCGAGATCCAGCTGGCCCTCGCTCCAGCGATAGCCTGCGGTGGTGCTGACCACCTTGGCCAAATCCATGTCTTTCAAACCGGGGAATTTGCGCGCCGCTTCGATGGCGTGCTCGGCATCTAATACCTCGTCATGACGCGAGCCTGCCAGCAGCGCCGCGTTTTGCGAACCGCGCTCGCGCAGGATGCGGGTCAATTTGCGGGTATCAATCCCGGCAATCGCCACAATGCCGCGCACCTGCAGCCACTCGGGTAGCGAGGTTTGGCTGCGCCAGTTGCTGGGCCGGCGCGGCACGTCGCGCACGATCAGGCCCGCGGCCCAAACCTTGCTGGCCTCGTCATCGTGCTCGGTGCAACCGGTGTTGCCGATATGCGGATAGGTCAGCGTGACCAGTTGTTGCGCGTAGGAGGGGTCGGTCAGGATTTCCTGATACCCGGTCATGGCGGTGTTGAACACCGCTTCGCCCACGGACAAACCGGGCGCGCCCACGGAAATGCCCTCAAAGACGGTGCCGTCTTCAAGTGCCAAGAGTGCAGGATTCTTCAAGTGCGTCGCCTTGCGTCAGGTTGCAAGAAAGCGCCGAAGCGGGGCTGCCGGTTCGGAGCGGAGGGGGGTTAGGCGAGGGCGGATTGTACCGGCAAGCGAGCTTTTCCGCCAGCGCAATACTGAACACGGCGCTCGGCTCATCGTCTTGCAATCGCGCTAAAATATTCGATCCCGCAACACGGATCCACGGACACCACCATGCCTTTCGTTGTCACCGAAAACTGCATCAAGTGCAAGCACACCGACTGTGTGGAAGTGTGTCCGGTGGATTGTTTCCACGAAGGCCCGAATTTTCTGGTGATCGACCCCGACGAATGCATTGATTGCACGCTGTGTGAGCCGGAATGCCCCGTTGGCGCGATCTATCCCGAAGAAGACGTGCCCGCAGGCCAAGAGCTGTTCGTTGCGCTCAATGCTGAGCTGGCGAAGGAATGGCCGGTACTGACGGTGCGCAAAGACCCACCGCCAGATCATGCGGACTGGGATGGCAAGCCCAATAAGCTACCGTTGCTGGAGCGCTGATCAGAGCGCGCCATCGATACAAAAAAGGCACCTCCCGGCGCCTTTTTTGTGAGCTCCGAGCCGCAAACAACTTACGGGGCAATGACCGCCTTCAGTGCGGCAATCAGCTTGCCGGCAGCATCACCCGAAGGCGGCAGGCCGCGCGGATCCACCGCCGCCACATACAGCTTGTCACCGGCCTTGGTGACCCGCACCAGGAACTTGCTGTCCAGATAATCAACATCGTAGGTGCCCAGAATCTCGGCTTTGCTGGCGATGCGCACACCGCTGGTGGCGGCCAACACTTCGCCTACCTTGGCGAACACGGCATCGCGCTCACCGGCAACCGCAAAACCAGTGGGGTTGGCCACGGGCTGCGCTGTGGCGCTGGCGGTAGTGCCGGGTGTGACGTTAGGCAGCGCCATGGCACGTTCCGCCGACGGCTTATCCAGACCTGGCGGCACTTCCAACGGCCGTAGTTCCGCACTTTGGGTGTACAGGTCATTTTTTTTCTTGAACCAGTGGCAACCGGACAAACTGGTCACCAGTAACACTGCAACCAACGGGGCGGCGGCCTTGGACATGCGGGAAGTACGGTGCATCTGGTTCTCCTGTCAGGCCGCGATGTTGCGGCTGCATTCTTCAAGTTGGGCAATGGTCGCATGCAGACGGTTAGCCTGCGCGACATGAGCAGATGATAGCGGTTGCAGCGGCAAACGCAGGCCGTGGCCGATGCCGTTCAGCGTCAGCAAGGCTTTGACCGGGATCGGATTCGATTCGAGCCCAAGAAAGTGATAAAGCTCGGCTAAACGGTCATCCAGCGCGCGTGCGCCAGCCGCATCGCCCGCCTGCGCCAGCGCGCATAAGCGCACAAAGCTGCCTGGCACCACGTTGGAGGCCACCGACACCACACCATCGGCCCCTGCCAGCATGGCGCGTAACGCAGTCGGGTCATCACCACTGAGCACGACAAAGCCGTCACGCCGCAGCGGCAACAGGGCCTCCATGCGCTCCGCATCGGCGCGCGCTTCCTTGATCCCGATGATATTGGGATGCAGCGACAGCTCGCCGGTGGTTTCGGCTGTCATGTCACAGCCGGTGCGGCCGGGCACGTTATACAGCAGAACGGGAAGCCCACCTCCGTCCGCTACCGCCCGAAAATGCGCCAGTAATCCAGCCTGGCTGGGCCGCACATACGGCGGCACCACCACCAAGGCGGCATCCGCCCCAAGTGCCGCCACACGCTGATTGAAGCGAATGGTTTTGGCGGTGCTGGACTGCCCGGTGCCGGCCAACACCGGCAGACGACCGGCGCAATAGGTCACTGCACTGCGCAACAACGCATCGTATTCGTCATCGAACAAAGTCGCCGCTTCACCGGTCGAACCTGCCACCACAATGGCGTGGGTGCCGGCGTCCAGTTGCGCCTGCAATAATCGTTCCCATGCGGGAAAATCAATGTCACCGGCCACCGTGAACGGGGTCGCCAGCGCGGTAATGCTGCCGGTAAGTTGCAAAGGACTGACTCGACTTGGGGCGCAACGGAGCCGCTACGCGTGTGGGGGGAAGCACGATTAACTGGATGATCTTACTTGCGGCTGTAAACCGCCGGCAAGTATGCTGGCCGCCATGCCCTCATGTGCTGACGGCATTTTCCTTGAATTTTCCGGAATATCGCTTTGAGCAAAACTGCCGCCCGGCCCGCCCCGCAAGAAAACCACCTGTTGATCACGGCGTACACCACGCATCCGCAGACCCCGCTATTGGCGGTAACGCGCCGTATTGCCGATTCCGGCTGCAACTTGGTGGATACCCGGCTGGCCACAGTGGGGCGCGATGTCTCGGTCACCGCACTGGTAATCGGCTCGTGGGATGCGGTGGCAAAGCTCGAGACCATGCTGACCAAGCTGGAGCGCGAGGAGGGCCTGAAATTGATGTGGTATCGCACCGGCCCCAAGCCGATGCAGTCCAATCTGCTGCCGTATGTGGTGGAAGTGATTGCCGCCGACAAGCCCGGCATCCTGTTCCAATTGGCCGACTTCTTCGACCACCAGGGCATCACCATCGAAAGCCTGAACTGCGCCCGCTACCGCGCAATGCAGACCGGTGCCGACATGTTTTCGGCCCAGCTCACCATCGGTATTCCGGCGGAAACGCATATTGCTTCACTGCGCGATGATTTTCTTGAGTTCTGCGATCACTTAAACCTTGACGCGATCATGGATCCCATGAAGTATTGAGGTCGATGATCACCATCGGCGACCGTATCCCCAACTTGCCGCTGACACTGTCCAGCGGCTCCCACGCCACGTTGGCCGAATACGCTGGCCACTGGTTGGTGTTGTATTTCTACCCGAAAGACGCCACCCCCGGCTGCACCACCGAGGGGTTGGACTTCAATGCCCTGCTGCCCGAGTTCAAGCGCGCAGGCGCCAAGGTGTTGGGGGTGTCGAAGGATTCGCTCAAATCGCATCAGAATTTCTGCACCAGGCAGGGCTTCGCGTTCGAGCTGGTCAGCGATAGCGATGGTGCGCTGTGCGATGCCTTCGGCGTGGTGCAGTTGAAGAAGCTGTATGGCCGTGAATACATGGGCATCGTGCGCAGCACCTTTCTGATCGACCCTGCCGGTGTCATCCGCCAGCAATGGCAGCCGGTGAAAATCGCCGGTCATGCGCAAGCCGTGCTTGACGCACTGAAGGCCGAACAAACCAAGTGATCACCCCTGTTTTCATCCCTCGTCACTGCCCCGCAAAGCGGGACGCGGTGAGCCACTGTTTATTGCCCGCAGGAGCCCACGCATGACCCATGGCAAGCGCATCTATGTGCTCGACACCAATGTGCTGATGCATGACCCTACCGCACTGTTCAAGTTCGAGGAACACGATGTCTATCTGCCAATGCAGGTGATGGAGGAGCTGGATAACGGCAAGAAGGGCACCAGCGAAGCCAGCCGCAACGCGCGCCAAGTCAGCCGCTTCCTCAACGAATTGATCGAAGCCCACGGCAGCACCGATGTCAGCCAAGGCATCGCACTGGCACGCCCGCAAGGCCTGCAATTGCGCGGCGCGGCCAGCGCCGGCCGGCTGCTGTTCCAAACCAGTGATTTCAATGCCGGCAAGCGTTTTGGCACGGTGATCCCGGACAACAATATCCTCGGCGCGATCCTGGTGTTGAAGGAGTCCGACCCCGGCGCACCGGTGGTGTTCGTGTCCAAGGACATCAATCTGCGGATCAAAGCCTCGATTGCCGGCATCGTCAGCGAAGATTACGAAAACGACCGGGCGCTGGATGATTTCAGCCTGCTCTACACCGGCGCCACCGTGCTGCCCGAAGACTTCTGGCAGCGCCACGGCAAAGAACTGAAATCGTGGACCGACAAGGGCCGCACCTACTACGAAATCGCCCGCAGCGAAGAAGATGACTGGCATCCCAACCAGTTCGTGTACCTGCCCGGCGATGAACAGTCTGAGATGAAAGTCACCAAGGTGGATGGCGACAACGTGGTCTTGCAGATCGTCGATGATTTCCGCCACAGCCAGCATTCGGTGTGGGGCATCGTGGCGCGCAACCGCGAACAGAATTTTGCGCTGAACGCATTGATGGACCCGGAGATTGATTTTGTCAGCCTGCTGGGTACCGCCGGCACCGGCAAGACGCTGTTGGCGCTGGCCGCAGGTCTTGCGCAAACCATGGACCAGCAACGCTATCGGGAAATCATCATGACCCGTGCCACCGTCAGCGTGGGCGAGGACATCGGCTTTTTGCCCGGCACCGAAGAAGAAAAAATGACCCCGTGGATGGGCGCGCTCACCGACAATCTGGAAGTGCTCACCCACAATCAGGAAGGCGGCAGTTGGGGGCGCGCCGCCACCAATGATCTGCTGGCATCGCGCATCAAGATCCGCTCGATGAACTTCATGCGTGGGCGCACTTTTCTTTCGCGTTATCTGATTTTGGACGAGGCGCAAAACCTCACCCCCAAACAGATGAAGACGCTGGTGACCCGCGCCGGCCCCGGCACCAAGATCGTGTGTTTGGGCAACGTCGAACAGATCGACACGCCCTACCTCACCGAAACCACCTCGGGCCTGACTTACGCGGTGGACCGCTTCAAGCACTGGGCGCACAGCGCACACGTCACGCTGCGGCGCGGTGAACGCTCGCGGTTGGCCGATTACGCCTCCGAGGTGCTGTAGCCGGCACCCCGCGCTGCGTGCACGTGGCGCAGCGCGGTGGCGAGGTCGCCGAAATAGACGGCGGGTCCGTCGCGGCGGACGATCTCCGCACGCACCAGCTTGCGCAATACGCGCAGGTTGGCGCCACTCAGCAGCACCTGCACGCCGCGGCGACGCAAATTCTCGATGGTCGATTCCAGCCGCTTGAGGCCGGTAGCATCCACCAGCGGCACCCGCTCCAACCGCAGCAGCACCCAGCGCGGCGGCTCCCGCGACCACGCCAGCGCGCGCTCCAGCGAATCGACCGAGCCGAAGAAGAACGGCCCCTCGATGGCATACACCAGCACGTCCTTCGGCAGCGCCTCCAGCCCGGCCTCGGCCAGCTCGTGGCGCAGGTTGGCCTGGCCGTGTTCCACCACCGCCACCGACGCGCTCATCCGCCGCAGAAACTGGAACATCGCCAGAATCACGCCGATGTTCACCGCCACCACCAGATCCGTGACGATGGTGAGGGTGAAGGTGATCAGCAGGATCGCGACATCCGCGCGCGGCGCCTGCCGGACCATGCGCAGGAAGCGGCGCGCCTCGCTCATGTTCCACGCCACCAGAAACAGGATCGCGGCCAGCGCCGCCAACGGCACCTTGCCGGCATAGGGTGCCAGCACCAGCAGGATCAGCAGCAGGGTGATGCCGTGGACCACGCCGGCCAGCGGCGAGGTGCCGCCGTTCTTGATGTTGGTGGCGGTGCGGGCGATCGCACCGGTGGCGGCGATGCCGCCGAACAGCGGTGACAGGATGTTGGCCACGCCCTGCCCGATCAGCTCCTGGTTGGAATCATGGCGGGTACCGGCCATGCCGTCGGCGACCACCGCCGACAGCAGCGACTCGATCGCCCCGAGCATGGCGATGGTAAAGGCCGACGGCAGCAGCTCCACCAGCCGGTCGAAGCCCGCCGCGGGCAACTGCAGCGCCGGCAGCGCACGCGGGATCGCGCCGAAGGTGGACTCGATGGTGGCCACGCCCTGCAGGTTGAAGCCCATCACCACGGCGGTGGCCACGACCATCGCCAGCAGCGGCCCGGGCACGCGCGTCAACCCGGGAATGCGCGAGCCCCAGACCGCCAGCGCAAGGCTGAGCAGGGCCAGCAGGGAAGTCGCCGGATGCAGGTGGTCGAACGACTGCAGCAGATGCCAGGTCTTCAGGTAGAACGGTCCGTTGCCGGGTGCCGGCAGGCCGAAGAAGTACTGCCACTGGCCGACCCAGATGATCACCGCGATGCCGGCGGTGAAACCGACGATCACCGGGTCGGGGATGAACCGGATCACCGCACCCAGCCGCGCCAGCCCCATCGCCACCAGGATCACCCCGGCCATCAGGGTCGCCAGCAGCAGCCCGCTGACCCCGAACTTCGCCACCACTCCGGCCAGAATCACGATGAACGCGCCGGTCGGCCCGGCGATCTGGATGCGTGACCCACCAAACAGCGATACCGTGATGCCGGCGATGATCGCCGTGTACAGCCCCTGCTCCGGCTTGACTCCGGACGCAATGGCGAACGCCATCGCCAGCGGCAGCGCCACTACCCCGACGATTACCCCGGCGGTAATGTTGGGCAGCCAGTGGGCACGGCGCAACAATCCGGCGCGCGCGGCTTCGACCAGCGCGATCATGCCGCCGCCTCCGCCTTGAAGCGCACACCACGGCCGCCACCGCTGCTGGCGGCGCGCTCGCCGATCAGCTCGATCCCCGCAACGTCCAGCGCGGCCACCACCTTGACCAGCGAATCGACCACGCCGCGCACCTGCCCCTGGCTGAGTTCCATGCGCTGGATGGTGGGCAGGGATAGCCCGGCCATCTGTGCCAGCGCCTTCTGGTCGATGCCAAGCAGCGCACGTGCGGCGCGCATCTGGGCTGAAGTGATCACGGCTCTGCTCCGTCCTGATGGGGTGGGATATAAAACAATATAAATGATGTTTATAACATCAATATGCTTGTATTTTACCCCTACTCGCGGCAGGAATCCTGCTATCACCATCACGAAAAAAACCCCACCACAGCCACCGGTACGGGGGCATGGGGCGGGGTCATCGTGGAGCGCTGCCGCAGTGGCGGCGACCGTTGTCAGTCAATGCGCGGCGAACGTCAGGCGCGTGCAAATACCAGCGCGGCATTGGTGCCGCCAAAGCCGAAGCTGTTGGACATCACCACGTCGAGCTTGGCATCGCGGCTTTCGCGCACGATCGGGAAGCCCTCGGCACCGGAATCGAGCTGGTCGATATTGGCGGAGCCGGCGATGAAGCCGTCGCGCAGCATCAGCAGGCTGTAAATCGCTTCGTGCACGCTGGCCGCGCCGAGCGAGTGGCCGGAAAGTGCTTTGGTCGACGAAATCGGCGGTACCGCATTACCGAATACTTCGCGCACGGCTTTCAGCTCGACGATGTCGCCCAGTGGCGTGGAGGTGCCGTGGGTGTTGAGGTAATCCACCGGGCGATTTACACCTTCCAGCGCCATCTGCATGCAGCGCACCGCGCCTTCACCGCTGGGGGCGACCATGTCGGCGCCGTCCGAGGTGACGCCGTAGCCGACCAATTCGGCCAGGATGCTGGCACCGCGCGCGACCGCGTGATCCCACGCTTCCAATACCAGCATGCCGCCGCCGCTGCCGATGACGAAGCCATCGCGGGCCACGTCATACGGGCGCGAGGCGTGCTCCGGTGCGTCGTTGCGGCCGGACGACAACGCACCCATCGCATCGAACATTACCGTCATCGTCCAGTCCAAATCTTCGCCGCCACCGGCAAACATGATGTCTTGCGCACCGTGGCGGATCAGGTCGGCCGCAGCGCCAATGCAATGTGCGGACGTTGCGCAGGCGGCGCTGATCGAATAACTCAGGCCTTTGATTTTGAATGCCGTGGCAAGATTGGCCGACACCGTGGAGCACATCGTGCGCGGCACCATGTACGGGCCGACCTTGCGCACGCCACGCTCGCGCAGGATATCGGCAGTTTCCACTTGCCAGCGGCTGGAACCACCGCCGGAGCCGGCAATCAGGCCGGTGCGCGGGTGACTGACCAGGTCTTCACTCAGGTCGGCTTGGGCGATGGCATCACGCATGGCCACATAGCTGTACGCCGCCGCATCGCTCATGAAGCGTTTGAGTTTGCGGTCGATAACCGCATCCAAATCCAACTCGACCGCGCCACCGACTTGGCTACGCAGACCGCGTTCCACCGAATCTTGCAGTGTGCGGATGCCGGAACGGCCCTCGCGCAGTGAACGCGAGACGGTATCCAGATCATTGCCGAGGCAGGAGGTGATGCCCATTCCGGTAATCGCAATACGCCGCATGTCAGGTACCCTCCGTCGCGTTGAACAGCCCTACGCGCAAATCCTTGGCCACGTAAATTTCCTGGCCATCGACCAAGGTACGTGCATCGGCCTGCGCCATCACCAACTTGCGGTTGATCACGCGGGTGACGTCGATTTCGTAGGTGACCACTTTGGCCGTGGGCAGTACTTGCCCACTGAACTTCACTTCACCACAGCCCAAGGCACGGCCACGCCCGGGGGCACCCAGCCAAGTGAGATAGAAGCCCACCAATTGCCACATGGCATCCAACCCCAAGCAGCCGGGCATCACCGGGTCGCCGAGGAAATGGCACTGGAAGAACCAAAGATCCGGGTGGATGTCGAGTTCAGCCCGCACAAAGCCCTTGCCGTGGCTGCCGCCGTTGTCATTGATCTCGACAATACGGTCAAACATCAGCATCGGGTCGGACGGCAAACGTGCGGTGCTGTTGGGGAACAACTCACCGCGAGCGCTGGCGAGCAACTGCTCGCGGGTAAATGATGAAGCACGGGTCATGGACTGGCCCAGCAGGAAATAGGAGAGTGTAAACGCAGCCCCCAGACCATACCTAGAGGTATTGCTCGGCTGCCATCCAAATAACGAAGTGTTTACGGTTTGTCCGGGTAAAACAAAAACGGATATCAAATGGAAACCATTGAATACGTGTGCACTGCAACATTCGGCCTGAAACCGTATTAAGCTCGAAGCACTTCACATTTTCCGGAACGCTTCCGTGACGCAAGCCACGCCCGCCTCACTGTTGACCATTTTTGGTGCCACCGGCGATCTCTCCCGCCGCATGTTGCTGCCTTCGCTGTATAGCTTGCAAGCCGAACGCTTGCTGCCCGATGACATGCGCATTTTGGGCACCGCGCGCAGTGATCTGGATCGTGAAGGCTTTACCCAATTAGTGGCCGACAGCATCCGGGATCGCATCCCCGCGACTGAACACAATGAGGCTGCCCTGCGCGGCCTGCTGGAGCGTCTGGATTACTGCGCGGCCAGTGCCGATGACGATGCCTCGATGGCGGCGTTGGCAACCCGAGTAAACACCCTGCGCAACGGCGATGTGCTCTATCACATGAGCACCGCGCCGAAGTTCTATGGTCCGGCCTGCCAGGCACTGGCCGCGCACGGAGCCGCGGGCGCAGGCACCCGGGTGATGCTGGAAAAACCGATCGGCAAGGATTTGGCCAGCGCCATCGCCATCAACGATGCCGTGGCCAAGGCGTTTGATGAGGAGCGCATCTTTCGCACCGACCATTACCTTGGCAAGGAAGGCGTGCAGAACCTCATTGCGCTGCGCTTCGGCAATTCCCTGTTCGAACCGCTGTGGAGCGCGCGGCATATCGAACAAGTGCAGATCACGGTGGGTGAAACCGTGGGCGTGGAAGGCCGCGGCGACTACTACGACGAATCGGGCGCCGTGCGCGACATGCTGCAAAACCATCTGCTGCAACTACTCTGCCTGGTGGCGATGGAGCCCCCTGCACGCTTTGACCCCACGGCGGTGCGCAACGAAAAGATCAAGGTGCTGCGCTCATTGCGCACGATTGATGGCCGCAACGTGGCCACCGAATCGGTGATCGGCCAGTACACCGGCGGCGCCAGTGAAGGCAAAGTGGTGCCCGGCTATGCCGAAGAATTGGGCCGCGCCAGCCGCACAGAAACCTTCGTTGCCCTGCGTGCGCACGTGGACAATTGGCGCTGGTCGGGCGTGCCGTTTTATCTGCGCACCGGCAAGCGCCTGCCCTCGCGCAGCACCGAAATCTACATCCAGTTTCGCAAGGTGCCGTATTCGATTTTTGGCGGCCCGGCTGGTGCCGATATGCAGCCCAATGGCTTGCTGATCAAGCTGCAACCGGAAGAGCGTATTGAGCTGGATTTGATGAGCAAGACCCCGGGACTGGATCGCAATGGCTTGCGCCTGTCGCAAGTCGCACTGGATCTGGATATGCACGAAGAATTCTCCAACGCCCGCAAGCGCATCGCTTACGAACGCCTGTATCTGGATGCCATCGAAGGCAACGGCACCTTGTTTGTGCGACGCGACGAAACCGAAGCCGCGTGGCAGTGGGTGGATGCCATTGCCAGCGGTTGGCGCGAGGCCGGCATGGTACCCAAGCCCTACCCGGCCGGCACATGGGGGCCCAGTGCCACGGTGTCACTGGTGGACCGGCTTGGTCACGGCTGGCGCGAATAAGGGCAGCACGATGGCGTGGATTGAGCATGAGTACCCTGATCCGCAGGCCCTGGTGGCCGGTGTGTCAGCCGTGTTTGAAGCCACCTGCCGCAGCGCAATCGCTGCGCACGGGTCTGCGTTGCTGTGCTTGGCCGGCGGTCGCACACCGCTACCGATCTATGCGCATCTGGCGCATGCCAGGCTGCGCGGCACACTCACCGCCATTCCCGGCGATGAACGCTGCGTGCCACACACGCACGCAGCCTGCAATCTGCGCAATCTGCGCGAGGCGTTCGCCACCGATGCGTCACTCCAAGTGCAGCCACTCACCACCACCGATGGCGATGTGGATGCCTCACTCGGACTGGCACGCACATGGCTGGCTGCACATCCGCAAGACTTCGATGCGGTCTTGTTGGGGATGGGCGGTGATGGCCACTTCGCCTCGTTGTTCCCGGGCGCAGCGAATGTGACCGATGGCTTGGCACTGGACAGCGGCATGGACGCCATCGCCACCACCCCGAATCCACTGCCCCCCGAAGCGCCGTTTGCGCGCATCAGCCTGACCTTGCCGCGCCTGCTGCGCGCTGCTGCCATCCATTTAGTTGTCACCGGCGCAGACAAGCGCCGCGTGTTGCGTGAAGCGCAACAACAATCGCACAGCCCCTATCCCATCGCGGCGCTGCTGCACGGCAATGCCGCCACCCCCATCCACATCCACTGGAGCCCTTGAATGCCGACCGTTGCGCTGCATCCTGTCGTTGAACGTGTCACCGCCCGCATCACCGAACGCAGCCGGGTATTGCGCAACGACTATCTGGCACGCATGGATGCGGCACGCCAGGCCGGCCCGTATCGCTACAAACTGTCCTGCGGCAATCAAGCGCATGGATTTGCCGCCAGTGGCGATGACAAGCCGGCGCTGCGCTACGGCCAGGGCGGCAATTTGGGCATCGTGACGGCCTACAACGACATGCTGAGCGCGCATCAGCCGATGGAGCACTACCCCGCGTTGATCCGCATGGCGGCGCGCAACATGGGCGGCAGCGCGCAGGTGGCCGGCGGCGTGCCGGCGATGTGCGACGGTGTCACCCAGGGCCGCGCCGGAATGGAGTTGTCGCTGTTCTCGCGGGATGTGATTGCAATGGCCACCGCGGTCGCACTGTCGCATGACACGTTTGATGCCGCCTTGATGCTGGGCGTGTGCGACAAGATCGTGCCGGGGCTGTTGATCGGCGCGCTCAGTTTCGGCCATCTTCCAGTGATCTTCGTACCCGCAGGGCCGATGCCATCGGGCATCCCCAACAAGCAAAAAGCCGAGGTGCGCCAACGCTATGCGCTGGGGCAGGCATCGCAAGACGAATTGATGGACGCCGAAGCGGCGTCGTACCACGCACCCGGTACCTGCACCTTTTACGGCACCGCCAATTCCAATCAAATGTTGATGGAAGTAATGGGTCTGCATCTGCCCGGCACCGCTTTCGTCCCGCCGAATACGCCGCTGCGCAGCGCGCTGACCGTGGCTGCGGCCGAACAAGCCCTACGCAGCACCGCGCTGGGGGATGCGTATCGTCCGTTGGCGCACGTCGTGAGTGAAAAAGCCATCGTCAACGCGATGGTGGGCTTGGCGGCAACCGGCGGCTCCACCAACCACGCGCTGCACCTGGTCGCCGTGGCGCGTGCGGCCGGCATCGTGATGGATTGGGGTGACCTGGACGAGCTGTCGAAAGCCACACCGCTGCTGGCACGCGTGTACCCCAATGGGTCAGCTGATGTGAACCACTTCGAAGCCGCTGGTGGCATTGGCTTTGTGATCCGCGAACTGCTGGATGCCGGCCTGCTGCACGCAGATGTGCTCTGCGTGCACGGCGGCAACTTGCGCCAGCAAACGCAGCAACCTTATTTGGATGATCTGCAACTGTGCTGGCGCGATGCCCCCGCGCAATCGCAAGACAGCGAGATCGTGCGTGGAATGGCCAACCCGTTTGATAGCGAAGGCGGCTTGCGTTGCCTGCAAGGCAATTTGGGGCGCGCAATAGTGAAAGTTTCTGCGGTGGCGCTGCCATATCGCAAGCACGAAGCGCCGGTGCGTATCTTTGACTCACAGGATGCGCTGATTGCCGCATTCAAAGCCGGGCAATTGGACAAGAGCGAGCACTTTCACGGCGACTTCATTGCTGTCGTGCGCGGTCAAGGGCCGCGTGCCAATGGCATGCCCGAGCTGCACAAACTCACGCCCACACTGGCCGCATTGCAAGACCGTGGCCAGCGCGTGGCCCTGCTCACTGATGGCCGCATGTCCGGCGCATCGGGCAAGGTATTGGCAGCCATCCATGTGACGCCGGAAGCGGTGGCCGGCGGTGCATTAGCCAAGTTGCGCGAAGGCGATCTTGTGCGCATTGATGCCGAAGCCGGCACGATGGATGCGTTGGTGGATGCCGTCGAATGGGCCGCACGCAGCGCCGCGCCGTTGGATTCAAGCGGCAACCAACATGGCATGGGCCGTGAATTATTCGGCCTGATGCGCGGCCATGCCGGTTCGGCTGAACATGGCGCCAGCGCGCTGTTGGGTGCAGTTGAATGAGTACGTCCGCACTGGCACTGGTGGGCGATATTGGCGGCACCAATGCACGCTTTGCCTTGGTGGACTTGTCCGCACCCGGCATTGAACTGCGCGAATCCAAGTCATTGGCCAATGCCGATTTCGCCAGCCTGCAACACGCCATCGAACATTACCTAGCGGGCGTATCCGCGCAGCCGCGCCGCGCCGCACTGGCAGTGGCCTGCCCGGTGGGCAGCGATGAGATCCGCCTGACCAATCGTGCATGGTCGTTCTCACAGCGCGAGTTGCAAGCCACGCTGGGGCTTTCCGAATTGCGCATGCTCAACGACTTCGGCGCGGTGGCGTGGGCCATCCCCGCCCTGCAAGCCGATGACCTGGTGACCCTGCACGGCACCTTCGAAACCCCATTGCAGGGGCCCATCAGCGTGCTGGGTCCCGGCACCGGGCTGGGCGTGGCGCTGCTGGTGGGCTCACCGCAATGCGGCTGGCAGGTGGTGGAAACCGAAGGCGGGCATGTCGGGTTTGCCCCGATTGGTGATGAAGAGCGTGCCATTTCGGCATGGCTCACCGCACAGCACGGACGCACCTCCACCGAGCGCCTGTTATGCGGCAAAGGCTTGTCTGAAATTGATGCCGTGCTGCGCAGTGCAGGCGCTGAAACCAGCCTGGAAATGCCACCACTGCGTGACCCCGCCGACGTGGTGCAAACCGCGCTGGAAGGCCACGACATCCCCGCACGACAAGCATTGGCGCGATTCTGTGCGGTATTGGGCAGTGTTGCCGGCGACTGCGCCTTGATCCACGGCGCACGCAGCGTGGTGATTGCCGGCGGCATCATGCCGCGCTTCATTCCCTTCCTGCGCAGTAGCGCCTTCCGCGAACGCTTCCTTGCCAAGGGCCGCATGGCCGCCCTGTTGGAATCGGTGCCCATCCACGTCATCACCCATCCCCACCCCGGCCTGTTGGGTGCTGCTTGTGCGCTACGCGCCACGGAGTCCTGAAGCATGTTCGATACCATCCGTCACAACCAATTGGTCGATACCGTGTTTGCCCGCGCACCGGTGGTACCGGTGATTACGATTGAACACTTGGGCGATGCCCTGCCGCTGTGTCGGGCGTTGGCCGATAACGGCCTGCCGGTGCTGGAAGTGACCCTGCGCACCGCCTGCGCACTGGACGCGATTGCCCTGCTGGTGCGCGAATTGCCACAGGCCTGCGTCGGGGCTGGCACCGTATTGAATGCGCGTGATCTGGATGCCGTCAGCAAGGCCGGGGCTGCGTTTGCCATCTCCCCCGGGGTCACCGATACGCTTTACAACGCTGCCAAAGACTGCGCCACGCCACTGATTCCCGGGATTGCCACCGCCGGTGAATTGATGCGCGGACTGGAACACGGCTGGCAGCGTTTCAAATTCTTCCCCGCCGAAGCCAGCGGCGGCGTGGCCGCACTCAAGGGGTTTGCCGGCCCACTGCCGATGGCGCGCTTTTGCCCCACCGGCGGGATTGATATGCACAAGGCACCGTCGTATTTGGCGCTGCCCAATGTGGCCTGCGTGGGCGGCTCATGGATGCTGCCAAACGATGCCATCCAAGCGCGCGATTGGGCGCGGATTGGGCAGTTGGCGCAGGCGGCATCGCAACTGGCGCGATAACGCCGCAGGCGGTGTGCACGGCCGCGGGCAATCTGCCTCAGGCGGTGCGTGTCCCCGCATGCTCACGCGCATTGGCCAAGCGGGTGATGGCTGCGTTGTGTGCGATCAAGTCAGCGCATTCGGCGACAAAAATACCCATCTGGCCAACCTTGAATTCCACCCACGCCAGCGGCAATTCGGGCAGCAGCTTGACCAACGCACGCTCGGATTCACCCACTTCGCAGATCAGCAGCCCGTCTTCGGTCAGGTGCAGTGGGGCGTCGCGCAGAATCTTCAAGGCAAGGTCTAGGCCGTCGTCGCCGGCGCGCAGGCCCAGTTCGGGCTCGTGTGCGTATTCGCGCGGCAGGGCGTCGGTTTCGTCATTGGTGACATACGGTGGATTGGTGACGATCAAGTCGTAGCGTTGCCCACCCAGCCCGGCAAACAAATCAGACTTCACAAAGCGCACATTTTCAACCTGCAGGCGCTGCTCGTTTTCGCGTGACAGCGCCAGCGCATCGTCGCTGATGTCCACGCCGTCCACATGCCAGTCCGGGTTGTAGTGCGCCATCGCGATGGCAATACAGCCAGAGCCGGTGCACAGATCCAGTGCGCGGCGCACTTCGCGGTCGCCCAGCCACGGCTGAAAACCAGCTTCGATCAGTTCGGCAATCGGCGAACGCGGCACCAGCGCGCGCGGGTCAGATTTGAAGCTGAGGCCAGCAAACCAAGCCTCACCGGTCAGGTAGCAGGCGGGAATGCGCTCTTCAATGCGGCGCAGGAACAGCCCCAGCACATCCTCTTTCTCGGCTTCCGTTACCCGTGCATTGCCATACGCCGGTGGCAGATCGTGCGGCAGGTGCAACGCGTGCAAGGTGAGCTGAGTGGCTTCATCCAGTGCGTTGTCGTAGCTGTGACCGAAGGTCAACCCGGCCGCGTTGAAGCGGCTGGCGCCATAGCGGATCAGGTCGATGATGGTTTGCAATTCAAGGGACATGGCGGCCACGCGCGGACAAGACCGTTAATTATAGCGGGGGTGCGCAGGTATCATGGGGGCCCGACCGTTTCCGAAATCCCCATGGCCAAACGCCCTGCCCTGCTATTGAGTCTGGCCGCACTGGCGGCTGCCGTTGGCGTGTGGGCCGCACAACGGTATTTCCCGGCCACCCCAGCACAACCAATGCCTGCATTGCCCGCAACGCAGGCCATTACGCTATTCCCGACTCCCCGCGAAGTGCCGGCGTTTACGCTGCAACAGGCCGACGGCAAGCCGCTCGCAGCCACCCAACTGCAAGGCCACTGGACGCTGGTATTCCTTGGCTTCACCCATTGCCCGGACGTGTGCCCCACCACGTTGGCGCAATTGGCCGGCGCGCAGAAGCAATGGGCCACTCTGCCCGCAACCACGCGTCCGCGCCTGCTGTTTGTCTCCGCCGACCCCGAACGCGACACTCCGCAGCTGGTAGCGCAATACGCCCACGCCTTCCACCCGGACACCCTCGCCGCCACCGCGCCGCTGCCGCAGTTGCAAGCGTTTGCTCGCTCGCTGTCATTGGTGTTCATGAAAGTACCCGGTGCCAGCGGTGCCGCCGACGATTACAGCATCGACCATAGCGCCGCCTTGGTACTGCTGGATCCGCAGGTGCGGATGGCTGGCGTGGTGCAACCGCCGCTGGATGTGAAGGGCATTGCTGCCGACCTTGCCACGCTGACCAAGACCGTAAAATGACTCCACTGACCGCCCTGACCTACGTCCTGCCACATCGCCTGCTGTCGTCACTGGCACGCAAATTGGCGTATTCGACGAATCATTCGATCAAGCAATGGCTCATCGACACGGTCACCCGCAAGTTCGGTGTGGACCTGAGCGAAGCCGCGGAGCCCGACCCCACCGCGTACCCCAGCTTCAACGCCTTCTTCACCCGCGCGCTGAAGCCCGGTGCGCGCACGCCCGACGCCGACCCGCGCGCCCTGCTGATGCCGGCCGACGGCCACATCAGCCAGTGCGGGCCGATCGTGGACGGCCGCATCTTCCAGGCCAAGGGCCAGGGCTTCACCGCCGCCGAACTGCTGGGCAGCGAGGCGGATGCCGCGCCGTTCCGCGACGGCAGCTTCGCCACCGTGTACCTGTCGCCGCGCGACTACCACCGCGTGCACATGCCGTGGACCGGCACCCTGCGCGAAACCGTGCACGTGCCGGGACGGCTGTTCTCGGTGGGTACCGCCGCCGTGGCCGGCGTGCCGCGCCTGTTCGCCCGCAACGAGCGCCTGGTCTGCCACTTCGACACCGACTTCGGCCCCATGGTGCAGGTGATGGTGGGCGCGCTGCTGGTCTCCGGCGTGGAAACCGTGTGGAGCGGCGTGGAAATCCCCGCCTACGGCGACGCCATCACCCGCAAGGACTATCGTGGCAAAGGCATCACGCTGGAGCGCTTCGCGGAAATGGCCCGCTTCAACTACGGCAGCACCGTCATCGTGCTGCTGCCCAAGGGCGTGGCCGCTCTGGAACCCTTGCTGGGTGCAGAAAGCCCGGTGCAATTGGGGCAGCGGTTGGGGCTGCGTGGCTAAGGCTGCCTGATACGGCACCGCTTAGAGACGCACCACCCAAGGCAGCACCGCCAACGCAATACCCAGCACAAACAGCAGCACCGCATTGCTCAGAAAATAAGGAATGACCATCAGCGCCACGCCGCTCACCAGCGGCAGCGGTGCCCGCTGTTTGCGCCCGTACAGCACGTAACCAACGCCAACCGCGCCAAACAGCACACCTGCCAACAGGATTGACGTGCTCATGTTGCCTCCATCTACGCCATCACGCCCAAGGAGTGCGCACACGCCATCACCATATTGATGAGACCGCGGGTCTGAGCTGACATCGCCATCACCTGCGCTTGCCCGGCTTGGCGGGTTTGGCATCCTTTGCTTGCTTCATCTTTGGCTCAGGCATCAACGCGGCTGTTTCCAGCAGCAATTCACGCAAGCGGTCACCATCGTCCAGCAGTTCGTCGGCCACCGGGTAGTCTTTGGCACCGGGGTATGGCGGCGCTGTTGGCAGGCTGGCGGCCAAGTGCGTGACGGCATCGGAAGGCTTGATGAAAAGGCTGTTGTCGCAGGCAAAGGCCACCACTTTCTCGTCCACGTACAGAGCGTATTCCCCGAACATGCGGCGGTGGGTCAGGCGGGCGCCTAAGCCGGCCTGTTCCGTGAGATAGGCGATGAAATCGGTGTCGGTGGCCATGGCGTCATAGCATCCCAGTTTCAAGTTTCCTCAATCAACCCCATCACCGGACCCAGCAGGCTCAGCCCTTGCAGCCCTCCAGCTTCAAACTCTGCCCCGGCTTCAGCGCGTACCTGGGTTTCCTCAATTTGTTGGCCTGCGCCAAATCACCCAGATCGCAATCAAACTTGCGCACAATTTCACTCATGGTGTCGCCGCGCTTGACCTTGTAGTGCCTGGCTTTGACGGGCTTGGCGGGTTTGCGTTCCGGCACCGCCGCCGCTGCGGAAGGTGCAGGCGTGGCCACTGCCACTTGCGGGCTACCCGCAGGTGTGGGCTCGCCCACCCGCACTAATGCAGATTGCACATTGCTGGCCATCAGCTGCTTGGCCAAGGCCATGCGCTGGCCGTGTGCGCAGTTGAAACGGTACAGCCAGCTGATGCGGAACGTCGCGTTCAAGCTTGTTCCGGCCGGTAGCATGTCGTCTGCGGCCCAGCGCGGGTTGAGATTGCGCAGTGCACGCAGGTAGCCATCGCGCGAGCCCCAATTGCCCAGGCAAATCGTCAACTCATACAGCGATGCCGGCTGCGCCAAGGTAATCGTGGACGGGCGGCTACTGACGCTGGGCCAGCGGATGCCGTATTCCTTCGGATGCAAGAACAACCATGCTGCGGCAATCACCATCGGCACGTAGTCCTTGGTTTCAGCCGGGAACTGGTTGTACACATCGGGATCCCAGAAGCTGCGCCCGCCGGTATCACGAAACACCCGCAGGGCGCGGCCTTCGCCACCGTTGTAGCCAGCCAGTGAGAGTTCGATGCTGTTATTGAGCTGGGCCATGCGTTCGCTGAGATACTGCGCCGCCGCGTCGGCGGAGGCTTTGGGGTCGTAGCGGGTATCGAACCCACTGCCATCATTGCCCAGCCCAAAGCGCCGCCCGGTAGCCGGCATGAACTGCAGCGGCCCCACCGCGCCCGCGCGCGAGCCCACATGCACCTTGCCATTGGATTCCTTGGCCATGATCCCGAACAACAGCGCCTCCGGCAGGCCATGTTGCTTGAACGCCGGGGCCATCTGCGCCTGCATGTAGCGATAGTTTTCGTAGCTGTCCATCAATGATGGCCGCATGTCGGTCAACCAGCGTCGAATACCTGCCTGTACCGCGGGGTTGAACTGCACCATCTTGACGAAGCGCTGGCCATCCTCGCTGAGCAAGGACGCGGCATTGGCGGTATCGGGCACGTTGGCAGCAGTGAAATCGCGCTCATCCAACGGGTCTTCATCGGCAGCGGGCATGCCATCGTCAAACTGCGGGGTCGCTTTGAGCAGGCGCTCGTAGGTGGTCAGCATGGTGTCCACGGCGCAGCCGCGCTGCTTGGTGCACGCATCCACTACCGCTTTCATTTCCGCCAGCGCACTGGTGGTTGCGGTGGCCGCGGCGTCCTCGTCCTCGGCCAACATGGCATCGCGATAATGCTTTTCTGCCGCATCCATGCGCTGCTGCAATTGCACCACAGCGGCCGCATCCGCTTTTTTGGTATCGGCCGAGTGTGCCGGGGTGAACACTGCCGCCAACAGTGACAACGACAGCGCAACAACGAGGTGCTTCAAGCGAGGATTCATCAGACCAGCAACATGCAACACGGGGCAGCAGGTTAGCCGCCGCAGATAGGTGCCGCAACCTTCGCAGTCATCGTTCGCTCAGCATCGCTATAGAATCCAAGCTTGCCCCCACCCTGCGGATCACCATGAACCCTATCTTCGTTGGCAAGGCTGTCACCACCCCAAACAGCGGCAATGTCGTGTTGTTGCCGCAGTACGGCAACCGCCATGGCCTTGTGGCCGGCGCCACCGGTACCGGCAAGACTGTCACCTTGATGACGTTGGCGGAAGGCTTTTCGCGCTTGGGCGTGCCGGTGTTTCTGGCCGATGTGAAGGGCGACGTCGCAGGCTTGGCGATGCCCGGAAGCAGCAGCGAAAAATTGCAATCGCGCATTGCACAACTCGGCATCACCGACTACAAGAACGAAGCCGCACCCGTGGTGTTCTGGGACTTGTGGGGCAAGGCCGGGCACCCGGTGCGCACCACCGTGAGCGAAATGGGCCCCACGTTGCTGGGCCGCATCCTGGAACTCAATGACACCCAAAGCGGGGTGCTGGATATCTTGTTCAAACTGGCCGATGACCGTGGCTTGCTGCTGCTGGATCTGGCCGATTTCCGCGCCCTGCTGAATTTGATTGCCGAAGAACGCCAGGACATCAGCACCTCGTATGGCCTGGTCAGCACGCAATCCATCGGCGCCATTCAACGTGCGCTGCTGCGCCTGGAACAAGAAGGCGCGCAAATGTTCTTTGGCGAGCCTGCACTGGAACTGGCCGACATCATGCGGGTCAATTACGACGGTCGCGGCGTGGTCAATATTCTGGCTGCCGATCAATTGATCCTGAAGCCCAAGCTGTATTCCAGCTTCCTGCTGTGGCTGCTGTCGGAACTGTTTGAAACCCTGCCGGAAGTGGGTGACCTGGATAAGCCCAAGCTGGTGTTTGTGTTCGATGAGGCGCATTTGCTGTTCAACGATGCCCCACCCGCACTGCAGCAGCGCATCGAACAAGTGGTCCGGTTGATTCGCTCCAAAGGCGTGGGCGTGTATTTCTGCTCGCAATTTCCGGATGACATCCCCGCCAATGTCCTGGGTCAGCTGGGCAACCGCGTTCAACACGCCTTGCGTGCGTTTACCCCGCGTGATCAGAAGGCCGTGAAAACCGCCGCTGAAACCTTTGTCAGCAACCCCGATCTGGATGTTGCCAACACCATTGGCCAACTGGGTGTGGGCGAGGCCCTCACTTCGATGTTGATGGACAAGGGTGTGCCAATGCCGGTCGAGAAAACCTTGATCGCCCCCCCGCGCTGCCGGATGGGTGCAATTACCGATGCCGAACGTGCGCAAGTGCGCGCAGGCAGCCCGGTGGGTGGCAAGTACGACACCTTGATCGACCGCGAATCCGCCTCGGAATTGCTGGCCAGGAAAGCCCAGGCCAAGGCCGAACAAGCACAAGCCCCGCAAGCGCAGACCCGCGAACAGGACCAAGCGAGTGCCAGCCACGGCTTTGGCGATGCAGTGAAAGATGCGCTGTTTGGCACCAACCGCCGGCAGGGCATGATCGAATCCATGGCCAAGCAAACCGCCCGCACCGTGGGCAGCCAAGTAGGCCGGCAGATCATGCGCGGGCTGCTGGGCGGCATTTTTGGCGGCAAGCGCTGACCTCGCTGCCGCGCACTCCCAATTCACCCCTCATCGACAGAACTTCTCAATGAAATCCTTCGCCATCGTGAGTGCAATGCTCACAGCCATCACCCTGACCGCCTGCAAGCCACAGACACCGGCACCGGCAGCGCCCGTCAGCACCGCCACTGCTCCCGCTGCGCAAGCACCGGCAACGATCACGGGCACATTTTCCGGCACTCTGCCCTGCGCCGATTGTGCTGGTATCGACAGTACCTTGGTGCTGACGGCCGATGGCAAATACCACTTGACCGATGCCTATCAGGATAAAGATCACAGCAGTTTTGTTTCCGAAGGTGAGTATTCACTGGAAAGCAGCGGCAAGACCTTGCACCTGCGGCCAAGCAACAAGGACGAGTACGACGGGTATTACGCCATCGTGTCGCCCACGCAGCTCACCATGCTCGACCGCGAAGGCAAAGCGATCGAGGGCCAACTGAACCACACCCTCACCCGCAAGTAAGCGCATGGGCCGCTGGCGTCCGCCTGCCGAAAAAAGTACGGCACTGATCACCCGCGCAGGCCATGACCGGCTGAAAGCGGAGCTGGATGAACTCTGGCGCATCAAACGCCCCGAGGTGGTGAAAGCCTTGGCGGCGGCGGCGGCGGAAGGCGATCGCTCTGAAAATGCCGAATACACCTATCGCAAGAAACAGCTGGGTGAAATCGACCGCCGTGTGCGCTACCTCAGCAAACGACTGCCTGACTTGAAGATCGTGGACACGGCACCTTCCGACCGCGAGGCTGTGTTTTTTGGTGCGCAGGTGGAACTGGAGAACATCGCCTCGGGTGACACCGTGCACTATCGCATCGTGGGCCCGGATGAAACCGATGCCAAGCGCGGCTGGATCAGTATCGACGCCCCCTTGGCACGCGTGCTGCTGAAAAAGCGCATGGATGATGAAATCGAAGTGCAGCTCCCCGGCGGCACGATGCGCTTCGCCATCATCGCGGTTAGCTATCAGGAGGCGTGATCGGCATCAGGTCCGCAGTCTTCAGACACGCAAGCCATCAAACTCCGGATGCCGGCGCATCCATACATCGGCATAGGAACACTGCGGCTCCACCTGCAAGCCGTGGTCACGGGCGTATTCCAACGCCGCTTTCACCAGGGCCGCTGCAATTCCGCGCCCACCAATCTCGCTAGGCA
Source organism: Thermomonas beijingensis (assembly GCF_020034655.1). Lineage (GTDB taxonomy): Bacteria > Pseudomonadota > Gammaproteobacteria > Xanthomonadales > Xanthomonadaceae > Thermomonas > Thermomonas beijingensis. The sequence goes on along the minus strand of NZ_JAIQDJ010000001.1, from coordinate 653,505 downwards.
CGATGGTGTGGGTGATGACGATACGGCCATCGCCCATTGCGTATTCCACATAGGCATGATGGCCATCGGTTTGGGTGATAAAACGATGCGCCGCGTTGTCGTGCGTGACAGCCGTCATGACAGACTCCTGAAAATTTGCATCATCCCAACAAGCTGCGGCTGAAATGCCCCAGGATGGCCGGCTGCAGCAGCACCGTGAACAACACACCGTAGGCCGCACCCCACAAATGCGCGCTGTGATTGACGTTGCCGCCGCCACGGCGATCCATCCAGATGCTGTAGCCCACATACAACACGGCAAACAAAAACGCCGGGATCGGCACCGGGATCGGGAAAATAATGAGTTTGGTCCACGGGTCGAACAAAATTGCCGCAAACAGCACCGCCGACACCCCACCCGATGCGCCCAGGCTTCGGTAGTTGGGGTCGCGCTGGTGTTTGATGAAGGTGGGCAGGATCGACACCACGATGGCCGACAGATAAAACAACACAAACCCCAGCGGCGTGATCCATGCCGAAAACACCCGCTCTACCGCACTGCCAAACGACCAGAACGTAATCATGTTGAATAGCAGGTGTGTCCAGTCCGCATGCACGAAACCGTAGGTCAGCAGGCGATCGTATTGGCGGTTGCGCTGTACCGCCGGCGGCCACAGGATCAAGCGCGCCAGCAAGTGCTGATCACTGAAGCTGCGCCAACTGACCAATACGGTGATGGCGATGATGATGTAAGTGAACACGGCTCAAGCCATCCGGTAGTTATCTTGCATGGGATACGTGCGGGCGTAGGCCGCAAATGCCAAGGCCGCGACAAATGCAAACAGGGCGAAGAAAAACATCAGAAATGCGTTTTCGCTATAACCGCTGCTGGCGATCCGTGCGGTTACCGTTTCATTGCGCACCGCCACGTTGGTCAGCAGTACCCACAGGCTACCGAAGGTGCTGGTCAGGTACCAAAATGCCATGATCACGCCTTTCATCCCGGCGGTGGCCTGGCTGTAAGCAAATTCCAGTGCCGTGGCCGACACCAGCACTTCCCCAAACGTCAACAACAGATACGGCCAAGTCTGCCATGCCAAGGACGTGGGCACGCCATTGTCAATCTGCAGTTGCAACAACCCGGCGATCACCCATGCGATGCCGGCAAACATGATGCCCCAGCCCATCCGCCGCAACGGCGTTGGCTGATAGCCCAAACGACGCAGTACCGGGTACAACACGATGTTGTTGAACGGGATCAACAGCATGATCAGCAGCGGATTCAGAGCCTGCATCTGGCCTGCCTCCTGCACCAGCCAACTGGGCCACCACCACAGCGCGTGCGGGATGCTCATCGCCTTGCCTTGAATCACCCAAGTGCTGGCTTTCTGGTCGAACAACGACCAAAACGGCGTGGTCAGCGCAAACACGATCAAGATGCGCAACACCGCACGCACGCCATCCACCGCTGCATCCGGGTGCAAACCGCGCGCACGCTCCAGTTGCATTGACACCCCGATGCCGCCAAATGCGATCAGCGTACCCAGCGCCAGGCACGCCGTAATCACGAAATGAAATGCCTGCGGCCAAAATGCCGGCGCGACACCAAAGCCAACCTGCAGCGCCCAACATGACAACATTGCCATCGCCAGCAGCGCACCCGCACTGGCAACCAGCAGCCCCCATCGCCGCTTCCCCGGCACCTGCGCCAGCAGTGCAGTGCGGGCCACATGGAAAAACGCATCCGGGTCTGTACCGTGGCTTGGCGGCACCCGCACGTACTGGCCACGCCCTAACCAAAACAGGATGGTGGCAATGAACATCAGCACGCCAGGAATACCGAACGCGACGGCTGGCCCAAGGTTGCGCAGCAACAACGGCATCAATAAGGACGCAAAAAAGCTGCCGAAATTGATCGTCCAGTAGAAGCCATCGAACACCAGTTTCGCCAAATGCTTGTTGGCACTGGTGAACTGGTCACCACAAAAACTCACCACTAGCGGTTTGATCCCACCGCTGCCCAACGCGATCAAAAACAAGCCGGTATAGAATCCGCTGCGATCGCTCTCGAACAATGCAAGGCAGGCATGGCCAGTGCAGTAAATCAGTGAGAACCACAGCACCGTGTTGTACTTGCCGAAGAAGCGGTCAGCCAGCCAGCCGCCCAACAGCGGGAAGAAATACACCCCAATCACGAAGCTGTGGAACACATCCTTGGCCACACCTTGCCGTTCGGTTTCCGGCACATACGCCAAGATCACGCTGGAGACGAGGAACTGCACCAAGATGTTGCGCATGCCGTAGAAGCTGAAGCGCTCGCAAGCTTCATTGCCGATGATGTATGGAATCTGCCGCGGCAGCCGCGCCACCTCGCTCAAGCCCATTCGGTCAGCCCCTCGGCGGCATACAACTTGGCAAACGACGGCCGCGCTTTCATGCGCGCCGCCAGTGCGGCCAACTGCGGGAAGTCAGTGGCCGGGGTTGGCGTATTGCGTGCCCACCGCATCAGCATGACCAGATAGAAATCCGGCACGCTGGGCGCATCTCCCAACAGGTACGGCCCGTGCGCCGTCAGGTGGGCATCCAGACGCTGCCAATGTGCCGCCACACGCTGCGCGACATGCGCATGCACGGCATCGCGATTGTCCTCACCCGCCACTTCACCCGGATACCACCACTGCCGCAGTAGCGGCTGCACTTCGTTGGCCAGATCGAACATCCATTGCAGGAAATCCATCCGCAATGGGTTATCCACACGCGGCGCAAGCCCGTGCTGCGGATGGCGTTCGGCCAGCCAAAGCGCCAATGCTGCGGCCTCATGCTGCGGCTTGCCATCCACGACAAGTGTGGGCACCACGCCGTTCGGATTGAGCGCCAAATACTCGGGAGATTTCTGCGCGCGGCTTGCAAAATCGACCAACCGCAACTCGTAGGGCATGTCGAATTCAAGCATCAGCCAATGCACCAGAAAACTGGCTGAACCGGGGGCGTAATACAGCAAGGTCGTCATCGCAGCATCCACATCCAATCCGGGAGATGCCCCATTCTCACACATGCCCATGCCAGCGCAGCGTGACTTTGGGCAGTCCTGCGCAACGGTCACCGTGGACTACCATCCCTGCACCGTTCAGGAGACTCCCCCATGCGTCACAGCATTCTTGCATTGGCCCTGCTAACCGCCGTGCCAACCATTGCGATGGCCGCCAAACCCAATCTTGGCACCGTGGCCGAACGCAGCGGTTACCAGCAGACCGGTCGCTATGATGAGGTCATTGCCCTGTGTGCCGCCTTCCAACAGGTATTTCCGCAATCAGCACGCTGCTTTGACTTCGGCACCAGCCCGCAGGGCCGGCCAATGAAGGCGCTGGCGGTGTCCACCAGTGGCGCACTGACGGCTGACGATGCCCGTGCCAAGGGCGTGCCGGTGGTGTTGGCGCAGGGCGGCATCCATGCCGGTGAAATCGACGGCAAGGACGCTGGCTTCGGGCTGCTGCGCGATCTGTTGCAGGGCAAGGTTGGCAAGGGTCTGCTGGACAAGCAGGTGTTGCTGTTCGTGCCGGTATTCAATGTCGATGGCCACGAAAACTTCAAAGCATGGAACCGCCCCAACCAGCGCGGGCCGGCGGAAATGGGGTTCCGGGTGACCGCCCAGCGCTACAACCTCAACCGTGATTATGTGAAAGCCGACGCCCCGGAAATGCAGGCGATGCTGGCGCTGGTCAATGCCTGGGATCCGCTGGCCACATTGGATTTGCATGTCACGGATGGCGCCAAATTCCGCCACGACATTTCCGTCACCGGCGACCCGGTCAACGTGGGCGATACCGCCCTGCGCGAAGCCGGCAAGGCGCTCAAGGCCGGCATCATTGCCAAGCTCAAAACCCAGGGCTCGCTGCCGGTGGATTTCTACCCCAGCTTTGCCGACTATGACGACCCCGCCAGCGGCTTTGTGGAAACCGCCTACACCCCGCGCTTTTCCAGCGGCTATTTCCCGCTGCGCAACCGGCTGGTGATGCTGATCGAAACCCACTCGTGGAAGACCTACCCCGAGCGCGTGCACAGCACATATAACGCCGTGCTGGATACACTGGAACTGGTGGCGCAACACGGCAGCCAGTGGCGGCAGTTGGAGCTCGATGCCGACACGCGCGCCGCGCAACTGGCCGGAAAACCCGTCCCGCTGGATTACAAAACCACCGAGGAAAAACGCATCATCGACTTCCTTGGCTATGCCTACAAGCGCATGCCATCCACGGTTTCCGGCACCGACATGGTGGTGTATGACGAGCGCACCCCGCAGCTGTGGATGCTGCCGCTGCGTGACACCATCGTTCCCGGCATTACCGTCATCGCGCCCAAGGCCGGTTATCTGGTGCCTGCCGAATACGCCGCACAAGTCGGCGCTGCGCTGCGTTTGCACGGCATTGAATTTCGCACACTTGCAACACCGCAGGCCAACGCCGAGGTGGAGTCCTTTATCGCCGACAGCGTGAAGTTTGCAGCCGCGCCTAGCGAAGGCCACCAGCGCACCACACTCACCGGCAACTGGAAGCCTGCATCCGCCAACCTGGTGGCGGGGGCGCTATTTGTGCCCATCGCGCAAGCCAAGGCACGCCTGGTCATGGCCATTCTTGAGCCACAAGCCCCCGACTCCATCGCCGCATGGGGCGGCTTCAACAACAGTTTTGAGCGCAAGGAATACATGGAAAGCTACGTGGCCGAAGAACAGGCGCGGCTGATGCTGGCCAAAGATTCCGCGCTGCAGGCCGAATTTGACAAGAAGTTGAAAGACGATCCCGAATTCGCCAAGAACCCGATGGCGCGTCTGGATTTTTTCGCGCGTCGGCACCCGGCGTGGGACCTGGGCTATAACCGCTATCCGGTGCTGCGTACGGGCACGGCTTATTGAGGATTCAACAGTTCTCGTACTTCCAGTTGCGGCGCTTGCCTTCGGCCATCCATCCCACCGCCTGCGTCACTCGCTTGCTGCGAGTTTCCTCACGCTTGGCTTCAGCGATCCATTCGATGTATTCGCGTTTGCAGCTTGGTGGAAATGCCTCGAATGTCGCCTGCGCGGCCTTGTTCTTCTTCAATGCAGCCAACAATGATTCTGGCATTTCCGCCTGCGGCTTCGATGAAGACCTACGCGGCGGCGACTTCACGCCATCTTCGTTGAGCTTCATCGCCTTGCGAATCTGCATCAGCAAGGTTCGCTTCGATGGCAGGTCATCCACTGAGGTCAGTTTGCCAAAGCTGCCCATGCCGTCGTGTGGCTCGCCTTCACCCACTACCAGCGCATGCTTCCAGAAGCCGAACGAAGCGTGCTGCTTGAACGCCGCCATCCCGCACAGGATGCTGCCCGCATACATGAAGGTCGGCATGCCCCATTTGATCGTTTCCTCGGCATCCGGGCAGGCATCGTGCAACAACCCGCGTACATGCGTGAGAATGGGTTGCGCGAACGGTGCGGCGCGTGCGATGTAAGCGTCGATACGTGGGTCATGGGGCATGGCAGTTGCACACAAATGGACTTGCGCGCATTCTGCGCCGGTGTCAACCACGAAAACAGGGGGCGACATGGCCACTGCCGAACGTCGCAGCACGATCACCCCGCTCAGTCGCACGCTGCGGCGTGAGCTCAACGAAGCGCAAATCGACACCTTGGTCGGCTTGGAACGTTTTGGCTGGGAACTCAAATTCATCCGCAAACCTCTGTTCAAAGCGTCCGTCCCGGTGATCTTCGATGGCGATCGCAAAGTGTTTGCCACCTTGGAGCCGGATGGTCGCTTGAATGAGCATCCGCCCTTTCATATCCGCCCATTCTGAGCCTGGATTCCTGCATGCGTAAGCCACTGACGTGGGGTCTGCTGTTATTGGTGCTGGCTGGTGTTTGGTGGATGCAAGATCGCTCCGCGCAGGTGGGGAGTGCACGCACGCCAACGGTGTCGACTGCGAACGGCGCCCGCACGGTTGCCGCACAGACTACCGCAGCATCGCGGGGTGGACCTGCTGCAAGACTCACTACCAGCTCTGCTGCAAGTGCACTCCCGGATTTTCTGCCTGCCGAAGCCTTGCGCAGCATCACGCTGATTCAACGCGGCGGACCGTTCCCACACTACCAGGATGGCGGTGTATTCGGCAATTTTGAAAGTCACTTGCCGCGCCAACCGCGTGGCTGGTATCACGAATACACGGTGGAAACCCCGGGTGCGCGCAATCGCGGCACGCGCCGCATCATCACCGGTGGTACGCCGCCGCGTGAGTGGTATTACACCGATGATCACTACGCCAGCTTCCGTCGCTTCGACGTTCATTGAGGCACACCATGCACGACGACGAAGCCTTCAGTTTGGACCTGCATGACGCCAATCAGGCTGGTGTCTATTTCGTCACCGAGGACGATCTGGGCACGCTCGCCGACTCCACGCATGACGCCCGGTTATTGCTGCGCACCATCGACTTACGCGACTGCACCGACAAAGACGCGCTGCTGCTGCACTTGGCCAATGCCCTGGAGTTTCCCGCCGATCAAGGCCGCAATTGGGATGCCCTGTCCGACCAGTTGCGTGACCTGTCCTGGCTGCCGGCTGCGGACGGCTACAGTGTGCTGCTGTCGCATACCGAAGACCTGCGTGATGCCGACGAAGCCAGCTTCGACATCTTGCTGGACATCCTTGATACCGCCGCACTGGATTGGCAACAACGGGATATTCCGTTCTGGGTATTTTTTGCGCTTCCCGAGACCGAGTTCCCACCGCAAGAATGACCCACGCGCTAGCATACGCGGATGGATGCCACGAACTCTGCAGATTTGCGCTTCGCCACCTTGCATGACATCCCCGCATTGGTTGCGCTGGTGACCTCCGCCTATCGCGGCGATGCCAGTCGCGCCGGCTGGACTACCGAAGCCGATCTGCTGGAAGGCGAGCGCATCGACCCTGCCGTGTTGCGGCATGACCTTGCGCGAGCACGCAGCAAGATCGTGGTGTTGGAACAGGCCGGCAACCTGCTTGCCTGCGCACATGTGGCCGAGGATGACGGCGCAGGCTACTTTGGCATGTTTGCGGTCGCCCCCACCTTGCAAGGCGGCGGCATTGGCAAGCGACTGTTGGCCGAATGCGAGCGCATCGTCCAACAGGACTGGCAACTCCCCGTCATGCGCATGACGGTGATTGACGTGCGCGATGCACTGATCGCGTTTTACCAGCGCCGCGGCTACCACCGTACTGGCGTATTCAAGCCTTTTCCATATGGCGATGCACGCTTCGGTCATCCCAAGCGGGACGACCTGCGCTTTGAAGTCCTCGAAAAATCCTTGCTTGAAACCTCGCTGCCCGTGGAAACCACTGCATGAGCGACATTTGGACCTTCGTCTGCACCACTGCCGAGCTGCTGCCCGGCGAAATGAAAGTGGCATTCGATGACATCACCGGGACACCCATCGCCGTGTTCAATCTGGATGGCATGCTGTACGCGCTGGAAGACCAGTGCACACATGAGGATTTCGAGCTGTCGGCCGGCCATTTCGATGCCGGCAGCGGCGAAGTGGAATGCGTGCTGCATGGCGCAAAGTTCGATGTTCGCGATGGCAAAGCACTGTGCGCGCCCGCCTATGAGCCAGTGGCAAAGTTCCCGGTCAAGGTCGAAAACGGCCAAGTGCTGGTGCGTGACGATCGCTGATTTGCTTTGTCCACCCTCATTATTGCATTTGCGAATCATTCTCGTTAGCATGCGCAACTTCGGCGCGTTTTGCGCTGCAACATGCCCATGAGACCCCATGTCGCCTTCCTGTTCTGCTGCTTTTCGTCCGCTTCGCACCCCACTGACCTTGGCCATCGGCCTGATCCTGAGTGCCCACGCCTTTGCCGGTGACGCCAGCGAAGAGGACGCCAAGCGCGACCCCACGAAGAATGTGGATACGGTGATCGTGGTCGGCCAACGCTACCTGCCGGACTATCAGGTGCGGCAAACGCGCAGTGCCACCAAGACCGACACCCCGCTGATCAATGTGCCGCAAGCCGTCACCGTGATTACCGACAAACTGGTGGCCGACCAGGCCATCACCACCCTGTCCGATACCTTCCGTTACATCCCCGGCGTGGGCACCTCACAGGGCGAGGGCAACCGCGACCAAGCGGTGATGCGTGGCAACAGCAGCAATGCCGATTTCTATGTGGATGGCATCCGTGATGACATCGCCTACTACCGCGATACCTACAACCTGGAGCGCGCCGAAGCATTGAAAGGTGCCAACGCGATGATCTTTGGCCGTGGCGGCAGCGGCGGCGTGATCAACCGCATCACTAAGTTGGCCGATGGCATGAACCATGCCAGCGGCACCTTGCAATTGGGCTCCGGCCTGCGCCGGCGTGGTACCTTGGATTACGGCATTGGCTTTGGCGAGTCGGCCGGCTTCCGCCTGACGTCGGTCTATGAAAATTCGAACAGCTTCCGTGACGATGCGTATTTGAAGCGCTACGGCATCAACCCCAGTTTCAGCGTTGACGTCGGTGCGGCCACACGCCTGCAACTGTCGTTTGAAAGGTTTCACGATGACCGCACCGCTGACCGCGGCATCCCATCGTTCAATGGCCGCCCGGTCAACACCCCCCCATCAACGTTCTTCGGCAACCCAAAACTCAGCCGCACCGAAGCCGATGTGGCGGCGTTCGACGCCATCCTCGACCACGCATTCAGCGACAACCTCAACCTGCGCAACCACCTGCGCCTGGCCAATTACGACAAGTACTACCAAAACATTTTCCCAAGCAGCGTGGATGCCAGCGGCACACGGGTGACGCTGGCCGGTTATCGCAGTGACAGCTCGCGCCGCAACCTGTTCAACCAAACGGATCTAGTGTGGAAAGTGGCGTCCGGTGCGCTCCATCACACCGTCCTTGCCGGTGTGGAGCTGGCACGCCAGGCTACGGATAACTACCGCACCACCGCATACTTTGCACCGGGCGCGAATATCGTTCCGCTATCCAACCCCAACGTCAATGTGCCGGCAACCTTCAGCCAAAGTGCTACCGATGCCGACAACCACGGCATCGCCAAAACCGCGGCGCTGTATCTGCAAGATCAAATTGAATTCTCGCCGCAGTGGCAGGCCATCGTAGGCGTGCGCCACGACGATTTCCGCGTGGACCTGCACAACAACCGCAATGGCCAAAACTTCAGCAGCAGTGACGGCATGCTGTCGCCGCGTGCGGGCTTGATCTACAAGCCGCTGGACACGGTGTCGTTCTACGCCACCTACAGCAAAGCGTTCCAGCCACGCGCCGGGGACCAACTGGCCTCGCTGTCGGCCAGCAATGCCGCGCTGAAGCCGGAAAGTTTCCGCAACCGCGAAATCGGCGCGAAGTGGGATATCCGCAAGGATCTGCAAGCCAGTCTTGCGGTGTACCGCTTGCAGCGCAGCAATGTCGCAGTGACGGATCCTGCGGATTCGACCAAGCTCATCTTGGTTGATGGCCAATACAGCAAGGGCGTGGAAATTGGCCTGGCCGGCCGCCTGACCGAGCACTGGCAAGTGATGGGCGGTTATGCGTGGCAAGACGGTGAGATCACCACCACGCAATCGGCCACGGCGGTAAAAGGCAACACGCTGGCGCAACTGCCCAACCATTCGGCATCGCTATGGAACCGCTATGACTTCAGCGACCGGTTTGGCGCAGGACTGGGCGTGATCTATCGCGGTAATTTTTATGCCAGCGTGGATAACATGGTCGCCATTCCTGCATTCACCCGCGTGGATGCCGCGTTGTATTGGACGCTCAACCCCAGCTTGCAGCTCCAGCTCAATGTGGAAAATCTGGGCAACATACGCTATTTCGCCAGTGCCAACAGCAATAGCAATATCAGCCCCGGCGCACCGCGCAGTGCATGGGTCAGCGTGAACTTCCGGTTCTGAGTATCACGATGGACACCACCACGCAAAATCGCCGCCGCAATATCACCTACCGCTGGGTGCGTCAGCTGCATTTATGGATTGGCGCCTGGGGCGCACTGGCCGCAATGTTGTACGGCTATACCGGGCTGGTGATGAACCATCGCATCGGGGATGGCGCTTGGCCACAAGGCGATAGCACCGAAACCGCACGCATCACACTCCGTATTCCGGCAGACGCCCGCGCAACACCAGAGCAGCTCTCACTGTGGTTGCGCCAGCATCGGCAATTGGATGCCCAGCTCATCCGCAAGAGTGGGCCGGGTGGCAGTGAAGGCAAGCCTGCCCCGAAGTGGAATTTGAGTGGCGGCACGGCGGGCAATTCGTGGTCGGTGGAATACATGCCGGGTAGCGACACCGCCACCCTCAAGCGTAGCCATCACTCGCCGCTGGCCGCACTCAACCGCCTGCACAAAGCCATTGGCGGTGGCCTGCTGTGGGTGCTGCTGGCCGACAGCTTCGCCATCGGCATGGTGTTGCTGGGCCTGTCGGGGATCTGGATGTGGGCCCGTGGCCGCAGCCCGCGCACACTGGTCTTCAGCGTGATGGGGCTTGCCACCTGCGTGTTTGCAGCCATTGTGGGCTTGGCGCTGGCTTGACCTTGTGGCTACCACACGCCTTCCAAGATGGAAGGCGTGTGGCGGGTATCACGCTGCCAGCAACCCCGCCGCCGCCACGATGTCCTCATCCTTGGGGATGACCAGGAACGCCGCGCCGGCCAGCGGGGTGTAGGTATCCGCCCCCACCACGCGCTGGAGTGGCTTGCCGCCGTGGCCGGCTTCGGTGATCGCGGTGATCACGCCTTCGCTGATACCGGCGCTGTGGCGGCCTTCATCGACCACAAGGATGCGCGCACATTCACCGGCATGTTTGGCGATGGCGGCGTGGTTGAGTGGCACCAGCCAGCGCAGATCCACCACCCGTACCTTCCAGCCATGCGTGGCCTCGATCTGGCGTGCGGCGCGCAGGCTCATCGGCATGCCATTGCCGAAGCTGAAGATCACGCAGTCGCTGGCGTCCGGGTGGTACACACGTTCTTCGCCCAAGGTCAGGGCTTGGTTGGGCGCCGGGTAGTCGGTCAGCCATTGGCCATCGCCGGCCGCGTACAGATCCTTGGTCATGTACAGCGCAATGGGTTCGAGGAAGGCGCACACGCGCCCGTCCACTTTGGCCAGCGCGGCCAGCGTGCGCAGCATCATCGCGGCATCATCACCCCGCGAGGGACAACCGACCACCAGCCCCGGAATATCGCGCAGCGCAGTCACCGAGTTGTCGTTATGGAAGTGCCCACCAAACCCACGTTGGTAGCCCAGCCCGGCGATACGCACCAGCATCGGGTTGGCAAATTGATTATTGCTGAAGAATTGCAGCGAACACGCTTCGCCACGCAGCTGATCAATCGCGTTGTGCAAATACGCCAGATATTGAATCTCGGGAATCGGCAACATGCCCATGTTGGCAAAGCCCTGCGCCATGCCGAGGATCATGGTTTCATCCAGCAACGTGTTGAACACGCGCTTGTTGCCGAAGGCCTTGTGCAGGCCCTTGGTGACCGTGTACACGCCGCCCTTTTGCGCCACGTCCTCGCCGAACAGCAGCGTCTCTGGATATTTCGCAAACAAATCGTGCAACGCTTGATTGATCTGGATTGCCAGATGCTTCTGGACTTGCTTCTCCGGCAACTTGTCCTCGCTACCGAAGGCTTTGATGCGCGCCTCCAGCGATGGCATCCGCACCGCTTCCGCGGCCACCTTGTCCGGCGTGTACGGGGCCAGCGGGGCCATCACGTGCTCGAGTGTTTCGATGCGCGGGCGCTGGTCGGCATCTTCGGCGGCGGCAAAACATTTGCGCCGGGTGTCCTCGTACAGCGCAAGGATCTCGTCCTTGCCCATCAAGCCCGACTCCAGCGCGATGGCCGCGCTGCGCAGCAGTGGATCGGTCGCTTCCACCGCGCACAATTCTTCAATCGAGCGCCACTCGATTTCAAAATCGGTGCCGGCGTGACCCATGATGCGGTTGGTACGCAGATGCAAAAAAGTGGGCCGGCGCGTCTTGCGGCAGTGCTCTACCGCACGCAGCACATCACCGTAGCCGGCGGCCAAATCCAGCCCATCGGCAAAGAAATAGTCCAGGTCCGGACGGTGCTTGAAGTTCTCCACGATCCAGCCACTTGGCGTTTTTACCGAGATGCCAATACCGTTGTCTTCGCACACATAGAGCACCGGTGCGGGCAGTTTTTGATAGGCCGTCCAAGAGGCGGCGTTGAACGCGGTCTGCGCGCTGGCATGGTTGCTGGAGGCATCACCGAAGGAACAGATAGCAATACTATCCTCGGGGATTGGCAATGCATGGCCAATGCGTTTGCCCGCTTCAATCGCCACCGCCGTGCCCAATGCTTTGGGCAGGTGCGAAGCAATCGTCGAAGTTTGTGGCAACACCCACAACGGCTTGCTGCCCCACACTTTGTGGCGGCCACCGCTGGCCGGGTCTTCGGCGCTGGCGGCAAAACTCAGTGCCGAATCCATGATCGGATCCATGCCGGGCAATTTGCGGAAGCGCTCGGCCATGAAGCCGCCGCTGCGATAGTGCAAGAAGGCCGGGTCGGTATGCCGCGCCGCCCGCGCCACCATCGCATTGCCTTCGTGACCGCTGGAGCCAATGGTGTAGAAAACCTTGTTTTGCACGCGCAGCACACGCGCCATCAAATCCAGATGCCGTGAAATCAACTGCGATTCAAACAGCTCACGAAAGCCCTGCGCAGTGAGTGCACTGCCCTCGAGGATGGCTTCCCCCGGCGCCGGCTTTGACTGTGGCGTGCCCGCCCAACCTTTCACAAACTCGCTGAAATTGACATCGCAAATTTCAGCGCGGTTGAGCCCCTTCATGCGGGCCGGAATGGGATTGGGAACGGTGGCGAAGCTCATGCTGTTCTCGTGATTGAATTAAGGCAGGTGTCGTTGTTGCCAATGCACACGGGTCTGGCCCCAGACCTCGATGGCCACATGTTCAAACGGCGGCGGCAAGGTGCCCGGGCCCTGCAGCGTCGAGCCCAAGCGCTTCGCCACATTTTGTGAGGCGATATTGTCCGGATCGATGCAGTGGATGATGTCGCTCCAGCCGAGGCTGGAAAATGCCCAATCAATGGCGGCACTACCGGCTTCTGTGGCAAAGCCTTTACCCCAAGCACGCGGGTGAAACGCATAGCCAATCTCGTTGCCCGGCCAGCCTTCCGGCTTCCACGGCCCGATCTGGCCCAGCCACAATCCGGTGGCCTTCTCAATCACCCCAAACATGCCAAACCCCTGCACCAGCCACGCGCCGGGTTGCCACAGAAAACGCCGCCAAGCTTCCGCACGGCTCACCGCGCCACCGATGAAGCGCGCGGCATCGGGATCGCCCTGCATCTGCGCGAAATCATCGAAATCTTCGGCATGCGGTGGGCGCAGGATCAGCCGCTCGGTTTCGATGTGGATGTCGGGGAACGCCATGATGATCTCTCCGATTTGTCATTCCAGCAAACGCCGGAATGACGAGCAAGATCAGAACGCGTTGATGCCGGTCAGCTCGCGGCCAATCACCAACTGGTGCACGGTCTCGGTGCCTTCATAGGTAATCACCGATTCCAGATTCAGTGCGTGGCGAATGGCGGCGTGCTCGGTGGTGATGCCGGCACCGCCCAACAGGTCGCGGCACTGGCGGGCGATGTCAATCGCCATGCGGCAGTTGTTCCACTTCGCCAAGCTCACCTGTGCCGGCTGCATGGTGCCGGCATCTTTCAGGCGGCCCAATTGCAGCACCAGCAATTGCGCGGTGGTGATGCGACGCGCCATGTCGGCCAGCTTGAGCTGGGCGCTTTGCGTGGCCGCCACCGGGCGGTCGAACAAGATGCGTTCTTTCGAATAATTCAGCGCTTCATGCAGGCAGGCAATCGCCGCACCGATCGGCCCCCAGGTGATCCCGTAGCGGGCTTGGGTCAGGCAGCCCAGCGGGCCTTTCAAGCCCTTCACATTGGGCAGGCGGCTGGCATCAGGTACGCGCACATTGTCGAAGAACAGCGCGCTCGTCACCGACGCACGCAGACTCATCTTGTGCTTGATTTCCTGCGCGGAAAAACCGGGCATGCCCTTTTCCAGCAGGAAGCCCTGGATACCGTCGTCGGTCTGCGCCCACACGATGGCGATATCGGCCAGATTACCGTTGGTAATCCACATCTTGCTGCCATTGATCACCCAATCATCGCCGTCGCGCTTGGCGTGGGTTTTCATGTTGGCCGGATCGGAACCGCCGTGCGGTTCGGTCAAACCAAAGCAGCCGATCACCTTGCCTGCCGCCATGTCCGGCAACCAGCGCTGGCGCTGCTCTTCGCTGCCATAGGCATAGATCGGGTACATGCACAACGAGCTTTGCACCGACACGAAACTGCGAATACCCGAATCACCGCGTTCCAGCTCCTGGCAAATCAGGCCGTAGCTGACGCCATTCAAACCCGCGCAACCGTACTTCTCGGGAAGCGAGCTGCCCAGCAGCCCCAGATCGGCAATTTCCGCCACCAATTCCTTGGGGAAACGGCCCTGGTCGAAGGCATCGCCAATGATCGGAATCACGCGTTCGTCGGTGAAGCGCGCCACGGTGTCCTGCACCGCACGTTCTTCTTCACTGAGCAGGGAACGGACATCAAACAGATCGTACGGATGCAGGGCCATGGATGCGAGGTCGATTTGGACGAACCGCCATTGTAATCGCGCAGGCCGTGCAATCGGTACGTTCGATTTGCCCAATTATTCTGTGCAAAATGCCGTTCTTGCCAGTGTCCGCGAACGTTCTGCCGGAAAGCAAACGGGGCCGGAGTGTCCGGCCCCGTTGGGGCGGTTCACGACTGTCGCAACAGGCTCAGCGACTGACCGGCCCCTCGACCGATGCCGTTTGCGTAACCACCTGACCATCGATCACAGGCAACTGCGTGCCCGGCGCATGATCCATGCGCACGGTGCGCTGCTGGCCGTTGTAGCGATAGGTGACGTCATAGCCCACGGTCCTGCTGCCATCACCCAACGCAATGCGACTGCCGGGCTTCTTGTCCATGCGCATCTGGCCGGTGCTGCCATCGGGATTGCGATAGGTGACGTTCCAAGCCACGGTTTGCGAACGGGTGGAGGACGCATTCACGGTATGGCATTGACGCTCGGTGCGATCGACCACGCGACCACCCTGGTGGCGCTTGTCGATTTCATGCCCGAGATAGCCGCCACCGACCGCACCGGCCACAGTCGCGGCCTTGCGGCCATTGCCACGCCCCACCTGATTGCCCACCAAACCACCGATCAGCGCGCCGGCCACCGTGCCACCGACATTGCCATCGCGTTCGGGTAAACGTTCTTGCACTACCACGTCACGGCATTCCTGCTGCGGCGTGTTGACGGTATTGGATTCGCGAATCGGCTCACTGCCAATCACGCTGGCATACAGCGGCTCGCGTGCGTTGATTGGTTTGACATCCAGCACATCGGCATAGATCAAGCCAGTTGCAAGCGGGGCCGCCATCGTCGCTGGTGCAGAGGCAGTTGCGGTGGTCGGTGCAGGTAATTGTGCGGCGACGGGCACGGCCTGTGGCACGGGAGTCGTGTTTGAGTGACTGCGGCTATTCATGTAGCCGGCGGTGGCCACGCCACCAACCAATAAGGCGGCCACAGCGACGGCGATGGTATTGTTCTTGGGCATGTTGGCTACTCCGCTGGGTGTTCCCCTGATCCGCAGTCGATTTCAGCACGCGCCAGCTGAATCTTCACCAAGCCATACCCGCCGCAGGCACACTGCGTTTGTCCCTGTTCAGCAAGGGCTGCCTATCTGCAGGAGCAATCGCAATCTACGACCACACAAATCAAAACCGCTAGCTGGGATCACCCTCACGCAGGCCGACATTGGTCGGTGCAGCCTCATAGATTGCACGATCAAGCATCCCGGTTTCTTTCGCCACCAAGACCGGCACCAACACCTGGCCGGTGACATTGGTCATCGTGCGCATCATGTCCAGCACGCGGTCGATGGCATACAAATAACCGATGGTCTCCAGTGGCAACCCTGCCGCCGACAACACCACGGTGGCCATGATCACGGCGGTACCCGGCACCCCGGCGGTACCAAAACTTCCCAAGACCGAAGCCAACGCGATAATCAGGTATTGCGTCAACGACAATTCAATTCCCGCATATTGCGAAATAAACACTGCGGCCAATGCAGGGTAAATCGCGCCGCAACCGTCCATTTTGATGGTGGCCCCCAGCGGGACCGCGAATGCGGCGTAATCTTTGTCCACACCCAAATTGTGGGTTGCACTGCGCAGCGAGACCGGCAGCGCGGCAAAACTGCTGGAGGCCACAAAGCCCACTTCCATCGCCGGAGCCGCACCCCGGAAAAACTTCAGCGGGTTAAGCCCGTGCAGCAGCAACAAACTGCTGTAAACAACTGCCATATGGAACGCGCAAGCGGCGTACAGCGCCACCACAAACATCAGCAACGGCCGCAGCTGATCAAACCCATAACCACCGACCAAGGCCGCAATCAAACCAAACGTCCCCAATGGGGTGAACTCCAGCACGTAGCGGGTGACCTGGATCATCACCTCACTGGCTTCGCCCACCAACTTGCGCACGCCGGCTACTTTTTCGCCCAGCTTGACCATCGCAAAGCCGACCAGCCCCGCGAAGAAAATCACCTGCAGCACGGTGCCATTACGCGGCACCAATACTTTCGTGCCATCACTCAATTCCGCGCTTGCCGCACCACCCAAGGCTTGGAAGGGGTTAGCTGGCACCAGATTCATCAGCATGTCCAGCGCACTGGGTACATCCTTGGGCGAATAGTCCGATGCAATCTTCAAAGTGCCTACGCCGGCACCCGGCTGGATCAACCAGCCAAACAACAAGCCGACGCCCACCGCCAGTATCGCAGTCAGTGCAAACCACAAAAAGGTGCGCCCGGCCAGCGCGGCGATGGATTTTTGCCCGCTCAAGGAAGCCACCGCATTGATCACGGCAAAAAACACCAAGGGCACCGCGATCATTTTGATCAGCGTGACGTACAGATCCCCCAACGGGCTGAACCAGGCATCTGCATTCGGCCCGAAGATCCATCCCGCCAGCGCGCCCAGCACGAAGCCCGCGGCCACGCGCTTCCAGAACTTGATGCGGAACCACCAATCAAACATGCGGGCGAGCTCATCCAAACCAGCGCAAACGATACCTGACGGCTCGTCCTTGCGGCAGTGTCATGCGTGCAACACTGCGGACTTGGATACAAGCCATAATGATGCAATGACCATCTCGCATCGCATCGCTGGCCCACTCGCACTGACCTTCAGCCTGGTGCTTGCCGCCTGCGCCAGTGTGCCGCCGCCAAATCCTGCAGCCAGTTCCATCCAGGTCGATGTTCCCCGCGTGGCGCACCCGGCCGGAGAAACGCCTGCTTGGTGGTACCGTGATGGAGCCGCACAGGCTGCACAGCGCGGCGCCATGAGCGGCCGGGCCAAAAACGTCATCGTGTTCCTGGGCGATGGCATGAGCCTGACCACCGTCGCCGCAGCACGCATTCTGGAAGGCCAACGCAAGGGCAGCAGTGGCGAAGAAAACCGCCTGAGCTGGGAGGATTTCCCGGCCACCGCCCTTAGCAAAACCTACAACACCGACTCCCAAGTCCCGGATTCGGCCGGCACCATGACGGCCATTACCACCGGCGTGAAATCGCACATGGGTGCCATTGGGGTTGCCGCCGGCGACAAAAACAATTGCGCCGACAGCTTGGACAAGCACACCCAAACCTGGCTGGAATTGGCCGATGCCGCAGGCCTTGCCACTGGCATCGTGACGACCGCACGGATCACCCATGCCACACCGGCGGCGACCTATGCACACGTACCCAATCGCAACTGGGAAAACGATGCCACCCTGCCCGCGCAGGCAGTGACTGAAGGCTGCAAGGACATCGCCCTGCAATTGATCGAGGCCACCCGCGCCGGGCGCGGGCCATCGGTCTTGCTGGGGGGCGGTCGCAAAGAATTCCTGACAACAGCCGACAGTGATTCACGGCTTGCCGACAAACACGGCCTGCGGCGTGATGGGCGCAACCTGATTCAGGAATGGCAGCAGGCACACCCGCAAGGGGCCTATGTCGAAACCGCTGCACAATTGGCCGCTCACCCCAACAACACCCCGGTCTTGGGGTTGTTCAATTACGACCACATGCAATTTGATGTGGATCGCAAAGCCGATGGCGCAGTCGAACCCAGCCTTGCCGATATGACCGCCGCTGCCATCCGGCAGTTGTCTCGCCATCGCGAGGGCTATGTCCTCATGGTCGAAGGTGCACGCATCGACATGGCCAGCCATGATGGCAACGCCTTCCGCGCACTCGATGAAACCATTGCGTTCTCGGATGCAGTACGGGTTGCGATGGACATGACATCAACCACGGATACCTTGATCCTGGTAACCGCCGATCATTCGCACACCCTCAACTTTGTCGGTTACCCCACGCGAGGCAATCCCATCCTGGGCAAGGTGCGCGGCAGCAACAGTTTTGACGGCGTACCCGGCAAGCTGGCGCTGGATTTGGCGGGCCTGCCTTACACCACCCTGAACTATGCCAACGGCGCAGGCAATACCGGCGGCACCGACGCACAACCGGCTGGACCCAAGCGCTATCCGCACTGGCCCAGGCAGCTGGTAATGCCCGCCAGTGGCCGGCCTGACCTGTCCAACGTGGACACCACCGCCGTCGATTACATGCAGGAAGCGTTGGTACCACTCAACGGCGAAACCCACGGTGGCGAAGACGTGGGCGTGTGGGCCAGCGGCCCCGGCAGCCACGCGGTGCGTGGCTCGCTGGAGCAAAACGCGCTGTATCACATCATCGTGCAAGCCACTCCGCGCCTGCGTGCGGCGCTGTGCGCCAAGGGCGCATGTGACGGCAATGGCGTACCGGTGAATCTGCCAAAACCGTGACATGTCGGGCGCAGCCAAGCGCTGCTCTCACCCAGCTCAAAACGGCTTGGCCAACACCAGCCACACGATCATCACCAGCAGCGGCAATGGCAACTCATTGAACCAGCGCAGTGCCGTGGAGGATCCCAGCTGCATGCCTTGCGCTGCACGCTTCAATTTGCGACCACTCACGATGTAGTACGCCAGCAACAGTGCCACCAGCAGCAACTTGGCATGCAGCCAGCCACCGGCGATGTGGAAATGCAGCCACAACACCAAGCCCAGCAAGAATGCGATGGCAAACATCACATGCCCGAAGTGGTACAACCGCCGCCCCATCAACAGCAAACGTTGGCGCACAGCGGGTGCATCGCCCACTTCGGCAAGATTGACCAAGATACGCGGCAGGTAGAACACCGCCGCCATCCATGCCATCACGAACACAATATGCAGCGTTTTGGTCAGCAAGTAGGCCATGCCAGGTCTCGAATACGAATTGCCGCTAGGATGCCACGATGAGCAAACTCTACGATCGCGCCTATTTCGACCGCTGGTATCGCAGCGGAGGAATTGGTGGCGCAGCGCGGCTGGCGCGCAAGGTAGCGCTGGCCGTGGCTACCGCCGAATACCACTTGGAGCGCCCGCTACGCAGCGTGTTGGACATTGGCTGTGGCGAGGGTGCGTGGCGCGCAGCACTGCTGAAACTGCGCCCCAAAGTACAGTACCTAGGCTTTGACAGCAGCGACTATGCGATTGCGCGGCATGGCCGCGCCCGCAATCTGCATCACGCACGCTTTGCCGACTTCCAGCATCTGCGCCCCTGTGCGCCGGTCGATCTGTTGGTGTGCAGCGATGTGCTGCATTATCTGGAGGCACGCGAATTGGATCTGGGCTTGCCCGCATTGGCCGAGTTGTGTGGCGGCGTGGCCTTCATCGAAGTGTTCACACGCAGCGATGGTGCGGTGGGTGACGAGCACGAATTCAAGCTGCGCAGCGCCGTGTTTTATCGCAACCGCTTGCGCGCACTTGGCCTGCACCCGTTAGGCTCGCATTGCTGGCTGTCACCGGCGCTGGTAGCACACGCCACTGCATTGGAGCTTCCAGGCTGATCCGCGACCCAGGTCACAACCGCTAACATGCGATACGGTATGCTGCATCGCCGCAAATGGGGTTGAACCACACTAATGATGCTTTACCAATGGCATGAACTCTGGCGCGCCAGCTTGGCGCCCTGCACCTATTGGGCCGACGCCGGTGCCAAGATGTTTTCCAATCATGAAAGCTGGTTGTCCAGCCTGCCCGGTGCGCCACGCACGGCGGCCTCTTATGAGCTGCTGTACCGGCTGGGCAAGGACTACGAAAAGCCGGAATTCGGGATCCATCAGATTGACGTGGAAGGGCTCTCCATCCCGGTGGTGGAGCGCGTGGCGGTGGAAAAACCGTTCTGCCGCTTGCTGCGTTTCAAGCGCTACCACGACCAAGCCGACGGGCTGGCGCGCATGAAAGATGACCCGGTGGTGCTGGTGGTGGCACCCTTGTCTGGCCATCACGCCACCCTGCTGCGCGACACCGTGCGCACCCTGCTTGCCGACCACAAGGTGTACATCACCGACTGGACCGACGCACGCATGGTGCCGGCCGAGCGCGGCGCGTTCACGCTAGATGATTACGTTGCCTACATCCAAGCATTCATTCGCCATATCGGCACCGACAATCTACACGTGATCAGCGTGTGCCAGCCCACTGTGCCGGTATTGGCGGCGATCTCGCTGTTGGCCGCACGCGGCGAAGCGGTGCCGTGTTCCATGACGATGATGGGCGGACCCATCGACACCCGCCAATCCCCCACCTCGGTCAACAATCTGGCTACCCGCCAGCCGTTGTGGTGGTTCGAAAACAACGTCATCCATACGGTGCCGGCCAATTACCCCGGCGCAGGTCGCCGCGTGTATCCGGGCTTTTTGCAACACATGGGGTTTGTGGCGATGAACCCCGAGCGCCACGGCACCTCGCATTGGGATTTCTATCAGGATCTGGTCAAGGGCGATCTCAGTTCGGCGCAATCACACCGCAAGTTTTACGATGAATACAACGCGGTGTTGGACATGCCGGCCGAGTATTACCTCGACACCATTCGCACCGTCTTCCAGGAGCACTTGCTGCCACGCGGACTGTGGGATGTGGCCGGTGAGCGGGTGGACCCCTCGAAGATCCAGGACTGCGCCCTGCTCACCATCGAAGGCGAGCTGGACGATATTTCCGGACAAGGCCAGACCCGCGCCGCACATGACCTGTGCACCGGCATTCCGGCACCACATCGCAAACACCTGACCGCGCAAGGCGCTGGCCACTACGGCATTTTCAGTGGCCGTCGCTGGCGCACCGAGGTGTACCCGCAGGTGCGGCAGTTCATTGCCGCGCACACAGGCGCCGCAGTATCCGCCACACGGCAACAGCGGGGCTCGCCGAACTGACGGGCAACAGCTACGCTTGGCACATCCATCGGAGGTGTCCATGCGTATCCACCTGCTCACGCTAGCCATCGCGGCCAGCATTGCCCTGCCCGCACTGGCCGCCGACGCCGCAACGCCGGCCAAGCAAAAATCCGCGCAAGCCATCATCGACGCCGCGCCGGCCAGTGCGTGGCGCGATCTCGATCCGGCCAATACCTTGTACATGGAGCTGGCCAGCGGCCGCGTGATCATTGAACTGGCGCCGGGGTTTGCCCCCGAGCACGTGGCCAATATCAAGACCATGGCCAAAGGCGGGTTCTGGGATGGCTTGAACATCTACCGCTCGCAAGACAATTTCGTGGTGCAGTTTGGTGACCCCGATGGCGAGGAAGCCGGCAAAGCCAAACCGTATCCTGCCGGCACCCAAACCCATCTACCCGCCGAATTCACCCGCAGCGACAACGGCGTGCACTTCGACCGCCTGCCCGATGTGGATGGCTGGGCACCGCAGGTAGGCTTTGTGGATGGCTTCCCGGTGGGGCGCAACCCCAAGACCGGCAAGGTGTGGATAACGCATTGCTACGGCACGCTGGGCGCGGGCCGCAACAATGCCCCGGATAGCAGTATTGGCGCCGAGCTGTATGTCGTCACCGGCCAATCGCCACGTGCACTGGATCATCAGCTCAGCGTGGTGGGCCGGGTGGTGAAAGGCATGGAGTTGCTCAGCGTGATCCCGCGAGGGCCGGCCCCGATGGGCTTCTACACCGACCCGAAACTGCGCACGCCGATTGTGTCGATCAAGCTGGCCAGTGAAGTCCCGGTGGAACAACGCACCCCGCTGCAATTGCTGCGCACCGACAGCCAGGCCTTTATCGACGCCACCGAGGCACGCCGCAACCGCAAGGACGATTTCTATACCGACCCACCGGGCCATATCGACCTGTGCAATGTCAGCTTGCCGGTGCGGGAAACAATGGACAAGGCGGCTAGGAAATGATTCGCCACTGCATGCAACACGAAGGCCGCCTTTCGGCGGCCTTCGGCTTACAACGTCCGGTCCACTGAACTCAGAATTCCTTGCTGAACCGTACCCCCAATGTACGCGGCTGGGCGATCACGGTATAGGGCTCGTGGCCACAGGTCAGCGCCGCGCATTGGGCGAAACGACTCATCTGCGCGCGCTCGTTGGTGGCGTTCTTCAAGAACACATCAATCGCCCAGCTGTCCTTGCGCCAACCAGCGGAGAGATCCAGCAAGCTGTAACTGTCCAGATAACCCAATAACGCGGTTTCAGCCTGCCGCATATCCACGCGCCGCTTGCCCGCATGCGACAACGACGCCTGCCAATACGCCTCGCCAGACCCCAAGTCGAAGGTGTAACGAGCATTCAAGCTGCCCTTGAAGCGCGGCGTCACCGGCAGCTGGCTGCCTGAGGGTGCCTGTGGCCCGCTGATCACATTGCCATTGGGGTCCAGGGAGCCGGCCGGGCATACGGTTTCGGGCTTGCCATCGGGCTTGAGCCAGCCGCAGAAGTTGGCGGTGAGCTTGGCGTCATACCATGCGAAACCACCGGAGATTTGCAAGTTGTAGGTGGCCGCCCAAGTCAAATCCAGCTCCAGGCCGTCGATCTTGGCCTGGTTGGCATTGCGGATTTCGGTCAACCCGTTTTGGCCCAGATAAGAGAATTGGAAATCTTTCCAGTTTTCGCGGAACAGTGCACCATTGAAGATCAAGGTATCGTCGGCCCACGACGTCTTCCAACCCAGCTCGTAGTTGGTCAGGAAATCCGACACATACGGCGGCAAGGTCCCGCGCCGATTGATGCCACCAGGGCGGTAGCCCTGCGACCACGTGGCATACACCAGCTTCTTGTCATCGATCTTGTAGGTGGCATTGAGGCGGTAGATGGCATCGTTTTCTTTCACCCCCTTATCCACCACCACGCACGGCGCACCTTCAAACGGCACCCAATTCGATTTGGCACCGTACTGCGCATAACAACCGGCTTCGCCATAGCGATTGACAGGATCCAGACTGCTGCCGGACGAATAGCCATTGGCAAACCCGAAGTAACCCTTGAGGCTATTGCGGGTGGTAAACCAACGCCCGCCGGCATTCAATTCCAACTTGTCCGTCGCATCAAAACTGAGCTGACCGAAGATCGCCTGGTCGCGGTCGCGGCGCTCCTGCTGGGTCAGCCAAATGGTGTCGGGCCAACCGCTGACCGACAACGAATCGGCCAGATTGTCGATCCGGTAACGCTGATGGATTTGGTGTTCCTGCTGCTGCCAAAACAGCCCGGCCACTACGCGGAAACGGTTGTCCTGCGGCGAGGCAATGCGCAACTCATGACTGGTGCGGGTGTAGCCATCGGTGGCTTGGATGTACTGGGATGGATTCACCAGCGCGCCACTGTTGTCGTAGAAATACGCGCCGTAGCCGGCCAGTGCGTCGTACCAATAACCGTAATCGCTGTAGTCCGATTCGGAATCCACGTCGCGCTTGAGATGCGAGAACACATAGGTCAGGTCGAAATTGCCGATCTTGCCCTCCACCGTCAGCGCCGCCTGCCACCAACGGTCATCGGACGATTCCGGATGGAAATGCTTGACCGCCATTCCTGCGGTGGATGCGTCATAGCCTGCGGCGGCACTGCCCACCATCGGGTCGATGCCGGCACTGCCGTAGGCCTTCTGCTTCTGCGCGATGATCTGCGGCGTAATCGTCCAACGATCATTGATATCAAAACGCGCAGCACCACGGAAACCGGCAGTGTCTGCGGTGTTGTAGTTGTTCTCGGCCAAGTTGGCGTTGTCGGCCACGATCCCGGAGGTGGGATACTTGCGCGTGCCATGCAGATTGTCCACATAGCCGGCATCGTGCTTTTGCCAGCCCACCAAACGCACCGCGCTGCCGCTGTTGATCGGCAAGTTGACAAAGCCTTCCAGCACATGCCCGATGCCGCCACCGTCGATGGCATTGGCTTCCACTGCAAAACCGGCCGCATAGCCGGAGGGATCTGGTTTTTTGGTGATGATGCGGACGGTACCAGCCTGCGAGCTGGCCCCGTACAAGGTGCCTTGCGGGCCGGCCAGTGCTTCGACGCGGTCGATGTCGTACATGTGGATATCAAGCGCGCCCTGGATGGTAGTGATCGGCTGCTCATCCAGATACATGCCCACGCTGGGCTGTGAGCCGGAGTGGTTGCCATCGCCACCGCTGGCCACACCGCGCATGTACACCTGCACGAAACCCGGCCCGGAGAACACACCACCACCGGCGGTGCCGTAACTCAAGCTGGGGATGAGTTTGGCGTAATCGTTGAAGCTCTGGACGTTTTGCTGTTCCAGCTGCTCATTGCCCAACACTTGCAGGCTGATCGGTACTTTTTGCAGGTTTTCCTCGCGCTTTTGCGCGGTTACCGTGACCGTGCCCAAGGTACGGGTGTCCTTGTCCTTGCCGGCTTCTTTGCTGGCAGGTGCCTGCTCAGTCGCACTTTGCGCCCATACCGGTGCGGCAAAGGCCAGTACCACTGCGGCCGCCAGCGGCAGTTTGCGGATATTGCGGAATGCGCCGCGGGAGCGACGAATAGACGTTCTGGTTTGCATCACGGACTCCCCTCCGAGTTGAAATTGCTGTTGTTGTTTTCAAGATGCCCCAAGCATCGCTCAAGATCGACCTTGATTGAATTACGTGTTTTTAACGCAAATCCGGCAACTCCTCTACCACCGGCACCTGCGGATAATGCGCCAACACCGGGCCCAATGCCTGCTTCAGCGGCCCTAGCCAAGGCTCAAAGCGCTTCCACTGTGCCAATCCGTCGGTGTAAATCGGCTGCCGCACCTGTTCCGAGCTGGCAGTACGCACCGCCCGGGTGTTTTCAAAAAAGCGCAGACAGCGCGGATCAAACGGCAACTCGCAGTAGTCCAGCAAGGCGCGCACCTGGGCTTCGGTATTGGCCACCATGTCCTCGTAGAGGACACGGTGGATGCGGCCCGGCAGTACCGCATCGAAATGCGCCATCAATGCCACGTAATCGGCATAGTAGTGGCCCATATCGGCAAGGTCGTAACTGAAGGCTTGGCCACGTGCAAAATGTTGTTTGAAATTGGAGAAACAGCACGCGAGTGGATGCCGACGCGCATCGATGATTTTGGCATTTGGCAAAATCGAATGAATCAACCCCACATGCGCGAAATTGTTCGGCATCTTGTCGATGAAAAACGGCCTGCCCTCGCGCCGCTGCGGCTGGCAGCGACGAAGATAGTCTTCGCCCAGCGCATGCAATTCCGAATGCCCCAGTCCTGCCAGCACATCGTGATACGCGGTGGTTTCCGGATTGCCATCCCGCTGACGCAACTCACGCGTGATGGCGATGATGGCGGGTAATTCCATCGTGCCTTCCACCTGCGGGTGGCTGGACAGGATTTGCTCGATCAAGGTGGAGCCGGCCCGTGGCATCCCGATCACAAAAATCGGATCCCGCGCTGTGCTGCCACTACCAGCGCGGGCGGCAAAGTATTCCGGGGTATAGGTGCGCATCGCACGCTGCGTGCGTACACGCATCATGCCGGCATCGTAGGGCAGTTGCCGGCGGCGCAACGCATTGCCACGTGCATAGTGGGCAAACGCGGCGGCATCGGCACCGGCATCTTCCTGCGCCTTGCCCAGTGCAAATTCAAGATGCAGGCGAGCATCGTCATCCAAATCCTGGCGCTGCAGTTGCACTTGCATCGCGGCGATATCAGCGGCATCAAAACGCATGGTTTTCAGATTGGCCAAACTCCACCACGCGCCGCCAAAGCCCGGGTTGATCGCCAGCGCACGCCGATACGCGGTGATTGCATCGCTGCTGCGGTTGGCAGTTTTCAACGCATGCCCATAACCCAGCCACACCTGCCATTGCTGCGGAAGTTTCGCCAATACGCCTTCGTAGGTGGTGATGGCGGCATCGAAGTCACCCAATTTACCCAGCACCACCGCACGCATGTTCTGCAAGCTCTGGCTGGACGGATCACGCGTCAGCAAGTAGTCGATTTCAACCAAGGCTTGCGCATGCCGATTGCCGCGATTGAGTACGGTTGCCAAGTTCTGGCGCGCCGCATCGAAACTGGGCGCACGCTGCAGTACTTGTTCCAGCAGCGTGATGGCCTCGTCATTGCGACCCAGTCGCGCCGCCAACTCGGCCAACATGCGTTGTGCGGCCACATCGGTGGGCTGCCTCTGCAAGCGCGCACGCAGGCGGGTTTCGGCCTCGGGCAAATCGCCTTGCGCCAACGCATCGGCCGCTTGCATCAGTTCTGCCGTGTGCACACTCAGGCGTACGTGCTGCATGTACGCCGCATCGGCGGCGTCATCATCCCCCAACCCGAAATGCGCATCGGCAAGCGCCAGCCACGCCACCGCCGAGCCCGCTTGTGCCTGCACCAGCGGCCGCAAAATTTCGACAGCCTGCGCAAACTGCCTCTGCGCGGACGCCGCCAGACCCGACAGCAGTACGCCAGCGGGGTGGCCCGGCACACTGGCCAGAATTTCACGCGCTTGTTGCGCAGCCAGCGCTGGTGCGGTTTCCAGCAATTGCAGGCCATGTGCCAGTGCGACATTCACACTGGCCGCTTGGTCTTCCATGTATCCACTCCGCTTATCCGTGACCATCGGCATGTTGCCATGCCGGCTGGCTTCGCACACTGTAGAAGCCTTGTGCCGCCATTGACGCCCCCATGCACAGTTCCCGTCTGCTCATCGCCCTGCCCGCCTTGCTTGTGCTAGCAATATTGCCTGCCTCGGCAAAAGAACCCGCATCGGCCACCCCCATCGCAACCGGTAGTTGCGCCGCGATTCCACTGGCCGGTCGTGATGCAGGGAGCGTGCTGCAATCCAGTACTGCCAATGCGTGGGGTGGCGCACGCACGGGCAAGGAAGCCAGCCTGTCCGACCGCGTTGTCCGCTATGCCATCGCGGCCGAGCTTGACCCGGTCAAACACATCCTGACCGGCAAACAGCAACTCACCTGGCGCAACCGCAGCGCGCAGCCGGTGTGCAGCATCTACCTGCATATGTACCTGAACGGGTTCGAAGGCCCGGGCAGCACCTTCATGACCGAGCAGCGCGCCAGCAGCGGCGGCTTCCGCAGCAACGTAGCCACCAAGGATGGCGAATACGGCTATATCCGCCTGGACAAGGTGGCACAAGGCGGTACGGTGGCGAAATGGAGCTTCGTGCAGCCTGACGCCGGCCCCAGCACTGATCGCAGCGTGGTGCGCATCGACCTGCCCACACCGGTTGCCGCCGGCGCAGCCACCACCCTGGATATCGACTTTTTCGACCAACTTCCGCGCGTGGTGGCGCGCACCGGCTACTACGGCAGCTTCCACCTGATTGGCCAGTGGTTCCCGAAGATCGGTGTACTGGAATTGCCGGGCGAACGCGGTGCCACCGCGCCGCGCTGGAACGCCCACGAATTCCATCTGCACAGCGAGTTCTATGCCGATTACGGCAGCTACGACGTGCAGCTGACCGTACCCAAGGATTACACCGTGGGTGCCACCGGCCAGTTGCAGGGCACGCCGGTTGAACACGCCGGCAAAACCACGCATCACTATGTGCAAGACGATGTGCACGATTTTGCGTGGACCGCCGACAAGCGCTACGCCAAGCCACTGATCAAAACGTGGAATGGCCCGCAGGGGCCGGTCGAAGTCAAGGTGCTGTACCACCCGGAATACACCAGCAATGCCGAGCCGGTGGCACAGGCCACGATTGACTCGCTCGCATATTTCTCAAAAACCCTGGGTGCGTACCCGTACAAGACGGCAACCGCGGTGATTCCGCCCTATGGCGCGGCTGAAGCCGGCGGCATGGAGTACCCCACGTTCTTCACCGCCGACAGCACTGATCAAGTTGCGGCGGGCAGCCCCAGCCGCTTCATGCTGGATTTCGTCACCGTGCACGAATTCGGTCACGGCTACTTCTACGGCATTTTGGGTTCCAACGAATTCGAAGAACCCATGCTTGATGAAGGCATGAACGAGTATTGGGATCAACGCATGATGACCGCGCGCAAGCAGGACATTGTGCTCACCACCGATTGGTTGAAACGGCTGGGAATTGGCTCCAGGATCACGCCATTCGACATGGAACGCTTGGGTGCAAACCTGAATGACCCGGCCGACCCGCTTGGCTTGAATTCATGGGTACGTCTGTCCAGTGGCAGCTACAACACGGTGTACACGCGCACCGCGACCACCATGCGCCAAATCGAAGCCCAAGTAGGCACGCCGGCCATGGAACGGGCGATGCAGCTGTATTACGAACGCTGGAAGTTCCGCCACCCGTCGCTGGCAGATCTGCGTGATGCGCTGGCCGAGGGCACCGGCAAGCCGCTGATCGTGAACGCCGCGTTCGATGCTTACATCTACGGCACCGGCAAAACCGATGACCGCATCAGCAGCATGAGCAGCCAGGAGCGGCTGCCGATGCCCGGCTATCTCACCTACCAAGGCAAGCAAGTGCTGGTGGGGAGCGCACAGATCGACAAAGCCATCGAAACCGTACGTAAAGCATGGAAAGCCAAGCACCCGAAGGCAAAAGCCGGTGCCGGCCCGTTCCCATATCACACCGTCATTGTGGTGCGCCGCGATACGGTCAAGCCCGCGCAGACCTTGCGCGTCAATTTTGCTGACGGCAGCCACCGCGACTACCCGGTGACCACGCAGCAGAGCTGGCAGCGCCTTGAATTGGTCACCCGCAGCAAGGCGGTCTCCGCACAATTGGATCCCGGCAACTTGTTGCGGATGGATGCCAACAAACTCAATGACAGCTACACACTGGAGCCGCAACCGCAGGCAGCACGCCGTTGGTTTGCCGATTTCACGTCGCTGCTGCAATCCTTCTTCGCACTGCTGGCTACCGTCTGAGAATCCCACCATGAACACGACGACTCGCCCGCTGCGCGCCCGCACCGCTTTGCCCCGTGCCCTCGGCACTGCCTTGCAATGGCGCTTGCTCCTGCTCTGGATCCTGACCACCCTGGCCTGTGCACTGGTTGCCGGTCTGCCATTGTGGAGTTGGCTGGGCAGCCAACTGGACCACTCCTTGCAGTCCACTGCCATTGCCAACGGGCAGGCTCCCACCATGCTGCTGGATGCCCTGATGGCACCCGGCACCACACTCGATGTACTGGGTGCCAATGTGCGCAGCGCGGGGTTGCTGCTG
The DNA here is from genome assembly GCF_020034655.1 of Thermomonas beijingensis. Classification (GTDB taxonomy): domain Bacteria; phylum Pseudomonadota; class Gammaproteobacteria; order Xanthomonadales; family Xanthomonadaceae; genus Thermomonas; species Thermomonas beijingensis. Next base: position 623,935 of record NZ_JAIQDJ010000001.1, on the reverse strand, counting down.
TTGCTGGCCTCCCCATTGTTGACCGGGGCCACCATCGCTGCGGCACGCAGCCGCAGCCCACTGGGATTTGGCGACCTGCTGCGTGGCGGGATCAGCGAATACGGTCCGATGCTGCGCCTGCTGTTGTGGTCGGTCATTCCATTGGGAATTGCGGCAGCCATCATGGCGATGGGCTTTGGCATGAATGAAAAACTGCACGAGCACGCCGTTTTGGCCAGTGACGTGGACACCGGCCGCAATATCGCCACCGGCATCGGCGTACTGCTGTTGCTGCTGGCACATGCCGGCATCGAGGCTGGTCGTGGCTGGCTGGCCGCCGATGCACGCCTGCGTTCGGCACTGAAGGCATGGTGGCGTGGCATGGCCTTGCTGTGCAAGCGCCCACTTGCGGTGTTGGGCGCTTACCTGCTGCCCACTTTATGCAGCCTGTTGGCGGCGCTGCTGTTGTTGGCGCTGCGCCAGCATTTGCAAGGCGCGGGGTTTGCCGGCTTTGTACTGGCCATGCTGCTGGGCTGCATGATCTGCGCCGCAATAGCATGGGGCAAAATCGCACGGCTATTCGCTTTCCGGGCATTGGCCGAGGATGCCCACGGCCGCCGCTAACCGGTACGACGCAAGAGCAGGCACCAGATACACGCTTTAGGATTGCCGAACCGGTGGCTGTTCGCGGTAATATGCGCCGGCAGTCCAATCGGGGAACAGGGACGTGGCCATTTTTGACCTATTCAAACGCAAACGACAGGCAGATCAGCCTGCACCAGCCGTGCGCCAGCTCTCGCCGGACGCGGATGGTCTTATCAGCGAAGTGGTTGAACCACATACCGGGCGCGAACGCCGCGATAGCGATCGCCGCAATGCCCAGCCCGGCACCCGGATTCTGGTGATTGACGACTCCCCCACCATCGTGGCCCTGCTCAAGCGCATGCTGCAGCAGAACCACTATGAAGTGCTGGTGGCCTATGATGGTGAAACCGGGATCGAAGTCGCGCGCCGCGAAGTCCCGGGTCTGATTTTCCTCGACATCGTGTTGCCCGGCGTCGATGGTTTCAACGTCCTGCGCACCCTGCGTCGTGACCCCATTACCAAGCACGTGCCCATCATCATGATCAGCGGCAATGCGCAGGCCACCGAGCAGTTCTATGTGCAGCGCATCGGTGCCGATGACTTCATGAAAAAGCCATTCTCGCGTCCGGAAGTGTTCAGCCGCATCGCTTCGGTGCTGGACGAGAACGGTGTGCCACGCCATACCACCCGCACTGGCAGCCGTATCGAAGCCGCCAAGGCATCCCCCACCGCACCCTAGAATCCATTGGCCCAGCATCCAGGCCATGACGTGAAGAAGGGGCCAACGCGGCCCCTTCTTTAGTATTCGATCCAAACGATCCGCAGGTTATTGCGGCGAGACATCCACCCGCACGCGCAGGCGATCGCCGGGGTTGTAGCTCATGCGCCGGGTATAGCGGCGGCCGTTGTATTCGTAAGTCACGTCATAGGCGGTGGCATTGCCGTAATCGCTGGCATAGCCGTTCGAATAGTTTCCCGAATAGCCATCGCGCACCGGTTGCGGATCACATACCCGCACCGTGCCGCCACGCACATAGCGATTGCGCTGATTCTGGTCATAAATCCCGCGCCCAGCCATGCCGCCCAGCATCGAACCTACGGCGGCGGCGGCATAAGTGCCACTACCACCACCGATCTTGCTACCCAAGACTGCGCCCACCACACCACCGGCAATGGTGGCCACGTTGCGCCCGGCTTCGCTGCCTTGCCCGCGCCCCCCGTAGCCGTTATGGCTGTCGTTGTTATAGCTGCCGTTACCGTAACTTCCATTGCCAGGATCGCTATTGCCGTTGTCGTAATAGCCCGCCGAGCTGCGGTCGTAGCAACGCATCCCCGCTTGGGTGTTGGTGTTGTAATTGCCATAGCTGCTGGCATTACTCTGCAACACCGGATCTACCCGAATGACCTGCGCATAGTCGTAGTACGACCCATCACTGTTGGCCGCGTTGTCGTAGCCGGTGTTGTACCCATTATTGTCCTGATAGCCATCGTAATTGGACTGCGCAAATGCGCAGGCACTGGCGGAAGCAAGGCCCAGGGCAAGCAAGCTGGCAAGAAGGCGCTTCATGTTGAAATCCCCGTCGCCGGGAGTTGGAAGTGTCCGGCGTACGCCCACACTGCGACTGTACGCTTGACGCGAAGCTGAATGGAGCCGGCCGGTCTGAACTGTGTTTAGCGCGCCGACAGCAAGCCACCAGCGTTGTGTCAATGCTGCATTGCACGAGCGTGAGCGCGCCAGCTGCGCTAAGGTGGCAATGCCATGACCGCCCGTCGAACGCCCACGCGTCGGCGTGGGACGCGGACAGCCATGACGCTCTCTCCACGCACACCGAAAGGAGGAACGGGCTCATGTCCTACAGCACATCACAAATCCGCAATGTGGCCTTGGCAGGCCACCCTGGCGCCGGCAAGACCACGTTGTTCGAAGCCCTGCTGCATGCCGGCGGCGCACTGCAAACAGCAGGCAGCATCGAACGCGGCAGCACGGTCTCCGACTTCGATCCCATAGAAAAAGAACGCGGTCACTCGCTGGATGCCGCGATTGCCAGTACCGACCACTTGGCCAGTTCCGGCCAGCACATCCATCTCAACTTGATTGACACTCCCGGCTATCCCGATTTCCGTGGCCCCGCACTGGGTGCGCTGGCGGCAGTCGAAACGGTTGCGATTGTGGTGGATGCCGATATCGGTATCGCGCATGGCACCCGCCGCATGCTGGAGTACGCCAAACAGCGCAGTCTGTGCCGTGCCATCGTGATCAACAAGATTGAACATGCCGGTGCCGATCTTGCCGGATTGGTCAATGCCCTGCGTGAGGAATTCGGCCCCGAGTTGCTCCCGCTCAATTTGCCGGCAGGGGGCGGCAACCAAGTTGTGGATTGCTTTGGGTCAACCAGCGGTGACAGCGACCTCGGCGCGGTCGCCGACTGGCACCAAAAGATCATCGACCAGGTGGTGGAAATCAATGAAACCGTGATGGATCACTACCTGGATGTGGGCGAAACTGGCTTGTCTGGCACCGAGCTGCACGATGCCTTCGAGCAATGCCTGCGGGAAGGGCACTTGCTGCCAATCTGCTTTGTGTCGGCGCGTACCGGAGCCGGTGTCAAGGAATTGCTGGACATTGCCGAAACCTTGTTTCCGCACCCCGGCGAGGCCAACTCGCCACCCTTCATGAAAGGCAGTGACCCGATTGATGCCAAACCCGATCCATCGGCGCATGTGATTGCCGATGTATTCAAGATCGTCAACGACCCATTCGTTGGCAAGCTCGGCATTTTCCGCGTCTACCAAGGCACGGTGAAAAAAGACGCCCAATTATTTGTGGATGACGGCAAGAAGCCGTTCAAGGTCGGCCATTTGTTCAAACTCAAGGGTAAAGACCATATCGAAATCAGCCAGGCTATCCCGGGGGATATCGCGGCGGTGGCCAAGATCGACGAGCTGCATTTTGATGCCGTGCTGCACGACTCGCACGACGAAGACCATATCCATCTGGCACCGCTCAACTTCCCCAAACCCATGTTCGGTCTGGCGGTAGAGCCGGCCAGCAAAGGTCAGGAACAGAAGTTGGCCACGGCATTGCATAAATTGGCCGAAGAAGACCCGGCGTTTGCGGTCGAACACAACACCGAAACCAATGAAACCGTGATTCGCGGGCTGTCGGATTTGCATCTGCGGGTGATGTTGCAACGCCTGAAAGACCGCTTCACCGTAGAGGTGAAATCGCATCCTCCGCGGATTGCGTATCGCGAAACCATCAGCCTGCCGGCAGAAGGCCATCATCGGCATAAAAAGCAAACCGGTGGTGCCGGCCAGTTTGGTGAAGTCTTCCTGCGCATCGAACCGCTGCCACGTGGCGGCGGCTTCGAGTTTGTGGATGCGGTCAAGGGCGGCACCATTCCCGGCCAATTTTTACCGGCGGTGGAAAAAGGCGTGCGCCAGGTCCTCGGTGCCGGCGCATTGGCCGGCTACCCGATGCAAGACGTCAGGGTCACGGTGTACGACGGCAAACATCATCCGGTGGACAGCAAGGAAGTGGCGTTCATCGCGGCCGGCAAACGGGCGTTCCTGGACGCAATTTCCCACGCGCACCCGCAGGTACTGGAACCCATCGTGGACCTGGAAGTCAGCGCCCCCGAGCAGCATATGGGTGATGTCAGTGGCGGACTATCGTCCAAGCGTGCACGCATCAGTGGCACCGATGCCCTGCGCGGTGGCGAGATTGTGATTCGGGCGCAAGTGCCCTTGTTCGAATTGGAGGGCTATGCCGCCGAGCTGAAGTCGGCCACCGCCGGGCGCGGACGCTATGCACTGGATTTCAGCCATTACGAGCCGGTTCCAGCGGCAGTGCAGAAAAAGTTGGCAGACACCTACAAGCCACATCCCGAGGAAGATTGAGGTCACCACGCGCGCAGCGGATTGACACAGCATCACCGCTGCGCGCTAAGGTGCGCACTTTCCCCATGCCATCATCCTCATGCGCCGTAGCGTCGTCTTCCTGCTGATTGTCATTGCCTGCCTGCTCAGTGCCTGCTCCAGCTTGGGGGCCGACGTGCTGCTGGGCCGCGATATCCATTTCAGTGCACCACAATTGCAGGCGCAACTGGATCGCAAGTTCCCGCGCGATTACAAGAAGTTGGGAGGGCTACTCAACCTCAGCTTATTGAACCCGCGATTGAGCCTGCCCGGTGGCGGCCGTCTGCGGCTGGAGCTGGATATCGGCATTGGTGGGCCGGGCACTGCCAGCCGTTCGCCGTCCGGCCATTTCGCGCTGGAAAGTGGATTGCGGTTTGATGCCGGCACGCATGGCCTGCATCTGGATAATCCCGAAATCGTGTCGGTGGATGTGCCGGCACTGGGTGGAATGATGAATGATTCCGCTCGTTCCATGCTCAATAGCTGGCTGCTCGACTACGCTCGTGAAGAGCCCGTGTATCGGCTGGATGACAGCACTTATGGGCGCATCGCCAGTCGCCGCATCGAGCGCGTGGACATTGACGCCAGCCAAATCACGCTACGGATGGATTGAACATGCCTACTCTTCGTTTTGCTGCCCGCTTGGGCAGCCTGCTGCTTGCAGGTATGTTGGCAAGCGCCTGCAGCAAGCCCACCCCCACCGACGGCAACCCAACCATCGGCAGCGAAGCCCTGCCCGCACCAGCCACCAAGGGCGGTTCGGTAACCGGCATGCCCGACCCCGGGGTAGCCATTCCACAACCACCCCCGCTCGCCACCCCGCAAGTGCAAGCCGAGGATACCGCGACGGCAGATGCCAACACGCCTGCCACAGCTGACAACAGCGACCCGACGATGCAACCTGGCAACCCCGCACCCGCACTGCCTGCGCCCCCCGCCGCAACCGCAAATGCCACGTCCACCGCAGAACCGGTACCCAGCAAATGAACTCATCCTCTGTGCGCATCTTCGCGCTGGGACTCAGCAGCCTTGTGGCAGCACTCAGTGCATGCACACCCACACCAACACCCGCCCCATCAGCTGCGCCCAACCCCGGCACGGCGGCATCCACCGCGCCTGCGGCCACTGCAGCACCGGCAACCGCAGCACACGCGGCACCGGCAGCGACAGAAACCTGGGAACTGCCCGGCAGTCTGGGCCCACTCACCACCCGCGCTGAACTTGAAGCCCGGTTTGGTAAAACCAATGTGCGCGATGACCGCCTGCCCGGTGCCGAGGGTGAAGGCGCAGTGCCGGTGCTGACCGTGTTCCCCGACGATGCCAAACAGCGGCTGCAGTTGGTGCTCGACCCCGAACAACCCAACAACCAGGATGCACCGATTCAGGAATTGCGCATCACCGATCCTGATTCACGCTGGCACGATGTCAATGGCCTGCACCCGGGAATGACGTTGGCCGAGTTAGTCAAACGCAATGGCGCACCGATCAGTTTTTATGGACTGGATTGGGATTACGGCGGCAGCGTGCAGGACTGGCACGGTGGCAAGCTGGCCAACGCGGTAGGCGACAAGCTGTTTCATCGGGTCACCTTGGCTGCACGCACCCGCACCACTGCCACGGCGCTGCCCACTGGCGATACCGTCTTTCGCAGCGACGACCCGCGCTGGCCAGCCATCGGCAACGCGCTGGTGGTCAGTGAGCTTGGCATCAGTTGGCCGCACGAAGGCGAGTGAACGCTATCGCTTCGACTTCAGCATCGTGCCCGTGCATTTTTTCGAGCCGCAGCGGCAAGCCCAGATTTTTTTCAGCCGCCCGGTGTGGCGTTCGGCCAAGGTGATGCCGTAGTCGTAGGTCAATTCTTCGCCGGGTTTGATGGCACGAATTGCCTCGATGAACACCCGCGACTTTGCCGGCGCGCCTGCATCCTCCACGAGCACTGCCTCGCAATTGGGCGCGCAGCTGTGGTTGATCCAACGCGCCGCATTGCCTTCGATGTTGGCGTCGATCACCCACGCATCGTTGAGCGTGAACAAGAAGGTATGGCCGCTTTCGATGTCGCCACTCTCACCGGCATCCACCTCCTCATGGGTGCGCCGCTGGCCCTTGTATTCGATCAATCGCTCGCCTTTGGCAATTGCGGCAACTGCGAACATGCCATTGCCGTGGATGGTGGATTTACGGGTCGCGATTTTTTTCGGCATCGTGGCAACAAGTGCTCTGGGATGGCGCCATTCTGGCGCAAGATCAGCCATCCGTCATCGCCCCATCGTGGTTAGTTGACGTGCCGGAAAAACCACACCGCACCGCCGCTCCACCACAGCGCCATGCCGATCCCGAACAGGCTCCAGAACAGTTTCTTCGCGCCGCGCCCGATACGCCACAACACAAACACGGTAACCGCCAGCAACAGCCAGCGCAACAGGCGCGAACGCTCTGCGCCGGGCGCCTCGCTGGTGACACGATCCATCAACTCACCCACTTTCCCCTGTAGCTGCTCTGCAAACACTGGGCGGGATTGGGTCTGGGTATTCATGGGGGTTCTCCTGCGTCCGGATTGGACGCTGTGCATTGTCCGCAAGCAGGATTCTCATGCCACGTGCAAGCGTCAGTGGTCGTCGATGACAGCTGTCACTCAGGGCCACAGGTCAACCACTTGTCCGTGCCGTGCGTTGTCGCCATCAACCTCCCAATGGATTGCCGGCCATGCGCGTTGCTGCCCCAACTCTGGTTTGCCTGCTTGCACTGGGTTTGCTTGCCACTGCAAGTAGCCCGGTTCCCGCCCAACAACGCATTCGCGAGCGCATCCTGCAACACCTGCAGGACGGCCTGCAAAGCGATGCAGAAGGCCATGAACGGGCATTGCTGGCCAGTGTGCCGCCAGGTGCGGACGTTGAGCGTGATATCGCCTATGGCCAAGACCCCAAGCAGCGCTACGACGTGTATCTGCCCGCCCAGCTGCACGCTAACGCGCCCGTGCTGTTCATGGTGCACGGTGGCGGCTGGCGGCGTGGCGACAAGGCCTATGCCAGTGTGGTCGACAACAAAGCGACGTACTGGCTGGGCAAAGGCTTTGTATTTGTTTCGGTCAACAACCGGCTGGAGCCAGCGGCCGACCCCATGACCCAAGCCCGCGATGTGGCTGCCGCCTTGGCTTCTGTGCAACAGCATGCGCGGCAATGGCGGGCGGATCCGGAGCGCGTGGTGCTGATGGGGCATTCGGCCGGTGCCCATCTGGTGGCCCTGCTGGGCAGTGCACCTGCATTGCTGCGCCAAGCCGGTGCACGCCGTCCACTGGGCGTGGTGTCACTGGACAGCGGCGCACTGGATGTGCCGGCCTTGATGGGGCAGGCGCGCGTACCTCAGCTGTATCACGACGCCTTCGGCAGTGACCCGGCCTACTGGGCATCGGTGTCGCCACTGCAACAACTCAACCGCAACGCACTGCCGATGCTGCTGGTGTGCTCCAGCACCCGCCACTTTCCCACCGCACCCTGTGATGAAGCACGCAAACTCGAGCAACGCGCGCGCGCGCTTGGCGTGTCCATGCAGGTGCTACCGGAGGCCATGCAACACGGCGCAATCAACCAGCAGCTGGGCCTGGCTTCGAACTACACCCGTGCGGTAGCGGACTGGATTGACCGTGCGGTGGGGCAAGTCCGGCGCTGACATCCAGGACATTGCGGGGGGGGGATTTCGCAAAACTATTGCTGCACTGCAGCAATTTATGTGGCTTCACCCTACCAGACCACTTGTTAATTTTCGAATACTTAACCCTCACACGGCAACAACTGACCTCCCGTGTCACTTTTTAGCTCAAACGCACATTACGAAAAAAAAATAAAGATGCTCTTTCCGTTTGTGTGACGCCCATCTGTTACCATGCCGCCACTTTGTTGGCATGCCAGATTCGACTTCAGGGGGACATCTATGCGTTACACCAATTCGCTTGCGCTTGCGTGCGCAATGGGTCTTTGCGGACTGTCCTCTGCGCATGCAACGGACAAGCAAACAGACCCCGGCAATATTCCTGCAGTCACCGACTGGAGCAGCCGCTCCGTGGTGTACAGCAAACCCATGACGCCGGATGAATTTGCCGCCGCTGGCCGCAATGCAGACATGGGCCGGCTGTACAACGACCCGCGCTATCTTGCCCAGTTGCTGCGGCGCATTGATGCCGAAATGCCTGCGCCTGCCGCGCCGCGCACCAACACGCTGCAACCCGGTGCCGGCTCCGCCGTTGCCGCCACGGCAAAGGCCACCCCTGCGGCTTGCCCCACCAAGCGTGGCCCGGACCCCCGCAGCTGGCACTGCACGGATACTCCGCAAGCCCCCGACAGCAGCGTGGTGCGCGACTGGAGCAATGTGCTCGGCGGCGGCACCAATGGGCAGGGCGGCCGAGGCATGGAAGGGGTATATCCGGCCAAGTACCGGTTTGATATTACCCAGCCGGTCAGCGCAGCCAACTGCCCTACCGACTTTATCGTGTACCCCACCAATGCTCCGGGCGCCACCCAAGTGGCTGGCACCAACGAAACTTGGGTATACACGTTCAGCGCTGTCCCCAACAACCTGCAAACCTTCACGATTGGTCCGGCAGGCCCACGCCAAGTGGTTCTCACCGCCAGCAGCACCAGCAATACCCAACAGAATTTCCGCATCAATGGTGTGGCTAACACGATTCAGAACCTGCGTGATGCGGTGAATCGCTGGAGCGGCCAAACCGGCTATATCGCCACCGCCATCACGTCGTCCACCATCACCATCACTGCCAACACGCTGGGGAACATCCCCGACGGCCATATCAGCAATGGCTTGAGCAATGTGACTGGCCCTGGCGGCGTCAACGGCAGCGGCACCGCCGGCCAGCCCACCATCATCGCCTTCAACCAGCTGTATAACGGCACCTGCACCACCGCCACCGGTCGCGATGCCGCCGACGACGCCAAGGCGCCCAACGTGATGTGGTCCTACAACACAGGTGACGGCTACGTGGTGGAAACCTCACCCGTCTTGTCCTGGCATGACAATGCCAAGCAGGTGGCCTTCATCCAGCGCAATGGCAATACCCTGCAGTTGGTGTTGCTGAAGCCGGCCGCACTTACCACCAGCGCCGCTCGCCTTGCGGCGGCTGCCAACCCCACCGCCATCACCTCCAGCAGTGCTACCGCGTATGCCGCTGCGCGCAGCGGTTCAGCGGCAGCCATGACCGCGATCACACTCTTTGGCATCACCAACACGGGCAGCACCCCGACCTATTCCTCGCCATTTGTGGACTACGCCAAAGACGAGCTCTACGTGGGCGATGGCAACGGCCAGCTGCACAAGTTCACCGGCGTGTTCAAAGGCACCCCCGCCGAGGTGACCAGCGGCGGCTTCCCGGCCCCGGTGGCCAGTGGCATGAAACTATCCGCGCCGGTGTACTACAACGGCAATGTCTATATCGGCAGCCAGAGCGGCGCGGGTGATTTGGGTGGCAAACTGCATCGTATCAACTCTACCAATGGCACCAAGTACGACAGCGCCAAGCTGGCGAACGTCGACTCCACCGGCCTGCGCGAATCCGTGATCGTCACCGGTACCCCCGCGGGCAGCGGCAGCGTATTCGCTTTCCTGTTCAACGACGGCACCGCCGGCGATACCACCAACTGCGCGCCCGACACCACGACGGGTGGCGACCAGAGTGCCTGCCGCGTGGTGGCGCGCTTCACCCCCGGCTTTGCCGCCGGTGCGCAGCCTGCCCAGCGCGCCTACGTGGGCCGCGGCAACAGCCGGGTCAGCAGCCTGTATGCCGGCGCGTTCGATGACGCTTACTACAACAGCAGTAACGGCACCGGCGCGATGTACATCGTCGGCGGGGATCCCACCACGACATTCAACCCGACGCTCTGGAAGATTTTGCTCACGAACGGGGTCATGAGCTCCCAGGTCAAGGGGCCAGTGGTCGGCGCAAATTGCAACAATGTCAACAACGACTGCCTCACCGGCGTCTGGAACTGGTCACCGGTCACCTATGCCAAGCAGGGCAGCAACGAATACATCTACTTCAGCATGCCGTACCTGGGCAACCAGACCGGTTGCAACGGTGCCTGTCTGTACATGTACCAGCTCAACAACCTGCGTAATGGCACCGGTAACACGGTCAGCTGGGGCACGACGGCCACCGCCAATGCCGCCCTTGCCACCCCCGGCGGCACCGGCGGCATTGTGCTCGACAACAACAGCACCACCGCCCCCGGTGCAGCACAAATCTATTTCACACAGCAGGCCGCTGGCGGCAACGCCGTCCAGGCCAGCCAGAGCGGATTGGAGTAATACCCGGTGACCCAAACACACCACACAACCCTTGCGCCGCACTCCTCCCAGCCGAACAGCAAGCGCGAATACATCAAGCCCAGCTTCCGCCACGAAACCGTGTTTGAAACCATGGCGCTGTCGTGCGGCAAGGTTGCTGTCACCCAGCAAGCATGCCGCGCCAACCGCAAAACCTCTTGAGCAGCACCGACCACCCAGCCGATGCCTCCTGCACCCGCGTTGCGCTGGCGCAGGAGGCCTTGCAGCGGTTCGGCCAGCTCCGCTTCCGTGCGCTGGGCAGCAGCATGCTGCCCGCCATCGCCCCCGGCGACTTGCTGGTGTTCCGCAAAGCGGCGGCCGACGAGCTTGCCTTGGGGCAGATCGTGCTGGTGCGTCGCGACGCGGCGCTGGTGGCGCATCGCCTGGTGTCCTGCAATGGCGACCACCTGATCACGATGGGCGATGCGTTGCCCAGCCCCGATGCACCGGTCCACCCCAGCCAGGTGTTGGGTGTGCTGGAAGCACACGTCCGCCGCTCGCGCATCCTGGCGCATCCGGTTGGCCACCACCGCCGCCTGTTGCCGCGGACCACCCGCTGGCTGCTGCGCAACGTGCCACTGGCCCACCGTATTGCCTGCCGTTGGCCACGCATCACCGCTATCACGGCATGACCGATCTTCGCCCTCATCATCTCGACGTCCGCATCGGCGGGATCAGCGTCCGTTTGCGTGCCGCCTCCGCGGAGTTCAATACGCTGATGGTCGACCGCTTCCGCGGTTTCATCGGCAGCGTGGATACGCCCGATTACATCTTCGACATCGATATTCTTCCCTTCACATACACCCCCGATGCGCCCGACGAGCTCAGCGACATCGAGGTCAGTGTGCGCCGCGAGGACGAAGGCTGGCACCTGCTGCGCGGCGACTTCGAAGCCCGCTGGGATCCCGCCACCCGCCACGGCACGGCACGCCTGCGCGCCAACCCGTATGCGCTGGATTCGGTGCTGCGCATCCTCCACACGGTGCTGCTGGCCGAACAGGGCGGCATGCTGATGCACGCCTCCAGCGTGGTACTGGCGGACGGGCGCGCCTTCGTGTGCACGGGCGTGTCCGGCGCGGGCAAAACCACTATTTCACGGCTGGTACCGCCCGGTGCACACATCCTGACCGATGAGATGTCATTTATCCGCCGCGAAGCGGACGGCTATTACGCGTATGGCACGCCTTTTGCTGGTGAACTGGCAACACCCGGCGAAAATATCCGCGCCCCGCTGGCGGGGGTGTTCCTGCTGGCGCAAGGCCCCGACAACCGCATCGACGACCTCAGCCCGGCCGAAGCAATACGCGCAGTCATGACCAATATCCTGTATTTCGCCAAGGACAAGGCGCTCACAGCCAAGGTGTTCGACAACGCCATCGCCTTGGCCGCATGCATACCGGTTCGGCGTCTCACGTTCTTCCCCGATGCTCGCGTCTGGGACATGATTGGAAATGAAGCATGAGCAACCCGCTGTATATCCTCCATTCCAGCGACGTTGCGGCGCGCCGGATTGGCGACGAGCTGATGATCATGCTGGCCCGCGACTCCTCGCTGTTCAGCCTGAATGAAACCGCCGCGCTGCTGTGGCAAGCCGCCGACGGCAAAACTCCGTTGGCCGAGATCGTGGCGCATACGCTTTGCGCGCAATTCGACATCGATTACGACATCGCGCTGGCGGATGCCACCGAACTGGCGCATGGGCTGGCTGAGCGCGGTATCCTGCTGATCGCCGAGCAACCCTTCGCACACTAGACAGGAACGCCACTCATGAGCGTGATGGGGGACATGGGCGCACGCGCGCTCTCGCTGGGTATCCCGCTGGGCGTGCAGCTGGATTTGACCTACCGCTGCAACGAGCGCTGCATCCACTGCTATCTCGATCACGACGATCACGGCGAGATGACGACCGCCGAAATCCTGGGCCTGCTGGATCAGCTGGCGGCGGCGGGCACGTTCTTTCTGAACATCAGCGGCGGCGAAATCTTCATGCGGCCGGATCTGTTCGAGATCGTGGAGTACGCCCGCAAGCTGCAATTTTCGGTAAAGCTGAAAACCAACGCGGTCATGATTCGCGCCGCCAAGGCCAAGCGCATTGCCGCACTGAACGTGGAGTCGGTGCAGGTCAGCCTGTATTCGCACGATGCCGCCACCCACGACCAGATCACCAAGCTGCCAGGTTCGTTCAAGCGCACGATGGAGGGCGTCCGTTTCCTGCGCGATGCCGGCGTCAAGGTCATCTTCGCCAATGTGCTGATGAAGCAGAACGCAGATCACTACAAGCAGGTGCAGGCACTGGCAGATGACATGGGCATCCGCTACGAGGTGGATGCCACCATCACCCCCATGATGGATGGCGATCGCTCCATCCTGGACTTGAACATGGATGCGGGGCGACTGGCGGGTGTGTTGCAGGATGCCTCCCTGCTGGGTGACCAAGCCGAGCAGATGCTGTCGCCACCCAGCGGCCCCACGCCGATGGAAGAAGCCTACGAAACCCTGCCCTGCAGCGCCGGCCACACCGCCTGCTACGTCTCGCCGTATGGCGATGTGTACCCCTGCGTGCAGTTTCCGTACAAGGTGGGCAGCGTCCGCGAACAGCGTTTCATCGACATCTGACGCGACTCGCCACAACTCAACGAGGTGCGTGCGATCCGCGTGTCAGACCTGAACGGGTGCTCGTCCTGTGTGCATGGCAGCAGTTGCAGCCGTTGCCCGGGGCTGGCCTATCTGGAAGGCGACATGCGCGGCCCGTCGATTCAGGATTGCGAAAAATCCTACGCACGCACCGGCGTGATGTCATGGAATCTGCAGAAAAAGAAGAAGCGGGAGATTCCATTGACGGTCGTCATCGCCTGAAGTTTGCGCAACCCCGGGTTATCGCGCAGCAAATACGTGTGGGAACTTGTGCCGGGCGGACCAGGACGGCTTGCCCATCGCAATCGGGGGATCCCCTCCACGGCACGCTACTGACTTGAATCAAGGCGACCGGCGCGCCCCTGCGCGACACTAGCCGGCATGAACAAGACCCCGCCGAATCGATCCGCGACTGGCCTCTCGCCCGCCCTGCTGACCACCGCCCCGCACCGGCTGCTGTTTTTCGTCGGCGCACTCAATGTCTTGCTGGCGATGAGCTGGTGGCTGCTGTGGTTGATCGATGCACGCTGGGGTGTGATTGGCTTGCGCGCTGGTACGCCGTTTGGCGGCTGGATGCACGCCTTCATCATGCAATACCAATTGTTGCCGCCCTTCATGTTCGGTTTTTTGCTGACCACGTTCCCACGCTGGATGGGGATGCCGGATCTGTCGCGCTGGCATTACGTGCCGGTGGGGTTGGGGTTACTGGGTGGGCAGGTGGCGGTGGTAGGCGGCATGTTGCTGGGGCAAGAGCCGATGGTGCATATCGGCGTGGTGATGTCGCTGGTGGGCTGGGGCTATGGGCTGGTGCAATTGCTGCGCGTGCTGCTGGCCGAACGCCGCGCCGGCAAAGGACCCACATGGCATGCGTGGTCGTGCTTTGCGGCGCTGTCATTCGGGTTGGCGGGCGTATTTCTGATGGCCGCCTTCCTGCACGGGGCCGCAGCATGGACGGTGGTGGTATCGATCAAGTTGGGTACCTTCGCCTTGCTGCTGCCAGTGTACTTGTCGGTGGCTCACCGCATGTTCCCGTTCTTCGCCGGCAATGCAGTGCCGGGCTATCGTGCCTGGCGGCCGATGAAAATTATTGCTGCGCTGTGGGTGTTGCTGCTGGCCCATCTGGGTCTGGAACTGGCGCATGCCAATGCATGGCTGTGGCCGGTGGATGGCGTGCTCGCGCTGGGTAGCGCGTATGTGTTGTGGCGCTGGTGGCCGCATGGCAAAGCCCCGGGCATTTTGCGCGTGTTGTTCTTCGGCTTTGCGTGGCTGCCGGTGGCGTTCGCACTATTCACTGCACAAAGCGCGCTGTATGCATTTGGCGGCGAATTCATATTGGGCCGTGGCCCGCAACACGCGATCTATATTGGCTTCTTCGGCAGCTTGCTGGTGGCGATGGTGACCCGCGTGACCCAAGGTCATTCCGGCCGCCCAATGGCAATGCCCGCCGCTGGCTGGTTTGCGTTTGCCATGCTGCAGTTGGTGGCCATCACGCGGATTGCAGCCGAGGCCGTTCCCGATAGTTATCTGTGGCAGGTGATTGCCGCCGCCGGCTGGCTGCTGGCGTTCCTGCCGTGGGCGCTGCGCTCGCTGTCGATCTATCTGCACCCGCGTGCCGATGGGCGGCCGGGCTGAGGACACACGCACATGTCGCCGATGATGGAGTTCTACCCGCAAGTCAAATGGACGCATGTGCATGCAGTGATGTGCAGTGGCGCGATCTTCGCGCTGCGCGGCGGCGCGGCAATCCTGGGTGCGCACTGGCCGCAGCACTGGCTTCCGAAGTACACCAGCTACACGGTGGACACCATTTTATTGACCTCGGCCACCATGTTGTTTTCGATGTTGCCGGGAGCGATGTTCGCCAATGGTTGGCTCACCGTAAAACTTTGCCTGGTGGTGGCCTACATCGTACTGGGCATCCTGGCGATGCGTCCCAAGCGCAGCCGTAGCCAGCGCATCGGGTTTTACATCACCGCCCTGGCCACCTTCACCTTCATCTACGGCATCGCCCGCATGCACAACCCGGCCGGTTGGCTGCTGTTGCTGCGCTAATTGAGTCGGATTCAACCCATGCCATCACAACACACTGCCACCGGGTCACGCCCGCCCATGCTGGATGCCTGCTTCCTCGGCCCTTATGCAGAAAATGACAATCTTTTAGAAAAATTGGTGGTCGAATTTTTACGTGACCATGTGTATTGGCGGCGCAACTTCCACCCCGAAGACCCGATTGCCATCGGCACCCACGCGGCCCATCACCCAGACTACTTGGCGTTTGCGGCCCGCATGCGTCGTGAGCTGCACCAACTCTCGGCCGCGCTGAAGAAATCGGTGCCATTCCATAGTCCGCGCTACATCGGCCACATGGCGTCGGATTTGCTATTGCCAGGACTGGTCGCACAAATTCTGACCCTGCCATACAACCCCAATAATGTGTCTGAAGATGCAGCGCCGGTCACGGTGGACATGGAAGTGCAAGTGGGCCTGCAACTGGCGCGCATGCTGGGATATGCACACGACCCCGCGCAGCCGGAATGCGCATTTGGCCACCTGACTTCGGGCGGTACCGTCGCCAATTATCAGGCGTTGCGGTTGGCATTGGCGCTGAAGGCATTTCCGGTGGCATTGCGTGCAGCAGATGTGCCCGAGCTGACCCTGCCCGAGGATGACTGGTCGGCGTTCAATTTATCTCCCAGTGCCAGCATTGCGCTGTATGCGCAATGGCAGCATTGGCTGACACAGGCCACAGCGGCCGAACGCAGACATTGGCAGATGCGCGTCAGTGATGCACGTATCGAGCAATCTGGCCTAGTGGGTTTTTTTGCCAAACACAGCAGCCTGAAAGTACCCAAGGTGTTGGCTCCGATCACCGCGCATTATTCGTGGAGCAAGGGCTGCAAACTGCTGGGTCTTGGCCGCGATCAATTGGCACTCTTGCCAGAGCGCGGCATGCGTACCGATGTGGATGCACTGGAAACCACGCTGGAGCGCTGCCTGCGCGAACGACAGCCGGTATTGCTGGCGGTCGCGGTACTGGGCACCACCGAATACGGCACCGTGGATCCCATCGATGCTGTGGTTTCGGCGCGTGACCGCTTTGCCGCACGCGGGATGGGCTTTGGTGTGCATGTAGATGCCGCCTGGGGTGGCTATCTGGCCACGTTGTTCCGCAATGAAGATGGCAGCTTGCGCACACGCGAGGCGGTGGCGATGGGCTTCCAGCAGTTCCCATCAGTGGATGTTTACAACGCGGTGGCCGCGCTGGGGCAAACTGATTCGGTCACCGTCGATCCGCACAAATTAGGCTACCTGCCTTATGGCGCAGGCGCGTTCATTTGCCGCGACCACCGCGCCGTGGGCTTGCTGGCCGAGGCCGCCGATTATGTGTTCCATGCCGACACCCCCAAGGACTATTTGAACCGCTATCGCAGCTTGGGCCAATTCATCCCCGAAGGTTCCAAATCCGGCGCCAGTGTGGCCGGGGTGTACGTCACACATAAAGTGCTGCCACTCGACCATGCCCATTTCGGCTTGCTGCCCGCCAATACCATTCATCATGCCGAAGCCTTCCATGCCCGCGCACTGCAGTTTGCCAAAGCAATGGCCGCTGTGGTGCATGTGATGGTACCGTTTGTGCCCGACAGCAATCTTGTTTGCGTTGCCCTGAATCCGGTGGGCAATCATCGCGTTGCCACTGCCAATACATTCGTTCGCCATTTGCACGACGAATTGCGCTGCGACCCAAGCCGCCCATTGCAAGACAAACAATTCTTCGGATCGGTCACCACCTTGCGCCCCGATGTCTTGGGCGATGCCGAAACCCAACGCATCCTCGATGCGCTCGGTTTGGATATGGCAAGTCTGGGAGAGGAAGGCGGCGACCGCCTGACTATTTTGCGGCATACCTTGATGAACCCGTATCTGATCGACGCTGAAAACGGCGTCAGCTATATCGACATGTACTTCGAACACCTCGCCACGCAAGTCCAGCGACTCCTGGCAGGTTGAGGATTGCCGTCATCCAAGCAATGATGCGTCGCATGACTATCTCCTCATTCGATCATGCTGCCGCCACCCGGCACTGGGTGCGCGATGCCTTGGCCCTGCTGGAGCAGGAAGCCACGCGCTCGGCCGACACCCACCTGCTGCGGCTGGATTTTCCGGGTTTCCCCGACATTGCGTTTTATTTCAAGGACGAATCCACCCACCCCACCGGCAGCCTGAAGCACCGCCTGGCACGTTCGCTGTACTTGTACGCGCTGTGCAATGGCCGCCTGCATGCGGGGCAAACCGTGGTGGATGCCTCCTCCGGCAGTACTGCGATTTCCGAAGCGTGGTTTGCGCGCCTGCTGGGGCTGCCCTTTATCGCAGTGATGCCGGCCTGCACTGCGCCGCAGAAAATCCAGGCGGTGCAAGCGCTGGGCGGGCAATGTGATCTGGTGGAAGATGCAAGCCAAGTCCATGCCCACGCCGCCCAGCACGCCGCCAATGGTGCCTGCCATCTGGACCAGTTCGGGCTGGCCGAGCGCGCCACCGACTGGCGCGGCAACAACAATATCGCCGAATCCATCCTTGGCCAGCTGCGCCGCGAACCACAACCGGAACCCACTTGGGTCGTGTGCGGTGCCGGCACCGGCGGCACCTCGGCCACCATCGGTCGCTACCTGCGCTACCGCCGGCTGGAGACCCGCCTGTGCGTGGCCGAACCCACCGGCAGCGGCTTTGTGCACGGTTGGCGCCACCGGGATCGCGGTGCCGTGGCCAGCCAGCCCACCTTGATCGAAGGCATCGGCCGGCCACGGGTAGAACCGGGCTTCATTTTCGATGTGGTGGATGCGGTGGCGGAAGTGGACGATGCCGCATCGATTGCGGCAGCACTGCAACTGGAAGACCTGCTGGGCACCCGCTACGGTGGCTCTTCGGGCACCAATTTCGTCGCTTGCCTGCAGTTGGCCAGCCAGATGCGCGCCCGTGGCGAGCGCGGCAGTTTGGTGACCTTGCTGTGTGATCGCGGCAAGCGCTACCAACAAACCTTGTTCGATGCCGATTGGCGCAGCGCACATGGCCTGGTCATTGCCCCGTGGCAACAGGCCATCGCTGCCGCGCTGCGCGCCGGCACGCTCACTCCCCCCTAGCCGCCCCCGACCTCAGGCCTTGCATGAGCTTCCACGACCTGCGCAGCTTTCTGTCCGCCCTGGAACGCCAAGGACGCCTGCAGCGCGTCGACGCGCCGGTCGATCCCGAACTCGAAACCACCTCGCTCAGCCTGCGCGCCCTGCGCGAAGGCGGCCCAGCGCTGCTGATGGAACAGCCGATCGGCAGCCAGCACGCCTATCTGGGCAATCTGTACGGCCACCGCGACCGCATCGAAGCAGCGCTGGCCGGACGGCCGTTGGCATCGTTGCGCGAATTGGGCGAGCTGCTGGCCGCCATCAAAGAACCCAAATGGCCGTCCAGCCTGCGCGAGGCACTGGGGACGTGGCCGGAACTGGCGCAGCTGGCACACGTCGCCCCGCAAAAAGTGCGGGAAGCCGCGTTCCAATATGAAACCTTGGAGGGTGGCGACGTGGATTTGTCACGCCTGCCGATCCAGCGCTGCTGGCCGCAGGATGCCGCCAAGCTCATCACGCTGGGGCTGGTCATCACCCGTGGCACCCAAAAGCCACGCCAGAACGTGGCGATCTACCGTCAGCAGGTGATCGGCAGGAACCGCATCATCATGCGCTGGTTGCCGCACCGCGGCGGTGCGCTGGATTTCGCTGACTTCAAGGCCAGCCATCCGGGCAAACCATTTCCGATCCTGGTGGCGATCGGTGCCGACCCGGCCACCTTGCTGGCTGCGGTTGCACCGATTCCGGACACCTTGTCCGAATACGAATTTGCCGGCCTGTTGCGCGGCCAACGCACCCGCGTCTGGCCCAGCAAGCTCACCGGCCTGGATGCGCCAGCCGGTTGCGAGATCCTGCTGGAAGGCTTCATCGACCCGGCGGAAACCGCGCTGGAAGGCCCGTTTGGCGACCACACCGGTTACTACAACGCGCAAGACCATTTCCCGGTGATGACGATCCAGCGCATGCACCTGCGCCAAAACGCCATCTACCAGGGCAGCTACATGGGCCGGGCGCCGTTCGACGAACCGTCGGTAATGGCGATGGCACTGAACGACGTGTTCGTGCCGCTGCTGCGCAAGGTATTCCCCGAGATCGTGGACTTCTACCTGCCGCCGGAAGCGTGTTCGTACCGCATCGCGGTGGTCTCCATTCGCAAGCAGTATCCGGGCCACGCACGCCGGATCATGATGGGTATCTGGTCCTATTTACGCCAGTTCACCTACACCAAGTTCGTGATCGTCACCGACGACGACATCGACGTGCGTGACTGGTCGCAAGTGATCTGGGCGATCTCGACCCGCGTCGACCCGGTGCGTGACAGCGTGCTGATCGACAAGACCCCGATCGACTATCTGGACTTCTCCAGCCCCACGCCCAATCTGGGCTCCAAACTGGGCCTGGATGCCACCAACAAATGGCCGGCGGAAACCACCCGCACGTGGAGCAAACCGATCCAGCTGGATGCCGCAGTGGAAAAGCGCGTGGATGCGCTATGGGGCGGCCTGTTCGCGGCGCGAACCAACGCGAACTGATAAACTGGCCGGGTCATTGGGGAGTAGCCGCACTTCATCCCGAAGTGGCCTGCGTCAACACACTTGGCAGACATGCCATGGCGCAGGCGGTACCCATCGCTTGGCAAGACCTTTGACCACCACGCCTCCGAGTTGGCCGGGGAAGCGTCGTGGTCAATCGTCCGCAGACCGGCCTCGGAGCCCTCATGGAAGCACTCCTCGTCTCCACCGGTGTCGTTGCCCTGGCTGAAATCGGTGACAAGACCCAACTGCTGGCCTTTATCCTGGCCGCACGCTTCAAGAAGCCCGTCCCCATCATCCTCGGTATTCTTGCCGCCACCTTGGTCAACCACGGGCTGGCTGGCGCACTGGGCGCATGGATCACCCATAGCGTGAACCCCGGTATTCTGCGCTGGGTGCTGGGTCTGTCGTTTATCGGCATGGCGATCTGGACCTTGATCCCCGATAAGATCGAGGACGAAGAAACCACCATTGCCAGCCGCTTCGGTGTGTTCGGGGCGACCTTGATCACCTTCTTTCTGGCTGAAATGGGCGATAAAACCCAGATCGCCACGATTGCCATGGCCGCCCATTACGGTACCCCGCTGCTGGTTATCGCCGGTACCACGCTGGGAATGTTGATTGCCGACGTGCCGGCGGTGTTTATTGGCGACAAACTGGCGGCCAAAATCCCGATGAAACTGGTGCACAGCATCGCCGCCGCCATCTTTGCAGTGCTGGGTGCGGCCACCTTGTTGGGTGCGGGAACCCAATTCGGCTTGTAGCGTTCGAACCACCTCAGCTTGCAGGTACCCTCCCCGATGCCCAGCTCGCAATCCGCCTTACGCATTCCTGCCGGGATCTGGGTGCTGGGCTTTGTCAGCATGCTGATGGACATTTCCTCGGAGATGATCCACAGCCTGCTGCCGCTGTTCATGGTCGGAACCTTGGGTGCCAGTGCGCTGGTGGTGGGCTTGATTGAAGGCCTGGCCGAAGCAACCGCACTGCTCGTGAAAGTCTTTTCCGGAACGCTGTCTGACTATCTGGGCAAGCGCAAAGGCTTGGCGGTGTTTGGCTATGCCTTGGGCGCGTTGAGCAAGCCGTTGTTCGCGCTTGCGCCCAGTCTGGGCATCGTTCTGAGTGCACGGCTATTGGATCGCGTGGGCAAAGGCGTGCGTGGCGCACCCCGCGATGCCTTGGTTGCCGACATCGCGCCCGCCGCGATACGCGGGGCCGCATTCGGTCTGCGCCAATCGCTGGATACCGTAGGGGCCTTGCTGGGCCCGCTGCTGGCCGTGGGTTTGATGCTGTTATGGGCCAATGACTTCCGGGCAGTGTTCTGGGTCGCGGTGATTCCTGGTCTGTTGGCGGTCGCGTTGCTGCTATTGGGGGTGCGCGAGCCGGCAGCACCGAATGCCGAAAAACGCCGCAACCCGATTCGGCGTGACAATCTCGAACGCCTGAGCGGGGCCTATTGGTGGGTGGTGGCGGTGGGTGCGGTGTTCACCTTGGCACGCTTTTCCGAAGCATTCTTAGTGCTGCGCGCCCAGCAAAGCGGCATTGCACTGGCACTGGTGCCGTTGGTGATGGTGGCGATGAATGCCATTTATGCAGCATCGGCCTACCCCTTCGGCAAGCTCTCTGATCGGATGCGCCACCGAACGCTGCTGGGGCTGGGCCTGCTGGTACTGCTCGCCGCCGACTTGGTGCTGGCGCACGATGGGCACTGGAGCACAGTACTGGCGGGGGTTGCCCTGTGGGGCATCCATCTCGGAATGACCCAGGGCTTGCTGGCAACGATGGTCGCCAATACTGCACCGGCCGATCTGCGCGGCACCGCATTCGGTATGTTCAATCTGGTCAGTGGTGTGGCGATGTTGATCGCCAGTGCGGTGGCAGGCCTGCTGTGGGAGCAGCTGGGGGCGTCTTTCACCTTTTTGGCCAGCGCCGTATTTTGCATATTGGCCCTGCTGGGGCTGCTCAAGAAATCCTGAGCCCTGCCCGATTCGGGGCGCTACACAATGTGTGCGCCTAACAAAAAAAAACCCGGCCGAAGCCGGGTTTTTCGCGCGAGGCGCAGGCGGAATCAACCGGCCTGCACTTCGTCGGCCTGCAGGCCCTTCTGGCCCTGCACGACCTTGAAGGTGACCTTCTGGCCTTCCTGCAAGGACTTGAAGCCGGTGCCCTGGATCGAGCGGAAATGGACGAAAACGTCCGGGCCGCTTTCCGGGGTGATGAAGCCAAAGCCCTTGGCGTCGTTGAACCACTTGACAGTACCGGTCTGACGATCCGACATGTTTGCAACTCCTAGATAAACAGTTTGGAAATGGACACATACCTCGAAACCGGGGTATGACTGTCGAGCAAGGGGTAACGCACACGATGAGCGGATCGCAATGGATCTACCGCATCGGGTCACGATGTACCGTGATCCCGCTTGAAACAGTGGGCGCACCATACCCTGTTTTTGGTCGCAAGTGTGAACCCACGCGAAATTTTTTTTAACAACCCGGTTTGGCCCTACCAATCGGCCTGTTCCGGCAGCAAGCTGCGCAACTCGGCATCGCTCAGATTGCGCCACTGGCCGGGCTTGAGATGGCCCAGCTTCAGACTGCCGATGCGCGCCCGGTGCAGCTGTTTCACCCGGTAGCCAAAATGCGCCGCCATCAGCCGTATTTGCCGGTTCAAGCCCTGGGTCAGCACGATCCGGAAGCCAAACCGGCCCAATTTGCCGGTCTTGCAAGGCAAGGTGGCCTGACCGTGTACCGGCACTCCGCCGCGCGCCATCGCGCGCAAGAATTCATCGGTGACCTGATGGTTGACGGCGACCAGGTACTCTTTTTCCAGCTTGTTTTCCGCGCGCAGGATGCGGTTGACGATATCGCCATTGCTGGTCAGCAGAATCAGACCTTCAGAATCCTTGTCCAGCCGCCCAATCGGGAATATCCGTTGCTGGTGGCCGACAAACTCGACGATATTGCCTTTGACCGAGGCTTCGGTGGTGCAGGTGATCCCCACCGGCTTGTTCAGGACGATGTACACATGCCGGCGCTGGCCCTTGCTGGCGCTGCGCGCGGCGAGTGCCGTGCCGTCGATGCGGACCTCGTCACCCTCGCCCAGCTCGGCGCCGATGCCGGCGCGCAGACCATTGACGGTGACCCGACCTTCGGCGATCAGTTGATCGGCCTCGCGGCGGGAGCAGTGGCCGGTGTCGGCGATATGACGATTAAGACGCATGATCCGGCCATTTTACCCGGCATACGCCATCACGGTGCGCCTTGTGGTGCGTGTGTGGGAGATTGGGCCACCCGAATGCGACAGGCCGCCGACTGCCGGCCTGCCGGTACCTCACTGGCTACGCGTGCTCAGTTCTCAACGAATGGCTTGCGCGGCAGCTTCTGCGGGCGAGTGGCTGCGTTGTACACGAACGAAGCCACAATCGCGGAGGCCTGCTTCAAATCGGCTTCCACTGCATGGTCTTGTACGTCCAGATCGGTGTGGTGGACATGACTGAAATAATCCAGCTGGTCTTGCACAAACTGGAATCCGGGCACGCCCACGGCATCAAAACTGATGTGGTCGGTACTGCCGGTATTGCGCTGGGTGACGATGGTTGCTCCCACGTCATTCCACGGCTTCAGCCATTCGGCAAAAATCGGCGCGACGGCCAGATTCTCTTGCGCATAGATGCCGCGAATCTTGCCGCTGCCGTTGTCCAGATTGAAATACACCGACACCTTGCCGTAGTCCTGGCCTCGGATCAGCTTGCCCTTGCTGGGCCGCAAGAAGGCCGGCAGTGCTTTTTGTTCGGGGTCTTTGGGTTCTTCGAACTTGCCGATGTGCTGCTTCACGTATTCCTGCGAGCCAATCAGGCCTTGCTCTTCACCAGTCCACAATGCCACCCGGATGGTGCGGTTGGGCTTGGCACCCACGGCTTTCAAAATGCGCATGGCTTCCATCATGACCGCCACGCCCGCGCCATTGTCATTGGCACCGGAACCGGCATGCCAGGAATCCATATGCGCACCCAGCATTACCACCTCATCACGCTGCGGGCCGCTGCCGGGGATTTCGGCAATCGTGTTGTAGCCGGCTTGGTTGTTATCGCTAAGGAATTTGGCGTCCACCGCCAACCGCAGTTTCACCGGCTCTTTGCGCTCCAGCGCACGCATCACCGTGTTGTAGTGCTCGGCCATCATCACCAGTGATGGCACGCCTGCCGATTCACCGGCTTTGCGCGAACCACCGCCCATGACCCGCACGATGCCATCGTTCCAACTGCTGATCGACACTGTCGCGACCACGCCCTCGTCAACCAGATATTGATTGATCAACGGCGCCAGCTCCATGCGCGCACGAAAGCGCGCAATCATCGCCGGATCCGTCTTGCGGTCATCGGCCAGTGGATATGAAATCAATTCTTCCAGGCTGTCATGGTCGTGGCGCTGGAAATCAGACTTTTCATTGGGCTTGTAGGCACGCAAGTCATCGGTGAACACGATCTTGCCGCGCAACTTGCCTTTCCACTTTTCCAGATCCGCCTTGGACTCGATCTTGGCGAATATCGCCTCGCCTTCCACCGGCCCGGTGGTACCCGGCGTCCACGCCTTGGGCAGCGCATGCAGCGGCATCGCCCGCGGACTGAGCATTTCCACGCTGGCATCGGTAAACGCCCAGCTGCGGCCGAGGTCGTCAATCGCCTCGTCATGCACATTGGCCATGCCCCATTCGGTGAATTTGCTGCGTGTCCAGCGGTTGGCTTCAAGCATGGAAGGCGACAGAGTCAAGCGCGGCCCGATCACGTCGGTCAGGTGATCCAGCGTCTTCATCACCTGCGAGCGTGCAAACGCCTCTTGGCGAATCTTCGCGGTCATATCCAGATCCACGCGCTCCTGCGCAAATGCCGCCTGTGTGCACACCAGCAACACTGCGGTTGCCAAACTCCATCGTTTCATTGGCTATCCCCTCGTCACAAGAACACTGGAGTCTAGACATGTGCTTATGCAGATTCGTGGGCCATCGGTCATACCGTTGCCGGCAAGGACGTGACGCCCACCACGTTCTGATGCCGGGCAGCCGGTATGCCTGCCGTAGAATTGCAGCATGAATTACCGCCACGCCTTTCACGCCGGCAACCACGCCGATGTGCTCAAACACGTGGTCTTGCTGGCCCTGTGCGATGCACTGACCAGCAAGCCTGCGCCCTGCTTCGCACTGGATACCCACGCCGGACGCGGCTTGTATCGCCTGGATGGCGAAGCCGCGCAGAAAACCGGTGAGGCGCAGGACGGCATTGCCCGCTTGATCGCAGAAACCCCCAGGCAACCCGCGATCCGCCGCTATCTGGCCGCAGTGCAAGCCTGCCGCGAGCAACACGGCGCGCACAGCTACCCCGGCTCACCGTGGCTGCTGGCGCATGCGCTGCGCGAACAAGACCGCATCGCGCTGTGCGAATTGCATCCGGAAGAAGCGCAAGTGCTGGGCAGCCATTTCGAAGCCGACCCGCGCATGGCCGTGCATGCGCGCGATGGTTACGCCGCGATCAAGGCGCTGCTGCCAGCCAAACACGGCGCACAGAAATTCGCCCGCGGGCTGGTCCTGATCGACCCGCCGTATGAGGCGCAACTGGACGAATTCGACTTCGCGCTAGCCGCCCTGCGCGAAGGGTTGGCACGCTGGCCGCAGGGCATGTTCGCCCTGTGGTACCCGATCAAACAGCGTCGCAGCCTGCACACGTTCTACCGCAAGGCGGCGGGGCTATCGGCCAAATCCAGCCTGCTGCTGGAATTGCTGGTGCGCCCGGATGACTCCCCGCTACGCATGAATGGCAGCGGCCTGCTGCTGCTCAATGCCCCGTGGCAGTTTGATGGCCTGATGCAGCCAGCCTTGGCGGCGATGGCCGGCGCGCTGGGCGAAACCGGCGCATCCGCCCGCGTGGAATGGCTGAAAGCCCCGCTGTAGGAACAGGGTGGAACAGGAGACAGCGGGAATTAAGCCCGCATAATTCCCTCCATCCCCATTCCTGGCCCCGGTTTCTGATGCCTTCCAGTTTTTTTGCCCTGTTCGACGACATCGCCAGCCTGCTGGATGACATCGCATCCATGACCAAAGTGGCCAGCGGCAAGACCGCCGGCGTACTGGGCGACGATCTGGCGCTGAATGCCGAACAGGTATCCGGCATTCGCGCCGAACGTGAGCTGCCGGTGGTGTGGGCGGTGTTCAAAGGCTCGCTGATCAACAAGGCGATTCTGGTGCCGGCGGCATTGGCCATCGCCGCGCTGGAGGCCTGGCTGAAAACGCAGGGCACCCCCGTTCCTTTGATTCTGCCGCTGCTGATGCTGGGCGGCGGCTATCTGTGTTTTGAGGGGGCGGAAAAACTGGCCCACAAGTTCCTGCATCGGCAGGCAGACGCTCAGCACCACGCCGCGCTGGTGCGGGCAGTGGACAACCCCGCCGTGGACCTGCTCGCCTTCGAACAGGACAAGATCAAAGGCGCCATTCGCACCGATTTTGTGCTGTCGGCGGAAATCATCGTGATCACGCTGGGCACGGTGGCCACGCAAACGCTGCCCGCACAATTGGGCGTCTTGGTGGCCATTGCACTGTTGATGACAGTGGGGGTGTATGGGCTGGTGGCTGGCATCGTCAAATTGGACGATGTGGGCCTGCACCTGGCCCGCCCCAGCGCCGGCAACCTCAGCGCCGCACTGGGCCGCGGCATTCTGGCCTTCGCGCCGAAGCTGATGCGGTTCTTGTCGGTGGCCGGTACGGTGGCGATGTTTCTGGTGGGTGGCGGCATCCTGGCGCATGGCATCGCGCCGTTGCACCACGCCATTGCTGCGCTGAGCACGGGCAGTTTGGGCTGGCTGTGGGGCGCGTTGCTCAATGGCGGGGTTGGGGTGTTGGCCGGCGCACTGCTGGTGGCGATACTTTCGGCCCTGTCGCGCTTGCGCGGCAAGTCGCATACTCCACCGGCATGAACTCACCGAACGGACACGCGCCGTTCATTTTTTTAACACCTGTCACGCGATGATGCTGCCATGTCCGCTCGCAACCGCATGCCCCCGTGGCACGAACATGTCCGCCTCAGCAACGGGCGGGATATTTTGATCCGCCCGATTCGGCCGGAAGACGCCGGGCCAATACAAGCCGCGTTTACCTTGCTGGAGCCAGATGAAATTCGCCAGCGCTTCTTGCATCCGATGAAGGAGCTCAGCCACAAGCAAGCCGAGCAGCTCACCCGACCCGACCCGCGCCGCGACTTCGCGCTGGTCGCTGCCGAGCCACTACCGCCGGGCGAGGCGTTGATTGGCGCGGTGGCGCGCATTTGCATCGACGCCAATGGCAAAGATGCGGAATTCGCCATCCTGGTCAGTCACTACGTCAATGGCATGGGTTTGGGCCGGCACTTGATGCGCCGGCTGGTGCGTTGGGCCAAGGGCCGCAAGGTGCTGCGCGTGTATGGCGATGTATTGGAAAGCAATCTGCCGATGCAAGCGCTGGCGCAGTCACTGGGCTTCCATCGCGAAGCCGCCGGTGAAGCCGGTTTGGTGCGGGTGGTGTTGAATATCCCGCCGCCCAAACCCAAACCCCCACTCCCGCCACCGGCCTTCCTGAGCAGCGTGCAGGGGTAAAATTTCCCACACAACCCAACCACACAAGCGCTGGCGTGCTGCGTCCGGCGCTGCCGATCATGTCATGTCTGAATCCTTGCTTGCGTTTGCCCCCCCCTTGCCCCGCAGCGGCCAGGCCCGCGCCTACTGGCGTGCGCCGGCTTCCAGCACTGCATTGGCCTGCGCGATTGCGGCGGCCGCGCAGCAGCACAATGGCCCACTACTGACCATTGCGCGTGACAACCACGCCGCACAGCAACTGGAAACCGATCTGCGCATCCTGCTGGCCAGCGCGCCCACACTGCCGGTGCTGGGCTTCCCCGATTGGGAAACACTGGCGTACGACCGCTTCAGCCCGCACCCGGAGATCGTCAGCCAGCGCCTGGCCACCTTGGCGCGGCTACCCGGGCTGACCCGCGGCATAGTCATCGTGCCTGCCGCCACCTTGATGCAACGGCTAGCCCCGCGCAGCCATGTGCTGGGCAACCGGTTTGATTTGAAGCTTGGCCAGCAGCTGGACATGGATGCGGAAAAGCGCAGGCTGGAAACAGCCGGCTATCGCAACGTGCCGCAGGTGTTCGACCCCGGTGATTTTGCCGTGCGCGGCGGGCTACTGGATGTGTATCCGATGGGCGCAGACACCCCGTTTCGGATTGAATTGCTGGATGACGAGATCGATTCGATCCGCATCTTTGATCCCGACAGCCAGCGCTCGCTGGAAAAAATCAGCGCGATTGCATTATTGCCCGGCCGCGAAGTGCCGATGGACGATGCCCATGTGCAGCGTGCACTGGACGCGCTGCGCGAACGCTTCGACATCGACACCCGCCGCAGCGCACTGGTGCAGGATCTGAAAGCCGGTCTGGCACCGGCGGGTATCGAGTATTACCTGCCGTTGTTTTTTGCCAATGACCGCAACCACGACAGCAGTACCGCGAGCTTGTTCGATTATCTGCCCGGCGCCATGCCGGTGCTGTGTGAGGGCGCCTTGGAGGCCAGCGAGCAGGCGTGGCAACACATCGAGCACCGCTACGATCAACTGCGCCACGATATCGAGCGCCCCTTGCTGCCCCCCGGCGAGCTTTGGCTGGCACCGGGTGCCCTGCGTGAACGCTTGAACCAAGGCAACCGGATCGACATTTGCAACACGCAACATCCGCGCTATGCCGAGGCCCACACGCTGCCCGTGCAACCAGCCCCAGCCTTGCCGCTGACGCAAAAAGACCACGCCCCTGCCGATGCCTTGCGCAGCTTCCTGACAAGCTATCCGGGCCGGGTGTTGATTGCCGCCGATTCCGCCGGCCGCCGCGAGGCCCTGCGCGAGGTGTTGGAGGCAGCGGGGATGCCGCTGGCGGGGGTGGAGAGCTGGAGCGCTTTTGCCCGTCATCCTGGCGCAAGTCGGGATGACGGGAGCAGATTAGCCATCACCGTCGCCGCATTCGATGACGGCTTCGCATTGGATGCGCCGCCACTGTGCGTGCTCACCGAGCGCCAACTCTTCCCCGAACGCGCCAGCCAGCCGCGCCGCCGCAAGCGTGCCGGGCGCGAACCCGAAGCCATCATCCGTGACTTGGGCGAGCTCTCGCTGGGCGCACCGATCGTGCACGAAGATCATGGCGTGGGCCGCTATCGTGGGCTGATCGCGATGGCCGTGGGCGGCATGCCCGGCGAGTTTCTGGATATCGAATACGCCAAGGGCGACCGCCTGTATGTGCCGGTGGCGCAACTGGACCGCATCAGCCGCTACTCCGGGGCCAACCCCGACACCGCACCACTGCACAACCTGGGCGGCGAGCAGTGGGCCAAGGCGAAGAAAAAAGCCGCCGAGAAGGTCCGCGATGTGGCCGCCGAGTTGCTTGAAATCCAAGCCAAGCGCCACGCACGCCAGGGCCTGGCCATCGACGTGGACCGGGCGATGTACGAACCCTTCGCCGCCACCTTCCCGTTCGAGGAAACCCCCGACCAGCACGCCGCCATCGAAGCGGTGCTGCGCGACCTGGCCTCCTCGCAGCCGATGGACCGCGTGGTCTGCGGCGACGTCGGCTTCGGCAAGACCGAGGTGGCGGTGCGCGCCGCCTTTGCGGCCGCCAGCGCGGGCAAGCAGGTGGCGATCCTGGTGCCCACCACCCTGCTGGCCGAGCAGCATTACCAGAACCTGCGCGACCGCTTCGCCGACTGGCCGCTGCGGGTGGAAGTGCTGTCCCGCTTCAAGACCAAAAAAGAAATCGAAGCCGAATTGGCCAAACTGGCCGAAGGCAAACTCGACGTGATCGTTGGCACCCATCGCCTGCTGCAACCGGACGTGAAGTTCAAGGATCTCGGGCTGGTCATCGTCGATGAAGAGCAGCGGTTTGGCGTGCGTCAAAAAGAATCGCTGAAAAAACTGCGCGCCAATGTGCACCTGCTGACGCTGACCGCCACCCCGATTCCACGCACGCTGAACATGGCGATGAGTGGGCTGCGCGATTTGTCGATCATTGCGACCCCACCGGCCCACCGGCTGGCGGTGCAAACCTTTGTCCACGTCTGGGACGACGCGCTGCTCAAGGAAGCCTTCCTGCGCGAACTGTCACGCGGCGGGCAGGTGTATTTCCTACATAACGATGTGGAAAGCATCGGCCGCATGCACGATGCGCTGCAAATCTTGGTGCCGGATGCGCGCATCGGCATTGCCCACGGCCAGATGCACGAGCGTGAACTGGAACGCGTGATGCTGGACTTCCACAAGCAACGCACCAATGTGCTGCTGTGTTCCACCATCATCGAGTCCGGCATCGACATCCCCAACGCCAACACCATCCTGATCAACCGCGCCGACAAATTCGGGCTGGCCCAGTTGCACCAGTTGCGTGGCCGCGTGGGCCGCAGCCACCATCGCGCCTATGCCTATCTGCTGGTGCCCGATGGCCGCAACATCACCCCGGATGCCAAAAAGCGACTGGAGGCCATCACCTCGATGGACGAGCTGGGTGCCGGCTTCACCTTGGCCACGCATGATCTTGAAATTCGCGGTGCCGGCGAGCTGCTG
This sequence comes from Thermomonas beijingensis, assembly GCF_020034655.1. Classification (GTDB taxonomy): domain Bacteria; phylum Pseudomonadota; class Gammaproteobacteria; order Xanthomonadales; family Xanthomonadaceae; genus Thermomonas; species Thermomonas beijingensis. The sequence goes on along the minus strand of NZ_JAIQDJ010000001.1, from coordinate 593,226 downwards.
GGTGAAGGCCAAAGCGGGCAGATGGCCGAAGTCGGCTTCAGCCTGTACACCGAATTGCTGGAACGTGCGGTGCGCAGCATCAAGCAAGGCAAACTACCCGACACCGATGCCGATGATCGCTTCGGCGCGGAAGTGGATCTGCATGTGCCCGCCCTGATCCCCGACGACTACCTGCCCGACCCGCATGCGCGCCTGACTTTGTACAAGCGCATCAGCGCCGCCCGCAGCGTGGATGCGCTGCGTGAATTGCAGGTGGAAATGATTGACCGGTTCGGCCTGCTGCCGGACGCCGGCAAACACCTGTTCGCCACCGCCGAATTGAAGCTGCATGCCACGGCGCTGGGGATTCGGAAATTGGTGCTGGGCGAGAAGGGCGGCCGCGTGCAATTTGTCGAAAAGCCCAATGTGGACCCGATGGCGGTGATCCGCTTGATTCAAGGCCAGCCCACGCACTACAAGATGGACGGCCCGGACAAATTGCGCATCCTGCTGGAATTGCCCGATGCCAGCACCCGCTTCAATGCGGCGCGTGGGCTTTTGATTGCCATGGATAAAGGAGCCCCTCGATGACCCTGCTTCGTGCGATGTTGTTTCCTGCATGTGTACTTATCAGCGCGTGTGCGTCAACGCCTGCACCGCCGGCTACGGCGAGTACGCTGTACCTGGTGCGGCATGCCGAAAAAGACCTCGCCGCCGGCAAAGACCCCCCGCTGACGCCTGCCGGCCGCACTCGCGCCGAACAGCTGTCAACGCTATTGGCCAAGGTGCCGCTAGAAGCAATCTACAGCACCGCCACCCAACGCGCCCGGCAAACCGCCGCGCCCACTGCGCAAGCACACGGGCTGGCTATCTTGGAGTACGACGCCAGCGATGCCGTGACCTTCGCCAGCCAGCTGCGGCAGCGATACCCGCATGGCAATGTGCTGATCATCGGCCACAGCAATACCCTACCGGCCTTGGTGCGCGCTCTATGCCATTGCACTGTGGGCGAGATGGATGAAGCCACCTATGGCATCCGCTATACCGTGCAATTTGATAGCGCTGGTCGTAGCCAGCTGCAGGTGAATCAGGATTGATGGACCACAAGCCCGACCTGCCCGAATGGCATGGCAATGGCGATGCCATGCGTGCGCTGCAAATCGAACTGGCTCGGCAAGTGTCGCTGCGCGATGGCTTTGCCAAGCCACTGCGCACGGTTGCCGGCTTTGATGTCGGGTTTGAGGAAGCCGGCAGCATCACTCGCGCTGCCGCCGTATTGCTGGATGCCAGCACGCTTGCCGTCATCGACCAACAGGTTGCATGCCTGCCCACGCGCATGCCGTACATCCCTGGGCTGCTCAGTTTCCGCGAATTGCCGGCGCTGCTGGAAGCCCTCAACATGCTGTCCTCACCGCCGGATTTGGCGTTTGTGGATGGCCACGGCATCGCACACCCTCGCCGCTTGGGCATTGCCGCACATTTTGGTGTGGTCACGGGCCTGCCCAGTATTGGCGTGGGCAAAAGCATTCATGTGGGCGAAGCGAGGCAGGCACTGCACGGGATGCGGGGTGCATTCACGCCATTGCGCGATGGCCGCGAACAAATTGGCTGGTTGCTGCGCAGCAAACCCGGCTGCCTGCCGCTGGTGATCTCACCCGGGCATAAAGTGGCGATGGCCTCCGCAGCGGAATTGGTGATGCGGTTTGTCACCACCTATCGCCTGCCGGAACCTACCCGTCTGGCTGACCGGCTGGCATCGCGCCGCGACAGCCAGTAAGCGTCACGCAGTAATTGTTCATCGCAAGCCGCAGCATCGTGGTATATCGGATAACACCTGCCACCCAAGCGAGCGTTCCTCATGTACCGCACCGCCTGCCTCACTCTGATCGCCCTGCTGACCGGTTGCGCAAGTGCAGATTCACAACCCACCACCACCGCGACCACTACGATCACAGCACAGGAGCCACCGGCCGCCATGCAGACCATTACCTTGGGCATCGGTGAAAAAGCGACGTTGGCCGACGGCAGCCGTTTGACCTACTTGAGTTTGGTCAATGATTCCCGCTGCCCCCCCAACGTGCAATGCATCTGGGCCGGCGATGCCGAAATCTCATTGCGCTGGGAACCCGCCGCCAGCGGCAAACCGAAAACATTTTCACTGCATACCAACCCCATTCGAGACCACGGCCAAACCGGTCTGGACGTGGGCAAGGTGCATATCGCCCTGCAAGCACTGGAACGCGGGATTGCCCCTGAGGCAACCTTGAGCATCACGCCCGTGGACAAGGCCTGAGGCCAGTGCTAGCTGGCCCGCACCACCGCATCTGCCACCCGGTGAATCAAGCGTGCCGCCACGCGTGCCGTCACATTGTCGCGATCCAGCGGCGGCGAGAGTTCGGCCACGTCCATCAACTTCAATTTGCCGGTTGCGGCAATCGCGTCGAGTAGAGGCTCCACCACCTCCATCGGTACACCGCGCGCGGCCGGCGCGCTGACACCCGGCGCCATGGCATGCGGCAAGCCATCAATGTCGATGGTGAGATAAATCAGGTCCACATCCGCCAATTTTTCACGCAACTGGGTGATGCGCTGCGGCAACTCCAGCAGGCCTAATTGGTCATCACGGACATAGTGCACATCCAGCTGGTTGGCGGTATCAAACAACACCCGCGTATTGGCGGCGGCACTGATGCCGTACACCAAGTAGTCCAACGGCAAGCCCAGTGCGCGCGCGTGTTCGATGGCTTGCAGGAACGGCGTGCCGGAACTGGCTTGGTCTTGTTTGCGCAAATCAAAATGCGCATCGATATTGACGATCGCCACGCGTGGGCGGCGCGCGCCCAAATGTTTGGCCAGGCCTTGATACGACGCGAACGCAATTTCATGGCCGCCGCCCAGGCCCACCGCAAAATGCCCAGCATCCAACAACGCCGCCATCGCATCGGCATAGCGCGTTTGCGCCGCTTCCAGCTCGCCATCGGCGCAGGTGATCGTGCCCGCATCGAACAGTGGCGCAGCGTTCAATACCGGCAGATTGGACAGCATCCTGCGCAGCGCAGCCGGGCCTTCGGCGGCCCCTGCGCGGCCATGGTTGCGGCGCACGCCTTCATCACAAGCAAAGCCCAATACTGCCACCCCCGGCGCGGTTGCACCTTCGGCTGCGCGCACCCATTGGTGCCAGCGTAGCGTGGAAGCCTCGATGGGTAGATCGACGCGGCCACTCCAGCCATCCACGAGGCTCATCGGGAGACCTGCAAACAAGACAACACGAGCGATGCCGGCATGACAATCTCCAATCGAATACTTCACGCATTCTAGCGGGCGACCGCATGCCGGCGGCGTTTGCAATAATCGCGTCTTGGCTGCGTTGCACGGACACGGACTGATGACCCCTCGCTGGGATTTGCTACTCACTCACGCCACCCTGGCCACGCTTGATGGCGAGCAGCCCTTTGGCTTGATCAAGGATGGCGCACTGGCCTGCGCCAATGGCCGCATCGCGTGGGTGGGCCGGATGTCCGATCTGCCTTCCGCTGCGAGCGCCGTGCGCACCGAAAACCTTGCGGGCAAGTTGCTGACTCCGGGCTTGATCGACTGCCATACCCACCTGGTGTTTGCCGGCAACCGTGTGCGTGAATTTGATATGCGTCTGAACGGCGCAAGCTACGAGGACATCGCACGCGCCGGTGGCGGCATTGCATCCAGCGTGGCTGCTGTACGTGCGGCCAGCGAAGAAGAGCTGTTGCAGCAGTCGCTGCCGCGGGCACGCGCGCTGCTGCGCGATGGCGTCACCACCCTGGAGATCAAATCGGGTTACGGATTGGATTTGGCCAACGAGGGCAAAATGCTGCGGGTGGCACGCCGCCTGGGTGAAACCGTGGGCGTGGGTGTGCGCACCACGTATCTGGCCGCACACGCGCTGCCGCCAGAGTTTACAGACCACGCGGATGGCTATATCGACGCGGTAATCGCGTGGTTGCCGCAACTGCATGCCGCAGGCTTGGTGGACGCGGTGGATGCGTTTTGCGAGGGCATCGGGTTTTCGCCTGCACAAACCCGGCGTGTATTCGAAGTAGCGCGTGCACTGGGCATTCCGGTGAAGTTGCACGCCGACCAGCTCAGCGATCTGGGCGGTGCTGCGTTGGTGGCAGAGTTCAATGGCCTGTCCGCCGACCATATCGAATACACCCGCGATGACGGTGTGCGGGCGATGGCCGCGCATGGCACGGTTGCGGTGTTGCTGCCCGGTGCGTTCCATCTATTGCGCGAAACCAAACTTCCCCCCATCGCGCAACTGCGCGAACACGGCGTGGCGATGGCGGTGGCCACCGACTGCAACCCCGGCACCTCGCCCCTGTTGTCGCTGCGGCAGGCCATGCAATTGGCGTGCACGCATTTTCGGATGACCCCGGAAGAAGCGTTGCAGGGCACCACCGTGCATGCCGCAAAAGCGCTTGGTTTGGCCGACCGCGGTGCCCTGTGCACAGGGATGCGTGCCGATCTTGTTGCATGGAATGTCGCCCACCCCGCCGAATTATGCTATTGGCTAGGTGGTGATCTGGCTGCGCAAGTCATCGTGGCTGGCCAACCATCGCTCTAACCTTTGGAGTGTGTCTGCGTATGCGCCTGACCCTGCTTGCCACCGCCTGCCTGCTGGCGGCATCCACCGTTCACGCTCAAGCGAATGACGCTGCGCGCAAGTTGGCGCACGACGCGATCATCGTGGATACCCATATCGATGCACCGGAGAACCTGCTGGATCATTGGGCCGATCTTGGCAACGCCGTGCCTGGCCGCGAATTCGATTACCCGCGCGCACGCGCTGGTGGTTTGGATGTGGCGTTCATGTCGATCTACACCTCGGCCAAACAGGATGCCGATGGCAGCGCATGGCAAACGGCCAACCAGATGATCGACAGCATCGAGGCCTTGGTACAGCGGCACCCGGACAAATTCGCCCTGCTCACCTCCCCCGCAGATGCGTCGCGGCTGCACAAAGGTGGTCATGTATTGCTGCCACTGGGCATGGAAAACGGTGCGCCGCTGGGCGACAAACTCGACAACGTGCAGTTTTTCTTCAATCGCGGGGTGCGTTACATCACCCTCGCTCATAGCGCCAATAACCGCATCGCCGATTCCTCGTACGTGCTGGAAAAGCACTGGAACGGCTTGAGTCCGTTTGGTCGGCAGGTGGTGGCAGAAATGAACAGGGTCGGCATCATGGTGGATGTCTCCCATCTAGCCGACGCTTCCGCATTGGAGGCAATCCAGCTGAGCAAGGTACCGGTGATCGCCAGCCACTCCGCATTCCGCCATTTCACGCCCGGCTTCGAACGCAATATCAGTGATGAAATCGCCAAGGCAGTCGCCGCCAAGGGCGGCGTGGTGCAGGTGCCGTTTGGCACGGCCTTCATCGACCCCGCCAGTGCCGCCGACACCCAGGCGCACTTCCGTGCCATCAACGACTTCAACGAGCATAACCGTGCACTCAGGGCGCAAGGCCAGCCGGAGCTTAGTCGGGATGCCTTCGAAAAAGACTGGGCACGCACGCATCCGTCGCGCACCAGCAGGCTGACCCAAGTACTCGACCAAATTGACTATGGGGTGCAGCTGATTGGCATCGACCACATCGGTATCGGCTCGGATTTCGATGGCGTGGATGGCCAGTTGCCGGCCGAGCTCAAAAGCGTGGCCGACTACCCCAACATTGTGGCCGGCCTGCAATCGCGCGGTTATCGCGATGCCGACATCCGCAAACTGCTCGGCAACAATCTGCTGCGAACTTGGGCCACAGTGGAAGCAGGTGCTGGCAAATAACCTTACAACAACGCGAAAGCCCCGCACTGCGGGGCTTTCGGGATCACGCTTGGAAGCGGATGGGTCAGGCCTTCTTGGCCACAACCTTCTTGGCTGGTGCTTTCACCGCCTTCTTGGTGACCGGTGCAGCGGCAGTGCCGGCAGCCTTGGTCACCGAATGTGAACGCGAATTGCCATAGCTGGCGTTGTAGCGCTTGCCCTTGGCAGTCTTGCGGTCGCCCTTGCCCATCGTGTTGCTCCTGAAATCGGTTCGTGTGAGGTGTTCGCGACGCGCGCGAGGCCGAGCATTCTAGCACGGTACGCCCCGGCGGGCGGATTCGGGGGATCAGTGCGCGCAGGCCGGCCCATGCACATGACGGTGGTTCAGACGCAAATTGGCAATATGCGCCAGCCCCACCAGAGTGCCGCCGAAAGTCATCGCCACGGCATGCGGGAGCAGCGAATGGTGCAACGGCGCGTACAAAATGCCAACCCACAGCACCGCCAACCCCGGCAGCAACAGGGCTAATGCCCGCAATACACGATGCCTGCGATAGCTCCACATCAGCACGGCCAGCCCGAACAGGCTGGCAAACAGCACGAAGCCGACCTCGAAGCCGTCCCCCAGCCACGCCGCTACTCCAATCGAGGGCAGCGCGGCGATCAGCAGCGGCAGCAGCGCGCAATGCACCGCGCACACCAATGCGCCGGTGGCACCCAAGCGATCGAGTAGCGAATGTGAGCGGGGCATCTCTGGCATTTGTTATTTTATAACATAAGTACAGTCAAACTAGGGTGAACCCGGCCACAACCCAGCCCTGCTGCAGCCACCGGCTCAATGCGTGACTGCCACGGGTGCCTGCCGCCGCAGCGCGGGCACGGCCTGCGCCAACAGGGCAAACCCCGCCAGCGCCCACACGATCAGTGCGCCACTGGGCAGATCCAGCAGCGCCGAAGCCACCAACCCACCCACATAGCCCAGCACGCCGATGGCATACGCCCAGCCCAGCCCAGCGCGGCCCTTCACCGTGATCGTGGCCAAGGCCGGCACGATCAAGCTGGCAAACACCAGATACACCCCCACCAGCTGCACCGAGGCGGTGATCGCCAGCGCAAACAGGCCATAGAACCAGAGCCCGCTCAAGCGCCCGCGCCGCCACCCCATCAGCCCCAGCAACAGCACCGACAACAGCGCCACCGGAATCAGCTGGGTGTAGTTCACCCACAAAATTTGCCCCACCAGCAAATCCTTGAGGTGCTCGCCCCCCTGTGGATTGTTGGCCAGCAATAACAGGCCGCCGGTGGCCGCCAGTACAAACAGGGTGCCGATCAGGGGTTCCTGCCGCTCCGGCCAGCGTTTGTCGGTCCACGCCAGCAAGCCAGCCCCCAGCAGCGCGGCCACCGCGGCGGCACCTTGCACACCAAATCCGTGTGCATCAACCCCGAATGATTGCGCCAGAATCACGCCCAACCCGGCGATTTGGGCAATTGCCAGATCAATGAAGATGATGCCGCGCGCCAACACCTGCTTGCCCAGTGGCACATGCGTGGCCAGTACCAGCAGGCCGGCGGCGCAGGCCGGCCCAAGGATGGCGATGTCCAGTCCTTCCCAGTTCAGACTCATTTGACTTGCGCCAACAGTTTGTCGAGGGTGGAATCGAACAGGCCAAACAAATCCTTCGCCTGCGCATCACCGCCCACGGTAAACGGCAAGGTGACGGCCGGCACCCCCGTACGCGAGGCCAACCAATCCGCCGGCTTCGGGTCCTGATAGGCGGCACGCACAATGGTCAGCGCGTGCTGGTCACGGGTTGCGGCAACCAGGCTTGCCATATGTGCAGCCGTGGGCGGCACGCCGGGCTTGGGTTCCAGCGCGCCAATTTGCTGCATCCCCAGCCAATCCCACAAATACGCCCAACTGATGTGGTGCACCACGACTTTACGGCCCCGCAACGGCGCCGCCTTGGCTTTCCAGCGCAGCATGGCCGCCGTCCAGCGCGTATTGAAGTCGGCCAACCGCGCCTGATAGGTGGCGGCATTGGCCGGATCCAACTGCAGCAAACGCGCACCCAGGGCTTTGGCAATCACCTGGATACGCCGCGGGTCCATTTGCACATGCGGGTTGCCATCCGGATGCACATCGCCATCGGCGCGATTCACCACCGTGGGCACTTCCAGCCGTTTCACTTGCATCGCCGCCATGAATGCGCCGGGGCCGGAGGCCAGCTTGGTATTGCCCGATTGGCGCAACAGCTGCGGCAGCCAGCCAATTTCCAGATCAGCACCGGTACACACCGCAAGATCGGCGGCACGCACTTTGGCGATCAAGCTGGGCTTGGCTTCCACCACGTGCACGTCCTGCAGCGCGGTGGTAGCCACATCCACATCCACCTTGTCACCGGCAAGTTCATGCACCAGCGATGCCCATTCGGGTTCGCAGGCGAACACACGCAACTTGGCCTGTGCCGGCGTCGCAATCAAGGCGGCGGCAAGCAGGACGGGGATTGCAAATATTTTCACGGATCGACTCCTGGTGAAGAGGGTTCAGAACTTGTGTGCGCCATGCGCGCCCAAGCTGGTCTGGTATTGCAGGATGAAGGCGTTGTCGGTGGCACCAGGGGCGGGCGTGTCGCGGCTGAGTTGCAGACGGAACAAGCTGAACTCGCTGTTGCGCCAGGTCAGCTCGGCGCTGTGCCGGAACGGGTCAAACCCGCCCACCGGCAACGCCGCATTGCCCCATAAACGGTCGTACCGATAGCCGGCATCCCACGTCCGATTGAAGCGGTACACCGCCTCCAGATATGCGCCGCGGCGCTGTCCGTCCCACGCCAACACCGTGGCCGGATCGGCTGGCTCCGCATACACACCGTTGCGCCGGTCCCACATGACTTCGCCACGCAAGGTGACGCCGCCATCCTTGAAGTTGCCCTGCGGCGCCCATTTCCACGTGGCGTCCAGCAGGTACAGATTGGCATCGCCGCTGAACCCGTCGGTGCCGCCGGCAACCCGGGTTTTGAGCGCAGACACGCCGGCCAGCCATTCGTTATCGCTCCCTGCCGAGCCACCCACATGCGCGAACACACTGCGCGTGCCCAGCCCGCCGTTTTGCGCGCCGCCACTGGGGTAGTTTTGGCCGCGGAATGCCTCAGCCCCCACTTCGAGGAAGGTTGTGGTGGGGGCTATCCAGCGCAGTTGCACACCGTCATCGCCGTACTGGCCACCCAGGAAAGCCTGATACGGCAATGGGCGATCGAAGAAATTATCGGTATGTAGATGATGGCTGTTGAGGTAGCCAATCGCGGAATAGAAGCGGCCTAACCGCAGGCTCACGCCATTGGGCAGCGCAGTGGTTTCGATGTACGCCTCTTCGATCCCAAGATGGTCCTGGCCGTCTTCACTGCCAATTGCCGCGGTCAACTGGCCATAGAACTTGTCATCGATATTGGCGGCGAATGAGATCTCGCTTTCACCCAGCGAAAATCCATTCGGGCCGGGACCGCCGCCCTCGCCCGCCCGCGGGAACCCTGCACGAGCGTAGCTGGCCGGATCCAGTGAGTGATGCGCGTAGCTGCCATTGAGAATGATGCTGATCGCCGGGTTGAAGGCATTGCCCCCCCCGCCGCCACTGCTGCCAGGCGCTGCAGCCAGGGCATCCACGCCAGTATTGGCAGCACTGCCCGGTGTTGCCGGATCGGCGGCCAGCGCATCCACTTCGGCCTCCACGCTGGCCGATGACGCGGCAGGCAATTGGGCGATCGTTGGCGCCTGCTGCGGCACGGCAACCAACTGCGCTTTCATCGCCAGCAGCTCAGCCTGCAGCGCCTTGACCTGGGCTTCCAGCGTGACGATGCGGCGGTGATCGTTGGGGGTGGTGGCCTGCGCGGCAGGGGCCAAGCTTGCGGTCAATGCAAGCACAAGGAGGGAATGACGCATCCAGCTGGCACCCTTTTTGATAAGTTATAACATAACACCAAAACGGATCCACCGAGTCAACATGACTGATGGCAGGGTGGCATGATCGTCGCCTGCAATCCCAGACAAGGGAACGCCGCAAAGGTTCCCGCTACGGCGGGAAAATGTACCGGCGGTGTTGCAATCGGCCGCGCCGATGCGGTGCGTCAGCCTACGGAATCTGCACAGCGTGCGCACAGCCCGTGCACTTCCAGGGTCTGTGCTTGTGGCGCAAAGCCCAACTTGCGTGCGGCGGCATCCAGCGTGGCCACGATGCTGGCGTCTTCCAACTCGGTGGCCGCATGGCAGCGGTTGCAAATCAGGAACGGCACCGAATGTTGCGCGGCATTGGGGTGGTGGCAAGCCACGAATGCGTTGATGGATTCCAACTTGTGGATGAAGCCATTGGCCAACAGAAAGTCCAGTGCGCGATACACGGTGGGTGGCGCGGCCGCGCCTGCGCCTTCGCCATCACGCACTTTGTCGAGCAGGTCATAGGCCTTGATCGGCTGGCCGGCATCGGCAATCAGCCCCAGCACCCGCGCACGGATGTCGGTCAGGCGCAGCCCGCGTTCACCACAGGCACGCTCCACCGCCGTCACGAAGCCTTTGGCATCGTGGACGTGGTGTTTGGGATCGGTGCAGGTGTGCGGCTTGGCCATGACTGGATTATGGGGTCACTCAGGCCCGCGGCAACATGCCGATGGCTGCGTCAATGCGTGCCAACGCTTCCCCGCGCCCACACAGATACACCGTCCAGCCGATATCCGGGCTGACCTGGGTGCCGGTGATGGCTACCCGCAGCGGCTGCGCGATCTTGCCCATGCCGATGCCGAGCGCCTCGGACACTGCCTTGACGACATCGTGGATCGGCTCCGGCGACCAGTCCGCCAGCGTGGCAAGCCGCGTCCGCATCTGCGCCAGCGGCTCGCGCGCGGCTTCCTTCAGGTGCTTGGTCACCGACGCTTCGTCGTAGGTGGCCAGTGGCTGGAACCACACCGCGGACTTCTCGGCGATCTCCTTCAGTGTCTGCGCGCGCTCGCGCAGCGCGATGACCAACTCGGCCGGCTTCGGCCCCTTCGACAGGTCGTAGCCGGCCTGCTCCAGGTGCCAGACAAGGTGCTTCGCGACGGCCTCGGGGTCGTCCGACTTCAGGTATTGCTGGTTGAGCCAGCCGAGCTTGGCCGGATCCAGTCGCGAGGCTTTTGCGTTGACATCGGCAAGGTCGAACAGCGACTGCATTTCGGCAATCGAGAAGATTTCCTGATCGCCATGTGACCAGCCAAGGCGCACCAGATAATTCAGCAGCGCATGCGGCAGGTAGCCGGCATCACGATACTGCATCACGTCGGCCGCGCCGGTTCGCTTCGACAGCTTGGCGCCGTGTTCGTCAAGGATCATCGGCAGGTGCGCGAAGCGCGGCACCGGGGCGCCCAGCGCTTTGTAGATATTGATCTGACGCGGCGTGTTGTTGACATGGTCATCGCCACGCACCACATCGCTGATGCGCATATCGATGTCGTCCACCACCACTGCAAAGTTGTAGGTGGCATAGCCGTCGCTGCGAAAGATCACGAGGTCGTCGAGTTCGCTGTTGGCGATCTCGATCCGGCCCTTCACCTTGTCGTCCCACGCCACCACGCCATCGACCGGGGTCTTGAAGCGGATCACGCGATTGGGGTCATCGCGCCAGCCGGCGTTGGCATCCCGATACGCACCGTTGTAGCGCGGCTTCTCCTTGGCCGCTTCGGCCACTGCGCGCATCGCTTCGAGTTCTTCCTTGGTCTCGTAGGCGTAATAGGCGTGCCCGGAAGCGACCAACTGTTCGGCCATTTCCTTGTAGCGATCGAGGCGATGGGTCTGATAGATCGGGCCTTCGTCGCAGTCCAGTCCCAGCCAGTCCATCGCCTCCAGAATTGCGTCGATCGCCGCCTGCGTGCTGCGCTCGCGGTCGGTATCTTCGATGCGCAGGATGAACTGCCCACGCTTGCGGCGCGCCTCCAGCCAGCAATACAGCGCGGTGCGCGCACCGCCGATATGCAGGTAGCCGGTAGGGGATGGGGCGAAGCGGGTGCGGGTGGTCATGGGCGGCAACGTGGACGGGGCAATTGCGTATTTTAGCTGCTGGAAGAGACCGGCACTTGCGCCGTTTGTTTCCTTGCAGGAACGGGTTGGCGCTTTGCCGCGCCGAGCGTCTTACAATCCAGCGATGACCACCCTCTTCATTTCCGACCTCCACCTCGACCCCGAACGCCCCGAGATCACTGCACTGTTTGGCCATTTCCTTGCTGGCGAGGCCCGCAGTGCCGATGCGCTGTACATCCTCGGTGACTTGTTCGAAGCCTGGGTGGGCGATGACGATCCGTCCGCGGCGGGTGCATTGGTGGCTGAAAAATTGGGTGCCCTGGCCAACGCCGGCGTGCGAACCTATTTCATTCGCGGCAACCGTGATTTCCTGTTGGGCGAAACCTACGCCGCACGCTGCGGCATGACCTTGCTGGACGACCCCACCCACATCGACCTGTACGGCCAACCCACACTGCTTCTGCACGGCGATCTGCTGTGTACCGATGACACCGCCTATCAGCAATTCCGCACGCAAACCCGTGACCCGCAGTGGCAGGCGCAATTCCTTGCACAGCCATTGCAATCGCGGCTGGCCTTTGCCGCGCAAGCGCGCACCGCCAGCAAGGCGCGCTACGGCGAATTGGTAGCAAAGGGGATGGCCGAAACCATTGGGGATGTTTCGCCTGCCACGGTGCGGGACTGGTTTGCGCGCTTTGGGGTGACGCGGATGATCCACGGCCATACCCACCGCCCGGCAATCCATGATGAAGGCGACGGATGCAGCCGCATCGTACTGGGTGATTGGTACGAACAGGGCTCGGTGTTGCGGGTGGACGCGGATGGGTTTGCGCTAGCCGCACTGCCTGCGGCGTGATGCCCACGCACGGTGGGCTGCCCCTTGCGCGAATGTCCCCCGGCATCGGCCTTGTGGCCGCTGCCTCCTCCTTGATTTTGCTTCAGGGGCAGCCCGCCATGCGTGGGTGCGGGCGCGTTAACCCGCTGCGGCCAGCAGGCTTTCCAATTCCTCGAGATCAAACCCCGCCTCGAGCCGCGCTTCGGTATTGAACGGCTTGTGCAGCACACCGCTGGCGTACTCGCGCAGCAATTCGCGAAAGCGTGTCCGCGGCTCGACTCCGGCGCGCTCACAATGCCAGCGATACCAGCGTGACCCGGCGGCAACGTGGGCGATTTCTTCGCGCAAAATAAGCCCGAGGATATCGGCAGTGGCGTGGTCGCCCAGCCCGCGCAATTTCACGATCATCCCCGGCGTGACATCCAGCCCGCGCGCCTCCAGTACACGCGGCACCAGCGCCATCCGCGCCAAGCCATCGTGCGCGGTTTTCTCGGCCATTTCCCACAGCCCGTTGTGCGCATCGAAATCGCCGTAGTCAAACCCAAGTTCACGCAACCGTGCGCGCAGAAAATTGAAGTGCCGCGCTTCGTCGTGCGCCACTTGCACCCAGTCGGCATAAAACTGCGCCGGCAATCCGCGAAAGCGATACACCGCGTCCCACGCCAAATCCATCGCATTGAATTCGATATGCGCTACGGCATGAATGAATGCCGCACGCCCCTCGATACTGCCAAACCCGCGCCGTGGCAAGTCACGCGGATGTACCAATGTTGGGGTGGCCGGACGGCCCGGCATGCCAATCGCCTCGGGTGGCGAGGCGTCGTCAGGAATCGACAATTCACCGCGTGCAAACGCGTCCGCCCATCGCAGCGTCCGTGCGGGCTTGTCATCCGCAGTGGCGGCATCAAGACACCTGCGGGCGGCGGTAAAGAGCGATGTCAAGACTTACGACACCCGCCGCGTCTTCTTCGCGTCATCCGAACGCAGTTGCTTGATGCGGTCAAAATAATCAGCATCAATACCGGTGATGTACTCCCCGTTGAAACACGAGCTATCGAACTTGCGGCCGGGGAATTTCGGCCCAGCGACCGCCGCTTCGAGATCGGCCAAATCCTGATAGATCAACCAGTCGCAACCCAACAGCTGCTCAATATCCTTTTCACTGCGGCCATGCGCCACCAGCTCTTCGCTGGACGGCATATCGATGCCGTACACATTGGGGTAGCGCACCGGTGGCGCGGCCGAGGCCAGGTATACCTTTTTGGCACCGGCGTCGCGGGCCATCTGCACAATCTGCTGGCTGGTGGTGCCGCGCACGATGGAGTCATCCACCAATAGCACCACGCGGTTCTTGAACTCCAGCGGGATGGGGTTGAGCTTGCGCTTGACCGACTTGGTGCGTTCGCCCTGCCCCGGCATGATGAAGGTACGGCCTACATAGCGGTTCTTGATGAAGCCTTCGCGGTATTTCACGCCCAGCGTGTTGGCGATTTCCAATGCGGAATCGCGGCTGGTATCGGGGATCGGGATCACCACGTCGATATCGTGGTCGGGGCGCTCGCGCAGGATCTTCTCGCCCAGCGTCACGCCCATGCGCATGCGCGCCTTGTGCACCGAAATGTTTTCGATCATCGAATCCGGGCGTGCGAAATACACATACTCAAAGATGCAGGTGGCGTGTTCGGCCTCAGGTGCGCATTGCTGCGCATGCAGCTGACCGCCATCGGTGATGACGATGCCTTCGCCCGGCTCCACATCACGCACACGTTCGAAGCCCAGGACGTCCAGTGCCACCGATTCCGAGGCGATGATGTATTCCTCACCCGCTGCGCCCTGACGCTTGCCCAGCACCAACGGACGAATGCCGTGCGGGTCGCGGAAGGCCACCAGGCCCAGCCCCAGCACCGAGCACACCACCGCGTAGCCGCCTTTGGCGCGCCGGTTCACGCCTTCCAATGCGGCAAAAACCGCCGCCGGGGTGAGTGCGTTCTGGGTATCCAATTCATGTGCGAATACATTCAACAACACTTCCGAATCGGAACCGGTATTGATGTTGCGACGGTCTTGTTCAAACACTTCGCGGCGCAACGCATCGGTATTGATCAAATTGCCGTTGTGCGCCAGCGCGATACCGAACGGCGAGTTCACATAGAACGGCTGCGCCTCGTCACTGCCCTCGCTGCCGGCAGTGGGGTAGCGGCAATGGGCGATACCGACGTGGCCTTCCAGCAGCGCCATCGCCTTGGCATCAAACACATCACGCACCAGCCCGTTGCCGCGATGCACGCGCAAGCGCGTACCGTGTGCCGTTGCAATACCGGCAGCGTCCTGCCCGCGATGTTGGAGCATGGTCAGGCCGTCATACAACTGTCCGGCAACGGGGCTTTGACCGACGATTCCAAGAATGCCGCACATGGGGTTGTTTCCTGTGGAGATTGCAGATCAGGGATGCGGACGGATCATGCCGCCTGCCTTGCCCGCGTGTTCAAGTCTGGATTTCAGTGCTTCGGCTTCGGCGCGATTGATCACCGGCCCCACCCGCACGCGGGTCAAGCTGCCGTTGGCGCCGGGCACGGTATCGGTGAAGGCATTGAAGCCGGCTTTGCGCAGCGTATCGCGCAGTGCAGTGGCATCCGTGGCCGAAGCAAACGCCCCCATCTGCACCACGAATCCGGTACCCGCCGGATTGGCCGGTTTGCTGACCGGCGGCTCTACTTTCGGGGTTTCGGTCGCAGTCGGCTTGGCGGCTGGCTTTTTAAGTTCTTCGTGCTTGGCCACCGCCTGCGTATCGGGTTTGGGGTCCGCTTTTGCAGCAGGCTGGGGCGCACTTGCTGCGCTTGATTTGGCTGCCGTGGCCGGACCCACCGGCATCGCTGCCGGCGTTCTGGATTCAGCCGTGACCGGTGCCGCCTCGGCATCCAGAGCCACCACTTTGGCACTGATATCGCCGCGTACTTGTGCCGACCGCAGGCGTGCCGATTCGGCCATCGCACGATCGGCAAACGGACCAATGCGCACGCGCTGCGCTGATTGACCGGCAATGGTCACGGCCTCGCGATACCCCGGCAGGCCCGCAGCTCGCAGTGCGGCAATCACCTTATCGGCATCGGCCACAGTGGCATAGCTGCCAAATGACACGGCAAAGTCACCGGCCGCAACCGCTGTCAATGGTGTTGATGCCTGATTGGCTTGCGGAGCCGCATCAGGCACTGGGTCTGCCATGTTGGCCGGCATCCCAGAGACACCGCTGGAGGGTGCTGCAGCCGGTACCACCAGCGGCAAATCCTGGCTCACGCTGTCGCCATTGTTCGCAGGATTGCCTTCTGCGGCGGGCTCGGCGGGGATCCGCATCGACACATTGGACACCCCGCTGTCTGGCGCCGGCCCCTTGACCAGCATCGGCAAGAAAATGACCGCCAATGCGACCAGCACGACTGCGCCGACCAGGCGCTGTTTCAGCGAAGCATCCATCGATAATCCTGGCTGACCGGGGCGGTTGGAATCGCAATTATACCGGCCCGCTGCATCGAACTACCCGCCTTCATTCAGCCATTGCATGGCTTGTGCTGCGGCATGGAAGGAACCGAACACCAGCACCCGGCCCACCGGTCCCGCTTGTTGCACGGCAGCCGCCAACGCTGACGCCACATTGGCATGGCATGTTCCGTCAGCGGCCGTGCTGCCAGCCAGTGTCTGCGCCAACGCCTGCGCAGATTGGCCGCGTGCACCATACGTTTGACTGCCGGCCAGATGCCAGCCATCGACCCCATTGGCCAGCGCTGCCACCACCGCCGCTGCATCCTTGTCGGCCAATGCGGCATACACCGCCAGCGTGCGCCGCGGCGGCTGTGCGTGCAACCAGCCAGCCAGCGCACGTGCGGCCTGTGGGTTGTGGCCCACATCCACCAGTACTTCGACGCCATCGCGCTGGAAGTGCTGCAAGCGCCCGGCCACTTCCGCATTGGCCACGCCTTGCACGATGGCAGTATCGTCGATCTGCAAATCCAGCGCACGCAAGGCCGCAATCGCGCACGCCGCATTGCGCAGTTGCACCGGTGCGCCCAAGGCGCGCATCGGCAATGGCAACTCGATGGTGTAGCCCAGTTCGCGCCAACGCCAATGCTGTGCATCGACAGGTTCGGCGAAAAAATCATTGGCAATCCGCCACGCCGGTGCGCCGATCGCGTAGGCATGCCGCAGCACACTGGCCGGCGGGTCGTCATCTCCCAGAATCAGCGGTTTGAAGGGCCGCGCGATGCCGGCCTTCTCGCGCCCGATGCTGTCGATGTCGTGGCCCAGCCACTCTTGATGGTCCAGGTCAACCGTGGTGATGATGGCGGCATCGGCATCCACCAGATTCACCGCGTCCAGCCGCCCGCCCAAACCCACCTCCAGCACTACCAGGTCCAGTGCTGCGCGCTGGAACAACCACAGGGCGCACAGCGTGCCGTATTCGAAATAGGTCAGTGGCGTGGTGTCACGGGCCTGCTCCACTGCGTCAAAGCCTTCCACCAAGGTCGCGTCACTGGCATCCACTGCATCGATGCGCACACGCTCGTTGTAGCGGTGCAGATGCGGGGAGGTGTACGCGCCCACGCGCAAGCCTTGCGCACGCGCAATGGCCTCGATAAAAGCGACCGTGGAACCCTTGCCATTGGTGCCGGCCACGGTAATCACATGTGGGGCTGGATGCCGCAGCCCCATGCGTTGAGCGACCGTGCGCACGCGATCCAAACCCAACTCGATGTGTTGCGGATGCTGTTGCTCGATAAAGGCGAGCCAGTCTGAAAGTGTGCTTGGCATACGCGTATTGTAGGTGGCGACTACAGTGCGCGGTGCTTGGCCTCGCCAAACAACGCGGTGTGATGCGCACAATCGTTCAGGCGCACCACCTCCAACGTCTCCACGCTGTCACCTTGCAGCAGATTGAGGGTGGCAGGTGCCTGCCGGAAGCCCCACAGCTTGGCCAGTGGCAAACCCAGAATGCGCGCCAGCAATACGCGGTTGACGGCATCGTGCGCCACCACCAGCAAGGTATCGTCGGCACCCAGACCCACACAGGCCCGCTCCAGTGCCGGCCAGGCGCGATCCAGCACCATCTGCAACGACTCGCCACCCGGCATCAATACGGATTCGGGGGCATCCTTCCATGCCTGCAAGCGCTGCGGATCACGCTGGGCAATTTCGCTGGCCAGCAAGCCCTCCCACTCGCCGTGGGCAATCTCCAGCAAACCGTCATCGAACGTCAACATCGGCGCACGGTCTTCGCCCAAGGCCAATTGTGCGGTGCGGGTGGCGCGCGCCAATGGCGAGGCAACCGCACGATCGACCTGCACATCCTGCAAGCGTTGGCCGAGCGCTGCGGCTTGGCCAATGCCCACCTCGGACAACGGAATGTCCACTTGGCCTTGATAGCGGCCTTCGGCATTCCACGGGGTTTCGCCGTGACGGGCAAGCAGGAGCTTCATGTACGGTCAATCCGGTTATTTGTGCAGCGCACAAGGCTAGCAGACTGCGCACCGGCCGTGCGCGCCACCGCCACAACCGGCTATGGTGTGCGCGTCTTCACAACAGGTCACTTCCGATGCAAGCCAAAGGCGAATTTGAGGTCAAACGCACGCCGCAGGGTGAGCTGGACATGGGCGGCAATACCCGCATCGGCCACATGCGCTTTGACAAACAGTTCCACGGGCCACTGACGGCCAACAGCGTGGTGCATATGCTGGCGGTGATGTCCGCGACCCCAGGCTCCGGCGCCTATGT
Source organism: Thermomonas beijingensis (assembly GCF_020034655.1). Classification (GTDB taxonomy): domain Bacteria; phylum Pseudomonadota; class Gammaproteobacteria; order Xanthomonadales; family Xanthomonadaceae; genus Thermomonas; species Thermomonas beijingensis. Next base: position 574,817 of record NZ_JAIQDJ010000001.1, on the reverse strand, counting down.
GGCCATCGAGCGCATCGAGGGCACGCTGGATGGCCGCCGCGGCAGTTTCTTCGCGCAACACAATGGGGTGATGGCGCGCGGCAAGCCAACCCTGGATCTGACCGTGGTGCCCGACACCGGCACCGATGCCCTCACCGGCTTGCACGGGCGCATCGCCATCGACATTGTCGATGGCAAGCATTTTTATACGTTTGATTACGACTTCAATGCAGCATGAATAGGTAGCATCGAACGTGGCTTGCGGGGTAATCCACTATTCCACTGGCAGCTGCATTTCCTGCAGCAAATTGGGCGCCGGATAGACCTTGGCCAGCAGCCAGCGCAGATAGCGCATATCCACATGGATGGCGCGCTTGTAGCGCGGGTCGAACATCCAGCTGGCGCTGACCGCTTCCCAGTTGGAGTCGAAATTCAGACCGATCAGGTTGCCTTGTGCATCCAGCACCGGCGAGCCGGAATTGCCGCCAGTGGTGTCGAGATTGGTCATGAAATTCACCGTTTGCGTGCCCAGCGCAGCATCGGCGGTGCTGCCGAAATCACCTTTGGCAATGGCGTCCAGCAGCGGCTTGGGCGCATTGAACGGCACCACGCCCGTGTTCTTTTCAACGATACCGGCCACCGTGGTCAACGGGCGATAGTCCACACCGTCGCGCGGGGTCAATGCACTGACCTTGCCATAGCTCACGCGCAAGGTGGAATTGGCATCGGGGTACACCGCCCTGCCCTGCGATTTGCGATAGGCAATCAAGGCTTGCATATATGCGGGGCGCAGGCGCAGCAGCTCGCCGGCACGCTGCTTGGCTTCCCCCTCCAGGCGCAGCAGCGCCGGCTGCAAGATGGCTGCAGCCTTGAGCAAGCTGTCGCTGGATGCGGCCAATGCAGTGGCATCCAGATTCATCGCCGCCAAGCGCGTCGCTTGATCGCCCAACCGGGTGCCGGCATACAGCGCGTCCACGCGCTGGGCGGCCTCGTCGATCGTGCTGCCGAACACGGCATCGAACTCGGCCACCCGCTGCGCTTGCGGCAGGGCAAAATAACGTTGCAAGGCAAACCGCAAGGTGGCTTTTTCAACGACCGGATCGAAGCGGCGCTGCAACTGCTTCAAGCCGCCTTCGATCATCGGCTCGTCGCGCTGTTGATAACCGCTTTCGCGTTGTGCGTCGGGCTTGCTGTGTTCGAATGCCAGCCGCTGCAATTGCACCGCCGCACCCAGCAGACCCGGACGCAAAAATGGCAGGATGAAATCGCGCTCGCGCTGTGCGTCGGCCTGATTCAACTCCGCTTGCAACGCCCTGATGTCAGTCTGCTCAGAGTTGGCATCCGGTTGCTGCTTCAACCACGCCAACATCGCTGCCTCATCCGCAGCGCGCACATGGATGGCATCACTGCGGCGCAAACCTTCCAGTTCACCTTGCGCACGCTTCAGATTGTTTTTCATCGATGCCACGTTAGAGGCATACAACACCTGCTTCGCCTTGTCCCCGGCGCTGGCCTGCTCGATGGTGTGGATCAAGCCATCGAACATCGCGACTCGATTGGGCAGCAACCAGTCGATCTGGTTGGCAAATTCCGACGCGGTGCGGTGGCGAAAGGTGACGCCCGGGTAGCCGGCGACCATCGCAAAATCACCCGCTTTGACTGGCGCAGTGGAGATATGCAGCACCGCCGGCGGCACGTAGGGCACATTGTCCTTGCTGTAGGCCGCAGGCTTGCCGTCCTTGCCCACGTAGGCACGATAGAAACTGAAATCCCCCACATGGCGCGGCCACATGAAGTTGTCGATTTCATCGCCATAATTGCCAATTGACACTGGCGGCGCATACACCAAACGGATGTCCTTGAGCTCCAACTGCTTGATCAGGTAGAACTCGCTGCCGTAATACATATCGGCCACGCTGCAACGATGGCCGGCATCGGCCTCGCACTGCGCAACCGCGGCCTTCTTCGCCATGTCCACGGCATCGAAATACGGACGCCCCGTCTTGCCACGCGCACCCGCAAGAATGCGGTCGGTGATGTTGTCAAACCCCACGGTCACGAAGATCCGTGCCGCCGGCCCGGCCGAGACTTCTTCAGCGGGTGTGTGGGCGATGAACCCGTTTTCGATCAGGTTGTTGTCCGGAGTGGAATTGAGCTGAATTGCGCCCATCGCACAGTGATGATTGGTCACCACCAAGCCTTGCCTGGAGACAAAGCTGGCGGTACAGCCCCCCAGCGAGACCACCGCCGCCAACGGCGGGCGCGTGACATCCGCCAATTGCGCAGGATCGCCGGCAAACCCGGCCGCCTTCAATTGCGCCGCCAGCTGCGGCAATTGGCTGGGCATCCACATGCCTTCATCGGCATGCGCCGCACTGGCGGCCAAGGTGATTGCGAAAGTTGCGGCAATGGATTGCTTGCGCATAGGCTCGGCTCATCGGCATCAAGATGCCGTATTAGACCACTGCCGCCTCTGCAACACCTGTGACCTGGGTCAGGCGCGAGGCAAATCCAGCAGGCGTAAAATACGCCACTGCCACCCCACGAGTCATGTCCATGTCACAGGCAACAATGAAAGCCTTGGTCAAGCGCGAAGCCGGCAAAGGCATCTGGATGGAACAGGTGCCGGTGCCCACCCCCGGCCCCAACGAAGTGCTGGTCAAACTGGAAAAAACCGCGATCTGCGGCACCGACCTGCATATCTATCTCTGGGATGATTGGAGCCAGCGCACCATCCAGCCCGGGCTGACCATCGGCCATGAATTCGTTGGCCGCATCGCCGCACTGGGTTCGGCGGTATCTGGCTACGAAATCGGTCAGCGGGTGTCGGCGGAGGGCCATATCGTCTGCGGGCATTGCCGCAACTGCCGCGGCGGGCGCCCGCACCTGTGCCCGAATACAGTGGGCATTGGCGTCAACCGCAACGGCGCATTTGCCGAATACATGACGATGCCGGCGTCGAATCTGTGGCCGATCCCCGACCAGATTCCATCCGAGCTGGCCGCCTTCTTCGACCCCTACGGCAACGCCGCGCACTGCGCGCTGGAGTTCGATGTCATCGGCGAAGACGTGCTCATCACCGGTGCCGGCCCGATCGGGATCATCGCCGCCGGTATCTGCAAGCACATCGGTGCACGCAACGTGGTGGTGACGGACGTCAACGATTTTCGTTTGAAGCTGGCCGCCGACATGGGTGCCACCCGCGTGGTGAACGTCGCTAACACATCACTGAAAGACGTAATGGCCGACCTGCACATGGAAGGCTTCGACGTGGGCCTTGAGATGAGCGGCAACCCGCGCGCGTTCAACGACATGCTGGACTGCATGTACCACGGCGGCAAGATCGCGATGCTCGGCATCATGCCCAAAGGCGCAGGCTGCGACTGGGACAAGATCATCTTCAAGGGCCTGACCGTGCAAGGCATCTACGGCCGCAAGATGTTCGAAACCTGGTACAAGATGACCCAATTGGTGCTGAGTGGCTTCCCGCTGGGCAAGGTACTGACCCACCAGCTGCCGATTGACGACTTCCAGAAAGGCTTTGACCTGATGGAAGCAGGCAAGGCCGGCAAAGTAGTGCTGAGCTGGAATTGATTGCTCGCGTGAGGCAGGCGGGACTGCCAGTGCGCGACACGCCGTGAATACATCCCTGTAGGCTCATCGGCGGCATCCATGCCGCCGATGGTCGCTCACTGGCAGTCCCGCCTGCCTCTCCCGATTCCGGAATCGCCATGTCCCTGACCCAACGCTACGCCGACACGCTGGATGAAATCCGCGCCGCCGGCTTGTTCAAGTCCGAACGCATCATCACCAGCCCGCAGTCGGCCGAAATCACCTTGGCTGATGGCTGCAAGGTGCTGAACTTCTGCGCCAATAACTATCTTGGCTTGGCCGATCACCCAGACATCATCGCCGCCGCCAAGACCGCGCTGGACAGCCATGGTTTCGGTATGGCCAGCGTGCGTTTCATCTGCGGCACGCAAGACTTGCACAAGCAGCTGGAGCGCACGATTTCCAGCTTCTTCGGCAAGGACGACACGATTCTTTACGCGGCCTGTTTCGATGCCAACGGCGGCCTGTTCGAACCGCTACTTGACGAGAACGATGCCGTTATCAGCGACGCGCTCAACCACGCATCGATCATCGACGGCGTGCGTCTGTGCAAGGCCAAACGCTACCGCTACGCCAACTGCGACATGACCGACCTGGAAGTACAGCTCAAGCAGGCCAAGGCCGACGGTGCGCGCACGATTCTGATCACCACCGATGGTGTGTTTTCGATGGACGGCTTCATTGCGCCATTGGACGAAATCACCACATTGGCGGCAAAGTACGGCGCGCTGGTGCATATCGACGAATGTCACGCCACCGGCTTTCTGGGTGAGAACGGCCGTGGCAGCGCCGAGGTCAAGGGCGTGCTGGACAAGATCGACATCATCACCGGCACCTTGGGCAAAGCCATGGGCGGTGCACTGGGTGGGTTCACCAGCGCGAAACAAGAAGTCATCGAACTACTGCGGCAACGCTCGCGTCCGTACCTGTTTTCCAACTCACTGCCGCCGCACGTTGCAGCCGCCGGGATCAAAGCCTTCGAGATGCTGTCGTCTGCCGGCGAGCTACGCGAGCGCCTGCGCGAGAACACCGCCTACTTCCGCGAACGCATGACGGCGGCCGGCTTCGATATTCGCCCCGGCGTGCACCCGATCAGCCCAGTGATGCTGTACGACGCGCCGCTGGCGCAACGCTTTGCCGAGCGGCTGCTGGAAGAAGGTATCTACGCGATCGGCTTCTTCTTCCCGGTGGTGGCCAAGGGCCAGGCGCGCATCCGCACCCAGATGAGTGCCGCGCATACCCGCGCACAACTGGATCACGCGATTGATGCGTTTATCCGCATCGGGCATGAGCTTGGGGTACTGAAAAACTAAGACTTCAGTCGTCGCCACCCAGCACGGCGACCTCTTGCACGGACAATTCGCGCCACTGGCCCTTCGGCAAATCGCCCAAGGCCAGTGGTCCGATTGCCACACGTACCAACCGCAGCACATTCAAATTCAACGCGGTCAATAGCCTGCGAATCTGCCGGTTGCGGCCTTCGTCCAGCACGATTTCAAGCCATGCGTGCTTCTCACCCGCACGCAACAGCAACACTGACTTGGCGCGCAGAAACTCGCCCCCCTCAACCACACCTGCCTGCATCGCCGCCAACACAGGCGCATCGGGAATGGCATCCACTTGCACGTGATAGGTTTTGTCGGGGCCATTGGCAGGGTCAGTGATTTGAGCCGCCCAAGCCGGGGCATTGGTAAACAACAGCAGCCCTTCGCTGGCCTTGTCCAATCGACCTACGGGCGCAATCCAGCCCAGCTGCGCACCTTCAAAGCAGCGGTACACGGTGTCGCGCCCCTGCTCATCGCGGGTGGTGGTCACCAGGCCACGCGGCTTGTTGAGCATCAGGTAGCGCGACGTTGCGGCCACCGCACGGCTGTTTTCGATGTCGATCCGCGCAGTGTGCATATCGCGCACCGGAAATTCAGGGTCGTCAATGACACGACCATCCAGGCGTACCAGACCGGCACGGATCAGCCGCTGCGCTTCCGTACGCGAACACAGGCCGCGCTTGGACAATACGCGCGCCAGCCCAAAGCGGGGTGTTACCAAGAGGCGCTTGCCCACCAAACTTACTTGCCTGGGGCTGTGGCAGGCTCGGCTGCAGGATCTTTCTTGCCCACCACGCGCACGCCGCGTGCCTTCATCCACGCATCAAATTCATCAGCAGTCATGCGTTTGCCATTCTGGGTCATGTTGAAGCGCCACGGCGTATTGTCGAACGCGGTCTGCGGCTTGTAGGCAGCCGCGTCATTGCCGACAGCACTCGCCGGAGTCAAGGTCTTGGCCATCGCACGGCAACCATCTGCACGAATTCGCACCAACACATTATCTACCGACAACGCTTCGTCAAACGACTGCACCAGCACACCATTGGCGCCACCCAGCTGTGTGGTGCCGGGGGCAAATTCAATGGCGACCGGCGATAGCAAGGTTGGGCGCACAGGTGTTGCGGTCAATCTATCGGTTTGACAGGCATCACCACCGGCATGCGCCAGCAACGGCGCACTGGCAAGGACAGCTGCACATACTGCGCGTTGGATCGACATCATGAACACTGCTCCCCGAAGAATGCCGCCAGTGTAGGCGGTGAAAGCATCTTGCTGCAACGCAAAAGCATCGTGGAAAAAAACACCGTCACTCACACCGTGACGCCAACGGGCTCCGTGATCACAAAAAACGAAACCCGGCACTCGGCCGGGTTTCGCGGATCACACACTGCCAGCAGAAATTACTTGCTGTTCAGCTCGGTACGGCGGTTGATTTCGCTCTTGCACTGCGGCAGCTTGTTGGTGCCCTTGTCTTCCAGCGGACGGCTGAAGCCGTAGCCATTCGGACCGGCCAGACGCGAGGCATCCACACCATTGCTGGTCAGGAAGTCATACACGGTCTTGGCGCGACGCTCAGACAGCTTCTGGTTGTAGCCTTCCTTGCCGCATTGGTCGGTGTGACCGGCCACTTCGACCTTCAGCTCCGGGTAGCGCTTCAGGATTTCGGTGGCTTCGTTCAGGATCGCCACGGCGTCCGGACGCAAAGTCGCCTTGTCGAAGTCGAAGTTCACGCCCTTCAGATCGATCGACACCGGCACCGGGCAACCGTCCGGACCGATGGTCTGACCGGCCTGCGAGCCCGGGCACTTGTCGTTGCAGTTATTGACGCCGTCACCGTCGTCATCCATATCTGCACAGGTCTGCTGCGGGGCGGCCGGGGCCGGGGCAACCGGAGCCACCGGCTCTGGGCCGAGGGCCAAGGTCATGCCGACCGATGCCAGCAAATCAGTGAACTGGTTGTATTGCTTGCCGTTATTGGCTTGCTGATCGTCAAAATCAACGCGGGTGCCCACTTCGGTACGCAGATTCATGCGGCCGAAGTCGAACTGCAGGCCGGCACCCAAGTTGACGGCAAGATTCGAATCCTTGTGCTTCCACGGCGAGGTCGGCAGCGGAACGATGAACTCTTCTTCATGGCGCTGCCAGCCGAGGCCGCCGCGCAAGTAGGGCCACCACTTGGAATCAGCGTTACGGAAGTGGTAACGGCCATCCAACGACACGCCGTACTGGCTCCACAGGAGATTGGGGTTGGCGGTCTTGCCCGGGTTTTGATAGTTCAACTCGGTTTCCAGCGAGAAGCGCGGGGTGAGGAACTTGCCAAAGCCCAGAGTCAACGCGAGAGTGTCTTCGGTATTGCGATTGCTGTCTTGGAAATTCACGCCGGTCGAACCCGACACATACCAGCGATCATCGAACTCCTGGGCAGACGCAGCCTGCGCCAGACCCAAGCCACCCAGCAGGGCAGCACAGAGGAGTTTCTTATTCATATTCAGCTCCTTGATTCAGTTAAAGAAACCACGACGCAGCGTAAAAAATATTGGCGCTTCGGACATCTTGAGTCCAGCTGCAAGCCCATCCGAGCATCGAACGGACACGCGAAACCCCGTTAACACTAACATAACAGTCAAGATTTGCAACCTTACTTTTCGACAAAATGCATGGCCTGTCCTTACTGCATGCAGCCAACCGTACGCATCGGTATGCTACAGGCATGACAACGCCCTACCCACACCTCTTGGCCCCACTCGACTTGGGCTTCACCACTCTGCGCAATCGCGTGCTGATGGGCTCGATGCACACCGGGCTGGAAGACCGCGCCGCCGACTTCCCCAAGCTGGCGGCGTACTTTGCCGAACGCGCCGAGGGCGGCGTGGGGCTAATGGTGACCGGCGGTTTTGCCCCGAATATCCGTGGCTGGCTCAAGCCCTTCGCCAGCCGGATGTCGATGCCTTGGCATGTGCGCCGGCATCGGCAAGTGACCGCAGCCGTGCATGACCACAGCGGCAAGATTTGCCTGCAATTGCTGCATGCCGGGCGCTATGCCTACCACCCGTTATCGGTGGCGCCGTCGAAATTGAAATCGCCGATCAACCCGTTCACTCCGCACGCACTGAGTGCACGCGGCATCGACCGGCAGATCCGTGACTTCGCCACCGCCGCTGCACTGGCACGCGACGCCGGCTACGACGGGGTGGAGATCATGGGCTCGGAAGGCTATCTGCTGAACGAATTCACCACCGCCCGCGCCAATCGGCGCAAGGATGCGTGGGGCGGTGATGCCCACCAACGGATGCGCTTTGCGGTGGAGATCGTGCGCCAAGTGCGCGAAGCCTGCGGCCCGGATTTCATCCTGATCTACCGCTTGTCCTTGCTGGATCTGGTCGAAGGTGGCAACGGCTGGGGCGACATCGTTGCGCAAGCGCATGCCGTGCAAGCGGCTGGTGCAACCATCCTCAACAGCGGGATCGGCTGGCACGAGGCGCGCATCCCCACCATTGCCACCTCGGTGCCACGCGCCGCATTCACTGGTGTTACCGCCAAACTCAAGCCACACGTGGGCATCCCGGTCGTGGCCAGCAACCGCATCAACATGCCGGAGGTGGCCGAAGCGGTCCTGGCCGCCGGTGGCGCCGACATGGTATCGATGGCGCGCCCGCTGCTGGCCGACCCGCAGTGGGTCAACAAAGCCCAGCGTGGCGAAGCCCATCGCATCAACACCTGCATCGCCTGCAATCAAGCCTGCCTGGATCATGTGTTCGAAAACAAGCGCGCCAGCTGTTTGGTCAACCCGCGCGCTGGCGCTGAAACCGAGTTGAACTACGGCAACACCAATACGCCGAAAACCGTTGCCGTGATCGGGGCTGGCCCCGCAGGCCTTGCCTGCGCCACGGTGGCTGCCGCGCGCGGGCACAGCGTGACCTTGTTCGATGCGGCAACCGCGATTGGTGGCCAATTCAATCTGGCTAAGCGCATCCCGGGCAAGGAGGAGTTCTTTGAGACCCTGCGCTATTTCGGCCAACGCATCATCGAGACCGGCGTCAACTTACGGCTCGATACGTGGGTCGATGCGAACGCCGTGCAAGGGTTTGACGAGGTAGTAATCGCCACCGGTGTGACGCCGCGGGCAATCGACCTGCCCGGCCATGACCATGCCAAGGCGGTGAGTTACCTGGATGTCCTGGAAGGCCGCGTCGTGATCGGTAACAAGGTCGCCATCATCGGTGCCGGCGGGATCGGATTTGATGTGGCCGAATATCTGGTGCAGGCCGATGGTTCGCCCACGCTGGACCGCAGCCGCTGGATGGCCGAATGGGGCGTTGACGCCGACTTCGAGGCAGCCGGTGGACTGGTTGCTCCGCAGCCAGAGCCGGCAGCGCGCCAGGTCTGGTTGCTGCAGCGCACGCCAGGCAAGCTTGGCGCGAAGTTGGGCAAAACCACCGGCTGGATCCATCGCGCCACACTCAAGGCCAAGACGGTCAAGATGCTGGGTGGGGTGGACTATCTGGGCATTGACGATGATGGCTTGCGGATCCGTGTGGACGGCAGCGAGCAACTGCTGGCCGTGGATCACGTGGTGCTGTGTGCGGGCCAATTGCCGCGCCGCGAACTGTTCGATGCCCTGCTCGTGCAAGGCCGCAACCCGCATCTGATCGGCGGCGCAAAACTCGCCTCGGAACTGGATGCCAAACGCGCCATCGACGAAGGCAGTCGGCTGGGCGCAGCTCTTTAGAATGACGTTAATGCAGAACAAAAATTCCAATCCAATCAGGAAGTTCCATCCCAACCATTCAGCTGACGTTAGGGGAACACCCCCTACCGTGCGCCAACTTTCCGCCTGAAGACCGCCCCCGCGGCATCCCTCATTCAGGTTCACCGGCACGCCACCCGCACCCTGATCCGGGACGGCGCGCCCGGGCAAAGGCCGCCATAGAGCTGCCGCCCTCCCCAGTACGCCATGACGCCTGTGGTTCGCATTTCGATGCGGTTCCCAGCGCCGCAACGGAGCAAGGAGTCTCATCTATGAAACTGGCTTGGATTCTCTGGCTGTCGCATGTCCTGCCGCAGCCTGCTGCTGATTCGCTGTGCCTGTCCACCACCGTGTATCTGGAGGCCCGCGATCAATCCGCGCTGGGCCAACAGGCGGTGGCGGAAGTGGCCCTACGTCGCCGCGACAGTGGCCTGTGGGGGCGCAACCTGTGCCAAGTGGTGACCGCACGCAAGCAATTTGCGCCGACGCTGCTGTCGCCACAAACGCGCCTGTCCAATATCGAGGCGTGGACCGAAGCAGTCTCGGTAGCGTTTGCCTCCGAGCGCAATTGGGCGCTTCCGCGCAGCCAGCGCAAGCTGGTGGTTCCGGGTGCCAGCCATTTCGCCGCCACCGCGATCGCCAGCCCCAGCTGGAACAGCGCCGATCAAGTGGCCACAATTGGCGACCACACGTTCTATCGGGTACAAAGCCTGCGCCCACGCCGCGGCAGTTGATGGCAGCCATCGCTGGCGTTGCCAGCAACACAGCGTTGCGCGCATCTTCATCGCCAGAACACCCGCCATCGTGGATAGTGACGCATCCCCAAACCGGTGTCACACCATGAAGCTCTATACCTCCCCCGGTGCCTGCTCCACTGCCGACCATATCGTGCTGCAGTGGCTCGGCCAGCCCTACGAATTCCAGATTGTCACCCGCGAGCAACGCGCAACCCCCGAGTACCGCGCCATCAATCCTTCCGGCGCAGTGCCCGCGCTGCAAGTGGGCGACTGGGTGCTGACCCAGAACTCCGCGATCCTGCATTACCTGACGGACCGCTTTCCCGAAGCCGGCCTGTGCGGCGATGGCGGCGCGCAAAGCCGCGCCGAGGTCAACCGCTGGCTGGCCTTCGTCAATGCCGATGTGCACCCGGCGTTCAAACCACTATTTGGTGCCACCCACTATCTGGAAGATCAGGCCGCCATCGACAAGTCGCACGCCAATGCGCGTGCCCAGCTGCGTGGATTGTTCGCAAACGCCGACGCGCAACTGGAAGGCAAGGACTGGATCACCGGTAGCCGCTCGATTGCCGACCCATACCTGTTCATCACCCTGCAATGGGCGAAGAAAACCGGCGTGGATTTGAGCGGGTTGGACAACCTTGCCCGCTTCGATGCACACATGGCCAATGACGCCGGCGTGCAGGCTGCCATGAAAGCCGAAGGCTTGATCTAATCCGGAAATCCCGGCAGACACAGCTGCAACAAGAAGCCACGCAATGCGTGGCTTCTTGTTTGGCCGCAGACCGAACTAGCGCTGTGCGATCGGCACAAACACTTGGTCTTCCGGGCCCACGTAATTGGCCGACGGACGAATGATCTTGCCGTCGATACGCTGTTCGATGATGTGCGCGCTCCAACCCGCGGTACGCGCCAATACAAACAACGGGGTGAACATCGCGGTGGGCACGCCCATCATGTGATAGCTGACCGCGCTGAACCAATCCAAGTTTGGGAACATTTTTTTGATGTCCCACATCACCGACTCCAAACGCTCGGCAATGGCATACATTTTCATATTGCCCTGCTCGTCGGACAGTTCGCGGGCCACCTCTTTGATTACCTTGTTACGCGGGTCGGACACCGTGTACACAGGGTGGCCGAAGCCAATCACCACTTCCTTGCGCTCGACCCGTGCGCGAATGTCGGCCTCGGCCTCGTCCGGGGTGTCGTAACGCTTCTGGATTTCAAATGCGACTTCGTTTGCACCGCCGTGCTTGGGCCCGCGCAGTGCGCCGATGCCGCCGGCAATGCAGGAATGCATGTCACTGCCGGTGCCGGCAATGACTCGGCAGGTAAAGGTGGATGCGTTGAATTCGTGCTCGGCGTACAAAATCAGCGAGGTATGCATCGCGCGTACCCACGACTGCGGCGGTGGCTCGCCATGCAAAAGATGCAGGAAATGACCACCGATGGAATCGTCATCGGTCTCCACGTCAATGACACGACCGTTGTGACTGTAGTGGTACCAGTACAACAACATCGAACCAAAACTGGCCATCAGCTTGTCGGCAATATCGCGCGCACCAGGATGATTGTGGTCGTCTTTCTCTGGCGATACGCAACCCAGCACCGACACGCCGGTACGCATCACATCCATCGGATGCGCTGACGGCGGCAGTTCTTCCAAGGCCGCCTTGACTGCCGCAGGAATCCCGCGCAGCGCCTTCAGCTTGGCTTTGTAACCCGCCAACTCTGCCTTGTTCGGCAACTTGCCATGCACCAGCAAATGCGCGATTTCCTCGAACTCGCACACATCGGCCAGATCCAAAATGTCATAGCCGCGATAATGCAAATCATTGCCGGAACGGCCCACCGTGCACAACGCGGTGTTGCCGGCAGCAGTGCCAGACAGCGCGACGGATTTCTTGGGCTTGAAGCCGGGAATGCTGGGTTCGGTCATGAGGTGCCTCCGGTGGTGTGTGCATTGTGGTGATTGCGTGCCGCAGTATCGTTGCGAGTGACGCGCTCGAGCAGACAGTTGAGCAATTCGATTTGTTGATTTTGCAACGCCACCAACATCGCCCAATCTTGCTCACGCAAGTGGTCTAGCTTTTCGTGCACTTGCATGATTTCCAGTTCCGACTTGATGTTCACTTCGTAGTCGTGCTGCGCTTGCAGGCGATCCACATCGGCTTGGCGATTCTGGCTCATCATGATGATCGGTGCCTGGATCGCAGCAAGGCATGACAACACCAGATTCAGCAGGATGTAGGGGTATGGGTCGAAGGCGTTGAGCAGGAAAAATGTATTGACCACCATCCAGACCACCAATCCGAACAGGAAGGTGAGGATGAACGACCAACTACCACCGATTTTCGCCACGCGATCGGCCACGCGCTCGCCCAAACTGCGCGACTGAAGAACCTCACGCTGGATATTGCGTGCCACGCTACCGCGCTCGATAAAACGCTCGACCACTTGCCGTTCATCGTCGGGCAGCTGCTCAAGCTCTTTATGCAACAACCGTTGTGCGGTGCTGCGGCGGTCAGCGCGGGTTGTAGAAAATGGATTGATCATTGCCGCACTCGGTTGAGATGCACATCCTCATGCAAAGGGGCATGCCGCATACACATGCCCAACCTGCGCCATCAGCCCGCGTTGTGTTGCGCAAATAGCGCATCAAGCTTGTCTTCGTAGGCGTGGTAGCCCAGGAAGTCATACAACTCGGCACGGGTTTGTAGGGTGTCGATAATGGCCTTCTGCGTGCCTTCTCGGCGCACGGTTTCATAGAAATGCAGGGCGGCCTTGTTCATCGCACGGTAAGCGCCACAGCAGTACAGGGCAATGTCGACACCAGCATCGCGTAATTCGTCGGTGGTGTAGAACGGCGTGCTGCCGAACTCGGTGAGGTTGGCCAGGATCGGCACCTGCACCGCCGCCTTGAACTTGCGATAGTCGTCAAGCGACGTCATCGCCTCGGGGAAGATCATGTCGGCACCGGCCTCGACATAAGCCACCGCACGTTCGATCGCGCTATCAATGCCCTCTACCGCCGCGGCATCGGTGCGTGCCATGATCACGAAAGCGGCATCGCTGCGCGCATCCACTGCCGCCTTCACGCGATCAATCATCTCGTCCTTCGTCACCACTTCCTTGCCGGGACGATGGCCGCAGCGTTTTTGACCCACCTGATCTTCCATATGCACCGCCGCCACGCCAATGCGCTCGAAGCTGCGGATGGTGCGACCGATGTTGAACGCCCCACCCCAACCGGTATCGATATCCACCAGCAACGGCATGCCGGTGGCATCAACAATCCGGCGCGCGTCGGTGAGCACATCTTCCATGGTACTGATGCCAAGGTCGGGCACGCCCAGCGAATTGGCCGCCACACCGCCTCCCGACAGATACAGCGCACGATAGCCCACACGCTGGGCCATCAAGCCGGCATATGCGGTGATGGCACCCATCACCTGCAACGGAGATTCTTGCTGGATCGCGCTACGAAAACGTGCGCCTGCGGACATCGAAGACATGCGGGGCTCCTTGCGAAGCCTCCATTTTAGCGCGGGACCACCAGCCACGCCTGCTACAGCGCAGATCGGATCCGCTCGCGCAGCGTTGCCGCGCCCTGTGAGTCCTGTTCACCCAACACGCCCCGCTGCTGTTTGGGGATATGTGCGACTGCATCACTGTCACCAAACACATAGTGCTCAAACAGCGCACGCCAGTTTTCCCGCAACGGCGCAGGCAGACTGTGCAACGCCAGTCGGGCAAGCAATAGTGCATCCATGCCCGATGCCGGAGGCGGCGGCATCCACCAATAGTTGATCAAGCCGTTGAGCACATCCAATGATTCAACCTGGTGCCACCACAACGGGGGTACGTACAGTGCATCGCCAGGCTCCAACACGGCCACCACGGCGTTGTCCAACGCTTCGCGTAAGCGTGGGTGACGATCAAAGTCTGGCTGGTCTGGGCGCGCCAGAGTGATCGCCGCGCCCGTTGGCGCAAAATCCAGTGGCCCGATATAAAGGTTGGCCACCTGCCCGGTGGGAAACAACGTGAATCGGCGTTGCCCACAAACGGCCACGGCAATATTGTGCGAGACATCAAAATGCGCCGGGGTGGTCACCCGGTTGCCGACCCATAACCGCGGCAACACCGCTGCCGGCAGGCAAGGCATCCGATGATTGGCAACAAATGCAGGCATGCACTCGGTGATCAATGCACTTTGCAGCGCCACCCCCGGCACGGCGCCCTGGCTGCGACTAAACGCCGCCAAGCGCGTCAGGACATCCGTCAGGCTAACCTTGAAGTGTTGATAGTTGAAACCATCACCGACAGCGTTGTAGCCCACCACGCCATTGGCCTCGGGCGGCAAGTGCAGCACATCCACTGCTGCGCCACTATCCAGCGCTGCCAGCGCTTGCGCGAATGCACTGTGTGATTGATACGCCGCTTGCACCAATGGCCAGTCCCGACACAAGCCGCGCAGTACGCGTGGCTGACCCGCAGCGACAACATCGGCAAGCTCGAATGCCTGCGAATCAACGCACTGGCCGTTGCCGTATTCCTCGATCTGGCTACTCATACGATTGCATTTTCGATTGCGCTTGCAGGAGTGAATGAAAAGTGGCGCATAGCCATCGCCGTGGCCGGATGCGCAGGTGAGATGGGAGCCGCCGGCAGCCCCGCCTTGGCACAGAACTGCACAAATCGAGGATCCGTGCGCAAGTTCACCATCAGCGGATCAAACAGCAACAGACTGATCCCGGCATCACGATTCGCCCATGCCCGGTCCAGCCAAAAGAAAGCTTGGTCAGCCTCGCCACGCAGCGCTTGCACCTGCGCGATTTGGTAGGCGGCTTTGCCGGCCTGATGCGCGATCAAGTCGGCCAAGGCGGCGTCGGCAGCCTTGCGGTCCTGGCCAATCTGCAAGCTGCGCGCCAGTGCCGCATTGCGCCAATCCCCTGCATGCTCCAACTGCGCTTCATGCATTGCTGCAGCCGCATCGCCGCGCAAGATTGCAATGATGGCCAACTGCTCTTGATTGCCAAACATCCCCGGTTGCAATTCGGCAGCTTTGTGAAACTTGGCGGCGGCCTCGTCGAGCCGTTGCAGTGACATCAAGTAGGTGCCAAGTGCATGCCACGCACGCGCGTTGAGACTATCGTTGACCAATGCCTGTTCGGTCAACCGGGCCGCAACGGCAGGCCGCCCCAGGGTGGCCTCTACCTCCCCTAACGCAATCCTGGCGGCGTCATTGCTGGGGTCCAGTTGCAGTGCGCGCTGAAAGTCCGCCTCGCCGCGCCGCCAATCGAAATCGGCCCAAACCCGCAAGCGGCCACGCGCAAGATAGGCCAGCGCCGAATCGGGTGCCAGCGCTAATGCCTGCGCCGCTTCTTTGCGTGCGATGGCATAGGCATCACGCATTGCATCACCCTCTAAAAAACGACCGGCCAAGCGGGTGGCGACCAATGACTGTGCGGCGTGCGCATTCGCGTAACCGGGGTCGATCTTGCAGGCCTGCGTGTAGTAGTCAATCGCCTTGCGATAGTCTGCTTCGCTGCCGCGTGCCTCGTAGAAACTGCCCTGCAGAAATGCATTGTACGCATCCAAATCACCGCTCGCAGGACGATCTCCGGTAGTTGCGCGGCGCGAGCCCGGCACCAGTCTTGCTTGCAGCGCGTGCACGACAGATGCGCTGATTTCATCCTGCAACACAAACAAATCGGCGTACGGCCGCTCATAACGCTGCGACCACAGCGTGCTGCCGTCCTGTGCCCGAATCAATTCCAGCATGACTTCGATGCGCCCGCCCTGCCGCCGCACACTGCCACCCAACAAATGTGCGGCACCCAGCTGCTTGCCGATGCTGTTGCTGTCTTCATGGCTGTCACGAAACTTGAACGTCGAGTTGCGGTTGATCACTTTCAAGCCATGAAACCGCGACAACGCCGCAATCAAATCCTCTGACAGACCATCGGAAAAATATTGCTCCTGCGCATCACGATTGGCATTGACCAGCGGCAGCACGGCAATCGAGTGATCTTGCAATGCCAGCATGCGCGGGTGCAGCACGAACTTGTTGGCCAGCAGCACCAACGTGGCAAGCGCCAGCACCAGAATGATGAGTCGATCCAGTTGCTTGCCGGTCAAATGGGTGACCGAATCGCCCGCTGCGATATCGCTCTCGCGCTTGATTCCGCTGGGCGTCCACTCATACAACCACGCAAAGGTCATCGCAAACGGAAACCCCACCACGGCCGCAATGACGATCCAGCGCACCGCCCAGTTCGGCACGTCAAATAGCGAAGACAACTGGGTAACCACCTCGACCAGCAGCCACGCAGACGCCGCGTAAAACGTCGCCGCACGAAACACATTGCGCCGTCGTAATTCACTGATGAACGATGCGCGCCTGTTCACGGAGCCACCGCCTTGCCAACGGCTGCAGGCCGCCCCCCCAACGACGCCACCATCACCCCCTCTCCCGTCTCCGGCAGTCCAACCTTGCGGCAAAATGCAATGAAACGCGGATCCGCCTTGTAGCGCAGGATGAAAGGATCAAACCAGATCCGGTTGATGCCAGGATCCCGGTTGGCATACGCGGTATTTAGCCATTCAAATACTTTGTCCGGCTGTTGCCGCAACGCATAGGTCTCGGCAATTTGGAAGGCGGAGATGTCGGCCTGGGTGTCGATCAAGTGTTGCAAGGCGGCATCGGCGGCATTCCGATCGTGGCCGATTTGAGTGACGAAGGCTTGCGCGATCTGCAGCCAACCGCCTTCGTCATTGACTTGATTGACTGCAGCTGTCGCCGCAACTTCGTCATCCCGCTGAATCGCGATCATCGCCAACTGCACGCGCTCGAAGCCAGCCCCCGGCTGTAATTCAATCGACTTGCGAATGGCCTGCTCTGCCGCGTCCAACTGGCCAAGACCGGACTGGAAGGCCGCCAACAATGTGTAGCCCTCCGAATACAGCGGATCGCTTTCGATCGAACGCCTGGTCAACGCGATCGCCTGGTTCAAATGACCCAGCGTTGCCAACAGCAAGCCCAACTGGGATTGCACATCGCTGCTGTTGGGGGCCAGCGCCAACGCTTTGCGCAATTCTGTTTCCGCGGTCGCGAAATCCATATCGGCATTCAACACAAGATAGCCGCGCGCAGCATGCACACGTGCCAACTGCGGCCCCAAGCGCAAGGCGGTCGCCGAGGCAGTTCTGGCCTTGGCATAGGCCACCAGCGCTGCATTTCCGGACTGGTAGTAACCTGCCAAGTCCGTCTGCGCACGGGTCAGGCCGGCATATGCCAGCGCGTAGTTTGGATCCAGCCGAACCGCCGCCTCGTACGCATCAATCGCCTTGCGATAGTCGGCCTCGCTGCGACGCTGAAAATAGAATTCGCCCTGCAAATAGGCGTTGTACGCCCCAAGATTTCCGCTCGGCGGGTGGTCACTTTGCGGTACCGCGCCGGGGATGCTGACCAGCTCCGCTTGCAGCGCTGTGGCTACGGCGGTGGTGATTTCTTCTTGCAAGGCAAACAATCCGAGATACGGTCGTTGATAGCGCTGCGACCACAGCGTGTCGCCATCGCGGGCCTTGATCAGCTCGATATTGATACTCACCTGCCCGCCAGCCCTGCGTACGCTGCCCTCCAACAAGTACGCCACACCCAATTTGCGGCCGATGGCAGCGCTATCGGGGCGATTACCGCGAAACTGGAACGAGGAGTTGCGGCTGATCACCTTCAGGCCACTGAATTGGGTCAATGCAATGATCAGGTTCTCGCTCAGCCCATCAGAGAAATACTGTTCCTTGCCATCGTTGTCACTATCAATGAACGGCAGCACCGCAATTGATTTATCCATCCCTGCATCAGCATCCCCACGCGGCATGAAGGTGTCCACCAGCAAGAAGACCACGATCAAGCTCAGCACTCCGATGATCCAGGTGTTCAACTTCCGCCCGGTCTCAACGGTGATCGAGTCCTCTGGTGCAACCTCGTGTTCACGCTTGAGGCCGTCTGGTGTCCATTCGTAGAACCAGGCCACCAGCATCGCCAGCGGAAATCCCGCCACCAACGCCAGCACGAACCAGCGCAACACCGCAGTATCAATGCCGAAATACGGTAGCACTTGGGTTGCCACTTGCATCAGCAACCACGCTGCTGCCGCATAAAACGTGGCGGCACGCAGCACATTGCGGCGCCTGAGTTCGGCGATCAGATTCACCAGCCAGCACCGCGCGTACGCCGCACCCAAGCTGGCCGCCGGTGATGTGCGGACAGGGATCGCATTTGCAGCGCCATCGCCCCCCTCCATGTATCTAGATTGAGTGCCCCACGTCGGCTTCCGGAGTTACACCATGCTTTCCTGTCAAAATACACGCAAAAAGGGCCGGCACATGGCCAGCCCTTTGAGGTACTGCAAATGAAACGGCGGCGTGTACTTACAGCAAATGCGCCACGCCGGCGCGCTCCTCTTCCAACTCAGCCAAGGTCTTGTCCATTGCCGCACGGCTGAAGTCATCCACCGGTAGGCCTTCCACGCGGGTGTATTCGCCGTTGGCGCAGGTCACCGGCACGCCGTACATCACGCCCTCCGGGATGCCGTAGCTGCCGTCGGACGGCACGCCCATGGTCACCCACTTGCCATCGGTGCCCAGTGCCCAGTCGTGCATATGGTCGATGGCCGCGTTGGCCGCCGAGGCCGCCGACGACAGGCCGCGCGCCTCGATGATGGCGGCGCCGCGCTTGCCGACGGTCGGGATGAAGGTGTTGGCGTTCCAGTCGGCGTCGTTGATCCTGTCCTTCAGCGATTCGCCATTGATGGTGGCGAAGCGGTAGTCCGGGTACATGGTCGGGCTGTGGTTGCCCCACACCACCAGCTTCTCGATGTCCGCCACGGCCACGCCGGCCTTGTTGGCCAGCTGCGACAGCGCGCGGTTGTGGTCCAGGCGCAGCATCGCGGTGAAGTTCTTCGCCGGCAGGTCCGGCGCGGACTTCATCGCGATGTAGGCATTGGTATTGGCCGGGTTGCCGACCACCAGCACCTTGACGTTGCGGCTGGCGACCTTGTTCAGCGCCGCGCCCTGCGCGGTGAAGATCTTGGCGTTCTCCAGCAGCAGGTCCTTGCGCTCCATGCCCGGGCCGCGCGGACGCGCGCCGACCAGCAGGGCGTAGTCGGCGTCCTTGAACGCGACTTCCGGGTCATCGGTGCCGACCATCCCGGCCAGCAGCGGGAACGCGCAGTCCTCCAGCTCCATCATCACGCCACGCAGGGCGGCCTGGGCCTTGTCCAGCGGCAGCTCCAGCATCTGCAGGATGACCGGCTGGTCCTTGCCCAGCATTTCGCCGGAAGCGATCCGGAACAACAGGGCATAACCAATCTGGCCGGCGGCGCCGGTGACTGCAACTCGTACGGGGGCTTTCATCATTCAACTCCTCAAAATGGCGATGCGGCGCAAGCGCCGCATCGGTGTGTGCAGCAAGGATCAAACCAATTCGGCAAAGAATTCCTGGATGCGGGTCAAGCCGGGCACCAGTTGCGGCGTGGGGCAGGTGTAGCTGATGCGCAGTGCATTGGGCTCACCGAATGCCGAACCCGGCACGCAGGCCACGCCCTTGGCATCCAGCAGCACATTGCAGAAGTCCACATCGTTGCCAATCTTGACGCCGCCATGCGTTTTGCCAAATGCGCAGCTGATATCCGGGAACACATAGAACGCACCCTGTGGCCGCGGGCAAACCACGCCGGGAATGGCATTCATCACCGCCATCACCTGATCGCGCTTGGCTTGGAACTCCGCGCACTTTTCGGTGGGCACATCCTGCGGACCCGTCAGCGCGGCAATTGCAGCAGCGGTGACGATTTCCGGAAGATTGGTGATGTGGTTGGAATTGAGCGTGGTAATCGCCTTGGCCACCGATTCCGGCCCCGCCATGAAGCCGACCCGCCAACCCGGCATGCCGTAGGTCTTGGACAGCGAGTCGATAAAGATGGTGCGCTCGCGCAGTTGCGGGTGGACCTGCATGAAGTTCGCGTACTCCAAGCCGTCAAACAACATCCTGTTGTAGATATCGTCGGTGATGATCCAGGTGTCCGGGTACTTCACCAGCACATCGGCCAATGCCACGATTTCATCGCGGGTATAGACCATGCCGGTGGGGTTGGACGGGTTATTGAACAGAAAAACCTTCGGCTTCTTTGCCAAGGCCGTGTCCAATTGTGCTGGCGTCACTTTGTAATCCTGCGAAGCCGGGCAAGCCAGCAAATCGACCTTGGCATTCACGATTTCCGCGATGTCCATGTAACTGGTCCAGTACGGCGTGGGGAAGACGATGGTGTCGCCTTCGTCCAACAGCGCCTCGGCCAGGTTGTAGATCACGTGCTTGGCGCCAATACCGGTGGAGCAATTGGCACGGCCATAGCCGCTCAGGCCCAACGCTTCCATATGTGCGATAAACGCATCCAGCAGTGCATCGGTGCCGCGGTTGCTACCGTACTGACCGCTGTCTTTGGCCAGTGCTTCGCGCGCAGCGGCATACACATGCTCACCGGGCAGGAAGTTGGGAACGCCAATGGAGAAACTGATGATGTCGCGGCCTTCGGCCTTCAGGCGCTTGGCTTTTTCGGCAACTTGCATGATGACGCTGGGCTTGGCGCGACCAACACGCCGGGCGAGCTGAGGCATCGTGGGGGACCTCGTTGAGGGGCCGCTTATCTGCGGCCGGGACTTTAGATAAAGCCTTCCAATTCTAGCATGCTGTCCTGCAACAGCCTTGCCGCCGCGCAAGCCAATTCCGCAAACCAATCTCACCCACGATGGAGGCAAACGTCCCCCATCAGTGGGTGATGATGGGCCGGATCAAGCGGCCAGAATCTTGTTCCACTCCGCCACGCGGTCGGCCTTGGCGGCCAACGCGGCTTCGGCATTGCCTTCGATCTTGATCGACTTGATCTTGTCGCCTTGCTTGACCGCATCCACCACGTCCATGCCCTCGGTCACCTTGCCAAACACGGTGTGCTTGCCGTCCAGCCAGCCGCAGGGCACGTGGGTGATGAAGAACTGACTGCCGTTGGTGCTGGGGCCGGCATTGGCCATCGACAACACACCGCGCTCATGGCCCAGCCCGTTGCTGGTTTCATCCTCGAAACGGTAGCCGGGGCCGCCACGGCCACTGCCTTCCGGGCAGCCGCCCTGCACCATGAAATCATTGATGACACGGTGGAAATTCAGTCCGTCATAGAAGCCGCGCTGGGCCAAATTGACGAAATTGGCCACCGTCAGCGGGGCCTTGTCGGCGGCCAGCTCGACCTTGATGGTGCCGCGGTCGGTGTCGAAATTGGCGATCAGACTCATTTTGTTCATCTCCAGATGCCCGGATGGGCGCGTGAACCCGATATAATAGCCGGCTCCCCTCATTTCAACCCGCGCCCTGCCTGCCCATTTGGTAGCGGTGCGGCTTCAACGAGCCCCAAAGCAAATGTCCGTCGAACGCCTCCGCAATATCGCCATCGTCGCCCACGTTGACCATGGCAAGACCACCCTCGTCGACTGCCTGCTGAAGCAGTCCGGCACCCTGAACGAACGCACGGTGCTGGCCGAGCGTGTGATGGACAGCAACGACCAGGAAAAGGAACGCGGCATCACCATTCTGGCCAAGAACACCGCGATCACCTGGCAGGGCAACCGCATCAACATCGTCGATACCCCCGGCCACGCCGACTTCGGCGGCGAAGTCGAGCGCGTGCTGTCGATGGTGGATTCGGTGCTGATTCTGGTCGATGCGATGGACGGCCCGATGCCGCAAACCCGCTTCGTGACCCAGAAAGCCTTTGCGATGGGCTTCAAGCCGATTGTGGTGGTCAACAAAATCGACCGCCCCGGCGCACGCCCGGATTGGGTGATTGATCAGGTGTTTGACTTGTTCGACAAGCTCGGCGCCACCAATGAGCAATTGGACTTCCCGATCGTGTACGCCTCGGCCCTGCACGGCTATGCCAGCTTGGACGATGCGGCGCGCGAAGGCGACATGACCCCGCTGTACGAGGCCATCATGCAGCATGTTCCGGCACCGGATGTGGCGGCCGATGGCCCGTTCCAGATGCGCATTTCGCAGCTGGACTACAACAATTTCGTGGGCGTGATTGGCATCGGCCGCATCCAGCGCGGCACCTTGAAGAAGAACATGCCGGTGACGGTGATCGACCGTGAAGGCAAGAAGCGCCAAGGCAAGGTGCTGCAAGTGCTGGGCTTCATGGGCTTGGAGCGCATCGAACAAGACAGCGCGGAAGCTGGCGATATCGTGGCCATTTCCGGCATTTCCGAGCTGACCATTTCCGACACCGTGTGCGCCATTGATGCACCGGAAGCGCTGCCCGCGCTGACCGTGGACGAACCCACCATCTCGATGACCTTCCAGGTCAATAACTCGCCGTTCGCTGGCAGCAAAGACCTGTCGGGTGGCAAGTTCCTGACCAGCCGCCAGCTGAAAGACCGGCTGGAGCGCGAGACCGTGCACAACGTGGCGCTTAAGGTCGAGCAATTGGAAGATGCCGACAAGTTCCTGGTCAGCGGCCGCGGCGAATTGCACCTGTCGGTGCTGATCGAAAACATGCGCCGCGAAGGCTTCGAGTTGGCGGTATCGCGTCCGGAAGTCATCATCAAGGAAATCGATGGCCAACTGATGGAACCCATCGAGCAATTGGTGGTGGACGTGGAAGAAGTGCATCAGGGCGGCGTGATGGAAAAGCTGGGTACCCGCAAGGCCCAATTGAAGAACATGGAGCCCGACGGCAAGGGTCGCGTGCGCCTCGACTATGAAATCCCGGCGCGCGGCCTGATCGGCTTCCAGAACGAATTCAAGACCCTGACCCAAGGTTCCGGCCTGCTGTTCCATGTGTTTGACCACTACGGCCCGAAGGAAACCGGCCCGATTGCCAAGCGCCTGAACGGGGTGATGATCGCCAATGCACCGGGTGCTACCCCGGCCTATTCGCTGGGCCCGCTGCAAGAGCGCGGCAAGTTGTTCGCTGCCGAAGGCGATCAGGTGTATGAAGGCCAGTTGGTCGGCATCCACAGCAAGGACAATGACTTGACCGTCAATGCAATCAAGACCAAGCCGCTGACCAATATGCGCGCCTCCGGCAAGGACGATGCCATCCAGCTGACTCCTGCCACCAAGTTCACCTTGGAACAGGCACTGGACTTCATCGACGACGATGAGTTGGTGGAAATCACCCCCAAGGAAATCCGTCTGCGCAAGAAGCACCTGACCGAGAACGACCGCAAGCGCGCCAGCCGCTCTGCGTGAGCCCGTGTGTGCCCGGTGGCGTGTTGGTCGGCTTGATCTGGCGCCGACCTGCCCCCATTGTCTGCGCACCATATCCGCGTGCGCAGGCATGAGCCCGGCATGAGTCAACCGCATCACTACAACCCGGATCCGCACGCGCATCCGGGGTTGCACATCATCGCGCTGGTCGAGGCCGTGAAGGGCGCACTGGCACTGCTGGCCGCCAGTGGCTTGGAATTGATCGGCCCGGCCCCACTGCAACGCTGGGTGCACGAACTGATTGTCCGCTTCCAACTTGATCCACATCACGGCGTCATCGCCTGGCTGATCGGTGCCATCAACCCCGGCGGGATCCATCTGGCAGCGCTGATCGCCGCGCTGTACGGGATCATGCACTTGCTTGAAGGCTGGGGCCTGTGGCGGGCGAAAGCGTGGGCTTCATGGCTGGGCTGCGTGACGGTTTCGCTCTACCTTCCGTTTGATGTGTTTGCACTGTTCAAACATCCCGGCTGGCTCTCGCTGGTGGTGGTGGCGATCAATGTGGCGGTGCTGTGGGTACTGGCGCGCGACTTGCTCAAGCGTCGCCGCTGACGCATCCCGCATCGCCCTGCATTTGCACACCACACGCGAGCCGGGGCAGACTTGCCCATCGCCTTTGGGAGTTGCTCGATGCGTTACCTACCACTTGCCCTTGCTGTTACCGTGCTATTAAGTGCCTGTCAGCCGGATACCCGATCCCCGGCAACTTCGAACATGACAACTGCAGCCAGCACGCTGCCCGCATCGGCACTCGAAGAGGCCACCGTACTCGACCTGCAACGCAAGATGAGTGCAGGTACATTGACCAGCCATGCGCTGGTGCAAGCCTATCTGGATCGCATCGCGGCAATTGATTCTGCAGGCCCCCACCTCAATGCCGTAATCGAACGCAACCCCGATGCCTTGAAAGAGGCCGACCGCTTGGATGGCGAGCGCAAAGCAGGCAAAGTGCGCGGCCCGCTGCATGGCATTCCGGTATTGCTGAAAGACAATATCGACGCCTTCCCGATGGTCAATTCCGCGGGCTCGCTGGCACTGGCCAATCATCACCCCAAAAACGATGCCTATTTGGTGCGCAAATTGCGTGCGGCAGGCGCGGTGATTCTTGGCAAAACCAACCTGTCGGAATGGGCCAATTTCCGCTCCACCCATTCCAGTTCCGGCTGGAGCGGGCGCGGCGGGCAAACCAAAAACCCTTACGTACTCGATCGTAGCCCTTGCGGCTCCAGTGCCGGCACCGGCAGTGCGATTGCCGCCAATTTGGCCACGGTGGGTATTGGCACGGAAACCGACGGCAGCATCATTTGCCCTGCCGCAGTGGCCGGTCTGGTGGGCATCAAACCCACGGTGGGGTTGATAAGCCGTGACGGCATCATCCCGATTTCCTTCTCGCAAGACACCGCCGGCCCGATGACACGTAGCGTGGCGGATGCTGCGGCACTATTGACGGCACTCGATGGGCCCGACACCAGCGATGCGGCCTCCAATGAGCGCCCCACGCGGGCTCCAATTGATTACATCAGCCATTTGAACGCGGAAGCCCTGAAGGGTGCACGCATTGGTGTCGTGCGTAAACTGATGGGCTTTGAGCCCGCCACCGATGCGGTGATGGAGCAGGCAATTGCCGCTCTCAAAGCCGCAGGTGCGACTGTGGTGGATGCACAGATTCCGACACTTGGGCAATGGGATGATGCCGAATCTGAGGTGTTGAAATACGAGTTCAAACCTGGGCTCAACACCTATTTGGCGCGCAACGCCACACCTATCCACTCGCTTGCTGAACTGATTGCCTACAACCAGCAACACGCCAACACCGAGATGCCACATTTTGCGCAAGAGTTATTCGAGCAATCGCAGGCCAAAGGTGCACTGAACGAAACCGCATACATCAATGCCCGCGATAAAACCCGGCGCTTGGCAGGTCCAGAAGGCATTGATGCAGCCCTGAAAGCACAACAGCTGGATGCTTTGGTCGCCCCCGCGATGACCACTGCCTGGCCCATCGACCTGGCCCATGGTGACAAGTTCATCGGTGCGGGTTACGGCCCCGCCGCCGCCGCACGCTATCCCAGCCTGACCGTACCGATGGGCCAAGTGCAGGGCCTGCCAGTCGGTATCGTTTTCATGGGTACCGCGTGGAGCGAGCCGCGCTTGATCGAACTGGGGTATGCGTTCGAACAAGCCACGCATGCGCGCAAGCCGCCGCAGTTTCTGCCCACGGTTGTGCAACCCGACCGCAACTGATCGTGGGCGGTTGGATCAAGCCGCAATCGCACCGCGCTTTTTCACGATCAACATCGCAATCTCCAGCGCCTGCTCGTAGTTCAGGCGCGGATCCACGGTGGTGCGATATGCACGCTGCAAATCCAGCTCGGTCAAATCGCGCGCGCCGCCCAAGCATTCGGTGACATTTTCACCGGTCATTTCCAGATGCACACCGCCCAGCCGCGTTCCGGCGGCTTCATGGATATCGAAGGCCTGCTCGATTTCGCCACGAATATTTTCAAACCGCCGCGTCTTGTAGCCATTGCTGGTGGACTCGGTATTGCCGTGCATCGCATCACAAATCCATAGCACCCGGCGCCCCTCGCGCTTCACCGCATCCAGCAGCGTCGGCAGCTTGGTGGCGATGTGCTCCGCACCCATGCGGTGGATCAGGCCCAGCCGGCCTGGTTCATCGTGCGGGTTCAAGACATCGATCACCCGCAGCAACTGATCGGGGGTGACGGATGGCCCCACCTTCACCGCCACAGGGTTGCTGATGCCGCGGAAATATTCGATATGCGCCCCGTCCAGCGCGGCGGTACGCATACCGATCCACGGGAAATGGGTGGACAGATTGAACCAGCCATCTGCACGCGGCACCCGCCGCGTCTGCGCTTCTTCGTAAGGCAACAGCAACGCTTCGTGCGAGGTGTAAAAATTCACCCGGCTCAGGCTCTGCATCTTGCGCCCTGCCAGTGTTTCCATGAAGCGCACGGCATCACCGATGCCGGCCACCATGTTTTGGTACTCGGCGGCATGCGGCGACTGGCCCACCCAGCCCAAGCCCCAATATTCGGGGTGATGCAAGTCGGCGAAGCCGCCATCAATCAGCGAACGCACGAAGTTCATCGTCATCGCCGAGCGCGCATGCGCCTTGATCATACGGCGCGGATCCGGCACCCGCGCCTGCGCGGTGAAGTCCGGACCATTGACGATATCGCCGCGATAACTGGGCAAGGTAACGCCGTCGCGGGTCTCACTATCGGCCGAACGCGGCTTGGCGTACTGACCGGCAAACCGGCCCACCCGCACCACCGGCACCTTCAACCCATGCACCAACACCAAACTCATCTGCAACAGCACCTTGAGCCGGTTGGTGATCACTTCAGAATTGCATTCGGCAAACGTTTCCGCGCAATCGCCGCCTTGCAACAAAAAGCGCTTGCCTTCCTGCGCCTCGGCCAATTGCTGTTTAAGCGCAAGGATTTCGCGTGAGGTCACCAGTGGCGGTAGCGAACGCAGCTCTTCCTGTGCAGCCGACAGCGCAGCCGAATCCGGATAGGTGGGCAGTTGTAGCGCAGGGCGATCCCGCCAGCTAGCGGGTGACCATGAATCTTTCGCGCTAGTGACGGATGAAGGAGTGAAGGGCGCTACGACGGCTTGAACACTGGACATGGACGGGCTGCTGGTTTGTGTTGCATCGCATCATCTCGCCTCGAGCCACGCCCTGCAACCGTTACTTGCGGAACAGATAGACATGACGCGCCTTGAAACCGGCATATAGCCCGCCAAGCCCCAAGCCTGCAAACCACAATAACGCCCACATCGGCATCGAAAGCCCAAGGAATTGCCAATCGATATTGCTGCAATCACCAGTCGCTTGCAGCACGCGCTTGGCCGCACCCAACCACGAATATTGTTCGACGATAAAGTTCAGGCCAGGCCCACAGCTGGGCATTGGCGGCGGGTACAACTGCACCCAGCTATGCCGGCCGGCGTAGCCCACACCCACCGATGCAGCCAGCAATGCTGTGATTCCCCACGCTTTGCGGCCAGCGGTCGAACGCGGCGCATGCAGGCCACCCAGCAGGAATACCAAACCCAGCACCACAAAACAAATGCGCTGAAAAATACAAAATGGGCAGGGCTGAATGCCCAATTGAAATTGTACAAAAAGCGCATAGCCAAGCAGGGCCGCGCAACAGGCAAAGCCAAACAGGAATTGCGCACGGAACGGCCAAGCGAACGGATTCATGCATATACCTTGCGGGGGGCTTTCCAATTATGCGGCAAACCGCCCAAAACGAAAAACCCCGGCAATGCCGGGGTCTTTCAGACGGTCTGCAGCGCTTTCCGCTTATTCAGCGGCTTGCGGACGATCCACCAACTCAACGTAGGCCATCGGCGCATTGTCACCCGCGCGGAAGCCGCACTTGAGGATACGCAGGTAGCCACCCGGACGCTGCGCATAACGCGGGCCGAGCACGGTGAACAACGTACCCACGGCCTCCTTGTCGCGCAGACGTGCAAACGCAAGGCGGCGATTGGCCACGCCATCGACCTTGGCCAAGGTGATCAGCGGCTCGGCGACACGGCGCAATTCCTTGGCCTTCGGCAGAGTGGTGCGGATGAGTTCGTTCTTGATCAGCGAAGCCGCCATGTTCTGGAACATCGCGCCACGATGGGCGCTGGTGCGGCTGAATTTACGACCGGATTTCTGGTGACGCATGGGAATGTTTCCTTAGGTAAAGAGTGCAACTATTGAAGATCGCTGTCACCGTCCTGGCGTTGTGCTCTATGGCGAGCAAATGGACTGCGGTTGGTCCGTACCGGCATCCCTTGCCGGTGCTGCCGCGAACGTGGGTTCGTCGGCGTTGTTGCTACTTTCGAGAAGATCTCAAACAGAGCGAGCCCGGCGGCTCGCGCCGCGATTGCCCCCCCTGGCCCTCGCGCATAGCGCTCGGGCGTTCATCGCCGCGCGAACTGCCGTCAAGGCAGTTCGCAAATGCGGCGACTCACCCCAGCATGCCGTGTGCGGCGGCACCGGCTGGCGGCCAGTTTTCCAACTTCATGCCCAGCGACAAACCGCGCTGTGCCAGCACTTCCTTGATCTCGGTGAGCGACTTCTTGCCCAGATTCGGGGTCTTGAGCAATTCCACTTCGGTCTTCTGGATCAGATCACCGATGTAGTAGATGCTCTCAGCCTTCAGGCAATTGGCCGAACGTACGGTCAATTCAAGGTCGTCGATCGGGCGCAGCAACAGAGGATCAACACCGGCGGTAGCGGCTTGCTTGGCACCACGTTCGCGATGGGTGAAATCACCGAACACCGACAGCTGATCAGTCAGGATATCGGCCGCAGTACGCACCGCCTCCTCGGCATCAATGGTGCCATCGGTTTCAATATCCAGCACCAACTTGTCCAGGTCGGTACGCTGCTCAACGCGTGCGGCTTCCACCGCATACGCCACGCGGCGCACCGGCGAGAACGACGCATCCAGCATCAAACGGCCGATGGTGCGGGCCTCTTCATCCGGGCGACGACGTGCTGCGGCCGGCTGATAGCCAAAACCACGCGAGATCGTCAGGCGCATGTTCAGCGCGACATCTTTGGTCAAGGTTGCAATCACATGATCGGGGTTCAGCACCTCGACGTTGTGCGTGGTCTTGATATCGCCTGCGGTGACAACACCCGGACCCTGCTTCTTCAGCTCGAGGGTGTCGGTGTCGCCGTTGTGCATGCGAAGGGCAACGTCCTTGAGGTTCAACAACACTTCAAGCACATCTTCCTGCAAACCTTCGACCGTGGTGTATTCATGCAGCACGCCGTCGATTTCGACTTCGGTAATTGCGAAGCCAGGAATCGAAGACAGCAGCACGCGACGCAGGGCATTGCCCAGCGTATGGCCGTAACCGCGCTCTAATGGCTCGATCACGACTTTGGCGCGATGGTCGGTAATGCGCTCGATCTGCGGCCCGCGCGGGCGCAGGACTTGGGTGGCGGTAACCGTCATTCGTGGTGTCTCCTGCAGACCAGCGCGCTCGGCGCTGGTCGGTGGCAATGGCTTACTTCGAGTACAGCTCGACGATCAGCGCTTCGTTGATGTCGCTGGGCAGATCGGCACGATCCGGCACAGCCTTGAACACGCCTGCAAACTTGGCCGAATCCACTTCGACCCAAGACGGCGACAAGTTCATCTGCTCGGCAACGGTCAGCGATTCCTTGACGCGCATTTGCTTCTGCGCCTTCTCGGACAGCGCAATCGCGTCACCCGCCTTGACGGCGTAGGACGGCAGATTGACTGGCTTGCCATTGACGGTGACGCCACGATGGCTGACCAGTTGGCGTGCGGCCGGCCGGGTGACGGCAAAACCCATGCGGTAGATGACGTTATCCAGACGGGTTTCCAGCATCTGCAGGAGGTTCTCGCCGGTATTGCCCTTCTTGGTCGCGGCTTTCTTGTAGTAGTTGCGGAACTGGCGCTCCAGCAAGCCATAGATACGCTTGACCTTCTGCTTTTCACGCAGCTGGGTGGCGTAGTCGGACAGCTTGCCCTTGCGGGCAGTAGCGCCGTGCTGGCCGGGCTTTTGCTCCAGCTTGCATTTGGAATCGAGCGCGCGCGCCGGCGACTTCAGCGAGAGGTCGGCGCCTTCGCGACGGGCGAGCTTACAGGTGGGACCGATATAACGAGCCATTTTCTATTGCTCCCGGGCGTCAAACGCGACGCTTCTTCGGCGGACGGCACCCGTTGTGCGGGATAGGCGTCACGTCGATGATGTTGAGGATCTTGTAGCCGACATTGTTCAACGAACGCACGGCTGATTCACGTCCCGGACCTGGGCCCTTGATATGGACTTCCAGCGCCTTGACGCCGTAATCCAACGCAGCCTTGCCAGCCTTCTCGGCGGCAACCTGGGCGGCGAACGGCGTGGACTTGCGTGAGCCGCGGAAACCCGCGCCACCCGAAGTTGCCCAGCTCAGTGCATTGCCCTGGCGGTCGGTGATGGTGATGATGGTGTTGTTGAAGGACGCGTGCACGTGGGCAATGCCGTCGGTGACGACGCGCTTGATCTTCTTCTTTGTTTTCGCAGCAGCTGGCTTGGCCATAGTCTGGATTCCTTACTTCTTGATGGCCTTGCGCGGACCCTTGCGGGTGCGTGCGTTGGTACGGGTGCGCTGGCCACGCAGGGGCAGGCCGCGACGATGACGCAGGCCGCGATAGCAGCCCAGATCCATCAGACGCTTGATCGCCATACCCACTTCACGACGCAGGTCACCTTCGACCACGAATTTGCCGACTTCGGCGCGCAGGCGCTCCACTTCCGGCTCCGATAACTCACGAATCTTGGTCGACGACTTCACGCCAGCCGATTCACATACCTGCTTGGAACGAGTACGACCGATGCCGTAAATGCTCTGCAGCCCGACCCAGACATGCTTCTGGGCAGGCAAATTGACGCCTGCAATACGCGCCATAAGGCGATCTCCGAATATACGAATTGACGTCAAGCCAAAGCAGCCCGACGCAGGGAACAAGAAATTATATACAACTCCCGAGTAATCTGGAAGCACCACTCCGAAACAGCAGTGATACCCGGCATGGGGAGTGTGCCCATGCTCCGGCGATGGCGGCGAACTGGCAGCACTCAAACTTGCGTCTGAGCCTGCCCGCGCGCTACTCCGGCGCGCGGATCGGTTCGTTGCCACCCACACGCGGGAATGTCGCGTGGGTCGCCCATTTGTCAACTCGGACGTGGGTCGAGTTGACGATTGTCAGGTTGCGCCCAATCCCGCGACGCTTGGGTGCGGAGCCCGGCTCAGCGGGCGCCGCGCCCTTTCAAATTTGCCTTCTTCAGCAGGCTTTCGTACTGATGCGACATCAAATGCGCTTGAATTTGCGCAATGAAGTCCATCACGACCACCACCACGATCAACAGCGAGGTGCCACCGAAGTAGAACGAGGTTCCCAGCTTGGTGCGCATCACTTCCGGCAGCAAGCACACCAGCACCAGATACAACGCACCCGCACCGGTCAAGCGTGTCAACACACCGTCGATATACTCACCGGTCGCCTTGCCCGGGCGGATACCTGGAATCAGCGCACCCGACTTCTTCAGGTTGTCGGCGGTTTCCTGCGAGTTGAACACCAACGCTGTGTAGAAGAACGCAAAGCCGATGATCAGCGCTGCAAGCAGAATCATATGCAGCGGCTCGCCGGGCGACAACATCTGGCTGACCTTTTGCAGCCACACCGTTGCCGGGTTGCCAGACTGGCCAAACCAGGTCGAGGCGGTGGCCGGGAACATGATAATCGACGATGCGAAGATTGGCGGAATCACGCCCGACATGTTCAGCTTGAGCGGCAAGAACGAACTCTGGTTCTGATAACCACCACGTGCCCCCTGGCGACGGGCGTAATTCACGGTGATGCGGCGTTGACCACTTTCCATGAACACCACAAACCAAGTCACCGCAAGTACGATTGCCAGAATCACAAATACCGTGATCCACTGCATTTCACCGGCATTAGCCTGCTGCAAGGTGTGCAATACAGCACCCGGCAAGCCCGCCACGATACCGGCGAAAATGATCAGCGAAACACCGTTGCCGATGCCACGCTCGGTCACCTGCTCGCCCAACCACATCAGGAACACGGTGCCAGCAGTCAACGAGACCACCGCGGTTAGCACAAATCCAGGCCCCGGGTTGTACACCACCGGCACCCCGGTTCCTGCACCTTGATGTTGCAATGCAATGGCGATACCGGCCGCCTGAAACACGGCCAAGAACACCGAACCGATACGCGAATACTGGGTGATCTTGCGACGCCCGGACTCACCTTCTTTCTGCATTGCCTTCAGGCTGGGCAGAATCTGCACCATCAGCTGCATGACAATGGACGCCGAAATATACGGCATCACGTTCAGCGCAAACAAACTGAACCGCGAAAGCGCACCACCGGAGAACATGTTGAACATGTCCACCACGGTGCCCTTTTGCGAATTCATCAGCGACAGCATCGCCTCGGGATTGACGCCCGGCACCGGGATGTAGCACCCGATGCGATAGACGATCAATGCGCCGATGACGAACATCAGGCGCGAACGAAGTTCAGTGAACTTGCCCGCGCCCATCAGGCCCGACATTGCATCCGCAGTTCGCGACATGCGCCGATTACTCCGCCAAACTGCCGCCGGCAGCGATGATCGCGGCCTTGGCACCCGCAGTTGCAGCGATTCCCTTCAGGACATACGCCTTGGTGACGTCGCCCTTGGCCACGATCTTCGCGCTTTTGGCGGTATTTGGCACCAGCTTGGCTGCTTGCAGCGCGGCGAAATCCACATCGCCAGCCGGCAGCGAGTCCAGCTTGTACAGCAGCACTTCCGCGCAATCCAGCGCCAGCTTCGAATGGAAGCCAATCTTGGGCAAGCGACGCTGCATGGGCGACTGACCGCCTTCGAAGCCGGCCTTGATCTTGCCCTTGCCGGAACGTGCGAACGAACCCTTGTGGCCGCGACCGCAGGTCTTGCCCAAGCCGGAGCCAATACCGCGACCGACGCGCTTGGGAACCTGACGTGCACCCTCAGCGGGGCTCAAAGTATTCATCTTCATGGAATCAATCCTCAACCTTGACCAGGTAGTGCAGCTGAGAGATCAGACCACGCACTTGCGGGCTATCCTTCAACACACGCACGCTGTTGACCTTACCGAGACCCAACGCCTTCACCGACAAACGGTGGCGCGACTGTGTGCCACGCAGGCCCTTGACCAAACGAACCGTGACGGTCTTGACTTCATTAGACATGGTTCAGATCCTCCACCTTCTTGCCGCGCTTGGCCGCGATCTTGGCCGGCGAATGCATCGCTTCCAGACCCTTGACCGTCGCACGCACCAGATTGATCGGGTTGCGCGAACCTACTGCCTTGGCCAGCACGTTCTTCACGCCCACGGCTTCCAGCACCGCACGCATCGCACCACCGGCGATCACGCCCGTACCTTCCGAGGCCGGCTGCATGAACACGCGTGCCGCGCCGTGGCCGGCCTTCACTGCGTGATGCAGGGTGCCGCCATTAAGCTGCACAACCTTCATATTCTTGCGGGCACCTTCCATCGACTTCTGGATGGCCACCGGCACTTCGCGGGCCTTGCCATACCCGAAGCCGACCTTGCCTGCTCCATCACCCACCACCGTCAATGCGGTAAAGGTGAATTGACGACCGCCCTTGACCGTCTTGCTGACACGGTTGACCGCGACCAGCTTTTCAATCATGCCGTCATCGACTTTTTCCTCGCGGGGACCGCGATCGCGGCCGCGGGATTCGCGTTGCTCTGCCATATCAATATCTCGATAGTAATTAAGAGGATTTGCGGCGTGGCCGCTTATAGTTGTGATGTACGGCGGTTACACCATTGCAGCTGCAATCAGCTGCAATGCCCGATGCCAGTCGCATCGACGACAAGGCATGGGGCCCAAGCCACATGCCTTCAATACTCAGAACTGCAGACCACCCTCACGCGCAGCTTCGGCCAACACTTTGATGCGACCGTGATAGCGGTAACCAGAACGGTCAAATGCGATTTTTTCGATACCGGCCGCCTTGGCGCGCTCGGCAATCAACTGACCCACTTTGGCTGCGGCGTCCTTGTTCTTGCCACTGGTCAGACCAGCCTTGACATCGGACTGAACAGTCGAAGCCGATGCCAACACTTTGGCGCCGTCGGCGGTGAACAGCTGCGCGTACAAATGCTGACCGGTACGCAGCACCGACAGGCGCGGCACACCGAGTTCGCGGATGTGTGCGCGGGTCGACTTGGCACGACGCAGACGAGCGATTTTCTTTTCCATGGTTCTCTTCTCCGAAAGCTGAAAGCTTGGCGTTTCCAAAAAAGTCCGCACAGTGCCGTGCGGGCCTTTGCGCAGGATTCGCGATTAGGCCTTCTTGGCTTCCTTGCGGATGATGGTTTCGTCGGAATACTTCACGCCCTTGCCCTTGTAGGGCTCCGGCGGGCGGTAACCGCGAATCTTGGCTGCCACTTCACCGACCAACTGCTTGTCGGCACCGGCCACCAGAATTTCGGTCTGGGTCGGCGTGGTGATGGTGATGCCCTCTGGCGCTGCGTACACCACCGGATGCGAGAACCCCAACGACAGGCTCAGATCCTTGCCCTGCATGGCAGCACGGTAACCCACACCAACCAGCTCAAGCTTGCGCTCGAAACCGGTACTGACGCCGTGCACCATGTTGGCAACAATGGCGCGCAGGGTACCGGTCAACGGCACCAGCGAGGCATCATTGGGCAACAGCAATGCATTGCCATCTTCAATCTTGATTTCGATACCGGCGGGCTTGGCGATACTCAAGGTACCCTTCGGGCCCTTGACGCTGATCGCATCCGACTGAACGTTGAGTTCGACACCCTTGGCAAGGGCAACCGGCTTCTTGGCAACTCGGGACATGTGCGTTACTCCCTTAAGCCACGATGCACAAGACTTCACCACCGACACCCAGCTGGCGTGCCTGCGCGTCGGTCATGATGCCTTTGGAGGTGGAGATAATCGAAATACCAAGGCCGGCGAGCACCTTCGGCAATTCATCCTTGCCACGGTACTGACGCAAACCCGAGCGCGACACGCGCTTGATGGTTTCGATAACCGGCTTGCCCTCGAAATACTTCAAGGCAATTTCCAGCTCGGCCTTGGCGCCGTTCTGGGTGACGCGAGCGTCAGCGATGTAGCCTTCGTCCTTGAGGACTTTGGCAATTGCAACCTTGATCTTGGAGGACGGCATTCTTACCGCCTGCTTGCCAACTGCGGCCGCATTTTTCATGCGCACCAGCATGTCGGCGATGGGATCAGTCATGCTCATGTAGATTCACCTGATGAGTAGCACCGATATCCGCTTTCGCGAAAATCTGTCGGATTGTGGACGCTGTGACCTTGAAAAGTCGCAACGCTGTTGCGGCACCAGCCCCGCATCGCTGCGAGGCTGATCTGCCAATCCCCGCCAACGAATCGACAGGAAGCCGCGAAGTATAGCAGGTTTTTACCAGCTTGCCTTACGCAAGCCCGGCACGTCGCCACGCATGGTGGCTTGACGCAGGGCGTTGCGACCCAGGCCGAACTTGCTGTACACGGCGCGTGGACGGCCAGTCAACACGCAACGGGTGGTTTGACGCGAAGGTGAGGAGTCACGCGGCAGCTTTTGCAGCTTGGTTGCGGCCGCCATCTTGTCCTCATAGGACGCGTCCTGGCTGGAGATGATCTTCTTCAGCGCTTCGCGCTTGCCAGCGTGCTGCTTGGCCAGCTTGGCGCGCTTGGTCTCGCGGTTGATCATGGAAGTCTTGGCCATGACGTGTCCTTAGTTGCGGAACGGGAAGCGGAAGGCTTCGAGCAGGGCCTTGGCCTCTGCGTCGGTCTTCGCTGTGGTGGTGATGGCGATATCCATGCCGCGCATTGCGTCAACGGCATCGAAATCGATTTCCGGGAAGATGATCTGTTCTTTCACGCCCATGTTGTAATTACCACGGCCATCGAAGGAACGCCCCGACACCCCGCGAAAGTCACGCACGCGTGGCAGCGAGATATTGATCAGGCGATCCAGGAACTCGAACATCTGGGCACGGCGCAAGGTGACCTTGCAACCGATCGGCCAGCCGTCACGAATCTTGAACGATGCTACCGAAACGCGCGACTTGGTGACCACCGGCTTTTGGCCGGAAATCTTGGTCATGTCGGCAACTGCGTTCTCCAGCACCTTCTTGTTGGTGGCTGCCTCGCCCACGCCCATGTTCAGCGTGACCTTGACCAGCTTGGGAACCTGCATCGGATTGGTGTAACCGAATTGCTGCATCAGCTTCGGCACCACTTCTTCCTTGTAGAACTTTTCGAGACGAGTGGTCATTTAGATAGCCTCACCGCTGGAGCGGAACACGCGGATGCGCTTTCCATTCTCGAGCACCTTGGTGGCAACGCGCTCGCCCTTGCCCGTTACCGGGTTGAGCAGCATCACGTTGGAAATATGGATCGACGCTTCACGCTGCACAATGCCACCGGCCTGACCGGCCTGCGGATTGGGCTTGGTGTGGCGCTTGACCAAGTTCAGATTGGAAACGAAGACGCGCTCGCCATCGACGCGCAGCACTTCGCCAGTCTGACCCTTGATGGTCTTGTTGCCGGTGGTGACGACGACTTGGTCGCCCTTTTTGATACGGTTCATGTGATTAGTCCTCTACGCTCACAGCACTTCGGGGGCGAGCGAAACGATCTTCATGAACTTCTCGGTACGCAGCTCGCGCGTGACCGGCCCGAAGATGCGGGTGCCGATCGGCTCCTGCTTGTTGTTCAACAACACGGCGGCGTTACCATCGAAGCGGATCAACGAACCGTCGGCGCGGCGCACACCCTTGCGGGTACGCACAACCACGGCGTCGTACACATCGCCCTTCTTCACCTTGCCGCGCGGAATCGCTTCCTTCACCGACACTTTGATGATGTCGCCGATGCCTGCATAACGGCGCTTGGAACCACCCAGCACCTTGATGCACATCAGTTCCTTGGCACCCGAGTTGTCGGCAACGTCGAGAAAGCTCTGCATCTGGATCATGGCTATCTCTCCTGCTTACTCGGCGGAACGGGTGAGGATTTCCACCACCCGCCAGTTCTTGGTCTTGGACATCGGTGCGCATTCGGCCACACGCACCACATCACCTTCATTACAGGCATTGTTGGCATCGTGGGCATGCAGCTTGGTCGAGCGACGGATGTACTTGCCGTACAGCGCGTGCTTGACCTGGCGCTCAACGAGCACCGTCACGGTCTTGTCCATCTTGTTGCTGACCACGCGGCCTTCAACCGTGTGCAGCTTCTTGGTTTGTTCGGTCATGACGCCCGTTCCTTAGTTCTGCTGGCCAAGCAGCGTGTTGACGCGAGCAATCTCGCGGCGCACGCGGCGGGGCTCATTGGCCTTGGACGGAGGCAGTTGGCCCGTGGCCTTCTGCATCCGCAGCGCAAAGCGCTCTTTCTGCAGTTCGACCAGATGGGCCTTCAGTTCGTCCGCCGACTTTTGACGCAATTGCTTGAGTTCCATCAGCGCACCGTCCGAGTCACAAAAGTGGTGGTGACCGAAAGCTTGGCCGAGGCCAAACGGAACGCTTCGCGTGCCACGTCCTCGGTGACGCCTTCGATTTCATAGATCATGCGGCCCGGCTGGATCTGAGCGACCCAGTACTCCACATTACCCTTACCGGAGCCCATGCGGACTTCGATTGGCTTTTTGGTGATCGGTTTATCGGGGAATACGCGGATCCACATCTTGCCGCCACGCTTGACGTAACGGCTGATGGAACGACGCGCAGCCTCGATCTGGCGAGCAGTCAGCTGGCCGTGGGCAGTTGCCTTCAGGCCGAACTCGCCGAAGCTGACAGCATTACCGCTCCAGCTCAGGCCTTCATTACGGCCTTTATGGACTTTGCGATATTTGGTTCGCTTAGGTTGCAACATGGTTTAGTCCCTCGCTTCGCCGCGCTCGGCGCGGTCACCACGGTCGCGGCGCGGGCCGCGCGGGCGTTCACGATCACCGCGGTCACCACGCGGTGCCGGGCTGTCGTCCTGCTTTTCCTGACCCACTTGGCTGAAATCAAAGATTTCACCCTTGTAGACCCACACTTTGATACCGATGATGCCGTAGGTGGTCTTCGCTTCGGCAAAGCCGTAGTCGATGTCGGCACGCAGAGTATGCAGCGGCACGCGGCCTTCCCGGTACCACTCGGAACGGGCGATTTCTGCGCCGTTCAAGCGACCACCGACATTGACCTTGATACCCAATGCTCCCAGACGCATCGCATTGCCCACCGCACGCTTCATGGCGCGGCGGAACATGATGCGGCGCTCCAACTGCTGCGCAATCGACTCGGCCACCAGCTGCGCGTCGAGTTCCGGCTTGCGCACTTCTGTGACGTTGATATGCGCCGGCACGCCGAGCACATCCGACACTTCTTTACGCAGCTTCTCGATGTCCTCACCACGCTTGCCGATCACCACGCCCGGACGGGCGGTATGAATGGTCACGCGGGCGTTATTTGCCGGACGCTCGATCAGGATCTTGCTGATACCGGCCTGAGCCAGCTTCTTGCGCAGCATGTCGCGGACCTTGAGGTCGCCCGACAGATATTCGGCGAATTGCTTCTTGCCGGCGTACCACTTGGAGTTCCAGTCTTTGGCGATGCCCAAGCGGATGCCGATAGGATTGAC
The DNA here is from genome assembly GCF_020034655.1 of Thermomonas beijingensis. Classification (GTDB taxonomy): domain Bacteria; phylum Pseudomonadota; class Gammaproteobacteria; order Xanthomonadales; family Xanthomonadaceae; genus Thermomonas; species Thermomonas beijingensis. The sequence continues at coordinate 535,856 of NZ_JAIQDJ010000001.1, read as the reverse complement.
TTTGTGACCCATGATTAGTTGCCCTCGCCCACGACCACGGTGATGTGGCTGGTGCGCTTGGTGATGCGCGTGCCACGACCCTTCGCTCGCGCCATGAAGCGCTTCAGCGAGGGACCTTCATCGACCATGATGGTCTTGACTTTCAACAAATCGGCGTCAGCGCCGTTGTTGTTTTCGGCATTGGAAGCAGCAGAGAACACGACCTTGTAGACCATGACTGCGGCTTTCTTGTCCGAGAACTTCAACAGATCCAATGCACGGGCAACCGGCAGGCCACGCACCTGATCAGCGACCAAACGGACCTTTTGGGCGGAGATGCGCGCACTGCGCAGGATGGCTTTCGCTTCCATAGTCATCTCCTTACTTCCCACCCTTCTTGTCGCCGCCATGCCCCTTGAACGTACGGGTCACGGCAAACTCGCCAAGCTTGTGGCCAATCATGTTCTCGTTGATCATTACCGGAACATGGCTCTTGCCGTTATGCACAGCAATGGTGACGCCAATCATTTCCGGCAGAATCGTGGAGCGGCGCGACCAGGTCTTGATCGGCCTCTTGCTGCTACCCGCGGCCTCCACCTTCTTTTGCAGGTGGTGGTCGATGAACGGGCCTTTTTTAAGTGAACGTGCCATTGCCAATTAGCTCCTGCGATCGCGCACGATGAACTGTTGAGTGCGCTTGTTATGGCGCGTCTTGTACCCCTTGGTGGGTACACCCCACGGGGTGACCGGATGCGGATTACCCTGGCCAGCCTTGGCTTCACCACCGCCGTGCGGGTGATCCACCGGGTTCATGGCGGCACCGCGCACGGTCGGCTTGACGCCGCGCCAGCGTGCTGCACCCGCTTTACCCAGCTTCTCCAGCGTATGCTCATCGTTACCGACTTCGCCGATGGTCGCGCGGCATTCCGCCGGCACACGACGCATTTCACCCGAACGCAGACGCAAGGTGGCGTACACGCCCTCACGTGCAACCAGCTGGACGCCGGCACCCGCAGCACGCGCAATCTGCGCGCCCTTGCCGGGCTTCATTTCGATGCAATGCACGGTGGAACCGACCGGGATATTGCGCAGCGGCAAAGTGTTGCCCGCCTTGATCGGCGCATCACGACCTGCGATCACCTGATCGCCCGCCTTCAAGCCCTTGGGGGCGATGATGTAGCGGCGTTCGCCGTCGGCATAGCACAACAAGGCGATATGCGCGGTGCGGTTGGGATCGTATTCGATGCGCTCCACACGGGCCGGGATGCCCTCTTTGTCGCGCTTGAAATCGATGATGCGGTAATGCTGCTTATGACCGCCGCCGATATGGCGGGTGGTGATGCGGCCGTGGTGGTTGCGGCCACCACTCTTGCTTTGCTTTTCCAGCAACGCTGCATGCGGTGCGCCTTTGTGCAGCTCGGGCGACACCACGCGAACCGCCGAACGGCGGCCGGGCGAGGTGGGCTTGAATGTCATCAGTGCCATGAATTATTTCCTCAGGCCGACGTGGTCATGACGTCGATCGACTGACCATCGGCCAGCGTGACGTACGCCTTGCGCCAATCGCTGCGGCGCCCCTGGCGGAACTTGAAGGTCTTGGACTTGCCCTTCACGTTCACCACGTTCACTGCCTCGACCTTGACGGCGAAGATTTTCTCCACCGCAGCCTTCACATCGGCCTTGGTGGCGGTCTTCGCAATTTCAAAGACGTATTGGTTGGAGACTTCCTGCAGGCGCGCGGTCTTTTCGGACACGCGCGGCGCACGGATTACTTCGTACAGGTTTGCGGCGCTCATGCCAGCCACTCCTCGATCTTCTTCACCGCATCAGTGGTCACCACCACGGTGTCGGCACCGACCAGCGAGACCGGATCCAGACCCTGCACATCACGCACCTGCACATAAGGCAGATTGCGGGCAGACAGGTACAGATTGTCGGTGGCATCTTCGGTCACGATCAGCGGGCGCTGACCCACATTCAAGCCCGCCAGCTTGGCCACCAGACCGGAGGTCTTCGGGGCGTCCACCTCGAACGATTCGACCACAGTGATGCGTCCCTGGCGGTTCAGCTCGGACAGGATGGTCGCGATTGCGGCGCGATACATCTTGCGGTTGACCTTCTGCGCAAAGCTGCGCGGCTTGGCCGCGAAGGTGACGCCGCCGCCGACGAAGATCGGAGCCGTCAACGCGCCATGACGCGCGCCGCCACCCTTCTGCTTCTTCGACTTTTTGGTGGTGCCATTGACTTCCGAACGGGTCTTCTGCGCCTTGGTACCGGCACGACCGGCGTTGCGGTAAGCAACGACCACCTGGTGCACCAGGTCTTCGCTGAAGTCACGGCCGAACACCGCGTCGGACACGGCCAGCTTGCTGGCGCTACCGTTGATATTCAATTCCATGATCAGACTCCCTTGCTCGTCGGGCGCACGATCACATCGCCACCCGGCGCACCCGGCACAGCACCGCGCACGGCAATCAAGCCACGTTCGGCATCGACCTTGACCACCTGCAGACCTTGCGTGGTCTGGGTCACGTGGCCCATATGGCCAGCCATCTTCTTGCCCGGAAACACACGGCCCGGCGTCTGACGCTGACCGATCGAGCCCGGCGAGCGATGCGACAACGAGTTACCGTGGGTAGCATCACCCATGGTGAAGTTCCAACGCTTGATGGTGCCCTGGAAGCCCTTGCCCTTGGTGACACCTTGGACATCGACGACCTGGCCTTCGCTGAAGATGTCGGCCTTGATTTCGCCGCCCACTTCATAGCCACCAATCTGGTCAGCCTCCACACGCAACTCCCACAAACCACGACCCGCTTCCACCTTGGCCTTGGCCAAGTGACCGGTCTGCGGCTTGGTCAGCAGCGAGGCGCGCTTCACGCCCGCCGTCACCTGCAACGCCGTGTAACCATCAACCTCAAGGGTCTTGATCTGGGCGATACGGTTCGGAGTTGCTTCAATCAGAGTCACCGGCACGGACTTGCCGTCTTCGGTGAACATGCGGCTCATGCCGGCCTTGCGACCGACGATGCCGAGCGAATACTTCTTCGCGCTCATCAGTGTCGTCCTCAGGTCAGCTTGATCTGCACGTCGACGCCAGCAGCCAGTTCGAGCTTCATCAGCGCGTCCACGGTCTTGTCGTTGGGGTCAACAATGTCAAGCACGCGCTTATGCGTGCGGGTTTCGTACTGGTCGCGCGCGTCTTTATCGACGTGGGGCGAGGTCTGTACGGTGTAACGTTCGATCTTGGTCGGCAGCGGAATCGGGCCGCGCACTTGCGCGCCGGTCCGCTTGGCCGTCTCAACGATCTCGCTGGCCGAACGGTCGATCAGACGATGATCGAACGCCTTCAGCCGGATGCGAATCTTTTGGTCCGCCATGGGAGGAATACCTCATATCTAAAGAGCGACAGGCATGGCGGCTAGGTGCGCCACACCCCGTGAAAACAACGGGTACTGCAGTCAAACAATTACCTCAAAACCAGCGGATCAGGCGATGAACACCCGGCTGCCAGAAGTCAGGATCAATAAACGCGCCGAAAGGCCCCGCCGATATGCTCCGGACATTTCCGGAACGGACGAGGCCTTGCCACGCGACATCTCCCTGTCTGGCGAACACGAGGCGCTTCCTGCACCTCTTTTCGCTACCCTGCAGAAACTCACATTTCCGCAGGGGTCTTGCATTCTAACGGATTTGATCCTTGCTTTGCAAGCAGTTTTTGCAAATCGCCCCAATTCCCCGGCATTCATGCCGGAAGCAAGGCAACGATGGGCGTCCTGCCGCACCGACATCCGCCTTGCGGGACGCGCATGAGGCACGTCCCGCAAGCTCAGGCGGATATCACTTGATGATCTTCGCCACCACGCCGGCACCGACGGTACGGCCACCTTCGCGGATCGCAAAGCGCAGGCCTTCGTCCATCGCCACCGGGTTGATCAGCGTCACCACCATCTTGATGTTGTCGCCCGGCATCACCATCTCCACGCCTTCCGGCAAGGTGACAGCACCGGTGATGTCGGTGGTGCGGAAGTAGAACTGTGGACGGTAGCCCTTGAAGAACGGGGTATGCCGGCCACCTTCATCCTTGCTCAGCACGTACACCTCGGCTTCAAACTCGGTGTGCGGGGTGATCGAACCCGGCTTGCACAGCACCTGGCCGCGCTCCACGTCGTCACGCTTGGTGCCACGCAGCAGCAGACCCGCGTTGTCGCCCGCCTGACCCTGATCCAGCAGCTTGCGGAACATTTCCACGCCGGTCACCGTGGTCTTCTGGGTCGGGCGGATACCGACGATCTCGATTTCCTCGCCCACCTTGATCACGCCGCGCTCGATGCGGCCGGTCACCACGGTGCCGCGGCCCGAAATCGAGAACACGTCTTCCACCGGCATCAGGAACGGCTTGTCGATCGCACGCTCCGGCTCCGGGATCCAGGTGTCCAGCGCATCCACCAGCTTGATGATCGCCGGCACGCCAATCTCGCTCTGGTCGCCTTCCAGCGCCATGCGCGCAGAACCGGCGATGATCGGGGTGTCGTCGCCCGGGAAGTCGTACTTGCTCAGCAGCTCGCGTACTTCCATTTCCACCAGTTCCAGCAGCTCGGCATCGTCCACCATGTCAGCCTTGTTCAGGAACACGACGATGTACGGCACGCCCACCTGACGCGACAGCAGGATGTGCTCGCGGGTCTGCGGCATCGGGCCATCCGCGGCCGAGCACACCAGAATCGCGCCGTCCATCTGCGCCGCACCGGTGATCATGTTCTTCACATAGTCGGCGTGGCCCGGGCAGTCCACGTGCGCGTAGTGACGGTTCGGGCTTTCGTATTCCACGTGCGCCGTCGAGATCGTGATCCCGCGCGCCTTTTCTTCCGGCGCCGCGTCGATTGCACCGTAGTCCTTGAACTCGCCACCGAAACGCTCTGCGCCCACCTTGGTCAGCGCCGCCGTCAGCGTCGTCTTGCCGTGGTCCACGTGACCGATCGTACCCACGTTCACGTGGGGCTTGGTGCGTTCGAACTTACCCTTTGCCATGTTGATAACTCCAGAAAATTAGTTTGAAAAGTGGTGAGCCTGAGTGCGGGCGGCGTCTCATCTGCGCCCGCAACCAGAGCCTGTATTACGCTTTCTTCATGACCGATTCGGCGATGTTGGTCGGCGCTTCTTCGTAATGGTCAAATTCCATCGAGAAGGTGGCGCGGCCTTGCGACATCGAACGCAGCGAAGTGGCGTAGCCGAACATTTCACCCAACGGGATCATCGCATTGATGATCTTGCCGGACGGACTGTCATCCTGACCTTGCAGCACGCCACGACGACGGCTGACGTCGCCCATCACGTCACCCAGATAATCTTCCGGGCTGACGATTTCGACCTTCATCACCGGCTCCAGCAACACCGGGCTGGCCTTGCGGAAACCTTCCTTGAACGCCATCGACGCGGCCAACTTGAACGCCATTTCCGACGAGTCGACATCATGGTAGGAACCGAACACCAACTTGACCTTCACACCCACCACCGGATAGCCGGCCAGCGGGCCGCTGGTGATGGTTTCGCGCATACCCTTTTCAACTGCGGGGATGAATTCCTTCGGAATCACGCCGCCGGTGATGTCGTTGATGAACAGGAAATCGTTCTTGACATCCGGGTTCGCCCTGTCTTCCGCCGTCATCGGTGACAACTCGATCACCACGTGACCGTACTGCCCCTTACCACCCGACTGCTTGGCGTGCTTGTAGTCGCTCTTCACATCCGACTTGCGGATGGTTTCGCGGTAGGCCACCTGCGGCTTGCCGACATTGGCCTCGACGTTGAACTCGCGCTTCATGCGATCAACGATGATGTCCAGATGCAGCTCACCCATGCCGGCGATGATGGTCTGCCCGGATTCTTCGTCGGTACGCACGCGGAACGATGGATCCTCCTGCGCCAAACGGCTCAGGGCATTGCCCATCTTTTCCTGGTCGGACTTGGTCTTCGGCTCGACCGCCATCGAAATCACCGGTTCCGGGAAGGTCATGCGCTCCAGCACGATCGGTGCATCCAGCGAGCACAGGGTGTCACCGGTGGTGACATCCTTCAGACCCACGGCAGCGGCGATGTCACCGGCCAGCACTTCCTTGATTTCTTCGCGGTTGTTGGAATGCATCTGCAGCAGACGTCCGATGCGCTCTTTCTTGCCCTTGACCGAGTTCAACACCTGGTCACCCGCATTGAGCATGCCCGAATAGACGCGGAAGAAGGTCAGCGAACCCACGAACGGGTCGGTCATGATCTTGAACGCCAGCGCCGAGAACGGGGCCTTGTCGCTGGACTCACGCGTCATTTCGACGGTTTCGTCATCCACGTCCACACCCTTGATGGCGGGCACGTCAACCGGCGACGGCAGCAGGTTGATCACGCCGTCCAGCATGGCCTGCACGCCCTTGTTCTTGAACGCGGTACCGCAGAACATCGGCACGATTTCGGTCTTCAGGGTGCGCTGGCGCAAACCTTCGACGATTTCGGCTTCGGTCAATTCCCCCTCATTGAGGTACTTGTCCATCAGTTCTTCGGTGGCTTCGGCGGCAGACTCCACCATGAATGCACGCTCTTCATCCGCCTTCGCTTGCAGCTCGGCCGGAATGTCGCGGTATTCGAAGTTCAACCCCTGCGATGCGGTATCCCAATGGATGGCCTTCATCTTCAGCAGATCAATCACGCCTTCGAAGCCATCTTCGGCACCGATCGGCACCTGCATCGGAACCGCGACAGCACCCAGACGCGCCTTCAGCTGGTCGCGCACCTTGTAGAAGTTGGCACCGGTGCGATCCATCTTGTTGACAAACGCGATGCGCGGCACGTGGTACTTGTTGGCCTGGCGCCACACGGTTTCCGACTGCGGCTGCACGCCACCGACCGCGCACAGCACGAACACTGCACCATCGAGCACGCGCAAGCTGCGCTCCACTTCGATGGTGAAGTCCACGTGGCCGGGGGTGTCGATGATGTTGAAGCGGTGTTCCGGCAAGGACTTGTCCATGCCTTTCCAGAACGCGGTGGTAGCAGCAGACTGGATCGTGATACCACGCTCCTGCTCCTGCTCCATCCAGTCCATGGTGGCGGCACCGTCGTGCACTTCACCGATCTTGTGGCTCTTGCCGGTGTAGAACAGGATGCGCTCGGACGTGGTGGTCTTGCCAGCATCAATGTGCGCCATGATGCCGAAATTGCGGTAACGCTCGATGGGAGTGGAACGGGCCACGGGGAGCCTCTCAATAAATTCGGATTTCGGAATGGCCGAATGCCGCCTGTCGGCGGCCTTCGGAGTGGTGCGCCCCGGATGGGGTCGTGTGGCGGCACAACATCAAGTGCGCCGCCACTGGCCCCGCAGGGCCGTCAAACTCACCAGCGGTAGTGTGCAAACGCCTTGTTGGCGTCAGCCATGCGGTGGGTTTCTTCACGCTTCTTGATGGCGCCACCGCGATTTTCGGAGGCGTCCAGCAACTCGCCAGCCAACTTGCGCGGCATCGAGTTTTCACCGCGCTTGCGGGCCGATTCGATCAGCCAGCGCATGGCCAGCGCCATACGACGCGAGGAGCGCACTTCCACCGGCACTTGATAGGTGGCACCGCCGACGCGGCGCGACTTCACTTCGACCGATGGCGACACATTACCCAGTGCTTTTTCGACCAGCTCCAGCGGGTTGGCATTCTTTTCGCCAATCACTTCCATCGCGCCATACACGATTTTCTCGGCAATCGACTTCTTGCCGCTCTGCATGACCATGTTGATGAAGCGGGCGATGGTTTCGCTTCCGTGCTTCGGATCCGGCAGCACCGAACGCTGCGGGGTATTACCTTTACGCGACATATGCTTATTCTCGTAGGGCGGACTTGAGCCGCCGTTTTCTGCGATGGCGGGTCAAAACCCGGCCGACATTACTTCTTCGGACGCTTGGCGCCGTACTTGGAGCGCGCCTGCTTACGCTTGGCGACACCTGCGGCATCCAACGAACCGCGCACGGTGTGGTAACGCACACCCGGCAGATCCTTGACGCGGCCGCCGCGGATCAGCACCACGCTGTGCTCTTGCAGATTGTGGCCTTCGCCGCCGATGTACGAGATGACCTCGTAACCATTGGTCAGACGCACCTTGGCCACCTTGCGCAGCGCCGAGTTCGGCTTCTTCGGGGTGGTGGTGTAAACACGGGTGCACACGCCACGGCGCTGCGGGCAGTTAGCCAGCGCAGGCGATGTGCTCTTGTAGGTTTCCGGGCTGCGCGGCTTGCGCACCAGCTGGTTGATCGTTGCCATTTCGGGGCTCAGTAGGTGGGCCGAAGCCCATTTGAAAACGAAAGCCGACCGGATCAGACGCAATCCAGTCGACAAGACGAAAAAGTATAGCCCGCGTCCGACTCTTCAGCCACACGCCGCCATACCGAAAAATCACGCCGCCCGCACTGCGAGCAACCATGACTTATCTGCGATCCCGCCTATCCGTAGGCCCAATACGAGGCGCGTCCTGCGACCTCATTTGGTGATCTGGATGGCTTACGCCATCGAAAACCCGCGTATTGTAGACAAGTGCTTGCTGTAATGCAAGCACTTGTGTTTGCCGCACCTGCCTGACGCTGCCGTCAAGCAGATCCAGTGCCACATTACTCTACGGAAGTGCCTTCTGCCGCTGCCGGCTCACCCGCCAAGGTCGCCATTTCTGCTTCGGTCAAGCCAGACGCTCTCTTGCGACGCTGGCTGTGATAAGCCAAACCGGTGCCCGCCGGAATCAAGCGACCAACGATCACGTTTTCCTTCAAGCCGCGCAAGGTATCGCGGGTGCCGCGTACGGCCGCCTCGGTCAATACGCGGGTGGTTTCCTGGAACGATGCCGAGGAAATGAAGGATTCGGTGGCCAGCGAGGCCTTGGTGATCCCCAGCAACACCGGATCCACCTTGACCAGAATTTCGTTGTTGCGGGCCAGGCGTTGGTTTTCCTCGATCGCACGCTGGCGCTCGACTTGCTCGCCATTGAGGTACTTGGAATCCCCCTGATCCACCACTTCGACCTTGCGCAGCATCTGGCGAATGATCACTTCGATGTGCTTGTCGTTGATCTTCACGCCTTGCAGGCGATACACGTCCTGGATTTCCTTCACCAAGTACGCCGCCAGCTCCTCGACGCCCTTCAGGCGCAGGATGTCCTGCGGGCTGGGCTCGCCGTCCACCACGGTTTCGCCTTTCTCCACGTGCTCGCCTTCGAACACGATGATCTGGCGATACTTCGGAATCAGCTCTTCGTGCTCGGTGCCATCGGCGTTCTTCAAGATCAAACGCTGCTTGCCCTTGGTCTCCTTGCCGAAACTGATCATGCCGGAGATTTCGGCAAGGATCGCCGGATCCTTCGGCTTGCGCGCTTCAAACAAGTCCGCCACGCGTGGCAGACCGCCGGTGATGTCGCGGGTCTTGGAGGCTTCCTGCGGGATCTTGGCGACCACGTCGCCCACACCCACAGCGGCACCGTGCTGCAGGTTCACCACCGAGCGCGGCGGCAGCATGTATTGCGCTGGCAAGTCGGTACCAGGAATGTTCAGATCCTTGCCGTCCTTGTCGACGATACGCACCACCGGACGCAGATCCTTGCCCTGCGAGCCGCGACGCTTGGGATCGGTGATTTCACGCGAAGCCAAACCGGTCAGCTCGTCGGTCTTTTCGATCACGGTGACGCCATCGACGAAGTCAATGAAGCGCACAAAACCGGCCACTTCAGAGACGATCGGGTGGTTATGCGGATCCCAGCGCGACACTTCCTGGCCCGCCTTGACGCTACCACCATCCTGTACCTGCAAGGTGGCACCGTAGGGCAGCTTGTAGCGCTCGCGCTCGCGGCCGTGGTTGTCCAGCACCGAGAGTTCACCGGAGCGCGACACTGCCACCAGGTGGCCATCGGCGTGCTTGACGAACTTCAGGTTGTTGAACTTCACCGAGCCCGTGGTCTTCACCGTCACGTTATCGATCGCCGCCGCACGCGACGCGGCACCACCGATATGGAAGGTACGCATGGTGAGCTGGGTACCCGGCTCACCGATCGACTGCGCTGCCACCACACCCACGGCTTCACCGTGGTTGACCAGATGTCCACGGCCCAGGTCACGACCATAGCAATGCGCGCACACGCCGAAGCTGGCTTCACAGGTAATCGTGCTGCGCACCTTGATCGACTGCACGCCAGCATCTTCCAGCTTGGCGACCCACTGTTCGTCGAGCAGGGTGTTGCGGGTGACGAACGGGTCTTCGTCATTGCCCGGCAGGTACACATCTTCGGCCACCACGCGACCCAGCACGCGATCCTTCAGCGGCTCGACCACGTCGCCGCCTTCCACGATCGGGGTCATGGTCAGGCCAGTCAGGGTACCGCAATCGGAGCTGGTGATCACCACGTCCTGCGCCACATCGACCAGGCGACGGGTCAGGTAACCCGAGTTCGCGGTCTTCAGCGCGGTATCGGCCAAGCCCTTGCGGGCGCCGTGGGTGGAGATGAAGTACTGCTGGACGTTCAGGCCTTCGCGGAAGTTGGAAGTAATCGGGGTCTCGATGATCGAGCCATCCGGCTTGGCCATCAAGCCGCGCATACCGGCCAGCTGGCGAATCTGCGCCTGCGAACCGCGCGCACCGGAGTCAGCCATGATGTAGATCGAGTTCATCGACTTCTGATCGATGATCTCGCCCTTGGCATTGACCACCTTCTCGGTGCCGATGGTGTCCATCATCGCCTTGGCCACGCGTTCATTGGTGCGCGACCAGATGTCCACCACCTTGTTGTAACGCTCGCCACCGGTGACCAAGCCGCTTTGGTACTGCTGCTGGATTTCCAGCACCTCGGCTTCGGCCTCGTCGAGAATGCCCTTCTTTTCGTTCGGGATGATCATGTCGTCGATGCCGATCGACACGCCGGCGCGGGTGGCGTAGGCGAAACCGGTGTACATCAGCTTGTCGGCGAACACCACCGTGTCCTTCAGACCCAGCATGCGGTAGCAGCTGTTGATCAGGCGGCTGATGTTCTTCTTAGTCAATTCGGTGTTGGCCAGTGCGAACGGCAAGCCTTCCGGCAGGATCTCGCGCAGCAGCGCGCGACCGACGGTGGTGTCGACGATGGAGGTCTTCTGCTCGAAGCTGCCATCCTCGTTCTTCACCTTTTCGCTGATGCGCACCTTGCACTTGGCGTGCAATTGCACCACGCGGTTGTCGTAGGCACGCTTCACTTCGGCGATATTGGCAAACACCATGCCCTCGCCCGCCTTGTTTTCCAGCGCACGGGTCATGTAGTACAAGCCCAACACCACGTCCTGCGACGGCACGATGATCGGCTCGCCGTTGGCCGGCGACAGGATGTTGTTGGACGCCATCATCAGTGCGCGCGCTTCCAGCTGCGCTTCCAGCGACAGCGGCACGTGCACGGCCATCTGGTCACCGTCGAAGTCGGCGTTGAACGCGGTACACACCAGCGGGTGCAACTGGATCGCCTTGCCTTCGATCAGCACCGGCTCGAACGCCTGGATACCCAAACGATGCAGGGTCGGGGCGCGGTTCAGCAGCACCGGATGTTCGCGGATCACCTCTTCGAGGATGTCCCACACTTCCGCTTCTTCACGCTCGACCAGCTTCTTGGCCGCCTTGATGGTGGTGGCGAGGCCACGCACTTGCAGCTTGGCAAAGATGAAGGGCTTGAACAGTTCCAGCGCCATTTTCTTGGGCAGGCCGCACTGGTGCAGCTTGAGGTACGGACCGACCACGATGACCGAGCGACCGGAGTAGTCCACGCGCTTGCCGAGCAGGTTCTGGCGGAAGCGACCCTGCTTGCCCTTGATCATGTCGGCCAAGGATTTCAGCGGACGCTTGTTGGTGCCGGTGATGGCGCGGCCGCGGCGGCCGTTGTCCATCAGCGCGTCCACCGACTCCTGCAGCATACGCTTCTCGTTGCGCACGATGATGTCCGGTGCATTGAGTTCCAGCAGCCGGCGCAAACGGTTGTTGCGGTTGATGACGCGCCGGTACAGATCGTTCAGATCCGAGGTCGCAAAACGACCACCATCCAACGGCACCAGCGGGCGCAGATCCGGCGGCAGCACCGGCAGCACGGTCATCACCATCCACTCGGGACGGTTGCCCGATTCCAGGAACGCCTCAACCAGCTTGATCCGCTTGGTCAGGCGCTTGAGCTTGGTTTCGCTACCGGTGGACGCAATTTCCTCCTTCAGCTGCACCATCTCGCTTTGCAGGTCGATCGTGCGCAGCAGGTCGTACACAGCTTCGGCACCCATCGCGGCGTCGAAATCCTCGCCGTGCTCGGAGCGTGCGGTCATGTACTGTTCTTCGGTCAGCAGCTGACCGCGTTCCATCGGCGTCAAGCCCGGCTCGGTCACCACGAACGCTTCGAAATACAGGATGCGTTCGATGTCACGCAGGGTCATGTCCAGCATCAAGCCAATCCGCGACGGCAGCGACTTGAGGAACCAGATATGCGCAACCGGTGAGGCCAAATCAATGTGGCCCATACGCTCGCGGCGGACCTTGGCCAAGGTCACTTCGGTGCCGCACTTTTCGCAGACCACGCCGCGGTGCTTCATGCGCTTGTACTTGCCGCACAGGCACTCGTAGTCCTTGATCGGGCCGAAGATGGCCGCGCAGAACAGGCCATCTCGCTCCGGCTTGAAGGTGCGGTAGTTGATCGTTTCCGGCTTTTTGACTTCGCCGTAAGACCACGAACGGATCAAGTCGGGTGAAGCCAGCGCGATCTTGATGGCATCGAAATCCAGCGTCTGGCGCTGCTGGTTGAACAGATTAAGCAAGTCTTTCATTTGAATTCTCCGGATCGAGGGGTATGAACATTCGAACTGGCGCGACCGTGTGGCCGCGCCGTTGCGATACTCAGTTCTCCTCAAGCTCCATATTGATGGCCAGACTGCGGATTTCCTTCACCAACACGTTGAAGGATTCCGGCATGCCGGCGACCATCTCGTATTCACCATCGACGATGTTCTTGTACATCTGGTTACGGCCCTGCACGTCGTCGGACTTCACCGTCAGCATTTCCTGCAGGGTGTAGGCCGCGCCGTAGGCTTCCAGCGCCCAGACTTCCATTTCACCGAAGCGCTGGCCGCCGAACTGCGCCTTGCCGCCCAGCGGCTGCTGGGTGACCAGCGAGTACGGGCCAGTCGAACGCGCATGCATCTTGTCGTCGACCAAGTGATTCAACTTCAGCATGTGCATGTAGCCCACCGTGGTCTGGCGATCAAACGCTTCGCCGGTGCGCCCATCGAACAGCTGGGTCTGGCCGGATTCGGGCAAGTCGGCCAGTTTCAGCATCGCCTTGATTTCGGCTTCGCTGGCACCGTCGAACACCGGGGTGGCCATCGGCACGCCATCGGTGAGGTTCTTCGCCAGCGCCAGCAATTCGGCATCGCTGAACTGGGTGAGGTCCACGCGCTCCAGGTGGGTCTTGCGATCGTGGTTGTAGATCTCGTCGAGGAACTTGCGCAGCTCGGCGACCTTGGCCTGCGCGTCCAGCATGCGCTGGATCTTCTGGCCCAAGCCCTTGGCCGCAAGGCCTAGGTGAACTTCGAGCACCTGCCCGATGTTCATACGCGAGGGCACGCCCAGCGGGTTCAACACGATGTCCACGGTCTGGCCATCGGCCATGTAGGGCATGTCCTCGACCGGCACGATCTTCGACACCACACCCTTGTTGCCGTGACGGCCAGCCATCTTGTCACCCGGTTGGATGCGGCGCTTCACCGCCAGGAATACCTTGACCATTTTCAGCACGCCCGGTGCCAAATCGTCACCTTGGGTAATTTTGCTGCGCTTGTCGGTGAACCGCTTATCGAACTCCTGCTGATGTGCTTCGAGCTGCTTGGCAGCACGTTCGATGGCTTCGGCTGCGACTTCATCCTTCATTCGCAGCTGCAACCAATCCGCTTTGCGGATGCCATCCAGCACCAGCGAAGACACGGTGTCGCCCTTCTTCACGCCCGGGCCACCATTGGCTACCTTGCCCAGCAGCTGCTCACGCAGACGGGCATAGATTGCCGCTTCCAAGATGCGGAACTGGTCGTCGAAATCCTTCTTCACGCGACGGATTTCGCTTTCTTCGATCTGGCGTGCGCGCTTGTCTTTTTCGATACCGTCGCGGGTGAACACCTGCACGTCGATGACCACGCCATCCATGCCCGGCGGCACGCGCAACGAGCTGTCCTTCACGTCCGAGGCCTTCTCGCCAAAGATCGCGCGCAGCAGTTTTTCTTCCGGGGTCAGCTGGCTCTCGCCCTTCGGCGTGACCTTACCCACCAGAATGTCGCCGGCACGCACCTCTGCGCCGATATACACAACACCGGATTCATCCAGTCGGTTCAGCGCGTTTTCGCTGACGTTGGGAATATCGGCAGAGATTTCTTCCGGCCCCAACTTGGTGTCACGCGCTTGCACGGTGAGTTCTTCGATGTGAATCGTGGTGTAACGATCCTCTTCGACCACGCGCTCGGAAAGCAGGATCGAGTCTTCGAAGTTGTAACCATTCCACGGCATGAACGCGATCAACATGTTCTGACCCAGTGCCAGTTCACCGATGTCGGTGGAAGGGCCGTCGGCCAACACGTCACCACGCGCCACCACGTCCCCCACCACCACCAACGGACGCTGGTTGATGCAGGTGTTCTGGTTGGAACGGGTGTATTTGATCAGCGAATAGATATCCACGCCAGCATCGGCTTCACTGGAGATTTCGTTCTCGTTGATCTTGACCACAATACGGCCGGCATCGATCTGCTCGACCACGCCACCACGCCGCGCGTTCACGGTCACGCCCGAGTCACGCGCCACCGCGCGCTCGATACCGGTGCCGACCAGCGGCTTTTGCGCACGCAAGGTCGGCACCGCCTGCCGCTGCATGTTGGCACCCATCAATGCGCGATTGGCGTCATCGTGCTCCAGGAACGGCACCAGCGCCGCCGCCACCGACACAGTCTGCATCGGCGACACATCCATGTAGTGGATCTCGCTCGGCGGCTTCAACAGGTTTTCGCCCTGGAAGCGGCAAGCCACGAACTGCGCGGTAATCGTGCCCTTGGCATCGCGCTGCGCATTGGCCTGCGCAATCACATATTCGTTTTCTTCGATCGCCGACAGGAATTCAATGTCGTCGGTGACGTGGCCATCCACCACCTTGCGGTATGGGGTTTCCAGGAAGCCGTACGAGTTGGTGCGCGCGAACACCGCCAGTGAATTGATCAGGCCGATGTTCGGGCCTTCCGGTGTTTCGATGGTGCACACGCGGCCGTAATGGGTGGGGTGCACGTCGCGCACTTCGAAGCCGGCGCGTTCGCGGGTCAGACCACCCGGGCCGAGCGCCGAGACACGACGCTTGTGGGTCACTTCCGACAACGGATTATTTTGATCCATGAATTGCGACAGCTGCGAGGAGCCGAAGAATTCCTTGATTGCCGCCGCCACTGGCTTGGCATTGATCAAATCCTGCGGCGACAGGCCATCGGCTTCGGCCATCGACAGGCGTTCCTTGACCGCACGCTCCACGCGCACCAAGCCAACACGGAACACGTTCTCCGCCATTTCACCGACCGAACGCACGCGGCGGTTACCCAGATGGTCGATGTCATCCACCACGCCACGGCCGTTGCGGATTTCGCACAGCACCTTCATCACGTCCAGGATGTCGGAACCTTGGCCGCATTCCTTGCGCAGGCGCACGGACTCCTCGTCCTTGCGATCGGCGAAGTACTTGGCATCGTACAGGATCGAAGCGCCGGTGACTTCCTTGCGGCCCAGGCGGCGGTTGAACTTCATCCGGCCAACACTCGACAGGTCGTAGCGCTCGAAGGTGAAGAACAAGTTGTGGAACAGGTTCTGCGCGGCGTCCTTGGTCGGCGGTTCGCCCGGACGCATCATCCGATAGATTTCGACCAAAGCATCAAGCTGGGTCTTGGTCGAATCAATCCGCAAAGTGTTGGACAGATACGCGCCACGATCCAGGTCATTGATCCACAACGTGCCTACCGACTGAATGCCAGCCTTGCGCAGCTTTTCCAGGCTGTCGAAGGTGATTTCGTCATTGGCCGTGGCCAGCAACTCACCGGTGGCCGGATCAATCACGTCGTGCGACAGGATACGGCCGGCAATGTAATCGTCCGGCACTGCGAGCGCGGCAATGCCAGCGGCTTCCAGTTGCTTCACATGACGCGCAGTGATGCGTTTGCCGGCTTCCACGATGACCTTGTCACCATCGGCCAGATCAAAGTCCAGGGTTTCGCCACGCAGCCGCTCCGGCACCAGCTCCAGCTGCACGCCTTCGGCTTCGATATGGAACACGTTGATGTCGAAAAACTCGTTCAACATCTCTTCGTTGTTGTAACCCAATGCGCGTAACAGCACCGACACCGGCAACTTGCGGCGGCGGTCGATACGGGTGAACAGCGCGTCTTTCGGATCGAATTCGAAATCCAACCACGAGCCGCGATACGGGATCACGCGGGCCGAGAACAGCAACTTGCCGGAGCTGTGGGTCTTGCCACGATCGTGGTCGAAGAACACGCCGGGCGAACGGTGCAGCTGCGACACAATGACGCGTTCGGTACCGTTGACAATGAAGGTGCCGTTGCCGGTCATGAGCGGAATTTCGCCCATGTAGACTTCCTGCTCCTTCACATACTTGATGGCCTTGGTGGACGACTCACGGTCGTAAATCACCAACCGCACGGTCACCTTCAAGGGTGCGCCGTAGGACAGGCCACGGGTGCGGCACTCACGTTCGTCGAACGCCGGCTCGCCCAAGCGGTAACCCACATATTCCAGTGCAGCGTTGCCGCTGTAGCTGGAAATCGGAAACACCGACTTCAACGCGGCATGCAGGCCACGATCTTCGCGCTTGGCGGCTTCGGTATTTTCTTGCAGAAACTCGCGATAGGAGTCGACCTGGATGGCGAGCAGGAACGGCACTTCAAGGATCGAGCGGCGCTTGCCGAAGTCCTTGCGGATGCGCTTTTTTTCGGTGAACGAATAGTGTTTGGCGGTAGTCATGGAGCGTGCGCCTCGTCATTGGTGGCCACATGCATGCGGCCAGCGGGGGAATACGGGTTTGCGACAGGAACTGACAGTTGGAAGTTGCTGGTATTGCCGGCACCAGCACGCCTTCTCCCGCTACTTCCGACTGTCAACTCAACTCAAACTGCAGCAGTTCTCTAACAACGGCCAAAGGCCGGGGACTTTCGTCCCCAGCCTTCGGTGGTCGCCAGCAAGTTAGCCAGGCGACGCAAATCAGGATTACTTGACTTCGACGGTCGCGCCGGCGGCTTCAAGATCCTTCTTCATCTTCGCAGCGTCGTCCTTCGACACGCCTTCCTTCACGGTGCCGCCGGCCTCGGTGAGGTCCTTGGCTTCCTTCAGGCCGAGGCCGGTGATCGCGCGCACCGCCTTGATCACTTCAACCTTCTTGTCGCCAGCGGACTTCAGGATGACGTTGAACTCGGTCTGCTCTTCGACAACAGCAGCGGCCGCAGCCGGGCCGGCAGCCATCACCGGAGCCGCAGCGGAAACGCCAAACTTCTCTTCGATGGCCTTCACCAGGTCCATCACTTCCATCAGCGACTTGGCGGCGATCGCATCGACGATTTGCTCGTTGGTCAGGGACATTTCAATTACCTCTGGATATGTTTCGTTTGAATGGGAACGTTGTCAGATCAGTGTGCGAATCAGGCCGGTTCGGCCTGTACCTCGGCGTCTTCCGCCGGGGCTTCGTCGCCACCGCCTTGCAGATCGGCCACGGCCTTGACCGCACGGGCGAACATCGCCGCCGGTTCGGCCAGCACGCGGGCCAGCATGGCCAGTGCCTGATCGCGGGTCGGCAAGGATGCCAACACTTCGACGTGGCTGGCCGGATACTGCTGGCCACCCACAACAACGATCTTCGGTTGCAGCTTGTCGTTGCCCTTGGCAAATTCCTTGATCAGGCGCCCGGCAGCACCGGGTTCCTCGGTCGAGAATGCGTACAGCAGCGGACCCACCATCGAGTCTTTTGCTACTTCATACTCAGTGCCGGACACAGCACGTGCAGCCAGGGTGTTCTTGACAACTTTCAAGAACACGCCGGTTTCACGGGCTTGCTTGCGCATCGCGGTCATCTGCGACACGGTGGTACCGGCATACTCGGCCGCGATCAGGGAGTGTGCCGAAGCGGCGATTTCCGCCACTTCTGCGACAACGTCCTTTTTCTGGGACAGATTGAGAGCCATAGTCACTCCTTCGTTGAACGCCGCCTGCGACTCCAGCCGCGGGCGGTCCTGGGCGATGTCGATCCTTGACATCGGGGATGCGGCGCATCCCGGCGGTGACCATCTGAGAGCTGTCTAAATGAACATTCCAGAAGGGCATCACCATCTACGCAGGCCAGCATCCATGCGGATACCGATTAAGCGAGCCCGCCTTTGGCAACGGCGAATCCATGCCGTGTGAGCATCCTTGCCCGTCGTTGCCACGCGCAGACCGCACCTGCGGTCTTTGACGGCTTCCGCATCGTTTCATGGATGCGGGGCCTTCAAAATTCGGATTGCCTGACCTTCTCCCGCAAGCGGAAGAAGGAAAAGCGATTACTTCAGGCTCAACGAGCTCTGGTCCACGGTCACGCCGGGGCCCATCGTGGAGCTGAGCGAAATCTTCTGCAGGTATTGACCCTTCGACGTTGCCGGCTTGGCCTTCACCAAGTCCACCAACAGCGCCTGCAGGTTGCCCTTCAGCGCATCGTTGTCGAAGTTGGCCTTGCCAATGGTGCAGTGGATGATGCCAGCCTTGTCGGTGCGGTAGCGCACCTGACCTGCCTTGGCATTGCGCACCGCGCCCGCCGCATCCGGCGACACCGTGCCCACCTTCGGATTCGGCATCAAGCCGCGCGGGCCCAGCACCTGGCCCAGCTTGCCCACCACGCGCATTGCGTCCGGGGTCGCGATGACTACGTCGTAATTCAGCTCGCCACCCAGCATGCGCTCGGCCAGATCATCCATGCCCACCACGTCGGCACCTGCGGCCAAGGCTTCGTCAGCCTTCGCGCCAGCCGGGCAGAACACCGCCACGCGCACCGATTTGCCGGTACCGGCCGGCAGCACGGTGGAACCGCGCACCTGCTGGTCGGACTTCTTGGCATCCACGCCAAGACGCACGGCCACGTCGATCGCCTCGACGAACTTGGCCTTGCTGTTGTCTTTCAAAATCTTCAGGGCTTCTTCAATGGCATACGCCTTGCCCGGAACGGTTGCGGCAAGGATCGCCTTCTGTCGCTTGTTCAGTGCCATCGTCTTAGCCCTCTACTACCAGACCCATGGAACGGGCCGAGCCCGCAATCGTGCGCACTGCCGCGTCCAGATCGGCCGCAGTCAAATCCGCTTCCTTCGCCTTGGCGATGCCTTCCAGCTGCGCGCGCGTCACTTTGCCCACCTTGTCGGTGTTCGGACGCTTGGAGCCAGACGTGATCCCCACAGCCTTCTTCAACAGCACCGTAGCTGGCGTGCTTTTGGTAACGAAGGTGAAGGTACGGTCGGAATAGGCGGTGATGATGACCGGTGTCGGCAGACCCGGTTCCAGCTTGGAGGTTGCGGCATTGAACGCCTTGCAGAACTCCATGATGTTCAGGCCGCGTTGACCCAGCGCAGGGCCCACGGGCGGCGAGGGGTTGGCCTGGCCGGCCTTCACCTGCAGCTTGATATAACCTACGACTTTCTTTGCCATGACTCTGTCTCCGGGTGCAAACGCCTGCTTTCAGGCTCCCCATCGGACCGGGAACATCAATGTCTCCGTGGCGCGCGTCCCGGTATCACGCACCACGTTGTCTTTCATGGCGACGGCCGCGCATGGCGGCCGAGGCTTTCCAACCCCTGGAAGGGAGCCGGCTACTGTAACAGGTTTTGACCCGGTAGTGGGGCTTAGGCCTTTTCGACCTGAGCGAACTCCAACTCCACGGGCGTGGAACGACCAAAGATCAGCACCGCAACGCGCAGGCGGCTCTTTTCGTAATTGATTTCTTCGACCACGCCATTGAAGTCGTTGAACGGGCCATCGATCACGCGCACCATCTGACCCGGCTCGAACAACACCTTCGGCTTTGGCTTTTCCACGCCATCCTGCACGCGCTGCAAGATGGCATCAGCCTCTTCATCGCGGATCGGCAACGGGCGATCCGCCGTGCCGCCAATGAATCCCATCACCTTCGGGGTTTCTTTCACCAGATGCCAAGACTCGCTGTCCATGCGCGGAATGCCATCTTCCAGATGGGTAGCAATTTGCACCAGGACGTAGCCAGGGAAAAATTTGCGTTCGGAACGGCGCTTCTGGCCAGCGCGCATCTCGATGATTTCCTCGGTGGGAACCAAGACATCGCCGAAGCGGTCTTGCATCTCCATCCGCGCAATACGATCACGCAGCGCCTGAGCTACCGGCTTTTCAAAGCCGGAGTAGGCGTGAACGACATACCAGCGCTTGATAACTTCGGAATTACTCACTGAATTCTCCATCAGGAACCAAGCAGCGCTTGCACGCTGAGCTGGATGATCCAGTCCATCGCCGCCAAAATGAGGCTGATCACGATCACGGCCGCAATCACCACCCACATGGTTTTGCTGGCCTCTTGGCGGGTCGGCCACACCACTTTGCGCAGCTCGAAGCGAGACTCCTTGAGAAACTCGCGCGCCTGTACGCCCTTGGCAGTACCGATGAATACGACGGCAGCCAACACCACAGCAACCACCACCATGAGTGTGCGCACGATACCGGGCCACTGCCCGTCGAAGTAGTAGTAGCCGGCAATTCCTGCCGCCACCAACAACAAGGCCAGTGCGTACTTCACGATATCCGCTGAGTTTGCGGATGGGTTGGGCAGCGTATTGCTGGTCAAGGCATGATCTCTCTGCAAAAGCCAAACCGGCACCTCGCCGGATGGCACGCCAGGAGGGACTCGAACCCCCAACCTGCGGTTTTGGAGACCGCTGCTCTGCCAATTGAGCTACTGGCGTATCGATAAAACATTACAACTTCCGAAAACAGCAACGGCGGCTTGCGCCGCCTGCCGAAGTTCCGACATGCTTGGCGGCTTGTCGAAACCAGCTCCCCGGTCTTGCCTTGGGGATGATGCATTTTAATTCCAGAACCGAATCCCCGACCAGCTCGCTCGGGGATGATGCACCCGCCGCAGTCGTGCGCGCCAGGCGCGCACGGGCGGATATCACTTGATGATCTTCGCCACCACGCCGGCGCCGACGGTACGGCCACCTTCGCGGATCGCAAAGCGCAGGCCTTCGTCCATCGCCACCGGGTTGATCAGCGTCACCACCATCTTGATGTTGTCGCCCGGCATCACCATCTCCACGCCTTCCGGCAAGGTGACAGCACCGGTGATGTCGGTGGTGCGGAAGTAGAACTGCGGACGGTAGCCCTTGAAGAACGGGGTATGCCGGCCACCTTCATCCTTGCTCAGCACGTACACCTCGGCTTCAAACTCGGTGTGCGGGGTGATCGAACCCGGCTTGCACAGCACCTGGCCGCGCTCCACGTCGTCACGCTTGGTGCCACGCAGCAGCAGACCCGCGTTGTCGCCCGCCTGACCCTGATCCAGCAACTTGCGGAACATTTCCACGCCGGTCACGGTGGTCTTCTGGGTCGGACGGATACCGACAATTTCGATTTCCTCGCCCACCTTGATCACGCCGCGCTCGATGCGACCGGTCACCACGGTGCCGCGGCCCGAGATCGAGAACACGTCTTCCACCGGCATCAGGAACGGCTTGTCGATCGCACGCTCCGGCTCCGGGATCCAGGTGTCCAGCGCATCCACCAGCTTGATGATCGCCGGCACGCCAATCTCGCTCTGGTCGCCTTCCAGCGCCATGCGCGCAGAACCGGCGATGATCGGGGTGTCGTCGCCCGGGAAGTCGTACTTGCTCAGCAGCTCGCGTACTTCCATTTCCACCAGTTCCAGCAGCTCGGCATCGTCCACCATGTCAGCCTTGTTCAGGAACACGACGATGTACGGCACGCCCACCTGACGCGACAGCAGGATGTGCTCGCGGGTCTGCGGCATCGGGCCATCCGCGGCCGAGCACACCAGAATCGCGCCGTCCATCTGCGCCGCACCGGTGATCATGTTCTTCACATAGTCGGCGTGGCCCGGGCAGTCCACGTGCGCGTAGTGACGGTTCGGGCTTTCGTATTCCACGTGCGCCGTCGAGATCGTGATCCCGCGCGCCTTTTCTTCCGGCGCCGCATCGATTGCACCGTAGTCCTTGAACTCGCCACCGAAACGCTCTGCGCCCACCTTGGTCAGCGCCGCCGTCAGCGTCGTCTTGCCGTGGTCCACGTGACCGATCGTGCCCACGTTCACGTGGGGCTTGGTGCGTTCGAACTTACCCTTTGCCATGGCTGCGTCTCGCTGGAGTTGCCTGCCGAAGCAAGCGTGGAATTACTGAAGATGGTGCTCACGAAAGGAATCGAACCTTCGACCTCCTCCTTACCAAGGAGGTGCTCTACCGACTGAGCTACGTGAGCAGATTTTCGAAGCAGGTCGTGCGCTGTAATGCAATGGTGGAGCGGGAGACGGGAATCGAACCCGCGCTAGTAGCTTGGAAGGCTACAGTTCTACCATTGAACTACTCCCGCACCGGGAGACCTGCCTTGTTGCGCCGCCGGCTGGTAAGGCCGACGATTTGAAACATGAAGCTGGTGGAGGGAGGTGGATTCGAACCACCGAAGGCGTAAGCCAGCAGATTTACAGTCTGCCCCCGTTGGCCGCTTGGGTATCCCTCCGAGTTTGCTGAAGGAATGAACCCCCTCAAACAGCCCGTTATTTTGGCGGGCGGATTGCGCCCTGTCAACGGGGGAACTCGAAAATTTCAAAGATTCCTGCGCGTGCGGCGCAAGTCCCGGCCCAGCCCGTGCGAGTCACTGCTGCAGCAACCAACCTGATGCGCGGCTCAGACGTTGAAACGGAAGTGCAACACATCGCCTTCCTGGACGCGATATTCCTTGCCTTCCAAACGCAACCGGCCCACATCACGTGCGCCGGCTTCGCCGCGGTATTTGATGAAATCGTCATAGCCAATCGTTTCGGCGCGAATGAAGCCTTTCTCGAAATCGGTATGGATGACTGCTGCGGCCTGCGGCGCCGTGGAACCGACCTTGACCGTCCACGCGCGCACTTCCTTCACACCCGCGGTGAAGTAGGTCTGCAAGCCCAACAATTCGTAAGCAGCCCGAATCACGCGGTTCAAGCCAGGCTCTTCCAGCCCCAAATCGGTCAGGAAGGCATCGCGGTCGACATCGTCGAGCTGGCTCAACTCTTCTTCGATGGCGGCACACACCGGCACCACTTTTGCGCCTTCGGTCTGCGCACGTGCGCGCACAGCATCCAGATGCGGGTTGTTTTCGAACCCATCTTCCATCACGTTGGCCACGTACATCACCGGCTTCATGGTGAGCAGGAACAACTCGCGAATGGCCAGCTTTTCCTCGTCGTCCAGCGCCACTGTGCGGGCGGCCTTGCCCTCATCCAGTGCGGCGCGCAGTTTGCCCAGCACCGCGATCTTGGCTTTGGCGTCCTTGTCGCCCCCCTTGGCCACGCGCTCATAGCGGTTGATGGCCTTATCGACCGATTCCAGATCGGCCAGCGCCAATTCGGTGTCGATGGTGTCGATGTCGGCCAGCGGATCGACCTTGTTGTTGACGTGAATCACGTCATCGTTATCGAAACAACGCACCACATGCGTAATCGCATCCACTTCACGGATGTGCGCCAGGAACTTGTTGCCAAGACCTTCGCCGCTGGCTGCGCCGGCCACAAGGCCTGCGATGTCGACAAATTCCACTGCGGTGGGGATGCACTTCTGCGGTTTGACGATCTCGGCCAATGCGGCAAGGCGCGGATCCGGTACCGGCACCACGCCCACGTTCGGCTCGATCGTGCAGAACGGGAAATTGGCAGCCGCAATCCCGGCCTTGGTCAGCGCGTTGAACAGGGTGGACTTGCCGACGTTGGGCAGACCGACGATGCCGCATTTGATACCCATGATGCGTATTGCTCCGTTGCCACGCCGGCAGCAAGCCGGCGCGATGATGAAATTTAAGGCGTGCGCGGCGTATGCAGCCGCGTCATCGCATCTGCAAAACTACCTGACACCACTTGCGGCAGTACGTCGGCTGCATCGCCAATGGCGCGCAGGATCATCGCCTCATCGGCGGCGCCCGGACGCCCCAGTACCCACGGTGTCACATGATCTTTGTGCCCCGGATGGCCAATGCCGATCCGCAGGCGGTGGAACTTGCCGTGCCCGAGCAGCCGGATGGTGTCGCGCAGGCCGTTTTGCCCGCCATGGCCACCATCGAACTTGAGCCGCGCCGTACCCGGCGGCAGGTCCAGCTCATCGTGCACTACCAGCATCTCTTCCGGCTCGATCTTCCAGTAGCGCAATGCTGCAGTGATCGACTTGCCGCTGGCATTCATGAACGTTGCCGGCCGCAGCAGCCAGACCGTTTGTCCGCCAATACTGATTTTGGCAGTCTCGCCAAACAGCTTGCTCTCCAGCCCAAAGCGCAGGCCAGCACCCAATGCCAGCGCGTCAATAAACCAGAACCCGGCGTTGTGCCGGGTTCGGGTGTATTCGGCACCGGGATTACCCAGCCCGACGATGAGACGAATCCCTGCCATGACAGGTGAATCGATCCTTCCCATCCTGCCCGCGACTGCAAGCAGGATGAGCGGGAACGATTACTTGGCGTCCTTCTTGGACGCTTTGGTGGCCGGCACTTCGGCGGTAGCCGGTGCCGCGCTGTCCACGGCTTCTTCCTTGCCGTGCTTGGCCACAACCACGGCCACGTCGTGCTCCTTGCCCAACTTCAGCGCCGGCAATTCCACACCGGCCGGCAGCGTCAGGTCGGACAAATGCACCACGCCGCCCACGGCCAGGTTGGCCAGATCCACTTCAAGGGCGCTGGGCAGATCCTTCGGCAAGCAGCTGATTTCCACTTCGGTCAGCTCGTGCATGATGACCACGCCACCGGTCTTGCCGGCCGGCGAGCTGTCTTGGTTCAGGAAGTGCAACTGCACCTTGGTGCGCAGGGCCTGGTTGGCGTCCACGCGCTGGAAATCCAGATGCATGATCAGCTGCTTGTACGGGTGGCGCTGCATATCACGCAGCAGCACTTGCTCGACCTTGCCATCGATGTCGAGGTTCAGCAACGACGAGTAGAACCACTCGTGCTGGCTGGCCAGCCAAATGGCTTCGTGCTCGATCTGGATGGATTGCGGGGCGGCGCTGCCGCCGTAGACGATGGCCGGCAGCTGAGCGGCATGACGCAGGCGGCGGCTCGCACCCTTCCCCTCGGCATTGCGGCTCGCGGCCTTGATGGTGTGTTCAGACATGATGATGACTCACTTTTATTGCAATGAAGCCGCCTCGCGGCGGCGATAACACTCATCCGCGACCAGATGAGTGGGGTGCGCTGCCGGCAAACCGGCAACGCGGGATTCCAAGGCCGCAACGTCAGTCGACGTAGAGCGAGCTGACAGATTCACCGAAGGTCATGCGGCGAATGGTTTCGGCCAGCAATTCGGCCACGCTGAGCTGCCGCACCTTGCCACAGGCTTTGGCCGCTGGCGACAACGGGATGGTGTCGGTGACCACCAACTCATCCAGCAAGGACTTGTTCAAGTTGTCGATGGCTGCACCCGACAGCACGGGATGCACGCAGTACGCCACCACCTTCAATGCGCCGCGCTCTTTCAGCGCGTTGGCGGCGGCGCACAGGGTGCCAGCGGTATCCACGATGTCATCCACCAGCACGCAGGTTTTGCCCGCAACATCACCGATGATGTTCATCACGGTGGCCACATTGGCCTTCGGGCGACGCTTGTCGATGATGGCCAGTTCCGCATCGTCGAGGCGCTTGGCAATCGCGCGCGCGCGCACCACACCGCCCACGTCGGGCGACACCACAATCACGTTGTCGGTGCCATGCGTGCGCCAGATATCGGCCAGCAGCAACGGCGAGGCATAGACATTGTCCACCGGCACATCGAAGAACCCTTGGATCTGATCGGCATGCAAATCCACGGTGAGCACGCGGTCGGTATCCACCGCGCTGAACATTTTGGCCGCCACTTTGGCGGTAATCGGCACACGCGCCGAGCGCGGGCGACGGTCTTGGCGGGCATAGCCGAAATACGGCACCACCGCCGTCACGCTGGCCGCCGAGGCGCGCTTGAGTGCATCGATCAGCACCAGCAATTCCATGAAATTTTCAGCCGACGGCGCATTGGTAGGCTGGATCACGTACACCTCTTGCCGGCGCACGCTTTCTTCAATCTCGACTTGCACTTCGCCATCGGAAAAACGGCTGATGAGCGCCTTGCCCGGCCGCACGCCCAACTCGCGGCAGACAGCATCGGCCAGCGGACGATTGGCATTCCCGGAGAAAACCAAAAAATTCGAGTCGTCTTGCATGTCGATGGCCGAATGGAGAACTGGATGAGATGGCAGGGGCGGAAGGATTCGAACCTACGCATGCCAGGATCAAAACCTGGTGCCTTAACCGCTTGGCGACGCCCCTAGCGAAATTGCCCCACTGCATCCAGCAGTGGCGACCTGTCTGCACCGCGCACAAGCCACGCATGCAGGCTTGATGGCAACGCGGCAAGTGCAGCTTCAGCGGCTTCGCGGGTGGCGAATTCGACAAAACATGCACTGCCCGAGCCGGTCAAGCGCGGCGTGCCGATGCTGGAAAGCGCCGCAAACATCGCCTCAATGGCGGGTTCACAGCGGCGCAGCACTGGCTCGAACGCGTTATCGAGCACGTTCCCTGACAGGAAGCCCGCTATTGTCGCGGGTCTGGCGTCTCGCGTCAAATCCGGTGATTGAAAAAGGCTGGCGGTGGCGGCATGCACCCCCGGATTGACCAACACATACCACGCAGGCGGCAGCGACATGACGGTGAGCTGTTCCCCCACACCTTCGGCCCACGCATTGTGTCCGCGCACAAACACCGGCACATCGGCACCCAGCGCAAGGCCCAATTCGGCCAGCCGATCCACGCCAAGATGAAGCTGCCACAGCTGATTCAGCGCCACCAACACGGTCGCTGCATCGGACGAACCACCCCCGAAGCCGCCGCCCATCGGAATGCATTTTTCGATGCCGATATGCGCACCTTGCGCGCATTTAGCCGATGATTGCAAGTATTTTGCGGCACGAATCAGGAGATCGTCTGCCTCAGTCACCCCATCTGCACCCGGTCCAACGCGGCGGATAATGCCGTCGTTGCGCGCCCGCAGATACACCGTATCGCCCCATTCCAGGAGGCGGAATACGGTTTGCAAGTCGTGATAACCGTCATCACGGCGACCGGTGATGCGCAAGAACAAGTTCAGCTTGGCCGGGGCCGGCCAGGCACTCCATCCAGCATCCGCTGCAAACCCAGTCACTCCAGCCCCCAACGATCAATCGCAAGCTTCACCCGGCTCTTGCCACGCTGGGCGTCGATACGTGAAGGCATCTGCAAACCGCTGGATGGGTCGAGCTGCCAACGGCTGTACTCAATTTTCCAGCCACCCTGCTCGATCTGCCGTGGCAACAACTGCCCATCGAAGTGGATTTGCGCCGCCCCCAAACCGAACTCACTGGCGGCTACTGCACGCATCCAACAACCTAGTGCCTGTATCGGGATATCCCAACCAGTGGCCGTGCGCAGCAAAGTCGCGGCATCCGCGCCATGTTGCGATCCCTGCGGCATGCCTTGCAGCTGCGCGCCTTGCGTATCGGACTGTAATACCCAAGTTTGCGCGGTGATGGGCGCGGTCAGTTTCAGCTGCAAACGACCCTCGCCTTGCGTCCATTCAAAACGCGCAGCACCCGCGTCCTTGCCGTTGCTGATCGCCATCCGACCCGCCATCGCCCAACCCGGCTGCAGGCAATCCCCCGACGCCAGGCCCAAGGCTTGCGTGCGTTGCTGTTGCGCGGCCCGCGCATCCACAACATCCGGCGCAGCGCGAGGCGATGTTGTGTGCGGCAGGGTCTGGCAACCGCCCAGCAAAACCATCAGCAGGACACCCCCGACACACCCTCTCACGCACCCACCTCGCGCAATGCACGTTGCAGCGCACGGTTGTCCGGCTCCAGCTTGCGTGCTTCATCGAAATACTTGCGCGCCTCGTCTTTCTGCCCAAGCACCCATAACACTTGCCCAAGATGGCTGGCGATATCAGGGTCTTTCTGCTGCGTATAGGCACGCCTCAAATAGTCCAGCGCTTCACGCGACTTGCCCAGCTTGAACAGCACCCAGCCGTAGCTGTCGATGATGGCGGCATTACCGGGGTCGGCCACGCGTGCGCGGTCGATCAACTCCAGGGCCTCGCGATAGCGCTGGGTGCGGTCGGCCAAGGTGTAGCCCAGCGCATTGAGCGCCGCCACATTGTCCGGCGCGATCACCAACACACGGCGCAGGTCGGCCTCGGCTTTGTCGATCTGGTCTTGCCGCTCCCACATCAGTGCACGCGCGTACAGCAGCTCCAGATTGTCCGGAAACGCCGCAAGGCCCCGCGCAAAGGCATCGCGCTCGGCGCTGGCATCCTTGTCTTTTAGGCGTAGCTCGGCTTCCAGCAGATAACCATCGCGACGATCGTCGTCACGCAACCCGGCATCGGCCTGAATGGCATGCAGTGCATCAAATGCCTGCTGAGGGCGCTGCATCGCATGCAACACATTGGCCGTGCGCATGCGCGCCACACCCTGCGCCTGTTGTCCCGGCACATTGGCGTACCAACGCAGTGCGTCGTCGTAGTGCTCCAGCGATTCGGCCAGCTGCCCCAGCAGCAATCGGCGCGACGGGCTGGGCTCGGTGGCCCCTTGCTTCACTTCGGCGTACAACGCAGCCAGCCCGGCCTTGTCCTTGGCCGTATCCAACAACGCCGCACGCTGCGCGTAGCTGGCGTCGTCTTGTGCACCCTGTGCCAGCACTTGAGCAGCTTTGCCAGGCTCGCCCAACGCCGCAAACTCACCTGCCAGCGCCCAGCGCAACGGCGAGGATTGCTGCGCAGCAGGCTCCAACCCGGCCAGCACTTCACGCGCCTGTTCGGTTTTGCCGGCTTCGCGCAGCAGTTGGGCGCGCAACAGCGCCACCTTGGGCTCCGCCGGGAATCGCGTCACTACCTGCCCGATGATGGCATCCACCAATTTGGGCTGTTCCAGCCGTTGTGCCAGGCCGCCAAAACTCAGCCATGCTTGCAGGTCATTGGGCAAACTCCCCTGTCGAATGATGTCGTTCAGCATCGTGACGACCAACGCCGGCTGCTTACCCACTGCACCAGTCAGCGCGGTCAAGCCGGCGCGCCAACCCTTCGGCTCTGCCATGAGGGCCGCCAATTCGCGCTGTGCTTGCCGCTTTTGCCCGGCGCGCAGGGCCAAGCTGGTGGCTACCATGCGCTCGGACTGACTGCGTCCGGGCGCCAATGCATACCAAAGCTGCAACGCTTGGCCAGCCAGCGCATCTTGGTCAGCCAACAGCGCAATGCGGGTAGCGCGCTCGGCCAGGACCGGGTCCTGCACCGCCTTGGCGGCATCCAGATAATGCCGCGCCGCTTCCGGCAAATGACCGCTTTGCAGGGCGAATTCACCCGCCAAACTGGCCTCCAGCGGATCCACCTTCGCCAATGGCTGCGCCGGCTTGCCGGCCAGCGCCGCTGCCGAGCAAGTCAACAACAGCAGCAGTAAAGACACACGCAAACCACAGCAATACAGGTTGGACATGAAGGCGGCCGGTACAATGGCGGGTCGGGCCCGCAGCTTAACGCAGCCGCCTGAACAAATTCGCCAACTCCCTGTCGTGGTCCACAGCATTCCCGCTTATGAGCTTGTACGTCCTTGGCATCAACCACCAAACCGCGCCGGTTGCCCTGCGTGAAAAGGTGGCGTTTGCCAGCGAATCACTGGCCCCAGCACTGGCGTCGCTGCGCGGCTTGGCGGATGTGCACGAAGCCGTGTTGTTATCCACCTGCAACCGCACCGAGCTGTATGCCCATACCGACGGTGATGGGCAGGTCCTGGCCGACTGGCTGGCGGCGCATCCGGATGCCGGCAACGATGTGCATGCGTATCTGTACCGGCACCGCGATGCGGATGCGGTGCGTCACTTGTTCCGGGTAGCCAGTGGTCTGGATTCGCTGGTACTGGGCGAGCCGCAGATCCTGGGCCAAGTGAAACAGGCATGGGCCGCCTCGCGTGAGGCGGGCGCGCTGGGCGGGCAGTTGGACCGGTTGTTTCAGCAGGCCTTTGCCACCGCCAAGCGCGCCCGTACCGATACCCGCATCGGTGCCAACCCGGTGTCGGTGGCGTCGATCGCAGTACGCTTGGCACAAGAAAATTTCGCGCGGCTGGATCAATCCAGCGTGCTGCTGATTGGCGCCGGCGAAACCATCGAACTGGCGGCACGCCATCTGACAGATGCCAAGGTGCAGCGGCTATTGATCGCCAACCGCACCTTGGCGCATGCGCAAGAATTGGCCAGCCGCCACGGCGGTATTGCCTTGCCACTGAATGAGATGGACAAGCACTTGGCCGAAGCCGACGTGGTGATTTCCGCCACCGCCGCGCGCACCCCGATCCTGCACCGGCAGCAGGTGGAACATGCGCTGCGGCAGCGCAAACACCGGCCGATGTTGCTATTGGATTTGGCAGTGCCGCGCGATATCGCCAGCGATGTGTCGGGCCTGCGCGATGTGTTTTTGTACACCGTCGATGATCTGGAACGCTCGATCGAAGACAACCGCCGCAGCCGCCGCGAAGCCGCAGAGCAAGCCGAAGCCATCATCGAATTGCAAACCGCCCGCTTCATTGAGCAATGGCGCGCCAGCAGCCAGCAACAACCGTTGCTGCAATTGCGGGCGCATGGCGAAAACGCACGCAACGACGCACTGGCCAAAGCCAAGCAACAACTGGCCGCCGGCCTGCCTGCCGAGCAAGCACTGGAATTATTGGCGCACACCTTGACCAATCGCCTGCTGCACGCACCCACCGTGGCCCTGCGCGACGCCGCCCGCAGCGGCGATGCCGAGCTCAGCCGCGCGGTGGAAAAATTATTCCCTGGCCCCGACACCGGCAGCCGCGACGCATGACCCCTGCCCTGCGCCGCAAACTGGAAGCGCTGCTGGAGCGGCGCGAGGAAGTAGAACGTTTATTGGCCGACCCGGCCGTGGCCGCCGAGCAAACGCATTTTCGCAATCTTTCGCGTGAATTTGCCAGCTTGCAGCCGGTTGCCGATGCCTTGGCCGCCGAGGCGCAAGCGCGTGCCGACCTGGCCGCAGCGCTTGCACTGCGTGATGACCCTGAACTGCGCGAATTGGCTGCCGATGAAATCGACACCGCCAACACCCGCCTGCAGCAACTGGAAGGCGAGCTACTGGCGCAATTGATT
Source organism: Thermomonas beijingensis (assembly GCF_020034655.1). Taxonomy (GTDB): domain Bacteria; phylum Pseudomonadota; class Gammaproteobacteria; order Xanthomonadales; family Xanthomonadaceae; genus Thermomonas; species Thermomonas beijingensis. The sequence goes on along the minus strand of NZ_JAIQDJ010000001.1, from coordinate 504,402 downwards.
CCGAAAGATGCGCGCGACGATGGCGGTTTGTATTTGGAGGTCCGCGCCGGCATTGGCGGTGATGAAGCGGCGATTTTCGCCGGCGACTTGTTCCGCATGTACACCCGCTATGCCGAAACCCAAGGCTGGCGGGTCGAGGTGGAATCAGCCAACCCCGGCGAACACGGCGGCTACAAGGAAGTCGTGGCGCGGGTGGAAGGCGCGGGTGCGTATGCCAAATTGAAATACGAATCCGGCACCCACCGCGTGCAGCGCGTGCCGGCCACCGAATCGCAAGGCCGCATCCACACCTCCGCCGCCACGGTAGCCATCATTGCGCTGGAGGCCGGCGAGGACAGCACCATGGTGATCAACCCTGCGGATTTGAAGGTGGACACCTTCCGTTCGTCCGGTGCCGGCGGGCAGCACGTCAACAAAACCGAGTCGGCCATTCGCATCACCCACGTCCCCACCGGCGTGGTGGTGGAATCGCAAACCGAGCGCAGCCAGCACGCCAACCGCGACAAAGCGATGAAACGCCTGCAGGCAATGCTGGTGGAAGCCGAGATCGAAAAACGCACCGCCGCCACCGCGGCCGAGCGCAAATTGCAGGTCGGCAGTGGCGACCGTAGCCAGCGCATCCGCACTTACAACTTCCCGCAGGGGCGCATCACCGACCACCGCGTGGAAGGCCTCACCCTGTATGACCTGCCCGCGATCATCGAAGGTGCGCTGGAGCCGCTGATCCTTCGCTTGCAGCAAGAACAGCAAGCCGAAGCACTGGCGCAGCTGGCCCGCGAAGCCTGATCGCCCCCCACGCCGAGCATAACCATGACAACGACCACCATTACCCGCGCAGGCCCGGCCGATCTGGATGCACTCGCCACCTTGTTTGATACCTACCGCCAGTTCTATGGTCAACCCAGCGATGTCGAGCGTGGCCGCAAATGGCTGCGCGAACGCCTGCGCTTTGGCGAGTCGATGGTGCTGTTGGCACGCCGCGGCAACGCGCTGGTGGGCTTCGCCCAGCTCTACCCGATGTTTTCCTCGGTGCGCACGGCGAAGACGTGGATTTTGAATGATTTGTATGTGGATGCCAGTGCGCGCCGCAAGGGTATCGCCCGGCAATTGCTGCAAGCCGCCGCCGACTTTGCCAAAACCGACGGTGCCACCGGGATTGCACTGGAAACCGCCAGCGACAATGTCGCCGCACGCGCCCTGTACCGCGCCGCCGGTTGGCGCGAAGATGCCACCCAGTGGTACTCGCTGAGCTTTGAGCCGGGCCTGCATTGAGGCATCCCTAGCCCGCGTGCACAGCGGCACGCAGCGATCTACACTCGATCATCCCCGGCCGTACAAGGATTCTCCGGATGTCGATCGACGCCACCCTGCGACTGCTCAGCAAAGCCAGCGGCATTACCGTCACCGACCTTGCTACCACTATTCCTCGGGCCGGCATCAGTACGGTCAATGCGTGGCTGAAAGGCGACAAGATTCCGGGCAAGGAACAAATCGACGCATTGGCGCGTACCTTCGGCGTCCCCGCCGGCGCGTTGCTGGCGGAGATCGCCACCACGTTGGATCCTGCGCGCAGCAAGGGCGAGCACGCGCTGCTGGCCGCCTATCGCAGCCTCAATACGCGCCAACAAGGTGCGCTGCTGGAAGTGGCGCGCAGCATGCAGCCGGCACCGCCAGCCACACCACGGCGCAAGCCAGCCACACCGCGGCGCAAGCAAGCATGAGCAAGCTCAAACGCGAGCAGTATCAAGCCCTGCTGGAGCCCATGCAGGTGGAATTGGCGAATGCGGCGCGCTGGCTGCAACACACCGGCAGACGATTGGTGGTGGTGTTTGAAGGCCGCGATACCGCCGGCAAGGGGGGGGCCATCCAGGCCATCCACGAGCACATCAACCCGCGCCAATGCCGCGTGGTCGCACTGCCCAAACCCAGCGAACGCGAGGCCGGGCAGTGGTATTTCCAGCGCTATGTGGAGCAACTCCCGGCCGCAGGTGAGATCGTCCTGTTTGACCGCAGTTGGTACAACCGCGCCGGGGTGGAAAAGGTGATGGGGTTTGCCAGCGACACGCAGGTGACCGCGTTCCTGAAAGCCGCGCCACTGTTTGAAAAGCAGTTGGTCGATGACGGCATCCTGTTGTTCAAATACTGGCTGTGCTGCGATCAGGAAAAACAGGAAAAACGTTTCACTGACCGCCTGCATGATCCGCTCAAAGGTTGGAAGTTATCGCCGATCGACTTGGAAGCACGCAGCCGCTACCGTGCCTATACCGAGGCGCGTGAGGCGATGCTGGATGCCACGCATACCCGCCACGCACCGTGGACGCTGGTGGATTTCAACGATCAGAAACTGGGCCGGCTCAGCCTGATTCGCGACCTGCTGGATCGCCTGCCCGACACCCGCATCGATGCCCCTGCCATCACCTTTCCGCCGCTGGCCAGCCACCCTGCGTGCGAACACTACGGCGCGCTGGAGCCGATCCCTGCGTTCAAGGTTTGACGGCAGCCACAGGCATGGCGGCGACTGGCGGCCACGGCAAACCCACTTGCTTGGCCAACGCGGCATAACGCGGGTCGTTGCGATAGCGCAGCAACAAGGCGTCGTACAGCAGCGCTTGCATGCCCGGATCACGCGCTTGCCATGCGCGCGCCAACCATTCGAACATTGCATCCGGTTCACCGCGCACCGCATACACCTGCGCAACCTGGAACGCCCAGCCTTCGGCATGGTCGTGGATGCACGCCTGCAGCCGCGCATCGGCATCGGCACGGTTGCTGCCAATTTGTGCCGCCAGCGCCAAGGCGAAATCTTGCCACGGGCCGGCAGGTTCGGCTTCGGCGGCTTTCTGTGCCGCCGCAAAGTCACGCCGCTGCACTTCGATGATGGTCAGCAGATGGTGGTTATAGATGGCGCGCGGCTCCAGCTCGACCGCCTTGCCGATGGCTTGTTTGGCCTCGTCCAAACGCCCCAGTGGCATTAAATAGGCCACTAGCCAGCGGTACCAGTTGGCATTCCGTGGATCCAGCTTCAGCGCCCTACGGGTTAGCTCCACCGCCTGCGTCAAATCGCCCTGGCTGGCACGTGCCACCCCAAGTTGATACAGCGCGTCGCCATCTTCCGGTGCCAGCGCCACCGCTTTGCGCAACTCGGCCTCGCCATCTTTCCAGTTGAAATCGCGCAGCATCAACAGCCAGCCGCGTGCCACATGTGGTGCCGCCAAGCCGGGGGCCAATTGCAAGGCCTTGGTGGTGGCGACATCAGCATCGGCAAATGCATCGCTGGCCTGTTTGCCGGTCAGACCGCCCGATACGTTATCGATCAAGGTACGCGCCTTCATCGCATAGGCCAGACCATAGTTTGGATCCAATTCGATGGCGTGGTCGTACAGCTTCAGTGCCTCTTCCGCACTGGTACTGGAATGCGCTTTCAGGTAGGTGTTGTAGGCATCCAGATTGCCGCTGGGCGGGCGGTCGCCCTGCTGCACTTGCACAGGCAGCGGAGGCTGCAATTTGGCCTGCAGCGCTTGCGCCACTTGCCCCACGATTTGATCTTGCAGCGCAAATAAATCCTTGTAAGGGCGATCGAAACTGTCTGCCCATACGGTACTGCCATCGGCGGCTTTGATCAGACTGGCACTGATGCGCACGGTGTTGCCGGAACGCCGCACGCTGCCCTCCAACAAATATGACACACCCAATTTGAGGGCGATGGCCTGGCTGTCGTCTTTACTGTCACGGAACTGGAACGAGGAATTGCGCCCAATCACGCGCATGCCTTGCAAGCGCGTCAGCGCGATGATGAACCCCTCCGATAGACCATCGGAAAAATACTGCTGGTCGTTGTCGCCGCTTTCATTATCGAATGGCAACACCGCGATGGAGTTGTCGGTGGCAACCGCTGCTGCTTGCGTCGGCCGTTCGGCCTTGTGATCCACCAGTCGGTCGGTCAGCAACAGCACTACCGCGATGGCCAGCACACCGATGATGATTAAATCGATCTTGCGATGCGATTGATTGGCGCGTGCCTCCGGTTCGATGTCGCTTTCGCGCTTGATGCCTTCAGAGGTGAGTTCGAAAAACCATGAAAACGAAACCCACAGCGGGAAGCCAATGGCGCTGGCGATCAAGAACCAGCGGGTCGCCGCTGCCGGCGCACCCAATTCTGGGCCGAGCTGGGCAATTCCTTGGGCCAAGGCCCACACCGCACCGACGTACAAGACCACCGCACGCAATACGTTGCGACGCTTTAACTCTCCGATGAACTTGCCGACCATGCGATATCCGGATCCGTCCCCTGCGGTGATTGTTCCACATCAGACCGGCAAAACCCGTCCCAATGGCCAACAACCTTACCCGTCAACCGAGTTCAACGGAGACCGCGTCATTTGCAGGCCACGCCCGGTGCAGCTCAGTCGGCGTTGGGGCCACCGAAACTGGCGATGTCCTGTTCCAGCATGCTGGCGGTCACTGGCCCGGTATATTTGCGCATCAGCTTGCCATCGGGTGCAATCAGCCAACTTGTGGGCAAGCCGCGTGGTGCGCCGAAATCCTTGGGCGGGCTGTACACATCAATCAGCGCGATGGGATAGGTTGTTGGATGGGCTTGCATGAAGGCCCGCAAATCATCGGCGGTGTTGTCTTCGTAAGCCAGTCCAATCACTGCAATATGCGGGCGCATCGCCGCCAGCGCAGACAGCTCCGGCATTTCCTGCAGGCACGGCCCGCACCAGGTGGCCCAGTAATTGACGATGACCCATTTGCCACGCTGTTGACCCAGGTCCCACGCTGCGCCGCTCAACGTGGTGACGCGCAACGCCGGGTGTTGTGCATTTGCAATGGCCGGTTTCGCCACCGGCGCAGTAACGGCGGCAGGCTTAGGCCGGGTTGCCGCAGTCGCACTTTGGGTAGAGCCGCTTTGTTGCGGCTGACAGGCCGCCAAACTCAACAGCAATGCAGCCCCAAAGCCATACAAGCAGGCCATCTTCATTCTTCCCAAACCCCTTCGTACACGCTGGAAACACTTTGCTGCAACACGTCCTGCAAAGGCGTACGCAAATTCGCCAAGGTCATTGCCACTGCATTCCCCAGGGCATCTCCGGTGTGCGCAACCGCCGCTTCGGACAACGGCACGCGCAATTGCGCGGCTTCGTACAACTCCGCCAATTTGACATCCTGCAGGTCGCGCGCCAGCAACCAGTGACCACTTTCGGTGCGCTGCAGCACATGGATCAGAGCCATATTGCCTAAAAGTTCCTGCACCATGCTGTCGGTCAGGCTGGGTTCCAATTCGCGCAACTGCTCCCCCGATAACCCTTTGCCACTGGCACGTGCTTGCTGAAACCGGCCCAGCATTCGCAGCAAACCGAACAGTTCATGACCATGCGGCAGGCGCAGCTCTTTGGGTTGATAGCGAAACGCCGACATCGACGACGCAAACGACGCACCAAACAGGATCGACACCCAACTCAGGAAGATCCACAGCATGACGATGGGAATCAGCGCCACCGCGCCATAAATCTTCTGATAGGAATCGAAGCTGTCCAGATACAACCCCAACCCGGATTTCACGCATTCGAACAACAGCATCGACAACATGCCGCCCGCCAACGCATGCCGCCAGAGTACGGTGCGGTGCGGCACCAACTTGAACACCGCAGCAAATGCCAGCAGCTCAATCGCCATCGGCGCCAGCCGCAGCATCAGCGCTTCCAACCAACGCCCTGCCAAGGTTTCAAAAATGGCCAGTGCAAACAACCGTGTGGATAGCGCCAAACTGGTGGCTGCCACCAGGGTCCCCAAGGTCAGTACCGTCCAATACACCAGGAACCGGCCGATTTTCGGGCGCACCGTGGGCACCCGCCAGATACGGTTGAAAATTGACTCCACACTGTTCAACGTGACCAGCAACGAGATGATCAGGGCCAGTGCGCCCGCGGTGGTCAATTTGCTGGTATTGGCAGAAAAATCAGTCAGATAGCCGGAAATCGCCTGCGCCGCGCGCGGCACGAAGTTGGCCAAAATATAGTCACTGAGCTTGACACTCCAGGCATCGAAAACCGGGAACGCCGACAGCACACCAAACACCACCATCGCCAACGGTGCCAATGCAAAGGCGGTGGTGTACGACAGCGCGCCGGATGCCTCGAACAGGCGATCGCCCAAAAACCGTTTGAGCACGAATCGGCCAAAACTGCTGGCCCGCGCCGGGTCGCGCAGGCGCTCGCTCCATCGATACAGGGAATCAAGAGGTTCCATTCGCGCAAGACTAACCGATGCCACGATGGCACCGCATGCCCTATCCTGCGCACTTGCCCACTCAAGCGCATGCCCATGCCCGAAATTTTGGTGTTGTATTACAGCCGCGGTGGCTCGGTGGCACGGCTGGCGCGCCAGATTGCACGCGGCGTTGGCGAAGTGAGCGGCATGCAAGCACGCCTGCGCAGCTTGCCGCCGGTCGCGCCAATCACCCAAACCGCCGCCCCACCGGAACCCGAAGGCGGCGCGCCGTATGTGGACAAACATGATTTGGCCGAATGCGCCGGCCTGCTACTGGGCAGCCCGACCCGGTTTGGCAATATGGCCGCGCCGGTCAAATATTTTGTGGATACGCTGGGTGCCGAATGGGCCAGTGGCGCCCTGGTAGGCAAGCCCGCTGCGGTGTTCACCTCCACCGCGACGATGCACGGCGGGCAGGAATCGACCTTGCTGACCATGCTGGTGCCCTTGCTGCACCACGGCTGCGTGATTGCCGGCATTCCGTTTACCGAAAGCGCGCTCAATACCACCCGCAGCGGCGGCACGCCGTATGGCGCCAGCCATGTGGCGGGGGTAGCAGACACCCCCGAGCTGAGTGAAGACGAAGCCCAGCTTGCGCGCGCACTGGGGCGCCGGGTGGCCGCGCTGGCCAAGCGGTTGCAGCCATGACCAGCGCACGCTATCTGGCCACCGCACTACTGGCGTTGGCGGCGATGTACGTCGTGTGGTCACTGCAACATGCGCAACCGCTGGCGGGGCTACTGGCATTTGCCACACCACCGGTCTTGCTTGCACTGGGGGCCCTGCGCCAGTGGCCGCGCATTGCCTTTATCGCCGCAGTGTTTGCACTGTTGTGGTTCAGTCACGGCGTGATGTTGCTATGGGCCGACTCCGCCAGCCGTGGCTGGGCCGCGGCTGAAACCTTGCTGGCGCTGCTGGTGATCCATGCCGCCTGTCTGCCTGGCTACCGTGCCCGTCGCGCCAAGCAGGCTGCGCCGTGACTATCGACCCGCGCATGGCAGGCCTGCCACAGGCCATCATCGCCACGGTGCATGCCGGTGCACGTGCCTTGCGTGATGGCGACCCGCGCCGTGCCGAATCCCTGCTGCTGCAAGCCTGCCAACAGGCGGCAAACCATCCCGAGCCGCTGCGCTATCTGGCCATCGTGCAATTGCAGACGCGTCGCCCGGCGCTGGCCCAAGCCAGCCTGCAGCAGGCACTCCATATCCGCCCCGACGATGCCCAATTGCATAGCGACCTGGGGAGCGCGCAGGCAGCATTGGGCGATATCGATGCCGCCCTGGCCAGTTGGCAACACGCCACTACCCTGGATCCCAAACACGCAATGGCGTGGTTCAACCTGGGCCGCAATCATCAGCAACTGGGCGATACAAACGCCGCGATTGCCGCCCTCAGCCAAGGCGTTGCACTGGCCCCGCAAGCCCTGCCGCCCAGGATTTTGCTGGGCGATGCATTGGTGCATGCTGGCCGCTTTGACGAGGCGGCACAGCACTATCGTGCCGCGCTGGCTTTGCATCCGGCCTGTGGCGATGCGTGGCGGGGGCTGTCCAACATCAAGACCGTGGCACTGACCGAGACCGATGCCAGCGCCCTGCGCACGCAATTGCAGCGGCGTGAGAGTGCCGATACCGACAAGGTTGCGATGGGGCATGCGCTGGGTAAATTGGAAGAAGACCGTGGCCAGCACAGCGCCGCACTGGCCGCATTTTCTGCGGCGAACGCGCTGCAACATCGGCTGACACCGTGGAGCGCAGGCGCCTTCACGCACTTTGTGGAGCAGGCCTTGGCCGTCAGCCAACAGCTGCCCGCACCGGTGGATCCGCGCTTGGGCGAGGAGGTCATTTTCATCGTCGGGCTACCCCGCTCGGGCTCGACCTTGTTCGAGCAAATCCTCGCTGCACACCCTGATGTGGAAGGGGCCAGTGAACTGCCGGATTTAGGCATCGTGCTGCAACAAGAATCACAGCGGCGCGGCATGCCGTACCCACAATGGGTGCCGCAAGCCAGTGCGCAGGATTGGCAGCGCCTTGGCCAGGCCTACCTGCAGCGCACTGCACGCTGGCGCAAACACCGCCCGCGCATGACCGACAAGCAACCGGACAACTGGAAGCACGCCGGCATCCTGCGTGCCATGCTCCCCGGTGCCACGGTGATCGAGACACGCCGCGACCCGCTGGAAACCGCGTGGTCGTGCTTCAAGCAACAGTTCTACAGCCAGCCACATTTCGCCAACACCCTGGCCGATATCGCAACCTACATGCAACGCTGCCAGCGTGCGATGGAGCGCTTTCGCGAACGCGACCCGGCACGCATCCATTTGCATCATTACGAAGCCCTGCTGGATACGCCGGAACCGCAGATCCGCGCACTGTTGGCGCATTGCGGGCTGGCATTCGACCCCGTTTGCCTTGCCTTCCATCAAAGCCCGCGCAGCGTCCGCACGGCCAGCGCCGCGCAAGTGCGGCAGCCCCTGCGCGCCACTGCGGCCCGTGCGCTGGCCTATGGCGCATTGCTCAATCCGTTATTGACACTGCTGGAGATGACTTCGCCAATGCTGTAAGCGCAGCTGTTTTGTCGGAAAATGAGCCTATGGACAACCTACTGATCGTCACCACCGGCGGTACCATCGACAAGATCTATTTCGACGACAAGTCGGACTACCAGATTGGTGACCCGCAAATCGGCATGATCCTGCGTGAACTGGGCGTCACCTTCCGCTTCAGCGTCATCCCGATCCTGCGCAAGGATTCGCTGCACATCACCGATGCCGACCGCGAACTGATCCGCGCCACGATTGCCGCGCAACCCACCCGGCATGTGTTGGTGACCCACGGTACCGATTCGATGGTGGCCACCGGCAAAGTGCTGCAAAGCATTCCCGACAAGACCATCGTGATGACCGGTGCACTCAGCCCGGCGCGCTTTCGCGGGTCAGATGCCGAGTTCAACATCGGCTGCGCGATTGGCGCCGTGCAATCACTTCCCCGTGGCGTGTATATCGCCATGAACGGGCGCATCTGGGATCCACTGAACGTGCGCAAGAATGTGGACGCCAACCGTTTCGAAGCATTGGGCTAAGCACCGCTGCCGCAACACATGATCCCGCCAACTGGCGGGATCATTCAGTGACTGCACGCGGCATACGCCCAAAAAAGAACCCCGGCCGAAGCCGGGGTTGAAGATCAACACGTTTGCTTGAGAATTGGATCAGTTGGTGCCCGAAGACAGCACCACGCCCGAGAAGGTCGAATACGCGCGCACCTTGATGTAGTAGGTGGTGGCGGTGCTCGGGGTCAGGGTGCAGGTCTCGCTGTTGCCGGTCTTGTACGGACGGCAGGTGTAGCTGGAGGTCGTCGGCGCGGAACCCGCGCGCACGTACAGGTCGGCGTCACCGGTGCCGCCGGCGATCGAGATCGTCACGGTTTGCCCGGCAGCCACGGCCTCGGTGTAGGTCGAAGACCAGTTGCCGGTGCTGACGGTCGGCAGGTTGACCGAGGAGCTGCCACCGCCGCCGCCACCACTGCCGGCGGTGTAGTCACCCACCAGGCTGACACCGGAGAATGCCGAGTAGGCCTTCAACCGCACGTAGTAGGTGCCGGCCGTGGGGCTGGCGATGGTGCAGCTCTCGGCATTGCCGGACTTGTACGGACGGCAGTCGTAGCTGCTGTCGGTCGGGGTGCTGCCCGCCTTGACATACATGTCGGCATCACCAGTGCCGCCCGACATGTTGAAGGTCAGGTTGGTGGCACCCGCCGGCACGGCCAGCGTGTAGACCACATCGCTGCCGGTTGCCGCGCTGATGCCGGACACCGTGGTGCCCTTGGTCAGCGGGCCACCGGTGGTGGTGCCACCACCGCCGCCACCGCCGCCACCGCCGCCGCCCGAGCAGGACACCCCCACCGCGCTGAACGCGCTGGTGACATCGGCCTTGGTGTAACCCAAGTCGGTGGCCGCCGTTTCCACGCCGCATGCGCCCTGGTTGAAGGTGCTGCTGGCCGTCCAGTAGTTGGCATTGGCACGGGCAAACACCTGGAAGGCCTTCTTGGTATCCCAGCCGGACTTCTTGGCCAGGGTGCAGAACGCCTTGTTATAGACACCGGAGGTGTAGTGCACGTCCATGCTGCTGGTGTAGTTGGCGGCATTGTCGATCGAGCTGCCGTCCTGGGTCGGGTTGCACATGTAACGCAGCGCGCCAGTGCCCTTGAAGATTTCGGAACCCACCAGGAAGTCGTTGCTGCCGCGGCTGTAGAACTCGGCGGCTTCGCCGGCCATATCCGAGAACGCTTCGTTCATGCCACCCGACTGACCCGAGTAGGTCAGATTGGAATGCTGCTCGGTGAAGCCGTGCGAGATTTCATGGCCCGAGACATCCAGGCTGACCAACGGATAGAACGTGCTGGCGCCGTCACCGTAGGTCATCGCGGTGCCGTCCCAGTACGCATTCTCGTAGCCGGTCTTGTAGTGCACTTTCATCACCAGCTGGAAGGTCAGCGGGTTCATGCCCATGTACGCGTTGTACATGTTGAAGATCACGCCACCGAAGTAGTGTGCGTCATTCAGCGGCGAGTAGGCACCGTTGATGGCCTTCACCGTGTTGCGCGGGCAGGTATAGGAGAACGCGGTGGTGCTGGCGTTGCTGGTGGAGTTGTTGAGGTTGACGGTCTTGACCTGCGCATTGTTCATGGTGCAGGTGCTGCCGCTCTGGGTGACGTCCAGATAGCCGTAGTTGGTGCCGTATTCGTACTGGCCGGTCTTCTGGTTGCCGCCGGGGCCGGTACCCACCAGCGTGTGCTGCAGGTTTTCCCACTTCTTGATCACTTGGCCGCTGAGGGCATCGATGATCACGATCGGGCGGGTCGGGTTGCCACCGGCCAATGAATCGGCGTAGAAGGTGACGGCATAGGCCAGGTGACCCTTGCCAGCGTCATCAATGAAGATGACCAGATCAGACTTCTCGTTGCGGCTCTGCATCCCGGCAATGCCGTTCCCCAGCGCAGCGCGCTTGCCGGCAACCAAGGCTGCGGCACTGTTGAAGGCCGGCTTGGTGGTACTGATATCGCGCTCCAATCCGGACACATAACTGCCGAACATGCCGCGGACATTGCCCGCGCCATCTTCACTGACGGCCACCCCTTGGCCGTAGACCGGAATGCCACGCCATGCTTGGTCATAGCGATAGTTGCGCACACCGCGATCGGCACGCGTGCTGCGCATCAACAGGGTGTTGCTGGCATCAGCACCCATGAACTGCTCATGGCGGCGGTGCGCAGTTGCGGCAATACCTTGAGTGGCCGACAACGACCGGTATTGCTGCTGCAACTGATTGAGATTGCGCTGATGTAGATCTGAACGGTTGGCAGCTTGGGCACCGACTGCGGAAAGCGAGAGCAGGATGGCGGCACTTAGCATGCTGGTGCTACGAAAGCGATTCACTTGGCATTACCCCTGGGTTGTTGGTTGAGTTTCCGCATCTGCGGTTTCGAACGAAACAACGACATCTAGCCTGCGTGCCCCTAGCGTGAATCGCCATGTTTTGCACATCAGACAGCGCCCTGAACCTGAACGGTGTCGAAAGCGATGGCGGACATTCCGACGCATTGACGGCAAAGTCAAGAACCATGCGTTATGTCACAATAACCAAAAGTTATTAAATGCAGAAATCACTTGTAAATCAGTCACTAAAGCAACTATTTTTCTGTTATTAAGACGCCATCACAAAAGTGAACTGGGTCACATCGGACTCGGATGCTGCACCGCAACATCAATGTGCGCTGCCGAAATTTGTCAGCTTGTGACAATTCGCGCCCGGGAAATTGGTCACAGCAGCAAGAGTGCGTTCATGCTCTGCCACTGCTCAGCGAATCACCAAAATCGCTCAGGCAATCGGCTTTACGCCCCGCGTTGTTCTGCCATGAAGCAACAAACCCCGACGCTTGTCGGGGTTTGTTATTGCTGGCGGGCCCACGATCGAGCTGCCCTGTTTTGCTCAAGCACGGATCAGATCAGGCGCACTTCACACCCACTGCAGTAAATGCCGCAGTCACGCTGGCCTTGGTGTAACCCAACGCCGTAGCGGCCTTTTCGACCCCACACGCGCCTTGGTTGAAGGTACTGCCAGACGTCCAATAATCGCGATTGGCACGCGCAAAGACTTGGAACGCTTTCTTGGTGGTCCAGCCCGAGGTCTTGGCGAGCAGGCAGAATGCCTTGTTGTAAACGCCGGAGGTGTAGTGCACGTCCATCGTGCTCTTGTACTTGGAGGCGTTATCGATCGAGCCACCGTCCTGCGGCGGGTTGCACATATAGCGCAGCGCACCCGTGCTCTTGAAGATCTGCGCGCCCACCAACCAGTCATTGCTGCCGTGGTCGTAGTACTCGGCAGCCTCGCCAGCCATATCCGAGAAGGCTTCGTTCATGCCACCCGACATGCCCGAATAGGTCAACCCCGAATTTTGTTCGGTGAATCCGTGCGAGACCTCATGCGATGTCACATCCAGGCTGACCAGTGGATAGAACGTGCTGGCACCATCACCAAAGTACATCGCGGTACCGTTCCAAAACGCATTTTCGTAGCTGGTCTTGTAATGCACCTTCATCACCAGCTGGATGGTCAGCGGCTTCTGTCCCATATAGGCGTTGTACATGCCGAAAATGACACTGCCAAAACGATGCGCGTCATTCATCGGTGAATAGGCACCATTGATCGACTTCACGGTATTACGCGGGCAGGCAAACGAAAACGCGGTGCTGCCGGCAGTGCCGCCATTGAGGTTGACGGTCTTGACCTGGGTATTGCTAAGCGAACATGTGGTGCCGCTCTTGGTGACATCCAGATACGGGTGGGTGGTGGTGTTGCTGCCGTATTCATACTTGCCGGTCTTGGCATTGCCCCCGGGGCCGGTGCCGATCAAGGAGCCGGTCTGCAGGTTTTCCCACTGCTTGAGCACTTTTCCGCTGCGCGCATCCACCATGACGGTGGGGCGCGTTGCGCGCCCGGCCGCCTGCGCATCGGCAAAGTAGCTGACCTTGTACGCAAGATGCCCGCCCCCGGCATCATCGATAAATACCACGACATCGCTACTTTCATTGCTGGTCAGCATCCCGGCGATGCCATTGCCCAACCCTGCGCGCTTGCCCGCAACCAGCGCCTGCGCCGCAGTAATCGCCGGTCGCGTGCTGACGATGTCCTGATCCAAACCGGAGATCAGGTTGCCGAACATGGTGCGCACATTCCCCTGCGCATCCTCGGCAACGACCAAGTTCTCGCCAAAGATCGGAATCCCGCGCCATGTCTGGTCGTAGCGATAGTTACGCTCGCCATTTTCAACCTGCCGGTTGACACGCATCAGCAGATGGGTACTTCCGCCGGCCCCCATCAGCGCGGCGTGACGACGGTTGGCCATCTCGCTGCCGACCTGCCCCTGACTGGCCAGCAGCGACTGGTATTGCTGGCGCATCTGGGCGAGATCGCGCTGTTGAAGATCGGTACGCGTTGCAGCTTGTGCACCTGCCGCCGTGAGCGACAGTGCGATTGCGGCGGCCAGCGTGTTGAGCGAGCAAAAACGGTTCATTCAAAATTTCCCCTAGGGTACGTGTGGCTTGCCGCAGACGCGGCAAGGCGAGACATCGACATGCATCGAACGCTGCGCAGCCGGCAAATGCCAAAGCTCCCCTGCAGTGCCCCGCTGCGTGGCAACGTGTTGTTATCGCTGACAGACCCCACATCCGGAAGCGATGCGGGATCTTCACGCGCAGCCCAGGGATTTGGTCAAAAACCATTTGTTATTCGCACATGAAAATATGGAATAAAGAAGGCATGCCTCGCATCGGCATTGGCGATCCACGGGGATGCAGCAATCGTGCAATGCAGCAAAACATGCTGTACACGACCTCAAATGACATGAATTTCTTGCATTGCACAAGTCTTCGGCGCTGACCCAATAGGTCATTTCGCGACCTGCGCCCTTGCCAACACACCGCCGTAGCGTCAGAACATCCCGGTTTCCAGCCTGGCCACATCCGACATCAGGCTTTGATTCCACGGCGGATCAAACACCAGCTCGATATCGGTGTCAGCCACGGTCGGGATTTTTTCCAGTTTGCTGCGTACATCGTCGATCAGGATGTCACCCATGCCGCAACCTGGCGCGGTAAGGGTCATGCGCACCCGCACGCCGCGCTCGCCACTTTCCGGATGGTACAACTCAGCCAGATAGACCAAGCCAAGATCCACGATATTGACCGGGATTTCCGGGTCAAAGCAGGTGCGCAACTGCTCCCACACCACCCGCTCCACGTCCTCGTCGGTGGCCCCTTCCGGCAACTCCAGAGGCTCGGCCGGCTGCTTGCCAATAGCATCGCCATCCTCACCGGCAATTCGCATCAAATTACCTTCCACAAACACCGTCCAGCTGCCACCCAGGGCTTGGGTGATATAGCCCACAGTACCGGCGGGCAAAGTCACTGCATCGCCCTGCGGGACGAGAACGGCGGCGCAATCGCGCTCAAAACGGACGGGTTCGCTACTGCGGGAGTACATAGAGAGGAGGCTGGGAATCGAATCCGTACCATTCTAGTCCCAATCCAATTGCCCGTCAGCCGTCGCAATGGGATCATTCCCCATTCCTTTGACTTCGATCAGCCAACCAATGCCCCCACAACCGGAGTCCGGTCCACGCTGGTACGCCCTGCCCTTGCTGCTGCTCGGCGCCAGTGGATTTGCGGCCGGCTGGATGCTGCTGGCATTAAGGTTGGATCGCACCTGCAGTTGGCTGGCTCTGCTCGCCGCGATGGATATGGTGCTGCTGCTGCGGCTAAGCCGCTGGCCTGCAGATGCCTCCCGCATGCTGCTGGCACTGGTATCCACTGCCGGCGTGATTGGATTGGCCAATGGCTTGATTGCCGGCGGCCAGATCGGCAAATCGCTGGGGATGCGGCCGTGGGAAGCGGTGCTGAAAATCGGCCCGGACTATGCGTGGCTGTTGGTGCAACTGGCCACCGACCGCGTAGACGTTGCGCTGTACGCCGCCAGCTTGGCACTGGCGGCGTGGTCAGGTGTTGTCAGTGGCCGCCGTCCAACGCCTTCAACTCGCTGACCAAGGCGCTGGCCACTTCAGCCCCATCGCCATACAACATGCGGGTGTTATCCGCATAGAACAGCGCATTTTCAATTCCGGCAAAGCCCGTGCCCTTGCCGCGCTTGATGACGATGGTGTTCCTGGAGTTCACCACATCCAGAATCGGCATGCCGTAGATCGGGCTGGCCGGGTCGGTCTTGGCCACCGGGTTGACCACGTCATTGGCGCCGATCACCAGCGAGACATCGGTTTGCACGAACTCGGGATTGATGTCGTCCATGTCGGCAATCAGGTCATACGGCACGCCGGCTTCGGCCAATAGCACGTTCATATGGCCGGGCATGCGCCCGGCCACCGGGTGGATGGCGAATTTTACCTTCACCCCGCGCTCGATCAAACGCTGGCTCAGCTCCCATATCTTGTGCTGCGCCTGCGCCACCGCCATGCCGTAGCCGGGCACGATCACCACACGCTCGGCAAACGCCATCATCGCCGCCACGTCGGCCGCTTCGATGGGTTTCATCGAACCCCCGATTTCTTGCATCGCCGCCGAGCTGCCACCGAAGTTGGAGAACAGCACATTGCTGATCTTGCGGTTCATCGCCTTGGCCATCAGCCGGGTCAGCAGCATGCCGGCCGCACCGACCATGGTGCCGGCGATGATCAGCGCCTCGTTGCCCAGCACATAGCCTTCAAACGCTACCGCCAGCCCGGTGAACGCGTTGTATAGCGAGATCACCACTGGCATGTCGGCGCCGCCAATCGGCAGGGTCATCAACTTGCCCAGGCCCAGCGCCAGCAGGAAGAAGGCGATGATCCACGGCATCGCCAGCGTGGTCACCGCCATCACCCCGCATACCACCGCCGCCAGCGCCACCAGGGCATTGAAATATTGCTGACCGGGGAAGGTGTAACGCTTGTCCATGCGCCCATCGAGCTTGGCCCAGGCGATGATCGAGCCGGTCAGCGACACCGCACCAATCAGCGCGCCCACCACCGCCAACACCAGGCCCAACTGCGAGGGTACCGGCGCACCGCCGGAAAACTTCACCAGCTCCACCGCGCCGATCGCCGCCGCCGACCCCCCCCCCATGCCGTTGAACAGCGCCACCATCTGCGGCATATCGGTGATCGCAACTTTCTTGCCCCAGACCCAGTTCAGGCCCACGCCAATCACGATCGCCACCAGCATCAGCGCAATGTTGTGCAGCCCGGGCAGGAACAAGGTGACGACGGTAGCCAGCAACATGCCCACGCCCGCCCACTGGATGCCGCTGCGCGCCGTCTTCGGGCTGGCCATGCGTTGCAGGCCCAGCAAAAACAAAGTGGCGGCGATAAAATAACTCAGTTTGACCAAGGTCAGAATGCTCGCTTCGCTCACTTGGCATCCCCTTTCTTGCTGGCCTTGAACATGTCCAGCATGCGCTCGGTGACCACATAGCCACCGGCCGCATTGCCTGCGCCCAGCAGCACCGCCACAAAGCCCAGCGCCTGCTCCAGCGGGGTTTTCGCCTCACCCAGCATGACCATTGCACCAATCAACACGATGCCGTGGATGAAGTTGGAGCCCGACATCAACGGGGTATGCAGGATCACCGGTACCCGCGAAATGATCACGTGCCCGGCGATGCCTGCCAGCATAAAGATATACAACGCCACGAAGCCATCGCCCACAGCCCACCTCCCCGATTGTCTGTCTGCATCATAAACACGGCGAGCGATCAGATGCCATGTCAACCGGATGGCAGCCCATGCGTTTGCAGCATGACTGTGGCAATTCCGCCCGGTCAGCCACCGTGGATCCGCATGTTGCTGCTGTCCCCCGCTAAGCTTGGGTCGGTGAAGACCGCACCGCCCGCAGCCGAGACTGACCTGCCAACAACGCTGGAAGCGTTTTTGCGCGGGATTGATGCACGCGCCTTCCGCTTTGCCGAATTGGGCCTGCGTCATCGCGAGGATGCGCTGGATGCGGTACAGGAGGCGATGCTGAAAATGCTGGCCTACCGCGATCATCCGGCAACCGAATGGAGCCCGCTGTTTTGGAGCATCTTGCGCAACAAGATCACCGATATGCAGCGGCGCAGCCTGTTTCGCCTGCGTTGGTTGTTGCCGGGCAGCACCGGCAAGGACGGCGATGCGGTGGACTGGGCCGATGACACACCCGACCCGTCGCGCAGCCATGACAGCCGCGAGGCGTGGCAGGAAATCAGCAACGCGCTGCGCAGTCTGCCGGCGCGCCAGCGCGAAGCTTTCACCTTGCGTGTGCTGGAAGAATTGGATGTCGCCGCGACCGCCCGCGTGATGGGCTGCAGCGAAGGCTCGGTGAAAACCCATTTGTCACGCGCACGCGAGGCATTGCAGAAACAACTGGAGGCGTTCCGATGAACGGGAACACAGACAACTTCGATATCCACCTGCGCATCCACCATGCTGCCGCGTTGGCGCAGCTGTCCCCGCAGGTGCAGGCGCAACTGGCGCAGCGCCGGAATGCGGCACTGCGTGGTAGCGGCATCGCCAAGTCAGGCCACCGCCTGCGTTTGGCGGCAGCCGCATTCGCCTCGGTGTGTGCTTTGGCGGTCGGCGTGCAGTTTTTCCCGCAGTCGCAGCCGGCGTTGTCGCCTGCCGTCACTGCGTCGGTGGCCATCACCACGCAAGCCACCACCGCATCCGCAACAGCCCGTGGCAACGCCGCATTGGAAGAAGACCCCGATTTCTACGCTTGGCTGGGTGCTTCGGAAACCCGCCAACTGGCAATGGAGTAAGTCATGACCACTCGCATCAATACCCTTGTCCTGCTCGCCGGCTTGGCGCTCGCCCCTTTTGCAACCCATGCACAAGACGCCAAACCCGCGCCACCGCCGACAGAGGCCATGCCGGCCTGGGAGCAACTCAGTCCGGCCCAGCGCGAACTGCTGATCGCCCCGGTGCGTGACCGCTGGAACCGCGAACCCGAGCGCCGCCCGCAATTCATGGAATACGCCAAGCGCTGGAAAGACATGCCCCCGCCGCAGCGCGACCACGCCCGTCGCGGCATGGAACGTTGGGAAGCCATGACCCCGGAACAGCGCGAACACGCCCGCGCCGTGTTCAATTTCGTGCATGGCATGAGCAAGGAAGACCGCCGCGCCTTTATGGGCAAATGGCAGCAAATGACCCCACCGCAACGCAACGAATGGGTCAAGGCGCACCCGGCACCACCGGCCCCGATGCCGCCATCCAAACCGTGATGATGGCAATACGCTGCGTGAGTCAGCAGCAACCCGAATCCATCCGTCGCTGTTCCTGCACGCCTATCCACCAAACTATCCCGAAGACATTTACGCCTTCGTCACGCCCGCCTCCACCCGTTCCGGCCACACGCTCCTAGCCAGCAGCTCATCGCCCCAATCGAAGTGCAGCGCGCCGTCCTTGAGCAGCAGGCTGACGAAGTTGAAGACGTTGCGGGCGTACATTTCGCTGGCGTGCTGGGCACCCATCGAGGCCAGATTCAGCGGCCCGGCGACGGTGACACCAGCGGATTCGATGGTTTGCCCGGGCTGGGTCAGGGCGCAATTGCCGCCGGTTTCGGCAGCCAGATCCACCACCACACTGCCCGGCTTCATGCCGGCCACCATCGCCTCGGTAATGATTTTCGGCGCAGGCCGGCCCGGCACAGCGGCGGTGCACACCACCACGTCGATGCCTTTCAGGTGATCGGCCAGCCGCTGCTGCTGCAGGGCGCGTTCTTCGTCGGTGAGTTGGCGTGCATAGCCGCCTTCGCCGGCGGCAGACACGCCCAAGTCCAGGAATTTGCCGCCCAGCGATTCAATCTGCTCGCGGGTTTCCGGGCGCACGTCGAAGCCTTCCACCGCCGCACCCAGCCGCTTGGCGGTGGCAATCGCCTGCAAGCCGGCCACGCCCGCACCCACAATCAGCACCTTGGAGGGGCGAATGGTGCCGGCCGCAGTGGTGAGCATCGGGAAAAAGCGCGGGGCCAGTTGCGCGGCAATCAATACTGCTTTGTAGCCAGCCATGCCGGCCTGCGAACTGAGCACGTCCATCGCCTGGGCGCGGGTGGTCCGCGGCAGGCGCTCCAGTGGAAACGCAACCACGCCCGCGGACTGGAGGGCCGCGCTCCGCGCCGCATCGGCCTGGGGATGCAGGCTGCCCACCAGTACCGTGCCGTGCTTCAACCCGGCGATGGCGGCAGGCTCCGGCGGCTGCACGCACAGCACCAGATCGGCGGCGGCGGTGGCATCCTCGGCCAACTGCGCGCCC
Organism: Thermomonas beijingensis; assembly: GCF_020034655.1. Lineage (GTDB taxonomy): Bacteria > Pseudomonadota > Gammaproteobacteria > Xanthomonadales > Xanthomonadaceae > Thermomonas > Thermomonas beijingensis. Next base: position 484,798 of record NZ_JAIQDJ010000001.1, on the reverse strand, counting down.
ACATCGATATAAGCCGCGTCAGTAAAGTACGCTCCGGCGCCAATACCCGGCTGGATGCGCACCGCGCAACCGGCGGCCACCAGTTTCTTGCAGGTTTCCGGACTCAAGGCCACCCGGCGCTCGCCGGTTGCTGTTTCCCGTGCCACGCCCACGATCACCGCCATTGCGTATCCCCCAACTTGTCTCGATCCCTGCATCCTACCGCTACCATGGCACTTCCCCGCAATGATGTTTGCTGATGCTGACCCATAACGCCCTTCTAAGCCGCGTGTCCACGCCCACCCGCCAACTGGCCGCGCCCGGCCCCAGCGATGCGCAGCTGCTGGCAATGCTGCAAACCGCGGTGCATGTGCCCGACCACGGCAAGCGGGTACCGTTCCGGTTTTTGCGGATCACGGGCGATGCCCGCACCCAATTGGCCGATGCGGCGCAAGCACGGCTGCTGCAGCTTGAGCCGGAGGCGGGTGCTGCCGTCATCGAAAAACTGCGCAGTCGCTTCACCATGCCACCGCTCACGATCGCGGTGATTGCCAGGTTGGGCGAGGACGAAAAAATCCCGGCATCCGAACGGTTTTCCAGTGCCGCCTGCGTGTGCTTCCAACTGTTGCTGGCCGCGCAAGCCGAAGGCTTTGGCGCGCAGTGGTTGACCGGCTGGCCAGCGTATGACCGGCCACTGCTGGAACAAACACTTGGATTGACTGCCGACGAGCAATTGCTGGGCAGCATTGCGATCGGCACCGCGCTGGTGGCGGTACCTGAGCGCGAGCGACCGGATGCCGCGGCGTTGCTTGCCGATTGGACCGCACACGCCAACCATCGCTTCGAGCATTCCTGAGCTGGCGCCTGACGCCGGGTGTTCGCTCCGCCGCTGCAATGCGGCTACGCGAATCTCCCGACGCTCCCGCCAGCTTGCTGCGCTTACGGGTTTTTCACCATGTCCTCTCGCACCTTGCACCTTGTCGATGCCTCGCTGTACGTATTCCGCGCCTGGCACTCGATGCCGGATGAATTTCACGATGCCGATGGCTGGCCCACCAATGCGGTGCACGGGTTTGCGCGTTTTCTATTGGATTTGCTGGAACGCGAGCACCCGCAACACATCGCCATCGCCTTCGATGAAGCGCTGGACAGTTGTTTTCGCAATGCCTTGTATCCCGCCTACAAAGCCAACCGCGACCCTGCCCCGGCGGAGCTGCGCCGACAATTTGCGTGGTGCAAGGCGCTGTGCGAGGGCTTGGGGCTGACCACCTTGGCGCATACCGACTTCGAGGCCGATGATTTGATCGGCAGCGCGGTGCATCGCGCACGCAGCCAAGGGTTTCGCAGTGTCATCGTGTCGGCCGACAAGGATTTATCGCAACTGTTGGGCGATGGTGATGAGCAATACGACTATGCTAAGCGCGAACGCTGGGGCGCTGCCGGGGTGAAGGCCCGGCACGGCGTGCATGCGCAGCAGATGGCCGACTATCTGGCGCTGACCGGCGATGCGGTGGACAACATTCCCGGTGTCACCGGTATCGGCCCGAAATCGGCCGCGGTGCTGCTGGCGCATTTTGGCAACCTGGATGCGCTGCTGGCGCGCATTGATGAAATCCCGTTCCTGCGCCTGCGCGGCGCGGCGGGGTTGGCCCTGCGGCTGCGCGAGCAGCGCGAACATGCCCTGCTGTGGCGGCAACTGACCACGATTGCCCTGCATGCGCCGCTACCCGAGGGCGACTTTGCGCGTGGCAGCGGCGATGCCGAAGAACTCGACGCTCTGGCCGACTGGGTGAAGTTCGGCCCGATGACGCGCAAGCGCTTGTACGAAGCGGCATCGTTGTAGTTGCAACGCGGGCGTGCGGCGGTGTGGCGCTCGCCGCTTGGGCTGCACATCCCGCTTCGACGCACGGCCACGCGCCCGCTGCGCGGTCCGGCCCGGCACACGGTGCCGGGCGTTCGCAACCACGCGCAGCATGCTGCGCAGGCAGCGGTTGCTCGCCCATGGCGCGCTCGAACGCCACACCGCCACACGCCTGCGTTAGCATCGAGACATGAGCAACCTCAAACAAACCCTGTACGAAGGCCAATGGCTGCGGCTGGTGCGGATTGGCCATTGGGAATCCTGCGAGCGCACCCACGGGCAAGGTATGGCGGTGATCGTGATTGCGGTGACGCCGGCCGATGAGGTGCTGTTTGTCGAGCAATACCGCATTCCGCTGGGCGCACGCACCATTGAAATGCCAGCCGGCCTGGTCGGCGATGACCACGCGCAAGACACCTTGATGGATGCCGCTCGCCGCGAGTTGATCGAGGAAACCGGCTGGTCACCGGGCAAGGTGGACGTGCTGCTGATTGGCCCCACGTCCTCGGGCATGAGCAACGAACGCATCGCCTTCGTGCGTGCCCTTGAACTGGTGCGGGTGGGCGATGGCGGCGGGGTGGATGGCGAGGACATCATCGTGCATGCGGTGCCGCGCTGCGAAGCGCCGGCGTGGCTGATGCGCAAGCAAGCGGAAGGTTTCGAGCTGGACCTGAAATTATGGGCCGGGCTGTGGATGATCGACCACAACCCGGATGGCTCGCCGGCAGGCTAAGCCTGCGGGGGCGTGGCGAAGAAGGCTTGAATATCCGCCAATGCACGCGTGATGGGCAGCGGCGGTAGAGACTCCAAAAACACCCGGCCATACGACTTCTGGGTGAGCCTCGGGTCGCACAGCACCAACACCCCGCGGTCGGTTTCGGTGCGGATCAAGCGACCCGCGCCCTGCTTGAGCGCAATGACCGCTTGCGGCAATTGCTCGTCGCGGAACGGGTTGCCGCCAGCACGCCGGATGGCATCCAGGCGCGCTTCAAACACGGGGTCGTCGGGCGCGGCAAACGGCAGCTTGTCGATCACCACCACACTCAAGGCATCGCCGGCCACATCCACGCCTTCACGGAAACTGGCGGTGCCCAGCAGCACACCATTACCCGACTCGCGAAACCGTTGCAACAGCACATGGCGCGGCTCACTGCCCTGCACGAACAACGGCCACGGAGCATCCTTGAGCGCTTCGGCAGCTTCACGTAGTGCGCGATGCGAGGCGAACAGCAAGAACGCACGCCCAGCCGATGCCTGCAATACCGGCCGTACCGCCGCCAGCATGGCCTGCCCGTAGTCGCGCATTGCAGGCTCCGGCAAGTGGGTAGGCAAATAGCACAACGTTTGCCGATCCCAATCAAAGGGGCTGGGCTCGATCAACTCTTGCGCCTGTTCGATCCCCAGCCGCTGCGCCATGTGATGAAACCTCCCCTCCACCGCGAGTGTGGCCGAGGTGAACACCCACGCCGCGTTGGATTGCTCGCGATGCGTGCGCAATGGGGCCGAAACATCCAGCGGCGTGCGCTGCAATCGAAACCCGCGCGGGGTGAGTTCGTACCAATGCACAGAAAGGCGGGAAAGAGGCTCAGGTTCAGTTCCCGGCACGGGCACTGAACCTGAGCCTCTTTCTCCTCCATCACCCAACCAGCGCCGCAACCGCAATGCGTGGCCATGTGCGCGCACATGGCAAGCATCCAGCCCCGGTGCCGCTTGCCGCAAAGGGTCCAGCGCCGCTTGCAGATGCACCAATGCGTCCAGCAGCATGCCGAGTGCCGGCTCGACATCCACCTCATCCAACGCACGCCACGCTGTGCCACGCACCGGCAAGTTATCCATCGCCGCACGCAGGGCGCGGGTAGCCACTTCCAATGCCTGCGCGGGGGCCTGCACCGCAGCCAGCGCACCGGGCACGTCTTTGCATTCGCCAATGGCATCCCGCGCCAATTCCACCAAGGGGCGCGCGCCAATGCCTTCGCCAAAAAACTGGGCGGCCAGTTCTGGCAGCTGGTGCGCCTCATCGATCACAAAGGCCTGTGCGCCCGGCAGGATTTCGCCAAAGCCCTCCTGCTTCAACGCCAGATCGGCCAGCAGCAGATGATGGTTGACCACCACCACATCAGCGGCTTGCGCGCGTTGGCGTGCCTGCACCACGAAACAGTCGCCCCAGAATGGGCAGTCGGTGCCCAAGCAGTTATCGGTAGTGGAGGTCACCATCGGCAACAATGGCGAATCTTCCGGTAATGAGTCCATTTCCGCCAGATCGCCACTGTGGGTGCGTCCACTCCAGGCTACGATGCGCTGGAATTGCGAAACCTGTTCACGGCTTTGAAAACGTGATTCACCCTTGGCCTGCTCCATCCGATAGCGGCACAAATAGTTGGCGCGGCCTTTCAGCAGTGCCGATTTCAGGCCGACCCCCAAGGCATCGCGCACACGCGGCAGATCACGCTGATAGAGCTGGTCTTGCAGCGCGCGGGTGCCGGTGCTGATGATCGTTTTCATCCCAGACAACAGCGCCGGCACCAGATAGGCAAAGGTCTTGCCGGTACCAGTCCCCGCTTCGGCCAGCAGCAATTGACGCCCTTCGAAGGCATCCGCTACGGCCACTGCCAAGCGCTGTTGGGCGGGGCGCGGGTGAAAGCCTGGCAATGCCTGTGCCAATGCTGACTCGGCAGCTAGCGCCGAAAAGCTGGCGCGCCCCAATCGGGAACTGCCTGCGTGATTGGTGGCAATACGGGATGGTGGGACCGACGTCATTGCGTGGGCCGGGGTGGCGTGTCTGCCGGTGAAGGCCGCTTGGCTGGGTCGCCGCCGCCAAAGAAATTGCGGATCGCCTCACCCGCACGCTCCAGTGGGTTGCTACTACCATCGTCGGGCGCAGGCGTGATCGGATTGCCGAATTCGTCCACTTCCACCGGTGGCGCGTACTGGCAGGGCTGGTAAGCCGGCGCAAAACCTGCCACGAATGGAAAGCGGCGCGCATTCGGGCAGCCGGGGTCGGTGCTCTGCCCGTCCTGAATCCAGCGCCAATCAATGCCGTCATCGGACAACCGTAACGGCGCGCTTGGCAGGTGTTGGAAAATCTCCGACCACACCCGCATTCCACCGGTGGCGCCATACAGCCCGGTGGCCAGATTTTGATCGTTACCCACCCACACCACCGCCAATTGGTCGCCGGTGTAGCCGGCATACCAACTATCGCGACCGTCATTGCTGGTGCCGGTCTTGCCGGCCGGTGCCAACCGACCCAGGCCATCCCGCATCAGTGCATGCGCCGTGCCGGAGGTGACAACGTATTGCAGCGCATTGCCTACCAGCCTTGCCGCGACCGCATCGCCCTTTTGTGCCGGTGGAGCATCGCTGTCATAGCGTTTGATGGCGCGACCTTGTGCATCCAATACACCGCGCACCGCATGCAGCGGCTGGATTTCACCGCCAGAGGCAAGAAATTGATACAGCTGCGCCATGGCATACGGGCTTTGATCCACCGCACCCAGAATCAAGGAAGGCTGCGGAGGCGCTTCAATCCCGGCCAAAGTCCGAATCAGGCTGGCCAAACGCTGCGGTTGCACTTGCATCCCCAAGCGCACGGTAGCTTGGTTGTAACTTTGCGCCAACGCGCTCATCAAGGCCACGCTGCCATGGCTGCGGCCATCGGAATTGCCGGGTGTCCAGTTGCGGCCCCTGCCCAGACCCACACTGATGGGGGCATCGCTGATCGGGCTGGCCAACGACCATTGGTCCGGTTGCGCCAACGCCAACAGGTACACGAACGGCTTGAGCAGCGAACCCACCGGCCGACGCGCATCCACCGCACGGTTGAAGCCAGCCTCGGTGAATTCACGGCTGCCGACCACTGCCAGCACGTCGCCGTTATGCACATCGGTGACCACCAGCCCGGATTGCAGGGTTGGGCGACCTTTGACACTCAACGATTTCAGCGTGCGCGCTACCGCCGCTTCGGCATAGCCCTGTGCAGACGGTGCCATCCCGGTCATCACCGACAGGCCGGCCCCGGACAGTTGATCGGCCGGGTAATCGCGCGCCAATTGTTTGCGCACCAAATCGACATACGCCGGGAAGCGATTGGCGGCCAGATTGCCGGCGTTGGGCGTCACGCCCAGTGGCGCTTTGCTGGCGCGCTGGTATTCGGCATCGTTGATCAGCCCGGTTTCGCGCATTTCACCCAGCACGAAATTACGCCGCTCGGTGGCGCGCTCCGGGTTGCGCCGCGGGTTGTACCAAGACGGCCCCTTGACCATGCCAATCATCAGCGCGATTTGTTCGGTGGACAAATCGCGCAACTCCTTGCCGAACCAGAATTCGGATGCTGCAGCAACGCCACGAATCGATTGTGAGCCACGCTGGCCCAAATCCACTTGATTGAAATACGCCTCCAGAATGGTGCGCTTGTCGTAGCGCGCATCCAGCAGCAAGGCGTACAAGATTTCCTTGAACTTGCGGCTATAGGTTTGCTCTTTGCCGATCCCCAATAACCCGCTGCGCGCCAGCTGCTGGGTCAAGGTGCTGGCACCCTGCTTGGTGTCGCCACCAGATTTCACATTGACGAAAACGGCACGCAACATGCCGCCCACATCAATCCCGATGTGATGATTGAAGTCACGGTCTTCGACCGCCTGCAGTCCAGTGACCAATAGCTCGGGCACTTCCTCAATCCGTACCAGCCGGCGCTCTTCCTGATTTTGGCCATACAGCGTTGCAATCCGCGCCGGATCCAAACGTGCGCTGCGCAGGTTACGGCGCCCGCCACTGTCGCGAATGGACGTGACCTGATCGCCTTGCAGCACTACCGTCAACGCCATCGGCGCCACCCGGCCATCAACATCGTCATAGCCCCGGCTGGAAATTGCCCAAGTTGCGCCGTTGTGCGCATAACTCCCTGCACGGCGACCATCGCCCGGCCGATAACCGGCGGCATCCAGCTCGGCCTTCAAGGTAGGCGCGTCCATCGCCAAACCCTGTCGCAACAACAGCGGGCGCGCATAGACGCGGGTAGGAATCTGCCAACGCAACTGACCGAATCGCTCGCCCACTTCATGATTGAGATACAGCAGATAGGGGATCAGAAAGCCCAGCACCAGCGCCGTGGCCGCAAGCCCTCCAATCAGCAATCGCCGCCGCCAACTGGTTCCGTCGGCGGCATCGGCTGCGGGAGTTGCATCGTTCAGGTCGTCGTCTTCGTCGTGGATACGGGGCATTGGCGGGTATTCGGTCGCGGGATGCGACAATGAACGATGAGTCTAGCGCAGCCATCGCTGCCTACATGTGCGGTTTCCCCCCATTCTTGTGCAGGAGTTCAGCCACATGCCGATCCTGATTGAAGCGCGCTTTTGGTGGCAGCGCGCACAGGGATTGTGGCGACGCGGTGTAACCAGCCTGCGCACACGCGGGCTGGCGGCCAGTGCACAACGGCTTGCACTGCATTTGCATCATCCAACGCCCAGTGTCCGTGCACTGTATGCACCCCAGTCAACTCCATTTGCGCCATTCCACATGGCCAGTGCAGCGCAGCCGCAGGTCAGCCTGATTATTCCGGTCTACGGCGCTTGGGCCCATACCCTGGCCTGCCTGCGCGCGCTAGCCGAGCACCCACCCCTGATACCGTTTGAGGTCATCGTGGTAGATGACGCCTCACCGGATGACTCTTTGCAGCTCCTGCGGCAAATTGAAGGCATAAGAGTGCATGCGCGCAGCGAAAATGGTGGCTTTATCGCCGCCTGCAACGATGGTGCAGGGCTGGCCCAAGGCGAACATCTGGTGTTCCTCAACAACGATACGGTGCCGCAACCGGGTTGGCTGGATGCACTGTTGGCAACCTTCGCCCAGCACCCGGAGGCGGGCTTGGTGGGCGCGCAATTGGTGTACCCGAATGGTCGCTTGCAAGAAGCGGGAGCAGTGGTATTTGCCGATGGCAGTGCCTGGAACTACGGACGCCTGGATGACCCGGCGCGCTGCCAATACAATTATTTGCGTGATGCCGATTACCTCAGCGGTGCCGCCATCGCCATCCCGCATGCATTGTTTGAACAACTGGGCGGGTTTGATACGCGCTATGCGCCGGCCTATTACGAAGACACCGACCTGGCCTTCGCGGTGCGCGCCGCCGGCAAGCGTGTGTTGTATCAGCCCGCCGCAGTCGTGGTGCATGACGAAGGCAGCAGTGCCGGAACCGATCTCAGCTGCGGGCCCAAAGCGGCGCAGGTACGCAATCGTGCGGTGTTTGCCGGCAAGTGGCAGGCCGCGTTAGCCACGCAGCCAGCGGCCGGCAGCATCCCCACGCCCGGGTTGTTGCATCGCCAGCAGCGGCAAGTCCTGATCATCGATGCGCTGACCCCGCAACCCGATCGCGACTCCGGTTCGCTACGGCTGCGCAACATCATCCAAGTCCTGATCGAAGAAGGTGCGCATGTGCTATTCGTGCCTGCCAATCGTAGTGCCAATGGCGACTACACCCGCGCATTGCAAGCGATGGGCGTGGAAGTTTGGTATGCCCCGTCGATGCCACGTTGGCCTGCATGGCTACGCGAGCACGGTCCGCGCCTGCATGCGGTGATGACGTGCCGGCATTACGTGGCCAGCGAACTATTCCCGCTACTGCGCAAATTTGCGCCGCAGGCACGGTTGATTTTCGACACCGTGGATCTGCATTACTTGCGTGAACAGCGGGCAGCGCAATTACGTGGCGATGCCGCTGGCTTGCGCGCTGCCGAGCTCACCCGCAAAGCCGAGCTAGGCTTGATTGCACGGGCGGATGTCAGTGTGGTGGTCAGCCATATCGAACGCGCATTGCTGGTACAAGAACTGCCGAACGCCCAAGTGCAAGTATTGTCCAATGTGCATGCACCAGCGCCTGCCGGGCCGGGCCGGGCGGAACGAGCCGATTTATTGTTTGTTGGCGGGTTCAGGCATCCACCGAATGTGGATGCGGTGCATTGGTTCGTGGCTGATGTACTTCCTTTGATCCATGCCCGACGCCCTGACATTGCGCTGCACTGCATTGGTGCGGATGTGCCTGACAGTATTGCCGCATTGTCTGGCACGGCGGGTGTACGCATCCATGGCCATGTCCCGGATTTGCAGCGATGGCTGGATGCCTGCCTGGTGTCGGTCGCCCCGTTGCGCTTTGGCGCGGGAGTCAAAGGCAAGATCAATCAGGCGATGGCGCATGGCTTGCCGGTGGTCGCCACGCACTGTGCGGTGGAAGGCATGCATCTGCAGGATGGCAGCGATGTGCTGGTAGCCAGCGATGCCAACGCCTTCGCGCAAGCGGTAATTCGCTTGCACGACGACACCGCACTGTGGGAACAACTGGCCGCGAATGGTCGTGCCAATGTGGCGCAGCATTTTTCGCTCGAGTCCGCCAGACCTACGCTGCGCCACCTGTTCTTGGACTGAGGTTGTTGGCGGATACCGGCTACTTCAATGCCGACCCGATCCGTTGCAAACGATGCGTCAATGCCTCGCTACCGGGCACATCCGCATCCACTTGCTGCGCGCGCTCCAGTGCAGTGCGTGCGCCGCGGACATCGCCTGCACGCAAGCGCTCATCACCCACCGCCAACCAGCGCTCCGCCAAGCGCCGCTGCGCAGACAACAAGGCAGGTTCATTGGGGGCCAATTGCCGCCATGCATCCAGGCATTCGCGTGCGCGCCCCAAGTTGTTATCGCGCATTGCCGTGGTATGACAAGTGTGTGCCGCCAACTGCATTTCCTGCAGCGCATGTTGCACACGCGGATCGTTGGGGGCCAATGCACGTGCCTCGCGCAGGCGATCCCAAGCGCTCTCTCCAGGTGGCGTCAACCAATGACCCCGCGCCTGCGCGTGCTGGGCCTGGGTTAGCAACTTGGCCACTTTCGCACGCCCTTGCATAGTCACCACCTGCGGGCGTTGCGGCTGGATGCGGCTGGCCGCCTGCAGGCTGCGTTGAACTTGCTGACGGCGGTCAGTGGCAACACCGGCCTGTTCGGCAAGCTCCAACAAACGCCGGGCTTGATCAAAGCGCGATGCCGCAATCGCCACGTTGGCGGCATGCAGCAGTGCATCGTCCAACCCGGTGGCACACAGCTCTGGCAATGGCACGCCTGGCACAGCCGATAAAGGTTGGCAGAGCTGCACCGCGGCCTCCCATTGCTGGTGGTGCAACATGCGTTGCAGCTGCTGATTGCGGCGTGTTTGCGCCTGAGTGAGTCCTGCATGCAATGCCGGCAGCACCGGGTGCCCCGGATCGGCGGCCTCGACCCGCTGCAACAATGCAGCGATCTGTGCCAAATCCCCCCCAGCCAATACCTTTGCAGCAGGCTGTGTCAGCGCATCCAACGCATCTTCGCGCCCATCCAACGCACGTTGATTGCGCGGTTGTCGCAGCAATACCTGCTGATACAACGCCAATGCCGCGTCAGGGCCATCGTCCAAATGCCCTTGCATCAATGCAGATTGCGCACGCTGTAGCAGCAGCTCGATGCTGTCTGCCCGGGTAGGAATCTCCGATAGCCGCGCCTGCAGCGCATTGATACGCGCCAGCGGGGCTTGCAATGTCTGGGCCAACTGCAGCGAGGCTTGCGCTTGTGCGGTGTGGCCTGCGCGAATCTGCGCATCGGCACGCGCCATTGCGGCTTGCGCCACGCGCTCCAGGCCTTCGCGCGCTTCCAATTGATCCGGTTGCAGTGCCAGCGCCGCCTCAAACAATTCACGCGCACCGCTGCCATCGGCAGCGCTTAACCTGCCGGCCTGCAAGGCCAGCTCTGCGCGCTGGCGCAGTGCGTCATAGCGCGGATCCGGCCATAGCCAACGTCCCAGCGCATTGTGGAACAGCAGTGCCGCCAGCACTGCCAGCAGCACGCTGGCCGCCAAGACCAGCAGCAGTTGCCGCCAGCGCTGCGGCAGCGCCCGCCATTGCTTGCGCCAGTCTGCACCCGGGCGCGCTGCGCTCATGCGCGCTGCGCAGACTCGATGCCGGGCAACGATTCCAGCCGCGCCAGCAGCAGCCCCAACTGTTCGAAATCATTGACCCGTGCCCGCAACTGCACGCGCACCCGGCCCTGGTTGCCGCGCAGGTGTTCGGTATTGAGCCCGGTGACGTGCACGCCGATTTGCGCCACCAGTGTGGTGATGTCCTTGAGCAGCCATTTGCGGTCGATGGCTTCGATGTTCACGCTGACCTCTTGCCCGCTGCGGCGCGTGCCCCACTCCACCGGCAACACCCGCGCCGGCTCCTTGCCGGCCAGCCGCAGGAATGCGGCACACTCCGGGCGATGCACACTGATGCCGCGGGTGCGGGTCAGATAGCCCACGATGGCCTCCCCCGGCAGCGGCTGGCAACAGCGCGCCACCTGCACCAGCAAGTTGTCCACGCCTTGTACGGTGACGGCACCACTGCCAGGCGTGGCCGGTGGCGCGGGCTTGCTTGGCAGTAAAGGAATGCCGGGTTCGGGCTCTTGTGCGGCTTTTTCCAAATCCAGCAGGGCCCGACCCACCTGGTTGGGCCCCACGTCGCCCAGTGCCACCAGCACCAGCAGGTCGTCCTCGGTCTGCGCGTTGAAGCGCGCCAGCACCGGCGTCAACTCCGCGTGCAGCAGGCCCATCCGGCGCAAATCACGGTCCAGCAATTCGCGCCCGGCTTGCAGATTGCGGGCGCGGTCCAGCTTGTTGAACCAGGCCCGTACTTTGTCGCGCGAACGGCTGCTGGCCAGAAAGCCGGCGCTTTGCTGCAGCCAGTCGCGGCGCGGCTCCGCCACTTTGCCAGTCAGGATTTCCACGCGCTCACCGGTGCGCAGCGCATGGGTCAGCGGCACGATGCGGCCATCCACTTTTGCACCCCGGCAGCGGTGGCCCACCATGCTGTGGATGGCATAGGCGAAGTCGAGCACGGTCCCACCTTGCGGCAGATCCAGCACCTCGCCTTTGGGTGTCAACGCGTACACACGATCTTCGATCAGGTCGCTGTCGATGCCTTGCAGCGGCACCGCATCCCCTTCACCGGCGGCATCTGCAGCCTGCTCCAGCATGTTGCGCATCCATGCAATGCGCTTGTCCATCGCCGCCCCGCCGGCGCTGCTGCCTTCCTTGTAGCGCCAGTGCGCGGCCACGCCCAGCTCCGACTGCGCATGCATCTCACGGGTGCGGATTTGCACCTCCACCGTTTTGCCTTCAGGGCCAATCACGGCGGTATGCAAGGAGCGATAGCCATTGGGTTTTGGGCGTGCGATGTAATCATCAAACTCGCTGGGGATCGGCACCCACAAGGCATGCACCAACCCCAATACCGCATAGCAGGTGGGCAGGTCATCCACCAATACGCGCAGTGCACGTAGGTCGTACAGCTCTTCTATCGGCAGCGCCTTGCGCTGCATTTTTTTCCAGATGCTGTAGATGTGCTTGGGCCGGCCAGCCACATCGGCGTGGATGCCTTGCTCGGCCACGCTGTCCCGCAATTGTGCCTTGACCAGTTCGATATAGCGCTCGCGGCCGCTGCGGTTATCGTCCAGCGATTGCGCAATGCGCAGATAGTCATCGGCCTGCAAGACGCGAAACGCCAGATCCTCCAGCTCCCACTTGAGTTGCCAGATACCCAGCCGGTTGGCCAGCGGCGCATGAATATCGCGGGTCATTTTCGCCAGTGCGCGCTGCTCCTCCAGCGGCAAGCGCCACGCTGCACGCATGCGTGAGAGTTGGCGCGACAACACAATCGGGATCACCCGCAAATCGCGCACCAGCGCCAGCAATAGCCGCCGCATCCCCTCCGGATTGCGGCCGCCACCGTGGCTGCGATGCAAGGCCCACACCCGGCTGGCAGCGCGCTGGCCTTCCAGCAAAACATGCAAGCGCTCCGGGATTTCCACCGCAGCCTGTTTGGCAAGCACTTCCACATCGACCAGCGCGTCCAGCAAGGTGGCCGCCAGCACTTCGGCATCTGCATTCAGTCCGGCCAGGACGGTCAATGTATCCGCCAGCACATCGGCGCGGTCACGCATCGGCACGCCAGCGTCGGCTTGCGCCAACCAGAAACCGGCCAATGCCGCAGGCAGCGCATCCTTTGGCAGGTGCGCCAGCGCATTGGCATACGATGGGGTCAGGATTGCTTTCGACATCTGCCTACAGTAGCGGCCCGCTGCGACAGCGGCCAGCATTCCGGGCCGTTCATGGCATCACACGACGTGTAGCGCGCTTGCTCTAGACTACCCGCCCCCTCCCTCTGACGCTTTGCCCGCCCTGCATGCAGCTTGACGCCGATCGAATGTCTGCGCGCCGGCATGTGCGCTCGCTGGCATCGTTGCTACGCGAGAGTTTTCGTACCCGCGACGACGCCTTCCTGTTGCTGGCCTTGCTGGTCGGCCTGCTCGCGGGCGCATTGTCACTGCTGCAAGGCGCGCTGGCCCACGCGCTGCAAGCCTGGTGGTATGGCCTGCCGGGTGACGGGGACCGGCTAAGTGCACTGACGCACCTAAACGCGTGGAAGCTGTTGGCGCTGCCGCTGTTTGGCATCCCCATTGGTCTGATCAGCCTGTTTGCCCGCGCCCGCAAGCGCCAGTTGGTGGATGCGGTGGAAGCCAATGCCCTGCATGGCGGCCGCATGTCGATGCGCGACAACCTGATCGTGGCAACCCAAACCATCCTCTCCAACGGCTGCGGCGCCTCGGTAGGGCTGGAAGCTGCTTACGCGCAGATGGGCGCGGGGGTCGGCTCGCAACTGGGCCGCGTATTGCGCCTGCGGCGTGCCGACATCCGTACTCTCGTCGGCACCGGCGCCGCTGCCGCTATTGCCGCCGCATTCGACGCCCCGCTGGCCGGCGCGTTTTATGGCTTCGAAGTAGTCATCGGTGCCTACACACCGGCTGCACTGGCGCCGGTTGCCGTGGCGGTGCTGGGTGCGGTGGCCGTGCGCGCCGCCGCTGGAGTGCAATTGCCGATGCTGCCTGCCCCTGCCGACATCGGTCTGGAGTTTCGCGACTACGCGCTCTACATCCTGCTGGGCGTGGCCAGTGCGCTGGTAGGTATTGCGATCATGCGACTGGTGACGTTGATTGAACAGGGGGTTGAACGTACCCGCCTGCCACGTTGGCTGCGGCCCATGATGGGCGGTTTCCTGCTGATCCCGCTGGCCATGTGGACCCCGCAGGTACTCTCGTCCGGCCACGGTGCGCAGCATGTGGACCTGACCGTCCAGCAGCCGTTGCAATGGCTGGCACTGCTGCTGGCACTGAAGTGCCTGGCTTCGGCCATCTCACTGGGTTTTGGCTTTCGCGGCGGATTATTTTTCGCCTCCCTGTTCACCGGCACCCTACTCGGCGCGGTATTCGCCAAACTGCTGGCGCTGGCGTTCGGGCACCCGCCGCTGGATGAAACCGGTGCGGCACTGATTGGGATGGCGGCACTGTCGGCGGCGATTGTGGGCGCGCCCATGACCATGGCCATGCTGGTACTGGAGAGTACCCACGATTTCGCACTCACCAGCGGCGCAATCGCAGCGGTACTGGTGTCCAGTTCGATGACCCGCCGGATCTTCGGGTTCTCGTTCTCGACTTGGCGCTTCCATCTGCGCGGCGCTGAAATCCGTAGCGCACGTGACGTGGGCTGGGTCAGCGCACTCACCGCCGGCAAGATGATGCGGCGCGGCCCAGAAACCATGTTGGCGTCGATGACGGTGGCGCAAGCGCGGCAAAAATTACCGTTGGGTGCCACTACCCGCATCGTATTGGTGGATGCGCAGGCGCATTACGTCGGGATTGTGGTGCTGGCCGATCTCTATGCCGACGGCGTCAAGCTGCAGGCCCCCGTGCAGGACTACGCGCAAAGCCGCGCCAATGCCTTGGCCGCCGATGCTGATGCACTTGCAGTGATGCGGCAATTTGATAGCAGCCAAAGCGACGAACTTGCAGTGCTGGATGAACAGCGGCACGTGCTTGGGGTGCTATCGGAACGCTTCGTCCGCAAGCGTTATGCCGAAGAATTGGAACGCCAGCAGCGCGAATTGCTGGGTGAGCGCGTGGATGACCCTACTTGAAGCACGTCGTTCAATGACGCTGCAAGCGCTGCACGCGTGCGGCCAGACGTTTCGGTGACACCCCGCCTTTCACGCCCAATTCCTGTGCAAATAATTGCACGCGCAGTTCTTCCAGCTCCCAGCGCAACGCCTGCGTTTCGGGGTCGGCGGGATTCGCGCTTGCCAGCGCATCGGCAAATGGCTTGAGTTCCAGCAGCCGCGCCTGATCGCGCACCGGGTCGCGCTGGGCGCGTTCGCCGCGCAGCGAGAGCGCTTTCAACCAGCGCGGGTATTCGGCCAAGGCTTGCGCCGGCGTATCGCGCAAAAAGCCGGGCGGCGTCAGCGCTTCCAACTGGCCACGCATGTCATCCAGGTTGGCGCTGGCCCAGCCCATCAACGTTGATTCCAATTTGCCGCGTACCTCGGCCACCAGGGTCAGAATCGCATCGGCCTGTTTCAGCCGCTGCATCGCTTCTGCAAACACGCCTTTGCCGATGACATCGCAGCACTGGCCGAAGGCAGTGGCATCGCGCACGTCCAGCAAGCCATCGGCACTCAACGCAGCAAACGCGCCATCGACCAAATCGGCGCGCAAGCGATCGCTATCCTTCAAGCCATCCTTGCGTGGCGCAGCCGACTCGATCGCCGCATACAGCAGTGAAATCTTCGGCTGCACCGGCAATTGCTTGCGCGCCTGTTTGCATTTATCGGCCAGTGCAATCGCCAGCAACCGGCGCACCCCCTGTGGGTGCAGACGCTCGGCCATTTCGCGCTGCGCATGCACCTGCAGCGACACCGTTGCGCCATCGTCCTGCAAGGCCGGGTACGCCGGCACCCCCCCCACGCCGGGCACGGTGTGCGGTACCGGTTGCAGCGGAAACTGGGTCATGCCTTCCGTAGTCATGCCTTGTGCGGCATGTTGCGCAAACGCATCGGCCGCGCGCTTGCCAAAGCGTGCCCGCAAGTCGTCCAGATTGCGGGATTCGGCCAGCACATGGTTGCCCTCCAACAGGCGCAGATTGGCGTGCAGATGCGGCTCCAACGCGGCGGCATCGAAGTCCATCGCACCGATCTCCACGCCGGAAAGTTTTTTCAGGAAGCGCGCCAATGCACCGTCGATGGCATCGGCATCCGGTTGCGGAAACGCATCCGCGAAGGCCCGCGCAAATTCGGGGGCCGGCACGACATTGCGGCGAATGACTTTCGGCAATGTCTTGATCAACGCCGCCGCCTTGTCTTCCACAAACCCAGGCGCCAGCCACGACAAGCGCGCCGCATCCAGCGCATTCAACAGATGCAGCGGCACCACCACCGTCATGCCGCCGTCCACCGCGCCCGGCTCGAAGCGGTAGTGCACCGCCAGCCGCGCATCGCCCAATGGCAGATACGCAGGGAAGCGCGCTGCATCGCTCTGGTCAGCCACCAAGAGTTCGTCGCGGCTCCACTCCAGCGCCGCTTTCTGCTCTTTCGACAATGTCCCGAACCATGCTTCCAATGCCTGCGTGTTGTGGATGTGCACCGGCAAGCGATCCAGATACCAACGCGCCTGCCAGTCTTCATCCACCACCAGTCCCACACGCCGCTGCTTGGCTTCTTCCTGCTGCGCTAATTCCAAGGTGCGCAAATTGCGCGCAACAAAGCTGCTGCGCATGTTGATCTCGCCGGTCAACAGCGCATCGCGCACAAAGATGGCGCGGCTCTCTTCGGGAAACAGCGCGCCATAGTGAATGGGTTTTTTCGGCGCCAATACCAAACCGAACAAGCTGATCTGCTCGCTGCCCAATACGCGGCCCTGCGCGCGCGACCAATGCGGGTCGTGCTGGCGGCGCGCCAACAAATGCGGCAATTCGGCGATCACCCAATCCGGCTCGATCCCGGCATTGGTCAGCGCCCACACTTTTTCGGTATCCAGCAGGTTGGCCGAAAGCACCCATGGCGGCGGCTTGGATGCCAATTTCGAACCGGGGAACAAGGCAAATTTGCGCCCACGTGGGCCATCGAACACGCCTTTGTCACTGCGATGGCCAATCTGCGTGGGCAGGCCGGCGATCAGTGCACGGTGGAGGGCGCAGAACTGCGCTGCCCCCCCATTGGAAAGAGTGCTCGCATCCGCTTTTGGCACTGTTCCCGGCAACATTTCCTTGCGGGATTCATCCACGCCCGACTTCGGTTGCCGGGACCTGTTCTCTGACCCCGTTTTCGCCCAAAGCTCCTCGCACTGCAACTTCAATTGCCGATGCAGTTCCCACCATTCGCGCAAGCGCAAAAAGCCAAGGAAATGTTTGTCGGCCCATTTGCGTAATTGCGATTGGGTGAGCTCTTCATGCGCCGTGCGGTAGGCCTGCCACAGCTTCAAAATACCCACAAACTCGGACTTGCCATCGACAAATTCCGCATGCGCGGCATCGGCTGCACCGCGCGCATCGGCAGGGCGCTCGCGTGGGTCTTGGATGCCCAGGAAACTGGCAATTACCAGCATGTCGTGCAGCACGCCATGCGTGCGTGCGGCCACCAACATGCGCGAGAGCTTGACGTCCACCGGCAGTTTGGCCATCTGCTTGCCAATCGCAGTGAGCTTGCGCTGCGGATCGACGGCACCCAACTCGGACAACTGCTGCCAACCATCGGCAATCGCACGCGGATCGGGTGGCTCCAAAAATGGAAACTGCTCGATGTCACCCAACCCCAGCGACAGCATCCGCAAAATCACGCCACCCAATGCGGCGCGGCGGATTTCCGGATCGGTAAATTCGGGGCGTGCTGAAAATTCCGCTTCGGAATACAAGCGAAAACACACACCCGGCGCAATCCGCCCGCAGCGGCCAGCACGCTGATTGGCGCTGGCTTGCGACACCGCTTCGATATGCAGGCGATCCAACTTCTGGCGCGGGCTGTAACGCTTCACTCGCGCCACGCCGGGGTCGATGACGAAGTGGATGCGTGGCACCGTCAACGAGGTTTCCGCCACATTGGTGGCCAACACGATGCGTCGCTGCGGACCGGGGTGGAACACACGATCCTGGTCTTTGGCCGATAACCGCGCATACAGCGGCAGTACTTCGGTATGCCGATATTTGCGCCGTTCCAGTGCTTGGTGCACATCGCGAATTTCGCGCTCACCGGGCAAGAAAATCAGCACATCGCCAATGGATTTCTCGCGCTGGATTTCATCGCAGGCGGCGACGATGCCGGAAACAGGGTCAGGATCACTTCTTGCCAACGCCTGCTTGCTTCCCGATTGGGTTGCATCAGACAGCGACTCTGACCCCATGTCCCGATAGCGCATCTCCACCGGATAGCCGCGCCCCTCGACACTCACCACGGGCGCACCCCCGAAGTGTGCGGAGAAACGCCCGGTATCAATCGTGGCCGAGGTGACAAGCAGCTTCAGGTCGGGTCGCCGCGGCAGCAGTTGCTTCAGATAGCCCAGCAGGAAATCAATATTGAGACTGCGCTCGTGCGCTTCGTCGATGATCAGCGTGTCGTACTTCGACAACCAACGGTCGGTCTGGATTTCCGCCAGCAAGATACCGTCGGTCATGAACTTGATCGCGGTTTGCTCGCTCACCGCATCGTTGAAGCGCACCTGAAACCCCACCGCACCGCCGATGGGCACCTGCAATTCTTCAGCCACCCGCCGCGCCACCGAACGCGCCGCAATCCGGCGCGGCTGGGTGCAACCAATCACCCCGGCCGCGCCGCGCCCGGCCAACAGGCACAGCTTGGGCAGTTGCGTGGTCTTGCCGCTGCCGGTTTCACCGGCAATCACCACCACCTGGTGACGGCGGATCAATTCGATGATGTCGTCGGCGTGGGCGGCAATCGGCAAGCTGTCATCGATGGTTGCGCCGGGAAGCTGCGTGGCGCGCTGCGCACAGGCGGCCACCGAGACTTGCAACGCTTCAACCATTGCGGCGCGCAGTGCGGCATCTGCAGGGTTGGCCTGCCATTTCGACAGCAGCCCCAGCAAACGCCCACGGTCACGCGTCAACGCGGCGCTGATCCACGCCCTTGCCTGGCGCGGTGTTTGCACGGCCCCTGGCTTGAATTGAGTATCGATAGCGCGCATCTATGAATGACAGTGATATGTTGAATTTCAAGTTGTCGCAAAACCCGCGTATTGTCGCCGCAAGCCCGCTTTTTCACACCTGCAGGAGTCGGTCATGGCCAAGAGCAAGCCCAGCGCTAAATCCAGCAACAAGCATAGCGAGAAGCCCGGCAAGGCTTCCGCCACAACAGCCACCATTGATATCGGCATCAGCGGCGGTGATCGCGCCGAGATTGCCGATGGCCTATCGCATGTGCTCGCCGATGCTTACACGCTGTACCTGAAAACCCACAACTTCCACTGGAATGTGACGGGGCCGATGTTCAATGCCCTGCACACCATGTTCGAAACCCAATACAGCGAACAATGGACCGCGCTTGACGAAATCGCCGAACGCATCCGCGCATTGGGCTTCAATGCCCCCGGTAGCTACACCGAATTCGCGCAGCTCTCGTCGATCAAGGAAACGCCCGGCCAAACCGGCACGCTGGCGTGGCATGACATGGTGCAACAACTGGTCAGTGGCAACGAAGCCTTTTGCCGCACCGCGCGCAAAGTACTGAAAGCTGCCGATAGCGCCGGCGACGACCCCAGCGTTGACCTGCTCACCACACGCCTGCAGACCCACGAAAAATACGCATGGATGCTGCGTTCGCTGCTGGAGTGAGCGTACCCCGCCCCTCCCGGCGCGATGGGAGGGGCTGCATGGTGCGCGTATCGGGCGAACAGCAACGCTTGCTACTCTAGGCGGATGCCTTCCGCCGCACTCGATACACTTCGCCACGTCTTTGGATACGACCGCTTCCGCGGCGAGCAAGGCCAGATTGTCGAGCACGTCACTGGCGGCGGTGATGCGCTGGTGCTGATGCCTACCGGCGGCGGCAAATCGCTGTGCTACCAACTGCCGGCGTTGCTGCGCGCCGGTACCGCGATTGTGGTGTCGCCGCTGATTGCGCTGATGCAAGACCAAGTGGAGGCCTTGCGTCAGCTGGGCGTGCGCGCCGCCTTCCTCAATTCCAGTCTGGATGCCCGCAGCGCCGCGCAAGTGGAACAGCAACTTGTCGATGACGGGCTGGACCTGCTCTACGTCGCCCCCGAACGCCTGCTGACAGCGCGCTTTCTGGCGCTGCTGGAACGCACGCAGATTGCCCTGTTCGCCATCGATGAAGCGCATTGCGTGTCGCAATGGGGCCATGATTTCCGCCCCGAGTATCGCCAGCTCACCTTGCTGCACGAACGCTGGCCGCAGGTACCGCGCATCGCACTGACTGCCACCGCCGACGCGCCCACCCGGCGGGAAATCGTGGAGCGTCTGGCGCTGGAAGACGCACGCCAATTTGTCAGCTCGTTTGATCGCCCCAACATCCGCTACAACGTTGCCGCCAAGCACAACAGCCGCCGCCAGCTGTTGGATTTTCTGGAGGGCCATGCCAACGCAAGCGGCATCGTCTATTGCCTGTCGCGGCGCAAGGTCGAGGCCACTGCGGAGCTGCTGGTCGAGCAAGGTGTCAACGCGCTGCCGTATCACGCCGGGCTGGATGCGGCCACACGCGCCACCCATCAGCGCCGTTTTCTGCACGAAGACGGCATCGTGATGGTGGCCACGATTGCGTTTGGCATGGGCATCGACAAGCCCGATGTGCGCTTTGTTGCGCATTTGGACCTGCCAAAATCACTGGAAGGCTATTATCAGGAAACCGGCCGCGCCGGCCGCGATGGTGAAGCCTCGGAAGCATGGCTGGCCTATGGTCTGGGTGATGCCGTGCTGCTGCGCAAGATGATTGCCGAGGGCGAGGCCAGCGAGGAACGCAAGCGCCTGGAAAACGCCAAACTGGATGCACTGATCGGCTATTGCGAGTCCACCGGCTGCCGCCGGCAAAGCCTGCTGGCCTATTTTGGCGAAGCCCACGGTGGTGGCTGCGGCCATTGCGACAACTGCTTGCTCCCGCCACGCGTCTGGGATGCCACCGAGGCTGCACGCAAAGCGCTGTCGTGCGCCTATCGCACCGGGCAGCGCTTTGGCGCGGCACATCTGATCGACGTCTTGCGCGGTGCCGACAACGCCAAAGTGCGCCAATTCGGCCACCACACGGTCAGCACCTACGGCATCGGCAGCGAACTGGACGCATCGCGCTGGCGCAGCGTGTTCCGGCAACTGGTGGCCGCCGGCTTGCTGGAGGCCGACTTCGACAGCTTTGGCGCATTGCGCCTGACCCAAGCCGCCACCCCGCTGCTGCGCGGCGAACACCAGCTTCACCTGCGTGAAGACCCCAACAAGCGCGAGCGCACGCGCCGTCGCAATGACACCACCGCCAGCATCAACCGTGCACTCTCCCCTGACGCCGAAGCGCGCTTCGATACCCTGCGCAACTGGCGCAGCAGCACCGCACGCGAGCAAAACGTGCCCGCCTACGTGATCTTTCACGACGCCACCTTGCGCAGCATTGCCCAACACCACCCGCACACCCTCACTGCGCTGGCCGCCATCAGCGGCGTGGGTGCCGGCAAGCTGGAACGCTATGGCGAGGCGGTGTTGGATGTGCTGCAAAGAGACTAAGCACGGGCGCGTGGCTGGCAATCCAGCCTGGGTTCTTTGTGAATTCGATGGTGGGCCGTGATGGGTGCGCGCAGGCCGCTTGCGAACCACCGGTTCGCGGCCTGTGCAAACGCCACGCGCATGCAAGCGCGTGGCTGGCAATCCAGCCTGGGTTCTTTGTGAATTCGATGGTGGGCCGTGATGGGTGCGCACAGGCCGCTTGCGAACCACCGGTTCGCGGCCTGTGCAAACGCCACGCGCATGCAAGCGCGTGGCTGGCAATCCAGCCTGGGTTCTTTGTGAATTCGATGGTGGGCCGTGATGGATTCGAACCATCGACCAAAAGATTAAAAGTCTTCTGCTCTACCGACTGAGCTAACGGCCCACAGGGAAAACGATGCCCGACATTGCATCGGGGTGCGCATTCTAACCGAATCGCGCCGCCATGTAGCGGGTTGGGTCCAAAATTCCGGCTTCATTGAAGCCTTGTGCACGCAAATGACAGGCATCGCAATGGCCGCAGGCGCGACCATCGGCATCGGCCTGATAGCAGCTTACGGTCTGCGCGAAGTCCACGCCCAGGCGCAGGCCCTCACGCGCGATCTCGGCTTTGCTCATGCGCATCAGTGGCGCGTGCACCCGGAAGTGGCTGCCCTCCACGCCTGCCTTGGTGGCCAGATTGGCCAGCGCTTCGAAGCCGGCGATGAACGCCGGGCGGCAGTCCGGGTAGCCGGAATAATCCACCGCGTTGACCCCGCAAAACAGGTCGGTGGCGCCCAACACTTCGGCCCAGCCCAGCGCCACCGAAAGCATGATGGTGTTGCGCGCCGGCACATAGGTGGACGGGATGCCCTGCCCGATGATGTGGCCATCGGTGTCGGTGGGCACCGCAATATCGTCGGTCAATGCCGAACCGCCAATGCTGCGCAGATCCACATTCACGGTCTTGTGTGCCACCGCGCCAAGGGCGATGGCCACGCGTGCGGCGGCATCCAATTCCGAGGTGTGACGCTGGCCGTAGCGCACGCTGAGCGCATGTGCCGCAAATCCCTGCTCACGGGCAATGGCCAGCACCACCGCCGAATCCATGCCCCCGGACACCAGTACCACTGCAGGTTTCATCGGCCCGGCTCCTCGCCCCACAACACTTTGTGTAATTGCATCTGAAAGCGCACCGGTAATTTTTCTTCGATGATCCAGTCTGCCAACATACGCGGCGTGATCTGGCCGGCGCTGGGCGAAAACAGCACGTCGCACACCTCGAACAAGCGATGTTGCAGCACGATTTGTTTGGCCCAATCGAAATCTTCACGCGAGCAAATCACTGCCTTGACCTGGTCGTGCGCGGTCAGCAGCGGCAGGTTGCTCCACAGGTTGCGCGCCACTTCGCCCGAACCCGGGGTTTTGATATCCAGCACCCGCGACACCCGCGTATCCACACCGTCGATGGCAATAGCGCCCGAGGTTTCCAGCGACACCACATAACCGGCATCGCACAACTTTTCCAGCAAGGTCAGGCAGCGTTTTTGCGATAACGGCTCACCGCCGGTGACGCACACATGGCGCACGCCGTGTTTGGCCACCTCCGCCAGAATAGCGTCGATCTCCCACCACTGCCCACCGTAAAACGAATAGGTGGTGTCGCAATAGGTGCAGCGCAGGGGGCAGCCGGTCAACCGCACGAACACCGTGGGCCAACCCGCATCGCGGGCTTCGCCCTGCAGAGACAGGAAGATTTCGGTGAGCTTGAGGCGCTCGGGCTGGAGGGCCGCCGCTGCGGCGGCCGCATCGGCGACGTCGTTCATCGGTACAGTTTAGCGGTTGCCGGCGATCTGCATGGAACGCAACCGATCCTGCGCGGTGCGTGCCACGTCGGTACCGGGGTAACGCTGCAACACCTGCCGCAAGGTGGCTTCGGCCTGCGGATATTGTTTCTGCCCGTATTGGGTCAGCCCCAGTTTGAGCAAGGCTCCCGGCGCTTTGTCGTGGCTGGGGTAACGATCCAGCAGGGCACGAAACTGATCGCCTGCCATCGCATAGTTCTGGGTGACGTAATAACTTTCACCCAACCAATACAAGGCATTGGGGGCCAGCTGGCCGCCCGGAAATGCAGCCAGAAAGTCCCGCAGGCGGCGCGCCGATTCCACGTAGTCGCCACTCTTCAGGGCATCAAATGCATATCCATAGGCGGTTTGCTCGTCCTTGCCGGCCAGCCCGCTGCCAGCCGCCGCTGCGGTTGGCGCAGTGGCGGTTGCAGATGTCGAGACGGGTGGCGGTACCGCCACGGTACCGGCTGGCGCAGTGCTGCCATTTTCCAAGCGATCCAGGCGCCCGCTCAGGTCCAGATATTGCGCACGCTGGCTTTGCTTGGCTTGCTCTTGCTGCTGCTGCAGTTGCTCCAGCTGGCCACGCAGCTCCTGCACTTCGCTGCGCAATTGGCTGATCTGATTGACCAGCTCGGTGCCGTTTTGTTCACCGGCAGCACGCTGCTCCAGCACCGCCACCCGATCGGCCAAACTGGCACGCTGGGCCATTACTTGCGGCGACACGATCAGTGCCGCCGCAAGTACGCCAATGGATGCGAAGGTACGCATTACTTGGCGCTGTACACCAGTTCAACGCGACGATTCTTGCTCCAGCAAGCCTCGTTGGATTCGGTGCAGACTGGACGCTCTTCGCCGTAGCTGATCACCGATAGCTGGCTGCTGCCGCCGCCATTGGCTTGCAGTGCGGAGGACACCGCATTGCCACGGCGTTCCCCCAGACCCAGGTTGTATTCGCGGCTGCCGCGCTCGTCGGCATTGCCTTCCAGGCGCAGACGCGCACTCGGGCGGTCGCGCAGGTACTTGGCGTGGCAATTCATGATGGCCTGGAATTCCGGCTTCAACGCATCCTGATCCAGATCGAAGTACACCACGCGCTGACGCAGGCAGGCATCGCTATCGAGGTCGGCGGGGGTGTACACACCGGCGCGCGGGGTCTCGGTGATCGGTGCGGTGGTGGTGGTGTCCACCGCATTGGTCGGCGGCGGCGTTTCCTTGACCTTCTTGGCGCAACCCACGGCAACGAATGCAGTCAGGCCGGCAATGGTCAGGATACGGGCGATCTGGGGGATGGAAGCCTTCATGGTGGATACCTCTGTTCGTGAGTTCGGGGTGAGTTGCAGCAGTGTAGTCATTGCGATGTGAATACGGCGGTCCTATGCCGGCATCTCGCGCTTATTTCTGTCGGAACGGCGACCACGCCGGTTCGCGCACGTCGCCGCTGGCCAGGACCAAGCGTTGCCGCACGCGACCATCGGCCGACACTGCATACAGCACACCACGTTGGCCTTCGCGCGCGGCATACAGCACCATCGCGCCATTCGGGGCAAAACTGGGGGATTCGTCCAGCGAGCCGGGCGAGAGCATGCTCCAACGCGGGCTGCCGGTGCTGCGGTCCATCAGGGCGATGCGATAGACATTGCCAGCCCCTTGCGCGGTGGCCAGCTTCTTGCCATCAAACGACAGCGACGGGCTGGCGTTATAACTACCGTCAAACGTCACGCGGCTGGCGCTGCCACCATTGGCGGAGACTTGGTACACCTGCGGTCGCCCGCCACGATCGGAGGTGAAGTACAGGCTGCTGCCGTCCGGGCTCCAAGTGGCTTCGGTGTCGATGCTGAATTGATTGGTGATCTGGGTCAGGTGTTTGCTGGCCAAGTCCATCACGTAGATGTCGGGGTTGCCACCCTTCGAGAGGGTCATCGCCATGCGGGTGCCGTCTGGCGAGAAACTTGGCGCGCCATTAATGCCACGGAAGTTGGTGATTTTTTCGCGGCTACCGGTGGCGATATCTTGAATCCAGATGCCGGAATTGCCGCCTTCAAAACTGACATACGCCAGCTTATGCCCATCCGGGCTCCACGACGGTGACAGCAACGGCTCGCTGGAATTGACCACGGTACGCGGATTGAAGCCATCGGCATCGGCCACCACCAGAGAATATTTGGCCTCGCGGCCCAAACCGGTGGATGTGACATAGGCAATGCGCGTCCAGAATGCGCCCCGCACGCCGAGGATTTTTTCGTACACCGCATCGCTGATCTGGTGCGCCACATCGCGCTGCGCAGCGCCCGGCGCGGTCAATGCAAAGCCCAGCAGACGCTGCTGCTTGGCGACATCGAACAATTCATACTCGGTACGGTAATCGCCGCCATTGGGAACGCAACGGCCCACCAGCAAAAAATCCTGTTTGAGCATGCGCCAGGTGGGATACGCGACTTCGCTACCCTCGGTGGGGCGCTCGGGCAGGGCCGCCGGATCCAGCGTGCGGAACTGGCCGGACCGGCCCAGATCAGCGCGCACCACGCCGCCAACATCGGTTTGCCCACAATCGCCGCCAAACGGCACCACCGCAATCGGCAGCGCTGCGGCATTACCGCCGACGATATCGATTTCCAAGCCACCGCGTGACTGCGCCAGCGCGGCACAGCAGGGCAGCAATAACAACGGCAATAGCAATCGGCGGGCGATCTTGTGCATGCGGCTTCACAATCGGTCAGCAAGATGAACAGGATCGCCTATTTGCGCTGCGATAGGGTGAACAGTTGCGGACCAAGCCACGGTTTTCACACCAATCACAGGTCTTCGGCGCGGAACTTCAACACCGGGTCACGCACGAACACGTCCTCGAAGCCGGCATACGGCAACGGCGAGGCCTTCATCACCGCCGCTTCCACCGAGCGCCGGCCCAGATCGTCGTACGGGCAGCCTGGCGACACCTGCACCGAGACCACCTCGCCACCCGGAATCTGCTTGATCAGGACCTCGCAGGTCTGCCCCAGCTTGACCGAATCCGGGCGTGTCCACTGCCGCAAAATCGCATTCATCAGTGCCACTTGGTAGCTGGCACTTTTGCGCAGCCGGCTATTGGGGTCGCCCGGTGGCGGCCGGCTGGGTGGCGCGGCACTGGTGCGGGCATCGGCCAATTGCTGAGCGCGCTGCTCGGCCATCGTGCGATCGCGTGCGGCCAACTCCCGTTGTTTGCGGATTTCCTGCAACAGCTTTTCGCGTGCAGACAATTCCTGTTTTTGTGAGTCCAGCTCGGCCTGCTCAGGTTTCCTGCGCTTTTCTTCTTGCTCTTGCAGCACCTTGGTGGTCGCTGGCGTTACCGCATCGCGCTGCACTTTTTCCTGTTCGACCGGCGCAGGGTCAGGCACCGGTGGCGGCAGTTCGGTCAATTTTGGCGGCGTGGGCTGCTCTTCAATCGGTGTTGGCAGCGGCTCCGGCACTGGCACCGGGGCAAGTGCCTGCTCCACCGGCTTGCGTTGCAAGGCGCGCTGCATTTGCGCACTGAGGTCACTGGCGGTGGCCAAATCAGCCTCGATCGGGTCACCTTGCGCCGCTTGCATCGGCACCTCCCGCGACAGCTTCAGCCCGACAAACAGCAGCGCAAACAGCAGCACATGCAAGCCAATGGCCTGCATGAGAGCAATGCTGGTATCGGCGCGGGTCTGCTTCACAAATCGCCTATCACTTGCCCGGTTTGGCCGTTGCCGGTGGCGCGCCCATCAGGCTGACCCGTGACACTTTGGCATCGCTTTGCAACTTGCCCATCAGCGCATACACCACCTGATAGCGCACGTCGCCATCGCCCGCCACATACACCGATACATCCGGGTCGGCATGGACAAAGGCGGCTACTTTGATCAGCAGTGCGGCTTCGTCCATTGCTTGCGGGCGGTTGAGGCCTTCGTACATCAGCCCCAATTTGCCATCACTGAACACTTGCACCACCAGTGGCTGTTTTTTCTTTTGTTCAAGTGATTTGGCATTGGCCTGCGGCAGGTTCACGTCCACGCCGACATTGAGCAAGGGCGCAGTGACCATGAAGATGATCAGCAGTACCAGCATCACGTCGATGTAAGGCACGACGTTGATTTCGGCCTTGAGTTTGCGCTTGCGCGCACGGCGATTGGAGGTCGCGGCCATGCGCTCAGTCGTCCGAATGGGTCTGACGCTGCAGGATCGACGCGAATTCTTCGCCGAAGGTCTCGTAGCGCACCGCCATGCGCTCGGCGCGGGTGGCGAAGCGGTTGTACGCCCACACCGCCGGGATCGCCGCGAATAGGCCCATCGCGGTGGCAACCAGCGCCTCCGAGATCCCCGGCGCCACCGTGGCAATGGTGGCTTCCTTCATCGAGGCCAAGCCCTGGAACGAAATCATGATCCCCCATACGGTGCCGAACAGGCCCACATACGGGCTGATCGAGCCCACGTTGGCAAGAAATTCCAGATTGCGCTCGAGCCCGTCCAGTTCACGCGAGGTGGTGGCCCGCATCGCCCGCTGCGCGCCTTCCAGCTGCATGCGTGCGTCGACACCACGGCGCTGCCGAATGCGGTTGAACTCGCGCATGCCGCCTTCGAAGATCGCTTCCAGGCCTTCAATACTGCGATGGCGCTCGGTGGCGGTGGCGTAGAGTTTGGGCAGCTCGATACCCG
Organism: Thermomonas beijingensis; assembly: GCF_020034655.1. Lineage (GTDB taxonomy): Bacteria > Pseudomonadota > Gammaproteobacteria > Xanthomonadales > Xanthomonadaceae > Thermomonas > Thermomonas beijingensis. The sequence continues at coordinate 456,891 of NZ_JAIQDJ010000001.1, read as the reverse complement.
ACCAAAAGGTTTCCTCGAAGCGATCGGCTTCATTTTCGGCGCGATCCAGCACGCGCTTTTTGCGCAAGATAATCACCCACGAAGCCAAGGATGCCGCCAACAGCAGCAGCATCACCAACTGCACCGGGATACTGGCGTGCAACACCAACTGCAAGATGTTCAGGCCATGATCCACCGGTGCAGCCGAGGCCGCCTGTGCGCCGTTGCCGGCCAGCTCCACTGTCTGGGTAGCGCCATTGTCTGGCAGCGCCTGCGGCAGGGATTGCAGCATGGTTGAAACGGGCATCAGGAAGCCTCCGGCAAAAGGTGCAATTGCGACAACAGAAAACCCGGGATTGGACTGGGTCGAAAGGTGGATGCGCACAAACTTGCGATTTTCACGGTCGCTTCGACCAACAGCGCGCCATTGCGTTCAATCCGCTGCGCCAGCACAAAACTGGCACCGCGACATTCAAGCAGAGCCACGCTGACCGAAAGCTGATCGTCCAGCCGCGCCGGCGCACGAAAATCGGTTTGCAGCGCACGCACCACGAACACCAGATCGGCATCGCGCTTCAAGACGTCCTGATGCACGCCCACGCTGCGCAGCCATTCACTGCGGGCACGCTCCATGAACGCCAGATATTGCGCGTGATAGACCACCCCACCGGCATCGGTGTCTTCCCAATACACCCGTATTGGCCACACAAACGGCTCAGCCATCGAACAACTCCGCCGCATCGGCTTTCGGCTTGAAGCCCAAATGCCGGTACGCCTTCGGCGTGGCCATGCGCCCGCGCGCGGTGCGCATCAGGAAACCCTGCTGGATCAGGTAGGGCTCGATCACATCCTCCAGCGTGCCGCGTTCTTCCGACAGCGCCGCCGCCAGCGACTCCACCCCCACCGGGCCGCCATCGAAGGCGTCGATGATGATGCCCAGCATGCGCCGGTCGAGCTCATCAAAGCCTTCCGGATCGACTTTCAGCATGTCCATGGCAGCACGCGCACTGGCTGCATCAATCATGCCGTTGCCCTTCACCTGCGCGAAATCGCGCACCCGTCGCAGCAGACGGTTGGCAATCCGCGGGGTCCCGCGTGCGCGCCGCGCCACTTCGGCGGCACCGCCGGCATCGCAGGCAATTCCCAGAATCTGCGCCGAGCGCCGCACGATGCGGGTCAATTCTTCCGGCGAATAAAATTCCAGCCGCTGCACGATGCCAAACCGATCGCGCAGCGGTGCAGTGAGCAGACCCGCGCGGGTGGTGGCACCAATCAGGGTGAACGGCGGCAAGTCCAATTTGATCGAACGTGCCGCCGGGCCTTCGCCGATCATGATGTCGATCTGGCAGTCCTCCATCGCCGGGTAGAGGATCTCCTCGACCACCGGCGACAGGCGGTGGATCTCGTCCACGAACAGCACGTCGTGCGGCTGCAGGTTGGTCAGCAGCGCGGCCAGGTCGCCGGCTTTCTCGATCACCGGGCCGGACGTCACCCGCAGGTTCACGCCCAGCTCGTTGGCGATGACGTGGCTCAGCGTGGTCTTGCCGAGGCCCGGCGGACCGAAGATCAGCACGTGGTCCAGCGCTTCGCCGCGGCCCTTGGCGGCCTCGATGTAGATCTGCATCTGCTCGCGCACCGGCTGCTGGCCGAGGTACTCGTCCAGCCGGCGCGGACGGATGCTGGCGTCGACCGCGTCATCTTCGCGGGTGGCGGCGGGGGCGATGAGGCGGGGATCGGTCATGCCCCGATTATCGCGCGATGCGGCCGCTTTTACCGATCCTGCGGTGGCGGCACCGGCGCACCGCGCGCCAAGGCCCCTTACATGCGCGCCCGGCCGTCAGATCTCGACCTGCGCGCCCAGCTCCACCAGGCGGTTGCCCGGGATCCGGAAGAAGGCGGTGGCGGGCGCCGCATTGCGGTGCATGAACGCGAACAGCTTGTCGCGCCAGGTCGGCATGCCCCGGCGATGGCCGGCGACGATGCTCTCGCGGCTGACGAAGTAGGTGGTATCCATCGGATTGAAGGTGAGGTCGCACTGGTCGCAGCTGCGCATCAGGGCCACTGGCACGTCCGGGGTCTCCATGAAGCCGTAGCGGACGATCACGCGATGGAAGTCGGGCCCGGCGATGGGCTCGATGCGCATCCGGCGCTCCTTCGGGGCGTACGGCACGTCCAGCGTCTCCACGGTCAGGAAGACGTTGCGTTCATGCAGCACCTTGTTGTGCTTCAGGTTGTGCAGCAGCGCGTGCGGCACGACGTCCGGGCTGGCGGTGAGGAACACCGCGGTGCCCGGCACGCGCACCGGCGGCGCCAGCATCAGGCCGGGCAGGAACGTGTCCAGCTGGATGCCTTCCTTGCGTACCTCGGCGTTGAGGAGCTCGCGCCCGCGCCGCCAGGTCCGCAGCATCGTGAACAACAGCATCCCGAGCACCAGCGGGAACCAGCCGCCGTCGGGGATCTTGGCGCCGTTGGCGATGACGAATGCCGCCTCGACCACGGCGAACACCAGGCACAGCGGCAGCACCCAGCGCCGCCAGCGCGGCCACAGGGCGTAGGCCACCATCGCCAGCAGCAGGGTGTCGATCAGCATCGTCAGGGACACCGAGATGCCGTAGGCGGTGGCCAGCGCGGTGGAGGTGCGGAAGGCCAGCACCAGCGACACCACCAGCACCGCCAGCGTCCAGTTGATGCCCGGCACGTAGATCTGGCCGATGGTGTCGCTGGACGTGTGCTTGATGCGCATGCGCGGGATGTAGCCCAGCTGCATGGCCTGGCGCGCCACCGAGAACGCGCCGGTGATGACCGCCTGCGAGGCGATGACGGTGGCCGCGGTGGCCAGCAGGATCATCGGCCAGCGCGCCCAGTCGGGCACGCCGATGTAGAACGGGTTGCGAATGGCCAGCGGATCCTGCAGCACCAGGGCGCCCTGGCCCAGGTAGTTGAGCATCAGCGCCGGCAGCACGAAGAAATACCAGGCCAGGCGGATCGGCCGCGCGCCGAAATGGCCCATGTCGGCATACAGCGCCTCGCCGCCGGTCACCGCCAGCACCACCGCGCCGAGGATGAAGATGCCGTGGAAGTGGTGCTCGAGGAAGAACCGCGCCGCCCACCACGGGTTGAACGCCTTCAGCACCTCGGGCGCATGGAACAGGTTCAGCACGCCGATCGCCGCGAGCGAGGCGAACCAGACGATGGTGATCGGCCCGAACACCTTGCCCACTTTCTCCGTGCCGTGGCGCTGGGTGGCGAACAGGCACAGCAGCACCAGCACGGTCAGCGGGACGATCCACTGGTGCAGGCTGGGCGCCACCACCTCCAGGCCCTCGATGGCCGACAGTACCGAGATGGCCGGCGTGATCACGCCGTCACCGAAGAACAGCGAGGCGCCGAAGATGCCGAGGATGCCGACGTAGTAAGCCGCGCGCGAGCCTTTTTTCAGCGTGCGCTGGGCCAGCGCCATCAGGGCCATGATGCCGCCCTCGCCGTCGTTGTCGGCGCGCATGATGATGGTCACGTACTTGGCGGTCACCGTCACCATCAGCGCCCAGAACACCATCGACAGGATGCCCAGCACCGTGTCGTGGTTGGCGGTCAGGCCGAAATGCGGCGAGAACGCTTCTTTCAAGGTGTACAGCGGGCTGGTGCCGATGTCGCCGAACACCACGCCGATAGCGCCGACCACCAGCCCGGCGAGGCTGGCCTTGCCGTGGCCGTGCTGCCCGGAGGCGGCGGCATGGGGAGGGGTGGAAGAAGAAGGCGTGACCATGGAATTTCCTGTTCGGGAGCGGCGCATGGCCGCGTGCCCGTTCAACGCAGGGCGGACTGTAACGCTTTTCGGATGATGGCTTCGGCACTGTCGCCGTCGGCGGCGGCCTTCTTGGCCATGCGCTCGGCTTCCGCCGGCTTGTAGCCCAGCGCCTGCAGCGCAGTGATGGCTTCGCCCAGCGGATCGCCGGGCAACCCGGCACTGGCGGCGACCGGCCCGCCGACCAGGTCGGCCGCGCGGTCGCGCAGCTCCACCACCATGCGCTCGGCGGTCTTCTTCCCGATGCCGGGGATGCGGGTCAGCGCGGTCACGTCGCCGGTCTGCACCAGCCGTGCGAACTCGTCCACCGACGTCCCCGACAGCACCGCCAGCGCGATCTTCGCGCCGATGCCGGTGACCTTCTGCACGTCGCGGAACAGGCGGCGCTCGGCCTCGCGCAGGAAGCCGTACAGCGACACGCTGTCTTCCTTTTGCGCGTAGTGGGTGAACAAAAACACCTCGCGCCCCAACTCCGGCAAGTCGTAGAACGTGCTCATCGGCGCCTCCAACTCATAGCCAACGCCGTGCACGTCCACCACCAGCCACGGCGGCGCCTTGTGGATCAGGATGCCTTTCAATCGTCCAATCATCGCCGACCCCTACCCTTGCGTGCCCATGCCGTGCGTGCGACCACGCCCAAGCGCTGTGCACTGGCGCGCACATGCGCATGCGTAATCGCCACTGCCAGCGCGTCGGCCGCATCGGCCTGCAACTTGCCGGACAAGCCCAGCATCACCGCCACCATATGTTGCACCTGTTGCTTGTCGGCCGCGCCACTGCCCACCAGCCCCAGTTTGATCTCTTTTGCGGCGTATTCGCTCACTGGCAAATCACGCGCCACGCAAGCGGCCACCGCCGCACCGCGCGCCTGCCCCAGTTTGAGTGCACTCATGGCATTGTTGGACAGGAACACCTGCTCCACGGCCACTTCATCGGGCGTGTATTCCTCGATCAAGGCCCACAAGCCATCCAGTAATAATCGCAGGCGCAGCGGAAACGTTTCCGCATCCAGCAATACCAGCGGCTGATGATGCACATGGCTCACCTTGCCAGTGGCATCAACATCAATGATGCCCACGCCAGTGCGCTGCGAACCGGGGTCGATTCCAAGGATGCGAGTCACGACGCAGGTTGACCGATTGCCGTGTTACGCAGCGCCGCCGAAATCGGCGTTGGCATAGACGTTTTGCACGTCATCCATATCTTCCAGCCACCGCAGCAGCTTCTGCACTTGCTCGGCCACTTCGCCTTCCACCGGACTGTCGTTGTCGGCACGCATGGTGATTTCAGCGTAGCCCGGCGCAAGCCCGGCGGCCTCCATCGCCGCCTTGACCGATGCAAATGCATCGGGCGAGGTCAATACGTCGATGGCGCCATCTTCCGGGTACACCACGATATCGTCGGCACCGGCTTCAATCGCCGCCTCGGTGATAGCGTCCTCATTGGCACCGGCGTCATAGCTGAGCACGCCCAGCTTCTTGAACATGAAGGCTACCGAGCCTTCGTTGCCCATATTGCCGCCAAACTTGCCAAATGCATGTCGTACATCGGCCACCGTGCGCACACGATTGTCGGTCAGGCAGTCCACAATCACCGCCACCCCGCCCGCGCCATAGCCTTCGTAGCGGATTTCCTCGTAGGACACGCCTTCCAGCTCGCCGGTGGCTTTCTTGATGGCGCGCTCGATCACGTCCTTGGTCATGTTGACGTCAAGGCCCTTGTCGATCGCCGCACGCAAGCGCGGGTTGCCATGCGGGTCGCCCCCGCCGCTGCGCGCAGCGACTGAAATTTCACGGATGATCTTGGTGAAAATCTTGCCGCGCTTCGCATCCACTGCGTTCTTGCGGGCTTCGATGGAGGGGCCACGTCCCATAGATGTACTTCCGGCCGAAAGGCGAAGCCGCGAATTATACGTCTGCTGCTCGACTGGTGTGCTCGGAAGTGGGCGCAAACTGGCCGTGATGTAAAAAATGGCCGGTTTGCCTTGCCGCGCTGTGCGATAACACCAGCCCGGAATGGCTGCAAGGCAGCGCGACATGGTCAGCCAACCACGGGAGCCGGGTTTCCTCCAAAGCCACGGTGCCATCCGAACGCTCCTTGAAGTGCGCAAACAGGCAACCCATCCCACGCGGTGCGATGCCTGCCACCACACCTACCTCGGCAGTACCGCGCCACTCCGCCACACCCGTTTGCAACAGACCGGCACTTCGGCCCAGCAGCGGGCGCGCCCACGGCAACGCCGCCACGCATCGCGCCGTTTCGCTGCCACGCAGAGGCGATCCAAGGCACACCACACGCTGCACGCGGGGATGTTCTGCTTGCTGCAATGCAGTGAGTGCAATCAGCCCGCCCAGGCTATGCCCTACCAAGGCATCGGGTGGCTGCGCCAAGAGCCGCTTCCGCAAGCGTGGCAACGCAAACTCCGGCCCTTCCCATACGCTTGAATAGTCAAAAAGTTCGGTGGCAAACCCCTGCTTGCGCAAGCGCAAGGCCAGCGGCAGCAACCACCACGAAGCGTTGAGCAGGCCATGCACCAACAGCACACGGGGCTGCATGATCAGCGGGCCAAGCGCCGATACATGAACTCGCGGTCGCGCTGCTCACCCACGATAAAGTGGTATTCGCCGGCAAATTCGAATCCATAGCGGGCGTAGAAACGCTGCGCGCCGTAGTTTTCCGACCACACCGATAACCATAAGATCCGTGGGCCATCGGCCAGCAGCCACGCCAGCATCGCGTCCATCAGTGCGCGCCCGGCACCACTGTTTTGCGCATCGCCGCGCAGGTACAGGCGCTTGATTTCGCCATCCTCAGCGCGCACGTCGGCGTGCGGCAACCCGCAGGGGCCGGCCTGCGCGTAGCCAATGGCCTGACCGTCGCGTTCGGCCAGCCACAGCGCATACGGGGAATCGGCGGACAATAGCGCGGCGTAGGCGGCCTCGCTGTGGCTTGCGTCGAGAAACGCCTGCAAATCTTCCGGCGTGTACAGATGGCCGAAGGTTTCGATGAAGGTAAACGTGCCCAGCGCGGCCAAGGTGGCGGCGTCGGCGGGGGTGGCTCGGCGAATCAAAGCCTGCACGATGGCACTCCTGGCGCGGGCGACATGGCATCACTGCTCCCCGGCGCGGGCGAACATCCTGTTCGACGCGCCGCCGTGCGCCATCCATGGCGCACTTTACGCAGTGACGCCATATCACCCATCACACTGATTCGCGCGTCCGAACCGCCACATGCACCTCGGCCAACTGCGCATCGGCGATGGGTGACGGCGCATCGGTCATCAGACACTGGGCGCCGGTGGTTTTGGGGAAGGCGATCACGTCACGAATGGAGTCGCTGCCGGCCATCAGCGCGGCGATGCGGTCGATGCCAAACGCAATGCCGCCATGTGGCGGTGCGCCGTATTTCAGTGCATCCAGCAGGAAGCCGAACTTGCCGCGCTGTTCTTCTTCGCCAATGCCCAGCAATTCAAACACCGCGCTTTGCAGCTTTGAATTGTGGATGCGGATCGAGCCACCGCCAATCTCGTTGCCGTTCAGCACCATGTCGTAACCACGGCTCACCGCGGTCTTGGCGTGGGCACGCAGATCGTCGATGGAATCCACCGCCGGCGCGGTGAACGGGTGATGCAGGGCGACGTAGCGCTGCGCCTCGTCATCCCATTCGAACATCGGGAAGTCGGTCACCCACAGCGGTGCCCAGCCCTCGCTGATCAAGTTGAAGTCCTTGCCGGCTTTCAGGCGCACCGCGCCCATGAAATCGGACACTTTGCCGTAGGCGCCGGCACCGAAAAACACGATGTCGCCGTTGCCTGCGCCCACGTGCGCCAGCAGCGCCTCGAACACGCCTTCGGCAAAGAATTTGGCCACCGGCGAATTGACCCCGCCAGCCTCGTCGATCTTGGCGTAGGCCAAGCCCTTCGCGCCGAATTTGGTGGCGTGCGCGGCGTATTCGTCAATCTGCTTGCGTGACAATGCCGCGCCGCCGGGAATGCGCAACGCGGCCACGCGGCCATCGGCATCATTGGCGGCAGCGGTGAACACCGCAAACTCGCATTGCTTGACCAGATCGGCCACGTCGACCAATTCCAGATCGATGCGCAGATCGGGCTTGTCGGAACCGTAGCGGCGCATCGCCTCGGCGTACGTCATGCGCGGGAACTGCGCGGCCAATTCCACCCCGACCACGTCGCGGAACACATGCCGCACCATGTCTTCGGTCAGGTCTTGCACATCGCGCTCGGACACCCACGCAAATTCCATGTCGAGCTGGGTGAATTCCAACTGGCGGTCGGCGCGCAACGCTTCGTCGCGGAAGCAGCGGGCGATTTGGTAATAGCGATCGAAACCGGCCATCATCAAAATCTGCTTGAACAACTGCGGGCTTTGCGGCAGCGCGTAGAACTCGCCGGGGTGCATGCGCGCCGGCACCAAAAAATCACGCGCACCTTCCGGCGTGGCCTTGGTCAGGATGGGAGTTTCGATGTCCTGGAAACCACGCGCATCCAGGTAATGCCGCAGCGCCGACACCAGCTTGGTGCGTGTCCGCAGCTTGCGCTGCATCTCGGGGCTGCGCAGGTCGAGGTAGCGGTACTTCAGGCGGATGTCCTCGCCCGGGTTCTCGTGGTGGTGGAACGGCAGCGGCTCGGCCTTATTCAGCAGCTCGATCGTCTCGGCCACCACCTCGACCTGGCCGGTCTTGAGCTTGTCGTTCACCGACTGGCGGCGGCGCACCGTGCCGGTGATGCGCAGGCAGTCCTCGTAGCCTACCGCCGCGGCAACGGCCAGCATCGCGGCGTTGCCATCGCCGTCGGCCGGCTCGGCGACGATTTGCACGATGCCTTCATGGTCGCGCAGGTCGATGAACACGATCTGGCCCATATTGCGGGCCACATCGGCCCAGCCGCACAGGGTGACGGTTTGGCCGATCAACGTTTGGTCGATCAGGCCGCAGAAATGGGTACGCATGGAGACTCCGGGGAGGTTCGGGCCGGCGGGCACCGGCAAGCCAATCATTTTAACGGGTTCAGTCGGCCGACTTGGTGGCGGATTTGGCGGCTTCCGGCTTGGGGCTCTCTGACTTGGCACTGGCATTGGCTGCTGGCTCGGCTTTGGCTTCGGCAGGCTTGGCCGCATCGCCGGCCAGATTGCTTTTCTTTTCGCCGTCTTTCTTGAAATCGGTTTCGTACCAGCCACCACCGGCCAGCCGGAATTGTGGCGCGGTCAATTGCCGGTGGATGCCGCCGTCTTTGCCGCACTGCGGGCAGACACTGGGGTCGACGTCGGAGAGTTTCTGCAATTTATCGAAGTGATGCCCGCAGAATTCGCAGGCGAAGGCGTAGATGGGCATGGCGCTACCAAGAACAGGGTGAGTAAGAACACATGCGGCACGCAGCCGCGATTTCAAGGCGAAGCTTATTCGTACAACCCCAGCAACTCGGCCTCGGCCTGCTCCAGCTCGCTGCGCAGTTGCAACTGCGTGCGCCCCAAATCAGCCACTTTGCCAGCATCGACATACACCGCCGGGTCGGCCAGCTGGGCATCGCACTCGGCCAGTTTGCCTTCCAGGCGCGCCACGCGCTCTTCGGCTTTTTGCAGCTTGTGCGGGTTGATTCTGGCTTTCGGCGCGGCAGGTGCCGGTGCGGGTACGACCCGCTTGGGCTCTTGCTTGGGTACCGGTGTTTTGGGGTTGTCACTGCCCGGGCGAGTACGCAGCCACGCGGCGTATTCGTCCAGATCACCATCGAACGGCTCGACCTTGCCGCCAGCCACGCGCCAATAGCTGTCGCAGACCAGACCGATCAAATGGCGGTCATGGCTGACCATCACGATGGCGCCATCGAAATCACTCAGCGCTTCGGCCAGCGCTTCGCGCATGTCCAGGTCAAGGTGGTTGGTGGGCTCATCAAGCAGCAATACGTTGGGCCGGCGATAGGCGATCAGTGCCAGCGCCAATCGCGCTTTTTCGCCACCGCTGAAGGTGTCGATGACTTCAAACGCACGGTCGCCGGGGAAATTCCATTTGCCGAGGAAATCACGCAGTACCTGATTGGCCGAATCCGGATCGAGCTTGCGCAAGTGATCCAGCGGCGAGGTGCCGGCCACCAGTGACTCCACCGTGTGCTGGGCGAAGTAGCCGATGCGCAAATCCGGATGCGCCTTACGCTCGCCGGTCATCGGCGCCAGCTCGCCCACCAGGGTTTTCACCAAGGTCGATTTGCCCGCGCCATTGGGGCCCAGCAGGCCGATGCGGTCGCCGGCTTCCAGGCCGAAGCTGGCGTTATGCAGGATTTTGGCGTCGACGCCATAGCCACAATCGCAATCGTGTAGCGATAGCAGCGAGTTGGGCAGCCGCAGCGGTTCGGGGAAATCGATATGCAGCGCGCGCTCGGCGCGTACCGCTTCGGTGCCGGCCAGTTTGGCCAGCCGCTTCATCCGCGACTGCGCCTGCTTGGCCTTGCTGGCCTTGGCCTTGAAACGGTCGATGAAGGATTGCAGGTGGGCGCGCTCGGCCTGCTCCTTCAGATGGGTGATCTGCTGCAGCCGCAAATGTTCGGCGCGCTGGCGCTCGAAATCGGTGTAATTGCCCGAATACAGCTTCGCGGTGCCGTCGTGCAGATGCAAGATGTGGGTGGTGACGTTGTCGAGAAATTCGCGGTCGTGCGAAATCACCAGTAAGGTGCCGTCATAGCGCTTGAGCCATTCTTCCAGCCAGACCACCGCATCCAGATCCAAATGGTTGGTCGGTTCATCGAGCAACAGCAAATCGGATGGCGTCATCAGCGCACGCGCCACGTTCAGGCGCACGCGCCAGCCACCGGAGAAATCCGAGACCGCCTTTTCATGCACCTCGGCCGGAAACCCCAGCCCATGCAGCAGCCGGCCGGCACGCGCCGTGCCATCGTAGCCGTTCACTTCTTCCAGCAACTGATGCGCCACGGCCACCGCTTCCCAATCCTCATTGGCAAACGCATTGGCCTCCATCTGGATGGCCGCGTGCACGGCGCTATCGCCCGACAGCACGAAATCGATCGCCGGGTCCGGCAGATGCGGAGTTTCCTGCGCCACCGACGCAATCCGCGCCTTACCGGGCAGGTCCAGATCGCCCTTGTCGGGCTCGTGTTCGCCCATCAGGGCACCAAACAGCGACGACTTGCCAGCGCCATTGCGCCCGATCACACCCACCCGCCAGCCGGCGTGCAGGGTCAGGTCAACATTGGACAGCAGCAGGCGTTCGCCGCGACGCAGGGCGAAATTTCGGAAAGAAATCATGAGCTCGCCATTGTAACGCCTAAGCCAGCACCCGGCCTTCCCGACACACGCATTGCAACCGATGGCATAGCCCTATGCCATTGAAGCGTTTGCGATCGTGTTAATTCAGTGTTAAACAGATCCAAGACTTACCCTCCATTGGAGTTGAACATGCCCCGCATGACCCCCCTTGCTCTGGCGCTGTCTTCATTACTGATCGCCGGCCCGGTATTGGCGCAGCAGGCCTCTGCGCCGGCCAGTAAAGATGCCCGTACCCTCGACACGCTGATCGTCACCGGCACCCATGTGGCTGACCGCACAGTGGCAGAATCGCAATCGCCCATCGACATCATCACCCCGGAAACACTGGAGGCCACCGGCACCACCGAGCTGGCCACCGCCTTGGCGCGCGCACTGCCCTCACTGAATTTCCCGCGCCCCGGCATGGCCGACGGCACCAGCGGTGTGCGTCCGGCGCAACTGCGCGGGTTGTCACCGGATCAGGCGCTGGTGCTCGTCAATGGCAAGCGCCGCCATATTTCGGCGCTGGTGAATGTGAATGGCACGATCGGTCGTGGCTCGTCTGCAGTTGATCTGAACGCGATCCCCGTCGCCGCTATCGAACGCGTGGAAGTCCTGCGTGATGGTGCATCTGCACAATATGGGTCTGATGCCATCGGCGGCGTCATCAATATCGTGCTCAAGGGCGCCGGCACTGGAGGCAGTATTGCACTGGGAGGCGGCCAGTATTCCAAGGGCGATGGCCAGCAGTGGCAACTGTCTGGTGATGCAGGCCTGACCCTGGGCGGCGGCGGCACCATCCATTTGGCGGCACAAACCGGCCACCAAGACATGACCAATCGCTCCGGTACCTATCAAGGCACAGCGCCCAACACCGGCAATTTCCCGGGCGTGGGCGAAACAGCATTCAAGCTGGGCGACCCGGATGTGGATCAGACAGCACTGGCATTGAATGCCAATCTGGCCATTGGCGATCACGCCAGCCTGTATGTCACCGCCATGGCCAGCAACCGCGACATCACATCGTTCGCGTTCTATCGCTCCAAAAACCACAGCGGGCAAGGCGCACTGCTGGCGCAGGTTTACCCGAACGGCTATGTACCTGAAATCAATCAAGATGCGCACGACCGTAGCGTGGTGCTGGGCGCCAAGGGCACTGCCGACAATGGCCTGAACTGGGACTTCAGCTACAACTTCGGCGACAGTCTGCTGGGCTTTCGCACCCAGAACACCATCAACTATGCCTTGGGTGTGAGCAGCCCACTCAGCTTCTATGACGGCTCGCTGCAATACACCCAGCAAGTGTTGAACGCCGACTTCTCCAAGCCCATCGGGATTGGATTGGCGTATCCAGCCACCCTCTCCTTCGGTGCGGAATATCGCACCGAAGACTGGGCGCAGCGTGCGGGTGAGGCCAATTCGTATTTCGGTTCCGGTGCACAGGGCTTTGGCGGATTCACACCACGCAACGCCGGCAGTTACAACCGGCACAACTATGCGCTGTACGCGGGCCTGGAAGCTGATGTGTCCGACAAATTCTCGGGCGGTATCGCCGGGCGGTACGAAGACTATTCCGACTTCGGCAGTCAATTCTCCGGCAAGTTGTCACTGCGCTACGCCTTTACCGACAAGGTGGCCTTGCGTGGCACCGCCGCCACCGGCTTTCGTGCGCCTTCGTTGGCACAGCAGCACTATCAGGCGGTGACCACCAACATCAATAATGGTGTGGCCTTTGAAACCGGAACCTTCCCGGCCTCCGGCGCAGCCGCACAAGCGCTTGGTGCAGAGCAGCTCAAGCCGGAGACCTCACGGTCTTACAGCTTGGGTCTGGTGTTGCAACCGTTGGAGCGCGTGTATCTGACGATCGATGCCTACCAGATCAACGTCGATGACCGCATCGTGCTCTCATCCAATCTGAATATCGCCAACAATGCGGCGGCACAGGCACTGTTGGCCAGTCTCGGCATCACCAATGTCACCAGTGCGCGTTATTTCAACAATGCGATTGATACCCGTACGCAGGGCATCGACGTGGTGGGCACTTGGAATGTGCCGCTGGCGGCCAGTAGCCTTAACCTGACCGGCAGCTACAACTACAACAAATCCAAAGTCACACGCATTGCCCCCAACCCTGCCGCGTTGACAGCATTGGGGGCCAATTTGGAACGGATGGGGCGCGATGAACGTGGCCGCATCGAAGAAGGCGCACCACGCGACAAGTTCGCAGTGAACGCAAACTGGGCCCTGCAACATTGGGAGATCAATGCCGGAGCCACTCGCTATGGCCAGTTCACCGCGCGGAACGCCAGCAACCCGCTACAAGACCAGACCTTCGGGGCCAAATGGACGCTTGATCTATCCGTCAACTTCCGTCCCAACCAGCACTGGACGATTACAGCGGGTGCTGACAATGCGTTGAACCAATACCCCGAACAAAATACCTACGCCAACTCCACATTCGGCCTGATACCTTACAGCCTGTACTCGCCGTATGGCTTCAATGGTGCGTATTACTACGGCAAGGTCAGCTACAAGTGGTGAGCTGAACACCTTATTCATTTCCACCTTCGCGCCCCGGTCATCCGGGGCGTTTTTTGTTCGAAGTGTTACCCGCACATGCGATGATCGTGGCATCGACCTTGCGGAGTACACATGCCACATCACACCCCCCTGATCGCGATTTTGGTGTATGGCTTCGTGCTGGCCTTTATTCTGGGCGCACTAGCCAATCGGCTGCGACTGTCACCGCTGGTTGGCTACCTGGTTGCGGGCATCATCGTTGGGCCGTTCACGCCGGGCTTCGTGGGTGATGCGGAGTTGGCACCCCAGCTGGCCGAGATTGGTGTGATCCTGCTGATGTTCGGCGTCGGCCTGCACTTCTCGCTACGCGATCTGATGTCGGTGAGAAACATCGCGATCCCCGGCGCGGTGGCGCAAATCTCCGTCGCCACCCTATTGGGCTTGGGTTTGGCCGAATTGATGGGCTGGTCGCATCTTGAAGGGTTGGTGTTCGGGTTTTCGCTGGCCACCGCCAGCACCGTGGTGCTGCTGCGGGCGATGGAAGAGCGTCGCTTGCTGGATACACGGCGCGGCAAAATCGCGGTGGGTTGGCTGATCGTAGAAGATCTGGCCTGCGTCATCGCACTGGTGTTGATTCCGGCACTGGCCGGCGCGCTGGGTGGCAGCGAAGCGGTAGGCATCGGCGGCATTCTCAAAGCGCTGGCCATCACCTTTGGCAAGGTCGCCGCCTTCGTCGCCTTCATGCTGATCGTCGGCCGCAAGGCAATCCCGTGGATACTCGAACGCATTGCAGGCACCGGCTCGCGTGAATTGTTCACATTGGCAGTGCTGTCCATCGCGATGGGCGTGGCGTTTGGCTCGGCAGCGATGTTCGGTGTGAGCTTCGCACTGGGCGCATTCTTCGCCGGCATGCTGCTCAACGAATCCGAGTTCAGCCATCAGGCCGCACAAGATTCACTGCCGATGCGCGATGCGTTCGCAGTGCTGTTTTTTGTGTCGGTGGGCATGCTGTTCAATCCCAATATTCTGGTCGAGCATCCGTGGCAAGTGCTGGCTACCACGCTCATCATCGTGTTTGGAAAATCGGCCGCCGCCTACCTGATCGTGCGGGCATTCGGGCATCCCAATTCCACGGCGCTGACCATTTCCACCAGTCTGGCCCAAATTGGCGAATTCGCTTTCATCATCGCCGGGCTTGGCTTGTCACTTAAAATCCTGCCGAAGGAAGGCCATGATCTGGTGCTGGCCGGCGCACTGATTTCGATCATGCTCAACCCGATCCTGTTCATGGGGCTGGATCGCTGGCAGGCACGAGAGGACGCACGCAACGCCGCCAATGCCGAACCAGAACCCGAGGTGGTACCGGTGGATATTTGCAACCACGCCATCGTGGTGGGTTACGGCCGCGTGGGCAGCCAGCTTGCCCATCTGCTGCGTGAACGTGGCGTGCCCTTGGTCATCATCGAAGATGATTCCGATTTGGTGGCACAAGCACGCGCCAATGGCCTACCCACCGTGCGCGGCAATGCTGCAAACCAACGCGTCTTGCAGGAAGCTGCACCGGTACGCGCAAAGCTTGCCGTATTCGCGATTCCGCAAGCCCTGGAAGCTGGCGAAACCATCCAGCGCTTGAAAGCGCTTAATCCCGCCATCAGCGTCCTGGCGCGTGCGCACAGCGAAACCCAGGTCAGGTATTTACTCGAACACGGTGCCGATGCGGCCGTTTTGGCAGAACGCGAATTGGCCTACTCGCTGGCGGATATGGTGATGGCCTCACCGCCATGGCGTGTCCCCAGCAAGGCGGCTGTTTAACGCACTCGCCCGGGGATCGGGCGCGCCCGGTCGGCAGTTGACGTAGTGAGCTGCGCGATGAATTTGTTGACCACAAGATCGGTACTGAACCGCGCAGCACTGGCGGGGGCCGCCGCCGCCATCGCCTGCCGGCGAGGGCTGTCATCGATCAGGCGACCAATCAAGTCAGCCAAATCATGGGGGGCATCGCCACGCCACAGCAAACCAGTCTCGCCGGCGATCATCGCTTCAGGCAGACCACCGCGATCACGCGCAATGACCGGCACACCGCAGGCTTGCGCCTCGGCCACCACCCGCCCAAAGGTTTCCTCTTCCTCGGAAGGGCACACTAGCAAATCCAGCGCCGGGTACACCGCCGCGGTGTCATCGCACCAGGGAATGAAGTGATGGCGCGCCGCCTGCCCGACCGCATCCACAACAGCGCGCGTGGCCGCAAGTTCGGCACCTTCGCCCAGCCACAACATCGCCGTACCAGCACGCTCTTGCATCACCTCGATCATCGCTTGTCGCAATGGGGCAACTCCTTTGCCGGTGGTATGCCTGCCAACAAACCCCGCCAGCACCACATCGTCCGCAATGCACAACTCGCGGCGCAATGTTGCGCGAGCTGCAGCCGATGGATGAAAGCGACGCATATCAATCGGGTTATGCACGATGTGCAGACAGCGCGCAGGCACGCCATCGTTGATCAACCGTTGGCGCGCAAACTCGGACACTACGAAATAGCGTTTGGCCAAGCGTGGCATCCAATAACGGGTGACCCGGCTGCGGATATACGTCAGATGACGAAACGCAGCCAGCGGCGTCCCGGTGAACAGCGAAGCGAACAGCAACGGCCAATGATGCTTGCCATGTGCTGCCACCAACCAGTCGGCATGCAGCGTGCGTACCGCCTGCAGCACCTTGCGAAATGCACGCGGGTCTTCACCGCCGCGAAAGCGGGTTTCCCTCAGCTGGATGCCGGGCACTTGCCGCATCGCGACCGCCATTTCACTGTCCGCACGCACCACCGCAATCACCCCATGACCCGCACTGGCGCACCCACGCGCAAGCTCCAGAAAAGCCTGCTCGGTGCCCCACAACTTGCGGCTGGCATCCACGAACACGAAATTCATCTGCGCAACTCGGCATAGGGTGTGGCCGCATACAGCACGAACTTGGAAATCCCGCGCCCACCATTGATGGAGATGCGCGGCAACTGCAGTGGGTCGTCACTTGGCCGTGCAATACCTTTGCGGGTGGTGGTGGCAGTGACATAACCGGCCTGCCGCGCCGCCTCGACAACCGCTGCATTGTGGTCGCCATATGGGTAGCAAAAGTGCTCAACCGGTGCCCCTGTCAACGCTTGCAAGCGTTGCCGGCTCTCACTCAATTCTGCGACCAGGGCGGCCGGATCCAACCGATCCAGATGCGGGTGGGTCCGGGTATGCGAGCCGATCTCCAAACCTTGCTGGTGCCATGTGCGTAACTCGCCCTCACTCATCATCGCTCGCGGCACACCTAACACGGCATCCCATGCATTGTTGCCACCGATAGTGTCGGTGACCACATAGCACGTCGCGCCAAAACCATGGCGTTTCAGAATCGGGGCAGCGTTTCGCACATTGTCCTGATAGCCATCATCCAGCGTGATGGCAACCAGCTTCCCGGCGTTGCCCGCGCGTAAAGCGCGATAACCCTCGCTCATGGACACGCCACGCATGCCCAATCGGGCCAACCAGCGACACTGGCGCTCAAACATATCCGGGCTGACATGCAGCTTGGGCAGTGGGGTCCCCGCCGGTGCGCGGTCGATGCTGTGATAGGTAAAGATGCGCAACCCGTTACCGTACATCGCCTTGGCCGCCATAAAGGTATTCAACGTCTGGGTATCACCAATTCACGCCATATTAACGTATGCAGCATGCAATGACCTGCATCGCACTGTCGTTGCCCGGTGCCTGGAACATCCCTCTCAGGCAGGCTCGTCCAACTTTCAACTGACTGCAGGACAGCGCACACTGCGTCCTTCATCGCCGCCACTGGAGCGCCCCATGCGCCATGCGCTATTCCTGCATCGTTCATCCTTGGCTGCCCTGCTATTGGCCCTGTGTGCGTGCGCGCAGGCCGACACCTCCGCGCCACTGCGCGTGCAACTGCCCGCCGCCGCCACGGCCAGTGCCGCTGGTCGCTTGCTGCTGTTTGCGGAACCTGCCGCGCAGGCACTGGCCAAGGCGAAGGATGGCAACGTGTTGGAGGTCAATGCCAGCCCGTTTGGCGGTGCCGACGACGCCAGCATGGCCGCGATGGATATTGCACGCTTGGCCCCCGGGCAATCGCTTGCGGTAGATACCGACACGCTCGCGTGGCCAACGTCGTTTTCGAAATTGGCCGATGGCGAGTATTACGTGCAAGCGGTGCTGGATGTGGCCGGCGATGACAATTACGGCGGACGCGGTGCCGATGACATCTTGAGCGCGCCAGTCAAAGTGACGCTGGGCAAGGCCGCCACACCCACCACCTTGGTACTGGATCAACGGCTGCCGGCAGCGGGGGACCCGTGGCAATTGCCTCCTCGCTTTTCCGAGGCCATTCGCAAGGCGGCACCCGCGGCAAAAGCGGCCACCCGTGAAATTGATTTCATCAGCCCCGCGCTCAGTGCATTCTGGGGGCGCCCCATCCATATGCACGGTTGGGTGGTCCTGCCCCCCGGCTACGACGGTGCCGCACCGGCGCGCTACCCGGTGCTGTATTTCACCCACGGCTTTGGCGGCAACCAACGCGGCTTGATTGGCACCGCCGTCAATGCCTATACCGGCATGCAGTCGGGTGAATTGCCACCGATGATCTGGGTCTTGCTGGACGAATCCAGCGCCACCGGTACCCACGAGTTTGCCGATTCGGTCAATAACGGCCCGTGGGGGCAAGCATTGACGGAAGAATTGATCCCCCATCTGGAAAGCACCTATCGGATGGATGGCAAAGCCTCCGGCCGCTTCCTCAACGGCCATTCCTCCGGTGGCTGGGCCACACTGTGGCTGCAAGTGCGCTATCCGAAACTGTTTGGCGGTACATGGTCCACCTCGCCCGACTCCAGCGTATTCGATGACTTCTGCGGTATCGACTTGTACGCCGCCAATGCCAATGTCTATCGCAAACCGGATGGCAGCCCGTACCCCATCATGCGTGACAAAGGCAAGGTACAAGCCAGCTTCGAACAATTCGCCCGGATGGAAGAAACGACCGGCCCGATAGGCGGGCAACTGGCGTCGTTTGAGTGGGTCTTCTCGCCACGCGGCACCGATGGTCGTCCAACCCCGATGTTCGATCGTGGCACCGGCAAGGTGGATCCGCAGGTCGTGGCGTACTGGGGCGCGCATTACGACATCGGCCGCATCCTGCGCACGCAATGGCCGCAACTCGAACCCGACCTCGACGGCAAACTGCACCTCTATGTAGGCACCGCCGATACGTTCTATCTGGACGGCGCTGCCTACAAGCTCAAGGCGGTACTGGACGGCTTGGGCGCCAAGTCGGATTTCCGTTTTGTGCCCGGCCGCACCCACTTTGACCTGTATGTGGAGGGCAGCGACCGCCAAGCACTGATGAAAGATATCGCGTGGCAGATGTATGCCATCGCTCGGCCCGGCGCCAAACGGCCCGCAAGGAAACCGACGGGCAAACTGGCAGCCCATGCCGAGTAGTCAAATCGCAGAATGCGTGCCCTGTTCCTGCAACTCTGCAATGCAGGCACGCAACCGGCGATAGCCCTCCACCAGACGCGGCCCGGGGCGGCCCAGATAGGCTTCGGAAATGGCATGGATGCGTCCATGCTGCAGCGCAGGCAGGGCCGCCCAGCCGTCGCGCCGAATGACAATCTCGGCGCGATAGTTCTCCTCTTTCACCCCGCACCAGCTCATCACCACCACGTCGGGGGCGGCAGCCAGCACGCGCGGATGGTCCAGCGGCAAACTCTTCGCGTCTTCATCGGCCCATGGGTTGCAGCCACCGGCGCGCTCGATCAGATCCGTGACCCACGAGAACCTGGCGGGCGCAATCACCGGTTTTGGCCACCACTCCACCAACACCTTGGGCCGATCACCTGCCACTGCCACAGCCGGCATCAAAGCCTCCATCTGCGCCACCAGTGCCACGCCACGTGCGGGCACGCCCAGCGCATCGGCAATGGCTTGAATATCGGCATACACATCTTGCAGTGATTGCGGATCACACACCAGCACCGCAAGACCCGCATCGCGCAATGCGTGTACTACCTTCTCATGCCCCGGCACCGTCAGCGACGTCAGTACCAACTCGGGCTTGAGCGCCAGCACCGCGTCGATATTCAAGTCCAGATCGCGCCCCGTCTTAGGCAGCGCGGCCACCACATCGGGGGGATAGTCCGAATCACTGTCCACCCCGACCAGCATCTGCGCGCAGCCCAACGCGCAGACAATTTCGGTATTCGAGCAGGTATGCGAAAACACCCGCATCACGGTCACGATCGAACTGGCGCAGACAACCGCACCAGCCCTGGCCCGCACGTCACCGCCACACTCCAGTGCGACCCGCATCGGAATGCCCGGCTTGGCCGTGTTCGCTCCCGTACTTGAATACCATCCGAACTCCCCGCGCATTGCCGCACAATTGCGGCCGCTATCATACGCACGCTAGCAAACTCACCACGATCACGGAGATTCGCATGTTGAAATTCTGGCTTGCCGCCACACTGGTGCTCTCGATGTTGTTCAGTCGCAGCGCTTTCGCACAGCAAGCAGGCCAGCTTGTGGTTGACGTGTCACCATTCACCAGCGAACAGACGCTGCCAAAGAAAGTCGACAAGCAGCTGCGTAGTGGCGGCATCGAATGGGGCGTGAAGGATGGTCTGTTGGTATTCACCATGGTGGCCAAGCAGTTCATCGACTATCCAATCAATCACATGACCCGCTACGGCCAATCCGAGACGATCGAACTTCCCGCCGGTGACTATCGAATTACCGGCATCGGGCTGGAAATGACGACCGCCTTCAGCGTGCAAAAGATCCTCGACAAGGGTGCGTATGTGAACGAAGACGTGGTGGCATTCCGCATCGAGCCAGGCCAAACCACCACGCTGCATATCAAGCCGGTCATCTACAAGGACGCGACGTTTGCGGTGAACTTCTGGATGCCCACCCTGATGGCAAGCCTGTCGACCAACGGCGACAGCGCATCGCCAGAGATCGCCCTCAACCAGCGGCTGCCAACGTCCATCCGTTGGCCAGACTACAAAGGCCCGCTCAAATTTGTTGCCAGGTAAAACGGGCATCGCCCCGGCCGGTATCCGCGCCGGGGCATGGCATCACTTGACGAACACCAGCCTGCCACCCTCAGCGTCCACCTTGACCACGTCGCCATTGCCGAACTGGCCGGACAGGATTTGCTGCGCCAGCGGGTTTTCCAGTTGTTGCTGGATGGCGCGCTTGAGCGGACGGGCGCCGTAGACCGGATCAAAGCCGACATTCCCGAGCAGGTCGAACGCCGCATCGGATAGTTCGATGCGAATGCCGCGTTCGCCCAGACGCTTTTCCAGACTGCGCAATTGGATGCGCGCAATCTGTTTGATCTGCGCCTTGTCCAGCGGGTGGAACACCACGATGTCATCCAGCCGGTTGATGAACTCGGGACGAAAATGCGCTTGCACCACCCCCATCACCGCGGCCTTCATCTGGAGGTAAGCCTCGGCTGAATCGTCGCCGGCCAGCTCCTGAATCTGATGGCTGCCAAGGTTGCTGGTCATCACGATGACCGCGTTGCGGAAATCCACGGTGCGGCCTTGACCATCGGTGAGGCGGCCATCGTCGAGCACTTGCAGCAGGATGTTGAACACATCCGGATGCGCTTTCTCCACTTCGTCCAGCAAGATCACGCTATACGGGCGGCGGCGCACGGCCTCGGTCAGATAGCCGCCTTCTTCATAACCCACATAGCCGGGCGGCGCGCCGATCAGCCGGCTGACGCTGTGCTTTTCCATGAACTCGCTCATGTCGATGCGCACCATCGCATCGCTGGAGTCGAACAGGAAGTCGGCCAACGCCTTGCACAGCTCGGTCTTGCCCACGCCGGTCGGGCCGAGGAACAGGAATGAGCCGCTGGGGCGATCAGGATCAGACAGCCCTGCGCGCGAACGGCGCACCGCATCCGACACCGCTTTGATCGCTTCCTCCTGCCCGACCACGCGGGTGTGCAGCTGTGCTTCCATCTGCAGGAGTTTTTCGCGCTCGCCTTCCAGCATCTTGGACACTGGAATGCCGGTCCAGCGCGCCACCACTTGCGCAATTTCCTCGGCGGTCACTTTGTCTTGCAGCAGGGTGAAGCCACGGGTCTCGGCTTCCTGCGCGGCGGCAAGCTGCTTTTCCAATTGCGGAATCTGCCCATACTGAATTTCGCTCATGCGCGCGTAATCCTGCCGGCGCTGTGCGGCTTCCAGTTCCAGCCGTGCGGCTTCGATCTGTTCCTTGACCTTGGTGGCCCCTTGCAAGGTGGCCTTCTCGGCCTTCCAGATTTCCTCCAGGTCGTTGAACTCGCGCTCCAGCGTATTGATCTCGGCTTCCAGATCAGCCAAGCGCTGTTTGGATTCGGCGTCTTTCTCTTTTTTCAGTGCCTCACGCTGGATTTTCAGCTGAATCAGGCGACGTTCCTTGCGGTCCATTTCTTCCGGCTTGGAGTCGATCTCCATGCGGATGCGCGAGGCCGCTTCGTCCATCAAGTCGATGGCCTTGTCCGGCAATTGGCGATCCGCGATGTAGCGGTTGGAGAGCGTGGCGGCGGCAACGATCGCAGGATCGGTGATTTCCACCCCGTGATGCACCGCGTAGCGTTCTTTCAGGCCGCGCAAAATGGCAATGGTGTCCTCCACCGTGGGCTCCCCGACGAACACCTTCTGGAAGCGGCGCTCCAGCGCAGCATCCTTCTCCACGTACTTGCGGTATTCGTCCAGGGTGGTGGCGCCGATGCAGTGCAGCTCGCCGCGCGCCAGCGCCGGTTTCAGCATGTTGCCGGCATCCATACTGCCTTCGGCCTTGCCCGCGCCGACCATCGTGTGCAGCTCGTCGATAAACAGAATGATCTGGCCTTCGTTCTTCGACAGATCGTTGAGCACCGCCTTCAGGCGTTCCTCGAACTCACCACGGAACTTCGCGCCCGCAATCAACGCGCCCATATCCAGCGACAACAAGCGCTTGCCGCGCAGGCCTTCGGGCACCTCGTTGTTGACGATACGCTGGGCAAGCCCTTCCACAATCGCGGTCTTGCCCACGCCAGGTTCGCCGATCAGCACCGGATTGTTCTTGGTGCGCCGCTGCAAGACTTGAATGGTGCGGCGGATTTCTTCGTCGCGGCCCACTACCGGATCCAACTTGCCGGACTCGGCGCGGGCAGTCAGGTCGATGGTGTATTTCTCCAGCGCCTGACGCGCCTCTTCGGCGTTTTCGTCGGTCACTTTCTCGCCCCCACGCAATTTCTCGATCGCCGCCTCAAGTTTCTGCTTGTTCGCACCCGCAGCCTTCAACACTTTGCCGGTATCGCCGCTATCGTCAATTGCAGCCAGCAAGAACAATTCGCTGGCGATAAAGGCATCGCCGCGTTGCTGCGCCAGTTTGTCCGTCACATTGAGCAGGCGCGACAAATCGTTGCCCACACTGACCGTGCCGGCCTGCCCGGAGACTTTCGGCAACTTGTCCAGCGCCTCGGCCAGGCGCAGCCGCAGATCGGCCGCATTCACACCGGCCTGCGCCAGCAATGGGCGGGTGCCGCCACCTTGTTGATCCAGCAAGGCCAGCAACAGGTGAGCAGGCTCAATCAGATTGTGATCGCGACCCACGGCCAGCGACTGCGCGTCGCTCAAAGCCTGCTGGAAGCGCGATGTAAGTTTGTCCATGCGCATCGGTAATTCCTAAATGAGAAGGCCACAAGAGGCCACTGTCCTGCACATGCGGGCGGGCTGCCGTGATTCAAGTCAAATCCCGAACAAGGGTTGGCTGCGGTATGGTTTGGCATCAACTTCGAGCCTCCCCCATGCCCCATCTTGCCCCCATTGCCAGCGCGCTGCTGCTGAGTGTTGCCCTTGCCACACCCGCCGGTGCCGCGCTTGCGCCCACCGAGCTGCGCATCAGCCGCGCCGCCGACGCCAGCCAAGCCCGCAGCACCGCCCTGCTCAAGCGATTGGTGGCGCAAAACAGTGGCACCTTCAACACCGCGGGAGTGACAGCGGTGGCAAACATGCTGCGCCCGGAATTCGAAGCACTTGGCTTCCAGGTGGACTTCAAACCCATGCCGGACAGCGGGCGCGCCGGACATTTGATTGCGATCCACCACGGCAACGGCAAGGGCAAGCGGGTGCTGCTGATTGGACATCTGGATACGGTGTTCGAGCCGGACAATCCGTTTACCGGCTTTCGCATCGAAGGCAAGCGCGCCTTCGGCCCCGGCGTAGGCGACGACAAGGGCGGCGTGGTGGTCATCCTGTCCGCACTGCGTGCTTTGCGCGATGCCGGCACACTGCAAGATGCCGATATCGAGGTGGTGCTGACCGGTGATGAGGAAGAAGTAGGGATGCCAGTCGCCCTTGCCCGCGCCGATTTGATCGCCGCCGGCAAACGCGCCGATGCGGCGCTGGATTTCGAAAATATCTCGCACCAGAACGGACGCGAAATGGGTGCGGTGGCACGGCGCTCGTCCAACGAATGGACACTCACCGTGCATGGCGAATCCGGCCACAGCTCCGGTATTTTTTCCAAAGCCATGGGCGATGGTGCAGCGTTTGAGCTGGCACGGATTCTGGCCGCATTTCGCACTGAACTTCCAGAACCCAATTTGACCTTCAATGTGGGGTTGCTGGGCAGCGGCGAGCAGGCCACGTTCGATGCCAACAAGACCCGGCTCAGTGCCAGCGGCAAGGACAATATCGTGCCCGGCATTGCGCTTGCGCGTGGCGACTTCCGCACGCTCAGCCCCGAGCAAACCGCACGCGTCAGCGAAAAAATGCGCACGATTGTCAGTCGTCACCTGCCATTGACCAGCGCGAATATCACGATTGAAGAACACTACCCACCGATGGCCCCCACCGCTGGCAACCGTGCGTTGCTGGCAAAACTCAACAGCATCAATCGGGATCTGGGTTTGCCCGAACTCGGCGAGATTGACCCGCTAAGCCGCGGCGCGGGGGATATCGCGTTTGTGGCCCGCGATGTGGATGGCCTGGTGGGGATGGGCGCGTCCGGTGGCGACAGCCACGGTCCTGGCGAATATATCGAGCTGGACTCCCTTCCGCGCCAAGCCAAGCGCGCTGCACTGCTGATTTATCGGCTCTCGCAAACACCGCGCTGAGTCAGTTCAGGCCTGCATCCACACCAGCGTAGCGATGCGACCGCCGCGCTGATCACGGCGGTGCGAGAAAAACCGTGCCGGATCCGAAATCGTGCACTGCTCGCCCCCAAATACCGCCGTCACCCCCACCGCCTGCAAACGCTGGCGCGCCAAGGCGTACAGGTCCACCTTCCAATGCCCCGGGCGGGTGGCCACAAACGTTGCTACCGCCGCGGGATCGCGCTGCACAAATGCAGCAAAGACGTCTTCACCGATTTCGTACGCTTGCGGGCCGGCAGCGGGACCCAACCACGCCATCAATTGCTGCGCCGGGGTGCGCATCGCGCCCACCGTAGCCTCCAGCACCCCCGCGCACAACCCGCGCCAACCGGCATGCGCCGCGCCAATGTCATCACCGGCTCTCGATGCAAGCACCACTGGCAAGCAGTCGGCGGTAAGAATGGCCAGCACCCTGCCGGGCGTTGCTGTCACCGCGGCGTCAGCTTCGGGCTCATCGAAGCCCGGCTCCACTGCAACAGCAACACCATGCACCTGGCGCAGCCAACGCGGCGACGACGGCAAGTGCAAGGCGGCTTGCAACTGGCGGCGGTTTTCAATCACCGCATCCACGTCATCACCGCAGCGCGAGCCCAGATTGAAATGGTCGAAGGGTGCCGTGGATACGCCCAAGCCATGCCGCAAGCTGGTCAACGCATGCACGCCGGGCGGTGCCGGCCAATCGGCATGCAAAAACGCGCTCATCGGCGCGCCCGCTCGATAGCGGCGTGGCTGGCGGCATCCGCACGCAGCTGGTGCATGAGCTGCTGCATATCCGCTGGCAACGGCGCTTCGCAACGCACTGGCGCACCGCTGACCGGGTGCATGAATTCCAGTACTTCGGCATGCAAGGCTTGGCGCTTGAAGCCGCGCAGGCAAGCGATCAATTCCTCCGACGCGCCCTTGGGCAGCCGCAAGGAGCCGCCATACAGCGGGTCGCCGATGATGGGATACTTCAGATGCGCCAAATGCACGCGGATCTGGTGGGTACGCCCCGTTTCCAAGCGGCATTCCAGCGCGGTATGGCTGCGAAAACGCTCACGCAAACGGTAATGGGTAATGGCGTCTTTGCCATCCTCGCGCACCGCCATACGCAGGCGGTCGCGCGGGTGACGGTCGATGGCGGCGTTGGCGGTGCCGCCGGCCACCAGCGCCCCCAATACCACCGCGAGGTATTGCCGATGCACGTCGCGCGCCGATAGCTGCGCGACCAATGCAGTCTGGGCCACCAGGGTGCGTGCCACCACCATCACCCCGCTGGTGTCTTTGTCCAACCGATGCACGATACCGGCGCGCGGCAACTTGTCCAGCGCCGGGTCGCGATGCAGCAAAGCGTTGACCAAGGTACCGGCCGGGTTGCCGGCACCCGGGTGCACCACCAAGCCGGCTGGTTTATCGAGGACAAACACGTGTTCGTCTTCATACAAGATCGACAGAGGGATGTCTTCGGCCACGGCGTGGGTTTGCACTTCCTCCACCACATTCAGGGTGATGGTCTCGCCACCCCGCACGGGGTCGCGCGGGCGCGCCGGCGCGCCATCCACAGTGAGGTCGCCAGACTTGATCCAGGCGGATAATCGCGAGCGGGAATATTCCGGAAATAGTTCCGCGACGACGGCGTCCAACCGACGGCCGGCAACGGAATCGGGGACTTGGGCAATACGCAAGGCGTGTTCATTCATGGGAATCGGCGGGCGCCTCACGAAAAGGCGCGCATTCTGGCGTGGTTAAAGCTTGGGACTGGTATTATCCAGCCTTCATGCCCCCGGCGCCCGTTCGATGCCCATGATTTCGCGTTCCCCCTTGATTCGCACCACCCTCGTGCTTGCATTGGTCGTTGCCGCCACCGGTTGTTCGGGGGTCAAAGGCCTGTTCAAGAAGGACAAAGACAAGAACGAAGGCGTCCCGGTTGCCACCTTGTTCGACAAGGCTCATGACCAAATGGAGCATGGCAACTGGAGCAATGCTAACGAGACGTGGGGTCGCTTGATTGCCCAATATCCTTACGGTGCCTATACCGAACAGGCGATGATGGAGCAGGCTTACGCGCAGTTCAAAGCAGGCAAGCACGAGGATGCGATCTCCTCGATTGACCGCTTCATCCGCACCTACCCGACGCACAAGAACATCGCCTATTTCTACTATCTGCGTGGTCTGTCCAACATGGCGCGCAATACGGTGTTCATGGCGCGCACGTTCAAGCTGGATACCAGCACCCGCGACTTGGAAGCCCCCCAGCAGGCCTACAACGACTTCAACACCGTCTCTACTCGTTATCCCAACAGCCGCTACGCCGGCGATGCTCGCCAACGCATGGTGTATTTGCGCAACGAGTTCGCCCGCTTTGAGCTGAACACCGGTTTGTATTACCTGCGCCGCAGTGCTTGGGTGTCGGCTGCTGATCGCGCCACCTATCTGCTGGAAACCTATCCGCAGAGCGAATACCAATACGATGCCGTGGCCTTGCTGGCCGAAGCCTATACACGCATGGGCAATACGGCCTTGGCCGCCGATGCCAAGCGCGTGCTGGAGCAAAATGCACCGCAGCACCCGTGGCTGCATGGCAAATGGCCCAATGACCGTGGAATCATCAGCCGCTTGAATCCGTTTACCGGCGACGCGCGTTGAGTTGAAAAGGGGCCGCAGCGGCCCCTTTTTCTTGAGCCATTTTTTGTGCTACCCGCTTGACTCAATCACGCCAGCCATTGCTGATTGGGTAGCGCCGCTCGCGCCCAAACGCGCGCCGGCTGACTTTCGGGCCTGGCGCGGCTTGATGGCGCTTCCATTCACCAATCCGCACCAGCCGCAGCACTTTATCCACGATGGTTGCAGCAAAGCCCGCCGCAACGATCTCGGCATGGCCCTGTTCTTGATCCACATGCCGCAACAAGATTGCATCCAGCACGTCATATGGCGGCAGCGAGTCTTGGTCCAACTGGTTTTCACGCAACTCCGCCGAGGGTGGGCGGTCGATCACGGCCTGCGGAATCACCCGGTCGCCCACCGTGTTGCGCCAACGCGCCAAGGCAAAGACTTCAGTCTTGTACAGATCCTTGATCGGCGCATAGCCGCCGCACATATCGCCATAAATCGTGGCGTAACCCACCGCGTACTCACTCTTGTTGCCGGTGGTCAGCAGCAGACCGCCAAACTTGTTGGACAGCGCCATCAGCAAGGCACCACGCGTACGCGATTGCAGGTTTTCTTCGGTGACATCAGCAGGCTTGCCGGCAAACACCTCGGCCAGCGCATTCAAATAGCCTTGGAATGGGGTTTCGATGGGCAGCGCCAGCAACTTCACGCCCATCGCATCACATTGTTCCTGCGCCAGATCATTGGACAGCCCCGCCGTAAAGCGTGAGGGCATGCGCACGGCTGTCACGTTCTCCGCGCCCAGTGCATCCACCGCAATGGCCAGCACGACCGAAGAATCAATGCCACCCGACAGCCCCACCCACGCTTGCTTGAAGCCGTTCTTTGCGCAGTAATCGCGGGTGCCGCGCACCACCGCCCGCCACGCCAGCGCATCGCGGCTTTCATCGCCGTCCACCGTCCATTGCAGGGGCGCAAAACGCTTTGCTTCGGCATCAAACTCCACCACCAGCCACTGCTCTTCAAATGCCACCGCCGCCGGATGCACGCTGCCGTCGCCATCGCACACCACCGATGCGCCATCGAAGACCAAGGCATCCTGCCCACCCACCACATTGAGGTAGGCAATCCCGGCACCAGTCTCGCGCGCGCGCTGCACCAGCAACGCATCGCGCTGGGCATGCTTGTCGTGCTCATACGGCGAGGCATTGGGCACCAGCACCAGTTGCGCGCCCTTGGCGACGGTACTGGCGATGGGTTCGGCAAACCACAGGTCTTCGCAAATCACCACGCCGACATCAATGCCGTTGATTTGGAATACGCAATCCTCGCGGTCCGGATCGACATCGAAATAACGGCGCTCATCAAACACCGCATAGTTGGGCAACTCGCGCTTGCGGTAGGTCTGCTCGATGACGCCATCGCGCAGCACGCTGGCGGCGTTATACACCACCGCACCCGCAGGCTGCGGCCAACCCACCACTGCGGTGATCCCCTGCACGCTGGCAGCAATGCGCTGGATGGCCTGCTCGCATTCGCGCAGAAAACTTGGGCGATACAACAAATCCTCGGGCGGATAACCCGACAGCGCCAACTCCGGAAACAGCACCACATCCGCGCCGTACTCGTCGCGTGCAGTGGTGATCCCATCGAGAATGCGTGCGGCATTGCCGGCCACATCGCCCACCGGAAAATCAAATTGCGCCATTGCGATGCGCAGCGTATTGGCCACGGTCATATCCCCGAGATCAGCATGTCGAGAGCCGCAAGGATGGTCAGGCGTTCGGCCGACAAATCCGCCTCATGCCTGCCAAGCATCTGCATCGGCACATTGGTGATCTGCGCTGCATCCATCACCAGCCGCTTGCCTGCAACCATCAGCACCGGCATCAGCCTTGCCACCAAAGGCCCCGCCAGTTGCGGTGCAATCAAGGGTACAACCACGCGCGACTGGGTGGCATCGATCAAATCACTTTGCACGATCAGCCAGTATGGAATGGTGCGCTTGGATGCGGCATCCGCATTCACATACGCGCAAAATTGATTCATGCAGCAGACGACGCCTTGAGTGCAGCCTTGAACGCACGCACATGATCACCGGCAAGCCCATCCCGCTCGATACGTGCGTTGTAGGCGGCGATCGCCTCGCGATTTTCTTCCAGCCACTTGGCACGTTTGCGTGCACGCACTTCGGCATCCAGCGCACGTTCCAGCGTGGCAGACAAGTTGATCTCCAGCGCCTTGGCGTCTTCCAGCAAGCCCTGATTGATACTGACATTGGTGGCACGCTTGCCGTAACCGGCGTAACGCTCTCGAATGCGCATGACATGACTCCCTTGTATGCGCATTAATCATGCGCACTTCAACTGTGCCCGTCAAGCCAGCCGGTTCGCCCAGCGTCATCTTTCGCCGCCGCGCTCCGCTAAAATGTACTCACTCCCCCTCAATCATCGCCGCGCCCAACCGGGCGCGGCACGCACGCTGGAGCACGACGCAATGGGTCTGGATCTTGTCCCCACCGGCAACAACCCGCCGGATGAAATCAATGTAGTCATCGAAATCCCGAAGGATGCCGAGCCGGTCAAGTACGAGGTGGATAAAGCCTCGGGCGCGATCTTCGTGGATCGCATCCTGTCCACGCCGATGCGCTACCCGTGCAATTACGGCTATGTGCCGTACACCGTGTGTGGCGATGGCGATCCGGCCGATGTGCTGGTGATCCTGCCGCTGCCGCTGGTGCCCGGCTCGGTGATTCGTTGCCGCCCGGTGGGTGTGCTGAAAATGAGCGATGAGGCCGGCAGCGACGAAAAAATCCTCGCCGTACCGGTGGACAAAGTGTTCAACGGCTACAGCCACATCGACGATATCGCCAAAGTCAGCAAGCACTGGCTACAGCGCATCGGCCACTTCTTCGAGCACTACAAGGATCTGGAAGACGGCAAGTGGGTGAAACTGGATGGTTGGGACGGCGTTGCCGAGGCGCGTAAGATCATTATCGAGGCGATCGAGCGCTACAACGCGAGCGACGACAAGCCGAAATTTTAATATGGCATTGCTGTTGCAACAAAAACCGCCGGCAGCAAGCCGGTGGTTTTTTGTTTTGCCAGGCATGCGCCACGCTTACATCCCACTCGCTTTATGCGGATACTTGGCAAAGATGCCAGTGATGGCCGCATCGATTTCACTCAATTTCTGTTCTGGCTTTTGTTTGGATCGTACCGGATTGCTGGCCGAGCCCGTCCACACCATGCGATTGCGTTTACCGTCCACCAAATCCACGGTCAACGTGCCTTCCTTGTAGCGCGACACTTGGGTTTCGTCATACCAAATCGGTACCGCGACATAGGCTTTGTGACGATAGCTGTAGAACCACTCGGTGTCGCTGCGCGGCACCGTCCATACGGCGGTTTTGTCTTCCACCACGCCTTGGAAATTCACCAGCAGGTCGGCCCCGCTCGTGGCAAAGCGATAACCGCGTGCTTCCATTTCTTTTTGTACATCGGCGCGGATACGCTCGGAAATCCAGCTGGAATAGCCAGACTGCTCCATCGCAATTGGCTGATAGAAACCCCATGTCTGGTACTGGCCGAAATTGGCAGTGGGGTCATGGTCGGTACGCACGGCAGGACCACTGGCACAGGCTGTCAAACCCAACAGGGATGTCATCAATATCGTTGCAGCGAGCAGACGCAAGGGGCGCAACATGGTGACTCTCCTCATCAGGCGATGGTTGGAATCATCGCACCACCAAACATACCCTGGCTGAACAAACCACGATGTGGCGCATAAAAAACACCGGCGAGTGCCGGCGCTTTGCAAAACCCGTCCACCGCCGTGACCGGTGATCAGTGCTTGAGATTCTTGCGCAGACGCTCCAGCGCCTGCAACTGCGCGGTGACTTCGGCCAGACGTTGCTGCGCTTCGGCAATTTCCATCGCTTCACCACGCCGGGCAAGGATGCGTTCGGCTTCTTCCTTGGCTGTGCGCACCGCGGCTTCGTCGATTTCATCGGCGCGCACCGCAGTATCGGCCAGTACCGTCACCACCGTCGGCTGCACTTCCAGAATGCCGCCGGAAATGGCGAAGTCCAATTTCTCGCCGCCGGCCAAGGTCACCACAACCTTGCCCGGCTTCAGGCGGGTGATCAGCGGCGCATGCTTGGGCGCGATGCCCAGCTCGCCGAGTTCACCGGTCGCCACAACCAGCTCGGCCTCGCCGTGGAAAATCTCGGCTTCGGCACTGACGATGTCGCAACGGAAGGTGGATGCCATGATGATTCCTTACGCCGCCAGCTTCTTGGCTTTTTCGACAGCCTCGTCGATCGAACCCACCATGTAGAACGCCTGTTCCGGCAGGTGGTCGTAGTCGCCGTCCACAATGCCCTTGAAGCCGCGGATGGTCTCCTTCAGCGGCACGTACTTGCCCTTCGAGCCGGTGAACACTTCGGCCACGGTGAACGGCTGGCTGAAGAAGCGCTCGATCTTGCGTGCACGCGCCACCGCTTGCTTGTCTTCTTCCGACAGCTCGTCCATGCCGAGGATCGCGATGATGTCCTTCAGTTCCTTGTACTTTTGCAAGGTGGACTGCACGCGGCGGGCGGTGTCGTAGTGCTCGTTGCCGATCACGTTCGGGTCCAGCTGGCGCGAGGTCGAGTCCAGCGGATCGACCGCCGGGTAGATGCCCAGCGAGGCGATGTTGCGCGACAGCACGACGGTGGCGTCGAGGTGGGCGAAGGTGGTCGCCGGCGACGGGTCGGTCAGGTCGTCCGCGGGCACGTACACGGCCTGGATCGAGGTGATCGAACCGGTCTTGGTGGAGGTGATGCGCTCCTGCAGGACGCCCATTTCCTCGGCCAGGGTCGGCTGGTAGCCCACCGCCGACGGCATGCGGCCCAGCAGCGCCGACACTTCGGTACCGGCCAGGGTGTAGCGGTAGATGTTGTCCACGAACAGCAGCACGTCGCGGCCTTCGTCGCGGAAGTACTCGGCCATGGTCAGGCCGGTCAGCGCCACGCGCAGGCGGTTGCCCGGCGGCTCGTTCATCTGGCCGTACACCATCGCCACCTTGGACTTGGCGTGCTCCTGCACGTTGACGACGCCCGATTCCTGCATTTCGTGATAGAAGTCGTTGCCTTCGCGGGTACGTTCACCCACACCGGCAAACACCGACAGACCGCTATGCTCGGTCGCGATATTGTTGATGAGCTCCATCATGTTCACGGTCTTGCCCACGCCGGCGCCGCCGAACAGGCCAACCTTGCCGCCCTTGGCGAACGGGCACATCAGGTCGATCACCTTGATGCCGGTTTCCAGCAGCTCGGTGGTCGATGCCTGGTCTTCATACGAAGGCGCTGCGCGATGGATTTCCCATGTGGTGTCGGCGGCGACCGGGCCGGCCTCGTCAATCGGGTTGCCCAGCACGTCCATGATGCGGCCCAGCGTGCCGATACCCACCGGCACCGAAATCGCACGGCCGGTGTTGTCGGCCAGCAGGTTGCGCTTCAAGCCATCGGTGGAGCCCAGCGCAATGCAGCGCACCACGCCATCGCCCAGCTGTTGCTGCACTTCCAGCGTGATGCTGGTGTTTTGCACCTTCAGCGCGTCATACACCTTCGGCACGCTCTCGCGCGGGAACTCGACGTCAACGACCGCGCCGATGATCTGTACGACTTTGCCCTGGTTGCTCATGGTTATTTCCTCTGAATCTCGATATCTATTGTAGGAGCGCGCCGTGCGCGCGATTCGCAGGTCGCGGCCAGGGGCCGCTCCTACAGAAGCTGTTACACCGCCGCAGCGCCGCCGACGATTTCCGAAATTTCTTGCGTGATCGCCGCTTGACGGGCCTTGTTATAAACCAGATTCAAGGTATCGATCATCTTGGTTGCGTTATCGCTTGCAGCCTTCATCGCCACCATGCGCGCAGCATGTTCAGAGGCGACGTTTTCCATCACCGCCTGATACACCAAGGATTCAACGTAGCGGGTCAGCACATGATCCAGCACGGTTTCCGCATCGGGCTCGTACAGGTAATCCCAATCGTGCTTGGCCACTTGCGTCTCGGCAGCCGGCAACGGCAACAATTGGTCGAAGGTGGCCTTTTGGGTCATGGTGTTGATGAAGTCGTTGTACGACAAGAACACCTTATCCACCGTACCGGCGGTGTAGGCATCCAGCATCACCTTGATCACACCCACCAGCTGCTCGACCTTCGGGGTATCGCCTAGATGGGTCACCGACGCCAGCATGTCCACTTTGATCCGCCGGAAGAACACCGACGCCTTCTGGCCGATGGTCACCACATCGATGTCCACGCCCTTTTCTTGCCACTGGCGGAACTCCACTAACAACTTGCGGAACATGTTGTTGTTGAGACCGCCGGCCAGGCCGCGATCCGACGACACGATGATGTAACCGACGCGCTTGATCTGGCCACGCTCGATCAAGTACGGGTGCCGGTATTCGGAATTGGCCTGCGCCAAATGCCCGATCAACTGCTTCATCGCCCGCGCATACGGACGCGACTGCTTCATCCGCTCTTGTGCCTTGCGGATTTTGGAAGCCGAGACCATTTCCAGCGCGCGCGTCACCTTGCGGGTGTTTTGCACGCTCTTGATCTTGGTTTTGATTTCTCTGCCGCCGGCCATGCTCAATCTCGCTTCGTGTAGGAGCGGCCTGTGGCCGCGATCTGAGTCGCGCCCTTGGGGCGCTCCTACCAGTTACCAGGTACCCGTTGCCACGAACTCTTCGATGCCCTTCTTGTAAGCGGCTTCGATGTCGTCGTTCCAGTCGCCACTGGTGGCCACGTTCTGCATCAATTCAGACGCAGTGTTGGCGAAGTGTGCGTGCAGGGCATCTTCAAACGCGCCGATCTTGGCCACCGGCACATCATCCATATAGCCCTTGTCCACCGCATAGATCGACAGTGCCTGTTCGGCCACCGACATCGGCGCGTACTGCTTCTGCTTCATCAGCTCGGTCACGCGCTGGCCACGCTCCAACTGCTTGCGGGTGGCATCGTCGAGGTCGGAGGCGAACTGCGCGAACGCGGCCAGCTCACGGTATTGCGCCAGCGCGATACGAATGCCGCCGGACAGCTTCTTCATGATCTTGGTCTGCGCTGCACCACCCACGCGCGACACCGAGATACCGGCGTTGACGGCCGGGCGGATACCAGCGTTGAACAGATCGGTTTCCAGAAAGATCTGGCCGTCGGTGATCGAGATCACGTTGGTCGGCACGAATGCGGACACGTCGCCGGCCTGGGTTTCGATGATCGGCAGCGCGGTCAACGAACCGGTCTTGCCCTTGACTTCGCCGTTGGTGAACTTCTCGACGTAGTCTTCGGACACGCGCGCGGCGCGTTCCAGCAGACGGCTATGCAGGTAGAACACATCGCCCGGATACGCTTCGCGGCCCGGTGGGCGACGCAGCAGCAGCGAGATTTGACGGTAGGCCACGGCTTGCTTGGACAGATCGTCGTAGATGATCAGCGCGTCTTCGCCACGGTCACGGAAGTACTCACCCATGGTGCAGCCAGAGTAGGCGCTGATGTACTGCATTGCCGCCGATTCCGACGCCGAGGCCGCCACCACCGTGGTGTAGGCCATTGCACCGTACTGCTCCAACTTGCGTACGATGTTGGCAATCGTCGAATTCTTCTGACCAATCGCCACGTAAATGCACTTGATGCCAGAATTTTTCTGGTTGATGATCGCGTCGATCGCCATCGCGGTCTTGCCGGTCTGACGGTCACCGATGATCAGCTCGCGCTGGCCACGGCCGATCGGGATCATGCTGTCCACCGACTTGTAGCCGGTCTGCACCGGCTGGCTGACCGACTTGCGCCAGATCACGCCGGGTGCGATGCATTCCACCGGGGCCGAGGTCTTGGCATCAATCGGGCCCTTGCCATCGATGGCTTCACCCAACGCATTGACCACGCGACCCAGCAGCTCCGGGCCGGTCGGCACCGAGAGGATCTGGCCGGTAGTTTTGGCTACATCGCCTTCACGCAGGTGTTCGTAATCACCCAATACCACCGCGCCCACCGAGTCGCGCTCCAGGTTCAGCGCCAGCGCGAAAGTGCTGTTGGGTAGCTCGATCATTTCGCCCTGCATCACATCGGCCAAGCCGTGGATGCGCACGATGCCGTCGGACACCGAGGTCACGGTGCCTTCGTTACGCGCTTCGGCGGCGAGCTTGACCTTCTCGATGCGGGTCTTGATCAGTTCGCTGATTTCGGACGGGTTGAGCGTGGTGGTGGCCATCTTGGTTTCCTTGGTGTTCGCGTCGCCGCGAACCACATTCAATAAAAAATTTGCTAACGAAATTTAGTGCGCCAGCGCCGCTTGCAGGCGGCCCAGCTTGCCCTTCAGCGAACCATCGATGACGATGTCGCCAGCGTCGATCACCGCACCACCAATCAAGCTGGCATCCACGGCAGTTTCGACTTCAACTTCGCGCCCGAAACGGCGCTTGAGTGCGCTCTTGATCGTCTCCAGCTCGGCCGCCGGCAGTACGACCGCCGAGGTGACCAATGCCTTCACGGTACGTTCCGCCTCGAACCGCAGCTCATCAAACAAGCCTGCAATTTCAGGCAGCAGCGGCAGTCGACGATTGTCGAACAGCAGGGCGAGGAAATCGCCAAACACCTCACTTGCACCCTCCGGTGCCAGCAAAGTCACAGTGTCCGCGCGCGTCAGCTTGGGATTACCCAGTAAACCTGCGATCTGCGGGTCGGCGGCAACACGCGCGGCAAACGCCAACGCGCTTGACCATGCAGGCAGTGCGCCCGCCTCGCGCGCAATGGCAAACGCGGCGCGAGCGTAGGGACGGGCAAGGGTCAGGGCCTGGCTCATGGGTCGGCCCTTACAGCTGCGCAGCCAGATCGTCGATCAGCGCCTTGTGGGCGTTGGCGTCGATTTCGCGCATCAGCAGTTTTTCGGCACCAGACACGGCCAGTGCAGACACTTGCTTGCGCAGGTCTTCCTTGGCGCGGTTGGCGGCAGCCTCGATCTCGGCCTCGGCCAGTGCTTTCTGGCGGCTGCCTTCGGCAATCGCGTCGGCCTTGGCGGCGTCGATCAACTGGTTTGCACGCTGATGGGCCTGCTCGATGATCTCGTTGGCCTTGCCACGCGCAGCCTTGAGTTCTTCGGCAACCTTGTCTTGCGCTTGCGCCAGATTTTTCTGCGCATTGTCGGCAGCCGCCAACCCTTCGGCGATTTTCTGCTGACGCTCTTCGATCGCCTGCATCAGCGGCGGCCAAATGAACTTGACGGTGAACCAGATGAGAAACGCAAAGCTGATCATCTGGCCCAGCAGGGTGATATTCGGATTCATGTCATGACCTGCGGATTGAACAAGCCCATTCGCGTGGACTTTTCAAAGGCTGCGCCACGGCGACATGCCGCGGCGCCTTGTTGCCACTGCCGGCAGCCTTTGGCCGCCAACAGTGTTGGTGCAGCGCGATCAGGCGCCAGCAGCGGCCTTGACGGCGGCCAGCAGCGGGTTGGCGAACGCGAACATCATGGCCACGCCCACGCCGATCAGGAACGCAGCGTCGATCAGGCCGGCCAGCAGGAACATGCGGCCCTGCAGCATCGGCACCAATTCTGGCTGACGCGCAGCGGCTTCAAGGAACTTGCTGCCCATGATGCCAATGCCAAGGGCGGCGCCGAGCGCACCCAGGCCGACGATGATGCCGATAGCAACGGCGGTGAAGGCCTGAACGTTGGCGAGTGCTTCCATGGTGAATCTCCGGTTTCTTGCTTGTGGTGAAAAGAAAGGATGACGCGATGAAATGTGTGTAGCGAAAACGGTGGTGCGTTAATCAGCGAGGCGGTCAATCAATGATGCTCATGCGCCATCGCCAGATAGACAACGGTGAGTACCATGAAGATGAAGGCCTGCAACAGGATGATCAGGATGTGGAAGATCGCCCACACCGAGTTAAAAATGACGCCCGGGATAAAGGTGACCCACGAGGCAAACAGGCCTGCAATCAGCATGAACACCAGCTCGCCAGCGTACATATTGCCGAACAGTCGCATCCCCAAGCTGACCGGCTTGGACAGGTATTCGACCAGGTTCAGGAACAAGTTGGGGATGGCCAGCACGATTTTGGCGACCGTGCCCTCGGCGTGGAATGGGGCGGTAAACAGCTCTTTGGTGAAGCCCCAACCGCCCTTGGCCTTGATCGAGTAATAAATGATCAGCAAGAACACGGTGATCGACATCGCAAACGTGGTGTTGACGTCAGCAGTGGGCACCCAACGCAGATAGGTGTGATGCATCACTTCCGTGCCCGCCACGGCCTGCACGGCGGCACTGGGGATATCCAGCGGCAACAAGTCCATGGTGTTCATGAACACCACCCACACGAAGATGGTCAGCGCCAGCGGCGCGATGAAGCGGCGGTCGCCATGGAAGGTGTCCTTGACTTGCGAATCGACAAACTCGACCACCAGCTCGACAAAGGCCTGCCCCTTGCCGGGCACGCCCGAGGTCGCCTTGCGGGCGTAGTACCACAGCCACAGGCAGGACAGCAGACCCAGCGCCAGCGCTACGATCCACGAGTCCATATGCACCGTGCCGAACGCAAACTGCTTGGTGTTGTGGGTCAAATGGTGAACGATATAGCCGGTCAGGCCATCGCCACCTTCGCCACCTTCGGGTGCCAACCCCATTGCTTCCAAGATCACGCGTTCATCCTCGTCGTACTGCGCTGTGCCACGAATCTCATCGAAACCACCATGGCCGCCGCAGCGATTGCTGCCCCGGCCAGCGCCGGCACCGCCGGCAACCGCCACACCGCCATCGTCAGATACAAACCCACGATGACCACCAACCACTTTGCGAGCATCCCCAGCAACAAGCGCCCCAGCGCTGTCCCAGCACCTGCCACGCCACCTGCAAATGCCCCCCAGGCAGCCACCAGGCTACCCAGTGTCAGCGCCCCGCCACCGGCCAGTGCCGCCAAAGCAGCACTGGGGCTATTGATCAAGCAGACCACGGAGGCCGCCAGCACGGCAATGGCTTGAACCGCCACCACCCGCAGCGCCATCCGCCAGCCCGCGCCGGTGGAGTTCTGCACGCGAACATTCCAAGCAAAAACAAAAGTTTAGCGCTATTCACAGGAGCATTACAAAAAACCACCCCGCGAAGCCCCCGAATTATAGCAGCCGCGCTTTGCCCACGGCAACCGCCATAAGCTGCCAAAATTTGTTGGAACTCCATCCGTGACCGTCGGTCTTACCCCTCGCGCCCGCTCCTTCCTCGTCCGATTCCCAGCGGGTGCCCCCGAAGCCCCGGCCCATCCCCGGCCGGGGCTTCGCTTTGCATCAACCGCGTTTCTTCGGGATATACAAGTCGGTGATGCTGCCGTCATAGACCTCGGCCGCCATTCCCACCGATTCACCCAGCGTGGGGTGCGGATGGATGGTGTGGCCGATATCGTGGCCTTCGCAGCCCATTTCGATCGCCAACGCGACTTCGGAAATCAGCTCACCGGCATGCACGCCGACAATGCCGCCACCAATCACGCGATGGCTGTCCTCATCGAAAATCAGTTTGGTGAAACCTTCGGTACGCGACAGCCCAATCGCGCGACCCGAGGCCGCCCACGGGAACTTGCCTACGCCCACCTTCAAGCCCTTGGTCTTGGCCTCGGTTTCCGTCACACCCACCCATGCAATTTCCGGGTCGGTGTAGGCCACGCTGGGGATGACCCGCGCCACCCATTCTTTCTTCTCGCCGGCGGCCACTTCTGCCGCCAATTTGCCCTCGTGGGTGGCTTTGTGCGCCAGCATCGGCTGGCCAACCAAATCACCAATGGCGAAGATATGCGGCACATTGGTGCGCATCTGCGCATCCACGGGAATGAGCCCGCGCTCGCCCACCGCGACACCGGCCTTGTCGGCGTCGAGTTTGCCGCCGTTGGCGCTGCGCCCCACCGATACCAGTACGCGATCGAACAGCTTGCCGGCGGGAATGGACTCACCTTCGAAATTGCAACTGATGCCGTTTTTCTGCGCCTTGGCATCCACCACTTTGGTCTTCAGATGCACCGCCACGCCCTGCTTTTTCAAGCGCTCGGCCAGCGGTTTGACCAAGTCGGCATCCGCGCCCGGCATCAACTGCGACATGAATTCGACCACGGTGACGTCGCTGCCCAGCGCACGATAGACCGTGGCCATTTCCAAACCAATAATGCCGCCGCCCACCACCAGCAGCTTCTTGGGCACCTCGGCCAGATTCAGTGCGTCGGTGGAATCCATGATGCGCGGGTCGTCCCACGGGAACGCCGGCAGTTTCACCGGCTGGCTGCCGGCGGCAATGATGCATTGCTCGAAACGCAGCAATTGGGTTGCACCATCGGCAGTGGTGACTTCCAGCTCATTGGCCGACACGAACCTGGCCGTGCCCTGCACCATCCGCACTTTGCGCTGCTTGGCCATGCCGGCCAGGCCCTTGGTCAGCTGGCCCACCACGCTGTCCTTGTAGCTGCGTAGCTTGTCGATGTTGAGCTTGGGCTTGCCAAAGTCCACGCCGTAATCGCTGGCATGACTGGCCTGCTCGATCACATCGGCGGCATGCAGCAAGGCTTTCGAGGGAATGCACCCCACGTTGAGGCAGACGCCACCCAAGTTGGCATAGCGTTCGATGAGCACGGTATCCAGCCCCAGATCGGCGCTACGGAACGCGGCGGTATAGCCGCCCGGGCCGGCGCCAATCACCACCATCGCGCATTCGATATCGGCTTTGCGGCCGGAGGCGGTGGCGGCTTGCGGAGCGGAAGTTGCCTGCGCAGCAGCCGGTACTGACGCCGCTGCCTTGGCCGATACCGGCGCGGACGCTGCTGCCTGCGGTGCAACTTCGCTCGCCGCACGCTCAATCACCGCAATCACCGCACCTTCCGACACGCTATCGCCCAGCTTCACCTTCAGCGCCTTGATCACGCCATCGGCTACCGCCGGCACTTCCATGGTGGCCTTGTCCGATTCCAACGTCACCAAGCCCTGGTCTTTCTTCACCGTATCGCCGACTGCGACCAACAACTCGATCACCGGTACGCCACCGTGACTGCCGATATCGGGCACTTTGCTTTCAATGTCTGCCATGCACCTTCTCCTTACAGCATGGCCCGACGCAAGTCGGCCAGCAGTTGTCCCAGGTAGCTGGTGAAGCGTGCGGCGGCAGCGCCGTCGATCACGCGATGGTCGTAGCTCAGCGACAACGGCAGCATAAGCTTGGGCTGGAACGCCTTGCCATCCCACACCGGCTTAATTTCAGACTTCGATACCCCCAAGATGGCCACTTCCGGCGCATTGATGATCGGAGTGAACTTGGTGCCACCGATGCCGCCCAGTGAGCTGATCGTGAAACAGCCCCCCTGCATTTGCTCGGGCTTGAGCTTGCCATCGCGTGCCAGCGCCGCCAGCTCGCCCATTTCCCTGGCGATCTGCGCCACGCCTTTTTGATCGGCATCGCGCAGCACCGGCACCACCAAGCCATTCGGCGTGTCCGCCGCAAACCCGATGTGGAAATACTGTTTGAGCACGAGATTGTCGCCATCCAGCGAGGCATTGAAGGTGGGGTATTTCTGCAACACCGCCACGCACGCCTTAATCAGGAAAGCCAGCATGGTCAGCTTGCTGCCCTTGCCTGCCGCAATCGCTTTTGCATTTTCGTTGTTGAAGCTCACGCGCAGCTCTTCCAGTGCGGTGATATCGGCCTCGTCGAACTGGGTGACGTGCGGGATCATTGCCCAATTGCGCGCAAGATTGGCGCCGGAAATTTTCTGGATCCGTGACAGCGGCTTGCTTTCAATTGCGCCAAATTTGGCGAAATCAACCTTTGGCCACGGCAGCAAGCTGAGCCCACCACCCGCTGCCACCGGCACTGCCGGGGCAAGGTCCTGCAGCGCACCGGACATCACCGCTTTCACATGGTGCTGGACATCTTCTCGGCTGATGCGGCCATTTCGGCCACGCCCACTGACCTGCAATAAATCCACACCCAGCTCGCGCGCATACAAGCGCACGGCTGGGCTGGCATACGGCACCTTGGCCGGCAACACGGCGTCGGCCTCAAAGCGCATCGGCGGAATGCCCGGCTGGCCGGGTTCAGCGACGGGCGCACGTGCGGGCACTGGCGCGCCACTTTCCACAACCGCCACCGGCGCCGGTGCGGCAGCCACCGCGGGCTTCGATGGCGCTGGGACGGGCGCTGCAACTGCAGCGGGGGCCGCTGCCGGCGCTGCGGCATCTGCGGCATCTGCAGCCACCTCGATGATCGCCACCAAGCCACCCTCGGACACATTATCGCCCAGCTTGACCTTGAGCTCCTTGATCACGCCAGCAAAGGGGGATGGCACCTC
Organism: Thermomonas beijingensis; assembly: GCF_020034655.1. Classification (GTDB taxonomy): domain Bacteria; phylum Pseudomonadota; class Gammaproteobacteria; order Xanthomonadales; family Xanthomonadaceae; genus Thermomonas; species Thermomonas beijingensis. Next base: position 415,155 of record NZ_JAIQDJ010000001.1, on the reverse strand, counting down.
CATGGTCGCCTTGTCCGATTCCAACGTCACCAAGCCCTGATCTTTGCCGACGGTATCGCCGGGCTTGACCAGCAATTCGATGACGGGGACATCGCCGTGTCCGCCGATATCGGGGACGCGGGCTTCCTTCAATTCGGCCATGGCCGGCTCCGGTGTTCTAGGGTGAAGCCGCCACGTTGCCACATCCAGATGACAGGAACAAATCATCGTGTTGCGATTGTTTTATTTTACCCGGATATTTTGTGTGTCGAGGAAATTTTTTGCCAACCCGGCATCCATCTTGAAGTATAAGCTTGTTTTTACCCTGTATTAATCAGGGGTGCTCGGCTTCCAGATGCGGCTTGCCCTTTTCGCGATGCAGCAAATACAGGCCGCTGCCAATGATGATGGCGGCCCCCAGCCACGTCACGCCATCCGGCAATACACCCCACAGCGCCAGATCCAGCGCCACGCCCCAGACCAGTGCGGAATATTCCAGCGGCGCAATCAGCGAGGCCTCACCATGGCGGAAGGCCTCGGTAATGGCGTATTGGCCCAGCGTGCCCACCACGCCGATGCCGGCCACGATCCATGTATGCTCGGCCTGCAATGGCTGCCAGCCGGGCCACGCCAAACTGCCCGCCCCCAGCGCCATCAAGGCCAAGAGCCAGACCACCATAGCCTGATTGGAATCCGTGCGCGCCAGCACCCGCACGGTGATCGCCGACACCGCATACCCCACCGCCGCCAACAACACCGCCAACCCGGCCAAGGACATCATCCCGGCGCCGGTCGGCCGCAGCACCACCAACACGCCCAGCAGGCCCACGGCAATCGCCGCCCAGCGGCGCGGGCCGACTTTTTCACCCAAAAACGGCACTGACAGCGCGGCGATCAGCAGCGGCGCGACAAAAAAGATGGAATACGCCGTGGACAGCGGCAGCCGCTTCAGCGCATACACAAAGCTGGCCATCATGCCCACGCCCAGCACCCCGCGCAGCAGATGCAAGGGCCAACGCACCCGCAGCAGCGGCCGCCATCCCTGCGTGAACAACGCCCACACCAGCACCAACGGCAGCGAGGCCACCCCGCGCAATGTCGCCACTTGGAACGGCAGGTAATGCGCCGACAGCAATTTCAAGCCGGCATCCATCAACGCAAACAGGCCCACCGCCGCCAGCATCAGCCAAACGGCGCGGGAATGGGGTGCATGGTTGGGCTCGGTCATGCCGTCAGCATGCGGTACCCTTCCGGTTTCGTCACCCCTGTCCAATGCCATGCCTTCCTTTGACATCATTTCTGAAGTAGATACCCACGAGCTCACCAATGCGGTGGATCAAGCCAGCCGCGAGCTGACCACGCGCTTTGACTTCAAAGGCGTGGATGCCAAATTCCTGCGCGAGGACAACGTCATCACCCAGTCCGCGCCCAGTGATTTCCAATTGCAGCAGATGACCGACATCCTGCGTGCACGCTTGATTGCGCGAAAAATCGACGTGCGTTGCCTGGAGTTTGGCGACATTGACACCAACCTTGCCGGCGCACGCCAGAAGATCACCGTGAAGCAAGGCATCGAACGCGAATTGGCGAAGAAAATCCAGGCCGCGCTCAAGGACGCCAAACTGAAAGTCGATTCGCAAATCAATGGCGACAAGCTACGCGTGACCGGCAAGAAGCGCGACGACTTGCAGGCGGCGATGGCGCTGCTGCGAGGGCAGGAATTTGAGCTGCCGTTGCAGTTCGACAACTTCCGCGATTGAGCATGCACATCGCCGCCACACCGACAGACGCACAGGTCGAAGCAGACATCCGCCGCTGGCTGGAGCGGGCGGTGATCGGGCTGAATCTATGCCCATTTGCCAAAGCGGTGTACGCCAAAGAGCAGGTGCGCATCGTGATCAGCGATGCCAGCACGGCATCCGCCTTGCTGGAGCAATTGGGCGAAGAACTCGTCCTGCTGCGCGACACCCCAGCCACGCAAACCGACACTACGCTATTGGTGCATCCGCAGGTGCTGGGCGATTTTCTGGATTACAACGATTTTCTCGACACTGCCGATGCCTTGGTCGAAGCCTTGCAGCTTGAAGGCGTGCTGCAAGTGGCAAGTTTTCATCCCGACTATCAGTTCGCCGGCACCGCGCCCGACGATGCCGAAAACCTGACCAATCGTGCGCCCTACCCGTGTTTGCATCTGCTGCGCGAAGACAGCGTGGCACGTGCGGTAGCGGCCTACCCGGAACCGGATAGCATTATCGAGCGCAATATCAAGACGATGCAGGCATTGGGTGCGGAAGGGTTTGCCGCCTTGCTAAACAAATAGCGCGGCGCGCTCCGCATCGCCCAACATCCGCCACTCGCCCTGCGCTAACGCGCCTAGCGTCAATCCACCCACTCGTTCGCGATGCAACGCCACCACGTGATTGCCCACCGCCGCGAACATCCGCCGCACCTGATGGTAGCGGCCTTCGTGCAAGGTCAGCCGGGCAGTGCGGGCATCCAGCACGTCAAGCGCCGCCGGCAGCAGCGGTGTTCTTTCGCCTTCGAGCAGCAACGTGCCGCTGGCGAACAACGCGGCTTCATCGCCGCGCAAGTCTTGCGCCAGCGTGGCCAGATAGACCTTCGACAATTTGGATTTGGGCGCAATGATCCGGTGCAGCAGCTGCCCGTCATCGGTCAACAACAACAGGCCCGAGGTGTCGCGATCCAGCCGTCCCACGGTGGACAGCGCCGGGCTACGCTGGCGGTAGCGTGGTGGAAACAAATCGAACACCACCCGCCCCGCATCCTTGGTCGAACAGGTGACGCCGGTGGGTTTATTGAGCATCAACAACATGCCGCACGGCGGATCCAGCACTTCGCCGTCAATGCGAATGCTGGCGTGATCGACCGGATCATCGGCGTACAGCACGTCGCCATCGGCGTCGGTGATGCGGCCTTCGCGAAACAGCCACTGCACGTCCCTGCGGCTGCCATAACCGAGGTTGGCAAGGTGCTTGACCAGCTTCATGCCTTCACCGCTTCGATGATCTTGAACCCGCCGTCTTGCGCCACGCTGCGCACCTGCGCAAAGCCGCTGCCCAGCGCATCCTCGTAGGGAAGGTGGCGGTTGGCGACCAGCCACAAGCGGCCACCGGATTTGAGCGCTGCGCTGGCCGCAGCGATGAATGCACGGCCGATGTCGGGACGATCACCGCGCCCCAAGGCATGAAAAGGTGGATTGCAGACGATGGCATCGAAACGCTCGCTCACGCCGCGTTCGACATCCTGCCAATGGCAATGCACCGGCACGCGGGCATCGGCCAGGTTGCGCTGCGCCAAGGCCAGCGCACGGGCATCGGCTTCATACACATCCAACGCGGTGATGTGCGGGCAGCGCGCCAACACCTGCATCGACAGATACCCCCAGCCCGCCCCCAAATCGGCCACCCGGCCGCGCAGCGTGGCCGGCAGCACGTTGGCCAGCATGCGCGACGCGGCATCCACGCGATCCCAAGCGAACACCCCCGGCCGCGTGTGGAACGCGCCTGCCGGCAGCTCTGCGCACGGCTGGCGACGCGGTGCATCGGCCTGCGCCCATTGCGCGATGTGCGCGGCCTCCCAAGCGGCCTGCGGGCGCGTCCAGAACACCCGGCAGTGATACTTGCTGAGTGTGCTGACATTGCCTGCCAAGTGCTTGAGATCGGCCTCGCGTGACTTCGCGCCCTCGTCATTACTGACTGCGGCCACCACCACGCCATCGGCGGCAACCGCCCGGCACGCCTTCGCCAACAACGCGCGCGCTTCCTCGCGCTGCCGCGGCGGCAATACCAACACCAGCGGGTAGTGGTGTGCAGGCAAGGCCTCTTCATCGAGCAGTGTGATGCCGATGCGCTCCAGCCGTGCGGCTTCCGGTTTGAACGACTGGGTGGCCACCAGTGCCGCGTGGGGCAACCCATGCAGCGCCGCACCTTCACGGCCACGCAGGAACAACACCGGCGCGGCTTGCGGCCAGTGCAGCAGGCCTTCTGCAAACGGGTACAGAAGAGCGTCCAGGACGGAATCGTGCGGAGATGACATGCCCGAAGTTTACGGCAGGTGCGCGCGTACCGCGTCTTCTGCTGCCTTCCACGCACACGGAAGGAACCCCTCTGCGCAATCAGCCCACCGGCAACCCGCGCCGCCGCAGCCCACCCAGCGCCCAATTGCACAACAGGCATAGCGCCGCCGCCGCGCACCAGCCCAGTGCGTCACCACCACCGGGTAATGCAACGCTCAGGCCGGCTACCCAGCCACGGCCATACCAAGCCACCACCGCCGCTGCCGACAGCGCAAACACCAGCACCAGTGCACGCAGCAAGCGTTGTTCCAGCACGCTGGAGGCTTGCTGCTGGGCGTGTGCCAGCCCCGCCATCTGCACCGCAAAATCGACAGGCAAGTCCACTGGCGGTGCATGGCGCAAGGCACTGGCGATGCGCAGGTCGCCGGCATCGGCGGCGGGATCGCCCCGGCGTGCGGCTTCCTGTGCTTGCCAGCGCTGTGCATCGATACCGTCCACGTTGCGGCCGTGCGAGTGGGCTGGCGTGTGGTCGTGGATGTTCATGCGGCAACTCCCATGTGTTCAACCAGTAATTTGCGCAATTGATTGCGGCTGCGAAACAGATGGCTCTTGATTGTCCCTTCGGCCAGGCTTGTGATCAGGGCAATCTCGCTGATCGGCAGTTCTTCCAGGTGATACAGGGTCAAGAGTGTGCGCTGCAGCGGCGGCAGGCGCTCGATCGCGGCATGCAGTTCGCGCTCGGCTTCGGCACCGGCGAAGGTGGCGACAAGATCGAACCCATCGCCGATGTTGTCGAGCAAAGACAGCCCATCGTCATCGCCGGCCGGTTCGGCCAGCAGGATCCGCTTGCGCTCCAGATGGCGCTTGGCCACCGCATAGGCCACCTGCCCGATCCACGATTTCAGTGGGCTATCGAAACGGTATTGGTGCAAGTAGCGATGCACGCGCAGGAAAGCGTCCTGGCACAGCTCGCGGGTGTCTTCCGGGTGCTGCACCATGCGTTGGATCACGTGCCAACACAGTCCCTGGTAGTCGCGCACCAATTGCTCGAACGCACCGGGGCGGCGGGCGAGGACGGCTTCGACGAGGGCGCGATCGGCTTCCATCCATCACTGGATACGCCGAAGGCGGGTTTGGTTGCAATCGGTTTCCAAACAATGCCGCACATCGCTGCAACCGGCTGCGGCCCGGCCGTATCTCTTGCAGCGAACGGCCACTGCGGCCGCCGACCCCTCACAGGAGACCATCATGGATTTCGCATTACTCATTCCAATCACCTTGTTCCTCTGCATCACCTATGCGATCAAAGCCGTTGTGGATGCCCGCGTGCGCAAGCAACTGGTCGCCAGCAACGGGGATCCGGCGTTGGTGCGCGGCATTCTGGAAGGCGATGAAACCGCTCGTCGCTTGGCATCGCTGCGCTGGGGCATCACCTTGGTGGCGCTGGCACTGGGGTTTGGTATCGTGGACCTGCGCGGCTGGCAGGAAATCACCCCCGGCGTGATCGCAGTGCTGGTGGGCGCGCTGGGGCTGGGCAATCTGGTCTTCTTCGCGGTGTCGCGCAAGCTGCGCTGAGCGGTACCTTGTATGCTGTCGGCCCCGAACGCCGGCAGCATGGCCATGTCCAATACCAATACCCCGCCCGATCGCCTGTCCAATGACGCGCGCAGCAAATTTCACGATGCCGCGTTGCTGGAGCGCGGCGTGGGCATCCGTTTCAACGGCAGCGAACGCACCAATGTCGAGGAGTACTGCATCAGCGAAGGCTGGATTCGCGTGCAGGCGGGGCGCTCACTGGATCGCCGTGGCATGCCGATGACCTTGAAGCTGCGTGGCACGGTGGAAGCCTGGTTCCAGGACAGTGAAACGCAAGACGCAACGCCGGCTGACTGACCTTTGCGGGGGTCCTCGCCACTGCCCGTGCAACGCGGCACACTGGCCTTATCCCCCCAACGGAGAGTGCACATGAATACCAAATTGCTCGCACTTGGATTGACGTTGGCGATGGCCGGAAGCGCCGTTGCCGGCAACACCCTGCTGTCCAAGGATGCGCCGCGTGCCCTGCCCGACAACGGCCCGGTCAGCGTGGCGTGGGCCGACCCAGCCACCTTCACCGAGCTCAAAGCCAGCGGCAACCGCTTTGAATCGGCGCAGGGTGACTGGCTGATTCAGCTCGCCAAATACATGCGCAAGCAAGCCGACAAGCAACTGGCACCCGGCAACAAACTGGAATTGACCATCGTCGATATCCAGCGCGCCGGCCGCTATGAACCTTGGCATGGGCTGGATCGCCAGAATATCCGCATGATCCGCGACATCTACCCGCCGCGGATGACGGTGAAATACCGCGAAACCGATGCCAGCGGCGCGGTAGTGGCGGAAGGCGAGCGCAAACTCACCGACATGGCGTTCATGGTCAATTCCGGCATGATCAACGACAGCGACCCGCTGCGCTACGAGAAACGCATGATCGACAGCTGGCTGCGCCGCGACTTCAACCGCACCGCCGCACGTTGAGTTGACCCGATAGTGCTTGCACAAAGCCACCTGCGGGTGGCTTTGTTGTTTGCGCCAGTCACTCTTCCGCGTTCATCTGGAACACGCCCCACTGGTGACCATCCAGATCAATAAAGGCGCGCTGGTACATGAAGCCGTAGTCCTCTGGATCGTGCCCCTCTTCCGCACCCGCAGCCACGGCCTTGCGGATCAGATCATCCACGTCCGCACGGCTATCCAGGGAGAGCGAGAACAGCGCCTCCGTGGCTTGGCGGGCATCCGTGATCGGCACTTTGGTCAGCGTGGAAAAGAAGGCTTCACTTGCCAGCATGACGGTTGTAGTGTCGTTGATGATCAGTGCCGCGCCATTGTCACTGGCGAATTTCGGATTGAATGCAAAGCCGAGTGCGGCAAAGAAGTGGACACTCCGTTGCACATCTTTCACCGGCAGGGTGACATAGAGATTTCGGGACATGGTTCGCCTCATGCGTTGTGGTGGTTTCACTGCCAAGCTTGCATCATCGGAACAATGCGGGGCAGCAGCAGCGCAAACTCTGACACACATTCAAGCCGATCCAGGTCCCATCCATCGGCAGCTGGCGGCGTTTCATCGCAGCCACACTTCACAAGCGAACGCTCGTCCCTATCCTCACCCGCAACCTGACAACCCTGCCAACACTCATGTTCAAACGTCTGTTTTTCATTCTGCGGCTTGCCACCACCTGGGGCATGGCGGTGATGTTGGTGGTGGCGCTGTACTCCAGCTTGCCACTGATTGGCGACTTCTCCGCACCGATACTGCTGTTTGCATTCGGCACGTTGGGGCTGGTGATTGCCGGTGCGTTTTCGCACCTGCATCGGGTGCGCATGATTGCCGGGCGCATCGACAACGAGACCTTGGACAACCGCCAGAAACGCTTGATCGAAATTCCACTGGAAGCCGGCGAAGCATTTGACCTGGTGGATGCCGCGATCCGCGAGCTACCCGGGGTGGACGCTGTGCGCAGCGCGCGGGACAGTTTGCAGGTGAAAGCCAAGGTGGCGCGGCCGCATTTGTATGGCGAGCCGCCACTGCGGCGTTGGAACCCGTTGCTGTGGTTCGCTCCCTCGCACAACCTGTTGCAGGCCACTGTCACCCCCGCCGGTGACAGCGGCCGGGTGACGCTCATTTGCGAACCCGAAAGTCCGGCGTGGAGCGATTGGTTTTTGGTCGATGACGGTATCAATTTCGAAAATGCCGAAGCCATTGCACGTGCGATCACCCGCCGTATTGGCGAGCGCCGGCGCAGTGAACAAGCCAGCGTGGCGCAAACGGCCACTGAAAAGGAATTGACCGAGGCCAAGCTGCATTTGCTGCATGCACAGGTGGAGCCGCATTTCCTGTACAACACGCTGGCCAGCGCGCAACTGCTGACGCGCAGCGACCCCGCTCGCGCCGAGGCGATGCTGGGGCATTTGATCCAGTACTTGCGGCGCTCGCTGCCCAGTGCCGAGGACGAGATGTCCAGCGTGGGTGCGGAATTGGAACGGGCGCTGGCTTATCTTGAAATCCTGAAGATCCGCATGGGTGACCGCCTTGCCGTACAGGTTGCAGTCCCCGAAGCACTGCGCGCCACACCGCTGCCCGCGATGATGTTGCAGACCCTGGTTGAAAACGCGATCAAGCACGGACTGGAACCCCGCACCGGTGGCGGCACGATTTGGATTCGCGCCCACCGCGATGACGGCCTGGTGGCGGTGACGGTGGCCGACGATGGCGAAGGCTTCAACAGCAAGACCAGCGGGACCGGCATCGGCCTGAAAAACGTGCGGGAACGCCTGCGCTTGCGCTATGCCGGCGCGGCCAATCTGTCGGTGATCGCCAACTTCCCCAGCGGCGTGGCTGCAACCCTCACCGTGCCCGCCAGCGGAGTCACGCCCAATGTCTGATGCCCCCACCTGCATCGTCGCCGAAGACGAAACCCTGTTGCGGCAAGCGCTGGTGACTGAATTGGCACGCGCATGGCCGGCGCTGCGCATCGTTGCAGAATGCGAAGACGGTGCCAGCGCGGTGGAGGCCCTGGCCGAACATCTACCCAGTGTCGCCTTCCTCGATATCCGCATGCCCGGCCTGACCGGGCTTGAGGTCGCCGCCGCCGCCGCCGATGCCAGCCCGCGCACCCAGATTGTGTTTGTCACCGCCTACAACCAATACGCCATCGATGCCTTCGAACGTGGCGCGATGGATTACCTGCTCAAACCCGTAAAACCCGAACGGCTGGATGCCACCGTGGCCCGCTTGCAAGCCCGCGACGCCGTGCCGGACGCGGCCCAGATGGCCGCCCTGCTGGAAAAACTGGGCGCGCTGCCACAACCCGCCAGCGCGGTGCAGCCGCTGACCTGGCTCACCGCCAGCGCCGGCCGTGAAACCCGCTTGATCCTAATCGATGACGTGCTGTATTTCCGCGCCGACCAGAAATACACCACGGTGATGACCGCCGAAGGCGAGGCGCTGCTGCGCAGCTCGTTGCGCGAGTTGCTGCCACGGCTGGATAGCAACACCTTCAAGCAGATCCACCGCGCCACGATTGTCAATCTGAAAGCCATTGCCGGCATTACCCGCGACGATAGCGGGCGCGGCACGGTACGGCTGAAGCAGCGTCCGGAAACGCTGCTCGTCAGTCAGCCGTTCATGACCTTGTTCAAACATATGTGAGCGCGTGCCGTGCTTGAGGACGGCTGCAGGGCAGCGGCTTGTTAGTCTTCCAGCATCAATGTCATTGGCTTGCCACCACGCATCACTTTGAATGTGACGGGTGCATCTTGCTTTAACCCCTTCCAATAGGCCTGCACCACCCTTGCCTTCTGCCCCTTCACCAGCTGGGTGTTGATCTGCACGATCTCATCACCCTTCTGCAACTTGCAGTCAAATCCAGGCTTCACCGATGTCATGGATTGCACCATCAGCCTGTCCAAGGTGGGGTTGAGGAAAAATCCACTGGTGACAGGATTGATATCCAGCTTGCAGTTTCCCGCTTGGCTGGCGAGTGGCAGGATAAGCAGGGTCAAGAGGCATGCCGCAAGAGCCGGGATCTTCATGGACGAGCTTCCATAGGGGTAGGTCAAGAGTGAACCGCGAGTGCGAAAAGAATAGATCAAACGCGTCGGCTCAACGGCAGCGGAACAACATCGGCTGCGTGCTGACATAGCTGCGCACGCGGGCATAACCACTGCTACGGCCATACCCGATACCGAATTCGCGCTCACGTGCATGCGGCTCGAAACCACGATCTTCCAGATGACGCGGCACTTGGCGGCGGTCGGGGCGGTTGGGATTGCGTGGAGCTTTGAAGGTGAACATGAATCTCTCCTGTCTTGGTGTGTTGGTATAGTAGTACACCTATCACCCAGCGCACATGGGCAGGAAGTCATGCCCCTTGCTCTGGATAGCCACGGTTCAGCTACCCTGCACTGATTGCGCCCGCTGGCGCACTGTCTGGAATTACTGCGATGTCCTTGCTCATACGATTTGCCACCCTTGCCCTGCTGCTGGCTGTCGGCTGCGCACATGCGGGTGACCCGGTGGCACGGGTGCGTGTCAGCTTCGATCGTCATGGCGAAACCAGCGTGCATACAGAAGGTCTGGCTGACATCGGTGCCCAGCGCGCTTTGAGCGCCGATGACCCGGCGCGGATTGCCTCGATCAGCAAGCTGGTCACCACGATCGGTGCGATGCGTCTGGTGGAAGCGGGCCAATTGAATCTGGACGCAGATGTTTCTGGCTTGCTCGGTTTTTCGCTGCGCAACCCGGCATTCCCACAGGTGCCCATCACCTTGCGCATGTTGCTTTCGCACACCTCCAGCCTGACCGACCGCGCCGGCTACTGGAATGTGCCGCTGGGTGACGACATCCGCATTCTCACCATCCAGCCCGAGGCATGGGACAGCCAGCACCCACCCGGCACATTCTTTCGATACACCAACCTCAACTTCCCACTGGTGGCACAAACCATGGAGCGCGCCAGTGGCGAGCGCTTCGACCGCTTGATGCGCCGACTGGTGTTGTTCCCGATGCAGCTGGACGCATGTTTCAATTGGTCAGGTTGCAGCCAAGCTGCGCTCGCCCGTGCGGTGGTTTTGTACGATGAAAAAAGCGCGCCGCAGAAAGACGATTTGCATGGCAAGGCTCCTGCCTGTGCTGTGATTGCCGCGCGCGACGGCAGTTGCAATTTATCGCGTTGGCGGCCAGGCGAGAACGGCACCTTGTTCTCGCCGCAAGGCGGCTTGCGTATTTCCGCTCGCGATCTGGCCCGTATTGGTCGCATGTTGCTCAACGATGGCGAGCTGGATGGTGTGCGTATTTTGCAGCCGACGTCGGTCGCCTTGCTGGCGACGCCGGTATGGCAATACAACGGCAACAATGGCGTGATTGGTGAAGAGGACGAGCCCAATCGCGGCGGATTCTTCTGCGCCTACGGGCTGGCCGTGCAGTATTTGGCACGGGGTGATGGCAAGCAGTGCCGCGATGATTTGTTTGGCGATGGCCGCCCACGCATCGGCCACAGCGGCAATGCCTACGGCCTGCTCTCAGGGCTGTGGATCGACCGTGCCGCCGGCACCGGCGTGGCGTATTTTTCGACCGGCGCGGCCAATGATTCCAGCGGCACCCATTCCAACTTCAGCGCCACCGAAGAACAAGGTGCCGCCGGCTGGTAACTGATCCCGCGCCCGGCACAGCACGCCGCAGCGCTACCGCACGATTAGCGCAGCTCCTGCGACACATCGAAGTCATCAATGCGGCGGCCCAACACGCCCAGCACCGCGTGCAGTTCCAACAGCAAGACCGCACAGGCGGCCACTGCCGCCAGTAGCGTGGCCAGCAGCAGCCCAAGCAGCCAGTTCACCAGCAAAAACATCACCCCGGCCAGCAGCGTTGCCGGCAGCAGGGCAAGCAACAATGTCAGCCAATAGCCGGCCATGAAAATCATGCGCTGGCCCATCACCTCCACCCCACGGCCACCGCCTTTTGCCGGTGCGATCCATGCCGGGAAATACAAGGTGCCGGCAAACGGCAGGCACAGCATCAACGCACTCAGGGGTGGCACCAGCAGCGCAACCCCCACCGCCGTCATCGTGATCACCATCGGCGTAAACACACCCCGCCCACCGGCCATCACGAAGCACAGTGCGGTGATCCACAGCAATAACCAGAGCAGGAAGCTCATCAACGCAACCGGGGTTGCCAATTCCCCCAAGGCAATCTGCCGCCCGCCCAATGGGGTGGACTTGAGGATGTCCAGATACTCCAGCAAGCGCTGCACGCTGCGTTGCATGAACATCGGCCCGAACAACAACCCCCAGCCACCGAGCATCAAAAATCCTGCACCGCTCGCCAGCAACGCCGGCTTCGCCCATGGCTGCGCGGCGACCCACTGCACCCCGATGAAGGCCAGCACACAGGCCAGCAACCAACTGCGCAAGCGATACATCGGCCCCAACGCCAGCAACCCTTTCCACAGGAAGGCAAGCGCAGGAACACCATTGGCGGCCAGTACAAAGGGCGCACTGCGCGGCTTGCTGGGCGCGCGCTCACGCAGACGCCCTTCGCGGCGGGCGGACTGCCGCAGTGCCTGCCGGCGCGCATGCGCAATCGTGGCTTCCTCGAAGCTCACCTGCACCCGCACCGCCCACCAGTAATGCAGCCCCAACAGGCCCAGCGCCGGGAGCAAGGCATGCAGAAAACTGGCGGTATCGGCCGCGAATAACGGCGCCACCGCCCACTGCAATGGCAGTAACAACCAGACCAGCGGGGTACTGGTCACGATGTGTACAAACCACGCATGCAACACCGCAGCATCCTTCCACGTATCCATCGGTGGCAGCGCCAACTGGGCGTGTACCGGCCACAAGCACACGGCCGCCAGCACCACGCCCACCAACAGCACCAGCGCACGTCGCGGCCAAATGCCCAGACCGCGTTGTGCCAGCCGCTCGCGCGTAAACGCAGCCGCCAGCAAATGCAGCCGCCCCATCGACAGCAACAGCCACAAGCCGGTGGCGTATTGCAGTGGATGCCCGCCGAACGCCGCGCCACGTCGCAACAGGAGACCCAACAAGAATGAGGAAAAAAAGATCGCCAATTGCGAGCGCAGCAAGCTGTATTGAATCAATGCCGTGCGGGTTAGCGGTGCGGGAAACAAAAAGGCGATTTCGGTTTCGGAAAACCCAAGCTCCACTCCCTCGCCGGCAAACAGCCAATCCAGCCACACGATCAACAGCAACACCAAAGCCGCCAACACCGGCAAATCGCTCAATAACGCAGACGGCATCGCCTGCAGCGAAGTGGTCCGGGCGGTATCGCTACGCAGCAAGTGCCGAAACACGAAGGCATACATGTACGCCGCACCGGCCAGCGCACCCAGCAGATATTTGGGTTGCCGCAGGCGCAGCAAGCGACGCCGCAGGTTGTTGTACAGCGAAGTGATTTGCAGATAGAAAAACGCCCCGGCGACCGCGGTAAAGCGGTTGGACGCTGCCAGCGTACTCATGCGCGCGCATCCTCTGACGGCGACTCGGACTCGCCGGTGGCGCGGAAAAATACATCCTCCAGACGGGTTTCGCCATCCGCCATGTAGCGGGCACGCACCTCCGCCACCGACCCATCGGCCAGCTTGTGCCCGTCTTTCAAAATCAGCAAATGGGTGCACACCTCTTCCACCAGGTCCAGCAAATGCGAGCTGAGGATGATCGCCACGCCTTCACTCGACAGTCGTCGCATGCTGTTTTTCATGCGCCGAATGCCGTATGGATCCAGTCCGGTCAGTGGCTCATCCAGAATCACCGCCCGTGGCGCGTGCAGCAAGCCACAGGCAATCGCCAGTTTCTGCTTCATCCCGCGTGACAATTCGGACGGCAACAGGCGACGCTTGTCGTCCATTTCCAATTCAGACAATAGCGGTTGCGCCCGTTGCTGCCAATCGGCCACGCCATACAGACGTGCGACAAAATTCAGGTGCTGCTCTACCGTGAGGTGCTCGAACAAGCGGGGTTCATCGGGAATGAAAGCCAACTGGCGTTTGGCTGCCACCGGGTCGGCAGCAATGTCCACCCCGCCGATGCGCGCATGCCCGGTGGTGGCAGGGATAATCCCGGCCAAACACCGCAGCGTGGTGGTTTTGCCCGCGCCATTGGGGCCCACCAAACCCATGATTTGGCCGGCGGCCACCTGGAAGGACACCGCCTCCACTGCGGTGAAGTCGCCGTAACACTTGCCCAAGCCCTGAACTTCAATCATGTGTGCCGCGCTGCCGGTGGGATGGCGGCGAGTGTAGCGCGCACCAAATGGTGTCAGGTTCACTTCTGACGCGGCCTGGGGTGAGGGCAGGGCATCGCCCGGCCAGATCATGCCTGCAACCGGACAAGTGGAAGGTATGTGAACCTGACCCCGTTACCGTTAACCCCGTTACCCCGGTTCGTTACAATTGCCACATGCGCCTCTTGTTACAACAACGTCCCGATGGCCACGAAGCTCCGCGCTTTGTGCAACTCCAGCTCCAGCCTGATTTATTGGGTGGCTGGACGTTGCTGCGTGAAAGCGGCCACACCGGTGGCCGCAGCACGCTGCGTAAATCGCTGTTTGCCGATCAAGCCAGTGCGCTGTTGGCATTGCAAAAAGAACGCGATGCGCAACTGAAAAAAGGCTTTCAACTGATGTTCGCGCAAGGCGCCGATGCGCCGAAGTAGCGCCCTTCCCCTGCCCGCTGCTGTACGCAGTGCGGGCACACCAACGAGACTTCAACGTGTCCAACGCCATGCACAATGACCCGGCTTTCAACAGCAGATTCCTGCGCGCTCTGCGCCGCGAGCCGGTGGATTGCACACCGGTCTGGTTGATGCGCCAAGCCGGCCGCTACTTGCCGGAATACCGCGCCACCCGCGCTGCGGCCGGCAGTTTTCTGGGTATGGCGAAGTATCCGGAGATCGCCTGCGAAGTGACGCTGCAACCGCTGCGCCGGTTTCCGCTGGATGCCGCAATCTTGTTTTCCGACATTCTTACCGTGCCCGATGCAATGGGGCTTGGCCTGTACTTCGTTGATGGTGAAGGCCCGAAGTTCGAGCGTCCGGTGCGCAGCGCCGCCGACATCGACAAGCTCGCGGTGCCGGACATGGGCAGTTCCCTGCGCTACGTGATGGATGCGGTCAGCTTGATCCGGCGCGAGCTGGATGCCGCGATCCCGCTGATCGGGTTTTCCGGCAGCCCGTGGACGCTGGCCTGCTACATGGTGGAAGGCGGCGGCAGCAAGGACTTTGGCCGCATCAAGGCGCTGGCGCTGAACGAACCGGCGCTGATGCACAAATTGCTGAATGTGGTCACCGATGCGGTGATCGCCTACCTGTCCGCGCAGCACGCCGCCGGGGCGCAGGCATTGCAGGTATTCGACACCTGGGGCGGCACGCTGTCGCCGGCGATGTACCGCGCATTCTCGCTGCCGTATCTGACCCGCATTGCCCGCGAACTCCAACGCGGCGACACCCCGCTGATCCTGTTCGGCAAGGGCAATGCCGCGCATCTGGAAGCACTGGCCGCCAGCGGCGCGCAAGGCGTGGGCATGGACTGGACCGTCACGCTGGAAGATGCCGCCCGCCGCATCGGTGGCTCGGTGGCGCTGCAAGGCAACTTGGACCCGGCCATGCTGTACGGCAGCCCCGACGCAGTGCGCGCGCAAGTGCGCGCAGTGCTGGACAGCTACCGCGACGGCAACGGCGGCTCCCGCGAAGGCCATGTATTCAACCTTGGCCACGGCATGTCGCCCGACATGAATCCCGAGCACGTCGCCGCGCTGGTGGACGAGGTGCACTGCTACAGCGCGCGCTGACGCACCCGGAACCATCAGCGCCCCAAAGCGCGACAAGCACCCGGCGCGACCGGGGCAGCGCAACCAAGCGAGTATCGGGGAGCGACTTGCGCTGCCCCGGTCGCGCCGGGTGCGCTGTCACAACGAAGCGAACCTCGAACGCGCTAAACCACTGCCGCCTGCAGCGACTCCAACGCCTGCGCCAACAATTCGCCAGTGACGGGTTTGCGCAAAAAGCCGTCGAAGCCGGCGGCGCGGGCGTGTGCTTCGGCATCGGCATCAGAACGGGCGGTGACTGCCAGCAGTGGTGCATTGAAGCCGCGGGCGCGCAGTAATTTGGCCAAACTCAGCCCGTCCATGCCGGGTAAATCCAGATCCAGCAACGCGGCATCGAAGGTGTGCCGGGTGGTTTCGCCCAACGCGGCCAGTCCGTGCGCAGCGTGCATCACATGGTGCCCTTGTGCGCGCAACAAGCCTTGCATCACCTCGGCCACGATGGGGTCGTCTTCGACCAGGAGCAGCGATAGTGCCGCGGCCGGCGTTGTGATCTTCGGTAGTGGCAGGGTGTTGCGGGCAGGCGCAACCGTTGGCAACGGCAGCTCGACGATGAAGCGGGTGCCCTTGCCTGGCTCGCTTTCCACGCGAATGCGACCACCCATCGCCGCTGCCAGCTCCTGGCTGATCGCCAGCCCCAGCCCGCTGCCACCATAACGCGAGGTGGTGCGCACACCTTCAGCCTGTTCAAAGCGTCGAAACAGGCGGGTCTTGTGCTCGGCATTGAGCCCGGGGCCGGTGTCGGCAACCACAAAGCACACGCCGTCCGAATGCAGCGCAAATGTCTCCAGCGCAACGTGGCCAGTCTCGGTGAATTTCACCGCATTGCCAATCAGGTTCAGCAAAATCTGCTGCACGCGGGTGCGGTCACCATGCACCGTCAATGGTGCGCTGGGCGCAATGCCATCCACGAATACCAAACCCTTGCGCTCAGCCACCGGCGCCATCAAAGCCGCGACTTCGTCCAGCAAGGGGCGCAGCGGAAAATCGGTATTTGCCAACTGCAATTTGCCTGCCTCAATCCTGGCCAGATCCAGCGCGTCATTGACCAGCCGCAACAGATGTTCGCCGGCGCGCCGAATGGCATCCACTTGCGAGCGCTGTCTCGCATCCAGTGTGCTGCCTTGCAGCAATTCGCTCATCCCCAACACGCCAGTCATGGGCGTACGCACCTCATGCCCAAGGGTGGCCAGAAACCGTGATTTGGCTTCCGATGCTTGCTCTGCCAGTGCGCGCTTGTGCTCGGCCAACTCCCATGCATGACGCCGCTGCAAGCGCGCCCGATACCACCACGCCAACAGGCCGATGAGACCCAGTACGGCCAGCACATACAGCGCCTGCGCCCACCCACTGCGCCACCACGGCGGGGGCACATCGAAGTGCAGCACCTGCTCGGGTGCGGCATTGCCGGCGGCATCTTGGGCCCGCATGCGCACCACGTAGCGCCCCGGTGCCAACCCGGTGAACACGCGCTCGCCACTATTGCCTAGCGCCACCCATGTACGGTCAAACCCATCTAGATGCGACCAGTAGCGATTGCCGGCGGGGTCATCGAACATCAGTAACCGTGCGCGAATCCGCACCTCGCGATCGTTCGCGCCCAGGCGCACAGCGCGTTGAGTGGGCAGGGCTTGCCAGCCGCCATCGCGGCGCACGTCGATGCCGTCAAAGCGCAGTACCGGTTGCACCGGTGCGGCGTCGGCCAGCCTGGTATCGACCAGCCGCAAACCACCATCGGCGGTAGCCGCCACCAGCAAGCCATCATCGCGCAGCAGTGCGGCGCGCTCCAAAAACTCCTCACTGCTGGCAGCGTCCTGCATGCTGACGTGGCGCAAATTGCGACGCTGCGGATCCCAGCGATACAACCCGCGTGAGGTGGTGATCCATGGCCGATGCTGCGCGTCCACCAACAATGCCGCGGCGGCAACCGCCGGCATCCCATGGCGGGTGTCGATGCGTGTGTGTTGCCGCCATACCGCACCGTGCCGTTGGTATTGCTCCAAACCAGACAATCGCTGCAACCACAGCGTATCGGCCCCATCGAACGCCAACGCATACACCCGCTCGCTGCCCATCGACGCCACCGGCTGGAACCGCCCGCTGCTGGCGTCGAACTGCAAAATCCCGGTGCTGCATGCGATCCACGGGCTGCCGTCCGCGGCCAGCACCATGCTTTCGATATCGGCTTCACCCAATCCGCTGGCAATCCCCGCCGGTAAATCGCGCAGCAGCTTGCCGCTGTCGGGGTCACGTTGCTGCACACCCCCACCAGGAGCAGCCAACCATTGACTGCCGTCGGCAGGATGCAATAACCACCCGATTTGCCCACTAGGCACCGGATCGCTGGCAGCGTCGCTGGCCCATTGCTCGACACCGCCATTGCGGCTGATACGCACCAGCCCACCGCGATGCCCAAGCCATAGCCGACGCTGCCGGTCTTCGGTAATCACCACTGGTTTGATGTTGTGCAGCTGATCAAGCGACGCCGGGTCCAGCATCGCAATGCGCCCCTGCGCATCCATGTGCTCAATCATACCGCCCATGTCGCCCAGCCAAATGCCGCCATCCCCGGCCTTGCCCAAGGCCCTGTACATCGCGCCATGCAGGCCGTCTTCTGTCCCCTGGAATTGCACCTGCTGACGCCAGTCGGCGCGCAGGTAGCCCAGCCCCCGACCTTGCACCGGAGCCCACAGCGCCTGGCCGTGCTCCAGCAGCAAACTGCCGATCGCCCGTGCAATGTCCGGACCGCCCATCGGCACCGGCACCGGCGGGGTTGCTCCGTCCTGATGCCATAGTCCACGTTGGCTTCCGATCCAATGATCACCGCGGGTATCGGTGACAATAGCCAACAGCGCGTTGGGCCGTTGAAACATCGGTGACCACGCCGGTTGCGCCCATTGCCCGCCGGTACGCCGCCAAATGCCCTGCGCGCCGCCTACCCACAACCCATCGGATTGGGCGGCCAGCGAATAAATCATCTGCGGGCCTTCGGCAGCGGGCAATTCCACGGTTTCAAAGATCTCGCCTTGCAAGCGGGCCAAGCCTTTGGTGGTGCCCACCCACAGCACGCCCTGTGCATCCACCGCCAGCGACAACACGGTGTCTGCGGGCAGGCCATTGTGCTGTTTGTTGAAATGCCGCTGCCCTCCATCGGCATCAATCCGCGTCAAGCCGCCCCCAAACGTACCCAACCAAACCGCACTGCCCTGTCTTGCCATCGCCCACACATCATCGCTTTCGAGCGCTGGGTGACTGGTCTTGCGATAGCGGATGAAGTGCTGGCGGCTGGCGTCCAGCACGCTCACCCCTTCGCCTTCTACTGCTACCCAAATGCGATCACGCGCATCCACCAGCAACGCCTGCACATTGTTGCCGGGCAGTCCCTGCTGGGCGTCTGGATCATGCCGCCAGACCCGCATCCCCACGCCATCATGGCGCGCCAAACCATCGGCAGTACCAATCCACAGGTAGCCATCCTGATCACGCACCAAAGCCTTGATATCGGTCGATGGCAGGCCTTGGCTACTCCCGATAATGCGAAACCGCGGGCGCTCGGGCACTGCCGCACACACGCACGCGCAGGCCAGCAACAACAGCAACACGCACGCGACTTGTCGCCGCATAGTGATTCCCCATCCCCTCGCCGGCCACAATGCTGGCAACGCTTCGTTGCACTTGCAAGCACACCGCCCGCATGCCGCTGCGCATAGAATCCCGATCATGTCTTGCCGCCTGCCGCCCCATTTGCTGTTTGCCATGCCCCTGCTGCTGGCATGCAGCCTGCCATCTCTGGCTGCAGGGCCGGCGCGCTATGCATTTGATCCGGTACATACGCGGGTGATGTTCGGCGTTGACCATGCCGGCTTCTCGCAAGCCATCGGCACCGTCTCCGGGGCGCAAGGGCAGTTGTATTTCGATGCCGACAGCTGGCAAGGCACACGCATGGAGGTAGTCGTACCCATGCAGCGGCTGGACATGGGCGATGCTGGCTGGACCACATCGGTATTAGCGCCCCACTTTTTGGATACCGCCCACTACCCGCAGGCGCGTTGGGTGGTGGATCAACTGACCCGCACCGACGACAGCCACGGCACCGCCTGTGGCGCACTGACCTTGCACGGGGTTACCCGCCCGTTATGCATGGCATTGACACTTAATCGCGCTGCACGCCACCCAATGCCGCCGTTCCGCCAGACACTGGGGTTCTCGGCCAGTACCACGCTCAAGCGTAGCGACTTCGGCATGACCCACTGGCAGGCGTTAGTAGGTGACAACGTCGAGTTGCGCATCGAGGCCGAACTCTATCGCCAACGTGGCGAGACCGCGCCACCTGCAGCACTCGAACCTGTGCCGGACAACCCGCCAAACGCTCCCGCAAGGCCTGCGCAACCTTCCACCGAGAACCCGTGATGCCGCTGAAAAACACCATCCGCTGGGGTGCCATCAGCCAATGCCTGCACTGGCTCACGCTTGTGTTGTTGCTGTTGCTGGCGTGGATTGGTCTGCGCATGGGTGCGTTGCCCAATGGGCCGGACAAAATAGCCACCTATGCGTTGCACAAATCCATCGGCCTTTGCGTGCTGGCAATCGTTCTCCTGCGCATCGGCTGGCGCCTATTTGCCGGAAGCCCCACGCCACTGACCGACAGCCCGCATTGGCAACACCGCATTGCTCAGCTGACCCACATCGCATTGTATGTACTGTTGCTGGCAATGCCGCTGAGTGGTTGGCTGCTCAACTCCGCTGCCGGCTTCCCCTTGCAGTGGTTCGGTTTATTCAATCTGCCGGCGTTGACCGGCCATAACGACGCGTTGCATGCGCTTGCCGTACAGACCCACGAAACATTGTTCTGGACGCTGGTCGCCTTGGTGCTGCTGCATGCGGCGGCTGCGTTTTACCACCATTTGTTTATGGGCGATGCCACGCTTGCCCGCATGCTGCCGCGTGGCTGGTTGCGGGCGGCCCAACCGGAGACTCCCGATGCGTAATGGACCTGTGTTCGCGTCACTGGCGCTCGCGCTTACGCTATCCATGCCGGCACTTGCCGCCGACTACGTGCAAGCCCAAGGCTCGAGCTTGGCATTTTCCGGGAAGTACCAGGGCGAGGTATTTACCGGCACGTTTCCGGGCTTTACCAGCCGCCTCAGTTTTGACCCCAAACAACTGGCCAATGCCAGGTTGGCCGTGAAGATCCCGCTGGCCACCGCCGTCACCAGCAACAGCAGCTACGACAATGAGCTGCGTGGCGCGGCGTTTTTCGATTCAGGCAAATTCCCGCAGGCCAGCTTCACCGCCACCAAGTTCCGCAGCTTGGGCGGCAACCGCTACGCCGCCGATGGCCAACTCAGCCTGCACGGCATCAACAAGCCGGTCACCCTCACCTTTGCCTGGACACCCGGCGCAACTCCGGTGCTGACAGGCCACGCCAACGTGCAGCGGTTGGACTTCGGTGTGGGCGGTGGGCAATGGGCCGATACCAAGCTCATCCCCAACACCATTGCCATCAGCACCAAGGTCGTGTTCAAACCCGCTCCATAGTGGCGACTACCGGGTGCCGCAAAATGTACGCACGCGCTGGGCATCGAACGGCCAGTCCAATTCGGCACCACTGACCGCATCGCACAGCACCGGCACACGCAAGCCGTAGCGGGCCTCCAGCGCCGTATCGTCATCAATGAACACGGTCTCAAATTCGGGGGCGCGTGCTTGTGCCAGCACATCCAGAGCCAGCTCGCATAAATGGCAATTGTCACGCTGAAACAAGGTCAGGGACATCAGTGGAAATCCGCAGTTCGGCGCCTAGTCTGCCTAGAATAGCGTTCCCCCACACTGGCAGCCCCCATGGCCGTCTCCACCTTCGACCTGTACAAAATTGGTATCGGCCCCAGCTCTTCGCATACGGTGGGGCCGATGCGTGCCGCAGCCCGCTTCGTTAGCCATTGGCTGGCTGAAAGCGACACGTTGTCACGCACCACCCGCATCCGCGCCGAAGTGTTCGGCTCGCTGGCACTGACTGGCCGTGGCCATGGCACCGACAAAGCCGTGTTGATGGGGTTGGAAGGCCATTGGCCGAATGAAATCAACCCCGACATCATTCCCGCTGCATTGGAACGTATCCGCAAAGACAAAAAAATTCATTTGCTTGGGCAGCGCGATATTGCGTTTGATGAAAAGCGTGATTTGGTGATGAACAAGCGCCAGAAGCTCCCGTTCCACACCAATGGCATGCGCTTTTCTGCGTTTGATGTTGATGGCAATGAAATCGCCACCCGCGACTATTACTCGGTGGGGGGCGGCTTTGTAGTCAATCAGGACGAGGCCGCCGAAGACCGCATCGTGGCCGACACCACACCGTTGCCATACCCGTTTGCCAGTGGCAACGAACTGCTCGCGCAGTGCCAGCGCAGCGGCCTGACGATTGCGCAATTAATGTTTGAAAACGAAAAAGTCTGGCGCAGCGAGGACGACATTCGCGCCGGCCTGCGCGAAATCTGGCAGGCCATGCAATCTTGCGTCGCACGCGGCATTCGCGCAGAAGGCACACTCCCCGGCGGTCTGCACGTCACCCGCCGCGCACCGGCCCTGCATCATGAACTGGCTAGCCGCCCGGAAGCGGCGATGCGCGACCCATTGACGGTGTTGGACTGGGTGAATTTGTATGCACTGGCAGTCAATGAAGAAAACGCCGCCGGCGGTCGCGTGGTGACCGCGCCCACCAATGGTGCTGCCGGCATCCTGCCTGCAGTTGCGCATTATTACGAGCGCTTTTGCGCCAGTGAAAAAGATGCTGGCGTGCGCGAGGCTGGCATTTTCACGTATCTGCTGACCGCCGCTGCGGTGGGGATTTTGTACAAGGAAAACGCCAGTATCAGCGGTGCCGAAGTGGGCTGCCAAGGCGAAGTGGGCGTGGCCTGCTCGATGGCTGCCGCAGGTTTGACCGCCGCGCTGGGTGGCAGCTTGGGGCAAATCGAGAATGCTGCCGAAATCGGCATGGAACATAACCTGGGCCTGACCTGTGATCCAATCGGTGGGCTGGTGCAAATCCCCTGTATCGAACGCAATGCGATGGGCTCGGTGAAGGCGATCAATGCCAGCCGAATGGCCCTGCGTGGTGACGGCCAGCACAAGGTGTCGTTGGATAAGGTGATCAAAACCATGCGTGATACCGGCCGCGACATGCAGGACAAGTACAAGGAAACCAGCCGTGGTGGGCTGGCGGTCAACGTCATCGAATGCTGAGGTTGGGCTAGTCAATCTGGCTGATTGTTGCGTCACGGTTTCGGGTTAATCTGGTACTGACTTAGCCACCGGTGCAACCACTATGGTGCAAGCCAGTCACTTCCTTCACCTGCCTGCCCACCCCTGTTGGGCGGGGCTTGCTCCGATGCTCTGCTTCGCCGGGGATTGACGCTATGCACGGTGCGCTGGCCACAGCATCACGGATGATCCTGCTCACCGCCCTGTATTTTGGTGGCGCGGCAATCACCATCTGGTTCCTGCGTACTCCCGCCGATGTCACGTTGTTCTGGCCCGCGGCCGGTCTGGCGTATGCCATGGTGCTGCTGTTTGGTCTGCGCTACGCCTTCGCCATCGCCATGGCACAGGCCCTGCTGCATCTGCTGTTAGTACCGGCACCGCCCGTGTTTGTTGGCTTTTCGATTTGCAGCAATGCGCTGGCCACGGTTGTGGCATGCCTGTATGTGAGGTCTCGCCGCAAAACCCTGCAGTTGCGCACCGATGACGGGTTGTTATTGCTGCGCGGCGCACTGCTGCTATGCGTGATCAGCGCCGGCATCGGCAGCACCGGGATGCTGGTGGCCAAGATGATTCCCTCCAGCGATGTCCCGCGGGTGTATCTGCAGTGGGCACTGGGGGATTTGCTGGGAATCTCGGCGCTCACTCCCAGCGTGTTGTTGCTCATCACCCGCAAGCAATTGCGCAAATTGCACTCGGGCGTCAACCGCGTGCGCCTGCGCGAATATTTGAGCTGGGTCGTGATCATGGGCGTGGGCCTGTTGGTCATCATCCCCATCGCATATCAGGGCGGCCTGTACCCGCTGGCGGGGGTCATCGTCCCGGTGGTGCTATTGCTATGGTCAGCGATTCGATTCCCACCGCTGTTCACCGCACTGGCCACCAGCGTCGCCACGTTTACCTTGGCCATGATTCTGGGCTTGGGCATCGATGGCTTTCGGCGTCCGGAAACCCTGGCCGACACCAGCATGTTGATGGCCACTTTGGTGGTGATTTCGACCATCCCGATTTTATTGGCAGCATCCTTCTACGAGCGTCATGTGGTGATGGCCGCGTTGCATGTGCGCGCCACCCGCGACCCATTGACAGGTCTGCTCAATCGCGATGCGTTCGAAGAACAAGCCCGCCTCGTACTGGCAAGTCACAACGGCGATGTCAGCCTGCTGTATATCGATCTGGACAATTTCAAACTGATCAACGATGCCGCAAGTCACGCCGCCGGCGACGAAATGTTGCGGCATGTCGCCCGCCTGGTGAAAGCCGAATTCGGCGACGATGCGTGGCTGGCACACAGCGGTGGCGACGAGTTCACGGTGTTATGCAAGCAAACTGCAGCGGCGGCCACCGTTCCCGGCCGCCGCCTGTTGGCCGCGATTGAGAACATGCGTGTGGCATGGCAAGGCAGTAATCTGCGCACCACTGCCAGCATTGGCATCGTCACCTGCACCGCACCGCAGGCCAGTTTTGATGAACTGCTGTCGCAGGTGGATGCCGCCTGCCATGAGGCCAAGGAGCTGGGTGGCAACCGGTTGCTGGTCGCCGGCCTGAATGAAGAACGCCTGGATACCCGTAATCGCATGATGCAAAGCGCACTGAATGTGCGCGAGGCCCTGGATCAGCGCCAATTCGCATTGTGGTGCCAACCGGTAGTGGATCTGCGCGCAGCAGGCGATGGCCGCGCCCATTTCGAGATCTTGCTGCGCTGGCGCGATGCGCAAGACCACCTGCACCCACCTGCCAGCCTGATTGCCGCGGCAGAACGCTTTCGGCTGGGCCCACGATTGGATCGCTATGTGTTGAGCGCCCTTTTGAACTGGCTGGAAGCGCACCCGCAAACGTTGCCCTTGATCCGCCAATGCAACCTCAATCTGGGCGCAGCGACATTGGCCGATGACGAGTTTGGCGACTATTTCGCAACCCGGCTGCAACGCAGCAACCTGCTGCCGGAACAGCTGTGTCTGGAAATTACCGAAACCAGCGTGGTGCGGGACTTGGGGCGTACCCGGCACTTTATCCAGCGCATGCGCGAGATGGGCTGCCGTTTCGCGTTGGACGACTTCGGCACTGGCTTTTGTTCGTTCAGCTACCTGCGTGATTTGCAGGTTGATTATTTGAAGATCGACGGCAGTTTCGTGCGCGATGTGGATCAGTCGCCGCTGTCGGAAGCGATCGTGCGCTCGATCACCGAAATCGCCCACCTGCTGGGTATGCGTGCGGTAGCCGAACAGGTGGAAAATGATGCGCAACTGGCTTGCCTGCGCGACTTGCGGGTCGACTTCGCGCAGGGCTATCTATTTCAGCGCCCGTTGCCCATAGAAGAGTTTTTTGCCCGTCCCGGCAGCACTTTCGCCTTCGATGCCTCCACTTGAATACGCAAGGCATCATCCAACATCGCCGCCGCAGTCACCTCGGCACCGGCACCTGGCCCCTGAATCAGCAAAGGTTGTTTGGCATAGCGATCCGACCAGATCGCAACCCGATTATCGGTGCCACCACCACCTGCCAGCGCATGCTCGGCAGGCAATGCCTCCAGCCCCACGGTGGCCAATCCATCGGCTTGCAGGCGTGCAACAAAACGTAACTTCGCGCCATTTTTGTAGGCTGCCGCGTAACGCTCGCGCAGTGCAGCATCCAGCATGGGCAAGGCCGCATCCAGTGCCTCACGGGGCAAACCTGCCAGCGCTGCCGGCACCAGGGAGTCCACCTGTACCGCGTTGTCTTCCAGCCGGTAGCCAGACGCCCGCGCCAGAATCAGCAACTTGCGCCGCACGTCTTCGCCCGATAAATCTTCACGCGGGTCCGGCTCGGTAAAACCTGCCTCACGCGCCTGCCGAACAAAGCCGGAAAACGCCTGCATGCCATCGTAATGATTGAACAGCCACGCCAGCGAACCGGACAACACCCCAGCGATGGCATGGATGCGGTCGCCCCCCGCCTGCAAAGCCCGAATCGTGCGTAACACCGGCAAACCGGCACCCACAGTCGCGCTGTCACCATACTCGGTATTGCCGGCTTCGCACGCGGCCTGGATGGCGTGCCAGCGCGCCAAATCCGTACCCTGCCCCAGTTTGCAGGCGGTCACCACATGGATGCCGCGTGCCAACCAATGCGCGTGTTGGTCGGCCACCTGCGCCGAAGCCGTGGCATCGACCACAATACGCACGCCGTCGCCTGCCAGCGCAACATCCACCGCCTCCAAACTGCTGGCTTGCGGTGCCTGCTGAAGCAACACATCCGTGGCCGCACTCGGCAGCCCCGCTGGGTTGCCCAAGGCAAAGCGCGAGTTCGCCGCATACACCAAACGCAGCCGCTCGCCCAATGCACTGCCCTGCCACTGCATCAGGCGCGCCCAGACCGCACTGCCTACGGTGCCGGTGCCCAACAGTGCCAAGCGTGCCGGTGGCGTGTGCTGGCCATGCATCATGGCGGGCGTTGCACTCATGACGTGGTGATTTCAAGCGCAACGCAGGCCGCCTGAGCGCGCGCCAACGCTGCTGCCAAATCGGCGAGCAAGTCATCCACATGCTCGATACCCACCGAGAATCGCAACATGCCATCGGTAATCCCGGCCAGTGCGCGTGCTTCCGGGCTCATCGCCGCATGGGTCATGCTGGCAGGATGGGCAACCAAGGTTTCCACCCCACCCAGTGATTCGGCCAAGGTGAACACCTGCAAGTCATCCACAAACGCGCGTACCGCGGGTTCGCCACCGACGAGTTCAACGCTCAACATTGCGCCAAATCCATATTGCTGGCGCGCCGCCAGTGCGTGTCCCGGATGCGTGGGCAGCCCGGGGTAGTGCAGCGCACTGACCGCAGGATGCCCGTCCAGCAATGCCACCAACGCGGCGGCGTTGTCCTGATGGACCCGCAGGCGGGCATCCAGGGTGCGTAGCCCGCGCAGGGTCAGAAAACTGTCAAACGGCGAGCCAGTCAGGCCCAGACAATTGGCCCACCATGTCAACTGTTGATGCTGCTCCGCATCCTTGGCCACCACCGCACCGCCCACCACGTCGCTATGCCCATTGATGTACTTGGTGGTGGAATGCAACACAAAATCAGCACCGAAATCGGCAATCGGGCGCTGCAGTGCCGGCGACAAAAACGTGTTGTCAACCACCGCTAACGCATCCACTTGATGCGCGGCGGTAATCACCGCTTGCAAATCCGTGATGCGCAGCAATGGATTGGATGGCGTTTCAATCCAGACAAGCTTCGGCTGCTGCGCCAAGGCTGTCGCAAGTGCCTGTGGGTCGGTCAGGTTGCAGGTGACCAACTCGAACGCACCTTTGTTGGCCAACGCATTGAACAGCCGCCAGCTGCCGCCATAGCAATCATGCGGCACCACCAGCAGATCGCCCGGCTGCAACAACGCATGCAGCAACAAGGTTACCGCGCCCATGCCGCTGGCGGTGACCACCCCGCCGGCGCCACCCTCCATATCCGCCAGCGCCCCACCCAATAAATCACGGGTGGGATTGCCACTGCGCGAGTAATCATAGGCACGCTTCTGATTGAAGCCGGCAAAACTGAAATTGGAGGACAGCACCAAGGGGGGGGTCACCGCACCAAATGCGCTGTCGCGATCAATACCCGCACGCACGGCGCGGGTTGCTGGCCGGCGTGTGTCTGGGGTGTTCCCTGTGCTCATGCCGAGACTCCAATGGCAGGCCCAGTGACTGCGCTGCCGGCAAACAGCTCGCTGGCCAGCAACGCATTGATGCGGTCGGTTTCCTTGAGGAAGGCATCGTGCCCATACGGCGAGCGCAGCACACGCAAGCGGCCACGCCCCGCCAAGCCCTCGATCAAGGCCACCGCATCATCCATCGGCACCAAGCGATCGCCCTCCACCGCGATCACCGACACCGGCACGCCCACCTGCGCCGGATCCACCCGATGCAAATCAATCGATTCGGACAAGCGCAACCATGCGGTGGCCGACACCCGCGCCACAAATTTGGCACCGGCGGCGTCCAAATAATCTTCGGCGGCCACCCGCACCTGCCCATTGCACACCTCCGGCGCGGCATCAAAGCGTTCGGCGAACTCTTCCGGAGTGCGGTAGCTCAACATCGCAAACTGCCGCGCCAGAGACAGGCCTTGCTCGTCGGCACACTGCAACCGGCCCAATGCCACCGCTTTGCGTTGCAGCGCGCGCCACGCGGCCGCATACGGGTGCGGGCGATGTACGCCACTGACCGCCACCAGCTTGCGCAGGCGCTGCGGGTGGTGTACCGCCAACTGCAGGCCCACCAATGCGCCATACGAGTAGCCGACATAGCCTGCCAACACGTCGACTCCGAGCGCATCCAGCAACAAGGCAATCGCATCGGCCTGATCGGCGGTATCGATGGGCGCATCGATGCTGCCATCAGCCCCTACATAATCAAACGCCAGAACCCGCAGCTTGGCCGGATCCAGGGTGCGCCCTGCATCCAGCAAACCTTGCGCCCAACCTGCGCTGGGATCCACTGCATTTGCGGCCACATGCCGGTGCGCCGAAATACCGCCGGCCACCAACACTACCGGTGCCATGGCTGCTCCCACCAGCTCGTAATTCAGGCGCAGCTTGCGCGTACCTGCATAGCGCGTGCGCAGCACCGCATCAATACTGCCGCGCTGCACACCGTCACGACTGGCGTGTGCCGGTGGCCGTGGCATAGACCAAGTTGGCACTGTCCGCGGAGCGGAACTGACGGGAAGACTACATTCGGCAAGGTTCACGGCAAGACTCCGGCAAAAAGGTCGCCATCGAAGTCATGCAGGGAGTGCGGGAAGGCCAACAGGGTTGGTGTTACGCAGCCGATTCGGCTGCGCAACCATCTTCCGGCAGACGCTCAGGTCCCCGCAGGATTTGGCACCTCGCCAACGTGCTTGCGCACGCCGTCTGGTTGCCCCGGCATCAAAGGGCCTGTCCCTCCGCCGGTCTCGATGGATACGCGCAGTGTGGGCATTCCAATGGGTCATGTCAATCGCTCTATTCGGATGAAGCGATTTAAATAACCAAACATCATGCCTACAAGGTTCGGCATACTGCACCGATGCGTGGCTTCCTCACTCACCCACTGGCCTGCTTGTGTGCGCTTGCGGCCAGCATGGCTACCGCCACACAACCCAGCTCTGCGGTGACCAGTACCCGCCAGGAGCAGGTGGATGCGCTTGCCACACTGCGGCTGGAAGCCACCTCGGGCGGTTATCTGGCATGGGCCGATAACCGCTTGGACGGGCCGATTGAAGTCCGCCTGGAGTCGCTGGCCAACCCCGCGCCGGTCAGTCAACCCGGCTTGCCAGCGCGCGCCAGCGTGGCTGCGCAAGGCAGTAGCCTATTGGCCGCACTGAGCACACCTGCAGGCCGCAGCGGCAAGCTGGCGCTGCGCCTGACGGCCACCCCCGGCAGCTCCAATGCACGCCCACAGGATGTGCTGTATTTGCGCCCGTTGGCGCAAACCGATGCACCGATCGAGCAGGGGTTTGAAGGCGAGTTCAGCCATCAGGATCTCGAAAACCGCTATGCACTGGATTTTGCCGTGCCGGTCGGCACACCGGTCTTGGCCGCACGCGAAGGCGTGGTGATGCAAGTCCAAGTGCAGTTTCACGGCCATGGATTGGACTATGCGCACGATGCCGGCCGCGCCAACTTCATCCGTATCCTGCATGTCGACGGCAGCATGGCACTGTATGCGCATCTGGCCGAAAACGGCGCACTGGTACACCAAGGCCAACATGTCGAAACAGGTCAGCGCATTGGCCTATCCGGCAATACCGGCTACAGCACCGCACCGCACTTGCATTTTGCGGTGCAGGTCAACCGCAGCATGCAGCTGACCTCCATTCCGTTTCGCCTGGCCAAGCAGCCCTGAAAATGCCGTAACGCCTAGTCTGTTTTCGATGCCGGCATCTGCAAGGCCTGCGCTTGCGCGCTCATCCCCAGCCGTGCATACACCTCGGCCAAGCGCTGCGCGGCGGTGCGAGTACGCGCGTGCTCGGCACCAAAGCGTTTCAACAACCGGGCGTGGCTGTCTTCCAGCACGCGGCGCGCATCGTCCAAACGCCCCAGCTTGGCCAAACATTCACCGCGATTGCTGGCAAAGATAGCGGCAAACGGATGCTCGGCACCCAGCCGTTGTCGAACTTGCTGCGACAACGTATCGAACTCGGCCAGCGCATCGGCGTAGCGGCCACGCTTCATCAACAACATGCCCAAATTATTGCGCGGCGCATAGGTGTCCGGCGCACCTGGCCCACCCAGGCGTTCCTGGGTACCCAGCAAGCCGCGCAGCAGACGTTCAGCGCCATCCAGATCACCCAAGTCTTCCAGCGCATACGCCAACACACTGCGCGCCACCAGCGCCTTGCTATCGCCGTCGGGGCGATTGGCATCAAACCAGGTACTGGCCCGTTGCACCATCGGCGCACCGTCTTTGGCATTGCCGTGCTCGATCAAGAAGGAGCCCAAATTGAACTGACTCATGACCGTTGCCGGATGACTCTCGCCCAGCACCGCCAGCCTGCCTTGTGCAGCACGCCGAAACGCCGCCTCGGCGGCATCGGCATGGCCCACTTTGTTTTCCACGATGCCCAGCTGGTTCCATGCATACAAGGTTTGCGGATGCTTGGCACCCAGCACGCGTTCATGGCGGGCGGCGGCGTCGCGGATGACCTCCAGCGCGCCGGC
Organism: Thermomonas beijingensis; assembly: GCF_020034655.1. GTDB lineage: Bacteria > Pseudomonadota > Gammaproteobacteria > Xanthomonadales > Xanthomonadaceae > Thermomonas > Thermomonas beijingensis. Next base: position 384,828 of record NZ_JAIQDJ010000001.1, on the reverse strand, counting down.
ATAGTCGCCATCCAGTTGCAGTGCCGATGACAATTGCAATTGCAGACCCAGACTGCGCTGTGAATTGGCACCCAGCTGTTGGCGCGCTTGTGGCAGCAATTGGCGCAGCACCGCAATGGCCTGCTTTTGCTTGCCACTTTCGCGCAGCAATTCGGCGGCGGATTCGTCCATCGCAATTTGCAGTGCCGGTGCCAGTGTGGCGCGACGCGTCCGCAATTGCCCAAGCTGCTGCTCGCCACTGGCGTAGTCGCCAGCAATAATCGCGCTTCGCGCGCGCCCCAGCAGCAATTCATCGCGCTGTGCTGCCGGCAAATCAGCATGCGCCAGAGCCGCCGTAAACACCGCACCGGCGCGTGTGCCATCGCCCAAGCCCAGCCACGTCACACCCAGGATTTGTTGCAGTCTGGCTACGGCGCTGGCCGGTAGCTGCGCGCCGTCCAGATCGGCCGCCGCCACATCCAGAATGTCGCGCACGCGCAAATCGCGACCTTGCGCTTGCTCGGGATCGGCCGCCGTCAACATGCGCTCCATAAAGCCGTTGACGGCACTCAGCTCGTTTGCCCGCGCCTGCGCCTGCGCCAACGCCACTCGCGCACGCTGCGCTGCCAAGCTGCTGATGATGGTGGCTGTCACCAGCGCCACGAAGACCACGGCCACTGCCGCACTCAACGTGCGATTACGGCGAATGAAACGCCCGCTGCGATACGTCCAACTGGGTGCACGCGCGCGGATCGGGCGCGACTCCAGTATCGCTTCCAAATCTTCAGCGAATCCTGCGGCGCTGTCATAACGCTGGGCCGGCTCACCCGCCAGCGCCTTCATCACCACCAGATTGATATCGCCACGCGCTTGTTTATTGACTCGCTCCAACGGTTCCGGGTTGCCACGCCGCACGATGTCCAGGGCTTCGAACAGCGTGGATGTGGACAAGCGCGGGTGCGGCAACTGCCCGGACAACAATTCATAGCCGATCGCACCTAGCGCATACACATCGCTGCGCGCATCCACATCGCGGGTGTTGCCCGCCAACTGCTCCGGACTCATGTACGGCAAGGTGCCCATTACCTGTCCGGCTTGGGTCATCTGGCCACCCTCATCACCATGCAAACGGGCGATGCCGAAGTCCAGGATTTTCGGTTGGCCGTGCTCATCGACCAGCACATTGGAAGGCTTGAGATCGCGATGCACGATCCCGCGTCGATGCGCGTAATCGACCGCCCGCGCCAATTTGGCAAGCAATGTGATGCGGGCGCGCAGATCGGGCTGATCGCGCTGCAAATAGCCATGCAAATCGGGGCCGCGCACCACTTCCAGCGCAAACCACGGCGCGACCAGGCCGCCCACCACATCCTCGCCCGCGGCGTACAACCGCACGATGCCGGGGTGTTCAAGTTGCCCCAACAAATCAATTTCGCGATGAAAGCGCTCCCAGGCCGTACGTGACAGCCCGCGCATGACTTTCAAGGCCACTTCGCGCGGCGGATGGGTTTCACGCGCCAGATACACGCGCCCCATCGCGCCTTCACCCAACACCCCCAGAATGCGGTACGGGCCAATGACGGCAGGCAGGCTGGCGGCAATTTGCTGGTCTTCGTCCAGTGCGTGGGTCGGGTGCTCGTCCATCCGGCGCTATTCTGTCAGGCTGCGGCCATCCTGCCCGCGCCGGTATAATTGCGCAATGTCAGAAGTCGCCTCAGAAGCTGCGCGCCGCCGCACTTTCGCCATCATCTCCCACCCGGACGCCGGCAAGACCACGCTCACGGAGAAGCTCCTCCTGTTCGGTGGCGCCATCCAGATGGCCGGTTCGGTGAAGGGCCGCAAGGCCGCCCGCCACGCGACATCCGACTGGATGGCACTGGAGAAGGAGCGTGGGATTTCGGTCACCAGTTCGGTGATGCAGTTCCCCTACGAGGGCCGCATCGTCAACCTGCTGGACACCCCCGGCCACGCCGACTTCGGCGAGGACACCTATCGCGTGCTCACCGCAGTGGATTCGGCGCTGATGGTGATCGACGTCGCCAAGGGCGTGGAAGAACGCACCATCAAGTTGATGGAAGTCTGCCGCCTGCGCGACACCCCGATCATGACCTTCGTCAACAAGCTCGACCGCGAGGGCAAGGACCCGATTGATTTGCTGGACGAAATCGAATCCGTACTGGGCATCCAGTGTGCGCCGGTGACGTGGCCGATTGGTATGGGCCAGCGCCTGAAGGGCGTGGTGCATCTGGTCAGTGGCGAAGTGCATCTGTACGAACCGGGCCGCAATTTCACCCGCCAGGATTCCACCATCTTCCCGTCGCTGGAGGATCCGGGCGTGGCCGCGGCCATCGGCCCGCAGCTGCTGGCCGAAGTGCGCGACCAGCTGGAACTGGTGCAGGGCGCGTCGCACCCGTTCGACCAGACCGCCTACCTGGCCGGCAAGCAGTCGCCGGTGTTCTTCGGCTCGGGCGTCAACAACTTCGGCGTGCAGCCGCTGCTGGACTTCTTCGTCGAGCACGCACCGGCGCCGCGCGCGCGCGCCACCACCACGCGCGACGTGGCCGCGAGCGAAAACAAGCTGACCGGCTTCGTGTTCAAGATCCAGGCCAATATGGATCCGATGCACCGCGACCGGGTGGCCTTCATGCGGGTGTGCTCGGGCAAGTTCAGCGCTGGCATGAAAACCTTCCATGTCCGCACCGGCAAGGAGGTCAAGCTGGCCAATGCGCTGACCTTCATGGCCTCGGATCGTGAAATTGCCGAGAGCGCCTTTCCCGGTGACGTGATCGGCATCCACAACCACGGCACCATCTCGATTGGCGATACCTTCAGCGAAGGCGAAGTACTGAGTTTCACCGGCATCCCCAGTTTCGCACCGGAGCTGTTCCGCCGCGCACGTCTGCGTGATCCGCTCAAACTCAAGCAATTGCAAAAAGGCTTGGCGCAGTTGTCCGAAGAAGGCGCCACCCAGTTCTTCAAACCGATGATGAGCAATGACCTGATTCTGGGCGCGGTGGGCGTGTTGCAGTTCGACGTGGCCGCCTATCGGCTGAAGGACGAATACGGCGTGGAAGCCAGCTTCGAGCCGGTGCAAGTGGCCACCGCCCGCTGGATCCGCTGCGACGATGCGAAAAAACTGGAAGAGTTCCGCGAGAAGAATGCGCTGAACCTGTCGGTAGATGCCTCCGGCGCGCTGGTGTATCTGGCACCCACCCGCGTCAACCTGCAACTGGCGCAAGAACGCGCCCCGGCGGTGGAGTTCCTGGCCACGCGTGAGCATGCACACGCATTGGCGGAGTAAGCCTTGCCCTTGCCCTGCCAACGGCGAGAGTGTGCCGGAGGCGGGTGCGTGGCGAAGCGAGTGCGCGTTTGCAGTCGTTTACGAGGCGATATAGCGCTGCAACTGGTCGATATCCTGCCGCTGCATTTCGATCACCGCCTTGACCAGATCGCCAATCGACAATACACCGATCACCTGTTGTCCCTCCAACACCGGCAAATGCCGGATGCGGCTGTCGGTCACCAATTGCATGCAGTGCTCGGTGCTGTCGCCGGGGGCCACCGTTTTGACATCCGCGGTCATGATGTCGCGGATCGGGGTATCCCGCGAAGAACGTCCCTTCAACACGATCTTGCGGGCGTAATCACGCTCGGACAGGATGCCCACCAACTTCGGCCCTTCCATCACCAGCAGCGCGCCCACACCGCGTTCCCCCATCAGGCGGATGGCGTCATACACCGGTGCATCCGGCCCGATCGCAATGATCTCAGCCGATTTCGTATCCAGAAGCTGGCGTACCGTGCGCATGGCAGTCTCCTCTGTGATTGGTCATGCTGGCCTGAGCATACTTCCGATTTGACTCCACTGCACCAAGCCATATCACTCATTCCAGCACCTGCAAATACGCCGCGCCGCCAACCGCACCCATCTGCCGCTGGATCGCCTGCGCACGCCGCTGCACATAGGCACCGGGGCGGGTCGCGCTATAGCGTTTCGGGCTGGGCAACACCGCCGCCAGTCGCGCCGCTTCGGCAACACTCAGGGCAGACGCATCCTTGCCGAAGAATCGCCGTGCCGCCGCCTGCGCGCCGTACACGCCATCGCCAAATTCAGCGACATTCACATACATCTCCAGAATGCGCCGCTTCGGCCACAGGGTCTCGATCAATGCCGTGTACCAAACCTCCAGCCCCTTGCGCAGCCAGCGCGTAGGCCCGGTGCCTTGCCACAAAAACAGGTTTTTGGCGGTCTGCTGGCTGATGGTGCTGGCCCCACGCAAGCGCTTGACCGGCGTGCCGCGCTGTTCCGCACGCGCAATCATTTTCTCGTTGTGCGCCTGCGCTTTTTCGATGGCGTTGAAATCAAACCCATGATGGGTGGCAAAATTCTGGTCTTCCGATGCCACCACCGCCAATGGCAGGTTGGCAGAGATGCTGCGCAAGCTGCGGAAGTCGTAGTGGATGCGAAACCCGGGGTTACCGGCCAGTGCCGCATCCACCCAGCGCGCCAGCATGAACGGCGAGCCAATGGGATCCACAAAGCGCAACGTCAGCACTTGCAACACACTGAATACGACAAACAGCAACGGCAGTTTCCACCACCAGCCGCGCAGGCGGCCACGCCACTGGCCTGCGCTCATGCGCGCTCACCTTGCGATTGTGGTGATGGCACCCCATTTACCTTCTGCATTCGTCCTCCCCGGTTGCTGCCAGATGTTGCCCGGCATGCTTTGCCGCAGTCCTGCCGCACATTATCTGCGCACACCCTCATTTCACGGTAACCCCCATGCCCCAAGTTCACGATACCCAATTGCGTTTTTTGCTGCCTGCCGCCGGCGTGCGCGGGGTGGCCGTACATCTGGATGCCAGCTGGCAGACCATTGCCGAACGCGCCGCCTACCCGGACACTGCGGCACAACTGCTGGGCGAAGCCACCGCGGCGGTGGCTCTGTTCACCGGCCATACCAAGGTAGCCGGCCGTTTGTCGGTGCAATTGCGCAGCCAAGGCCCCATCAGCACCCTGTTTGCCGAATGCACCGCGACTGGCACCCTGCGCGGCATCGTGCGGTTGCGCGACGATGCCGGCGAGCCCACACGTGATTTGCGCGATCTGGGCAAGGATGCCGTACTGGCCATCACGATTGAAAATCCGTCGCTGGGCAATGCCGACCCGATGCGCTATCAAGGTCTGGTGGCACTGGATTCAGCCGCCCTGGATCAAGCCTTCGAAGCCTATTTCGAGCAATCCGAACAGCTCCTCAGCCGCCTGCTGCTGGCCTGCGATGGCCAGCGTGCAGCCGGCCTGCTGTTGCAGAAACTGCCCGGCGAGGAAGTCGATGAAGACGGCTTTCGTCGTGCCAGTGCGCTGTTTGACACGCTGGGCCGCGAGGAATTGTTGGCGCTGCCGCCGGCCGAAGTCATCCATCGCCTGTTCCACGAAGAAAGCCCACAACTGCTGGGCGAGCAGGCACTGACGTTTGCCTGCTCCTGCTCGCGTGAGCGGGTGGAGGCCATGCTGGTCTCACTGGGCCGCGAGGAAGCCGATGCCGCGGTGGCGGCAGGTCACGGGCAGGCCCATGTGCAATGCGAATTTTGCGGGCAAGCCCACCACTTCGATGCGGTGCAAATCTCCCGCCTGTTCGCCCTTGCAGACAGTGCACATTCCGCCGCAGCTGGCGTACAGTGACCTTCAAGGCCCGGCCTGACCCCTGCTTTCGCCGTATTGTTAAATAAACATAAATTTGTTAAGCTGAATACCCCGCAGATGCGGGAACTCTTTTGATTCCATTTGGTCGAACCTCGTCCATGAAGCTGCGCCTGCTACCCATTGCTGCTGCCGTCTTTGCCCTGGCCTTTGCCAGCGGCAACGCACACGCGCAGACAAAAGCCGGCAAACGCAGCGACCCCAAGATGGTGCCGGTGTTGAACAAGGACAGCGGCAAGCTGGAAGCCGTGCTGATGTTGGAACCCGCGACCACTGCCAGCGGTACAGGGGCGCGTTGGCGGTTCGGCAACACCACACTGGAAGCCACCTACGGCCTGCAGTCGGGCGATTCACTCGCATTGCTATGTGATCGGCGCAGTGGCATGGCACCTGCCATCGGCCAACTGGCCAGCAACTGCGTGTTGGCATCATTGGAAGACAAGCCTGGCAACATCAGCCGGCATGCCAGTGCCGGCATGGCACTGTCGCGTGATGGCGGCAAAATCGGCATCACCGCAGGCAAAGGGCGTGATGTATTGCCGGCATGGCTGGCCCCCGGCCAACTGGGCGGTGCACGCTACACGCAAAATGATTTTTCGCTGTTCGCAGAAAAGAACGTGGGCGGCGAAGGCTTCGTCAGTGTCGGCGGTACCGTGGCCCGCGCACGCTTGGTGCCGGCAGCAGACGTTCCGCAGATCGCCGACCAGTGGAACACTCGCAGCCTGAGTTTTGGCGGCGGTTATGGCAACTTCGGTGCCAATATCGTCGGCCGCGTAGTCAATGTGCCTGGCGAAAGTGCGGTGTGGAAAGGCCTGGGGCTGGGCCTGACCTGGCGCACCCCGTGGAATGGTCAACTCAGCGTGGGCGCCGATAATGTGGTCACCCGTGGCAGAAACCCATTCTCACTGAAAGGCGCAGAGAACGACGAGGGCACCGTCCCTTATGTGCGCTACCAGCAGGATCTTTGATTCGCGCCAGCGCCGCGCGCTGATCCATCACATCCAACCAAACGAAAGGCCGCATTGCAGATGCGGCCCTTTGGTTGCTCTGATTGAAACGCCTGTCAGCACGCCATCAGGGCAAGGTCAACCGCGCATCACCGGAAAACGTCTGCATCCGGATATCGCCTTTGCCCGCACCATAACGCACCCGAAAGCTGGATCCAGGGCCGAATTCTTCCTTGCGGATTTTCGCGCCCGGCGCACTTAGGTCACCACTGAAGCTTTCACCCGACACTTGCGCTGACAAGTCTGCCGGCAGCTGCAGGCGAAGATCGCCACTTACACTTTCCATCCGGATTTCACCGTCTTCTGCCAGCGCCAACTCTAGCACCATGTCACCAGACACGGTGTTGGTCGACAATTTGCGCACCCGCTCGCCCAGAGTGTTCAAGCGCACGTCCCCGGACACGCTTTCCAATGCGATTTCACCATTCAACCGGCCTTGGGTGACCACTTTCCCACTCACTGTTTCCACCCGCAGTCGAGGGGTGTTCATCGCCAACTGGATATCACCGCTCACGGTACTGATCTTGCCGCGGCCGGGTGCGCCGTTTGCGGCGATGCCGCCACTGACCGACTGCAACTCAAGCTCACGCGAGGCAACACCACTCACCGAAATATCAGCAGACACCGTATCCACTTCCAGATCCGCCAGCAGCGGCACTTGCAACACCAACCGGCTGGGTTCGGCGTTGCGTCCGCGTGCGGGGTAGTGCACTTTGATGCGCAACACCTTGCTATCACCTTCCACCGACAGCTTTTCAACGCCACTGCCCAGACTGCCGGAAAGCTGCACCTCCGGCCGGTTCCACGCCACCACTTCGACGCGACCTTTCACATTGTCAACTTCAACCCGACCACGCGGATCCAGCGGGCGGGTTTGGTTGATCGGGGTGGCCGCGATGGCCGGCTGCGCAACTGCAGCCAGCAACAACATGGACAGTAATTTGATTTGCAGTTGCATGGAGTTACTCCTTTCAAGCCAACAATGCGCGCCGCGACAGCGCGATCTTGCGAAGATAGATTTGCCGCAACTGCCCCATCAGCCAAGGCGAATCGGGATTTTTGCGTAGCGCTGCCTGGATCTGTGCAGCGCTATGGTCGAGCGCCTGCAGGCCCGGCTGCCAACTTGCCGGCAAGCCAGTGGTGTTCAATTCGCGCAAGGCCGCCTGATAGTGCAACCCCATTACTTGCGCTTGCACAGGCAATTCAGCCGTATTGGATGGATTGCTGGACGTATCAGCAACCGCCAGCGGGCGCGCCGCCTGCGGGCCTGGTTGCACAAACACCCCAAGGGCCAACAGCAATGACGCCGCCAATGCCCACGGCCAGATCGGGGTGACTTTCGCCGATGCGCCCGATGATTGAACTGGCACATGCGGAAATTGTGGCGATAGCCTGGCCGCAATACCCGGCCATACATCCCGAGCGGGCTCGATGTCACGGCGCAGGCCGCGCAATGCAAGCTGCAACTGGGCATCCCCCATGTGCGTGCAATCGTTGATGTCGTTCATGCCATTGCTCCCAATCGCTCCCGCAGCAGCCCACGCGCACGATGCAGCTGCGCCTTCGAACTACCCACCGCCATACCTAACTCAGTGGCAATTTCCTCGTGCGTCCAACCTTCCACGTCATGCAACACCAGCACCGCGCGCGCGCGCGGTGGCAAGCTTGCCACCGCCTGCTCCAAGTCGCGCCCCAACATGGCACGGCCTACCATATCGGTGGCGGCGACCTGCTCCAGCTCCGTATCGTCGTCCTGCCACGGTCGGCTACGGCGTGCACGCAGCTCCATCAACGCGGTGGTCACTGCAAGACGGTGCAACCATGTGGCGACCGTGCTCTCAAAGCGAAATGCCGGAAGCGCCTGCCATGCCCGCACGAAGGCCTCTTGCGTCAAGTCCTCCGCCCGCGCACCCGCCTGCCCCACCAAGCGCACGATCACCGCATACACACGCCGATGGTGGCGTCGATAGAGCTGCTCGAACGCCGCCACATCCGCACTCGCCGCACGCCGCACCAGCACCGCGTCTTCGTCGATCACGGCATCGGGCATGGGGTGCATCGGGTGTATCTGCATCAGCATGGTGAGTGGGATGCCTGTAAGCCTCGATGGGTTTAAACCACAAAAAAAACCGGCCCTCTTGCAAGGGCCGGCTCAATTTACTGCAACTGCGGAGTGATCCAGTGATCACTCCGGGTTTCAGCACTTACCAGTCGTACGAAGCCGTGAACACCACGGTCCGAGGAGTCTGACGACCCTGCGGCAACATGAAGGTGTTCGAGACGGTGTACGGGTTGGTTTCCGACGTCACGCCCGCCTGCAGCACACCGTTGGCATTGAACACATTGAGAACCTGCATACCCAGCTTCAACTTCTTATCAAGGAAGTTGGGCGCGTAGGACAAGCCCAGATCCAGTGTACGGGTCCACGGGTTGCGCTTGGAGCCAGGTGTTGCCACTTGACCAAAGCAGGTGTGATAGCTGGCGCCGTAACCGATCGGGTCAGCCGAACCGCCATTTTCATCGCGGTTATCCGGGTTGAAGTAACCCAAGCAGCTGAACGGTGAGCCCGAGTTGATCCGGAAGTTGGCACCCACCGACAGTTCGTCGGTGATCTGGTAGCTGCCGCGTACCTTCAACTGATGGCGACGATCGTTTGCCAAGTAGCCATTTGCGTAGGCCATGATCTCGGCAGCATCCCAGTCCTGGGTTTTGGAGATGTTGTCCTGACCAAACTCGGACTTCACCTGACCTTCCATGTTGCCGGAGCTCTTGCTGAGCGTGTAATCGACGCGCAGTTCCCACTTGCCATCAAACGGATGCTCCAGATACAGATCCAGACCGGAGTAGTTACGCTTCATGCTGTCGGTAAAGCCCCAATCGGCAGCCGTCATGACCACTTCGGTGCGCCCACCACCAGTCACATTAGCCAAGCTGAAGGTATTGGTGCCACCCGGATTGAACATGAAGCAACCCGGAACCACGACCTTGCTCGAAAGCCCTGCCTGGATGGACTCCAACTTGGCTTCCATGCGGCCCGGGTCACAAATATCATCCATCGCCGACTTCAGGCTACGGCGGGTCAGCTTCATGCCCAACATCCACTTCGGCGTCAGCATCTTTTCCATGCCGATCAGGTATTCATCCTGATACATGTTCTTGAGATCCTTCGGCGCGAAACTCAGCACATCAACCGGCTGGCCGTATTCACCATTCGCGGAGTACGGGCCCGTACCGCCGTCCACACGCGGAATCGGGGTCAAGCCTGTCGGCGCACCATTGGCGTCGATACCGGTATAGGTGTAGTAGTCACGGGTAAACGTGGACGCCGATGCACCACGGATAGCGACGTTATTCGGCATCGCCAGGAAGTAACGACCGGCATTGCCGAACAGCTTCAGCGAACCATCGCCATTGACGTCCCAGGCAAAGCCAAGACGCGGTGCCCATTGATTCTTGGCGTCCAGATACTTGGCACCAACGTTGTTGGCATTGGTGAACTGGTCGTTACGCACACCGATCGACAGCAGGAAGTTGTCGGCGATCTGCCAGCGATCTTCGAGGTACCAAGCCTTCTGATCCAACGACATCGCAGTCGCCGTGTTCAGATAGTACTTGTAAACGTAATAGCCCCTCGGATTGGAAACCGACACCGCCGAGCCCACATGGCCGCTGACGATATTGGAAGCAGAGCTGCGACCGTAAATGAAGCGATCAATGAACTGCGTGGTACCTTCGTTCTCGGCCTCGAACTTGATATTGTCGATACCAGCGGTCAAGGTATGCGCGCCCAGCACCCATTCCAAGTCTGCACGCAGGCCATGCGTCTTATCGACTGCGTCACGGCCGTTATAACCTGCAATCGGGTTGCCCACACCACCGGTCACATACCCGGGAACCGCCGGGTTCTGATTGTTCACGCTGCCAATCAGCGCCATGCCGGGAATCAGGAAGGGCTGGTTCAGTGTTTGCATCTTGCCCTGGCCATACGTTGCACTCAGCGTCAGCGAGTCCGTCAGATAGCCGGTGTACTTCAAGATGGCGTACTGGTTCTTCTGCCATGAGCTGTCTGGCGCAGCGTTGGGAATACGGTCCCCTGCAGTGCCCGTGTCAAACACATAGTCGTTGAAGTAGCCGGTCGTATCCGTCTTCTGCTGCAGGTAGGTCAGTTCCAGGAAGTGATTGTCGGTAATGCTCCAATCCAACTTGGCGTAGAACTTCGGCGTATCCGTGGTGCTGGCGGTCTGGCGGGTATGGCCCGGCTTGTACGCTGCCGAAAGTGCGTTCGGCGAGCTGATGGATTCATTCTTTGTCCACTCACCGGCGACATAGAAGAACAACCGATCTTTCACGATCGGGCCACCTGCATACAGGTTGTAGGAATGACGCCAGGCATTCGATTGATCGCCACGCGAATACAACTTCCCGGCCTTCGTCGGATCCTCGTACTGGTATTGGCAAAGAGCAGTCCCGGAATCACCGCAGGTATGCGGCAATGCGGTATTTGCGTTGGCACCCGAGAAGTCCACATTCGGCAGGTACAAATCATCGTTATAACCACGCAGACCCTTCGGGGTGTAGGTCACTTGACCACCGAAGTGCCATTCATTGGTGCCGCGCTTACCAATCTGGTTGATCACACCACCATCGGAACGACCGTACTTGGCGCTATAGCCACCAATGAAGGTTTCCTGCTGTTCGACTGCGCCGAACGGCAGCGAGAAACCACCCAGGTTAGACAGCGGCTCACCGGTGAAGTAACCGTTGACGTAATAGGCGTTTTCAGAAACGCCGGCACCGCCAAACGACACGAGGCCACCGAAGAAACCAGCCGCACCGGACACTGCACCCGGGGCCAGCAGGGCGATGGACTCAGCCGAACGTGCCAGCGGCAGACGCTCGATCTGTTGCGCGGTCAACACCGAGCGGGTATCGGTTGCGGTGACGTCGATTGCAGCAATGGACGAACCCGTCACGGTCACGGTGTCCAACGTTTTTTCGCCGCCTTCGAACGAGACCGACGAGTTACCGCCGACCGTCACAAGCGCTTCACGCTTGTTGCTGCCCGAGGTTACGGTGTAGTTGCCAACCGGCAGGTTGCCCGCGTTGAAGCGGCCGCTTGCATCAACCGTGATGGTGCGACTCAAACCGCTGTTATTGGAAATGGTGACGGTGGAGCCAGCCGGAGCGGAGCCTGAAATGGCACCACTGGTGCTCTGCGCCTGCACGCCGCCGGCGAAGCAAAGACCCAGCGCAATCGTGAGTGCGCTGCGCTTCAGGCCTTTGGCAAGGTAATTAGAAGCCATTGTGTGTAACCCCCATTGGGACGAAGTGACTAAAAAAGTACAAGGTCGCCTGGCCTCAATGGGCCTGACCCGCTGACTATAGACCAGTCAACAATTCTTTAACAAGCCCCTCAGTGCGCATTCATGTGACTAAAGGCGTATTCAGTTTCGCTCGCAACCACCCCGCGGAACCCCGCCTGGGCCAAGGCCGCTTACCCGCCAGAAATACCAAGCCCCGGGCTTGCGCGCCGGGGCTTGGGTGAACGCAACACAGCTGCGGGGCAAGTCACCCCAACGCCTGCGCAATCCGCTGCTGTTCGTCTTTCAGCGCCTGCGGCAGACGCGGGCCGTATTCGGCGAGGTAATCACCAATGCTGGCGAATTCGGCTTGCCAACCGGCGTGGTCGATGCCGAACAATTTGGCGTGGGCTTCGTCGCTGAGGGTCACGCCGTCGAGGTTGAGGTCGGCCTCGATGGGGAGGTTGCCAATCGGGGTCGCTTGCACACCCACCTTGCCATCGACGCGATTGATCATCCACTCCAGCACGCGCAGGTTGTCGCCGAAGCCCGGCCACAGGAACTTGCCATCGTCGCCCTTGCGGAACCAGTTGACGTGGAAGACCTTGGGCAGCTGCGCGCCCGGCTGGTCGAACGATAGCCAGTGACCGAAGTAGTCGGCGAAGTTGTAGCCGCAGAACGGCTTCATCGCCATCGGGTCGCGCCGCATCACGCCCACCGCGCCGGTAGCCGCCGCCGTGGTTTCCGAACCCATCGCGGCACCGACCAGCACGCCATGCGTCCAGTCGCGGGCCTCGAACACCAGCGGCACCAGCGAGGCGCGGCGGCCGCCAAACACGATCGCGGAAATCGGCACGCCGTGCGGGTCTTCGGCCATGTCCGAATAGCTGGGGCATTGCTTGGCACTGACCGTGAAGCGCGAATTGGGATGCGCGGCCGGACGCACCGCCGGGTTATACGGCTGGCCCTGCCAATCGGTCATCGGGGCTTGCCCGTTGTCGATGCCTTCCCACCACGGCTGGTTGTCGGCCGTCACGCCGACATTGGTGAAGATGGTGTTGGACTGGATCGAGGCCAGCGCGTTGGGGTTGGATTTTTTCGAGGTACCGGGGGCCACACCGAAGAAGCCGGCTTCGGGGTTGATGGCATACAGGCGGCCGTCGGGGCCGGGGCGCATCCAGCAGATGTCATCGCCAATGGTCCAGACTTTCCAGCCGTCCTTTAAATAGCCTTCCGGCGGAATCAACATCGCAAGATTGGTCTTGCCACAGGCCGATGGAAACGCAGCGGCGATGTAGTGGGTGTCGCCTTGCGGGTTTTCGATGCCAAGAATCAGCATGTGTTCGGCCAACCAGCCTTCTTGACGCGCCTGATGACTGGCGATGCGCAGGGCGTGGCACTTCTTGCCCAGCAACGCATTGCCGCCATAGCCGGAACCGAAGGACTTGATGGTGAGCTCTTGCGGGAAGTGCATGATGAAGCGGCGGTTGGGGTCCAGCTCGCCGGTGGAATGCAAGCCCTTCACGAAGTGACCTTCGCGCTCGATGCGCGCCAGTGCCGGCGCGCCCATGCGGGTCATGATCCGCATATTGGCCACCACGTAGGGCGAATCGGTGATTTCCACACCGCAGCGCGACAAGGGCGAATCAATCGGGCCCATGCAATAGGGAATGACATACAGCGTGCGGCCACGCATGCAGCCGTCAAACAGTGCATCGATCTTGGCGTGCGCTTCACTCGGGGCCATCCAATGATTGTTGGGGCCGGCGTCTTCGCGCTCGGGCGTGCAGACGAAGGTGAGATGCTCCACGCGCGCCACATCGTCGGGATGGGAGCGATGCAAGGTGCTGCCCGGATGGGTGTGCTGATTGAGTTCGATCAGGGTACCGTCAGCCAGCATGTGTGCCTTGAGCGCGGCGCTTTCGGCATCGCTGCCATCGCACCAGTGGATGGCATCGGGCTGGGTCAGCTGGGCGACATCGGCCACCCATTGGTTCAGGGATTCAAGCTTGCTGGTCATTGGCGTAGGTTCCCGGCCCTTTGCGGGCTCGTTTATTGGATTGAAATCGTTTGCAGAAAAATGCCGAGCGCGCCCTTGGTGCGCAAGGTGTGGCTTCAGGTGGAAGGAATCAAAGTCGCCATCATGTGCGAGATATAGCCCTCCGCGCCGTCTACTGGTTTGCGGTTGCGAATGTTGGCCTGTTCCAACTGCAAGAACCCGACATACACGGCATACGTCATGCGCGCACGATGCAGCGCATCTTTCTGATTGAGCCCGGCCTGCCGAAAGGAGGAAAACAGAAAGCCGATGCGGCGTTCCAGCACATGTTCCAATACCGTCTGCACTGCGGGATGCTCGGCACCCTTGAGCAGTTCGGAGTAGATGATGTGGGTTTTGTTGTGCTGGGTGATCAATTGAAACAGTGCCCGCAAGCGCTCGCCAGGGTCTTGGATCGACTGCAGTGCGCCGTAGGCAGCTTGTTCATCGCGTTCCCAGCGCTCCAGTGCTGCCTGCAATAGCGCATCGCGTGACGGGAAGTGCCAGTAGAAGCTGCCCTTGGTGACTTTCAATCGGCGCGCGATGGGTTCAACGGCCACTGCAGCCACCCCCAATTCGGCCATCTGCGCAAGCGCCTCTCGAGTCCAATCGTCGGCACTCAAGCGCTTGTTGCGAAGTGCGGTTTCAGTCATCAGTGATACTTCCATACGCCTGCGTCGGTACCAGTATGCTGAGTTTTCACTCTTTTTTGCGCGTTGACAGCTAACGCGCAATGCCCATACTAGGGCGTATGGTAGAGATTGCCGGATGCCATCGCAACCTCTGCCCTTCCGATTGACTGCGCCAAGAGAGCCCCGTTATGAGCATCTTCCTGCCCATCCTCGCCCTGCTGGTTGCCAGCGCCTTTGCCGCCTATCACCGCCTGCGGCTGGCGGTATGGGCTGCACTTGCAGCCTGCTTGCTGGTCGCCTGCCACCTGCTGGGAGCCAACCACACCACGGTCATTGCGCTGGCCGCCCTGACTGCCGCGGTGGCGGTGTTGCTGCTGATTCCAGTCATCCGCAAGCCGCTGATCACGGCCCCGGCGCTGGGCTTTTTGCGCAAAGCACTGCCGCCCCTGTCGCAGACCGAGCGCATTGCACTGGAAACCGGTTCGGTGGGGTTCGAGGGTGATTTGTTCAGTGGCAAACCCGATTGGAGCAAGCTGTTGGCCTACCCCAAGCCGCAGCTCAGCGCCGAGGAACAAGCCTTTCTCGATGGTCCGGTGGAAGCGTTGTGCAAGCAAATCAATGACTGGGAGATCACCCATGTGCATGCCGATCTGCCGCCGCCGCTGTGGGATTTCATCAAGCAACACAAATTCTTCGGGATGATCATCCCCAAGCAATACGGCGGGCTGGGGTTTTCCGCGCTGGCGCACCATAAGGTGATCCAGAAGCTTGCCTCGATCTCCAGTGTGGTCAGTGCCACCGTGGGCGTGCCCAATTCGCTGGGCCCGGGCGAGCTGATCAACCATTACGGCACGCAGGAACAGAAAGACTATTACCTGCCACGCCTAGCCAGCGGCATCGAGGTGCCCTGCTTTGGCCTGACCGGGCCGTTTGCCGGCTCCGATGCTACTTCGATCCCGGACTTCGGCATTGTCTGCAAAGGCGAGTGGAATGGTGCCAATGTGCTGGGCATCAAGCTCACGTTCGACAAGCGCTATATCACCCTGGCCCCGGTCTCCACCCTGATCGGGCTGGCGTTCCGCATGTATGACCCGGACGCACTGCTGGGCGATACCCGCGATATCGGCATCACCTTGGCGCTGCTGCCGCGGGAAACCCCCGGGGTGGAAGTGGGGCGTCGCCACTTCCCGCTGAACTCGCCGTTCCAGAATGGCCCGATCCACGGCCGCGAGGTGTTCATTCCCTTGAGCCAGCTGATTGGTGGCGTGGACATGGCCGGCAAAGGCTGGAACATGCTCAACGAATGTCTGGCGGTGGGGCGCTCGATCACCCTGCCCTCCACCGCCAGCGGCGGTGCCAAAGCTGGCGCAGTGGTGACCGGCGCGTATGCGCGGATTCGCAAGCAGTTCGGGCTATCGGTAGGCCGCTTTGAAGGCGTGGAAGAAGCACTGGCACGGATTGGCGGCAAGGCCTATGCGATCAGCGCGTTGTCGCAAGCCACGGCGGCGGCGGTGGATCGCGGTGATGTACCGTCGGTGCCGTCGGCGATTGCCAAATATCACTGCACCAATGCCGGCCGCGACATCGCCAAGGACATCATGGACGTGATCGGCGGCAAGGGCATCATCTTGGGCCCACGCAACTTTGCCGGGCGCTCATGGCAGGCCGCGCCGATTGCGATCACGGTGGAAGGTGCCAACATCATGACCCGCAGCCTGCTGATCTTCGGGCAGGGCTCGATCCTGTGTCACCCCTATATCCTCAAGGAAATGAAGGCCGCGCAAGACCCGGACGGCAAGGCCGGGCTGGAGGCGCTGGATGGTGCGCTGTATGCGCATATTGGCGGCGCGATGTCCAATGCCACGCGCTCGTTCTGGTTTGGCCTGACCGGTTCGCGCCTGCAGGTCACCGCAGGTGATGCCTACACCAGGAAGTTCTTCCGCAAACTCAACCGCTATGCTGCCAATCTGGCGCTGCTGACCGACGTGTCGCTGGGTGCGCTGGGCGGACGCCTGAAGTTCAAGGAGTCGCTGTCGGGCCGTTTGGGTGATGTGCTCAGCCATCTGTACATGATGGGTGCGGTGCTCAAGCGGCATCATGACGAAGGTTGCCCCGAGGCCGACAAACCATTGCTGGCATGGGCCTTCCACAACAGCGCCTATGAAATCGAATTGGCACTGTCGCAGGCGCTGCGCAACTTCCCGATCAAACCGCTGGGCTGGTTGTTGTGGCCGGTGGTCTTCCCGTGGGGCCGCCGCGCCGTGGCACCCGGTGACCGCCTGTCGCATCGTGTAGCCAGCTTGCTGATGAACCCGAACGAGGCACGCGACCGCTTGGCTCACGGGGTGTTTTTGACCCCGGGTGCACACAACCCCGGCGGCCGCATCAACAGCTATCTGACCCGCGCCATCCTGGCCGAACCGGTGGAGCGCAAATTCTTGAAGGCGCTCAAAACCAAGGATATCGAAGCGCTGGATTTTGCCTCGCAATTGGACGAAGGCGTGCGCGAAGGCTGGATCACGCAGGACGAACGCAAGCAGTTGGAAGAGCTGCGTGAGCTGACCATCGACACCATCAGCGTGGATGATTTTGATGCGCACGAATTACGCGCAGCCAGTTATTACGATGGCCATGCGCAACCTGGTACGCGCGCGGTGGCATGAGGACATCGGAGTTCAACCAACGGCGGGCTTAGGCTCGCCGTTTTTGTATCCTCTTAGCGGCTTCTTGCTTCTGGCAGCTTCTTCGCCTCACCCACCACTTTCCATGCGCCCAACGCGAACGCTGCCGCAACCACTGTGCCCGCGCCAAACACCGCCGTGGAACCGAAGCCCGACAGCAGCTTGTGCACCCACACGAAGGTGAGGTCACCGCCGCGATAGATCACGGTGTCAATCGCCGCACCAGCCTTGTAGCGCCACTCGCGCGCGACCCGGGTGTAGATGGTTTCGCGTGCGGGTTTGTTCAAGGAAAACTCGCTACTGCGGGTGATCACCTGCACCACCGCCACTAGCAGCGGTAATGGCGACGCAGCCAACGCGGCGTAGCCAAGCACAATCGCGCCGGCGGGAATCAACAGTGCCGGCGCAATCCCGAACCGCGACAGCAGGCGGCGCGTCACAAAGAGCTGGATCAGCAAGGTCAGGATATTCACCGCCAGATCAATCGTGGCGTAATAGGCGGTGGCGGCTTTCGGATCCGGGTAGAACTGGCGCACGATCGCGGCTTGTTCGTTGTACAACAAGGTGCCCACGCCCACCCCGAAGATGCACAGCACCGCCATCCAGCGCAGCAACGGCTCTTGCAGCACCAGCTTCAAGCCAGCAAACACCGTGCCTCCCATCGGCACTTCGCCACTGACCCATTTGCGCTGGGTTTCCCGCTGCACGGCATAACGCCGCAAGCGCAGCAGGCAGCCAATGCACAGCGCCAAAAATCCCGCCGACACCAGCATCAAATGCGCGATGCCGATGCGCTCCACCAATGCGCGGGTCAGGATTGGCCCGAGGATGGCGCCCACGGTGCCAGCCGCGCCGATATAACCGTAATAGCTGCGCGCTTCGGTGTCTGACCACACATCGGCCATGAAGCTCCAGAACACCGCGACCGCAAACAGGTTGAACACCGTAATCCACAGGAAGAACGCCATCCCGCGCCCGGCAACGCCACTATCGAACAGGGCATAAAACCCCAGCAGGGTGACGATGAAAAACCCGTACACCGCCGGCAGGAAGACCCGCCGTGGCCAGCGGCTGACCACCCAGCCATACACCGGCTGCAATACCAGCATGATCAGGAAGGTGCAGGTGAATAACACTTGCAGCTGCAATTCCTTGAGTGCGACGCCGTGCCTGGCAAACCAGCCAATCATCGCCGGTGGAAACAGGGCATTGACGTCGCTGGATGCGCCCATCGCTTCACGTACCGGGCGCAGCACGTAATAGCCACACAACAGGCAGAAGAAATACAAAAACGACCACAGCAGCGGCGGTGATTGCCGCAGTGCGGCCTTGAAGTGGCCCAATCGGCTGGAAGCGACAGCGGTGTCGGTCATGCGGGCCGATGGATAAGGCGTGGATGCGCAACGGTACCCGCAGACGCGGCAATACGCCACCGAGCATTTACTCTAGCGCTGGCGCATAGCGTCAAAGCTTGAAGTCAATCAGGGCGGCGACCGTTGGACAGCACATACGACTACATCATCATCGGTGCCGGTTCTGCCGGCTGCGTGCTGGCCAACCGCCTCAGCGAAGACCCTACCGTCAAGGTGCTGCTGCTGGAAGCCGGCGGCCGCGACTGGCACCCATTTGTGCACATGCCGGCCGGGCTGGCCAAAATCGCCGGGCTGACCTCGATCAACTGGAACTACACCACCACCCCGCAGCCGCAGTTGGGTGGGCGCGTGCTGTGGTGCCCACGCGGCAAGCTGCTGGGCGGCTCCAGCTCGATCAATGCGATGTGCTACATCCGTGGCGTGGCGGGCGACTACGACGGCTGGGCCGCAGGCGGTGCCGACGGCTGGCACTGGGACAATGTGTTGCCCTACTTCAAACGTGCCGAAGGCAATAGCCGTGGTAGCGACGCCTGGCATGGCGGCAATGGCCCGCTGTCGGTCAGCGACCTGCGCCACGTCAACCCGTTGACGCGGGTGTTCATCGAAGCCGGCCATCAAGCCGGGCTGACCCTCAATGATGACTTCAACGGTGCGCGCCAGGACGGCGTGGGCTTGTATCAAGTGACCCAACGCGACGGCGCACGCTGCTCGGCCGCGGTGGCCTATCTCAACCCGGTCAAGTCGCGCCCCAACCTGAGCCTGCGCACCCATGCCACCGCCAGCCGAATCACCTTCGAGCACGGCCGCGCTACCGGCATCACCTGCAGCGTCAATGGGCAAGGCCATCATTTTGTCGCCAGTCGCGAAGTGATCTTGAGTGGCGGTGCGATCAATTCGCCGCAACTGTTGATGCTCTCGGGGATTGGCCCAGCCGATGCTCTGCGCAAGCTCGGGATTGACGTGGTGCTGGATGCCCCCGGCGTGGGCGCCAATCTGCAAGACCATCTGGATGTCACCACCCTGCAGCATTGCAGCAAGCCGATCAGCTACGACCGCATCAGCGAAGTGAAAACCGCGCTGCACTATTTCCTGGGCGGCCATCAAGGCCCCGGCACCAGCAATGTGGCCGAGGGTGCCGGCTTCTTCCGCTCATCGCTGGCCAGTGATGAGCGCTGCGATATCCAGTTGCATTTCATCCCGGCGATGATCGACGACCACGGCCGCAACCGCCTGCCCGGCGATGGCTACACCATGCATGCGTGCTTCTTGCGGCCACACAGCCGTGGCACGCTGCGGCTGGCCAGCAACCGCGCAGCAGATGCGCCGATCATCGACCCCAACTACCTGGGCGACCCCGAAGGCTTCGACCTGAAAATGTTGGTGGAATGCGCCAAGCTCAGCCAGGACATCCTTTCGCAACGCGCCTTCACCCCGTATCGCGGTGCGCCCATCTACCCGGCCCAACCTCCGCGCAGCGAAGCCGATTACATCGACTACGTGCGCCAGCGCGCCGAAACCGTGTACCACCCGATTGGCACCTGTCGCATGGGCAATGACGCAACCGCCGTGGTGGATCCGCAACTGCGCGTGCGCGGCGTGGACGGCCTGCGCGTAGTGGACGCCTCGGTGATGCCCTGCCTGCCCAGCGGCAACACCAACGCGCCGACGATCATGATCGCGGAGCGCGCGGCGGATTTGATCAAGGCCGGCTGAACCTGCCCAAGATCGCCACGTTCACTCCCCCAACATCACCGGCAGTGGGCAATGCAGCACGCCGCAGATCGTGCGCACGAGTTCGGCTTCGGCCACGTTGACGCAGCCGTCGCTGCTGATGGCCTCGGTGATGGCTTCCACCATCACCTGCTTGGCCAAGGGATCCAGTGCATCCAACGGTGCCCATACGGCTTCCAACGCCTGCACGCCTTGTGCGGGTGGGGCGTACGGCACGTGGTCACGCGGCAACACGCGCTGCAAGCCGGCCAGATAAGCGCGTTTGGCGGCTGTCGCATCGTTGTTGCCGTAGTGCGCCACCACCGCCAGCAAGGTGGCAAATTCATTACGCACATTGCCGGGCTTGCTGCGGCCAAAGCGGGCGTAGCGTGCCGGATCCAGAGCTTCGCGTACTTGCACATCGAGCAGCTTGCCCAGGCAATAATCAAACAGTGAAACCTGCGCATCGGCGTGAATCACTGCTTGCACGGTCTGCAAGAACCCATTCAACTGCGGGCGCGGGCGCAAGCGCAGCACCGGGAAGGCCAGCGACGCCAGCGGCAGGCGCAACATCGGGTGCAGATCCACGGTGAGTTGCTGGTGGATGCGCAGCGCCTGTTCGGCAACATCGCCACCCAGCGCTGACTGCATGATCTGCTGCTGCGCGGCCTGCAGGGGTTCATCCTCGGCCAGCAACATGGCCAGCAGGAGCGGCATCACCGTGTCGCGGCCACGCGCCAGATCACGCAGCGCCTCGGGCATCGAGGCAGCAATCGCATTGGCGCGTCGGTAATCATCGGTGGCCGGCGTTGCCACTTGTGCCGACACTTGCAGTGGGGCCACTTGCACGCTGCTTGCCGGGTGCGGCAGCTGCGCATGACCCGTGTCACTCAACCCCAGCGCGAGGTCTTCCTGCAGGCCATCGGGGGGCGCTGCGCGCCACTGCGCTTGCAGTTGCGCCAGACGTGCATCCACAAAGCTAGGCTCCAGCGCGCGGATACGCTCCATCAACGGCGGATGGGTGGCAAACAAGCCGGAAAAGCCAATCCCATCGCCAAACAACATGTGGCTGACTTCCTCGGTATTGCCACGATCCTGCAAGCGCGAGCCGTCTTCCAGGCCGGCGATTTTTTTCAGCGCGCCGGCCAGCCCTGCGGTTTGGCGGGTGAACTGCACGGCGCTGGCGTCGGCCAGCCGCTCGCGCGTGCGGCTGATCCCGGCCTTGATCATGCGGCCGAAGAACAGGCCCACGTAGCCAATCACCAGCGCGATCAAGGCGGCAATCAACAAGCCACCGGCATTGCGATTGCGACCACTGCCGAAGCGGCCGTATTCCAGAATTTTGCGCCCGATCAAGCCCACCATCAGGATGCCGAACAACACCCCGATCAAGCGGATGTTCAAGCGCATGTCGCCATTGAGAATATGACTGAACTCATGCGCGATCACGCCCTGCAACTCATCCCGATTGAGCCTGTCCAGCGCGCCCCGGGTCACCGCCACCACCGCATCCGATGGCGTGAACCCCGCCGCAAAGGCATTGATGGCAGCTTCGTTCTCCAGCACGTAGAGCTTGGGTACTGGCACGCCGGAGGCAATCGAAATTTCTTCCACCACATTGCGCAACCGCCGCAGCGCCGGGTCGGTGGTGTCGGGCGGCACCCCACTGCCACCCATCTGCTGCGCCACTGCTTCGCCACCACCACTCAGGCTGGCGATGCGATACAGCGAACCAAACACAATCGTGACCACGGTGACGCCGCTGGTGAAGGCCAGCATCCGCCACGAATGGGTGACCGCCCACATCACCGCATCCACCGCACCAACGATGCAGGCCACTGCCAGCACCAACAGGACGATCAACCGCGTGCTATCCCGGCGCGCTGCTGCCTGGTGTTCGAAAAAATTCATGCGCAGCACTCAAGTCCCGATCAGAACTGCACCTTGGGGGCTTCACGCACCTGCGCCTGCTTGTCTGCCGGAATGTCGAGCAAGGTGGCGGCGAGGAACCCGAAGATGCCGGCGAAGATGGCGCTGGGAAACACTTCACGCTTGTTGTTGTAGGCCATCACCGCGTCGTTGAACGCTTGCCGTGCAAACGCGACTTTGTTCTCGGTGCTGGTCAGCTCTTCGGTGAGCTGCAGCATGTTTTCATTGGCTTTCAACTCCGGATACGCCTCGGCCACCGCCAGCAATCGGCCCAAGCCCGCATTGAGTTGACCTTGCGCGGCGGCCAGTTGCGCCATGGCCGCCGGATCCCCCGGATTGGCCTTGGCCGCAGACAGCCCCGATTGCGCCGCCGAACGTGCCGCGATTACTGCCTCGAGCGTTTCGCGTTCGTGGGCCATGTACTTCCTGGCCACTTCCACCAGATTGGGGATCAGGTCAAACCGTCGTTGCAACTGCACATCGATCTGCGCGAATGCGTTTTTGTAGGCATTCCGCGAGATGACCAGCCCGTTGTAGATACCCGCTACCCACAGCCCGATCACAACCAAAACCGCGATGAAAATCAGAAAGCCAACCATCAAAGTTCTCCTTGTTCATGCATTTGTGGCAGCAGGCGCTAGAATCGGGCCATCGTTGCAGCATACGCAGGGGGCCAACCCGATGAAAGAGCGCACCTTCAAGGTCACCCTCCGCAGTACCTTGCTCGCCACCTTGCTGCCCCTAGCACTGGGCTCCACCGCACAGACCGCAGGTCCATTGCACGGCGCAATTGCTCGTGCACAAGCCGCCGCCGCGCTGCCTGCAGCAATCACTGACTCCACTCCTGTTGCCTCAACAACCACGGTAACCAGCGGCGCACCACTCGATGTGCCGCGCTTTGAAGCGATTGCCTCGGCGCTGGTGGCCAATGGCCGCATCCCCGGTATGGCGATGGCAATCATCAAGGATGGCAAGATTCTCAGCGCGCGCGGCTATGGCGTGACCGATCTGCGCAACCCGCAACCCATTGATGCACATACCGTGTTCCGGTTGGCATCGCTGTCAAAATCATTTGCCGCCACCATGACCGGTATTTTGGTCAACGATGGCGTGCTGCGTTGGGACAGCCACCTGATTGACTACGTGCCATCGTTCCAACTCTCGCAACCGGGCGCAGCGCAGGAAGTTACCGTGGCCGACCTGCTCAGCCATCGCATCGGCCTGACCCGCAATGCATTCGACCGTGACTTGGAAGGCAATGAGGATTACCACAGCCTAACCCTGCGATTGGCCAATGCACCGATGACGTGTGCACCGGGGCAGTGTTACGCCTATCAAAACGTCGCGTTCAGCCTGATTGGCGACATCGTGTTCGCGACCACTGGCAAGTTCTACAGCGAAAGCGTGGCCAGCCGCATTTTCAAACCCCTTGGCATGCACGATGCCAGCTACGGTCTGGAAGGTATCGAAGCCAGCGCACGCTGGGCCAAGCCGCATGTGCGTGGGCGCGGCGGTTGGGTGCCACTGATGCCCAAACCCAATTACTACCGGGTTGCGCCGGCCGCAGGTGTCAATGCCAGCATCAGTGACATGGCGCAATGGTTGATTGCCCACACCGGGCACCGCCCCGATGTACTGCCGGCACCGCTACTTGCCACGTTGCACGCACCATTGGTGACCACGCCCACGGAAATTCACGGTAACGGTTGGCGGCGTGCTCGATTGACCTCCGCCAGTTATGCGTTGGGTTGGCGTGATTACAACTATTCCGGCCACAACGTGGTGTTCCATGGTGGTGCGGTGCAGGGCTACCGCGGCATGATGGCGATGCTGCCCGAGCAGGATTTGGGTGTAGTCATTTTGTGGAATAGCGAAAGCCCGCTGCCCAGCGGCCTGTTGCCAACGATTCTGGACAGTGCCTTGGGGCTCAATGGCGGCCAATGGCTGGATGACGACACCGTGGATGGCTCGGAAGACTTGCTGTACGCGGAGCGCGCTGGTGTCCCTGCCGGTATCAGCAGCAGCAAAGCCAAAGCCTCGCCACCCTGACTGGCATCTGCGTCATTGCATATGACGCAGGTGTGTGATCGTGCAAAAAGAAACCCTCCCCGCCTGGGCAACGGGAAGGGCCTGTAATGAGGTGGAACAACCCGCGCCGGGAATCCCGGCACGGTGAAACACTTACATCGTGGGCGTCATTGCCGGACTAGCCGGCATTGCAGCGGCCTTCTTGGCGACAGCCTTCTTCGCTGCCGGCTTCTTGGCCGCAGCCTTCTTCGCTGCCGGCTTCTTGGCAACCGCTTTCTTCACTGCCGGCTTCTTGGCCGCAGCCTTCTTCGCAGCAGGCTTCTTGGCAACCGCTTTCTTCGCCGCCGGCTTCTTGGCAACGGCCTTCTTCGCAGCAGGCTTCTTGGCAACCGCTTTCTTCGCCGCCGGCTTCTTGGCAACGGCCTTCTTCGCCGCCGGCTTCTTGGCGACAGCCTTCTTCACCGCCTTCTTGGCGGCCGGCTTCTTAGCGACAGCCTTTTTTGCAACTTTCTTCGCCGCCGGTTTCTTGGCAGCAACTTTTTTCGCAGCTTTTTTCACGGCCATGGTATGGCTCCTCGTCAATGGGTATTTCGGTAAAGCCCAGTCACACAAGACGCCGCAGGTATCGGACCTGCGATCGACCGCCGGCGCGCCAAGCGCGCCGGAACGGATGCGGTACCCATGCACGCAAGCTTCGCGGCATCGGTGATTGACGTCCTGGTGTCCATGAAAAAACCTGCGGCGCGAAGCACTGCAGGTTCAACCGTGGACGTTTGCGAAAAAAATGTGCGGCATCCGCGGAGAAGACGGGGCCACTGCATCCACCGGCAATCGCCTGCGGTGAAGTCGGGTGACGTGCTGTCGACTGTTGCGATGTGCTTGCTCACTTGATTCCGCAGGAGACGTCTGCTTGGGCGAAAGCTAGTCACGCTTTTTTCCAGTGTCAACAATCTTGCGCAAAGTTTTTTGCGGCATGCACGCGACACATCGGAAAGCACGGCACCGACAACGTCAAGAATCCTGTTCAAGCACAGCCTTCAAGGCTACATGCATGAACCGCAATACATTGCGTATCGCAAGCAATGATGCGGACTTCAGCGCGCACGCAACATCAACGCGCAGCACCGAGATGCACGCGCCGCATATGGCATCCACGCAGAAAACCGCAGGCAACAAGCAACCAAAAAAATTCGCATTGCATGTCGCGTTTTCGCGTCGCACAAACCTGTTTGCGCGAACTTTGCGCAAACTTCCCGCACTGCTTGCGACAAAATCGTCTGGAGTTTCAATGCATGCGCACAGCACACATGCATCGTTGCGATTATCTGCGCACAAAGTTCGCCCAAGAAAAACCCGCACCGTTGCCGGCGCGGGTCTGTGTGGTTCGACGCCGCAGGTTACGGTCAGTGCTCGTCGCTATCGAGCAGTTCAGCGTAATCGTCGGGTGCCAACAACTCGCCCAGTTGATCAGCATCGTCCAGCTCAATCACGAACAACCAGCCATCACCATAGGCATCCTCGTTGATGGTTTCCGGCTTGTCAGCCAGTGCAGTGTTGACTTCGACAACCTTGCCGGACACTGGCGCATACACGTCGGAAGCGGCTTTCACCGACTCGACAACCGCGCAGGCATTGCCGGCTTGGATCTGATCACCCACATTCGGCAACTCGACATACACCAAGTCGCCCAACAGGCCCTGTGCGTGATCGGAAATGCCGATGGTAGCTTTGCCGTTGTCTTCGGCACGCACCCATTCGTGGGATTTGAGGAATTTGAGGTCGCCTGGGATCTCGCTCATTGGGGTGGCTCCTGTTGCGCGGTGCGTGGGGGGAATGGGGAAAGTCTAACCAAGGATGACGCGAAAGTTCAGATGCCGGGCTGGATGGTGTTGTCACGCACGAACGGGAACTTGACCACCCGCACCGGGATTTCCTTGCCACGGATATCCACGCGCACGTTGCCAGCCGCACCCAGCGGGATGTCGCCAGCCGGCACACGGGCAAACGCAATGGCCTTGCCGATGCTGGGCGAGAACGTGCCGGACAGGATTTCACCCTCGCCATGCGCGGTCAGCACTTTCTGGCCGTGCCGCAACACGCCCTTGTCATCCATCACCAAGCCAATCATCTGGCGGGCGCTGCCTGCGGCTTGCTGCGCTTCCAGCGCGCTGCGGCCGATGAAGTCGCGGCCGTCATCCAGCACTACCGTCCACGCCAGTGCAGCCTCGAATGGCGAGACGGTGTCGTCCATGTCCTGTCCGTACAAATTCATGCCGGCTTCCAAACGCAGAGTGTCGCGCGCGCCCAAGCCCGCAGGCTTCACCCCGGCGGCAAGCAGTGCATTCCAGAACGCCACGGTCTGCGCTTCCGGCACGATCACTTCAAAGCCGTCTTCACCGGTATAGCCGGTGCGTGCCACAAACACCTCAACGCCATCGACGGTTTTGGCGGCGCGTGCGGAGAATCGCACCAACTTCGACACCGGGGCCTGGTCTTCTTCGCGCAGCAGGCCAATCACCTTGGCGCGCGCATTCGGGCCTTGCACGGCGACCATGCCGAATTCGGGGCGCTCGCTGACAATCACCTCAAATGCTTTCGCCTGCGCGCTGATCCATGCCAGATCCTTGTCGCGAGTGGCCGCATTGACCACCAGCCGGAACCACGACTCATCCATGAAGTAGATGATGAGATCGTCAATCACCCCACCCTGCGGGTTGAGCATGGCGGTGTACAGCGCCTTGCCGGATTTTTGCAGCTTGTCCACCGAATTGGCGACCAAGTGGCGCAGGAATTCACGCACCCGCGCACCATTCAAATCCACCACGGTCATGTGCGACACATCGAACATGCCGGCATCGCGGCGCACCTGATGGTGCTCGTCGATCTGCGAACCGTAGTGGATCGGCATGTCCCAACCGCCGAAATCGACCATCTTGGCGCCAAGCGCGCGATGGGTGTCGTTGAGGATGGTCTTTTGCGTCATGGCGGAAGCCTGTCTTGCGTGTGGGGAGCACCATTATCCCAAAGCTTTGCGTGCCCTGCGTGCGGATCTGTGGCCAAATCAGACCGCCTGCACCTGCAAGCTCATGGCATCGCCGCCGATGATGCGCACTTCGGCCCCTGCCGGCAGATCAGGCCCGGTTACATCCCAATACGCATCGGCAATCTGCACACGGCCACGGCCATTGACGATGGCGCGATCCAACAGTACCACCCGCCCCACCAAGGCCGCCGTACGCTTGTTCAGTGCCGGCTGATCACTGTCCGGCTCGCGCTTGCGAAACCAGGTGCGATAGACCTGGATGGAAATAAAACTCAAGACCACAAACCCGGCCACTTGCGCCAGCAGCGGAATACCGGGCAACAGCCACACCGCCAGAAACACCACGCCTGCGGCCAGGCCCATCCACAGCATGAACGCCCCCGGTGCCAGCACTTCGGCGGCGATCAACACCAGTGCGAACGCCGCCCACGCGAACATGTCCCAACGCATGCCTCAGCCCTCCGCCCTAGTAACCGCCTTGCCAGAGGCCTGCTTGGTCATGGCTTCTTTGGCTAACTCGGCAATCCCGCCAATCGAACCGATGATGCCGGCCGACTCCATCGGCATCATCACGAACTTCTGATTGGGCGCTTCGGCCAGCGCCTTGAACGCCTCGATGTATTTCTGCGCGACGAAATAGTTGATCGCCTGCACATTGCCGCCGGCGATCGCGTCGGACACCAGCTGGGTGGCCTTGGCTTCGGCTTCGGCCAGACGCTCGCGCGCTTCGGCTTGCCGGAACGCGGATTCCTTTTGGCCTTCGGCTTCCAGAATCGTGGATTGTTTTTCGCCCTCGGCCTTGAGGATTGCCGCTTGGCGGAAACCCTCGGCTTCCAGGATGTTGGCGCGTTTTTCGCGCTCGGCCTTCATCTGCCGCGCCATCGAATCGACCAGGTCGCGCGGCGGCTGGATGTCTTTAAGTTCGATGCGGTTGACCTTCAGGCCCCACGGATGGGTGGCTTGATCCACCGCATGCAACACCTTGGTATTGATCTCGTCGCGCTTGGACAACGACTCATCCAGATCCAGCGAACCAATCGCGGTGCGGATATTGGTCATCACCAGATTGAGGATGGCCACTTCCAACTGCGCCACTTCATACGCAGCCTTGGCCGCATCCAGCACTTGGAAATAGACCACGCCATCGACTTTGACCACCGCGTTGTCCTTGGTAATCACGTCCTGACTGGGCACGTCCATCACCTGCTCCATCATGTTGATCTTGCGCCCCACGCTGTACATGATCGGCACCAGAAAATGCAGACCCGGCGTCATCGTGTGGGTATACCGACCAAAGCGCTCCACCGTCCATTCGTAGCCCTGCGGCACCATCCGCACGGTCTTGGCCACACCAATGATCCCGGCCAACAATAAAATCAAGGCAAGAAACTGTGTCATCGCGTCCACTCCATCCAAGTTCCCCGCAGTATAGGCCCGCACGTTGAGCCCAACCGCACAACACCCTAAGCTGCCACGGCACGCAAGCGTGCCTGACACGCAAGGGGACAGGCTTGAACATCATCGGAACTGGGCTGCGCGAGTTCTGGCACCAATTACGCTCGCCGCCGGATGCGTTGATGCTGGAATTGGGCGCCGGCGGCGAGTTATTGGTAGCGCAATTGCGCGCCGGCTTGTCGCTCGCCTTGCTGCTGTTGCCATTAATGAATCTGGTGACCGGTGAGTTCACCCCGACTGAAGGCGTGGCCGGCATGCTGGGCGTCATCGCCGCGATTGCCTTGTCACAGGTCTGGCTGGTCTTGGCGCGCCAGCCGAAACGTTTGCGTTGGTTGCCCTGGGCCACATCAAGCTACGACATCAGCCTGACCTCGCTGGTGCTGGTGCTGCTGGCCTTATCATCACCTGCCACCGGCATGAACAGCATGGTGGTGTGGGCGTTCTATTTGATTGCGATCACCATGACTGCGCTGCGCAACGATGGTCGCCTGACCTTGTTTGTTGGTGGCTTAGCCATGCTGCAGTACGCCGCGATTGCGGTTGCAGTGTTTTGGTCTGTGCATTCGCCCGAGCAATTGATGTCGGTCGAATACGGCACGGTGCGGGTATCGAATATTCTGCAACGCCTTTTGTTGCTTGGCATCATGACCACGATCACGGCAGCGGTGACCTACCGTATGCAGCGCTTGGTGGAATTGTCCGGCAACGATGGGCTGACCGGCTTGCCCAATCGCACCCTGCTTGTCCACCGTTTCCCAAGCTTGATGGATGATGCGCGCGACACCGGGTGCTCGCTTTCCGTCTGCCTGATCGATCTGGATTATTTCCGCCGAATCAATGATGAAGAAGGCCACATGATTGGCGATCGCGCCCTGCGCCATGCGGCGGGTGTATTGCGCAACGGTCTGGAAGCTGGCGATTGGCTGGTGCGCTTGGGCGGTGAAGAGTTTGTGCTGGTGATGGCGCTGCCCACCGGGCGCAGTTGGGAACGCCTGGAAACGTTGCGCCGCAACATGGCGACCCAGCCATTCGTGCCCGAGCTCGATGCTGACCCCATCCGGTTGACCTTCAGTGCCGGCATTGCCAGCTGGCCGCAGGATGGCGTGGATCTGTCGCAACTGTTGCGGCGCGCCGACCTGCGCCTGCGTCAGGCCAAACTGGAAGGCCGCAACCGAGTGGTCGCGCGCGAAAGTTGATGCCAACGGTGTCCGCCGCGATGTGCACCGCGTCTTGCCGATCACGCCCGCGCTGCCCTACCCTGCGCCAAGCAGGCGCGCCGTAGCGCCTGGCATGGGAGCCTGTGTGAATCTGAAGCTGCGCCTGACCGTAATGAATTTTCTCCAGTTTTTCATCTGGGGGGCGTGGCTGATCACCATCGGCGCGTATTGGTTCCAGAACAAGCAATGGTCCGGCACCAGCTTCGGCGCGATTTTTTCGACCATGGGTATCAGCGCCCTGTTCATGCCAGCGTTGATGGGCGTGGTGGCCGACAAGTGGATCAGTGCGCAAAAACTCTATGGCTTGCTGCATATCGGTGGCGCGCTGACACTCTTCTATGTGCCGCAGGTCAATGACCCGCACACCATGTTCTGGGTGATGTTGGCGACGATGATTTGCTACATGCCCACCATCTCGCTGGCGATTGCGGTGGCCTACAACGCGATCAAGCGTGAAGGGCTGGATGTCGTGCGTGATTACCCGCCGATCCGGGTGTGGGGCACCGTTGGGTTTATCGCCGCATTGTGGACCACCAGCTTGCTCAAGCTGGAAACCTCGCCAGGCCAGTTCTATATCGCATCGGCTGCATCGCTGGTGCTGGGTCTGTACGCCTTCACCCTGCCACCCTGTCCGCCAACGCTGGGCCAAGGGGGCGGCAATCGCTCGCTGGTGGACGTGCTGGGGCTGTCCTCGTTCCGCCTGTTCAAGGATCGCAACATGGCGGTGTTCTTCGTGTTCGCGATGCTGCTGGGCGCGGCGCTGCAGCTGACCAACGCTTATGGCGACACCTTCCTGCACGATTTTGCCAATGTCGATGCCTACAAGGACACGCTGGCGGTGCGCTACCCCGCCATCATCATGTCCATCTCGCAGATCAGCGAAACCCTGTTCATCCTCACCATCCCGTTCTTCCTGCGCCGCTTCGGCATCAAGACGGTGATGACGATCAGCATGCTGGCGTGGTTCCTGCGTTTTGGCCTGTTCGCCTACGGCAACCCGGGGCCGGGCCTGTGGATGATCGTGATGAGCTGCATCGTCTACGGGATGGCCTTTGATTTCTTCAACATTTCCGGCAGCTTGTTTGTCGAACAGCAGGCCGACCCCAAGATCCGCGCCTCGGCACAGGGCCTGTACATGTTGATGACCAATGGCATCGGCGCGGTGCTGGGCAGCCTGGTAGCCGGGTTCGTGATTGATCACTGGTTTACCGATGCCGGCGGCGCAAAAGACTGGCACGGCATCTGGGTGACGTTTGCGCTGTATGCGCTGGCGATGGCGGTGGCCTTCGTGCCGCTGTTCAAACACCGGCATACCCCCCACAAGGTCATTCCCGCGCATGGCGCGGCGGATGTGGGCAACCCCTGATGGCCCGCGTGTGTGTCATCGGCTCGTTCAACCTCGACCATGTCTGGCGCGTGCCTGCACTGCCGCAGGCAGGGGCAACCTTGGCCGGCAGGTATGCCACCGGCCCCGGCGGCAAAGGCTTCAATCAGGCGATCGCAGCAGCACGTGCGGGTGCCGATACGCGCTTTATCTGTGCGTTGGGCGATGACGCCGGCGCCCGGTTGGCACGCGAGCTGTGCGCGAATGACGGCATCGACCTCCATGCAGCAGCCAGTGCCGCACCTACCGGCACCGCCGGGATTTATGTGGATGCCGAAGGCCGTAATTGCATCGTGATTGGTGCTGGCGCCAATGCCGAGCTGGCACCGGCCTGGGTCAGTGCACATCTGCCTGCGCTGATCGCTGACGATGTCGTGCTGGCCCAGTTGGAATCCCCGCTGGATGCGGTGGCGCAAGCATTGGCCAGCGGCGCTGCGGCCGGGGCTGTCTGCATCCTCAACCCGGCACCGGCCAATGTGGCGATCAGCCAAATCTTGCTCGATCACGTGCACATCCTGACCCCCAACGAAACCGAATTCGTGGCCTTGCTGAACCGTCATGTGGGTGAACGCGTCGACGCCGACGCGGTAGCTGGCCTCGATCAACCGCGCCTGCACGCACTCTGCCGCACGCTGTTGCCGGAAGGCAGCGTCATCATCACGCTGGGTGCCAGCGGCTGTTTTGTGTCGCATGCCAACAGCCACCTGCGCGGTGATGAGCACGCCTGCTACCGCATCTCCGCCGAACCCGCACACGTGGTCGATACCACCGGTGCCGGCGACGCCTTCAATGGCGCACTGGCGGCATCCCTGGCGCAACGCCCACAGCGTGCGTTTATCGAACACGTCCGTTTTGCTGGCCGCTATGCGGCGCGCTCCACCGAGCACGCTGGTGCTGCATTGGCGATGCCGAAACTGCCGGTTGCTTAAACCGCTGCCGGTACACTACGCCGATGCGCATCGGCCCCTACACCATCGCCCCGAACGTGATGCTTGCGCCGATGGCGGGGGTCACCGATAAACCCTTCCGGCTGCTGTGCAAGCGCATGGGGGCGGGCTTGGCAGTGTCGGAAATGACGATTTCCGACCCGCGATTCTGGAACACCACAAAATCGCGCACGCGGATGGATCATGCTGGTGAGCCGGATCCGGTCAGCGTGCAGATCGCCGGCACCGACCCTGCCGCGTTGGCCGACGCGGCGCGCTTCAATGTGGATCACGGGGCGCAAATCATCGACATCAATATGGGCTGTCCGGCCAAGAAAGTGTGCAACGTGCTGGCCGGCAGCGCGCTGATGCGCGACCCGCAATTGGTGGCGCGAATTGTGTCGGCGGTGGTGGCAGCAGCAAGCGTGCCGGTGACGCTGAAAATCCGTACCGGCTGGGATGCCGAGCATATAAATGCACTGCAGATTGCGCGCATTGCCGAAGATGCCGGCATCCAGGCGCTGGCCATCCACGGCCGCACCCGCGACCAGCACTACGCGGGCAGCGCCGAGTACGCCACGATTGCACAAGTCAAGGCGGCACTGCGCATTCCGGTGATCGCCAATGGCGACATCGACTCGCCGCAGAAAGCCGCGTTCGTGTTGCAGCACACCGCGGCCGATGCGGTGATGGTGGGCCGCGCCGCGCAGGGACGGCCGTGGCTGCTGGGCCAGATCGCGCACTATCTGAAGACCGGCGAGGCCTTGCCAGACCCCGCGCTGCCCAGCGTGCGCGACACGCTCATCGCACACCTGCACGCGCTGCACGCCCACTACGGTGAAGAGATGGGCGTGCGCATTGCACGCAAGCATCTGGGTTGGTATGCCAAAGACCGGCCCGAGAATGCCGCATTCCGCGCCGTGGTCAACCGCGCACAAACTGCCGATGCGCAATTGCAGCTGACCTGCGATTATTTCGATGCGCTGATTGCAGGCGTGTCGCCCGAATTACCCGTTGCTGCCTGAGCCACGGGGGCATTCCAGATCCGCTGCCATACGCTATCCCACATCGCGCCGGGAGCGATACGCAGGGTGTGCACCTGCGTCGGCGCAACTGCTTTCCAAGTTCCAGCGTCGTGCTGCGCCACCCGAAAGCTGAAGAAATAGTCTGGTGCACTGCCCATGCGCAGATCATCCAGCACCAGTGCACCATCGACCACCCGCGCCCCCACAAACCCGTTGGTGAACCACGTCAAACGCTGCACGGTGGGCACATTACTGGCGGCTTGCAGCGCAGCGGTATTCGACGGATGAAATACAAACCGCATCGGCCCGCGATCGGCGGCCAGCGAGCGGTAGCCTTCCAGATACCCGCCGGGCACCATCACCACCTCACGCCATAACAGGGTGTTGAGCGGCATTGGTACGGAAAACCGTGGTGCATCGGCATGACCGAGCCCCGCCAACTCGCGGTCTGCAACACGCGTCACCAGCGCCTTTGCCAACAGCGACCAACCCAGATAGCCCACGCCCAGTACCAGCCCCGCCAGCAATGCCCGTTGCCCCAGCGGCTTGTTCCACGCCCACCACGCCACGATGCAGGCCAGCAGCCACGGCAAGGTGAACAAGGGATCGACGATGAACAGCGTGCTCCACATCAGCGGCGGCAGCGGGATCGGCCACAGCAGTTGCGTGCCGTACACGGTGAAGCTGTCCAGCAGCGGGTGCGCCATCAGGCATATGAAGATCGCCCACCACCAACGCGCGGGTGCCGCGGTCACCCGCCCGCCACGGCGCTTGAAGCACCACCAGATCGCCCACGCGATCAGCGGCAGGACCAGCCACGAATGGGTGGCGGCGCGATGGCACGTCATCCGCAGCACCGGGTTGTCGCTCAGCAGCAGCGGAAATACATCCAGATCCGGCACGGTATTCAATGCAGCCCCCGCCAACAGTGCGGCGCGGCGATCGGCTTTGGGGGCGATGGCGGCGGCAATGACGCCGCCATAAAACAAATGTGTAATCGAGTCCATCGCAGCATCCTAGAGCAAGCGCAAAGTCTGAACGCAGGGCATCGGCATCGGGTGCATGATGCACGGTGGTCAACATCGCGCTATCATGCGCACCCATCTTTCCATCCGAATACAAGGATATAAGCAATGTCCAGCTACCTGTTCACGTCAGAATCGGTCTCTGAAGGCCATCCGGACAAGATCGCCGACCAGATCTCCGATGCAGTGCTGGACGCGATCATCGCCCAGGACAAGCACGCCCGCGTGGCCTGCGAAACGCTGGTCAAGACGGGTGCTGCCATCGTTGCCGGCGAAGTGACGACCAGCGCGTGGGTGGATATCGAAGCCTTGGCACGCAAGGTCATCAACGATATCGGCTACGACAATTCCAATGTCGGCTTCGATGGCCACACCTGCGCCATCATCAACATGCTCGGCAAGCAGTCGCCCGACATCAACCAGGGCGTGGACCGCAAGAAGCCGGAAGACCAGGGCGCGGGCGACCAGGGCCTGATGTTCGGCTACGCCTGCAACGAGGCGCCGGAATTCATGCCGGCCCCGCTGTACTACAGCCACCGCCTGGTCGAGCAGCAGGCGAAGGTGCGCAAGAGCGGCAAGCTGAAGTGGCTGCGCCCGGACGCCAAGTCGCAGGTCACCCTGCGCTACGACGGCAACACCGTGCTGGGCCTCGATGCGGTGGTGCTGTCCACCCAGCATGATCCGGACATCAAGCAGAAGGACCTGATCGAGGCGGTGCGCACGCACATCCTCGCCCCGGTGCTGCCGAAAAAATGGCTGGACGCGCTGCCGAAGAACAAGGTGCACATCAACCCGACCGGCAAATTCGTGATTGGCGGGCCGGTGGGTGACTGCGGCCTGACCGGACGCAAGATCATCGTCGATACCTACGGCGGCATGGCCCGCCACGGCGGCGGTGCGTTCTCGGGCAAAGATCCGTCGAAGGTGGATCGCTCGGCTGCTTACGCGGCGCGTTATGTGGCCAAGAATATTGTCGCCGCGGGTCTGGCCGACAAGTGCGAAGTGCAGGTCAGCTACGCCATCGGCGTGGCGCTGCCGACCTCCATTTCCGTGACGACCTTCGGCACCGGCAAGGTGGGCGATGATGTGATCGAAAAACTGATCCGCGCCCATTTCGACCTGCGCCCGTATGCCATCACCCGCATGCTGGACCTGGAGCACCCGATCTACCAGCCCACCGCCAGCTACGGCCACTTCGGCCGCAAGCCGAAGGAGATCAGCTACACCGACGGCGCCGGCAAGAAGCAAAAAGCCACCGCCTTCAGCTGGGAAAAGACCGACAAGGCCGAAGCCCTGCGCAAAGCCGCAAAGCTGTAAGAGTGGGCCCTGCCCGCCACCGGACAGCAACCCAAGCAATACAGCGAACGGGTCGCAGCAATGCGGCCCGTTCTTTTTTTGCAACGCAGCCACGTGTCTCAATCACCCCATAGCGCAAGACCCACACCATGACCACCAACACCCCACCCTCCAGCGAGGCCGGCGCAGCTTCGGGCCAACACCTGGTACTCGAACTGCTTGAAGCCATCGCCGCCGACCGCGCCATGCTTGATGCGTGGCCAAGCAAGGAACGCGCGCGCCTGCACCAAGCCATCGCCTCGATCTATCACCCGGAGCCCAAGCTGCGCCGCAAGCAGGCCAAGGTGCGCGAACGCGAACGCAATGCCGAAGCCGTGCGCCGCGCCGAAGCCGTGCTCAATCAGACCGGCATTCGTGAACTGCGCCGCAAGCCGGTATTCACCACGCCAAATTATTTCCCGCCGGCTTTACCCTCGCCCGCCTTGGCCGCGCCGGAAGTCGCGCCGCAGGAATCCAGCGAGCTGTTGCACTGCTACGTTTGCAAGCAGAAATACACGCTGCTGCATCACTTCTACGACCAGTTGTGCCCGGCGTGTGCAGACTTCAATTTCGCCAAACGCAACGAACTTGCCGACCTGCACGGACGCGTTGCCTTGCTGACCGGTGGACGGGTCAAGATCGGCTATCAGGCCGGCCTGAAACTGCTGCGTGCCGGTGCGCAACTGATCGTCACCACCCGCTTCCCGCGCGACTCCGCCGCGCGTTACGCGCAGGAGCCGGACTTCGCAGAATGGGGCCATCGCCTGGAGGTGTTCGGTCTGGATCTGCGTCACACGCCCAGCGTCGAGGCGTTCTGTCATGAGCTCCTGGGCAAGCTGCCGCGGCTCGACTTCATCATCAACAACGCCTGCCAGACCGTGCGCCGCCCACCGGAGTTCTACGCGCACATGATGGAAGCGGAAACCGCCGCACTGCACGACATCCCACAGGACGTGCGCAAGCTGCTGGGCAGTTACGAAGGTCTGCGCAGCTACAACATGTTGCCGGATGCCAATGCCGCAGCGATGCAGGTGACGATCGGTGGCAGCAGCGAAAACGCGGGGCTCACCCGCTCGGCAGAGCTCTCGCAGGTGCCGCTGTTGGCCGAAGAATTGCTGGGGCAAAAGCACCTGTTCCCGCAGGGCAGGCTGGACCAAGACTTGCAGCAGATCGACCTGCGCGGGCGCAACTCATGGCGGCTGCTGCTGCATGAAGTGCCCTCGGTGGAATTGCTGGAGACCCAGTTGGTCAACGCCATCGCACCGTTCATCATCAACGCGCGCCTCAAGCCCTTGCTGCTGCGTACACCCGCCGGCACCGAACACAGCCGCGACAAACACATCGTCAATGTGTCGGCGATGGAGGGGCAGTTCTACCGCAACTTCAAGACTACCCGGCACCCGCATACCAACATGGCCAAGGCCGCGCTGAACATGATGACGCGCACCGCCGCCGCCGATTACCACGGCGACGGCATCCACATGAACAGTGTGGACACCGGCTGGATTACCGACGAGGATCCCGCCGAACTCGCCGCACGCAAGGTCGTGGAGGAACGCTTCCACCCGCCACTGGACATCGTCGACGGCGCCGCCCGCATCGTCGACCCCATCATCCACGGCATCAACACCGGCGAACACGTGTGGGGGCAATTCCTGAAGGACTACAAACCCACCGCCTGGTGATGGCACGCTGAGCACCAGCCTGCCCAGCGCGGGCGCGGTCCGGGATGCCGTACACACCACATTCATATCCATCCAGCACTCGGGTGCGGCTTTCCCAGCCTGCAAGATTCCGTTGTCCGGATGTCCTCTGGTTTACCAATGCCGATGCAAACTGATCAGCCGCATGTCCCTCCCATGCTGCAAGCCTCGCCCGCGTCAGCAGCTGCATCGGCACCCATCGCCTCGCCCATCAACAATGCCACTTGCGCGCCCAGCGCCATGTCTTCCATTTGCCCGAAGTGCTGGTGCCGCAGGCGGCCGGCGCGGTCGATGATCAGCAGCGTGGGCGTACCGCGCATGCCATAGGCGGCCATGGTGCGCGGAATGGGGCCGGTGTCCGCGGGCATATCCACACCCACCGGGAATTGGATCCGGTATTCATGCAGAAAAGCCTGCAGCGCCACCGGCGCCATCGCGGTGTGGTGCTCGAATACGGTATGCAGGCCCAGCACCGCAACACGATCTTCGGGAAACACATGGCGCATTTTTTGCACTTGCGGCAAGCCATGCGACACGCAACCTGGGCACAACATCTGAAAGGCTTCAATCACCACCACTTTGCCGCGCAATGCGGCCAGCGTTACCGGTACTTCGGTGTTGAACCACTGCGTGCATTGCAGCTCTGGGGCCATTGCCATGCTGTCCATCGTCCTGCTCCCGTGCACCATTCCTCAAGGGATTGTGCACCTTGCGCGGTAAACTAGGCGGATGCCTTTACTCCAACTCCAGAATGTCGACTACAGCGTCGGCGGTCCGCTCCTGCTTGAGCAGGTCAACCTGACCATTGAACCCGGCGAGCGCGTGTGCATCGTGGGCCGCAACG
This sequence comes from Thermomonas beijingensis, assembly GCF_020034655.1. GTDB lineage: Bacteria > Pseudomonadota > Gammaproteobacteria > Xanthomonadales > Xanthomonadaceae > Thermomonas > Thermomonas beijingensis. Next base: position 346,490 of record NZ_JAIQDJ010000001.1, on the reverse strand, counting down.
GTGCGGGCAAGTCCACCTTGATGCGCCTGATTTGCGGCGAGATCAAACCCGACGATGGCGAAATCCGCGTGCAGGGGGGCGTGGTGGTGGCGCGGATGGCGCAGGAAGTGCCGCAGGACACCCATGGCAGCGTGTTTGACGTGGTGGCACTGGGACTGGGCGATCTGGGCGCGCTGCTGGCGCGCTATCACCACGCGGTGCACGACGGCGACATGGACGCGATGGCCGATGCGCAGACGCAAATCGAGGCGCAGCACGGTTGGGATCTGGACCGCCGCGTGTCGCAGGTGTTGGAGAAATTGGAATTGCCGGAAGACGTGGATTTTTCCTCGCTATCCGGCGGCATGAAGCGGCGCGTGTTGCTGGCGCAAGCCCTGGTGCGCAACCCGGATGTGCTGTTGCTGGATGAGCCCACCAATCATCTGGACATCGAGGCCATCGACTGGCTGGAAGGCTTCCTGAAATCGTTCAATGGCAGCCTGATCTTCGTCACCCACGACCGCAGCTTCTTGCGTGCGCTGGCCACCCGTATTTTCGAAATTGATCGCGGCCAGGTGACCAGTTGGCCCGGTGATTACGACAATTATTTGCGCCGTCGCGAAGAACGCCTGCATGCGCAGGCGCAGGAAAATGCCCGCTTCGACAAATTGCTGGCACAGGAAGAAGTGTGGATTCGGCAAGGCATCAAGGCCCGCCGCACCCGCAACGAAGGCCGCGTGCGTGCGCTGAAAGCGATGCGCAACGAACGTGCCGAACGGCGCGAGCTGACCGGCAAGGTGCGGATGGAAAGCGCAGCCGCACAGGCCTCCGGCAAGAAAGTCATCGAACTCACCCAGGTGGCGCAGGCGTTTGGCAACAAGCTCATTTTGCGCGATGCCAGCACGGTGATTTTGCGCGGCGACAAGATCGGCATCATCGGCCCGAATGGTTCCGGAAAATCCACCCTGCTGAAAATCCTGCTGGGTGAGCTCACGCCCGATGCCGGCACGGTGGAGCAAGGCACGCAGTTGCAGATTGCCTATTTCGACCAGCATCGCAGCCAACTGGATGAGAGCCGCAACGCGATTGAGAATGTGGCCGGCGGCGCGGATTTTGTGGAGATCAACGGCAGCCGCAAACACATCATCGGCTACCTGCAGGATTTTTTGTTTTCGCCGGAACGTGCGCGTGCGCCGATCACCCGGCTGTCGGGTGGTGAGCGCAACCGTCTGCTGCTGGCACGGCTGTTTGCGCAGCCATCGAATTTGCTGGTGATGGACGAACCCACCAACGACCTCGACGTGGAAACGCTGGAGCTGCTGGAAGAATTGCTGCTGGACTACAAAGGCACCCTGCTGCTGGTCAGCCACGACCGTGACTTTCTCGACAACGTGGTCACCAGCACGCTGGCGCTGGAAGGCGAAGGCAAGCTTGGCGAATACGTGGGCGGCTACAGCGATTGGTTGCGGCAGCGGCCTGTTGCAAGGACTGCTGCCATCGAAAAACCGACGGCAGCACCTGCAGCTCCGGCGGTACACACTGCCGCCGTCGCGAAGAAAAAACTCAGTTTCAAGGATCAGCGCGAACTGGAACTGTTGCCGGCCAGGATCGAGCAACTGGAAACCGATATCGCCAGGCGCAGCGCGGCGATGCAAGACGCTGCGTTCTACAAGCAGGATGCCGCGAGCCAGCAGCGCGCCAACACCGAACTGGTCGCGCAACAAGCTGAATTGGAGGCCGCGTTTGCGCGCTGGGAGGCGCTGGACGGATAAGTCACTGATATAATCCGACCCCGCCGAGGGGCGCTGCGATCGTGTCGCTGTCATCGATAGCTGCACGGCCAGGCTCGGCAACCGTCCTGCACAACGGCGCCCGTGACCGCAACCACTGCACTCACGGAGCCAACATGAAAGCACACATCAAAACCTTCTCCCAAGAAGGCGACTACAAAGTCGCCGATATTGCCTTGGCCGATTGGGGCCGCAAGGAATTGGATATCGCCGAGCACGAAATGCCGGGCCTGATGTCGATTCGCCGCAAATACGCACCGCAAGCGCCACTGCAAGGCGTGCGTGTCACCGGCAGTCTGCACATGACCATCCAGACCGCGGCGCTGATCGAAACCTTGAAGGATATCGGCGCCGATGTGCGCTGGGCCTCGTGCAATATTTTCAGCACGCAAGACCACGCCGCCGCCGCGATTGCCGCCACCGGCACCCCGGTATTTGCATGGAAAGGCGAGACCCTGGAGGAATATTGGGATTGCACGCTGGATGCGCTGAGTTTCCCCGACGGCAACGGCGGCTACCTTGGCCCGCAACTGGTCGTGGATGACGGCGGCGACGTCACCCTGCTGATCCACAAGGGTTATGAGCTGGAACAGGGCGATGGCAGCTGGGTGAATTCCGCATCGGGCAGCCATGAAGAACAGGTGATCAAGAACCTGCTCAAGCGTGTGCACGGCGAGCGCCCCGGCTACTGGACCCGCGTCGTTGCCGACTGGAAGGGCGTATCGGAAGAAACCACCACCGGCGTGCATCGTCTGTATCAACTGGCGGAAGTGGGCAAGCTGCTGGTGCCGGCGATCAACGTCAATGACTCGGTGACGAAATCCAAGTTCGACAACCTGTACGGCTGCCGCGAATCACTGGCCGATGGCCTGAAGCGGGCGATGGACGTGATGCTGGCCGGCAAAGTGGCAGTGGTGTGCGGCTATGGCGATGTGGGCAAGGGCAGCGCGCATTCCCTGCGTGCTTACGGCGCGCGCGTGGTGGTGACTGAAATCGACCCGATCTGCGCCTTGCAGGCAGCGATGGAAGGGTTCGAGGTCAACACCGTGGAATCCACCTTGGGCCGTGCCGACATCTATGTCACCACCACCGGCAACAAGGACATCATCCGCGTGGAACACATGCAGGCGATGAAGGACCAAGCCATCGTCTGCAACATCGGTCACTTCGACAACGAAATCCAAGTGGACGCGCTGAAAGCCTTGCCTGGCCTGATCCACACCAACATCAAGCCGCAGGTGGACAAGTACACGTTGGCCAATGGCAACAGCATCTTCCTGCTGGCCGAAGGCCGCTTGGTCAACCTTGGCTGCGCCACCGGCCACCCCAGTTTCGTGATGAGCAATTCGTTCGCCAACCAGACGTTGGCGCAGATCGACTTGTGGGCAAACAAGGATGTCTACGAATCCAAGGTCTATATCCTGCCGAAGAAACTGGACGAGGAAGTGGCGCGCCTGCATCTGGAAAAAATCGGCGTGAAGCTGACCACGCTGACTGCCGAGCAAGCCGACTACCTTGGCGTGGCGGTGACCGGGCCATACAAGCCGGAGCATTACCGCTACTGATTGCAGTTGCGCAGGTTGCACACCCACGGGCACCGCAAGGTGCCCGTTTTGTTTGGCATTACCCCAATGCCGCCACCTGCTCGGCATAGGCTTTGCGCGCTTGTACGAACACATCGAACGGGAACTTGATGGAGACGCCTTCCAGAGCGGCTGCCAGCATCTCCAGATGGGCATCGAAGCCGGCGCAGGCTTTGGCAAGGTCTTCGCCTTCCGGCACGCGCATCGACAACTGCAACTGCGTGCCGGCACGCACATCCTGCAGCTCCCAGCGCAGCGGGCGCTGCGGTTGCTGGCCGCTGCTCCACGAATATTCCAGCAAACGGCCGGCCGCGAACGCGGACAGGTTGCTGTCGATGGTGATGCCGCTGTCGGCAAAATCGATCCGTACCGCGCCACCTGGCTGCTGCACGATGCTGCCGGGGGCCAACCACTGCGCCATCGCGGCCGAATCGGTGAGCATTGTCCATACGGCAGCGGTGCTGTGCGCAAACACGCGCTGCAAGCGGCCTTCAAGCCCGGCTTGACCCCGCACGATGCGGCCCAGTGATGCTAGTTGTGTTTCCACGCGGCAAACCTGTTGCGATGAGATAGCTGGATTTAGCCGCATCCGCACACGCACTGCCTTGATGCACGTCAGTCGCGGCGCTTGCGTACCCGTGGGGCGCGACGTGACGTTGCCACCGCAGCACTGGATAGCGTGGCCGAAACCATGGGTTCCAGCGCCACCAATACCTCCAGATAGGTGAGCAGGCACTCCAGATACGCCGGGGAGGCCGCCTGCATCGCATCCAGCATGCGCAGCACCAGACGCCCGGAATTGAGCGGCCCGGCATGTTCTTGCGGCTGCGCGAGCGATTGCCGCAATTGGCTGCGGGCGCGTACCGTACGCCAGGTGCGGCGTGCATCTTCCAGCATCGGAATCACTGGTGCAGCGTCCGGAGTCACGCGTTCAGCAGGCCATGCGTCGCTGCACGCATCGGCACCCGGCCACTGCTGCAGCAACATCGCCAATGGACTCACTCCCGTCCCACTCTGCTCTGCTGCAGGCCTGGCTTCGGGAAGCTGATTGCAGGATGCAAGCAACGCATGCAGACGTGATTCCAACAACCCGCGCACTGCGGCATCTTGCCCTTGCATGCGCTGCACCAACGCCTGCGCGCGAAGCCGCAACAAGGTGGATTGCGCACACTCAGTCATGCGTGGTCTGCGGGCGCGGCATCGGTGCGATTTCCACACGCCGATTGCGGGTTCGTCCCGCTGCATCGGCATTCGATGCCACCGGCTGTTGCGCGCCAAAGGCTGCGGAGAAAATCGATTGTGCCGGCACACCTGCGGCAATCAGCGCACGCGTGACAGTGAGTGAACGTTGTGCGGACAGTTCCCAGTTATCGGCAAAGTGGCGATTGTCGGCGTGCACCGGCTGGTCATCGGTGAAGCCACTGACCATCAGGATTTCACTGCGTGCATGCAGGTAGTCGGTCAACGGCCCGGCCAAGCTGGTCAGAACGGCCAGCCCTTCCGGCTGCAGAGCATCGGAGTTGCGTGCAAACAGCACGCTGCCACGAATGCCGATGCGCCCATCCACCAGCGTGATGCGGCCTTCCGCCAACGGTGCGGCCAGTGCCTGCTCCAGCGCGCGTCGGCGTTGGTCGGCCAAGGTGCGCTGCTGGATTTCATCGCGCAGGCGGGTTTCCAAATGCAATTGCACGCCGATCACGCCGACCAGAATCAGCACGAACACACCCAGCAACACCGCCATCAAATCACCGAAGGCAGCCCAGATCGGTGGCCCTTGCTCCAGCGCGTCGTCGTCCAATTCCATACTCATGCCACGCTCAACGCACCGCGCTGTACTTCCAACTGGCGCAAGTCGTCCACAATCTGGCGCTGCGCCAGCAGGCTCAAATCCACCACTTCGCGGGCTTGTGCCACGTAATAGGCCAGCTGCTCGTCACTGCGCAGCAGGGATTTTTCCAGCGCACGTTCAATCGTCTGCAGGCGCTCTGCCATCTGCGTATTGTTGGCGCCAAACGCATCCACTGCCGCTGCAAACGCATCGCCAAGACTGGCAATTTCCAGTGCGCTGGCACTGGCGCGGGTGGCCGCCGCATCCAGTTTTTGCGCATCGGCTTCGATCCGTGCATCGAAGCGCGCACCTACGGTTTCCAGCAATTGCGACGAAGTGCCCACCAGGGTTTCGATGGCACGTGCCTGCTCACCGGAGGCGCGATTGACCGCGTCCAGCAAGGCACCCAAGGTATCCAGCAATTGATTGCGCTCGGCCAGCATCGCGGTATCGCGCTGCATGCTGTCGGCCAGCGATTGCCGCAGCTCGCCGATGACCTCCGCGGCGACCCGCGGTGCTTCGGCGGCGGCCTGCATCAGTGTGCCAATTTCGGTGAGGGTGGCATTGGCCTGCTGGCGGCCATTGGTGGCAATCGCCTCGGCACTGGCCTGCAAGGCGTCGCACATCTGCTGCTGGCGTTGCGCACTGGACTCGCCCAGCTGCGCCCACGCTGCGCACAGCACCTCGCCGTGTTCGACCATGGCCGTGCGCCATGCATCCAGACGCTGACTGTCCTGCGCAGCCAGTTCGGTTTGTGCATCCCGCTGGGTGACCGCAAGCTGCGCCAGCAAGGCTTCCGCCTGCTGCTGGAAGTGGCCGACCGTATTCGACAGCACCTGCTGTTGTGCCTCCACCAACGCTGCTTGCGCGGCTTGCTGCCGCAACATTGCGGCATCCCACGCCGTTGCCTGGGCCGCAGATTGCGCCTGCATGGCCTGCTGCCAATGCACGGCAATCTGGCCGGTAGCCGTCTGCAAACTGTCGTGACTGGCTTGCACTTGGGTTTGCATCGTTTGCGCCACGCGTTCGTGCACGCTGTGTGCACTGCTGGCGATTTCGGCCATGGTGGCCTGCACGACAGGTTGCAAGGCGCGGCTGGCCGCATCGGCCCCTTTCGCCACGCCATCTTGCAATGACCGTTGCACACGTTCGGCCAATTGCAGGTATGCGGCTTCGTTGCGATCCAGGAACGTCTGCTGGCGTTCGGCCTGTTGCGCATGCGCAACTGCGTCGCGGCGTTCAATCGCATCGGCCAATGTCTGCAAACGCTCCACCAAGGTGGGCAGCAATGCACTTTGATTGTGCAGCAACTGCCAGGTGCCTTCCTGCCGATGATCGCGGGTGAATACCTGCAACGGGCCGGCGATGGCGGTATCCAGGGCACGCGCAGCGAACAAACGCTGGCGGCGGCACAGCGTCGTCAGCACGCCCAATACTGCGGAACTGGCAATCCCTGCGATCGAGGTGCCGAAGGCGTAGCCCAAACCTTTCACCGGCGCGGCCAGCGAATCACGGATCGCCTGCAAATCGCTGGCGCTTTCCAACGCGATGCCGGTGCCGCGCAAGGTGACCATCATCCCCAACAGCGTGCCCAACATGCCCAGCAGTACCAACACCCCGGACAGATACGCCGGCAAGGTGGGGGCCGGCAACGCCACGCGCTCGCCGGCCACACGCAGACCCACCGCAGCGCGCAACGAGACATCCAATGTGTGCAGCCAATGCGCAAGTTCCGCCGGGGTGTCCTGCAAGGTATCCAGCGCCGTCTGCAAACCCGCCGTAGCCTTGCGATAACGCTGCAACTCGGCGCCACCAATCAGGTACACCACGGCAATCAGCAGGCACACCCCCAGCACCATCGGATTATTGCTGGCATGCACTGCGGCCACCCAGGCCACCACAACCAAGCCCAGCATGAACAGAGCGGTGCCAGACAAACCGTACAGGAACGTTTGCCAAGCGGCGAGCGTATGCGCCCGGAATGGTTTCTGGGGCTGCGTCTGGTTGTGCATCGAGTCTTCCATCAGGGTCATTGCAGCGCCGCCTGCAAGCCATCGATCGGCAGAAAGCGGGCATCGAGTTCTGCCAATTGCAGGTTGCGTACCTCACGTTGAAATCCACGCCAATCTTGTGCAGCGTTCTGTGAGTGGCGCTGTTCAAAGCGTTTGCCCAGCAGTTCGGGCAGCGCCGTGAACAGTGCGTGTTCGCGTGGGCTCAGCACCGCCTCCATCACCGCGTCAAGTTCGGCCAAACGCACGCATCCGACATCGCCTTGCGCCAGTGCGTCGCGCAATTGCCCGCGTAATTGCCCGGTACTGACTTGCACTGCGTGCTGAAACGCCACGTAGTGCTGGCGCACAGGTGCAAATGCGGCCTCGGCTGCTTGCGCCTGTGTATCCATCACCGCATCCCGCACCGGTGCTGCGATCACCTGCTCACGCAGGCGCTGGCGCGCACGCTCGCATGCAGCAGCCAGTTCTTGTTTGCGCCAACTGATCGCCCCCCCGTCAGCCGCTGGCGCGGCATCCAACACCCGCGACAAACGCACCGCGCGCGTCCAATCCAGCCATTGTTCCAGCGCTTGATAGAACGCACGTGGCGGCTGATTGGCTTGGGCGTCCAGCACCTCGGTCAACAGGCGCACGAAAGTTGGCACCGGTGCGGGCGCCTGTGGGAGGGGTTGCATGCAGGGGGGGCTTGCGGAAAACCGTCTATTTTACAGGGTTGCCGTCTTCAGATTGGTTGACCTCACGCCCCCCGCTCATTATCCATATATCGCTTTATCGCGAACAAGAGATATATAATTGGTGCAACTTTGCACGTGACCATCGCAATGCTGCCCATCAGCTTCGAGTTCTATCCCCCGAAGACCGACGAACAACGCGAACAACTGGACCGCAGCGTGCGCAAGCTCAAGGCTTACGCGCCGGAATTCATGTCCGTCACGTTTGGTGCCGGCGGCTCAACCTTGAGCCACACACCGGAAACCGTGCAGCACTTGCGGGGGAGTCACGGCATGGTGGGTGTGCCGCATCTGACCTGCGTGGGCGGCAGTCGCGAGGAAATCCGGCATTTGCTCAAGCTCTATCGTGCCTTGGGCTGCAACCGTATCGTGGCGCTGCGTGGTGATTTGCCGTCGGGCATGGCGCGCAGTGGTGATTTGCGTTACGCCAATGAATTGGTGGCATTGATTCGGCAAGAGCATGATGACTATTTCCACATCGAAGTGGCCGCCTACCCGGAAACGCATCCGCAAGCCGAACATGCGCAGGCGGATCTGCGCCATTTCAAGCTGAAAGTGGATGCCGGTGCCAGCAGCGCGATTACCCAATATTTCTACAACACCGATGCCTATTTTCGGTTTGTGGACGATGTCCGCGCCTTGGGGATGGATATTCCGATCATCCCGGGGATCATGCCGATTGCCAACTTCAACCAATTGCGGCGCTTCTCTGAAGCTTGCGGCGCGGAAATTCCACGCTGGATCGTGCAACGCTTGCGCGCATTGGGTGATGATGCCGAAGCGATCCGCGATTTTGCTGCAGATGTGGTGGCGCAACTGTGTGAACGGCTGATTGCAGGAGGTGCGCCCGGCCTGCATTTTTACACGTTGAATCTGGCCAAACCCACGCAGGCGATTTTGCAGCGCTTGGGGTGATGCCGACGCCCCGGGCTTCCACCCAGGCAGGTCACCGCGTACCCTGCATCGATGCGGTCTTTCCTACTCGCCATGTGTTTGCTGCCGGCTATTGGCTGGATGCCGCCGGCACCGGCACAGGTCAGACGTTGCAGCCTGCCTGATGGCAGCCTGATCTACACCGATCGTCAATGTGAAGCCATTGGCGCGCGCGAACGCTTGCCCCCCGTACTGCCTGCCGATGGTACCTATCAACGCCGGATGCTGTGTGCCCGCAGTCCGCAGGAATTGGCCGATGGCTTGGCTGCGGCGGTACAGTCTGGCGATGCCAACCGCATCGCCGCGCTGTATGACTGGACCGGGATGGGCAGTCACACCGCCAATGCGGTGATGGATCGCCTGCAAGCGATTGCCGATCGCGGTTTGGTGGACGTGCAAGTGCTGCGCTCGCGCTCGGCCGATTCCGATGCAGACACACCGCAACGGTTCGATGAAACCAGCGGTCAGCTGCTGACCCCGGCACCGCGTCCCTCGCGTATCCTGGGACTGCAACTGAGCCAAGTGCAGAAGAACGGCTATACGCCGATCAACACACGCTTTGGCATGCATCGGCGCATGGATTGCTGGTGGCTGCAACCGTGAGTGGTGCCGTGACACTTGCGGCACCACCCGGCACAAGGCTTAGCGCAGCCTGACCAACCAACCGTGGCGGTCGGGCAGGCGGCCATATTGAATGTCGGTCAATTCCTGACGAAGCGACATCGTCACTTCGCCGGCGGGTGCGTTGATGTCACCCACCGCAAAATCCTTGCCCTTGAGCTCGCCAATCGGGGTCACCACCGCTGCGGTACCGCAGGCGAAGACTTCGGTGATTTCGCCCGAGGCCACGCCGGTCTTCCATTCGTCGATGGACACTTTGCGTTCCTCGACCTTGAGCCCGCGATCGCGTGCCAATTGCAGGATGCTGGAACGGGTGATGCCTTCCAAAATGCTGCCGGACAGTTCCGGGGTGACGATGCGGCCGTCCTTGTACACCAGGAACACGTTCATGCCACCGAGCTCTTCCAGATACTTACCCTCGACCGGATCCAGGAACAACACCTGCGAGCACCCCTGCGCATAGGCTTCTTGTTGCGGAAGCAATGAGGCGGCGTAGTTGCCACCACACTTGGCGGCGCCGGTGCCGCCCTTGGCCGCACGCGCAAAGTCTTCCGACAACCAGATCGACACGGGGGCCACACCCTTGGCGAAATACGCACCGGCCGGGCTGGCAATCACGTAATAGCCTGCGGCTTGCGCGGCACGCACGCCGAGGAAGGCCTCGGTGGCGATCATGAAGGGGCGAAAATACAGGCTGCTTTCCGGTGCCGAGGGCACCCATGCATGGTCGATGGCCACCAACTGGCGCAGTGATTCGGTGAACTCGGCGACCGGCAATTGCGGCAACGCCAAACGCGCGGCAGAACGCTGCAAGCGTGCACCATTGGCCTCGGGGCGGAAGGTCCAGATCGAACCATCGGCATGCCGATAGGCTTTGATCCCTTCAAAAATCTCCTGCCCGTAATGCAGCACCGACGCCGCCGGATCCAGCGACAACGGGCCATAGGCGCATACCTTGGCAGCGTGCCAACCCTGCGCTTTATTCCACTGGATCGCCACCATGTGGTCGGTAAAGTGCTTACCAAAACCCAGCTCGCTGGCCAAAATGGCGTCACGCTGCTCGGCGCTGCGGGCGTGCTCGGAGGGGATGACTTGAAAGGCCAGCGATGCGGGGGCGTTCATGCGGAAATCCTGGAAAGATATCCGCCTATTATGCGGCCTAAGCCCGCTCCTGCCCCTGACCAAAGGTCAAGGTGGCCACGACCCCCTTGTCCGCACCCGGCCGCACGCGCACGTCCCAGCCATACAGGGTGCACAGGCGGCGCACGATCGACAGGCCAATCCCACCGCCCTGCGAATGCCCGGCATGGGTGCCGCGATAGCCACGGGTAAACAATTTGGCGGCATCTTCGGCGCTCAGGCCGGGGCCGGAATCAACCACCTCCACCGAATCCTGCAACACCCGCACCACCACTTCGCCGCCGGGCGTGTACTTCACCGCGTTGCCGATCAAATTGCCCAACGCCACCGCCAGCGCCGAATCCGGCACATCCAGTTGCAGGCGGGTATCGCCTTCCAACCGCAATTCCACCGGCTTGCCGGCGAGCTGCGCCCGGTGGCTATCCAATTGCTGCTGCGCCACTTTCGCGACATTGCATTGGCCCACCGCACGTTCATTGCGAGAGAGCAGCAACAGGGCGCTGATCAAGTCGGTGCATTGCTGCTCGGCCCGCTGGATGCGGGCCAACCGGGTGCGCGTACGCTCGTCCAGCTCGGTGCGCGCCAACAGCAATTCCACGGCACCCCGGATCACCGCCAATGGCGTGCGCAACTCATGACTGACATCGGCATTGAACTCACGGTCGCGCTGCACCACCTCGGTCAAGCGCGCAGCGTAATCATCCAGCGCCTTGGCCAACTCGCCCACTTCGTCATCTGGAAAGCTGGCCGCCAGCGCTTCAGGCTCGGCGCTGTTGCCGGAGCGGCGCAAGCGTTGCGCCAAATCGGACACCGGGGCCATCACCTTTGATGCCGACCACCAACCCAGCAACAAGGCAAACACACTGAACGCCAATACGGCACCGAGCAGCCAACGCGTCAGCAAATCCGAGGTTGCCGCCGCGTCGGTGACGTTGTAGCGCACCAAGCTGGTGAACGGCTTGCCCTGCTGGCTCAGCCCACGCCGAACGGCCACTTTGTAAACCAGCATGACCCCGTTGCCATCATGCTCACGCACCTCATGCATACCGGGTGTCAGATACCGATACAGCGGATTGATTTTGAACGCATTGTCATCGCTGAAGGTGCGTGCGTCGAACATCAGGAAATACGGCTGCTTGTCGGGCTGTGTTTCCACTTGTTGCACCAGACTGGCCACTTCGCGCTGCAGGGTTTTTTCAATCAACTGGTTTTCCAGTCGATTGCGCAGATGCAACATCGCGACCGCAAACAGCGCGGTCAGGCCAAAGCCCAACAGTGCAAACGAAACGATGATGCGGGTGCGCAGCCGCCGCCGGGCAGGCGTTGCGCTGCGCGACGCGGGTGACTCAGCCATCGGCTTCCGCTGCGGCAATGCGATAACCGATGCCATGTCGGGTCTGGATCATGGCGCTGGCAAAGGGTTTATCCACCAAGGCGCGCAAGCCGTGGATATGTACACGCAGGGAGTCCGAATCAGGCAATTCTTCACCCCATACGCGAGCTTCCAGATCTTGCCGGGTCACCACCGCCGGTGAGGCTTCCATCAAGGCCTGCAGAATCTTCAGTGCGGTAGGGTTGAGTTGGATGGCCTTGCCTGCGCGGTGCACTTCCAAGGTTTCTAGGTTGAATTCCAGCTCACCCACATTCAGCACCCGCGCCGGCAAGCCCCGCCCACGCCGGACCAATGCATTCAAGCGCACGTTCACTTCCTGCAGCGCAAACGGTTTGATCAAATAGTCGTCAGCACCAGAATCGAAGCCCGCCAATTTGTTATCCAGCGAGTCGCGCGCGGTCAGCATCAGTACCGGGGTTTGTTTGCGTGCTTCATTGCGTAGTTTGCGGCAGACTTCCAAGCCATCCATGCCCGGCAGGTTCAAATCCAGCACGATCGCATCGAAGTCGTGTACCACCGCCAGATGCAAGCCGGTGATGCCATCGGCGGCGAAATCCACGGTATGCCCGCAGTCCTCCAAATAGTCGCCCAAGTTGGCGGCGATATCGGAATTGTCTTCAATGACGAGGATGCGCATGCGTAAGTTCCAAGAGAGCGGCTTGGCAGGATAGACCGGTGCCGCGTGCGTCGGTTCCCCGATTCTGGCACAGCTCGCAGTGCCGGGTGCGGCCATTCAGAACTGCAGGCAAATAAAGGCCCGGACGTGGGAGCGTCCGGGCCGAAACGTCACTTATGCCCTGCATGACCGCTGGGGGGAAGATCAGCGGTGAGGGGATGTTGCCGTAGATGCGATTAAGAATCCGTCAAATTGGTGTTTGAAGTGTGTTGTTTCAGCGCGGCAGCGGCGGTGTGTTCGATCACCGCACCCGCCACGTCAACCCCGGTGGCGGCTTCTATTCCTTCCAGTCCCGGTGAGGAATTCACTTCCAGCACCAGTGGCCCGCGCTTGCTGCGAATCAAATCCACGCCAGCCACACCCAAGCCTAGGATTTGCGCCGCATGCACGGCGGTGGCCACTTCAGCACGGGTGGGGCGCACCGGCTTGGCGGTGCCACCGCGATGCAAATTGGAACGAAAATCCCCCTGCGGGGCCAACCGACGCATGGCCGCAACCACTGTGTCGCCCACCACGAAACAGCGCAGATCGGCACCCTTGGCTTCGGCAATGAATTCTTGCACCAGGAAATTGGCATACAGCCCGCGCAGGGTTTCGATGGTGGCGCGCGACGCAGACGGCTTTTCGGTCAACATCACGCCGGCACCTTGGGTGCCCTCGTTGAGCTTGATCACATGCGGTGGCGGACCGAGCATGGCCAACAGGTCGCCGGTGTCATCCGGATTATCGCCAAACACGGTGATCGGCAGGCCAATTCCCTGCGCCGCCAATACCTGATGACAACGCAGTTTGTCGCGCGCGCGCGCAATCGCCGACGCGCTATTAGGCGAATAGCTGCCCATCAATTCAAACTGGCGCAGCACTGCGCAGCCGTAACGGGTGATCGACGCACCGATGCGTGGCACCACCGCCGCGTAACCGGCCAGCGGCTTGCCCTTGTAGCGCATATCAAAACCGGCACTGCTGATCCGCATGTAGCAGCGCAGCGGATCCAACACGCGCACGCTGTGGCCACGCTCGCGCGCGGCCTCCACCAATCGGCGGGTGGAATACAGCTTGCCATTGCGCGACAAGATGGCGAACTTCATGGCATGCCCTCCGTGCGGATGCCGTTAGCGGTTGACGCCGGTCAAATCATCGAAACGCCGCGCTTATCGCGCCCGCAGCTCCGCACGGATATGCGCCTCCACCGCAGCAATCGCGGTCATATTGACGATGCGGCGCGAGGACGAGGCCGGGGTGAGGATGTGTGCGGTCTTGTCCAGCCCCATCAGGATCGGGCCGATGGCCACGCCGCCGGTGGCCACGCGAATCAGGTTGTAGGCGATGTTGGCCGCATCCAGATTCGGAAACACCAGCAAATTGGCGCTGCCACTCAAGGTGGTATTGGGGAAAATGCGTCGGCGCAGGACTTCATCCCACGCGGTATCGCCCATCATTTCGCCATCAATTTCCAGTTTGGGTTGGCGCTGCCGCACGATCTCGTACGCACGGCGCATTTTCGCTGCGCTGGGGTCTTGGTGACTGCCGTAATTGGAATGCGACAACAACCCGATCTTGGGTTCGATGCCAAGCAGTTTCAAGCGGTAGGCCGCCTGCAAGGTGGCCTCGGCGATCTGTTCGGCAGAGGGATCCAACTGCACATGGGTATCGACGAAGAACCACGCACCGGCATCGTTGATGACCGCCGTCATCGCGGCGGTGCCACTGACGCCGGCATCAAAATTGAACACGCTGCGCAGATAGCCCAACTTCTTGTGATAACGGCCCACGATACCGGTGATCAGGGCATCAGCTTCGCCACGCTCCACCATCAGCGCAGCAATCAGCGTGGGACGTGAACGCAGCAGGTTTTTGGCAGCGTCTGGGGTCACGCCACGGCGCTCGGTCAGCGCGTGGTACTGCCGCCAATAGTCATCGAAACGCGGGTCGTCGTTGATATTGGTGAGCTCGAAATCCACGCCGGCGCGCATGCGCAAGCCAAGTTTTTCGATGCGCGATTCAATCACCTCCGGCCGCCCGATCAGCACCGGGAACGCCAAGCCATCGTCGATCACCGCCTGCACCGCTTGCAGCACCACGTATTCTTCGCCCTCGGCATACACCACGCGCTTGCGATGCATGCGCGCACGGTCGTACACCGGCTTCATCATCAGGCTGGTGCGGTGAATGAACTGACCCAGTTTTTCGCGATAGGCAGGCAAATCCCGGATCGGGCGCAGGGCAATCCCCGAATCCATCGCCGCCTGCGCCACCGCCGGTGCCAAGCTGGTCAACAGGCGCGGGTCGAATGGGCGCGGAATCAGGTATTCGCAACCGAATTTCGGTACATCACCGCCATAGGCGCTACCCAGATCCGAGGCTTCCTTGCGCGCCAGATCGGCGATCGCGTGCACGCAAGCCAGCTTCATCGCCTCGTTGATGCTGGTGGCACCCACATCCAGCGCGCCGCGGAAAATATAAGGAAAGCACACCGCGTTATTGACTTGGTTAGGGTAGTCCGAGCGGCCGGTGGCGATGATGGCGTCCGGGCGCACCTTCTTGGCGTCTTCCGGCAGAATTTCCGGGTACGGGTTGGCCAGCGCCAGAATAATGGGCTTGTTCGCCATCGTGGCGACCATTTCCGGCTTCAGGATGCCGCCTGCGGACAAGCCAAGGAACACATCTGCACCGTCCACGATCTCTGCCAGCGTGCGCTTGCCGGTATCCCGCGCGTAGCGGGCCTTGTCGGGATCAAGATTGGCACGGCCACTGTGAATCACACCCTCGCGGTCGAAGGCGAGGATGTTTTGCGGGTTGACGCCCAGCGCCACCAACATGTCGAGGCAGGCAATCCCGGCCGCGCCGGCACCGGTAGTGGCCAGCTTGA
The DNA here is from genome assembly GCF_020034655.1 of Thermomonas beijingensis. GTDB lineage: Bacteria > Pseudomonadota > Gammaproteobacteria > Xanthomonadales > Xanthomonadaceae > Thermomonas > Thermomonas beijingensis. The sequence goes on along the minus strand of NZ_JAIQDJ010000001.1, from coordinate 330,935 downwards.
CCTGAGCGATGTCCTTGCCGGCGACTTCCAACGCATTGAGCACCGCCGCACCCACAATGATCGCGGTGCCGTGCTGGTCGTCATGGAACACCGGAATCTGCATCCGCTCGCGCAGTTTGCGCTCCACGATGAAACATTCCGGCGCCTTGATGTCTTCCAGATTGATGCCACCGAAGGTCGGCTCCAGGCTGGCGATGATGTCCACCAGCTTGTCGGGGTCACGCTCGTTGACTTCCAGATCGAATACATCGATGCCGGCAAATTTCTGGAACAGCACACCCTTGCCTTCCATCACCGGCTTGCCCGCCAGTGGGCCGATATCGCCCAGCCCCAGCACCGCAGTGCCATTGGAAATGACCGCAACCAAATTGCCGCGCGCGGTGTATTCGCTGGCTTTGGCCGGGTCCGCGGCAATTTCTTCGCAGGCAAAGGCCACCCCGGGCGAATACGCCAATGCCAGATCACGCTGGGTCACCATGGGCTTGGTGGCCGTCACCTTGATCTTGCCCTTGGGTTCCAGCCGGTGGTAATCCAGTGCCGCTTGCTTCAGGTCGTCATTGGCGGGGGTATCAGACATCGCTGCGTGTTCCAGGTGCGGATAAGGGATGATACCGACTCTACCCGGCTACGGCCCTACCCAGGAACCCCTATCCGATGCTTGAACTGAACGCCGTGCACACGTTGGCGCTTGCCGGCATCGCCCTGTTCCTTGGCTACGCACTGTGCCGCGTGATTCCGCTGCTGAGCCGCTACAACCTGCCCCCGCCGGTGATTGGCGGTCTGGTGTTTGCGCTGATTGCGTGGGCAGCGCATGCGCGCGGCACCACTTGGGTGGCACTGGATACCAGTTTGCAACCAGCCTTGATGATCGCGTTCTTTACCAGCATTGGCTTCAACGCCAGTGCGCGTTTGCTGAAGATCAGCGGCCGCCAAGTCGCCCTGTTCTTGCTGCTGGCCAGCGGCTTTGCGGTATTGCAAAACTTGCTGGGAATGGCAGTAGCAATCGGCTTTGGTCTGCATCCGCTATTTGGGGTGCTGGCCGGCTCCACCACCTTGACCGGCGGCCCTGCCACTGGGCTGGCATTTGCCCCGCTGTTTGAACGCGCCGGCGTGAGTGGTGCGGCCTCGATCGCGGTGGCCTCGGCAATGGCCGGGATTGTCTGTGGCGGCTTGCTGGGCGGGCCGGTGGCGACCTGGTTCATTCGTCGCAATGGCCTGACCTCGGTGCGCCCCAGTGACCACCACGCACCCGATGAAGCGGTTGCAGTGGAGGTCGCCACGGAAAGCCAGCGCGAATACACCGCGCTCAAAAGCATCGTCATTTTGCTGGTCGCGATGTGGCTGGGGGCGTGGGTGAGCAAGCTGATCACCAGCACCGGGGTGACGTTGCCGGCCTATGTGGGCGCGATGCTGGCAGGGGCCCTGCTGCGGAATCTGGACGATAGCCGCGGCTGGCTCGGCCTGTCGGTGGCCACACTCGAACTGATCGGCAATGTCTGCCTGTCGCTGTTTCTGGCGGTTGCGCTGATGAATTTGAAACTATGGGAACTGGCCGGCCTGGCGGCCCCGCTGCTGCTCAATTTGGCATTGCAATCGGCATTGGTTGCGGTGTTCTGCGGGGTGGTATTTCGGGTGATGGGCCGCGACTATGACGCCGCCGTGATGGGCGGCGGCTTCATCGGGTTCATGCTGGGCACTACCGCCAATGCAATGGCAGTGATGCGCACCCTGGTGGAGCGCTATGGCGTGGCCCCGCGTGCATTTTTGGTGGCCCCGCTGGTGGGCGCATTCTTCATCGACTTCACCAACGCCCTGATCATTACCGGCTTCATCAATTTCTGGCCGCATTGAGCATGCCCACCGCCAACCCCACAACCGACCCGGAACGTATTGTCGATGTTGCCGTGCTTGGTGCCGGTGTGGTCGGCATCAGCACTGCCTACGCCCTGGCTCGACGCGGGAGGCAGGTGGCACTGATCGAACGTGGGCAGGGGCCCGCACTGGGCGCATCATTCGCCAATGGCGCTCAACTGAGTTATGCCTACACCGATGCCATGGCCGCGCCAGCACTGTGGAAGCAACTGCCAGGCATGTTGCTGGGCCGCGATGCGGCGTTCCGTACCCGCGCCTCGGCAGACCCGCACTACTGGCGCTGGGGCTTGGCATTTTTGCGTAACGCCACTGCACACCGGCTTGAACGCAACACATTGGCAACGTTGGCGCTGGCATTGGAATCACGCGCCGCCATGGCCGAACTCTTGGCGCGCCACCCGATTGCATTTGACCACACTGCCCCAGGCAAACTGCATGTCTATTACGACGCAGCCGCACTGCCCAAAGCACGCGCGATGATCGCCGCCAAGTACCAATTCGGCGTGCGGCAAAACGTACTGACACCTGCACAAGCGATCGCCATCGAGCCAGCACTGATCGCCGCGCGCGACATGGCCTTCGTGGTGCATTCGCCTGAAGAAGAAGTGGGTGACCCGTTCAAATTCAGCAGCCAATTGCTGCACCTGCTGTGCGCCGAGTATGGCGTGGAGCCGTACTTCGATGTTGCCGTGCACGGCCTGCATCGCACTCCCGAAGGCTGGCACCTGCAAGCTGCCAACGGTCTGCATCTGCGCGCCAAAAAAATCGCACTCTGTGCCGGCATCGACAGCCACGGCTTGCTGCGACAACTCGGCATCCGCTCGCCCTTGATGGCGGTCAAAGGCTATTCGTTCACCGCCCCCTGCGGCGCGCAAGCACCCGCCGCCAGCATCACCGATACCGCCCGCAAACTGGTGTTCTGCAAACTGGGGAACTCCATTCGCGTGGCCGGCTTGGCCGACCTCAACCATTGGGATTCCACACCAGACCCGCAGCGTTTTGCGCAATTGTTGGCAATGGCGCAGGCCTCGCTGCCACAAGCAGCCGAGTACGCGCAGGTTGCTTCACCATGGGCGGGGTTACGCCCGGTCACGCCCCACTCCAGCCCAGTGATTGCGCGGGCCCAACCAGGACTGGTGCTCAATATCGGCCACGGCATGTTGGGTTGGACCTTGGCGATGGGTAGCGGCGAACGCGCCGCGCGACTGGTACTGCACGCGCCATGAATCCGCTATCACCTAGCCACCAGACGCTATCCAACAAAGGCATAGCAGCCTGCGTCTTGCTGGCGGCCTTGCTACTGCAACTGCCGCTGATTCTCAATCCCGGCTACTTTAGTCACGACGAACTGCAATGGGCGGCGTTGGCCAATGCCAGCACTCCATCGCCATGGCTGGAAACCTCCGCATTCCAATATCGGCCGCTGACCTTTTCATTGTGGATGGCGCTGTCGCGGGCGTTATTCGATACGCCGATGCTGTTTCATGCCGTACTGGTGCTGTGGGGCGCACTCAATGCAGTGGCGCTGCACTGGATCGGGCGTAGCTTTGGCATGTCGCGCTGGCCCGCCGTGTTCGGTGCATTGGGGTTTGTGCTGACCCCGTATGCCGCCTATACCCACGGCTGGGTAGGCTGCATGGCCGATTTGATCTGGCTAAGTTGCGCACTGGGCATCGCGTTGCTGGTACAGCGCGCGCGCGCGCAATGGATGGCGGCCATCAGCAGCGCCACGCTGACTACGCTGGCCCTACTCGGCAAAGAAGCTGCCTTCGCCATCCCTCCGCTGCTGGCACTGGCGTGGTGGCTGGATGATGATGCGGCGAGAAAATCCCGATGGTGGACAAGTATGCTGGCCACAGGCGCGGTCTGCGCGGTGTATCTGGGCTTGCGCTTGGATGTACTGCTGCATGCACCGCGCGAAGGTTCGCAATACACATTAAGTGTGCTCAACCTGCCGCAGCGTTGGTTTGAATATCAAATCTTTGCCCCGATTCCGCCCTTGCTGGAAATCTCCACCACCCTTCGTCGCAGCGGCCCAGTGCTGCTGGCAGGCCTGCTGTGGTCAGGCATGTTGATCGCGTTATGGCGTGCGTCGCCCAAGCTGTGCACACTCTTCCTGCTTGGTGGAATTGCGGCGCTACTTCCAGTGCTGCCGTTGGGTAGTAGCTGGAATCATTACGGCTACGGCTTTGCCGCCATCACCGCGATGATCATCGCCGGGGCATGGCCGCAAGCAAGCCACCTAGGCCGCGGCGTCATCCTCGTATTTGCCGCCCTCACCGCTCTCCACGGCGGCACCGTGATGTGGCGAATACAGCACGTTGGGCGCATCCAGGCCGTGTTTTCACCCGCACTGGCGCACGCCCTGCGCACCCACCCAACCGGCATCACCCTGCAACTGGCACCCGACGCCAAAGACTGGATCTTCGTGCGCCTCACCCACAGCATCCCAAGCTACCAAGGCGTTGCAATAGGCAACCGCGTGCGCATCGTGAACGCCAACGCACCCGCCGATTACCGCATCCACGCCGATGGAACGTTGCAGGAGCTGCGCTAGCGCGCGCACTCACGCCACTCGCAACTGCGCTGCTTGCGTAATGCCATCGTTGACGCGATCTGTGTGGTTGCAGGCTGCGGCCAGTTTTAGGGCAAACGGTTCGATCGGCGAATGCTGGTAGCGCATGCCGTGGGTGGTGCGCACATCGGCAACCGCCCAGCCCGCTGCATGTTTCCGTAGCAGCACAACGAAGTGCTCGTAGCGATCTAGACCATAGGTTTTCCATGCGTATCGGTTTTCGATGACGACGCGATACGCCTGCGCCTGCCCGCTGGCGCATTCCTCGGCGTAGTGCTGGATGTCGCACCACAGGGTCTTGCCGTAATCGACAAGCGCCTGCGTGCTGGTGATCGCAGTTGCCTTGCCGCGCCAATCCTTGAAGCTTGGCAACGCCACACACATCCACGTCACCCCTTGCATCATCGCTGCGCGACGCGCGGCCTCGCGGCGCGCTCGCACCATTTCGCGCACATTGCAAAGCCCCTCCAATTGCTTGGCAATTTCGGGCCATTCCCGGCCAAATCTGGCATTGGCAACACCGCAGACATCGCTGACCTGCCATTTGAAAAAGCGGTGTTCACGCTTCACCAAGCCAACCGTCGCCTGGCGGGGCTTGCCATCCCTTTCGAACTCGACATGAAAGGCCAAGAACGTACCGTTGATGCAATCATCACGGTAGCCATCGATACAGTGCCGCATCGTCTCACCCTCGTCGTACAAGGCCAAGCCATTGGTCAATGCACGCGCCTTGCCACTGTGATGCACCAGCTCGTTGACTGGGCTGTGCCAACTGACGGCTTGCAATGCCAGCCGCTTGCGGGTTTGGGCAGCTTTGACCAGTTGCAGCCAGCGCTGCCAACTGCCAGTGACCGCACCTGCTGGAGGCGCATCTGCAATGCGCAACCACCACGCCACCACACGGCGAATTTCGTCACGGGCCACGGCAACCGCAGCAGGATGTTGCGCGCACTCCGCCCGCCGCACGCACTGCACCGCCACTTGCTGCGGAAGCTTGGCGAACCACTGCCGGATCCCGTCGGCGCTGGTGTGACGCCAGACCTGCGACAGCACGCGGTAAGCGGCGCGTGACGGTCGCTGCACACCATGCCCGGTTTGGGCCAACCGCAACGCCAACGCCAGCGCGGCCAACTGCTCGTCGCCGGCAAAGGACTCCACAAAGCCGCGCAATGGCCGCACGCCCTGCGTGTCCAGCAGCAGACTTGCCTGCCGGGTCACGCCATGCGCACGCAGCCATGCCTTTGCGGCCTGCGTGGGGTCGGCGTCGGGAACGCCGTGCGTGAACATGTATTCGGCCACGAACGACAGTAGTTGTGGCGTTTGCCGTTCAATACGCTCCAACGCCTCCCGGTGGCGCCACACGAAGGTCAGGAAACGGTTGGTGATGGGATGGCGATGCACGCTGATGCGGCATTTGCGGGCCAGCGCCAGCAAGGCAGGTTCGATGGCCAGTGCTTGTGCCAGCAGCGCACGCATGGGTTTCGTTGGAAAGTGCGCAGGGACCTGCCGGGCCAACCCCGCGATGCGCCATGCCTGCCACGCGATGAAATCGACAGTCCCGCGAATGGCCACGGCGTTATCTTCATTGCATTCCGCACCCACCTGCGCGATGACGGCATCCACCAGTACCTTGCGCGCCTTGTCCAGCAGCGCGTAACCGATCCGGCGGTTCCATGTGGGGCTGGGGATCAGCGGGTCGAAATTGGCGCGACCGTCATCGTGTTCGATGTCCGCCAAGGCCCAACAACCGTTGTTCTGCAGGAATGCGGCGGAAAATTCCCTGGTCGCCCGGCTGTAGCCGTAGCGGAAGCCCGCAACGAAATGCACACGGCGCGACGTGCCATCGTCCTCGATGCGGATCGGTTTGGCGGCGATCTCGTCCAACCAGCCCGGCATCAGCGCCGCCAAGCGTTCGGCCAGCCCACGAACGATGCCCACGCGTTGCGTGCCTGGCACGCACACGGCACGTGGCCAGAGCGCGCTCAACTCCAGCAGCTGGCGTGCTTCGATTTGCGAGATTTCCATGGCCTTGCCTCGTGATTTTCGTTTTCGATTCCCGCAAGATTGCCTTCGGGTCGTCGCAAAACCTGAGATGGTGCGGCGCCTCATGCATTTGTCGTCTCCTGATTTCAGGATTGGACGCGCGTTCCTTCCCAGCAGCTGGCCTTGTCCCATTGCCGGGTGACACGGTTCCATTGGTAGCCATCGCCACGCGTGCAACCGGCTGCGATGCTGTCGCGTGTCGGCATATACGTTGCGATTTTCACGTTGTCAGCAATGAACGGCGCCAAGGCTTCCCCGATGGCTTGTGCTTCCCGCAAAGCGGCGGCGTAGTCGAACCGTCGAACCTCGGGCGAGTCATATCCAGCCACGTCAGGATCGATGTAGCACGCCGCCCATTTGGCAATCCGTACACGCAGTGTGCTGCCAATACGCGCATGGAATACGGCATCCGGCCTTCCTACCTGTGTGAACAGGCCGCCTGCGGTGTCGGGGTATAGGCATAGCGTTTCATTGAGAGGGACTTCAATTCCCACGCATGCAACGCGCCCGCCTTGCGAAGAACGCCGTGGGCGCGCTGGTGTTGCGGCATCAGCCAGCGTTGGTAGACCGGTCCCTTATGCTCGTCGCACTCATCCGTTATTGGCAGTGGATATTCCGGTAGTACGCGTCCCTTGTACTCATCGGGTAATTGGCAGACCTCGGTAAAGCGTTGCTCGAAGGACTGAATATCGAGCGCTGTATCGCTGTCCTGCAGCAAGTCCGGATGCGCGCCGAATTCCAGCATCAACCTGATCCCCGGGGCAACGCCAAACTGCGAAAGCGCGTGCAACATGAACTCGGGTTCGCCTCGGTAGGAGACCAGCGATTGATTCGGATTCGCGCCGCTCTCCAGCAATGCACGCAAGATACCTAGCCATGTTTCGGAATAATGGTCCGTGGTTCGCCACGTGGCATCGCTATGCAAGCCCAGCATGGAATCGGCACCGACATAGGCATTCGGATTGGCACCAGCATTGAGAGCCAAGCGCACGCCATCTAATGATTGCGCTTTGATTGCAGCGACCAACTGTTGCGTGACCTGAGTTTGTATTGTGCTCACTTCTCATACCCCCCACTGTTATTCGGCGTGACCTTGCACTTACTTATCGAGGCCGGAGGAAACAGGTCGGCCTGCACTACCCGTTGAAGTAGTCCGCCAGTTCGCGCAGGCTTCGCCAAAAATTTGAGTGCCGTCTTTGGGCTGGTGAGTTGGAATCGGAGCACGCGCCTCGATTGGTGCCTCACTTTCCCCTTGATCGACAGCTTGGCAAAGACCTGTCGCACGGGCTGAGACGCCTGCATTCTTGCGAGGCAGGCCACGCCTTGCATTTGTGCCTTTCAACGCGATGGGAACGATGGCCTGCCGTGTGGCCAGCATCGAACCGACGGCGGTCGTTCCGAAAGTGGCGCGGCCTCTACGCAGGCCATTGCACGCTGTAAAGCAAAAGATTAGGGAAACCGCACGGCTTACCAACGTGGCATGGGCGCGTCGGCCGGCTGTGGCGACGCGCTAAAAATCACTCACCGTTTCGGCATTCATCGCTTGATCCAAGCGAATCTTGTTGGCAAACAGCGAAAACGCCAACATGCCCGCCAAACCATTGGCGCGTGCTGCCCACGCCGGCAGCCAGCGCGGTTCTTGCAAGCTGCCGTCGTCGAACAAGGGTTGAAACCGCTGCACATCGGCCAAGGTCATTTTGCCGGCAAACAAGCGCCGACATTGGCGCAAATTACCGTGTTTGAGCGACCAACGGAAAAACGTGTGCACGCCAATCAAACCGCGCAAATACACGGTGTCTTTGGTGAACGCCATGCCGCCACTGGTGGGCACGCCACGAAACACCCGCTGTGCCGAGGTGAAGCTGTCCACCGGGTTTTGTCCGGCATCCAGGAAATAGCGGAACACCTGCATGAAGTCCGCACCTTCCATCGCCATTGCCACCGCTTCGATGCGCAGGCTGACTCGCTTCATGCGCTCGATATCAATGCTGCCGGTGATCAACTCGGCAAACACCGCCAAACCTTCCTGGGTGGCGGTGCTGCGCGGCGAGGACAGCGCCATGCTGGGCAATACGCTTTGTTGCTGCCCGTTCAATGCGGTCAATGAATGCACAAATGCTTCGTGCTGCAACAGCTGCTGCATGTCGTAATCGGAAAACGCGGCGCCAGCGCGAATACGAATTTTGCGCGAGCCCGCGGCAGCCTTGGCAATCAAATCCGGATCCAGCTCCACCTCGATCACCCGCGCATCAAAAAAATCATCCAGCTGTGCTTGCAAGCGCAATGCCAGCGCGGTGGCGGAAATTTCCACCTGCTCGGCAGGCGATAACAATTCGCTGTCCAGCTCGCCAGCTACCGACAAAAAATGCTGCGCGGCCTCGCGCGTGGTCACCCCGCCCGGCAGCGTGTGATCGGGAGTGCCGAATAACGCCACCGACAATTCTGCCACCTTCGGTGTGCCCAATTGCTCCAACAGTGCTGCCGCTTGCTGCCAGCTGTGCGCCGACTCGATCAAATAAATGCCCAGTGGATGCGCCGGATCGGCGGCGGCGGCAATCGCCACCAACTCGCGGCGCGCATCGGAAAAATCATGCTTGGGATATTGATACACCGGCAACGTGGCGCGGCCTTGCGCGTAGTCGGCCAGAAAAGTTTGCTGCTCGCTGGCCGGCCAACTGACCAGACTCAGCAGGCGAATGCCTTTGGCGGCTTTGGCCATGCGCAGGTCCAGCGCGGCGTGGTGGGCGATGGGATCAATGGCGGTCATATTTTGCATCCAGCCGTTTGTGTAGCGCCTTGCCCTGCACCCGCGCCTGCGCCTTCTGCGCCAACCGCGTGGCCAGTTGGTTGGCTGCTCCGGTGACTTCTGCATCCAGCTTTAAAAAGTTGTCCACGCGGCCCGCCTCCAACACGCCAGATGCAATCGCCACGCGCACTGCGCAGCCGGGCTCGTTGGTGTGTTTGCAATCGCGGAACCTGCATTGCTGCGCCAAGGCTTCGATGTCGGCAAAGCTCTCTGCCACATCTTCTTCGCCGGTGGGTTTGAGCTCGCGCATGCCGGGGGTGTCGATCAAACATGCGCCAGATGCCAAGGCCATCAAGGCGCGATGGGTGGTGGTGTGCCGGCCGCGTGCATCGCGCTCGCGCACTGCGCCGGTTTTCATTTTTTCATTGCCAAGCAAGGTATTGGTCAGGGTGGATTTACCCGCGCCGGAGCTCCCCACCAGCACAATACTTTGCCCCGCCGCCAGCCACGGCGCCAGCGCACTGGCACTGGCGGGGTCTTTTGCATTCAACGCCAGCACCGGCACGTCCAGCGTGCGCAGCGCCGCCAAGGCTGCCTCCACTTCGGCCTCGGGCTTGTCGGATTTGGTCAGCACGATGACCGGCTGCACCCCGCTGCCGCCCACCAACAACAGGTAGCGTTCGATCCGGCGCGGATTGAAATCACCATCCAGACCGCACACCACAAACACGGTATCGATATTCGCCGCGATCACTTGCTGGCGGTAATGCTCGCCGGCGGCGCCGCGCTTGATCGCCGAAAACCGTGGCAACAAAGCCACGATGCGCAGTGATTTGGGCGCACTGCCCTCCACCAACACCCAGTCGCCCACCGCCGGTCGCGCCTCGGGGTTGATCTCGCCTTTGCGATAACTGCCGGCGCGCTGCCATTCGGGCAACGATTCCGCCGGATGCACGACGTCGATGACCTCAGAAACCCGATAGCCACTGCGATGCTGCTCCACCACCCGCGCCGGCCGCGCCTGCGGATGCGCGGCACCCAACGCGGCCCAAGCTGGCGGCAGCGTTGCTGGTGTCCAGTGCCAGCCGATGGCAGACAGGGGTGTCATGGAAGAAAAATTGCGTGCATCCGGCGGATTCTAGCCTTGAACGGTGTTTGCGCCCGGCAGCAACCGTACTTGTCGCGGTGTTTATCCCGCCTTCCGCCCTATTTCCGTTAGGCTTAGCCTCCCACTTCCGCTCTGTTTGCCGCGATGTCCACCTTCAACCCCCGCAACAAGATCGCCACCCGTACCCGTTTGACCGAAGTTCGCTATGAAATCCGGGGGGAATTGGCACGGCGAGCGCGGGAGTTGGAAGGCCAGGGCCGCAAGCTCATCAAACTGAACATCGGCAACCCCGGCGCGTTCGGGTTCCGTGCGCCTGAACATCTGCAAGCCGCCATCGCCGGCGGCATCGCCCGCACCGACCCCTACACCCATCAGCAAGGCCTGCCGGAAGCGCGCGAGGCGATTGCTGCGTTTCACAAGCAGCGCGGCACGCCCAATGCCTCGCCGGAGCGCGTGTTCGTCGGCAATGGCGTGTCGGAACTGATCGACATCTCGCTGCGCGCCCTGCTCAACCCCGGCGAAGAAGTGTTGGTACCCTCGCCCGACTACCCGCTGTGGTCGGCGGCCACCATCCTCAACGATGGTCGCCCGGTCTATTACAAATGCGACCGCGACAACGGTTTCCTGCCCGATCCCGAGCAGATCGAGTCACTGGTGTCCTCACGTACCCGCGCCATTGTCTTGATCAACCCCAACAACCCGACCGGCGCAAATTACCCGCGCGCACTGCTGGAGCGCATCGTCGAAATCGCCCGCCGTTATCGCCTGTTGCTGCTGGTCGATGAAATCTACGACGGCATCCTGTACGACGATGCCGTGTTCCAACCGGTGGCGCCGCTGGCCGGCGACCTGCCGTGCATGAGCTTCGGCGGATTGTCGAAGGTGCACCGTGCCTGCGGCTGGCGGGTGGGCTGGGCGGTACTGAGCGGCGACCCGCTGGCCTGCGGTGACTTCCACCACGCACTGGATCTGCTCGGCGCGCTGCGCCTGTGCGCCAACGTGCCGGGACAGTTCGCAATTGAGCAAGCCTTGCACGGCACCGATACCATTGGCGCGCTGGTGCGCCCCGGTGGCCGCCTGCATGACACCCGCAAGGCCTTGATCGAAAGCTGCGCGGCCAGTCCGCACCTGTCGCTGGTGCCGCCGGCAGGCGCGCTGTACGGCTTCCCACGCGTGGTAGGTGCGGCCGCGCAAGGCTTTGACGACCACGAATTTGCGCTGGAAATGCTGGAGCAGGAAGACGTGCTGATCGTGCCCGGCACCAGCTTCAACGTGCCGTATCGCGACCACTTCCGGGTGACATTGCTGCCCGAAGCACCGATGCTGCGTGAAGTATTCACTCGCATCGACCGCGTGCTGACCCGCCGCGCCGAACGCACGCAGCGGCAAAGCGCGGTGGCGTGATGTCGCGCCGCCTCGCCTACCTTGCGCTGGGCGATTCCTACACCATTGGCGAAGGGGTCGACGGCACAGACCGTTGGCCAATGCAACTGGCTGCACGCCTGCACGCAGCCGGTATCCCTGTTGCCGAGCCACGCATCATCGCCCAAACCGGCTGGACCACCGACGCATTGGCTGCGGCGATGGACGCGGCCGAGCCGCTGGGCGAGTGGAACTTCGTGAGCCTGCTGATTGGCGTCAACAACCAATACCGCGGGCGTGCACTGGTCAATTACATCGACGAATTCACTGGCCTGCTACAACGCGCCATCGCGCTGGCGGGTGGGCACGCAGAGCGCGTGCTGGTGCTGTCGATCCCTGATTGGGGGGTCACCCCGTTCGCACGACAAGAATTGCGTAGCCCACGCCGTATCGCGCAGGAAATCGATACCTACAACGCCGCTGCACAGACCGTGTGTGCCACCCACAACGTGGCTTTTGTCGATATCACCGGCATCAGCCGTGATGCCGGCAACACATTGCAAATGCTGGTGGAAGACAGGCTGCACCCCTCGCTGGCGCAGTACACCCGCTGGGTCGATGCGGTGCTGCCGGTCGCAAAAGGCTTGCTTGCTGCCTCTTGATCCCGGTCAGCCTGCCGCCAGCGTTGGCGGCGTAGAATTGCAAACTCTCCTTATTGCGTTTGGACTTGCCCCATGTCGCTCGACCCCGCCCTGCGCGCCCGCATTGAATCCGTTCTGTCTGCCAACCCGGTGGTGCTGTTCTTGAAGGGCACGCCGGAGGCCCCGCAATGCGGGTTTTCGGCGAAGACCGCCGCGGCGATGGATGCCACCGGCGCGACCTATGCCCATGTCAACGTGCTGGCCGATCCGGACATCCGCGACGGCATCAAAATTTACGGCGACTGGCCAACCATCCCGCAGCTGTACATCCATGGCGAGCTGGTCGGGGGCTGTGACATCGTCACCCAGATGGCTGCCAGCGGTGAATTGCACGCGGCGCTGGGGCTGCCGGCACCCGACCGCACGCCACCGCAGATCACGATTACTGATGCCGCCGCCGAGATGCTGAAGCAAGCACTTGCCAATGCCGGCGAGGGCTATGCACTGCAAATCGAGGTCGATCAAGGCTTCAATGCACGCCTGCAACTGGCCCCGGTGGATAGCACGGCCATCGCCACGGAGGCCGCCGGTATCCGCGCCCAGTTCGATCTAGTCAGCGCCCAACGCGCACGCGGCCTGACCATTGATTGGGCCGACGATGCACGTGGCAAAGGCTTGATCATCGACAACCCCAACGCTCCCGCCAAGGTCAAGCCACTGACCCCGGCGCAAGTGCGTGAACGGGTGCAGGCCGGCACGTTGACCTTGGTCGATGTGCGCCCCGCCGAGGAACGCGCACTGGCGCAGGTACCGGTCGCGCACCGCACCTTCGATGACGGCGTGGAAGAAATTGAAGCACTGCCGAAGGACACCGCACTGGCCTTCCTGTGCCAAGCCGGCGCACGCAGCCAGCAAGCGGCCGAGCACTTCCGTGCATTGGGCTTCAAGGAGCTTTACAACGTGACCGGCGGGATTGTGGCGTGGGCAGAGCTGGATTCATCGGTGCCGCGCTACTGATCAAAACCCGCCACCGGCATCCAACCACGCCTGCTCGTCGGGCGTGTTGGTGCGCCCGAGCGCAGCATTGCGATGCGGGAAACGGCCGAACTGCGCAATCACGTCGCGGTGCGCCACCGCATAGCCCAGCAAATCGGGATTATCCAGCGCGGTGAACAGCGCCACCGCCCGTTGCTGGTCGGCCAACACCTCCGAATGTTCAAACGGCAGGTAAAAGAACATCTGCAGCGCAGGATCCACCTGCGCATCAAAGCCCGCGGCGATTGCATGATTGGCATGCAGCAAAGCCAGCGGATCGGTGGCAAAGGCATGGCCACTGCCACGAAAAATATTGCGCGGAATCTGATCCAGCAACACCACCAGTGCCAGCGCACTGTCGGCCGCCTGCATCCAAGCATCACATTCACGACGGGCGGCGGAAAAATGTGCCTCCTGCCAGCGCTCGCGACATTCGGCGTCAAATGCCGCGCCACCACGAAACCATTTCCCCATGCCGGCTTCGCGCCAGAACGCCAGTAAACCCTTCGCCATATCCGGGTTCACTCGTCGAACCTCAAATGCCGTACCGACTTGCCATTGCGGCGAATCAGCTTGAGTGCTTCGATACCAACCTTGATGTGGTTTTGCACGAACTCGGCGGACACCTTGGCATCGGAGGCTTCAGTCTTCACCCCTTCCGGAATCATCGGCTGATCGGACACCAGGAGCAGCGCGCCACACGGAATCCGGTTGGCAAAGCCGGCCGCGAAGATGGTGGCGGTTTCCATATCAATCGCCATGCAACGCATCGCGCGCAGCTTTTCCTTGAACTCATCGTCATGCTCCCACACCCTGCGGTTGGTGGTGAACACGGTGCCGGTCCAGTAATCCAGCTCTAGGTCGCGGATGCTGGTCGAAATCACGCGCTGCATCGCAAACGCAGGCAACGCCGGTACTTGTGGTGGCAGGTAGTCGTCGCTGGTGCCTTCGCCACGGATCGCGGCAATCGGCAGCACCAGATCACCCAATTGGTTTTTCCGCTTCAAACCGCCGCATTTGCCCAGAAACAACACCGCCTTCGGGCAGATCGCCGAGAGCAGGTCCATCACCGTGGCCGCATTCGGGCTACCCATGCCGAAATTGATCAAGGTGATGCCGTCGATGGTGGCACTGGGCATTGGCCGGTCCAACCCCACAATCGGCGCGCCAGTCATCTTGGAAAAATGCGCCAGATAACCGCCGAAATTGGTCAACAAAATATGCTGGCCGAAGCCGTCCAGCGGCACCCCGGTATAGCGAGGCAGCCAATTGCCGACAATGTCTTGTTTGCTTTTCATGCGTGTTCTTTTGGTCTCCTGTCGGCCTACGGAATGGCCCTCTTGCCGGCGCATCGTCCAAGTGGATGCGGGGCTACGGCGTTCAGCATGCCACTAGTGTTCATTGCAGGTGAAGGTTTGCGGCATCGCAACATCGAAACGTGATGCCGATCGGTGCAAAACGCGCACATTTACGGTACGTTGATCAGTGGATGGTCTTAAATTTCAAGGGGTGTGAAATGCGTATCGGCATCATCACTGATTCGGCCTGCGATCTTCCAAATGATTTTATCGATCGCGAACAGATCGTGATCTTGCCGGTGACAATCCAGATCGGGCAGGCGATCCTAGCCGATACCCGCAATGAGGAAGCCACCATGAGCTTTCTCACCGGCGAAACCGCCGAACGCGCATTCGAGGCCGAAACTACGCCCTACACCGTGCAGCAAGTACACGACTTGTTCCTGGGTAAATTGGTGCATGACTACGATTACGTGTTTTGCATCACCACCACCCGCACGCGCAGCGGTATTCACGACAACGCGGTGCAGGCCAGTTACACCATCCTCAACGATTACAAACCGGTGCGCGCAGCAAGCGGCAACACCACCCCGTTTGCATTGCGTGTGATTGATAGTCAAAACGTATTTGCGGCGGTCGGCGTGCTGGTGGTTGAGGCCGCACGCATGCGTGCAGCGGGTGAAACACCGCCCAAGATTCGTGCTCACCTGGAAAGCTTGGCCAGCAATATTCAAGGCTACATGGTGCCGCCGGATTTGCATTACCTGCGCAACCGGATCAAGAAGCGTGGTGACAAGAGCGTCAGCTTCTTCAGCGCGGCGCTGGGCACGGCGTTGGACATCAAGCCCATCCTGCATTGCAACAAGGGTGACACCGGCCCGGTAGCCAAGGTCAAGGGGTTCAACGCCGCCACCGAAAAAATGTTCGATTTCGCCTGTAAACAAGTGCGTGCGGGCCTGCTGACCCCCACCATGAGCCTGAGTTACGGCGGCGACTTGAACGATATGCGCAAACTACCCGGCTACGACCGTTTGCGTGCCACATGTACCGAACACAATGTAGAGGTGTTCGAAAGCTTCATGGGCCTGAGCGGACTGGTGAACGTGGGCAAGGGGGCCATCGTGCTGGCGTTTGCTGCCGAGCCGCGCAAGTTCGATTAAGCACGGCTGCCAGGATGTCAGCTTGCATCTCCACACCCCCTCGCAATCGGATCCTTCATGCCTACCCGTTATTACATCCGCCTGCCTGATCCCGCCATGGCCCGCGGCGGCGACGCCGATCTAAGCTTCCACTCGCAAGGTGCCGATGGCTTTGCCGATGAGCTGCAGCAAGCATTGCGCACCAGCACACTGTTCGAACGCTGGAGTGCAAAGCAGAGCGATCCCGATGATGTGGATCCCGCACTGGGTGCTACCGATCCCGGTGCGCAAGTGCTCGGGCATCAAAACGACCTGCATGTGGAGCTGGAAGTGGTCACCCACCTGCCGTCCGCGCTGCTGCGCCAGCGCATGGCGCTGTTGGCCGGCCACGGCTGGCAATTACGCGACGTTGCCGCCGCCTGATTTTTGCGCACCATCCGCATGACACCCACCCTGCTTTCATGGAGCGGCGGCAAGGATGCTGCGTGGGCGTTGCATGCGCTGCGCCAGCGTGGCGAATTCGACGTGGTGGGCCTGCTCACCACGCTGACCGAAGGCTTCGACCGCATTTCGATGCAAGGTATTCGCCGTGAGCTGCTGCACGCACAAGCACAGGCGGCGGGCCTGCCGGTGATCGAAGCCTGGATCCCGCAGGCGGCCGATAACGCCGCCTACATCGCCAGTTTCAGCGACGCCGTTGGGCACGCACAAGCGCGCTGGCCGGAGCTTGCGCATATCGCCTATGGCGATTTATTCCTGCCCGACATTCGTGCCTGGCGCGAAACCCTGTGCGCATCACTGGGTATCACGCCGCAGTTCCCTGTGTTTGGCAGCGACACCGCACACCTGGCGCGCACGATGATTGCCGGTGGCCTGCGCGCGCAGCTGTGCTGTGTGGACACCACCCAACTGGACGCTGCATTTGCAGGGCGTGTGTTCGATACCGCATTCCTGCGCGACCTACCCCAGCACATTGACCCCTGCGGCGAACACGGTGAGTTTCACACCTGTGTGTTTGCCGGGCCGATGTTCAATCACCCCATCGCCATCGCACGCGGCGACAGCGTGCTGCGCGATGGACGCTTTGCCTATACCGATTTCAAATTGAATGCGTGATGGGCGATGTGCTCGCCGATGAAACTGGCGATGAAGTAGTAGCTGTGGTCATGGCCAGGCTGCATGCGCAGGCACACCGGATAACCCGACGCGTCGGCCGCGCCCTTCAGCAGCCATGGTTTCAACTGGCCATCGAGAAATTCGTCGGCCTCGCCCTGATCAATCAAGATCGGTAATTTTTCCGCTGCCGCCTTGATCAGCGCGCACGCGTCGTATTGCGCCCACGTCGTAACGTCATCGCCCAGATACGCGGCAAATGCCTTCTGCCCCCATGGCACCTGCATCGGAGCCACGATCGGCGAAAACGCCGACACGCTGCGATAAAGCCCCGGGTTGCGCAGCGCGAGCGTGAGCGCACCATGCCCGCCCATCGAATGCCCGCTGATGGCGCGTGCGCTGGTCACGGCGAAATTGGCTTCAATCACCGCCGGCAACTCATGTGCCACATAGTCGTGCATCTGGTAGTGCGCTGCCCACGGTGCTTGCGTGGCGTTGACATAAAACCCGGCACCCTTGCCAAGGTCATAACCTTCGGCATCGGCCACCGCATCACCACGCGGACTGGTGTCCGGGCAAACAATCGCGATACCGTGTTCGGCCGCATACCGCTGCGCACCGGCTTTGGTGATGAAGTTCTGCTCGCTGCAGGTCAGGCCCGAGAGCCAGTACAGCACCGGCACCTTGGTGTGCCCGGCTTGTGGCGGCAGGTAGATGGCAAAGCGCATCACGCAGCCCAGTGTTGCTGATGCGTGTTGATACACGTCCTGCCAGCCACCGAAGCATGCGCGGTGTTCAACACGCTCCATCAAAAGTGCACCACGCTGCGAATCGACTTGCCTGCATGCATCAAGTCAAACGCCTCATTGATCGCCTCCAAGCCCATCGTATGCGTGACGAAGGGTGCCAGCTGGATGTCGCCACGCATCGCGTCTTCCACCATACCCGGCAATTGGCTGCGCCCCTTCACTCCGCCAAACGCAGTGCCCATCCACTTGCGCCCGGTGACCAGCTGGAACGGGCGGGTGGAGATTTCCTGGCCGGCACCGGCCACGCCGATGATCACGCTCTGGCCCCAGCCACGGTGCGCGCATTCCAGTGCGGCGCGCATCACGTTGACATTACCGATGCATTCAAACGAGTGGTCCACGCCCCAGCCGGTCATCTCCACGATGACTTGTTGAATGGGCTTGTCGAACTCCTTCGGGTTGACGCAATCGGTCGCCCCGAATTCACGCGCCATGTCGAACTTCGCCGGATTGGTATCCACGGCAATGATGCGCCCCGCCTTGGCTTGCCGCGCACCTTGGATTACCGCCAAACCAATGCCACCCAGCCCGAAGACCGCAACCGAATCGCCCGCCTGCACCTTGGCGGTGTTATGCACGGCGCCAATGCCGGTGGTGACGCCACAACCCAACAAGCACACATGCTCCGGGTTTGCCGCGGGGTTGATCTTGGCCAGCGAGACCTCGGCCACCACGGTGTATTCGGAAAACGTGCTGCACCCCATGTAGTGATACAGCGGCTGGCCGTTATAGGAAAACCGTGAAGTACCATCAGGCATCACGCCCTTGCCCTGCGTGGCGCGTACCGAAGTACACAGGTTGGTCTTGCCCGATTTGCAAAACAGGCATTCGCCACATTCTGCGGTGTACAACGGAATCACATGATCACCCGGCGCAACACTCGTCACACCTTCACCCACCTCGATCACAACACCCGCGCCTTCATGTCCCAGCACCACCGGAAACAAGCCTTCCGGATCCTCGCCGGACAGCGTGAACGCATCGGTATGACAGACACCGGTGTGGGTGATCTTCACCAATACTTCGCCCGCTTTGGGCGGCGCAACGTCGATCTCGACAATCTTGAGGGGTTCGCCTGCGGCGAAGGCAACGGCGGCGCGGGATTTCATGCTGCAAACTCCAGAACAAGGGTCATCACCGCGATGATACCTGTCGCTTTCACTCAACCGGTATTCTGGATCCCCGCCGAAATGCCGTTGACAGTGGACACCAACGTACGCAACAGCGCCTCATCGGTGCGCCCACCCTCACGCCAACGCCGCAGCAGCTCCACTTGCAGCAGGCTGATCGGGTCGACATACGGATTGCGCAAGCGGATCGACAAGCGCAGGCGGTAATCATCGGCCAGCAAGCCGTCGCTTTGCTTGATCGCAAGGATGGCCTCACGCGTGCGTGCAAACTCTTCGGCAATCTGCGGGAACAGGGCGTGATGCAAGTCCCCCGCCAGTTGCGAATAGCATTCGAAGATGTCGATATCGGATTTGGCCAGCAACATTTCCACATCGCCGATCATTGCGGTGAAGAATGGCCAGTCGCGCGCCATGCTTTGCATGGCTGACAAACCATGGGTATTGATACCTGATTGCAGCGCGGTGCCCAAGCCATACCAACCGGTCAGGCCGGAACGGTTTTGCGACCACGCAAACACCCACGGAATGGCGCGCAGATTGGCAATGCCACCATCACGGCGGCGCGAAGGGCGCGAGCTGATGTGCAGGCGCTCGATCACATCTACCGGCGTGGCGTCGCGGAAGTAGGTGGGAAAATCGGGATGCTCGTGCACCAGTGCGCGGTAATGCGTGCGCGAGAGCTGCGCCAATTCGGCCGCGATTGCACGCCAGCCATCTTCGCGTGGCTCCGCTGGCCGTGGACGTAACGATGCGCGCAACACCGCACCCGTCATTTGCTCCAGATTGCGCAGCGCCAATGCGCGGATGGCATATTTGCGATGAATGACTTCACCTTGCTCGGTCATGCGCAGGCGGCCACCCACACTGCCACGGGGTGCGGCAATGATGGCGCGCTCGGTTTTGCCGCCGCCGCGGCTGACCGAACCACCACGGCCATGGAAAAACACCAACTGCACGCCGGCCACTTGCGCCACATCCAGCAACTCGACCTGTGCCCGCTGCAAGGCCCAACGCGAGGCCAGCACGCCACCGTCTTTTGCGCTGTCGCTATAGCCCACCATCACGATCTGGCGATCCCCGCGCGCGGCCAAATGACGCCGATACAACGGGTCTTCAAACAACATCCGCATCACCTCGGGCGCCGCTTCCAAATCAGCCACCGTTTCAAACAACGGGGCCACATCCAGCGGCACTTCACCGGCGTCTGTGCACCCGGCAATGCGCGCCAACGCCAGCACCGCCAACGCATCGGCAGCGGTACGCGCCATGCTGATGATGTAAGGCCCAAATGCATTCTTGCCCAAGCTTCCACGCAGCGACTGCACGGCGCGGAACACATCCAGGGTCAACGCGGCGGCATCCGGCTGCACAGCCACCTGCCCTTCGATCAACGCATGCAATTGCGCCACACGCTGATCCAGCCTGCGCGCCGCCCATTCGGTATCCGCCAACAGCGCTGCCAATGCGTCATCGTGCACCGCCGAGTCCTGGCGCAAATCCAGCGCGGCCAAATGAAAGCCAAAACTGCGTGCCCGCCACAGAATCCGGCGCAACGCAAAACGACCGGCATGCTCGCCGCGATGGCGCGCCAAACTGGCATCCATCAATTCCAGATCGTCAATAAACGCCGCCGCATCCGGATACGCACCCGGCGTGCCGTCCCCGGTCGCCTGCAAGCGCGCGCGCATCGCCCACAGCAGTTGCCGATAGGGCATGTCAGCCAAGCGCGGGCGGCTACGCACCGCGCCTTTGGGAAACAATGCGCGATGGGCGGCGGCGCGGGCGTCGATGGCGGCATCCACCTCGGCGTGGCCATGACTTTGGGTGAGGATGTCGCCCAACTTGCGCAAATCGGTTTGATAGCAACTCAGCGCCTGCGCCCGCTGATAGGCCAGCGCGGCGTGGATGGTGGCCGCGCCCACATTGGGGTTGCCATCCATGTCACCACCCACCCACGTGCCGAAGCGCAGCAGTGGCGGTAGCTCGATGCGCTGCCCATACACCGATTCCACCGCCGCACTCAGTACTTCAAAAAATACCGGCAACACGCGGTACAGCGATTGCGTGAGGTAGAAGCCGATATGCTCGATTTCATCGGTCACGCTGGGGCGCAGCGGCGGCGCTTCGTTGGTCTGCCACGCAGTGGTCAGCGATTGCCGGATAAGCGCATCGTCCGCGCCGCGCTCGGGTGGCGTGCGGGTGCGGTCGATATCGGCCACCAGGCGTTCCACTATCGTTTTTTCTTTCAGCAACAGCGCACGCCGCACCGCTTCGGTGGGGTGTGCGGTGAACACCGGTTCGATGCAGGTGCGCGCAAGCATGTCCTGCAATTCCGGCAAGCCCACACCGGCATCGCGCAGGTCGCGCAACACCTCTTCCAACCCACCTGGCTGCGGCGCACTGGCCTGCCGTTGGTAGTCGCGCCGACGGCGAATGCGATGCACGCGCTCGGCCACATTGGTGGCGCTGAAATACGCCGAAAATGCGCGCACCAATCCTTCCGCTTCTTCCAATGGCACCTGCGCCAATTGGCCCGCCAACTCGGCCACCGGCGCGGCCTGTTCGCGCCGCGCAATCGCGCTGCGGCGCAGGCTATCCACCTGTTCCAGAAAACCAGGCGAGACCTGTTCGGCCAACATCTGCCCCACCATCGCGCCCAGCCGGCGCACATCGTCACGCAGCAAAGCATCGGATTTGGCGAAAACAAGCTGTTCGCGCAGCGGGGAATTGGATGGGGTCATCCCTGCAGGCTACCCCATTTTTGGTGCAATGCAGCAATCGTTGCGGATGTGACTTTCTTCAGTACGCAAACTCGCAAAACACCGGATCCACGCTGCCGTGCCATTCGCCATGAAACAGCGCAAGCTTGCGCTCGGCAGGCGTTTTGCCGGATTCGGCAATCTCGATCAATTCATCGAGAAAGCGCGACTCATCCACGCCATCACGATTGCGCATGGCGCGACGTTGCAGGCCGGCTACCGCGATCTTCACGGCCTCGCGCGCCAAATCACGCACCGTGCCGTTGCGGAACGGCAAGCGCAGCGCATATTTCGGCACGCCGTCACGCAGCGCGTGGCGCTCGGCCATCGAAAAATCCTTGACCAGATCCCAGGCTGCATCCAGCGCCGTAGCGTCGTACAGCAGACCCACCCAAAACGCCGGCAAGGCACAGATACGCCCCCACGGGCCGCTGTCGGCACCGCGCATTTCCAGGAATTTTTTCAGCCGCACTTCCGGGAAGGCGGTAGTCATGTGGTCGTTCCAGTCGCGCAAGGTAGGCAGCGCGCCGGGCAACACATCCAGCTCACCGCGTAAAAACTTGCGGAACGATTTGCCGCTGGCATCCACATACACATCATTCCGATGCGAGAAATACATCGGCACATCCAGCAAGTAATCCACGTAGCGCTCGTAGCCGAAACCGTCTTCGAACACGAAATCCAGCATGCCGGTGCGGTCGGGGTCGGTGTCGGTCCAGATGTGCGAACGGTAGCTCAGGTAGCCATTAGGCTGGCCTTCGGTGAATGGCGAATCGGCAAACAGCGCAGTGGCAATCGGTTGCAGCGCCAGCGAGACGCGGAACTTTTTCACCATGTCGGCTTCGGAGGCGTAATCCAGATTCACCTGCACGGTGCAGGTGCGGGTCATCATGTCCAGCCCCAGATTGCCGACCTTGGGCATGTAGTCGCGCATGATCCGGTAGCGGCCCTTGGGCATCCACGGCATCTCGTCGCGTCGCCATTTGGGTTGAAAACCCATACCCAGGAAACCCAATTGCAGTTCGTCGGCGACTTCGCGCACCTCGCGCAGATGGCTGCCCACTTCCTTGCAGGTCTCATGCAGGGTGGCAAGTGGCGCACCCGACAATTCCAGTTGCCCGGCCGGCTCCAGCGTCACCGAGGCGCTATCCCGGGTCAGTGCAATCGTGCGCGGCGGCTGCCCGTCCACGCTTTCCTGATACGGCTGCCAGCCGAAGCGGGTCAGGCCATTGAGCAGCGCCTCGATGCCGCGCTCGCCATCGAACGTCGGCGGGCGCAGGTCATCCAACCGGAAGCCGAATTTTTCGTGCTCGGTACCGATCCGCCAATCCGTGCGCGGCTTCTCGCCCGAGGCCAATACAGCGGCCAATTCGCGGGGATCGGTGATGGGGGTGTCACTGGCGCTGCTGGGTCCAGACATCGACGTGATCTATCGGAAAGTCCCGCCAGCTTAATCCCGTGCAGCCTTGCAACAAAGTCGGGGCAGCACGCCTGCAGTGTTCCGCCAACGCAAGTAATCGACTTACAGCGCCAACCAGCCCGCGACCACGCTGCGCAATTCGTCCACGCCTTGCCTGGACTCGCCGGAGAACAATTGCACGCTGACGCTATCGGCATAGGCGCGCGAAAGCTCCATCCGCACTGCCTGCAAGGTATTGCCGGCGGCGCCACGGCTGAGTTTGTCGGCTTTGGTCAAAATCACATGCGCAGGCAGGGCACGGCGCATCGCGTAGCCCAGCATCTGGCGATCGTAGTCTTTCAATGGGTGGCGCACATCCATCACCACCACCAACCCGCGCAGGGCATCGCGACTGCCGAAATAGCCATCCAGAAACGCCTGCCAATGTGCCTGCAACTCCTGCGGCACCTTGGCGTAGCCGTAGCCGGGCAGATCGACCAGATATTTGTTTTCGTGCGGCGGCAACCCGAAAAACACCAATTGCTGGGTGCGTCCTGGGGTTTTGGACACCCTTGCCAGTGCATTTTGCTGACACAGCGCGTTCAGGGCGGAGGATTTGCCGGCATTGGAGCGCCCGGCGAAAGCAACTTCAAACCCGCCATCGGTGGGTAATTGCCGGTAATTATGGGCGGCCAGCAGGTACTGGGCGCGTGCAAAAGGATTGGGAGCAGCCATCTGCATAGCATGGCATGCTTGGGGGAGGAATCGGAGCCGTTTGACCGCTTCCCGCGTGGCCACCATAATTTGCCGGTTGAGCAATCCTCAGGATTGCATCCTTTCGTGTCAGTGGAGTTCTGCATGCGTCCTGTCCATGCCCTTGCCGGTGTTGCCTGTCTTGCCTTAGCTGCGGTGGCCTATGCCCAGAGCACGGCGATAGCCGCACCCGACAATGCCCCCGTACAAGCTGCACCATTGCAGGAAAAACCTGCGACTTGGGGCGACCCGCAAGTAGGCCAAAGCAAGGCCGGCGCTTGCGCCGCCTGTCACGGGCTGGATGGCAATGCCATGCAGCAAAGCGCACCGCGCATCGCAGGCATGCCCGAGCGCTATATCGCCGAGCAGCTGCATTTGTTCAAAACCAGCCAGCGCACCAGTGGCTTGGCGGGGGTGATGGTGCCGTTTGCCAGCATGCTCAGCGCGCAGGACATGCGTGATGTTGGCGCGTGGTTTGCCAAACAGTCGGCCGGCGCAGGTGTGGCCGACGATACCGTCATCGCCACCGGGCCGAACCAAGGCAAGAAGTTCTATCAATTGGGTGAAATCTTGTTCCGCAATGGTGATGCCGGCCGCAACATCCCCGCCTGCATGGCCTGCCACGGCCCTTCGGGTGCGGGCAACCCCGGCCCCGCCTATCCGGCCCTGCATGGTCAAGATGCCACCTATGTGGCACGTCGTCTGGAGGAATACCGCACCGGCGCCACGACTTACACCAACCCGGCGCATTTCAAGCTGATGGCGGATGTCACCAAGTCGCTGAGCGATGAGGAAATCAAGTCACTGGCCAGCTATGTGCAGGGCTTGCACACCCGCACACCCGGCACCACCAAGGAAAGCATCGCCCGCTGAGGATGCCGCTTCACCATGCGTTCGTTTTGTCCCGTGCATGCTTGTTGCTCGGCCACCCTGATCGCTGGAGACTGATGCGATGCGCTCCCTGCTGCTGACCTTTGCCCTGTTACTGTCCACCACGCTGTTGCCAGCCCATGCCCAGCAGGCCCTGCCGGGGCTGACTGCAGGTGTGCAATATGATTTGATCGATGCCGGGCAGCCCTATCAGCAATTGCCGCCGGGCATGGTCGAAGTGGCGGAAGTATTCGCCTATACCTGCCCCCATTGCGCCCACTTTGCTCCGATGCTGGACGCATGGTCCAGACAACTGCCGGCACACGCCAAACTGGTGCTGGTACCGGGAGTGTTTGACCGCGATGACCCGTGGTCGCGTGCATTCTTCGCCGCGCAGAGCAGCAAATCCTTGAATGTGCTGCACCCGCGTCTGTTCGCTGCCATCCATGAAACCGGCGACCTGCCACGCAATGCCGACAGCGCGCAAATCATGGCGTTCGCCAGCAAGGTGCAAGGCGTCAATGCGGCCGCGTTCAAGGCTGCGATGCTGGACAATGCCAGCTTGCTTCCCAAGCTCAAATCCGCCTATGAATTTGCTGCGCGCAGTGAAATTCCAGGCACTCCGTCGATCATTGTTGCTGGCCGCTACCGGATCAAAGGTGACAGCTACGAGGGCCTGCTGGCCAATGCACTCGCGGTGGTCAACGCCTTGGCACCCAAATCCGCCGCGCCGGCCAAACTTGCACCCAAGCCTGCAGGCAAACCCGCCACGAAAGCCGCAGCGGCCAAGTCTGCCCCCGCCCGTTCCTGACCTTTGCTGCTCTAGACCATTGGAAGTTGATGCCATGACGATGATGCGCCACGCTCTGCTACTGCTCGCCCTGCTGCCGTTGGCGGCCTGCAAGGACAAGGCTCCGGCTGCGGTGAACGCCGACCCGGCGGCAGCCACCGCGCAGGCGCAAACCAAGGCCGCCAGCGCCGAGGATCCGCAACGCGCAGCGGCGGCTGAGGCCAATGTCAAAGCCGCCGCCGAGGCCGCCGCCAAGGCCCCGCCGCCGGTGGAAGGCACCGATTTTGTCAGCATTCCCAATGGCCAGCCGTTTGATACCGCGCCCGGCAAGATCGAGATCGTGGAATTTTTCGGCTATGTCTGCCCGTTCTGCGCAGCGGTGCAGCCGACGGTGTCAGCGATGAAGGCCAAGCTGCCGCCGGATGTGCATTTTGTCGAAGTGCCGGCCGCATTTGGCGGGCCGTGGGACAACTACGCCAAGGCTTTCTATGCCGCAGAAGCAATGGGGCTACACGACAAGACGCATGATGCGATGTTTCGTGCAATCCACGTCGATCAGACGCTGAAAGGCGAGCGCGGCATGGATACCCCGGAAGACATCGCTGCGTTCTATAAGAATTATGGTGCCGATCCGGGCCAGTTCCTGAGCAGTATGCAGAGCTTTGCAGTGGCCGCCAAAATCAACCGCGCGCGGCAGTACATGACCGCCGCATTTGCCAATGGCGACCAGATGGGTACACCGACCTTCCTGATCGACGGCAAGTACCGCGTCAAAGGCAAGACCATTGACGACATGTTCCGCATCATCAACCAATTGGTGGTGGCCGAACGCGCCAAACTGGCCAATACGGTGCCCGCCACTGCAGCGGCCCCTGCCGCGCCAGCGGCCAACGAGGCGGCCAAGCCCTGATGTGCGCCTGAGCTGCCATGTCCACTCGCCGGTTGCGCCTGCTCAGCGCCAATATCCAGGCCGGCTCCAGCACGCGCGGCTACGGCGACTATGTGACGCGCAGCTGGTCGCATGTGCTGCCGGCGGGCAACAAACGCGGCGCGTTGGACACCATCGCCGAACTTGCCGGCCGCCACGACATCGTGGGCCTGCAAGAGGCTGACCCCGGCAGCCTGCGTTCCGGCTTCACCAACCAGACCCACTACTTGGCCCAGCGCGCCGGCTTTGCCTACTGGAGCCACCAGCCCAACCGCAACGTGGGCGGCGTGGCCTCCAGCGCCAATGGCCTGCTCAGTCGGTTGGAACCGCGGCTGGTGGAAGACCACCCGCTACCGGGCCGGGTCAAGGGCCGCGGTGTACTCACCGCACGATTTGGCGATGGCCGCGATGCGCTGACGATTGCGATCGCCCACCTCTCGCTGGGTAGCCAGTCGCGCCGCAACCAGCTGGATTTCATCGCCGAATTACTCAGCGATCTGCCGCATGCGGTGCTGATGGGTGACTTCAATTGCGACCCAGATCGCCCGGAAATGCAGGCGCTGTACCGCCGTACCGGCCTGCAACCGCCGCCGCAATGCGTGCCCACGTTTCCCTCGTGGCGGCCGCAACGCGCCATCGACCACATGCTGGTCACCCCCGGTTTGCATCTGGCCACGATGCAAGCCCTGCCCGCCGCGCAGTCGGATCATCTGGCACTGTCGGTGGAATTGGATGTGCCCGATGCCGCACTGCGCTAATGCAGCGCGCCATACGCAAACGCACTGCCCACCAGCAGCAGGAATATTGCAAATATCCGCTTGAGTACCGGCCCGCTCAGCGCGTGTGCCAAGCGCGTGCCATACGGCGCGGCGAGTGCCGAAGTGGCGGCCACCGCAATCGCTGCGGGCACATACACATAACCCACCGATCCGGCCAACGGCAGCGCGCCTGCCGGGGCTTGCAGCGCATAGCCCAGCGCACTGCCCAACCCGATAAAGATACCGCAGGCCGACGACGTGCCCACCGCACGCACCGGTGCAACTCCACGCCACACCAACAACGGCACGGTCAAACTGCCGCCACCAATGCCAATGATCGCCGAGACGATGCCGATGCCGCCGCCTGCAGCGGTATAACCCGGCCCACGCGGCAGCACATCGGCGTGGCCAGTGGCGGGGGGGGTTGATAACCACATCTGCGCAGCAATCACCCAGCAGTAGCCCGCCACGCACCAGCGCAGCACACCATCGTCCAGCGCAATCGCAAAGCGACTGCCCAGCCAGCCCCCCAACAGCACCCCCGGCACCATCCACGCCACCGTCGGCCACAACACACTGCCTCGCCGGTGATGCGCACGCGCCGAAGCCGCTGCCGTCAGGACAATGCTGGCCAACGAACTGGCTAGGGCCGCATGCATCGCCGCGTCCGCCGGCACGCCCTGCATCGGCAGCAACCACGCCAACGCGCCCACCAGCACCAAGCCGCCACCAATCCCCAACAAGCCGGCCAGCACACCCACGCAGGCACCCAGTGCCACATAGATCAGCAAGAAACTCATCGCGCCAGCAACATGTTGATCGCCACCCGAACCAGAGCCGGGTCGGGTAGTGATGTTCGCCAAAGACCAAGACCGCCAAGCACCAAGGCAGGCCGGCTAACTTGCAACAAACGCCGCAAGCGCTACCCGCAGCCGCGCCAAACCATCGGCGACTTCGGCATCGCTGATATTCAGTGCAGGCACGAAGCGCAGGACGTCGGGGCCGGCTTGCAGCAGCAGCAAGCCGTGTTCCGCTGCGTGATCCAGCATGGCACTGGCCTTGCCGGCGTAGTCTGGCGTCAACACCGCGCCCAACATCAGGCCGCGCCCACGCACTTCGGAAAATAGTCCAAGGTCTGCGTTGATGGCGGCAAGGCCTTCACGCAAGGCGTGCGCCTGGCGCTGTACGTTGGCGACAATGTCATCGGAAGCCAGTGTGCGCAGGGCGACGCGGGCGACGGCGGCGGCCAGCGGATTGCCGCCAAACGTGGTGCCGTGTGCGCCAAACTGCATGACCTGCGCGACCTTGGGGCCGGCCAGCAGTGCGCCGGTCGGGAAGCCGCCGCCGAGTGCCTTGGCCAGAGTGACGATATCGGGCACGACGGCATCTTGCCAATGCGCAAACAAGCTGCCGGTGCGGCCCATGCCCGCCTGGATTTCAT
The DNA here is from genome assembly GCF_020034655.1 of Thermomonas beijingensis. Lineage (GTDB taxonomy): Bacteria > Pseudomonadota > Gammaproteobacteria > Xanthomonadales > Xanthomonadaceae > Thermomonas > Thermomonas beijingensis. Next base: position 302,366 of record NZ_JAIQDJ010000001.1, on the reverse strand, counting down.
CCAGCACCAAAAGCGCAGCATGCCGATCACACAGCGCGCGCACGGCTTGCAGATAGCCCGCGGCGGCGGGAATGACCCCGCTTTCGCCCTGTACCGGCTCCAGCATGACGGCGGCCACATCGCCTGCCGCCATTGCCGCATCCAGCGCCGGGATGTCGTTGAAATCGACATAGCGAAAGCCCCCCGGCAGCGGCTCGTAGCCGTACTGATATTTGGGCTGCGCGGTAGCGGTGACAGTGGCCAGGGTGCGGCCATGGAAGCTGCCGTGGAAAGTGATGATGGTGCGCTGCTCCGGCGCTCGGCCTTGCGCGCTGGCCCATTTGCGCACCAATTTGATCGCCGCCTCGTTGGCTTCGGCACCGGAGTTGCACAGAAATGCGCGCTCGGCAAAACGCGAGGCCGCCACCAATTCCTGCGCCAGCCGCAGCGGCGGTTCGCTGTAAAACACATTGCTGGTATGCCAGAGTTTGCCGGCTTGTTCGATCAGCGCAGCATTCAACTCTGGATTGCAATGGCCCAGGCTGCACACCGCGATTCCTGCGCCAAAGTCCACGTAGTCACGGCCTTCGTTGTCCCACAGGCGTGCACCTTTGCCGCGCTGCAAAATCAACTCGCGCTGGCGGTATACCGGCAGCAACACCTCACGCCCCAGTGCCAATAACGCACTGCTGTTTGCCGCTTGCTGCATCTCACCACACTCCTGTATTGGGCATCGACAACCACGGCTCTTGCGGCGGCAGGTACCCGTCTTGCAACAGCTCAACCGAGATCAGGTCGGGCGAACGCACAAACGCCATATGCCCATCACGTGGTGGGCGATGGATGGTGTAGCCCATGTCCAGCAAGCGCTGACAGGTGGCGTAAATATTTTCAACGCGAAAGGCCAAGTGACCGAAGTTGCGCGCACTGCCGTAGTCCTCGTCGGAACCCCAGTTATGGGTCAGCTCGATTTCGGCCTCCGGGGTAGCCTCTGCGGCCAGAAAAATCAGGGTGAACTTGCCTTGCGGGTTGTCCATGCGCCGCGTTTCGCGCAGGCCCAACCCTTGGCAATAAAACCGCAGCGATGCATCCACATCGCGCACGCGCACCATCGTGTGCAGATATTTCATTTCACATCCTCGGAAATCATTGCCATCACGCGTCCAGATACAAATCCGGCAGCAACGGCTGGGTTGGATCCACCGCATAGTGCGACAGGTCGGTGATGCCGGCCGCGTGCAGTACGTCATCATCAATCAGGAAATTGCCGGAAAAACCAGCGGCTTTGCGCGTCAATATCACGTGCGCGGCATCCCCCATGATTGCAGGCGAGCGCCCGTTGCCGGCATCCACACCGGGGATCATGTTCAGCGCATCGGTGGCAATCAAGGTGCGCGGCCACAGCGCATTGATCGCCACACCCTGCGCGCCAAACTCGGCTGCCAAGCCCAAGGTGACAAAGCTCATCCCCATTTTTGCAAGGGTGTAGCCGGTGTGCGGGCCCCACCATTTGGGGTCAAGCGTGGGCGGCGGGCACAAGGTGAGGATGTGCGGATTGGGCGCTTGCAACAGATGCGGCAAGCACGCCTGCGCGCAAAGAAAACTGCCACGGCTATTGACCTGCTGCATCAGATCAAAACGCTTCATCGGGGTATCCAGTGTGCCGCGCAAATAAATCGCGCTGGCGTTGTTGACGAGGATGTCGATGCCGCCAAACGTATCCAGCGTCGCCGCGACTGCGGCGCGCACCTGGTCTTCTTCACGAATATCGCATTTGAGTGCCAGCGCGCGGCCACCGGCATCCTCCACCGCCTGTGCGGCGCTATGGATCGTGCCCGGCAATTTGGGGTTGGCGACATCGGATTTGGCGGCAATAGCCACGTTTGCGCCATCACGCGCCGCGCGCAACGCAATCGCCAAACCGATCCCGCGGGAAGCCCCGGTGATGAACAGAGTCTTGCCAGCCAGCGTGCTCATGCCTGTGTCCTGTCTGAAATCAGCGTGGAAGTGTAAGCCCGCCGCCTATAATTCGCCGATGCACAGTGCCTGGTTCGACGCCACCCTCGCCTGGATCAGCGCCCACCCGCTGGCCGCGGGCGTGCTGGTGTTCTTGATCGCGTTTTGCGATGCCATCATCATCATCGGTGCGATTGTGCCTGCGCTACCGCTGATGATCGCGATTGGCGTGTTGATTGGCATGGGCGAATTATCCGGCCCGTATGCGGTCAGCTGCGCGGCGCTGGGTGCGTTCCTGGGCGATGGTTTGAGCTATTGGATAGGCCGCCGCTGGGGCGAATCGCTACGCGGGGTCTGGCCGTTCAGTCGCCACCCTGGCCTACTGGATCGCGGCGAAAATCTGTTCCGCCGCAATGCGTTCAAAAGTATTTTCATTGCCCGCTACGTGGGTGCGGTGCGTCCATTTGTGCCGGCCATTGCCGGCATGGCGAAGATGCCGCTGCTGCCCTATTTCAAAGCCAGTGGCCTAGCCTGTGTCTCGTGGGCGATCCTGTTCTTGCTGCCGGGCTGGGCCTTGGGCCAAGCTTACGATGCGGTGGCAGCGGTGGCCGACAAACTGCTGTTGGTGCTATTGGGTTTACTCGCGGCCCTGGCCTTGGCATGGGCCGTGGTGCTGTACACATGGCGCTGGTTTGCGCTGAATGCCGACAGCTTGCTGGCACGTACGTTGCGCTGGATTCACGCACATCCCCGTTTGCGCCGCCATGTGGGGGCCTTGATTGATCGCCGACGGCCGGAAACCGCTCCCTTGGTATTGCTCGCGCTTTGCCTGTTTGCGGTGGCATGGTTGTGGACGTGGTTCAGTGTTTCCCTGCTCGCCGAGGGCGGCCCACTGCGGTTGGACCACGAGGTGTATGCGCTGATGTTTTCACTGCGCAACCCGTTGGCAGACCGGGCCATGGCCACCTTGGCCGGCATTGGCAGCGCGCCGGTGCTGGGGTTGGCATCAGCCGCGGCACTGGCATGGCTGTTGTGGCGCAGGCGCTGGAAAGCAGCACTGCATTGGCTGGCCGCCATTGCCATTGGGCTGGGCCTGACTGAAGCCCTGGACGCGGTGATCGATATGCCACGCCCCCCCTTTGCTGCGGCAGGTTTTGGCTTCCCATCGGTGGCGGTCACCATGACCACGGTGGTGTTCGGTTTTTTTGCGGTATTGATCGCCCGCGAACTGCCGGGCCGGCAGCGGGTATGGCCATATTTGTTGACCGGCGTGGCCACCGCATTGGTGGGCTTTGCGCGCTTGTATCTGGGTGCGCACTGGTTGTCTGACATCATTGGCGGGGTGCTACTTGGCGCAGCGTGGGTGCTGGTGATCGGGATTGCCTACCGGCGTCACAGCGAGCGTTCGTACTGGATGCGCCCGCTCAGCTGGAGTTTTTATGGCGTATTCGTACTTGCCGCCTGTTGGTATGCACCACGCAGCGCACCGCACACACTGGCTCAGTTTGAACCCCCACCGCCCAGCGAAACGATCACCATGCGCAACTGGCAAGCGCAAGGCATGGCCAACGCCAGCGTGCGTTTTGATCTGGAAGTAGCCGGTGATTTGGCAACCCTGCAAGGAACGCTGCTCAAGCATGGCTGGCGCGCGCAGACCGCCGCCGATTGGGTCACGGCGCTGCGGCTACTGGATGACAGTACCCCCGCAGCCGAGCGCCCGGTGCTGCCGGTTGCCTTGAGCGCGCATCCAGAGCGCCTGTTGCTGCGCCGCACGAGCAGCGATCCTGCACGCATCGAAGTCTTGCGCGTGTGGCCTGCACCGGTGCGCCTGGCCGATGGCACGCCGCTATGGGTGGCCCGCTACGAACGGATGCAATTGCACCATCGATTGCGCCTGCTGTCATTGTGGACACCCGACCCGCCGGCACATGTGCTGCCGGAAGACCTGCAAGCCCTGCCTGATGCCGCGCCGCTACAGGTGCGGGTGCATCCGCGTTGACACATGAGAGGTGGCTTATGCGCGCGCTTGCATGCCCGCAAAAAACCGCCGCGGCGCACCATCAAACCCACCGTTGGACATGAACACCACATGGTCGCCACTGCACACCTGCGTGTGCAGTGCGGCCAATAACGCATCCACATCAGTGACCGCTTGTGCGTGACCGCGCACGGTGTTGATGACGTTGCTGGCATCCCAGGGCAATTCCGGACGCGCCAGAAAAATCACTGCATCGGCAATATCCAGCGAGGGTGCCAGCGCATCGGCGTGCGCACCCAGGCGCATCGAATTGCTGCGCGGCTCGATCGCCACCACGATGCGTGCATCGCCCACCTTGGCGCGCAACCCTGCCAGCGTGGTGTGAATCGCGGTGGGGTGATGGGCGAAGTCGTCGTACACGGTGATGCCCGCGTGTTGCCCGATCACTTCCATGCGCCGTTTGACGCTATGAAACCGTGCAAGCGAAGGGATAACCTGCGCCAGCGCCACGCCCTGCGCGGCACACGCAGCCAACGCGGCCAACCCATTCAACACATTGTGGTCGCCCAGCAGTGACCACTCGACCACACCACATTCCTGGCCCGCACGCAGTACCGCAAACCTGCTGCCATCGTCGCGCAATTTACGCGCACTCCATTCGAAGTTCTCATCGAAGCCAAAACGCTCCACCGGCGTCCAGCAGCCCATCGCCAAGACTTCGGCCAACTGCGCATCGTGACCATTGACGATCAGCCGCCCACGCTGTGGCACGGTGCGCACCAGATGATGAAATTGACGCTGGATCGCGGCCACATCCGGGAAAATATCGGCGTGGTCGTATTCCAGATTATTGAGGATGGCCACCAGCGGGCGGTAGTGCACGAATTTGCTGCGTTTGTCGAAAAACGCAGTGTCGTATTCGTCGGCCTCCACCACGAATTCACGCCCAGCCCCCAAGCGCGCCGACACGCCAAAATCTTCCGCCACGCCACCAATCAAAAAGCCCGGATCGCGCCTTGCCGCATCCAGCAAAAAACTCAAGATCGTGGTGGTGGTGGTCTTGCCGTGGGTGCCGGCCACCGCCAACACATCGCGGCCCGGCAACACCTGTTCGGATAACCACTGCGCACCGGAGGTGTAGCGCATGCCGGCATCCAGCACATGTTCAACCGCTGCATTGCCGCGCGACAGCGCGTTGCCAATGATGACCGCAGCGCAATCGGCGCTGATGTTTTGCGGCTGATAGCCCTGCTGCAATGTGATGCCCAACTGCTCCAGCTGGGTGGACATTGGCGGGTAGATATTTTGGTCGCTGCCTTCCACCGCGTGGCCAAGTTCACGCGCCAACGCGGCCACGCCGCCCATGAAGGTGCCGGCGATGCCGAGGATATGGAGTTTCACAAGTTGTTCCTGAGTCGATCCCAACGGAATTCAGAGGTGAATCGGTGCGAGGCAAGCCTCACACCGACTCGCCACCCACCCCGCACTACTCAGCCAACCTCATGCCCGCGTTGGATGGCTTCCACAATCCGGGTGAACACCTCGTCCAGCGTACCCACCCCATCCACCACGGTGAGCTGGCCATGCTGGCGATAAAAATCCACCACCGGTGCGGTTTTTTCGTCATAGACATTCAAGCGATGCCGTACCGATTCGGGGCTATCGTCAGAACGACCTTCGGCCTTGGCGCGGCCAGCCAGACGCGCGATGATCTGCTCGTTATCCACCACCAATTGCACAGCGGCATCAAACTTTTGACCAAGACCTGCCAGCAAGGCATCCAGCGCCGCGGCCTGCTCAAGATTGCGCGGATAGCCATCAAGGATAAAGCCGGCCCTGGTGTCCTCGCGTGAGAGGCGGTCTTTCAGCATCCCCAGCAGGATGTCATCGCTGACCAAATCGCCACGCGCCATCACTTCCTTGGCTTGCAGGCCCAACGGAGTGCCCGCGGCCACTTCGGCGCGCAACAAATCGCCGGTGGAAATATGCGGCACCTGCAGGTGCTCCTTCAGTCGCGTTGCCTGGGTGCCCTTGCCGGATCCGGGTGCCCCCAACAGAACCAATCGCATCGAATCGCTCCAAAATGTCTCGTGAATTGTCTTGTCATACGGCGCTAGACTGCATTTTGCGCCAACCCCGGCCAGCTTACTGCATTTGACACCTGTTGCTGGTGCCAGTGCCAAGGAACCTTCATGCCCGCAGGCAATTTGCTGTATGCCCAAAGCGGCGGCGTCACCGCCGTCATCAACGCCACCGCCTCCGCCGTACTGCACACGGCGCGCACCAGAAAAGTACGCGTATTGGCCGCGCGCAACGGCATCCTGGGTGCGCTGGGCGAGGAATTGTTCGACACATCCGCCTTGACCAGCGCCGAGATCAAAGGCCTGGCGCACACGCCGGGTGGCACATTCGGCAGTTGCCGCTTGAAACTGAAATCGCTGACCGAAGACCGTGCCAAGTACGCGCGCCTGCTGGACGTTTTCAAAGCGCACGATATCCGCTGGTTCTTGTACAACGGCGGTAATGATTCGGCCGATACCGCACTGAAAGTCTCGCAACTGGCCGCCGAATTTGACTACCCACTGACCTGCGTGGGCGTGCCCAAGACCGTGGACAACGATTTGGCCGTCACCGATTGCTGCCCGGGATTTGGCTCAGCTGCCAAATACACCGCTGTGTCGGTGCGCGAATGCGCGCTGGATGTGGCGGCGATGGCGGAAACCTCAACCAAGGTGTTTGTGTATGAAGCCATGGGTCGCCACGCCGGTTGGCTGGCGGCAGCGGCAGGCCTGGCAGGCACTGGCAAAGACGATGCCCCGCATCTGATTCTGTTCCCCGAGCGCGTGTTTGATGAAGCCGATTTCATGGCGAAGGTGGCCGCCATCGTCAAACGCGTGGGCTATTGCGTGGTGGTGGCCAGCGAGGGTATCCGCACCGCCGATGGCCGTTTCGTGGCCGATGCCGGCGGCGGCAAGGACAGTTTCGGGCATACCCAATTGGGCGGCGTGGCCTCGCATTTGGCCGGCCGGGTGAAAGACGTGCTGGGCCACAAGGTGCACTGGGCGCTACCCGACTACCTGCAGCGCTCGGCGCGGCATCTGGCCAGCAAGACCGATCTGGAACAGGCGATGGCGGTAGGCCGGGCGGCAGTGGAGTGCGCCCTGAACGGGCAAAACGCGGTGATGCCGGTGATCGTGCGCGATGCCGATGCGCCGTACCACTGGCATATCGACATCGCCCCACTGTCACGCATTGCCAATCATGAAAAAACCATGCCCAAGGGTTTTATTCGCAAGGACGGCTATGGCATCACCACCGCTGCCCGTCACTACCTATTGCCACTGATCGAAGGGGAAGCCTATCCCCCGTATGTCCGGGATGGACTACCCAATTACGTTGTCCCCAAGATGACGCTGGTACGTCGCCGCTTGCCCGCCTGGAACGGCTGAGGCGAAGCTGGCATACACTGCGCCCAACTCGAATCCCCAAACTCTCGCTTCAGGACACCTCCATGATCAAGACCGCAATTGCGCTCTCCTCGTTGGCCCTGGCACTGGCAGTTGCCAGTACGCCGGCCCAAGCCCAGTTCAGCAAGAAAAAAAATGACCCGCAAGGTGCGGCTGCGAGTGCCAATTCGCAAGGCGCCGGCCTCAATCTTGAGCATTGTGATCAATCGATGGGCACGATTGCAGTGGTGGAAGAACAGGACGGTGACTGGTACCGCTACCTGACCTCGGATTTGCGTTTGCCGTCCACCATTCCAGTGATCCGCATGTTGATCCAGCAATCCAACTGCTTTGTGGTGGTGGAACGCGGCCGTGCCATGAAGAACATGATGCAGGAACGTGCGCTGATGGATAGCGGCGAACTGCGCGAAGGCAGCAACTTCGGCAAAGGCCAGATGGTGGCAGCCGACTACACCATGAACCCCAGCATCAATTTCTCGCAAAGCAATGCCGGCGGCATTGGCGGCGTCATTGGCTCGTTTGGTGGCAAGTGGGGCGCCGTGGGTGCGATTGCCGGCAGCCTGAAGTTCAAGAAAGCGGAAACCATGCTGACCATGATCGACAACCGCTCCGGCGTACAGATCGGTGTGGCGCAGGGGAATGCCACCAAGACCGATTTCGGCTTGGGCTTCCTCGGCGGCGGCGGTTCTGGTTTCGGCGGGCTGGGCGGCTACACCAACACTCCCGAAGGCAAGGCATTGGCGGCTGCGTTCGCCAATGCCTACAACAACTTGGTGCGCGCGATGCGCGACTACCGGCCGCAAGAAGTGGAAGGCGGGCTGGGCAAGGGCGGCAAGCTCAAAGTCGGTGACTAAGCCCACCGATTGCAGTGATGACGCAAACGCCCGGTATTGCCGGGCGCTTGCGTTTGCAGCCACGCACGCACATGCGATGCTGCGCGGATGCCCGTCTTGCAAGTCAAAGCCAAACCCAATTCCCGCGTCTGTGCACTGACGTTGCAGGAGGACGGTACGTGGCTGGCACACCTCAAATCCGCACCGATCGATGGCAAGGCCAATGCCGAACTTATCGGGTTGATCGCCAAACAGTTCGGCTGCCGCAAAGCCGATGTGCAGATCAAATTGGGTGCGGGTGGGCGCATCAAGTTGGTGACCGTGCCTGACTGAACTCGACCTCAGTCGCAGCCGCGTCCTTCCACGCCCAGCGCCACCGCAAACTGCGGCACCGCCCCCAGCTGGCCCTGTGCTGCGGCATCCAAACCGTCCTTGAGATAGACCCGCACCCGCCCTTGCGCATCGAGTTTAGGGGTGGCGCTGGCAGCGTCCTTGCGCCAGATCCGGATGACCGCAGATTGGCCGCTGCAACTGGCATTGGGGACACGCAATACATCATTCAAAATCCAGCCATTGGCTGCCGATGCCTGCGCTTTGCGCGCATCCAGCAACCGCGCGCGGGCCTGACAGCGTGTGCTGGTCCGCACTTGGGTAAGTGCGTAAGGTGACGCTTCCTTGGCCTTGGTGAACCGTCCTTCCAGGCGGGTACACGCCTCGGGGATGGTGCGCAGCGTGTGCAGCACACCCGGTACCTGCGCGGGGATCGGCCCGCGCTGGATTTCCGGACTTTGCGCCGCAGCGGCTGCCATCGCCAAGGCAAGTAACAGGCCAGCCAGAAACATGTGCAGTCGCAGCATCGAACACTCCGTTTTCATCACCATGCAGGCAGATTCGCACGTCCAAGCTGAATCCTGCGTGCGGCGCTCCAATTCCCGCCGAGGTATGCGATAGTCAGGCGTCGCCTACCATTTGGAGTAGGCACATCAACCTGCCGTTTTCCATTTCGAACACCCGGGGAGGGGATTCATGCTGGAGCAATATGGTTTGGTACTGGCGCTGGTCTGCGCCGTCGTTGCAATTATCTATGGCCTATGGGCCGCCGCCTGGATCAACAAGCAACCTGCAGGCAATGAACGCATGCAGGAAATTGCCGGGGCCATCCAGGAAGGCGCGCGTGCCTATCTCAATCGCCAGTACTCCACCATTGCCATCGCGGGGGTGGTGCTGCTGGTGTTGATCGGTGTGTTTTTGAATATCCATACCGCAATTGGCTTTGCCATTGGTGCGGTGCTCTCAGGCGCGGCCGGCTATATCGGCATGAACGTCTCGGTGCGCGCCAACGTGCGCACGGCGGAGGCTGCGCGCAAGGGCATGAGTGCTGCGATGGATGTGGCGTTCCGTGGTGGCGCGATCACCGGCATGCTGGTGGTGGGGCTGGGCCTGCTGGGTGTGGCCGGGTACTACTTCGTGCTGGGCAAACTGGGCCTGCCGCAGGAAAAAGTGCTGCACGCACTGGTCGGACTTGCGTTCGGCAGCTCGCTGATCTCGATCTTCGCGCGCCTGGGTGGCGGCATCTTCACCAAGGGTGCCGACGTCGGCGCCGATCTGGTGGGCAAGGTCGAAGCCGGCATCCCCGAGGATGACCCGCGCAACCCGGCGGTGATCGCCGACAACGTCGGCGACAACGTCGGCGACTGCGCGGGGATGGCGGCCGACCTGTTCGAAACCTATGCGGTGACCATCATCGCCACGATGCTGCTGGGCGGGCTGATGTTCGCCGTGAACTCGCATGCGGTGCTGTATCCGCTGCTGCTGGGCGGGGTGTCGATCATCGCCTCGATCATTGGCGCGTTCTTCGTCAAGGTAAAGGCAGGCGGCTCGATCATGGGCGCGCTGTACAAGGGCGTGCTCGTGTCGGCGCTGCTGTCGGCGGTGGCGTTCTGGTTCGTCACCGCGGATCTGTTCCCGAACGGCTTGACGTCGCTCGACGGCAGCCTGGTGATTTCGTCAACCAACATTTTCTATTGCGGCCTGGTTGGGCTGGTGCTGACCGGCGTGATCGTGTGGATCACCGAGTACTACACCGGCACCCAGTACGCGCCGGTGAAGCACGTCGCACAGGCCTCCACCACCGGCCACGGCACCAACATCATCGCCGGCTTGGGCGTGTCGATGAAGTCCACCGCACTGCCGGTGCTGGCGGTGTGCGCCTCGATCCTGGTGGCACACAAACTGGGTGGCCTGTACGGCATCGCGATCGCCGCGACCGCCATGCTGTCGATGGCCGGCATGATCGTGGCGCTGGACGCCTACGGCCCGATTACCGACAACGCCGGCGGTATCGCAGAAATGGCCGAGCTGCCGCCGGAAGTGCGCAACGTGACCGATCCGCTGGACGCCGTGGGCAATACCACCAAGGCCGTCACCAAGGGCTATGCCATTGGTTCTGCGGCACTGGCCGCGCTGGTGCTGTTCGCCGACTACACCCACAACCTGCAAACCGCGCATCCGGACGTGCAGTTCACCTTCGACCTGTCCAACCACATGGTGATCGTCGGCCTGCTGATCGGCGGCCTGATTCCCTATCTGTTCGGCGCGATGGCGATGGAAGCCGTGGGCCGCGCCGCCGGTGCGGTGGTGGAGGAAGTGCGTCGCCAGTTCCGCGACATCAAGGGCATCATGGATGGCAGCGGCAAGCCGCAGTACGACAAGGCCGTGGACATGCTGACCAAGTCGGCGATCAAGGAAATGATCGTGCCGTCGCTGCTGCCGGTCGCGGTACCGGTGATCGTGGGTCTGGCGCTGGGCCCGCAGGCGCTGGGCGGGTTGCTGATCGGCACGATTGTGACGGGCATCTTCGTGGCCATTTCGATGACCACCGGCGGCGGCGCATGGGACAACGCCAAGAAGTACATCGAGGACGGCCACTTCGGCGGCAAGGGCAGTGAGGCACACAAGGCTGCCGTCACCGGCGACACCGTGGGTGACCCCTACAAGGACACCGCAGGCCCCGCCGTGAACCCGCTGATCAAGATCATCAACATCGTGGCGTTGCTGATCGTGCCGCTGCTGCCGGTGAACACCCAACACACCGAAGCCGCCAAACCGCCGGTAGCGGTGAGCGCACCGGCCATGGAGCAGATGCAAGCCACGCCGGTGGCGGAAGACACTGCCCCCCCCCCTGCAGCGGAAACAGCACCCGCTGCCGATGCGGCCAAACCGGCGCAGTAAGTTTCATCAACACGCAGCAACAAAAACGGCGACCGCAAGGCCGCCGTTTTTGTTTGAGCATTGTGCGCCTGACTTACTTCGCCAACCGCTTGGCAATCGCCGCGCCCAGATCACCAGGGCTACGCACGGTGGTGATGCCGGCCTTTTCCATCGCGGCAAACTTGCCTTCGGCGGTGCCCGAGCCACCCGAGGCAATCGCACCGGCATGCCCCATGCGCTTGCCCTTCGGTGCCGACGCACCGGCGATAAAGCCCACCACCGGCTTCGTCACATGCTTGGCAATGAACTCGGCGGCCTCTTCCTCGGCACTGCCGCCGATTTCGCCGACCATGATGATGCCCTCGGTCTGCGGGTCGGCCTGGAACAACTTCAACGCGTCGATGAAGTTGGTGCCGTTGATCGGGTCGCCGCCGATGCCGATGCAGGTGCTCTGGCCCAGACCCACGTCGGTGGTTTGCTTGACCGCTTCATAGGTCAGCGTGCCGCTGCGCGAGACGATACCAATCTTGCCGGGCAAATGGATGTGACCGGGCATGATGCCGATCTTGCATTCGCCGGGAGTGATCACGCCGGGGCAGTTGGGGCCGACCAGCACGACGTCCGGAGTGCCCTTCAGTACGTTCTTGACGCGCAGCATGTCCAGCACCGGGATGCCTTCGGTGATGCACACGATGACTTTGATGCCAGCAGCCGCCGCTTCCATGATCGCGTCAGCGGCAAACGGCGGTGGCACGTAGATGACCGAGGCATCGGCACCGGTGGCCTGCACGCACTGCGCCACGGTGTCGAACACGGGCAGACCCAGGTGGGTGCTGCCGCCCTTGCCGGGTGTCACACCGCCCACAACCTGCGTGCCGTAATCCAGCATCTGCTGGGCGTGGAAGCTGCCTTGCGAGCCGGTAAAGCCCTGCACCAGCACCTTGGTGTTCTTGTTGATCAAAACGGACATGAGGGGATCCTTTTACTGGCCAGCGACGGCGGCAACCGCCTTCTTCGCGCCATCGTTGATGTCGTCGGCCGGAATAATGGCCAAGCCGGAGTTCTTCAGCAGGTCCTTGCCCGCTTCCACATTGGTGCCTTCCAGCCGCACGATCACCGGGATCTGCACGCCCACGTCCTTGACCGCCGCGATGATGCCTTCGGCGATCATGTCGCAACGCACGATGCCACCGAAGATGTTGACGAAGATCGCCTTCACCTTGTCCGACGACAGGATCAGCTTGAACGCCTCGGTCACGCGTTCTTTATTCGCACCACCGCCGACATCCAGGAAGTTGGCAGGCGCGCCGCCTTCCAGCTTGATCACGTCCATGGTGGCCATCGCCAGGCCCGCACCATTGACCATGCAGCCGATATTGCCGTCCATCGTGACGTAGTTCAGGTCGTACTGGCTGGCGCGCACTTCGGTTTCGTCTTCCTGACGAATATCGCGCATCGCGGTCAAATCGGCGTGGCGGAAGCTGGCGTTGTCATCGGAATTGATCTTGCCGTCCAGCACCGCGAGATTGCCATCGGTGAGGATGGCCAGCGGGTTCAATTCGACCAATGCCAAATCTTTTTCGTTGAACAGGCGATACAGGCCCAACATGATCTTGGTCAGCTGGCCCACTTGCTTGGCGGTCAAGCCCAGCGCGAAACCGAGGTCGCGGCACTCGAACGGCTGCAAGCCTTGCACGTAATTGACGTGCAGGGTCTTGATGGCTTCGGGCTTCTCGTGCGCCACCTGCTCGATATCCATACCGCCTTCGGCGGAGGCGATGAAGGTGATCGACTTGGTATCGCGGTCCACCAACACCGACAGATAGAGCTCCTTTGCGATGTCGGTGCCTTCGCACACCAACACCGAATCCACCGGCAATTCAACGCCGGCGGTCTGATACGTCGCCATCCTGGTGCCCAGCATGCCCTTGGCATACTCACGCACTTCGTCCAAGGTCTTGGCCAGCTTCACACCACCGGCTTTGCCGCGGCCGCCAGCGTGGATCTGCGCCTTGATGACCCACAGGTCACCTGGGATGGTTTTGGCCGCATCAACGGCCTCCTCCGGCGTGCGCGCAACGCGCCCGGTCGGAACTGCAATGCCGTAATCGGCAAACAATTGCTTTGCCTGGTACTCGTGAAAATTCATGGATCACCCGGGGAGAGGACGGACATCCGTGCTGCTGGAGTAACCAGTCCGGCCCGGATGGAACCCCATTTTAGCGTGTTGCGGCGCGTCATGCGTTGCCAGCCCGCACGGTTCCCGCATACTCGCCTCATGTTGCAGGCCTATCTTCCTTCCGACACCCAGTCACTGCAGGTCGCGATTCGCCGCGAGCTGTACTCGTTCACCCTGTATCGGCTGCTGGAAGCGGCGCTGCTGTGTTTGACCGTGTTCGCCCCAGTTGGCATGATTTTTGGCCAGCCGCGGCACCCGCACTTGGCTGCGGGCATCGCTATTGTTTACCTGATTGCCGCCATTGCCTTGTTCTTCAGTGGCCGTCGTGGCCAAGTCAACACCCAAGTATGGACCGGCATCAGTCTTGACATCCTGGCCAGCACGCTGGCCACCAACGCACTGCCGAATGTGGGCTCGGGCATTGCGATGATGTTGTTGTTCAACATCGGCGCGGCCGCGTTGTTCCTGCCGTTGCGCAAGGGGCTGATGCTGGCCGCCATCGCCAGCGTGGCGCTGGCGCTGCAACTGGCCTGGAGCTACCTGACCCAAGAGGCCATCAACCGCCCGCTGATCGAAATTCCGATGTTCGCGCTCAGCTATCTGGCAATTGCAACATTGACCAGTTTGCTGGGCCAACAATTGCGCGCCACCGCCGCTCTGGCCGAACATCGCGGCAGCCAAGCCGCCAATCTGGCCGAAGTGAACGAGTTGATCATCCGCCGCATGCGCACCGGCGTGTTGCTGGTGGATGGGGATGGCGAGATCCGGCTGGCCAATGAAGCCGCGTTGCTGCATCTGGGTGCCGCCGGCGAGGGCCGGCGCATGCTGGCCACCGCCGCGCCCGCGCTGTATGCGCGGCTGCGCTTGTGGGAGCGCGATGGCACACAAGACACTACCCCCCTGCAATTGGCACAGGATTTGCCAGAAATCCTGCCGCGCTTTGCACGCATGCTGGCCGAAGGTGATCAGGTATTGGTGTTTCTGGACGATGCCGAGCTGGCGTCACGCCGCGCCGAGAGCCTGACCTTGGCCACCTTGGGCCGGTTTTCTGCCAGTTTGGCGCACGAAATTCGCAATCCGTTGGCGGCCATCAGCTACGCCACCCAGTTGCTGGAAGAGTCGCAAGACATCAACGCCTCCGACCGCCGCCTGCTGGAAATCATCTACCAGCAGACCCGCCGCATGAATGGCATCGTGGAAAGCGTGCTGGGGCTGGCCCGGCGCGAACGCGCCCAGCACGAGCATCTGGATTTGGGCGAATTTGCGCGTCAGTTTGTCGCCGAATATCTGCAAAACCACCCGCTGGACAACGACACCTTGGACATCAAAGTCGCACCCGGCGCGTTCCCCTGCTTGGCAGATCGCCGCCAATTGCAGCAAATCGTGACGGTGCTGGTGCACAACGCACTGGTGTACGGGCGCATGCCCGGCGCACCGGCACACGTCAGCGTGCATGTGTACCGCGATGACAAAGGCGCGCCGGTGCTGGATGTGCAAGATCGCGGCCCCGGCATCCCGGAAACCGTGGCGGCACAGATGTTTCGCCCATTCTTTACCACCTCCAGCCACGGCACCGGGCTGGGGCTCTACCTCGCCCAGGAGATGTGCCAAGCCAACCAGGCCGAGCTGCAACACATCCCCTTGCCAGCCGGCGGCACCTGCTTTCGGATCCGGTTGACCGGCGTCCGTGCGATCAGCACCGGCTGAACCGTACCCCTGCGCACACTGCCACAAAACGTCGCACTTGGACGCAGCGCGGCAACCGGGTATCTTTCAACCTAATGAATACACTCGCGCGCAGTACGTCCAACAGCGTCCTCATCGTCGATGACGAACGCGACATCCGTGAACTGTTGGTGCTCACCCTGGGCCGGATGGGGCTGAAGAGTGATACCGCCTCGTCCCTGCACGACGCCCGCGCCCTGCTGCGCCACAACCAATACGCACTATGCCTGACCGACATGCGCCTGGCCGACGGTTCCGGTATCGAGTTGGTGCAGGAAATCACCCAACTGTACCCGCACACCCCGGTGGCGATGATCACCGCCTTCGGCAATCAAGAAGCCGCGGTTGGCGCACTGAAAGCCGGTGCCTTCGATTTTGTCAGCAAGCCGGTGGACCTCACCGTGCTGCGCGGGCTGGTGCAGCACGCATTGAAACTGGGCTCGCAACCGCGTACAGCCAACGACACCGGCAGACCCTCGCCGGCCGCAGGCGGCATGGCCGCACGCCTGCTGGGCCAGTCGCCGGCCATGACCGACCTGCGCACCACCTTGGCCAAGGTCGCCCGCAGCCAAGCCCCCGTGTATATCGCCGGCGAGTCTGGCGTGGGCAAAGAATTGGTGGCACGCACCATCCACGACGAAGGCGCGCGCGCCTCCGGCCCGTTTGTGCCGGTCAACTGCGGCGCGATCCCGGCCGAACTGATGGAAAGCGAGTTTTTCGGCCACAAAAAAGGCAGCTTCACCGGTGCCCATGCCGACAAGACCGGGCTGTTTCAGGCCGCCGAGGGTGGCACCTTATTTTTGGATGAAATCGCCGAATTGCCGATGCCCATGCAGGTCAAACTGCTGCGCGCCATCCAGGAAAAATCAGTACGCCCGGTGGGTGCCAATGCCGAAGTCGCCGTCGATGTGCGCATTCTTTCGGCCACCCACAAAAATCTGGCCGCCTTGGTCGATGAAGGCCGCTTCCGGCACGACCTGTACTACCGCATCAATGTGATCGAACTGCGCGTGCCGCCGCTGCGCGAACGCCGGCAGGACTTGACCCTGTTGGCCGACGCCATCCTCACCCGGCTGGCCACCGCGCAAGGCCGCCCGCAGCCGGTACTGCACGCCGGCGCCATCGAAGCACTGGCCCATTACAGCTTCCCCGGCAATGTGCGCGAGCTGGAAAACATCTTGGAGCGCGCCTTTGCCCTGGCCGACGACGACGGCATCCGCGCCGCCGACCTGCGCCTGCCGGATCTGCACCGCCCCGCCCACGCCACTCCGCCAGCGGCAATCAGCTTGGACCCCAGCAAAATCGACCCGCGCGAATCCTCCACCAGTGCCCTGCCCAGCTTCATCGAAGAAGTCGAGCGCAAGACCATCGAACTGGCACTGGCCGAAAACCGCTTCAACAAAACCCGCACCGCCGCGCAACTGGGCATCACCTACCGCGCCCTGCGCTACAAGCTGAAAAAGTTGGGGATCGATTGACCCCCTATCGTCCGCGTTGAAGACTGCCGCGCCCGGGAGTTGTACGCTTCACTGCATCGACGGCCAGGCCTATGCCCTGTCCGTGGCCAAGATCCATATTGATTATGGACGCCGCAGTCACCGGCAAGGCCTGAAGCTCCCTGCAATCCAAGCCAAACACCTGAACCCAGCTTCAATTTGTGACGCGATATGTCACAAATCGTCCCCGTGCGTCACCCACCCAATTCATCATTCCAAACAGGTTTGTCCCCAGAGTGCGATGGAATACGCAAAATACACCGCAAAAATGCATGTTGGCACGCATCCTGCATGTTACCTTCCGCACGTGCCACACGCACGGCTGCCGAAGGACTGGATCAGCGAGCACTGCGGCACGTGAATACCCACCCAAAACCCTAGGGGATCTACCCATGAAGAACCAACAAGGCTTTACCCTGATCGAACTGATGATCGTGGTCGCGATCATCGCCATCCTGGCCGCCATCGCGCTGCCGGCGTACAACAACTACCGTATCCGTTCGGCCAATGGCGCATGCCAAGCCGAAGCCAAGGCTTACATCAACTCCGCCGTGGCCGCCAACATGACCCCGGGCATGTCCGCCCCGACCCCGAAGGCCAAGGCTTGCAGTGGCCCGACCACGGCGGTGACCACGATCAGCGGCACCACCGTTTTCAACCCGGCAAGCCCTGGCGACAAGGCAACCACCTGCGAAAACGATATCGGCACCTGCACGCTGGCCACCTGATCCAAGCCGCCAACAGTTGGTAGTACCAATAGAGGGGCTTCGGCCCCTCTTTTTTTTGGGGCCACTCAGCTGAAATCAACTGCATTGGCCCGATTCTTGCTCAGTGGTCTGTTGAGTCATCTCCATGAGCACCGACCATGAACCGCAGCACATCCGGTTTCACCCTGATTGAGCTGATGATCGTTGTTGCGATTATCGCCATCTTGGCTGCCATCGCCCTGCCGGCGTACAACAATTACCGCATCCGCTCGGCAGAGGGGGCCTGCCAGATGGAGATGAAAAATTACGCGAATTTTTCGCTGGCGGCCATCTACACCAAGACCACGCCAAGCGCGCCCCCTGCTAGGGCCTGCAAAACAGCAACCACCGCTACCGTAATGAGTGCGCCCATTACTGGCACCCCACAGGATCCTGGCGTCAAGACAACAACCTGCGATATGGAAACTGCCAACTGCGTCTTGGCAACTTGAGTGCAGGCGTTGCACGCATCGCCGCTCGCCTAGTTGCTTGCTGGTGCAAGATACCCGGCTGAACCAAGCGTCGAGAGTATCGGGTTGAACGCCGGCTTCCTTACAACAGAGCAAAGCCCCCCCAAACAGCCAAGGCTCGAATCTGGATTCGCCACAACACTGGCTGCAAGCTTGCTTGCTGTTGTCCTGCTGTTGCTGTTCCATCCCTATCACGGCATTTTGCACGACAGCACGATCTACGCAGGCCAAGTGCTTGCGCTACTCGATCCGGCGCCATTTGCACACGATCTGTTTTTTGCCTACGGCAGCCAAGCGCAATTCAGTTTGTTCCCAAGCCTAGTGGCGCACCTGGTTCAGACGCTGGGTCTTGGCAACGCGTTCTTGTGGCTGACGCTGGCCGGGCTGCTGGCATTTGTCATTGCCAGCTGGGGGCTACTGCATCAACTGCTGCCAGAGTCATCACGTTTTCCCGCCTTGCTGGCACTGCTTCTGCTGCCGGCAAGCTACGGTGCTTGGGGTATTTTGTCCTACGCCGAACCCTTCCTTACCGGGCGCAGTTTTGCCGAGCCCTTGTGCTTGGCAGCACTTGCAGCGCTGGTGGCACAACGCCGCACCTTGGCCGGCCTGCTTGGGCTTGCCGCGCTCGCATTGCACCCCTTGCAAGCGGGACCTGCATTCGTTATCGGCTGGTTGTGGCTTGCCCAGCAAGATCGCCGCTGGCTGCATTTGCTATGGCTGCCGACACTCGCGGCGGCAGCGTGTTTTGCTTTGCCGCAGTTGAGTTTTCTGACTGCCCGCATGGATGCACTCTGGTTCCAGCAAGTGTGGGATCGAAATTTGGTGGTGTTCTATTCGCAGTCAGGCGTTGGCGATTGGAACTATTTAGTGAAGGATCTGTTCGTAGCTGCAGTCGCCGCCCGCCATGCAGCCCCGGCTTTGCGCCGGTATTTGCACTCTGTTCTCGGTGCATCAGTGATGCTATTTGCCCTTGGATTGCTCTTGGCCGATGGCTTGCATCTGGCTTGGGGGGCAGGACTGCAACTGTGGCGTGTGCATTGGTTGCTGCACTGGACAGCCACCGCAATGTTGCCTTGGCTCTGCGTACGCCTTTGGCGACAGCCTGCCCATGACAAGCTCCGGTTGCTGGTGTTTGTCTGCGCCGTGGTCTTGGGGTTGATGCCATCCGCCGCGCACCCGATGTTTATGATTGCGGCACTGCTGTATTGGGTTTGGCCTTGGCTGAGTCAACGCGTTGGCATGCCACTGCAGCGCACTCTGGTGGTGCTGTGCCTTGGCGTCGCAATGATTTACGTGCTACCCAATACGCTAGCCCTGACTCCCTGGGGCGCACCGCTTGGCACTATGCGTTGGGTAGATGCACTGATGCAGCCACGCCTGCCAGCCGCTCTGTCATTGCCGACAGTGTTGGCAACCCTATGGTTTTGGCAGCGCTACGCCACAGCCCGCTTGTATTGGATTGCGCTTCCAGCCCTCTTCTTTGCCGCACTATTTTCTGGATACCAATGGGATCAGCGCTCTGCACTGCAGCGTGCGTTCACAGATCCGATGCATGATGCGCAACCCTTCGGGATCAACATCGCTCCCGATGCGCAAGTGTTATGGCTAGGTAACCTGTTGCCGGCCTGGAGCGTATTGCATCGCTCGCATTACATCCAGCAACAGCAGTTGTCCGGCATCGTGTTCAATCGCGCCACATCCATCGAAGGTTATCGACGGAAAGAACTCCTGCATGTGAAGGATGCGCAAGGCAAGGATTGCCGCATCGTGGTCTTCCCCAAAGAGCCTTTCATCGCATGCAAGCCTGATGCTGCTGCCGTGCGTCAGGCTTGCGAGAATTCTCGGAACAAGCTCACCTATGTCGTCCTGTACTACCCATTGAATTACCCAGCAGCAGGTATCTGGGCACCTGACAACGGTGCCGAATCGACGTATTACTTGTACGCTTGTCGCGAGCTGGCAAATACCGGCATCACAATCCAATCATCAGCACAGCCAACACCGCATGCGCCAGCACCTTAACGCCAGACTTTTGCAGCATGACCTCATCCGCTACTTCGCCGCCTCTCTGCTGGCGCTGTTAGTGGATACCGGCACGCTCTCGATGTGTCTGCGGTTACTGCACCTGAGCTTGGCATGGTCGGCAACACTGGGCTTCATCACCGGTGCGATTGTGGCGTATGTCCTCAGCATCCGCTGGGTGTTTAGGGCGCGCGCGTTCGGCAATGCACCCGCACTCGAATTCCTGACCTTTGTTGGCATTGGTGTGGCAGGCCTGGCGATCACCCAGCTGGTGTTGTGGATCGGCGTCACAGAACTGGGCCTACTGCCAGAAGCAGTGAAGCTGGCCGCCGCTGTGGTGACGTTTGCCTTCAACTACATCGCCCGTAAAACGCTACTCTTTGCTACATCGCGCCGCAGTCGCGCCGCCTCGGGGAATGTGGTTTGAGCAATTCCAATTCAACAGAACATGCCATCGTCATCGTCGGTGCGGGTCCTGCCGGCCTGACCGCTGCACTTGAACTACAGGCCGCTGGCATTGACAACATCACCGTGCTGGAAGCGGACACGCAAGTGGGCGGAATCTCTCGCACCGTGGAGCATCACGGCAACCGCATCGACATCGGCGGGCATCGGTTCTTTTCCAAGTCCGACTGGGTAATGGACTGGTGGCGCAAGTTGATGCCAGTCGCCGCACCTGCCGACACAAGCAGCGGGCGCGAACTGCGCTATCAAGGCGCCAGCGCCAACGTCCCTGCCAGCAATGCCAAGGAATCTGATGAAGGCGTACTGCTGGTGCGCAGCCGACTCTCGCGCATCTACTTCAACAAGCAGTTCTTCGACTACCCGCTCAAGCTCAACCCCGACACCCTGCTCAAGCTGGGACCGTGGAAGACCTTCACTTTTGGCCTCAGCTATGTTTGGGCCAAGATCCATCCACGCAAACCTGAACATTCGCTGGAAGACTTCCTGGTCAACCGCTTCGGTCGCAAGCTGTACCTGCAATTCTTCAAGGAGTACACCGAAAAAGTCTGGGGCGTGCCCTGCGGTGAAATCAGCGCCGCGTGGGGCGCGCAGCGCATCAAGAGCCTATCCATTGTCAAAGCCATTACCCATGCCCTGAAGAAAGTACTGGGGCTGGGCGGCAAGGCCGAACAGACTTCGCTGATTGAAAGCTTCCTGTACCCCAAGTACGGCCCCGGCCAAATGTGGGAAACCGCCGCGCAACGGTTTGTGGCGCAGGGCGGCATGCTGCTGATGCAAAGCCGCGTGGAGGGCATCCATATGCACGGCGGCCACGTGCAAGGCATCACCTACCGTGATGCACAGGGCTCGACACATTTGCTGTCTTGCAGTCACCTGCTTTCCACCATGCCCATCAAGGATTTGGTACAGGCTGCTGGCAGTGGCTTCCCGCAGGAGGTTCGCAGCATCGCCAGCCAACTCTCCTACCGCGATTTCATCACCGTGGGCCTGCTCTACCCGCGCAGCGCCATCCCACGCCAACTGGACGATAACTGGATCTACATCCAAGAACCCGGGGTCAATGTAGGTCGCGTGCAGGTGTTCAATAACTGGAGCCCCTATATGGTGGCCGACCCCACTACGCTATGGATGGGACTGGAGTTCTTCTGCAAGGAAGAAGATGCACTCTGGAACATGGACGAGGCCTCGATGAAAGCCATGGCCCACAAGGAAATGGTGCAGATCGGGCTGGTGCGCGCCGATGCGCCGCTGGATGCGGTGGTGCTGCATGTTCCCAAAGCGTATCCCGGCTATTTCGGCGAAGCCTATACGCGCTTTGACGAACTACAGACCGCACTGGATGCGGTACCCAACCTGTTCCTGATCGGTCGCAACGGTATGCATCGCTACAACAACCAAGATCACTCCATGCTCACTGCCAAGGAAGCGGCGCGGCAGATTGCTGCGGGCGTGGTGGATAAGGCGGCAATCTGGGGCATCAATGTGGATGATGAGTATCACGAGGAGAAAAAATAAGTGCTCATCCCTCGTGCAGCGACAGCGTCTTCGCCGGCAACTAGCTTAGATTGGATCGACCAATCCATCGCCATCTATCTCATTCTCCCAATCCTTCTGTTCTGCCTGTGGTTTATCCCACTAGCAACAGCTATCTTGCTGGTATTGACAAGCTTCGCCTCATGGCAAGCATTGCGTGGCCCATCGACAGGATCAACGGGATTAAACACAAAATTCATTTTAAGTGTTTTTGCGCTATCGCTAGGATGGACTGCAGTTGCCGGCGTTGGTCATTTTTTCTACTCCAATTCGGACTGGCTTACTCGCGATGCTGTCCTGCATGACCTATCCGTCAGTGGCTGGCCGCCAACCTACCTGCTCGCTGATGCTTCACACCTGATTCTACGTGCGCCTGTAGGCTATTTTTTACCCTCTGCAGCTGTCGGTTATTTATTTGGCCCCGATGCCGCCAATTTCGCAATCTATTTATGGACGGTATTGGGCTGGTGGCTGTTTTTATTGGCTGCCTGCCGCCTATTCGATACCCTGCGCGAACGCATCCTCTGCTTGTTGGTGTTGACCCTGTTTGGCGGAATGGATTTGCTCGGTCATGCATGGGCATATCGAGAAATTGCCGTGCCAGGGCAGCACATCGAGTGGTGGATGCCATCCATCCAGTACTCAGCCAATACCACCTTGCTATTCTGGGTACCTAACCATGCGTTGCCAGCATGGCTTGGCATTGTGTTGATTCTGCGCCACTGGCAGCAGCCCTCCCTCGCGCGCATCACGCCACTGCTCGCAACTGCCGTGCCTCTTTGGTCACCTTTGGCGGCTATTGGTTTATTTCCATTTTTTTTGTTCGGGCTGGCATGGCGACGCGACCGCAAAATCCTGTTCTCCCCCTGGTCTTGCTTCGCGTTCATACCCATTGCATTGCTCACCATGAAGTATCTAGGCATGGATGCCGCAGAAGTCCCGCACGGCTGGATGGCGGAAATGTGGGGCACATGGGATCTGTTTGCCTATCGTTACGTGCTGTTTTGCTTGCTGGAATTCGGCTTTTTGGCACTGATTTTGGCGCGTATCACCCATTTCAATCGCCCCATGCAAATCGCAGTAGCGACATTGTGTCTGTTGCCCTTTTACTATCTTGGCATTGGCAATGACCTTGCGATGCGCGCATCAGTCCCAGCACTATGTGTACTCGCCCTGGCTACGATCAGACCATTGGCGCAGCAGCAAGGACGCACACTTTGGCACGGCCTACTTGTCGTAACATTGCTGGTAGGTGGATTGAGCGCCGCTCAGGAACCCGAACGTGCATTCATTGAACCTGCGTGGAAGCCGCTGGGGAAAACAATTCCGGCTTCAGTTCGTCGAGAGCATCCGGAAGCGGGATCTCTCTTCCCGGCGCATTATTTTGCACACGAAGACTCAACCATTCTGATGGCATTGATGCGACAGCCAAAAGCCTTAGATGTTTCTAAGGAAAAGCCCTACTGAAGTTGATCATATGCCGGTTATTACCACCACTACAAATTTTCGCTTTGATGCCAACACCGGCATTACCTTGCTTGACGCCGCCAATACCGCATCCCTGCAACTCCCATACAGCTGCAAGACTGGCCGCTGCGGCACGTGCCGGTGCAAAGTAATGACGGGCAGCACGCACGCCCTACTTCCCGAGCTGGCTCTAACCGAGCAAGAAAAAGCAGACGGGTGGATTCTTAGCTGTGCACGCACTGCGGACACTGATCTGCGCATCGGAGTACTTGACCTAGGTGATCTCACACTTCCTCCTCCGCGCACACTGCCCTGTAAAATCAACTCACTGCAGCGTTTAGCCCCCGATGTTGTTGGCATCCAACTGCGACTACCTCCCAGCAGCGCCTTCGAGTTCTTGCCTGGGCAATACATCGACGTCATCGGCAAGCATGGTCTACGCCGCAGCTATTCGATTGCCAATCCCCGTTTGCCAAACAACACGCTAGAACTGCATGTTCGCGCCATGCAAGACGGAGAAATGACGCGATATTGGTTTGCAGATGCAAAACCGGAGGACGTTTTGCGCTTACACGGCCCTTTGGGCACGTTCATCTTGCGCGCCTGTAGTGGTATGCAGCTATTTTTCCTTGCCACCGGCACCGGAATTGCTCCAGTCAAGGCAATGCTTGTAGCTTTGACAACTCTACCTTCAGAGCAACAGCCAGAATCTGTCACGGTGCTATGGGGGGGGCGTAGGCAAGAAGATCTTTATTTCGATGTACATGCCTTGATACCCACCGCTCGATTTATCCCCGTACTCTCGCGCGCTGACGATGCTTGGCAAGGCGCACGCGGCCATGTACAGGATGTCCTGTTGGCGATGCAACCTGATTTCACCAATGCTGCTGTCTATGCTTGCGGCTCCGACGCGATGATCCATACTGCCAAGGCAGCGCTGCTGCGTGCGGGGCTTCCTGCCGATCAGTTTTATTCGGATGCCTTTGTGTGCTCCGCCGCACCAACCCCCAGCGAGGCCAAATGACATGAAAGCAGTGATTCTCGCAGGTGGGTTGGGCACGCGCTTGAGTGAAGAAACTACCGTGCGCCCCAAACCCATGGTGGAGATCGGCGGCATGCCAATCCTCTGGCATATCATGAAGATCTACTCCAGTCACGGCATCAATGAGTTCATTATCTGCTGCGGCTACAAGGGCTACATCATCAAGGAATACTTCGCCAATTATTTTCTGCATATGTCGGATGTCACCTTCGACATGCAAGCCAACAGCATGCACGTCCATGAGCGTCGCTCAGAGCCGTGGAAGGTAACGCTCGTGGATACCGGGGATCACTCGCAAACCGGTGGTCGCCTGCGGCGCGTAGCGGACTATCTGAGGGACGATGATGCGTTTTGTTTGACCTATGGCGACGGTGTGGGCGATATCGACATCGGTGCCTGCATCGCGTTCCACAAGGCGCATGGCAAAGCCGCCACGGTGACCGCCACCATTCCACCCGGCCGGTTTGGCGCACTGTCCATGCAGGACGGTCGAGTCGATAGCTTTCAAGAAAAACCGCGCGGTGATGGTGGCATGATCAATGGCGGCTTCTTCGTGCTCTCGCCACGTGTGCTGGACTATCTGCAAGATGACGGCACAATCTGGGAGCAAGCACCGCTGCAAACATTGGCGAATGAAGGCGAGCTCATGGCCTTCGAACACCATGGCTTCTGGCAACCCATGGACACACTGCGCGACAAAGCGAATCTGGAAGAGCTCTGGGCCAGCGGCAATGCCCCCTGGAAGCGTTGGCCGTGATGGGTACATCCAACATCTCACCCGATTTCTGGAGGGATAAGCGCGTTCTGTTGACAGGGCATACCGGCTTCAAAGGCGGATGGTTGAGCCTGTGGTTGCAATCCATGGGGGCAGATGTTGCTGGCATAGCCCTGCCACCACCCAGCGCGCCATCGTTATTCAATGTCGCCGATGTTGGACAAGGCATGTCGCACCACATCGCCGACATTCGGGACTACGCATCCATCGCGCCATTGTTTGCGCAGCTTCAACCGCAAATCGTGTTTCATTTGGCGGCACAACCACTGGTCCGCGCCTCCTACCAGCAACCGTTGGAGACCTACGCAACCAATGTGATGGGCACGGTGCATGTGTTGGAAGCTGCACGTCAGGCAGGCTCGGTACGTGCCATCGTCAACATCACCACCGACAAGTGCTACGAAAACCAAGAGTGGGTGTGGGGCTACCGTGAATCAGACCCGATGGGTGGGCATGATCCATACTCCAGCAGCAAGGGTTGCGCGGAACTGGTCAGTAGTGCTTATCGCAACTCGTTCTTGAAGGAAGCCGGTATTGCACTGGCCACCGCCCGTGCCGGCAATGTCATCGGTGGTGGTGACTGGGCCCAGGATCGTCTGCTGCCAGACATCTTACGGGCGCTAGAGCACGGAACTGCCGTACTTATCCGCAACCCGCACGCCATTCGTCCCTGGCAGCATGTACTGGAACCGCTCAGTGGCTATTTGCAATTGGCAGAACGCTTGTACACCCAAGGGCAACCCTATGCAGAAGGCTGGAACTTTGGCCCCAATGATGACGATGCCCGCCCAGTGCAGTGGATCGTGGAGCAACTATGCGCAACCTGGGGGGGGGATGCCAACTGGCAGATGCAACCCGGCGAACACCCACACGAAGCCAGTTTCTTGAAGTTGGACATCTCCAAAGCGCGGCAACAATTGGGCTGGCAGCCCCGCTGGTCACTGCAAGAAGCGCTTGCCCATGTAGTTCATTGGCATAAAGCATGGCGCAATGGCGAAAACATGCGCATTCTGTGCATGCAGCAAATCTCTGGCTATCGTCACCCACCATGACCACTGATCTTTCTACCCCCTCCTCTGCAGAGCAGCTACGTGACCAGATCCTTGCGCTGGTGGCTCGCTATGCTGACATCGCCCATACACCAAAACCCTTCATCCCTGGGCTTAGTGCCGTGCCGGTGTCGGGCAAGGTCATTGGTGGAAAAGAATTGCAATTGATGGTGGAGGCATCATTGGATGGCTGGCTGACCACCGGGCGTTTCAATACCCAGTTCGAAGAATGCCTAGCCAACTATCTAGGCGTAAAACACGCAATCACCGTGAATTCCGGCTCTTCCGCCAACCTTGTTGCGTTTTCCACATTGACCAGTCCGCGCCTCGGTGAACGTGCGATCAAACCTGGCGATGAAGTCATTGGCGTGGCTGCCGGCTTCCCGACCACGGTCAATCCCATCGTGCAATTCGGCGCTGTCCCTGTATTCGTGGATGTTGATCTTGCCACCCATAATGTAGATGCCAGCCAGCTGGAAGCGGCCATTTCACCAAAAACCAAAGCCGTGATGCTGGCGCACACCCTGGGTAATCCATTCAATTTGGATGCCGTCACGGCGTTATGCAAGAAGCATGGACTATGGCTGATCGAAGACTGTTGTGATGCACTGGGGGCCTCATACAACGACCAGATGGTGGGCACATTCGGCGATATTGCCACCCTAAGTTTTTATCCGGCCCACCACATCACCATGGGTGAAGGTGGTGCGGTCTTTACCAACAATCCTGAACTCAAGCTCATCGCTGAATCCTTTCGTGACTGGGGCCGCGATTGCTATTGCGCGCCAGGCAAGGACAACACCTGCTGCAAGCGTTTTGGCTGGAGCTGTCGTGAACTCGGCGGGAGCCTACCCGATGGCTACGATCACAAATACACCTATAGCCATCTGGGCTACAACCTCAAGATCACCGACATGCAGGCTGCATGTGCGCTGGCGCAAATGGATCGACTGGAAGGGTTTATCGCTAGCCGTCGCGCCAACTTTGCCTATCTGCATGATCGCCTGCAAAATTGCTCCGAGTTCTTGATGCTGCCGGAAGCAACGTTCAACTCTAATCCTTCCTGGTTCGGCTTCCCGGTGACGCTGCGCCCCAACTCCGGCATCCGGCGCGTTGACCTGCTTAACTACCTCAACCAGCACAACATCGGCACACGACTGCTGTTTGCCGGCAACCTGACCCGCCAGCCCTATATGGCCGGCCGCAACTACCGC
Organism: Thermomonas beijingensis; assembly: GCF_020034655.1. Taxonomy (GTDB): domain Bacteria; phylum Pseudomonadota; class Gammaproteobacteria; order Xanthomonadales; family Xanthomonadaceae; genus Thermomonas; species Thermomonas beijingensis. The sequence continues at coordinate 274,760 of NZ_JAIQDJ010000001.1, read as the reverse complement.
GTAAGTGGGGATTTGGTCAACACCGATATTGTGATGGAACAAACATTCTGGCTTGGCGTATATCCGGGGCTTGGGGAAGCACAGCTCGATTATGTTGCAGGCAAGCTGGAAGAATTCTTGGGGCTGGGTTTCTAATGGCGACAATGGATTCGGCAGGCACTGGACGATTGCTGTTGTTCGGCGCATCCGGTGCCATCGGGGGTGCGGTCGACAGACATTATGCTGAGCAAGGGTGGCAGGTTGTGCGTATCACCCGCGACACAAACTACGCACCTTCTGGCTCATTCTTGGCATGGAATCCGCTAGATGACGATCCCGCCGGCGAGGCTGCGGTCGCTGCAGCCGGTCCCTTCGATGCCGTATGCTGGGCACACGGAGCGAACTGTAACGACAACATTTTCCAGTTCAATGCCAGCACCCACCAATCGATTTATCGGGCCAATGTCCTGTCAATCCTGGTATCGCTCAATCACCTGCTGACCCGGGACGCACTGACAAAGCCTTCGCGTCTTTGCGTCATCAGCTCAATCTGGCAGAACCAAGCGCGTCAGGACAAGCTGTCCTATTGCGTCAGTAAGGCTGCGGTCCAAGGCCTGATTCTCTCCCTTGCCAACGATCTAGGCCGCGACGGTCATCTTGTCAATGCGGTTCTGCCTGGGGTTCTCGAAACCCCGATGACCCGGGCAAACCTGAGCGAGAGCCAGATTCGCAATGTGGAGGCCTCCACCCGCTTCGGTCGCCTCGCCACCCTTGATGATGTCGCTGCAGCCGTTTATGGCCTAGCCTCGTTCCGCAATACCGGTACTACTGGTCAATTCCTCAACGTCGACCTCGGTTACACGCATGTCAGGATCATTTGAGTTCGACATTCACTCTAGCGCGAAGTCATACCACGTCTTGGCCGGCACCGGAATCGTGCGCCCACATGTGGAGGGCTCCCGCGCGATACTGATTTGTGACGAAGTCCTGCCGACCTATTACCCTTGGCTTGAGCGCGAGGCCAGCATCCTCATCCAGGCACGCGAAGAGTTCAAGACGCTTGATACTATCGGCGTGCTGATCGAGCAGTTGCGCAAGCGTGGCACCACACGCTCCGCGCGGGTCATCGCGGTCGGTGGCGGAATCATCCAGGACGTCGCCACATTCGCAGCGTCCTGCTACATGCGTGGGATCGGCTGGGATTACGTACCGACCACTCTGCTCGGGATGGTCGACTCGTGTGTCGGCGGCAAGTCCTCGATCAACGTCGGCTCCTACAAGAACATCGCCGGCAATTTCTATCCTCCGGACACGATCTGGGTGGACACGGATTTCTGCTCAACGCTGTCCTCTGCACAGATGATTGAAGGCCTCTGCGAAGCGGTGAAGATCTGCTACGCCAGCACCGACAATGCCTTCGACAGATACCTTGCTCTCGCCGACGCCGGGGACCTGCTGCGTGACCCTGCCCACGTAGTAAAAGTCATCGCCCTGACCCTCGCCACCAAGAAGGTTTTCATTGAGGAAGACGAATTCGATACCGGCATCCGCCTGCTGCTCAACTTCGGCCACACCTTCGGGCATGCGCTTGAAGGTGCGAGCGGCTACCGTATCAGCCACGGCATCGCGGTGGGTCTCGGCATGCTGGCCAGCTTTTCATTCTCCGAAGCACAGGGGCTGGTCGACCGATCCTGCGCGCGCGCCTCCAAGCTACGTGCACATTTACGCTGGTTGCTTGCGCAGGTACCGGGGTTGGATGCCGAACTGGCAAGGATCCCCGCTGACGACCTACTGCGACACTTCGACTCCGACAAGAAACACACGGCGGAACACTATGTCGTCATCGCCTACGATGCGGACGGTGCCCTAGTCCGCCACTTGACACCACGTACGGCGGCGATCGAAAGGACACTGCACCATGCCTTCGCCGCGATGGAAAGAGAATTAGATGAAATATAGCGACCAGATCGGAGACTGGCTTTTGGCGCTGGGCTACACCCATTGCTTCTACGTGGGCGGTGGCAACATCATGCACCTGATTGAGAGTCTTAGCCTACGCCTCGACTGTCACCCCGTCATCAATGAAGTTGCCGCTGGCATCGCAGCCGAATACTTCAACGAGGCGAGCCGCGGTGGCGCGAAGGCACTCGCCCTAGTGACCGCAGGTCCAGGGCTCACCAATATCATGACAGCGATCGCGGGCGCTTTTCTGGAAAGCCGGGAATTGCTGGTGATCGGAGGTCAGGTCAAGACCGCCGACCTAGCGCACGGCACACTGCGGCAGCGCGGCATTCAGGAAATTGACGGGGTATCCATCACCCGCCCGATCACGGTCGAGTCCGTACTGCTAGAAGAACCGCTGGGGATGAAAGCATTCGTCGACCTCGTGCAGGCCTCGCGGCACGGACGAAAGGGCCCGGTCTTCATCGAGATTCCTCTGGACGTACAGGCGAGGCAGGTCGAGCCTGTGACGGCAGATGAAGCAGCCATCACACCGCGCCCTTTGCCACACATCACTGACCAGGTGCTGGCCGAAGTCGCCGACCGCATCCGGCATGCCACGCGGCCCGTGCTGCTGCTCGGCGGCGGCATCGACCGTGCGACAGCCGCCGGTCTGTGGGTACGCTTCGGCGAACTGGGGATCCCTTTGGCGACCACTTGGAATGCTGCCGACCGCATTGATGCCGACCATCCGGTCTACGTGGGCAGGCCCAATACCTGGGGGCAGCGCAGCGCCAACATAGTGCTGCAGCAGGCAGATCTCCTAGTCGCGCTCGGAAGCCGGCTCGGGATGCAGCAGACCGGTTTCAACTGGCACCAGTTCGTTCCAAGCGGCGAAGTGATCCAGGTTGACTTGGATCGCACCGAACTGGAGAAGGGGCACCCCCGCATCGCCCAAGGCCTATGCATCGATGCCAACGACATGCTAGCTAGGCTCGCACGAATGGAGCTGGGCGACCACGCCGAATGGTTGGCATACGCGCGCCACGTCCGTGACACCCTGCCTACTGTCGAGGCGATCAACAACACCGCAGACGGCTATATCTCGCCCTACTGCTTCGTCGAGCACATCTCCACGCTCTGCCACCCGCAGGACACCATCATACCCTGCAGCAGCGGCGGCGCTTTCACCGTGATGATGCAGGCCTTCCGCCAGAAAGCTGGCCAGATCATGATCACCAACAAGGGACTGGCATCAATGGGTTACGGCCTGTCGGGTGCCATCGGGGCTGCATTCGCCAACCCCGACGGACGGGTGGTGTTGGTGGAGGGTGACGGCGGCTTCGCCCAAAACCTGCAGGAAATCGGCACCGCCCGAATCAACGGCCTGAACCTGAAGATATTTTTGTTCGACGACGGCGGCTACGCCTCGATCCGTGCGACCCAGCGCAACTATTTCAAGGGCCGCTATGTTGGCTGCGATCGCAGCACCGGACTGGGCCTACCGGACTGGGAAAAACTGTTCGCAGCATGGTCGGTCCCGGTGATGACACTGGAAGCCAGCAACATGGGCTGTGCCGAATTCTCCGCCAGTTTCAACCAGCCTGGCATGGCTGCGTTCGTGGTCAAGCTTGACCCGGATCAGACATACTTCCCGAAGATCACCAGCCGGATCACCGATTCCGGGACGATGGAATCCAACCCGCTCCACCTGATGACGCCGGAACTCGATGCCGATATCTTCGATTCAGTTCTCAGATACCTACCCAAGCAAGGCGGAGAAATCCCATGAACAAGCACGAAAAAAAGATGCTCGATATCCTCAGCCTACTGCGGAATGAATTTGGTGCCGTCGCAGTGAAAGCTGAGTTTGAGGCCGAAGGTACCCGTGTTGATGAATTACTACGCCTGATGGAAATCGCCCGCAAGGCGGACCTTGATGTTGGCCTCAAGATTGGTGGCTGCGAGGCTGTGCGTGACCTGATCGAAAGCAAGCAATTTGGCGTTGAGTACATCATCGCACCGATGGTGGAAACTCCATATGCACTGTCCAAGTTCATCGACGCAAAGAACAAGATCTACACCAAAGACGAGCAGGAATACACTGACTTCTTATTTAATATCGAGACGATTACCGCCTTCAATAATATTAACGAAATGGCAAGACTTGCCGCTGCGCCAAATGGAACAGACGGAATGGTTTTTGGTCGAGTGGACTTTTCTGGCTCCATGGGATGGGATCGCAACGCCATCAATACCGATCCTGTGACCGAATATTGCATTAAAACCGGCAACATCTGTAAGGAATTTGATATTGACCTAGTGGTCGGCGGCGGGGTCTCTATGGATGCATTACCTATGCTTAAACGAATCAATGACAACTATCTGACTCGATTCGAGACGCGTAAAGTAATTTTTGGCAATGAAGCCCTCGCCAAAGAAAATATTGACAAGGCTCTGCTGCAGGCAGTTCATTTCGAGTTGCTGTGGCTATTGAATAAGCGCGACTACTACGCACTGATCACCGCAGAAGATGATCGCAGAATCGAGATGTTGGAGAGCCGCTGGAAGGTCTTATCGAGCGAACAATGACGGTCTCACTAGTTACTCGCAGCCGTCCATGACTCAACTAGTGTTACCATATACACTCATCGAGCAGTTGCGTCGCAGCCACTGGCGCATTCTCGTCACTGGTGCCAGCGGCTGGCTCGGGCAGGCGACTCTGGAACTTCTATCCAATACACTGGGTAGTCGGTGGCACACCCGTGTATCTGCATTTGGAAGCCAGGCACGCACTTGGTCGCTACGTGACGGCACGGTAGTCAGCCAGCGGCCGTTAACTGAATTACCCGCATTACCGCACTCGCCTTCACTGCTGCTTCATTTCGCCTATTTGACGCGTGAAAAAGCTTCAACGATGTCCGCCGATGCGTACATCAATACCAACCGTATGCTGTCGCGCTTGGCAGCTGAAGGCGGGGCCAGCGTCGGTGTAGAGCGCGTTTTTGTTACCTCCTCCGGTGCCGTAAATGCAGCAATGGCGAAGCCTGATGATGAAGATCCAAACCTGTTTTACGGACGACTGAAGCTGGAGGACGAAGCCCTGTTCAAGACTTTCGTCCAAGCAGCACCTGAGCGACGCACCTTCATTGCGCGCTTGTTCAACCTCAGCGGCCCGTACATCAACAAGCTGAATTCCTATGCACTTGCCTCATTCATCCGGCAGGCACGCCAAGGACGCATCCAGATTCACGCACGCCATCCTGTGGTGCGTTCCTACACAAGCGCGGCCAATCTGTTGGGCGTCGCTATGGGCCAACTATTGACCACCGAGGCCGATCCCTTCCTCTGCGTGGAAACCACCGGTGAATGCGAGGTTGAAGTAGGTGACCTAGCACAGATGGTGCGAGAGTTCGTGGCACCAGATGCCGCCATCGCGCGCCTCCCCATGCTGGCGGAACCAGCAGACCGCTACGTTGGCGATGGTGCTCGCTACCGCCAACTGCTGGCCCTGCACGGTATCGATGAACACCCGCTAGCACGCCAGATCAACGACACCGCCGATTTCATCGCACAAATCGAATCGGGAAGCGTGTGAGTTTCGAGCGTATTACCCGGCAACTACCCGAACGCATCCGGTCCAGGCGCCGCTTCTTCCGTTTCCTGTTGGTTGGCGGCATCAACACCGCGTTCGGCTATGCTGCGTTTGTTGCCTGTCTATGGCTGGGGATGCACTACGCAATAGCTGCTGCCGCAGCTACGATATTGGGTGTATTGTTCAACTTCCATAGCACGGGCAAGCTAGTATTCAGTAGCACCAACTATCGCCACCTGCCATTATTTTTAGGCGTGTATGTTGTTGTGTATCTCGTAAATGTGCTTGGGCTATCGCTGTTATCAATGGCGAAGATTCCGCCTTGGCTAGGTGGACTGCTGTTGATTCTACCATGCGCCATGCTCTCTTACTTCCTCAATAGCCGCTTTGTATTCCGAACATGACCAAACTCATCAGCATCGTCACTCCACTCTTCAACGAAGAAGAAAACGTCGATGATCTATGCTCCCGGATTGCAGCGGTAATGGCATCTTTGCCCTACGACTATGAACATCTTTGTATCGATAATTGCTCAAAAGACCGCACTGTTGCCTTACTCCGCGCTCGCGCTGCACGCGACCCCAAACTAAAAGTCATTGTCAATGCTCGCAATTTTGGACATATCCGCTCTCCATATCATGCACTGCTGCAAGCTGCCGGCGATGCCGTAGTGGTGATTGCAGGCGATCTACAAGACCCGCCGGAGATGATCCCAGAGTTCATCAAAAAATGGGAAGACGGCTTCAAGACAGTAATGGCGGTAAAACCGGAAAGCGAAGAGTCTTCGTTGATATTTTTTGTCCGCAAGATATATTACAAGATAATCAACCGCATCTCGGAAGTCCCCCTGATCGACAACGCAACTGGTGCCGGCTTGTTCGATCGTGATGTGATCGAAATATTACGCAGCATCGCCGACCCCTACCCCTATACGCGAGGCTTGGTGTGTGAAATTGGCTACCCCATTGCGACAGTGCCATTCAAGCAGCCACGCCGCACACGTGGTGTCACCAGTCAAAATTTTTACACGTTGTACGACATCGCCATGCTTGGCATCACCAAGCACTCCAAACTGCCCCTACGGCTCATGGCGATGCTTGGCTTTGCGTTGGCAATTGTTAGCCTGTTGGCAGCATTCGGCTATCTACTTGCCAAACTTCTTTTTTGGGACAAGTTCCAATTCGGAACTGCACCCATTCTAATTGGAATGTTTTTATTCGGCGCTATCCAGATGCTATTTCTTGGAATGCTGGGTGAATATATCGCATCCATTCAAACCCAAGTACGAAAACTGCCACTAGTAGTAGAATCAGAGCGGATCAATTTTTAAGAACAAAGCCTAGCCAACGCAACATAAAACCATGTGACCATCTATGCCGGCATACGCACTTTTCTTGGACGCGACCACCAGTCAAATATTTCAATTGTTGCGCTGACTTCATGAAAGAAATCAAGCTCGACTCACCGGAAATTTGTTCGAAAATAAAATTGCTCGCAGGCGGCGCACTCGGCATTACCATGATGCTCTTGTTGCGCCGCTACCCCGGCATTTTTCACGACTCGATTCTGTATATGGGTCAAGGCTTGATGCAGCGTTGGCCGCAGATTTATGGGCAAGACTTGTTTTTTGCACATGGCAGCCAGGCCAGCTACACCATCATGCCGTGGATCTTGGGTAAAGCGTTTTCCTTTGCATCGCCCCCGTTAGTCATGTTGATGGGTGCATTCATCAGCATGCTACTGTTTGCGGCATCTGCCTGGTTTGCATTGAAGGCTCTGTTGCCGACGCAGCAGCGTTATTGGGCCTGGCTGGGTGCGCTGTGCTTGCCCTCTATCTATGGCGTAGTCCACATATTTAGCTACAACGAACCATTCTTGACATCCCGTCCACTAGCAGAATCATTCTGTTTGCTTGGCATTGGCTGGCTCATCCGCGAAAAATGGCTACTTGCTGCCGCCAGTCTTTTGCTAGCCGGACTATTTCACCCGCTGCAAGCGATTGCAGGTGCGGCAATCATCTGGGTGTGGGCTGTTGGCCAGGATCGCCGCTGGCTGCATGCGCTATGGTTGATATTTCCAGTCAGCGCGCTGGCATACATCGGGATAACCCCGTTCAATGGGCTGCTGCAGCGCGCAGATGCCGGCTGGTTCAAGGAGCTGACCTATTCTCGCCAAGTGTTCGTCACGCTCTGGAGTGTCAATGACTTCAAGAATCTTGGCTTTGATGTTGTGGTTTTGCTGAGTGCGTGGCACTGGTTACGGGGCCGGTTTGGTGGATGGTGCTTGGCATCGTTGATCGGCTGCACGATTGGCATTCTTGCCAGTTTGCTCTTGGTTGATCACCTGCACTTGGTTCTGCCTATTGGCCTACAACTTTGGCGCGTTCATTGGCTGGCACACTTCTTCTCATTGGCGGCCATTGGTGCACTCCTGCTATTTCATTTGCGTGCAAAGGACTCCGTTTCAGCACTGCTGCTGACGCTCACCGCACTCTTGGCCTGGGGCGAGACCGATTGGGGCTGGCTATTGCTTGCTGCAATGTACGTCGGCTGGCAGTTTGCTCCACACGACTCCCGCCAACGGCTTGGCCGTTTGCTCTGTTGGATCTTTGGCATGTCGACTGTACTGCTGTTCTATAACCACGCCAGCAATGAATATCATTGGTTCAAAGAGGCACATTTTCGAATCGATCTGTATCCGTTTGACCGCCGTTTACTAGTTTTCCCGGCATTGTCATTTGGCCTACCACTTTTCGGGCTATTGCTATGGGAGCGATGCGGATCAATCGGAAAGAAGCTTTTGCTTGCCGGTTTCCTGGTGCCTGCAGTGGCAGCAACACTGTACCTGTGGGATGCTCGCGACAGCACACAACACATCATGGAAGATGCGGCATTTCAACCTGATATATTTGGCACCTCGATTCCAGAACATGCCCAAATCTATTGGGAGCCAGAATCTTTAGTTGGAGTATGGCTTGTACTCCATCGTGCGAGCTACTTCAGCCCAGGCCAACTGGCCGGGCAGATGTTTAGCCGTGACACTGCTGAAGACGGTCTGCAGCGTGAAAACAGAATGATGCCACTGATGCGTGAGAGTCTTGGGTGTCAAGATGAAAAACTGAATGTCACTGAACGTGTACGTTGCCATATCAGCGATCGCAGCATGAAACAAGCGTGCTCTCTAAATGGAGGCAAGCGCCCTGATTACATGGTGCTGTCTTATCCACAGCCACAGCCATACGTTGGGCAGTGGGCGATCCCTGATCCGGTATCAAAGACTCCTGCAATTACCTTTCGTCTCTACCGTTGCGACGATATTCTCAATTTTAGAGGCGGTAGTAGCAGCCCGCCGGTTCGCCGGTGAGTAGCCGGATGGCGTTGCATGGACACGACTCAGTGTCTACTAGCAGCCACGCTCCCATTGGCCGCTGGCGTACACCGATCGCAGGTGGTCTGTTTGGCATCGTGATGGTGTTGTTGCTTCACCGTTATGTCGGCATTAATCACGATTCCATCTTGTACTTGGGACAAGCGCTTGCGCGGCGCTGGCCGCAAATATTTGGCCAGGATCTTTTTTTCGTGCACGGCAGTCAGGATCGTTACTCGATAGCTCCTTGGCTGCTTTCAGAAGCAGTCGGAAGCATCAACCCGCCAGTGCTTTTTCTTTGGGGATCCGCAGTTGGTCTCTTGGGGTTTTTCTTCGCTGGCTGGTACTGCCTCCGTGTGTTATTGCCGCCCGATCTACGGTACCGGGCATGGTTAGCTACAATTTGCCTGCCACCTGTATATGGCATGACCCAGCTATTCAGTTATGGCGAAAAATTTCTTACACCCAGGCCATTTTCCGAAGCTCTATGCTTGGTTTCCATTGCATTTTTTACCCGCAAGCGCACCCGGCTTGCTTTCTTTTTTTTGGCACTTGCATGCATTCTGCATCCGCTACAGATGCTGGCTGCCAGCCTGATCATTTGGCCCTGGCTGGTGATGCAGGATAGACGCTGGCTACACGCCTGCTGGCTAGGTATTCCGGTTTTGTTTCTTGCTTATCTCGGAGTCAAACCATTTCCTGATTTGTATGTCCGCATCGACCCAACTTGGCTTTACAACTTATACGACGCAACCCCTCAGCTATTTTTGTCGAAGTGGAGCCTGGCCGACTTCAACAATCTCTTATTTGATATTTTTTTACTAACCATCGCACAACGAATCCTGCCGCTGGACTTTGCGCGCTGGTGTCGTGCCGCTCTCTTCGGGTTAGTGCTTGGCATTGCGGTTACAGCCCTGTTGGTGGATTCGCTTCACCTTGCCCTCCCCTCCGCACTCCAACTGTGGCGTGTTCATTGGCTAGCTCATTGGCTTGGTATCGCCGCTATCGGCGCGCTGTGTTTTTACGGCATTCACACCAATAATTTCTCCCGCACTTTGCTACTGCTGCTTGCTGCAATCTTTGCCTGGGGAGAGGGCACCTGGGAGTGGGGCGCATTTGCGATGCTGTATGCCATCTGGCCACTACTTGATCACCGTTTGCCCTCCAACGTTGCCAAGCTGATTGGCACCCTGCCTGGCGGCTTAGTGTTGCTTCTGGCAGTTGAGCACGTCTCATTACAACTTGCGGGCTTTGAAAATGCTGGTTATCAACTGGACCTGTTCCCCCTTGACCGGCTGCTTTTGGCATTCCCTGCAATAGGATTTGGATTGCCCCTGCTCTGTGTGTTGCTTTGGAATCGTTTAACTGGAAGTGGCCAGAAAATTGTGTTCCTGACTTGCCTGATCCCCCTAACCATGCTCAGCTGCTGGTGCTGGGATTCCCGCGGCCTTGCCAACCGGGTGTTTGAAAATAATGTTTTCAATCCTTCGATATTCGGGATCAGGATCCCGGAGCACGCTCAGGTGTTTTGGTACCCAGGCTCCATCATGGGGCCTTGGCTAGTATTGCAACGCACCAATTATTTCAGCCCGGGGCAAGTTGCCGGCGAAATTTTCAACCGCGAAACTGCCATTGATGCTAGGTCTCGCATCGAAAAGCTGCGCCCATTGATCGAGCAAGGCCTTGGCTGTGACCAGGCGCGACTTGCAGGCACCTACCATCGGGAATGCGCAATCAGTCCCCGCAATCTTCGAATTGCCTGCGAACCCGGCGCTGTGCCGCCGCCGGACTACTTGGTTCTGCCTTATCAACAAACTCAAGCACCCATTGGTACTTGGAGGCTTGTGGATCCGGCTGGCCTGCAGCCGGACTCGAAGCTCTTCTTGTACCGATGCACTGACCTCGTTGCACCACTTGCAGCTAAGTGATGATGGTTCGCGGCGGCGCAGGTTTGCGATACAGTCACATCCGTTCCCGGGGAGATCCGCACCAATGAGCACTGCCACCGCCGCCAATCTGATGGGTATCACCGGCATCGCCCGGCGCTTGGTCATGGACGGCGCGCTGGATGAGGCGGTGGCGCGCAAGGCAATGGACGCCGCCACTGCCGAGAAGTCGCCACTGGCAGCGTATCTGGTACAGCACCGGCTGGCCTCGCCGGCAGCGTTGGCGGCAGCCAATTCGGTGGAGTTCGGCATGCCGATCGTCGATGCACTGGCACTGGATCCGGCCCAGTCCGCAATTACGTTGGTCAAGGAAGATCTACTGCGCAAGCATCAGGTATTGCCGCTGTACAAGCGCGGCAATCGGCTGTTCGTGGGCACCTCAGACCCGACCAACAATCAGGCGCTGGAAGAACTCAAGTTCCATACCAATCTGGCAGTAGAGCCTATTTTGGTGGATGCCGACCGCATCAAGCGCTGCCTGGATCTTTGGTTGGAAGCCGCCGAAGCGCTGGCTGCCGACATGGACGATGCCGACGGTCTGGAAGGACTGGAGGTCAGCGGGGGGGATGATGATTTTTCCAATGACTCCGGGGTCGATGCCAGTGGCGAGGACACCCCAACCGTCAAATTCATCAACAAAGCGCTCGTGGACGCGATTCGCAAAGGGGCCTCGGACATCCATTTTGAGCCCTATGAAACCGAATATCGGGTGCGTTTTCGCATCGATGGCATCCTGAAGACTGCAAAGAAAGTGCCGGTGAAGCTGCATGCGCGCATCGCCGCCCGGCTGAAGGTGATGTCGCAACTGGACATTGCCGAGAAGCGTGTTCCGCAGGACGGTCGCATCAAGCTCAATCTCAGCAAGACCAAGCAAATCGACTTCCGCGTCAGCACCCTGCCGACGCTGTTTGGCGAGAAGATCGTGCTGCGTATCCTTGACGGCAGCGCCGCCAAGATGGGCATCGACAAGCTGGGCTACGAGCCAGTGCAACAAAAATTGTTTTTGGACGCCATCCACAAGCCCTATGGCATGGTGCTGGTCACTGGCCCCACCGGTTCCGGCAAGACCGTCAGCCTGTACACCGGGCTTGGAATCCTGAACGATGAAACGCGCAACATCAGCACGGTGGAAGATCCGGTGGAAATTCGGCTGCCCGGCGTCAACCAGGTGCAGCAGAACGTCAAGCGCGGCATGACCTTCGCCGCCGCTCTGCGTAGCTTCCTGCGCCAAGATCCGGACGTGATCATGGTGGGTGAAATTCGCGACCTGGAAACCGCAGAAATCGCGGTCAAGGCCGCGCAGACCGGCCACATGGTGCTCTCCACCCTGCATACCAACGATGCCCCGCAGACGATTGCCCGCCTGATGAACATGGGCATCGCCCCGTACAACATCACCAGCTCGGTCAGCCTGGTCATTGCCCAGCGCTTGGTGCGCCGCCTGCATGACTGCAAGCGCGCGGTGCATCTGCCGGAACATGCGCTGCTGGCGGAAGGCTTCACCGCCGATGAAGTGCACGCAGGCATCACCGTGTATGAGGCCGTGGGCTGTGAGGACTGCACCGAGGGCTACAAAGGTCGCGCCGGCATCTACCAAGTGATGCCGATGACCGAGCAAATTCAGCAAATCGTGCTGGCCGGTGGTAATGTGCAACAGATTACCGAGGCGTCCCTGCTCAGCGGCGTCCGCGATTTGCGGCGTTCTGCGTTGGACAAGGTGAGACAGGGGGTCACCAGCCTCATTGAGATCAACCGCGTCACCAAGGATTGAAGGGGAGCCCCATGTCCGCTCGTAGAGCCGCGATCAGCAAGGCCAGGGATAAAGCCGAAGCCCGCCGTTTGAACCCGTTGGAAGAATTTGTCTGGCAGGGCCGTGACAAGCGTGGCAAGGAAATGAAAGGCGAGCAGTTGGCACGCACCGCCAATCTGCTGCGTGCCGAGCTGCGCAAGCAGGGCATCAACCCCACCGTAGTCAAACCCAAGTCCAAGCCATTGTTTGGTGGCTCTGGCAAAAAGGTGTCGGCACGCGATATCGCCGTGTTCAGCCGCCAGCTGGCGACCATGATGAAATCCGGCGTCCCGATCGTGAACTCACTGGAAATCATCGGTGGTGGCAGCAAGAACCCGACCATGAAAAAAATGGTCAACAGTCTGCGTAGTGATATCGAGGGCGGCGCGTCGATCTACGAAGCGATGAGTCAATACCCGGTGCAATTCGACGAGCTGTACCGCAATCTGGTGCGCGCCGGCGAAGCCTCCGGCGTGCTGGAAACGGTGCTGGAAACCATTGCTACTTACAAAGAAAATCTGGAAAGCATCAAAGGCAAGATCAAGAAAGCACTGTTTTATCCAACTGCGGTGATCGCGGTTGCCATCCTGGTCTGCGCGGTGTTGATGGTCTATGTGGTGCCGATCTTCAAGGAAACATTCAGCAGCTACGGGGCTGAGTTGCCTGCATTTACAAGTTTGGTGTTCGGCATATCAGACATCTTCGTCAAGTGGTTCTGGCTGATTGGCATCATCGCTGCCGGCGGTATCGGCTTCTTCATTTACAGCTACAAGCGCTCGGCCAAATTGCAGCACACCGTGGATCGAATGATGTTGAAGTTGCCGGTGATTGGCAAGGTGCTGCACGAATCGGCCATTGCCCGCTTTGCACGTACCTTGGCGGTCACCTTCAAGGCCGGTGTACCGCTGGTGGAGGCGCTGGACAGTGTGGCCGGTGCCACCGGCAGCATGGTGTATGAACAGGCCGTCATGAAGATGAAGGACGACGTTGCGGTGGGTTACCCGGTCAATGTCGCGATGAAACAGGTCAACTTGTTCCCGCATATGGTGGTGCAGATGACCGCGATCGGCGAAGAGGCCGGCGCACTCGACACCATGCTGTACAAGGTCGCCGAGTTCTATGAGGAAGAGGTCAGCAATACGGTGGATGCGCTGTCCAGCCTGATCGAACCGATGGTGATGGTGATCATTGGTGGCTTGGTCGGCTCGATCGTGGTGGCCATGTACCTGCCGATCTTCAAGATCGCGATGACGGTGATGTAAGGGACTTGCGACGCGATGGCCTTCCTTGATGCGCACCCCGGCTTCGGCTATCCCGCCGCAGCCGGGCTTGGTTTGCTGGTGGGTAGTTTCCTCAATGTGGTGATCTTGCGCCTGCCCGCACGCCTGGAATGGCAGTGGAAGCGCGACGCCCGCGAGATCCTGGACGAACCCGAACTGTACGACCCCCCGCCACCCGGCATCGTGGTGGAGGGCTCGCACTGCCCAAAATGCAAAAAGCCGCTGCACTGGTACGAGAATATCCCGCTGCTGAGTTGGGTGCTGCAAGGTGGCAAATGTCGGGGCTGCAAGACTCCGATTTCGATCCAGTATCCACTGGTGGAGCTGCTGACCGGCGTATTGTTTCTGGCCTGTGTCTGGCAATTTGGGTTTGGCTGGAAGGGCTTTGGCGCCATGCTGTTGACCGGCTATCTGATTGCGCTGTCCGGGATCGACTTCCGCACCAAACTATTGCCTGACCAGTTGACCTTGCCCCTGTTATGGCTAGGCATGATTGCGGCCGTGGAAAACCTGTACGTCGGGCAGAAATCCGCGATGCTGGGGGTGATGGCGGGCTACCTCAGCCTGTGGTCGGTGTACTGGGTATTCAAGCAGCTCACCGGCAAGGAAGGCATGGGGCACGGCGATTTCAAACTGCTGGCTGCGCTGGGCGCGTGGACGGGCTTGGCAGGGGTGCTGCCCACCATCTTGCTGTCGTCGTTCATCGGGGCCGTCGTCGGCTCGATCTGGCTGGCGGTCAAAGGCCGCGACAAGGCCACTCCCATTCCGTTTGGTCCGTATCTGGCGCTTGCTGGCTGGATCAGTTTCTTTTGGGGGCACGACCTAGTGGGCTGGTACATGCGGCTCGCCGGCTTGGCGTAGCAAGCGCAGCCCAGCGGGAACGTGCCCTGGCTTGGCGGCCGCGCTTGTGCAGACTCGGCAGCGCATCCACAACCGCAGGAGCACGCCATGCGAATGGAATCCACCACATAATGCACGCATGAGCGAATACATCATCGGCCTTACCGGCGGTGTCGCCTCCGGCAAAAGTACGGTCGAAGCGCGATTTCGTGCACTGGATATCGTCGTCGCCGATGCTGATGCCGCTGCACGAGAAGCTGTGGCTGCAGGTAGCGATGGCTTGGCCGAAGTGGTGGCTGCGTTTGGCAGCGGCATCTTGACCGCGGATGGCAGTCTGAATCGTGCGGCGATGCGACAACGCGTGTTTGCAGAGAGTCCGGCGCGCAAGACCCTGGAGGCGATTGTCCATCCGCGCGTACGCACCGCATTGGCTGATGCCTGCCAGATGGCGAGTTCGACCTATGCTATCGCGTCCATCCCGTTGCTTGCCGAAAGTGGTGGTCGTAGTGCCTATCCGTGGCTGGATCGCATCTTGGTGGTGGACGCGGCCGTCACTGTGCAATTGGCGCGCCTGCAGCAGCGCGACGGTAGTGATGCTGCCTTGGCGCAGCGCATGATCGCCGCGCAAGCCACGCGCCAGGAGCGCTTGGCGATTGCCGATGACGTGCTGGTCAATGATGGCGCATTAGCTGTTCTGGACGCACAAGTCTTGGCACTCGATCAGTTATATCGTCGCTTGGCCGCCGCTTGAGGTCTCAATTGCCGCGCAGCAATGTGTCCACCACAGGAAGATCCGCTGGCGGCATCGGGTAGTCGCGTAGTGTGTCCGGTGCGGCCCACGCCAGTGCCTGTCCCTCCAGGCCTTGTGGTGCACCGACAAAACTGACTTCGCGCACATCCAGCAGCAAGTGCTTTTCAGGTTGCTGCATATGTACACGGATGATCGCGTTACCGACAACCGCGTCGATCCCCAACTCTTCACGCAATTCACGTACCAGCGCCACCTCCGGGGTCTCCCCCGGCTCGACCTTGCCACCGGGGAATTCCCACAAGCCCGCATGTTCCGCGTCGGTGCGTTGGGCCAGTAACACGCGGCCATCTGCATCACGCAAGATGGCGGCGACAACGTGAAGCTGTTTCATCCGCGCCAAAATGCGCCCCGATCCGGGGCACCCCCTTTACGCAAGCTGCCCGTGGCAATGCTTGAATTTCTTGCCGCTGCCACAGGGGCACGGATCGTTGCGGCCTACTTGGCCGGATGCCAGCGCTTGCTGCACACGCACGTCTGCGGCTTCTTCGTCGGCACCCATGCCACCCATATCGGGGTGTTGGAACTGCATCTGCCGGTTGATCGACTCGGCGCGTGCGCGCTCTTGTGCTTCGGCAGCGGCCACTTCTTCTTCGCTGCGGATACGCACGCGTGCCAACAGCGAGATCACTTCGCGCTTGACCTTTTCCAGCAGCTCGGAGAACAGCTCGAAGGCTTCTTTCTTGTATTCCTGCTTGGGCTGCTTTTGCGCATAGCCGCGCAGGTGGATGCCCTGGCGCAGGTAGTCCATGCGCGCCAGGTGTTCCTTCCAGTTTTGATCCAATACATTCAACATGACGTGCTTTTCCAGCATGCGCATGGTATCGGCACCGGTCTGCGCTTCCTTGCCTTCGAACAGCGCCAGAATGTCGGCCTGCACGTGCGCCCGGATTTGTGCGGCATCCAATTCTTCCTGCGTCTTGTGCAGGCCAACCAGATCCAGCTGCACGCCAAACTCGGCCGCAAGCTCGGCTTCCAGACCCGGCAGATCCCATTGCTCGTCCACCGAGTCGGCCGGCACGAAGCGCTGCACCATATCGGCAATGACATCGTTGCGGATGCCGTCGATATTGTCCTTGACGCTGGCCGCTTCCAGCAATTCGTTACGCTGCTGGTAGATCACCTTGCGCTGGTCGTTATTCACATCGTCAAAGTCCAGCAAATTCTTGCGGATGTCGAAGTTGTGGGCTTCCACCTTGCGCTGCGCATTGGCAATCTGGCGGGTAACCAACGGGCTTTCGATGATGTCGTCTTCCTTCAGCCCCATCTTGGCCATCACCGTCTGCACCCAGCCGGCGGCAAAGATGCGCATCAGGTTGTCTTCCAGCGACAGATAGAAGCGGCTGGAACCGGGGTCGCCCTGACGGCCGGAACGGCCACGCAGCTGGTTATCGATACGCCGCGATTCGTGCCGTTCAGTGCCGAGGATATGCAGCCCGCCAGCCGCTTTCACGGCTTCGTGCCGCTGCTTCCACTCGGCCTTGGTGCGCTCGATCTCGGCGTCACTGGCGCCCTCGCCCAGTGCCGCCAATGCCGCCTCCAGCGAACCGCCCAGCACGATATCGGTACCGCGACCAGCCATATTGGTGGCAATCGTCACCGCGCCCGGTGCGCCGGCATTGGCCACGATATGCGCTTCGCGTTCGTGCTGTTTGGCGTTGAGTACTTCATGCGCGATCCCGGCAGCATTCAGCTCGTTGCTGAGCAGCTCGGACACTTCGATCGAGGTGGTACCCACCAGCACCGGTTGCTGGCGTGCCGAGCATTCCAGAATGTCCTTGACCACGGCGCGGTATTTGCCGGCGCGATTGAGGAACACCAGATCGGAATGATCCTTGCGCACCATCGGCCGATGGGTGGGGATCACCACCACTTCCAGCCCGTAGATATTCTGGAATTCGTAGGCTTCGGTATCCGCGGTGCCGGTCATGCCCGACAATTTCTTGTACATGCGGAACAAATTCTGGAAAGTCACCGAGGCCAGCGTCTGGTTTTCGCGCTGCACTTGCACGCCTTCCTTGGCTTCCACCGCCTGATGCAAGCCATCGGACCAGCGCCGCCCCGGGAGTGTGCGGCCGGTGAATTCATCGACGATGATGACCTCGCCATCGCGCACGATGTAGTCCACATCGGCCTGATAGATCGCATGCGCGCGCATCGCCGCATTCAAGTGATGCACCACATGGATGTTCTGCGCGGCGTACAGGCTTTCATCGGCACCCAACACGCCCGCGTCCCGCAGCAGTTGTTCGGCGTGTTCTTGCCCGACTTCGGACAAGTGCACCTGTTTCTGCTTTTCATCCACCCAAAAATCACCCTCACCCTCTTCTTCCTTCTGGCGGATCAGCGATGGCACCACCGCATTGACCCGCAGGTAGAGCTCGGGGGATTCGTCGGCGGGGCCGGAGATGATCAACGGGGTACGCGCTTCGTCGATCAGGATCGAGTCCACTTCGTCCACGATGCCGAAGTTCAGCCCGCGCTGGAAGCGATCTTCCTTGGCCAGCGCCATGTTGTCGCGCAGGTAATCGAAGCCGAATTCGTTATTGGTGCCGTAAGTGATGTCGCAGGCGTAGGCCGGGCCTTTATCGGTATGGTTCATGCCGGGATAAATCACACCGACCGACAGCCCCAGCCAGTTGTACAACTTGCCCATTTGCGCGGCGTCGCGGCGTGCCAGGTAGTCATTGACGGTGACCACATGCACGCCCTTGCCTTCCAGCGCATTGAGGTACACCGCGCAGGTGGCGGTCAGCGTCTTGCCTTCGCCGGTGCGCATTTCCGCGATCTTGCCCGAATGCAGCACCATGCCGCCGATCAGCTGCACATCGAAATGGCGCATGCCGAACACGCGCACCGAGGCTTCGCGGCAGACCGCAAATGCTTCCGGCAGCAACTTGTCCAGCGATTCGCCTTTGCCGATACGGGCGCGGAACTCGTCGGTCTTGGCTTTCAGCGCGTCATCCGATAGCGCCTTGGTCTGCGCTTCCAGCGCATTGATCTTCTTGACGATGGCGCCGTACTGCTTGAGCAGGCGCTCGTTGCGGCTGCCGAAAACACTGGTAAGCAAACTGTTGAGCATGAGAATGGCAATCCCTGGCGGGATGCGCGCCAATGGCGCGGCATCGAAAAATAGAGGCAACGTAGCCCCGAACGCAGGCGCGCGTGCGGGAATCCGCTAGTTTAGCTGGAGGCGGGCCGCCGCGTATGCAAGCCCGTCGCAATCAGCCGTTCTGCGGCCCATGCCGTGCCAGGGCGTTGTTATGGCCAAGGAACTTGCGGGGATTGACCACCACGCCGTCCTGCCACACCTCGAAATGCACATGCGCACCCGTGGAGCGCCCGCTGGAGCCGGCCTTGGCAATGTCTTGCCCGGCCCGCACCAGATCGCCGACCTGCCGATCCAGCTGCGAGTTGTGCGCATAGCGGGTGACCAGGCCATTGCCGTGATCCACTTCGATGGTGTTGCCGTAGCCACTGCGCACGCCGGCAAAGCTCACCACGCCGTCGGCTACCGCCAGCACCGGATCACCGATATTGGCTTGGAAATCAATACCTTTGTGGAACTGGAAACCGCCACCGAAGGGGTCGGCGCGACCACCGAAACCCGAGGTGACGAAACTTCCCGCGATCGGCTCGCGCGAGGGCAGGCTGCTGCGCTCCAGCTGGCGATTAAATAGCAAGCTCTCCAGCACGGACAGCTGGGTATCGGCGTGTTGATAATCACCTTCCAGCGCATGCAGTCGCGATTGCAGCTCATGGACAGGCATGTCCCGCGTGGCCCCACCCCCGCCTTGGCCGACGGGGTTTTCGAAATTGAATTCGCCGTCTTGCAGCTGGCTGGATTGCGTCAGGCGAGCGCCCAACGCATTCAACCGATTGGCCTGCGCCTGCAATTCCGCCAGCCGCGCCGCCAGTGCATTGACCTCACGCTGGGCATCCCGGCGCACCTGCTCCAATTCGGCCTGCCGACTGGCATCCGAGGTCTGCAAGGCTTCCACCTGCGCCATGCCAATCACGCTGCGCATCGCCGCGCCGCACAGCATGCCAGCCCCCAGCAGCAGCGCCAATGCTGCCCATGGGTGCCGCAGCGCCCACCAGCGCAAACGCTGGGCCTGCGCGACGGCGCGCTGACGGGTATTGTGTGAATTGTTCACTTCAATCATTGCCCATGCCTATGTCGCGATCCACGCCCCCGAACCAGGCTGCCCCGCCTGCTGGCCCGCGCGCGGCGCTGGATACGCTGCTCGCCGGCAAAGCCGGTGGAACTCTGCGCCGCGCCCGCTGGCTCGACGCAGTGGATCAGTTGCTACGTCCTGCATTGCCGGCAGGGGTCAACGCGCATGCGCGTTTGGCCAATCTGCGCGGCAAAACCTTGGTATTCATCGCCGATGCCCCGGTCTGGCACGCCAAATTACGGCTGGCCACACCCGAGTTGATCGCCGCTGCCCGCTCCATCGGGCTGGAGGTGGATGCCGTGACCATCAAGCTGGCCACGCGGCCTTGGCAGCCGCACCCTGCGACCATCACGCCCCGCATTCCCCCATCGGCAGCCAGCCAGAAAGGTCTGGCGGCGGCCTTGGCGTTATTGCGCGCACCCGCGGCGGAAGACGCCGACAGCCTGCACAACACCGCAACAGCGGGGGTGCGAGCACCCCGCAGCTGAGCGGTCAGCGCGCATCCTAACGGGATACATCATTGATTTTGTTAAGAAAGGCGAAACAACGCGCGCAGGACTGCCAAGCCGATCGCAAAACTGCGCCGCTTACAACGCCGGCTGCGCGGCACCGTACCCCAGCTCCGGCAGTTGCGCCGGATCGTCAAAACTGACCACTTCCCAGGTTGCTTGGTCGGCCAACAAGGTGCGCACCAAGTGGTTGTTCAGGGCATGGCCGGACTTGTAGCCGGTATAAGCCCCCAAGATCGGATGCCCCGCCAAATACAGATCACCGATCGCGTCCAGAATCTTGTGGCGTACGAATTCATCGGCGTAGCGCAGGCCGTCTTCGTTCAGCACGCGGAACTCATCCAGCACAATGGCGTTGTCCATCGACCCGCCCAACCCAAGGTTGCGATCGCGCATGAATTCCAGATCGCGCATGAAACCGAAGGTGCGCGCACGGCTGACTTGCTTGATATAGGCATCGGTGGAAAAGTTGAACTCCACCCGCGACAGCGCATCCGGAATCGCCGGATGGTCGAACCGCACCGTGAAATCCAGGCGGAAGCCGTTGTAAGGCTCGAATTTGGCGTACTTGTCGCCATCGCTCACTGCCACCGGCTTCAGAATGCGGATAAAGCGTTTGGCCACCGACTGCTCGACAATTCCGGCCGATTCCAGCAGGAATACAAATGGCCCGGCCGAGCCGTCCATGATCGGCACTTCCGGCGCAGTGAGGTCGATATACGCATTGTCGATGCCCAACCCGGCCAGCGCCGACATCAAGTGTTCCACCGTCTGCACCTTGGCACCGTTGCAGCTGAGCCCGGTACACAGCGTGGTTTCAGTCACCAAGGCTGCGGCGGCCGGCATTTCGACCACCGGATCGAGGTCGGTGCGACGAAACACGATGCCGCTATTGACCGGGGCCGGGCGGATGGTGAGAAAGACTTTTTCCCCGCCATGCAAGCCCACGCCGGTGGCACGGATAAGGTTTTTGAGTGTACGTTGGCGCAGCATCGTGGAAGATTACCACGCGTGAAGCTGAATACTCGCCAAAACTGCCGCCAAAACAGCTGTCAAAACAACGCCGCGCAAGCGCCTTGCACGAAGCTGGAAAACCGGCCGACCGGCAACGCCGATCGACCGCAAAACCCGTGGGCAGGCCGCCCACAGGCCGGGGACACAAGCACCGCATCGCACCCCCGGCCGCAGGACAGAGATGCGGGTTACCGCATCAGTCGGCCTGACGACGCAGGAACGACGGGATATCCAGATAGTCGTCCCTGGGCAGTTCAGCAGCCTGCGGGGTGGCATCCACATTGCGACGCAGTGCACTGGAGAAGCTGGACGGCATCGGCGGCACAAAGCTGTCGGTGACCGCGTCGATCGGCAAGCCTGTAGTGCCATCGCGTTTGATCTGCGAGCGCACCAACTCGACTTGCGGACGGCGCGACGGTTCTTGCACCGGCTCGAACCGTACCCCGCGGGTGGTTTCGGTCACTGGTACGCGCACACCCGTTGCCGCACGGCTCAGGCCGGTGGCCACCACGGTCACCTTCACTTCGTCTTGCATATTCGGATCCAGCGAGGTGCCGATGATGACAGTCGCATCTTCACTGGCAAAGTCGCTGACCACGCGGCCGATTTCATCGAACTCGGACATGGTCAAATCCGAACCCGAGGTGATGTTGACCAATACGCCATTGGCACCGTGCAGATTCACATCGTCCAGCAGCGGATTTTTGATTGCCGCTTCGGCCGCAGCTTGCGCACGATCATCGCCACGCGCCACGCCGGTGCCCATCATCGCCAGACCCATTTCGCTCATCACGGTGCGCACGTCGGCAAAGTCGACATTGATCAAGCCGGGGCTGACGATCAAATCGGCAATGCCTTGCACCGCGCCTTGCAATACTTCATTGGCGGCGCGGAATGCCTGGATCATGGTGGCATTGCGACCCAGCACGGTGATCAGTTTTTCATTCGGAATGGTGATCAGCGAATCGCAATGCTGACTCAATTCTTCAATGCCCTTTTGCGCAGCCTGCATGCGGCGCGGGCCTTCAAACGGGAACGGCTTGGTGACTACAGCCACCGTCAGGATGCCCATTTCCTTGGCCAACTGCGCCACCACCGGTGCAGCGCCGGTGCCCGTGCCGCCACCCATGCCGGCGGTGATGAACACCATGTCGGCACCCTGCAGCGCATCCATGATTGCTTCGCGATCTTCCAGCGCAGCCTGCCGGCCCACTTCCGGGTTGGCACCCGCGCCCAGGCCCTTGGTGACGTTGCAACCGAGGGTGAGCTGCACATTCGCGCCGCAGTTCTTGATCGCTTGCGAGTCGGTGTTGGCGGTGATGAACTCCACCCCAATCACATTGCTGTTGACCATGTGCGCCACCGCATTACCGCCGCCGCCGCCGACGCCGATGACTTTGATGACCGCATTGGGTGCCACCTGGTTGACCAATTCAAAATGTGCCATGTCCGTGTCCTATTGTTGTTTTGATGTGTTGTTGTGAAACCACAAATTCGTTACTTATTCGTCTTCACTGCACGCCTTCACCGCTCGACTTCATCGCATGTCAAAACTCGCCGCGGAACCACTTCAATGCCTTGCCGATCAAGCCACCAACCTTGCCGGTGGGAAGGGTCGGGCGCTTGGGGTGTTCCATCTGCGCGCCCATCAGCAACAAGCCCACGCCGGTGGCATGCACCGGGTTGCCCACCACTTCACCCAAGCCGGTCACGTGCTGCGGAATGCCGATGCGCACCGGCATTTGCAACATCTCTTCGGCCAACTCCACCACCCCTTCCATCTTGGCTGCGCCGCCGGTCAGCACCATGCCTGCACGTACGCGTTGCTCGAAACCACTGCGCCGCAACTCCGCCTGCACCATTTCGAAAATTTCTTCGTAACGTGCCTGTACCGCCTGCGCCAGGGCTTGCCGCGGCATCCGGCGCGGCGGCCGGTCGCCCACGCTTTCCACCTGGATGCTCTCTTCGGCGCGCGCATACTGCACCAGCGCGCAGGCGTATTTGACCTTGATGTCTTCGGCATGCGGTGTTGGCGTGCGCAACATATGCGCGATGTCTTCGGTGACTTTGTCGCCGGCCATCGCCAAATTCGCGGTATGGCAGATCGCGCCTTGCATGAACACGGCGATGTCGGTGGTACCCGCGCCCATGTCCACCATCACCACGCCCAGCTCTTTTTCATCACTGGTCAACACTGCCGTGCTGGAGGCCAGTGAAGACAACACCAGCTCATCCACCTGCAAGTCGCAACGCTGCACACACTTGCTGATGTTCTGCGCCGCCGACTGCGCACAAGTGACCAAATGCGCGTGCACTTCCAGGCGCACGCCGGTCATGCCCACGGGATTGCGGATGCCTTCCTGCGAATCATCCAGCACATACTCGCGGGGAATGGCGTGCAGGATTTTCTGATCGGCCGGGATGGCGACGGCCTTGGCTGCCTCCAGCACGCGCTCAAGATCGGCGTGGGTGACTTCGCCATCGCGAATCGGCACGATCCCTGGCGAATTTTTGCACTGCACGTGGTTACCTGAAATCGAGGCATACACACTGCTGACTTCGCAGCCGGCCATGAGCTCGGCCTCTTCCACTGCGCGCTGGATGGATTGCACGGTGGAGTCGATATCCACTACCACCCCACGGCGCAGCCCGCGCGATTCATGCGAGCCGATACCGATCACCTCGATCGGCTCACCCGGTGCGTATTCGCCGACCAGTGCGGTGACCTTGGAGGTGCCGATGTCGAGCCCGACGATCAGCGATTTGTCGCCCTTGCGATTCATGTGTTGGAGCCGTGATGAGATGTGGATGAGGGTGCGCTGCGCGGCGATTGGGTGCCGGCTGCGCCACTGCGGCTGGGATGGAGTGTCTCGGGCACAGCCCAAGTGAGTGCAAAGCCGTTGGTGTAACGCAGGTCGGCGCGCTGCAAACGGCGCATGTTGTTTTGCGCAAGCAAGTTCGGCAACAGCGCAGCAAAGCGCTCCATGCGCAACTGTGCATCATTGCGGCCCAACACCAGTTGGGTACCATCGTGCAGGGTGACTGACCAACTGCCGCGCCGATCCAGCGCCACGCCCAGCACCCCGCCCGCATTGACCAGTTGCTGTTGCGCCTGGTGATACAACGCCACTACTTCCGGCACCCGGGCTTCCGGACCATCCAACAGCGGCAAACCTGCGGGCAGCTGCAATTTCCCGGCCGGGAACAAGCGTCCATTCTCGGATAACAGGCGTGTAGCGCCCCAGCGTGCGACCGGTTTGAATTCGCGAATCCGCACTTCCAGCACATCCGGCCAGTGCTTGCGAACTTCCGCCTGCTCTACCCACGGCAGGCGATTGACCGCTTGCTGCACCTGGCCCAACTCCACCGCAAAAAAACCGCGCTGCGCCAGTGGCATCACCACCGCCTGCAGTTGCACACGATCCACCCGTTGCAGCGGCCCGGTCACCCGCAAGGTGCGCAGCGGCCAATGCGCCGCGCCCATCCACCCTTCGACCACAGCCACCACCGGCAGCGCGATCAGCGCTACCGCCAGCAGCCAAGCCAAGGGGCGCAGCAAAGCTTTCACAAGGTCTGCTCCAGGATCATCCAACACAGGTCTTCAAAACTGATGCCGAGTTGACGGGCGGCCTTTGGTACCAGCGAGTGACTGGTCATGCCCGGCGCGGTGTTGACCTCAAGCAACAGCAACTTGCC
Source organism: Thermomonas beijingensis (assembly GCF_020034655.1). Classification (GTDB taxonomy): domain Bacteria; phylum Pseudomonadota; class Gammaproteobacteria; order Xanthomonadales; family Xanthomonadaceae; genus Thermomonas; species Thermomonas beijingensis. The sequence goes on along the minus strand of NZ_JAIQDJ010000001.1, from coordinate 249,819 downwards.
GCTGCTGCGGTCACGCATCACATCCACTCGTCCCCAGCCACTGCAACCTGCGGCAAGGAATGCATCCACTGCCAACTGACCAATCGCGATTTCTTCTGCGACGTCCAGCCCAGGACACAGGTACTGGGTGTCTTCGGCGATGTATTTGGCGTTGTAGTCGTACCAACCCCCCTTGGGTACGATGCGGATTGAGGGCAGTGCTTGCGCGCCCAAAATGCCTACGGTCAGTTCATCACCGATGACCATTTGTTCCATCAACATCTCACCGCCGTAGCCGCGTGCAACCGCGATGGCGGCATCGATATCGTCCAGCGTTTCTACCCGCGCCACACCCACACTGGAGCCTTCGCTGGATGGCTTGACGAACACCGGCAAGCCCAGTGCCAACGCCGCCGCACGCAAATCGGCACCTGCTTGCAAACGCCGATACCGCGGCGTGGGCAAGCCGGCACTCAGCCACACTTGCTTGGTGCGGATCTTGTCCATGGTCAGCGCACTACCCAGCACGCCAGAACCGGTATACGGCACTTCGAAGCCTTGCAACAAACCTTGCAACACGCCGTCTTCACCACCACCCTTGTTGCCGTGCAGGATGTTGAACACGCGATCAAATTGGCCATGCACCAAGGCATCCAGCAAGGCCGGAATGCCATCCACCGGATGCGCATCGACACCGCGTGCACGCAATGCGTCCAGCACGTTGCGGCCAGAATCCAGCGACACTTCGCGCTCGCTGCTGCTGCCGCCCATCAACACTGCAACGCGGCCAAATACCTGCGGGTCATTCCCGCGTGGACGATGGCTGTGGGTAACGGTCATGCCCCCGCTCCTTGCAAACCTTCGCGCGCAATCAACTGCGCAGCAGCGCCAATGTCACCGGCGCCCATCAGCAACAACAGGTCGCCATCGTGCAAGACGCCCGGCAATACCGTGCGCAATTCGCTGGCCGCGCTCACCACCACCGGATCGACCCGTCCGCGGGTACGGATGGAACGCGCCAACGACTTCGCATCGGCACCCGCAATCGGTGCTTCGCCGGCGGGATACACCTCGGTCAACACCAGCGCATCGACACTCGACAACACAGCGGCGAATTCATCGAACAAGTCCCGTGTACGCGAATAGCGATGCGGTTGAAACGCCACCACCAAACGCTTATCCGGCCAGCCGCCACGCGCGGCGGCAAACACTGCGGCCAATTCTTTCGGGTGATGGCCGTAGTCATCAACCAATGCCACTTCGCCACCTTGTGCCAACGTCAACTTGGCCAGTTGGTTGAAGCGGCGGCCAATGCCTTCGAATTTTTCGAATGCGCGTGCAATCGCCGCATTCGGCACGCCCAGCTGCCAACCGATTGCTGCGGCGGCCAATGCGTTCTGCACGTTGTGGCGGCCCGGCAACGCCAACGTGCAAGCCGTGCGCGAACCATCCGGCAGGCACAGGGTGAAGTGCATGCGCGCGCCTTGTTGCCGGATGTCGGCAGCACGCACGTCGGCCTCGTGCGAGAAGCCATAGGTAACGATATGGCGTGGCGTAGCGTGGGCCAGCTGCGCCACTTCGTCATCGTCGATGCACAGCACGGCCAACCCATAAAACGGCAGGCGATGCAGGAACTCGGCAAACGCCTGCTTGACCCGCTCGAAATCGCCACCGTAATTTTCCAGATGGTCGGCATCGATATTGGTGATGACCGCGACCACCGGATTCAGGCGCAGGAAGCTGCCGTCGCTCTCGTCGGCTTCGGCCACCAACCAATCACCTTTGCCCAACCGCGCATTGGCACCGGCGGCAAGCAACTTGCCCCCGATCACGAAGGTGGGATCGAGCTCGCCTTCGGCCAGCACGCTGGCGGTCAGTGAGGTGGTGGTGGTCTTGCCGTGGGTGCCGGCCACTGCCACTCCACGCTTGAAGCGCATCAATTCGGCCAGCATTTCCGCACGCGGCACCACCGGGATGCGTTGCGCGCGCGCTTCCAGCAATTCCGGATTGTCTGGCTTGATCGCGCTGGACACCACCACGCAATCGGCGTCCAGTACATTGGCCGACGCATGGCCTTGATAGATGACGATACCAAGCGAGGCCAGCCGCTTGGTGACTGCATTGTCGGCATTGTCGGAGCCGCTGACTTGATAGCCCAGCGTGCACATGACCTCGGCAATGCCGCTCATGCCCACCCCGCCGATGCCGACGAAGTGCACCTGCGGGAAGGCCTGCGCAGGCGCATTGATGCCTTGCAGATGCAGGCGATTGACGGCCATCACGCGGCCTCCTTGATCAGGGTTGCAAGCACGGCATCGGCCACGCGGTCGGCGGCATCGGGGCGTGCCAACGCACGCGCAGCGCATGCCATCGAAAGACGTTTTTGCGGATCGGCGCACAGCTCGGCCAATACCGCCTGCAGTTGCGCCGACAGTTGCGCGGACTGCGGTAGCAGCAGTGCAGCACCGCGCTCCACAAGATATTCGGCATTGCGGGTTTGGTGGTCATCCACCGCCTGCGGGAACGGCACCAACACACTGCCGACACCCACCGCACACAACTCCGCCAGTGTCAGCGCACCGGCGCGACACACCACCAGATCTGCCCACGCATAGGCACCGGCCATGTCGGCGATAAACGGCTCGACATGCGCTGCCACGCCAGCATCGGCATACGCATTGCGGGCATCGTCCAGCATCTTTTCCCCGGCTTGATGCACCACCTGCACCGGCAGCCCCAATGCAGCCACGGCTTGTGGCACCGCCGTATTCAAGGCCCGTGCACCTTGGCTGCCACCCAGCACCAGCAAGCGCAATGCACCCGCGTGCGCGAAGTCGCGCTGCTCGGGCGGATCGACTTGGGCAATCGCGGTGCGGACCGGATTCCCCACCAATGTTTCCCTGGCGAAGGTTTGCGGAAATCCCACCAAGACCTGCCGTGCGAATTTCGCCAATGTTTTATTGGTCATGCCGGCAGCACGATTTTGTTCATGCACCAGCAGCGGAATTCCGGCCAAGCGGGCCGCCAAACCACCGGGGCCTGCGGCATAGCCGCCGAAGCTGATCACCGCATCGGGCTTGCGCAGTTTCAGTACACGCGCTGCCGCACGCACCGCACTGAGTACGCGCAGCGGCGCACCCAACATGGTCAACAGACCTTTCCCGCGCACACCTTTCACCGCAATGGTGTCGATGGCGATGTCCTGCGGTGGCACCAAGCGCGTTTCCATGCCGCCATCGGCCCCCAGCCAGTGCACTTGCGCACCCCGCGCACGCAACGCCTGCGCGACCGCAAGGCCCGGGAAAATATGGCCGCCAGTCCCACCGGCCATCACCAGAATCAGGGGTGCATGCGCGCTCAACGCGCCCTCCGCATTGCGGCCATCGCCGCCGATTCAACTGAGGGCTTGCCCACCATGGGCTCGATCCGCTGGCGCAAGCGCGAGGCTGCGCGAGCATTGTCCTGCGCCGATGTCAGCGGCTGCGCAACCAGTGGCGGTACGCCCACCGATGCCGCATTCGACACCCCACGACGAATGGCTACCTGTCGTGCGGCACGATCGTACTCATAGGACACGCGCAATAGCAGGCCCATCGCGGCACAGGTCATCAACACACTGGAGCCACCGTACGACACCAGCGGCAAGGTCAGCCCCTTGGTCGGCAACACGCCCAGATTGACGCCCATCGACACCAGACTTTGCAGCGCCATCCACAGCGCAATGCCAAATGCCAGATAGCCGGAAAAATGCCGCTTCATCTCCACGCATTTCAGGCCCAACCAAAACGCACGCCCGGCCAACAGCACGTACAAGCCAATCACCGCGCACACGCCGACCAACCCCAGTTCTTCGGCGGTCACCGAAAAAATGAAGTCGGTATGCGCTTCCGGCAGGTACGACAGCTTTTGCACCGATGCGCCCAGGCCCACACCGAACCATTCGCCGCGACCAATCGCCATCAGTGCATTGCTGAGCTGATAGCCCGCACCCAATTGGTCTTGCCACGGGTCCATGAACGACGTCACGCGGCGCATGCGATACGGCTCGAAATACACCAGCGCTGCCAAGATCGGCAGCAAAACGGTCACTGGCGCGATCAGGCGCTTGATTGGCGCGCCACCCAGCACCAGCATGCAGGCAGTGATGCCCAGCAGCAGCACCGATGAACCAAAGTCGGGCTGGATCAGCAACATCCCCACCAACAGCACCACCACGCCCGCCGGCTTCAACATGCCGTACCACTTCACCGCCACGTCTTCGTTGTAGCGCTTCAAATAGCTGGCCAGCCAGATGATGTAAAACACTTTCACCATTTCAACCGCTTGAAAGCCGGCGGGCCCCAGATAGATCCAACGGCGTGCGCCATTGACGGATTTGCCCACAAACGGCAACCACACCATTGCCAGCACCAGAAAGCAGCCCAGCAGCAGCCATTGGCTGTATTTTTCGACGGTCTTCAGCTCCACGCGCATCACCAGCAGCGCTGTGATCAACCCGCAACTCATGAACACGACGTGCCGGCTCAGGAAGTACCACGGCCCTGCGTTTTGGCCGCCTCCGGCAATCGCCGCCGAGCCCACCATTACCAAGCCCAAACTGGCCAGCATCACCATCGCCGCCATCAGCCACGGGTCAAAGCGGCCACTGATTTCATCGTGGCGCGTGGCCTGTCGCACGTTGTCCATCCCGACAGCGTTCATCAGCGCACCTTCAACGTGGCAAGCCCGATCAATACCAGCACCACGCTGATGATCCAGAAGCGCACGATCACGCGTGGCTCCGGCCAGCCTTTCAGTTCGAAGTGGTGATGGATCGGTGCCATCCGGAACACGCGCTTGCCGGTGAGCTTGAAGCTGGCCACCTGGATCATCACCGACAGGGTTTCGATCACGAAAATCCCGCCCATCAGCACCAAGACCAATTCCTGGCGCACGATCACCGCGATGGTGCCCAGCACGGCGCCCAGCGCCAGCGCGCCGATATCGCCCATGAACACCATTGCCGGATAGGTGTTGAACCACAAGAACCCAAGCCCGGCACCGGCAATCGCGGTGCAGATAATGATCAGCTCACCCGCACCCGGCACCCGCGGGATTTGCAGGTATTGGGCGAAGGTGGCGTTGCCCGAGGCGTACGCGAACACGCCCAGCGCGCAGGCCACCAGCACGGTGGGCATGATCGCCAGGCCATCCAGGCCATCGGTCAGGTTGACCGCGTTGGAAAACCCGACAATCCAGAAATAGGCAATCGCCACAAACCCGATACCCGCCATCGGCAGTGCAATGGATTTGAATAACGGCACATAGAAGGTGGTCGCCGCCGGCACATCGGCGAACGCGAACAAATAGATCCCGGCCGCCAAACCCAGCACCGATTGCAATGCGTACTTGGTGCGCGAGCGCATGCCATTGGGGTCGCGCTTGACGATCTTGATCCAGTCATCGGCCCAACCAATGGCGCCGAAGCCCAACATCACCACCAGCACCACCCACACATATTTGTTGCGCAGATCACCCCACAGCAGCACGGTGGCGGTGATCGAAGACAGAATCAGCGCGCCACCCATGGTGGGCGTGCCGGCTTTGGAGAAATGCGACTGCGGGCCATCCTTGCGAATCGGCTGGCCACCCTTGAGCGTGGCCAGATAGCGAATCATCCGCGGCCCCCACCACAGCGAAAACGCCAGCGAGGTCAGCGCCGCCAGAATGGCGCGGAACGTCAGGTAGTTGAACAGGTTGAAATGGCCGTGCAACTGCTCCAGCCAGCGTGTGAGTTCAAGCAGCATCGGTGGTGTTCTCCTTGCCGCTTTCGGCATCACGCGCCAACAGCGCGGTCACAATCTTGTCCATCGCGCTGCCACGCGAGCCTTTCACCAGCACCGTCACCCCTGCATGCAATGCACTGCCTAGTGCAGCCGTCAATGCGGCATGGCTGTCAAACTGCTGCGCATCTGCGCCGAACGCGTTGGCGGCATGTGCGCTCAGTGGCCCCAGCGTGAACAGCCGGGCAATGCCGGCGGCTTTCGCCTGCTGCCCCGCTTGCGCATGCAGCAACAGCGCATCGGCGCCCAATTCACGCATATCACCCAGCACCAACCACGCTTCGCCATCACCGCTGACCAAGGTATCGATAGCCGCAGCGACGGAGCCTGGGTTGGCGTTGTAGCTGTCGTCCACCAGCATCGCACCGGTGCTGAGCCGATGTGCAATCAAGCGTCCTGCCACCGGCTGCACGGCCTGCAATCCGGCCTGCACCTGCGCCAGCGTGGCACCTGCCGCCAGCGCCATCGCGGCTGCCGCCAACGCGTTGCGCACGTTATGGCGACCGGGCATGGGCAGCGTGATGGCAATTTCACCCGCACCTGTAGTCAGCACGAACTGCGAGCCCTGGGGCGTGCTGCGCACATCACGCGCACTGACATCGGCCACCGTATCCAAGCCGAATTTCAGCACCCGCTTGCCGTGCAAGCCTTCCAGGAAATGCAGTGCGAACGCATCATCGGCATTGACCACGGCCACACCATCGTCGGCCAATGCGGTGTAAATCGCACCCTTGGTCTGCGCTACGCCCAGCAAGCTACCCATGCGCTCCAGATGTGCCGGAGCGATGTTGTTGACCAAAGCCACGTCGGGGCGCGCAATCGCGGTGAGATAAGCAATGTCGCCAGGCTTGCCTGCCCCCATTTCGTACACCGCAAAACGGGCATCTTCGGGGGCATCCAGCACCGCCAGTGGCAACCCGATTTCGTTGTTGCGGTTGCCCGGGTTGGCATATGCGCCGCCCAGCTGATTCAGGATCGACAGCAGCAAGGTCTTGACCGATGTCTTGCCGTTGCTGCCGGTCACGGCCAGCACCTTGGTGCTGCGTTCGCGCTGTGCTGCCGCGGCAAGATCGGCCAGTGCACGCTCGGTATTGGGCACGATGATTTGCGTAATGTTGGCATCCACTGGATGGGCGACTAATGCCGCTACGCAACCACCATTGGCCGCCGCCTGCAGATGCGCATGGCCATCGAAATTTTCCCCTTTCAATGCGACAAACAAGGGCTGCCCTTGCGATGGCAATGCACGTGTATCGATGGCCACTGCATCCACCCAACCATCGGCACCTTGCAAGCTGCCGCCAGTGACCGCGGCGATCCACCCCAGCGCGCGCGGCTTCATGCACGCCTCCGCAGCAGTGCGCGCGCGACCTGCGCGTCGTCAAACGGATGTTTCACACCAGCCACATCCTGGTAGGACTCGTGGCCCTTGCCGGCAATCAGTACAACATCGCCAGCACCGGCGTGTCCGAGTGCCTGGGTGATAGCGGCAGCGCGATCGCGCAGCACCATCACCTGTGCAGTCTGCGCAAAGCCGGCCAGGATGTCGGCCACAATCCCATCACCATCCTCATGCCGCGGGTTGTCGTCGGTAACGATCACCACATCGGCCAAACGCTCGGCAATCGCAGCCATTTGCGGACGCTTGCCGGTATCACGCTCACCGCCACACCCGAATACGCAGATGAGCCGACCTTCGACATGCGCACGCAGCGATGCCAGCGCCTGCTCCAGTGCGTCGGGGGTGTGCGCGTAGTCCACCACCACTAGGGGCAATGCCGCACCGGACTCGGACACATCACCGCCAAGGCGATTCATGCGTCCATCCACCGGCAGCAATTGCGACAGGGTTTCGGCAATCAATGCCGGTGCCATGTCCAGCGCATACAAGGTGGCGGCAACACCCAGCAGATTATCGACATTGAAACGGCCCAGCAGCGGCGAGCGCACCGGATGCGCCTGACCACCCGCATGCAGCATGCAGCGGATGCCGCTAGCGTCCAACACCACATCCTCCGCGCGCACACTGGCACCGGCAGCCCCGCGTGAGGAAAACCCGAAGACGCGCACCTTGCCACTGACCGCTGCGTGCAATTCACGGCCAAACGCATCATCCAGATTGACCGTCGCCGCACGCAGCCCCGGCCATTCCAGCAATTTGCGCTTGGCTGCACCGTAGTTGGCCATGTCGCCGTGATAGTCCAGATGGTCGCGGGTGAGATTGGTGAACACCGCGACATCGAAATGCACACCATCCACGCGGCCTTGATCCAGCGCATGCGAGGACACTTCCATCGCCACCGCCGACGCGCCCTCATCACGCAACTCGGCGAGCAGTGCATGCAGGCGCAGCACCAACGGCGTGGTGAAACCGGTCGGCACGGTCTTTGGCCAAATGCCGCTGCCCAAGGTGCCCAGGGTGCCTACCGATTGCCCGCGCAACGTCCATGCCTGCGCCAGCAATTGCACGGTGGACGTTTTGCCATTGGTGCCGGTGACACCCACCGTGGTCATCTCGGCGCTGGGATGACCGTGAAAGTGATCGGCCATCGCGCCCATGCGTGCACGCAAGCCAGGCACCGCAATCGCATCGGCCGGTGCCGGCAGCGCCTCTGGTGCCGGCGGTTCGAACAACACCGCGCTGGCACCGGCGGCACGCGCTGCATCGACAAAATTCAGGCCGTGCGCACCAAAACCGGCAATCGCCACAAAGGCATTGCCTGGCTGCACTTCACGGCTATCTTGCACCAGCCCGGTGATCGCAAGATCGGCCGACAGGCTTTCCAGTTCAGGCAGCAATTCGCGCAGCAACATGCTGTGAGTCATTGCACACCCCCAGGTGCTGGCAGCTTGCTCGTGGCAGCCGGGGCGACACTGGCCAACTGCGGTGCCGCATGACCTGCCGCCTTGGCACGTTTGGCCTCGGCGGCATCTTGCACCGCCAACCATGCATCCAGATTGTCGGGAGCCACATCCATCAAGCGCAGCGCGCCTTCCATCGTGCTCCGAAACACCGGGCCTGCCACCACGCCGCCGTAGTAACCCTTGCGCGACGGGTCGGGATCGTTGACCGCCACCACCATCGCAAAGCGCGGATGATCGACCGGCACCAAGCCGGCGAAATACCCGATGTAGCGCCGCGAATAACCGCCCGCGCTGGCCTTGCGCGAAGTACCGGTTTTGCCCGCCACGTGATAGCCCAGAATCGCCGCTTGGGTGGCGGTGCCGCCCGGCTCGGTCACGGTCTGCATCATCCGCAACACTTCATGCGCGATGTTCTCGTCCAATACGCGCTTGGGCGGATTGTGTTGATCCTTCACGAAGCTCGGCTGGTGCAGCAATCCGCCATTGCCCAATGCCGCGTAAGCAGTGGCAATCTGCAACGGGGTCACGCTCAGACCATAGCCATAGCTCATGGTTTGCTTGCTGGTGCCGCTCCAACGATCCGGCTGCGGAAACAAACCTGCGGCTTCGCCTGGGAACCCGCTATGCGTGGAGCTGCCATAGCCGAAGCGGCGCAGGAAGTTGTTGAATTGCGCATCGGTCAAGCGCTTGGCTACCAGCGATGCACCCACGTTCGAGCTTTTGCGAATGATGCCGGTGGTGTCCAACACGCCATAGTTATGGGTGTCTGTGGTGCGGTATTTGCCGTTGGCAATCCAGCCAGGACTGGTGTTGAACAGGGTTTGCGGCGTAATCACCCCGGCTTCCAACCCGGCGGCTACCGTGATCGGCTTCATGGTCGAACCCGGTTCCAGCAAATCGGTCACGGCACGATTGCGGTGCGCATCGCGTGGACTGCTGCCCACTGCATTGGGGTTGAAGGTGGGGAAATTGGTCATCGCCAACACCTCGCCGGTGGCCACATCCAGCACCACGGCCGAGCCACTGGCCGCACCGGTTTCGCTGATCGCATTGCGCAGCTCGCGGTGGGTCAAATACTGGATGCGGCGATCAATGCTCAGGGTCAATTCGCGGCCCGGTTGCGCGGCACGCACCAGATCCACGTTTTCAACGATGCGCCCCTTGTTGTCGCGAATCACACGTTTGACCCCCGGCGTACCGCTGAGCCAATCGTCAAACGCCAGCTCCAGCCCTTCCTGGCCACGATCGTCAATACTGGTGAAGCCCAGCACCTGCGCCAGCATTTCACCCTGTGGATAAAAGCGACGGTATTCGCGCTGGCTGGCCACGCCGGGAATCTCCAGCGCCAGAATGCGCGCGGCCTCATCCGGATTAATGCGCCGCTTGAGATATACGAACTCTTTGCCGGCGCGCGTACTCAAACGCTGCGCCAACTCGTCTTGCGGCATCCCCAATGCTTGCGCCAACGCCGGCAGGCGCGCCGGTGATTTCAGCAATTCCCTGGGGTTGGCCCAAATGGATTCCACCGGCGAAGAAATTGCCAGCGGCTCGCCATTGCGGTCGGTGATCATCCCGCGCGAGGTGGCGATTGGCAGATCACGCAAGAAACGCGCATCACCCTGCTCTTGGTAGAACGCATGGTTGATGACCTGCAGGTTCAGCGCGCGCGCCAACAAGCCGACCGAAGCCAGACCCAGAAAGCTGCACACCAACAGCAAGCGTTTGCGCAAATCAGATTGCGCATTCCCGCGCTCGCGGCGTGCGCCCCAAGCAAACCAACGCGGGCGTTTATCAACACGTTTCATCGACGCAGCACCACGGTATCTTCGGTGCGCGGGAACACCATGCCCAGTTGCACACGCGCCACTTGATCAACGCGATTACTTTCCGCCCACGTGGCCTGCTCCAACTGCAAGCGCCCGAATTCGATGTTCAAGGTGTCCCGCGCCTTTTCCAACCGGGTCAAGGCCACGAAGGCCTGTCGATGTTCATGCCGGTTGCGTACGATCAACAGCGCCGTGGCGATATTGGCCAGCACCAGCACGGTCAGCAGCAGGCCGCGAATCATGCCGCCACCTGCAATTTTTCGGCCACCCGCAGCACCGCACTGCGCGCACGCGGGTTAGTCGCAAGCTCGGCTGCGCTGGCCTTCTGTGCGCCCCCCACCAGCTTGAGCGTGGGCGTGAAGGCGACCTCCACCGGCATCCGCCGATTGGCCGGCGGCGCTTTGGCATGCCGCAACAGGAATTGCTTGGCGATGCGGTCTTCCAGCGAATGAAAACTGATCACCGCCAGCCGCCCACCGGGCTTGAGTTGCTGCAGCGCGGCGTCCAGCCCCGCTTCAAGATCAGACAACTCGCGGTTGATGTGAATGCGAATGGCCTGGAAGCTGCGAGTCGCCGGGTGCGTCTTGCTATCGCCACGCGGCATCACGCTTGCGATCAGATCAGCCAGCTGCGCGGTGCGCAGCAGCGGCTCCTGCGCACGCCGTGCCACGATCGCTCGTGCAATTCGTCGGCTCTGGCGCTCTTCGCCATGAACCCACAACACATCCGCAATGTCTTTTTCCGAAGCATGCGCCAACCACTGCGCCGCGCTTTCACCGGTCTCCGGATCCATGCGCATGTCCAACGGGCCGTCCTTGCCGAACGAGAACCCGCGCGCGGCCACATCCAATTGCGGTGACGACACCCCCAGATCCAGCAATATCCCATCCAACCCCCTGGCGGTGGCGGACCACTGCGCCAGCTCGGCAAAACTGCCGCGCCGCCAGTGCAGGCGCGCATCCACGGTGGCCAACTGCATGGCCACCGCAATCGCCTCCGGATCCTTGTCCATCACCAACAACTGTCCTTGCGGCCCCAGCCGCTGCAACACTCCACGGGCGTGCCCACCCCGCCCAAACGTGCCATCCAGATAGGTTCCATCGGCCCTCACTGCCAGCCCATCCATGACCTCGGCAAACAACACCGGGAGATGGGCGGCGGCGTTGCCCGCGCCCACCCCGCTCACAACGGAAGATCCAGCAGGTCGTCATCCAAATCGGCATCACCCAACGACTGCCGCATCTGTTCCTGATAAGCCTGCTCGCTCCACAACTCGAAACTGTCGCCATTGCCCAGCAACACCGCCTTGCGCTCGATCCCGGCGGTGGCGCGCAGACTGGCCGGAATCGAAATCCGGCCATTCCCATCCGGCTCAACGATGGCCGCAGCCGCCACCAATTTGCGGCGCAAGGTACGCGCTTGCGCGGTCTTCATGCCTTTGGCGTTGAGCTGGTCGCGCAACGCCTCCCACTTGGCGTGCTGCAGAATCCACAGGCATCCGGCATCGAAGATGTTGTATGCAACGACCAGGCGATTCCCCGATTCGCGCGCAATCAGATCCCGATAAGCCGTCGGGATTGCCAGCCGGCCCTTATCGTCGATCGTGATGGCGGTTTCGCCTTGGAACATGCCCGTCTATTTGCCCCGACTGCTACGGCGTTCAACCCGAGAAAACCACAATTTCCCCGGTTTTCCCACGAAGCGCCACCTTAGCAGGCAATCACCGGGTGTCAACACTCGCTGGCAGGAAATTTCTCAAGCGCGGTCAATGACTTGCAGCAAACTTCAAGAAGTTGTTCAAGCTTTTTCCACAAGCAACTGTTTCGTCTCAATTTTTAAGATTTCACACACTCCGTCTCACTTCCGATTCGCGGATAGGCGTTGACGATGCCGATGCTGCATTGCAAAAAATGAATAGCCAAAGTGCGGGCACAATGCGCCAATGTGCCTGGTCGCCTTCGCCTGCAATCGTCACCCCCGCTGGCGGCTGGTCATGGTCGGCAATCGCGACGAATTCCACCCGCGCCCCACCGCCGCACTGGCTGCATGGCCCGATGCACCGGTGCTGGCCGGGCGTGACCTGCGTGCCGGCGGCACCTGGATGGGGCTGGGCCGAAACGGCCGTGTGGCGGTAGTCACCAACTTGCGTGATGGCTCGGCACAGCCGTTCACTGGCCCATCACGCGGTGACCTGCCCATCCAATTCCTGACCGGCAACACCGATGCACTCAGCCACGCACAAGCCGTTGCGCAGATTGCCGACCAGTACGCCCCCTTCAACCTAATCGTGGCCGATACCCACACCTGCGCACATATTGGCCCCCCAGCATCGGGCCGCGCCACCCAACTCACCGACGGCGTGCACGGCATCTCCAACGGCCCATTGGACGCGCCGTGGCCGAAGACTCGCCGCCTATGCACCGTGCTGGAAGACTGGGCACGCAGCGCGCAAACCGATTTACAGCCCCTGTGGCAGGCATTGGCCGATGAGCGCATTGCCGACGATGCCGACTTGCCGCACACCGGGATTGACCTTGCGCTGGAACGGCGGCTGTCCGCCGCATTTGTACGTGGCACCGACTATGGCACCCGCGCCTGCACCGTGATCCTGGTCGATCACGCCGGACACGGCAGCATCTTCGAGCGCCGCTTCGGACCGGGCGGCGTGTTCGCCGGCGAAACCGTACTGCACGACAGCACGCTTGCCAGCACGTAGAATGGCCACTGGCGGAGTCGGCCAGGCAGTCGCGTCATCGGGTAACCGATGCCGAGGAAAGTCCGGGCTCCACAGGGTACGGTGCCAGGTAACGCCTGGGCGGCATAAGCCGACGGACAGTGCAACAGAAAGATACCGCCGAACGGCATCGCAAGATGTGCGTGGCAAGGGTGAAATGGTGCGGTAAGAGCGCACCGCGAGTCTGGCAACAGACCGGCACGGCAAACCCCACCGGGAGCAAGACCAAATAGGGAGGCGTTGATGCGACCCGCAGAGCCTCCGGGTAGGTTGCTTGAGCGTATGGGTGACCATGCGCCTAGAGGAATGACTGCCGCGGCGCGCAAGCGTCGAACAGAACCCGGCTTATCGGCCGGCTCCGCCAACTGATTTCCAATCAAGGCACGCCCCGGCCAAGTGACTCAGGATTTTCGGCAACCGTCAGCGCAACGGCGGCTGATTGCCCGGTGTGCTGGTTGCCGCTCGGCCCAACCAGCGTAGCCCTCGCCATGCCCAGTGCCACAGCAGCCACACGCACACGGCCAGCAGCAGGCTCACTCCCACCCCAAGCCCCAGCGCCAGCCACGGATGCGCAACGGCCAGCGACAGCGTACCCACCACCAGCCCGTCCTCGACCAGCGACACCACCCCATTACTGAATGGCTCGGGAGAGGTGTTGAGCATCGCCCGCACACCCGACTTCAGGCCATGACTGAGCAAGGCCGCACCGCCCCCCAGCGCCAGCACGCCCGCACCCAGATGCCCGTCCGGTGAAAGGGTAGCAGCTGCGAGAAAGGCACCCGCCGGAATCCGTGCCAATGTCTGCAGCAGGTCCCAAACCGAATCCACACCCGGAATTTTGTCGGCAAAGAACTCCACCACCGCCAACGCACCGCAGGTGCCTAACACCCACGGCGACTGCGTAGCCTGCAGTGCCGACGGCAGCTCTACCCAACCCAGCACGCCCGCCAGACCTACCCCGAACACGGTCAAATACGCACGAATCCCGGACAACCACGCCAGCAACAGACCAATCACGAACAGATGCGCTTCGTTCATGTGCGTGTTGTAGCAGAAACAACCGCCCGGTTGGGGCTTCACCAGTGGCAAGTGCGGAATGCGGTCACCCCACCCCGGCCTGCTTGCACGCGACGCCGATCAAACGCGCTCTCACTCCGCCCCATACAACGCCTTGCGCGGCGCGCCGGACAGTTCTGCGGCCAGTTTGGCGGCGGTAGACGGCGGCAGGTGCTCGCTGAGTTTGGCGTACAGACGGCGGCCTTCGGTGATGCTGGCATCGGCATCCTCACTGGTGCCTTGCACCAGCAGCACAAACTCGCCTTTGCGCTGGTTGGGGTCGGCGGCCACCTGCGCCTGCACGGCAAGCATGCTGCCGTCCAGCACGGTTTCAAACAGTTTGGTGAGCTCACGCGCCAGCACCACGCGGCGTTCGCCACCAAACGCGGCAACCGCATCGATCAGGGTGTCTTCGATGCGGTGCGACGACTCATAAAAAATCAACGTGCGTGTTTCCGATGCCAAGCTGGCCAAATGTTCGCGGCGGGCCTTGGGCTTGGCCGGCAAAAAACCTTCGAACACGAAGCGATCACTGGGCAGGCCGGCCACGCTGAGCGCAGCGATCAGGGCGCTGGCACCGGGCACCGGGCTGACCTTGATGCCGGCCTCGCGCGCGGCGCGCACCAGCCGGAACCCAGGATCCGACACCAAGGGTGTGCCGGCATCGGACACCAGGGCCAAGCTGTCACCGGCCTGCAAGCGCGCCACCAACTGCGCGGATTGGCCATCTTCGTTATGGTCATGCAGCGCAATCAAGGGCCGCTCCATGCCGAAATGCGCCAACAACTGGCGGGTATGGCGGGTGTCTTCGGCGCAGATTGCCGCCACTGTCTTCAAGGTTTCCAGCGCACGCGGGCTGATATCGCCCAAATTACCGATGGGGGTGGCAACAACGAAGAGGGTTCCGGAGACGTGCATGGCTGTCTTTGGCGTGGGCGCAGGTAGAATCGTAGCCGGTTCCCCAACGCGCCCCCAAGCCTGTGGCCATGATGCGTCCTCTATTGCTTGTCTTGTTGTTGGTGTTGGCCGGTTGCGCAAGTGCGCCGCCGAAAGCGCCTCCACCACCCGCCTTCGCCGCTGCCACGCTGCAAGCGCAGGCCTTGGCCGCCGGCCACGCCAGCTTGACGGGGAAGGCCAAGCGCGACAACAACGAGGCGATCGAACAATTGCTGGCGCAATTGGACGATGCCACCTTGGCCCGGGATGCCGCCAAATTGCCGGCGGGCGATCCGCTGTACACCTTTGCCGGGCGCGTGCTGCTGCGGCGCGGCTTGCCGTTGCCGCATCCATTCGAACGTGGTGGCACTTCGTTTGGCCAGGCCAATCGTCCTGCCGCCGATAACGATGGCTACCGCCCGCCGCTGAAGGTGGCGGTGCTATTGCCGCTGTCCGGCAATCAGGCCGCCGTGGCGGACGCCGTGCGCGATGGCTATTTGGCCGGCTATTACGGCGAATCCCGGCGTCGCCCAAGCCTGCGCTTCTACGACACCGCTGCGGGTGTGAAAGCGGCGCTGGCGCGCGCCGCGACCGATGGCAATGACGCTGCCGTGGGCCCGTTGGGGCGCGACGAGGTGGATGCCGTATTTGCCGATGAGCCGCCGCTGCCACTGCTGGCGCTCAATCGCGGCACGCACGCACCGGCAGCCGGCAGCGCCGCGTTTTCGCTGTCGCCCGAAGATGAGGGCATCAGCTTGGCGCAGGCCTTGATCGAGCGTGGCAGCCAGCACGTGTTGCTGATTGCCGGCAATGAAGATTCGCAGCGGCGTACCCGTGACGCCGCCAAGGCGCAACTGGAACGCCGTGGCGTCAAGGTAATCGCCAGTCTTGGCTACAGCGCGCAGATGAGCGATGCCTTGGCGCAACTGGCGCAAACCCACGCACCGGATGCGGTGCTGCTGGTGCTGAAAGGCCCGCAGGCGCGCAGCGCGATCCCGCAGTTGGCGCTGGCCAATCTGCTGCAATTGCCGCGCTATGCCAGCTCGCAAATCACCTCGGGCACCGGCAAGCCGGCCGACGATATGGCGCTGGATGGCACCATCTTCCCCACCGAACCGTGGTTGATCCGCAACGTGCAAGGCCTGCCTTCGCAAGCCAGCGTGGCCAGCCAGGTGGATACGGCCAAAGGCCCGGCCGCACGCTTGTTTGCGTTTGGCGTGGATGCGTGGCGGCTCACCGCCTATCTGGAGCACCTTGCGCAGCAACCCAATGCCAGCATTCGCGGCGCCACCGGGCAACTGAGCCTGGACGGCTTTGGCAATGTGCTGCGGCGGCCGGCGTGGTCGCGCTTTTCGGGTGGCATTGCCGTGCCATTGGCTGACGGTGCCCGCTGAGTCGCTTGATCGACGTGCGCGGGGCGATGCGGTGGAAACCGCAGCGCTGCAGCACCTGCAAGCCCACGGGCTGCAACTGCTGGCGCGCAATGCGCAAAGCCGCGGCGGTGAACTGGATTTGGTGATGCACGATGCCAGCAGCGTGGTGTTTGTGGAAGTACGCTACCGCGCCAGCGCCGGGTTCGGCGGCAGTGCGATGTCGGTGGATGCCAGCAAGCGGCGCAAACTGGTACACGCCGCGCAGCTGTGGTTGTTGCGACATCCACAACACGCCAATGCCCCCTGCCGGTTCGATGTGGTCGCCGCCAGCGGCGACCCGGCCGCACCACAACTGGACTGGTTGCGCGATGCGTTTCGCGCCGATGAGTGTTGATACCGATGCCGCTGCCTGCCGCTTTTATCGCTGAACTCTCTGCCCTGCTGGGCGACGGCTGGCGCGTGGATCCCGCCACCCGTGAAGCGCATGCCAGCGATGATTCGCGTGGCCATCAACCGCCCGAAGCGGTCGCCTTGCCGAGTACCCGCGAACAGGTGCAAGCCATTGTGCGTGCGTGTCGTGCGCACCACATCCCCATCGTGGCGCGGGGTGCGGGTACCGCCACCACCGGCGCTGCGGTGCCGGTCAGCGGCGGGATTGCGCTGTCGTTTTCACGCATGAATCGCATTCTCGACATCCGCCCCGAAGATCGCTGCGTGGTGGTGGAACCGGGTGTGCGCAATGGCGATCTGCAAGCCGCACTGCACGCGCACGGCGTGTTCTGGCCGCCGGATCCGTCCAGTTTCGAAAGCTGCACCGTGGGCGGCAACCTGGCCACCAATGCCGGTGGCCCACGCGCGGTGAAATACGGAGCCACCCGCGACAACGTGTTGGGCGTGGTCGCCGTCACCGGTGCGGGCGAACTGATCCGCGCTGGCGGCGCATACACCAAGTGTTCGTCGGGCTATGACCTCACGCATCTGTTGATTGGCAGCGAAGGCACGCTGGCCTTGATCGTGGAAGCCACGCTGAAACTTGTACCACACCCACACGCGCAGGCCGGCTTGCGTGCGTTCTATCGCGATGCCAGCGCGGCCGCCGCCGCCGTCTCGCGGCTGATGGCGCAGCCGGTGCAACCGGCCATGCTGGAATTCATGGACAAGCGCAGCCTTGCACTGCTGCGCCACAACGGCAGCGCGGTGCCCGATGCCGGCGCGATGTTGCTGATCGAGGCCGATGGCAGTGTCGATGGATTGCCCGACACCCTTGCCGCACTCGGCGCGGCCGCGGAAGGCGATGGCTTGATCGATATGGATGTGGCACAGGACGGCATCGCCCGCGACACACTCTGGGCGGCGCGGCGTGCACTGTCACCTGCGCTGCGCACGATTGCACCGGGCAAACTCAATGAAGATGTGGTGGTGCCGGTCTCGCGCATCCCCGATCTGGTGGCCGGCGTCGAGCAGCTGTCCGCAGACTACGCCCTGCCCATCGTCTGCTTCGGCCATGCCGGCAATGGCAACTTGCACGTCAACATCCTGTACCACCCGGACGATCCCGGCGAGACCGCACGCGCCAACAACGCATTGCCGGAAATTTTCAAGCTGGCGCTTTCGCTGGGCGGTGCGTTGTCCGGTGAGCACGGGATTGGACTGGCCAAGCGCGACTTCATGCCGCAGGCATTCGATGCCGCCACCTTGGCCACGATGCAGGCGATCAAACACGCACTGGATCCGGATGGCATTTTGAACCCGGGAAAAGTACTCCCGGAAGACTGTCAGGCGAAGTGCTGATAACCCGCTGCCGCCACGTCCACATCCTCGCAACACACGCCTGTGCCCGTCACGATTTCACCGATGTGGGTGAGCGGCAAATTCAACGTCTGCGACAGCGCATGGATCACATCCCGCTGCGCGGCCGGCGCGGTAAAGCACAGTTCGTAATCGTCACCGCCGCTGGCTTGCAGGGCCAAGCATGTCGCGGCATCAAACGCTTGACGCAGCGCCGCACTCGACGGCAATGCCCGTGCGTCAAGCCGTGCGCCCACACCACTCGCGCGGCAGACGTGGGCCAGATCGGCCAACAGGCCGTCACTGATGTCGATGGCGCTGCTGGCGATCCCGCGCAAGGCGCGGCCCAGCGCCACCCGCGGCGTGGGCCGGTCCAGCCTTGCCTGCAGGGCAGGCGCCATTGGCGCGCCGGCCTGCCATTGCCGCAGTGCGCCGGCAGCATCGCCCAGCGTGCCGCTGACCCAAATCGCATCGCCTACTTGCGCACCCGCACGCCGCAACGCGCTGTCGGGCTCGATCAAACCGTGTGCCGTGACGGAAATCGACAGCGGGCCGCGTGTGGTGTCGCCACCGATCAAGGCGACGTCATGTTGCTGCGCCAAGCTCAAAAAACCATCGGAAAACCCGTCGATAAAGTCTTCACTTGCTTCGGGCAACGACAATGACAGCGTGCACCAGGCAGGGTCCGCGCCCATTGCCGCGAGGTCGGACAGGTTCACTGCCAGCGCCTTCCAGCCGATGTCGGCCGGCGCCGTTTCCGGGGGGAAATGCACGCCGGCGTTGAGGGTGTCCATGGTCACCGCCAACTGCATGCCGGGCGGCGGCGCCAGCAGCGCACAGTCATCACCAATGCCCAACACCACGTCACCGCGCAGAGCGGCACGCGCCCGGATGCGGGCGATCAGATCGAACTCATGCATGACCGGCGCTGCGGCAAGCGTGCTTATTTCCTGACTTCCACACCGCGCAGCGCCACCGCGGCCTTGTCCAGCACGCCGTTGACGTAGGTGTGGCCGTGTTCGGAGCCGAAGCGCTTGGTGGAGTCGATGGCTTCGTTGATGACCACGCGATACGGCACATCCGGGCGATGGCTCAGCTCATAGGCGGCGATGCGCAGCGCCGCGCGCTCGATCGCGTCCACCTCGTCGATGCCGCGATCCAGATGCGGCGCCAACACCGTATCCAACGCATCGACATGGCGCAGTACGCCACGCACGAGGTCTTCGAAGTACTCCAGATCGGCCACTTCATGCGCTTGCTCGTGCGCGAATTGGGCGATCAAGCCGCGCTCGTCGGCGTGGTTGATTTGCCACGCATAAATGGCTTGCAGTGCACGTCGACGCGAACGCGAACGGGCCACGGGGTCGATCCCATCGGGACGGCGATGATGCTGTTTGTTCATGCTTGCTCCTGCAACTTGCGGCGCAAATCAGCCATTTCGATGGCGACCAATGCGCATTCTTCGCCTTTATTGCCATGACTGCCGCCGGCACGCGCCAACGCGTCTTCAAATGTTTCGACCGCCAGCACGCCGTTCAACACCGGTACGCCGTATTCCAATGCCACCTGCATCAAGCCGTTGGATGCGCCATCGGCCACTTGTTGGTAATGGCGGGTATCCCCGCGCACCACGCAGCCCAAGGCCACGATGGCGACGTGCCTGTCGGCCTGCGCCAGCGTGCGGGCGATCACCGGCAATTCCCATGCGCCCGGCACCCGCACCACATCCACCTGCGCTTCGGCCACGCCATTGGCAACCAACGTCTGGCGCGCCGAATCCACCAGCGCATCGGTGATGCGCGGGTTCCAGCGACTGGCGATGATTGCGAAGCGTGCGTTGGGATGAACGCGCAGGTCGCCTTCGAAATGCGGCATGGCAGGCATGGGGTTGGGCGGTTGCGCAGTTTACCGCGCCGGCAGCGCCACGTATTCCACCACCTCCAGCCCGTAGCCGGCCAAACCAATTTGTCGGCGTGGGGTGCCCAGCACGCGCAGGTGGCGTGCGCCCAGATCGGCCAGGATTTGCGCACCGGCACCGTTGCGCCGCCATTGCGCCAACGCGCCGGCTTTCGAGGCCGCCGCTGCCGGTTGCTGGCGCATGCGCGCCAAGGTGGCCTCGGCCTCCGGCGCATCCCCCAACAGCACCAGCACACCGCGTTCGCTGGCCGCCAGCAGCGCCAGCACATCGCCGGTCAGTGGGCCAAAATCATCGCGCCGCCAATGTAGTGCATCGGCCAACGGGTTTTGCAGTTGCACCCGTACCAGCACCGGCTCGGTTCCCGCCATCTCACCGCGCACCAGCGCGTAATGCAACCCGCGACTGAGACGGTCACGGTAGGTGTGCAAGGTGAAACTGCCGTGGTCGGTATCGATGCTGCGGCTGTCGATGCGCTCCACCGTGTGCTCGGTTTCCAGCCGATAGCGGATCAGGGCTTCGATCGAGCCAATCTTCAGGCCATGTTCGCGCGCAAACACTTCCAACTGCGGGCGGCGCGCCATGCTGCCATCGGGATTGAGGATTTCCACCAACACGCCGGCCGGCTCGAATCCGGCCAGCAGCGCCAGATCCGCCGTGGCTTCGGTATGCCCGGCGCGACTCAGCACCCCGCCCGGCTGCGCCATCAGCGGGAAGATGTGGCCGGGCTGACTGAGATCGGCGGGCTTGGCATCGGGCCGCACCGCAGTGCGCACCGTATGCGCACGGTCGTACGCGCTGATGCCGGTGGTCACGCCTTCGGCCGCCTCGATGCTGACCGTGAAGTTGGTGTGGTGCGGCGAGGTGTTGTCGCGCACCATCGGGTTCAGCCCCAGCTGGGCGCAGCGCTCGCGGGTCAGCGACAAACACACCAGCCCGCGTGCGTGGGTCACCATGAAATTGATGTCGGAGGGCTTGACCAACTCGGCGGCCATGATCAGGTCGCCTTCGTTCTCGCGGTCTTCGTCGTCCACCACCACGATCATGCGGCCGGCACGCAGTTCGTCCAGCAATTCCGGGATGCTTGCAAAGCTCATGTCCAATCCTTTGTCGCGTTTAGGCGCTCCACATAACGCGCCAACAAATCCACTTCGATATTCACCTGCGTGCCCACTTGCAGCGCATGAAATGCCGTGTGTGCCACGGTGTGCGGGATCAACGCGACATCAAACCCGGTGTCATCCACCACATTCACCGTCAAGCTCACGCCATCCACGCACACCGAGCCCTTGTGCGCGATATAGCGCAGCAGCGGCCTAGCCAACGCGAAGCGCCAACGCACCGCACGCGCATCGTCCCAGCACTGCACGGCGGTGGCCAGCCCGTCCACATGACCGCTGACCAAATGCCCACCCAAGCGGTCGGTGGGCCGCATGGCGCGTTCCAGATTCACCGGCGTACCGATCGTCATTTGGCCCAGCGTGGTCAGCGCCAGGGTTTCATTCGAGGCATCGATTGCAAACGAAGCGGCATCGAATTCGACCACCGTCAGGCAACAGCCATTGACCGCAATGCTTTCGCCCAGTTGCACATCGGCAAACGGCAGGCTCCCAACGTCAATGGTCATGCGTGCATCACCGCCACGCGGCTCGCGTGCGGCCAAGCGGCCCACGCCTTCGATCAAACCGGTAAACACGCCATCGTTCTCCCAAAAAACCCATCACCTCGGGACGAACGGAAACACGCACATCCCATTCGGACGTGTGCGGCCGTCTTCTTGCATCCGGACTATGACCGTCGGCCCCGGCATTTGACCGGGTCTGCTGACCTTGCGACAACGCCGCAAGCGCTCGCGGGCTTGTATCGTCATTGCCGATACCTACCGCCGGTGGGGACTTGCACCCCGCCCTGAAGACCTGTTGCTGGTTTGTTCAAAACCAGCCGCTGCATTTTATCATGCAGCCATCCACATGCCCGGTTGCGCGCAGCCGCGATTCAGGAGAGCTCATGTCCACATCCCTGCAACCACGCCCTTGCGCCGCACTGCTCGGCGGCCTGCTGCTTGTCGCCTTGGGCAACACACATGCCACCGATGGGGAGCAGGTCTATACCGGCACCTTGGGCAAACAGACCATCGTGATGGGGCTCACGTTAAGCGATGAAGATGCACCGGCGCGGTATTTTTACCAGCGCCATCATCTGGATATCCCGCTGTTTGCAGGCAAGCTTGGCAAGACCCATCTGGAGCTGGTTGAAGGTGTGGATGAAAGCGCGCCACGCCCCGTCATCACCTTGGATCGTCAAGCCAATGGCAGCTGGCAGGGCATCTGGCGCGGCACGGATGGCAAGACGTTGCCGCTGTCATTGCATCCGGCAACACCAACGCCACCGGCAAGCGATGCCGTGCCATACCTGCACAAGCTCTATCGTGATGACCCCTATGGCTACCTGCGGCTGGCCGATTTGAAGTTGCAAGCAGGCCGCAAGCAAACCGTCATGGGGTATCACTTGCAGTGGTGGCAGCAACCTGCAGCCAAGCTGGCGATGTTCGAGATCACGGATGGCTACCCCGAGGCCGAACGTCAGCGCATCAATGCCATTCTGCGGAATCGTCTGTGGCAGGAAACCGACGCTTACTTTGAATGCATGGGGTCAGCGCGCGGCACAGACCTTGCCGACTTCGAACAAACCGTCACCCCGGAATTATTCACACCGCACCTGATCAGCGTGACGGTGCATACCGACTATTACTGCGGCGGCGCGCATCCGGATTTTGGCACTGCCGGCATCAATCTGGATGTCCATACCGGCAAGCCCATCGCGCTGGAGGATTTGCTGTGGTTGGGCAAGGGCAAGCCGCTGCACGTGATCGGGCTGGCGGATGATCCTGCACAAACGCCCAATGCCCAGGACAACGATGCGCTAGCGGCGTATCAGGAAAAAACCCTGGCCCCGTGGCTGTTGGCGCAATTCAATCGCTTGTATCCAACATTGATGCAGCCGACGGACAGCGAAGACGAATGCAATTACAACGATGTCGAGTTCTGGCAGTACGGCAATTGGCATCTGACCCCTGCCGGTGTGTTTTTCGGGCCGTCCTTCCCGCGCGCGGCACGCGCCTGCGAGGCCAGCGATGATTGGTCGATCGTGCCATGGGCCTTGGTGCGCAAACATCCGGGGCCGCTGGGGAATGCGATTCCCTGAGCCGGACTAAGCAGCCTCCACCGGCGCCGGCAGCGGCCGCAGCAACAGCCGAAAATCATCGCCCACCACCGCGCTGTCGATGCGTTGCAGTTTCAGGCGCTGCGTCATTGCATCGATATGCAGACCATCAAACAGTGGGCGTGCCCGTTCGCCCAGCAGCACCGGAGCAACATAGAGCAGCACTTCATCGACCAAACCGGCTGATAAAAACGCACCAGCCAACGTGGCACCGGCTTCCAACTGCACTTCATTGATGCCACGTGCGGCCAGCAGGCGCAGCACCGCATCCAGATCGAAACGCGTGCCTTGTGCCGGCACGGCCGCGTGCTCAAACGCCACGCCACGTGGCAGCTTGGCATCCGGTGCGTGGATATACAGCGTGGGTGCAGCCCCTTCGCGCACATGCCCACGCGCCACGGTGGCCAGCCCCGGATCCAGCACCACGCGCAGGGGCGGCACGACGTCGCTGCCATCCTCCAGCCGCACGGTCAAATGCGGGTCGTCAGCCAATACCGTGCCGGCGCCCGTCAGCAGTGCACCGCTGCGCGCACGCCAGCGCTGCACATCGTGGCGCGAAGCTTCACCGCTGATCCATTTCGAATCACCGGACGCCATCGCGGTACGGCCATCCAAACTGGTGGCCAACTTCACCCGCAGCCACGGCCGGCCACGTTCGATACGGGCAAGGAAGCCGCGATTGAGCTCGCGTGCCTGCGCTTCCATCAGCCCGGATTCCACCGTGATACCGGCCGCACGCAGCGCATCAAAACCAGCCCCATCCACCTGCGGGAACGGGTCCCGCATCGCTGCCACCACACGGCCGACGCCGGCGGCGATCAAGGCGTCTGCACACGGCGGCGTGCTGCCGTGATGTGCGCAGGGCTCCAGCGTTACGTATGCCGTTGCACCGCGCGCTTGCGCGCCTGCCGCTTGCAGCGCGAACACCTCGGCATGTGGCCCGCCTTTGCGCTGGTGCCAGCCTTCGCCAACCACAGCGTCACCCTGCGCAAGCACGCAGCCCACCATCGGGTTGGGCCGCGTGGTGTAGAGGCCACGTTCGGCCAAGCGCAGCGCGTGCGCCATCAACGCGTGATCGGTGGCGGAAAAAGCACTCATCGTTTTTTTCCTTTCCCGCCGTCGGCGACCCCACCCAGCAAGGGCAATTGCCCCTCACCCGGCAATTCGCGCTCCAGTCGGTCAAGCTCTTCGCGGAAATCGGCCACGTCTTCGAAGCTGCGGTACACCGAGGCAAACCGCACATAACCCACATGATCGAGCTTGCGCAGTTCATCCATCACAAAGCCGCCAACCCGGCGCGATTCGATTTCGCGCTCGGCGGTCATGCGCAGTTGATGCACCACTGCGCGCACCGCCGCCTCAATTTTCTCTTCCGATACCGCCCGCTTTTGCAGCGCACGGTCAAACCCCACCCGCAGCTTGCGCGCATCGAAGGCTTCGCGCCGACCATCGGATTTGATGATGGCCGGCAATTTCAACTCGATCATTTCCAAAGTGGAAAAACGCTCGCCACAGGCCTCGCAACCGCGCCTGCGGCGAATCGTCGCGCCGTCTTCGGACACCCGCGAATCAATCACGCGGGTATCACTGTGCTGGCAGAACGGGCAGTGCAAGGCTTAGCCGTACACCGGGAACTGCTTGCACTGCAGTTCAACATTGCCACGCACGCCGGCGATGACGTTGTCGTCGCCGGGGTTGTCCAGCACATCGCAGATCCACTCGGCCAGCGCCACGCAATCGGCTTCCTTGTAGCCACGGGTGGTGACCGCCGGCGTGCCGATGCGCAGGCCGGAGGTGACGAAGGGCTTGCGCGGATCGTTCGGCACCGAGTTCTTGTTGACGGTGATATGCGCCTTGCCCAGCGCTTCCTCGGCCTGCTTGCCGGACACGTCCTTGCCGATCATGTCGACCAACATCAGGTGGTTCTGCGTGCCGCCGGAAACGATCTTGTAGCCGCGGGCGATGATGACCTTCGCCATCGCCTGCGCGTTCTTCACCACCTGCTGCTGGTAGTCCTTGAACGCCGGCTCCAGCGCTTCCTTGAACGCCACGGCCTTGGCCGCGATCACGTGCATCAGCGGGCCGCCCTGGATGCCGGGGAACACGATGGACTGCAGCTTCTTCTCGATGTCCTCGGCGGCATCGCCCATCGCTGCACGGCTGGCGACGATGATCCCGCCACGCGGGCCACGCAGGGTCTTGTGGGTGGTGGAAGTCACCACATGCGCATGCGGCACCGGGCTGGGGTACACGCCCGCCGCAATCAAGCCAGCCACGTGCGCCATGTCCACGAACAGATACGCGCCCACCTTGTCGGCAATCGCACGGAAGCGCGCCCAATCCACCACCTGCGAGTAGGCGGAGAAGCCCGCCACCACCATCTTCGGTTTGTGTTCCAGCGCCAGCCGTTCCACTTCGTCGTAATCAATCAAACCCTGTTCGTTCACGCCGTACTGCACCGCGTTGAACAGCTTGCCGGAGGCGTTGACCTTGGCGCCGTGGGTCAGGTGGCCGCCATGCGCCAGCGACATGCCGAGGATGGTGTCGCCCGGCTGCAGCAGCGCGAAGTACACTGCCTGGTTCGCCTGCGAGCCGGAATGCGGCTGCACGTTCGCATAGTCGGCGCCGAACAGCTGCTTGCAGCGGTCGATGGCCAGCTGCTCGGCGATGTCGACGTATTCGCAGCCGCCGTAGTAACGCTTGCCCGGATACCCCTCGGCGTACTTGTTGGTCATCTGGCTGCCCTGCGCTTCCATCACCCGCGGGCTGGCGTAGTTCTCGGAGGCGATCAGCTCGACGTGGTCCTCCTGGCGACGGTCTTCTGCGGCAATGGCCTTGGCCAGTTCGGGATCAAAAGCGGCAAGCGTGTCGGCACGGGAGAACATGGGGGACTCCGGGATTGGGGGGGGATTGCAATTGTAGCCCGCAGCACGGCCCTGAGCGGCTTCAACCGGCCTCAATCCGCCACCGGGCAGCCTGCGTCCGGCGGCGCGTGCGCGGCCAGAAAGGCGCGCAGCACGGCCCCCTGGTAGCGATTTCGCGGCCACAGCAGGGACAAGCTGCGGCGCAGCTGCGCAAACGGAGTGTCCAGCACTGCAAGACGCCCGGCGGCCACGGCATCGGTCAACGCCACCTCCGGCAGGCACGCCAGGCCCAGCCCCGCCACCACCGCTTGCTTCACCGCTTCGGTCTGGTTCAATTCCAGCAATGCCACCGGTGCCGGCAACTTGCTCAACAGGCGCTCGCTCATCTCGCGGGTGGCGGAACCCGGCTCGCGCAGCACCCAGCGCGCCTCATGGAAATCACCGGGGCGCAGCCCACGCCGGCCAGCCAGCGGGTGATTGGCAGCAGCGCACACCACCAGCACGTCATCGCGCCAATGCTGCCGCTGCAGATCCGCATGCATCACCGGCCCTTCCACGCAGCCGATATCCAAGCGGCCATCCAATACCGCTGCAGCAATGCTGCGGGTGTTCTCCACCTGCAGCCGCAGGCGCACCCCGGGCTGTGCAAGCGCGAAGGGCGCCAGCAATTCGCCAATCCGGTAGTTGCCCACGGTATTGCTGGCACCAATGCGCAACTCGCTGCCGGGGGCGATGCCATGCGAATCAAAGCCGGCGAATTCCCGATGCCGCTCCAGCAGCTCCTGCGCCAATGGCAGCAGGTCGCGCCCGCGCGCATTCAACTGCAGCCGCCCTCGGCGGCGATCAAACAGCTCGCTCCCCAGCAGCCGCTCCAGCTCCGCCAGCGCCATGCTGACCGCCGGCTGGCTGAGGTGCAGCATCTCCGCTACGCCGCGCAGGCTGCCGCAGGCCACCGTCTGCACAAACACTTCGAGCTGGCGCGGGCTGACATAATGCATAAAATAATCTTATCGCATAGATAAATAATCAAAAGTATTCCTGAGTAACCATCTCGCGCAAACTGGTGGTACATCGAACCAGCACCCCGCCATGACCGCCGCTCCCGAGATCGCTTCCCCATCCACCCTGTCCGCCCTGTGGCACGCACGCCGCAGCGGGCTGCTGCTGGTGACGCTGGTTGTCATACCGGCCATGCTCATCGGCGCGTGGCTGCCGGTGGTGGGCGGCGCGGTGTCGGCTCTGCTGTTGGGGCTGGTGCTGGGCGCCACCGGCATCACCCAGCCACGCCATCAGGCCGGCATTGCCTTCGCGCATGGCCCGCTATTGCGCGCATCGGTGGTGATGCTCGGGTTCGGGCTGTCATTGACGCAGGTGGCAAAAACCGGGCTGGACTCGCTACCGCTGACGCTGGTGACGCTGGCAGTCGCCTTTCTCACCGCATGGGGCCTGAGCCGGCTGCTGCGACTGAGCGGCTCACTGCCAATATTGATTGGCATCGGCACCGCCATTTGCGGCGGTTCCGCCATCGCCGCCGCTGCCCCGGTGATTCGCGCCCGCGACCACGAAATCGCGCTGTCGATGACCACCATCTTCCTGTTCAACGTCGCCGGCGCGCTGTTGTTTCCCCCATTGGGGCACCTGCTGGGGCTGAGCGACCACGGCTTCGGCCTGTGGGCAGGCACCGCGATCAACGACACCTCTTCAGTGGTGGCCGCCGGCTACCAGTACAGCCTGGCCGCTGGCGAGCTGGCCACCGTGGTCAAACTCACCCGCGCCAGCCTGATCGTGCCGGTCACGCTGGCCTTGGCAATGTGGATGGCGAGGCGCAACCGCAGCGACCCGGGCCATGCCTCGCTGCGCAGCAACTTCCCGTGGTTCATCCTGGGCTTCGTCGCGGCCTCGGCGATCGGCAGCACCGGCTTGCTGCCTCTGGTCGTGCTACAGGGGCTGCACTGGGCGGCGCAGCTCTGCATCGTGGCGGCGCTGGCCGGCATTGGCCTGTCGGCCGATCTCAGGCAGATGCGCGCCACCGGGCCGCGTCCGATCCTGCTGGGTCTCGGCACCTGGTTTGCGGTGACCGTCGCCAGCCTGGTTGCACAGCAGGCGATGGGCCTGACCTGAACCTCACCGGCGGGGACAGCCCCGCCGCACCTGACAAGCGGTTTGCGAGCTGCAAACCGCTATAATTGCGGATTCCGAACACCCTTGTGGCCCTGCACCGCGCAGGCCGCCGCCGCACGCCCGGAGCACGCATGTCATCGCAGTACATCTACACCATGAACAAGGTGTCCAAGATGGTCCCGCCCAAGCGGCAGATCATCAAGGACATCTCGCTGAGCTTCTTCCCCGGCGCCAAGATCGGCCTGCTGGGCCTGAACGGCTCCGGCAAGTCCACCGTGCTGCGGATCATGGCCGGCGTGGACAAGGATTTCGAAGGCGAGGCGCGCCCGCAGGCCGGCATCAAGGTCGGCTATCTGGCGCAGGAGCCGGAGTTGAACCCGGAACACAGCGTCCGCCAGGCCGTCGAGGAAGGCGTGGGCGAAGTGCTGCAGGCGCAGGCGCGGCTGGACGAGGTCTATGCCGCCTATGCCGAGGAGGGCGCGGATTTCGACGCGCTGGCCAAGGAGCAGGAACGCCTGGAAGCCATCCTCGCCGCAGGTGATGCACACACCTTGGAAAATCAGCTGGAAGTGGCCGCCGACGCGCTGCGCCTGCCGCCGTGGGATGCCATCGTTGGCAAGCTGTCCGGTGGTGAAAAACGCCGTGTGGCGCTGTGCCGCCTGCTGCTGCAAAAACCCGACATGCTGCTGCTCGACGAACCCACCAACCACCTCGACGCCGAATCCGTCGAATGGCTGGAACAGTTCCTGCACCGCTATACCGGCACCGTAGTGGCGGTCACCCATGATCGCTACTTCCTCGACAACGCCGCCGAGTGGATTCTGGAACTCGATCGCGGCCGTGGCATTCCGTGGAAGGGCAATTACACCGACTGGCTGACCCAGAAAGACGAGCGCCTGAAGCAGGAAGACAATCAGGAAAAATCGCGCCAAAAAGCCATTCAAAAAGAACTGGAATGGGCGCGGCAAAACGCCAAGGGCGGCCGCAGCAAGGGCAAGGCGCGTTTGGCGCGCCTGGACGAATTGCAAGCCGTCGACTACCAGCGCCGCAACGAGACCAATGAAATCTTCATTCCACCTGGCGAGCGTTTGGGCAACTCGGTGATTGAGTTCAAGGGCGTGTCGAAAACGTTTGGTGACCGCCTGTTGATTGATGATTTGTCGATGATCGTGCCGCCGGGCGCCATCGTTGGCATCATCGGCCCCAACGGTGCCGGCAAATCCACCCTGTTCAAGATGATCACCGGGCAAGAAAAGCCGGATTCGGGCTCGATCAACATCGGCCCCACCGTCAATCTTGCATATGTGGACCAGAGCCGTGGCGCACTGGAAGGCGACCACACCGTGTTTCAGGAAGTGTCGGGCGGGCGCGATATCCTCAATATCAATGGCGTGGAAATCCAGTCCCGCGCCTACATCGGCCGTTTCAACTTCAAGGGCCAAGACCAGCAGAAATTGGTCGGCACGCTCTCCGGGGGTGAGCGTGGCCGCCTGCACATGGCCAAGACCCTGTTGCAGGGCGGTAATGTGCTGCTGCTCGACGAACCGTCGAACGATCTGGACATCGAAACCCTGCGTGCGCTGGAAGATGCGCTGCTGGAATTCCCCGGCAACACCTTCGTCATTTCGCATGACCGCTGGTTCCTCGACCGCATCGCCACCCACATCCTCGCCTTCGAAGGCGACTCGCACGTGGAGTTCTTCCAGGGCAATTACCGCGAATACGAGGAAGACAAGCGCCGCCGCATGGGTGACGACGCCGGCCCGAAGCGCTTGCGGTTCAAGGCGCTGAAGTAATGACCGGACGCCCACGGCAACGTGGGCGTCTTTGCATGCAGGAGCAACCCGCCATGACCTTTATCCAGAAACTGCGCACCCGTTGGCAGCAGGCCGACACCCTGGTCTGCGTGGGCCTTGACCCGGATCCGGCCAAATTCCCGGATTGCTTTGTGGATGACGACGACGCGCTTTTCGCGTTTTGTCGCGACATTGTCGATGCCACCGCGCAATACGCTTGTGCGTTCAAACCGCAAATTGCGTATTTCGCCGCGCACAACCATGGCGAGGCGGCATTGCAGCGCTTGATCGCACATATCAATGCGGAACACCCGGATGTGCCGGTGATCCTGGACGCCAAGCGCGGCGATATCGGCAGCACCGCGCAGCAGTATGCCTGCGAGGCGTTCGAGCGCTTCGGCGCCGATGCGGTAACGCTGAATCCATACATGGGCAAGGATTCCGCGCAACCATTTCTGGATTACAACGACCGTGGCTGCGTGTTCCTGTGTCACACCTCCAACCCCGGTGCGCGTGATTTCCAGGAACTGCTGATCGATGGCCAGCCACTGTACCAGCACATCGCCCGCACCATTGCCGACGAGTGGAACGGCGATGGCAATTGCGCGCTGGTGGTGGGGGCCACCTTCCCGCAAGAACTGAAGGTCATTCGCAACCTCGTCGGTGACATGCCACTGCTGATTCCGGGCATCGGCGCACAGGGCGGTGATGTCGAAGCGGTGGTGAACAATGGCAAGACCGCCGACGGTACCGGGCTGATGATCAATTCCTCACGCGGCATCCTGTACGCCTCGCAAGGCGAAGGCTATGCCGAAGCAGCCGCTGACGCCGCGCGCGAGCTGCGCGATACCATCAATCGTTGGCGTTGATCGTACTCTCACAACCTGCCGGAGCGCGCCCTGCGCGCGACCGTCCTTGGCATGACAGTCGCAGCCATGGGCTGCCCCTACCGGTGTAGCGCGGCGCGCAACACCGCAAACGGGAATCGACCCCAAATCATCGCAAACACCGCCATGCGGGTCACCATCCCGCATTGACTGGCCTCGAACTTGCAAAAATAACGCCACAGTCCACGGTGCTTGTGCCATTCAACAAAGACTGGGCGCGCACGCGAAGACACGCCGCGGACATGCACCACGCGCACCGCATTGGCGCAAACCACCTGCGCGCCGGCTGCACGCACGCGCCGGCATAGATCCAGATCTTCTGCGTGCAGGCGGTAGCCGGCATCAAACCCACCCACCCGTTCGAACACGACACGCGGCAACACCATCAATGCGCCGGACACGGCATCCACCGGTTGCAACGCTTGTGCTGCATCACGCGGCAGGCTGAGATTGCGTGCGCGCGATGAACGCAACATCGCCGCAAATTGCGGATCGCGTCGGCGCGCGGCGGCATCCCACACGCCGTCTTCGTCACACAACGCAGCCCCCACCAAGCCGCCCCCCACTGCACTGGCGGCGGCACGCAAATGCGCCAAGGTGTCGGCCTCCACAAAGCAATCCGGGTTGACGAACGCCAGCCACGGCGCATGGCTAGTGGCGGCACCTTGGTTGCAGGCCACGGCAAACCCGGGATTGTCGGGGTTGGCGATGAAACGCAGACGCGGGTCGGCCAATGCGTGCCGCTGCACGATGTCGAGCGTGCTGTCACTGGAGTTATTGTCAACCACGCGCACCTCGGCAACCCCTTCTGCGGCCCGCAACCGCTGCAGGCAGGGTTCGATCGTGGCTTCGCTGTTGTAGGCCACCACGATGACGGCAATGTCGGCGTGGCTAGCCAGGGTCATGGCGTCACGAACAAATCCGGTTGCGGTGGCACGCGTTCGGCGGCTTGCAATGCTTGTTGCAGCCGCTGCCGCTGTGGCAGCAAGGGGTCGTGCATCAGACAGTCGGCCAGCCGTGCATGCCATGCCGGCCAGCGCACAGCCAATGCGTCAAGATCGCCGGACTGCGGCGCACTCTCGGCATCACGCAACACGAATGCGTTATCGCACAACACATTGCGCCCACCCAGCCCCGCCATGCGCAGCGATAAATCAATCAACGCCGCATACCAGGACTGATAGCTGACGCCATCCACACCGCCGGCTGCAACGCGCGCCAATCCACGCAGCAATACCGCATGCGCCACCGCCGAGGGCAGCGGCGGGTAGTCGGCAGGCAGATGGGCGCAGGCGTCGGCCAAACGACCAAGGGCATCGGGTAGCACTACGATTTCGCCAATCCGTGGCCACGCCGCGACTTCGCCGGCATTGCACCAGGGGGTTGCCGTGGCGATGGCGGCATCGCTGGCCAAACACGCAGCCAATTGCGTCAGCCAGCCGGGTACCGGGCGTGCATCACTGGCCAGCACCACCACGTCGGCATTGCCACAGGCCTGCAAGGCTTGTTGCAGATGCGCCGCTTCGCCCAAGGGCTGGCTGCGCCGGGTATGCGCGGCTTGCAAGCGCGTTGTGCCCAGCCAATGCCGGATCAACGCAAGCCCGCGTGGGCCGGCTTGCGCATCATCCGCCAGCCACACCCGGGTACCGTGCGGTGTGCCGGCATCCAGTGCTGCCAAACAGCCATCCAACGCGTCCTCATTGGTGCCGACCGGCACCAGGATCACTGGCCAAGACGCGCCCGCTTGGTTCACTTTTTCTTCGGGTTATAGATTGGATCAAGTGCGCGGAAACGACGCCCGTATTCGTCGGTCAAGTTGCGTGCCTCCAGCGGATTGCGCACCACGGTGGGGGTAATCAGCACCACCAGTTCGTCACGTGTCTTGCCGTTATTCTGCTGGCCGAACAGGCCACCGATGATCGGAATCCGGCTCAACCCTGGCACACCCATAGAGCCTTTCTGACTGCCATCGGCAATCAGACCGGCCAGCATGATGGTGTCACCGCTGGGGGCCACTGCACTGGTGGTGACCTTGCTGGTATCGATGCGCACATTGCCTTGAATATCCGCAACGCCAGCCGGCTTGCTGACTTCCTGCACGATATCGAGGAACACCATGCCATCGCGGGTAATCCGCGGGCGCACCTTGAGGATGATGCCGGTGTCCAAATATTGCACTTGACTATAGGTGCCATTGCTGTTGCCGCCGCTCGGATTGAAGCTGACCGACGCAATCGGAATCCTCTGGCCAACATTGAGGGTGGCCTCGCGATTGTTCTGCGCCAATACCGATGGGGAAGACAAGGTGCGCACATCGGTCACACTGTCCAAGGCACTGACGATGGCGGCAGCATTTTTGCCAAGGAAGGTCCAACTGAGCAAGTTGCCACCGCCATTGCTCATCGGATTGATGCCACCGGAATAGCTGCCCCAACTGTTACGCCCGGTCGGATACGGCAGATTGCCGGCGGCATTGGAATTCACCGCATGATCGAAGAACCAGCTCACGCCGTATTGCAAATCGCCCTTCAACGCCACGCTGATGACTTGCGCTTCGATCTGCACTTGCATCGGCATCACATCGAGGCGATCAATGACTTCGCGGATCGACTTCCATTGCGCCGCGCTGGCGCGCACCAGCAGCGAGTTGGTGTCTTCCACGGCCGACACGCCGACTTCGGCACCGCCTACCTTCAGCGTCACCCGGCCATTGCCGCCACGCGACTGCGGCAGGCTGCCGCCTTGGCCAAGCCCAGCCCCACCGGCACCAGTGGATGACAACCCGGAACGGTCGTCGCTGTTGCCATCGCGCAATTCGCTGCCCTGCACGCCCGGCATCAGCGAGGCGTTTGCATCTTCGTTTTGCGATCCCCCTTTGCCACCAAACACTTCCGACAGGCGATCGGCCAGATCGCGCGCCTTTATGTATTTCAATTCGTAGGAGAACAACCGGCCATCGCCGCTGCCACCTTCGATGCGGTCGATCCACTGGTGGATTTCATCCAGATAACTGGGCTGCGCAGTGATCACCATCACCGAATTGGTCGCTTCCAGCGGCATGAACCGGAACATGCCTGCGACCGGAGTCTTGCCCTGTTCACCGAACACGCGCTCCAGGTCTTGCACCACATCGGTGGCTTTGCCCGACTGCAGGGGAAACACACCCACCGACATGCTGGACATCCAGTCCACATCGAACACCTGAATGGTGCGCAGGTAGTTTTCCAGCTCGGCGCGAGTACCGGCAATGGTGATCAGGTTGCGGGCGCCATCCACTGTGACGATCGAGCCTTGGCGTGCGTACGGCTTGAGAATTTTCTCCATCTCGGTAGCCGAGACAAAACGCAATGGCACCACGCGTGATTCAAAACCGCGCGCGGTTGCCGGCGAGCCGGTGCGCAGCGCTGCACCATTTTGCAATGCCTGATCGGCAGTCACGATGTTGTAGCGGCCATCGCTGTACACCATGCGCGCGTTGTTTTGCGCTAATACCTGATCCAACAGACTCAGCGCACCGGCGGCACCGACCGGCTTCTGGGTGGCCACGGTCACCGTCCCCTGCACGCCGGGGGCAATGCTGTAGCTCTGGCCGAGCATGTCACCGAGAATGGCTTTGACCACCGCCTGCAACGATTCACCTTCGAAATTGAAGCTGGCCTGCCCGCTGCTGGCCAGCGAGGGCGGCGGCGCACTGGCGACTTTTTGATTGATGACGCCCCCATTGCCGCGCCGGATCACTGGCTGCGGGCCGTCACTCCCCAATTCCTGCAAGATTTCCTTGCGGACATCGCCGCTGCCAGCATTGGCATCTTGTGCCTGCGCGCTGCGTTGGGTGCGGTGTAACTGCGGCTGCGGGACGCTGGCACAGGCAGCCAATGTGCCGACCAACAGGGAAATCGTTAACGTGCGCGCAGTCATGGGCTGAAACGTCCGGGTCATGGCATGGGTTTGCATCATTCTTTTACCTCCTGCAGTACCGGGCCGGCACTGGCAGGTGCATGGGTAATGCTGGTTGTGGAGTTGGCTGGCGCACGCGGTGGCGGGGCCGGATTGTGTTGTTGCAATTGCGCGCGGCGGGCTTCGATGCGCTTGCGAATTTCATCAATGCGACGGGATTCATCTGGCGTCGGTGGCGGCAGCGGCGGGCCGGCCGCCGCGGCATCAGCCGCAGCTGATGCAGCTTCCGCAGCGACCTTGGTTGCACCTGCCGGTGTCCCGGCGACACCAAAAGTGCGCAGATCCAGCGTCATTTGCCCGCCCGGTCCTTCGAAAATTGCGCGGCGTGGCTGTACTTCCTGCAAGCGCCAGCCTGCGGCACCATCCGGCGCACTCCCCACCCGCACCCGCTGCGAGTTGCCGCCGCCGCTGGGCTGCAAGATAGCCAACTGCACACTGGGGCTGATCAATACCCCGGTAAGGATGAAGTTCATCGAACTATTGGCCCCTGCTTCGCCCTCGTCGGGGGCGGTGGCCAAGAATGCCCGCGGCTTGCGATCTTCGGTAAACAGCGGCCGCGACGCCGCCTCATCGTATTGCGCCATTGGCCCGATCCGATCCGGCACCATTGCCGCGGGTGATGGCAAGGCCTCCGCCGGCAACGGCGGCAGCTCGCCCGTGCGCCCACCCAAGCCCAGCATGCTTCCCAGCCAAAACAACAGCGCCCAGCCGCATACCGCAGTCAGCACCCACGTCAATGGCCCGGCCCGCAGGAAGCGCTGCAGCCCGCCTTGCTCAACGGCCATGTGCACCTCCAGGACCGGGGCGCAGATAGCCGTACAAGTTGAAGTTCACATCCAGCCCACCTTCCTGCGGTTGCCCGCTTCCGGGCACTGCGAAATAGCGTTGCGCGGTAATCGATAGGCTGTCGATGAACAAATACGGGCGCGCTGATTGCAAGGCGTGCAGCACCGCCAAGGTTTCCGCATTGCCGCAGCGCAGGCGCACTTGCACGGTGACTCGACGGTAGCGCCCACTCTGCGCCTCATCGCCCAAGGGGGTGCGGTTGACCAGCGCACAACCCCGGCTGCCCGGGCTGGTCTCGCTGACCACTTGCTCCAATTGCTGGATCAAGCCGGCGGTCGCCAGCTCAGCGGTGGGTTCGACCAAAAACCCGGAACCACCGCCACGGGCGGCCAGTGCGGCCAAGCGTTGTTCAACCAGGTTTTTTTGCCCCAGCAGGCTGCGCAGGCGCGCATCGCGGGTCTGCAACTGGGTGAGCTCGGCATTGACTTGCTGCAGCGGCTGGCCAAACAACGGCGATACCAGCAACAACCAAAGCAATCCCAACACCACCAGCAACAAGGCCAGTGCCAACCAACGATCACGCCTGGCGGGAATGAGCGGACTCATCGCGGCTCTCCTGCGGTGGATGTGGCGGCAGGACTGGATGCGGCTGCCGGAAGTTTCCCGGCCAGCTGCGCCACCAACGTAAAGCGATCCATGCGCGTGCGCGGATCCTGCTGCAGCGCGCCGCTCAGTGCTGGCGTTGTCCATTGCGGCGCGCCTTCCAGCTTGCCTACCAGTGCAGCGGCCTGGCTGGACAAGCCGATGACGTTGAGTTGATCGCCGTCGATCGACAATTTCTCCAAATAAGTGCCATCGGGCAGGCGCTGCGCCAGTGCCTGCATCACCTCCACTACCGGCGGGCGATCATTGCGCTGGGCACGCAGATAGGTCTCACCCTCCACCGTATCCAGCAGTCGTTGACGTTCGCTGGAAATGGCACGCGCCTGCGTCTCGCGCGCTTGCATCTGGGTTTTCAAGGTGGCGGCAGCGGCGCGCCGGTTGTCCAGCAATTGCGCCATTCCCAGCACTATCGCCAACAACGCCACAGCGGCCAGCCCCAGATTCCACCAACGCCAGCTGTCGTGCTGCTTGCCACGCGATGCCGGTGGCAGCACGTTGACCCCCAATGGCTGCCCATTTGAGGTGATTAAATCCACTCCGGCCAAACCCTGTGCCATGCCGCCCAGGCGCGCGCAGGTCGCCTCAAACTGGGTGCGTGGCAACACCACCAGCTCAACGTGCAACTGGCCATCGTCCCGAATTTGCAACAGGCGCCCGGCAAACAGGACATCGGTCGCTGCGAACGGCGTTTGCCGCTCAATTTCAAAGCTCAAGACTTCACGCAACCGCTCGCGGGCGGCGGCCGGTAGCACCAGGCTTCGCCGCAACCCGGCAGTGTCCGGCAACTGCAGCCAGCGCGGCAGATCACGCGCACGTTCATGCAACACCCGCTGCAAGGGATCGCTTCCGGCTGGGAGTGGCAAGGGCAAGCTCGCCAATTCCCGTGGACCCGCGTCTCCTTGCAGCAGTAGGCGCACGTCATCACCCTGCGGCTGCAGCCACAGACGTTCGTCACCGGCCACCACGATGCGGCGCAGCGACGCCGGCAACCATGCGGCAAGACTGTGCCCCCACCAAGTCAGCAGCCCGCGCAGCCCCGAGCCGGACTGTGCAAGCAGCGCCCCCCTTGCCTGTTGTGCGCTCACTGCGTGACTCCCCCCGCCTGCCAGTGCAGCGTTGTGTATGTCGAACCCGGCAATCCACTGCCCCCCATTCTGAGCACCACCGAAAGACGCGCGCTGCGCCCATCGGTGAGCCGGGCACGGCTATCAATACTATACGTGCCGCTGCCAGGTAACGGGGGCGCTGCCGGGTCGATGGGCGCGGCTTTTTCCGGCAGACCCATCGCCTTGCGCACCACCGCATCGGCAAAATTGGCATCCGGTGCAGCCTGCCCGGTGTAAATCGTCAAATGCGGCGCCGCAGCGGCATACAACGCCGGGCGCATCCCCAACACCTGTTCCAGTTCAGCCACCGATTCAAACGGCGCATCTTTGGCCCCCCAGGTCAGCCCGGCGCCCAGATAGTCAGCGTCTTCGGCACCGCCGCCGGGCTGGGTCAAACTATCCGGATCGCGCCAATCGATCACCGCACCCGCCAGCCGGTCGGCTGACTCGCGCGGCTCACCTACGACTTGCAATAAATGACTGATGAGATCAAGTGATGCGCCATTGAGGTCGATCTTTGCCGCCTCATCGCGCACCGTAATAGTTACTGGAATGCCTTGAAAATCAATCTTGTACGCACGTCCATCCACCGCCCAGCGCCGTGCAGGGTCTTGTTCCAACATGCGTGCAGCGGCGTATTCCACCCCCGCCCGTGCCGCTTCACGCGCCACCAAGGTACGCGCAACGCCATTGCCCTGCAGGGACTCCACCCGTGCCGTCAGCGCATACCCAGCCACCAATCCTGCCAGCAGCAAGACCAGCCACAACACCATCAACAGCGCAGCACCGCGCATCGTCGCGTGTCCGGCCATCAGGATTTGCTCCGACCACCGGCCAGATAACTGCCAGCCTGCGGCAGCGACACCACCAGCTCGGGCCAATCGCCTTGCACATCAGCAAGCCGCACACGCACCTGCATCGGTAGTGCTTCCGGGTTTTCCCATTGTGGCTGCCACGGCCCCAGCTTGCCATCGTCACCCAAGCTTCTGTAGGCAAATTCGACCCGGGTCAGGCCATCGACCAGTGCTTCGGGCGGGCGCGTGGGCGCTCGCGCTTGCGCGGCTTGCACCAACCGGAACAGCACCTCCAATGCTTGCGTGCCGTTACCTGTATCGCGCAGTTGCAAGTCGTGCAGATGCGGCCCGCCACGGCCCAAATAATCCGGCAGATCCGCGACAAACCGCACCGCCTTGGCCTCGCCCACAAACCGCAGCGAACGCCCGCTTTGCTGATCGAATGCAAACACGATGCCCTGCGCACCACCGATGCGCTGCCGCAAGAACTCGGACACCGCACGCATGCGTTCATTGCGTTGGCTGACCAGTTCGCCACGCGCCACCGTCGCCCCGGCGGCGCGCACCACACCAAACCCCAAGGCCAATGCGGCAGCCAGCAAAGTCACCGCCAGCAGGACTTCCAGCAAGGTAAAGCCATGTGCGTGCCGGCTCACTGGCCAGGCTCCAACTTGGGCGGCAACACCAGCCGCAACGACGCTACATGCAGCTGCTGCTGCGGCCCGCCATCACCCCATTGCATATCCAGTTGCACATGCAGCAAACGCGCTGCGAACGGATCTTGCGGGGTAGCGCGCGGGCGCGGTTGCGGGTCTTGCCAAGGGGTCACGGCCAACTGCCAGTGGTAGCGCCCGTTTTCCAATTCCCCTTGCTGCTGCAGTGGCGCCTGCAACAACACCAGCCGCTCCTCCAGCAACGACTGCGCCAGTAATCCCGCACGCCCTGCATCGCCACCTTGACGTACTTGCCGGCTGGCCCCCGACAAGGTGCCTAATAGCAACGTCAGGCCCAGCGCCAACACCGCAAACGCCACCAAAATTTCGATCAAGGTAAACCCCGTTTGAGCGCGCCGCATCATGGCGCAGACCCCACCCGTTGCAACTGCACTTCGCCGGTCAACCAACGCACATCGACATCCCAGCCTGCGCCGTTGGCCTGCAAGCGCAAGCGGCCGCCGGTAGCCGCACCATCCGGAAAAAACCGCACCGCACCGAGTGGTGCGGCAGGGTTGTCCGTGATCCCCAATTGCGCGGCGCGCGCGCCGGTGAATACGACCTCGCCGCCACTGGGCAGTTGTCCGTGCCGGCCCTTGGCCGCGCGCCAGGTGCGGGCGGTTGGGTCGATGATCACATCCTGTGGTTGGCCGCTGGCAATCGCCAAGGCACGTGAAAACCGCATCTGCGCGGCCACCTCCTTGGCCGCCGAACGCAACTCGATACCGCGCAGGCCGCCACTGAATGCTGCCATTGCCAGCAGCGTGGCAGCGGCAATCAATACCAGCACCAGCAGCATTTCCAGCAATGAAAAGCCGGGCACGGGCAATTGCGGGCGCATGCTCACTCGCATACTTGCGCAGGCAGACTTAGTTGAACTTGAGGTCGGCGTTCACGCTATCGCCGCCCGGCTTGCCGTCGGCGCCATAGCTGACCAAATCAAACGGCCTACCTTCCCCCGGCACCTTGTACAGCATCGGATGCATCCAGGCATCGTTCAAATCTGCAGTTTTGGCATACGGCCCCAACCAGCCCTGGGTGCCACCCGGTGCGGTTACCAACGCATCCAGCGTGGGCGGCAGTGCGCCGGTATCCATTTTGTACTGGTCAATTTTCTCGGCCAAGGTTTGCAATTGTGCCTGGGTCAATTTGACCTTGGCACGATCACCACCCCCCAAGATGCGTGAGGCGGCAAACGCCACGATGCCGCCAATCAGCACCACCACCACGATGATTTCGATGAGCGAAAATCCGCGCTGTGCGGCTTTCGACATCGATCCTGAAAATTGACGCTTGCGCATAGTAACAATCCGCGAAATGTGAAGTTGCGTAACCAAGCAGCATCCGACATGGATGCCGAACGAATTTGAAGTTTAGCGGCCTCAGCCCACCACATTGGTGAGATCGTAGATGGGCGTCAGCACCGACAAGATCACCACGCCCACCACCACCGCCAACACCAAGGTCACTGCCGGCACCAAAGCCGCCAGCAGACGATCCATCGCCACCGACGTTTCCTGTTCGAACGTATCTGCGGTTTTGAGCAGCATGCTGTCCAGCGCGCCGGACTCTTCGCCCACTTGCATCATCTGCAGCGCCAACCGCGGAAACCGCTTGCCCTTGCTCAGTGCTGCCGAC
Source organism: Thermomonas beijingensis (assembly GCF_020034655.1). Classification (GTDB taxonomy): domain Bacteria; phylum Pseudomonadota; class Gammaproteobacteria; order Xanthomonadales; family Xanthomonadaceae; genus Thermomonas; species Thermomonas beijingensis. The sequence continues at coordinate 208,978 of NZ_JAIQDJ010000001.1, read as the reverse complement.
AATCCAATGCCGTTTTTGACCTCAGCCGCCGCTGCATCCACATCCGCCGCCAGCACGCGATTGTCCAACACGTTGCGGGCAATGCCCAATGCCGCCAACAGCGGGACACCATTGCGCAACAAGGTGCCCAATGTGCGCGCCAAGCGTGCGGTGTCCAGCTTGGCCACCAACGGCCCGGCCAATTTTTGCCGCAGCAGCCAACCATCACACTTGAGCATGAATGCCGGATCACGGCGCTTGCGATCCAGCCACAACAGCATGAGCAGTGGTAGCGCCAAAATCACCACCCACCAATGCCGCACCAGCATGCCCAAGCCCAGCACCGCCTGCGAAAACCACGGCAACTTGGCATCCAGGCTTTCATACATCGCGGCAAATTGCGGCACCACATAGCCCAGCAAAAACAGCAGCGACAGCCCCACCATCAACAACAAAATGGCCGGATACACCAAGGCATTGATCACCCGTCCGCGCAGCGCACTGGCACGCTCCAGATAGTCGGCCAAGCGCTGCAAGGTGTCGTGCAAACTGCCACCGGCTTCGCCTGCACGCACCATATTCACGTACAACCGCCCAAACGTGCCGTGCTGCCGCTCCAGCGCCGCCGACAACGATGCGCCACCGCGCACCGCATCACGAATATCGGTAATCGTACGTTTGGCGGCGGCATCCTCCGGCAGCTCCAGCAAAATTGCCAAAGCCCGATCCAGCGGCTGCCCGGCGCCCAGCAAGGTGGCCAACTGCTGCGTGAATTGCACCAGTTTTTGCCCCGCAAATGGTGCAGGTTTGAACAACCCACGCCACGCCGACGCCCCCCCGCTGCCACTGGCCAGCGCGGCCTCCACCGGCAGATGGCCCTGCTCTTGCAGGCGTGCCGCCACCTCGGCATCACTGGCGGCCTCCATCTGGCCATCCAGCAGTTCACCGCGCACGTTGAAGGCTTTGTAGCGGTACAGGGCCATGACCTTACGCGTCCTCAGTCACACGCAGCACATCTTCGATGGTGGTTTCGCCGCGCAGGGCTTTGGCGATGCCCACTTCGTACATCGTGCTCATGCCGCCTTGCCGCGCCAGACGCTCGATTTCATCCATGCCGGCATGCCGCATCACCGCACGCCGCACTTCGTCGTCCATCACCAGCAATTCCATGATGGTGGTGCGGCCCAGATAGCCAGTGGGGGACAGTGGCGAGGGCACCGCGCGATACAGGAAAATATCGCCTTGCGGCTGGAATCGGCGCAAGCCGAATTTTTCGATTTCCTCGGGCGATGCCGGATATTTTTCGGCATGGGTGGGCTCAAGCCTGCGCACCAGGCGTTGCGCCAGAATGCCGTTGACGGTGGAGGTCAACAGATAGTCTTCCACACCCATATCCAGCAATCGCGTGATGCCGCCGGCGGCGTTGTTGGTGTGCAAGGTGGACAGCACCAAATGCCCGGTCAGGGCGGACTGGATGGCGATGCGTGCGGTTTCCAGATCACGCATTTCACCGATCATGATGATATCGGGGTCTTGCCGCACGATGCTGCGCAGAGCGTTGGCAAAATCCAGTCCAATGGCGGGCTTGGCTTGAATTTGATTGATACCGTCGATCTGGTATTCCACCGGGTCTTCGACCGTAATGATTTTGACCTTGGGTGTATTGAGTTTGGACAGCGCGGTGTACAGCGTGGTGGTTTTGCCGGAACCCGTGGGACCGGTGACCAGCAAGATGCCGTGCGGCTGTTCCAGCACTTTCTGGAAGCGCGGCATGAAGTGTTCGCCAAACCCCAGTTTGGCAAAATCCAGCACCACGGTTTCGCGATCCAGCAACCGCATCACCACCGATTCGCCATGCGCAGTGGGAATGCTGGACACACGCAGATCCAATTCCTTGCCCTGCACCCGCGCCATGATGCGCCCGTCCTGCGGCAGCCGGCGCTCGGCAATGTTGAGCTTGGCCATGATCTTGATGCGGCTGATGATGGCGGCGGTCAGGTTCAGCGGCGGGCTTTCGCCTTCTTCCAGCACCCCGTCGATGCGGTAACGCACTTTCAAGCGCGTCTCGAAGGGCTCGATATGGATGTCGGATGCGCGCATTTCCACCGCCCGCTGGATGATCAGATTCACCAACCGAATGACCGGTGCTTCCGAAGCCAGATCGCGCAGGTGTTCAACATCATCGAAATGTTCCTCACCTTCGGCACGCTCGACGATGCCTTCCATCGCACTGCGGCCTTGCCCGTACCAGCGCTCGATCAGCTCATCAATTTCCGAACGCAACGCCACCGCCGGGCGCAGTGGCCGCCCCAGCGCCAAACGCAGCGCGTCCTGCACATACGCATCTTGCGGGTCGGCCAGCAGCACATCCACGCCGGCGGCATCGGCAGCCACCGCCACTGCATGAAATTGCTTCATGAACTTGAAGCCCAGCGTCACCTCCTCGGGTGGCAACTCGGGCACCTCTTTTGCACTGCGCAGCGGCAGCACCAGCTCAGCGGCGCAGGCCTCGGCATGGTCGCGCTCGGACACCAACCCCAGCCGCCCCAGCAGCACCAGCAAATCGCCACCGTCTTGGTCTTGCAGCTTGCGCGCACTGGCCAGATCGGTGTCTTTCAGTTTGCCGCGCTGCAACAGCAGCGCCACAACGCGCTCGTCGGCAGATGGCGTAGGATCGGACAGAACAGCATTCATGCGGGCTTGGTGGCTAGCGGACGGCAAGCAAGAGCGTAACAGGGCGACCGCCGAGACGCGATGGGCACGGGCATCGGACGGACATCCAATCCCGGTGTCCGCTTTGTTCCCCGTTTTGCGCTGTTACACAACAGATGCACCCAATGCGGGTGCCTAACCAAGTGAGAGATGCCAACAATGAAAACGCAAATGACAACACTGGCGTTGGCGGTACTGGGGGGGTTGGGGGCAATGGCGATGCCGGCCGTCAGCCATGCGGGAAATGTGGGGTACTACGGGGACAATTGCTACAACGTCAATCCCGCCTCCATCATCACCGCGGCTGGCCATACGCCAGTTGCCGTCGCATCCCTGGATGCGCCCTCGCTGGCGGGGCTACAAGGCTTGTTCATCAACGGCTGCTATTTCGCAACCAATGCGGCGGTGGACAGCGCCGTAAACAGCGGCATGGTACTGATCTGGCATGACCCCAACTGGGGCGGCCAAGGCAGCAAATCCTTGCCTGGCGGGCAGACCGTACCCTACTCATATAACGGTGGAAATCGATACCAGATCGATTTCCCGTCAGGCTCCCCAATCACCGCAGGCCCTGGTGGCGCGATCAACAATGCCTCGCTGGATAATGGCAGCTCATCCAATCACGGCTATGTCGATGCAGGGTCTCTGCCCGCTGGCTCGCAAATCCTGGCGACACAGGACACCGCAAGCTATGTCACCACCTTTGCCTACAACACCGGTGCCGGCAAAGTGGTGTTCTCCACAATTCCACTCACCTGTTACTTCGCCGCTGGCCCTTGCTCCGGGAATGCCGCGAGTCCCGGCATGCAAGCCTACGCCACCAATCTGATCGCTTGGGCCATCCCTGGCGGCATGGTCACCACCTGCGCCAGCTCCGGCTACACCGGCACGCAATTGTTGTGGTGCGTCAAGATCTGCGAAAGCGGTCTGACCGGCAAGGCACTGGATGACTGGATCCATCGCTGGATCCGCCAGTACCGCCAGCTGCCGTATTGCGCGGCGGGCGGCAACCCGCCACCGGTCTAAGCGGGAATAGCCACGCAGTCACACAACAAAGCCGGCGCAAGCCGGCTTTGTTGTATTGAGTATCGATTGGCCGTCATTTCCCATGCCCCACGTTACAGCATCTGAACAATTCGCATGTCGCGAACCTGGGGAGATCCATCATGAAGCCGTCTCATTCACTCCTGCCATTGTGCGGTCTGGCTCTGCTTGCCACCACGGCGCACGCCGCCGACCGTACTGACCTGCATCAGCGTGACGTGCAGCAACTACGCGCGCAATATCAAACCATCGTGACCAGCCGCGGCACGCCCAGCATGACCAATCGCCGGCATGCACTGTTCTTGGCGCTCGGCGCGGACTCCACTTTATTGATGCGCCGCAGCCAGCAAGATCCCGACGTCCACAACTATCGTTATGACCAGGCTTGGCGCGGCATCCCGATCTTCGGCCAGGGCCTTGCGCTCAGTGAGGATGCCAAGGGCAATGTACGCACCATGTTTGGCACCCAGATAAGTGGTCTGGAGCGCGACATCACCTCCACCACCCCCAAACTCAACCGCGCTGCCGCACTGATTGCCGCCAAACAAGCCACCATCGGGCGCAGCGCCATCAGCCGCATCACCCGCAACGAGTCATCGGATTTGGTGGTGTACATGGATGACGGGGGGCGTGGTCATTTGGCGTATGCGGTGAGCTTTTTTGCCGACTCCGCCGCCGGCGGTCACCCGACACGGCCGATGGTGATCGTGGATGCGCAGTCCGGCGCGGTAATCCAGCAATGGGAAAACCTGCAACACACCTTGGTGGGTACCGGCCCAGGCGGCAATCTCAAGACCGGGCAGTACGAATACGGCAGCGGTGGCCGGCCGTTCCTGGATGTCAAAGTCAGTGGCAGCACCTGCACCATGAACAGCGGCAATGTGCGCACCGTGGACCTGAACTTCTCCAATAGCAATGCCAGTACCACACCATTCAGCTACACCTGCCCACGCAACACCACCCGTTCCGTCAATGGTGCTTATGCGCCGATGAATGACGCGCATCATTTCGGGCGCGTGATTTTCAACATGTACAAGGATTACCTGGGCATGATGCGGCCCTTCAATTACCAAATGGTGATGAAGGTGCATTACAGCACCAACTACGAAAACGCCTTCTGGGACGGCACCGCGATGACCTTTGGCGATGGTGCCAGCACGTTCTATCCCTTGGTCAGCCTGGATGTCAGCAGCCACGAAATTTCGCACGGCTTTACCGAAAACAATTCCGGCCTGCTGTATTTCGGCCAATCCGGTGGCATGAACGAGGCCTACTCCGACATGGCCGGCGAAGCGGCAGAGTTCTATGACCGTGGCAGCAATGATTGGCTGGTGGGTGCGGAAATCTTCAAAGCCGCAGGGGCACTGCGCTACATGTGCAATCCACCGCTGGATGGGCGCTCGATCGACAATGCCAACAACTACACCGCCAGCATGAATGTGCACTACAGCTCGGGTGTGTACAACAAGGCATTCTGCAACCTTGCGCAAACCCCAGGCTGGGGTGTGGTCAAGGCGTTCAAAGCCTTTGCCCGCGCCAACCGCGATTACTGGACCGCATCCAGCACATTCAATCAGGGGGCATGCGGCGTAGAGACCGCCGCGCAGGATTTGGGCTTTAGCAAGGCCGATGTCACCGCCGCGTTTGCAGGTACCCATGTTGCTTGCCCCGCAGCAGGTAGCCTGACCGATGGCAGCATGCTGTTGCCCGACGTCGCCCAGAATGCCTGGTCATCCAGCTATGCCATCGCCGTAGCCACCAACAAACGCGTCACCATCACCATCAGTGGCGGTAGCGGCGATGCGGACTTGTATGTGCGCGCCGGTAGTGACCCTACCCTGAGCCTGTTCAACTGCCGACCGTATTTGACCGGCAATAACGAGGTCTGCACCTTCAAACCGGCTGCGCCTACCACTTACTACGTCAAAGTCAACGCGTACGCGGCGTATTCAGGTGTTACCTTGACGTGGTCCACCAACTAAGTGCTTGGGGGTGGCGCGCCCGCCCACTGCTCTGACTCCGCTTCCAATTGATCTACACAAGGGGAACACCATGCAAACACGTCGTTTATCGCTGGTCATCAGTGCGCTTGCACTGGCTGCCGCCAGTTTTGCCGCCAATGCCGGCATTACCTTCACCAATCTTGGTACCGCAGCACCGCCCGCAACCGTGGGCCCGTATGTGATGACCGCATTTGATACCACGCCGCAAGCGGCAATTGATGACTTCACTTCCGGCATCATCAATATCCCAGGCAGCCCCATTCCGGGCACGTTGGGTGTCAACCCTGGCGTGCAAAAATTCACCGTCGGGGATACTTGGGGCAGTCCGTGGGCACATGGCTATGCCGGCCCCATCTTTTACAGCAATCAGCAGCAAATCACGCTGACTTTGCCAGCCAATACGCATGCGTTTTATTTTTATACGCAGGGAAATTATTACGGCACCAACACCTTTACCGCCACCACCGATTCGGGGGCCAGCTCCGGTCCGGTGTCGGTGCTGACCGACCCGGAAGTTGATGGCTCCGTAGGCTTTGCCTTCAACGCCACCGCTGGTGAAACCTTGGCCACCATCACTATCAGTGCTCCCGCGGCAGGCGGTTTTGCGGTGGCTGAATTTGGTGTGGACACCGGTCTAAAGCCCACCACCACCTGTGCCAGCTCCGGCTACACCGGCACGCAGTTGTTGTGGTGCGTGAAGATCTGCGAAAGCGGATTGACCGGCAAGGCACTCGATGACTGGATCCACCGTTGGATCCGTCAATTCCGTCAGTTGCCCTACTGTGCTCTGCCGGGTGGCGGCAACCCACCGCCACAGGGAGGGGAGGGTTAACTCAGCCGCGCAGGTGTTGGGATCACCCAGCCACGACAAAGCCGGCGCAAGCCGGCTTTGTTGTGGCAAGGCCGCAGACTCAGTGTCCGTTCTGTAACTGATTCTTCGTTGTATTGAACCAGGCGCGCCCACTGGGGGTGCGGATAGCAATGATGGGGGCACGATGAAGACACAAATGGCAACACTGACATTGGCGGTACTGGGGGGGGTGGGGGCAATGTTGGCACCGGGCGCAAGTGCAGCGGCCAATATCGGCTATTACGATGCAAGTGGTTATTCGGCTGGTGTACCGGCAGCCATTACCGCGCTGGGCCACACGCCGGTGCCCATTTCAACATTGGATACCGCTTCACTCACAGGGTTGAAAGCCTTGGTGCTGACCTCTTGCGGAGGTCAACCCCTGCTCTCCGCCCCGAATGCGGCATTGAATACGGCCGTGCAAAACGGCATGACGTTGATCGTGGAGAGTGGCTGCAGCGCCGAGGCCTCGTCTTCGTTCATCAATAGCCTCAACTTGCCTGGCGCACCGAACTACTCGCCAACATCTGCAGCGGCATATCCCGAAGCCGATGACATTGAAATCCCGGCAGGATCACCGATTACTACCGGCCCCGGTGGCACACTGACTGCGACAAGCCTCGACCGCATCCCGGCAGGTTCTGGCGGACTCTACAACATGACCCATTACTACCCAAGCAGCGCACTGCCGGCAGGTGCCGTCATTCTGCTTACCACTGGCAACACCGATCATGTGGGTGCATTTGCGTGGAGTGTGGGGTCTGGGCGTGTCATCCATACCGAAACCCAAAGTTCATTTGCACTGCCTGGCTCGTACGCAGCTGGCAATAGCGAATCGTTTATCCCGGGCATGGTGACCTACTTCAAAAACTTGCTTTCTTGGGCCAGCGGCCCCGCCACCACCTGCGCCAGCTCCGGCTATACCGGTACGCAGTTGTTGTGGTGCGTCAAGATTTGCGAAAGCGGGCTGACCGGCAAGGCACTGGATGACTGGATCCATCGCTGGATCCGCCAGTTCCGCCAGCTGCCGTATTGCGCGGTGAATGGCAACCCGCCACCGCCGCCGCCGGGAGGGGAGGGCTAACTCAGCTGCGCAGGTGTATTGATCACCCAGACACAACAAAGTCGGCGCAAGCCGGCTTTGCTGTGTCATAGCCAGCAAACACTCGTTTTGTGACGGATTTAGCGCTATCCTGAAAGACACGCGCCCGATAGGGGGTGCGGAATCAAGCACAGGGGCAAAAGTGAACATGAAAACGCAAATGGCAACACTGACCTTGGCGGTCTTGGGCGGGCTGGGGGCGATGGCGATGCCATCTGCCAGTCAGGCGGGAAATGTGGGGTATATCCCGGGTCAAACCTGTAGTGGTGGGGGGGACAAGACAAGCGCTATCACTGCCGCAGGCCATACCCCTGTCGCAGTTGGCACGATCACGCCTGCTGCTCTGGCAAATCTTTCAGCACTCGTCGTAGAAACATGCAACGCATATACCGCTAATGCCGATATCAATAACGCGGTGAACGCGGGTATGGGCCTTGTTATTTCAGACTGGCAACCCGGTACCGGAACAGGTGCACAACTCCCCGGCGCGCCAGCCATTTCCTACACCAGTTATGGGTGCATTTCACAAATCGACTTTCCGCTCGGCTCACCCGCAGCAAATGGTCCAGGTGGCGCGTTAAACAATGGCTCCATGGATGGCGGCAACTGCTCCGCTCACGGCTCTCTAGCTACTGCGTCAGTTCCGAACGGCGTTCAAGTACTCACCACTACCGATGATCCTGGCCAAGCCGTATCGTTGATGTACAGCCATGGTAGCGGGAGAGTGATCTACGCCCCACTCCCTTGGAGTTGGTACATCCCTGGTGGATCAGGTACCGGCAATCCGGCTCAGCCAGGAATTTATGCCTTCATGGTCAATGCAATCGCCTTAGCTGCAGGTGGCGGCCCCACCACCACCTGCGCCAGCTCCGGCTACAGCGGTACCCAGCTGCTATGGTGCGTGAAAATCTGCGAAAGCGGGCTGACCGGCAAGGCGCTGGATGATTGGATCCATCGCTGGATCCGCCAGTACCGCCAGCTGCCGTATTGCGCGGCGGGCGGCAACCCGCCACCGGTCTAAGCGGGAATAGCCACGCAGTCCAACAACAACGCCGGCGCAAGCCGGCGTTGTTGTATGCCCATAGACAGCTTCATTATGTGACTCGGTTTGCGCTATGCTACCCCAAGCGTACCCACAGGGGGTGCCGGATCCGTGAGGGAATGCCATGAAACTACACAAAATAACGTTTGCGCTCAGCGCCTTGGCACTGGCTGCGGCCAGCTTCAGCGCCAATGCTGCGGTGGTATTCCAGAACTTAGGGACGGCTGCGCCCCCCACCAGCATCGGTGGATACACGCTGACGCCGTTTAGTCTGGCACCGCAGAATGCAATCCCCGACTTCTCCAACATATCCACTATTCCCGGCAACCCAGGCGCGGGCGTGCTGGGGATCAACCCACAAGCCACCAAATACCCTTTCAGTGCCTTAGGTGCAACTTGGGGGCAAGGCTACAGCGGGCCGATATATGCAACGGCCAGCACCAGCACACTCACATTGCCACCCAACACCCATGCGTTTTACTTTTATACATTGGTTAACGCTTGGGGCACATCCACCTTTACGGCCACCAGTGATTCAGGCACCAATTCCGGCCCCATTTCGGTAAGCCCCAATGCACTAGGCGGACCTGACAGCGCCAATGGCGTCGCCTTCTATAGCACCGCTGGCGAATCGATCTCGTCGATTACTGTTACGACATCGAGTTCAAACGGACTCATTTTCGCTGAATTCGGCATTGATACCGGCCCCACCACCACCTGCGCCAGCTCCGGCTACAGCGGTACCCAGCTGCTATGGTGCGTGAAAATCTGCGAAAGCGGGCTGACCGGCAAGGCGCTGGATGATTGGATCCATCGCTGGATCCGCCAGTACCGCCAGCTGCCGTATTGCGCGGCGGGCGGCAACCCGCCACCGGTCTAAGCGGGAATAGCCACGCAGTTACACAACAAAGCCGGCGCAAGCCGGCTTTGTTGTCGGGATGCGGAGAAGCAGATCCTTCGCTTGGCGAGGGATGGCAAAGCTTGTTGGTGGGTGCTTACCGCAAAAATACCCGCGCATTGCGGAACATGCGTTGCCAGGGCGACTCTTCCGGCCAGTTGGCCGGTGCCCAACTGAAGTTGGCACGCCGCAGGGTCCGTTCGGGGTGCGGCATCATCAGCGTGGCGCGGCCGTCGCGGCTGGTGACACCGGCAATACCATCCGGCGAGCCGTTGGGGTTGGCTGGGTAATGCAACGCGGTCTGGCCGCCTTCGACAAAGCGCAACGCCACATCCACGGCGGACTGGTCAAGACCATTGGCGAACACGGCGCGGCCTTCGCCATGCGCCACTGCCACCGGGATCCGCGACCCGTCCATGCCGCGCAAGAAAATCGACGGCGATTGCGCCACTTCCAGCAGTGCCAGCCGCGCTTCGTATTGCTCGCTGGTATTGCGCTGGAAGCTGGGCCAATGCTCGGCACCCGGGATGATGTCGCGCAACTGCGCCAGCATTTGGCAACCGTTGCAGATCCCCAGCGAGAAGCTGTTGTCGCGGGCGAAGAAGGCGCCGAACATGTCGCGCAGCGTGCTGCGCTCCAGAATGGAGGTGGCCCAGCCGCGCCCCGCACCCAGCACGTCGCCGTAGCTGAACCCGCCACAAGCTACCAAGCCGTGGAAATCGGCCAGATCAACGCGGCCGGCAATCAGGTCACTCATGTGCACATCAAAGCTGTCAAAGCCGGCGCGATCGAAGGCATACGCGGTTTCGATCTGGCTGTTGACGCCCTGCTCACGCAGGACCGCCACCTTCGGGCGTGCGCCGGTATTGATGAACGGTGAGGCCACATCCTCGCTGGCATCGAAGTGCAACACCGGCTGCAAGCCCGGCGCATCGAAGCGGCGCACGCTGTCGCGCTCACTGTCGGCACAATCCGGGTGGTCGCGCAGTTGTTGCATCGCATGGGTGACCGCCCACCATGCATCGAACAATTCGTCCCAACGCCATTGCACCAATTCTTCATCGCCATCGCTGATGCGAACCGTGGGTGCCGTCGTGGGCTTGGCTATGCGCTGGGCACATTCGATCAGACCGTGCTGCGCCACCAGATCGGCAAACGCGGCACGTTCGTCGACGGGCACCTGCACCACGGCACCCAGTTCTTCGTTGAACAACACCCGCAGCGGGTCGCCGGTGCGACCATCGCCCCAGCCGTCGAGGCGGATATCCAGCCCCAGATGCGAGGTGAACGCCATTTCGCACAACGCGGCAAACACACCACCATCGGAGCGGTCGTGATAGGCCAGCAACAGGCCCGCCTCACGCGCATCGCGCACCAACTCGAACAAGCCGCGCAGACGTTGCGGGTCATCCAGATCCGGCACATCGCCACCAAACGCGGGCAGCGCGCCGCCATCGACCTTCGGATACACCTGCGCCAAGATCGAACCGCCCATGCGCTGGCGGCCGCCGCCCAAGCCAATCAACCACAATTCGGAGTCCACCTCGCGCTGCAACAGCGGGGTGAGCTGGCCGCGCACATCCAGCACCGGCGCGAACGCCGACACCACCAGCGAGACCGGCGAGACCGATTTCTGGGTTGTGCCATCGGCCTGATACTGCGCCTGCATCGAGAGCGAATCCTTGCCGACCGGAATACTCAATTCCAGCTCCGGACATAGCTCCATGCCCACCGCTTTGACCGCATCGAACAGCCGCGCATCTTCCCCCGCATGGCCGGCGGCGGCCATCCAGTTGGCCGACAATTTGATGCGGCTGAAGGTCTCCACGGGTGCGGCCATCACATTGGTAATCGCCTCGCCTACCGCCATGCGTGCGGAGGCAGCGGCATCCAGCAACGCCAACGGCGTGCGCTCGCCCACCGCCATCGCTTCGCCGGTATAGCCTTCAAACCCCGACAAGGTGATGGCGCAATCGGCCACCGGCATTTGCCACGGCCCCACCATTTGGTCGCGGGCAGTCAAACCGCCGACCGTGCGGTCGCCGATGGTGATCAGGAAGGATTTGGAGGCCACCGCCGGGTGCGCCAACACGCGCAGCCCGGCCTCGTGTAGATCCAGAGTATCTGTGTCGGTTTCCGGCCATTTGGGCGGCGCCGGATGCGCGGTGTCGCGGTGCATTTTCGGCGCTTTGCCAAACAGCACATCCATCGGCAGGTCGATGGCCGGCGGCTGGCCGGCATACCCCACGCGCAGATGTTGTTCTGCCGTGGCCACACCCACCACCGAAAACGGGCAGCGTTCGCGCAGGCACAGGGCTTCGAACTCGGCCACCCGTGATGGTGCGATGCCCAGCACGTAGCGTTCCTGCGATTCGTTGCACCACAACTGCATCGGTGACAGCGACGGGTCGTCTTTCGGAATCTTGCCCAAGTCGATCACGCCGCCCACACCGGAGTCGTGCAGCAGTTCGGGAATGGCGTTGGATAGTCCACCCGCACCCACGTCGTGGGCACTCAGGATAGGGTTGTCTGCCCCCAGCGCCACGCAGCAGTCGATGACTTCCTGTGCGCGCCGTTCCATTTCCGGGTTGTCGCGCTGCACCGAGGCAAAATCGAGGTCTTCCGCCGAATCACCCGAGGCCACCGACGATGCCGCGCCGCCGCCCAGCCCGATCAACATCGCCGGCCCCCCCAGCACAATCACCGCATCGCCGGGGGAGAGCCGCAGCTTTTCCACCTGCGTGCGATCCATCGCGCCCAGACCACCGGCCAACATAATGGGTTTGTCATAGGCGCGGGTCAGGCCGTCGGCCTCGAACAGTTCAAAACTGCGGAAATAGCCGGTGAGATTGGGCCGGCCGAATTCGTTGTTGAACGCGGCGGCACCCAACGGCCCGTCGCGCATGATTTCAAACGCGCTGGCCATGCGCGGGTTGAGGCTGCGCTGGCCTTCCCACGGCTGTGGCAGCGTCGGAATGCGCAGATGCGACACCGAGAACCCGCACATCCCCGCCTTGGGCCGGCCACCGCGGCCGGTGGCCCCTTCGTCACGGATTTCGCCGCCGGCGCCCGTGGATGCGCCGGGGAACGGCGCAATCGCGGTGGGGTGGTTATGGGTTTCCACCTTGATGCAAAACGCGGACTCGGTCACCGGCTCGCTGCGGTATTGGCGGGTGTGCGGGTCTGGCCGCCAGCGCGCCGCCGCATAACCTTCCACCACCGCCGCGTTATCGCTATACGCCGACAGCGTGTGCTGCGGCGTGCTGGCGTGGGTGTGCTTGATCATCTTGAACAGCGATAGCGGCTGCTCACGGCCATCAATTGTCCACGACGCATTGAAAATCTTATGCCGGCAGTGCTCGGAATTGGCCTGCGCGAACATCATCAATTCCACATCGTGCGGGTCGCGCCCCAGTGCGCCGTAGCGCGCACGCAGGTAGTCGATTTCATCCTCGGCCAGGGCCAGCCCCAGCCGCTTGTTGGCCGCCTCCAACTGCGCCAGCGGGATCACCTCCACGACGCCCGCCGGTTGCGCCGGGAACAGCGCTGCACCGGCCTCACGCGAGTCCAGCAGCGATTGCGTCATCGGGTCATGCAGCAGCTTGGCCAAGGCCGCCTGCGTGGCGACATCGGCCGGCCAGCCGACCACGTCCAGGCGGGTGCCACGTTCTACCCGCCTGATCGGCAAGCCGGCACCCCGCAGCAGCTCGGTGGCCTTGCTGGCCCACGGCGACAACGTGCCCAGACGCGGCACCACAAAGCGGCTGACGCTACCGGCTTCGGCCGGTGCGTAGCCATTTTCAGCTTGCAGGATACGGCACAGCGCGGTGACATCGGGCTGGCTGCCGGGCTCGGGATCGATCCAGTAGCCATGCCATGCACCGATCAGGCGCAGGCCGGGGGCGCAGGTTTGCAGACGGGTTTGCAAGCGGTCGCGACGAAACGGCGACAGGGCGGGTGCGCCCTCGAGGACGATCATGTCCGATACAACCGTAGGAACGGGCCGGCCATTGTAGCCGAGCCCGCGACCTCAAGCCGGAGCCGGCCTCAGCTGGCGTCCGGATTCTTGTCCAGTGCGTCCAATCGCTGCAACAGGGCATCGGGTGGGAGATAACCGCCCAGCAGCCTGCCATCATCGGTCAGGATCATGGGCGTGCCTTCCAGGCCCATCCGCTGACCGGCGCGGTATTCGCGATCCACCGGAGTACTGGCACACGGGCCTTGCGCGACCGGGCGATCGTTCTTGGCATCGGTCAGTGCTTTCTTGCGATCCGCTGCGCACCACACCGCCACCATCTTCTGGTAGTCCGGGCTGCCCAAACCGGCGCGCGGGAAGGCCAGATATTCCACCCGGATCCCCAGCTTGTTGTATTGCGCGATATCGGTGTGGAACTTGCGGCAATAGCCACACTCCACATCGGTCAGCACCACTACGGTGTGCTTGGTCGTGCCGGTTGGGGCAAACACGATGCGGTCGGCTTGCGGCAAGGTTGCCAGCACCTGTTTGCGCACTTTGGCCATCGCCACCTCGCCCATGTCCTTGCGATTGACGATGTCCAGCAGACCGCCCTGGAACAGGTATTTGCCGTCATCGCTGACATACACCACCTGGCCGGTGGCGATGACCTCGCGGAAGCCGGGAATGGGGGCCGGGCTGATTGATTCCACCTGAATCTTGGGATTGATCCGAGTCAGTGCCTCGCGCACGCGAGCCTCTGGTGTGCCTGCGGCGAAGGAAGGCTCCTTCAGCGGTGCAGCCTCGGTACCGGGCGACACTTTTTGCGGGGCCTCCGCGGGTTGCGCGCAGGCAGACAAACTGAAACCGAACAAGGTGGCAAGCAACAGACGCTTCATCACAACTCCGAATAAGCCAACACCGCTTCGACCGTGGAAGCGGACACAAGTTCGCTAGTGTCGCATGGATGCAGCATCCGATCGGCAAGCGCCAGCAGCGCGTTCAGCCACGCGGATGGTGGCGGGCATGCAAGCTCTGCAAACGCTCGCGCGCGACCAGGGTGTAGATCTGGGTGGTTGACAATGCGCTATGCCCCAACAGCATTTGCAAGGCGCGCAAGTCAGCGCCGTGGTTGAGCAAATGGGTGGCAAAACTGTGGCGCAAGCCGTGCGGGCTGACTTGCGCAGGGGCAACACCCGCCAGCACCGCATAGCGCTTGACCAAGACCCAGAACGCTTGCCGGCTCAACGCATCACCGCCGGGGGTGACAAACAACGCGGTGACCGCGCCGGGGTTGCGCGCCGCCGTCAACAACATTGGGCGCGCCGCTTTCAGGTACTGGCTTAGCCAATGGCCGGATTCTTCGCCCAACGGCACCAGCCGCTCTTTGTTGCCCTTGCCGCGCACCCGTAACACACCCTGCCGCAGATTGACCGCCGTGCCGGGAAGCCCCACCAATTCGCTGACCCGCAAGCCGCAGGCGTACATCAGCTCCAACATGGCGCGGTCACGCAAGCCATTGGCCGTGCTGGTTTCTGGTGCTTCCAGTAGTGCCGCAATCTGGGTTTCAGACAGAGCCTTGGGCAGCAGTCGTGGCAGCGTGGGCGATTGCAGCAACGCGCTGGGATCTTCGCTGCGCAAGCCACCGCGCACGGCATGCGCATAGAACGCATGCAGGCACGACAACAAGCGGGCCGTGCTGCGTGGGCTGTAGCCTTGCTGCGTGCGTTGCGCCAGATGCGCAAACAGGGTTTCCCGCGACAGCAGCAGCACGCCCGGATGCTGCCGCGCCAACGCCTGCAAATCGCTGCGATAGGCCGCCAGCGTGGCCTGCGCCAAGCCATACTCGGCCCAGATCGCATCCAGGAAACGCTCAATCGCCACACCATCGGCATCTGCCAAGGGCGGCAGGTTGCGAATGAATTGACGACGGTCAGCGGGGGTTGGCATGGGGCCAAGGTTAGAGCAAGCGGGTGCGCCTGTATCCTGTGCGGATGACCTCACCGCAACGCTTCCCTACCCGCATCGGCTGGCGACTGCTCGCCCTGCTCTACGATTTTTTCCCGGTGCTGGCACTGTGGTTTATCGCGGCGGGCATCTTCACCTTGGCGCATGGCGATGCGGTGCGCGGCGGTTGGCTAGGTTGGCTGGAATTTGTGGTGCTGTGGCTGATTGCCGGTTTGTATGCGGTGCTCAGCTGGCGGCGCGGCGGGCAGACCATCGGGATGCGGGCATGGCGACTGCGCGTGAGCGATGTCGCCGGCCAGCCGGCACACACGCGAGCACTCTGGCTACGCTTTGCGATCGGTAGTGTGTCGTTGTTGGCGCTCGGATTGGGGGTCTGGTGGGCGTGGCTGGATCGCGAGGGTTTGACTCTGCACGATCGCTTCAGCAACACCCGCATGACCCGTTTGCCCAAAGCTTGAGCTTCAACTGCTGCGCCGGCGGAACATCAGATAGGAAATGCCCAGCATCAACAGCGGCGGCATGGCGTAGGCGATGCGGTAATCGAAATGGTAGATGCCGGCCAGCCTGGAAAAAATCATCTGGGCAACCCAGAACCCCAGCGCAAACACAATGCCGATAAACACGCGCTTGCCGTAACCACCACTGCGCAGCGAGCCAAATGCAAACGGCATTGCTGCCAGACACAGTGCCAGCACGTTGAACGGATAGAACCAGCGGCTCCAGTACACGTTCTCGAAATCACTCGAATCCAGACCGTTGCGCTTGCGATAGTCAATGCTGGTGCTCAGATCACTGCTGGCCATATTGCCAGGCTTGGTCACGCCGGATGCCAAGGCCGATTCATCCAATTTTGAGTTCCAATGTTCTTCAATCACCTTGCTGCGCTGCACAGTCTTGGCATCGAAGCGCGTGCGTTCAATGCCGCGCAACAACCACTGGCCGGCGCGATGTTCGGCAATTTCAACATTGGAAATCGAGCGCAGGCGGCCATCGGCGGCGAATTCGAACAGCCGCACACCGCGCAACTCCAGCCAGCGCTCGCTGCCACGTTGCTTCTGTTCGCCAGTGCGCGCATTGAGGAACATATCGCCTTCGCGCGCCCACAGCCCGCTGTATTTGGACACCACCATGTCACTGTGACGCACCGAGCGAATCATCTGCGCACGTTCGTCGCCCCACGGTGCCAAGGTTTCGCCATTGACCACCATGAGTGCCGTCAGCAGCAGCAGCGAAAACGCTACCGACACACTCAAGCGCTTGCGTGATAGGCCCAGCGCGCGCAGCACAGTGAGCTCGGAGGTGGCCGCCAATTGCCCCAGCCCCAGCAACACGCCAATCACGGCGGCGGTGGGAAACAAGGTGTAGGCGCGACTGGGGATGGTCAAGCCGGTGGCGGCAATCGCGTGATTGATGGTGTACGCACCTTTGCCGACATCGCTCATCTCACCAGCGAGTGCCTGTACTACATCCAAACCCAATACAACGCCCCACACCAGCAACACGCTGGTGACGACCGAGCGCGCGATATAGCTGTCATGCAGGCGTGGCCAATGTTTCATCGCCGCCACCATGCGCGCGCTACGCGACCATCCCGCATGTACAGCCACATCCCCAGACCCAGCATCGGCAGCAACAACCACCACAATCCTGCCGTCGTGGGCAGGCGGCCTTCCGCAATCCATTTGGTGCCCAGCATCATCAGGAAGATGCCGACCAGATAAGCCAGAAATGCCAACAACACCGAGCCATAACGTGCCTGCCGTGGCGAGCTGCGACCCAGCGGAATGGCCATCAGCGCAAATGCCAGTGCCAATAGTGGCGGCGCGATGCGCCAATGTAATTCGGCGCGTGCCGGGGCCGCCGGGTTACGCAGCAGCACGGGGGTAAGCTGGTATTCCGGGGTTTCCAAATTGCGCGGATCATCCGGTGCTGGAAGTTGCAGTTCGTTGCGTGCATAGCGCATCAAGCGATAGTCCAGATCGGCACCACTCGCTGGACCCTCCACCCGAAACCCATCCAGCAACGCCAGCACGCGCTCGCCGTGGTCGCGATACATCTCCCCGGTCTGCGCGGTGGCCACGTCCATGCGGTCGCCACGTTCGCGATAAATGAATACCCGCGCAATCTTGGTGCCATCGTTGGACATCGTGCCCACATAGGCCACCCCGCCATTGGCCATCGGGGTAAACCGACCCGGCTCCAGCCCGGCCACCAGCAAATTCTTGTTGGCTTCGATCACCATCCCGCGCGCCAGACGGTTGGCCCATGGGCCCAATTGCAATGAACACAGCCCCACCAACACCACCACCGGCAACGCCACCAATAGCAATGGCCGCAGTAGCCGACGCGGACCAATCCCGATGGCATGCAGCACATACATTTCCGAATCGCGGTACAGCCGCCCGGTAGCCAACAGCAAGCCCAATAACAACGCCAGCGGCAAAATCAGTGGCAAATAACTAAGCAAGCGCAGGCCCAATTGCGATAACAACAACGCCGGCGGCAGCTTGCCGCGTGCCATTTCACCGACCAGATCGGCAAACACGCCGCCCATGCTGACCATGCCCAGGATCACCAACGACGCCACGATGGCGCGGGTGAATTCAGCGGCGAGGTAGCGGTCCAGCTTCGGCATCGGGCCTGCTTGCTTTAGAATTAGGGGTTGATTGCGGTCACGGCCTGCGCCAAGCGCAGCCGCGTATTGTAAGCCACGTCCGCCTGCATGCCCGAAGGTCCCTGCCTGCAAGCGCCTGCAGATCCGCTGCACTTTTGCCTGGATACCTTGTTCGATGAGTCTCGAATTCCACCTGAACCAGACTTCCCCCACCACTGCCACCGTAGATTGCGTCGTGGTAGGCGTGTTCGCCGATGGCACCCTGGCGCCTGCCGCCAGCGTGCTGGACAGCGCCAGTGCCGGGCGCCTGCAAAGCCTGGTTGCACGCGGCGATGTGTCCGGCAAGACCGGCAAAACCACCCTGCTGCACGACCTGCCCGGCATCGCCGCACCGCGCGTGCTGGTCATTGGCTTGGGCGACGCCGGCAAGTTTGGCGTGCCGCAGTACCTGAAGGCCGTGGCCGATGCGGTGCGCACGCTGAAGACCGGCCCGGTCGGCTCCGTACTGTTCACTCTGAGCGACGTAGCCGTGCAGGATCGCGATGCGGCATGGAACATCCGCCAAGCCGTGATCGCCGCCGACCACACCGGCTACCGCTACACCGCCACGTTGGGTGCGAAAAACAGCAAGCGCGAAGAAAAGGGACTGGTGCGGTTCGAAATCAGCGGCAGCGACACCACTGCGCTGGCGCAAGGCATCGCGATTGCGCAAGGCGTCCAGTTCACCCGCGAAGTGGGCAACCTGCCGCCGAATATCTGCAACCCGGCGTATCTGGCCCAGCAGGCGCAAGACTTCGCCGCGCAGCACACGGGTGTCGACTGCGAGGTACTGGACGATGCCGCGATGGAAGCGCTGGGCATGGGCTCGCTGCTGGCGGTGGCACGCGGCAGCGCGCAGCGGCCGCGCCTGATCGTGCTGAAGTGGAGCCAGGGCGGCGATGCCAAACCCTATGTGCTGGTCGGCAAGGGCATCACCTTCGATACCGGTGGCGTCAACCTGAAAACGCAGGGCGGCATCGAGGAAATGAAGTACGACATGTGCGGTGCCGGCAGCGTGCTGGGCACCTTCGTGGCGGCGGTCAAGATGCAACTTCCGGTCAATCTGGTGTGCATTGCCGCTGCGGTGGAAAACGCCATCGATGGCGATGCCTATCGTCCGTCCGATGTGATCACGTCGATGTCCGGCAAGACCATCGAAGTGGGCAACACCGATGCCGAAGGCCGCCTGATTTTGTGCGACGCGCTGACCTATGCGCAGCGGTTTGAGCCGGCCGCGCTGGTCGATGTGGCCACCCTCACCGGTGCCTGCATGGTGGCGCTGGGCAAATACGCCACCGGCGTGATGACCAAGCGCAGCCACGACCTTGCGCGCGAATTGCTGGATGCCGGCGAAATGGTATTCGACCGCGGCTGGCAGTTGCCGCTGTGGGACGAATACCAACCGATGCTGGATTCCGCATTTGCCGATGTCTACAACATCGGCGGCCGCTGGGCTGGTGCAATTACCGCCGGCTGTTTCCTGTCGCGCTTCACCGACGGCCAGCGCTGGGTGCATCTGGATATCGCAGGTTCCGCCAGCGACGACGGCAAGCTGGGCATGGCCACCGGCCGCCCGGTGGGCATGTTGTCGCAGTGGTTACTGGATCGTTCGGCGGCGTAATGCCCAAAGCCCACTTCTACCTGATCGACAAGCCGCGCTTTCGCGAGCAGCCCTTGCTGCTGGTCTGCGAACTGGCGAAGAAAGCCTACGCCGCCAACGTACCCACGCTGATTCTGGCGCGCGATCCGGCGCAGGCCGAAGCACTCGACGACCTGTTGTGGGCGTTCGATCCCGACGAATACCTGCCGCACCAAATTGCCGGCATGGATGCCGATGAAGACGAAGCGCCGGTGTTGATTGCATCACCCGACACCGATGTGCCGCTGCGCCCATTGCTGATCAACTTGCGCGATGCCGCCCCGCAAGGTGCTTTCGAGCGCGTGCTGGAAGTGGTGCCAGCCGACCCCGCCGCCCGCGAGCCGCTGCGTGCGCGCTGGAAGCATTACCAAACGCTCGGTTTCGAGCTCAAAAAATTCGACATGTGATGCTGCCATGACCACCCTCGATTCCGGCTTCAACCCGCAATCCTTCGAAACCCGTCTGTACGCGCAATGGGAAAGCAGCGGCGCGTTTGCGCCCACCGGAAACGGTCCGGCCTACACCATTTTGCTGCCGCCGCCGAATGTCACCGGCACCTTACACATGGGGCACGCGTTCCAGCACACGCTGATGGATGCATTGGTGCGCTATCACCGCATGCGCGGCTATCGCACCTTGTGGCAGATGGGCACCGACCACGCCGGCATCGCCACCGAAATGGTGGTGGGCCGCAACCTCGCCATCGAGGGCAAGGGCGAGACCCGCGACTCGCTGGGCCGCGACAAGTTCATCGAAAAGGTCTGGGAGTGGAAGCAGCACAGCGGCGATACCATCGAGCGGCAGATGCGCCGGCTGGGCGCCAGCGGCGACTGGTCACGCAGTGTGTTCACGATGGACCCGATGCCATCGAAGGCCATCATCGAAGCCTTCGTGCGGCTGCATGAAGAAGGCCTGATCTATCGCGGCCAGCGCCTGGTCAATTGGGATCCGGTGCTGAAAACCGCGATTTCGGACCTCGAAGTGGTCAGCGAGGAGGAACACGGCGCGCTGTGGTCGCTGCGCTATCCACTGGCCGATGGCGCGTCTTACGAGCACGTGGAAGTCGATGCCGACGGCGTGGAAACCCTGCGCGAAACCCGCAACTATTTGGTGGTGGCCACCACCCGCCCGGAGACCATGCTCGGCGATACCGCGGCGATGGTGCACCCGGACGATCCGCGCTACCTCGCGCTGCACGGCAAGTGTGTGGACTTGCCGCTGACCGGCCGGCGCATCCCGATCATCACCGACGACTATGTGGATCGCGCCTTTGGCACCGGCGTGGTGAAGGTGACCCCGGCACATGATTTCAATGACTACGCGGTGGGCCAGCGGCACAACCTGCCGCTGATCAATATCTTCAGCAGTACCGCAAAGATCATTGAAAATCGCGATGACATCCCCGCACAGTACCGCGGCCTGGACCGCTTCGATGCACGCAAAGCCATCATCGCCGACCTCGACGCCGCCGGCCTATTGGTGGAAATCAAACCGCACAAATTGATGGTGCCGCGCGGCGACCGCAGCGGGCAGGTGATCGAGCCTTACCTCACTGATCAGTGGTTCGTGAAAATGGACACGCTGGGCCAGCGCGGGCTGGAACTCGTCGAAAACGGCTCAGTCAAATTCGTGCCACCGAACTGGGTCAACACCTATCGGCACTGGATGGAAAACATCCAGGACTGGTGCATCAGCCGCCAGCTCTGGTGGGGCCACCGTATCCCGGCGTGGTTTGATGACGCCGGCAAAATCTACGTGGGCCGCGATGAAGCCGAGGTGCGCGCCAAGCACGGCCTGGGCGATGTGCCACTACGGCAGGATTCCGACGTGCTGGAAACCTGGTTCTCCTCGGCCATGTTCCCGTTTTCCACGCAGGGTTGGCCGGAGGAGGCCGCGATGGCCGAGCGCGGCTTTGCGCACACCATCCCGTCCAGCGTACTGGTGACGGGCTTTGACATCATCTTCTTCTGGGTGGCGCGGATGGTGATGATGACCGACCACTTCACCGGCATGGTGCCGTTCCACGACGTGTACATGACTGGTCTGGTGCGCGACAAGAACGGCCAGAAAATGTCGAAGTCGAAGGGCAACGTGCTCGATCCGTTGGACATCATCGACGGCATCAGCATCGATGATCTGGTTGCCAAACGCACCTACGGCCTGATGCAGCCGAAAATGGCGGAAAAGATCGAAAAAGAGACCCGCAAGGATTACCCGAACGGCATCAATGCCCACGGCGCCGACGCGCTGCGCTTCACCATGGCCGCACTGGCCGGCCCCGGCCGCGATATCAAGTTCGATCTGGCGCGCGCCGAGGGCTACAAGAATTTCTGCAACAAGTTGTGGAACGCGACCCGCTTCGCACTGATGAACGTCGGCGACGCCCGCTTCGAAGGCGCGCCGCAAGCGAAGACCGACGCCGAACAATGGATCCTCGCCCAGCTCGAGCGCACCAGCGCGGAAGCGGCCGAGCACTTCGCCAATTACCGCTTCGACCTGCTGGCGCAATGCCTGTACGAGTTCACCTGGAACCAGGTGTGCGACTGGTTCGTGGAATTGGCCAAACCGGCGCTGGGCGGTGACGATGCCGCCGCTGCCACTAGCACCCGCCACACCCTGCTGTACGTGCTGGACGCGCTGCTGCGTTTGCTGCATCCACTCATCCCGTTCATCACCGAAGAACTCTGGCAAGCGGTGGCACCCAAGCTGGGCAAGACCGGCAGCCTGATGTTGCAGCCTTACCCGCAGGCCAGCGCCATTGACACCACCGCATTTGCGCAGGCCGATATCGATATCGAATGGCTCAAAGCCATGATCAGTGCAGTACGCCGCATCCGTAGCGAGTTGGGCGTTTCACCCTCCAAACACATCTCGCTGCTGCTGCGCGGCGGCAATGCCGACGATGCCGCACGCATCGCCCGCTTCGACGCGCAGCTGCGCTTCCTGTGCAGGCTCGACCGCATCGAGACCTTGGCGGGTGAGCCGCCGGCCGCCGCGCCGGCAGTGGTGGGCGAGCTGCAGCTGTTCGTGCCGCTGGAAGGCCTGGTCGACCTCGACGCCGAGCGCGTGCGCCTGGACAAGGAAATCGCCAGGATCAGTGCCGAGAAAGAAAAAAGCGAAACCAAGCTGGCCAGGTTTGGCGCTGGCGTCCCCGCGGCAGTGGTGGAGCAGGAGCAAGCGCGTCTGACTGACTGGAGCGCCAAGCTCGCCGCCCTGACCACACAACGCAGCCGTTTGGCGTAAGCTGATCCACGGCCTGCGTTCTACGCGGGCTCGCCGTACCTGCCGCAAACTCCACAGGGGGAGTTTTCGCAAATGATTGATGTAGGCCTCGTTCCACAAGTGCCGCTGCCTGCTGTCGACCCCTATCGACTCCTGCTCGATGAGGTGGGTGCGTTTGTCTACACCACGGATAGCGAGGGTCGGTTTACCTACGCCAACCAGTTGGTGCTGGATCTGCTTGGCCCCAACCTGCGGCTGGAAGATGTATACGGCAAGTCGTTCACCGATTTTGTGGATATTGGCGGGGACGACAAACTGCGTGAAACCGATCGACGCGTCCTGCGTGATGGCGAAACCATCGCCCGCGAGGAGGACAACCATATCCACGCCACCGGCGAAACCCGCACCTACTGGTCGGTCAAGAAACCGTTGCGTGACAACGACGGCAATATCGTTGGGCTGATCGGCATCTCCCATGACATCACCGAAAAAAAGCGACTGGAAGACAAGCTCCGCCAACAAAAGGAATTGCTGGATGTCGTGCTCGACAATGTGGATGCGCTGGTGTACATGAAAGGGGCCAACCGCCGCTTCCTGTATGCCAACCGGCACCTGGCCGAAGTGTTCGGACAGCCGATCGAACACATCATTGGCAGGCTGGATAGCGAGTTGATGCCCAAGGATGTGGCCGATGCGTTCTGGGAAAAAGATCAACACATCCTGGCGACCGGCCAGCGCTACACCGGCGAAGAGTCATTGGTTGATAACCAGGGCCGCCAGCGTCACTACTGGAGCGTGGTGGTGCCGTGGGCCGGCGCTGGCGGGATGCCGGCCTTGATCGGGCTGGTGACCGACATCACCGAGCTGCATCAATTGCAGGAGGAACTGCAGCGGCAAATCCGCACCGATAGCCTGACCGGCATCGCCAATCGGCGCAGCTTCTTCGAGCATGCGGAAAGCGAATTCGCCCGCAGCCGCCGGCACCGCTTGCCGCTGAGCCTGATCGCCATCGACATCGATCATTTCAAGCGCATCAACGACCGCTACGGACATCCGATGGGCGATCGGGTCTTGCGCGATTTTGCCGGATGCGCTGCGCACGCCCTGCGCGAAGAAGATGTCTGCGCCAGAACCGGTGGTGAGGAGTTTTGCATTTTGTTGCCAGAGACCGATCTGAAGCACGCGGTAGCGATTGCCGAACGTATTCGCTTGGCCACTGCGGCCTGCCGCCCATGCCCGGAACACCCGGAGTTGGCCATCACCGCCAGTTTCGGGATTGCCGCACTGGAAGAGCGCACGCCCAGTTTCGACATCCTGTTCTCGCGTGCCGACCACGCCCTGTACACCGCCAAGCAACAAGGCCGCAACCGCTGCTGTCATCAGCATATGGATGGCTCGCCGGCCCCCGTGCGCATGGCCAACCCATAGATTTTCGGTTGCCATCGGTGTTCAGTTCAGGTGTTCAGTTCAGCAGTTCCATCGCCATCACGATGGCATCTTCGCGGCCATTGTTGGCGGCGGGGTAATAGCGGGGCCGCCGGCCAATTTCGTTGAAACCACTGCGCTCGTACAAGGCGATGGCACGGGTGTTGGACGGTCGTACTTCCAGGAATACCCGCTGCACAGCGTGGCCCCGCGCAATTTTCAACAATGCCTGCAACATCCGTTGGCCCAGCCCGCGCCCTTCACTTCCCGGCGTGGTGCATAGATTCAGCACATGCGCTTCGTCTGCGGCGATGCTGAGCACGCCATAGCCGAGAATTGCGCCATCGGCCCGTTCTTGCAGCCACAGTGCATAGTTCGAATGCAGACAGTCGCGAAAAATGCCGCGCGACCACGGAAACGGATATGCGCGCAGTTCGATGTCCATCACCGCATCCAAATCCGACTCCCGCATTGGCCGCAGGCAGATCGAGGTGACGTCATCGCAGGCGCGCACTTGACTCATCGTGCTGCGCACCGCAGCGTGCGCAAGCGTGGCCACAGTGCACGCTTGGCAGCCGCATTATCACGCAGCGTCGGCAGGACCGTGTGCAAATCAAGTTGTGCCAACAGCGCCTGTGGCTGCAGACCGGCGGCCTTCGCGATGCGTGCCAGCATATCGGTATCCCCTGCCATTGGCTGCGCAATCTCGACGGATGCCGCTGCCGATGTGCGCGGCAAGGCATACACATCCAGCCCCAACTCCCGCAGCACAACACGCTGGTAGGCATCCCAGCTCAAACGTGGGTGTCCTGGACTGGCGTGTGCCGACGCCGAAACCACAACAACGGCCCTGACAACGCATAGGCGGTGGTCGCCGTCAGCAGGGTCACCGCAGGCGCGATCCACAGTGCAATCAACACGGCCACCGCAATCACCAAGGTGAAAAACGGCACCCGATCTGCCTTCGGCCCATGCCCACTACCCTTGAAGCTGTTGTAACGAATCCGGCTGACCATCAACAACCCGGCAACCACAGTGAGCGCCAAGGCAGCGTAGCGCAGTTCTTCACCGGACCAACCAAACTCCTGGCAGACCCACACGAAACTGGCCATCAGACCTGCCGCTGCCGGGCTGGCCAAGCCAATGAACCAGCGCTTGTCCACTGTCCCGACCTGACTATTGAACCGCGCCAGGCGCAAAGCGGCACAAGCTGCGTATAAAAACGCACCTAACCACCCGATCTTGCCCAAGGTCAGGCTGTCTTGCTTCAGCTCCAGCAGCGCCCAGTGATACATCACCATCGCCGGGGCCATGCCGAAACTGATGAGGTCGGCCAGCGAGTCGTACTGCACGCCAAACTCGCTTTGCGTATTGGTCAGCCGCGCCACCCGACCATCCAACCCATCCAAGATCGCCGCCACGAAAATGGCGATGCATGCGGCCTCAAATCGGCCTTGCGAAGCCGCAATAATGGCGAAAAAACCGCCAAACAGCCCCCCGGTGGTGAACAGGTTGGGCAGCAAATAAATGCTGCGCGAGCGCGGGCGGGGGGGCGGAAGTTGTTCGTTCTGATCCATATGCGCAGTGTACGGGGTTGCAGCAAAGCCGTCGCAGTGCTGCAATCAACACTCTATCCCCCCGGAGCCGCCCATGCGCATCGTCAGTTCCCTTACCTGCACCCTGCTGCTGACCCTGCTCGCAGTCCCGGTGCTGGCTCAGCAGCAGCAACGCGTCTACCAATGGAAAGACAGCAGCGGGGTGACCCACTACACCGATACCGCACCCAAGGAAAGCCATAAAACCCGCGATATCGACGTGCGCACCGGCACCACTGCCGGGGCCACCGTAGCCAAAAGTGAAGAGAGCGAGCAATGCACCAATGCCCGCAACAACTTGGCTCGCCTGCAAAGCAGTAACGCCGTTGGCATTGACACCAATGGTGATGGCAAGCCCGACCGCAACCTGACCGATGCCGAGCGCAAATCGCAAGTGACGCTGAACGAAGCCGGTGTCAAAGCCTTCTGCACACCGGCCAAATGATGAAGCAGGTCGGCATGCTGTTGTTCGCCATTGCCGCCGCTGTGGCGGCATGGTGGTGGTTTACCGAGGAAATGCCGCGCCGCCAGCACGCGCGGCAGGTCGCCGCTGAAATGGCGGCCGTGCAGGCGCAGCGCGCCAATGCACTGTACCGCTGGCGCGATGACGCCGGCACTCTGCAAGTGACCCAAGACCCACCCAAAGGCCGCAAATTCGAACGTATCAGCCGTACCCCGAAAGAGGGCATGCAAGTGCATGGTGATCGCCCGTAATCCTGAAGCATCGCTGCAGGGGTGACCGCCGGGCGTGGCAGAATGTGGGCTTTCCCCACGCCCAAACGCCATGCGCCTTTCGCAATTTCACCTTCGCACTGAAAAAGAAACCCCCGCCGATGCCGAAATCATCAGCCACAAGCTGATGCTCAAGTCCGGCATGGTTCGCAAATTGGCCGCAGGGTTATACACCTGGTCACCGCTGGGGCTGCGCGTGCTGCGCAAAATCGAAGCCGTGGTGCGCGAAGAAATGAACCGCGCCGGCGCGATCGAGATGGCAATGCCATCGATTCAGCCCAAGGAACTGTGGGAAGAAACCGGGCGTTGGGCCAAGTTCGGCCCGCAATTACTGAAAATCCGTGACCGCAAAGATCAGGACTACTGCTTTACTCCTACCGCCGAGGAAGCTGTCACCGATTTCTTCCGTCAGGAAGTGGCCAGCTACAAGCAGCTGCCGCTCAATTTCTATCAAATCACCAGCAAATTCCGTGATGAGATCCGCCCGCGCTTCGGGGTGATGCGGGCGCGTGAATTCATCATGAAGGACGCTTATTCCTTCCATGTCGATGAAGATTCGCTGCATGCCGAATATCGCAACATGTATCAGACCTACAGCCGCATCTTCACCCGCCTCGGACTGAAGTTCCGCGCCGTCGCTGCCGATACGGGTGCGATTGGCGGCAGCGCTTCGCATGAGTTCCATGTATTGGCCGATTCCGGCGAAGACGCGCTGGCCTATTGCGATACGTCCGATTTTGCTGCCAACGTGGAATTGGCCGAAGCGGTATCGCCCGGTTCACGCGCCGCCGCCAGTGAAGCCCTGCGTGAAGTGATCACACCCACCCAGAAAACCTGCGAGGCGGTGGCCGAACTGCTGGGCATTGGGTTGCAGCGCACCGCCAAATCGGTGGCCATCATGGGTGTGGATGCCGAGCATGCACCTCAATTTGTATTGGCGCTGGTGCGTGGCGACCATGTGGTCAATGAAATCAAATTATCAAAACTGCCGGGCTTGGCCGACTATCGTTTGGCTACTGAAGTGGAAATTGCCGAATACTTGGGCAGTGAACCCGGCTTCCTCGGCCCGCTCAATGCTGCCAAGCCCATCCGCATCATTGCCGACCGCAGCGTGGCGGCAATGAGCGATTTTGTGGTGGGCGCCAACAAGCCCGGCTTTCATATTGCCGGCGTGAACTGGGGGCGCGATCTGCCCGAACCAGAAATCGCCGATATCCGCAATGTATTGGAAGGCGACCTGGCACCGGATGGCCAAGGCCATTTGAAGATTGCACGCGGCATTGAAGTAGGCCACGTGTTTGCACTCGGCCGCAAATATTCTGAAGCCATGAAAACCAGCGTGCTGGATGCCGCCGGCAAAGCGGTAGCGCCGGCGATGGGTTGTTATGGCATTGGGGTATCGCGCATTGCCGCCGCGGCGATTGAACAAAACCATGACGACAACGGCATTTGCTGGCCGCCCGCAATGGCTCCGTGGCAAGTGGCGGTGTGCGTGATCAACCCCAAAAACGACCCTGCCGTGGTCACCGCCGCCGAAGCCTTGTATCTGGAATTGAATGCGGCTGGCCATGACTGCGTGCTGGATGACCGCGGCCTGCGCCCGGGCTCCATGTTTGCCGATATCGAATTGATCGGCATTCCACACCGGGTAGTGGTGTCGGCGCGTGGCCTGGAAGCCGGCACTTTCGAATATCGGGCACGGCGTGCAGCTGAATCGGAAAATCTGGATCATGGCGCACTGTTGCGACGGCTTTCGGATTGAATTCCCCTAACCATTCGCAGCTACCCCCATTGCCTTGCAAAAAGTGCGGGGCTATTATCCGGTAGTCCACGGATTGGATAATCATGATTTCAATCAATCCCCATTCTCAAGAAGAACAATACCCATGAGCATGAATATCGATAGCTTGAGCCCGCAAGAGCTGGCCGCCCTGATCGCTCGCGCCAACAAACGCAAGAAGGTGCTGGCCAAGCGCAAGCCAGCCGCACAAGCCAAGGCCGCCGTGGCCAAGGCGCTGAAAGCCACCGGCTGGACTTTCGACGAACTGTTTGGCAAACCCAATGCGGCAACTCCGGCTCCAGCCGGTAAGAAAACCCGCAAGGCGCGTGGCCCCAGCAAGAACAAGGGCGTCAAGGTTGCCCCGAAGTATTGCAACCCGGCCAATGAAAAAGAAACCTGGAGCGGTCGCGGGCGTGCTCCGCTGTGGATGTCCTCGGCCATCGCCGCAGGTCACAAGCAGGACGAGTTCCTGATCCGGAAGTAATCCAGGCGCATTGGGACAGCTTTGAAGACGCCGGCGATTGCCGGCGTCTTTATTGGGCTTGCCGTTGGCACGTTTCAAAGATTGCGGCGTGCACTGACCAGCAAGTTACCAAACAGCAAGCCAGCGAGCAGCGCCATCAAGGTATTCAGCGCAGCCATCGCCGCTTCTTGCCCGGCATTCAGGCTTTGCGCCTGCACCAATGAAATGACTCCACGCAGCGCCACGCTACCTGGCACCAGCATGATGATTCCCGGCAGGCGAATCAACGCCCCAGGCCGGTTAGCCCAGCGCGCATAGGCATTCCCAGCGGCTGTGGTAGCCAAAGCTGCCAGAAACACCCCTGCCTGTGCGTCCAACCATTCTCCACCATAGCGGGAAATCAAATAGCCACTGATCGCCGCCGCCATCACCAATCCATAATCACGGCGGTGCGCTTGGAACAGTACCGCAAATGCGTATGCCGCCACTGCCACCGCACCCCACACCACCCAATCCGGCTGTGGTCGCCAAGCGCGGACGTGGGGTTCGATCCCGAGTAATTGAGCGCAGGTTAGTGCAATCGCCGTACCAATCGTCAAATTGACTACGGTCATCAGCGCCCCGGCAAACCGCGCGGTGCCGGAGACCAGATGCCGACTGGCCAGCTCATTGGTGGCCAGCGCCAAGCTCATCCCCGGTAGCAACACAATCAACGAAGCGATCATCACCGTATTGAGATTCAATTGGCCAATGAAAATACTGACCAGGATCGCAACCGTACCCGCCAACAAGCCCGCCAGCGCCTCGAATCCCTCGCGCAGACGCGGGTGCCGTTGTGCACCCAATACCAATAACCCGATCAATCCACCAATCACGGTGGCGGTGCCAATATCCAACCACGGCAGTCGCAGCAGCCCGGCCACTGCGCCAGAGGCGAGTGCAAATCCGAGCGCCTGCATGACTCGTCCGCGCAGTCCCGATGGCTGGTCCAATGCACGCAGTGCAGCACGACCAACCGGCACATCCATGCGCCCATTGATCACGTCTTCGGCGATACGGTCGGCCTCGCATAATTTGTAAAGATTGGTCTCGCCCAGCCCCGGGCGCAGTAAACGCGTGGTATCCGATTCACCGGCCGGGCGGGTTGGGTCGCTAAACGCCAAAATAATCCCGGTAGGGTTGGACCAAGGCTCACACGCCAATCCCAGTCGCTTGGCCACCAGCTCAATGGCTGCCTCCAGGCGCTGCGAGGTGGTGCCATAGGCATGCAGGTGGTAGGCCAAATCCACCACAAACGCGATGCGTTCGGTATAGGTGGTGGCACCATTGGCGAAATTGACGGGAGCTATGGCTGACATCCGATCAGGATCGCATGCAGACACTCAATTCACACCTGCCCGTCTGCATTTTGTAAGCTTGGCCCGGATATGAGCCAAGTCCCCCGACATTCCCCTCCCGTTGCCAGGCTTGCAGATGATGATGCCGGCACCTTGCGGCTGGGTGGCCGTTGGACCTTGCGCTTTGCCAGTCAGGTCACCGAGGCCCTGGCA
The DNA here is from genome assembly GCF_020034655.1 of Thermomonas beijingensis. Taxonomy (GTDB): domain Bacteria; phylum Pseudomonadota; class Gammaproteobacteria; order Xanthomonadales; family Xanthomonadaceae; genus Thermomonas; species Thermomonas beijingensis. Next base: position 178,366 of record NZ_JAIQDJ010000001.1, on the reverse strand, counting down.
TGCGTGCCTGACAATTTGCACACGATTGATGCGCGCGGCTGCGAGCGGCTGGACACATTGGGCGTGTTGCAACTGTTGCGCTTTGCTGAACATCGCAAGATGACGTTTGACACCCTGCAGTTTCGCGAAGACCAGCAGGCGCTGGTAGCGGCCATCGAAGATGTGCACGACGATCGCCCGCAACGCAAGAAAGAATATGGGGTGCAGGCGATGTTGGGCCGTGTCGGCCTGGGTTTGGTCAACAACACCCGTGAAATCGTTGCCCTGGTCAGCTTCATGGGCGAGGTGCAGGTCAAGCTTTTGCGTCTGATCAAGCAACCGTGGCGATTGCGGCTTACCTCCACCGTGCACCACATGGAACAGGTCGGCCTAGATGCCGTTCCGTTGGTAGCACTGCTGTCGTTCATGGTCGGTGCGGTGATTGCGTTCCTGGGTGCGATGGTGCTGCAGGATTTTGGTGCCACCATCTACATCGTCGAGTTGGTCAATGCGGCGTTCCTGCGCGAGTTTGGTGTCCTGCTCACCGCCATTTTGCTGGCGGGGCGCACTGCAAGTGCGTTTACCGCGCAGATCGGCATGATGGTCAACCGCGAGGAAGTGGACGCGATTCGGGTGCTGGGCCTGGATCCGGTGGATCTGTTGGTCATTCCGCGCTTGCTGGCCTTGTTGGCGATGCTGCCGCTGTTGACATTTATCGCAATGGTTGCCGGCATCCTGGGCGGCATGGCGGTGGGTGCGTTCAACCTCGATATCCCTGCCACTGCGTACATCGCCCGCATGCACGAAACCCTGCACTTGCGGCATTTCGTGGTCGGCATGGTGAAAGCACCATTTTTCGCCATGATCATCGCTTTGATTGGCTGCCTGGAAGGCCTGCAAGTTGAAGGCACGGCACAGTCACTGGGGGAGCGCACTACTTCCAGCGTGGTGCAGGCGATTTCGATGGTGATCATCATCGATGCCTTCGCCGCGTTGTGGTTCATGCAGATGGATTACTGACGATGCCGCAATCGAACACCATTGACGGCGTGGTCTTGGGTGAGGCCCCACTGATTCGCGTGCGCGGGCTGGTCAATCGCTTTGGCGAACAGCTCGTGCACGATGGTGTGGATCTGGATGTACAGCGCGGCGAAATTCTTGGCGTGGTGGGCGGCTCGGGTTCAGGCAAATCGGTCCTGATGCGCTCGATTCTGGGTCTGCGCAAACCCAATGCTGCGCGCATCCAATTACTGGGTGTGGATGCCACCTCGGAAGACCCTGCGGTGCGTCATCACATCGAGCGCAATACGGGGGTACTGTTTCAGGATGGCGCGCTGTTTTCCTCACTGACCGTAGGTGAAAACGTGCAAGTGCCGCTGAAGGAGTACTACCCTGATCTGCCGCGCTCGCTGCGTTATGAATTGGCGCTGCTGAAAATCAAGCTGGCCGGGCTTCCCGCCAATGCCATCGACAAACTGCCGTCACAACTGTCTGGCGGTATGCGCAAGCGCGCCGGCCTGTCGCGCGCGCTGGCCTTGGACCCACCGCTGTTGTTCCTGGATGAACCTACCGCCGGGCTCGACCCCATTGGGGCTGCCGCATTCGACCAGTTGATCCTGACCCTGCGCAATGCGCTGGGCCTTACCGTGTTCTTGATCACCCACGACCTCGACACCCTGTACACGATCTGCGACCGTGTGGCGGTATTGGCTGACCGCAAGGTCATTGCCACTGCCCCGGTGGCCGCGCTGGAACAGCTCGACCATCCGTGGGTGCAAGACTATTTCAATGGGCCACGCGGGCGTGCTGCGCGGGTGGTAACAGAAGGAAACCCCTGATGGAAACCCGTGCCAATTACGTGCTGATCGGTGCCTTCAGCTTGGCCACCTTGGTGCTGGCGCTGCTATTTGCCTTGTGGGCCAGCAATTTCTCATCGTCGCGCAATTTTCGGCAATACCAAGTGGTGTTTAGCGAGCCGGTCACTGGCCTGACTGAAGGTGGCAGTGTGCAATACAACGGACTGGCGGTGGGTACCGTGGAAAACCTGGCGCTCAATGATACCGACGCTCGCCAAGTCATCGCCATTCTCAAACTGAAATCCAATACCCCGGTCAAGGTGGACACGCGAGCCAAGCTCTCGCAACAAGGCATCACCGGTGTACCGTTCATCCTGCTCAGCGGCGGCAGCCCCAACGCAGCCAGACTGGAGGCTGCGCCGGGACAAGACCTGCCCATCATTCGCACCGAACCATCGGCCCTGCAAAATATTTCCGATACCGCCAATCGTTTGGTGGCACGCCTCGATCAGTTGCTCAGCGATGACAACATCCGGCGCATCACGGCGACGCTGGATAACCTGGAAAAAACCACCAATACCCTGGCCAACCAACGTGAGGACATTGGCAAATTGATCGTCAATGCGCGCGATGCCGCCGCCAGCATGAAGACCACCTTGGATACTGCCAACGGCACCCTGCAAGGGCTCGATCAAAATCTGGTGCAACGCCTGCCGGCTTTGCTGGATAAGTTGGATGCGGCCGCCACCAAGCTGGAATCTACCGCCGGCAATGCCGATGCATTGCTTGCTGAAAATCGTCCGGCGATCAAAAACTTCACTCGCAACGGGTTACCGCAAGTGGAACCCACCCTGGTCGAATTGCGCGGCTTGATCCGCGACTTGCGTGCCCTCAGTGGCCGCCTGCAAGGCAACCCCGCACGCTACATTCTGGGCCGCGAGACGCCCAAGGAGTTTGATCCCAAATGAGCCGCCTGCCCCGCCTTGTCGCCGTCCTGCTGGCGATCAGTCTGCTCCCCGCCTGCAGCAGCCTGATCGGCGGCCCCAAGGAGACCCCCAAGCTCTATGCGCCGGTGCTGCATCCACAGGCCAATGCGGCATGGCCGCAAGTGGTGTGGTCATTGGCCACCTCGCGCAGTGCCAGCATGCCAATTCTGGAAGGCCCCGGCATCCTGGTCAGCCCCACGCCGGGTGAATTGCAGGTGTATCGAGGCGCACTGTGGGCGCGTAGCCCAAGTGAGTTGGTGGAAGACAGCGTGCTGCACACCTTGGAGGCTTCCGGCAAGATTGCCGCGGTGGCGCGCCAAAACAGCGGGATGGATGCCGACTACCGCTTGCTGCTGGAAGTCCGCGAGTTTCGCGCCGACTACACCGGCAATGCAGTGCCGGCAGCCCGTCTCGATATCAATGCCAAACTCCTGTATGCCAACGACCTGTCGATTGTCGGCAGCCGCAATTTTCAACTGACGCAACCTGCCAGCGATACCGAGGTTGCCAGCGTGGTCAGCGCGTTCGGGCAAGCATTGGATCGCTTGGCAGGGCAAATTGCCGGCTGGGCTTTGACCACTGGGCAGGCGCACGAGCAGGCGGCGCATCGCCCCGCAACGCGGCGCTGATGCGTGCAAATTGCGGTTCTGGATTGCCGGCTCGAATCAAAGCCCGGACAATTGCAGTGAGTCCAAGGAGATCCGCATGAACCAGCCTGCTACCGCGTCCATCGAACGCGACGTGATGGAATACGACGTCGTCACAGTTGGTGGCGGCCCTGCCGGGCTGTCGTTTGCCATTCGACTCAAGCAACTCAATCCCGAAATCACCGTGTGCGTGATCGAAAAGGCCAGCAACATCGGCGCGCACATCCTGTCCGGTGCAGTGATCGAAACCGGCCCGCTGGATGCGCTGCTGCCCAATTGGCGCAGCAATCCACCGCCGATTTGCATCGATGCCAAGCATGATGAGTTCTGGTTGCTCACCAAAACCGGCGGCCACAAATTGCCAACGCCGCCAGGTATGGCCAATCACGGCAATGTCATCATCAGCTTGGGTGCCATGTGTGCATGGCTGGCACCGCAGGCAGAAGCATTGGGCGTGGAAATCTACCCCGGCTTTGCGGCAGCCGAAACCCTGCATGACGCATCCGGCAAGGTCATCGGCGTGCGCATCGGCGATATGGGTGTGGCCAAGGACGGCGCGCACAAACCCGGCTTCACCGCCGGCATTGATATCCACGCCAAAGTCACCGTGCTGGCCGAAGGCGCACGTGGCCACTTGACCAAGCGTCTGATCAAACGCTTCCAACTGGATGCCGATTGCGACCCGCAAGGCTATTCGATTGGCATCAAAGAGCTATGGCAGGTCGCGGAAGAACGCGTGACACCCGGCAAAATCGTGCACAGTTTTGGCTGGCCGGCCGATAGCCACACCTATGGCGGCAGTTTCCTGTATCACCTCGACCAAGGCCGAATTGCGCTGGGCTATGTCAGCGGGCTGGATTACACCGACCCCAACTACAAGCCATGGGAAGCATTCCAGCAATGGAAAAATCACCCGATGGTCAAACCTTTGCTGGACGGCGGCAACATCCTGTCGGCCGGCGCGCGTGCGATTGTCACCGGCGGTTATCAATCCTTGCCCAGGTGCGACATGCCCGGCGCATTGCTCATTGGCGATACCGCAGGGTTGCTCAACGTGCCCAAGGTCAAAGGCACTCACCAGGCCATTCGCAGCGGCATGTTGGCCGCCGAACATTTGGTGAGCAGCGCATTACAAGCAGACGGCTTTGACGCCAAGTTGCGTGCCTCCGACGCCATGGCGGAATTGAAAACTGTCCGCAATATCAAACCCGCGTTCAAGAAAGGGTTGTGGTTTGGCATGCTCAACGCCGCTTGGGAAACCGTCACCAATGGTTATTCACCGTGGACCTTGAAGAACAAAGCGGACTGGTCATCACTGCACAAGCTCGGCCAGTTCGAAGCTCCAAAGCGCGACTATGTGGAGCGCACGCTGATTCCGCGTGATCGCCTGCAAAGCGTCTATTACGCCGCCACCTCGCACGACGAAGACCAGCCGGTGCACCTGCATGTGCTCAACACCGACGTCTGCGTCAGCCAATGCGCCAAAGAATACGCCAACCCATGCACCCGCTTCTGCCCTGCAGGTGTCTATGAAATGGTGGAAGATGCCACCGGCAAACGCCTCCAGGTCAACGCCGCCAATTGCGTGCATTGCAAAACCTGCGACATCAAAGACCCCTACGAAAACATCAACTGGGTCACCCCGGAAGGCGGCAGCGGGCCGAATTATCAGAATCTTTGAGCCCCTGCATGACGTCACATCAGGCGCAAAACAGCCGATACCGTGAGCTTTTCTGAGTTGCCTATGCGCCAGTGGACACTCCATTTCCGCACCGGAACCGAGAGCTGACCCTCCAAGCTGCCGTCATGCAGGCAAGGGGAACCCCATTGATCCTGCCCCCATTCCACGAACGCCCGTCCAAACAGCCTGGCTTGGGGCAAGCTCAGCTCTGCGGTTTGCTGGATGGCACTAAATACCCACTGCCCCGCAACGCTGCGCTCCAGCTATAGTCACGTCATGCACAAGTTCACCTCGGCCATGGTGGCCATATTGGCAATGGCGCTGTGCGGTGTGACGGCTGCGGCACAAACCGCCAACCCGCGTCCCAGCCCGCTACTGCAGCGCTCACCCATCAGGATTGCCGCACCCGACCCGGCATTGAAAGCGGCGTTTGATGCCGCATCGCGTGGCGGTTTGAATGACCTGGCGTTGGCCGGTTTCAGCAGCCAGCCATTGGCGGCGTGGCTGGAGTACGCCTCGTTGCGCAAACAACTGGACAGCTTGCCGCTGGTGCGCGGCAATGCGTTCCTGGCGGCGCATAAAGGCGAGGCCGTGGGTGATGCCTTTCGCAACGAATGGCTGAACGCGATTGCCAAGCGCAATGAGTGGCCAACCTTTTTGAATTTGTGGGATGCCAGCATCGACGATGCCGGCCTGCGTTGCCAGCGCCTCACCGCCTTGGCTGCCAGCAACCGCATCGACAAGACGTGGACGAATGATGCGCAAGCACTGTGGCGCAGCAGCGGCAAATCCCTGCCCGGCAGTTGCGATGCCCCGTTTGCGCTGCTCGCAGCGCGTGGCGAATTGAGTGATGCGCTGCGCTGGCAGCGTTTTGATTTGGCGGTCAGCGACGCACAACCCGCCGTGATGCGCAGCATTGCACGCGGCCTGCCTGCCGCTGATGCCGCGCAGGCCAATGCGTATGCGGCGTTTTTCGATAAACCCGATGCCGCGGTGGACACTTGGCCAAAAACACCGCGCAGCCGCTTGGTGGCCTCCATGGCGTTGGCACGCCTTGCCAAAAGTGCGCCGGATCGCGCCGAAGCGTTGCTGCCATCGGCCGCAAAAACATTGGCGTTTGGCGAGCCGGATAATGGCCGCGTGCTGGCGCAAATCGCGCTATGGACAGTGGCCTCGTATCTGCCGGAGTCCGCACGTCGGTTGGCCGCGGTGCCCGAATCGGCCTTCGATGACAACCTGCGCGAATGGCGCGTGCGTGAGGCACTGACCCGCAGCGATTGGCCTGCCGCCCTGGCCGCCATCCGCAAGATGCCCGATGCCCAGCGCAACGATTCACGCTGGCTGTATTTTGCCGCCCGCACCAGCGAACTCGGTGGTGATAGCGCAAGCGCAAAGGCGTTGTATGCGCAAGCGGCACGCAAGACCGATTTTTACGGCTTTCTGGCCGCCGACCGTTTGAACCAGCCCTATGCCCTTTGCCCGTGGCAGCTGGATGCCAGCGCCGCCGCCAAAGCCATCGTGGCACGCAGTCCGGCCATGGTGCGCGCCTTGCAGTTGTACATGCTGGACCGTAAAGGCTGGGCAGTGCGCGAATGGAACGACGCGCTGTCCGGCTTTACCGATGAGCAGCGCCGGTTGGCAGTGGAAGTGGCGCAGGACAATGGCTGGTTCGACCGTGGCGTGTTCGCGCTGGTCAATGTGGGCGGTAAACGCTATCCGGACGAACAACGCCTGTATCAGCTGCGTTTTCCGCTGCATCACGAGGCCAGCATCCGCCGCGAGGCCACACGCAACCATCTGGACCCCGCGTGGGTGGCCGCTGAAATCCGCGCAGAGTCGGTGTTTGATTCCAATGCGCGCTCGGCCGCCGATGCGCGTGGCCTGATGCAAGTCCTGCCCGGCACCGGCGCCAGCGTGGCCGCCAAACTTGGGCAGGCCTGGGGTGGCGGCGACAGCCTGTTTGATGCCGACACCAATATCACCCTGGGCAGTGCCTATCTGCGGCAATTGATGGACCGCTATGGCGGCAAGCCCTATCAAGTCATCGCCGGCTACAACGCCGGCCCGGCACCGCTGAACCGCTGGGTGAGTCAACGTCCGGATATCGATCCCGACCTCTGGATCGAAACCATCGGCTACAAGGAAACCCGCGAATACGTCGCCCGCGTGCTCAGCTTCAGCACCGTCTACGACTGGCGTCTCAACGGCGATGCCCTGCGCCTGTCCGACCGCCTTTTGGGCATCACCACCGGCCCGCGCAAGGGCTTTGAATGCCCAGTCCCTGACGCGGTAAAAACCGCAGCGCCGCCTACAGTATCGCCACCTGCCAACAAACCGCAAAAGCGCCGATAAACCCACATGCCCACGCCACTTCCAGCCACCACCCAAACCTATCTCGTCGGCGGCGCCGTGCGCGATGCCTTGTTGGGGCTGACGCCCGGCGACCGCGACTATGTGGTGGTGGGCGCAACCGTGCAGCAGATGTTGGATGCCGGCTTCAAGCAGGTGGGCCGGGATTTCCCCGTGTTTTTGCACCCCGACACCGGTGAGGAACACGCGCTGGCGCGTACCGAGCGCAAATCCGGGCGCGGCTATACCGGGTTTGTGGTGCATGCCGACCCATCGGTGTGTTTGGATGACGATTTACGTCGCCGTGATTTCACCATCAACGCAATTGCGCGTGCCGATGATGGCCATTTGGTGGATCCATTTGGCGGTGTGGCCGACGTGCAGGCGCGGGTGTTGCGCCATGTCAGCGAAGCGTTCACCGAGGACCCATTGCGGATCCTGCGCGCGGCACGGCTGCTGGCGCGGTTTGCGTCGCTGGGCTTCACCATCGCCCCCGAAACCTTGGCGCTGATGCAGCAAATGGCCGCGAGCGGCGAATTAGACGCACTGGTGCCGGAGCGCGTATGGCAAGAATTGGGCAAAGCCCTGCGCAGCACCAAGCCTTCGGCATTTTTGCACACGCTGCGGCAAGTCAATGCCCTGCATGCGGTGCTGCCTGAAGTGGACGCCCTCTACGGCGTACCGCAGCGCGTGGACTATCACCCGGAAGTGGATACCGGCACGCATCTGGAACTGGTTTGCGACATGGCTGCGCAGCTGGCTCCGGGCGAGGATGCCATTGGCTACGCCGCGCTCTGCCATGACTTGGGCAAAGCCCTGACACCGGCCGCAGAATGGCCACGCCATTTGCTGCATGAGCATCGCGGCGTCGCGCCCGCACAGGCCTTGAGTGAGCGCTTGAAAGTGCCCGCCGAATATCGCGAGCTGGCGATGCTGTGCTGCCGCGAGCACCTCAATGTGCATCGCATCGACGAACTCAAACCCAGCACCGTGCACGACTTGATCGCCCGTTGCGATGGCTTTCGCAAACCGGCTCGCATCGACCAGCTAGCCACGGTGTGCGAAGCCGATGCGCGTGGGCGGTTGGGTCATGCTGAAACCGCGTACCCGCAGGCCAACACCTTGCGTCGGTTGCATGCGGCGGCGCTGGCGGTACGCAGTGATGCCATCGCAGCACAAGGCATCCGCGGCCCCGCATTTGGCGAGGCGTTGCGCAAGGCGCGTAGCGCCGCGATTGCGGCGGCTAAATCGTGATCCGCCAACCTTTCTTTTCCATCGCCCACATCAACAGCCACCAAAACGCGACGAACACCACCGCCACGGTCAATGACGCGAGTTTGCCTGCATCCAGCAACGCCGCAGCCTGCGCATAGGCCGCTGCAAATACGCCCAGCTTTTCGAAGACACAGGCCATCAACCACGAACCGGCATACGCGGTGATGGCATTGATGCCCATACTGCGCCCCAAGGGGTACGCGCCGCGCAGATCAAACAACCAATGAAACAGTGCCAGCAGCAATAGCGACCAGCCGGCGGCGTACACCACATATGACGACGTCCAGAGATTCTTGTTGATCGGCATCAGCAGATGCCACAGCCAGCCGATGGCCAGCATCACCAGCCCCGCAAGCAACAAACGGCTGCCGACATACTCACGCAACCAGCTACCTGCGCGCACGCCAAGCAGGGTGGTGGCAATCGCGGGCAAGGTACTCAGCAGGCCTTCGGGGTCATGCGCTTTGCCGGTGGCGGCATCGAATTGATAGTTGTGCACGCCCGCCAACCAAGTGTCGATGCGGCTGGCCAGGTTGTCCCACGGCACATAGCCGCCATTGCATGCGAGCAGCACCCAATAGCCCAGCAGAATGCCGCCGATAACCGCCCATTGCATGCGTGGGTGCAGCGTCAACGCCAGCGTAGCGGCCACGCCGTAGCACAGGCCGATGCGCTGCAAGACACCCCAGACGCGGAAGTGCGCTTTGTCGTAGCCCCACATGGCCACCAGATACAGACCCATGCCCACTACCACCAACCGCAATGCGCGCAACCACAGCTTGGATAGCGATCCCCCCGGGCGCAGGCCCAGCGCAATCGAGACGCCCACCACAAACAGAAAATGGGGAAAGATCAAATCGGTGGGTGTGAAGCCATTCCATTCGGAATGCTCCAGCGGTGCAAAGACATGATCCCAACTTCCGGGATAGTTGACCAACAGCATCGCCACCACCGCCCAGCCGCGCAGCACATCCACCGAAACAAAACGCCGTGGCGCGGTGTTGGCCACTATCTGCATCGTGATGCTTTCCTTTCAGTTCCTGGATGACAAGCGTCGATCCACCCACAGCAACAGATCCCGCAGCGGCGTGAATGCGGTAGCAAGACCGATCAACACCCCGATGGTATTGGCCAGTGCGTCATAGCGATCCATGCTGCGGCCCAACCCCATGGCCCCCTGCAAAAACTCCAGCGCAATGCCCATCAACACGAGCAGCAAGCACACAAATGCCCACGACAAGCGCCGAGCAAATAACTGCACCGCAGTGGCCGACAGCAACGCATACGCAATGAAGTGCTCGCTTTTGTCGCTCATCGACAGCGACGGCAAATCCTTGCCCGGCAACAACTCACCGGCAACCACAATCGCGATGGCCAATATCCACAGCACCATCCATGCACGTGGGTAATGGAAAGGCTTGAGTGAGTGCCCAAAGTGGCGCGGCGGTGTTGTCATAAGTGGTGGCTCAAGTCACCCAGCAAGAACGCCGCATCCAGCTCCACACCGCGCTGGAAGCCAATCGCCTGGAAGCGCTCGCCCATTTCACTGGGCAAGGTCAGGTGTTTGACCTGCTGACGCAGATTGTGGCGCGCCACCTCATCGGCGGCCTGCGCTTCTGCCGCCTGCAGATGTCGCTCCAGGCCATTGCCCAGCAAGAAACTGGATTGCGAGCAATAGCCACTGAACTCGAAGCCCGCCCCCACGCAAGCTTCCGCCACCGCAGTGAAATCCACCGACGCGGTGATGTCCTGCAGGCCCGGCCATGCGAATACGTCGTTGGTCACATGCTGCTGGCGGAAGGCGCGCAAGGTGCCATCACTGCGTTCGGGCTGGTAGAACTCGCTGCGTGCATAACCGTAGTCGATCAACAGCAGCGCGCCGTTTTGCAGCCCCCCCACCACCGCCTGCATCCAGTACGGCAATTGCGCCAAGGCTTCGCTGCGATAGCCTTCTGGCAGAGGTTCTGGCAAGCGGCGTTCGATATTGCGCACCGCGCCAATCAACATTGCATCGGCGGGTTTTTCAGTACGCACAAAGCGCCCTTCGCCATCCAGCGCGACGTGTTCTTCCATGACCTCGCCCGCGCGAATCACAAAGCGCGGCACCGGCAGTGCGTCTATGACTTCATTGGCAAACAACACGCCATTCCAAATCTCTGCAATCGGCCCATCCAACCATTCCACACGCGCAAACAATTCAGCAGGAAGCTGCGCCTGCAAGCGCTCGCGCTGGCGCTGGCGCAGGTCGGCGCTGGGTTCCAACATCACATAGCGCGCTGGCAGCACGCCGATGTCTTGCAAGGCCAGCAGGCAACTTTCGGCAAACGCACCGCTACCGCCGCCCAACTCCATGAACACCGCGCCTTTGCCTGCCTGCCGCAAGGCAGGGGCAATCGCGGTGGCCACGCCAGCCGAAAACAAAGGCGAGCGCTCCGGCGCGGTAATGAAGTCCCCGCCCTTGCCGAATTTATGTGCCCCGGCGCTGTAATAGCCCAAACCCGGCGTGTACAACGCCAGCTCCATGTACTTCCAGAATGGGATGCTGCCGCCGGCGGCGATGATCTGCTCCTGGATCACCTCGCGCAGATGCGCGCTATGTGCTTGCGCATCGGCAGAAGGCGCGCCCAGCGGACTCATGGGTCTACCCGCAGGCGACGGCCCGCGCTTTGCCCGGGGCCGGAAAACACCCGCACTTCAATCGCACGAATGCGGTGCTGGCGCAGCTCGTCGCGATCGGCCGTCAGCCGCGTCAAAAAATGTGCGGCAAATTCTTCCAACGTGACATTCTCGATCGGCAACAGCAGTACATCGGCGCGCAAAAACGGAATGCGCTGGCCATTGAACACCGCGATCACATGCTCGCCCTGCTCCTCAATCTGCAGGTATGGCGAGCGTGTGGGCAGGATCATCCATTCGTTCAATTCACGGCACAGCGCAATCACGGTGTCTTTGTAGATGCCATAATCAAAGCACATGCCATTGCCCAGCATGTGCGCTTCGATGTCCACTTCCACGCGGAAATTGTGGCCGTGCAGGCGCTCACGCTCGCTGGCAGAAAAAATGGTGAAGTGCGCGGCCGAAAATTTCATCGCCTGCTTGGCAAGGCGAATGGTCACCGTCTCGTTCATGCAAAATCCTTGTCGCTGATATCACCCAACTGCGGACGCATCACGATGTCCTCGATCACCGTGCGCGCGGACATCACCCACGCCATCCACGCCGCCTCAGCGACATCATCTGCCGGCATCAGACGCGCGTCCGGCAGTGGCACCCCCGCCCAGGAATCGGTCAAGGTGGCACCCGGCAACAGCGCCACCACGCGCACGCCATGCGGCTTCATTTCTTCACGCAGATTGCGCGAAAACCCATACAACGCGTGCTTGGCAATGCTGTAGGCACCTCCATTGGGATACGCCGCAATCGACGCGGTACTGCACACGTTCAGCACCATTCCGCGGCGCCGTTCGATCATCGCCGGCAACAGTCGTTTGCTCAGCCGATACGCGCCAAACAGATTGGCTTGCAACATGTCCAGCAAGGCATCGTCGTCTTCATTGCTGATCTGCCCCGGCCGATATGCGCCGGCATTGTTGACCAGCAAATCCACCGCGCCATGCCGGGCCAACACGGCTTTCGCCAACGCATCGACCGATGCCGCATCGCGCATATCGCAGGCATGCGTTTCAATGCCGGCAACGTCCACGCGCAATGCCGCCAAGCCGGCTTCCCCGCGTGCGCAGGCAATCACCGTGCAGCCTTCGCGTGCGAAGCGCGCCACCATGGCGCGACCAATCCCGCGCGACGCGCCGGTGACCAGCACCACGCTCACGAAAAACTCCCGCGCTCGATCTGCACGCCCACCGCCGCCGCATTGGCCAGCGCATCGGGCTTGGCAAGTTTCAGGCGCACACCCTTGGCCCCGAACTCGGTCAGGATCAAATCGGCGCAGCATTCGGCCAGCGTTTCCACCAGCATGAAATCGGTCTGCGCGATGTAGCCAGCCAACCGCGCACTCACCGCTTCGTAATCCAACGCATCGGCCAGCGTGTCACTAGTGGCCGCGATGCGGTTGTCAAAGCGCATGTGGATGTCAAATAGCAGCGGCTGCGGCGTGTGGCGCTCGCGGGCATGCACCCCAATCAGGGCGTCGATGCGCAGGCCTTCGATAAAAACGATGTCGGTCATGGAAACAGGATACCGGCTGAACCCTGCCCGTGGCGGCGAGACCGTTCGGTGAATCGCGTAGCGGCATTTCAAGCCGCGCAGCGAATACCCGGCTATCTCGCGACGACTGCCACTGCCCGGCTCACACCAGCGGCAGTTCTGCCATATCCCAGCGCGGCACGGCGCGAATGGTGGCGTCCTCGTGCTGGCCGGCGACCAGCCGCAGCGCGCCGGCATACGCAATCATCGCGCCATTGTCGGTACACAACGCCGGGCGTGGGAAGCAGGCGCGGCCGCCGCGGCGTTCGCACATTTCGGTCAATTTGGCGCGCAGGCGCTTGTTCGCCCCCACCCCACCCGCCACGATCAGCGTGCCGCACCCGGCCGCATCCAGCGCGCGCGCGCACTTGATCGCCAGCGTATCGACCACCGCATCCTCAAACCCGCGCGCAATGTCCGCACGGGTTTGCGCGCTCTGGTCGCTGCCTTTCCATGCCAGCAAGACCTGCGTTTTCAAGCCGCTGAAGGAAAAATCCAAGCCGGGGCGGTCGGTCATCGGGCGCGAAAACTTGAACACTCCCGGCGTGCCGGATTCGGCCAATTTGGCCAGCTGCGGGCCGCCCGGGTACGGCAGGCCCATCATTTTTGCGGTTTTGTCGAAGGCCTCGCCGGCGGCATCGTCCAGCGTTTCGCCCAGCAGCCGGTATTGACCGATGGCGTCCACCGCCACCAGCTGAGTGTGCCCGCCCGAGACCAGCAAGGCCACGAACGGCGGCTGCGGCGCGTCATCCTCGATCAGTGGCGCCAACAAATGCCCTTCCATGTGATGCACGCCGATGGCGGGCACGTCCAGCGCCCACGCCAGCGAACGCGCCACCCCGGCGCCCACCAGCAAGGCGCCCACCAGCCCGGGGCCGGCGGTGTAGGCCACACCGTCGATATCGCCCATCCCCAAGCCCGCTTCGGCCAAGGTTTGCCGGATCAGCGGCAGCAATTTGCGCACATGGTCGCGGCTGGCCAGCTCCGGCACCACCCCGCCGTATTCGGCGTGCAGGGCGATCTGGCTGTACACCGCATGCGCGCGCAGGCCCGCCGCGCCGCCAATATGGGTGTCATACACGGCAACGCCGGTTTCGTCGCAGGAAGATTCGATGCCAAGGACTTTCATCCTCCTATCTTGCGCCGGAAATGATTTGACTGCTATCATGCGCGGCTCGCCCACCAGACGGGCGGTTTCCCAGAATCGAGATTTCCCCGATGCCCAGCGTCAAAGTCCGCGAAAACGAACCCTTTGAATTTGCCCTGCGCCGCTTCAAGCGCACCTGCGAAAAGGCAGGCGTGCTGGCCGAAACCCGCAAGCGCGAGTTCTACGAAAAGCCGACCCAGGAACGCAAGCGTAAAGCCGCTGCCGCCGTGAAGCGTCAGGCGCGCCGCAGCTCACGCGACGTCACCAAGCGCCAGCGCATGTACTAAGCGCGGTTGGCGTCTGCGAAAGCCGGCACGTGCAAGCGTGGCCGGCTTTTCGCGTTTCTGCAATTTGATTATTGAACTGGAGGCCACCATGAGCCTGAAACAGCAACTGACCAACGACATGAAAACCGCGATGAAAGCTGGCGAGAAAGACCGCCTGGGCGTCATCCGCCTGATCAACGCCGCGATCAAGCAAAAAGAAGTCGACGAGCGCATCGACATGACCGACCCGCTGGTGCTGGCCGTGCTCGAAAAAATGGTCAAGCAGCGCAAGGACTCGATCACCCAGTTCGAAGCCGCCGCCCGCGAAGATTTGGCCGCGATCGAGCGCTTTGAGCTGGGCGTGATCGAAGCTTATCTGCCGGCGAAGCTCGACGAAGCCGCGATTGTGGCTGAAATCGACAAGGCCATTGCCGTCACCGGCGCAGCGTCTGCCGCCGACATGGGCAAGCTGATGGGCGTACTGAAGCCGGCGCTTGCCGGGCAAGCCGACATGGGCTTGGTCAGCAAGCTGGTGAAGCAGAAACTGTCCTGATCCGCGAGTCCCGCCATGACTGATACCCTCATCGCCATCCGTCCCGCCACGCCGGACGACGTGCCGCTGATTCGGCAACTGATCGTGGAATTGGCCGAATACGAACGCATGCGCGATGCCGCCGTGGCCACCGATGCGGCGTTGCGCGAACAACTGTTCGGCGCGCAGCCGGTGGCAGAAGTCTTGCTTGGCGAAGTGGATGGGCAACCGGCCGGCTTTGCGCTGTTCTTCCACAACTTCAGCACATTTCTGGGCCAGCGCGGCTTGTATCTGGAAGACCTGTTCGTGCGCCCGCAATTTCGCGGTGCTGGCCTTGGCAAACGCCTGATGGCCACCTTGGCGCGGCTGGCGGTGCAGCGTGGCTGCGGGCGTTTTGAATGGAGTGTGCTGGACTGGAACACGCCGTCGATTGGCTTTTACCGCAGCATCGGCGCGGTGGGTATGGACGAATGGACCGTGCAACGACTGCAGGGTGATGCGCTGCACGCACTGGCCGCACGCGACGAGTTGTAAGCCGCATAATCCCAACGCATGGCCCGCATTCCCGACGCATTCATCGATGAACTCTTGGCGCGCTCGGATATCGTCGAGATCGTCGGTGCGCGCGTCCCGCTGAAGCGGCAAGGCAAGGAATACGCAGCGCGCTGCCCCTTCCACGACGAGCGCAGTGCCAGCTTCACCGTCTCGCAAACCAAGCAGTTTTATCACTGCTTCGGCTGTGGCGCACACGGCACCGCACTGTCGTTTTTGATGCAGTACGACCGTCTTGAATTCCTGGACGCAGTGGAAGAACTGGCGCGCCGGGTGGGCATGGAGGTGCCGCGCGATACCGCCCAGCGCAATGCCAATCCGGAAACCCGTGACCTCTACGGCGCGATGGCAGACGCTGCCGATTTTTTCCGCCAGCAACTGGCGCGCAGCGACAAAGCGCGGACCTATGTTGCCCAGCGCGGTATCGCCGCCGACATCCTTGAACGCTACGCGATTGGCTATGCACCGGATGGCTTCAATGCGCTGCGCGATGCGCTTGGCAGCTCCCCGCAGCGCATGCAATTGCTGGAACGCGACGGGCTGTTTTCGAAGAATGACAAAGGCCACGTGTACGACAAGTTCCGCGACCGCCTGATGTTCCCGATCCACGACCGCCGCGGCCGCGTGATCGCTTTCGGCGGCCGCGTGATCGACCCCGAGGATTCGCCCAAATACCTCAACTCGCCGGAAACCGCGCTGTTCCACAAAGGCCGCGAACTGTATGGCTTGTGGCAAGCCAGGCAAGCCAACCAGAAACTCGACCGCCTGATCGTGGTGGAAGGCTATATGGACGTGGTGGCGCTGGCGCAATACGGGGTCTCGCAGGCCGTGGCCACGTTGGGCACGGCCACCACACCCGACCACGCCGAGCTGCTGTTTCGCAACGCACCGGATGTGTTTTTCTGTTTCGATGGCGACCGCGCCGGCCGCGCCGCCGCGTGGAAGGCACTGGAGTCGGTGCTGCCGCGGATGAAAGACGGCCGGCAGGCGCTGTTCCTGTTTTTGCCCGATGGCGAAGATCCGGATTCACTGGTGCGCAAAGAAGGTGTGGCAGGGTTTGATGCGCGCCTGCGGCAGGCCACCCCGCTTTCCGAATTTTTCTATGCATCGCTATCCGTCGATGTGAATCTGGGCAGCCTGGACGGCAAGGCGCGCTTGGCCGAACGCTGCAAACCGCTGCTGGCACAGATTCCCGAGGGGGCCTTCGGTGATTTGATGCAACAACGGCTGACCACGCTGACCGGCATCGGCGTGCGCAGCGGCAGCACGCCACCGCCGCCGCGCATGCAGCGCCACGCACCTGCCAACCCATCGCAAAAACCCAGCCTCATCCGCAGTGCAATCACCCATTTGCTGCATCGCCCGGGCTTCGCGCTGGCGCTGACCCCGCCCTATCGCTTCGCCGCGCTGCGGCAGCCCGGCATCGAGTTGCTCTCGGAGCTGGTGCTGCTGGTGCACGCGCGCCCGGATATCACCACCGGCCTGCTGCTGGAGCACTTCGCCGAGCGTGAGGAAGCCGTCGCGCTGCAGAAGCTGGCCGTGCTGGAACTGCCGGGCGAGGACGATGTCCTTCGCCAAGTGTTTATCGACAACATTGAACGACTGGATGCTGAAGCCCTTGGACAGCGCCGTGAGGAACTGCAGCAGCTGCAGCGCGACGGTGCGCTTGGCGACGCAGGCAAGCAGGAGCTGCGTGCGCTGCTGCAGGCGATGCTGCAACGTTGATACTCAGCGCGCCTCGCCCTGTGGCTTGGCCTCACGTTGCAACAACGCACGCTTGCGCTCCACCCCCCATCGATAGCCAGATAGCGCACCATCGCTGCGCACCACGCGATGGCAGGGGATCGCCACCGCCAGCGTATTGGCGGCGCAAGCGCGTGCCACCGCGCGGCTGGCGGATGGCATTCCAATGTGTTGCGCCAGTTGCGCATAACTCACGGTTTGGCCCGCCGGAATTTTGCGCAATGCATCCCACACCCGTTGCTGGAATGCGGTGCCGCGGATATCCAACGGCAAATCCAGACCAAGATTGGGTGCTTCGATAAACCCCACCACCTGCGCTACCAGTTGCTCGAACGCGGCATCGCCGCCCACCAGTTCGGCGTGTGGAAAGCGATCCTGCAATTCATGCAGCAGCGGCTCCGGTGCATCGCCCAATGCAATGGCGCACACCCCGCGGCCACTGCGCGCCACCAGCAGCGCACCCAAGGCACATTGCGCCAAGGCGAACTCGATGCGTGCCGCACGGCCACCATCGCGGTATTGCGTCGGCTTCATGCCCAGCATGGCATCGGCCTGCGCATAGAAGCGGCTATTGGTATTGAAGCCGGCATCCAACATGGCATCGGTGATCCGCGTCTGCGTCGCGGAAAGCACCGTGCGCAGCGCAGCCGCACGCTGTGCAGAGGCATAGACCTTGGGCGTCACCCCGGTGATCGCCTTGAACACCCGATGAAAATGATGGGGACTGAGGCCCGCTTGCGCTGCCAGCTCCGCCAGCGAAGGCGGCGTGCTGGCAGTCTCGATTTGACGACAGGCCGCCGCCACGGAGGCGGCATGGAGTGCAGCAGGTGAGGCAGCGGGACTTTGCATAGGCTTACTTTAGCGATGCACGCCGCGGCGCACACTCCGATTCTTGCGATCAGCGCACCTTACGAAAGGTCAGGTTGATGCGTTGCTCACCCAGCACCGCGTGCCGGCCTGGCTGGATCGGCAACACGCCATGAAAGCGCATGCGGTCTACGCCGCCCCACACCACCACATCACCATGCAGCAGCGGCACCCGCACGGTTTTATCACCGCGCGCAAACCCACCGAATAGAAACGTGGCAGGCAGCCCCAGTGATACCGACACAATCGGCGCCACGCGGTCATCTTCGTCACGGTCCTGATGCAGGGACAGACGGGTGCCCGCCACATAGCGATTGATCAGGCAGGCATCGGGCCGGTAATTCGCAAAACCGGCCGCCGCCGCTGCTGCGTTCGCCAATTGCAGGAACGCCTCGGGCAACGCGGGCCACGGCAGACCTGTTTGCGGATCATGCCCCTCGTAGCGATAGCCGCGACGATCACTGACCCAGCCAAAATGCCCGCAATTGGTCATTGCCACTTGCATTACATGCCCGCCAGGCGTCACCAGATGCCGAAACGGCGCGTTGCCGGTGATGGTCTCGATACCCGCCAGCAATGCGTCCTTGAACGCCAATGCAAACCCATGCAGCACGCAAGCTTGCGCGGCCAACTCGGTGCGCGTGCCGACGGTGTCTGCGGCGAATAAATCGCTCACGAGGCCGGTGCAAACTCCAGTGCGGCGGCCGGTTGCAACAACGGCAGCAGCCAGTGATCGGCCAGCAAGAATGCAAACAACGCCATCAGGTACACGATGGAATATTTGAAGGTACGCATCGCAAAAAACTCATCCGGTGGATCCAGCAATTTCCACGCATACCACAAGAACACCGCGCCCAGCACCAGCGCGCCACCCAGATAAAACAGGCCGCTCATGCGTGCCGCCCACGGCAGCACCGTCACCACCACCAACAGCACTGTGTACAGCAGGATCTGCCAGCGTGTGTAGGTGACGCCATGCGTGACCGGCAACATCGGCACCAGCGCACGCGCATAGTCGGCGCGGCGGAAAATGGCCAAGGCCCAGAAATGCGGCGGCGTCCACACGAAGATGATCAGCACCAATAGCAGCGCGTATTCCCAGTCGTGCGCTTGCTGCATGCCGGTGACAGCCGACCAGCCCAACAGCGGCGGTGCGGCGCCGGCCAAGCCACCAATCACGATGTTCTGCGGGGTGGCACGCTTGAGAAAACCGGTATAGACGATGGCGTAGCCAATCAGCGAGGCAAACGTCAGCGCCGCGCACACCACATCGACCCACAGCAGCAGGATGCTCATGGAGGCGACGCCCAGCACGATGGCGAACACCAGCACCTGCATGGGTGTCAGCGCGCCGGTGGCCAACGGGCGCTCGGCGGTACGCGCCATCACCTTGTCGATGCGTTGATCCAGCAGATGATTGATGGCCGCCGCACTGGCCGCCGCCAGCCAAATCCCGAACGTCCCGGCCAGCAGGCGCGGCCACGGCCACACATCGCCGGGCCCGATCGCCAGCAGCATGCCGATAATCGCGGTGAACACGATCAGCGCCACCACGCGCGGTTTGGTCAACGTCCAATATTGCGATGCCAGCGAACCACGCATGCTCAAGCCTCCGGTGGACGCAGGCGCGCCAGCAAGGTCACCAGCACGAACAGCAATGCGGTTGCGCCAGCGTTGTGCAATACCGCGATGTGCAATGGCAGCGACAACATCACATTGGCAATACCAAGCCCCACCTGCGTGCACAGCAGCAGCCCCAGCAACACGCCCCAGCCGCGCAAACCGGGACTGCGCAGCAGGCGCGCCGCGACGGCCAGCAAATGACCGAACACCAACACCGCCATCAGCCGATGCGCCAACTGGATCGCCACCCGCGCAGTGTTGTCCAGCACCCCGCCTTCATAATCCACGCCAATCCCGCGCCACAGCACAAAGCCTTCGGCGAAATCATGTTGCGGCCACCACGCGCCGGCACATTTGGGAAATTCAGCACCACAGGCCAATGCTGCGTAATTGGCCGATGTCCAGCCGCCCAGTGCGATTTGCACCATCAGCAATCCCAGCCCGATCAACAGCAAGCGCCGCAGCTTGCACGCGTCGCCGCTGATCAGCGGGATGTCGGTGGCGCGCCATGCCATCCAACTGAGCAGAGCAAAGGTGGTCAGGCCGCCCAATAGATGCCCCATCACCACAATGGGCTTGAGCAGCCAGGTGACCGTCCACATTCCCAGCAACGCCTGGAAGATGATGACGGCCAGCGTCAGTGTGGCCGAGCGCGCCAGATCCACATTCGACCAGCGCACCACGCCCAGCAACAGCAACGCTTCGCCCAACACCGCAAGGGCCGAGGCCGCGCCATGTTGCCCGCGCATATACAACGGAATCGCCAGCGCTACCGCCAACGCGGCACCGATCACGTGCTGCCAGCCCTGCGGGCGCTTGCGCGTGGCCAGCAACGCCAATACCAGCACCAGCACCCCCAGCGAGCCTGCAATCATGCGATGGAACTGCTCGCGCCACGCCTTGTGCGGCACCACCGGGCGGATCGCGGTGGCGGCGTGGTCGGTCACTTGCGCAGCATTGGTGGGCCATGCCACCTGGCCGTAGCAGGTCGGCCAATCGGGGCAGCTCAGGCCGGCATTGGACAGCCGCACAAACGCGCCAAACACGATGACACACGCCGCCAGTGCCACCGCCAGCCAGGCGATGCGGTGGAAATGGCGATACAGCACGGAACGCGGGGAGGAAGACATCAGCATCATCTTTTTGTTTTAGGCAAGCGCTTCAATTGATTTTAAGCAAGCGCGCCAGATCGGTGCGCAAATCCCCGGGGTCGAAGCCGGGTGCATAGCGCAGCACCACAAATCCGTTGGGATCTACCAGCCACACCGGGTCGCTATCGCCAGTGGCCACGTCTGCCTGCGTCAGGCCTGCGCGCAGGCCGGCATCGGCACGCAGCAGATACACCTCGCGCAGCCCATCCAGCGGCACTGGAGCCGCGCCGGCCCACAGCACATGCACGCGGTCAGCCTCGCGCCCCATCAACCGCCACACCTTGTCCAGATTTTCCAGCAGGTGTTGGCAGGCAGCGCGACGGGCACCCTCGCAATCACGCGGCATCGTCACCATGCGCCACGTGCGCGGGCTGTCTTGCCAGCGGTAGGACTTGCCATCGGCCAAGGTCGGCGAATAACTGCGCAGATCGCCATAGGGTTGCAGCATCTCGCCTTTGTTCTTCATTCCGTGCGGCCGCCAGCCGGCAAAGCGCAGTGCGCCGGCGGTCAACATGACGCCAAAAAACAGCAACAGCACAATCAGCAAGGTCTTGCGATTGTGGTGTAGTGCCGACGTTGCGGGAGTTGCGTCACTCATGATGTCTTCTTTCGTTTGAACGTCAGCACCAAGGCCACCACCAACACCGTGATCGCCAGCCCGAACCATTGCACTGCATAGCCTAAATGACGCTCGGGGGTCAGGGTGTTGGGCAGGATGTCCAGATCACGCTCGCCCGGTGCCAACATCACGCCGGCATCGCCGTGTGCATGTGCAGGATCCAGTCGCAGGACGCGGGGTGCAATGCCGGTGGGCAGGTGCAATGCCCTGGCCAGCGCAGGCACATCCATGCGCGCCGCCAACCAGCGATGTTCACCCAAGCTGGCCAGCGCTTGACCATACTGCAAGCCTTCGGCCGGCGGCGCGGCCAATAGACCACGCACCGCTTGCTCCGCGTGGGCCGGGCAGCCAAATACAGGCAGCGTGCGTGTGCCATTCAGTGGCCACCAACCGGCATCCAGCAACACCGCTTGACTGCCGATATCGGGCAGCAATACGCAATACATGCGCACACCTGCGCGCCCTGCGTGCTGCTGGTTGTCCAGCCACACGGTGACGTTGGCAATCCGCCCCTGCCCGCTTGACCAGTCGTAATTGGAGGCGCGTTTGGAATCCGATGCCAGCAGCAGCGGCTGCGGATGGCTGTGATCCAAGGCTTGTTGCGCCTGCGCCAGCATTGTCTGTTTTTCGTGCATGCGCGCCAGTTGCCAGCGCCCCAACCACGCAAACCCGGCCGCCAGCAGCAGTGCCAGCCACCACCACACCAACAATCGCCGCATGATTGCGCTCATTGCACCGTATCATCCACCGCATCAATGCGGCTTGCCCGCGGCTGCCCGGCTTTGGAGAGAGATGTGAACGAATCGCTGAAAATTCTGCTCATCGTGGGTTTCTTGATCCTCATCCTGTGGAACTTGGGTGCTGGCCTGTATTACATGCTGGTGGATAAAGGCCAGACCAAGCGCACGGTCAATTCGCTGACCAAACGGATTGCCCTGAGTATCGGGCTGATCCTGTTTGTGGTGTTGGCCATCAAACTGGGCTGGATCACCCCACATGGCGTGGGCCGTGCGCCGGGCTGAACCCTGATATCACTTGACGCACAAAGGCCGGCATCGCCGGCCTCTTTTTGTGCCGCCCTCTCCCCGCGTCGCGGAGAGCAGGAAGATCACAGCACGTAAACGAACAGGAACAGGCCCAGCCAGACCACGTCGACGAAGTGCCAATACCAGGCCACCGCTTCAAACGCAAAGTGGTTGTCCTTGCTGAAATGACCCTTGGCACAGCGCAGCCACATCACTGCCAACATGATCGTGCCCAAGGTCACGTGTGCGCCGTGGAAACCGGTGAGCATGAAGAACGTGGATCCGTAGATCCCCGAGCCCAAGGTCAAGTTCAGGGTGTGATAGGCGTGGATGTATTCGGTGGCCTGGAAGTACAGGAACAGGCAACCCAGCAGCACGGTCAGCCCCAGGAACAACATCAATGCGCCGCGCTTGGCTTCTTTCAGTGCATGGTGGGCAATCGTCACCGTCACGCCGGATGTCAGCAGGATCAGCGTGTTCAGCAGCGGCAAGCCCCACGCCGGCACGGTCTGGTAAGCCCCGCCGATATCGGCCGGGCCGTTGCTGGGCCAACCGGCGGAAAAGCCCGGCCACAGCAGTTCATGGGTGACAACCCCGTGACCTTCGCCATTGAGCCACGGCATCGCAAACTGACGTGCGTAGAACAACGCGCCGAAGAAGGCTGCAAAGAACATCACTTCCGAAAAGATGAACCACACCATCCCCATCCGGAATGAGACATCCACCTGCTTGTTGTAATGCCCGGCCAGTGATTCACGAATCACGTCGCCAAACCACTTGAACAAAATCGCCAACAGACTGGCAATGCCGATGAAGAACACCGTGCGGCCCCAGCTGACTTCGTTCAACCAGCACGCAAAACCGACCATGGTGGTGAACAACGCCACCGAGGCAAACACCGGCCATTTGCTGCCGTGCGGAACGAAGTAGATGTCCTGGTCGTGGCTGCCGTGCGCGGCGTGTGCATTGGCCATGGTGGTTTTCCGAAAGTTCAAAAAGGGTCAGGGCGCGGCGCGAACCGCTCCGGTTTGGCTATGTGCCGATGCAAGTGCAGCGGTCATCGCCTCGTTTTTATAGAAGGTGTACGACAAGGTGATGGTTTTCACGCCAGCCGGCAACGATGGATCCACGATAAAGCGTACTGGCATGTCGCGCGATTCACCGGCCGCCAAGGTCTGCGCGGTAAAGCAGAAACACTCGGTCTTGTTGAAATAACCCGATGCCCGCGCCGGCGCCACGGATGGCACCGCGCTGCCAACAATGGCGCGATCGGCTGCGTTCCTAGCAAAGTACAGAGCTTGGTACTGCCGCCCCACTTGCACCTGCATCGAACGCTGCTCGGGAGCAAATTTCCACGGCAGCTTGGAGTTCACGCCGCCATCGAACTGCACCGTCACCCACCGTGCATGGGGGTCGGCCTGATCACGGGTGGCGGCCACCGGCCCTTGCTCCAGCCGGATGCCAAACACTTTTTCGCAGGCGATGCGGTACAGCGGCACCAGCGAGAAGGTGAAGCCGAAGGCGAGCAGCACGACGCCGATCATCTTCCACACCCCCAACTCGCGGATGCCCGCCATGCTCAGCGCCCCATCCCGGTCAGCACGATGAAGCCGACATACACCAGCAGTGCAATCCCGCCCAGCAGCAACGCGGTGCGCTTGGCGCGCTTGCGGCGCGCCTCGATGACGGGGTCGGCTGCGGCAGATTCGCGTGACATCAGACTGGCCGTCTCAGTGGTGGACATCGCCATGCGCCAGATCGCCGTCGCGGATCACCGGCGGCTTTTCAAAGGTGTGATGCGGGGCCGGCGACGGCACCGTCCATTCCAGGCCCTTGGCACCTTCCCACGCACGCGCTTCAGCCTTGGCACCATGCTTCTTCGAATGCAGCAGCAGGAAGGCCATGAAGAACGGGGTGACGAACATGCCAAACGCACCGATCGAGCTGACCAGGTTCCAATCCGCAAACACCACGTTGTAATCCGGGATGCGGCGCGGCATGCCGGCCAGGCCCAGGAAGTGCTGCGGGAAGAACAGCACATTGACGAACACCATGGTCCACCAGAAATGGATCTTGCCAAGCGTTTCGCTGTACATGCGGCCAGTCCACTTCGGCCACCAGTAATAGATCGCGGCGATGATCGCAAACAGCGCGCCGGTGACGAGCACGTAGTGGAAATGCGCCACCACGAAATAGGTGTCGTGGTACTGGAAGTCGGCCGGCACGATGGCCAGCATCAAGCCGGAAAAACCACCAATCGTGAATAGCACCACGAAGGAAATCGCCCACAACATCGGGGTTTCGAAGGTGAGTGAACCGCGCCACATGGTGGTGACCCAGTTGAATACCTTCACCCCGGTGGGGATCGAGATCAGCATGGTGGCGAACATGAAGTACAACTCGCCACCCAGCGGCATACCTACCACGAACATGTGGTGCGCCCACACGATGAACGACAGGAAGGCAATCGCTGCGGTGGCATACACCATCGCCTGATAACCAAACAGCGGCTTGCGGCTGAAGGTGGGGATGATTTCACTGACGATGCCGAACGCCGGCAAAATCATGATGTACACCTCGGGATGCCCGAAGAACCAGAAGATGTGCTGGTACATCACCGGGTCACCGCCACCGGCGGCATTGAAGAAGCTGGTGGCAAAGAAGCGATCGGTCAGCAGCATGGTGACCGCACCTGCCAGCACCGGCATCACGGCGATCAACAGGAACGCGGTGATCAGCCAGGTCCAGCAGAAGATCGGCATTTTCAGCAGATCCATGCCCGGCGCGCGCATGTTGAGCACCGTGGCAATGATGTTGATGGCGCCCATGATCGAGCTGATGCCCATCATGTGGATGGCGAAGATCGCAAACGCCAGGTTGCTGCCGCCCTGCAGCGACAGCGGCGGGTACATGGTCCAGCCGCCGCCGGGCGCGCCGCCCGGGAGGAAGAAGGTCAGCAGCAGCAGCGCGAACGCGAACGGCATGATCCAGAACGACCAGTTGTTCATGCGCGGCAACGCCATGTCCGGCGCGCCGATCTGCAACGGGATCATCCAGTTCGCCAAGCCCACGAAGGCCGGCATGATCGCGCCGAAAATCATCACCAGCGCGTGCATGGTGGTCAACTGGTTGAAGAACTCCGGTTTGACGAACTGCAGGCCCGGCTGCATCAGCTCGGTACGAATGCCCACTGACAGCGCGGCCCCCACAATCACCATCACGAAGGCGAACACCAAGTACAAGGTGCCGATGTCTTTGTGGTTGGTGGAGAACAACCAGCGTTCAATGAAGCCCTGCTGGTGACCGTGTGCGTCGTGGTGATCGACGGCGTCGTGTTGCGTAGCAGACATGGATTTGACCTTCGTGAATGCGGACGTGGATCAACCGGCCTGCGCAGCAGTGGCTGCGTCAGGCGGGGTGGTCTGCGAAGTGGTGGTGGCCGTAGCAGCGCCAGCAGGCTTGTCTTCAGCCGCCGGCGCAGCGGGGGCAGGCGCCGCCGGTGCAGGCGCGGCCGGGGGTGCATGCTTGGCCTTTTCCGATGCCAGCCAGCTGGCGAACTCGTCCTTGCCCACGGCCTTGACCACGATCGGCATGAAGCCATGATCCTTGCCGCACAGCTCGGCGCACTGGCCGCGATAAATACCGGGCTGGTCGATCTGCGCCCATGCCTCATTCACGATCCCCGGCACGGCATCCTGCTTCCAGCCCAGATCCGGCACCCACCACGAGTGGATCACGTCGTCAGCAGTAATCACGAAGCGGATCTTGGTGCCCACCGGCAGTACCAGCACGTTGTCCACATCCAGCAAGTAATGCGGGTCATCCGCAGCCGTGACCACTTTGCCACTCTGGCGCAGCTGGTCATGTTTGCGGTTCAAACGGCTGCTGAAGCCGACGTCTTCACCCAGATAGTCGTATTTCCACATCCACTGGTAGCCGGTCACCTTGACCGTCATCGCGGCGTCGCGCACATCGTACATGCGCAGCAGACCGCTGGTGGCGGGGAACGCCAGACCCACCAAGATCAGAATGGGGATAGCCGTCCAAATGGCTTCCAGCTTGGTGCTATGCACGAAAGTGGTATCCGGTACCGCGCCCTTGGACTTGCGGAATTTGAAGATGGCTACCGCCATCGCGCCGAACACCAAGATGCCGATCACCACGCAAATCCACAACACGATCATGTGGGCGTCGTAGGCGGCATGCGCGGTGGGGGTCACCCCTTCCCGCATGTTCAACTGCCAAGGGTGCGGATCGGTCGATCCAGAGAAATGTGCATGCGCAGTTGCCAGCAGCGGCAGGCAGGTCAGCGCCAAGGCCGCCAATGCCCGCTGTTTGAAACGACCGAATGTCATCACTATTGCGCCCCGTTGCCTGAATGACGGTGCGGCCCCCAGATCGTCAATTGACCCAAGTCAACCTCACCTAACCGATACGATGGTAATGGCGCAGCCCGCAGGCGGCAACCGTGGACATGCAAAAAACCGCCACAACGCCCGGTTTATCTGGATGCCGGCGCTGCCCGCAGGCACTAAACTAGGCGGCTTACCCCTCAGGAATGCCGGTTTTCCCGCGCAATGAATACCCCTGCCAGCCCATCTGCCTCGCCCGTGCCGATTCTGGCACCGGAGCTGAACCCGCCCGCGTCTGCCCCACGCGCCGCCATTACTGCCGGCTGGATCCGCGACGAAGCCGCACATGTGCGCGAATTGTTGGTGCAGGCCACCCTGCCCGACGCCGACCGCAATGCCGCACAAGCCGTGGCCGCCGATCTGGTGCGCCGGGTCCGCGTGCGTGCCAACAATCAAGGCGTGGTTGAAGCCTTCATGCGCCAGTACGACCTCGGCAGTGAGGAAGGCGTGCTGCTGATGTGCGTGGCCGAAGCGCTGCTGCGCATTCCCGACCAAGCCACCGCCGACGCGCTGATTCGCGACAAATTGGCCGATGCCAACTGGAAGAAACATCTGGGCCAGTCCGATTCGGTGCTGGTCAATGCCTCTACCTGGGGCTTGATGCTGACCGGCAAACTGGTTGATCTGGCCGATGACACCAAGCGCGATGTGCATGGCGCGTTCCAGCGCTTGGTGGGACGCGCCGGTGAGCCCATGATCCGGCTGGCGGTGCGCCAGGCGATGAAGATCATGGGCCATCAATTCGTGCTGGGCCGCACGATTGACGAGGCCTTGGCGCGTTCGCGCAAGGGCGACTTCGCCAATTACCGCTATTCCTTCGACATGCTCGGCGAAGGCGCACTGACCACGCAAGATGCGCTGCGCTATCAGCAGGCATACCTGTCCGCCATCCACGCCATCGGCCAGACCGGCCCCAATGGCAGTTTTGCCGGCAGCGATGTGTTTGCCGCGCCCAGCATCTCGGTCAAACTCTCCGCCCTGCATCCGCGCTACGAGCACGCCAAGCGCGCGCGCGTACTCGACGAGCTGGGTGGCCGCCTGCTGGAGCTGACGCAATTGGCGCGCCGCTACGGCATCGGTCTGACCATCGATGCCGAAGAAACCGACCGGCTGGAGCTCTCGCTGGACTTGATTTTTCAGGTCATGGCCGAGCGTTCGCTGAGCGGCTGGAACGGCTTTGGCATCGTGGTGCAGGCCTATCAGAAGCGCGCCCCGTTCGTCATCGACCACATCGCGCAGATGGCCGCGCAATTGAACCGGCGCATCCCCGTGCGGCTGGTCAAGGGCGCGTATTGGGATGCCGAAATCAAACGTGCGCAAATGGACGGACAAGCTGGCTATCCGCTGTTCACCCGCAAACAAAACACCGATGTCAGCTACCTGGCCAATGCGCGGCGCCTGCTCGATCACGGCAACGCAATCTACCCGATGTTTGCCACCCACAATGCGCAAACGATTGCCAGCGTGCACCGGATGGCGCGGGCGATGCGCAGCCGCCGCGATTTTGAATTCCAAAAACTGCATGGCATGGGCGATGACCTGTATGCCGAAGTGATCCCGGAAAACCGCCTCGACGTGCCTTGCCGGGTGTACGCGCCGGTGGGCAGCCACGAAGACCTGCTGCCGTATCTGGTGCGCCGCCTGCTGGAAAACGGTGCCAATTCCAGCTTCGTCAACCGCATCACCGACGAAACCATCCCGGTGGAAGAGCTCGTGCGCGATCCGGTTGAATTCGTGTCTTCGCTGGAACACATCGCCCATCCCCGCATCCCGCTGCCGGTCAATCTGTACCGCAGCCAACACCAAGATCGAGACAATTCCATGGGTATCAATCTCGCCAACGACGACCAGCTGCGTGACCTTGCCGCTGCCCTCAATACCGCCGGTGCCGGCAGCTGGACCGCTACGCCACTGGTGCCGGGCGCACCGGCCACGGGCGAAAAAATCGCGGTCACAAATCCAGCCGACCGCCGTGAAGTGGTGGGCCACTGGCAGGCCAGCGATGCCGCCACCGTCGAAAAGGCGCTGGCCAATGCGGTGGCCGCACAGCCCGCCTGGGATGCCACCCCGGCCGCCTCCCGAGCGGCCCTGCTGGAACATGCCGCCAGCCTGCTGGAAGCGCGCATGCCCGCCTACATGGCGATGTGCACCAAGGAAGCCGGCAAGACCTTGAGCGACGGTATCGCCGAAGTGCGCGAGGCGGTGGATTTCCTGCGCTACTACGCCCTGCAAGCACGCGAGCATTTCGCCCCGATGGCCCTGCCCGGCCCCACTGGCGAAGCCAATTCGCTGCAATTGGCCGGGCGCGGCGTGTTTGTCTGCATCAGTCCGTGGAACTTCCCACTGGCGATCTTCCTCGGCCAAATCGCGGCCGCCTTGGCCGCTGGTAATAGCGTGATCGCCAAGCCTGCCGAACAGACCAATTTGATTGGCTATGCCGCAGTGAAGCTGTTGCACGAAGCCGGCATTCCGCAGGATGTGCTGCAGTACCTGCCCGGCGATGGCGCCAGCGTGGGCGCGGCCTTGACCCGCGATCCGCGCGTGGCCGGTGTCTGCTTCACCGGCTCGACTGAAACCGCACGCCTGATCAACCGCGCCTTGGCCAGCCGCGATGCCGGCCCGATTGCCACGCTGATTGCCGAAACCGGCGGCCAGAACGCGATGATTGCCGATAGCTCCTCGCTGCCGGAGCAGGTGGTGAAAGACGCCCTGGGCTCGGCCTTCACCTCCGCCGGTCAACGCTGCTCGGCCGCGCGCGTGCTGCTGGTGCAAGACGATATCGCCGACAAGGTCATTGGCATGTTGGCCGGCGCGATGGCCGAACTGTCCATCGGCGACCCCGGCCTGCCGTCCACCGATGTGGGCCCGGTGATCGACGAGGATGCCAAAGCCATTCTGGTGGAGCACGCCAAGCGCATGGATGTGGAGGCCAAGCCTATCGCCAAAGCCACGCTGGGTGAGGCATGCGAGCACGGCACCTTCTTCGCGCCGGCTGCCTGGGAACTACACGCCATCGCCCAATTGGATCGCGAAAAATTCGGCCCGGCCCTGCATGTGGTGCGCTGGAAAGCCGACGAACTCGATACCGTGATCGACACCATCAACGCCACCGGCTACGGCCTGACACTGGGCATCCATTCGCGCATCGATGCCACCATCCAGCGCATCGTGTCGCGCGCCAAAGTCGGCAATATCTACGTCAACCGCAACCAGATTGGCGCGGTGGTCGGCGTGCAACCTTTCGGCGGCCAAGGTCTGTCCGGCACCGGCCCCAAGGCCGGCGGCCCGCACTACCTGCCGCGCTTTGCCACCGAAAAAACCGTCACCATCAACACCACCGCTGCAGGCGGCAATGCTTCGTTGCTGACGCTGGGCGACTGAGCCGCAAGCCGCCGGGAAGGGCAGGGATTCGCGTAGCCGCATGTCGAGCGGCGTAGTGAATCCCCGCCCTGCCCGGTGACTTGGTGCAGCCGCATGTCGAGCGACGTAGCGAGCTCCTCGCATACCGCCCAACGACAAAAAACCCCGCACAAGGCGGGGCTTTTTGTTGGCGCGATGTTGCGTGGCTCAGTAGCGGTATTGCATCGACACGCCAAACAGATTGGCATGACCAGCGTACGTACCGACCAAGGTTGACGTGTTGCCCGAAGCGATATCCACCGGCAGATTGATGGTGGGGCTCTTGATGGTGATGCGCTGGAACCCGGCATCCAGCGTCAGGCTATCGCTCACGTTCCAGCTGGCACCGACCGAATACAGCGTGCGATCGTTGTCCGGCAAGCGCGGGGTACGGGTCACGTCATTGGTCGGCGTCTTGTCCTTGCCGATACCGCCACGCAAGGTAAACGCCGGCGAGATGTCATATTCGGCACCCAGCGACATGAAGTTGGTATTGCCCCAATGGAAGGGCTCGCTACCCACCACGGTACCGCTGGCGCGCTTGATGGTCACATCCTGCAATGAGCTCCAGCCAGTCCGCTGGAAGTCCGCCAACACGCGGAAGTTGTCGGTGAAACCGTACTTGATGCTCACCGTGGCCACACTCGGGGTCACCAGGCGCGCCCCTCCATCACCGTCCTTGAAGCGTGGGTCTGCACCCAGCAGCGCCGGCACACCTTCGAAGTCCAGCGTACCCGAGAGTTCATGATTGATTTC
The DNA here is from genome assembly GCF_020034655.1 of Thermomonas beijingensis. Taxonomy (GTDB): domain Bacteria; phylum Pseudomonadota; class Gammaproteobacteria; order Xanthomonadales; family Xanthomonadaceae; genus Thermomonas; species Thermomonas beijingensis. The sequence continues at coordinate 147,358 of NZ_JAIQDJ010000001.1, read as the reverse complement.
CGAACGGTAGCTGAAACCAATTGCCAACTTGTCGTTTGGCGCAAGTTGCATACCCACCACATAGCCAACGGCGTTGTTGCTACCCTTCACGGTGAAGCCGCCATCAATGGTTTGCGGCTTGAACGGATAGGCGGGATTGAAGCAATTCATCGGGTTGCCCGAACCGGCGCAAATCGCGGTACCAAAATCAATCGCCTTGCTCAAGGTGGCCGTGGCGCGCTCATAGATCACGCCGGCACCGATCGAGACACCATCACTCAATTTCAGTGCCGCAGACAGGGTCAAATCGACGGTTTTGACGTCGGATTCCAGCGCACGATATCGGCCTACCCAGTTCTTGTCGTAATCGGTTGCCAGACCAAACGGTGCACCAACCGCAAAACCCAAGGTCAACCCCTCCAGCCCACCATGCATCGGGAATACGGCGGCCATGTTCGGCACCAGCGTCGGATCCCCCGGATCACCACCGTTGCCACCGCTGAGTGGCGCGCCGGGGTTGCCAAGGATCGAACCACCACCGGTGAACTTCGCGTTCAAATCAATCATGGTGAGATCGGTCTGGAAGGTATTCTTGTCCAGATTGACCATGGCGGCCGGATTCAGCGAAACAACGGCGGCATCTTTGCCCACCATGCTGCCGGCGCTGGACTTGCCGAGGTTCTTGACGCTCTGCTCGCGCAGCTGGAAGCCGGAAGCGGCCGCCTGGCCCACGAACAAAGTGCCCACAACGGCCAGAGCAAGGGCCGAGGTACGAAGAGTGAGTGTGTTGCGCATCGATGGTTCTCCGGTCACAGAGCTACGTTAATTGTTTTGGTTCGAGGCCGGCAAACGATACCGACCACGGGTCGCGCTTGCGCGTATCTGATTTTCCTGCTGCAAGAGTGCAGGCTCCCCACCACATACGTCGCCGTATGTCACTATACCTCAATTTTAACTACACGCTAACATTCACAATCGCAAATTGAAGCTTGGTCATGTTTGTCGGTATCCCCCCCCGCCAACACCGCCGTCTGCTGTGGGCCACTCCATTGTTGTTCGCGACCCTTTGGGTGGCGTACGTCGCAGCAGCACTCGTGGCCCCGGCTGGGCGCATCGCCGCCACCTTGGATTGGGGGGTGCTGACCGGCGGTTTGGACAGTGTGCAAGCGTGGCGCAATGCGCTATCGGACGGCAGCGTGCTGCGCCTGTTCTCGGGCCTGTTCCTGCACGCTGACTGGCTGCACCTGCTGGGCAACCTGGTGTTCTTGTTGATCTTTGGACTGCCCGCAGAGCGCAGCATGGGCGGGCGTCGGTTTTTGCTGTTGTTCTTGCTTGGTGGCGCATTCTCCAATCTGGCGGCGGTACTCGCGATTGGCGCTCCAGATCGTGTCGTGATCGGCGCCAGTGGCGCGGTGTCATCGGTCATAGGTGCCTACTTGGCGCTGTTTCCAAGTGCTCGCTTGGGCGTGGTGCTGCCACTGGGCCTGTTTTTGCAATTCGTACGGGTGCCGGCATTCCTATTGATTGGCTTGTGGGCGCTGCTGCAATTGCTGTTTGCCTACAGCGGGCCGGCATTGGGTGCGGTGGCGTGGCCGGCGCATATTGCCGGCTTCCTGTTTGGCGTGGTGTTCGCATTGCTCACCCGCGCGGCGATTGCGCGGCGCTTGCGCCACAATCGCGGGTATTAACGCTTCCCGGCCGGCTTTGCCGTCGCTGCAGACTTCGCGGCAGCCGGCTTCGCGTTGGCAGGTTTAATGACCTCCACATTCACGCCCGCACGCTTTTTCAACTCCAGCAACGCCACATCGATGGGCTGCGTTCCCGGCAGCACTTCACCCGCGTTGTCGCCTTCCATCGCTCCGGGTTCAGCGGCGAGATGGCCGGGTAATTCGGCCTCACTGATTGGGGTGAGTCGCCGTTGGCCTGCTTGCGGATGCAGCACCACATCCGGCTCGATCCCCAAGGCCTGAATCGAATGCCCGCTCGGTGTGTAGTAGCGCGCCGTGGTCAATTTGACCGAATCTCCATTTTCCAGCGGCAGCAGGGTCTGCACGGAGCCCTTGCCGAACGTGCGACTACCCAACACCAGTGCACGCTTGTTGTCGTGCAAAGCGCCCGCCAACACTTCGGCCGCACTGGCAGACCCGGCATCCACCAACACAATCAAGGGCGCGCCATGCAGACGGTCACCCGGCGTGGCTTCATAACGGCTATTGCCTATCGACTCACGGCCCTTGGTGCTGACAATCTCGCCCTTGTCCAGCAACTCATCGGCAATTTGCACAGCCCCGACCAGCAGCCCACCGGGGTTACTGCGCAGATCGAGCAACAAGCCGCGCAACGGCGCAGCTTTTTGTAACGCATCCAGTTGCTTGACGAAATCGGCCGCGGTGGACGCCTGGAAACTGCTGATGCGAATGTAACCAAACCCCGGCTCCAACAGTTTCGAGCGCACGCTGGCGGCACGGATGGTGTCGCGCACGAGGGTCAGGTCGAAGGGTGCTTTCACGCCCTGACGCACCACTTTGACCACGACTTTGCTGCCCACCTTGCCGCGTAAAGGCGCGGATGCATCGGCTTGGCCTTTGCCCAGCAACTTGCCATCAATCGCAATGATGCGATCGCCACTGCGCAACCCGGCTTTTTCTGCCGGACTGTCATCCAGTGGTGCCACCACCCGCAATGCGCCATCGGGCAACTGCTGCAATTGCACGCCAACGCCATCGTAGGTGCCGCGCGTTTGCTCGTCGAAATCTTCGGCCTCGGCTTTTTCCAGATAAGCGCTGTGCGGATCCAGATCCAGCAACAATCCGCGCACCGCCGACTGCATCAGCTTGTGGTCATCCACCGGATCCACATAGGCTTGTTTGATGGCGTTATAGACGGTGACATAACGGCGGATTTCATCCAACGGTACTTTTGCCGAGGCCGTATCCATTGCATCGGGGTCTTCATCCTGTGGAGCCTCTTGCTGTGCAAGATCGTCCGGACCCGCCGCCGGTGCATCTGGTCCTGGCTGACTCTGCGCCAAGGCCAAGCTCGGCTGCACCACTAACAACAGAAGAAGCGAAAGAAGTTTGACGCGCATGCTTGCTCCGAGAAAACCGAGTATTGGGCTCGGTTGCAGTGTGACCGACAGCCACGGCTTAAGTTGCCACCATCATGCCTGTGATTGCCCGCACCGCAAAAGACTGGTTTATTGCCGCTTCAACCAATCGGCCGGATTGACCGGCGCACCATTGCGGCGCAGCTCGAAATACAGGCCCGGGCTGTCCTGCCCGCCGGAGCTGCCCACCGTGGCCACCGACTGACCACGCTGCACATGGTCGCCCGCTTCGCGCAGCAAGCCATCGTTGTGCGCGTACAGACTCATGTAACCCTGACCATGATCGACAATCAGGATATTGCCGTACCCGGTCATCCAGTCGGCATACACCACCGTGCCATCGGCCACGGCTTTGACGGGGGTGCCTGCAGCGGCGGCAATCAACACCCCATCACTGCGTCGCCCATCCGGCAGTCGCCCACCAAAACTGGCCAGCAAGTTGCCCGCAACCGGCCAGCTCATGCCACCCACGCGCTGCAGTGATGCGACCGCCGGCGGCGTGCGCGTGCGGGCTGGCGTGTGCTTGCCTGGCGCCTTGGCCAGCCGTTCAGTCTCAGCCTTGGCACGTGCTGCTTCACGCTCGGCACGCGCAGCTGCAGCCCGCAGCTGCGCCAACAAATTCTGCAGCGCCTTGGCATCCTGCCCCAGCGCTTTTTCGCGGGCACTGCGATCTTGATACTGCTGGTCGATTCCGGCCAACACGCTGGCACGCTGCTGCCGGGCTTGCTGCAATTGGGCGAGCTGGGTGGCCTGTTGCTTGCGGGCAGCATCCAGCGCCGCTTGCTGCTGCGTCATGCCGGTCTCCAACGCTTCAATGCGTTCGATCTCGGCAGACAGCGCACGGATGCGTTGCACTTGTGCGCGCTGCAAATAGCTGGCCAAGGTCACCGCACGCGTCGCATCCTCAACACGATCTTGCGCCAGCAATGCCTTGAGTGCCGGGGCGTCTCCTTCCGCCTGGGCGGCCCGCAACAAGCTCGCCAATTCGGCTTTTCGGGTCTGCAAATTTCCCGCGTGACGGGCCCGCTCAGCCTGCAGACGCGCCAATTCGGCCGCGCTTTGCTGCAGTTGCTCTTGAGTCTGCTGCAAGGATCGCTGCGACCCACCTACCTGTTCATCGGCCTGGCGCAGCTTGCGACTGGCGTCGCCGCGCTGACCTTCCAATTGGCGGCGCTGCGTAGCCACGTCGCGCAATTCACTGCGCACTTTTTGCAAACGCTGCTCGGCATCCTTGGCATCTTGCGCATGCACACCTGCCAACACCGTCAGCAGGCACACGACAAGGGCGATCCTTGCGCGCATCAGGTCGGCTGCAACAAGCTCTGCCCACTCATCTCTGCCGGCTGCGGCAGATCGAGCAGTTCCAGCAACGTTGGGGCCACATCGCGCAATGCGCCTTCCCTGCGCAAGCTGGTGCTGCGCTCCCCCACATACAGCAACGGTACCGGCCCGACCGTATGCGCGGTATGTGGCTGCCCGGTCTCCGGGTCACGCATCATTTCCAGGTTTCCGTGGTCAGCCGTAATCAACATGCAGCCCCCCACGCTGCGTACCGCAGTACTGATCTTGCCGATTGCCACATCCACCGCTTCGGCAGCCAAAATCGCGGCCTCAAGAATGCCGCTGTGACCCACCATATCCGGGTTGGCGATGTTGCAGACGATGGCATCAAACTGTTGCCCGATGATCGCCGCCACTAGTTTTTCGGTGAGCTCAGGACAGCTCATTTCTGGCTGCAAGTCATACGTGGCCACTTGCGGGCTGGGAATCAGGATGCGCTTCTCGCCGGGAAACAGCGCCTCGCGGCCACCGCTGAAAAAGAAGGTGACGTGCGCGTATTTTTCGGTTTCCGCGATACGCAACTGGGTCTTGCCAGCCTCGGCCAGGACTTGACCATAGGTTTGCCGCAAATCATCGGGCGCAAACGCCACCCGAGCCGGCAAGCTGGCATCGTATTGGGTCAGGCAGACAAAGCGCGATAGCTGAGGACGCTGTGCGCTGAAGCCGTCAAACGCCGGATCGACAAACGCCGCGGTGAGCTGGCGGGCGCGGTCGGCACGAAAATTCATGAACACCACGGCATCACCATCCTGCATCGGGACAGCGCCTTCCAGCACGGTGGGTGCCACAAATTCATCGTTCTCGCCACGTGCATACGCCATCTGCAACGCGGTCATGGCATCAGGAGCGATCTGCTCACCATCGGCATCGACAATGGCATTCCATGCACGCAACAACCGCTCCCAGCGTTTGTCGCGATCCATCGCGTAATAGCGCCCGCATACGCTGCCGATGCTGGCATTACCCAACGCGGCGCAATGCATCTGCAGCGCACGCAAACTTGCTTCGGCCGATTGCGGTGGCGTGTCGCGTCCATCCAGAAATGCATGCACAACCACCTTGCTCACGCCCACCCGCTGTGCCAGCTCCAACATCGCAAAGATATGGTGTTCATGGCTATGCACACCCCCCGGCGAAAGCAAGCCCATCAGGTGCAAACACCCGCCACTGGCCTTGGCAGCGTCGCAAGCGGCAACCAATTCCACATTAGAAAAAAAGCTGCCGTCCTCGATCGCGGTATCCACCCGGGTCAGATCCTGATACACGATACGGCCGGCTCCCAAATTCATATGCCCCACTTCGGAATTGCCCATTTGCCCATCCGGCAGGCCCACAAAGCGACCTTCGGTATGGATCAACGTGTGCGGGCAGGTCGCAAGCAAGCTGTGCCAGTTCGGCAAGTTAGCCAAGGCCAGCGCATTGTCTGCGGTTTCCTCGCGATGCCCCCAGCCATCCAGAATCAACAAGACAACGGGCTTGGGTGACGGCAAGATGGACGTGGACACGGGTATTCCTGGAAATTTGCGTGGGAGTGCATTGATTGTAACGGCGACTAAACCCTGCGCCTGCATTCTGCATCCTAGCTGCTAACCCCACACGGCCGGGAGGCCAGGATGAAGCGTTTACACATGGGCACGACTTTGCTGATGGCAGGTGTGCTGGCAACCAGCCTAGCGGCTTCTGCCGGCCCGCAAGATGCGGCGGGGCGCGCACCCAGTATCGACAAGGTCAATGGCGGCATTACCGCCGAAGCCGGTCAAATCTATGGCGATCTCAGCACCGTCAACGGTGGCATCACACTCGGTCGCGGTGCGCATAGCAGAGACGTGGAAACGGTGAACGGCGGCATTGAGGCAGCCGATGAGGTCAATAGCGGCGATGTCTCCACCGTCAATGGTGGCATTCGCTTTGGCCGACAGGCACGCATCGACGGCAAGTTAGAAACCGTAAACGGCGGCATTTTCACGGATCGCGGCAGTCTGGTACGCGGCGGCATCAGTACTGTCAATGGCGGCATCGGCATGGTGGGCACCGACGTCGGCGGCCGTATCGAAACGGTAAATGGTGATATCAGTGTTGGCGCAGACTCGCACGTGAAGGGTGGTATCAAGGTTGAAAAACAGCATGGCAATCTTGGCGGCTGGTTTGGCAAGCCGAAGATTCCACGCATCGTGATTGGCCCCAATGCTGTCGTCGAAGGCCCACTGGTGTTCGAACGCGAGGTGAGGCTGTACGTGCATGCGCGCGCGCGCATCGGCAGCCTCAGCGGTGCCACCGCAGTGCGGTATGACGGTGCCACGCCACCGAAAGAGTAACGACGCATTTGAGCATCAGCTTTGAAGGATAGAATCGCGAGAATCCCGAGTGGAGTTTCGCGATGCACATCGCCATGCTATCCGTCGCCGTGTTGTTCTTGTGTGCCTGTAGTCCGCACGAAACGGGGCCGGCATCGGGCCCCGTCACCACCGCTGCAACACGCACCGCAATCAACGTGGGTGATCACGCGTTCCAACCGACGATCAATGCCGCGGACTTCATCGCGCATGTGCGCACCCTATCTTCCGACGCATTTTCTGGGCGTGGCCCAGGCTCGCCCGGCGAAGACAAAGCCATCGACTACATCCAATCGCAATTTTCTCGTATCGGCCTGCAACCAGGTAATGGCAACCGCTGGCTACAAACTGTGCCCATGATGGAAACCACCGCCGATGAGTCCGCCGTGCTGCACCTCAACGTGGCAGGTACCCAGCAAGACTTGATCTTTGGCCGCGACATGGTCGTGGGCACCCGCACCGGCCAAACGCAGATCAACCTGAAAGACAGCCCAATGGTCTTCGTGGGTTATGGCGTCGATGCGCCAGAGCGCAACTGGAACGACTACGCCGGCATCGACGTCACGGGCAAAACCGTGGTGATGCTGGTCAATGACCCAGGCTTTCATAGCAATGATGCCCGCCTGTTCGATGGCAAGCGCATGAGCTATTACGGGCGCTGGACCTACAAATTCGAAGAAGCCGCGCGCCACGGTGCGGCCGCAGCATTGATCATTCACGATACTGCCGGTGCGTCTTACGGCTGGGATGTGGTGAAAAATTCGTGGTCCGGCCCACAGTACGACTTGCCCGCAAAGGATGATCCCACCCCGCGTTTGCCGGTGCAGGGTTGGCTAACTGGTGAGGCAGCAGACACGTTGTTCAACGCAAGTGGCCTGAATTTGGCCAAACTGCGCGATGCAGCGAATAGACCCGAATTCAAGGCAGTCCCCATCAATGCCACCGCCGCCTTGACCTTAAGCAGCAAGACCACCGAAAAACGCTCACACAACGTCCTAGGCCTGTTACCCGGCAGCGAAGCCCCCGACCAAGCCATCGTGTATATGGCGCACTGGGATCACCTGGGCACACATGCGGGTGAGCCCGGCGACAACACCTATAACGGTGCAGTGGATAACGCCACCGGGGTGGCCGGGATATTGGAACTCGCCGAAGCCTTTCGCAAAGCCAGCACCCGTCCCAAGCGCTCAATCCTGTTTCTTGCTGTGACGTTGGAAGAATCCGGCCTGCTCGGCTCCAAATACTACGTCGCACATCCGGTAATCCCACTGGACAGTACAGTGGCCGTAATCAATTTAGATGCGCTGTCACCGATCGGGAAAGCGCGTGACCTCACGGTTGTCGGCAAGGGCAGTTCACAACTAGAAGATCTGTTGAAGGTTGTGCTGAACAAACAGCAGCGACGCATGGTCGATGAGTCTAACACCGCAGCCGGCTACTACTTCCGTTCCGATCATTTCAACTTCGCCAAAGCTGGCGTACCGGCACTGTATATCGCCAGCGGAACGGATTTGCTGGACGGTGGTCACGCTGCGGGAGATGCAGCCACCAAAGACTACACCGACCATCGCTATCACAAACCCGGCGATGAGTACGATGCTGCAACCTGGAACGTGGATGGCATCGTGCAGGATCTGGATGCGGTCTATTCGGTTGGCGACCTTCTGGCCAATAGCGGCCAATGGCCGAACTGGTATCCAGGCAATCCCTTCAAGGCCGCTCGCGATGCGATGCGCCCTTCACAGCAACCCACCGCCACGAAATAGCCGCACTACAGTAGCAAAAACATGCCGCCAGCCCGGAGCCACGAGGTTCGGGCTAGACTCCCAGCACCTACCGCCCGGAGTTCTCCATGTTCATTGCTTACTGCTGCATCGTCATTGCTGCCTGCTTGCCCTATGTGTGGGCAGTGCTCGCCAAATCCAGCGCCCCCGGCTACAACAACAAAGATCCACGTGGTTGGGTCGCCAAGCAGGAAAGCTACCGCGTCCGCAATGCCTATAGCGCCCATTTGAATGCATTTGAAGCGTTTCCAGCATTCGCAGCCGCGGTCATGATGGCCCAGTTTGCACAAGTCAACCCTCAGCACGTCGCATGGCTGGCGATGGCCTTCATTGTATTTCGCATTCTGCATGGGGTTTTTTATCTCAGCGTGCAACAGGCATTGCGCAGCCTGTCGTGGCTGGGCGGCTTTGCCTGCGTCATCGCCTTGATGCTTTCCGCCGCGTTCAAAGTTGGGGGCTGAAGTTTCAATTCTTCTGCACGACAGTTGAAGAAGAATCCCAAGCCTCGCCAAAGAAAAACCCCGCAGAGGATATCTGCGGGGTTTGGGATAAGGCCCTGGCGATGACCTACTCTCGCATGGCAAAGCCACACTACCATCGGCGCAGCTGTGTTTCACTTCCGAGTTCGGGATGGGATCGGGTGGGACCACAGCGCTGTTGTCACCAGGGAGAGGGTGGAGGGTCGCTTGCTTGTTTGGAAGTCTGCACAAGGATGTGTAGGCTCTTGCGCAGGGATGCGCACAACAAGTAGCGCCACGCTCTCAAGGGGGGGAAGAAGAGTGAACGAGCATTTGCGGTAAGCCATCAACGTATTGAGGCCAAGGGTTGCTTCGGCGTACGAAGCAACTTGAGGTGATATGGTCAAGCCACACGGATCATTAGTACAGGTAAGCTCAACACATTACTGCGCTTACACACCCTGCCTATCAACCACCTGGTCTTGATGGTTCCTTTAGGGGGCTTGTGCCCCGGGAGATCTCATCTTGAGGCGCGCTTCCCGCTTAGATGCTTTCAGCGGTTATCGCTTCCGAACATAGCTACCCGGCAATGCCACTGGCGTGACAACCGGAACACCAGGGGTTCGTCCACTCCGGTCCTCTCGTACTAGGAGCAGCCCCTCTCAAATCTCCAACGCCCACGACAGATAGGGACCGAACTGTCTCACGACGTTCTGAACCCAGCTCGCGTACCACTTTAAATGGCGAACAGCCATACCCTTGGGACCGACTACAGCCCCAGGATGTGATGAGCCGACATCGAGGTGCCAAACACCGCCGTCGATATGAACTCTTGGGCGGTATCAGCCTGTTATCCCCGGAGTACCTTTTATCCGTTGAGCGATGGCCCTTCCATACAGAACCACCGGATCACTAAGTCCTAGTTTCCTACCTGCTTGATCCGTCGATCTTGCAGTCAAGCACGCTTATGCCTTTGCACACAGTGCGCGATGTCCGACCGCGCTGAGCGTACCTTCGAGCTCCTCCGTTACTCTTTGGGAGGAGACCGCCCCAGTCAAACTACCCACCATACACGGTCCCCGACCCGGATTACGGGCCCAGGTTAGAACGTCAAGCACATCAGGGTGGTATTTCAAGGTTGGCTCCATGCCAGCTAGCGCCGACACTTCACAGCCTCCCACCTATCCTACACAGATGAACTCAACGTTCAGTGTAAAGCTATAGTAAAGGTTCACGGGGTCTTTCCGTCTTGCCGCGGGAACGCTGCATCTTCACAGCGATTTCAATTTCACTGAGTCTCGGGTGGAGACAGCGCCGCTGTCGTTACGCCATTCGTGCAGGTCGGAACTTACCCGACAAGGAATTTCGCTACCTTAGGACCGTTATAGTTACGGCCGCCGTTTACTGGGGCTTCGATCAAGAGCTTCGCCTTGCGGCTGACCCCATCAATTAACCTTCCAGCACCGGGCAGGCGTCACACCCTATACGTCCACTTTCGTGTTTGCAGAGTGCTGTGTTTTTGATAAACAGTCGCAGCGGCCTGGTTACTTCGGCCAACCTTAGCTATTAACCATGGTTGGCGCACCTTCTCCCGAAGTTACGGTGCTATTTTGCCTAGTTCCTTCACCCGAGTTCTCTCAAGCGCCTGAGAATTCTCATCCTACCCACCTGTGTCGGTTTACGGTACGGTCTGCGTAAGCTGAAGCTTAGGAGCTTTTCCTGGAAGCGTGATATCGGCAGCTCTGTCCTAATGGACTCGTCCTTGACCTCAATGTTGCACCCCCGGATTTACCTAAGGGCACCACCTCAGTCCTCTCACCGGGACAACCAACGCCCGGCCTGCCTAACCTTCTCCGTCCCTCCATCGCACTTACGCGAGGTGCAGGAATATTAACCTGCTTCCCATCGACTACGCATTTCTGCCTCGCCTTAGGGGCCGACTCACCCTGCGTCGATTAACGTTGCGCAAGGAAACCTTGGGCTTTCGGCGTGCGGGCTTTTCACCCGCATTATCGTTACTCATGTCAGCATTCGCACTTCCGATACCTCCAGCAGACTTCTCAATCCACCTTCGCAGGCCTACGGAACGCTCCTCTACCGCGTGCATCAAAGATGCACACCCCAAGCTTCGGTTTACTGCTTAGCCCCGTTAAATCTTCCGCGCAGACCGACTCGACCAGTGAGCTATTACGCTTTCTTTAAAGGATGGCTGCTTCTAAGCCAACCTCCTGGCTGTCTATGCCTTTCCACATCGTTTTCCACTTAGCAGTAATTTGGGACCTTAGCTGTGGGTCTGGGTTGTTTCCCTTTTCACGACGAACGTTAGCACCCGCCGTGTGTCTCCCATACAGTCCGTCTCGGTATTCGGAGTTTGCAATGGTTTGGTAAGTCGCGATGACCCCCTAGCCATAACAGTGCTCTACCCCCGAGAGGATTCATATGAGGCGCTACCTAAATAGCTTTCGAGGAGAACCAGCTATCTCCGGGTTCGATTAGCTTTTCACTCCTAATCACACCTCATCCCCGACCTTTGCAACGGGCGTGGGTTCGGGCCTCCAGTACCTGTTACGGTACCTTCACCCTGGGCATGACTAGATCACCCGGTTTCGGGTCTACTGCCCGCGACTATGCGCCCTTATCAGACTCGGTTTCCCTTCGCCTCCCCTATACGGTTAAGCTCGCCACGAACAGTAAGTCGCTGACCCATTATACAAAAGGTACGCCGTCACCCCGAAGGGCTCCGACTGCTTGTACGCACACGGTTTCAGGGTCTATTTCACTCCCTTCACCAGGGTTCTTTTCGCCTTTCCCTCACGGTACTGGTTCACTATCGGTCAGTCAGGAGTATTTAGCCTTGGAGGATGGTCCCCCCATGTTCAGACAGGGTTTCACGTGCCCCGCCCTACTCAATTTCATCGATCAGGCCCTTTCGCATACGGGGCTGTCACCCGCTATGGCCACCCTTTCCAGAGTGTTTTGCTAAAACAAGATCGACTTTTGGGCTTGTCCGCGTTCGCTCGTCGCTACTGACGGAATCTCGGTTGATTTCTTTTCCTACGGTTACTTAGATATTTCAGTTCACCGCGTTCGCCTTGCATGGCTATGTATTCACCATGCAATACCCTTGCGGGTGGGTTTCCCCATTCGGACATTACCGGATCAAAGCTTATTGCCAGCTCCCCGATACTTTTCGCAGGCTGTCACGTCCTTCATCGCCTCTGACTGCCAAGGCATCCACCGTGTGCGCTTATTCGCTTGACCATATCACCCCAAGTTGCCTCAGGGCGATACGCATACCAGCGAATGGTACGACTATCACTTGATAAAGATGGCTTACGCCATCTCGCCTCAGCCTCGACACGTTGTAAGACTTACGTCTCAAACGCTCGTTTGACTCTTCTTCCCGATTTTCAAAGAACATGACCAGGCCACAATGCCTAGCCATTTCAAAGTGTGTGTGCGCAGATCATTCAGAGTTACATCGTGGTGGGTCTGGGAGGACTCGAACCACCGGCCTCGCCCTTATCAGGGGCGCGCTCTAACCACCTGAGCTACAGACCCAATGTGTCGCGCTTAGTGGTGGAGCCTGTCGGGATCGAACCGACGACCCCCTGCTTGCAAAGCAGGTGCTCTCCCAGCTGAGCTAAGGCCCCATTAATGCTTAAAAGATTAAGGGACACGGCCCCTTGCGGGTCGCCGTTCTCTGAATGCAGGTCACTTGTGCGGACGCCTGGCAACTTCTGTTGCCATGTCTCAAAAGGAGGTGATCCAGCCGCACCTTCCGATACGGCTACCTTGTTACGACTTCACCCCAGTCATCGGCCACACCGTGGCAAGCGCCCCCCCGAAGGTTAAGCTACCTGCTTCTGGTGCAACAAACTCCCATGGTGTGACGGGCGGTGTGTACAAGGCCCGGGAACGTATTCACCGCAGCAATGCTGATCTGCGATTACTAGCGATTCCGACTTCATGGAGTCGAGTTGCAGACTCCAATCCGGACTGAGATGGGGTTTCTGGGATTGGCTCACGCTCGCGCGCTTGCAGCCCTCTGTCCCCACCATTGTAGTACGTGTGTAGCCCTGGCCGTAAGGGCCATGATGACTTGACGTCATCCCCACCTTCCTCCGGTTTGTCACCGGCGGTCTCCTTAGAGTTCCCACCATTACGTGCTGGCAACTAAGGACAAGGGTTGCGCTCGTTGCGGGACTTAACCCAACATCTCACGACACGAGCTGACGACAGCCATGCAGCACCTGTGTCACGGTTCCCGAAGGCACTCCTCTATCTCTAAAGGATTCCGTGCATGTCAAGGCCAGGTAAGGTTCTTCGCGTTGCATCGAATTAAACCACATACTCCACCGCTTGTGCGGGCCCCCGTCAATTCCTTTGAGTTTCAGTCTTGCGACCGTACTCCCCAGGCGGCGAACTTAACGCGTTAGCTTCGATACTGAGCTCCAAGTTGAGCCCAACATCCAGTTCGCATCGTTTAGGGCGTGGACTACCAGGGTATCTAATCCTGTTTGCTCCCCACGCTTTCGTGCCTCAGTGTCAGTGCTGGCCCAGGTAGTCGCCTTCGCCACGGATGTTCCTCCCGATCTCTACGCATTTCACTGCTACACCGGGAATTCCACTACCCTCTACCGCACTCTAGCTATCCAGTATCCAATGCCATTCCCAGGTTGAGCCCAGGGCTTTCACATCAGACTTAAACAACCACCTACGCACGCTTTACGCCCAGTAATTCCGAGTAACGCTTGCACCCTTCGTATTACCGCGGCTGCTGGCACGAAGTTAGCCGGTGCTTATTCTTTGGGTACCGTCAGAACAATCGGGTATTAACCAACTGCTTTTCTTCCCCAACAAAAGAGCTTTACAACCCGAGGGCCTTCTTCACTCACGCGGCATGGCTGGATCAGGCTTGCGCCCATTGTCCAATATTCCCTACTGCTGCCTCCCGTAGGAGTCTGGACCGTGTCTCAGTTCCAGTGTGGCTGATCATCCTCTCAGACCAGCTATCGATCGTCGCCTTGGTGGGCCGTTACCCCGCCAACTAGCTAATCGAACATGGGCTCATCCAATCGCGTCAGGCCTTGCGGTCCCCGACTTTCCCCCGAAGGGCGCATGCGGTATTAGCGTACGTTTCCATACGTTATCCCCCACGACTGGGCAGATTCCCATGTATTCCTCACCCGTCCGCCACTCGCCACCCATGGAGCAAGCTCCACTGTGCTGCCGTTCGACTTGCATGTATTAGGCCTGCCGCCAGCGTTCACTCTGAGCCAGGATCAAACTCTTCACTTAAAGTGTTCGAGGCCGAAGCCTCTAATGCTTAAAAATGCAAAGTCCGCCCAACTCCATTACTCGCTGTACGTTTAAACATCATTGCTGATGCCTATGAATACTTTTGAATTGATGGTGTTGATCGAACGTCTGCTATGGACAAATCATCCATCACCAGACGCCCGCACAAGTCACCTGCGCACACTGTCAAAGATCTCCAGAATCGGCCTCAGCGCCTCTCCTGTTCCACCCAAGCGCCGTAGCCCCCGAGTGAGCCGCCCATTATGCCGGGCTTTTCCACTTTGTCAACACCCCGTCACCGAGAATCTTGACCCAACCGCCTCAACCACCACCCGAAGGCTTTTGCCGAAGCGAGCCGCACATTATGCCGGCTTTTTCCTTGCAGTCAACACCTTCCCGCGAAGATCTTCACACGTTGCCGTGTGCACTTTCGTGGACAGCTGCAAGGGGGCGCATCTTGCCTGCGATTTCCATGCTTGAACAGTCTTGACGTGTTGACGAAATGCCGGCATCACGCGCATGGTGCGCGCTTGTTGATTACGCCTCGGGACACTTGGATGCGACGCTACCTGCTTTTTCTTGTTGCTGCCTGCTCACTGTCTGCCTGCGCGGGTGCACGCCAGCCTTGGGTAGAACTCGGCGGACATCGCTATGTCGTTGAGCTTGCCCAGGACGATGCCGCGCGCGCGCGCGGCCTGATGTTTCGCGATGCGATGGACGCCGACCGCGGCATGCTGTTTATCCACGACACGCAAGAACCCCAAGCGTACTGGATGAAGAACACCAAGATTGCGCTGGATATTTTGTACTTCGATAACGACCACAAGCTGGTATCACAACAGCGCGACGTGCCGCCCTGTTCGTTGGGTGACGCCTGCCCCCCCTACCCCAGCAATGCACCCGCGCGCTATGTACTGGAACTCAACGCCGGGCAGGCCGAGAAGCTCAAGCTGCAAGATGGTGCCCTGCTGAAATTTGGCCCCGGCATCCCGCAAGCCAAGTGACCGCTCAGTCCACGATCAATTCGTAGTCGTCCTTGCCCACGCCACAGTCCGGGCACGTCCACGTGTCGGGGATATCCTCCCAGCGTGTCCCGGGGGCAATGCCGTCCTCGGGTGCCCCTTGCGCCTCGTCATAAACATGACCGCAAACCACGCACATGTAACTGCGAAAGGGGGCATCGGAGACGGGAGCAGACATTGGCGCGATAATCCAAAGATAGTTGCGAGGATTGTCCCACCCTCGCGCAGCCTTCGCACACTTTTCTAGCCGCTTCGTCACCGCAGACTCACATGAACTTAGACCACTCGCACGCCCTGTTCACTCGCGCCCAAACCTTGCTGCCGGGGGGCGTCAATTCGCCAGTGCGCGCGTTCAAATCGGTAGGTGGCGAACCGTTTTTTGTGCAGCGCGCGGAGGGGCCGTATTTGTTCGATGTCGACGGCAATCGCTATATCGATTACGTGGGCTCGTGGGGGCCGATGATCGTGGGCCACAATCATCCGAAGGTGCTGCAATCGGTGATTGACACGGCACGCAATGGCCTGAGCTTTGGTACACCCAATCCGCTGGAAGTGACGATGGCCGAAACCATCACCCAGCTGATTCCCAGTTGCGAAATGGTGCGCATGGTCAACTCCGGTACCGAGGCCACACTGTCGGCAATTCGGCTGGCGCGTGGTGCAACCGGGCGCATGAAAATCGTCAAATTCGAAGGCTGCTATCACGGTCATGGCGATTCGTTTTTGGTCAAGGCCGGCAGCGGTGCATTGACCTTCGGCGTGCCCACTTCACCGGGCGTCCCCAAGGCCTTGGCCGACTTGACCTTGACGCTGCCCTACAACGATTTTGATGCTGCAACCCACCTGTTTGACGACTGCGGCAGCGACATCGCCGCACTCATCATCGAACCGGTGGTGGGTAATGCCAATTGCCTGCCGCCGCGCGATGGCTACTTGCAACACCTGCGCGCACTGTGCACGCAGCATGGCGCGCTGCTGATCTTCGACGAAGTGATGACCGGCTTCCGCGTTGCACTCGGCGGCGCGCAGGCGCGCTATGGGGTGGTGCCGGATCTGTCCACCTTCGGCAAGATCATCGGTGGCGGCATGCCGGTAGGTGCATACGGCGGGCGCCGCGATTTGATGCAACAAATCGCACCGCGCGGCCCGATCTACCAGGCCGGCACACTGAGTGGCAATCCGGTGGCAATGGCGGCTGGGCTTGCGATGCTGGCGCTCATCCAAGCGCCGGGTTTCTACGACGCATTGGAAGCAAAAACGCATGCACTGTGTGATGGCTTGGAAGCCGCCGCACACGATGCGGGCGTCGCCTTCACCACCCAACGCGTAGGCGGCATGTTCGGCATGTTCTTCAGCAGTGAGCGAGTGGATACCTACGCACAGGCGATGGCCTGCGACAACGCCGCATTCAACCGCTTCTTCCATGCCATGCGTGAGCGTGGCGTGTATCTTGCCCCTTCCGCGTTCGAGGCTGGATTTATGTCCATTGCGCACACTGACGAGGTGATTATTGACACCATCGCTGCGGCGCGCGCGGCATTCCAAGTGCTCTGACATGGGTGATGTGAAGCCGACGCGGGGCAACGATGGCGGCGGCGAATTCTTCGCCCCCGTCCTGCAACCCGCCAACCGGGAAGGCTTGCGCTACCGGTTGTATCGCCTGATGTTCCACCACGAAAGCCGCAGCGAGCGCAATTTCGACCTTGCACTGATCGCCATCATCGTCGCCAGCGTACTGGTGGTGCTGCTGGATAGCGACCCGGAGGTGAAGGCGCGCTGGCACTTCCAGCTGTACCTGGCGGAATGGGTGTTTACCCTGTTGTTCGCGCTGGAGTACTCGCTGCGGATCTGGGTGGTGCGCGAACCGTTGCGCTATGCGCGCAGCTTCCTCGGCAGCGTCGACCTGCTGGCGATCCTGCCGACCTTCCTGTCACTGCTGTTCCCGGCCAGCGCATCGCTGACGGTGGTGCGCATCCTCCGCCTGCTACGGATCTTCCGGATCCTCAAGCTGGTGAAGTATTCCGACGAGGCAGGCCTGCTGACCCACGCTCTGATCCGCAGTCGGCGCAAGATCCTGATCTTCGTGCTGACCCTGCTTACCATCGCGGTGATCTTCGGCGCACTGATGTACGTGGTCGAAGGCCCGCAGCACGGCTTCGTCAGCATCCCCACCGGCATGTACTGGGCGGTGGTGACGATGGC
The DNA here is from genome assembly GCF_020034655.1 of Thermomonas beijingensis. GTDB lineage: Bacteria > Pseudomonadota > Gammaproteobacteria > Xanthomonadales > Xanthomonadaceae > Thermomonas > Thermomonas beijingensis. Next base: position 129,832 of record NZ_JAIQDJ010000001.1, on the reverse strand, counting down.
GACGGTGGGCTATGGCGACCTGTCGCCTGCCACCGGGCTGGGGCGCTTCCTGACCTCCATGCTGATCATCATCGGCTACAGCATCATCGTGGTGCCCACCGGCATCTACACCGCCGAACTGGCGCGCACGATGCGTTCGCGCGGCCGCGTGCAGCTGCGCTGCCCGCAGTGCAGCTTGGGCGAGCACGACGACGACGCCTGGTTTTGCCGCAAATGTGGCGAGGCACTGCCGCATGTGGACAACAATGCCTGAGTTGCACCGAAGTTCCGATTTAGTTGCCCCGCAGCAGTCTTCACATTTTTGACGCCAAAAAACACGAAACCCGGCGCAGGGCCGGGTTTCGTGGTCAAGCTTGAAGATGGCAACTGGCAGGGCTCAGAAATCCATGCCGCCCATGCCGCCCATACCACCACCGGCAGGCATGGCCGGTTCGTCTTTCTTCGGTGCATCCGCCACCATCGCTTCGGTGGTGATCATCAGGCCGGCGATCGACGCCGCGTTCTGCAGCGCGGTGCGGGTGACCTTGGTCGGGTCCAGGATGCCGAACTCGATCATGTCGCCGAACTCGCCGTTGGCGGCGTTGTAGCCGAACGCACCCTTGCCTTCGGCAACGCGGTTCAGCACCACGCTGGGCTCTTCACCGGCATTGGTGACGATTTCGCGCAGCGGGGCTTCCATCGCACGCAATGCAATTGCGATACCGTGGTTCTGGTCTTCGTTGGCACCCTTCAGGTCCTTGATCGCAGCCTTGGCGCGAATCAACGCCACGCCGCCGCCGGGGACAATGCCTTCTTCCACCGCGGCGCGGGTGGCGTGCAGGGCGTCTTCCACGCGTGCCTTCTTTTCCTTCATTTCCACTTCGGTCGCCGCACCGACCTTGATCACCGCCACGCCACCGGCCAGCTTGGCCACGCGTTCCTGCAGCTTCTCGCGGTCATAGTCGGAAGAGGTTTCCTCGATCTGTGCCTTGATCTGCTTGATGCGGGCTTCGATGCCTGCGCCTTCGCCGGCGCCGTCAATAATCGTGGTGTTTTCCTTCGACACCTGGATCTTCTTGGCACGACCCAGATCCTTGATGGTGGCCTTCTCCAGCGACAAGCCCACTTCTTCGGAAATCACGGTGCCGCCGGTGAGGATGGCCATGTCTTCCAGCATCGCCTTGCGACGATCGCCGAAGCCAGGTGCCTTCACCGCGCAGACCTTGACGATGCCACGGATGGTGTTGACCACCAAGGTGGCCAGCGCTTCGCCTTCCACTTCTTCGGCGACGATCAGCAGCGGCTTGCCGGCCTTGGCAGCGCCTTCCAGCACCGGCAGCAGGTCACGCACGTTGGAGATCTTCTTGTCATGCAGCAGGATGTACGGGTCATCCAATTCAGCCTGCATCGACTGCTGGTTGTTGACGAAGTACGGGCTCAGGTAGCCACGGTCGAACTGCATGCCCTCGACCACGTCGAGTTCATTGTCCAGGCCCGAACCGTCTTCAACGGTGATGACGCCTTCCTTGCCGACCTTGTCCATCGCCTGCGCGATCAGGTCACCGATGTTGGCATCGGAGTTGGCAGAAATGGTGCCGACCTGGGCAATTTCCTTGCTGGTCGAGGACGGCTTGGACAGCGCCTTCAGCTCGCCCACGGCGGCCTTCACGGCCTGGTCGATGCCGCGCTTCAGATCCATCGGGTTCATGCCGGCGGCGACCGCCTTCATGCCTTCGCGGATGAACGCCTGCGCCAGCACGGTGGCGGTGGTGGTGCCGTCACCGGCGTTGTCGGAGGTCTTGGAGGCGACTTCCTTGACCATCTGCGCGCCCATGTTCTCGAAGGCGTCGGCCAGCTCGATTTCCTTGGCGACGGAGACGCCGTCCTTGGTGATGGTGGGAGCACCGAAGCTCTTTTGCAGCACGACGTTGCGGCCCTTCGGACCGAGCGTGGCCTTGACGGCATTGGCGAGCACGTTCACGCCGCGCACCATGCGCGAACGAGCGTCTTCACCAAAACGGATATCTTTTGCAGTCATGAGTAGTTCCTCGAAATCGTTGTGATGTGTCTACGGTAGGAGCGGCCCCTGGCCGCAACCTTGGATCGTTGATGTCACGCGCAGGGCGCGCCCGCGGATCAGCCGAGGACGGCGAACAGGTCGTCTTCCTTGACCACCAGCAGTTCCACGCCATCCAGCTTCACTTCGGTGCCGCTGTACTTGCCGAACAGCACCTTGTCGCCCACCTTGACCTGCGGCGCGCGCACTTGGCCGTTTTCCAGCATTTTGCCGGTGCCCACGGCGATGACTTCACCCTTGATCGGCTTTTCAGTGGCCGAATCCGGGATCACGATCCCACCAGCGGACAACTTCTCTTCTTCCATACGCTTGATAACCACGCGGTCGTGCAGCGGCTTGATATTGGACATGAGCAACCTCGATAAATGGTTGATTACAGGGGAAAAACCCGGCGATTTTAGCAGTCTCGCCATGCGAGTGCCAAATCCTGGGACGAAAACGTCCCGCAACCGGGATGGTCGGAAGATGGGGCGCCCGTGCGGGCTTTCAAGGGCCGCGATGAGGAAATCGGGCAAGCTGCCCGCGGGCGCCCTGCGTGCCGGCCGCTGACTGGCGCGTGACCCAACACGTCGCCGACAGCCTATGCCACAATCGACGCGACTCCACCCCTTCAACCCCGTGCCACACCACCGCCAGCGCCGTGATGGCCGTGCGCGTGGCGGCTGCGCGGCTCACCAACCCCGACGCGGAACCCCTGACGTGGCGACGACCGATACATCGCAGCCCCAGGCCGCCCTTGGAAAACGCCTTCGCCAGGTTGCCGGCGAACGCTTCAACCTGCGCGACGACAAGGCCGACGACGAGGAAATCGAGGCGCGCATCCGCGACGCGGTCGAACTGCGCGGGGCGACGCCGTGGATCCTGGTGTTCGCCATCCTGGTGGCGTCGGTGGGCCTGAACGTCAATTCCACCGCCGTCATCATCGGCGCGATGCTGATCTCGCCACTGATGGCACCGATCATGGGCGCCGGTTTCGGCGTTGCGGTGTACGACTTCGCGCTGGTCAAGCGCTCGCTGACCAACCTGCTGATCGCCACGCTGATCAGCCTGGTCGTGTCGTGGACGTATTTCTCGCTGACCCCGCTGCACCAGGCGCAGTCGGAGCTGCTGGCGCGCACCAGCCCCACCTTGTGGGACGTGCTGATCGCCCTGTTTGGCGGGCTTGCCGGCATCATCGGCATGACCCGCAAGGAGAAGTCCAATGTCATCCCCGGCGTGGCCATCGCCACCGCGCTGATGCCGCCGGTGTGCACGGCAGGCTACGGGCTTGCCACCGGGCAATGGAGCTTTTTTGGCGGCGCGCTGTACCTGTACACGATCAACTGCGTGTTCATTACGCTGGCCACGATCCTGGGCATCCGCGCGCTGCGGCTCAAACGGCACGGTTTCGCCAGCCCGGCCATCGCCAGGCGGGTCAAGATCGCGCTGTGGACGCTGGCCTTGGCCACCGCATTGCCCAGCATTTACCTGGCCATCAACCTGGTGCGCCAGGAGGTGTACCGGGCCACGGCGCGCGAGTTCGTGAATCGCGAGTTCGTGTTCCGCAACAGCCAGGTCGTGGATGCCAAGATCGACCCGGCCAAACGCACCATCGACATTTCCCTGATCGGCGAGCCGCTCAGCACGGACATGCAAGAAACCATCAAGGCCCATCTGGCCATCGCCAATCTGGCCGGCACCCAGATCTTCCTGCACCAGAGCGGCGACCACCAGATTGACGTGACCGCGCTCAAATCAACGCTGCTGTCTGATCTCTTGAGAGAAAGCCAGGACACCGTCAAGCAGCGCGAATCGCAGCTGCAGAAGCTCAGGGCGGAGCTGGCGAAGCGCAACGCACTGCTGAACCAGACCGGCGACATTTCCAGCGAGCTGCGCCAGCTGTACCCGAGCCTGGACCAGATCACGGTGGGCGACGGGGTGACGATTGCCGAAGACGGCAGCCGCCAACAGGTGGTGTATCTCAATGCCACCATCCGTTCCGACCTGTCTGCGGCCGAACAGCAACGGATCGCGGACTGGTTCAAGATCCGCACCAAGGCCGATGCCGTGGTCTTCAACATCCAGACGCCGGAGGTGGCGGCACCCGCCAAAGCCAGCGGCAAGCGCAAGCGCTGACCATGGCCGGGGCGATCCTGCTCTGCCTTGCCACCTGCCCGGACGCAGCCTGCGCCGAGCGCATCGCCACGGCGCTGGTCGAGGAACGCCTGGCCGCCTGCGTCAACATCGTTCCCGGCCTGCACTCGGTATATCGCTGGCAGGGCGCGGTGGAACACGCAGGGGAAGTGCTGCTGCTGATCAAGACCACGCGGGCGCGCTACCCGGCCCTGCAGGCAAGGCTGCCGCAATTGCATCCGCATGAACTGCCGGAGCTGGTCGCGGTCGAATCCAATGACGGCCTGCCTGCGTATCTACGCTGGGTGGCCGACATGACCCGTCCAGTAGAATGATCCGATGACCCGACTGTCTTTTCGCCCGTGCCGCTGGCTGGCCGCACTGGCCCTGGCGGCGGCCCTGCCGGCCGCTGCCACCGCCGATGTTGATCTGCCGCCGGTCGATCAGGTCTTCGTGCTGTCAGCCAGCGCCACCGCGCACGATCGCGTGGACGTGCGCTGGCAGATCGCCAAGGGCTATTACCTGTACCGGCACCGCACATCGGTGAAGACCGATCCGGGGTTTGCCAACGCAACGCTGGCGCTGCCAAGCGGCGACAAGCACCGCGACGAGTTTTTCGGCGATGTCGAAACCTACCGCGGGCAACTGATCGGCACGCTGAGCGGCCAACCGGCCGCAACCGCGACATCGGTGCGCTTGACCGTGAAATATCAAGGCTGTGCCGATGCCGGGGTGTGCTACCCGCCGCAAACGCGCACGCTGACGGTGGCCTTGCCGGCTGCCGATGACGCTGCACCCGGTTTGGGTTTTGCCAAGAAGTCCGGCGGCTTGTTCGGGCTGGGCGATCCTGCCGGCGCAGTGAACGCCGCGCCGCTGCCGCCGGAGCAGGCCTTCGGCAGCGAAGTGATCGCGCTGGATGGCAACACCCTGCTGCTGCGGCTCACGCCCGCCAATGGCTATTACCTGTATCGCGACAAGCTCTCGGCCAACTTGGTGGCAGCCGACGGGTTATCCGCCGCGCTGCCCGCGCACGCGCAGATGCCCAAGGCCAGCGCGTTCAAGGATGAGCACTTTGGCCAGGTGCAGGTGTATTTCACGCAGGTCGAAATTCCGCTTGTCGTCAACCGCAGCACCCCGCGTGCGGCCAACGGCAACCTGATCGTCGGCTTGCAAGGTTGCCAGACCGAGGGCATTTGCTATGCGCCGATGACGCGGACGCTGGCGGTACATGTACCGGCGGGCGAGATCAATCCTCCTCTGCGGAAGAAGGACAGTGTGCCGAAGGCGCTTGCCGGAGACACCGCGCCAGCCGCCCCCCTCCCCCCAGCCGTGCCCCCCACCAGCAGGAAAGGGGGCGTGATTGCCCCCACACTCGCCACCGCCGATGCCGCCCGCAGCGCCCCCCCGCAACACCCCATTCCCAGTCTGCTGCCCGCCCTGCTGCTGGCCCTGCTGGGCGGCTTGATCCTCAATTTGATGCCCTGCGTGCTGCCGGTGCTGTCGCTGAAGGTGCTCTCGCTGGCACAAAGCGGGGCAAGCAGGCAGACCGCGCGACGGCATGCGCTGGCCTATACCGCCGGTGTGCTGGCCAGCTTCGCCGCCTTGGGCGGGCTGATTCTGGCACTGCGCAGCGGCGGTATCGAAAACTGGATCAGCTGGGGCTTCCAGTTGCAGTTCCCACGCATGGTCGCGGTGCTGGGGCTGCTGATGTTCATGCTGGGCCTGAGCTTGTCGGGCATGTGGTACGCCAGTATCCGTATCAGCGGTCGTGCCGGCGCACTGGCGCAAGGCAGCGGCGTGCGCGCCGATTTCTTCACCGGCGTGCTGGCCGTGGTGCTGTCCACACCCTGCACGGCACCGTTCATGGGTGCGGCACTGGCCTATGCCTTCGTGGCCCCGACGCTTGCGGCGATGCTGGTGTTTTTGACATTGGGGCTGGGGCTGGCACTGCCGTTCCTGTTGATCGCCTTCGTCCCCGCCCTCGCCCGCCTGTTGCCCAAACCGGGCGCATGGATGGAAACCCTGAAACAACTGCTGGCCTTCCCGATGTACGCCACCGCCGCGTGGCTGGTGTGGGTGCTGGCGCAACAGCGCGGTGCCGACGCGGCCGGCCTTTGGATGGGCGCCGCCATTTTGTTGGCATTGGCGGCATGGGCGTGGACCCATGCCCGGCAACATGCCCGGCGCTGGCCATTGGTCCTGGCGGTACTGGCACTGGCGACGACCGCATGGCCGCTGTACACCATCGGCACCCTGCCCAAACCGATGAGCACGCACGTGCAGGGCGAGCTTGCGGTTGCCTATACAGAGCCCCGGCTGGCCGAACTGCGGACGCAAGGCCGGGTGGTGTTCGTGAATATCACCGCGGACTGGTGCGTCAGCTGCAAAGCCAATGAGAAGGCGGTATTCGCCCGCGATCGTTTCCGCGCCGCACTCAAAGCGGCCGATGCCGCCTACATGATCGGCGATCACACCAATATCGACCCCGCCATCACCGCCTACCTGCACCGCTATGGTGCCGTGGGCCTGCCGCTGTATGTGGTCTATCCACGTGGCGGCGGCGAGGGCAAGGTGCTGCCGGTGCTGCTGACCCCCGGCATTGTCGAAGACGCCCTGCGCGAGGCGGCACGCTGATGCCATCCAACAAGACGGTGGTCGCGGCAGCCATGCTGGCGGCGGTTGCCGGTGCGGTTGCCAGCCTGTATGTCCAGCCCACCGTTGCCTACAAACTGGCTGGCACCGAACTTGGCCAGCGCGCACTGGGCCATCTGCTGGCCGCCAATGCGCCTGCGCCGCCTGCCGGGCTGAAGATCGCCGAGCGTGGCGGCATCGTGCCAGCCATCACCTTGCACACGCTCGATGGCCTGCCCGCTGAGGTGCCACAGGCCTGGGCAGGCACGCCCACCTTGGTCAATCTGTGGGCCAGCTGGTGCGCGCCTTGCCTGAAAGAAATGCCGGATCTACAAGCGTTCTCCGCACAACACGCCACTACCGGTGTGCAAGTGGTAGGTATTGCGCTGGATGACGTGGCCTCTGCGCGCACCCTGCTGACGCGGCTGGGGGTCACCTATCCCAACTTGGTCGATCCCCCCGGCCCCACCGATGCCGGCGTGCGGCTGGGCAACCCGGCGGGCGTGTTGCCCTATTCGGTACTGGTTGCGGCCGATGGTCGCGTGCTGAAGACCCATATCGGTCCATTTGCCAACCAAGCCGCTATTGCAAACTGGGTGCAGCCCTGGGAGACGCGGGGTCTGCGCTGAGCGGGCCATGGATGACCCGCGCCCGCGACCTTAGCCGTGGATGACTGGATGCGGCCCTCAAGGCTGGGCAATACAAAGGGGCATGCCATTTTAGAGCCGTCACTCCAATATCCGTTTAAAATTGCGCTATCCGGCAAAAGTTCGCCGAACTGGACAGCATTGCTCATCTGCGCGACACTGCACGCCGCTTTTGGAAGGACGCCCATGGCCAAGCTGCTGCTCCTGCACGGCCCCAACCTCAACTTGCTCGGCACGCGCGAGCCGGAGGTCTATGGACACACCACGCTGGCCGATATCAATGCCGATCTGGCCGCCCGTGCACAGGCCGCCGGGCATGCGCTGGAGGCGTTGCAGTCCAATGCCGAACACGTGCTGGTGGACCGCGTGCAAGCCGCCCGCGTGGACGGCACCGCGTTTATCCTGATCAACCCGGCCGCCTTCACCCATACCTCGGTGGCGCTGCGCGATGCGCTGGCCGCTGTGGCCATTCCCTTTATCGAAATTCACCTGTCCAACCCACACCGCCGCGAACCCTTCCGCCAGCACAGCTATTTCAGTGACCAAGCGGTCGGTGTGATTTGCGGCTTCGGGGCCGACTCCTACCGCTATGCGCTGGATGCTGCCCTGCAGCGTCTGGCCGCCTAATTTCAACAGGACTTCTCTGTATGGACCTTCGCAAAATCAAAAAACTGATCGACCTGCTGGAAGAGTCGAACCTCGCCGAAATCGAAATCAAGGAAGGCGAGGAATCCGTGCGCCTGGCGCGGCTGCCCAAAGGCGGCCCAGTTGCCGCACCCGCGCCGGTAATGCAGCACGCGGCCGCACCCGTCATGCCCATGCAATCCCCCGTGCAGGCGGCGACTGGCGGCAGCCACAAACCCGCCGGCCCGGAATTGCCGCCCGGTCATGTGGTGCGCGCGCCGATGGTAGGCACGTTCTACACCAGCCCCGCCCCCGACAAGCCGGCGTTCGTCAGCGTGGGTCAAGCGGTCAAGGCCGGCGAAACGCTGGGCATTATCGAAGCGATGAAAATGTTCAACCCGATCGAGGCCGATGTCTCCGGTACCGTGCTCGCCATCCAGTGCGAAAGTGGCCAGCCGGTGGAATTTGACCAGCCGCTGTTTGTGATTGGGTGAGCAGGGGATTCGAGCGCCGCAGGCACTCGCCTGTGAACGCCCGCCGGCATGCCTGCCGGTGGGCCGGACGGACTGGAAACTGAGACAACGACCATGCTCGAAAAAGTAGTCATCGCCAACCGTGGCGAAATCGCGCTGCGCATCCTGCGCGCTTGCCATGCGCTGGGTATCCGCACCGTGGCCGTGCATTCCACCGCCGACCGCAATCTCAAGCACGTCGCGATGGCCGATGAGTCGGTGTGCATAGGCCCGGCAGCGTCGGCCGATAGCTACCTCAATATGCCGGCGATCATTGCCGCCGCCGAGGTCACCGACGCCCAAGCCATCCACCCTGGCTACGGCTTTCTCTCCGAGAACGCCAATTTTGCCGAGCGCGTGGAGCAATCCGGCTTCATCTTCATTGGCCCCAAGGCCGACACCATTCGTCTGATGGGCGACAAGGTGGAAGCGATCCGCGCGATGAAAGCCGCCGGCGTGCCCTGCGTGCCCGGCAGCGGCGGCCCATTGGGCGACGATGCCGCCACCAATGTGAAAATTGCGGCAGAGATCGGCTACCCGGTGATCGTCAAAGCCGCCGGCGGCGGCGGCGGTCGTGGCATGCGCGTGGTGCATACCGAAGCCGCACTGGTGAACGCCATTGCCACCACCAAGCAAGAAGCCAAGGCCGCGTTCGGCAACGACATGGTCTATATGGAAAAATTCCTGGAAAACCCGCGCCATGTGGAAATCCAGGTGCTGGCCGACGGTCAAGGCAACGCCATCCACCTGGGCGAACGCGATTGTTCGATGCAGCGCCGCCATCAGAAAGTGGTGGAAGAAGCCCCCGCTCCCGGCATCACCGACGCGCAGCGCGCCGAAATCGGCAAGGTCTGTGTGGAGGCCTGCATCCGCATCGGCTATCGCGGCGCGGGCACATTTGAATTCCTGTTCGAAAACGGGCGCTTTTATTTCATCGAAATGAACACCCGCATCCAGGTGGAACACCCGGTGACCGAGCTGGTGACCGGAATGGATCTGGTGCGCGAACAACTGTTGATTGCCGCCGGCCACAAGCTGTCGATCAGGCAGTCGGATGTGGTGCTGCGCGGCCATGCCATTGAATGCCGGATCAATGCCGAAGACCCGGACACCTTCTTCCCCAGCCCCGGCCTGATCGAGCATTTCCACGCCCCGGGCGGCCCCGGCGTGCGGGTGGATTCGCATATTTACGAAGGCTACCGGGTTCCACCGAACTACGATTCGATGATCGGCAAGCTCATCGTGCATGGCGCGACCCGCGAACAAGCGATTGCGCGGATGCGGGTGGCGCTGAGCGAGATGGTGGTGGACGGCATCAAGACCAATATCCCGCTGCAACAGCGCATCCTCGCCGATGGCGGCTTCTGCCAAGGCGGGCAGAACATCCACTATCTGGAAAAGCGGCTGGCCGAACGCAAGGAAAAGGCGCTGTCGATCCTGTAAATGCAAGCATGGCCGGTTTGCGGGCTGATTTTCGCTACAGTGAAGATCAGTCCCCGGATCGGAGTTTGTCATGCGTCGTCGCCACACCCTGTACCTAGCCCTGTCCTGCACTCTGCTGGCGTTACCAGCGGCCAGCCAACAGGGCAAGACGCCGCCGACCAATCTCTTCATTGATGTGGCCACCCACAATATGGCCGGGATGCCGGACATGGGCGGGATGCTGGGCGGCCTGGGCGGCTTCATGGCGCGCCGCATGGGCGGGGCCGATACCAGCAAGCCCACCTACCCCACCGCGCGGCATGCAGGCCTGACCGGGCAATACCTCGATATCGCCCTGCACAACACGCTCAAACCGGGGGTGGAAGCACAGGACCTGATTCCATCCGGCCTGAATCTCGGCAAATCGCTGACCTTGATTCCAGTCGAACCCAGCCACTCTGAAAAGGGGGAAAGCACCCCCGGCAAGGTGCCCGATATCGAGGTCAAGATTTCCGAATACTGGGGCTGCAGTGCCACGGTGCGTCCGGGCCAACCCAAAGTAGCCACGTTCAAGGTCAAAGGTGGCAACAAGACGGTCGACCCGCGGGCTGGCATGGCCGGCATGCAGGGGATTGAAGTTCAAAGCAGCGGCAGTCTGTCCAAGGGCTTGTATGTGCCCGATCGCGACATCGACCTGCAGCCCGGCTACGTGTATTGGCCCAACCGCCAATACGGCAAGCAAGTGCCCAGCGGTGCGCGCTTGGCCGGCGATCACCAAATCACCGGCGATGGCATTCCGGCGTCGATGAAATTCCAGGTGCAGCAAGACGCCGATTTCATGCCCAAGTTGATGCTGCGCTCGCAAGGCGAATTGACCGATGCGATCGACCTCAGCTGGCCGTCGGTCAGCCGCGCACGCGGGTATTTCATCACCGGCGTGCACACCAACATGAAGAGTCAAAGCTCTATCGAAATGGTGATCTGGAGCAGCGCCGACGTGCCCGGTGCCGGCAGCGAGCTGCATGCCTATCTCAGCGGCAGCCAGATCGAAAAATGGCAGAAACAGAAAGTCCTGATGTCGGCCGCAGCCACCAACTGCACCATTCCCAAAGGCATCTTTGCCAGCCAAGGTGGCGGCCAGCCGGTTCCCAGTATCTTGATGATGACCGCCTACGGCCCGGAAAGCTGGATCACCTATCCGCCCAAGCCGGCCGACCCCAAACAGCCATGGAATCCGGAATGGAGCGTGCGCCTGCGCGCCAAATCCACCGCCTTTTCCATGCTGGGGATGAATTTCGGCGGCCAACAGATGCAGGAAGATCAAGGTGACGGCCAGCAGCCACAACAGCCGCAGAAGCGGCCGGGGATGAAAGGCCTGCTGAAAGGCATTTTGGGCGGTTGAGTTCGCCCGCGGGCCACTGAAGCTGCGAGAATGGGGCGGCCATCACCGCCCCATTTTTCCATGCCTTATCTGCAACTCTCGCTGCCCTGTACCGAAGCCCTGCACCCGCGCGTGGATCGCGCGCTGGAAGATGTGGGGGCACTCGCCGTGACCTTGCAGGACGCGCATCTGGATGCTGCCGACGAGCAGGCCATTTTCGAGCCCGGCGTGGGCGAGTTGCCGCTATGGGATGACATGACCCTGACCGCACTGTTTCCCGTCGATGTTGACCCGCTGCTGCTGCTGGCCGCGCTGGAAGCTTTCGACCCCGAACTGGACTGGTCGCAGGCGCGCTTTGAAATCATCCCGGATCAGGATTGGGAACGCGCATGGCTGGACACCTTTCACCCGATGCAGTTTGGCCAGCGCACCTTCATCGTGCCGTGGAATCACGCACTCCCCGAGGGTGCAGACGCCGCCGACGCCGCCATCATCCGCCTCGATCCCGGCCTGGCATTCGGTTCGGGGACGCACCCCACCACCGCGCTGTGCCTGCGCTGGCTGGATGATTTGGCGACCAGCGGCGTATTGCAAGCACAACCGGTACTCGACTTTGGTTGCGGCAGCGGCATCCTTGCCTTGGCCGCACTGAAACTGGGTGCGGCGCGTGCCGTCGGTGTGGACAACGACCCCCAGGCCATCATCGCCACCAGCGACAATGCACAGCGCAACGGCGTGCAGATTGATGTGTTTTTGCCACAAGACGAACCGATTGCGCGCTATCCCATCGTCGTCGCCAATATCCTCGCCACTGCATTGGATGCCTTGGCCGAAACCTTGGCGGCACGCGTCGCCAACGGCGGCCGCATCGCCATGTCGGGCATTTTGAGTGGGCAAGAAGATGAGCTGCTGCTGCGCTTTGCGCCGTGGTTTGATCGCCTGCACGTCGCACGTGATGACGACTGGGTGCGCATCGACGGTGTCCGCAACTCCACGCCGGTGATCGCATGAACCACGCCCCGAGTTTCGTGTTGGGGAATGCCCCGAAGACACCCCCGCGGCGACGCAGTGAGTGGCTGTGGCTGGGCGCACTGGCATTGGGCTTGCTGCTGCAATTGGGCTGGCTGCAACGCGATGTGTTGGCGGCCAATGCTGGCCTGCGGCCGACGCTGGAAGCAACTTGCAGGCTCTTGCATTGCCAGCTCCCCGCCTGGCATGAACCGGCCGCGTTCAGCATGCTGTCGCGCGATGTGATCGCACTTCCGGAGCACCCGCGAGTGCTGCGCGTGCAGGCCAGCTTTCGCAACGACGCGGCGTGGCCGCAAGCATGGCCAGCCCTGGTGTTGAGTCTGACCGATGTCAATGGCCGCAGCTTGGGCAGCCGTCGCTTTCTGCCGACCGAATACTTGGGCAAGACACCGCATGTGGCACAGCTTGCGCCCAATCAAGCCAGCCAAATCGCATTCGATATTGTTGAACCCGCACCCGATGTGGTGGCCTTCGATTTCCGCTTTGATTGAGTTGCATTGCCATTGGCATTTCAAGCATGCGATCCCTGCAATCGTATGCAGACACCGCATCGGCAAAAATTATTTTCACTGAATGCGCAGCAGCACACACCGTCACCCCGCACATCGCGTTAGACTTCCCCTCCGCCGCAACGGCTGCCAGTTACCGATGCGCGCAGTACCGAGGGAGTTTCGTTGAACCTTCAAGACCAACGCCAGGACACCGGCCGCGCACCCTTGCGCGAGCATGTCGCCACATCCGTGCGCCGCTATCTGCGCGATCTGGATGGCTGCGACACCGATGATCTGTACACCATCGCCCTGCGCGAGCTGGAAATTCCGCTGTTTGCGGAGGTATTGAAGCATTGCGATGGCAACCAAAGCCGCGCTGCGGCCATGCTCGGCCTGCACCGCGCCACCTTGCGCAAGAAACTCAAGGACTACGGTCTGTCCGTCTGAGGCCAGCGCCGCAGCCCGCTATAATTGCGGCTTCCCCACTGTTGTGCCTGCCCATGACTGCCCCCCGTTTCGACGGCTCGGCCGTGCCCGTGCGCCGCGCCCTGCTCTCCGTTTCCGATAAAACCGGCCTGATCGAACTCGCCAGGGCGCTGGCGCAGCGCGGCGTGGAATTGCTGTCCACCGGCGGCACCGCCAACGCCATCCGCGATGCCGGACTTGCCGTGCAAGACGTCAGCGACGTGACCGGTTTTCCGGAAATGATGGACGGCCGGGTCAAGACCCTGCACCCGCTGGTGCACGGCGGCTTGCTGGGCCGTGCAGGCCTGGACGACGCGGTGATGGCCGCACACGGGATCGGCAAAATCGACTTGCTGGTGCTCAACCTGTATCCGTTTGAAGCGGTAACCGCGCGCGCCGATTGCACACTGGCCGATGCGGTGGAAAACATCGACATCGGCGGCCCGGCGATGCTGCGCAGTGCCGCCAAGAATTTTGCCCGCGTGGCGGTCGTCACCGATCCTTCGCAATACGCGGCGTTGCTGGCTGAACTGAGCGAACACGACGGCGCATTGTCCGCGCAGACGCGCTTTGCATGGTCGGTGGCCGCGTTCAATCGCGTGGCGCAATACGACGCGGCGATCAGCAGCTATCTCTCCGCCATCACCGATGCCGCGCAAGCGGTGCCGCAGCGCAGCGCCTTCCCGCAACAAGCCAATGGCAGCTTCATCAAGGTGATGGATCTGCGCTATGGCGAAAACCCGCACCAACAAGCCGCGTTCTACCGCGACCTGTCCCCCGCGCCCGGTTCGCTGGCGACCTTCACCCAATTGCAGGGCAAGGAACTGAGCTACAACAACATTGCCGATAGCGATGCGGCGTGGGAATGCGTGCGCCAGTTCGATGCGCCGGCCTGCGTCATCGTCAAGCACGCCAACCCCTGCGGCGTGGCGGTGGGCAGCGGCTGCGGTGACAGCTACGAAGCCGCTTACGCCACCGACCCCACCAGCGCATTCGGCGGCATCCTCGCCTTCAATACCAAGCTCGATGGTGCCACCTGCAAGACCATTCTGGATCGCCAATTCGTTGAAGTGTTGATTGCGCCCGACTATGACGACGCCGCACTGGCCTATGCGAAAAAGAAAGCCAATGTGCGCGTGCTGCGCATCCCGCTGGCACCGCCGTCACCCGGCTTTATCGACAGCAAGCGGGTGAACTCCGGCATGTTGCTGCAAACCGCCGATGCCCGCGTGGTGACCCGCGACGAACTGAAGGTGGTGACGAAGCTGGCCCCGACCGACGCGCAGTTCACCGACCTGCTGTTCGCATGGAAGGTGGCCAAATTCGTCAAATCCAACGCCATCGTCTATGCCAAAGACAGCCGCACCATTGGCGTCGGCGCGGGGCAGATGAGCCGCGTGTATTCGGCGCGCATCGCCGGCATCAAGGCGGTGGATGCGGGGCTGGTGGTGCCCGGGTCGGTGATGGCGTCCGATGCCTTCTTCCCGTTCCGCGACGGCATCGACGCGGCGGCTGAGGCCGGCATCCAGGCAGTGATCCAGCCCGGCGGCTCGATGCGCGATGCGGAAGTGATCGAAGCCGCCAACGAACACGGCATCGCGATGGTGTTCACCGGCGTGCGGCATTTCCGGCATTGATGTCTCTCCCTTCTCCCACCGGGAGAAGGTGGCGCGTAGCGCCGGATGAGGGCTCGGTGAAACACCTGCATCGGGGTGCTCCGAACCCTCACCCCAACCCCTCTCCCAGCAGGAGAGGGGCTTTCCCAACAGGAGCCTTCTCGCATGAAAATTCTCGTCATCGGTTCCGGCGGCCGCGAACACGCCTTGGCATGGAAGTTGGCGCAATCACCGCGCGTCACCGAAGTCTTGGTGGCACCCGGCAATGCCGGCACCGCAACGGAGCACAAATGCCGCAACGTGGCGGTGAAGGTCACCGATATTGACGGCCTGTTTGCGCTGGCGCAGGACGAAGCCGTGGCGCTGACCGTGGTCGGCCCGGAAGTGCCGCTGGTGGCAGGCGTGGTGGATCGCTTCCGCGCTGCATCCTTGCGCATCTTCGGCCCCACCGCTGCCGCTGCGCAGCTGGAAGGCAGCAAGGCCTACGCCAAGGATTTCCTGGCCCGTCACGGCATCCCCACCGCGTACTACGCCGTGCATTCGCAACTCGATGCCGCACTGGCCTATGTCCACGAAAAAGGCGCACCGATCGTGATCAAGGCCGACGGCCTGGCCGCTGGCAAAGGCGTGATTGTGGCGATGACCTTGGCCGAGGCCGAAGCCGCCGTGCGCGACATGCTGGAAGGCAATGCGTTTGGCGATGCCGGCGCACGGGTAGTGATTGAAGAATTTCTGGATGGCGAAGAAGCCAGCTTTATCTCAATGGTGGACGGCACCACCGCGCTGCCGATGGCGACATCGCAAGACCACAAGCGCGTGTTCGATGGCGACACCGGACCCAACACCGGCGGCATGGGCGCGTACTCGCCTGCGCCGGTGGTGACGCCCGAGGTGCATGCGCGGGTGATGCGCGAAGTGGTCAACCCCACCGTGCAAGGCATGCTGGAAGATGGCATTCCATTCACCGGATTTCTGTACGCCGGGCTGATGATTGATGCCAGCGGTGCGCCCAAAGTCATCGAATTCAATGTGCGTTTTGGTGACCCGGAAACGCAGCCGGTGATGCTGCGGCTGGAGTCGGATTTACTGGACCTGCTCGACGCCGCCATCGACGGCAAACTGGAGGGTGTGCACGCGCAATGGAACCCGCAACCGGCCTTGGGGGTGGTGATGGTGGCCAAACCGTATCCCGAAACCCCGATCACCGGCGATGTGATTACCGGCCTTGGCAACGTCCCGGCATCGGCCAAAGTGTTCCACGCCGGCACCGCGCAAGATGCCGCCGGCAACGTGGTCAGCGCGGGTGGCCGCGTGCTCTGCGTGTGCGCGTTGGGTGATACCGTGCACGCCGCGCAACGTGCCGCTTACGCAGGCGTTGCCGCGATCCACTGGGCCAACGAATTCCACCGCAACGACATCGGCTGGCGGGCGATTGCACGCGAGGTGTAATCCTGCCTACACCGCATACGCGGTCATCGACAACGCACCATAGGTGTAGCCATCCACCAGCACGTGCGGCTTGCTGTTGGCGGCCGCAGCCAGACCTGCGATATACAGCAGCGGCAGGAAGTGATCGGGCGTGGGCACCGCCATGCGGTAGTCGCGATGGCTGGCCAGCGTGGGGCTGTCCTCCGGGCGCGTTTGCAGCAACGCCATCGCATCGGCATTGAACCGCTGCGCCCAATCGAACGCGCCATCGGGGTTGTGCCAATCGACCGCGCGCAAGTTGTGCACCACATTGCCGCTGCCCACGATCAACACGCCACGCTCGCGCAGCGCAGCCAGTTTCGCGCCCAACGCCAGATGCCACTGCAATGGCTTGCGCGCATCCAGCGACAGTTGCACCACCGGGATATCGGCCTTGGGAAAGGCATGCACCAACACCGACCAGGTGCCGTGATCCAGCCCCCAACTTGCATGGTCGGCAGCCGCTACAAAGTCCGGTGCCACCACATCCGCCACTTCTTCGGCCAGCGCCGGCAACCCCGGCGCGGGGTATTGCACATCGAACAAGGCCTGCGGAAATCCACCGAAATCATGGATCGTGCGCGGCTGCGGCATCGCCGTCAGCGCCAGCCCATCCACATACCAATGCGCCGACACCGCCAGGATTGCACGCGGCGCGGGCACCGCTTCCCCGAACGCCCGCCACGCTTCGGTATAGCGGTTGTGTTGCAACGCGTTCATCGGGCTGCCGTGGCCCAAAAATACGGCGGGCATCAGTGCGGACTTGGCCATGTTGGAACACCTTCGGAATCGGGATTCAGTCGGCCGTGCCAGTAGCGGGCACCAGCAGCGGCGGCAAGCCATGCGGCAACGCGCGCAGGAAGCGCGGCGACGTGCCCACCGTCGCGCCCAACGCGGCAGCGGCGTGCCATGGCCAACGCGGATCGTAGAGCATCGCGCGGGCCAGCGCGATCGCATCGGTCTGCCCCTGCTCTAGCGCGGCCTCGGCCTGCGCCGGGGTGGTGATCAGGCCCACGCCGAGCACCGGCATGGCAACCTCGCGGCGGATCGCCGTGGCGAACGGCAACTGGTAGCCCGGCCCCACGGCGATCTTCTGGGCCGGATGCAGGCCGCCGCTGGAGACGTGGATGAAGTGGCAGCCGTGGGCCTCCAGCGCACGCGCCAGCGCGATGCTCTGCGGCAGGTCCCAGCCGCCGTCCACCCAGTCGGTGGCGGAGATCCGCACGCCCACCGCCATCGTGGCCGGCACCACCGCGCGGACCGCGTCGAACACCTCCAGCAGCAGCCGCATGCGGTGCGCCAGCGGACCGCCGTAGCCGTCTTCGCGGCGGTTGCTGAGTGGCGACAGGAACTGGTGCAGCAGGTAGCCGTGCGCCGCGTGGAGCTCGATGGCGTCCAGCCCCAGCCGCGCGGCGCGCCGCGCAGCGCCGGCGAAGGCCTGCACCACGCGTGCGATGCCCGCAGCGTCCAGCGCCGCCGGCAGCGGGTCGTGCTCCGCATAGGGCAGCGCGGACGGCGCCACCACCTGCCAGCCGTGCGTCGCCCCCGGCGCGATCGCGCCGCCACCGTGCTCCCACGGCCGATGGGTGGAGGCCTTGCGCCCGGCGTGCGCCAGCTGCACGCCCACCGGCATCGGCGACCAGCGCCGCACGCTGGCCAGCGCCTGCGCGAACGCGGCTTCGCAGGCATCGTCATAGAGACCGAGGTCGGCCCAGCTGATGCGGCCCTCCGGCACCACGGCCGTGGCTTCGGTCAGCAGCAGACCAGCCCCCGACTGGGACAGCGTGCCCCAGTGCTGCACGTGCCAGTCGTTGGCCCGGCCCTCGCTGCTGGCGTACTGGCACATGGGCGCGACCACGATGCGGTTGGCCAGCGTGAGCGGCCCGAACGAAACAGGGGTGAACAACCGCGCCATGGCAGATCTCCAACAGACAATCGCCGACTATGTATTGCACGGCGGCGATGCATCAAGCACACCCGCAGAACACAGCCTTGCGGGTACCGCTCAGGCGGCGGGTGCCTTGTGCAGCGCGATCAACAGCACCCCGGCGGCGACCAGCGCGATGCCCAGCCATTCCTGCACCGCCGGCCGCTCGCCCAGCAACGCATACGCGAAGACCGCCACCAGCACCACGCTCAGCTTGTCGATGGGCGCCACCTGCGACGCATGGCCCAGCTGCAGCGCGCGGAAGTAGCACACCCACGACGCGCCCGTGGCCAGCGCCGACAGCGCCAGGAACAGCACCGTTTTGGCGGACAGCGACAGCGGATTGGTCCACTTCCCGGTCAGCCACACGAACGGCGCCAGCACCCCCAGGATGAACACCGTCCGGAGCAGCGTCGCGAAGTCCGAATCGACGCCGCGGATGCCCACCTTGGCGAAGATCGCGGTCAATGCCGCGAAGCACGCCGACAGCAGCGCCCACAGCAACCAGCCCGATGGAGCCGTCATGGGAAGCCCTCCTGTTCCTCGCCCGTCCAGGCCCTAGCGTAGCGCTGCACGGCGCCCGTTGGCTGCGGCCCCAGCCGGGTCAGCCGCGCTTGCGCGCGGGCTTTTTCGGCTTGTCCGCCGGCAGCAGGCTGGTCAGCGCCTGATAGCGTTCGAACAGGAAGGCCACGCGCTCGGCGTCGGTGGTGAGTTTCGGCGGCTTGCGGCCGGCGGCCTTTTCGGCGGCGAGGTAGGCGGCGTCCACGGCCTTGTCCAGCGCGGCGTGGGCCTTGACCAGCGCGGGCGGCATGGTCAGCGGGTCGTAGAGGTCGGCCAGGGTGGCGCCTTCGAACTGCGCGCGGGCGTCGAGGACGGCCTGGGCGGCCGCTTCGATGGCGGCGCGGTGTTTGTGCCCTTGCCCGCCCTGCGCGGGCGCCGCTTGCGCGTCGTTCCCGCGCTCGCCTTGCTCGGCAATCCCGCGCTCCTCTTGCTCGTCATTCCGGCCCTCCTTTTGCTCGTCATTCCCGCGCAGGCGGGAATCGCTCTTGTGGGGTGCGCGAGGCACCTCAGGCCAGGGGAAGTTGTTGTAGACGATGTTCACCGAATACTGGAAATCGCTTTTCAGGCGACCACTTGTGTATCGCGTCCACGCCATGTGCATGGTGGATGTGAGGATGCCAAAGTCATAGGGCGTGGCATGCGGGAAGATGCGCAACTTATTGCTTGCTAACGTTTCCGGGGACATGAACCCAATGGGAATGAAGCTGCGCCGCTCGGACGACACCTCCGGAATCACCAGATAGTTGTCGTCCGGAATGTTCTCTACGTGGAACCGCGTCGGCGTCTCCGCCAGTTTCTGTGTAGGGGCGCTGGGGCTTGCTTTGCGCAGTGCGCGCACAGCTTCCACGCGCTTAAGCACCTCCGGCATAGCGCGCAGCGTCGAAGGCGGGCAATCGCCCAGCCATAAGCACCAGCGCTCCCAACCGTTGATGAACTCGTCCGAGCCCAACCACCGCCGGAACCACGCCGCCGCTGCCGGCTCGCGGGCGATGAACGCATCGCGCTCTTCCGTGGTGAACAGGTAGTTGCCGCCGTCAATCGGCTTGTTGCCGATGCCGATTTCCGGCACGTTGCAGAGTGGTTTGTTGCGGGTCGGCAGCAGCACATCCGCCGCATCCACCAGATACGGATTGATGTTGTCCGCCAACAGGCGGTGCGGCTCGCCCGCGATGTCCTCGTAGTCGAACAGCTGCTTGGGCGCCACTTCGCCCCGCGCAAAGCCCACGATCACGCAATGCACCGCCGCCACGCCACGCGCCTCGTTGTTCCAGCGGAACGTGCGATGGGCGAAGAAGATGCGGCAGCCGCGACGCAGCATTTCGCCCCACAGGACGCCCACCTGCTCGCCTTGGCAGATGGAATTGGTGGATACAAAGGCGACGCGGATGCCGCCTGCGGATTCCTCAAGAGAAGAGCGATGGGACAGACGTTCGTCTGTCAGAAGCGGCCCGCTTTCGCGGGAATGACGAGCGAGGGCGTCGGCCTGCCGGATGTAGTCGGCGGCCTTGAGATACCACGCGCTGACGAAATCCAGCACGCCGGCGCCTTTCAGGCCGCCGGCGACGGCCAGCAGGTCTTCACGCTGGTCCGCCGTCATCAACTTCGAGCCAATGAACGGCGGGTTCCCCAGGATGTAGTGCAGCCGCTCCGCCGGCACCACGGTGTTCCAGTCGATCCGCAGCGCATTGCCGTGGACAATCGTGGCGGACTTCTTCAGCGGCAGGCGCACCACGTTCTCGCCGAACTGCTCGGACACGCGCAGGTTCATCTGGTGGTCCATCAGCCACATGGCCACCTGCGCGATCTGCGCGGGGAACTCCTCGATCTCGATGCCGTGGAACTGGTCCACGTCCACCAGCACGTGGTCCTGCACGTGCGCCAGCACCGACTGCTGGGTGGCGAACTGGCGCTTCAGGATTTCCAGCTCCAGCGCGCGCAGCTCGCGGTAGGCGATCACCAGGAAGTTGCCGCAGCCGCAGGCCGGGTCCAGGAAGGTCAGCGAGGCCAGCTTGCGGTGCAGCTGCGCCAGCTTGCGTGTGTCGTTGCCGGCCTTGTCCAGTTCGGCCTTCAGGCCGTCCAGGAACAGCGGGCCGATGAGTTTCAGGATGTTCTTTTCGCTGGTGTAGTGCGCGCCCAGGTTGCGGCGGGCCTTGGCGTCCATCACCGACTGGAACATGGAGCCGAAGATGGCCGGGCTGATGCGGCTCCAATCCAGCGTGCTGGCGTCCAGCAGCAGGCCGCGCATCTGCGCGTTGAAGTCCGCCAGCGGCAGGAGCTCCTCGAACAGCCGGCCATTGACGTAGGGCAGTTCCGCCAGCTGTTCGTCCAGCGTGGTCTGGCGTTTCTCCGGCGGGGTGTTGAGCACCTGGAAGATGCGCCCCACCCACAGCCCGAGGTCGGCGCCGTCCTCGCTGGTGCGCTGGGCGATGAGCTCGTGGAAGCTCTGACGCGGGAAGATGCCGGTGTCGTCGGCGAACAGGCAGAACAGCAGCCGCACCAGCAGCAGCTCCAGCGCGTGGCCGTCGTAGCCGGCGGCCTTCAGCGCATCGTGCAGCCGGCCCATGCGCTCGGCGGCCTGCACGTTGACGGGGTCTTCTTCCTTGTAGCTGCGGGTCTGGTAGCCGCTGATGAAGCCGAAGCGCCCGATCTGCTTGTGCAGCTGGGCCAGCGCAAATGCCACCGGCATCGTGTCGCCTTCGAGGTCGTACAGGCGGAAGCTGCGGAAATCGGAAACGAGAATGTATTGGGGCCGTTCGTTTTCGGTCAGGCCGGCGAAATAGTCGGTCGCTTGTTCGTATGCGGCATCCAGATCGACGCCTGCACTCTTGTGCTCGGCCAGCATGACCCTGGGCCAGAACACGTCAATGCGGCCATGCTGGCTGCCGGAAAAACGCTTTGCCTTCTGCTCGTAGATCGCCACGCTGCGGCGTTTCACGCCAAACACGTTGAAAAAGTCGTTCCAGAAGCTCTGCGCCTCGGCGCGCTCGCTGGTTTCCCCGGCCCATTCCTTGGCGAACGCGCGGGCGCGCTCGCGGATTTCATTGAGACTCAGCGGCATGGGTTCCTCCTGCTTGCAGGATAAGCGAAGAACGCGAACCGCCACCCGCATCCGTTATTCTCGGCGCATCCACACATGGGGATGTGCATGTCCGGCCATAGCCAATTCAATCTGCTTACGCAGCGCCGCTTCTTGCCGTACTTCACGGTGCAGGCGCTGGGGGCGTTCAACGACAACGTGTACCGGCAGGCGATCATCGGGCTGCTGGCATACATGGCGGTGAGCAGCAGCGACATGGGGCTGTATGCGAACCTGGCACCGGCGATTTTCATCCTGCCGTTCTTCCTGTTTTCGGCCAGCGCCGGGCAGATCGCCGCGCGGATGGAGAAACAGAAACTCATCGTCATCACCACCTCGATGGAGATCGCCATCATGTCGCTGGCGGCGGTGGGCTTCCTGCTGCAGAACATGGTGGTGTTGCTGGTCGCGCTGTTCTGCACCGGCCTGCAGTCCACGCTGTTCGGGCCGGTGAAATATTCGATCCTGCCGTCGGTGCTGAAGCCGGAGGAATTGACCGGCGGCAACGGGCTGGTGGAGATGGGCACGTCGCTGGCGATCCTGCTGGGGATGGTGTGCGGCGGGCTGATTTTCCAGCTGGCCGGCAGCCACGGGCCGCAGGTGGCGGCGGTGTGCGTGATTGCGATGGCGGTGGCCGGCAACACGGTGGCGCGGCAAATCCCCAAGGTGGATGCCGGCGATCCGTCCTTGAACGTGGACTGGAACATCGTGCGGGCGTCGCGGCGGATCTGGGCACTGACCCGGCAACGGCTGGCGGTGCGCAACGCGGTGCTGGGGGTCAGTTGGTTCTGGTTCGTGGGCACGGTGTTGACCGCGCAATTGCCGGTGTATGCGCAAACCAATTTGGGCGGCACGCAGAACCTGTACATCTTCGCACTGGCGCTGTTTTCGGTGGGCGCCGGGGTGGGTTCGATGTCGTGCGAAAAGCTGTCCGGGCGCACGGTGGAAATCGGGCTGGTGCCGTTGGGCGCGTTCGGCATCAGCGCATTTTTGCTGGATCTGTATTTCGCACGGCCGGGGCAGGCGTTGGCGGCCGGGCTTTCGGTGCTGCAATTTGCGGATGCGCCGGGCAGCTGGCGCATCATGTTCGACTTGGTGGGCGTGGGCCTGTTCACCGGCTTCTTCGTGGTGCCGTTGTTTGCACTGATCCAGAGCCGCACGCCGAAACACGAACTGGCGCAGGTGATTGCCGGGATGAACATCCAGAACGCGATGTTCATCGTGCTGGCGGCGCTGATCGGCATCGCGGTGCAGCGCTATCTGGGCTGGAGCATCCCGCAATTGTTCCTCGCGCTGGCGATTGCCAACACGCTGGTGGCGTTGTGGATTTTCAGCATCGTGCCCGAGTTTTTCATGCGCTTCATGAGCTGGGTGATGGTGCGCACGTTGTACCGGCTGAAATTGCACGGCATCGAAAAACATATCCCCGATGACGGCGCGGCGCTGCTGGTGTGCAACCACGTGAGCTACATGGATGCGCTGATCCTGTCGGCCTGCGCGCCGCGCCCAGCGCGCTTCGTGATGTATTACAAGATCTTCAACGTGCCGGTGATGCGTTGGATCTTCAAGACCGCCAAAGCCATCCCGATTGCCGGTGCGCGCGAAGACCCGCAAGTGATGCAGCAGGCCTTCGACGCAGTGGATGCGGCGCTGGCCGAAGGCGAATTGGTGTGCATTTTTCCGGAAGGCGCACTGACCCGCGATGGCCAGATTGCACCCTTCAAATCCGGCGTTGAAAAGATCCTGGCGCGTGCAGCCTTGCGCGGGCAGGACGTGCCGGTGGTGCCGATGGCGCTGAAAAACATGTGGGGCAGCATGTGGAGCAAACAGGATTCGCGCCTGCGCCGCATGCGTGTGCCGCGCCGCTTGCGCGCACCGATCGAAGTCTTGGCAGGTGAGCCGGTGACAGGCAGCACGGCCAGCGCGGAATTACTGGAAGCGAAGGTGCGTGCGCTGCGTGGGGATGCAGCGTAAGTGCGACGACAATGCTATTTCGCAACATTCCTGCGCAATAAATCACCAAGGAAAGCCGCAACCGCCCCTTTGTCAACCGGCACGACATTGATTACCCTTGTCGCAAACAGGTGATGCTTGCGCACAGCAGACGCATCATTCTTTTTCAGGGGATCGCATGAACACCACTCCGCCGCCTGTGCAGCAGGTGCATCACTACTACTACCCGCAAAAATCGGGTGGTACGGCGGCCTTGTTGGAAGTCCTTCCCGGCTTGTTCCAGATTTTTGGCATTGGCCATCTGTATGCCGGCAATGTGGTGACCGGCTTGCTGATCATGTTCGGGTATTGGTGTGTGCTGTTTATCAATATCCTGCTGAGCTTTGTCATCATTGGCCTGTTCACCGGGCCGCTGTGCTGGCTGATTGCCATGATCGCTTCACCGCTGATTGCAGCCAACAGTTGCAATGCGCATTTTCCCGCAGCTTCCATCACTACAAGGACTTTCGAGTGAATACCAACAGCCCCGTTGTGCCCAACAACCTTGTCTGGGCAATCCTGACCACGCTTTTTTGCTGCTTGCCGCTTGGCATTGTGTCGATCGTGTTCGCTTCGAAGGTGGATGGTCTGCGTGCCGCTGGCGATATCGCCGGCGCGTGGGAGGCTTCACGCAAAGCCAAGACCTGGGCCATCTGGTCGGCCTTGAGCGGACCCGTGCTGATTTTGATCTGGTTCATGTTCTTCGGTGGCCTGGCCATGCTTGGCGCAATCAGCGGCGCACACTGATCCATGCCCATCCCCGGTGCAGTCGATACGCGGCGCAAATGGCTGCGCGTGATGCCAACCGCCCTGCTTGCGCTGGGTGCGGCGGGTACTGCATGGGTACTTTCGCGGCTGGACCCGTTTGTTGGCAACAGTGCTTTGCCGCCATGCCCGTTGCATGCATTGACCGGCCTCTATTGTCCCGGCTGCGGCAGCACACGCTGCCTGTACGCCCTGCTGCACGGTGATGTGTGGCTCGCGCTGGCAATGAACCCGCTGCTGGTTGTGAGCTTGCCCCTGTTGGGCCTGATGTCGCTCAATGCCGCAGGTTGGCGCCCGGCATGGAGCACACCCCTCATGCGCCAGCTTGCTCGACCCGGATTATGGTTATGGCTGCTGCTGGGGTATGGCGTGCTGCGTAATTTGCCGTGGTCCCCGTTCAACTTGCTTGCGCCAGGCTAGACGCCCAACGGCTTGTGCACCATCAACCAAAAGATGGCGATCACACTGATGAATGCCGGCCAGCCCAGCCAGAACCACCAACGCATCACCCGCCTGTAAACAGGCGATAGCGGCGCACCTGCGATGACGGCTTGCCGTGCCAGATCACGAGCCTTGATTTGCAACCACACCACCGGCAACCAGCAGGCCCCGGTGACCACAAACAGAATCAACGCAGTCTTGATCCAGAACGTACCCAACGGCAGATGCAACAGCTTTGCCAGCCATAGGCCGGTGACAAACTGCACCACCACCGCGGGCGCGGTGAATACGGCATCAGCGATCACCACTATCCGCGCAGTGGCCGCAATATTGCGTGCATCGCAGCTGAGGTGCGCCATCCACATGAAGAACGCGATGCCAAGCCCGGTGCCCATCAACGCGGTGGACGACAGGATGTGCATCCACTTCAGGGTCAGGTAATCCATTTCAGCGCCGATCCGCCAACACCCACAGCACGGCCAACATCGGCAGCAAGGCGATATTTTTCACCAGTCCGCCCAACGGGTCGAAAAACAATGCAGGCAACCCAAGGCCAAACCCCAGCAAATAAGCCGCCACGCTGATCCACATCAACACCACCACAGGCCGCGGCCGTGGATGCACGGCCAGTGCAAACCCCAAAGCCAGATCCAACACCGCTGCAGCACGCGCCAATGCCACCGGATGCGCGTGTGCAAGCAGGCTGCCTTGCGCCACGGCATCAATGTCCCGTGCCGGCGTCGTCAAGCCCACTACTCCGGACCACAGCCATAGCGCCACCACGCTCCACTGCAACCAAGGCGCCAGAAAGTACAGTTGCGCCGCCCACCGGTCTTGCATCTGGCTGGGGGCTGCCGACAGTACGTCGTCCACATCGCGAACGGGTACGCCAAATGCCGCGCATGCGCGCTGCTGCTCGCCTTCGTCGAGTACGTTACCGCGCACCAGCATCGCCCAAATAGTGCGGTTGACCGGGCCACGCCCCAGCAGTTGCCCGATCCAGACTTGCAGCTTCACCAGTGGCAACGGCACGCGCCACGATTTCTCCCCTGCGATGTGCAGCCAACGTCGCCAACGGGATTGGTATCGATGCAATGCAATGGGCTGCGCGCAACCCAGCTGGTAAATGCCGCGCTCACCCTGCATGCAGGCCGCGGCAGCCACGTCTGCCAAGTCCTCCGCGCAAATGGGCTGGAACACCCAATGCCCATCGCCGGGCAGCAATTGCCGCCACGGGAATGCCGCCATCGCCCGCAGCAACGACGTACCGCCATAGGAGCCGCGCAGCGAATACACCACCGACGGCCGCAGCACCACCGCATCCACCGGCAGCGCGAGTAGCAGCGCATCGAACCGGTGTTTGCTCTCGATGAATCCACCATCAGCGGGATGCCCCAGCGCGGAGATTTGCACAAAGCGAATGCCGCGAGCCGCACATGCCTGTGCCAATGCCAGCGGTGCGCGTACATGGACATCTTCAAAATTCTGCAGCCCCTCTTCACGCAGGATGCCGGCTGCGTTGACCACCACCGACACGCCTTGCAGCGCCTGCGTCCAATCCCGGGCCTGCCGCATCCGCAGCAGATCGCCCGCCACTTCGTCATCTAGCAACTGTCGCCCTTGCGACCTAGCCAACACGCGCACGCGAAACCCGCGTTTGCGCAATGCCGCCTTGATGAAGCCGCCGATAAAGCCGCGCCCACCCACCAGCAAGACGGTCTGCATGCCAAGCCTGTCCGTTATGCAGCAATGACGCCGAACACCATGGCACCCATCGCAAGATTCATTGCCCGTTCCGGGCTGATTGATGCTCGTCCAACCACATCTGGATCACATACCGCGCAATCGAGATGGGGGAAGACAGTACGATGCCTTCCGCCTCGCCATCGCCATCGGCCTCGCGCCAGTCACGCGCCAAGCCGGCGCGCACCTCGTCGGCGGAAAACCAGCGGGCGTCTTCCAGTTCTTCGCTGGCATGTGGCGCATCGGGTTCGGCGTGAGCGATGAAGCCGAGCATCAGCGCACCGGGGAACGGCCACGGCTGTGAGGCCAAATAGCGTGCGGTTTGGGTGTGCACGCGCACGCCGGTTTCTTCCATCACTTCGCGGGCGATGGTTTGCTCCAGGGTTTCGCCGGGCTCGACAAAGCCGGCCACCACCGACCAGCGCCGCGCCGGCCAGTTCGCTTGCCGGCCCAGCAACAGGCGCGTGCCATCGGTAATCGCGGCGATGATGGCTTGATCGGTGCGCGGGTAGTGCTCGCTGGCGCAGCCGGCGCAACGTGCCAACCAGCCGGCGCGCACAAACTGCAATGTGCCGCCACACGCGGGGCAATAGCGATAGCGCTGGTGCCAGTGTTGCAGCGCACGCGCCTGCGCAAACAACGTGGCCTGCCACGCCGGCCACGCCGCAGCGGCGCGGCGCAGATCCAGACTGTCGGTGCGCGCTGCTGGCACGTGGGCGGCATCGGCTGCAAACCACGCACGGCCGTCGCGCAGACCCAGAAAAATGTGTTCGTCGGGGCCAGCCGGCAGTTCAGCGCCGGAAAACTGGCGCAATGCGCCGTCGGCATCCAGCAACGCGCACCCGCTGGCATCCAGCGCGATGATGCCGGCCTGCGGCCACGCCTCCGCCAGTGCGGCGGGGTCATCCCGCAGGTGGTCGGCACGATCCAGTGCACCATCGACAAAGGCAAACGGAGTCACGCTTACACCGTAAAGCTGCTGCCGCAGCCGCAAGTGGTTTTGGCATTGGGGTTGCGAATCACGAACTGCGCGCCGGCCAAGGATTCGCTGTAATCGACTTGGGCGCCGATCAGGTATTGCAGGCTGAGCGGATCGACCAACAAGGTTGCGCCGTCGGTGACGATGGCGATGTCGTCCTCGTTCTGGCCTTCATCGAACTCGAATCCGTACTGAAACCCGGAACAGCCGCCGCCTTGGATATACGCGCGCAGCTTGAGCGCGGCATTGCCTTCTTCGGCCACCAGCTCGCGCACTTTGGCAGCGGCAGCGGGGGTGAATTGCAGAGGCGCCGACGGCAGGGGTGGCGTGGCGTGTTCGAGTACGACGATATCCATCCGCCAAGGATGGGGCGCGACCCCGCGTGAATCAACCTTTGTCGGGCAATCTGGATGCCACTGCCGGGGCTGCCGACGGCACCACGCTGCTCCAGCTGAACGAATTTTCCACCAACTCACCGTCTTGCGGCTGCAAACGTGCGATCACCCGCACCGGCTTGACCCCGCGCGGCAGCACGATATCGCCGCTGACCTGCTGGAAATACTTGAACGAATACTCGATCCCGGGCGCATTGGCTTGCTGGCGCAGCACATTCCAGTCCAGGCGCCGCATCTGCTGGCCATCGGTCACCTCCAACGCCAACCGCAGGCTGCCTGCATTGATCTCACCACGGTTCAGGGTTTGGGTCAGGGTGGCGACGAAATGCCAAAGCTGCGGGTCGGCCTGCGGTTCCAGCTTCAACTCTTGTGCGGCCAGGCCACGGCGCTGCCCGGTAGGGCCCACCAGGCGTTCGTAAAACGCAACGTCGGCGCGCAGACCGGCCACTTCTTCATCACGCTCGGCCAAGGTACCCTGCAAGTCGGTATTCGCCTGCCGGCTGATTTGATCGGACCGCCTCAGATTGGCGACCTGCTGCTGCAAATTGGCAATTTGCGTGGCCTGTGCCACCAGTTGTTCACGCGCATTACTGGGCTGCGGCGCAAAACTGCGCCATGCGCCCCACCCGCCCAACCCCAAGGCCAGCAGCACCAGCAATAGCTGGGCCAACTTCGGGTGGCCACTGCCCACCATGCTGCGCTTGGGGCTTGGCAGGGCACTGGGCATTGCACTGGGCTTGCGGCGCAGAACAGACATGACGCCGATATCGCACTGTTGCAATCCCGCCGTCAAGCACGGTCTCGCCAGCTGCCAAGTGCACAGGGAAGCGAATTTGCAACCGGCGCACGGCACAGCTACTGGTACGCGATGTCGACATTGCCATCTTGATGGCCGATTTATTGCTGACAAAGGCCGACTCGCACGGCTTTTTGCGTCAAAATCACTGCATGGACACACCCGGACACACTTGGACTGCTATCGCCAATGCCGCAAAGTTGGTGCTTGCACCTGCGATTGCAACTGCAAGACCTGAATACGCAACCGTGGCGAACCAGGGGGAGATTGGACTATGAGCAGCGTACTTCCTGCCGCCGTGGCGGACAGCAACCCTTATCGCGTCCTGATTGTCGAGGATGACCGCAGCCAAGCGATGTTTGCCGAAGCCATTTTGCGCGGTGCCGGGATGCAGGCGGAGGTGGTTGCCATTCCCGAGCGCATGATGGAAGCACTGGAGCGCTTCGTCCCCGATCTGGTGCTGATGGATTTGCATATGCCCGGCACCAGTGGCACCACGCTGACCACGCAAATTCGCGAGCACACGCAGTTTTCGCACACCCCGGTTGTGTTCCTGACCGGCGATCAAGATCCCGAACGCGAGCTGGAAGTGCTCGACAAGGGGGGCGATGATTTCATTCTCAAGCCGGTGCGGCCGCGCCACTTGATTGCGGCGGTGCAAAACCGCATCCGCCGTGCACGCGCGCTCAACGAAAGCCTGCAAACGCACAGCATGCCCGATCGCCACCCGGTGACGGGCCTCCACACCCGACATGCGCTGATGCAGGTACTGGCCACCCAACTTGGCCATCGCAGCACGGGGGGAGGTGCGCTACTGCTGGAGCTGGGCAACCCCAGCGCCCTGCGCAACCGCTACGGCTATGCCGCACTGGATGGCTTGTTCAACGCCGCCGGCACCCATTTGGGCAGTTTGCTCGAACACCATGCGATTGCCGCTCGCCTCAGTGACAATGCATTTTTAGTGGTGGTGCGCGATTTGGGACACGGCGCACTGGAAGGTTTCGCACGCCGCCTGCGTGATGGCATCGGGTATCACGACTTCCTGGTGGATGGCGAACCGATGCGGCTGCGCTGCACAATCGGGTATGCCAGTTTCGAGCATGCGTTTGCCGATACCGGTGCCGTGCTGGCCGCAACCGAGGATGCCACCCGCGAAGCCCATGCCCTGCCCGCCGGTGTTGCCGGTTTCGTGCCGCCAGAATTGACCGCCTCCGACAACCTGATCGACGAGCTGCGTGCCGCGCTCGCCCCTAACGGTGAAGGCTTGTATTTGGCATTTCAGCCAGTGGTCGCGGTGGCCGGTGGCGACGAGGCACAATTCCAGGTGCTGGTGCGCATGCACGGTGCCGATGGCAGCGTGCGCAAGGCGGGGGATTTTTTGGCGGCAGCACAAGCGGCAGGATTGCTGGCACAACTGGATCGCTGGGTGATGGAGCGGGCACTGGCCTTGTTGCAACAACGTCGCGCAGAAAGCCGGCCAGTCCGTTTGTTTGTCTCGCAAACACCGCGCACGCTGGGCCAGGATGGCTTTGCCGGCTGGTTGCAGCAAGCACTCGAGCGTGCCGGGGTGGATGGCCCCTCACTGGTCATTGATATCCGTCAAGAAGACGCGGTCGTACATACCGTGCTGTTACAACAATTTTGCGAGCAACTGGTCCCGGTGGGTGTGCAATTCTGCCTCAGCCAGTTCCGCAGCACCGAAGATGGCAACCAGCTGCTACAAATGCTGCCGCTGGGCTATTTGCGCCTATCGTCCGAGTTTGCCCGGCAACCGTTGCCACCGGCACTACAGGATGAAATGCGCACCGCCATCGAACGGGCGCATCGGCTGGGCCTGCAAGTGATTGGACAGGCGGTGGAAGATCCGCAGGCGGCAGCAGCGCTTTGGGTGGCTGGCATCGACTTCATTCAGGGCAATCTGGTACAACGCCCAGAGCAAGCCCTTGATTTCGACTTCCAGAGTGCGGCCTTGTGAATTCCGTAAAACCCGATGGACTTAATCTGTTGAGTGCACGCTGGCTGGCGTTAGGGGCCGCCGCTGGCGCATCGCTTGCTTTGGTGATCAATCAACTGGGTGTGCAGGGCCCATGGCAGGTGATTGCTTTGGTGCTGGCGCTACTGGCGCTGTTTGCCACCACCGCACACGCATGGGCAACCCGCTCCCGCGAGCAGGCGATGTCCAATCAGGCCGAACGCACGCGCGAGAAAGAAGCCGAAATCCACATGCTGCAACAGGAGCTCGATCGCCA
The DNA here is from genome assembly GCF_020034655.1 of Thermomonas beijingensis. Classification (GTDB taxonomy): domain Bacteria; phylum Pseudomonadota; class Gammaproteobacteria; order Xanthomonadales; family Xanthomonadaceae; genus Thermomonas; species Thermomonas beijingensis. The sequence continues at coordinate 98,455 of NZ_JAIQDJ010000001.1, read as the reverse complement.
CACCGCGCTGGAGATCGAACTCACCAAGGCCAAGCAAGCGGCGGAGTCGGCAGTCATGGCCAAGGGCGAGTTTCTGGCCACCATGAGCCATGAAATCCGCACACCACTCAATGGCATCATCCCGATGCTGGATTTGCTGTCCACCTCCAAGCTCAGCCTTGACCAACAGGAAATTCTCAAGACCGCCACCGCCTCGGCACAGCAGCTGCTGCGCATCGTCGATGACATCCTGGATTATTCGAAGCTGGAGGCTGATCGGCTCGAGCTGGAAACCACCGGCTTCAACCTGCGCGAATTGCTGGGTAGCGTGATGACCTTGATGGAGCGCTCGGCCGATGCCAAGGGCTTGCATCTGCGGCTGAATATCGACTCGGCGGTGCGCTTGCCGGTAAGAGGCGACCCGGTGCGGTTGCGCCAGATCCTGAGCAATCTGGTGAGTAATGCGATCAAATTCACCGAGCGCGGCAATGTCACTGTCAACATCAAACGCCTGGGTGAAACAGCCGCTCAGCACATGTTGCGCTTCGAAGTGCAAGACACCGGCATTGGCATAGATGCCACGACCCAGGACAAACTGTTTCAAGCCTTCAGCCAAGCCGACGCCTCAACCACCCGGCTGTATGGCGGCACCGGTCTTGGACTGGTGATTTCACAGCGCATCGTGTCGCTGATGGGTGGCAAGATCGGGGTGCAGTCGCAACCCGGTCAAGGCTCCACATTCTGGTTCGAAATTCCGTTGCTCAAGGTGCAAGGCGACATGCCTGCGCAACAGGGCGATTTGCACGGTGGCCGCGTCCTGCTGATCACCACCGATACACGTCTGCGCATGCGCCTGACCATGCTGCTGCCCAACTGGGGGTTGCGTGTCACCGCTGTGGAAAATACTCAGGATGCACTGGAGCGGCTACGCCAAGCCCACACCCAAGGCGAGCCATGGACGTTCTCGGTGGTGCTGGCGGATCTGATGAGTATTCGCAGCACAGCGGTATCACTGGCGCGCAACATGGAACGCAAGCAACAATATGGCGAAGTGCGTTTGGTGTATCTGCGCGGCGACGAAGCCACCTCATTGGACCTGCCTGTGAACGCCACCCTGATTCCCCGCAATGCCGAAGATGCGGATTTGCGTGCGGTGCTGTCTGCGTCCGGGGTGGCGTGGGGGCAACAAGACCCACACCCGGCGCCGGCTGCACAAAAACCGAAGGACGAGATCCCCGGCAAGCCGCGCATCCTGTTGGTGGAAGACAATCCAGTCAACTTGATGGTGGCGCAGCGCTTGCTGCAGGTCTTGGGTGCCGAATGTGAAACCGCCGGCAATGGCCAGGTGGCGCTGGAAAAGCTGGATCAAGCCCAGTTCGATTTGGTACTGATGGATTGCCAGATGCCGGTACTCGATGGCTACAGTGCCACCCGGCGCTGGCGCGAACTCGAGCAGGAACGCAAAGCCACGCGGCGCCTGCCGATTGTGGCGATGACCGCCAATGCGATGGCCGGCGATCGTCAGAAATGCTTGGATGCCGGGATGGATGACTACCTAGCCAAGCCCGTCACCAAGGTCGAGCTGGAACAATGCATCACGCGCTGGAAAAGCAGTGCAATGCCGGTCCCCGCAGCCACGCCCTCGGCAGCACAACTCACCCAACGTGCGCCCTCCGTGCTGGATCAACGGGTACTCGGCGAGTTGCGTGAAGTACTGGGTAGCGAGGTCGACAAGATCATCGCCGTGTATCTGGAAGACGCACCGCGCCTGATCGCGCAGTTGGAGCGGGCGGCGGTGAACATCGACCCCATCGCACTGCGGGTCACCGCGCATACGTTGAAATCGTCCAGTGCCAATGTTGGCGCGATGACCCTATCGGATGCCGCACGCGATCTGGAACACGCCGCACGCGACGGCACCATGACCCAACCGGGGCCGGCGGTAGCACGCATCGTCAGTGAATTTGCGCAAGTCCGGGTGGCCCTGCGCGCGCTCTTGTTCAGCAACTGAACAGGCATCGCGCACTGGCAGGTGCGCGCGCCATGCGGTTGCACAATCACCGCCCGCGGTAGCGGCACCCCGAGGTGCAGGTTTCGTGCACCACCACTTCCGATAGCAGCGGCACCTGCGGCTTCAAGCGCTGCCAGATCCAGATCGCCAGCTGCTCGCTGGTGGGGTTTTCCAACCCATCGATCTCATTCAGATAATGATGATCCAGCTGCTCGTAGATCGGCTTGAACGCCGCCTTGAGATCGGCAAAATCCATCACCCACCCCAGCTCTGGATCCGGCTCGCCGCTGACCTGCAGCTCGATCGAAAATGAATGCCCATGCAGGCGCGCGCATTTGTGTCCGTCCGGCACATTTGGCAGCCGGTGCGCGGCTTCAACGGTAAAACGCTTGAAGATATCCATCGGGCCGTTCGTCCTGCAGGCAAACAAAACCCCGCAGGTGCGGGGCTGAGGGTTCATGCGTTGGTGGTATGGGTGCCCCGTAATACTAACTGCAACATCCTGTTTCAAAAGGATTTTTGCGAATTAGAACTTCGAGTTACCGTCAAACCTACTGTCAGCGCAACGAACCTTGACCACCGTGCGGTGGCACATTGTTACACGGTTGCATTGGCACATAGCAGGAGCTAGCCAACTGTTGATCCAACCAACTGCCCGATGTAGTCCTCGTCCGTACCGAACAAGATGTTACGGGCTGCATATTCTGCATCACTGACCTTCGGCCACTTCAGGCGCAGATCTGCCTGGCTGGTGGCCGAGACGATAAAGCTCTGCAAGGTCACATTCTCGTCCGCTAGGCGCGCCTGGATGTCCTTGATCGTCTTGTAGAACTCGAGCTTCGGCTCTCCGTCCCATTGCAGCATCTGCAGGCCTTTGGGGTCCACGAAGGTGATGCACTGCTTGTCGCCATCGATGCGCCAGACGATGAAGTCCGGGTAGAAATTTCCGGCTTCGAAAAAACCGATGCCGCGACCGCGGCTCATGTTCCGCAGCAGGAACAGAGGCTTCTCGCGGAACTCGTCCGGATGCTCCTCGCAGTACTTTTTTAGGTCAGCGACAAAACGCATTTCACCATCATTGAGAGCGACTGGTTTCACCGAAATACTGGCGCCACTGACTTTGATCAGCGGCTCGTACAGGTGATCCCTGAACATCAGGATGTCGACGAAGGCCCTGCTACCTCCAGGGACACGCGAAACGGCAACTGCAGCGCGTGCACGCAATTGCTCTCCCAACCGTTTGAGCTGGTCGATCAGTGCGGTCTCGGATTTCTCCACGGAGACGCGGTACACACCCTGCTCCTCTCCCACGCCTTCACCGGCATCCGGGAAGTTTGGATCGTCCGCGCTCAGCGTGGCGTATTCCAGATGGGGTTCTTCCCAGCCTTTCTTGCGGAAGCTGTAGTACCGCTCTGCATACTTCTTGAGCAGGCTCTCGGCGATCTCCTGCCAGACCGGCAGCTTGTCCAGGCGATCCAGAGCCAGCTCCTGCTCGGGGATCAGCAGGTCATACCAGTCCTGGTCCGCCAGCAACGCCTGCACGGCTGACCGCGGGATATTGAAATTGTGCCAGCCACGCTCATGCTTGAAGCGCAGCAACTCGAACCAGGCATGGTCGATGTCCAGCAGCCCCACGATGCCGCGTGACAGCTTGCCCCGGTAGAGCTGCCCATCACCGTCGCCGCCGGCCAAGGTCTTGGCCTTCATGGCCTGGATCTTGGGATACCAGTTGAGTTGCACCCGATTGCGCAACAGCCATTGGTCGCGATCGCCGGACGGCGGCGCGAGTTCCGGCACTGGCGCAAGTTCGCGATAGGCGCGCCCGAATGCTGTCGGCACGCCCTCGATATCTGGTTTCAGGCGGATGATCTTGAGCGCGTGGGTGCCCAGGTTGCGGACGATGGGCAGGACGATCTCCTCGCGCTCCGTGTCCGGCGGCAGCCCCTCGTCTTCCAGGAACTGCTTGAACTGCGCCATGTAGTCGGCATGGATGCCGAAGACGTTGAGCGTTTCCAGCAAGTCGATATGGCGCGGGCGCTCCACCCCCGGCGGCAGGCGCATGGCCTTGCTGCGCTTGAGACTGAACCCATATCCCTTGAGGCGCACGCCGCGCCCGAACAACTGAATGATCTGGGCACCTTCGCCCTTGCCGATCTTCATCAGCCCCAAGGTGCTGACCCGCCAACTGTTCCAGCCCTCGGTGAACTTGCGCGAGCCAATGAGCAGGCTGATCGCACTGCCGCGGTCGTTGATCCGACGGAACAGCGAGCCTGCGAAATCCCGCTCTTCGGCAACCAGGCCCGGGGTTTCCTCGCAGATGCCATGCAGCTTCTTGGCATCACCGACATTGATCACCCCGAACGGGGGGTTGTTGCCGAGCTTCAAGGCCAGTTCGCCGTCGGCGCCTTTCAGGTACTCCACATGCAGCGCACCGCCGCCCGGTGCATTGAACAGACGGGCGCAGATGTCGTCGAACAGTGCCGCAGGCTCGGGCGACAGCTCGCTCAGATACCCGAAGCGATTGGCAAAGACATTGGTCCCGCCATCTCCCGTCAAACCGTCCCGCCATAGCGTATCCAGCGCCTGCTGTGAGCCGGCGCGATCCCGCACGAACTCGGCCAGGAAGCACAGGATCTCGACGACATCCGAGGCCTCGTCCTTGTTGAAACCCTTGGTGACGCGACCGCCGACGAAGATCCATAGCGGGCGTTCGATGTTGAACGCCTGCATCTGCACCTGCCGGTCGTCGTACAGGCGTCGCTGCTGATAGGCAGCCAGCAGGCAGGCGATCAGGTACCGGTGCCGATGGCGCGTGGCAACGTGCTGGTCCAGATTGAGGATCTGGAACTCCTTGCCGTAGCCATCGCCGTGGAAGTAACGGTAGGAATAATCGAACAGGATGCTGCGGGCATAGCGCCGGGTCAGCCTGGCATCGCCCTTGACCGCCTGCTTGAAGGTGGCCGAATACTCGAAGGAAAACCCGTTCTCGCAAAGCTGGTCGCGGCGGGTCAGCCACTTGCCGTCCTCGCCGCCCGCCGCGCCTCGATGGCCTTCGTCCACCAGCACCAGATTGCCGCTCAGGAAAGACTCGGTGGCGACGGTCTTGTCGCCCATGTCGTCAGCCAGCTTGTGGATGTCGATGATCTCCACCGCCTTGCCGGCAAACAGACCACGGGGGTTCTTGTCGAACAGCTCGGCCTCGATGCCGGCCGCGGCGAACTCCTCCAGATGCTGGTGGCTCAGCCCCTCGTTCGGGGTCAACAGCAGGATGCGGTTGAGCGTACCGGCCTTGCCGTGCGCTGCAAGATGATGCTGGTACTGGCGCAGGTTCATGTGCATCAGCAGGGTCTTGCCGCTGCCGGTCGCGCACCACAGGGCCAGCTTGTTCAGGCCCAGCGCCGCGTCACGGCCCTCGTCCAACGGCGGCAGTTGCTGCGCCTCCGGCTTGCCTTCGTTGAACTTGACGATCTGCGCATTGATGGCCTGCGACAGCGCCTTCGGATCACGGAAATACCGGTCCAGGTAGATCTCGACGAACAGCAGGGACAGGTACTGGTAGTACTTCCAGACGATCGGGCGCTCGCGGCGGACTTCGCGTTGCTCGTTCAGGGCCAGGGTGTGACGGACGATGTTCTGGTCGAACTTCAGCAGCTCGTCCTTGGTGATGCCGGGAAGCTCACCGGTGATCTGATTGACCAAGGCATGGTGGAAGCGATGGATGTTGTCCGCGTCCAGGCCTTCCTCGCTGGTTTCGTTGACCTGGAAGCGCAGCTTGAACGCCTCCAGCAGCGACACCTTGCGGTGGGCATCGATCTGGTAGTACCCGTCGGTACTGTCCAGCCCAAACAGGCCGAACAGCCACTGGTTCATCACCAAGGACTGCTCGAAGGGAACCGGCGCGGGTGCAGGTGCGCGGCGCGCGCGCGGGGCGCGTGCCGGTGCGGCGGCAGCGGTGGCACTTCCGCGGGGGCGTCCGCGCGGCATGTCAGGCGTCCGTCCCGTCGAACATCAGGCGCTGGAAGTCTTCCTCGATCAGGCGAACCTTCCAGGTCTCGGGATCCACCCGCAGGTTCTCCAGCGTGTTATCGCCGTTCACATAGATCAGGTCGAACTCGCTGCCGCGCACGGAGTAGGCCTGCTTGTCCCTGAACCAGGTGTCCAGCACCAAGTTGTCCTGCTCGGCGTTGCCGGTGAGCTTGCGCCAGACCACCAAGGTCTTGCGACCTTCCGGGGTGGTGCCGGTGACGGTGCGGAACCACCACGGCCCTTCGGCGTCCTGCCGCAGACGGCCGTCGAGCTGCAGGCGGCCTTGGCGATCGCGCTGAAAGGCGGCGTTGAAGCTACGCGGCGCGGTGATGTGCTGAACGGTCAAGCCCAGCAACCAGTTGAAGGTCTCCAGCAGATCGACGTTGACTTCGCGGCTTTCGTCACTGCCCGGGGTCTTGACCAGTAGCTTGTAGGCGGTCGGATCGGCGAAGGCACCGACATTGAGCAGGGACTGGCTGCCCTTGGACTCCACGTCCAACTGGTAGCGCAGCAGGTACTGCTCGCGCAGGCCATCAGCACCTTGCGCGGAACCCAGTTCCAACACGCCTTGTTGCTGGACGCTGCGTTGCAGGGCGAGATTGTTGAGCGTGTCTTCGTACGATTCCAGACGAAGGACTTTGACTAGGCGCGGGCTGCGCTCGGCCTCCTGGGTCGAAACAACCAGCGAAGGAGTCCCGTTGGCCCACTCAGTCGCAAAGGCCGCCTTCTTTACCCTCTTCACGAGGACACGATCAAAGTGAGTTCCCACTTCAACCATTAGGAACTTTCTCGCGCCTCCGTCCTTCTGATTCATTGAGATCACCGCATGTGCGGTGGTGCCAGATCCACCAAAGTAGTCGAGCACCGCAAAGTCCCGCGAGCCGTAGCTTTGTGCCCACAGCGCGGCCTGCATCGTTCCAAGTGACTTCGGGTAGTCGAACTCACCTGCGAGCCCCATGTCAGCCAGCACCTGTGTTCCGTTTGTACCTGCATTGAACTCAGGACCAATCCAGTTGCTGAAAATCGTTTGTCGCCGATTCTCATGCTCGATAGATTGATACACAGCCCCACGATCAGACACCCAAAGCTCACCATTCCTTGCGCGATCTTTTCCAGTCTCGAAACTTGATCTCCACACTCGTTCCTCACGCCTAGAATTGACTGGGTAGATGCGAATTAGGCCGTCGCGAGTCGAATCCATCGGATATGGCTGCCCAAGCGGAACAGGCTCCTCCGTATCGACAATCCGTTTGGTTTCTGGATCTTGCAGCAAGGCATAGAAGCTCCTCCAGCGACCATGCCTATAGTTGTTCTCTGCCGTGCCACTTCGCATGAAGTTTCGATCCTCGTCCTCATCTCCAAGCGATGCACCGCTGTATATCGGCGCATCGTTTGGACTAACGAGAAGCAGATACTCGTGCGTACGGGACAGCCGCCCTCCTGACCCCTGAGGATGATGGTTGACCACCACTGTGGATCGAGAGAGCGCCGGGAAAGTAGAGTCAAGGAGCATGGACAACTTGACCATTTCATAGTCATCGATCGCAAGCCCGAAGCTAAATGAAGGCGCCCAAAGTTTCTCTACCATTGGCAGCGTATTGCTCATCAATGAAAGCCAAGACGAATGCTCGTAGTTGTTCTTGTAGAGAATTTTTGAGTACGGCGTGTTGTAGGGGGGATCGATGTATACAACGGGAATCCGACCCGCAAAGCGTCCAACCAAAAAATTCAATGCTTGCGAGTTCTCCGAGTTGATCAAGAGACCGCTGATAGCCTCATCCAGCGCATCCTCTGTCGCCAAGACGTCATCGATAAATCCACGAGAGAAATGCCGCGTATCGCACATCAAGGCCGGGTACGCGCGCAGATAGGCCGGCGTCAGCGGCTCGCTATAGGCAGGCAAAGTGACGTCAGCCGGGAGCTCGTGCAACGAGTGCAGCTCCTTCCATTCCTCGAGCTGCGCGGCGTTTGCGCAGACCTCTGGCAACAGTTCGTCCGGCACCTGCGACACCGCCACCAGCCAGTCGCTGCCGACCACGAACTTTTTCTTCAACCACAGCCTCTTTTGGAAGTTCTCCAACTGCGCCAGGAAGTCGATGATCTTGCCGGCAATGCGACGAATCACCTTGATCTTGGACAGATACTGCTCCACCTTCGGCACAGTGTCGCTTTCCACATCATCCAGGTGCATGACCTCGTTCTTGATGTAGAAATCCAGCTCCCGGCGCAGGAAGCCACCCAGATCCTTATGGATGAAGTAGTCGAATGTGTTGCGTGCGGCGTATCGGCGCAGGTGCGCCGCTAGGCGTGAGTAGCCTGCCGCTTCGCCGTCGGCCTTGATGTGCGGCTTGGCCAGTTCCGCCAGCCAATCGGCGAACGCGCCGTCGGCAGCCTTGATCCGGGCCTCGGCCTGCTCCAGCAGCTCCTTCTGCGCGGGAGGCTTCTTTTTGCCGTCGCGCTGGTCTGCGGGCCAGTCGTCCAGGGTGGCCGGGCGGTATTCGAAGCGGAGCTCCAACTCGCCATCCCGCAGGGCAATGAAGTCCTCCGCCGCCAGCACGAACACACGCTTGTTGTCCTCGGCCGCCTTGACGTTGCCGTGCTCACCTTCGGCCGCATCCACCAGCTTGAAGTGCACACGCATGGCGTCCGCACCCTCCCCCGCCTCCGGCTTCAAGCGGAAGGCGTAGTCGCGCAGGTACTCGCTGGTCTTGATGTAGTACTGGTCCTTGTTGGCCCAGTGCAGGGTGACTTCCTCGCCTTCGTATGGGATGGCGTACACGCCGGGCTTGTAGACGCGCTTGGCCAGGAAATCGCCTTCGCTGTAGTAGCGGCGGAAGAAGCTGTGCAGGTGGTCGTAGGTCTCGTTCTCCAGCGCGCCGATGTCCACCGCGCCGTTGAGCTGCTCACGCAGCTTCTGGATTCCCGGTACGGTGGATGGGTCCACGCCATCTGCCTGGTACTGCGCCTCCCTCTCCGCGAGCGTCTTTTTCAACTCCGCGCTGTCAGCAGACTGGTAACTGGCGAATGCGTCCTTGACCTGTGGGAGCAGCTCGCGATCAAGGAATTTCGTCACCTCGTCAGCCTTCGCGTGCATGATCCGGTAGATGCCGAAGTCCAGATCCGGCTGGTCGAGCTGGAACAACTCGCGCAACAGGGTGACGAGCTTGTTGAACTTGGCGGGATTGGGGTCGGTCATCGGAGTTCTTTCCATCGGTGGGCGCCCGCAGGCGCCACGGTCAAAGTCGATCGATCAGGTCCAGCAGGCTGGCATGGGCACGGCGGTAGGCGTCCAGCGTGGTGCCATGCGGCGCCAGCACGCCGTTCAAGGCGATGGCGTGGGCTTCGCGCAGGTAATCGGTGAGACTTTCCAGGCCGGCGCGGGCAGCGGCCTGCATCGCCTGTTCGCGGCCCGGGAACAGCGCGCCCAATGCGGCCTGCCACGCTGCCAGCCACTGCGAGTCCGCTAGCGGGGACTGCTCGCGCGCCAGCCACCACAGGGACACGGCACGGCCCACATCCTTGGTAAAGCGCGGCGGGTTGCCCGGCAAGCCTGCGATCGGCGTGCGATCGGGTTCGGCATGTTCCAGCAGGTGTGCCAACGCCATGCTGGGGGGATGTGCGACACGCAGGCCGGAATCGAGCACGTCAGCCCCATGCACGGCAACGCCCATGTAGCGGAAGCTGGGTAGGCCGAAATCACCCGTCGCGGTGTGGATACGTCGCCAGTGCTTGCGCGCGACCTGTCCGGTCGGCGGCTCTGCCAGCAGTTCCACGAACCAGGCGTCCCCTGCATCGGGTGGGCTCAGACGCAGGGCAGGGAGCTCATTGTCTGGGGTTGCCGCATTCCCGGGCGCGATCCCGTTGGGATAGCGTGGTTCCCAGCCATCTTCCAGCAATTCCTTGCCCAGGGATTCCGCCGTGGTCACGGCATCCACCGCAGGGCGCAACAGTAGATCAATGTCCTTGGTGGCCACCATGTGGGTCCCCGAGACATCGCGAAAGGCCCAGGCCGTGGCGATACTGCCGATGACAACCACATGAGCGCGCAACGAGGCCGGGACACGGGTTGCCACGCGTTGCAGGAGCGATGCGGCGTCCAGGCCCGGAAGCGGCCGATTCATGCCCGTACCGCCTTGGCGTAGTGGATCGCCTGCTCGCGAAGACCCATGTCGAGCAAGGATAGGAAGACGTCGCATTCATAGGCGCAGCGGGTGCGGCCGATGCCCGCATCGCGCACGAATTGTGTCCCAGCCCGGACCAGGGTCACGACGACGGGGGCAGGCGCAAGCATGTTCGGTTCGAACTCCAGGCCATCATCCAGCAGGCGCAATACATTCGCGTCGAATGCCCTGGCATCACGGTCCACATGTGCGACCAGATCCAGACGTGGCGTGCCGGCCAGATCCAGCACGGGCACATCCTGCGTGGCGACAGGGGTGCCTGACAGAGCGAACGAGCACCAGCTCGGTGGCCCATCCGGCCCCAGCAGCGGCAGCGCGCGCTTGACAAGGTCAGCGGGCGGCTTGATGCCGGCACCACGCTCGAATCGGAACCGCAGCGTCTGCGGCAACGCACCCATGCGGCTGAGTTGCTCCATCGACAGATCCTGCGGCGCGATCTCCAACCAGCGCAGGTCTCGAATCAGACCGGCATCTCGAAGTGCACTCAGGGCGCTGCGGACAGGCGTGATCGAAGCGCCAAGTGTTTCGACCAGTCCGACCTGTTTGCCTTCGATATGCGCCGCGATGCCGGCCTCGCGCTGTGGACCGTCGTTCTCCAGGCTTGCGCCCAGCAACAAGCGCAGCACCTCGAAAAGGTAGTTTGGCTTGTCCAGCGAAACCAGGCCGCTTTCCTTGCTTCGTGCCTCATTGACGGACGTCGCCTCCGTCTCGTCCACTACCAAGGCCATGCGTGTTCGCACCTTCGGCGCGATGGCCGGCAACAAGGTGTCCCATTCCTTGCGGATGGTCGCCTCGGTGATGGCGGAATCGATCACCCGCACCTGCCCCTCGGCCTGGCTATCGGCAGCAAGCTCCGCAGCCAGCGACAGCATTTCTGCCCTCAGGTCGCGGGTATTGCGCAGGTTGCGCAGGGTTCTGGCGTGTAGCGGAGTGGACACGGTGTGACTCCGACGTTATCCCGAGGTCATTCTGCACATAAAATATAACTCTGCAAGTAATTTATTACTCTGCATGTAATTAGCTCAGGCGCCAGCGCACCCGGAACAAGGGAACGCTGTGGCTGCTCTGGTTCAACCGCCGCTCGAGCGCGGCAATCAAGGCATCGCGCCTGGCCTCGATGGCATCTTCGACATCGAAGATGTCCTGCCGCTGGCGACGCTGTTGGCGTTCCAGCGCCTTCACCTGCTCCTGGATGCTCGCCTGTTCCTCGATGGTGGCTGCCGTCCGCGCGCGGCGCTTGGCGTCCTGCAGGCGGACACGCGTGTCCTGCATGGACTGTTCCGCCGCCAAGAGCTGGTCTTCCGCCCACTGGTCCAGCTTCTCGCGTTCGGCCTGAAAGTAGGCGGTGTTTTCTTCCAACGCCCGGGCCAGGGCCGCCGCGATCTGGCGGCGAACGTTGGCCTCGAAGTTGTCCGGCAGCGTGGCATGAGGCGGGATTTGTGCTTCTTCGCCCGGCAGCTCAAGCAATCGCTGGCAGGCTTCCGCATCCAGCCACGCACCATCGTCGGCCTGCGCACTGAACACCAGGTGCTGCTCCAGCTCGAAGCTTTCCAGCTCCAGAACGTTGAGCTCCAGCCAACCCGACTTCACCCGCAATTGCTCGAGCACGGCGACCCGAGGCGTGACCGACGCAAGCCGGAAGGTCAACTCGCGCAACGGCGTCTCGAGCCGACGACCGCTATCGAGTACGAACTCCCCCAACGGATGCGACAGGCGATAGACATGGCCCTCTTCGGGAGCCGGCTGTCCCTTGCGAATCAGGTGGTACCGCCCATCGGGCACCGCTTGCACCGGGGGCCGATCCAGGTCGAACGACAGGTTGTCATCATCGAACCGCGCCCGATCGGCAAGCATGTGCCGGGTCAGGCGCCAGAACAGGCGGGTGATGCGGTCGAGCTGAACAATGGCCTGGTCACGATTCAGGCGCAATCGCTCGACCACCCCAGCGTCGAACGTTGCCAGCAGGGCCTCCTCGGTCTCGCGCATCCTTGCCTCGATCTGCGCCTCCAGTTCCTGGCGCAGCGCCGCAAACGCGGCGTCGATCTGTGCCGGAGTTCGACAGGTGTCGTAGATCTCAGCGATCCGGCGTTCGATGTCGGTGCCGGACTCGATGCGGCCCAGGATTTCATCGGAAGCCCCGAACACGCCGTCGAACAACTGGAATTTCTCGGACAGCAGCTCCAGCACACGCTGGTCGGCCGCGTTGCGCTGGTTGAGGAAATTGACCACCACGACATCGTGCTTCTGGCCGTAGCGGTGGCAACGCCCGATTCGTTGCTCCACGCGCTGCGGATTCCAAGGCAGGTCGTAGTTCACTACCAGCGAACAGAACTGCAGGTTGATGCCTTCGGCGCCGGCCTCGGTACAGATCAGGATGTCGGCCTGGTCGCGGAAATGATCGATCGCGGCCGTCCGGCGGTCGATGGCGGGACTCCCCGTCACCCGATCCGACCCGGCATAGGTGGCCAGCCATCGTTGGTAGATGCCGTTAAGGCCCGGATCCGAGGCGCGTCCACTGAACTTAACCACCCGCCCAGCGTGACCATGGCGTTCCAGGAAGCTCGCCAGATAGTCCTGGGTGCGCACCGACTCGGTGAAGATCACCGCCTTGCGCGGCGCACCCATTGCGGCCATGCGCTGCAGCCCGGTCTCGAGTGCCTCGAGCAAGGCGAACGACTTTCGGTCCTCGCGTACCGAACGGGCGATCAGCAGGTAATTTTCGAGCTCGACGATCTCGGCCCGCAGCTTGTCCCGATCAATGTCGTCGGACTCGGACCCGACAGCGCCGTCGTCGCCCTGCAGATCGGCATCCTCATCCGATTCATCCACGGCGTCGGCGTCAATTTCCTCGGCTTCAATGAGCTCGGCCAACCAATCCCCCTGCTGCGGCAGCCGCTCCTCCAACCGCATAAGGCGAGAACGAATGGCTTCCAAGGTGGCGACCACCGCCTCGGTCGATGACGCCAGCAGCTTGCGCAGGATCAAGCCCACCAGATGTCGCTGCCGGGTCGGGATGCCATAAGCGTCCTCACGGAGCAGGTAACCCGATACGAGGTCGTATACGCGCTGTTCGTCTTCCCCGGGCGCGAACGGGGCCGTCAGGGGCTTGCGCTGGGTGTACTGCACATACTCCAGGACATCGCGCCGCAACGTCCGCCTAGAGAAATCCGCAAGGCGTGCACGCAACGCCGGGATATCCGCGTCGCCGCGCATGTACCTGGAGCGGAAGCTGACCCGGTCCCCGAACAGGTAGTCGTCGATGATCGTGGACAGGCCATAGAGCTCGAGCAGGGAGTTCTGCAGCGGCGTGGCCGTCAACAACAACTTGCGGACGCCGGCAAGGCCTCGCTTGATGGCCTGACCCGTGTGATGGCTTTCGCGATAGGCGTTGCGCAGCTTGTGGGCCTCGTCGATCACCGCAAGGTCCCAGGGAATGTCACCGATGGCCCGTTCCATCCGCGCTGCGAAGTGGATCGACACGATGCTGATGACATCCTGGTCGAGCGGGTTGTAGACGCCGCCCTTGCGTGCCCTGCTCCAGGTCGCCGCATCCAGCACCTGGGTCGGCAAGTGGAACTTCTCCGCAAGCTCGGTTGCCCACTGCTTGCGAAGCGACGCGGGACAAATCACCAGCAGCCGTCGACGACGCTCTGCCCAGTACTGACCAAGAACTAACGCAGCCTCGATGGTCTTGCCAAGTCCGACTTCATCCGCCAGCAAGACACCTTTTGACAACGGATTTGCCAAGGCGAAAAGCGCCGCTTCGATCTGGTGCGGATTGAGATCCACTGCGGCGTCAAACAAGGCTTGACCGATACGATCAAGATCACCACCACGTCGGCGGCGGGTCAGTTCCCAGGCGAAAAATTTCGCTTGATGGTTGGTCAGCACACCGAGCCCCCTGACTTAATCGCGAATGATTCGGGCTCCCTCGGCAACCGCCTGCCCGGTCGCGTGGCGACCCGTCCTTCGCGAGCGGAGCCATGCGGAACCAACTCACCACCAACCTGTTCCATCCCGTCGGTAGTTTTGGATGATCTACCGACATATCGGAACAATGGCAAGCAGCGAAGAATTTTCGCGGGGTGTCCGATCGGCTCATTCGCCCCAGGTGTATCGCATGGGCAGCGCCAACTGCTCCAACGCCGAGTTGCGGGTGTACGCCTCCGCCACCTGCCGCGCCAGCGGGATCCAATGCCCACCCATGCGCCGGTTGCAGGGTCCGCGGATGTCCCAGATGCGCCAGCCACGCGGCTCCCGCCACAGGCCGATGGTGGCGCGCTCAATGCGGCCGTGGTGCCACATACGCGCACTGAACAGCCGCGCTTGGTCGTCCCGGCACTTCGACACGTAACTGTATGCGCAATGGCGCAGCGCGCGACCTTCCTCGAAGAGGGCCAGCGGCGTCGCCAATGCGAGCACCTCGGCATCCGGGGTTCGCAATTCCTCCAAGGCGCAAGGCCAAGTGGCGGGTTCCAGCGTTGCGCGCCGGCGGTCCTCCGCCTCGCGGACAAGCACCAGCCAGCGGTCCCAGCTCGCGTGCTCGTGCCCCTCGGGCTCATAGGTAACGAACCAATTCACGATGCCGCGGTAGGCCAGCGCAATCTCTTGCGCTTCCAACTCGTCCGTGGCCAGCGCCAGCCGGGCCCGTGCCTCGGTGAAAACCCGCCCAGGCAATACCGCCAAGCGGTTGCGGATGCCAGCGGGGGTCATGCTGCAGCCGAACTCGTCGAGTGTCACTCGGTAGAAGAGCGGACGGGCCACCACGGCGTCATGCCCGGATTCGGTCAGCCTCAGCGCCAGTAACAGTGCATCCAGTGCGTAGCCGGTATTGAAACGGCGGATGACCTCCCGGAACGGACGATCGCCACGACGGCCAAGCAACTGGAAGCTGCGCTTGCTCATGCCATTGCTGATCAGTGTCTTCACGCAGGCCCGCGTTGGATCCTCGCAGGGATTCGCGGGGTACTGGAACATGTGCTGGGCGACGGGGCGCAACAGCGCAGGGGTTTGCTGCCGGATGCGGGTCAACGTGCCGTGGTGCTGCCAGACGAAGCTCAGCCACCGCTGCGTGATGCCAGGTTGTGACGCCCGGAACCGCGCTGCCCGAGCCAGCGCAAGCAAATCCGGATCAACCGCCATGGCCTCGCGGAGCTGGTGCCGTAGTCGCTTGGTCGGGAAACGCCGGGTGAGACGCTTGCGCATGCGCAAGCCCGTCCAAGCTCGATTAACGATTTCGGCGCACAAGTCGTCCAGCGCGCACAGATGGGGCTGAGACAGGTTGCCGCATGTCGGGACGACCAGCCCGACCAGCGTCTCGTGCAACTCGGCGCGCAGCGTATAGCGAATCCGGCGCCGCCAAGCGCGCAGCGGGAGGTAGGTGTCGAAGATCACCACGTTGGGGTCTGACTGAGGCACAAAGCGCCAACTGCCATCCTCTTCCCGCAAGGCGGCGAAGAACGACTTGTCGCGACGGTTGTAGCCGTAGCGGAGCGACTGCATGGCGGTGACCATCCGCACAACGCCGTCGTCTGCAACCACCAGCGGCGCGGACGACATGGCACCGATGCCGGCGAGCATGTGCAGCTTGCCAAGCTTCACCAGCCTGCGCAGCGCAGTTCGGGCCGCAGGCTGCTGCCAACGAGCAGATTCCGGCGCCGTTGCACTGAGGAAACGGAGCCATTCACCGAGCGAGCTGTGTTGCGGCATGTGTCACCCCCTAGCTGCCACCATGCGCACCATGGGTCGCATGGCCTGCGACACGCCAACCCTAATCTGGGATCGACTTAGCTCGCCTGTTCTGCGCTGACCTGGCCTTGCCCTCGGGCGTCTTCGGCCCGGTTGAACAGCCTCCGTGATTTCGACACCGAGTCTTGCCGGGCTCCGGCTTGCATCGGCATGGACGTCCAGCACGGGTGTCAGCGCCGCATCGACGGGCATTCGATGTTACCGGTGGTGTCGATCGCATGATTACGAACCCCATGACGCACGCGGGCGCACGCGCGTCCCCGTCAAATCGCCGTACACGACCACGTAGATGTGCATCGGCTCCTAGGAACAGCTCCCGACTTTTGACTTGGACCCTGGCCTGCCGATCGATTGACAGGCCAGGGCGGTAGATGGGCAGAAGAACCAATCTCGGGCTCCACCTTGTCCAAGGCCCGATTCTGTTGTTGACAGCCGAGTCGCTACGAGCGAGCGCCAGAGCCTATTTGCATGGATGACTGGTAGGTATAGGTGCAGGCAAGAGCACCAGCTAGGTTTGAGTGACATCCCTGCTCAACCTGATCTGCCGGATCACGCTGTAGTGCAGCGAGGGGTGTAGCGCGCGCTGCCTGCGGTCAGAGGTCACCGTCTCGATCACGCCCTCCAGCAGCAACGGCTTGAGCCTGCTCAGGGCAATGCCATCCTTCCGTGGCACCGTGCCGACCAACGGGAGGTATTCGCGCGCCAGATCCTGACCCCAGGCCACCTTGAACCTGCCCCGCATCCTGGCCCGCCCCACTAACGCTTTCACGTTGTACCAGCGAGCCAGCTTCGCGCCGAACCACTCGCCCTCCGTGCACACCGTGAAACGGCACACGACCTTGGGCTGGCGGTTGAAGTAGTTCACCGTCTCCCAGTCGTCGAAGCGTAGCCGGTAGATCCCGGCCGGCAGGCACAGCGGCTTGTCGCCGATGATGACGCCGTCGGAGTCGGCGAACTCGACGTTCGCGTTCAACACCAACTCCGACCGCTATTGCGATTTGTCGCGCAGTCGAGACGACCGCCGACTGCCTCCGAGAGGCCGTATTTGTCAACACTCGAGCGCGCTGAGCCTCCTTCTCCTTCGATCAGCGCACGAATGTCCTCCACACGCCAAGCCGTGCAGCGCCGGCCGATCTTCACCGGCTGCGGATAACGCCCAGCACGTACACCGGCCCACCAAGTCGAGCGCGATACCGGGAACAAAGCAGGAATCGCGGCGCGCACGGGTCGTCCTTGGCGTCCGACGCGCTCAGCTCGACCAACGATGTCATGTAACCGGAGAAAGCCGCTCAGCGGCAGTAGTCGTGACTCGAGGGAAGTGAAATCTTGCATGGAGCCTCCAATAAAAAAGCCCGCCAGTTGGCGGGCTTGGTGGGGTTTGGGATCGCGCGGACACAAAAAAGCCCGCGCTTGGCGGGCTGACTCGAACGTCCTGACTTCGAAAACCAAGAACCCGCACTACGCGGGTTCTTGTAGATACAACTTGGACATTCTGAGCAAATTGATACACCAACCGTTATGGGCTGTCAAATTGCGGGTGCTATCAACGCAAAAGCGCGGTTGCTCCCGCGAGCTTCACCTGATCGAGATAGTCAGCCCACGACTGCATCATCTCCCGGCGCTTGGGCAGGTACTCGGCCATGTTGTACACGCCCTCGGTGCCGCCCACCTTGTGTGATAACTGGGCCTCGACCACCTCCCGTGGCCAGCCGAGCTCCCTCAACCGGGTCGACGCCAGGTGGCGGAAGCCGTGGCCCACCATCTCGTCCTTGAAGCCGATGCGCGCCAGTGCCGCGTTGATCGCGCCATCGCTCATGTGGCGCTTGCGGTCACGCGCGCCCGGGAAGAGATAGCGGTCGCGACCGGTCAGTGCATGTAATTCCCGCAGGATCGTCACCGCTTGGGTGGCCAGCGGGATGACATGCGGTGGCGTGTCAGGGTGCTCCTTTTCCTTCTTACGCAGCTTCCTGTTGGACGCTGGCACCCGATAGGCCGGGAAATCGCCATCCAGCTCGAAGTGCGCCCACTCGGCCATGCGGATTTCGCCAGGTCGACAAAACCACATCGGTGCCAATTTCAGGGCACAGGCAACGGGAAAGGTACCCGCGAACCCATCCATCGCGCGCAGCAGGTCTCCAATGCGCTTCGGATCGGTGATGGTGGGGTATCGCTGCTTGGTCATGTCGCGGCGAGACGGCAGGGCCTCGCTCAGGTCGGCCGCGGGGTCGCGGTCGGCCCGGCCGGTGGCCACCGCGTACTTGAACACCCGACTGAGCTGGAACCTGAGCCGGTGCGCCTGCTCGAGGTGCCCGGCCTTAGACACACGCTCGATGATGGGCCGGATCTCCGCTACGCCGAGGGACGCCACCGGCTTGCCGCCGATGTAGGGAAAGGCGTGGTTCTCGAGCCTCGCCTGTTCCTTTTCAAAGTTCTTGTCCGTCCAGCCCGGCTTGCGGACCTGTAGCCACTCGCGGGCGACCACCTCGAAGCTGTTGGCGGCCTGTTCCCGGCCGACCGCTTTCTCGGCCTTGCGATGCTCGCTAGGGTCAATGCCCGCGGCGATGTGTTTTCGGGCCGCATCCCGCCGTGCACGTGCATCGGCCAGTCCGACGTCTGGGTACGTACCCAGGCTCAGAGTGTTCCGCTTTCCGGTAACGGGTCGACGGTAGTCGAGCCGCCACCACTTTCCCCCGTCCGGTCGCACAAGCAGGTAAAGGCCGCCTCTATCGGTCAATTTGGCGGGTTTTGCGCCGGACTTGGCCTTGCGGATCGCCACATCGGTGAGCGCCATGACGGCAACCCCTCTGACGGTAACAAGATTCGGCACCATGCCGTTACCGTCAACGTTACCGTCAAACGTGACGGTATTCCAGTGGCTCGCATGGGACGTTGCTGGACGCCAACCAAAAGAAAACCCCTGATTTCTCAGGGGTTTGTGGACTTTCTTCGGCGTCTTGGAACCACTTTATGGTGGCTATGGGTGGACTCGAACCACCGACCCCAGCATTATGAGTGCTGTGCTCTAACCGGCTGAGCTACATAGCCAACGCAGAGCCGGGCATTATCCTGATCTTGGCCGGTGCCGTCAATTCGCCCTGCGGTGGCTTGCCGAAGCTGCGCGGCACTGGCACAGTCGGGGCAGGCAAATTTTTTGAGGTCCGCATCGTGATCGATCCGGACGGGTTCCGGCCCAATGTGGGCATCGTACTGATGCATGACGATGGACGAGTGTTCTGGGCGCGTCGAGTGCGCCGGGACGGCTGGCAGTTTCCGCAAGGCGGCATCAACACCGACGAAACCCCGCTGGAAGCGATGTACCGCGAGCTGCGCGAGGAAACCGGGCTGCTGCCTGCGCATGTGGACGTGCTGGGCGCCACCCCTGGCTGGCTGCGCTACCGGCTGCCGCCGCATGCCATCCGCCACCGTGACAAGCTGGTGTGCATCGGCCAAAAGCAGGTGTGGTATCTGCTGCGTTTTCGTGGATTGGAGGGCGATGTGCAGCTGGATGGCACCGATTGCCCTGAATTCGACCACTGGCGCTGGGTGGATTTTTGGTACCCGCTGCAGCATGTGGTGACCTTCAAGCGCAGCGTGTATGCGCGTGCGTTGGCGCATCTGGCCCCGCATGCCCGTGCGGTGGCCGGGGCACTGGCCGTGCCGGAGTACGCCCTGCCTGGCAGGGGGATCGGGCAAGCGCGACAGCGCTGATCACCACCTGTGTTGTTGAAACTGAATGCAGGCATACCACTTGCCGTCTCGATGTTGCGTTGCAACAAAACACTCGATATGCTGCATCGCACAAATCCGGCAAACCTTGCCGACAACAACCAGCAGGAGACCGCCATGTACCAGTTCAACGATCAGTTCAGCAAAGCCGTCAGCCAGTTCGCCGATGCCGCTGCCAACGTCAACCGTTTGGCCCTTGAGAATGCCGAAAAGGCCTTTGGCCTGCAGTTGGCCGCCATCGAAGACACCTTCACCGCCAGCTTCGCCTTCACCGGTGAGCTGCTGCAGGTGCGTGACGCCGACGGCCTGAAGGCTGTGTGGCCGAAGGGCGTGCAGATTGCGCGCACCAATGCCGAGCGCAGCCTCAGCACCGTGCAGGAAGTGTTTGCCAACACCGTGAAGACCAACGAAGCCATTGGCTCGCTGGCCAAGGGCCAGTTCGAGCAGGCCAGTGCCCAGGTCAAGGCCGAAGTGGAAAAGGCCACCAAGGCAACCAAGTCCGGCAAGTAAGCCCGGCAAGATCCCTCCCCCCTGGGACCGCAACGCCGCACTCCCCTGCGTCGTTGCCAAAACCCGGCAGCGCAAGCTGTCGGGTTTTTTTATGCTGTCCATGCCAAACGGCAGATGCGAATGGCAAGCAATCCCGCAACAATTATGGACTTGCAAGTTCAGTATCCTGCTAAACTCCCCGGTTCATTTTCATATCTCCATCGGATCAGCCCCATGCCTGCCCATACATCCGCCCACACCCCCAACCCCGCCCTGCGTTGGGGCTTGATGCTGCTTGGTGCGCTCGTCGTGTTTGGGGGCGTGTTTGGAATCAAGGCGATCTTCGCCAAAAAGACCAATGAATTCTTCGACAACATGCCGCAACCGGCGGTGGCCATTTCGGCCGCCACGGCCAGTGCGCAGCGCTGGAGTGCAGGCGGCGAATCGGTGGGCACCTTGGTGGCCGTCAACGGCACCGATGTCACCACCGAGGCCGGCGGCGTGGTGCGCAGCATTGCGTTTGAGGCCGGCCAGCCGGTCAGCCAGGGCGCCGTGTTGGTGCGCTTGAACACCGACAACGAAGAGGCTCAGCTCAAAGCACTGGAGACCTCGGCCAAACTCGCGGCGGTGCAGGCGCAGCGCTGGCAGGCGCTGGGCAAGGACAAACTGGTGTCCCTGGATGATGTGCAGCAGCGCGTCGCCGCGGCCGCCAATGCGCGCGCGCAAGTAGAGGCACAGCGCGCACTGATTGCCCGCAAGACCATCCGTGCGCCGTTCTCGGGCGTACTGGGCATTCGCAAAATCAATCTGGGCCAATATCTGGCGCCGGGTGACGCAATCGTCACCTTGCAGCAGCTCAATCCGATCTATCTGGACTTCACCCTGCCCGAACAAATGATCGGCAAGCTGCTGAAAGGCGGCAACATCAACGCCAGCGTGGATGCCCTGCCGGGCCAGCACTTCAGTGGCGAAATCACCGCGCTGGATCCGCTGGTGGATGCCAGCACTCGCAACTTCAAAGCGCAGGCCACCTTGCAAAACCCCGGCAACGCCTTGCGCCCGGGCAGCTTTGCCAAGGTCAGTTTTGAACTGGGCGCAGAGCACGCCGTGGTGGTGATTCCGCAAACTGCAGTCAGCTTCAACCCTTACGGCAACGCGGTCTTCGTGATTACCTCGGAAAAGCGCAAGGCCGGCGAAACCGACGCCAAGGGGCAACCGCTGCGCGGCGACAAATTGGTGGTCAACCAGCGCTTCATCAAGACCGGGGCCACCCGTGGCGATTTGATCGCGGTCACCGATGGGCTGAAGCCCGGTGAGCGCGTGGTGACGGTGGGCCTGCTGAAGCTGCGTAATGGCGCGGAAGTGACGATTGATAACAGCGTGCAACCTGCCGCCGATGCCCAGCCTACGGTCATCAACCGTTGATCGCTGGCGACCTGTCACGCCCTCTTGTCCACACTTTCCCAACACGGGGAAGCGGGAGTAACCAAGCATGAAATTTACCGACATCTTCATCAAGAAGCCGGTGCTGGCGCTGGTCGTCAGCCTGTTCATCCTGCTGTTCGGCCTGCGTGCCTTCAGCGAATTGAACGTGCGCAAATATCCGGAAATGCGCAATGCCGTGATCAACATCAACACCACCTATTTCGGTGCCGATGCGGACTTGATCCAGGGCTTTATCACCACGCCACTGGAGCGCGAGATCGCCAGTGCCGAGGGCATTGATTACATGACCTCGACCAGCGCGGCGGGGATAAGCTCGATTCAGGCCTATATCCGGCTGGACAAGAACCCCAGCGAGGCGCTCACCCAGATCAGCGCCAAGGTCAACAAGATGCGCGGGCAATTGCCATCGCAGTCGGAAGACCCGGTGATCGACCTGAAGCAGGGCGAGAGTATTGCCAGCATGTATCTGTCGTTTGCCAGCGACCGTTTGGATGGCAACCAGATTGGCGACTATCTGACCCGCGTGATCCAGCCCAAGCTGGTGACGGTACCCGGTGTGCAAAGCGCAGAAATCATGGGCGCCGGCAACTTCGCCATGCGCGTGTGGTTGAAACCGGAAAAAATGGCCGCGCTGAAAGTGACCGCCAGCGATGTCTCGCAAGCCTTGCAGTCGAACAACGTGTTGGCCGCGCTGGGCTCGACCAAGGGGCATATGGTTGCGATCGACATGACCGCACGCACCGATCTGCGCAATGCCGAAGAGTTCCGCAAGCTGGTGGTGCGTGAACAAGACGGTGCGATTGTGCGCCTGGGTGACATCGCCGATGTGGTGTTGGGCTCTGACAGTTATGGCACGTCGGTGCGTATCAATGGCGGCGATGCAGCCACGTTCATCGGTATCAGTGTGGCGCCCGATGCCAACTCGCTGGATGTGATCAAGGCAGTGCGCAAGGTCTGGGACAACGACATCATTCCGCAATTGCCGCAGGGCATGCACGCCAGCATTCCGTACGACAGCACCGAGGCGATTCAAGACTCGATCAACGAAGTGATCCGCACCATTGTGGAAGCGCTCCTCATCGTGATCGTGGTGATCTACTTGTTCCTGGGCTCACTGCGCAGCGTGTTGATCCCGGCCATTTCCATCCCGCTATCGCTGATTGGCGGGCTGTTCTTGATGCTGCTGATGGGCTTCACCATCAATTTGCTGACCTTGCTGGCGATGGTGCTGGCCATTGGCATCGTGGTGGACGATGCGATCATCGTGCTGGAGAACATCCACCGGCATATCGAAGAAGGCATGAAGCCGATGGACGCCGCGATTCGCGGCGCGCGTGAATTGGCGTGGCCGGTGGTGGCGATGACCACCACCTTGATTGCGGTGTATTTGCCGATTGGTTTCCAAGGTGGGATGACCGGCGTGTTGTTCACCGAATTCGCGTTCACCTTGGCCGGCGCGGTGTTGTTGTCGGGCGTGATTGCGCTCACGTTGACGCCGATGATGAGCGCGAAGATCCTGATTGCGCATGACCCCGACCACCCCAAGGGCAAGTTCGAGCTGTGGTTGGATAATCGCTTCGACAAACTGCACCACGCCTATCAACGCCGCCTGCATGGCGCGCTGGATACCAAGGCCGTGATCGCCGTGTTTGGCCTGATCGTGCTGGTCAGTTGCGGTTTCCTGTACGCAGGCGCGCCAAAGGAACCGGCACCGGTGGAAGATGAAGGTTTCATCTTCTCGGTGGCCAGTGCGGACCCGGTGGCCACGCTGGATTATGTGGAACGCTATACCGCTGAAATTTCCAAGTTCACCGCCAGGATTCCCGAGATCAAGGAGACCTTTTTGATCAACGGTGGCATGGGCGGCGGTGGCGGCGGTGCCAGCCCCAGTGCGATGGCCGGTTTCGTGCTCAAGCCATGGAGCCAGCGCAGCCGCTCCACCACGCAAATCCTGCAGCAAGAGCTGCAACCCAAGCTCAACGAGATCAGTGCGCTGAAGGTGTTTGCATTGGTGCCGCCCTCGCTACCCAGCGCCGGTGGCGGCGGCGGCGGTGGTGAATTCATCATTGGCGGCGTGGGCAACTTGCAGCAGTTGTCGGAGTTGTCGGACGCCATTTTGGCCAAGGCCTATGCCAGCAAGCGCTTCATCTTCCTCGACAAGGATTTGAAGATCGACAAGCCGCGCATCGAGGTCAACATCGACCGCGACAAAGCGGCGATGCTGGGGATAGACATGCGCACGCTGGCTGCCGACATGTCGTCGATGCTGGCCGGTGGCTACAGCAATCTGTTCTCGATGGAAAATCGCTCGTACCGGGTGATCCCGCAGGTGCAACGCAAGGACCGCCTCAATGCCAGCGATCTTGAAAACTATTACACCCGCACCCGCGATGGAGCACTCATTCCACTGTCCACCATCGTCACGCTGAAGGAAAGCGCGCAGCCGCAATCGCTCAAGCGCTTCCAGCAGCTCAATGCGGTCTCCATCACATTTGCCCCGCGCCCCGGCGTGAGCAAGGGTGAAGCGTTGGCGATCCTGGACCAAGCCGCAAAAGAAGTGCTGCCGCAAGGCTACAGCGTGGACTATGCCGGTGAGTCGCGGCAGTTCAAGCAGGAAGGCTCAGCCATGTTGATGACCATGGCGCTGGCCTTGATCGTGATTTTCCTGGTGCTCTCGGCGCAGTTTGAAAGCTTCCGCGATGCGTTGATCATGTTGCTCACCGTGCCGATGGCCATTTGCGGTGCACTGCTGGCATTGAACGTGTTGGCGCTGGTGTCCGGCATCCTGCAAGCGATGGGGGTTGAGGCCTTACCCGGCATGAGTATCAACATCTATACGCAGGTGGGGCTGGTGACATTGGTGGGCGTGATTTCCAAGCACGGCATCCTGATCGTGGAATTCGCCAACAAGCTGCAAATCGAACAGGGCATGAGCAAGCGCGACGCGATTGAAGCCGCCACCGGCATTCGTCTGCGCCCGGTGTTGATGACCACCGCCGCGCTGGTGTTTGCGATGATTCCGATGCTGATGGCGAAGGGCCCCGGCGCGGCTTCGCGCTTCTCGATGGGCGTGGTGATTGCCTCCGGCATGACCATCGGCACCTTGTTCACCTTGTTCGTGCTGCCCGCGTTCTATCTGTATCTGGCGCGCGAACACAAGCACGCGCCGGCGGCTGATGCAGCAGACACCTTGCCTGAGCCGCAACACGGTTGAGGCTGCACGATATGACGACAAACGCCCGGGCAACCGGGCGTTTTTTATTGCGCCTTGTTCCTCGCAGCAGTCTTGCCGCCCACCGGTGAAGGATCGAGCGCGCCATGGAGGGCCCGCGGTCGCGCATCATCGCTGGATGC
Source organism: Thermomonas beijingensis (assembly GCF_020034655.1). GTDB lineage: Bacteria > Pseudomonadota > Gammaproteobacteria > Xanthomonadales > Xanthomonadaceae > Thermomonas > Thermomonas beijingensis. The sequence goes on along the minus strand of NZ_JAIQDJ010000001.1, from coordinate 73,495 downwards.
GAAGCCTAAGCTGCGAGCCTTCCCCGGTGGGCGACAAGACTGCCAGACTCATCAAGCTGCCATCGGAATCCGCAAATACTGCGCCAGTACCGAAGGCGCTGCATTCGGCGCATACGGCAACACGCCCCAACACGGCGCTGGCAACCGCGCGCGCAGCATCGTGATGTTGTCATCCACGCGCTCCATCGCCGGATCCACTTGCGAGCCAATCCAGCCGGCCAGATGCACGCCATCCTCCACAATCGCACGCGCACTCAGCAGCGCATGATTGAGGCAGCCCAAGCGCAAGCCCACCACCAACACCACCGGCAGGCGCAGCATGCGCACCACATCGACCTGCATCAAGCCTGCCGATAACGGCGCAGCCCAACCACCCACCCCTTCCACCACCAAGGCCTCCACTTGCGAGGCCAATCGTGCATGTGCCGCCAGGATCGGCAGCAGCTCGATGGCCACGCCCGCATCCCGCGCCGCCAGCTCTGGCGCCAAGGGGTGTTCCAGCGCAAACGGATTGATGTCGGCATAGGCCAATCCCGGCATGCCTGCCGCTTGTAGCGCAAGCGCATCTTCGTTCTTCCATGCACCGTCAATCGCACTGCAACCACTGGCCACCGGCTTCATCCCTGCCACGCGCAAGCCATGTCCGCGCAAGGCGTGCAGCAGGGTGCAACTGGTCAGTGTTTTGCCGATGCCGGTATCGGTACCCGTCACATAAATTGAGAACATTGTGCTTTCGTAGTTGCCGATGAAGGCTGCATGGTAGCCCTGACGCGTACGGTTGCTACACTTGGCAGATGACCTTTACCGCCGCCTCCCTTACCGGCAGCAAGCCGACGCAATACACGCAGCTGTTGGCACAGGCGCAAGCCCTGCTGCATGGCGAGCGCGACCGCATTGCCAATGCCGCCAATCTGTCGGCGCTGGTATATCACGCACTGCCTGGCCTGAATTGGGTGGGGTTTTATTTTTTCGATGGCGATGAATTGGTGGTGGGTCCGTTTCAAGGGCTGCCGGCCTGCGTGCGCATCCCGCTTGCAAAAGGTGTGTGCGGGGCGGCGGCGCGCTTGCGGCAAACCCAGCGCGTTGAAGACGTCAATGCATTCCCCGGACATATCGCCTGCGACTCCGCATCGCGCTCGGAGCTGGTGGTGCCGCTGTATCAGGGCGATACCTTGCTGGGGGTGTTTGACCTCGATAGTCCTCTGCCAGCGCGCTTCGATGCAGACGATCAAGCCGGGCTGGAAGCGATTGCGCAAGCGTATCTGGATGCCCTGCAATGAGCGCCGCCAAGATGCGCAATATCGGCCCGAAGTCTGCTGCATGGCTGCGGCAAGTGGGCTTGCGCTCGCTGGAAGACATCGCTGCCATCGGCACCGTGGATGCCTTCATGAAGGTGCGCCGGGCCGGCTTCAAGCCCAGCCTCAATTTGCTGTATGCACTGGAAGGCGCACTGCAGAATTGCCACTGGCAGGAGGTGCCGGACGCGCGCCGCACGGAACTGGTCAGCGCCGCCGAAGCCGCCATCGCCTTGCTGCCGCCGCCGCGTGGGCGTCCCGCCGCAGCGCCGGTGACCACCACCCATCACGAACAGGCGCCGGTACTGGCATTCAACCTGTTCAATGACGAGCACGGCAGCGACACGACGACCGACTGAACCGCTTGCGCTACAATGCCTGCGCTTCAAGGTGATTGGCGGGCCCTGTCCGCTGATTGAAACGGGAAGCCGGTGACACTGCACGCAGGTGCAACCAGTCCGGCGCTGCCCCCGCAACGGTAAGCAAGAGAAGTTCGGCAACAACCACTGTGCGCACATCGGTTTGATGTTGGCATGGGAAGGTGCCGCGCGGGCCCATCACAGGATGCGCCGCTTGCAAGCCCGGAGACCGGCCTTGAAGTGTGTTGGTTGCGATGCGGCGGGCATTGCGCGACGTCGCGCCTGCTGCTTGCTGCATCGCCCGTCTGCGTGTTCCGCCCGTATTGCAACCGTCCCCTTCGCCATGGCGTGCGGATTGGCACGCCGGAGAGACTCACATGCAATCGCGCAACACCCTGCTTCGCTTGTCCCCCTTGAGTTGCACCCTGGCACTGGCCCTGTCCTTGCCCGGCATCGCGTTTGCGGCAGATGCCGCCAATACCGCCAAAGACCTCGACAAAGTGATTGTCACCGCCACGCGCACGCCTGCCACCGTCGATGCCGCGCTGGCCGCTGTGGAAGTGATCGACCGCGCACAAATCGACGCCAGCAGCGCGCGCTCACTGCCCGAATTGCTGCGCGGTCGCGCCGGCATCACCCTCATCAACCAAGGTGGGCTGGGCAAGCTGTCGACGTTGTTCATGCGTGGCACTGAATCAGACCACACCTTGTTTTTGATCGACGGCGTGCGCGTGGGTTCGACCACCTCGGGCCTGACCTCGCTACAGGATATTCCGCTGGCGCAGATCGACCATATCGAAATCGTGCGCGGGCCGCGCTCATCGTTGTATGGGGCCGATGCCATCGGCGGCGTGATCCAGATTTTCACCCGCCGTGACAGCCGTGCAGGCACGCATGGCCATGCGCGGATTGCAATCGGCAGCAACCACTTGCGCGAGGCCTCTGCCGGTGTGGAACTGCGCGGTGCACGCGGTGGCGTGGGTGTAGATGTGGCGCACCAGTCCACCGCTGGCATCAATGCCTGCCTGGGGGATTACAACCCTGCCACGTGGGCGGGCGCAGGCTGCTTTATCGTGCCGGGCACGCATCTGGATCGCGATGGTTATCGCAACAACAGTGCGGGCGTGCACGCCGATTTTTCGCCCAGCACCGCATGGCAGCTGGATGCACGCGCCACCCGCGCCATCGGCCATAACGATTACGACGGCAACTACGTGGACAACTCCGACATCGTGCAGCAGACCGTGGGCGGCAGTGCGCGCTGGACGCCCTCGCAAAGGGTGCAATTGAAGTTGACGCTGGGCCGCAACACCGATGATTCGGTCAACTATCTGGGTACAGTGTTCAGCAACCGCTTCGTCACCACGCGTGATACCGGCAACCTGCAAGCCGACTTCACACTGGCGCAGGCACAGGTACTCACCACCGGGTTTGATTGGCTGCGCGATGCCGCCGCCACCCAGGATCCGTGGTCACCGTTCACCGCAAGGCGTGGCAACCGTGCCGGTTTTGCGCAATACCAAGGCACGTTCGGCAAGCAGGACCTGCAACTGTCGCTGCGCCACGATGACAACGATCAATTCGGTGGCCACACCACCGGCGGGATGGCCTGGGGCATGAACCTTGCCGCAGGCTGGCGGGTGACGGCCAGCCATGCCACCGCGTTCAAGGCGCCCACCTTCAACGAGCTGTACTACCCCGGCGCCAGCAATCCGTTGCTGCTCCCCGAAGACGCCCGCAGCAGCGAACTGTCGCTGACGCGCAGCGGTGACGGCTGGCAGCTGCAGGCCAATGCGTATCAGACCCGGGTCAGCGATCTGATCGCTTGGGATTCCTCGCAGTTCAAGCCGGTCAATGTGGACTCGGCGCGCATTCGTGGGGTTGAGTTGACCGGCGTTCTGGCGCTGGGTGACTGGTCGCTGCGTGGCCAACTCAGCTGGCTGGATGCACGCAACCAAAGCGCGGGGACAAACCACGGCAAGCAACTGGCCCGTCGCCCCACCCGCAGCGCGCGGCTGGACTTGGATCGCGATATTGGCGACTGGGGCTTTGGCATCAGCGGCATTGCCGAAGCGTCGCGCTGGGATGATGTGGCCAACAGCCTGCGCGTGGGTGGCTACGGCACGCTGGACGCCCGCGCGTCATGGCGTTTGGCAAAGGGCTGGACACTGCAAGCCAACGTGGTCAATGCCTTCGACAAGCGCTATCAGACCAGCGCCTGGTATGCCCAGCCCGGCCGCGAGTACACCCTCAGCTTGCGCTGGCAGCCGGACCAGTAACGCCTCGTTTCGGAGCTAGCCCGCACGGAAGCGAAAACCCGGCGCCGATGCCGGGTTTTTGTTTGTGACAGGCAAGCACCCGTGCCACCATGCAATGCTTCCCGCTGACACATCCACAGTGATGCCCGACTTCACGTCACTACGCACATTGGCCGAACAGACCGCGCAACATGCCTATGCCCCGTACTCGAATCTGCGGGTAGGAGCCGCGTTACGCGCCACCAGTGGCGCGGTGTACGCCGGTTGCAATGTTGAAAACGCTTCGTATTCCATCGGTGGCTGCGCCGAACGCGCAGCGATTGCCGCAGCAGTACAAGCGGAAGGTGCAGCTTTTCGCTTGGCTGCAATTGCAGTCGCGGCATTCAGCGATACCGGCACACCGCTACCCGTGTCTCCCTGTGGTGCCTGCCGACAAGCATTGATTGAATTCGGCATCGAGGCTGGCGTGAGTTTTCGGCAGCCCGATGGCAGTTGGGTTGAAGTGGATGTCGATGCCCTGCTGCCATATCGCTTTATTTTGCCGGCGCAGTAGCATCCAACCAGCGCCACGCTGCAACTTCGCCAGGGGCGGCTTCGCCCAAGCAAAACGCCGCACGCACACTGTCTGCGGCACGTTCGGCATCGGCTTGATTACGCGCATGCACCACAGCGAGTGGTGCGCCATGCGCAACGTACTGGCCACGCCCGCACACCTGACTCAAGCCCACGGCCGGATCAATGCGGGCACCGGCCACGCGCCGTCCGCCGCCCAGATCCACCACGCATTCGCCCACACTGCGCACATCGATGGTCTGCACAAAGCCGGCACGGTCTGCGGTTACCGCGTAATGCACGGGCGCAGTGGGCAAATAATGCGCCGGCCGTTGCAACACATCATGCGGCGCACCCAGCGCTGCCAACATGCGCGCCAAGCGCTCGGCGGCCGCGCCACTGTGCAAGGCATGCTGCAACTGTGCCTCTGCATCCGCATCAGTCGCAGCCAACCCACCCAGCAGCAACAGCCGTGCCGACAATGCCAGCACCAATGCACGCAAGCGTGGGCAAGCCGGACCACCGGTTAGCAAGTCGATGATGGCGCGCAGCTCCAATGCGTTGCCGGCATCGCGCCCCAACACCTGACCCATGTCGGTCAGTGCGGTCGCCAGCTGCAAGCCGCTCCCGGCGGCGACCGCCTGCATCCGTGCCGCCAAGGCTTCGGCCATTGCCACATCGGGCGTTTGCGCGCCACTGCCCGTCTTGATATCCAACACCAAGGCTTGCGCACCACCGGCAAGTTTTTTCGACAGGATTGAGGCCACGATCAAGTCCGGCACATCGACCGTGGCCGTCACATCGCGCACCGCGTACAAGCGCCGATCAGCGGGCACCAGGTCCGCTGTTTGACCAACAATGGCACAACCCACCTCGCGCACCAGTCGCTGCAAACGTGCCGGATCTAGCTGGACATCCACGCCGGGCACGCTTTCCAACTTGTCCAAGGTGCCGCCGGTGTGCCCCAAGCCGCGCCCCGAAATCATCGGCACATACCCACCACATGCGGCCACCAACGGGGCCAGCGCAAGGCTGACGCAATCGCCCACGCCACCGGTGGAGTGCTTATCCAGCACCGGTCCGGGCAAGTCACGCCAATCCAGACAACGCCCGGAATCACGCAGGGCATAAGTGAAGTCGCGGCATTCTTGCGTGCCCAAGCCGCGCCACGCAATCGCCATCGCCATTGCGCCCACTTGGCCCTCACTCCAGCCGTTGCTGGCGATACCATCGGCCAACGCCTTCCACTGCGGGGCATCCAGACTTCGCCCTTCCCGCTTGGCGCGAATCAATAGCGCTGCAGGCCAGTCACTCATGCACAACCTGCGCGGCAACGACCGCTGGCAATAGGCGAAAACAAAGGCATCCACATAGCAAGGCTGCAGCCGCCGACCGGCCGCACCAGACTAGGCAAGCCGGTGTGCCCGCTCCTTGATCTGGGACAACTGGCGGCTGCTTATTCCACCGTCACCGATTTGGCCAGATTGCGGGGCTTGTCCACATCGGTGCCGCGTGCCAATGCGGTGTGATAGGCCAGTAGTTGCACCGGGATGGCGTGCACGATCGGCGACAAAATGCCCACATGGCGCGGCGTGCGAATCACATGCACGCCCTCGGATGCACTGAAGCTGCTGTCGGCATCGGTGAACACGAACATTTCGCCACCCCGTGCGCGCACCTCCTGGATATTGGATTTGACCTTCTCCAGCAGTGCATCGTTGGGAGCAATCACCACCACCGGCATTTGCGTGTCCACCAGTGCCAGCGGGCCATGCTTCAGTTCGCCCGCCGGGTAGCCTTCGGCATGAATGTAGGAGATTTCCTTGAGCTTGAGCGCGCCCTCCAGCGCGATCGGGTAGTGGGTACCACGCCCCAGAAACAGCGCATGCTGCCGTGGTGCGAATTTCTCTGCCCATAAGGCCACCTGCGGCTCCAAATTGAGTGCGTGCTGCACACTGCCTGGCAAATGACGCAACGCATTCAAGAAGTCGGCCTGCTGCGCGGTATCGACGCGGCCGCGCAGCTTGCCCAGGGTGACGGCCAGCGTGAACAGTGCAACCAACTGGGTGGTGAATGCCTTGGTGGAAGCGACCCCGATTTCCGCACCGGCACGGGTATGCAATACCAACTTGCTGGCCCGCGGTAGCGCGCTTTCCGGCACATTGCAAATCGACAGGGTTTTATCCTGTCCTTGGGCCTTGGCGTATTTCAACGCCTCCATCGTGTCCAGCGTTTCGCCAGATTGCGAAATGGTGACCACCAGCTGCTTCGGGTTGCCGACCACGCTGCGATAGCGGTACTCGCTGGCGATATCCACCGCACATGGCAACCCGGCGATGGCTTCGATCCAATAGCGTGCGGTCAAACCGGCGTAATAACTGGTCCCGCAGGCGAGAATCTGGACCGACGCCACATCCGCCAGCACGGCGTCCGCGTCTTTGCCAAACAGTGCGGCATCAAAGCCACCGGCATCCAAGATGCCCTCTACTGTATCGGCAATGGCGCGTGGCTGCTCGTGAATTTCTTTCTGCATGAAATGCCGATACGGCCCGAGTTCCAGCGATGCCAGTGACACTTCCGACACGTGCACTTCACGCATCACCTGCGCATCGCTGGCGTCAAACACGCGCACGCCATCACAGGTCAGCTCGGCGGTATCGCCTTCTTCCAGAAAGATCACCCGCCGCGTGGCCGACACAATCGCGGACACATCCGAAGCAACGAAATTTTCGCCCTCGCCCAACCCGATCAATAACGGGCAGCCCATACGTGCGGTCACCAGCGTCGCCGGGTCGCGCTTGTCGATCACCGCCAATGCATATGCACCGTGCAACTCCTTCACCGTCGCCTGCAGTGCTGCGAGCAAACTCACCCCTTGCTTGCGGTGGTGATGAATCAAATGGGCTACCACTTCGGTGTCGGTCTGCGATTCAAACGCATAGCCCAAAGCGCGCAGACGTTCGCGCTGCGCTTCGTGGTTTTCGATGATGCCGTTGTGCACCAAGGCCAGTTCGCCATCGCTGATATGTGGATGCGCGTTGGATTCGGTCACGCCACCATGCGTGGCCCAGCGGGTGTGCCCGATGCCAAGATTGGCTCCCAGCCCCTCGGCCAGCGCCGCCGCTTCCATCTCGGCCACTCGCCCAGTGCGCCGCACGCGGCGCACGCTATCGGCCACCACCACCGCAATTCCGGCCGAATCATAGCCGCGATATTCCAGCCGCTTCAGGCCATCCACCAGCAAGGGAACCACATCACGTTGCGCGATGGCACCAACGATTCCACACATGCAGCATTACTCCAAAGTCCAAGCCGGCAGTGTAACGGTGCCAGCCGTCGACTGTGTCCGCGCGGACGCATCCGTTTGTCCAACGGACGCAGCACAAGAATTATTCCCTATATTTTTCAATAACTTGTAGTTGGCACGGTAGTTGCTTCATAGCGGGTATGGATAAGCAATCAACCTCGCCCGCGCACCCGGCCACCGCCCCCCGTGGCCGCATCCGCGATACCGCCGGCCAAGATCAGCGCATGGCACACGCCGCGCCCAGTCGCCGCAAATGGATCGTGCCTGTCATCGCGGGCACAGGCGTGCTGCTGCTGACCGCATGGGTGGCGTCCCGTTGGATGGGTGGCGCGCAATCGTTCGATGCTTCGCGGATGCGCATCGCGCAAGTGACGCGTGGCGACTTGGTGCGCGATCTCAGCGCTGATGGCAAGGTGATCGCTTCCAACAGTCCCACGCTGTATGCCATCGCTGCCGGCACCGTGCACCTGTCCATCGTTGCCGGTGACAAGGTGACCCGTGGCCAAGCGCTGGCCACGATTGACAGCCCCGAGCTGCGCAGCAAGTTGGTGCAAGAAGAATCCACGCTGGCAAGCTTTGAGGCCGCCGCCAGCCGCGCGCAGCTGGACGCGCAAATCGCACGCGCCAACGCGCAGCGTGCACTTGACCAGGCCAGCGTCGATCGCACTGCGGCACAACGCGATCTGGAGCGCTACCAGCGTGCATTCGATGGCGGCGCGGTGCCCAAGAATGATTTGAATCGCGCCCAGGACATGATGAAGAAGGCCGATATCGGCCTTGCCGCCGCACAGCGCGATTTTTCCTTGCAAAGCGCCGGTGCAAGCCTGGATGCGCGCAACAAGCAACTCCAAGCGCAGCGCCAACAAGCCGTGGTGGCCGAAGCGCGCCGCCAAGTGGAACTGTTGACCCTGCGCGCACCGTTCGACGGCCAAGTGGGGCAAGTGCAAGTACCACAGGGTACGCAAGTGATTGCCAATGGCCCGGTGTTGAGTGTGGTGGATCTGTCCAAATTCGAAGTGGAAATGAAAGTGCCGGAAAGCTTCGCACGCGATCTTGGCATCGGCATGCCGGCGCAGATCAGTGCCAACAACGCTACCTTCCCCGCTGAAATTGCGGCGGTGTCGCCCGAGGTTGTCAGCGGTGAAGTGACCGCGCGCGTGCGCTTTGCCAATGGTAAGCAGCCACCGGGATTGCGCCAGAACCAACGCTTGTCGGTTCGCATCGTGATGGACACGCGCAAGCACGTGCTGATGGTCGAGCGCGGCCCCTTCCTTGAACAAGACGGTGGCAACGTGGCCTACGTGGTGGATGGCAGCAGCGCCGTGCGCCGCCCCATTCGCACCGGCGCTGCATCTCTCTCCAGTGTCGAAATCACCTCGGGCCTGAACGTCGGTGACCGCATCGTGGTCTCCGGCACCGACCAATTCAACAACGCGGACCGCGTCCGTATTTCCGGAAACTAACAGGACTCCTCACCATGCTGAACATGCATCAGGTCACCAAGGTCTATCGCACAGAATTGGTGGAAACCCACGCACTACGCTCGCTCGACCTGCATGTCGCCGATGGCGAATTCGTCGCAGTGACCGGGCCATCGGGTTCGGGCAAGACCACCTTCCTCAATATCGCAGGCTTGCTGGAAGAATTTACCGGCGGCGACTACATGCTCGATGGCATCAACGTCAAAGGCTTGAACGACAACGCCCGCAGCAAACTGCGCAATGAAAAGATCGGCTTCATTTTCCAGGGTTTCAACCTGATCCCCGATTTGAACCTGTTCGACAACTGCGACGTACCGCTGCGCTATCGCGGCATGCCCGCGGCCGAACGCAAGCTGCGCATTGAAGATGCACTGGGCATGGTGGGCCTTGGTTCGCGCATGAAGCACTATCCGGCGGAACTCTCCGGCGGGCAGCAGCAACGCGCCGCGATTGCACGCGCACTGGCAGGTAGCCCCAAGCTATTGCTGGCCGACGAACCCACCGGCAACCTGGATTCGCAGATGGCGCGCAGCGTGATGGAGCTGCTGGAAGATATCAACGAGCAAGGCACCACCATTGTAATGGTGACCCACGACCCGGAACTGGCCGCGCGCGCGCAACGCAATGTGCACATCGTCGATGGCATGGCGACCGACTTGTCCGTCACCTCCGCCCTGCAACGCTCGCTGCATTCCAACAGCGCCAGCACCACGACTGCCTGAGGACACCGCCATGCTCGGCTATTACCTCAACCTCGCCCTGCGCAGCTTCAAGCGCAACAAGGCACTGACCGCGCTGATGGTGCTGGCCATTGCACTTGGCATCGGCGCCTGCATGACCACGCTGACCGTATTCCATGTGCTGTCCGGGGATCCCATCCCGCAAAAAAGCAGCCAGTTGTTCTACGTGCAGATGGACCCTGAAAGCAAACTGGGTTATCGGCCAGGTGGCGACCCGCAAGACCAGATGACCCGCTTTGATTCCGAAACCCTGCTGAAGGAAAAGCGTGCGGATCGGCAAGCAATGATGACCGGCGGCAACGTGGCGGTGATCCCGGGACAATCCGGGCTGATCCCGTTCCGCTCGGATGCGCGCTATACCAGCGCGGATTTTTTCCCGATGTTCGATGTGCCATTTCTGCATGGCAATGGCTGGGCCGCCAAGGACGATGCGGCGCATGCGCGGGTTGCGGTCATCACGCGTTCGCTCAACCAACGTCTGTTTGCCGGTGGCAACAGCGTGGGCAAGACATTGCGCCTGGATCAAAGCGATTTCACCATTGTCGGGGTGATGGCGGAGTGGAAGCCGACACCCGCGTTTTATGACATGAACCGCGACACCTATGGCGGCAACGAGGATATTTTCCTGCCGTTTTCGACCTCGCGTGATTTGCAGATGGGCCGCAATGGCAGCATGAACTGCTGGGCTGATAGCCGTGGTGACAACACCGCCGAAAACGCGCCCTGTGCGTGGATCCAGTATTGGGTAGAACTCGATAGTGCCGACAAAGTCAGCGCCTATCGCAACTACCTGAGCAATTATTCCGACTTGCAACGCAAGGCCGGGCGCTTCGAGCGGCCGACCAATGTGCGCCTGAGCAATGTCATGCAATGGCTGACCTACAACAAAGTGGTGCCCTCCGATGTGGTGCTGCAGTTGTGGTTGGGTTTTGGCTTTCTGCTGGTGTGCATGGTCAACACGGTGGGGCTGCTGCTGGCCAAGTTCCTGCGTCGCAGCGGCGAAATCGGCGTGCGACGGGCGCTGGGCGCATCGCGGCGGGAGATTTTCAAGCAATGCCTGGTGGAAGCCGGAATGATTGGGCTGGCCGGTGGTGTGGTTGGCTTGGGGCTGTCCTTGCTGGGCTTGTGGGCCGTGCGCATGCAGCCTGCCAGCTACGCCAAGCTGGCCCATCTTGACCTTGGCATGCTGCTGGTCACCTTTGTGCTGGCCATTGTGGCCAGCCTGCTGGCAGGCCTGCTGCCGGCATGGCGGGCGATGCAGGTGACGCCAGCCATCCAGCTCAAGTCGCAATGACCTTATCCCCAGCATTCCCGCGTGCGCGGGAATGACAAGCAAAAACGGAGCACCCCATGGAAATTCGCCCCATCCTGTCCACGCTGGCGCGCCACAAGACCGCAGCCGCCTTGATCGTGCTCGAAATTGCGCTGACCTGCGCCATCATCTGCAATGCACTGTTCATGATTGGTGACCGTGTCAGCCAGATCAATGAACCCAGTGGCATTGCCGAACGTGAGCTGCTGCGCATCCAATTGACGAGCAGCGGCAGCGATGACAATGCCACCGCCCGCACCCGCACCGATTTGGCCGCGCTGCGCGCAATCCCCGGGGTCAAGGATGCCACCGTGGTCAATCAGGTGCCGTTCGTGAATTCCTCCTGGAACAGCGGTGTCCGCCTGTCGCCAGAGCAACAACAAACCACCCTCGTTGCCACCAGCTATATGGCGGATGAGCATTTTCTGAGTACATTCGGCAGCCGCCTGATTGCCGGGCGTGGTTTCAGGCCGGATGAATATCTGGATTTTGAAGCCGTCAACAGCAGCAAGGAGCCGATCGGCATCCCTGCTGCCATCGTGACCCGCAAGATGGCGGAAAAACTCTACCCCGGCATCCCGGTGGCGCAAATCATCGGCAAGGTCTTTTACAGCTGGGGCGATCGCCCCATCCCCATCGTCGGGGTACTGGAGCACCTGGTACGTCCCAGCCTGCAAGACGGCCCCAGCGCCCGCGAATACACGATGGTCTTCCCGCTGCGCGCGCACTACAACGTGGGTGGGAATTACGTGGTTCGCACCACCCCGGAGCGGCGCACCGAAGTCCTCAAGGCCGCCGTCAAACTGCTGCGCAGCCGTGGCAATGACCGCATCATCCTCGATGAAAACACCAAGCCATTCTCCGACTTGCGCAACGAGTTCTATCAAGCACCGCGTGCGATGGCATGGTTGTTGGGTGCGGTGTGCATGGGCCTGCTCTTGATTACTGCGCTGGGCATCGTGGGTCTGGCCAGCTTCTGGGTGCAACAACGCACCAAGCAGATCGGGATTCGCCGCGCACTGGGAGCCACCCGTGGCCAGATCCTGCGCTATTTCCAAATCGAAAATTTCCTGATTGCCGGCATTGGTATCGCGCTGGGCATGCTGCTCGCCTTTGGCCTGAATCAATTGTTGATGAGCAAATACGAACTGCCGCACCTGCCATTGCTGTACTTGCCTGCCGGTGCATTGATCCTGTGGGTACTGGGCCAGCTTGCGGTGCTGGGGCCGGCACGGCGTGCTGCCATGGTGCCGCCGGCGATCGCCACCCGCTCGGCCTGAGCTGCCACATTACAATCGCCCGATGCCCACCATCCTGATCATCGACGACAACGCTGCCATAGCCACTGCGCTGGAAGTACTGCTGTCACTGCACGATATTCGCAGCGTGTATGCAGACTCGCCGCAGGCGGGTCTTGCGGTACTGGCGCAGACACCGATTGATCTGGTGATCCAGGACATGAACTTCCACGCCGACACCACCTCGGGTGAAGAAGGCGTGGCACTGTTCCAGCAAATTCGCGCAGCGCATCCGGATTTGCCGGTGATTTTGTTGACCGCATGGACGCATCTGGAAGCTGCCGTGGAGTTAATCAAGGCCGGCGCCGCCGACTATCTGGCCAAGCCGTGGGATGACCGCAAACTCATCACCACGCTCAACAACCTGCTGGAGCTGGGCGAAAGCAGGCGGCAGCTGGCACAGAACAATCGCAGCGAACGCCAGCGCCGCAGCGCACTCGAACGCGATTTCGATTTGCGTGGCACCTTGTATGCAGACCCTGCCAGCGAAGCCGTACTCGCACTTGCCTGTCAGGTGGCACGCGCCGACATCCCCGTGCTGATCACCGGCCCCAACGGGGCAGGCAAGGAACGCTATGCCGAAATCCTGCACTTCAACAGCGCAGTGAAGTCCGGGCCATTCGTGGCCCTCAATTGCGGGGCATTGCCGAGTGAATTGATCGAAGCTGAATTGTTTGGCGCCGATGCCGGCGCCTACACCGGTGCCAGCAAATCACGCGAGGGCAAGTTCGAAGCGGCCGATGGCGGTACGTTGTTCCTGGATGAAATCGGCACCTTGCCGCTGGCCGGGCAAGTGAAGTTGCTGCGGGTGCTGGAAACCGGCCGCTTCGAACGACTGGGCAGCAACCGCGAGCGCAGCGTGAAGGTGCGCATCGTCAGTGCCACCAATGCCGATCTGGCCGCGCTGATTGCCGAAGGAAAATTTCGCGAAGACTTGTTCTATCGCCTCAACGGTATTGAACTGCGCATCCCCCCATTGGCGCAGCGCCCACGCGATATTCTGCCTTTGGCCCATCACTTTTTGCCTGCCGGCAAGCGTTTGAGTGAAGACGCCGAACGCACGCTGCAACGCCACGCTTGGCCGGGCAATGTGCGCGAGCTGCGCAATGTGATGCAACGCGCCGCATTGCTGGCCCGTGGTGAGCGCATCGAAACCCCTGATCTTGCGCTGCCCACTGCCACCACGCCGCTGCCTGCCAACAGTGGCGATGAACCAGACCGCGCCAGCATCGAAGCCGCCTTGTCGCGCTGTGGTGGTGTATTGGCGCAGGCCGCAGCGGAACTGGGCATGTCGCGCCAAGCCTTGTATCGCAGACTCGACCGCCTTGGCATTGCGCGTAGCTGACATGCGCGCCTTACGCAGATTCACCATCGCCAGCAAGTTCAGTGCACTGCTGTGCGTGGCCGTGATCGCGGTTGCCATCAGCAGTGTGCAGCTGTCGACATGGTGGCAACCCTGGGCCGCCATTGGCCTGCCTTGCGTGTTGGTCGGTGCCGCTTGCCTATGGATCGTCCAGCGGATCCTGGCTCCTAATCGTGCGCTGTTTCGCGCCTTGGCCGGCACCGTGGCCAGTTATCGCGATGGCGATTTCAGCTTTGGCGTGCGCTGGGATGGCGGCGGTGACCTTGGCGAACTGGTGAACGCGCACAACGCATTAGGCGATGCGCTGCGCGAGCAACGGCTGGCGCTGGTACAACGCGAATTGCTGCTCGATACCATGGTGCAAAACACACCGGTGGCGATGATTCTGGTCGACCCGGCGCAACGCATCGTGCTGGGCAATCTTGCCGCACGCAAACTGCTGGGGGATGGCAAACGACTGGAGGGTCATCATTTCGATGACATCCTGGGCCACGCCGACCCTGCCGTGCAGGACGCCTTTGCACGTGGCGGCGATGGCATGTTCAGCGTGGGCAGTGAGGACGACGAAGACATTTATCATTTGTCGCGGCGCAACTTCCGCCTCAATGGCCGTGTGCATGCGTTGATTTTGCTACGTCAGCTCACCGCCGAGTTGCGCAGGCAGGAAGTGCAAACCTGGAAGAAAGTCATTCGCGTAATCAGTCACGAGCTCAACAACTCGCTGGCACCGATCGCCTCGCTGGCACACTCCGGCGCCGAGCTGCTGCGCCGCGAGCAATATGAGCGCCTGCCCTCGGCACTTGCCACGATTGAAGAGCGCGCCCGCCATCTGGAAGGCTTCATTCGCGACTACGCCCGCTTTGCCAAATTACCAGCGCCACGTCTTACCCCGGTGGAGTGGTCGCGCTTCATCGAACAATTGCGCTCGCAAGTTGCGTTCAGCGCCGACCTGCAGCCCGCCGACGGCATTGCCCGCATCGATGCCGCCCAACTGGAACAAACCCTGATCAATCTGCTCAAGAACGCGCATGAATCAGGGTCTTCGCCTGAGGAAGTGCGGCTCACGGTGCGCAAATTGCCGGAGAGTTGGCGCATCGAAGTGTTGGATCGCGGCAGCGGGATGAATGCCGCCGTCTTGGCCAATGCGCTGCTGCCGTTTTATTCCACCAAGCGCCATGGCACCGGACTGGGGCTGGCCCTCGCACGCGAGATTGCCGAGGCCCACGGCGGCCGCATCGCCTTGCTCAACCGCGAAGGCGGCGGGCTGTGTGTATCGATGGTGTTGCCTGACCGATGATTCCGCTTTCACTGCCCTTACCGGAATACCGCCGATGAACACGCGTCTTGTCATTGGGTTCCTGTTGCTGCTCGTCGTGTATCAGACGTCGGAAGGACTCCAGACCGTCTTTGCACCCACAAGCCCCTTGGGGCCTGCGCTGATGGTGCTGACGTTGGTGCTTGCCTGGCCAGTCGGCCGCTGGATCGATGGTGGCGGGTTTCGCACTTATGGGCTGATCGCCACGCGTTGGCTGCCGCTGCTGGTCAGTACCCTGCTGCTCGCCATCACCGCCAAGCTGGCAGCCGAAGCCATTGCGCTCGGTCTTGGCGTCGAACAATTCGTCCCGGCGGCTCCCCTTTCACTCACCGTCATCGGCATCGGTCTGGTCACCACGTTCATTCCATCCATCGCCGAGGACATCCTCACCCGCGGCTTTTTGCTGCGGTTCACGTCACGACCACTGGGATTTGGATCTTATGTCATCGCCTCCGCAGCGCTGTATACGGCGAACCATATCTGGCGACTCGACTGGGGAGTCAGCGAGCAAATCCGGCTGTTCTGCTTGGGGCTGGCCTACGCCGCCGCTGCCTGGCGCATGCAATCGCTGTGGGCTGCGGTCGGGCTGCACTGGGGCTGGAACCTCAGTAATTCGCTGCTGTCACAGGCCTGGCAGACGACCATGGCAGATCCCGTCGAGGGCCGCTGGATCTCAGCCGCCGTGCACCTCATCCTGTTCGCCTTCATTGCCCTTTACCCCGCAGCCTCCGGAGAAAAGC
The DNA here is from genome assembly GCF_020034655.1 of Thermomonas beijingensis. GTDB lineage: Bacteria > Pseudomonadota > Gammaproteobacteria > Xanthomonadales > Xanthomonadaceae > Thermomonas > Thermomonas beijingensis. The sequence goes on along the minus strand of NZ_JAIQDJ010000001.1, from coordinate 57,475 downwards.
CGAACACCGATCAGGATTTTTCCTCGGACGCACCCAGCAATCGACGTTCCTGATCGGCCCACGCCAGCAGGTATGGCTGCATTTCCTGACCGGAATGACCCGCCACCACGCCAACGCCGGAATGCACCAGACGCACGCCGATGATCATCTTCACAAAATCGTCCTGCACGCGCAGTTGCGCCAGTTGATCCAGACGCCCCTTGATGAGGACGAACCCATCCAGATCGCCGCCATGCGGCTCCAGAAGCACCACCTCGATCCCGTCAATCACGCCTTCGGATTCGAGCTTGTGCAAAAAAACCATGGCGTCCTGAAGCACGTTCGACGCCATCGTTTCCCGACCGGGAATGATGGCTCCCCACCCGATGAACAACGTTCCTCGACGCATGCGCTCCACCCACCCATTAAAACAACATCATTGCACATGAAACCGACCATCAAGATCATCAAGGCAATTTCTGCAGCGGCGCTGCTTGCTCTGGCTGTCGGCAGCGCCAGCGCGGATACAGTCACCCGAGTGAATCCGGAAGATCTGCACATCTCCAGCCTGCGGCCAACGACATCGACTTATCTGGTCTATTTCCACGGCGTCGCCGACACCGGAATCAAGCGCGCAATGCTTGCTACCAGCCGGGTCAGCCACGACGACTCGGGCGGGCAGGACAACTGGGTCATCGACCAGCACTGGGAAAGCGAAGGCGGCGTTGTCCATACCGCCCACACCGTCCATTCGGGCCAGGACATTGCCACGCTGACGCAAACCAGCGCATGGCTGACGCCAGACCGAAACATCACGACCTACATCGAGCCAGGCAAGGCGACGGGACACGTGCAAGGCGAACTGCCCGAAGCCTCCCTGGCCACCATGCGCGCCGGGTTCGCGTCGATGAATCAAGGCTGGTGGATGAACTGGCATTCCGATCTGACCCTGCTGCCCCTGCTGCCGTTCGAGAAAGGCGGAACCCTGCGCATCCGCATGTTCGATGTCGGCATGGCCGCACCCATCGACGTGGATTACACGGTGCTGGGCGACCGCAACCTGACCGGTGCAGATGGCCTGAGCCACGCCTGCTGGCTGGTCGAGACCGAGAGCGGAAAGCCAGGGAGCAACAGCTTTCAGCGATTCTGGATCGAAAAAACGACCCGCGTCATCCTCAAGGAAGAAGACGCTTCTGCCCGGGGCTACCGGACCAAGCTGCTGCTCGCGGCACCGACGGCGATCGAATTCCCGCTGCCTCCGCCTGCTGGCACGTGAACCGGGCAATCACTGCTGTCGTCTACGGCGCGGGAAGGCGCCCATTCCACCCACGCGCCCCGCGATTTGCCCAACGGCCTAAATTCATGCGCCTGCAATCGGGGCGCCGCCCCGGTTCTTCGCTGAGCGCAGCTGCGCCTTGCGCTGCGCGGTGTAATACCACCACGGCTGCGGCTGCCCCCCTTGAATAAAGTCAGTGAGGGACAAGAACACGTCGATCACGCAAGGGTCATGCTGCTGCCGCGTCAGCACACATAACTGCGCGTACATATCCCACGCATCACGCCCCACCAGCTGTTGCGGCTGCTCAATGCCCAGCATGCGCAGATCACCGGCCACCGCCGGCCCGACATTGGGCAAGTCGGTCAGCGTGCGCACCGCTTCGCGCCTGACCCGGGCCGGATTCATGTGGTCTTCTTGGCCGGCCGATGCCAGCCATCCAGCGTGATTTGACGCTCGCGCGCCACTGTCAGCTTGTTGGCAGGCGCATCCTTGCTGATGGTGGAGCCGGCACCAATCGTCGCCCCGTCACCAATCTTCACAGGTGCCACCAACGCACTGTTGGAACCCACGAACACCCCATCACCAATCGTGGTGGTGAACTTGTTTACGCCGTCGTAATTGCAGGTAATCGTGCCGGCCCCAATATTGACCTGGCTGCCGATCACCGCGTCACCCAGATAACTCAGATGATTGGCTTTGCTACCCCGGCCCAACGTCGCTTTCTTGGTTTCCACGAAGTTGCCAACATGCACATCCTCGGCCAGCACCGTGCCCGGGCGTAGCCGTGCATATGGCCCAATCTGCGCGCCCGTTCCAATCTGCGCACCTTCAATATCGCAATGCGCACGCACCACCGTACCCGCTGCAATGTCTGCATCCTTGATCCGGCAAAACGGCCCGATGCGAACGCCATCCCCCAAGCGCACCGTGCCTTCAAAAATCACATCCGCATCAATCTCGACATCCCGTCCCACAGTCACCACACCACGTATATCGACCCGTGCAGGGTCGGCTACCCGCGCTCCATCCATGCACAAGTTGCGTACCTGTCGCAGCTGAAAAGCACGCTCCAGCTGCGCCAACTGCCAAGGGTCATTCGCCCCTTCGGTTTCCAATGGGTCGTTAACCACCACGACTTCAGCTGCTGCAAATTCATGCGCTGCACTGGCAAACACGTCGGTCAGGTAGTACTCGCCTTGTGCATTGCAATTCGACAATCCCGCTAACCAGCGCTTGAGCGAGGCAGCTTCCGCTGCGATCACACCAGTATTGACCATGCGGATACGAAGATGGTCTTCGCTGGCATCCTTTTGCTCAACAATCGCAGCCACATGCCCTTCACTATCGCGCAAAATCCGGCCATACCCCGTTGGGTTTGCCAATTCCGCCGCGAGTACCGCCAGCTTCGCGGGTGCAGCAAGTAGCCGCTGCAAGGAGTCAGCCGTAATCAACGGCACATCGCCATACAGCACCAGGACTTTTGCAGCGTCAGGTATCTGCACCATCGCCTGCTGCACCGCATGCCCGGTGCCCAACTGGTGCGCTTGCTCGGCCCACAGCAAATCCGATTGCGCAGCAAACGCTGACCGCACCTGATCGCCGCCGTGACCAAACACGACATGAATACCTGCGGGTTTCAATTTACGCGCCGCCGCGATGACATGCGCGAGCATGGGCTGCCCGGCAACTGTTTGCAGGACTTTGGGCAGCACAGACTTCATCCGCTTGCCTTCGCCAGCGGCAAGAATCACGACATGAAGTGCTGCACTCATTTTCGACTCCCGGAAATTTGATTGGATGTTACCGCGCAATCCCAAGCCTCGCCAAAGAAAAACCCCGCAGAGGATATCTGCGGGGTTTGGGATAAGGCCCTGGCGATGACCTACTCTCGCATGGCAAAGCCACACTACCATCGGCGCAGCTGTGTTTCACTTCCGAGTTCGGGATGGGATCGGGTGGGACCACAGCGCTGTTGTCACCAGGGAGAGGGTGGAGGGTCGCTTGCTTGTTTGGAAGTCTGCACAAGGATGTGCAGGCTCTTGCGCAGGGATGCGCACAACAAGTAGCGCCACGCTCTCAAGGGGGGGAAGAAGAGTGAACGAGCATTTGCGGTAAGCCATCAACGTATTGAGGCCAAGGGTTGCTTCGGCGTACGAAGCAACTTGAGGTGATATGGTCAAGCCACACGGATCATTAGTACAGGTAAGCTCAACACATTACTGCGCTTACACACCCTGCCTATCAACCACCTGGTCTTGATGGTTCCTTTAGGGGGCTTGTGCCCCGGGAGATCTCATCTTGAGGCGCGCTTCCCGCTTAGATGCTTTCAGCGGTTATCGCTTCCGAACATAGCTACCCGGCAATGCCACTGGCGTGACAACCGGAACACCAGGGGTTCGTCCACTCCGGTCCTCTCGTACTAGGAGCAGCCCCTCTCAAATCTCCAACGCCCACGACAGATAGGGACCGAACTGTCTCACGACGTTCTGAACCCAGCTCGCGTACCACTTTAAATGGCGAACAGCCATACCCTTGGGACCGACTACAGCCCCAGGATGTGATGAGCCGACATCGAGGTGCCAAACACCGCCGTCGATATGAACTCTTGGGCGGTATCAGCCTGTTATCCCCGGAGTACCTTTTATCCGTTGAGCGATGGCCCTTCCATACAGAACCACCGGATCACTAAGTCCTAGTTTCCTACCTGCTTGATCCGTCGATCTTGCAGTCAAGCACGCTTATGCCTTTGCACACAGTGCGCGATGTCCGACCGCGCTGAGCGTACCTTCGAGCTCCTCCGTTACTCTTTGGGAGGAGACCGCCCCAGTCAAACTACCCACCATACACGGTCCCCGACCCGGATTACGGGCCCAGGTTAGAACGTCAAGCACATCAGGGTGGTATTTCAAGGTTGGCTCCATGCCAGCTAGCGCCGACACTTCACAGCCTCCCACCTATCCTACACAGATGAACTCAACGTTCAGTGTAAAGCTATAGTAAAGGTTCACGGGGTCTTTCCGTCTTGCCGCGGGAACGCTGCATCTTCACAGCGATTTCAATTTCACTGAGTCTCGGGTGGAGACAGCGCCGCTGTCGTTACGCCATTCGTGCAGGTCGGAACTTACCCGACAAGGAATTTCGCTACCTTAGGACCGTTATAGTTACGGCCGCCGTTTACTGGGGCTTCGATCAAGAGCTTCGCCTTGCGGCTGACCCCATCAATTAACCTTCCAGCACCGGGCAGGCGTCACACCCTATACGTCCACTTTCGTGTTTGCAGAGTGCTGTGTTTTTGATAAACAGTCGCAGCGGCCTGGTTACTTCGGCCAACCTTAGCTATTAACCATGGTTGGCGCACCTTCTCCCGAAGTTACGGTGCTATTTTGCCTAGTTCCTTCACCCGAGTTCTCTCAAGCGCCTGAGAATTCTCATCCTACCCACCTGTGTCGGTTTACGGTACGGTCTGCGTAAGCTGAAGCTTAGGAGCTTTTCCTGGAAGCGTGATATCGGCAGCTCTGTCCTAATGGACTCGTCCTTGACCTCAATGTTGCACCCCCGGATTTACCTAAGGGCACCACCTCAGTCCTCTCACCGGGACAACCAACGCCCGGCCTGCCTAACCTTCTCCGTCCCTCCATCGCACTTACGCGAGGTGCAGGAATATTAACCTGCTTCCCATCGACTACGCATTTCTGCCTCGCCTTAGGGGCCGACTCACCCTGCGTCGATTAACGTTGCGCAAGGAAACCTTGGGCTTTCGGCGTGCGGGCTTTTCACCCGCATTATCGTTACTCATGTCAGCATTCGCACTTCCGATACCTCCAGCAGACTTCTCAATCCACCTTCGCAGGCCTACGGAACGCTCCTCTACCGCGTGCATCAAAGATGCACACCCCAAGCTTCGGTTTACTGCTTAGCCCCGTTAAATCTTCCGCGCAGACCGACTCGACCAGTGAGCTATTACGCTTTCTTTAAAGGATGGCTGCTTCTAAGCCAACCTCCTGGCTGTCTATGCCTTTCCACATCGTTTTCCACTTAGCAGTAATTTGGGACCTTAGCTGTGGGTCTGGGTTGTTTCCCTTTTCACGACGAACGTTAGCACCCGCCGTGTGTCTCCCATACAGTCCGTCTCGGTATTCGGAGTTTGCAATGGTTTGGTAAGTCGCGATGACCCCCTAGCCATAACAGTGCTCTACCCCCGAGAGGATTCATATGAGGCGCTACCTAAATAGCTTTCGAGGAGAACCAGCTATCTCCGGGTTCGATTAGCTTTTCACTCCTAATCACACCTCATCCCCGACCTTTGCAACGGGCGTGGGTTCGGGCCTCCAGTACCTGTTACGGTACCTTCACCCTGGGCATGACTAGATCACCCGGTTTCGGGTCTACTGCCCGCGACTATGCGCCCTTATCAGACTCGGTTTCCCTTCGCCTCCCCTATACGGTTAAGCTCGCCACGAACAGTAAGTCGCTGACCCATTATACAAAAGGTACGCCGTCACCCCGAAGGGCTCCGACTGCTTGTACGCACACGGTTTCAGGGTCTATTTCACTCCCTTCACCAGGGTTCTTTTCGCCTTTCCCTCACGGTACTGGTTCACTATCGGTCAGTCAGGAGTATTTAGCCTTGGAGGATGGTCCCCCCATGTTCAGACAGGGTTTCACGTGCCCCGCCCTACTCAATTTCATCGATCAGGCCCTTTCGCATACGGGGCTGTCACCCGCTATGGCCACCCTTTCCAGAGTGTTTTGCTAAAACAAGATCGACTTTTGGGCTTGTCCGCGTTCGCTCGTCGCTACTGACGGAATCTCGGTTGATTTCTTTTCCTACGGTTACTTAGATATTTCAGTTCACCGCGTTCGCCTTGCATGGCTATGTATTCACCATGCAATACCCTTGCGGGTGGGTTTCCCCATTCGGACATTACCGGATCAAAGCTTATTGCCAGCTCCCCGATACTTTTCGCAGGCTGTCACGTCCTTCATCGCCTCTGACTGCCAAGGCATCCACCGTGTGCGCTTATTCGCTTGACCATATCACCCCAAGTTGCCTCAGGGCGATACGCATACCAGCGAATGGTACGACTATCACTTGATAAAGATGGCTTACGCCATCTCGCCTCAGCCTCGACACGTTGTAAGACTTACGTCTCAAACGCTCGTTTGACTCTTCTTCCCGATTTTCAAAGAACATGACCAGGCCACAATGCCTAGCCATTTCAAAGTGTGTGTGCGCAGATCATTCAGAGTTACATCGTGGTGGGTCTGGGAGGACTCGAACCACCGGCCTCGCCCTTATCAGGGGCGCGCTCTAACCACCTGAGCTACAGACCCAATGTGTCGCGCTTAGTGGTGGAGCCTGTCGGGATCGAACCGACGACCCCCTGCTTGCAAAGCAGGTGCTCTCCCAGCTGAGCTAAGGCCCCATTAATGCTTAAAAGATTAAGGGACACGGCCCCTTGCGGGTCGCCGTTCTCTGAATGCAGGTCACTTGTGCGGACGCCTGGCAACTTCTGTTGCCATGTCTCAAAAGGAGGTGATCCAGCCGCACCTTCCGATACGGCTACCTTGTTACGACTTCACCCCAGTCATCGGCCACACCGTGGCAAGCGCCCCCCCGAAGGTTAAGCTACCTGCTTCTGGTGCAACAAACTCCCATGGTGTGACGGGCGGTGTGTACAAGGCCCGGGAACGTATTCACCGCAGCAATGCTGATCTGCGATTACTAGCGATTCCGACTTCATGGAGTCGAGTTGCAGACTCCAATCCGGACTGAGATGGGGTTTCTGGGATTGGCTCACGCTCGCGCGCTTGCAGCCCTCTGTCCCCACCATTGTAGTACGTGTGTAGCCCTGGCCGTAAGGGCCATGATGACTTGACGTCATCCCCACCTTCCTCCGGTTTGTCACCGGCGGTCTCCTTAGAGTTCCCACCATTACGTGCTGGCAACTAAGGACAAGGGTTGCGCTCGTTGCGGGACTTAACCCAACATCTCACGACACGAGCTGACGACAGCCATGCAGCACCTGTGTCACGGTTCCCGAAGGCACTCCTCTATCTCTAAAGGATTCCGTGCATGTCAAGGCCAGGTAAGGTTCTTCGCGTTGCATCGAATTAAACCACATACTCCACCGCTTGTGCGGGCCCCCGTCAATTCCTTTGAGTTTCAGTCTTGCGACCGTACTCCCCAGGCGGCGAACTTAACGCGTTAGCTTCGATACTGAGCTCCAAGTTGAGCCCAACATCCAGTTCGCATCGTTTAGGGCGTGGACTACCAGGGTATCTAATCCTGTTTGCTCCCCACGCTTTCGTGCCTCAGTGTCAGTGCTGGCCCAGGTAGTCGCCTTCGCCACGGATGTTCCTCCCGATCTCTACGCATTTCACTGCTACACCGGGAATTCCACTACCCTCTACCGCACTCTAGCTATCCAGTATCCAATGCCATTCCCAGGTTGAGCCCAGGGCTTTCACATCAGACTTAAACAACCACCTACGCACGCTTTACGCCCAGTAATTCCGAGTAACGCTTGCACCCTTCGTATTACCGCGGCTGCTGGCACGAAGTTAGCCGGTGCTTATTCTTTGGGTACCGTCAGAACAATCGGGTATTAACCAACTGCTTTTCTTCCCCAACAAAAGAGCTTTACAACCCGAGGGCCTTCTTCACTCACGCGGCATGGCTGGATCAGGCTTGCGCCCATTGTCCAATATTCCCTACTGCTGCCTCCCGTAGGAGTCTGGACCGTGTCTCAGTTCCAGTGTGGCTGATCATCCTCTCAGACCAGCTATCGATCGTCGCCTTGGTGGGCCGTTACCCCGCCAACTAGCTAATCGAACATGGGCTCATCCAATCGCGTCAGGCCTTGCGGTCCCCGACTTTCCCCCGAAGGGCGCATGCGGTATTAGCGTACGTTTCCATACGTTATCCCCCACGACTGGGCAGATTCCCATGTATTCCTCACCCGTCCGCCACTCGCCACCCATGGAGCAAGCTCCACTGTGCTGCCGTTCGACTTGCATGTATTAGGCCTGCCGCCAGCGTTCACTCTGAGCCAGGATCAAACTCTTCACTTAAAGTGTTCGAGGCCGAAGCCTCTAATGCTTAAAAATGCAAAGTCCGCCCAACTCCATTACTCGCTGTACGTTTAAACATCATTGCTGATGCCTATGAATACTTTTGAATTGATGGTGTTGATCGAACGTCTGCTATGGACAAATCATCCATCACCAGACGCCCGCACAAGTCACCTGCGCACACTGTCAAAGATCTCCAGAATCGGCCTCAGCGCCTCTCCTGTTCCACCCAAGCGCCGTAGCCCCCGAGTGAGCCGCCCATTATGCCGGGCTTTTCCACTTTGTCAACACCCCGTCACCGAGAATCTTGACCCAACCGCCTCAACCACCACCCGAAGGCTTTTGCCGAAGCGAGCCGCACATTATGCCGGCTTTTTCCTTGCAGTCAACACCTTCCCGCGAAGATCTTCACACGTTGCCGTGTGCACTTTCGTGGACAGCTGCAAGGGGGAAACGATTATGCGGCATCCGCCGCGAATAGGGAAGCGAAAATTGCAATTGCTTGCCATCCACCGCACAAATCAGACACTCTGCAGACGGACTCTGGCGAAGTTGCGCTTGCCCACCGCCAACACCCCCTCGAATCCCGGCGCAAATACCCGCGCGGCATCCTCGAACACCTCCCCATCCACACGTACCGCACGCTCTTTCAGCTTGCGGTTGGCCTCGGCGTTGGACGGCGTGATACCTGCTGCAGTCAGCAGCGCCGCGATGCGCAGACCCTCTGCAGGAACCGTCACTTCATGGAGCGGCAATTGCGACAGATCGCCTTCGCCGCGCACTGCGGCATGCCAACCGGCCACAGCCTGTTCGGCCTGTGCCGCATCATGGAAGCGCGCAGCCAGCTCATGCGCCAGCCGCAGCTTGAGATCGCGCGGATTCATGCCCGCGGCAATCTCGCCGCGCAGCTGCTTGGCTTCCCCAATCCCGATCTCGAAGCTGAGCAGGTCGATCCAGCGCCACATCAAGTCATCGCCAATCTTCATGGTCTTGGTGACGATGTCGATGGCCGGCTCGGCAATGCCGATGTAATTGCCAAGCGACTTGCTCATCTTGTTGACGCCATCCAGCCCTTCCAGTAGCGGCATGGTCAACACGATCTGCGGCGGCTGGCCGTGGTGTTCTTGCAGGCCACGCCCCATCAGCAGATTGAACTTCTGATCGGTGCCGCCAAGCTCGACATCGGCTTTCAGCGCCACCGAGTCATAGCCCTGCACCAGGGGATACAGAAATTCATGGATGGCGATGGACTGCTGCGCGGCATAGCGCTTGGCAAAATCGTCGCGCTCGAGCATGCGCGCCACGGTGTGCTGCGCGGCGAGCTTGATCATGTCGGCGGCACTCATCTGCCCGAACCATTCGCTGTTGAAACGCACTTCGGTGCGCTCGCGGTCGAGCACCTTGAACACCTGCTCGGCATACGTCTGCGCATTGGCCAGCACGTCCTCGCGGGTCAGCGGCTTGCGGGTGATGTTCTTGCCGGTGGGGTCGCCGATCATGCCGGTGAAGTCGCCAATCAGGAAGATCACCTGATGCCCCAAGTCTTGGAACTGGCGCATCTTATTGAGCAGCACGGTGTGGCCAAGGTGCAAATCCGGCGCGGTGGGGTCAAAACCGGCCTTGACCCGCAACGGCCGACCAAGCTTCAGGCGCGCCTCGAGCTCTTCGCGCTTGAGGATTTCGTCACTACCACGGGCAATCAACTCGACAGCTTGCTGCAACTCGGACACAGGCATTCTCTATGGGTGTGCTTTTCGGCGGCGCGGCGGGGCACCACGTATTCAGCTGAAGGTTAAGGACACGTTAACTGAAAATTTCGAAATTACCAACAGATTCAACGGGTTGACGCGCGCCCATCATCTGATTATGGTACCGCGTCGGGTAAATCAGCACACGCGGGGATCCACACATGGCGGACACGAATCACGAGGCCGTACGCCGCGAGAATTTAGAGCGCGCCCGGGTCAATGCTGATCGTCCCGCCAGTCTATCCATTGCACACCCATTCCGCGGACGGTGGACCCGCCGGCACTGGGCACATGCCAGTGTATTGACCACTATAGGAATGTTGCTGGCGGCTATTGTGCCCGGCTTCTCGACGGTGCTGAACACCCCCAACAACCCCAATGCGCAACGCATGACCATGACGTTGTCGCTGCCCAAACTCGGCCATCGCGCAGGCAAGACCACCGATGATCGCTGGCAGTCGATTACGCTCAAGCCTGGGCAAACACTGAGTGGCGTGTTCGAGGAATTGGGTATCCCGTATGACCAGCTTGCGCGGGTGATGCAGCATCCCACGATCAAGCCCACGCTGCGCAAGCTGCGCCCCGGCACGGTATTGAGCTTTAATCTGCCTGCCGACGGCAGCGTACGGGCGATGCGGCTGGAAGCGGGCCCAGGGATTGGTGATAGCCCCATCGAACTGGAATTCAATGGCGATGCGTTGCGCGAACGTGCGGTGCCGGTGGAAATCACCACCCGCACGGTGGTGTTGACCGGCGAGGTAGGTAGATCACTCTTTGCATCGGCACGCGCACTGGGGCTGGGCAGTTCGCAGCTGGAGCAACTCACTGATGAAATGTTCAAGTACGACATCGACTTCGATTCAGATCTGAGCGAAGACGACCGCTTCAGTGTGGTGGTGGATCAAACTTGGAAGAACGGCCAACTGGTCAACACCGGGCCGGTGCAGGCCGCCACCTTCACCGTGGATGGCCACCTCAAGAGCGCGTTCCGCTTTATGCGCGACGGCAAGCCCGAATACTTCACTCCCGATGGGCGCTCGCTCAAACGCCCGTTTATCCGCATGCCGATTCCGTATGCGCGCCTGACCTCCGGCTTTGGTGGCCGCAATCACCCGATTCTGGGCACCTTCCGCATGCACAAGGGTGTGGATTACGCTGCCAGTACCGGCACGCCGATCCAGGCGGCAGGTGATGCCAAAGTAGAGTTTGTGGGGCAAAAAAGTGGCTACGGCAACGTGGTCATCCTGAATCATGGCGCCGGTAAGACCACGCTGTACGGGCATATGTCGCGGTTTGCCGGTATCCACACCGGCCAACGTGTGGCGCAGGGCGCGGTGATTGGCTATGTGGGCAGCACGGGAATGGCCACCGGCCCGCATCTGCACTATGAATTTCGCGTCAACGGCGTGCAAGTGAACCCGTTGAAGATGACCATGCCACCGCCGGCACCGCTGACCGGCGATACCTTGGTTGCATTCAAGAGCGACACCCGCCACGCGCTGGAAAAAATTCGCGAAGTGGAAAACGTGGTGTTCCAATTGGATGACGGCAGCCGCGTCGCCAGTGCCACGCCCGCCCCCAAGGCGGGCAAACGCGGGAACCGGCGCAAGGGGTGATCGGCACGTTTTTCGCGCCGCAGTGCGATACTGCGGCGCATGTCCGACATCGCACATACGCCTCTCTTTCTTGGCCTGATCTCCGGTACCAGTGCCGACGGCATCGATGCCGCGCTGGTGCGCTTCGATAACGACTCTGCGCACGCCCGGCCCACGTTGCTGGCCGGACAAGTGCTGCCGTGGCAACCTGCGCTGCGCGAACAACTGGTGGCCTTGGGTCAGCACGCGCAAGCACTCACGCTGGATGCGGTGGGCATGCTGGATGTGCACATTGGGCGGGCATTTGCCGATGCCGCCAATACCTTGATCGACGCTGCGGGTGTGGATCGCAACCTGATCGCCGCGATCGGCTCGCATGGGCAAACCCTGCGCCACCGCCCGCAAGGCGAGGTGCCCTTCACCCTGCAATTGGGCGACCCGAGCAGCATTGCCGAACGCTGCAAGGTGCCGGTGGTGGCCGATTTCCGCCGCCGCGATGTCGCCGCGGGTGGCCACGGCGCACCGCTGGTGCCGGCGTTCCATGCGGCGGTACTGCACGATGCAAATGAAGATCGCGCCGTGCTGAATCTGGGCGGGATTGCCAATCTCACGTTGTTGCCGGCATCGGGCACGGTGCGTGGTTTTGATACCGGCCCGGCCAATGGCCTGATGGATGCGTGGTGCCAGCGCCAGCTTGGCCATGCGTTTGATGCCGGTGGTGCATTTGCCGCGCAAGGTCAGGTGGATGCCGGTTTGCTGGCACGTTTGCTGGACGAGCCGTGGTTTGCCGCGCCGCCGCCGAAATCCACCGGCCGCGACCAGTTCCACCTGGATTGGGTCGCAGCGGCCCTTGCCGGCCACGAGCCGCCCGCCGACGTGCAAGCCACGTTGCTGGCGCTGACCGCTCACAGCGTGGCCGCAGCGCTGTCTGCCACCCAACCGCAGACGCGGCGCGTGATTGTGTGCGGTGGCGGCGTACATAACCCGCTGCTGCTGACGGCGTTGGCGCAGGCGCTGCCAACCGCCAACATCGAGTCCAGCGCCGCGCACGGGCTGGATCCGGACTATGTGGAGGCAATGGCCTTTGCGTGGCTGGCGCGCGAGCATCTGGCAGGCCGCCCCGGCAACCTGCCCGCCGTCACCGATGCTGCCGGGCTGCGCGTGCTGGGCGCGCTTTATCCGGCCTGAGTACCTGCTTCGACAAAGACCCGCTGCCGCAGCGGCGGCGTCAGCCAGACATACAGCAGGGCCGCAGGAATCAGTGCCAACACGGTGATGACGAAGTACATGCCGTAGCCGGTGGCCATGACGATGCCGCCAGCGAAGAAGCCGAGGACTTTCCCAGGCAGATTGACCAGCGAACTGAGCAACGCGTATTGCGTGGCGGTGTGCTCCTTGTTGACCAGCGCCGAGAGGAACGCAACGGTGGGTGGGCCCAACATCCCCAGGGTGAAATTTTCCGCCGAGATCACCGCAGTGAGCACCCACACATCGCCCTTGTGCACCATCAGCAGCAGGTACAGCAAATTACAGCTGCCGCACACCAGCATCATCAACCCCAGCGACTTCCACGCGCCCATCCGAGTCACCAATGCGCCGCCGCAGAACACGCCAAGAATGCCCACCCACACCCCCCAGAGCTTGGTGATCGAACCAATCTGGGTTTTGCTGAAGCCTTGATCCACATAGAACGGGCTCATGATGCCGCCGATGGTGGCCTGTTCGGGCACTTTGAACAGCAGGATGTAGGCCAACACGGTCAACGCCAGTGCCACCCCGTAGCGACGGAAAAAATCGGTGAACGGGTCGGCCACCGCACGCACCATCGCAGCTTTCCACGGCAGGTGTTCCGCCGTGGGCACCACCGGTTCGCGCGCCAGCAAATTGGCAATCAGGGGAATCAACATCGCCGCCGCCATCAGCACATACACCAGACTCCAGGCGATGTGGTCGGCCAAGATCGCGGCCAATGCGCCGGCCAAAATCAGGCCGATGCGATAGCCCAACGAATAGGTGGCCACCAACGCGCCTTGTGCATCCACCGGTGCAATTTCAATCCGGTAGGCATCCACTGCAATGTCTTGGGTGGCCCCGAAAAACGCCACGCCCAGCGTGGCTGCAATGAACAGGCCAAGCTGGGCTGGCGTGGTGGCCGCCATCAGCAGCAAGCTGGCGATGACCCCCAGCTGCGCCGCCAGCAACCAACCGCGCCGCCGCCCCAAGCGCTGGAACCCCGGCAACTGCCAATGATCCAGCAGCGGCGCCCACACGAATTTGAACGCATACAACATGCCGGCGCTGGCGATCATGGTGATGTCTTTCAGCACGATGCCGACATCCTTGAGCCAAAACGCCAAGGTGCCTGCCACCAGCAAGAACGGCAGGCCCGAGGAAAAACCGAAGAAGAACATGGTGCCCGCCGCCGGTTGCGCAAACGATTGCCAGACCGAAGGTTTTTGGGGCTTCACGGGAGTACTCATTCGGCGTACTCCACCAGCAGCGGCGCGTGGTCGGAAAATTTAGGCTCGGGGAAAATTTCGGCGCTGCGGATACCCGCCGCAATGCCGGGTGTGGCGATCTGGTAATCAATCCGCCAGCCAACGTTATTGGCGCGCGCACCGCCGCGCTGCGACCACCACGAATACTCCACCACGTCGGGCTTGGCGACGCGGAAGGCGTCTTTCCAGCCATGCGCGGGCGGGACGATCAGACCGTCGTGGCAGGCATCGGCGATCAATCCGCTGAGCCATGCACGTTCCTGCGGCAGGCAGCCGGAATTTTTCTGGTTGCCAGTCCAGTTCCTGATGTCGTTCCTAGCGCGCACGATGTTCCAATCGCCGCACAACACATACTCGCGACCACTGGCCAGCCAGCCGTCCAGAATGGGTTTCAGCCACGCCATGACCGCTTCCTTGAAGCCTTGGCGCTCCGCGCCGGAGCTGCCCGACGGAATATAGAAACTGACCACCGACAGATTGCCGAAGCGGGCTTCGAGATAGCGCCCTTCCTCGTCAAATGGTGCCCAGCCCAGCGCGGTGCGGATGTCGTCGGGCGCGCGCCGACTGTAGATGGCTACGCCGCTATAGCCCTTCTTCTGCGCATCCTTGAACCATGCGTGATAGCCGGCCGGCCGAAATGCGGCATCGGTCAATTGATGCACCTGGGCTTTGGTTTCCTGCACGCACAACACGTCGATATCCTGCGTGTTGAACCACTCGAAAAAGCCCTTGCTGGCGGCCGAACGCAGGCCATTGGCGTTGAAGCTGAGGATGCGCATGCACATGAAATCGATGAAGAATGGCCAAGCCTAACCGATCCACCCGCCATCACCGCCAGCTGGCGCTACAACATGGGACAATTGCGGCATGACGCATACGACTTCTGACCACCGCTCCCGCTTCCTGGACTTGGCCCTGCGCGCCGATGCGCTGCGCTTTGGCGAATTCACCCTCAAGTCTGGCCGCATCAGCCCGTATTTCTTCAATGCCGGACAGTTCAATTCCGGGGCCACGTTAGCCGGACTGGCGGCCTGTTATGCCGATGCCATGGATGCGGCAGGTCTGCAATTTGATGTGCTGTTTGGCCCCGCCTACAAGGGCATCCCGCTGGCCACCGCACTGGCATGCGAATACGCCCGTCGTGGCCGCGACCTGCCGTTGGCGTTCAACCGCAAGGAAGCCAAGACGCACGGCGAAGGCGGCAACCTGATTGGTGCAACCCTCACCGGCAAACGTGTGTTGATCGTGGATGATGTGATCACCGCCGGCACCGCGATCCGCGAAGCGCTGGGTATTATTGCGGCCGCAGGCGGCCACACCGCAGGCATTGTGATTGCACTGGACCGCCAGGAACGGGTGCGCGAAGACGCTACCGAATCTGCTGCGCAATCGGTGGCCCACGAGCACGCGATTCCGGTGGTGGCGGTGGCCGGTTTGGGTGACCTGCTTGCGTTTGTTGGCGAAAGCAACGAACTTTCCACTTATCGCGATGCTCTGCTCGCCTACCGTGCGCGCTACGGTATCGCCTGATACGCTCATCGACTGCCACAGGGGGCCGTCATGCCGCTGCATCGACACATCGTGAGCTCCACACTTGCCATGGCCCTGTTGGGGGTGATGGCAATGGCGGCTGCGCAAACCGCACCACACACCGAAAAGAAGATTTACTGCTGGAACGACGCCGGCCGCAAGATCTGTGGCGACGCGCTGCCCGCCTCCGCCACCGACAGTGCGCGCACTGAATTCTCGATCAAAAGCGGCATGGCCACAGCGCATATCGACCGCACCTTGAATTCGGAAGAACGCAGTGCTGCCGCTCAGGCCGCCGACTTGGCCCGCCAGCAGGCAGAAGCCGAAGCCATGCAAAAACGCCGTGACTTGGCCATGGTCGAGTCCTACATGACCGAAAGCGATCTGCGCCGCGCCTATGGCGAGCGCACCGCGCTGCTGGATGAGTCGATCAAATCCAGCCGCCTGACCGTCTCCACCTTGCGGTCAAGTTTGATTTCCCTGCTGCGGCAAGCCGGCAACAAAGAGCTCTCGAACACGCCGGTACCCAGGCCGTTGGCCGATTCGATCCAAACCCAACACGCGGATTTGCTGCGGCAAAGCCAGATTTTGCTGGCGCAGCAGCAGGATCGCTCCGAACTGGGGAGTGAATTTGAAGACTCCCTGCGGCGTTATCGCCTGATGAAGCCAACCAAGGCCGAGCCCAGTGCGGCAGCACCTGCAGGGCCTGCGGCAACGTCGTCGGCCGCCCCCACCGCCGCAAAATCGCCGGCAGGCTAAGTCACCCTGGTGGCAGCCGGAGTGCCACTTTGCGGTTAGGATCAGAACGGCAGCCGCAATTCCGGCTCGAGGCGCAGCAAATGATCGCGGAATACCTGCTGGATGCGGGCCATCGCGGAATTGGTGTCGGCATCGAAGCGCATCACCAGCACCGGCGTGGTGTTGGAGGCACGCACCAAGCCCCAACCATCTGACCAATCCACGCGCAGCCCGTCGATGGTGGTCAAGCGGCCACCTTCAAAACTGGCGGACATCCGGAAGCGCTCGACAAACTCATGCGGGTCGCCGCCATCGGGCAATTCGACTTTGATTTCGGGCGTGGAAATACCGTCAGGCAGTGCCGTGAACACCGCTTCGGGGACTTCGCCACGGGTATCCAGAATTTCCAACAAGCGCGCCGCCGCATAGATGCCATCGTCAAAGCCAAACCAGCGCTCGGCAAAGAAGAAATGTCCGCTCATTTCGCCGGCCAATGCGGCATCGACTTCGCGCATTTTGCTCTTGATCAGCGAGTGCCCCGTCTTCCACATCAACGGGCTGCCGCCGTGACGCAGGATTTGCATCGGCAAACGGCCGGTGCATTTGACGTCATACACAATCACCGCGCCAGGGTTGCGTTCCAGCACGTCGGCGGCAAACAGCATCAGCAAGCGATCCGGGAAGATGTTTTTGCCGGACTTGGTGACCACGCCCAAGCGATCGCCATCGCCATCGAAGGCAATACCGAGATCGGCATCCAGGCGCTGCACCATCTGCACCAGCGCTTCCAGATTGTGGGGCTCGCTGGGGTCAGGATGATGATTGGGGAAGGTGCCGTCGATATCGCAGAACAGGGGAGTGACCTCGGCACCGATGGCTTCCAGCACGCGCGGGCCCAGCACACCGGCGACGCCATTACCGGCATCCACCACTACTTTCAAACGCTGACCGATTTGGATATCGCCAGCGATGCGCTGCACATAGTCGTCACCGATATCGCGCTCCTCCAAACCGCCAGCGCTGTCAGCTTCCAACAGGCGGTCTTCGGCAATGCGTGCGTGCAGATCCTTGATCGCGGGACCGGACAGCGTTTCACCCCCCACCACGATTTTGAACCCGTTGTAATCCGGCGGGTTGTGGCTGCCGGTAATGGCCACACCGCAACCGGTACGCAAGTGATAGCAGCCGAAATACACCACCGGGGTGGGTGCCATGCCGATATCAATCACATTACGACCTGCTTTGCGCAGGCCGCGAATCAGGCCATCGGACAGATCCGGCCCCGACAAGCGGCCATCGCGCCCAACCACGATGCTGTCCAAGCCCTGGTCGGCCATCACCGAGCCAATCGCCTGACCGATCAACTCGGCGACCCCGGCATCCAATGACATGCCAATTACACCGCGAATGTCATAGGCCCGGAAGATGCGATGGTCGATCACCACCGGCACCGCCGATTTTGCTGCACCTTGATCCGCCTCACGTGGCTTGGCCCGCGCGACAGGTTGCGCGGCTGGCAACTCTTGTTGCAAGTCCGACAAGGTGGGACCCGCCTCCACTTGCTCCAGCCCAGCCATTGCCAGCAAGCGCGGGCGCAGCACAAACCAGAGCGCCGCTGCGACCAGCACAAACACGGTGCCGATGACCAACGATCCCAGTCCACCCAGCCCAAACGGGGTCTCCGTCAAGCTGGA
The DNA here is from genome assembly GCF_020034655.1 of Thermomonas beijingensis. Lineage (GTDB taxonomy): Bacteria > Pseudomonadota > Gammaproteobacteria > Xanthomonadales > Xanthomonadaceae > Thermomonas > Thermomonas beijingensis. The sequence goes on along the minus strand of NZ_JAIQDJ010000001.1, from coordinate 39,340 downwards.
AGTGGCCGCCGCGACCCGCAAATCACTGTCTGCGACTTTGACCGCCAATGCCTCTGCCGAATCCGCCAGCCCGCTATCCCCACGCTCAATCACACTGCTGGCACCCTGCCGCAATGCGAGATAGCTGCCCTTCGGCAAGCCCGGACTTTCCACACCGGCCGCTAAGCGCGCGATGGGTAGCTCGACATAGACCAGCGATGCCCCCACGGGTGCAGCCAAGGCCAACCACTGCTTCCCTGCAGAACGTACCAGCCGTGCCTGTACTTTTTTGCTATGCAGTGCATCCTCGGCCACTGCCAAGGTGCCGAACCCACTGCGCGGCAAGCCGGCATAGAGGGCTTCCAGATCCTTGGGCCAGATTTCGACGCGCCCGGCATCCGCCCAGCCTTGCTTGATCGCAGCACTGGCCGCCGCCCGATCGCCCGTCGCCATCGCGCTGGTGAACGATGCACTGGCAATCTGCGTGGCAAATTTCTGGCGCGCATCTTCCAGCGCGCGCTGCACCGCGATATTCACATCATCACGACTGGACTCCAATGCATGCTGACGGGATTCGCCCAACTGATGCAGGCTGCCAGACACCAGATTCCACATACCTAGCAACAGCAGCAAAGCGATCAGCCAGGGCAACACGCGCACGACCAACAACGGGTCGAACTGCAGCGTCTTCTCGTCGCCACCCGTGTCGCCCTTGTCCTTGTCTTTCTCTTTGTTGCTGCCTAAGCCGAACACTGCCATGCAATTCCCCTGTCAGCGCACACCGGTATGACCGAACCCGCCTTCACCGCGTGCACTTTCCTCGAAAGTATCCACTACCTGCAACTTGGCACGCACCACCGGCAGCAACATCAACTGCGCGATGCGATCCCCCGGCGCAATAGTGAACTCCGCAAGTCCGCGATTCCACACACTGACCATCAGCGGGCCCTGATAATCAGCATCGATCAAGCCAGTGCCATTGCCGAGCACGATGCCATGTTTGTGGCCCAACCCGGAGCGCGGCAGGATCACCCCGCACAGGCGCGGGTCGCCAATATGGATGGCTAACCCGGACGGCACCAGCACGGTTTCACCGGCAGCCAGCACCAGCGTGGCGTCCAGCGCGGCACGCAAATCCATGCCTGCGCTGTGCGCGGTGGCGTAGTTGGGCAATGGCCATTGCGCACCCATCCGCGCATCCAGAATCTTCACTTGCATGACATGCTCCATCACGCCAGTCGCTCCGCTATCAGATCCAGTAATTGCCCCGCCAATGCCCGCTTGGGTGCGGGCCCGAGAGCACGCTCGTCATCGGCATCAATCACCAATAACGCATTGTCGTCACTTTCAAACCCGGTGCCGGCGACACCCACCTGATTGGCACAGATCAAATCCAGCCGCTTGCGCTGCAATTTGCCGCGGGCATAGCCCGCAACATTGTCGGTTTCAGCGGCAAACCCCACCACCAATCGTGGACGTTGGGCGTGTGCGGCGACCTCGGCCAGAATGTCGCGGGTCTGTACCAATTCCAACACCAGGGTGTCTTGCCCAGGTTGTTTCTTGATCTTACCCGGGGAACAACTGCGTGGAGTGAAGTCGGCCACCGCTGCGGCGCCGATGTAGACATCACAGGGCAAACCCTTCATCACCGCCACAAGCATTTGCGCAGCACTGCGCACGTTCACGCGCCGCACCTGTGCGGGACTCGGCAGATGTACGGGGCCGGCCACCAGTACGACATCAGCACCGCGCTGGGCGGCTTCGGCAGCGATTGCAAATCCCATTTTGCCGCTGCTGCGGTTACCCAAAAATCGGGCCGGGTCGATGTCTTCATAGGTTGGCCCGGCACTGACCAGGATGCGCAGACCCGCCAAGGATGCCGCCGTCATGCCACAGCCTCCATCGCAGCGATGATTTGCGCAGGCTCAGCCATCCGGCCGGGACCCGATTCGCCCTCGGCCAATGCACCGTCATTGGGGCCCACCATGCGCACGCCACGCGCCAGCAATAGGGCGATATTGGCTTGCGTGGCGGCGTGCTTCCACATCACATGATTCATTGCCGGTGCCATCAACACGGGGGCTTCGGTAGCCAGACAGAGCGTGCTGACCAGATCATCGGCCAACCCATGCGCCAGCTTGGCCAGGGTATTGGCGGTGACCGGGGCAATGACGACCTGCTGCGCCCAGCGCGCCAATTCCAAATGCCCCATTGCCGCCTCGGCCTGTGCGTCCCACAGCGACACCCGCACCGGATGATGGCTCAACGCCTGAAAGGTCTGCGCGCTGATAAAACGCTGCGCGGCCTCGGTCATTGCCACCTGCACCTGCGCACCGGCATCACCCAACCTGCGCACCAACTCGGCGGATTTATACGCAGCAATGCCGCCGCAAACGCACAGCAGCACGCGGTAATTGGCATTCGGAAAACACGTCGCCTGCATCGGGCCGTTCCCTGACCTCATTCCAAAGCAGCAGCTTACCCGAAGCCGGGGCAATCGCCGCTATCAGCGTTCCATTCACGCCAGCATGCTGCCGCCATGCACATTCATGACTGGCCCGAACACGAACGTCCTCGCGAGAAATTATTAGCTCGCGGCGCCGGCAGTTTGTCTGATGCCGAACTTTTGGCCATCTTTCTTGGCTCCGGCACTGCCGGTCAGGACGCGGTGGCCAGCGCCCGCGATCTGCTGCTCACGCAAGGCAGCATGCGCGCCCTGCTGGATCTTGAACCGCGTGCCCTGACCCAGCTGCGCGGTATCGGCCCGGCTCGCGCCTGCGCCCTGTCGGCCGCGCTGGAGCTTGGGCATCGTCATTTGGCGGCACAATTGCAACGCGGAGAAGCCCTGACAGACCCCGCTGCCGCCGGCCGCTACTTTGCGCAACGCCTGCGTGGGTTGGGCCACGAGGTATTCGCGGTGTTGTATTTGGATACCCGCCACCGCGCACTGGGGTTCGAAGAACTGTTCCGCGGCAGTATTGATGGCGCCGAAGTCCACCCGCGAACCGTGGTGGAGCGCGCACTGGCTCACTCGGCGGCGGCGGTGATCCTTGGCCACAACCACCCCAGCGGCAACGCCGAGCCCAGTGCCGCCGACCGCAGCGTCACCGCACGCATCAAGCAAGCGCTGGGGTTGGTGGAGATTCGGTTGCTGGATCATTTTGTGATTGGCGATGGTGCTCCGACCTCCATGGCGAGACTGGGAATGGTGTGAGCAGCTCGCCGTTCCAGCACATCGACGGGCCTGCACGCAAGCGTGCGGCGCGCCTCGCGTACAATGGCGGCTCATTGAATTGCCGCATCGCACCCTTGTGAAAATCCAGCTCCGCGCCTTGATCGAACAAGGCTTGACCACACTGCGCAGCGCAGGCACCTTGCCCAGCGACCTTGCCAGCCCCGATTTCGTGATCGAGCGCCCGAAAGAGCGTGCGCACGGTGATTTTTCCTGCAATGCCGCCATGCTGTTGGCCCGCGAGGTTGGCAAAAGCGGCACCAAAGCCAATCCACGCGCGCTGGCGCAGCAGTTGGTGACGGCACTGCCCGTCTCCGAGGCCATCGCCAAGGTGGAGATTGCCGGCCCCGGGTTCATCAACTTCCACTTGACGCCGGCCGCATGGCAGCAGCAAGTGCGCGATATCCATGCTGCGGGGGCGGCGTTTGGTCGCAATGACTCCGGTGCGGGCAAGACGGTCGGCGTGGAATACGTGTCCGCCAACCCCACCGGCCCGCTGCACGTGGGCCACGGCCGCGCCGGGGTGATTGGTGATTGCATCGCCCGCGTGCTGGCCGCCAACGGCTGGAATGTGCAGCGCGAGTTCTATTACAACGATGCCGGTGTGCAGATCGAAAATCTGGCCAAGTCGGTGCAGGCGCGCGCCAAGGGGTTCCAACCCGGCGACGCGCAGTGGCCGGCCGATGCTTACAACGGCGACTACATTGCCGATGTGGCCGCCAGCTACCTGCGCGGCGACTCGGTGGCCGTGGATGGCCATACCATCAGCGGCAACAATGACAGCGACGACCTGGATGCCATCCGCAAATTCGGCGTGGCATATCTGCGCCGCGAACAAAATGCCGATCTTGCGGCGTTTGGGGTGTCGTTCGACCGCTACTTCCTCGAATCGTCGCTGTATGCCGACGGCAAGGTGGAAGAGACCGTGCACGCGCTGATCGCCAAGGGCCACACCTTTGAAGAAGGCGGCGCGCTGTGGCTGCGCAGCACCGACTTTGGCGACGACAAGGACCGGGTGATGCGCAAGTCCGACGGCACGTACACCTACTTCGTGCCGGACGTGGCCTACCACCTGTCCAAATGGCAGCGCGGCTACCAGCGCGCCGTCACCGAACTGGGTGCCGACCACCACGGCTCGTTGGCGCGGGTGAAGGCGGGCTTGCAAGCACTCGACTGCGGCATTCCCGCCGGCTATCCCGACTACGTGCTGCACCAGATGGTGACGGTGATGCGCGGCGGCGAAGAGGTCAAACTCTCCAAACGCGCCGGCAGTTATCTGACCCTGCGCGATTTGATCGAAGAAACCAGCGCCGACGCAGTGCGCTGGTTCCTGATTGCGCGCAAGCCGGATTCCCAGCTCACTTTCGATATTGATCTGGCACGTTCACAATCGAATGACAATCCGGTGTTCTATGTGCAGTACGCACATGCCCGCGTGTGCAGCTTGCTGCGGCAAGCGGGTGAGAAGGGCTTTGCGTTTGATGCCGACAACGGGCAAGCGTCACTGCATCGCCTGGACGATGCGTCGGCGCAGGACCTGCTGCGCGAACTCTCGCGGTTTGCCGAAGTAGTGGAAGCTGCGGGCACAACACTGGAGCCGCATCTGATCGCGCAATACCTGCGTGAACTGGCCAACGCCTTCCATGGTTGGTATCACGCCTCGCCGGTCTTGGTGGAAGACGCCGCACTGCGTGACGCACGCTTGAGTTTGGCGCTGGCCACCCGACAAGTACTGGCAAACGGTCTTGACCTGCTGGGCGTGTCCGCCCCGGAGAGCATGTAATGGCAGCCCGTCGCGGAAAATCCCAGGCCAAACGCAGTGGCTCCAGCGGCCTGCCCGGTTGGGCATGGCTGGTCATGGGCATTGTAGTCACCCTGCTCGCGGTTCTTTTGGTGCCACGCCTGCTCAAGCACGACGGCAGCAATGATTTCCTGCGCATCGGCCCCAAACCCAACCCTGATGCACTACCGGCAGCCGTCAATGAAGACAATACCGCCATTGCGCCGGATGTGGCCACGCAAGCGCCGGCCGAACCCGCCAAACCCAAACCCACCCAGTATGACTTCTACACCCTGCTGCCGGGCGAAGGTGTGCAGATGAGCGATGCCGAGCTGGCTGCCAGCGCCAAGGCCGAAGCCGAGGCGCACGCCGGCGCACAAAAACTGGCCACCACTCCCGCCACCAACACCACGACTGTCAGCACGACCACCCCCATCCTGCCGGCTCCGGTCAACGAAACTCCCGCCGCCACACCCAGCACCAACCCGGCTGCGCCCAGAAATGACAGCGCCACAGCCACGCCCAAGCCCGATTCCGGCAACACCGACGCCGCCAAATCCGCGCCGGCATCCGCCAATTACCTGCTGCAAGCGGGGGCGTTTGGCGCTTCCGGCGACGCCGAAGCCGTAAAAGCCAAAATCGCCATGCTGGGCTTGAATGCACGAGTAGAGTCGGCACAAATTGGCGATAAAACCGTGTATCGCGTGCGCATGGGCCCGTATGGCAGCGCCTCTGAGTTGGCCGATGCCAAAGCCAAGCTGACAGGTGGCGGCTTGCAAGCGATGGCCGTGAAGACCCACTGAGGATTGCCGCCTACAATGGCGGCATGAACACTCACACCCCCCGTACCGTCCTGATCACCGGTGCCACCGCCGGCTTCGGCCGCGCCGCCGCACGCAAATTCATCGACAATGGCTGGCAGGTCATCGCCACCGGCCGTCGCGCCGACCGCCTCGACGCGCTGCAAGCCGAACTCGGCAACGCCCTGCACATCGCCTGCTTCGATATCCGCGACGAAGCCGCGATGCGCGCCGCGCTGGACGCCTTGCCGGAACGCTTTGCCGGCATCGACCTGTTGCTCAACAATGCCGGCCTTGCGCAGGGCACCCAACCAGCACAGGACGCGCTGTTGTCGGACTGGAAGACCATGATCGACACCAACGTGACGGCCCTGGTGACCTTGACCCACACCCTGCTGCCCACGCTGATCGCCCGCAAAGGTGCCGTCATCAATATCAGCTCCACCGCTGCCACGTATCCCTACACCGGCGGCAATGTCTACGGCGGCAGCAAGGCCTTCGTCAGTCAGTTCTCGCTGGGTCTGCGCGCCGACCTGCACGGCACCGGCGTGCGGGTGACCGTGATCGAGCCGGGGATGGCTGAAACCGAGTTCACCGTGGTGCGCACCCACGGCGACCAGGTCGCCTCCGACAAGCTCTATGGCGGCGCCAACCCGATGACCGCCGAGGACATCGCCGACACCATCTTCTGGGTGGCCAGCCAACCGCCGCACCTGAACATCAACCGCATTGAGTTGATGCCCACCTCGCAGTCGTTTGCCGGCTTTCAGGTGCACCGGGAAGGCTGATTCTCGCCCTTGCTCCCATTCAGGATATTTTGGATAAAAAGGGTATATTGGCTATATTGCAGCTCATTGGAAACCGTCATGGCTGTTGCCGCACTCAATACCTTGGACACCCTGCCGCAAACCCCGGCTTCGGACGTGAAGAAGCTGGGCTGGCGCGGCGTGATGAAGGTGGTGGCGCGTAGCGGCAAGGTGGTGGTCACCAACCACGGTCGCCCGGAAGCGGTTGTGCTGTCCACCACAGACTATGACGACCTGCTGCAGGAAGCCCTCGAAACCCGCGCCCGGAAACAGGCCGCGCTGGATGTGTTGAGCCGCCAGTTCGATGAGCGCCTGAAGGTGCTGCAAACCCGGGAAGCACGCGACAAGTTGCGCGGCATCCTGCGCCGGCCCATCGACTTCGGCGGCAACACGTTTACTGGCAACGAGTTCTGAACCGTGGCGCGCCCGGTGATTTTTGTGCTGGCCGGCGTCAACGGCGCAGGCAAGAGCACCGCGGGTGAACGCGAACTCACACAGGCGGGACTGACCTGGTTCAATCCCGATACATTCACCCGGCAATTGATCAAAACCACCGGGGCACCCCCCGCCGAAGCCAATGCAGCGGCATGGCAAGCAGGTGTCCGCCAATTGGATGCGGCGATTGCTGGCCGCACCGATTACGCGTTCGAAACGACACTCGGCGGTAATACGATTGCCGCCAAATTACGCGAGGCCAGCAAGACTCACGATGTCCTGATGTGGTTCGTCGGACTGGGGTCGCCGGAGCACCATCTCGCCCGCATCAAACTGCGCGTTTCGCGTGGCGGCCATGACATTCCAGAAACCAAAGTCCGGGAGCGCTTCGAGTCCTCGCGCAGGAACCTGATTGCACTGCTGCCGTACCTGAGCCAATTGCAGGTGTACGACAACAGTGTGGATGCCACTATCGGTCAACCAATGCCCAATCCGCGCCTGCTGCTGCAAATGGAAGCAAGCAGCATCGCGTTTCCAACCGACGCCCAAACGCTGAGCAACACCCCCGCTTGGGCCAAACCCATTTTGGAAGCGGTTCTGTCCCGCCTAGGCTGAGTTCAGGCGTGCTGCAAAAACCGCCCGCGCAAACGCAGACACGGGCGCTCGATGAGGTAATGCAGCACCGCCGCCGCGGCAAGTGCAACCGCGCCATACACCAGCCACGCCACACTGCCGCGCGCGGCCAGCACAGCGCCCCAATGCGCCTGCACAAGCGCGTAGATCGGCTTGTGGACAAGGTAGAGACTGTACGAAACCGCCGCGATCCAGCCGGCCCCCGGCAATGCCCGCGCGCCCAGCACGCCATGCGGTTGCGCGCCGGCAAACACCAGCAACGCCAACGCCAGCGACAACACCGGCCAGCCGATGCTGTTCCCCAGCCAGCCCACGCGATCACGGAACAGCCAGAACGCCAGCACCAGCACCAGCACGCCGGCCAGTGCGAACAGATTGGCGTACTTGGCTGCGCGCGACCAGGCTGCCGGCCGATACGCCTGCCATGCCGCCAGCATCACCCCCAGCAACAGTCCATCGAGACGGTTCCAGGTGGGGTAGTAAATATCCTCGACGAACCAATTCCGCGACGGCTGCAAGGTAGCATCATGCAACCAAATGCCGGCACGCAGCGCGATACCACCCAACAACACCGCAACACACACACCCCAGAATTTCAGCACGGATGGGCGTCGCGCGAGCAGCAGCGCCAGCATCGGGAAAACCAGATAAAAATGCTCCTCCACGCACAGCGACCACGCATGCGAGAACGCGGCATTGGCGGTGTAATCAATATCCAGATTGACGATGAACAACACAAACTTCCACCACGGCTCGATGCCCGGTGCTTCGCGAAACTCCGGCCATAGCAGATACACCGCCAGCACCACCCAGAACGCGGGAAGAATGCGAAACGCACGCTTCAGGTAAAACGTGCGCAACGAGGGCCGCACGCCCTGCGCCAACGGCCGCAACACTTGCCCGCCGATCAGAAAACCGCTGAGCACGAAAAACAGGTCCACGCCCATCCAGCCGTAGCGTTGCAGCCACATCCAGTCCGGCCCCAACCCGCCGACGATGAAGCTGTGGAACTGCATCGTCCACAACACCGCAATGGCGCGCAACAGATCCAGACCCGGCAGATGCTCGCCGCGCTGGCCATCACTCACAGCGGCGCATCATCCAGATAGGTGTAGGCGGTCAGCCCGCGTTCCAGCGCTTCGTTCAGGCGCTCGCTTTCGGCGTTGCCGAGATCCGCCGAAGCCACCAGTGCGCGGTAGCAGCGGCGCAGGTCATCCAGTTTGTAGCCCACGTAATCCAGCATCACATCGGTGGTGTCGCCGCGGCGCTGCTGGCTGATGGCAAAGCCATCGCCGCTGGCCTTGACCTCGATGGCGTCGGTGTCGCCAAACAGGTTGTGGATATCGCCCAACACTTCCTGATACGCGCCGACCAGGAAGAAGCCAATCCGGTAGCGTTCGCCCGGGCGCGGCTCGTGCAGCGGCAGCGAGCTGTCGAGATCTTCGTTTTCGACATAGGTGTCGATCTTGCCGTCGGAGTCGCAGGTCATGTCGGCGATGATGCCGCGCCGAGTGGGCGCTTCATTCAAACGCTCGATCGGCACGATGGGGAACACCTGATCAATCGCCCACACATCGGGCATCGATTCGAACACGCTGAAGTTGACGAAGTACTTGTCGACCAAGCGCTCGTTGAGTTCATCCAGCAAATCGCGATGGCTCTTTTCGTCGTAGGTCAGGCGCGCCTTGACCGCATGCGCGATGGCGTAGAACAGGTCGTCAATCCGTGCACGCTGGGTCAAATCCAATTGCCCTAGCGCATACAGGCTGAGGCCTTCGGCATGCGCCTGGGTGGCTTCATGGAACACTTCCACCGCCGGACGCTGCGCCATCTCGTCGTGCAGCTCACGCAATTGCCGCACCGGCTGCGATTCGTCGGCATGCACATCCGGCACGCGGCCCTCCGGCGCACGTTCCACTTCGCTGACATTGGTCACCAGCAAGGCGTGGTGCGCGGTCATTGCACGCCCGCACTCGGTGAGGATGCGCGGCGGCGTCAGGCCCTCGCGGGCGCAGGCTTCGGCCAGCGGCTGCACGATGCTGGAGGCGTAATGCGGGATGCCGTAATTGACCGAGTTGTAGCTGCGCGAACGCGTGCCTTCGTAATCGATGCCCAGCCCGCCGCCGACATCGACATGCGAAATATTCGCACCCAGTTTGGTCAGCTCCACGAAGTAGCGGGTGGCTTCGCGCATGCCGGCGGCAATATCGCGCACGTTGGAAATCTGGCTGCCCATATGGAAGTGCAGCAGCTTCAGGCAATCGCCCATGCCGGCATCGCGCAGCTCTTTCCACAAGGTCAGCAACTGGCGCGGATCCAGCCCGAATTTGGCCTTGTCGCCGCCACTGTTCTGCCACTTGCCCGCACCCAGCGAAGTCAGCCGCATGCGCACGCCCAGACCTGGTTGGATGCCGAGCTTTTCCGCCTCTTCCAGCGCCAATTTCAGTTCGGAGGGTTTCTCGATCACGATGAACGTTTGCAATCCCAACTTGCGCCCGATCAGCGCAAGGCGAATGTATTCGCGGTCTTTGTAGCCGTTGCACACAATCGTGCCGCCCGGGCGCGACAGTGCCAGCACCGCCATCAGCTCCGGCTTGCTGCCGGCCTCCAGACCAAAGCCTTCACCGCGATGGCTGGCCAAGGTGCCGGCCACGCCGGCGTGCTGGTTGACCTTGATCGGGTAGATCGCGGTGTAGCCGCCGGCGTACCCCCAGTCTGTCTGGGCCTGCGCGAATGCCGCCTGCAGTTTGTGCAGACGGTCACCCAGGATGTCCGGAAAGCGCACCAGCATGGGCAACTTCGCGCCCTGCGCCATCGCCGTATCCACCACTTCGGGCAAGGCAATGATTGGCCCTTCCCGCTGCGGGCGCACCGCAATCCGGCCCTGCGCATCGACATCGAAATACCCATCCGACCAATGCGGGATGGAGTAGGTCTTGCGGGCAAGGTCTAGCGACCAATCGGACATGGCGGACTACCGGCGGCACAGAAAGGATGCGCATTGTAGGCCCCCCGCGCCGCGCCTGCCTGTGTGGCAGCTAACGCGTGGCCAGCGCCTGTGCCATCTGCTGCACGGCCTGCACCAGCAACGGGCGCGGCAGCGCGAAATTGAAGCGCACATGGCCCTGCCCGCCATCGCCACAATCGCCGCCGTCGGTCATTGCCACCTTGGCGTGCTGGCGGAAGAACACCTGCGGTGTGGGCGGCAGTGCCAGTGCGCGGCAATCCAGCCACGCCAGATAGGTGCCTTGCGCGGGCGTATAGCCTATCTGTGGCAGGTGCGCGGCCAAGTGCCGGGTCAACAGGTCACGGTTGCCCTGCAGATACGCCAGCACCTGCTGCCGCCACGGCTCGCCGTGCGCCCACGCGGCGGTGTGTGCGATGACGCCCCATGTGGATGTGGCATCGTTGAGATGGTGGCCAATGCTGCGCCACAGCGTACGATCCTGGTCGCGGGTGAACACGAATTGCGCGCATTTCAGGCCGGCCAGATTCCACATTTTCGAGGCCGATACCGCCGTGATCGCCTGCCGTGCCGCCGCCTCGTTCAGCGCGGCATACGGCACATGCCGCTGCCCTTCAAACACCAGCGGCGCGTGGATTTCATCGGCAAACACGCGGGCGTCGTGGCGCGCCACAATCGCGCTGATGCGCGCCAATTCGTCGCGGGTATAGACCTTGCCAATGGGGTTATGCGGGTTGCACAGCAGCAACAGCCCGGCGCCACCGGCAAACGCGGCATCCAGCCCGGCCTCGTCCATCTGCCAGCCGTCTTGCGTGCGCAGCATCGGCAGCTGGATCACCGGATTGCCCACCCAGTTCAAAATCGGGATGAAGGGCATGTAGCACGGCACCGGCACGATGACGGGCGTGCCCGCCGGCAGGAAATGCCGCAGCACTGCTTCCAGCGCGCTCAGCACATCCGGCATCACGTTGACGTCATCGGGACGGATCGCCCAGCCGTGCTGGGCCAGCTGCCACTGCGCGCAGGCTTCACCCAAATCGTGCAGCAATTTCGGCGTGAGATAGCCGGTCAGACCATCCGCCATCGCCTTGTCCAGCGCCTGCCGGATCGGCGGCGCAAGGCCAAAGTCCATTTCCGCCACGAACGCCCCGATGCAGCCGGGAAACGCCGTCCACTTGCGGCTGCCGGCGGCCATCAACTGGGTGGCACTGAGGCTATCGAACGCTGCTGTATCCAATGCCGGAACTCCCTTGCAACACCAGGATGGCGGGCCTGCCGTGTATGCCGGCAGCCCGAACTGAGACAAGAATAACCGGGCGCCCGGGCGATTCCCGCTACAATCCGCGCCCAAGCACCATTCCAAAGGATAGTTCGCCATGACCGACGCCACCTGGCTGCACGAAAATTTTGACAAAGCCGGTTCGTCGATCGGCTTCCGCGTCACCCGCAAGCTCGACGAGGTGCAGTCGCCGTTCCAGAACATCGAGATCTACGAATCGACCGACTGGGGCAACGTCATGCTGATCGACGGCGCGATGATGCTGACCAGCCGCGACAACTTCCTGTACCACGAGATGATGGCGCACCCGGCGCTGTTCACCCACGCCAATCCGAAGCGCGTGGTGATCATCGGCGGCGGCGATTGCGGCACCCTGCGCGAGGTGCTGCGCCATCCGGGCGTGGAGAAAGCCGTGCAGTGCGACATCGACGAACAGGTCACGCGCATGGCGGAGAAGTATTTCCCCGAGCTGTGCGAATCCAACGGTGATCCGCGCGCCGAGCTGCTGTGGGACGACGGGATTGCCTACATGGCCAACTGCGCGCCGGGTAGCGTGGACATCGTGATCGTCGATTCCACCGACCCGGTCGGCCCGGCCGAAGGGTTGTTCAACAAGGACTTCTTCGCCAGCTGCCACCGCGCACTGAAAGACGACGGCATCCTGGTCCAGCAGAGCGAATCGCCGCTGGTGCTGCTGGACCTGATCAAGGCGATGCGCGTGGAAATGGGCAAGGCCGGCTTCCAGAGCTTCCAGACCCTGCCGTTCCCGCAGCCCTGCTACCCCACCGGCTGGTGGAGCTGCACGATGGCAAAAAAGACCGCCAATGCCGGTTTCAACTTCCGCATCGACGATGCCCGCAGCAAGGGCTTTGCCACCCTGTACTACACCGCCGACCTGCACACGGGTGCGCAAAGCCTGCCACCGTTTGTGGCCAAAGCGCTGGCGGGCTGAATACCGCCAAGCAGGTCAACTCCGCAAATTGCGACCGCTCACACGTTCAAGACTCGTTCTAACCGGTTAGGTTGGCCTGTTGTTCTAGACAGTGGGGGAGTCATTACTGTGCGATGGGTGTCGCTTCGGTTGAGTCTGTTGGCGGTGCTGCTGGCGTGGCCGGTCGCGGCGTGCACCGCCGCAACGGCGTCCCCGCAAGCAGCCACGGGCAATGCCAAGGCCTTCGATGCCGCGTTTCAAAAGCTGAATGGCCCTGCATTCCTGGACGTACCCAGTGCCACCATCGAAGCGGAATTCGTGCGTCTGCGCAGCTTGCTGCCTGCCAATGACCCGGCACGCGATATCCACTTTCGCTCGGTGTTCTGCAACAGTCTGCAATGGAAGGACGCACACCGCGGCCGCGACTATTCCAAGACAGCCGTTCAACTGGCACACAGCGCTGGCGACGTGGCATCGGAAGCGCGCGCACGTCTGTGCCTTGCAACCTACATCATGTTGCTCGACGGCAGCCAACAGGGGTTGCCGGAAATCGATACCGCCATCCACCTGCTCAAGGAGCACCAAGAGCCCCAGCTGCTCGCCGAAGCACTGGAAATGCGTGGCGATCTGCTCTCGTTGCTGGGTGAACAGGCCAAGGCCATGCTGGATTTTCAGCGCGCCCGCACCGCTTTTCGCAGAGCCGGCATCACCCAGGAAGTGAATCCGCTGATGTTCAGCATGGCGGTGGCCTACCGCCGGATGGGCGACTGGGATCGTGCTGCAAGCTATTTCACTGCGGCCCAGCAACGCGCGCGCGCCATCGGCGATACCGAAGCCGAGGCCACCAACCTGTTGCAACTAGGCTTTTTGCGACTGGAAACGTCTGCGCCGGGCAAAGCGTTATCCGCCTTTTCGCAAGCGGTCAGCATTGCCCAGCAACACGCCGACACCAGCAGCGTGAATGCTGCACGCACAGGCATTGCCGAGGCGCAAATCCTGCTGGGCAAGCCTGATGCGGCACTCTCGACATTGCAGCAGGCCCGCACCGGCTACCTGGCGGATCAGGACAACTCCAGCAACGACATGCTGCTTCTGCTCACCGGGCGGGCATTGGCCGCCAAGGGCCAGTATGCGCAAGCTCTGCAGCGCTACCAGCAGGCCTTGCCTTTGATTCAGGCCAATGGCAACGAGCGCTATCTGGCCCAGCTGCATCAAGCGCAGGCCAGCAGTGAGGAGGCCCTGGGCCAGCCTGCCGCCGCACTGCAGGACTTCAAAAAATTCCATGCCCTGCAAATGAAGCTGCGCAGCAAGATGCAGCTTGAACAAAACCAGATGATGGCATTCGAGGACGCGATTCGGCGCACTGATTTCGAAAATCGCCAGCTGCGGGCACAGGCCGAAGTACGCCAGCAAGAACTGAAGGCACTTGAGCGCGTGCGCCATTGGCAGTGGCTGGCCATCGTGCTTGCACTCCTGCTCTTGGCCCTGCTGTGTTCGATGGCATGGCGACAATGGCAACGCTCCAAAAAGTTGCAGGATCTGACCCTGCAAGATCCACTCACCGGGATTGCCAATCGCCTCGGGATCGAACGCGAAGTCGTGCGCGCATTGACATCGGCGCAGCGTGAGCACTCGCCGATGTCACTGTTGATGCTGGATTTGGATCGCTTCAAATCGATCAATGACCGCTTTGGCCACGCTGCCGGTGATCAGGTATTGCGCGATGTCACCCGCGCCTGGCAGACCCAGCTGCGCAATCGCGACCCATTGGGCCGCGTCGGCGGTGAAGAGTTCATCGTGGTGTGCCTGGATGCCGATTTGAACAAAGCACTGGCGGTGGCAGAACGCCTGCGCGAAGCCACGCAAGCACTGCACTTTGACGGTATCGACCCCGGTCTGCGGATCAGCGTGAGTATCGGCGCTGCGCAAGTGCTGGCAGATGGCGAGTCCAGCGACGCACTGATCCAACGCGCCGACCGTGCGCTGTATCGTGCCAAACACAGCGGCGGCAACCGCATCGAGTATTGAGCTTGGCTGCACTCTTCGCAGGCCATCTGCCGCATACTGGCGCACTTTCCGTGAGCTGAGCCAGGTGCATTCCGTGCCAATCGTCTGGAGCCGGTTTTATCGGCAACACATGCTGTTGCTGGCGGTTACCGGCATCTGCCTTGCCTTGCTGTTCCATCTGACCGCGCTGGATGTGCAACTGGAAGATGCTTGGCACTCGGCCACCGGTGAGGCATGGCCGCTGCGTAATGCGTGGTGGACAAGCACCCTGATGCATACCTGGTTGCGCTATGTCCTGAACATCGCCGCACTGGTAACTCTTTGGCAAGCATGGAAGCATCGGCGTGACGCCGATGCACTGCGCTGGCGGGTGGTGGCGATCTCGGCGTTGGTGGTGCCACTGCTGGTTGGTATCGGCAAGCGCCTGAGCCCCATGCACTGCCCGTGGGATATCGACCGCTATGGTGGCCATGCCCCCTACTACGATCCCTTTGCCGCGCTGCTTGCGTACATCCCACAGCCCGGCCACTGCTTTCCGGCCGGGTTTGTCTCCGCCGGCAGCTGGTTGTTGGCGTTTGTGTTGTTCTTTTATCCAGCGCGACCGCGCGTCAGTTTGGCCGTTGGGATTGCGGCTTCGGGGTTGATCCTGGCGATGGGTTTGGTGCAGCAGATGCGCGGCGCGCACTTTTTGTCACACGTGTTGTGGACGCTGTGGTTGAGCTGGGCCATCGTGCTGGCAGTGCATACCGGTGTGCGTGCGTGGCGCACACCATCAGAGTTGATCCGCAAGGCGGCGGCTTAGCCGCGACTTACAGCGCATCGCCATCCAGCTCACCGGTGCGGATGCGCACCACGCGCTCCAGATCCCATACGAAAATTTTGCCATCGCCAATCTTGCCGGTGCCGGCAGACTTGATGATGGCCTCCGTCACAACCTCCACCTGATCATCGGTGACCGCCACCTCCAGCTTGATTTTGGGCAGGAAATCGACCACGTATTCGGCCCCGCGATACAACTCGGTGTGCCCTTTCTGGCGGCCAAAGCCCTTGACCTCGGTGGCGGTGATGCCGGCCACACCCGCCTCGGCCAGCGCTTCGCGCACATCGTCCAACTTGAACGGCTTGATCACCGCCATCACCATCTTCATTGCCACATCTCCTGATCGGTAGCGTGAGCATAACCTGCCGGCGCAAGGCATACTGCACGTACGCTGCGGACTAATCCCACCCCCGCATGCGGCCTGCACTGATGGCAGTGGCAAGCGTGCTTGCCCATGCTGCATACATCCGCAGGAGACCGCCATGAGCCAACCCCACATGATCGACTTATCGCAACTCGATGAACTTGCCCGCCGCCTCAGCAGTCTGGTCCCGCCGGGTTTGCGTGAAGGCCGCGAGGAATTGCAGCAGAATTTCAAATCGGTACTGCAGGCCGGTTTGGGAAAGCTGGATCTGGTGACCCGCGAGGAATTTGACGTGCAGCGCGCGGTACTGGCACGTACCCGCGACAAGCTCGACGCATTGGAAGCACAATTGGCTGAACTGGCCGAGTCCTGCGCCAGCAGCAACGACAGCGCCCACCACTGAGGAGCGCCCCCATGAGTCTTGCGATCGTGCACAGCCGTGCGCGGGTAGGCGTGCGTGCGCCTGAAGTTCGGGTGGAAGTACATCTGGCCGGGGGGCTGCCGGCGATGTCGATTGTGGGTTTGCCGGAAGCGGCGGTGCGCGAGGCCAAAGACCGCGTGCGTGCGGCGATCCAGTGCGCGCAATTCGAATTTCCGGCGCGCCGCATCACCATCAATCTTGCGCCTGCCGACCTGCCCAAAGATGGCGGCCGCTTTGATTTGGCAATCGCGCTGGGCATCCTGGCCGCCAGTGGGCAGTTGCCCTGTGAGGCATTGGACGGCTGGGAGTTTCTGGGCGAATTGGCACTGACCGGCGAAATTCGTGCGGTGGACGGCGTGCTGGCCGCGGCCTTGGCCGCCGGCAGTTGCCAGCGCCGTCTGCTGGTCTCGCCCGGCAACGGTGCTGAGGCCGCACTGGCCACCTCGGTGGAAGTGCGCACCGCACGCACCCTGCTGGAAGTGTGTGCCGCCCTGGAGGCGCGCAAAACCTTGCCATTGGCGCAAGCACAACCCGGCGTCGCCGCCACACCCCCCGATTTGGCCGATGTGCGCGGGCAAACCCAGGCGCGGCGCGCACTGGAAATTGCCGCCGCGGGCAATCACCACTTGCTGTTGGTCGGCCCACCCGGCAGCGGGAAAACCCTGCTGGCCTCGCGCCTGTGCGGCATCCTGCCCGAGCCCAGCGAAGCCGAAGCGCTGGAAACCGCCAGTATTGCCTCGGCCAGCAGCCGCGGGCTGGACTTGGCGCGTTGGCGGCAACGCCCGTTTCGCAACCCGCACCACACCGCCAGTGCGGTGGCCTTGGTGGGCGGCGGCGCGGATCCGCGCCCCGGTGAAATTTCATTGGCCCACCACGGCGTGCTGTTTTTGGATGAGCTGCCCGAATGGAGCCGGCATGCGCTGGAGGTTCTACGTGAACCCTTGGAATCTGGCAGCGTGAGTATTTCGCGTGCGGCGCGGCATTGCGACTTTCCGGCACGATTTCAATTGGTGGCGGCGATGAATCCCTGCCCCTGCGGCTGGGCCGGGGATCCGTCCGGGCGTTGCCTGTGCAATGACGAGGCAATCCGCCGCTACCGTGCGCGTATTTCCGGGCCATTGCTGGAACGCATCGATTTGCATGTGGAAGTGCCGCGTCTGCCGCCCACCCAACTGCGCACCGATGGCCCCAGTGGTGAAACCAGTGCCAGCGTGCGTGTGCGCGTCATCGCTGCACGCAACCGGCAACTGGCGCGCAGTGACCACGCCAATGCGCAGCTGGATCAAAGCCAGACCAATGCGTTTTGTCGGCTGACCGCACGCGACTCTGCCCTGTTGGAGCGTGCAGTGGATGCCCTGCAATTGTCGGCACGCTCGCTGCATCGCATCTTGCGGGTCGCACGCACGATTGCCGATTTGGCCGGCAGCGAGGCCATTGACACCCCGCACCTGACCGAGGCGATTGGTTATCGCAAACTGGAGCGCGGCAGTGGCAGCCGACAAGCGGCCTAGCAAAGGTCAGATGTGGGTGCGTGGCCACACCAGCCGGTTGGGATCAAACTCGGATTTGACCAAGGTTGCCGCACGCGCACCAAACCCACACACCGCCAGCGGGCTTTGCATGTCGCTGGCCATACCGAACGCACGTTCGATATCGACTTCGTTGATCGCACCGGTGACAAACGGCCCCAGCCCCGCCTGGGTGGCACATAACTGCAAGGTTTGCGACAGGTGGCCGACATCCAGCACGCAAACGCGGTAGGCCTTGGCGTGGTTGCGGTATTTCCAGAAGTTGCGATGAAAGCGCGGCGCCAAAATGCACAGCACCGGCGCGTTGGCGAAAAAATCCTGCCCGGCCACCGCGATCTTGGCAAAAGCGTACAGCTCGTCCTGCGTCCATGCGCGTGCGGCGGCCGTCCCCAAGACCTGCGTACCCACATCCCCCGGTTGCGGCGGTGCAATCTGCGCGGTCACCGGTTCCAGCGCGTGGCCATCGATGCGGTAACGGTACAAGCCCGGTGCGATGCCTTGCACCCGCTGCACGATCAGAAAACATTCGGTCGGATGCAGCGCACCGCCGGACGGGCTGGTGCGCTTGAATACCGTGAAGTCCGGCGCGGGGTGTCCGCTGCCACGCGCGCCAAACACCCGCGCCATCAGTTGCGAAAACGTTGCCAGCGGCAGTACCGCTTCGGTATCAAAATTGCGGCACGTGGCACGCCTGTCCAGCAAGGTGTCGAAGCCATCGCGTACCGGCACCGGCATATGCAGTGCGGTGTCAGTGCCCACCGCCTCCGGCTCACGCGGTGGCGGTGCGCCGTGCTGACGCAACAGGCCTTCATTGCTGTCCAAATCTTGCTCGGCCATGCTGCTGGGGCCATCGATCCCCTGCCAGCGGGTCGCCATATGGGCCACCGCCGCTGCCGGGTACCAGCCTTGGGCGCGGTAAACGGCGTCGGTTGCCGCAGCGTCGATGTCGGCGGCACTTTCAGGCTTGGCCTGCAATAATCCGGCCGCCAGCAAAGCGTCCACCGCCGCGCCGCCATGGCGTGCATCCAGCACATCGCGTTGCAGCCAATCCTGTGCACCCAAAGCACCCAGTAACGGCACCCAATCGGCATCCACTTCGACCGCCGCACCCAAATGCGGCGCATGTGCAAACCAGCACAGCCGCGCCACCACGCCGGTGCCACCGGCCAGCAGATCGTCCAATTGGAAGCTGGCCACCTCGCGCGGTTCCAGCCATACCACAGCACAGCGCCTGACCTGCATTGCACACTCCCTTTAAACACTTGGGTGCTATTGTCCACGCTCCATTCACCGAGGGGGAACACCGTGGCACAAGACAAAATCCCGCCGGCCGGTCTGCATCCGCAACTGGTCAAGAAGCTTCTAGACAATCTCGAAAGCAACGACGCCTTCCGCCAACAGTTCCAGCAATCGCCGGAACAAGCGCTGCGTTCGTTAGGCTATACGGACGCATCCACTTGCATGCAGCTCAAGCCGGGCGAAACACTCGCCTCTGCTGAGCAAATCAAGGCACAGCGGAGCAAATTGGAGGCAGCAGCAACCGCCATTCAAAGTGCCGACTGTATTTTTGCTAGCCAGCAGATCGGCTGAACGCGGAAGCACAAAAATGCGCCACCTCATCCCCGTAAAAACGGGGATGAGTCCGCTGCATGCTTCTACTCTCTGATTGCCACATTAAAGAAACGCAACACTTCCGTCGTCGTTGCTTCGGTAAGCATGCGCCCCCGATGCGTGGCCAGCCAATTTGCCTGACTTTGCATGCCGACCGCATTCCCCGCAGAACGCTCAGCACGCAACAATGCCCAGTGCACGGCCACTAACGCCGTGTCTTGTTTGGCCAAGGATTGCAACCGAGCCACTGCCGCTTTCGGCTGACCACTTAGGCGCGCCTGCTCTGCCAATAGCACTTGCCGCAACTGTGCCAGTGTTGGGAACTCACGCACTGCCACACTGCCATCGGTGCTGCGCAGTGCGGCATCGACACCTGCTCGGTCATCACGATAGGCCGCCAACAAACCGGCATACATGCGAAGCTCGGTCGAAGCCGGGGGATATATTGCATCTACCGCCTCCGATTGCCTGTCCACCGCCGCCAGCAACGATTGCAGCCCACGCGTAGCACCCGTATCGCCTGAAAAAATGCCGACACTCGCCAATGCAGCCTGTGCGCGCAGGGTTTCCAACACATCGTTATTGGCACTTGCGCGGTCATACCATGCTTGCGCTGCTTCACGCGCCGGTACCCATTGCTGACGATCCAGCCAAGTCGATACCGCCGCATCATTCTGCCAACCTTGGCGCCCACTGGTACTGGCTGCATACACCTTGTCGGCTTCGGCATGCTGGCCGCGCGCATCGTAGGCGCGGGCGTAAAACTCGCCCCCGCCTGTATATCCGGCTTGCCGCGCGTGCTGGAATTCGACCAATGCCGCATCAAATTTATCTTGCCCCAACAAGAAAATTCCCAAGGTGTATCGTGCGGAGTTGCTACGCTCATATTGAGGTTTGATTGCGCGCCGCACCATCGCCTCGGCAGCACGAAAATCATTACGCTGATGCCACAAATTCGTCGCCAAACGACTGATGATGCTGAAGTCATCGGGGTACAGCGTCAAATATTCCTGCGCTTTGCCGAAATAGATTTCCGGCCCGCTGTTTTGCAGCAGCATCAACTCGACACTCATTTTTTCCTGCGGCGACAGTCGTGCAGGAATAGCCAGTGCCTTGCGCCATTCGTCACGCGCCTGCTCGACCTCGCCCAGTTGCGCGTGCAATCTCGCCATATCGGCATGCGCCAATGCAAACTGCGGATCCAGTTGTAGCGCGCGCCGATACAAGCCCAGCGCTTGTTCACGATCACGGGTGGTATTGGCCGCATTGCGCGCCACCGCAAACGCCTTCAACGCCTCCAAGCTGGGGGTGGCCACATTGGGCAGCGGCACCGAGGTCTTTTGCACGCTTTGCAAGGCCTCGCCCAACTTGCCACGCAACTGGTCGGTAACCTGGTCGATCGAGCCCAGCGCAGACTCCACGCCACGGCCATCGGCCATCACGGCGTACACCGTGGTCTGGGTGCGCGGGTCGATGACTTCGGCACTCACCCGCAGACGGCCACCGACTTCGGCCACGGTGGGCAGCAGCAGTGCACGCGCACCATCCCGCAGGGCAATTTCGGAACCCAGCGCACGATCCACCGGCACGTCCGCCTTGCGCTGCATATTCGCCAAGGTTTCACGTACTTTCAGATCGGACAGTACGTTGACGTAATGCGACTGCTCCAAACTGATGCGGAATGCCTGCTCCAGCGATTCGTCCAGCTTGGTATCGCCGGTCAGGTTGCGCAGGTCACCCACCACCACCCAATCGCGTTCGGCAAATGCAATCGCCGGTTGTGGGTGCATCAAGAACCACGCGCCAAATGCCAGCCCGGCCGCCATCATCGCCTCGGCGGCCAAGGCCACCGGCCGCCGCCACAGCGGCAGGTCACGCCATGCCTTGGGGGTGTGTGCCGGCATCCGCAGCGGGGCCAGTCCGGGCTCGCCCACTTCGAACACTTCCTGCGCTTCCGGCAGGCCTTTGAAGCGCCAGCGGCCGTAGGATTTCCACACCAGGGTGTCGCCGCGCACACCCAATTCGCGTACGGCGCGATGCGCCAGCGGTTCGGCGGTGGCCGACAGCAGAATTTGCCCCGGCCGCGCCAGGTTCATCAAGCGCGCCGCCAATGGTTTGGCCAAGCCTTCCACTTCCACCGGCTTGGCACCCAGCGCCACCGCGTCGCGGCTGTTTTCCCATTGCAACACTTCGCCTACATGCAGGCCAGCGCGCGCTTGCAAGGCCTGCTTCAAACCCAGCTCGCGGCCCAAGTCACGCAGGCTGCGGGCATAGTCCAAGGCAAAGCCCAGTCCGTCGATGGGACGCTCGAAGATCAACAGCAAGCCATCGCTGCGATCAATCAGCCGACCGCGCCAGTGTTGCTGCAACTCCAGCACGATGCGATCGTGGCTGCGGAACAGTGCGGCAGCGGCACTATCCCCGATACGCTCGACCAATTGGGTGGAGTCCACCAAGTCGGTCAGCAATAGCGTACGCACCTGCGGTTTGCTGGCGCCGTCCATCAAGCCAGCCTCAATCCTGCCACTCGACGCGATTACCACCCTGGTGCTTGGCGCGATACAGCGCAAGGTCGGCTTGTTTGTACCAGTGCTCCCATGCGATTTCGGCATCCGCCGCCACCACACAGGCACCGATGCTGAGCGTGGTCATTTGTGGCGGACGTTGATGCATCCGTTGCAGGATACGCGCACTTTCGACGATGTAACCGGCGATGCGCTCGGCTCCGTCGCGGTTGTGCCCGTGGATCAATAGACAGAATTCGTCACCACCCAAGCGGCAGGCGATATCGTCCTGACCGCAGACCGCGCGCAACAAATTCGACACGCTTTGCAGCACACGGTCGCCGGCCAAGTGGCCGTGGCCATCGTTGATTTCTTTGAAACGATCGCAATCGACCAGGATCAGGACACTATCGGGCAGCTTGCCCGCCAGCCGGGCCTGTTCCACGTGCGCAACAAAGCCGCGGCGGTTGGTCAGCCCAGTCAATTCATCGGTACGGATCAGGATTTCGGATTGATCCAATTGCAATGCGGTGGTGCGCAGCACATCCAACGTGTTTTGCAATTCCAGATTGCGCCGGCGCAGACGGCCGATCAGGGCCTGCTCGTTGCACACCACGCGCATGATCGTGCGCCGCAGGAATTTGGCCAGCTGCTTGGGGTCGCGGTCGGTCAGGCGGTCGAATGTTTCACGCCCCAGCTCCAACAAAACACCGGGTTGGGTCATCGTGGCATTGGCGCTGCGGGCGTGGTCGCCCATCAGCAAGCCCAGCTCGCCAAAAAACTCACCCATCCCCAGCGGCTTGCGCACCAGGTCATCGCCAAAATCCAGCTCGACTGCACCGCTGGCAATGACATACATATCGGAGCCGTGATCGCCACGCCGGAACAGCACTTCGCCAGCCGCGCATTTACGGGTGCGTGCAACTTGGGAGAATAGAGCGTATTCGGCATCGTCCAGCACCGAAGCGGCCGGAGAAAATTCCTCCAGCCGTCCTGCTGCACTTTCCAGTGGCACGACTACACGTGCGCTCATAGCCCCGGCCTGTTGGCACTGAATGGGGAGGATAGCACTGCATGCGCACGCATGTGGCAAGTGCCCGCCAATGGCTTGACTGGCGGGCAGGCCCGCTTACGCTGCGGCACGCGTCGGCTGGAATTGCTCCTCTTCGGTGCTGCCTTTCAGTGCCACCGTCGAGCTTTGCCCGCCCTGGATGGTTTGGGTGATGGCATCAAAGTACCCGGTGCCCACTTCACGCTGGTGCTTGACCGCAGTGAAGCCACGTTCGGCTGCGGCAAATTCCTTTTCCTGCAGCTCGACGAAGGCGCTCATCTGCCGGCGCGCATAGCCGTGCGCCAGATCGAACATGCCATAGTTGAGCGCGTGGAAGCCGGCCAAGGTGATGAACTGGAACTTGTAGCCATACGCTGCGATTTCTTTCTGGAACTTGGCAATCGTGGCGTCGTCCAGATTCTTCTTCCAATTGAAGGACGGCGAGCAGTTGTAGGCCAGCAACTTGCCGGGGAACTTGGCGTGGATGGCTTCGGCAAACTTGCGCGCAAATTCCAGATCCGGCTTGCCGGTTTCGCACCACACCAGATCGGCATACGGTGCGTAGGCCAGGCCACGGCTGATCGCCTGCTGCAAGCCATTTTGGGTTTTGTAGAAACCCTCCACGGTGCGCTCGCCGGTGCAGAACGGGCGGTCGTTGGGGTCAATGTCGGAGGTCAGCAGATCCGCGGCCTCGGCGTCGGTGCGCGCCACGATCAAGGTCGGCACGCCCATCACGTCGGCAGCCAGACGTGCGGCGGTCAGTTTTTCCACCGCCTCGCGGGTGGGCACCAGCACCTTGCCGCCCATGTGCCCGCACTTCTTCACCGAGGCCAACTGGTCTTCAAAATGCACCCCGGCGGCACCGGCTTCGATCATTGCCTTCATCAGCTCGAATGCATTGAGCACGCCGCCGAAACCGGCTTCGGCATCGGCCACGATCGGCTGCAGATAGTCGATGGAATTGTCACCTTCGGCATGGCTGAGCTGATCCGCACGCAGCAAGGTGTTGTTGATGCGCTTGACCACCTGCGGCACCGAGTTGGCCGGGTACAGCGACTGGTCGGGGTACATTTCGCCCGCCCCATTGGCATCGGCGGCCACTTGCCAGCCCGACAGATAAATCGCCTTCAGGCCGGCCTTGACCTGCTGCATGGCCTGGTTGCCGGTCAGTGCGCCCAGTGCGTTGACGAAATCTTCGTGCTGCAGTGACTTCCACAATTTTTCGGCACCGTGGCGAGCAATCGAATGCTCCACCGGGATGGTGCCGCGCAGGCGCACCACGTCTTCGGCGGAGTAGCTGCGGGTGATGCCGGCCCAGCGCGGGTTGTTGGCCCAGTCCAGCTTCAGTTGTTCGGCGGTTGGCAGGTGGTATTTCATGGGAAAGCCTCGTGGGATTGGCAGATGGGTGGGCGTGGGTCAATCGATGCGTTCGTACGCAGGCAGGGTGAGGAACTCGGCCAGCTCCTCGGCGTGGGTGAGGCGGTCGAGCATGCCGATGGCTTCACTGACGTGGCCGGCACCGGGCAAGTTGGGTTGTGCGGCCAACCGCGCCGGCAGGCCAATCAAGGCACGCTCCAGCAGCACGAAATCGACCGGGGTGCCATCGTCCAGCGACAGCGGCTCGCTGCCGCCATCCGCAAAATGCAGCCATTGCCACAACTGGGTGCGGGCGATTTCGGCGGTAGCGGCGTCTTCCATCAAGTGGTGGATCGGCACGCAGCCATTGCCGGCCAACCATGCGGCCAGATAACGCACGCAGACTTCGACATTGTTTTCAAAGCCCTGCCGGCTGATGGTGCCGCGCGAAGGCGTGATCAAGTCGTCGCGTGACACGCTGACATCGGCACGCGCCACTTGGCGCTGATGCGGGCCGGGCATACGCGCGTCGAACACTTCACGTGCCAGCGGGATCAGGGCCGGGTGTGCCACCCAGGTGCCATCGTGGCCGGCAGTCACCTCGCGCAATTTGTCGGCGCGCACGCGTGCCAGTGCGGCGGTATTGGCATCGGCATCGCCACTGATCGGGATTTGTGCGGCCATTCCGCCCATCGCATGCGCACCGCGACGGTGGCAGGTCTGGATCAACAATTCGGAATAGGCGCGCAAGAACGGCTGCGCCATCGTCACCTGGCCGCGCTCGGGCAGCACTTTATCGGAGTGCCGACGGAAGGTTTTGATGTAGGAAAAAATGTAGTCCCAGCGTCCGCAGTTCAACCCCACGATGCGGTCTTTCAGCGCGTGCAGGATTTCGTCCATCTCGAACGCGGCCGGCAGGGTTTCAATCAGCACGGTCACTTTGATCTGCCCATGCGGCAGGCCCAGCGCGGCCTCGATGGCGGCCAGCACCTGCTCCCACAACGCGGCCTCTTCCATCGACTGCAACTTGGGCAGGTAGAAATACGGGCCACGCGCCTTGCCGGCCAACACATGTGCGTTGTGGTAGCAAAACAGGCCGGCATCGAACAACGCTGCGGCGATCCGCGCGCCATCCACCAGCACGTGCTTTTCATCCAGGTGCCAACCGCGTGGGCGCACCAGCAGCACCGCCTGTTCGCGCTCCGGGCGCAATTCGTAGCGCTTGCCGCCAGCCTCGAACACCAGTGCCCCGGCAATCGCCGTGCGCAGCGCTTGCTGCCCGGTCAGCAGGTTGCTCCAAGTGGGCGCGGTGGAATCCTCGAAGTCGGCCATGTAGCAATTGGCGCCCGAGTTCAATGCATTGATCACCATCTTCGGGTCCACCGGCCCGGTGATTTCCACGCGGCGATCCAACAAGGCGGCCGGTGTCGGCGCCACCGTCCAGTCGCCTTGGCGAATGTGCGCGGTATCGGCGCGGAAATCCGGCAACGCACCGGCATCAAACGCCTGCTGGCGAGCGCGGCGGGCGCTCAGGCGGGCTTGCCGTTCACCTTCGAAACGGCGGTGCAGGTCAGCCAGAAACTCCAACGCGGCGGCCGGCAACAGGCGCTCCTGCCCTGGCAGGTGATGGGTGATGACAACGCCCTGCCCCGGGCGCGCTTGCAGCACTGCGGACATCGACTTCTCCGGAATTCCTGTGGGGAAGCCAACCATCCGTCAGCGTGTTGTATTTGACAAACCAGATTTATCAATAATATATATAAGAAAAATAAATACATGTTTAGAATAAATGCCCAAAATACCCGCTACAGCCCTGCGTTTTGCTTACAAAGGCTCCCGCCTGAAGCCACTGCGGGCGTTCTGTCAGGTGGCGCGCCTGGGCTCGATTTCACGCGCAGCGGAAGCACTTTTCCTCAGCCAACCGGCTGTCACCCTGCAATTGCAGGCGCTGGAGCGCGAACTGGGGGTGCGTTTGCTTGAGCGCAGCGGGCGAAGGCTCACCCCCACCCGCGAAGGCGATCTGCTGTACGCCATGGCGCGCCCACTGGTGGAAGGGCTGGACGGGCTGGCCGCCAGCTTCCGTGAGCAGGTACGTGGGCTGGATGCCGGTGAATTGAATGTGGCCGCCGGTAGCTCCACCATCCTGTATTTGCTGCCCGGGATCGTGGAGGCGTTCCGTGAACGCCACCCCGATGTGCGGCTTTCCCTGCACAATGTGACCGGTGCCAGCGGGCTGGACTTGCTGCGCAGTGACGGCGTGGACTTGGCGGTGGGCTCGATGCTGGATGTGCCGGCTGACCTCAGCTATTCGCCGGTGTATCGGTTTGAGCCGATGCTGATCATGCCGCTGGACCACCCGCTGGCCGGCAAGCGTGATTTGAGGCTGGAAGATTTATCGCCATACGGCCTGATCTTGCCGCCCAAACGCTTGACCACCTATCGGCTGGTGGACCTGGTGTTCCAGCAAAACCGGGTGCCCTATACGGTGGCACTGGAAGTCGGCGGCTGGGAGGTCATCAAGCAATACGTGGCGATGGGGCTTGGCATCAGTATCGTGACCGCGATTTGCCTGACCGAAGCCGACCGTCAGCGGCTAGCCACGCGTTCACTGGCGCGCTGGTTTCCCTCACGCAGCTACGGCATCGTAATGCGCAAAGGCAAGTTCTTGAGCCCGCAAGCGCGGGCCTTCGTCGAATTGATCCAACCCGAACTGCTGGCCCCGCGTGCCCACGACGAGGGCGGGCATTCGGAGCGGTAGTTCATTGCCCCGGCATCGGCAAGCTATCGGTTTTGTAGATCGCCACATGCGGCACGCCGTCGCTGCCGATCCAGCCGCGATACATGCCGCCGGTGTTGAACGGGAACGTCATTACCCCGTCGGCGGCCAGTGCAATCGCGCCACCGTCGCCACCGGCTTTGGGGATGTCTTTGTTGATCACATCGTTGGCCGCTTTGGGCAGTGGCTCGCCGGCCAAACGCACGCGGGCACAGATCTCATGGGCTGCAGCCGCACGGATATAAAACTCACCCCAACCCGTACTGGAGACTGCGCAGCCGGGATCGGCCCAGGTACCCGCGCCAATGATCGGGGAATCCCCCACGCGCCCGTAGCGTTTGTTGGTCATACCGCCGGTGGATGTGCCGGCCGCCAGATTGCCCTTGGCATCCAGTGCCAGCGCACCCACGGTCCCAAAGTACGCCTTGCCCGGCAGCACCAGCGGAGTATTGGAGGCCTGCGCTTTGGCTTCCTCTTTCAACGCATCTTGTAATGCCTTCCAACGCTTTTCGGTGCGGAAATACGCCGGATCCACCAAGGTGATGCCCTGTTCTTTGGCGAAGATTTCGGCACCATCGCCGACCATCATCACGTGTTTGGATTTCTCCATGATCGCGCGCGCCAGCGTGATCGGATTTTTGACCCGATGCAGACCTGCCGCAGCCCCAGCCATGCCGCTGCTGCCATCCATGATGGATGTGTCCAGTTCATTGCGCCCATCGTGGGTGAATACCGCACCCCGCCCGGCATTGAATTGCGGGGCGTCTTCCATCACGGTGATCGCGGCAGTCACCGCATCTACCGACGAGCTGCCACCCTGCAATTTGGCGTAACCCACACGCAGTGCGGTTTCCATCGCCTTGCGGGCGTCGTCTTCCTCTTGTGGGGTCAAATCACCCGGCTCCACACCGGCACCGCCGTGAATCACCAGCGTGGGGGTATCCAATGCCACCAGCACGCCATCCCGCACCGCGTAGTTGCGCGCAAACGCGGGCTTTTCTACTTCACCTGTCGGCAGATGCAAGACTGAGCCCGAATCCGCACCCACCGCCCATAGGCGATCCAAGCGCATCGCGTGTTCTTCGGCCTGTTTGCGGTTAAACCCACCATGCACCACGGTCACGCCCGCCCCGCGTGCGGTGGCGTACACGCGCGCGGTGCCATCGCCCTCCACCGCCACTGCGGCGCGTTCGTCCACGCCCAAACCGATCAGCGGGCGGCCGGCAAGTTCTTCACTCTTGGCCAAAAACGCCACCAGCCGGCCCAGCCGCGCGCGCTCGCTGAAATGGGTGTCGGTAATCACGCCTTCCAGCAAAGAAAAATTGAGAAAGCCGGTTTCAATCGTGTTGCTGTCCCCCAGCGGGTCGGCCAGCGCGCGCGGGCTGGTGATACTGCCGCCGTCCATTGCGCCATACAGGTATTCCCCTTGAATCGCCAAACCGGCACTGGTACCGCCCAGCGGCTTGCCGGCTTTCACATGATCGTTCAGCGCTTTGGCCAACGGCGTGCCGCGCCAATAACGCACATACCGCGCCTGGTCACCACCGGCGATGAAGATGCCATCGGCGTGCCGGATTGCGGCGATGATCTTGGGATCACTGGCGGCCTCGCGATCCTTGAAAACGAAGGTTTCCGCCGATTGAATCCCGCCGACCTTGTTGAAGAATTCTTCGCCGATCTGGCCGCCCAACGATGCCCGCAAAATCACGATATGGCCATTGCCGGCTTTGTTCATGAACCAATGCATGGCGTCAAAATTGCGATCACCGCCGCCCATCAGCAGCAGGCCTGGCTGCACCTTGCCGGGGGTCTTGGCATTGACATTCCCGATCACGTAATGATCGACATTGGCCGCTCGCAATGGGGACGCGGGCAGCAGCACCAGCAAGGCTGTCAGAAACATCGCGCAGCCGGCAAATCGCTTCATCGTCACACCCCTCTTGATATTGGCAATACCCTAGTAGACGAAGGTACAGGTATTTCCCCCCGCCCACTGGGCGCGCAATCCGCTATCGTGCCGGAATGACACAAGCACCTCTTGACCACTGGTTCGTCAACCAAATCTTGATCCACGAGACGGCCCTGCTGCGCTATCTGCATCGGCATTGGTCGCACCCGGACGAGGTTCCTGATTTACGCCAAGAGCTGTATGCACGGGTGTATGAAGCGGCGGCAAAAGGACTGCCAACCCAGCCCAAAGCATTCTTGTTCACCAGTGCCCGCCAC
Organism: Thermomonas beijingensis; assembly: GCF_020034655.1. Taxonomy (GTDB): domain Bacteria; phylum Pseudomonadota; class Gammaproteobacteria; order Xanthomonadales; family Xanthomonadaceae; genus Thermomonas; species Thermomonas beijingensis. Next base: position 9,835 of record NZ_JAIQDJ010000001.1, on the reverse strand, counting down.
CTGATGACCGACCGCCTGCGCCGCAACAAGGTGGTCTCGATCGAGCCGATGGGTGATTTCGACCCTTCGCACGTCCTGATAGAAGACGTGTCACCAGAACGCTGGTGTGGCGGCCGCCAATCGTTGCATCGATTGGCGACTGCCTTTGATCAGCTGCCCGACCGTTGCCGCGAAGTAGTTTGGTTGCGCCGGGTAGAGGAGCTGCCGCAGAAGGAAGTCGCAAAGCGTCTTGGAATCAGCGAGAAGACCGTGGAAAAACACATTGCCAAGGGGATGCGCCTGCTCGCCGATGCACTGTCTGCGGAAGCTGGCACTCACCCGCTTTTTGCCCACACCGTGAACTCCGACGATGTTCAGCACCACGCAGACTGACATCGAGGCCCGCGCTGCGGATTGGTTGGCGCAACGTGACAGCGCGCAATGGTCTGCCGCAGACGCGCAGGCACTGGATGTGTGGCTGACAGCCGATACCCGGCATCGCGTGGCATTGCTCCGGCTGCAGGCGCACTGGCAACAAGCTGGCCGCTTGCAAGCACTGGGGGCAGGTTGGACTCAAGCTGGGCCGCCACCGCGCGGGTTCTGGCAGACCCCTGCCAGCAGTCGTCGTGAACAAATGTTGCAAGCCGTGTTGCATCGCCCCGCTACCCGACAGGCGCGCTCACGCAACCGGCTGCACCACGTCGCCAGCATGGCCGCATTGGCTGGTTGCTGCGCAGTGCTGGTCAGTTGGGCTTGGCGCAATTACACCCATGTGGATGCCACGTCGTATCGCAGTGCGGTGGGCGAAATCCGCACCCAAGCGCTGCAAGATGGATCGCACGCAATCCTTGCCAGCAATACCCGCATCGATGTGCAATTGGCACGTACGCATCGCGACGTTGCATTGGTACAGGGCGAAGCCATTTTCGAAGTAGCCAAAGATCCACAACGTCCGTTCGCGGTGGCGGTGGGTGGTTATCGTGCAGTGGCCGTAGGTACCCGTTTCTCGGTGCGCCGCGACCAAAACGATCTGCGCGTAGTGGTCACCGAAGGCACTGTGCGCCTGGATGCTCCAAGCACCGACGGGCATTTCTCTCCGTCATCCATGCTTCCGGCCGGCAGCGTCGCCCTGGTGCATGATGGCAGCGTGCTGGTGCGCAGCCTGAGCGTGGCCGATGCCGGCCAATTGCTGGGCTGGCGCGATGGCTGGCTGGTGTTCCGGGATACCCCACTGCAAGACGCTGTGGCTGAGTTCAATCGCTACAACACGCGCAAATTGAGAATTGCCGATGCCGAGGCCGGAGCATTGCGCATTGGCGGCAGCTTCCGCTGGGATAACGAAGAGACTTTTGTACGCCTGCTGGAAGCCGGGTTCCCGGTTCACGCCGACACCACGCCCACACAAATCACCCTGTCATCACGTTGAGCGTGATGGGGCGGGATTTCGGATCATCGTTCGTCCTTCTTTATGTAACGGCACCATGTCGAGTGCCCTTGGGGAAACTGTTCGTCATGAAACCATCACGCCCGCTCCGCGCCCTGTTGTTGTCACTGGCTTGCACCGCAGCGCTGGCTGCACAGGCACAAACCTCCCCCCGCCTGGATATTCCCGCCGGTGATTTGACCTCGGCGCTGGATGCGTATGCGCGCCAGTCCGGCACCCAACTGGTGTACCGCGCCGATCAGCTGCAGGGCGCACGCAGTGCCGGCCTGAGCGGACAAACCGCCTCGCCGCAGGCGTTGGATGCGCTGTTGAAAAACAGCGGCTTCCGCGCCCAGCGCGATGCCTCCGGCGCGGTCCTGATCGTACCGGCAGCCGCCGCCAAACCTGCAGCGCCTGCGGCCAAGCCCGCACCTGCGGCCAAGCCCACACAAGCGACCACTGACGCACCAGTCACCAATCTGCAATCGGTGCAGGTGACCGGCTCGCGCATCCCGCGCGCACAGGTGGAGGGCCCGGCTCCCATCACCGTGGTCAGTGCCGATCAGATCAAAGCGGCCGGCTTCACCAGCGTGCCGGAAGTGCTGCGCTCACTCAGCCAGAACAGCGGCAGCGTGCAGGGCCAGCAGAACACTACCGGCGCGCAATCCACACCGGGCGCCCAAGCGGTGGATCTGCGTGGGCTTGGCCCCAACCACACCTTGGTGCTGATCAATGGTCGCCGTATTGCCGACTTCCCGCTGCCGCTCAACAGCCGCAGCAATTTCACCGATATCGGCAACATCCCGTTGGGCATGATTGACCGCATCGAGGTGCTGACCGGCAGTGCCTCCGCCGTGTACGGCTCGGACGCCATGGCCGGGGTGATCAACTTCATCCTCAAAAAATCCACCGATGGCACCACCATTGATTACCGCTATGGCGATACGCAACACGGCGGTGGCCAATCGCATAATCTGACCCTGACCACCGGCTTCGAGCACGATGCGTTTACCGGCATCGTGGGCTTGGAGCTGATCGACAAACGCCCCCTGTGGGGCTATCAACGTCGCAACCAGGACTCCACCCTGGACTCGCCGATCGCACGCCGTCGTCTGCCGCGCCTGACCGCTCAACTTTACGACTGGGATGATGATGTCAACATCGCGCCAGCCGATGACTGCAAGGCAATGTCGGGCTTGAACGAGGGCACCACGGTACTGGCCGCAGACCGCTACGGCGAACCGTATTGCGGCAGTGACCGCGCAATTGCCTATCGCACGATCCAGAATTCACGCCGCGGCGCCAATGTCTATGGCGCGTTTGAATATCGCATCTCCGACAGTCTGTCCTGGTTTGCCGATCTCCAGCTTGGCTACCAGAAGGTCAAGCTGTTGACCGGTACCAATGGCAACGATGTGGCCAGCGACCACATGGGTTGGGAGTTCCACGATCCAAACTCGACCAACAACTACCGCAACAAGATGTTCTACAACGCCAACACTGGGCACTACGAGATCTGGTCGCGGCAGTTCACCCCGGAAGAGATCGGCGGCCTTGAAAACCGCATGAATGTCACGACCGAGAAAACCTTCGCCATTACCACGGGCTTCAAGGGTTTTTGGGGTGAAAACTGGAGCTGGGAAGCGGCTTACAACCATTCGCAGTACAAGGCTGACGTCGGTATGCCGCGGATCAAGGCCGCTGCCGCCAACGCATTGTTCCTGGGCCCGCGCCTGGGCTACGACGCCGATGGCTATGCGATCTACGCACCGGATCCGGCACGCCTGTTCACACCCATCACGCAATTGGAATTTGCCTCCATCGCGGCAATGTCCACATTCCGTCCGAAGGCCGCCAATGACAATCTGAGCTTTACCTTCGATACCCCTGCGCTGTTCACGCTGCCGGCCGGTGATGCCGGTTTTGCCGGAGTCGTGGAATATGGCCGGCAGACCTACCGCATCAACCCCGATCCATTGGCATTGACCAACGATGCCTATTACGGCCCGCAATATGGCGACGGTAGCGGTAGCCGCAACCGCTGGAGCTTGGCCGGCGAACTGCGCTTGCCGCTGCTGAATTCACTACTGGCCAGCGTGGCCGGTCGCTACGACCAGTACAGCTACGGCGGTAAAAATCCGGGCAAGTTCACCTACAGCGCCGGTCTGGAATGGCGCCCACTGGACAGCTTGCTGGTGCGCGGTTCTTACGGCACCGGCTTCCGCGCGCCGGACATGCACTATCTGTTTGCCACCAACGATTACTACCGCACCCGCTACGCTACCGATTACTACCAATGCCGTTCGGCGGAAGCCGGTTGGAGCGATGCCGATTGCTATGACGACGGCGGCTATGACGTACCCACCTTCGACGTCTATACCGGCAACATCAATTTGGATGTGGAAACCAGCAAATCCGCCACGCTTGGTTTTGTTTGGTCGCCCAGCGCCAGTTTCGATATCGCGGTGGATTACTACAGCATTCAAGTGTCCAACCAAGTGCAGGTGCAAGATCGCGATTTCTTGCGCATCACTGAAGCCAACTGCCGCCTCGGCAAGACCGATACCGGCGCCAGCGTGGATATCAATTCGCCGACTTGCCAAGACGCCATCGCGCGCACCATTCGCGACAGCAACGGCGACATTGTCAGCATGCACTTTGCACCGATCAACATCGCGCAGGAAAAAACTTCAGGCGTCGATGTCACTGCCAACTATCGGCTGCAGACTGCCGCTGCCGGTAATTTCCGCTTCAGCGGCAACTACAACTGGACACGCCGGCATACCCGCCAGCAGTATCCGGGTGACCCCACCGAAGACATGCTGGATGTCAGTTTTGCCGACACCACCTTGCCGCGCACCAAGTCCAACCTTGGCGTCACTTGGGACCGGGGTGCGTGGGGTGCCAGCCTGTTTGGCAACTATCTGGGCCGCGTGGCGAACTACAACAACGACGCATGGACGCAGTCCACTTGGCGCTTCAACGCCGGTGCACGCTATGACATCAACGACCACCTGCGCCTGGCACTGACCGTCGATAACCTGTTCGACAAGATGCCGCCGAAGGATGCCACCTGGGGTAATTACCCCTACTACGACACCTCGTGGTTCGACAGCATTGGCCGCAGCTTCTTCCTGCAGTTGACTTGGAAGCTGGGCGGCAAAGCGCTGGAGTAATGAGCAGTGCACCGGGCCGCTGATGCGGCGCGGTGCGACGTTGACCCAGGTTGCGGGGGCTTGCATGCCACGTGCAAGCCTCTGCGGCAGCTTGATCCTGCAGGCTGAATTCGGATCAGACCTGCACCACCCGCAACGGGTTGTCCCACGCTTTCAGCAACTCGGCTTGGCGCGTTCTTGCCTTGTGCAAATGCGCTTCCTTGACGTGGCCAAAGCCGCGAATGTGCTCGGGAATGCTGGCGATATCGGCCGCCAGATCCACGTTGCCGGCATCCAGTCTGGCCAGCAGACCCGTGACGGTTGTTTCGTACTCGCCAATCAGTGCGCGCTCGCTGCGGCGTTCTGCGCTGTAGCCGAACACATCCAGCGGCGTGCCACGCAGGCTGCGCAGCTTGGCCAGTACGCCAAACGCGGTGAACACCCATGGGCCGTATTCTTTTTTCACCAATTGGCCTTGCGCATTCTTCTTCGCCAACAGCGGCGGGGCTAGGTGGAACTTCAATGTGTAATCACCTTCAAACTGCGCTTCCAGGTGTTTGCGGAAGTTACCGCTGGTGTACAGGCGCGCTACTTCGTACTCATCCTTGTATGCCATCAGTTTGAAGAAGTAGCGGGCCACCGCTTCCGACAGATCGCTGCTGCCCGGTGCCTTGGCAGACTCCGCAGCACGCACCTTGGCCACGAAGTCGGTATAGCGTTTGGCGTAGCGGGCGTTTTGATAGTCGGCAAGGAAAGCAGCGCGACGCGAGATGACTTCATCCAGTGAGCGCGACAGGTGTGCATCGTCCAACGGCGCAAAGGCGGCTTCGCCCGCGCCGGTGGCAGGCACATGGCGCAGCGCATCGCCATCGCGCAGGTCGGCAGTGAACGGGGTGAGCCCCGACTCACCCGCATCGTTGGCGGTCGCACCCAGCACCGGCAACACATGTGCCTTCGCTTCGGCGGCGGTGGGCGCATTGCGCACGATGCCGGCGGCGTCGATCACGGCCGGCAGATCCACCACCGCCAAGCGGCCCCATGCAAACGCGGTCTTGTTCATCTCCACCGCTGCGCCGTTGAGCTCGATGGCGCGCATCAATGCTTCGAATGAAATCGGCACCAACCCCTGCTGCCACGCATAGCCGAGGATGAACAGATTGGCGGCGATGGCATCGCCGATCAGCGCGGTGGCGATCTTGGTGGCGTCGATCTGCAGCGGCGCCTGCCCGTTCAGCGCAGTACTGATGGCCTTGACGATATCGGCGGCGGGGAACTGCATGTCCGGGCGGGTGGTGAAGGTGCCGGGCATCGCTTCGTAGGTGTTGACCACCACGGTGCTGCGCTCGGGGCGGATTTTGGAGAGCACCCAATAATCGTTCACCACCACCATGTCGCAGCCCAGCACCAGGTCGGCCTCGCCGGCGGCGATGCGCACGGCGTGAATGTCCGCAGGTGTCTTGGCAATGCGGATATGGGTGGTGACGGCACCGCCCTTCTGCGCCAATCCGGTCTGGTCGAGCACCGTGGCGCCCTTGCCTTCCAGATGGCCGGCCATGCCCAGCAACGCGCCAATCGTGACCACGCCGGTGCCACCGACGCCGGTGATCAGGATATTCCACGGTTGCGACAGGTCACTGCGAATCTGCGGTGCCGGCAAGTTGGCCAGACGCTCAGCGGCATTGACCTTGCTGCCCTTGCGCACCTTGCCGCCATGCACCGTGACGAAGCTGGGGCAGAAGCCTTCCACGCAGCTGAAATCTTTGTTGCAATCACTTTGGTTGATGGCGCGCTTGCGGCCGTATTCGGTTTCTTTGGGTAGCACGGACACGCAAAAACTTTTCACGCCACAATCGCCGCAGCCTTCGCACACCAGCGAATTGACCATGACGCGCTTGGGCGGATCCACCAACTTGCCGCGCTTGCGACGGCGGCGTTTTTCGGTGGCGCAAGTTTGGTCGTAAATCAGGATGCTGGTGCCTTGAACCTCGCGCAGCATTTTCTGCACGGCGTCCAGATCACGGCGGTCGTGGAAGCTCACGCCATTCGGGAAGATCGAAGGATCCGTCCACTTGTCGATGTCATCGCTGACCAGCGCGATGGTCTGCACGCCTTCCGCGCGCATCTGCGCGGCGATCTGCGGCACGGTCAAGGTGCCGTCCACCGGCTGGCCGCCGGTCATCGCCACCGCATCGTTGTAGAGAATCTTGTAGGTGATGTTGACGCCTGCTGCAATCGACTGGCGGATCGCCAGCGAACCGCTGTGGAAATAGGTGCCATCACCCAGGTTCTGGAAGATATGCGGGGTGTCGGTGAATGGTGCCTGCCCCGCCCACGTCACACCTTCGCCACCCATATGGGTGAAGGTGTCGGTGCTGCGGTCCATCCACGTCACCATGTAATGGCAACCGATGCCGCCTTGTGCGCGGCTGCCTTCCGGCACCTTGGTCGATGTGTTGTGCGGGCAGCCGGAGCAGTAATGCGGCACGCGCGGGAAGTTGGCGCGCGGCAATGCCAGCTCACCTTCCTTGTTTTCCATCCATGCCAGCACCGCGTCGATCTTCTCGCTGCGATGAAAGCGCTGCAGGCGGCGGCCGATCACGCCGGCAATCGTGGCCGGGGTGAGTTCGCCGGTGGACGGCAGGATCCACTCGCCGCTCTCGTCGTACTTGCCGACGATGGACGGGCGCGCGCCCCAGGCATCCGGCCAGTTGTAGAACTGTTCCTTCAACTGGCGCTCGATGAAGGCCTTCTTCTCCTCCACCACCAGGATGTCTTCCAGCCCGCGGGCGAAGCGCTCGATGCCCTGCGGTTCCAGCGGCCAGGTCATCGCCACCTTGTACACGCGGATGCCGATGTCGCGGCAGGTCGCTTCGTCGAGGCCCAGGTATTCCAGCGCCTGCAGCACGTCGAGGTAGGACTTGCCGGTGGTGACGATGCCCAGCCGCGCGTTCGGCGAATCCAGCACCATGCGGTCGATGCCGTTGACGCGCGCGAACGCCTGCGCCGCCTTCACCGCATAGCGGTGCAGGCGCATCTCCTGCTCCATCGGCGGGTCCGGCCAGCGGATGCCCAGGCCGCCGACGGGCATTTCGAAATCGTCGTCGCCCGGCAGCACGATTTGCAACGCATGCGGATCGACATCGACCGAGGCGGAGGACTCCACCGTCTCGGCGATGGTCTTGAAGCCCACCCAGCGCCCGGTGTAGCGGCTCATCGCCCAGCCCAGCACGCCCATGTCGAGGATGTCCTGCACCCCGGCCGGGTTGAGCACCGGCATCATCGCGCTGACGAATTCGTCCTCGCTGCCGTGCGGCAACGTGGAGCTGCGGCAGGCGTGGTCGTCGGCGGCCAGCGCCAGCACGCCGCCGTGGGCGGAGGTGCCGGCGGCGTTGGCGTGCTTGAACACGTCGCCGCAGCGGTCCACGCCCGGGCCCTTGCCGTACCACATGGCGAACACGCCGTCGTGCCTGGCGCCCGGGAACAGCCCTGGCTGCTGGGTGCCCCAGACCATCGTCGCGCCGAGATCCTCGTTGAGACCGGGGGTGAACTTCACCTTCGCGTCCTGCAGGTGTCGCTTCGCCCGCCACAGTTCCAGGTCAAAGCCACCCAGCGGGCTGCCACGGTAGCCGCTGACAAAGCCGGCGGTATCCAGGCCCGCGCGCTCATCGCGCAGCTTCTGCATCAGCGGCAACCGCACCAGTGCCTGCACGCCGGACAGATAGATCCGGCCTTCGATACGACGGTACTTGTCCTCCAGCGTGTAGTCGGTATCCAGCACATCGTGGGTGAGCAACGACTTGGCGGATTCGGGCGAGGACAGTTCGGCGGTGCTGGTCATGGCGGACTCCGGAAACGACGAAAACGCCGCGCAGGGCGGCGTTTGTATCCAAATGCCCGCTTGGCGTTCGGCACAATCGCCAAGCAGGCGTTCGAGCAAAGACTCGGTATTTTAGCAGGGAGCGTCGGCCCCGACTTTCAGGTGATGGCATTGTCGTGTGGCACAATCGCCACTGCGTATTTCGCTGGGGAAGAGGGGATGTCAACACAAATCAAGGGACTGGTGTTTGCGCTACTGCTTGTGGGTGTCAGCGCGGGCGCGATTGCTGGCAGCATCAAAGAAAATCGCAAGCTGGTGGAGTCCAGTTTGTTGGTGAAAGGCGATATCGTGATTGCGCCGGATGGCTCGGTGCAGGCGTACACGCTGACCCCCAATGACGCCATGAAGGGGTTAGAAACCTTTCTCGACAACAACATCACCCATTGGCGCTTCAAGCCGGTGGAGGTGGATGGCAAAGCGGTCACCGCCAAGGCCCCGATGAGCCTGCGCTTGGTTGCCACACCCGAAACCAGCGGCAATGGGATGAGTGTGCGCATTGCGGGGACTTGGTTTGGTAGCTCACCGGACATGGCACCAACAGATAAGGTGCGCAGTCAAAAAATGGCACCCCCAAAGTACCCGACCGGGGTCATGATGGTGGGTGGACAAGGCACCGTCTATTTGATCGTGAGCGCAGGGCGCGATGGCCATGTGCTGAATGTGGAAGCAGAGCGGGTCAATCTGATGACCTTGGGTACGGATCGACAAATGGCCGAGATGCGTGAGCAGTTTGCGAAAGCCTCGATTCTAGCGGCCAAGCGCTGGACGTTCATTCCACCCACGACGGGACCGGAAGCCGGGAAAGATCGTTGGAGCGTGCGCGTTCCTGTTGCCTATTTGATGCAAGGCAGTCATCAAGCCCATGCGAGCAAAGCTAATGGTTGGGAAAGCTATATCCCCGACCCATCCCCCAAGCTCATTCCATGGCTTGACAAGAAAGACCAAGATAAATTGGCCAGCGATGCCTTACCTGATGATGGGGTGTATCCGCTGCAACAAGGTGCGCAATTGCTAACTGCCCCCAAAACTTGATGCGCGCACTTGCTGCGGCAGGCGATGGCCTAGTCCTAAGACGGAATCACTTTACCTTTAGCCACATGCTGCTACCGCCATAGCCATGGCCCTTGGGAGTATTTCAGTGCATTGACAACAAGCGCGGGGAACCGCTCGTAAGCATAGTAAGAGGCAAACAGCATCTCATACCGTGCGCTGTGTTGAAGCATGGCCTGCAACAAATACTGCTCATTCCAGCTTCTGTTTTCCTCCAGCACCCATGTTTTCAGGGGCGAGTTCAACTCTGATTCGCAACAGTGTTGATTGATTCCCCGTTGAGGACTTCGAGGGGCGTTTTGAAGCCGAGTATCTTTCTGGGGCGGTTGTACAAGCGCTGCTCGACCCAAC